>NZ_CP015219.1:905000-4251687 GCF_001620025.1 Rhodococcus sp. PBTS 1
AATAGCTCACTGGTCAAGTGATTTTGCGCCGACAATGTAGCGGGGCTCAAGTACACCGCCGAAGCCGCGGCACTCACATGTATCCCGTCCATCGTCTGCGGATGGTGGGCCAGGTGTGTGGGTGGGTAGGGGAGCGTCGTGTGGCCGGGGAAGCGCCGGAGTGATCCAGGTGTGGAGGCCACGCGAGTGAGAATGCAGGCATGAGTAGCGAAAGACGAGTGAGAAACTCGTCCGCCGAATGACCAAGGGTTCCTGGGCCAGGTTAATCCGCCCAGGGTGAGTCGGGACCTAAGGCGAGGCCGACAGGCGTAGTCGATGGACAACGGGTTGATATTCCCGTACCCGTGTATCCGCGCCCATGACGAATCAGGAGTACTAACCGTCCAGATCTTCCGTGAGCACCTTCGGGTGCCTGGTGGAGTGATGCACGGGACCTTTCCTGGTAGTAGTCAAGCGATGGGGTGACGCAGGAAGGTAGCTGGGCCAGTCAGTGGTTGTACTGGTGTAAGCCTGTAGGGCGAACGGTAGGCAAATCCGCCGTTCACATGAGCCTGAGAGGTGATGCGTAGCCGAATGAGGCGAATTCAGTGATCCTATGCTGCCGAGAAAAGCCTCTAGTGAGTTGGTACACGGCCCGTACCCCAAACCGACACAGGTGGTCAGGTAGAGAATACCAAGGCGATCGAGAGAACTATGGTTAAGGAACTCGGCAAAATGCCCCCGTAACTTCGGGAGAAGGGGGACCCCTGCTGGTGATCACTCTTGCAGTGTGAGCTGGTGTGGGTCGCAGAGACCAGTGAGAAGCGACTGTTTACTAAAAACACAGGTCCGTGCGAAGTCGTAAGACGATGTATACGGACTGACGCCTGCCCGGTGCTGGAAGGTTAAGAGGACCGGTCAGCCACCCTCGTGGTGGCGAAGCTGAGAATTTAAGCCCCAGTAAACGGCGGTGGTAACTATAACCATCCTAAGGTAGCGAAATTCCTTGTCGGGTAAGTTCCGACCTGCACGAATGGCGTAACGACTTCTCAGCTGTCTCAACCATAGACTCGGCGAAATTGCATTACGAGTAAAGATGCTCGTTACGCGCGGCAGGACGAAAAGACCCCGGGACCTTCACTACAGCTTGGTATTGGTGTTCGGTTCGGTTTGTGTAGGATAGGTGGGAGACTGTGAAGCATGCACGCCAGTGTGTGTGGAGTCGTTGTTGAAATACCACTCTGATCGTATTGGATACCTCAACCTCGGACCATGATCTGGTTCAGGGACAGTGCCTGGTGGGTAGTTTAACTGGGGCGGTTGCCTCCCAAAATGTAACGGAGGCGCCCAAAGGTTCCCTCAGCCTGGTTGGCAATCAGGTGTCGAGTGCAAGTGCACAAGGGAGCTTGACTGTGAGACTGACAGGTCGAGCAGGGACGAAAGTCGGGACTAGTGATCCGGCACCGGCAAGTGGAAGCGGTGTCGCTCAACGGATAAAAGGTACCCCGGGGATAACAGGCTGATCTTCCCCAAGAGTCCATATCGACGGGATGGTTTGGCACCTCGATGTCGGCTCGTCGCATCCTGGGGCTGGAGTAGGTCCCAAGGGTTGGGCTGTTCGCCCATTAAAGCGGCACGCGAGCTGGGTTTAGAACGTCGTGAGACAGTTCGGTCTCTATCCGCCGCGCGCGTGAAGAAACTTGAGGAAGGCTGTCCCTAGTACGAGAGGACCGGGACGGACGAACCTCTGGTGTGCCAGTTGTTCCACCAGGAGCACTGCTGGTTGGCTACGTTCGGAAGGGATAACCGCTGAAAGCATCTAAGCGGGAAGCCTGTTCCAAGATGAGGTTTCTCACCCCCCAGAGGGGGTAAGGCCCCCGGCAGACCACCGGGTTGATAGGCCAGAACTGGAAGCCCAGCAATGGGTGCAGGTGACTGGTACTAATAGGCCGAGGACTTACCACGAAGAAGCTACGCGTCCACTGTGCAGTATCTGAAACAACACACCACCCCCACCGACACCGGGGGATGTGACAGTTTCACAGAGTTACGGCGGCCATAGCGGAGCGGGAAACGCCCGGACCCATTCCGAACCCGGAAGCTAAGCCCTCCAGCGCCGATGGTACTGCACCCGACAGGGTGTGGGAGAGTAGGACACCGCCGAACAACCATTCCACCGAACCCCCCGACCACACGGTCGGGGGGTTCAGTGCGTTTCAGGCCTGTTCGTTGGAGCACCACCACGTGGTGCGGCCGCCGACCGTTCCACGCGACATCGGAGCCCCGCACCGCGGGCACGTGGCGTCGGCCTTCCGGAACGGAATGATCTCCCCCGTGTGCACGCCTCCCTTGGCGATCGCGGACCGGATTGCGCGGCGCAGCACCACCCGGAGCTCGTCGACGGTGTCGTCGTCGAGGGTTTTCGACCGTCGGGACGGGGAGATGCTTGCGCGCCACAGCACCTCGTCGGCCAGCAGATTGCCGATGCCGGCCACCACGGACTGGTCCAACAGACGCGCCTTGATCGGCGCGGTGCTCGCCTGGATCCGCGACCGGAACTCCTCCCGTCCGACCTCCGCCGCGTCGGGCCCGAGTGCGTCGACGTCGGGGTCGAGACGGACCCGTCCCAACCGTCGCTTGTCGAACAGTCGCAGCTGTCCGCCGTCCTCGAAGGTCAGGGAGAACCGCGTCCATTCGGGTTTGTCGGTCTCGCGCTCGCCGACGTGGGGATCGCCGCCGCCGTAGCGTGAGGTCGATTCACCGTCGGGTGCGGTCACGATGATGCGGCCACCCATCCCCAGGTGGATACCGAGTGCCGGCCCTGCGTTCCCGTCGGCGTCGACCGTGTCGCACCACATGGCCTTGCCGCGCCGATGCGCCGCGACGAGCTGCCCCCCTTCAGCGCGCCGGCGATATCGCCGGGCAGGTGCGGACGGCATTCGAACTCGTCGCGGTCGTCGACGTCCGTGATCACGCGATGCAGCGCCTTCTCGACGACCTGGCGCGCGTTCTCGACTTCGGGTAGTTCCGGCATGGGGTGGGGGTACCCCGCGGCAGCCTCCGCCTACGCCGGCTCGAGCCGGTCCGAGCGGAACCAGTGACCGCACGTCCGACAGGCCAGGTCGGGCCCGCTCGGGTCGAGAACGCATCCGCCGATGGGGACGTCGTCCGGCACCGGACCCGGGGGCATCCCGTAGAGAATCTCGACCGTGTCGCGGCTGCCGCACCGGGGACACACGGGCGCGTGATGGGCTGCCAGGCCGGCGACGGTCGGTCCGAACGGATGGTGCAGCGTGTCGTGGCAGCGGTCGCAGACGAAGGACAGGGCCGCACCCTCGAGGTGGGGGTGTGTTATCGACAGCGGGCGACGACAGACTGCGCACCGGCCGGTGTCCGCGACGTCGCCGTCCTCGAGGACGGCCCGCTGGATGCGGGCGGGATCGGTGCATGCGGACGCGTCGAGAACGGGCCAGGGCGCGGGGAGGTATCGGAGCCGCTCCAAGTCGTCCAGCCATCGCTCGCCGTCGTGCAGGATCACCGACCGGGTGGGGAGCGCGCGGGCGGTCGCCCGCCAGAAGGTCGTGTCCACGACCGGCCGCGACAGCAGGTCCTCGTGCGCGTAGTAGGCAGGTTCGCCTGCGCGCCGGACGACCGTGGCCACGCTGACCACCGCCGTTCGTCGGCCGCGCGCGACGTGCACGACCACGTCGCCGTCCTGCAGGTCGGCCGGGAAGTGCCACGCCATCCCGTCGAACGACAGGTCGCCCGTCGCGAGATCGAGAACGGGCTCGCCTTCGGACGCATGGGTCAGCAGAACGCGGGACGTGGTCATGGCCCGGATCATGACCCGGGGGTCCGACAACCGGGGTTCACGACGTTCGCGTTCTCCTGCGGCCCCGCCGTCAGCGACTCGGGTTACTCTCACCCCACCATGCCGCAGAAACCCCGCCGTTCCATCGCCCCGCTGGGCAGCCCGTTGCTGGGCCACACGGACGAATCGCCGCGCCGCCGCCGCATCCGCGTGCAGGTCCTGCTGACGGTGTTCCTGCTCGGCGCCAACGCCATCGGCGCGGTGATCGTCGGGGCGCTCATCAGCGTGGTGGTCCCCGGACCGAACGTGGTGACGCCACGGGAGTACTGGTGGGTGAACTTCATCCTCATCCCGACCTATCTGCTGGTGGCTTTCCTCATCGGTGTGTTCTGGGGGACCAAGCGCACGGTGAAGGGTCTGCGGTGGGCGATCGAGGACCGTCCGCCGACCCCCAAGGAACAGCGCCGCACCCTCGCGATGCCGTGGCGGTTGACGCGGCTGCAGATCGGCCTGTGGATCGTCGGCCTGATTCTGGTGACGACCGCGGACGGCATCATCGATCCCAACTCGATCCCGAAGGTGGCGTTCACCATCGCCTTCGGCGGCGCCACCGTGTGCGCGTTCAGTTATCTGCTCACCGAATTCGCTCTGCGGCCGGCCGCCGCGCGCGCCCTCGAGTACGGCGACCCCCGACGCATCCGGATCGCGGGTGTCATGGGGCGGTCGATTCTCACCTGGCTGCTGGGTACCGGCGTTCCGGTGGCGGGGTTGATGGTCATCGCGATCGCGTCGTTCATCCGGAACGACACGACGGCGACGCAATTCGCCGTGGCGATCCTGGCCCTCGGGGGCATTACGCTCGTCTTCGGGTTCGCACTCTCGTTACTCGGGGGTCTGGCGACGACCGCGCCGATCGACAACGTGCGCGCCGCGATGGCCGAGGTCGAGCGGGGTGATCTGGACGTCCGCGTCGAGGTCTACGACGGCACCGAGCTCGGTGAACTGCAGAGCGGGTTCAACCGGATGGCGGAGGGGCTGTCCGAGCGGGATCGCATCCGCGATCTGTTCGGTCGTCACGTCGGCATGGAGGTGGCCGAGGCGGCCCTGGCGAAGAATCCGGAGCTCGGGGGCGAGGAGCGTGACGTCGCCGTGTTCTTCATCGATCTCGTCGGGTCGACGGAGCTCGCCGCGTCCCAGCCGCCCAAGCAGGTCGTCGACCTGCTGAACCGTTTTTTCGCCGTGGTGGTCGAAGAGGTGGATCGTCACCGGGGCTTCGTCAACAAGTTCGAGGGCGATGCGGCGCTGGCGGTCTTCGGTGCTCCCGGCGCACTCGACGATCACTGCGGCGCGGCGCTGCGGTCCGCGCGAGCCATCATGGACCGGCTCGACCGCGAGGTACCGGACTGCACGGCGGCCATCGGCATCGCGTCGGGTCGCGCCGTCGCCGGCAACATCGGTGCCAAGGAACGCTTCGAGTACACCGTCATCGGCGATCCGGTCAACGAGGCCGCGCGGCTGTCCGAGCTGGCCAAGAGTGCCGACGGGCGACTGGTCGCGTCGGCGCGAACGGTGGAGCACGCGACGAGCATCGACGGGGACGACTGGAGTTTCGGCGAGTCCGTGACGTTGCGGGGACGTGCGGAGGAGACCAGGCTGGCCACCCCGCGAACATGACGTGCCGGGCAGGCCGGAGGCCGGTCGTGGGTTTCCGGGCAGGCCGGAGGCCGGTCGTGAGTATCCGCCTCGATAGGGTGATCCGGTGCGTCTGGTCATTGCTCGGTGTCAGGTCGACTACGTCGGACGGTTGACGGCCCACCTGCCGTGGGCGAAGCGTCTGCTGCTGGTCAAGTCCGACGGGTCGGTGAGCGTCCATGCCGACGACCGCGCCTACAAGCCGCTCAACTGGATGAGCCCGCCCTGCTGGCTCGAGGAAAGTGTGCCGGATCCGTCGACGACCGACGAGGATCTGGTGCCCGCCGACCGGCGCCTGTGGGTGGTGACCAACAAGGCGGGCGAGGAGCTGCGCATCACGCTCGAGGAGGTCGAGCTCGACACCAGCCACGACCTGGGCGTCGATCCCGGTCTGGTCAAGGACGGGGTCGAGGCGCATCTGCAGGAGCTGCTGGCCGAGCACGTCCACACGTTGGGCGCCGGGTGGTCGTTGGTGCGACGGGAGTACCCGACGGCCATCGGTCCGGTCGACCTGCTCTGCCGGGCCGACGACGGTGCCACGGTGGCGGTCGAGGTGAAGCGGCGCGGCGACATCGACGGCGTCGAGCAACTCACGCGCTATCTCGAGCTGCTCAATCGCGATCCGCTGCTCGCCCCGGTCCACGGGGTGTTCGCCGCTCAGCAGATCAAGCCGCAGGCGAAGACTCTGGCGATGGATCGCGGAATCCGTTGTCTCACACTGGATTACGACGCCCTGCGTGGCGTCGAGACCAGCGAGTTCCGACTGTTCTGACCGCCGGTCGCTAGGCTGTCGGTCATGCCCCGCCGCCACCACCGTCGGTCCGACCGGCCCGACGCGTCTCCGACGTTCGGCGGCGCGACGGCGCGCACCGAGACGGGCCCGTCCGGCGACGAGGACTACGCCGTCCGCTCGATTCCGGGGGCCCGCGCGGTCAAGCCCTACCGGTGCCCCGGGTGCGACCACGAGATCGCTCCGGGAGTTCCGCACCTCGTGGTGTGGCCGCTCGACCGCCCCGGCGGTGCGAACGACCGTCGCCACTGGCACACCGGATGCTGGTCCGGCCGGCACACCCGAGGACTCACCCGGCGCTGGTCCTGACCCCGCCGGTCGGGCGAGCCCGGGTCAGGAGCGAGCGTCGGCGGTGTCGCGGGCGGAACCGTCGGTCTCGGTGTCCCCGGACTCCGAGTTCTTCGGGATCTCCGAGGACTCGTCGGCCGGGTCGAGGTTCTCCAACGATTCGTCGATCTCGAGGTCGTCCGGTGCGAGCGGTGCGTCGAGGAGCTCGCTCTCCCGGTTGACCGACGCCAGCATGGCCGGCACCGAGTCCAGCTGTCCTCGGATACCCAGCAGCTGAGCGAGGACGCGACCTCGCAGGACCCGCAGTTCCTCGGCCAGCTCTTTCGCGTGCGCGATTCGCCGCTCGGACTGCTCGGTGGCGGCCTGCAGGCGCCGTTTTGCTTCCGCCGTGGCGTCGGCGAGTCGTCGTTCCGCCTCGGCCTTGGAGTCGGCCTCGAGGTCGTCGACGGCCTTCATCACCTTGGAACGGCGATCGGCCATCGCGATCTCGAAGTCCTCCTGAATCGTGCTGCGCTTCTTCTCCGCCTCGGCGTCCAGTCGGTCTCGCTCCGCCTGCGCCGCCTCGACGATGCGCGCGGCCTCGGTGCGAGCCTCGGCCATGGTCTGCTCGTGCTCGGTCTCGAGCGCGGACCGTCGGTCCTTCAGCTCGGCGACGAGCCCCTCGTACTCGCCGCGCATGCGCGTGGCGTCCTGCTCGGCGATGGAGACGATCTCGGCGGCGTCGGCCTCGGCCTTGGCACGGACCTCGGAGGCCTCGTCGGACGCCAGACGGAGCATGCGCGAGATGCGGTCGCTCATGCCCTCCGCGGTGGTGGGCGGAACGGACAGCCGATCGATGTCCTTGCGGAGATCGTCGATCTCGTCGCGGGCGTCCTCGAGCTGCACTGCCAGGTCGCGGGCCTGCGCGGCGGCCGCGTCACGATCGGTGGCGATGACGCGCAACTCGGCGTCGAACCGCTCGAAGTAGCGCTGGACCTCGTCCTTGTCGTATCCCTTGCGGACCACGCTGAACGGTAGGGAGTTGCTGCCGAAGGCGGTGTCGGGGGCCATGGTCGACAACCTACCGGCCGACGGCACGATTCGAACGTCGGGGAGCGCCCCGATTCGAGGGGTCGTCAGTGCGCGGGTTCGACCAGTTCGACCAGGACGCCGCCGGCGTCCTTCGGGTGCACGAAGTTGATGCGGGAGTCGGCCGTACCGCGGCGCGGGGTGTCGTAGAGCAGGCGTGCGCCGCGGGACCGGAGGAAGTCCGCGACCTCCTCGACGTCGGCCACCCGGAACGCCAACTGCTGCAGGCCGGGGCCGTTGCGGTCGAGGAACTTGGCGATGGTCGAGGTCTCGTCGAGCGGTGCGAGCAGTTGGATCTGGGCGGCGCCGACGTCGGCCCCGGGCACGGCGAGCATGGCCTCGACGACGCCCTGGCTGTCGTTGACCTCACGGTGGGTGACCTCGAGGCCGAAGTGCGACCGGTAGAAGTCGATGGCCTCGTCGAGGTCGGCCACGGCCACGCCGACGTGATCGATCGCGGTCACGAGGCCGGCGGCCACGGCATCGGACGTGGGGGTGGCGGCGGCTGCAGTGCTCATAGTTTGACGTTAGACCTTTTCCGGTGCGGGGACGATGGTGTCCTGTGTCACAACGCGCGAAGGGGTCTCATCGTGGGGAACGACACTGAAGGTGGCCACGTCACGTCGGGCAGAATGCAGGTATGTCCGATTCTCGGCCCGCAGCAGGCACCAGCGTCACCACCGGAGAACCGTCCACGGGTGGGGCGGTGACCCCACCGCGTCCGGCGGTCGTGCGCTGGTTCCGCATCGTCGCCGTCGCCGAGGCTCTCACCTGGCTCGCCCTGCTGATCGGCATGGCGATCAAGTACATCCCGGAACCGAACATCGACAGCGCGGTCCGCTACCCGGGCGCCGCCCACGGCGCGGTGTTCGTGCTGTACCTCCTCGTCACGGTGGCCACCGCGGTGGCGCTGCGCTGGAGCAAGGGACTGACGGTCGTCGCACTCCTGGCGAGCATCCCGCCGTTCGGCACCGTGATCTTCGAGATCTGGGCGAACCGGACCGGGCGACTCGACGTGCGGGACGCCCGGACCGCATCCACGCCCACTCCGCGCAAGTGACAAAATACGGAGCGTGACTCGACCCGGTTCTCGCCCGCCCGCTCGTCCGTCCGCCGCCGCGGCTGCCGCCATGTCCGGAGCCGTCGATCTGTCCGCGCTGAAGGCCAAGGCCGAGGCCGCGGCCGCGCCACCCGCGCCCACCGGCGCCGGTGGCGTCCCCGTCGTCGTGGCGGTGACGGAGCCGGACTTCGAAGCCGAGGTTCTGGTTCGGTCCAACCAGGTCCCGGTGATCGTCAACCTGCTGTCCCCGCGCTCGCCCGGCTCGCTGCAGCTCACGCGCACGCTCGAGGCCCTGGCGGCCGAGGGCAACGGCACCTGGATCCTGGCCAACGTCGACGTCGACGTCAGCCCGCGCATCGCACAGGCCTTCGGTGTGCAGGCGGTTCCCACGCTGGTCGCGGTCGCGGCGGGGCAGCCGCTGGCCGATCTGCAGGGCCCGCAGCCGGAGGAGAATCTGCGTCAGTGGCTCGCGGCGATCGCTCAGGCGGTCGAGGGCAAGCTCACCGGGCCGGTGGGCGAGACGGGTCCGGCGCCGGAGCCGGAGGATCCGCGGTTCGATGCGGCCGAGAGCGCGCTCGCCGAGGGTGATCTGGCCGGGGCGGAGGCGGCGTTCCAGGCGATCGTGGACGCGGAGCCGCAGAACAAGCAGGCGTTGAACGGGGTCCGTCAGGTGCGTTTCCTCGCGCGGACTCAATCCATTCCCGACGACGTCCTCGAACAGGCCGACGCCGACCCGGCCGACGTCGAGCTCGGGCTGCAGGCCGCCGACGCACTGCTCTACCAGCAGCGCACCGAGGAGTCCTTCGCACGGCTGGTCGACCTGGTCCGGCGCACGGCGGGGGATGATCGGGCCCGGGTTCGGGCGCGCCTGCTGGAGCTGTTCGACCTCTTCGACGCGGCCGACCCGCTGGTCGTGGCCGCCCGACGCAAGCTGGCCTCGGCTCTGTTTTAGACGCGCACCCCCGGGAGATCGCGCGATTCGGGGAGGGTGATCGATCCGCCGGACGCCGGTCAGGATTCGCCGCGGGACGGCTCGCCGCCCATGTGCGCGAGCATCGGCAGTCCTCCGCCGCGGACGAAGCGCGTCACCAGGACCGCGGCCAACGCCAGCGCGACGAGATTCAGCCAGGTCGTGTAGTTCCACGAGATTCCCTCGTCCGGAATGCGAGCGCTCGATGGGTCGGGCACGAGGCCGAGCGCGGAGAACACTGCGTCGACGATCCAGCTCGCCAGCACGATGGCCACGTAGAAGGTGCCGACGATCCGCACGGTCATCGCGGTGCCGTAGTACTTGCGGTAGATGTTCAGGATCGGCGCGATGAGCAGGTCGGCGAAGATGAATGCGATGACCCCGCCGAAGCTGATTCCTCCGGTCCAGAGAACCACGGCGAGGGGCACGTTGCCCACGGAGCACACAAAGCTGACCACCGCGACCAACGGTCCGACGATCGGTCCCCAGATGGCCGACACCAGTGGATGGTCCTCGAAGAAAAGGGCTCGCCAGACGCTGTCGGGAACCCACGCCGCCACCGCACCGGCGACGAGTACGCCCGCGATGATGTCCTTGTAGATCGCGGCCCACTCCATGGCGAAGATGTTCGACACCGCGGTGAACGCCTTGCGGGAGAACAGCCGTCGCAGGAATGTCTCGTCGGAGTCGACGGACATGTCCATTCCGGCGTGGCCTTCCATCGATCCGGCGACGCCCTTGTCCGCCTGTGCGCGCGCGGCGCTGATCACCCGCTCGCGCAGCACGATCCGGAAGACCACGGCGACCAGCACGATGATCAGTGGTCCTCCCACGAACTCCGCGAGGGTGAACTGCCAGCCCATCAGCAGCGCCAGGACGACACCGAGTTCGATCACCATGTTGGTCGACGCGATCTCGAATGCCATGGCCGAGACGAAGGACGCTCCGCGACGGAAGAGCGACCTCGCGAGAGCGACGGCGGCGTACGAGCACGACGACGAGGCCATGCCGAACCCCGTGGCGAGCACGAGTTCGCGGGGCCCGTCTCCACCGAGGGCGCGTGTGATCGCGGACTTGCGGACGACGGATTGGATGACGGCAGAGATCGCGAATCCGAAGACCAACGGCCACAGGATGGTCCACGCCATCGAGCCGGCGACCCCGAGAGCGTGCAGAACAGAGGGCATGGCCGGATCCCCCATCTGTCTCCCGCCGCCCCGGCCGCCGAAGGGTGCGGTGTCGCCGACAGAGTGGTCCGGTGCGGACGGACCCAAACATGGACCACCCGCTCGGTTCCGGTCGGGTCGACTACACGGTCAGCGGAAGCGCTCGTCGCACGAGTCGCGGCCGCCGAGCACACCCCAGCGGAACGCATCCACGCGCGCGAATCCGCTGGGGACGGTGCGTCCGTCGACGTCGCTCGCGGCGAGTCCGTCGGTCAGCAGCCCGGACACCGCTTCGTCCAGGTCGCCGGGGGAGAGCGTCACCGCCGCGTCCGGATTGCCTCCCGACGGGCCGAGCGCCGCGGTGACGACGCCCGCGAGGCATGCGGACCGCAGGCCGGCGCGCGCGTCGTCGAGCGCCTGGCCGGCCTGGTTCTGGACGGCCAGGACGTAGCGCGAGAGGAACAGCACGTAGGCCCCGTAGTCGCCGGTGACGTCGACGGGAACGACGAGGTCGTCGTCGTCCACCGCCGGTCGGCCGCGCTCGGCGAGGGCGTCGACGGACACCCCGATCGTGTTGGTGGCAGGACAATAGGAGACCGGTTCGGTGGCCGTTGCGTCGGGACAGCCGGTGTCGGCGCCGGAGTAGTCGACCGTCGGGGCCGGCGAGGTGGGCATGATGTCGCCGAACGTGGTCGCGAACGCCTCGAGAGTTTCGCGGGTCACGGGCAGCTCGCCGGTGTCCAGCGGATTGTCGAACTCGCGCGGCAGCGTCGACCGTCGGGTCTCGATGTCCTGGAGGTCGATGGCCGCGCAGGCCGGGACACCGTCGGTGAATCCGATCTGGGCGGCGGTGACGCGCTCGAACGCGGAGCCGTGGACGGAATCGGGGTCCCCGGGATCCTCGTCGCGCACGGCCACGGTCGCGGCAAGGACGTCGTTCAGTCCGTCGGAGGTGTTCAGCGAGAAATGGGTGGAGTCGCCCTCCGCGACGTGGCGCATGAACGCACCCGCGTAGCAGTCGGCCTGTTGCTCGGCGACGATGGTCGGATCGTCGTCACCGAGCGCCCCGGACTGCGTCTGCACGGCATGGCCGTACTCGTGCGCGAGCACCATGACGACGGACATCGGTCCGAAGGCGTCGACCATGGCGGGCATGAGAATGCCGCGGTCCCAGCCGATGCTGTCGTCGAGCGAGCAGTAGCCGGCGTTGACGAATCCGTCCGTCGGGTCGCCGCAGAACACCGGTCCCTCGCCGGGTGCGGCCGAGGCGTCCCAGGAGACCAGACGGCGTACCGGGGTGAATTCGCCTCGGAAGAGCATCGGGTACTGCTGTCGCCAGAACTTCTGGATGTCGTCGAGGGCGTCGGTCGCGAGCACGTCGACGTCGGATCCGGAGAATCCGACGACGTCGAGCTGCGCGTGCGACACCCCGGGCCGGGGCCCGGACGGCCCGTCGGTCACCGGCAGGCCGGCGACCGTGAAGGGATCCTCGTAGATCGAGACGGGCGTGCCGGTGACCACCGACCCGCACGCGGCCAGCGTCAGACCGCAGACGAGAGCGAGAACGGGGCTCGCGAACCGGTGTCGACGAGCCCCGTCCATCACTTCTCCAGTCTGAGCCAGATCGCTCCGTAGGCGGGGAGGGCGACCTGCGCCGAGGCGGGCCGACCGTGCCAGGAGTAGTCGGTGGCGGTGACCTCACCGAGGTTGCCGACGCCGGATCCTCCGTACGCCTCGGCGTCGGTGTTGAGGATCTCGACCCAACGCCCCGGCTCCGGCAGACCCACACGATACGTCCCGTGGACCGACCCCGAGAAGTTGAACAGGCACGCGGTCACGCTGCCGTCGTCCCCGTACCGCAGGAAGGACAGCACGTTGCTCGCGGTGTCGTTCGCGTCGATCCACGAGAACCCGTCGGGCGTGTGGTCCTGCGTCCAGAACTCGGGGCTCGCGACGTACGTGCGGTTGAGGTCGCCCACCAACTGCTGCACGCCGCGGTGGAGGTTGCCGACGCCCTCGGTGCCGATCTCCCACCAGTCCAGTCCGCGCTCGTCGGACCACTCGCCGGTCTGTCCGAACTCCTGGCCCATGAAGAGCAACTGCTTGCCCGGGTGCGCCCACATGTAGGCGAGCAGGCCGCGCAGACCGGCTGCCTTCTGCCAGTCGTCACCCGGCATACGGGACCACAGGGTGCCCTTGCCGTGGACCACTTCGTCGTGGGAGATCGGCAGGACGAAGTTCTCGCTCCACGCGTAGACGAGAGAGAACGTGATCTCGTGGTGGTGGTACGAGCGGTGGATGGGGTCGCGCCCGATGAAACCGAGCGTGTCGTGCATCCAGCCCATGTTCCACTTCATCGAGAAGCCGAGACCGCCGAGCGAGGTCGGCCGCGTGACGCCGGGCCACGACGTGGACTCCTCGGCCACGGTGACGACGCCGCGGTGCAGCTTGTGGACGGTCGCGTTCATCTCCTGCAGGAACGCCACCGCCTCGAGGTTCTCGCGGCCGCCGTACACGTTCGGGGTCCAACCGCCCTCGGGACGCGAGTAGTCGAGATAGAGCATCGAGGCGACGGCGTCGACCCGGAGCCCGTCGATGTGGAACTCGTCGATCCAGTACAGCGCGTTGGCGACGAGGAAGTTGCGGACCTCGGTGCGGCCGAAGTCGAAGACGTACGTGCCCCAGTCCAGCTGTTCGCCGCGCTTCGGGTCGCCGTGCTCGTAGAGCGGTGAGCCGTCGAACCGGGCGAGGGCCCACTCGTCCTTGGGAAAGTGCGCCGGCACCCAGTCGACGATGACGCCGATGCCGTCCTGGTGCAGGCGGTCGACGAACGCGCGGAACTCGTCGGGCGTGCCGAACCTGGAGGTCGGCGCGTAGTAGGACGTGACCTGGTAACCCCACGAGCCGCCGAAGGGGTGCTCCGCGACCGGGAGCAACTCGACGTGGGTGAAGCCGGTCTCGCGGACGTGGGCCGAGAGTTGTTCGGCCAGTTCGTGATACGTCAGGCCGGGCCGCCAGGAGGCGAGGTGGACCTCGTAGACGCTCATGGGCGCGCGATGCGGCTGCGCGTCGGCGCGGGCGGTCAGCCAGGCGTCGTCGTTCCAGGTGTAGGCGCTGGTGGTGACCACGGAGGCGGTCGACGGCGGCACCTCGGTGCGGAACGCCATGGGATCGGCCTTGTCCTTGACCGAGCCGTCCTTGCCGTGCACCCGGAACTTGTAGAGCGTGCCGTCCCCGATGTCGGGCACGAAGAGCTCCCACACGCCGGTCGAACCCAGGACGCGCATCGGCCAGGTCTGGCCGCCCCACCCGTCGAACTCGCCGACGACGGTGACACCGACGGCGCCGGGTGCCCACACGGCGAACGACGTGCCGTGGACCTCGCCGTCGGGCAGCGTGTACGAGCGCGGGTGGGCTCCGAGGATGTCCCACAACCGCTCGTGCCGACCCTCGCCGAACAGGTGCAGGTCGAGTTCGCCGAGGGTGGGCAGGAAGCGGTATCCGTCGGCGACGGTCACCTCGTGGACCGTGTCGCCGCCGGTGGGGTAGCGCACCCGGAGGCGGTAGTCGGCCGGATCCTCCATCGGCACGACGACGGAGAAGATGCCGTGCGCGACGTGCGAGAGCGGATATTCCTTGCCGCCGATCAGGGCGGTCACCTCGAGCGCGTTCGGGCGCAGGGCACGGATGGCGGTGCCGCCGGCGACGGAGTGCGCGCCGAGCACCGAGTGCGGATCGTGGTGGTGACCGCGGGCGAGCCGCGACAGATCCGCCTCGGACGGCGCTCCGACGGTGTCCTTCGGGGTCGTCATGACGGTTCCTTCCGGAAAGCGAGCGTGGTGCGCTCGGGCTCGGCGATGGGCGGGAGGGCCAGGATGTGCGCGACCTGCCGCCAGGGCTCGAGCTTCACGTAGTTGGCCTGACCCCACTCGAACTGCTGACCGCCGACCTCGTCGGTCACCGTGATGCGCGCCTGCCAGTCCCGACCGATGGCGGGCATGTCCAGCCAGACCGTGCCTTCCTCGGCGCCGAACGGGTTCAGGTTGACCACGACCAGGACGGCGTCGCCCGAGACGGCGTCGAACTTGGAGTAGGCGATCAGTGCGTCGTTGTCCACGTGGTGGAAGTGGATGTTGCGCAGCTGCTGCAGCGCGGGATGTGCCTTGCGGATCGCGTTCAGCGTGGTGAGCCACGGCTCGAGCGACTCCCCGCGTGCGCGGGCGGACTCGTAGTCGCGAGGGCGCAGCTGGTACTTCTCGGAGTCGAGGTATTCCTCGCTGCCCGGCCGCACCGGAACGTGTTCGTACAGTTCGTATCCCGAGTAGACACCCCAGAGCGGGGACATCGTGGCGGCGAGCGCGGCGCGCAGGGCGAACATGCCCGGCCCGCCCGTCTGCAGGCTCTCGTGGAGGATGTCCGGGGTGTTGACGAAGAGATTCGGGCGTCCCAGGTCGGCTTTCGCCGCGATCTCGGTGCCGAACTCCGTCAGTTCCCACTTGGCGACGCGCCACGTGAAGTACGTGTACGACTGCGTGAAGCCGCGCCGGGCCAGGCCGTAGAGGCGTGCGGGGCGAGTGAAGGCCTCGGCCAGGAACAGCACGTCCGGGTCGGTCTTCTTGACCTCGGCGATGAGCCACTCCCAGAAGTCCGGCGGCTTGGTGTGCGGGTTGTCCACCCGGAAGGTCTTGACGCCCAACGACACCCAATGCCGCACCACGCGGAGGACCTCGGCGTAGATACCCTTGCGGTCGTTGTCGAAGTTGACGGGATAGATGTCCTGGTACTTCTTGGGCGGGTTCTCCGCGTAGGCGATGGTGCCGTCCGGCAGGACGGTGAACCACTCCGGGTGCGCCTGCGCCCACGGGTGGTCCGGTGCGCACTGCAGCGCGAGGTCCAGCGCCACCTCGAGGCCCAATTTCTCGGCGGCGCGGACCAACTCGACGAAGTCTGCCTCGGTCCCGAGCTCGGGATGGACCGCGTCGTGGCCGCCCTCCTCGGCGCCGATCGCCCAGGGCGACCCGACGTCCGTCGGGCCGGGGGTGAGGGTGTTGTTCGGTCCCTTGCGGTTGACGCGACCGATCGGATGGATCGGCGGGAAGTAGACGACGTCGAAGCCCATGGCCGCGACGCGGGGGAGCGCGCCGACGGTGGTCGCGAACGTGCCGTGGCGTGGTGTGCCGTCCTCGTTCCAGCCGCCGGTGGACCGCGGGAACAGTTCGTACCAGGAGCCGACCAGGGCGGCGCGCCGGTCGACCCAGACGTTGACCGCCTCGCCGCGGGTGACCAGCTCGCGCAGCGGGGTCTCACGCAGGATGCGGCGGACCTCCTCGGTGAACGCCGGGGCGACGCGGGAGGGCAGGTGGGCGTCGCTGCGCAGCGCGGCGGCGACGGCCGTGAGGACGGGACGGTCGGCGCTGCGGGCCTTCGCGGCGGCGCGGTCGAACAGCCGGGCGCCGACCTCGAGGTCGTTGGCGAGATCCGCCGCCGTCTGACCGACGCCGAGCTTCGCCTCCACGGCGTGGGTCCACGTCGCGATGGGATCTCCCCACCCCTCGACACGCGCGATCCAGTACCCCTCGCGATCGGGGGTGAACAGGGCGTGGAAGACGTCCGGCTCGGTACCCGGGGTCATCGGGATGTGAACGGAGGTGCTCGACCCGGGAGCGCGCACCGCGAGCGTGGCGTTCACGGCGTCGTGTCCCTCGCGCCACACGGCCGCGGTGATCGGGAAGGCTTCTCCCACAACGGCCTTCGCGGGGTACTTACCGGACGAGGTGTTGGGTGATACATCGTCGATGCCGATACGGCCTGTCACCGGATCCCCTTTTCTGACGGATGTCGCAGGTGCACGGGCTGAGAGGTCCAACCGTAGACGAGCGAGCGCATGCCGGACACCCGAGCCACCCACGGTCTCGTCCGAAGCGATACCCGTCCGGCCCGTCGGCAAACGCGAAGCCGCGTGCGAGCGCGCCCGCGCCGCTAGGCTTCGGAATCGTGAAAGCTCTCCGTCGATTCACCGTGCGCGCGCAGCTTCCCGCCCGACTGTCCGGGTTGGCCGAACTCTCGGTCAACCTGCGCTGGTCCTGGCACACCCCCACCCTCGAACTCTTCGAGAGCATCGACCCCGCTCTCTGGGTCAGCGGCGAGCGCGATCCCGGCCGCATCCTGGGCGAGGTCGATCCGGACCGGCTCTCGGCGCTGGCCGAGGACGACGGGTTCGTCCGCCGGGTCGACGAACTGGTGGAGGACCTGCACTCCTACCTGGATCGGCCGCGCTGGTTCCAGAAGCAGGTCGACGGCGGCGCCGATCTGCCGTCCGGAATCGCGTACTTCTCCATGGAGTTCGGCGTCTCCGAGGTGCTCCCCAACTACTCCGGTGGCCTCGGCATCCTGGCCGGGGATCACCTCAAGGCCGCCTCCGACCTCGGCCTTCCGCTCATCGGGGTCGGCCTGCTGTACCGCTCCGGCTACTTCCGCCAGTCCCTGACCGCCGACGGGTGGCAGGCCGAGCGCTACCCGTCGCTCGATCCGCAGGGCCTGCCGCTGCGCCTGCTCACCGACGACGCGGGTGCCGCCGTACTGATCCACGTCGCCATGCCCGCGGGGCGGGTGTTGCGGGCCCGCATCTGGATCGCCCAGGTGGGCCGGATCCCCCTGCTCCTGTTGGACTCGGACATCGCCGACAACGACGTCGACCTGCGCGGCGTCACCGATCGCCTCTACGGCGGCGACCAGGATCACCGCATCAAGCAGGAGATCCTGGCGGGCGTGGGCGGCGTGCGGGCCGTGCGCGCGTTCACGCAGTACGAGAACCTCCCGGCCCCGTCGGTCTTCCACATGAACGAGGGCCACGCGGGCTTCCTCGGCCTCGAGCGCATCCGCGAGCTGCGGTCGGACGGCCTCGATTTCGACGACGCCCTGGCGGCGGTACGGGCCTCGACCGTCTTCACCACCCACACCCCCGTGCCCGCGGGCATCGACCGCTTCCCGGCGGACCTGGTGCGGCTCTACTTCGGCGACGGTGGCAGCGGCTCGTCGTTGCTGCCGGGTCTCGACATGGACCGCATCCTCGCCCTCGGGCGCGAGAGCGATCCCGCCCTGTTCAACATGGCCCACATGGGTCTGCGCTCCGCGCAGCGCGCCAACGGCGTCTCGCTGCTGCACGGCCGGGTCAGCCGGGGCATGTTCGACGAACTGTGGCCGGGTTTCGACGCCGACGAGGTCCCGATCGGCTCGGTGACCAACGGCGTGCACGCCCCCACCTGGGCGTCGCCGCGGTGGCTCGACCTGGCCGAGCGTGTCGCCGGCCGAGAGTTGATGGAAGAGGCGCGGGGCTGGGAGAAACTGCACGAGGTGCCCGCGAGCGAACTGTGGGCGACGCGGAACGACCTCCGCGGGGAGCTGGTCTCCGAGATCCGTCGGCGGCTGCGCGCGTCCTGCCTCGAGCGCGGGTCGACGGAGGCGGAACTGGCATGGACCGACGAGGCCTTCTCGCCCGACGTTCTCACCGTCGGCTTCGCTCGTCGCGTCCCCACCTACAAGCGCCTGACGCTCATGCTCCGCGACCCCGAGCGGTTGCGTGCGCTCCTGCTCGATCCCGACCGCCCCGTGCAGCTGGTGGTCGCGGGCAAGTCGCACCCGGCCGACGACGCCGGCAAGGCGCTCATCCAGCAGATCGTGCGCTTCGCCGACCGGCACGACGTGCGCCACCGCATCGTGTTCCTGCCCGATTACGACATGTCCATGGCGCGCTACCTCTACTGGGGTTGCGACGTCTGGCTGAACAATCCGCTCCGCCCGCTCGAGGCGTGCGGAACGTCGGGCATGAAGTCGGCGCTCAACGGCGGCCTGAATCTCTCCATCCGTGACGGATGGTGGGACGAGATGTACGACGGCCGCAACGGGTGGGCCATCCCGACTGCGGACGGGGTCGACGACGCGCGGCGCGACGATCTCGAGGCGGCGGCGTTGTACGAGCTGCTCGAGAAGTCCGTCCTGCCGACGTTCTACGAGCGCGGCACCGACGGCATCCCGGAGCGCTGGGTGGACATGGTGCGACACACGCTCGAGACGTTGGGGCCGAAGGTGTTGGCGTCGAGGATGGTTCGCGACTACACGGTGCAGTACTACGGTCCCGCGTCGCGGGCCGGTCACGCCGTCGCCGCCGACGGGTGGGCCGGGGCGCGGGCGCTCGCGGGATACCGACGACGGGTCGACGCCGCCTGGCTGGCGGTCACCGTGCGCGACGTCGAGGCGGAGGGCCTCCCGGACACCCCGGTCCTCGGGTCGGCGCTGACCCTGTCGGCCGGCATCGACCTCGGCGGGCTCACCCCCGCGGACGTGACGGTGCAGGCGGTCTTCGGCCGCGTCGACTCCGACGAGCAGCTGCACGACGTGGTCACCGTGCCCATGACCCACCGCGGACCGGTGGACGGCGTCGACCGGTTCGCGGCCGAGACGGAGCTGCCGCTCTCCGGCGCCGTCGGCTACACCGTGCGGGTGCTGCCGCACCACGAGTTGCTCGCCGGTGACGCCGAGCTCGGCAAGGTGGCGGGCCCGGCGACCGTCTGACGGCGGGGCTCGCCGCGCGTCAGCGCTCGGCGAGCCGGCGCAACGACCGGCGGACGACGTCGGGATCGGTGGTCTCCCAGAACGGCGGGAGCGACGCCCGGAGGTACCCGCCGTACCCCGCCGTCGCCAGGCGCGGATCGAGGACGGCCACCACCCCGCGGTCGTCCGTGCTGCGCAGCAGACGGCCGACGCCCTGCGCCAGCAGCAAGGCCGCATGGTTGGCCGCGACGGCGAGAAAGCCGTTGCCGCCGCGGGATTCGATCGCGCGCTGCCGGGCGACCAGGAGGGGATCGTCGGGCCGCGGGAACGGAATGCGGTCGATGAGCACCAGCGTCAGCGACGGCCCCGGCACGTCGACACCCTGCCAGAGCGAGAGGGTGCCGAACAGCGAGGTCGCCTCGTCGGCCGCGAAACGGTCGACCAGCGCGCCGGTGGCGTCGTCGCCCTGGCACAGCACGGGAGTGTCGAGCCGCTCGCGCATCTCCGCCGCCGCGGCCTTCGCCGCCCGCATCGAGGAGAACAGGCCGAGCGTCCGGCCACCCGCGGCGGCCACGAGCTGGGCGATCTCGTCGAGCTGCGCGGGCGCAGCACCGTCCCGTCCCGGTGCCGAGAGGTGTTTGGCGATGTAGAGGATGCCGGCGCGCCCGTGGTCGAACGGGGAGCCGACGTCGAGGGAATTCCACCGCACGGTGCCGGCGTCCGAGGGCGCCTCGCTGCCCGTGGCGAGCGCGGCGTCGACGCGCGACGGGTTCGCCGCCGGCAGGCCCCACGTCACGGCCAGGCCGTCGAAGCTGCCGCCGACCGTGAGGGTGGCCGAGGTGAGGACGACGGTGGACTCGGCGAACAGTCGCGTGCGCAACAGGCCGCCGACGGACAGAGGGGCGACCCGGACGACCCGGCGCACGACGCCGCGGAACTCGTCGACCGAGAGCCAGACGACGTCCCGTCGGGCGGCGGGGTCGGTCTCCTGGAACGTCTCGAGGATGCGCACGGCGGTGTCGTGGACGTCGTCGATCGCGGCGAGCGCGGCGGTCCGTGCCGCGGCCGCATCGGGGTCCGACGCCGCGGCGCCGCGCTCGGCGGGACCGATGGCGCTGCGGACGGCCCACGCCGCGTCCCGGACGGCGGCGAGGACGGATCCGGCGCCGCCGGGCAGTTCCTCCCACCGGCCGCCGCGCAGGTCCTCGATCAGGTCGGCCAGGCCGTCGCCCGCGCCGGCGAGGCGGTCGAGAATCTCCTCCTCGACCAGCTTCCCGCACCGACGCAGCGCCGCACTCACCGACGACGACGACAGTTCCGCCGTCGCCGCGGACGTGACCCGATCGACCAGTTCGTGCGCCTCGTCGACGACCACCACGTCGTGCTCGGGAAGCACGGCGATCCCGGTGATGGCGTCGATGGCGAGCATGGCGTGGTTGGTGACCACGACGTCCGACTTCGCCGCGTCGACCCGCGCGCGCTCGGCGAAGCAGTCCTCGCCGTAGGGGCATCGGGCCTTGCCGAGACATTCGCGCGAGGTGACCGACATCTGCCGCCACGCCTGATCGGACACCCCGGGGGTCAACTCGTCGCGATCTCCGGTCTCGGTGTCCGACGACCACTCGGTGATGCGCTTGACCTCACGGCCGAGCCGGGAGACGGCGAACGCGTCGAACAGCTCCTCGGCGGGGTCGTCCACGGGCGCGCCGTGCAGCTTGTTCAGGCACAGGTAGTTGCCGCGGCCCTTGAGGATCGCAAACTGCGGCTCGTGGTTCAGGGCGGGCGTGAGGGCCTTGGTCAGCCGCGGCAGATCGCGGTCGACGAGCTGGCGCTGGAGGGCGATGGTGGCGGTGGAGACCACCACGGTGCGCCCGCTCTCGACGGCGTGCCGCAGCGACGGAACGAGGTAGGCCAGCGACTTTCCGGTGCCCGTGCCGGCCTGCACGGCGAGGTGCTCACCGGTGTCGATGCTGTGGGCCACGGCCGAGGCCATGGTGAGCTGCGCCGTGCGTTCCGTGCCGCCGAGCGCCTGGACCGCCGTGCCGA
The DNA here is from genome assembly GCF_001620025.1 of Rhodococcus sp. PBTS 1. Taxonomy (NCBI): domain Bacteria; kingdom Bacillati; phylum Actinomycetota; class Actinomycetes; order Mycobacteriales; family Nocardiaceae; genus Rhodococcus; species Rhodococcus sp. PBTS 1. The sequence continues at coordinate 926,421 of NZ_CP015219.1, forward strand.
GCAGGGACGGGACGGTGGGCAGATCGGTCTTCGGTGGCACCGGAGAAGGTTACGACGGACGGCCGTCAGCGGGTGGTGCGGCCACCCGCCTCGGTGATGGCCGCGAGCACCCCGGGAACGTTCTCCGGCGTCACGGCGGCGGTGTAGTCGACCAGGACCGTGACGTCGAATCCGTTCCGTAGCGCGTCGAGGGCGGTGGCTCGAACGCAGAAGTCCGTGGTGAGGCCGACCAGGTGGATCGCGTCCACGTCTCGCGCGCGGAGCCAGTCCGCGAGGGGAGTGCCGGCGTCGTCGACACCCTCGAAACCCGAGTAGGCGGCGTCGTACTCGCCCTTGGAGAAGACGGCCTCCACCGCGGAGGTGTCCAGGTCCGGATGGAACTCGCATCCCGCGGTGCCGGCGACGCAGTGCCGCGGCCAGCTGTCGACGTAGTCGGGCGTGTCCGAGAAGTGATCACCCGGATCGATGTGGTGGTCGCGGGTGGCCACGACGACGTCGTAGTCCGACCCCTGGATCAGCGTGCTGATCGCCGACGCCACCCGGGCACCGCCCTGGACGGCGAGGGAGCCGCCTTCGCAGAAATCGTTCTGGACGTCGACGACGACGAGCGCGGTGGTCACGAGTCACGAGAATACCGTCGGGATCGCCGCGTCTCCGCGGGACAGACCCAGGCCCTCCCACGGGAGCGAGGTGAGGCCCGCTGCCACCAGGTCGCGAGCGTCGGCGACGGTGGCGGTGGCCACCACGTCGCCGCCGCGGACCAGCGGCACGGCGACCTCGCGCGCGTCGTACGGATCCGTGGACGGCAGGGGTGCGTCGGCCGCCGTCACCAGTTCCTCGACCACGGTGCCGGTGCGGCGTGCCAGGCGCACCGCACGCTTGCGACCGCCGCGAGACTCCTTGTGCGCGCTCCGTTTCGCGACGGGTCGACCATCGACCTCGACGAGCTTGTAGACCATGCCGGCGGTGGGGGCGCCCGAGCCGGTGACCACCGACGTGCCGACGCCGTAGACGTCGACGGGTTCGGCGCGCAGCGAGGCGATGGCGTACTCGTCCAGATCGCCCGACACCACGATGCGCGTGGTCGGGGCCCCCAGGTCGTCGAGCTGCGCGCGGACCTGTCGGGCCAGCACGCCCAGGTCACCCGAGTCGATGCGGACACCGCCCAGTTCCGGACCGGCGACTGCGACGGCCGTCTCGACGCCCGCCGTGATGTCGTAGGTGTCCACGAGCAGCGTCGTGCCCACCCCGAGCGCGTCCACCTGCGCCCGGAACGCCGCCGCCTCGTCGGGACCGTCGGCGTCGGTGTGCAGCAGGGTGAACGCGTGCGCACTGGTGCCGGCACCCGGAATGCCGTGTCGCCGAGTCGCTTCGAGGTTGGACGTCGCGGAGAACCCGGCGATGTAGGCCGCCCGCGACGCGGCCACCGCGGCCTCCTCGTGCGCGCGCCGAGACCCCATCTCGATCAGGGGGCGCCCGTCGGACGCACTGACCATGCGGGCGGCCGCCGACGCGACGGCGCTGTCGTGGTTGAAGATCGAGAGCACCAGCGTCTCGAGGATCACGCACTCGGCGAAGGTGCCCCGCACCGACAGGATCGGCGAACCGGGGAAGTAGAGCTCGCCCTCCGGGTAGCCGTCGACGTCGCCGGAGAAGCGGTAGGTCCGAAGCCAGTCGAGCGTCTCGTCGGTGAGGAACTCCGCCACCGACGCCATCTCGTCGTCGGTGAAGCGAAACCGCGTCAGCGCCTCGAGGAACCGGCCGGTTCCCGCCACGACGCCGTAGCGCCGACCGCCGGGGAGCCGACGGGAGAACACCTCGAAGGCGCAGGAGCGATCGGCGGTTCCGTCACGCAGGGCGGCGGAGAGCATGGTCAGCTCGTAGCGGTCGGTGAAGAGCGCGGTGGAGGTCACACCGCGCAACAGTAGGGCGCTCGGGCGCCGCGGTGGGTGAACCGCACGCGGTCCATCCGTATCCTGGGGGCCATGGGTGCCCCCGAATCCGTCTCGACCGCCACCCTCGCACCGCTCGCGACGGTCCCGCAGGCCGTCCCGGAGGAGAGCGTGGCGGTCTTCGAGGACGTCGCCGCGGACACACCGTGGGTCACGATCGTCTGGGACGATCCGGTGAACCTCATGCACTACGTGACCTACGTGTTCCAGAAGGTGTTCGGCTACAGCAAGGACAAGGCCACCGAGCTCATGATGCAGGTGCACTCGGAGGGCAAGGCCGTGGTGTCCAGCGGCCCCCGCGAGAAGATGGAGAGCGACGTCTCCAAACTCCACGCGGCCGGCCTGTGGGCCACGATGCAGCACGACGTCTGACGCAGGTTCTCGAGCGACGACACAGTTCTCGACGCAGTAGTTCTCGACGACAGAGCAGGGAGACCTTTCGGTGCGAGTGTGGACCCGGAAATCGTCGTTGGGCGGGGTGAAGTTCCGGTCCGAGATGGACGCGCGGGAGGTCGCGGTGCTGCGGTCGCTCGTCGAGTCCGTGGTCGGGCTGCTGGACGAGCGCAGCGCGCAGGCGCCGACGGACGACCTGTCCGCTCTCACCGGCATCCGCTCGGGCAACACCAGTGCGCCCGAGGACGCCACCCTCGCGCGGCTGCTGCCGGACTTCCACCGTCCCGAGGGCGCCGACGCGGCCGACACCCCGGACGCACTGGCCCAACGCGCCGACCTCAACGGGGCCCTGCGCGGGATGCACGAGCCCGAGATCATCGACGCGAAGCGGGCCGCGGGAACGGCGATTCTCGGGTCGCTGCCCGCCGACGGAGGCCGAATCACGCTGACCCCCGAGCAGGCCGAGCTGTGGTTGACCGGACTGAACGACGTGCGGCTCGCGCTCGGAACCACTCTGGGTATCGACGCCGACACCCCGGACGAGCTGCCGGCCGACGATCCACGCGCACCGCACCTCGACGTCTACCACTGGCTCACCTGGATGCAGGACTCGCTGGTCCAGGTCATGATGGCCTGATGCAGGACCGCCTGACCGACGTCGCCGGCCTGACCGTCGGTCATCACCGGGCGTGGACGCCCGACGTCACGGTGGCCACCGACGACCGCGACGGGGTCGGCTGGGCCACCGGGACCACCGTCGTGCTGGCGGACGGGCCCGCCGTCGCCGCGGTGGACGTGCGGGGCGGCGGACCGGGCACCCGCGAGACCGACCTGCTCGACCCGTCGCATTCCGTCCAACGCGTCGACGCGGTCGTGCTCACCGGCGGCAGTGCCTACGGACTCGCTGCTGCCGACGGCGTCATGCGGCACCTGGAGGAGCGCGGGCGCGGTGTCGCGATGGGGCGTCCCGACCGGGTGGTCCCCATCGTTCCCGCGGCCGTGATCTTCGATCTCCCGCTGGGCGCCTGGGCATCGAGGCCCGACGCCGCGTTCGGGTACGCCGCGGCGACGTCGGCGGCGTCGGAGTTCGAGCAGGGCAGCGAGGGTGCCGGCACCGGCGCACGGGCCGGCGTGCTCAAGGGCGGCGTCGGTACGGCGTCCGCGACGGCCACCGACGGTCCTGCCGCCGGACTCACCGTCGGCGCCCTGGTGGTGGCCAACCCCGTCGGCTCGGCTTTCGACCCCCGCACCGGGGTGCTGTGGGGCGACCCGGGGGTCGCCCTGCCCGCCCCGACCGCCGACGAGGTGGCAGCGGCCGCGGCGCTCGCCGCCAAGGACACCTCCCTGAACACCACCATCGGCGTCGTCGCCACCGATGCCGACCTCACGGCGTCGGGCTGCCGCCGGTTGGCCGTCGCCGCGCACGACGGGCTGGCGCGCGCGATTCGTCCCGCGCACTCGCCGCTCGACGGCGACACGTTCTTCGCCCTCGCCACGGGTCGGGCGACGCCGCGGGGCGAGGCCGTTCCCGTCGACGCGCGCATGATGCCGGACCTCGCCGTCCTCGACGCCCTCTGCGCGCTGGCCGCCGTCGTCACCGAACGGGCGATCGCTCGCGCCGTGCTCACGGCCACGTCGATCGCCGGGATCCCCGCCTACCGTGACGTCTTCACCTCCGTTCGCGCCTGATCCGCGCCGGTACCGTGGAGGGATCCTCCCGACCGACCAGCGCGGGAGGGGAACCCTTCCCGACCGACCAGGACGGCGACCATGAGCGTGACTCCCTCCCGCACCCCGGGCTCGACGCCCCCGAGCGCCCGGTCGCGGTGGAGCGCCGCGGCGATCGGCATTCTCGGTTTCCTGGCGGTGCTGTACGTGATCGAAGCCGTCGACGTGGCGCTGGGGCAGCGCCTCGACACGGCGGGAATCCGGCCGCGCGACGTCGACGGTCTGAGCGGCGTGGTCTTCGCGCCGGTCCTGCACGACGGATGGGATCACCTGTTCGCCAACACCGGCCCGCTGCTCGTCCTCGGCTTCGTGCTGTTGCTCTCCGGCATCGGTCGGGCCGTCGCGGTCACGGCCGTGATCTGGATCGTCGGCGGGCTCGGCACCTGGCTCACGGGAGCATCGGGATCCATCCACATCGGGGCGTCGATCCTGGTGTTCGGCTGGCTGGCGTACCTCATCGTGCGTGGCGTGTTCACGCGCGACATCGGGCAGATGGCACTGGGTTTCGTGGTTCTCGTGGTCTACGGCGGCCTGTTGTGGGGCGTGCTGCCCACCGAGGAACGCGTGTCGTGGCAGGGGCATCTGTTCGGTGCCCTCGCGGGGGTGCTCGCGGCGTGGATGTTCGCGTCCGGACGCCGCCGATCCGATCCGACCCGGGCGCTGTCACCGCACGGTCGGTGAATCATCGGATCGGACACGACACCGTCGGGGACCGATCCTGCTCGGAGCGGCGCGATCACATGGCAGCATGACCCCCATGCGTCTCACGGTCCTGGGTTGTTCGGGCAGCGTGTCGGGTCCCGACTCACCGGCGTCCGGGTATCTCCTCGAGGCGCCCGACACCCCGCCGCTGGTCCTCGACTTCGGACCGGGAGTGCTGGGGGCACTGCAGAAGTACGCCGATCCCGTCGACGTCCACGTCCTGCTCTCGCACCTGCACGCCGACCACTGCCTCGACGTCCCGGGGTTGCTCGTGTGGCGTCGCTACCACCCGGTGCCGGCCGAGGGGCGAGCGCTGGTGTTCGGCCCGTCCGACATGGCGTTCCGGCTGGGGGTCGCGTCCGCGGAGAGCGGCGGCAAGATCGACGACATGTCCGACACCCTGGACCTGCGCTACCTCCGCGACGGCGGCGTCATCGAGTTCGGCGCCCTGTCCATCGAGACGCGTCGGGTCTACCACCCGCCTGAGTCCTACGGCATGCGTGTCACCACCGAGAACGGCACCGTGCTCGCCTACACCGGGGACACCGGGGTGTGCGACGCCGTCGAGACTCTCGCCCGCGGTGCCGACGTCCTGCTGGCGGAGGCGTCCTGGACCGACTCCGCCGACCGGCCGCTGGGCGTTCACCTCTCCGGTGCCGAGGCCGGCCGCCTCGCCGCCACCGCCGGCGTCGGCGAGCTCCTCCTGACCCACATCCCGCCCTGGACGTCCCGTGAGGACGTGATCGCCGAGGCCAAGGCGGAGTTCCACGGCCCCGTGCACGCGGTCTCGCCCGGGTACGTCGTCGAACTCTGACCGGCGGCCGCACCCGATAGGGTGGGCCGGTGGCCACACGCGAAGACGGACGAGACGACGACGAACTGCGCCCCATCACCCTGACGCGGGGTTTCACCTCCCACCCGGCCGGGTCGGTGCTGGTGGAGTTCGGCAACACGCGGGTCATGTGCACCGCGAGCGTCGAGGCGGGGGTGCCGCGCTGGCGCAAGGGCTCCGGGCTCGGCTGGCTCACCGCCGAGTACGCGATGCTGCCCGGCGCCACGCACACCCGGAACAGCCGAGAGTCCGTGAAGGGCAAGGTGTCCGGACGCACTCAGGAGATCAGCCGACTGGTCGGCCGCTCCCTGCGTGCCTGCATCGACCTGGCCGCCATCGGGGAGAACACCATCGCACTCGACTGCGACGTGCTCCAGGCCGACGGCGGCACCCGGACCGCGGCGATCACCGGCGCCTACGTCGCGTTGGCCGACGCCGTGACCTACCTCGGAGCCCACGGTCGCCTCGCCGACCCGCAGCCGATCTCCTGCGCCATCGCGGCCGTCTCCGTCGGCGTCGTCGACGGTCGGGTGCGTCTGGACCTGCCGTACGAGGAGGATTCGCGCGCCGAGGTCGACATGAACGTCGTGGCCACCGACACCGGAACGCTCGTCGAGATCCAGGGCACGGGGGAGGGCGCGACGTTCCCCCGGTCGACGCTCGACGCGATGCTCGACAGTGCGCTGGCCGGCTGCGAGCGCATCTTCGCGGTGCAGCGGGAAGCTCTGGCGGCGCCGTACCCCGGTGAGCTCCCCGGTGCCTGATCCGGTGCGCCTGCTGGTCGCCAGCCGCAATCCGAAGAAGCTGGCCGAGTTGCGGCGGGTGCTGGACGCCGCGGCCGTCGAGGGGATCGAGCTGGTCGGGCTGGACGAGGTGCCGGAATATCCGGAGACCCCCGAGACCGGCGCCACGTTCGAGGAGAACGCACTCATCAAGGCGCGTGACGGCGCTGCGGCGACCGGGTTGGCTTGTGTTGCAGACGATTCCGGGATCGCCGTCGATGCCTTGAACGGCATGCCCGGAGTGCTGTCCGCCCGCTGGTCCGGGCGACACGGCGAGGACGAGGCCAACACCTCCCTGCTCCTCGCACAACTCGCGGACGTGCCGGACGAGCGGCGCGGTGCGGGCTTCGTCTCCGCGTGCGCGCTGGTCCTGCCGAACGGAACCGAGACCGTCACCCGCGGGGAATGGCGCGGCGTCGTGGCGCGGGAACGTGCGGGCGGGGGTGGCTTCGGCTACGACCCGGTGTTCGTGCCCGACGGTGGTGACCGGTCTGCCGCAGAACTGAGCCCGCAGGAGAAGGACGCCGCCTCCCACCGCGGTATCGCCCTCCGCGCGTTGGTGCCGGCGATCGCGGCGCTGCGGTAGCGCGTTCGACTTGCCTGGTTGCACACAGGTCGGATGATCCGGCGGGTTTCCGGTAATCGGGGCAACTTGTGTGCGGGGAGGCATGGTCGGGGGTGTGGGTGCTCGACCTGCCTGGTAGCACACAGGTCGGGGGATCCGGCGGGTTCCCGGTAATCGGGGCGTCCTGTAAATACTCCGGCAGGTCCATCCACAGGGTTGGGTTCTCGACCTGCCTGGTTGCACACAGGTCGGGGGATCCGGCGGGTTCCCGGTAATCGGGGCGTCCTGTGGATACTCCGGCAGGTCCATCCACAGGGATGGGTTCTCGGGGCTGTACAAGCGGCCGTCACGGTCAAGCTTGGCCCGTGACCGCGTACAGACGAGACGAACTGCTGCGCAACGGGATCGGGAAGGGCGCCCTCGAGCATCGCGTGCGCACCGGAAGACTGCACCGCGTGCTGCCGGCGGTGTACTGCACCCGCCCGCCCACCTACGAGGATCGCTGCAGCGCGGTGGTGGCGTGGAAGCCCAAGGCGGTGTTGAGCCACGACACCGCGGCGTGGCTCTGGGGCCTGCTCGTCCCCGAGCCCGAGGTGGTGCACGCCACCGTTCCGATGTTTACCTCGCCGCGCTGCCCGCCGGGGTTCAGGCTCCACCGTCGAGTAGTGGAGCCCGTGGTCTACCGCGCACTGTTGCCGGTGGTCACGCAGGAACAGTGTTTCGTCGACGTGGCGACCACCCTCGATGCCGAGGCTCTCGAACGGTTCGTCGATCACGCTCTGTCGCACCGAGTGCGGTGGCGGGCGGTCGCGGAACTCTGCGACGCCGCGCGGGGCATGCACGGTGTCGCGGCGGTGCGGCGGCAGTTGCGGACGGCGTGCCCCCGGACCCTGTCCGAGGCGGAGCGCCAGGTCGCCCGAGCCCTCAGCGCGAGACACGCCGGCATGGAGATCAACGCCGCGGTGGGGAAGTACTACGGCGACCTGGTGTGCCGGCGCGCGCGGGTGATCGTGGAGATCGACGGGCGGGAGTTCCACATCGACCCGCACACGTTCACCCGTGACCGAATCCGCCAGAACGAGTTGGTGCTCGACGGGTGGCTCGTGCTGCGCTATTCGGTGGCACGGGCGTTGGCACACACGGACGAGGTGGCCGACGAGATCCTCGCGGTGGTGCGGAAGCGGCGGAAGTCCCGTGCCTGAGTGCACACAGGTCCGCGGAATGAACGGGTTCCCGGCAGTCGGGGCGACTCGTGTGCGGCGGCGCAGGTCCGGCGGGGGGCGGGTCGGGCGGTGACGACTACACGTGCCTCAGTGCACACAGGTCCGCGGATTGGACGGGTTCTCGCCGCCCTGGGCGTGTTGTGTGCAGCGGGGCAGGTCGGGACGCGTCAGACGGCGAAGTCGCGCTTGACCTGCTGGGTGCGCCGGTGCTCGATGACGAAGGAGAGGAACGGCACGGTGCCCGCGAGGAGGGTGCCCACCGTGCGACCGACGGGCCAGCGCACCTTGACGGCCAGGTCCAGGGTCACGAGGAGGTAGACGAAGTACACCCAGCCGTGCACGACGGCGATCCACCCGGGCAGGTCCTGCACGCCGAAGCCGTACTTGGCCACCATCTCCGCGGTCAGCACCAGCAGCCAGAGTCCGGTGGCGTACGCGAGCACGCGGTACCGGAGCAGCGCAGGCGCCACCCGCGAATCCTTCGTGCGAGCGGGGGCGGCGGATCCGGAATCGGCGGTGCTCACGAACTGCTCCTGTCCTCGCGGCCGAGCTCCGCGAGATAGCGGTTGTATTCCTGCAGGCTGCGGGACTCGGCGTCCGTGCCGAGTGTCTCCGCCGGGGTGACGGTTGGCCGCTGCGGCAGCAGATCCGCGGGGATCTCCGTCGGCTCGGCGGTGGGATTCGGCTCCGGCTCCTCGGGCGCGTCCTCGAGCTGCACGAACCGGCGGTAGGCGAAGACGACGAACGCGGCGAACAGCGGCCACTGCAGGGCGTAGCCGAGGTTCTGACCCGAACCGGTCGACGATTCGAAGCGCTCCCACTGCCACCAGCCGAGCGCCAAGCAGCCGCCGGCGGCGACCACGACCAGCAGAATCAGGGCAGGTCGACTCCTGGCCCGAGTTCCGTCGCCGTGTCGATCCACACGGCCAGGCTACCGGAGCGCCGGTGTGTCAACGACGCGGCGTCGTACTTCGCCGCGCGTCGATTCGGTGCGCGAGGGGGGACTCGAACCCCCACGTCCTTCGGACACCAGAACCTAAATCTGGCGCGTCTGCCATTTCGCCACTCGCGCGTGCGGGCCGAGTCTAGACGCCCGCGCCACCTCCGACGGAGAGGTGACGCGGGCGTCCGAGCTCAGGCCACGGGCGGCGGCGCGGGAGAACGCCGACCGGTGACGACGCGCTGATGGCGCCACAGCGCGTGTCGCACGGTGGGGACGTCGACCGCGAGCTCACCGGCGATCGCACCGAGAAGATCGTCGACCGCGGCCGTGTCCAGATCGTCGGTGGACCCGGTGACCTCCCGCAGGAACGACGCGACCAGCGCCTCGGCATCGTCCGTCACCACCCCGAGGGCGCCGAGGAAGCACAGCCACGTGCGCTCACCGAGGCCGGGGACGTCGACGACGGCGCGTCGGAGCGCCTCGGTGTCGGTCACGTCCGCGGCGCTCCGGACGCCGGCCTCGGTGAGCGCGGCGGCCGCAGCCACCACCGCTGCTGCCTTGGTGGTGCGATTGCCGGGCACCCGCTGTCGGTTGCCGAGGAGGTCGGCGAGCCCGTCTCCATCGCAGGCGGCGAAGGCCGAGAGATCGTCGGTCCGTCCCTGCCGATGGGTCCGCCACGTGGCGACGACGTCGCGGACTCCCGTGGTCGGCCCGCCGTACGACGCGCGGGCGGAGAAGACGGCGTCGAGCAACGCCGCCTCGGTGTCCCGCCAGCCCGGGAACCAGAACGGCGACGACTCGCGCGGGACGGCGCGCAGAACCGATGCGGTGAGGTCCGACGGCGCGGCGACGGGTGCGGCGGCGCCGACTTCGGTGGTGTTCGGTTCGGTGGTGTCCGGTTCGGTGGTGATCGGTTCGGTGGTGATGGATGCGGTCACGAGATTCCCCCCGGATCTGCGTGCGGCACGAGCGTGCCGATGTGGGGCACGGCGGGCGCCGTGCGTCGCGGACGGTAGCGCCGGGGTCCGACAGGGCCGGCGGCCCGGACGGGACCGACACCCAGTCAGAGCCGACACGGAACCGGACGCCGGGTCACAGACAACTGCAGGTCGTGACATGCATCACGCAGGCTCGAACCCGAATCCGAGGGTTTCCTCGAGTTCGACGGCGCGGAGATACCCCCTGGTCTGCGACGACTTCGGCTACTCGCCGGTCACTTCGCGCCCTCCGTCGGGGTGGCGTCACGACGTACCCGCGGGTAGCACTAGGACGTCAAACAGAACGTGAGGATTTCCTCATGATTTTGTGTCACGCTGGTCCGCACGAGGCGACGGCTCCCCGCCAGGGATCGAGCGCGCGTCGTCTCACCGGACTCGTTCGACCGACCGGATCCACGAGAACCGAGGTCGCCGCCCCCAGCGGCCCCGACCCCCATCGCCTCGCACCCGAGGTAGGAGAGGACACGCACGCGTGACGATCAACGAGAGCACCCCATCCCGCCCGCGGTCCGGAGACCGCAGCAGCTCGCTCGCCGAGCGCGTGGTCGACGGCGAGGCGTACGCCCTCGCCTTCGGCGGTCAGGGCGCCCCGTGGCTGCCGACGCTGGACGAACTGACGCGCGACTGCGCGCTCGAGCCGCAGATCACCGATCTGGTGAACTCGTCCGCGCGGGTGCTCGCGCCCGTGGCCGCCGAGCTGCTGGTCGTGCGCCCGCTCGGGTTCGATCCGATCGCGTGGATGCTCGAGCAGGAACTGGCCGACGATCCCGCCGCCGGGCCGTCGGACGCCGCTCTGCTGTCCGCCGCCGTGTCGGTGCCCGGCGTGCTGCTCACCCAGATCGCCGCGCTGCGTGCCCTCGCCGTGCAGGGTCTCGACTACACCACGACCGCCCCGGTCGCGGTCATCGGTCACTCGCAGGGCGTTCTCGCCGAGGCCGTCGTCGCCGACCGCGGTGACAGCGACGTCGAGCTCCTCGCCCTCGCCCAGCTGATCGGCGCCGCCGCCGGTCTGGTCGGCCGCCGCCGCGGTCTCATCGGTGCCGGCGATCGCGCCCCGATGGTCTCGGTGTCCAACGTCGACCCGACCCGTCTGCAGACGATCGTCGACGAGGGTGACGAGGGTGGGGCGTCCGCCGTCGTCGCGATCCGCAACGGCCGTCGCCGCGTCGTCCTCAGCGGGCCCTACACCGCGCTGATGCGCATCCAGCAGCGGTGCGAGGAGATCGCGGACCGCGAGACCCGCGAGCGCGACGCCAAGAAGCGTGGCGGCGACGTGTTCTCGCCCGTCTTCGAGCCCCTCGCCATCGAGGTCGGCTTCCATCACCCGCAGCTCGCCGAGGCCGTCGAGATCGTCGAGGGCTGGGCCACCCGCTGCGGTCTCGACGTCGACCGCGCCCGGTCGCTCGCCGCCGCCATCCTGGTCGAGCCGGTCGACTGGGTCGCCGCGGTGGATTCCGTCGTCGCCGCCGGTGCCGCCTGGGTGCTCGACCTCGGCCCCGGTGACGCGCTCACCCGCCTGACCGCGTCGAACATGCGCGGTCACGGTGTCGGCGTCGTCGCCGCCTCGACGCGCACCGGCCATCGCCACCTGCTGACGCCGGGCGCTGCCCCCGCCGTCGACCGCCCGTGGACCGACTTCGCGCCGCGCGTCGTCACGCTGCCGAACGGCCGCACCGTCGTCGAGACCTCCTTCACCCAGCTCACCGGTCGCTCGCCGATCCTGCTCGCCGGCATGACGCCGACTACGGTCGATCCGGCCATCGTCGCCGCCGCCACCAACGCCGGCCACTGGGCCGAGCTCGCCGGTGGCGGCCAGGTCACCGAGGAGATCTTCGCCGGTCACGTCGACCGCCTGAAGGATCTGCTCGAGCCGGGCCGCTCGGTGCAGTTCAACTCGCTGTTCCTCGACCCGTACCTGTGGAAGCTGCAGCTCGGCGGCAAGCGCCTCGTGCAGAAGGCCCGCACCGCGGGTGCACCGTTCGACGGCGTGGTCGTCACGGCCGGGATCCCCGAGCTCGACGAGGCCGTCGCGCTGATCGAAGAGCTGACCGAGGTCGGCATCAGCCACGTCGCGTTCAAGCCGGGCACCGTCGCCCAGATCCGCAGCGTCATCCGTATCGCCACCGAGGTGCCCGACTACCCGGTGATCGTGCACATCGAAGGCGGGCGCGCCGGCGGCCACCACTCGTGGGAGGACCTCGACGACCTGCTCGTCGCCACCTACGCCGAACTGCGCGCGCACGACAACATCGTCATCTGCGTCGGCGGTGGCATCGGCACTCCGGAGCGGGCGGCCGAGTACCTCACCGGCCAGTGGTCCGTCGACGCCGGCTTCCCGGCGATGCCGCTCGACGGCATCCTCGTCGGCACCGCCGCCATGGCGACCCTCGAGGCCACCACGGCCCCCGAGGTCAAGCAGTTGCTGGTCGACACCCCCGGGTGCCCGGACTGGGTGGGCGCCGGAACCGCCACGGGCGGAATGGCATCGGGCCGCAGCCAGCTCGGCGCGGACATCCACGAGATCGACAACGCCGCGTCGCGCACCGGCCGTCTGCTCGACGAGGTCGCCGGTGACGACGACGCCGTCGCGGCGCGTCGCGACGAGATCGTCGCCGCGCTGGACGCCACGGCCAAGCCGTACTTCGGCGACGTCGCCGACATGACGTACCTGCAGTGGCTGAACCGTTACGTCGAGCTCGCCGTGGGCGACGACCCGCGCGTGGAGAACCCGTGGCTCGACATCACCTGGCGCGTGCGCTTCCGGGACATGCTGCAGCGCAGCGAGGCTCGCCTACACCCGGCCGACCGCGGACCGGTTCCCACGCTGTTCGCGGACGACGACCTGCTCGAGCGTCCCGCCGACGCCGTCGCGGCGCTGCTGCGGGCGTACCCCGACGCCGAGTCGGTGCGCCTGCATCCCGCCGACGTCCCGTTCTTCGTCGCGCTGTGCCGCCTGCCGGGCAAGCCGGTCAACTTCGTGCCCGTCGTCGACAAGGACGTGCGCCGCTGGTGGCGTAGCGACTCCCTGTGGCAGGCGCACGATCCGCGCTACAGCGCCGATCAGGTCTGCATCATCCCCGGCACCGTTGCCGTCGCCGGCATCGACCGCGTCGACGAGCCCGTCGGTGATCTGCTGAACCGCTTCGAGAAGGCCACGACGGACCGGCTGCTCGCCGAGGGCGCCGAGCCCGTCGCCGTCGCCACGCGTCGCCACCCCGAGGTCGCCGGTGGCGCCATCGGTGTCGTGCTCGCCGCGCCGGACATCACCTGGGCATCGCGCTTGGCGCCCAACCCCGTTCGCCGTCTCGGCGCCGTGAGCGAGTGGGAGGTCACCTCCGACGAGCAGGCGACGCACCCCGGCACCGGAGCCACCCTCACCACGTCCGGTGACGACGCCGTGCTGCTGTCGGTGCCGCTGACCGCGGGCCGCTCGGTCGACATCCGCATCACCGTCCCGGCCTCCGCCGTCGACGGCGGCGCGCCGCTGGTGACCGACGCCGACGCCGAGACCGCCATGTCCGCCCTCCTCGGAGTGGCTGCGGGACAGGACCTTCCGACCGTCAAGAACGGAACCGCGCGTCTCAACATCGCCTGGTCGCCCGATCTGACCGCCGATCACGCCGGGGTCACCGGCTCCGGCCTGCCCGCCGAGTACGGCGTCGGCCAGTCGGTGGTGCCGGACGTGCTCGTCGGGGCCTGCTGGCCCGCCGTCTTCGCCGTGCTGGGCGCCGCTCGCACCGCGGACGCCGGCTCGGTCATCGAGGGCATGCTCGACCTGGTCCACCTCGACCACCGGATCGACCTGGTCGGCGAGCTGCCGGACCACCACAGCATCCTCGTGGTCAAGGCCACCGCCGGTGAAGTGATCGACACCGACCTCGGCCGCGTCGTGGAGGTCTCGGTCGAGATCGGCGCGATGCTGGGCGAGGGCCTCGACGCCCCCGCCGTCGCGACGCTTGTGGAGCGCTTCGCCATTCGCGGCCGCACCGGTGCCGGCACGCTCACCGATCCGCCGCGTGCGGGTGGGTCGCTCACCGGCGCCCTGGTGGAGACACCGCGTCGACGCCGTCGGGACGTCACCGTCACCGCGCCGCGCCACATGGGTGCCTTCGCCCAGGTGTCCGGCGACCACAACCCGATCCACACCTCCGACGCCGCCGCGCGTCTGGCCGGTCTGGGCAGCCCGATCGTCCACGGCATGTGGCTCTCGGCCGCCGCACAGCAGGTGGTGACGGCCGTCGATCCGTCGGCCACCACTCCGCCGCGTCGCCTCACCGCGTGGACCACCCGCTTCCTCGGCATGGTGCGCCCCGGCGCGTCGATCGACGTGCGCGTGGACCGTATCGGGTTCGAGGCCGGCCGTGAGGTCGTCGAGGTCTCCTGCAAGGTCGACGGCGACCTGGTCATGCAGGCCACCGGCCGCATCGCGGCGCCGAAGACGGTGTACGCCTTCCCCGGTCAGGGCATTCAGACCCGCGGCATGGGTCTCGACGCGCGCAGCCGGTCCAAGGCCGCCCGCGAGATCTGGGAGCGTGCCGACAAGCACACCCGGTCCGCGCTGGGCTTCTCCATCCTCGCGGTGGTGCGGGACAACCCGACCGAGCTGCGGGCGCGCGGCGTCACCCACAAGCATCCCGACGGCGTGCTGCACCTGACGCAGTTCACCCAGGTGGCCATGGCCGTCCTCGGTGTCGTCCAGGTCGCGGAGCTGCGGGAATCCGGTGCGTTCGTGGAGGACTCGTTCCTCGCGGGCCACTCGGTGGGCGAGTACAACGCCCTCGCGGCGGTCGCCGGCGTGCTGCCGCTCGAAGCCGTCCTCGAGGTGGTCTTCCAGCGCGGGTCCGCGATGCACCAGCTCGTGCCGCGTGATGCGCAGGGCCGCAGCGACTACCGCATGGCCGCCATCCGCCCGTCGCAGATCGGCCTGGCGGACGACGACGTCATCGCGTACGTCGAGTCCATCGGTGCCCGTGTCGGCGAGTTCCTGCAGGTGGTGAACCTCAACCTGCGCGGGTCGCAGTACGCCATCGCCGGCACGGTCGCCGGTCTCGAGGAGCTCGAACGCGACATCGACCGTCGCCGTGCGGAATTCGGCGGCAAGCGCGCGTTCATCCTGGTCCCGGGTATCGACGTGCCCTTCCACTCCACGGTCCTGCGCGGGGGAGTCGACGACTTCCGCAACCGCCTGCTCGACCTGCTGCCGGAGACGATCGATCCGTCGATTCTGGTGGGGCGCTACATCCCCAACCTGGTGCCGCGCCTGTTCTCGCTCGAGAAGGCGTTCGTGCAGGAGATCGCCGACCTGGTGCCGTCCGAGCCGCTCGCCGACGTCCTCGGTGCGTGGGACGACTGGGCCGCCCGCCCGTCCGACCTGTGCCGCGTGGTGCTGACCGAGTTGCTCGCGTGGCAGTTCGCCAGCCCGGTCCGGTGGATCGAGACGCAGGATCTGCTGTTCGCCGACACCGCGGACGGCGGCCTGGGCATCGAGCGGTTCGTCGAGGTGGGCCTCGGCGCCATGCCGACGGTCGCCAACCTGGCCACCAACACGCTGAAACTGCCGGGCCGCGTGGGCCATCCGGTGGAGGTGCTCAACATCGAGCGCGACGCCGCCGTGGTGTTCTCCACCGACACCGACCCGGAGATCGTCGACGAGCCGGAGGAGACGCCGGCAGCGGACCCGGCCGCCGCCGCGCCCGCGGCGGCTCCCGCAGCGCCCGCGCCCGCCGCGGCACCGGCGGGCGGTCCTCGCCCGGACGACATCGCCTTCACCGCGTCGGACGCGACCACCGTGCTCATCGGCCTGTGGACCAAGCTCCGCCTCGACCAGATCGGCCCCGCCGACACCATCGAGGCGCTGTGCGACGGCGTGTCCTCGCGTCGGAACCAGCTGCTGGTCGACCTCGGTTCCGAGCTCTCGCTCGGTGCCATCGACGGTGCTGCCGACGCCGACATGGGTGCTCTCGCCGGCACCGTCAACAAGCTCGCCCGCACCTACCGTCCCTACGGCCCGGTGCTGAGCGACTCCATCAACGATCACCTGCGCAAGGTGTTCGGCCCGTCGGGTCGTCGTCCCGGCGCCGTCGCCGAGCGGGTGACCAAGGTCTGGCAGCTCGGCGACGGGTGGGCACACCACGTCACCGCCGAGGTCGCTCTCGGCACCCGTGACGGACAGTCCGTCCGCGGTGGGGCGCTCGGTGGTCTCGGGGAGACCGCTCCGTCGGACGGCGCCGCCGTCGACGCGCTGATCGACGCCGCCGTGACGGCCGTCGGCCAGCGCCGCGGAGTCCAGGTCTCGATGCCGTCCAGCGGGGGCTCCGGCGGTGGGGGCACCGTCGACGCCGCCGCGCTCGGCGAGTTCACCGAGAACATCACCGGCCGGAGCGGCGTGCTCGCCTCGGCGGCGCGTCTGGTGCTCGAGCAGCTCGGATTCGCGGACGTCGAGACGACGCCGGAGGCCGACACCGCCGAGTCCGACCTGATCGACCTGGTCTCCGCCGAGCTCGGCAGCGACTGGCCGCGGCTGGTGGCGCCGTCGTTCGACGCGCGCCGCGCGGTCCTGATCGACGATCGATGGGCGACGGCGCGTGAGGATCTCGCTCGCCTGTGGATCGGCGACGAGGCCGCTCGCGCCCTGGCGGTCGACGCCTTCACCGGTGCCGGCGAGGCCGTGGCCGCGCAGGCCGTGTGGTGGCAGCGTCGTGCCGACGCGCAGGGTCTGGCCGACCTGGCGTCGTCGTACGCCGCCATCGCCACGGCCGCGACCGCGACCGAGAAGCCCGGACAGTGGGCCGATCAGGTGGCCGTGGTGACCGGGGCGAGCAAGAACTCCATCGCCGCGGCGGTGACCGGTGAGCTGCTCTCGGGCGGGGCGACGGTCTTTCTGACCACGTCGCGTCTCGACGAGGAGCGCGTCGGGTTCTACCGCGAGCTGTACCGCACGCACGCCGTTGCCGGTGCCGCCCTCTGGGTGGTCCCCGCGAACATGGCGTCCTACGCCGACGTCGATGCGTTCGTCGAGTGGGTCGGCACGGATCGGATCGATTCGGCCGGCGGCGCCAAGAAGCTGGTCAAGCCGGCGATGACGCCGACGATGCTGTTCCCGTTCGCCGCACCGCGGGTGGCGGGCGAGCTGTCCGACGCCGGCGCCCGCGCCGAGATGGAGATGAAAGTTCTCCTCTGGTCGGTCGAGCGTCTCATCGGCGGACTGTCCACGATCGGGTACGACCGCGATGTCGACAGCCGACTGCACGTGGTGCTGCCGGGCTCGCCGAACAGAGGCCTCTTCGGTGGCGACGGCGCGTACGGCGAGGCGAAGGCCGCGCTGGACGCCGTGACCAACCGCTGGAAGGCCGAGCGCAGCTGGGCCGAGCGAGTCACGTTGGCGCACGCCCGCATCGGGTGGGTCCGGGGCACCGGACTCATGGGTCACAACGACGTGGTCGCCGAGGCCGCGGAGGCGGCCGGCGTGCGGACGTGGTCGACGCAGGAGATGGCCGAGCAGCTGATCGCGCTGTGCGACGAGCAGTCTCGCCGCGACGCGGTGAACGCTCCGCTCGAGGTCGACCTCACCGGCGGTCTCGCCGAGGCCGGACTCGACCTGGCGGCGCTGGCCAAGGAGGCCGCCGCCGCGGCCGTCGCCGAGGAGGCCCCGGCCCCCGCGCCGGCCACCGTGGACGCGCTGCCCGAGCCGCCGCGCATCACCGGCGAACTCGACGCCCCGGCCTGGCCGGAGCTCGACGTGGACCCGTCGGAGCTGGTCGTGATCGTCGGTGCCGGCGAGCTCGGACCGTACGGCAGTGCGCGCACGCGCTTCGAGATGGAGGTCGACGAGAAGCTCTCGGCGGCAGGCGTTCTCGAGCTGGCGTGGAGCACCGGCCTGGTTGTCTGGGAGAACGATCCCAAGCCGGGCTGGTACGACGTCGAGTCCGGTGATCTGGTGCCGGAGGCCGAAATCGCCGATCGCTACCACGACGTGGTGGTCGAGCGGTGCGGCATTCGCCGGTACGAGGACGACGGCGCCATGGTGAACAACACCGCGCCGCTGATGTCCTCGGTGTTCCTCGACCAGGATCTGACCTTCGTGGTGGGCAGCGAGGCCGAGGCCCGCGCGTTCGTCTCGGCAGATCCGGACCGGACCGTGGTGACCACCAACGCCGACGGCGACTGGCAGGTCACCCGCAAGGCGGGCACCGAGATTCGCGTGCCGCGTCGGATGAAGTTGACCCGCAGCGTGGGCGGCCAGATCCCCACCGGCTTCGATCCGGTCAAGTGGGGCATCTCGCCCGACATGGCGAGCTCGGTGGACCGCGTCGCGCTGTGGAACATCGTGTGCACCGTCGACGCGTTCATCACCTCGGGCTTCGAGCCGTCGGAGCTCATGCGCTGGACCCACCCCTCGCTGGTGGCGAACACGCAGGGCACCGGCATGGGCGGCATGGAGTCGATGCGCTCGCTGTACATCGACACGCTGCTGGGCGACGCGCGGGCGAACGACATCCTGCAGGAAGCCCTGCCGAACGTCGTGGCGGCACACGTGGTCCAGAGCTACGTCGGCTCGTACGGCGCGATGGTCCACCCCGTGGCCGCGTGTGCCACGGCGGCGGTGTCGGTCGAGGAGGGCGTCGACAAGATTCGCCTCGGCAAGGCCACGTTCGTGGTCGCCGGCGGTTTCGACGACCTGAGCAACGAGGGCATCATCGGCTTCGGCGACATGTCGGCCACGGCCGACACGGAGGCCATGCGGGCCCAGGGCATCAGCGATCGGCGGTTCTCGCGGGCCAACGATCGTCGACGCGGTGGCTTCGTCGAATCGCACGGTGGCGGAACGATTCTCCTCGCCCGCGGCGATCTCGCCCTGGAGATGGGTCTGCCCGTCCTCGGTGTGGTCGGCTGGGCGCAGTCGTTCGGCGACGGTGTCCACACCTCGATCCCGGCTCCGGGCCTCGGCGCCCTGGGTGTGGGTCGCGGTGGCCGGGACTCGGCCATGGCGCTCTCGCTCGCGGCGCTCGGCGTCGCGGCGGACGACATCGCCGTGATCTCCAAGCACGACACGTCCACCAACGCCAACGATCCCAACGAGGCCGAGCTGCACACGCGTCTGGCGCGGGCATTGGGGCGCAGCGAGGGCAACCCGCTGTTCGTGGTGTCGCAGAAGTCGCTGACCGGCCACAGCAAGGGCGGCGCCGCCGCCTTCCAGCTGATCGGTCTGTGCCAGGTGTTGGCGCAGGGCGTCGTGCCGCCGAACCGCAGCCTCGACTGTGTCGACGACAAGATGGCCGAGTTCGAGCACCTGGTGTGGGCGCGTCGGCCGCTGACGTTCGGTAACTCGTTGCCGCTCAAGGCGGGTCTGCTGACCAGCCTCGGGTTCGGCCACGTGTCCGGGCTGATCGCGGTGGTGCACCCGCAGGCGTTCGTCGCCGCGATCCCGGCCGACCGACGCGAGCAGTACCTGCGCACGTCGCGGGACCGCGTCGTCGCCGGCCGCCGACGGCTCGCCGACGCCATGTGCGGCGGAGACGCGCTGTACCGGCGCCCGGAGGATCGCCGATTGGGCCACGACGGCACCCCGTCGGCCGTCAAGCACCAGCTCGAAGCCGACCTGCTGCTCAGCGAGGCCACCCGACTCGGTGCGGACGACGTCTACCGCGTCGCCGTCCAGGATGGCACGGTGACCGAATGAGCATCCTCGGAGTCGGACTCGACCTGGTGTCGGTGACGGAGTTCGCCGAGCAGATGGAGCGCGTCGGGACCACCATGGTCCGCGACAGCTTCACTGCCGGCGAGCGCCGCCACGCGGCCACCAAGAGCAGCGACCCCGCGCGGCACTACGCCGCGCGGTGGGCGGCGAAGGAAGCGGTGCTGAAGGCATGGGCCGGATCCCGCTTCGCGCGGGCACCGCAGATCGGTGACAACCCCTACCCGTTGATCGAGGTGGTCAACGACGCCTGGGGCCGCCCGTCGATCAAGCTGCACGGAATGGCGGCGGAGTTCCTGCCGTCGGTGAAGATCCACCTGTCGCTGACGCACGACGGCGACATGGCCGCCGCGGTGGCGATCCTGGAGGAGTGAGAACCGAGTGACTCGGGGGAGAGAGCCGGCGCTGTCAGCGCCGGCTCTCTTTCTCTGCCAGGGACAGGTACGCGGCCATGATGCGCTTGAGTTCCACCACCGCGTCGGCGTGCGTCTGGCCGTCCTGGACCGAGAAGTTCAGCATCGAGTAGACGACGTGCACGAGCACCTCGGCCATGAGGTTGCGACGCTCCCGCGGCGTCCGCGGGGTGAGCGGCGCGAGCATCCGCTCGATCTGTGCGGCGAAGGCCCGCTCGTGGATCACGCCCGTCGCCCGCGTCGCCGGCGTGCTCTGCATCGCCAACCACACCTCCCGGCGTGACGGGTCCGACGACCACAACCCGGACATGTGGTCGAGGAAGTCGTCGAGGAACCGCAGCCAGTCGATCGACGGGATCTCGCCGTCGAATTCCGCCAGCTCCCGCTGCACACCCTTGAGGTCCTGCCGGTTGAGCTCGCAGACGATCACGTACTTGTTGGCGAAGAACTGATAGAGCGTGCCGATCGGCAGGCCCGCCCGCGAGGCCACTTCCTCGCAGGTGAACGATTCGAACCCCACGTCGACCAGGAGTTCTCTCGACGCGGTGAGCAGGGCGTCGAACTTGCGCTTGCTCCGCTCCTGCGTCGGGCGACGCCGGGGGAGCAGTTCCACGGGCTCGTTGGTGTCCGCGTTCTCGCTGGTGTCGGCGCCGTCGCGCACGTCCGACTCGTCGAGGGTGTCGGGTTCGCCGGGTGTGCTCGGCTGGTGCGGCCACGGTGACCCGGCGGTGGACTCCACGACATCGAGACTATCGGTCCGGTGCGTCCTCACCACCGAGCATCCCCGATCGGCCCCGCCGTTTGTGAACATCCGGTATGTTTGGACAGCGTTGAGAGGGAGATGGACCGAAAAGGTCCGCCTCGTTCGCCCTCGCGCCCCGGATCGACGGGGGTGGTTCGGACTGCGTGAGGTTCCGGGTGCGCTGCGCCCGCGTCGCTCATCCCTGTGGATGGCGGCGTGGCCTGCGGCGGCACCGCCCCGACACGCGTCGAGACCAGGGAGGGCTCGCCATGAAGGACACCACGCCGGCTGCAGTGCTGGCCTACCACGTACAGGGCAGCACGGTGACCGCCGAGTTGCTTGCCGCGGCCGACGGATCGGTCGTCGGCCCGCCGGCCGTCGTCACGCTGGACGACCTCACCGCCGAGCAGATCGGTCTCTCCGTGCCCTCGCTGTGGCGCCTGATCGACGACGCGGACGTCACGGTCACCGGCGTCGTCGTCACCGGACTCGCGGCCGACGTCGACGCCGCGCCACCGATCCTCGAACTCGCCCTGGACGTGCCCGTCCACCGCGCGCCGTCGCCGACGGTCGTCGTCGACTCCCGCGGGTCCGCCCCGTGGGATCGCAGCGCGCCGCAGCGGTTGCGTCCCGCGCGTCCCGTCCCCGCGGCACCCGGCCGTCGACCCGCCGAGCCGACGCGGGAGTCCGTGCCCGCCTCCGATGCGTCCCGGCCCGGCCGGGTGGCGTCCGCCGCGCTCACGCAGGCGGGCGAGACCTTGCCGGCACCGCCGGCCGACGCCCGTCCGGCACCGGCGGACGACGACGCTCGAGCGCCGGACGTCGCCGGTCCCGCATCGTCGGACGACGTGACCGAGGCCTTCGCCGTCGTCGTCGACGACGAGCCCGCTCCCGTCCCCGTGTCGACGACGGACGGACGCCGGACCCGACGCGCGGGCACGCTGGTCGCCGCGTCGGCCGCCGCGATCCTGGTGGCCGCGGGCATCGCGGGGGCTGCCGTCGTCGTCGGCAAGCCGGGGGACGAGCCGGCCCGCACGGCGTCGGTGACCGACGCCGCCCCCGAGACGGCGCAGCCCGTGGCCGATGTGCCGGCGGCGGGCACCGGCGCCGCGGCCGTTCCGCCGCCTGCTCCGCCGGCGCCGGTCGTCGCGCCTACCAGCGAGACCGCAGAGCCGGATCCGGAGGCGACCGAGGAGTCGTGGCCCACGCCGACGTCACCGAGCGTCCCGCCGCAGACCACGTGGTCCCCGCCGCCGCGCACCTCCACCGTGCCGCCGCCGGTGTTCGCGGTGCCGGTGCCGGACCAGGATCCGAACAAGTCTCCGCAGCAGCTCCAGGACGAGGCGTGGGCCCGGCACTGGGAGCAGACCGGCGAGTGGCTGAACCAGGAGTTCGGCGGTTGACCGTGTGAGGCAGACTCGGGTGCCATGACTGCCTCTCTCGACCGCTTCCGCGCGTCCGTGTCCGCCGACATGCCTCGGGTGCGGGAGGAACTGGCCGCGCTGGTCGCGTTCCGGTCCGTGGCCGACGATGCCTCGGTCGCCGGAGACAACCGCGATGCCGCCGACTGGGTGCGTCGGGCGTTGGTCGACGCGGGAATTCCGGACGTCGACCTGCACGAGACGTCGGACGGGTCGCTGGCGGTGATCGGTCGTCGGCCCGCGCGCGAGGGCGCCCCCACGGTGTTGCTCTACTCGCACTACGACGTGCAACCCGCCGGTCCCGAATCCGCCTGGGCCAGTGACCCGTTCACGCTCACCGAGCGTGACGGTCGCTGGTACGGCCGGGGTGCGGCCGACTGCAAGGGCAACCTGGTGATGCATCTCGCCGCGCTGCGCGCCGTGGGGGAGTCACCGGTGGGCGTCGTCGTGGTGTGCGAGGGATCCGAGGAAACCGGCACCGGCGGACTCGAGCACCTGGTGGCCGAGCGTCCCGACCTGGTGGCGGCCGATGCCGTCGTGATCGCCGACGCGGGGAACGTCGCGGTGGGCGAGCCGACGGTCACGACGTCGTTGCGCGGCATGGCCATCGTGCGTGTCGACGTCGAGACCCTCGGCGGCGCTGTGCATTCCGGCATGTACGGCGGTCCGGCACCCGATGCCCTGGTGGCGTTGATCGGCATGCTCGCGACGCTGCACGACGACGCCGGAAACACCACGATCGACGGGGTCGACGCGTCCGGAACGTGGTCCGGCGCCGACTATCCCGAGGATCGGTTCCGTGCCGACGCCGGAGTCCTCGACGGGGTCGGGCTCGCCGGCGACGGGTCCATCGCCGACCGGTTGTGGGCGCGGCCGTCCGTGACGGTCATGGGGATGGACTGCCCGCCCGTCGTCGGGAGTGCGGCGGCCGTCGTACCGAGGGCGTCGGCGCGGCTGGGCCTGCGCGTCCCGCCGGGCGCCGACGCCGACGCGGTCCGGGACGCTCTGATCGCGCACCTGCGTGCGCGGGTGCCCTGGTCCGCACGAATCACCGTCGCGGAGGAAGCCGTCGGGCAGCCGTTCGCGGCACGTACCGACGGGCCGGCCTACGCCGCCCTCACCGAGTCCCTACAGGAGGTCTACGGGCGAGAGGTGGCCGTCGCCGGGCAGGGCGGGTCGATTCCGCTGTGCACCGCCCTGCAGGAGGCGCTCCCCGACGCCGAGATCGTGCTCATGGGCGTCGAGGAACCCCTGTGCCGCATCCACGCGCCGAACGAGAGCGTGGACCCGTCGGAGATCGAGAATCTCGCCGTCGCGGAAGCGCTGTTCCTCGAGCGGGTGGTCAGAGCTTCAGATCGCGGATGAGCTTGGCGACGTGGCCGGTCGCGCGCACGTTGTACTGCGCGACCTCCACGGCCCCGTCCGGATCGATGACGAACGTCGAGCGGATGACGCCGCGAACGGTCTTGCCGTACATGGTCTTCTCGCCGAACGCGCCCCACGCCTCGAGCGTCGTCTTCTCCGGGTCGGACAGCAGCGGGAAGGTCAGGCCCTCCTCGTCCCGGAACTTCGCCAGCTTCGCGGGCTTGTCCGGCGAAACGCCGAGCACCTCGAGGCCGGCGTCGTTCAACTGCGCCAGGCTGTCGCGGAAATCGCAGGCCTGCTTGGTGCAGCCGGGCGTCCCGGCGGCCGGGTAGAAGTACACGACGACCCGCTTGCCCCGGTAGTCCGCCAACGACACCGTCGTGCCGTCGGCGTCGGGCAGGGAGAGTGCGGGCGCGGGATCACCGGGGGAGAGTCTCGAGTCGGTCACACCGGCAAACCTAGTCGAGAAGGGCGCGGCAGCCGTGCTCTAGGCTCGAGGTTCGACCGGGCAACGATCACCTGTGGAGGGCCACGTGGCACGCAACACCGACAACATCGAGCGGGACATCGAGGCCGCACGCGACCAGCTGGCCGCCACCCTCGACGAACTGAGCGTGCGGGTGGATCCGAAGCGCCTCGCCGAGAACACCAAGCGCAGCGCCGTCGCCACCCTCAACGAGCCGGCCGTGAAGTTCTCCCTCATCGGAGTCGGTGTGGTCGTCGCGATCCTCGTGGTCCGCAAGATCGTCAGCTGACCCGTTTCCCCTGATCAGGGCGCCGATTTCACTCCGCGCGCCGGCAGGTGTTAGTGTCTTTCTCGCACCACGGAGCGGGCAACCGCTTCGGCGCCTATAGCTCAGTTGGTAGAGCAAGTGACTCTTAATCACTGGGTCCGGGGTTCGAGTCCCTGTGGGCGCACAGGCAAAGCCCCCCATCGCTGATGGGGGGCTTTTCTGTGTTCGGGTTCCGGGCGCTGCGCAGCGCGGGAGTCGATCCGGAACTATGCCTCCGTACCGTCGCCGTCGACCGGTGCTGCAGGACCGATCAGGGCGAGGACGGCCGGCTCGACGTCGACGGTCGGGTCGAGTACCGGTGCTGCGCGGAGGCAGCCGGCGACGAGGTGAACGAGCGTTTCGACGACATCGGTCACGCGCATCGCGTCGGTTGCGTCGTCGTCGAGGTGCAGCCACTGGACGGTGGCTTCGTCGATCGCCGCGACGGCGGTGCGACCGACCAGCCGCACGGCGGGCCGGTCGGCCTCGAGCCCGAGGAGGTGCGCGGCGGCCTGCAGTGCCGCGGTGCGGGCGTCCTCGAACACCTGCCAGGCCTCGGGGTCGGCGCCTCGTCCGCCCAGAACCAGGCGCAGGGCGAGACCCCGATGGCCACGCAGGTAGTTCAGATGAGCCGTCAGGGCCGCTCGGACTGCCACATCCGGCGTCGAGACGGGAATGTCGGTGAAGACTGCCGTCATCGACTCGGCCGTTGCGCGCATGGCTTCGAGGTAGATCCCACGCTTGTTCGTGAAGTAGTGGAACAGGAGGCCGTGCGCGACATCAGCGGTGTCGGCGATGTCGCCGACACCCACCTTGTCGTAGTCGTTCTCGGAGAACAGGGCAACCGCCGTCTCGATCAGCCGTCGACGGGTTTCCGCGGCCTTGGCGGTGCGGGCTTCTCTTCTCGTGGCGGGCCGGGACATCGGCTCATCGTAACGAGGTGGGGGCTACCGCCACGTCCGCGGAAGTCCGCGACGTCGCCATCAGATGATGGGGGTGATGTGGTCGTGCAGCTCGACACCCAGCAAC
Organism: Rhodococcus sp. PBTS 1; assembly: GCF_001620025.1. Taxonomy (NCBI): domain Bacteria; kingdom Bacillati; phylum Actinomycetota; class Actinomycetes; order Mycobacteriales; family Nocardiaceae; genus Rhodococcus; species Rhodococcus sp. PBTS 1. The sequence goes on from NZ_CP015219.1 coordinate 951,976, forward strand.
GCCTTGCCGTAGGTCTCGACGGACACTCGAGGAAGCATCACCGCGTGCCGAGCTCCGACGTTCGAGTCGCGCCAGATCCGTTGGAGGGCATTCACATCGGCGAACGCACCGGCCCCGGTGGCGTCGAGAAGGATGTTGAGCGCCTCGGTGACGCTGCGCAGCGCCACCGCCGCGTCACCACGCACGCGGGCTCGGGAGACGAGGTCCGGGTACACCCCGGCTTCGGCCCACCGCATCACGTCGTCCGCCGCCCGGTGAGCGTGCAGATGCGCGGTGTCGATCTTCAGTGCGGCCTCGGCGACCATCATCTGGAACGCGACCGAATCCGCCTGCCGCTCGAACACGGTGTAGGCGAGTGACTTCTCCGCTGCCTTGGTGGTGACGAGATCGAGTGCAGCGCGGCCCATTCCGAGCTGCGGGCCGACCAGAACCATCACGAGCATCGGGCCGAAGGCCGACCGTGCGAACGCCGAGTCGGTGCGTTCGGCCACGTAGGACCCGCTGAACGCGCCCATCATCGACAGCATCCGGTGCTCGGGAACGAACACGTCGTCGGCCACGACGGTGTTACTGCCCGAGGCCCGCATGCCGGCGACGTACCAGGTGTCGTCGACGGTGTAGTCGCTGCTGGGGATCAGCGCCATGCCCTGGTCGAGCACGGAATCGTCCTCGTCGAGTACCACCACTCCACCGGTGCACCACGTCGCGTGCAGGCTGGCCGAGGCGTAGGGCCACTGGCCGCTGACTCGGTAGCCGCCCTCGACGCGGCGGGCCGTGGCGGTCGGTGAGACCACGCCGGAGATCACGACGTCCGGCCCGTCGGCGTAGACCTCGGCCTGCGCGCGCTCGTCGAACAGCCCGAGCGCCCAGTGGTTGATGTTCGACAGGGTGGTCACCCAGGACGCTCCGCCGTCGCCCTCGGCGATGGTCGAGGAGACGTCGAGCATGGTGCGCAGGTTCGTCTCGAGCCCGCCGAAACGGGCGGGTGCGGCGATGCGGAAGGCGCCGGCACGACGCAGAGCCGCCACGGTGTCGTCGGAGAGTCGACGCGCCTGCTCGTTGGCCGCGGCACCTGCTCGCAGGTCAGGGAGCAGGGCGCGCAGGTTGTCCAACACATCCGCCCCGCTGTCGAGGCGAGGGGCGGTGGTCGAGGGCTCGAATGCAGTGGTGGTCATCGGACCGCCTTCCGATCGGGCGCCTTTTCAGACGAGGCGCGGTGGTCGATGGGCCCGAACGTAAGACAGTTTTGACTCGAGGTCAATATTGACTTCGAGTCACAAAAGTGGCTCACTGAGCTTCCCCGTTTCGAAAGGAAGGCCCGCATGGTCGCCATCTACTGCGACAAGATCGTTCCCGCGCCGCAGCAGCGTGTGTGGGACGTCATCTCCGATGTCTCCACGTTCGAGCATTGGCACGCCCTGCACGAAGGCTGGGAGGAGATGCCGTCGGGCCCCATCGACGTGGGATCGACGATGGTGGAGAAGATCAAGGTGGCCGCCCTCGTCGACACGATCACGTTCGAGGTGAAGACGTGCCGGACCCCCAGTGAGGTCGTCTTCCGGGGCGCCGGATCGACCGGCTCGAAGATTCACATGCGACTCGGCCTCGAGCCCACCGGCGAGACCACGACGGTGACCATCGACCTCGACGTCACCAGCCCGCTTCTCGTCGGTCCCATCGGCAAAGCGCTCAACGGAACGTTCACGAAACGGCTGAGGCAGACGCTCGACGGCCTCGCGACGTACGTGGCGTCGGTCGACGGCAGCACCGAGACGCCCTCCCGGCACTGACCTCCACCGACCGTCGCAACCGACCTCGACGTCGGTCGCCCCACCTCACGAAGCAGGAGTCGTCGAATGTCCCGACCGGTTGCTCTCCACGACGAGTTCGACGCCGGCCCGTACCCGTTGTACGACATGATGCGGGAGGCGTCGCCGGTGACGTTCATGGAGGAGGTCGGCGGGTTCGACGCGTGGCTGGTCACGCGCTACGACGACGTGTCCTTCTGCATGAGGAAGCCGGCAATCTTCGGTCACGAGAGCTTCTGGGACGAGCCTGTGTCGATGCACGATCCGTCCGACGCCGTGCAGAAGTCCGTGGTCGAGAGTTTCTCGAACATCATGATGTACAAGGACGATTCGCCCCACTCGGCGATGCGGAAAGTGCTCGGTCCCCCGTTCGCTCCGCCGAAAGTGGCATCGCGGCGTGGCCAGGTGGAAGCCCTGTGTCGAGGCCTCCTGCAGCGGTGCCGCGAGAAGGGCACTTTCGACTTCGCGCAGGACTTCGCCTACCTGCTGCCGAGCTTGGTCGTGGCGGACTATCTCGGCATTCCGGAGGAGGATCGTGAGTTCGTTCGGCTCCTCGCGGATCGCTTCCGGGTCGTCTTCGAGCCCGAGGTGCAGGGCGACGCCCGCGCCGACATGCTCCGAGACGTGGCGCCGCTCGTGTCCTACCTGGACGATCTGATCGCCCGGCGCAGAGCCGAGCCTCAGGACGACTTCCTGTCCGCCCTCACCGCCATCGACGAGGCCGACGGCGGCATGACGACGGACGAGCTGCGTGGCAATCTCATGCACCTGCTCCTCGCGGGTAACGAAACCACGACGAACCTGCTGAGCCACATGGCCGTTCAGCTCGCCCGAACCCCCGAATTGCGCGAGATCATCGCCGCGGACCCGACCAGGGCGCGGCACTTCGTCGAAGAGACATTGCGGTTCGAAGCACCACTGCAGATCATCGCCCCAAGACACGCGAGCCGGTGACGATCGGTAACACCGAGATTCCCTCCGGCGCGATGGTGGCGCTGGGAGTCGGATCGGCCAATCGGGACCCCGCCCGCTTCGACGACCCCGACCGATTCGACCTCGACCGCGACGACAAGGCGCACCTGTCCTTCGCCGTCGGAGCCCACTTCTGCATCGGCGCGCCGCTGGCGCGCCTCGAGGGGCAGATCGCCGCGGAGATGCTGGCGAGCGAGTTCCGCGACCTCGAGATCGTCGCGGATGCGAAACCCGAGTGGAAGCCCGACCTCATCTCGCGGGGATTCATTCACCTCCCGGCGCGGAGCACGCAGTCGCCGTAGGCGCACTAGCGACGCACCGAACACCACCAATTCGATTCACCGACAGGAAGGTTGCACGATGATCCTCATCACCGGCGCCGGCGGGAGCGTGGGCCGCTCGCTGCTGCGAGGTCTGCACGAGCGCGGGATTGCGAGTCGGGCTTTCGTGAAGAACGCCGACCAAGGGCGCGTTGCGCTCTCGGACGGTGCGACGGAGATCGTCGTGGGCGATGTCCGATCGCGAGACGACATCGTCGCTGCCGCGGACGGCGTGACGAGGATCTACCACGCCAACCCCACGAGCATCGTTCGTGAGGTCTTCATCGCGGAGTACATCGTCGAGGCGGCGCGCAAGCACGGCGTCGAGCACGTGGTGTACCACTCGGTGATCCACCCCGATATCGCCGAGATGTTCCACCACCAGGAGAAGGGTCGCGTCGAGACCGTGTTCGAGGACTCGGGCATTCCGTCGACCTTCCTGCGCGCGTCGCACTTCATGCAGAACTACCTTGATTTCTGGGAATTCGTTCGTGGCGGCGCGCTTCCGTACCCGACGTCGCCGAACTCGGTGATGGGCGTCGTCGACGCCGAGGACGTCGGCGAGGTCAGTGCCCGCATCCTGGCCGCTCCCGTCGAGAAGCACGCCGGCGGCGTGTACGACCTGTCCACGCAGGAACTCACCCGCCACGAGATGGCCTCCGAGTGGAGTGCGGTTCTGGGGCACAAGGTCTCGGCCGTGAAGTTCTCACCGAACGTGGTCACCAACCCCCTGTGGAGCGTCGCGTCCCTCGGCGCGCTGGTGGGGACGACGCTCCGGAACAACCCCGTCGCGGCGCCGCTGCAGATCGTGCGCGGGGCACGCCAGTCGTCGAATGCGAAGGGTGTTCGGAACTGGCCGCGGGAATCGCAGGACTGCTACGTCAGGATGATGCAGTACTACGACAAGAACGGGCTCCCCGCCGGTGACCTGACCGTCCTGCCGGAACTGTTGGGGCGTCCCGCGACCAGTTACCGGGAGTTCGCGCGGCGCGAAGCCCGTCGGCGGGGACACGCGACCGCGGACTGACCTGGTTCGGGTGCGCAGCGCCCGCCGGCGCGCGCAGGGTGCACCCTGCGCGTGGTCGGTGGCGCTGCGCCGCCGGGCGATATGGCACGGCAGGCCACGAACCGCGGTCAGTGGAACCGGTGCAGTGCGTTCCACTCGTAGTTGTGGGGCAGTCTCATCCACGCGGTACTGACGGTGGACCAGGGTCCGACGCCGGCCCATGGGCTGGATTGACTGTGGCGGTACCCGTCGCGACTGTCGTTCGGGGGTACCTCGGATAGCCGGGGGTGCGCTGCGAGGAGACCGGCCATCGAGAGGTGCACGGCGTCCAGGTTCTGCGCTACGTGTTTCCAATCCGGGCGCGAGGTGTCGGAACCGTGTCGGGGGTGCGCGGTGATCAGGCGCCGCCAATCGTCGTGACTGTCGATCCGCGCGACCTTCACCGATGTCGGCGCGAAGCGGAGTTCGCAAACGAACTCGGGCTCGCTCTCACGGCTATGGGTCCAGGTGTCGACGCCGTCGTCGAGGGGTGTTGCCGTCCACAGGGCGCCGTCGGGTAAGACCTCGGTCGAGCCTGTCCTGTTGCGGACCGACGGCGGCGCCAGCGTCTCGACTCGGCCCGAGTGTCGCTGGGGTGAGGTGAATGTGTCCCGCGTAGGCGATCCGAGTTCATCGGCGATCGCCGCCGCCATGGCGACGATTGCCGGGTCGCGCGTATTCACCTGGAGGGCGTCGTCCATCTCGGTGCCGTACAGGTACGTGCTGATGTCTTTCTGCGCTTCCCAGAGGAGGGTGTCCATGGACAAGCTTCGAAGAAACTCGTTGATGGACAGATCTTGTGCGTCTCGGTCGAAGTCCCGGGCGAAGCCGGCGACGAAGTTTCGGCCGGGCACCGTATCCACGAGGTCGGAACCCCTCAGTCGACTGGACATGGGGGCAGACTACCGAGAGCGCGTTTTGCTGGGTGATGTCGTCGGCGCCGACTGTGACGCCGCAACCACGGGGGGCCGACACGGCCGGTGGTGTCCCTCCGACTTCGTCGACTCGGGCGTCGGGGTTGCAGTACGTCCTCATGTCGGTGCGAAACCCCCGATGTCGAGTGACACGACGAAGACTGCGATGGGGACGTAGCCGACTAGGAAGGTCAGCGTCCCGACGAAGGCGATCCAGCGAATGCGCCCCGCGAACATCATGGCTGCGCCGCCGAGTAGTGCGATGGTGAGTGGAGGCGCGCACCAAATGACCCAATAATTGGTCGGCGGCGGCGGGAGGTCGGCGCCTCGCCGAAGGTGGGAAGGGACGGCGTATCCCGGGTGCAGGTCCGGAGCAAAGCCGGCCGCGCACATCGCCGCGTAGAAGCCGAGGACGAGCGTCCCGAGTACCGCCGCAATGGCGGCAACGGGTCCGATGACCTCACCGCGCCAGGTGAATTTCGGTGTCCCGGATGCCGTCATCGGGTCACCGTAGTGCAAGGGAGCGCAGGGTCACCGGCGGACCGGTACGAGATCGGCGTCCGCGTCGGACCTGGACGCGCGCCAGGACAGGGTGTCGAAAACGCATGCCCCGATCGAACGTTCGTGATCACGAGGCGCTGGATAGGGCGGTGAGCGCGGCCGGCGGTGTCACGCGGTAGTCCCCGAGTCCGGCGACCCGGCGGCATCCGTCGAGTTCGAACGACACCGGCGTCGATCCCGACCCGTCCGGACGCACGAGTTCGGTGGAGGCGACGCGGGTGCTCGATTGGTCGCAGGCCGGAGCCAAGGGAGCATCGACGATCGATCGGACGAGTTCCGCACTGCTGCCTCGGTCGAGGACAGTGCGCGTGCCGGCGACCACGTCCCCTCCGTCCGGTGCGGCTTCGCTGTCGGGCGGCTCATAGGTGCAGAGGACCAGTGCGTCGACGTCGTCGACGGGGAGCGTCAGTGTGGGAGCGGTTACGCGGCCATACTCTCGCTCGTGCTCTTCGGCGGCGGCCACGTCGTCCGCGGTTGTCGGCTCGAATGATGCCGCGTGGGAATCCCGTTCGCAGCCCGTGGTGAACCGGTCGTCGAGTCCGGTGGGGTGCGAGGACCGTCCGATTTCGGTGAGTTTTCGAAGGGCTAAGTAGGGACCGTCTTGCAGGTTGCACGGGTCCGACGGCCATGCCGGACGGAACGCCGCTCCTGTGTCGTCGACGAGCCACAGACCTACCGGGGCCACACCGAAGAACATGCAAGTCGAAGCTGTCCCGTCCGTTGATCGGTACGAGTCGGCGGTGAAAGATGAGAGCACGGCGGCCATGTCGCCGTCCAAACGCACCGAGTCGATGGTCCTCATTCCGCTGGCGTCGGTTCCGCGTTCACAACGCAGCGCTCCGACCACGCGGAAGTCGGCGGGCGGGTAGCCCGGCTCGGGTGCGTTGCCGGCAAGTGCCTGATCCCACGGCCCCAGTCCGGTCAAACCGGTGACGATGTTCTCCGCGAGACACGTCGGGGACGACGTGACCACCGCCGTGGGTGGACGGAAGGCGATGCGGTCGACGAACGGATTCGAACACCCCACCGCCGTCATAACGACGAGTAACCAGGCGAGTGCCGAACGCGTCGAGCGTGACGCACAGAGTCGCTGGATGCGCCGACGCCTGTCCATGGCCGCTCGGCCCCAGAGCCGTCTGCTCATAGTGTCCGGACCGTCACGGCTTGGAACCGAAACCCGTCCTGTATCGCCGGCTCGTAGTTGAACTCGACCCGTTGTCCGGGGTCCAGTCTCCGGAAGCCTTCGCCGACAATCGTGGAGAAGTGCGCCCAGGCGCCGCCGGGGGTGCTGTCGGCATCGAGTACACCCCACCCCTGCTCGTCGTGCCAGAGGCGCACCGTCCCGAGTGCGGTAAGAAAGGGCCGCGGTTCGATCGCCGCGGTCTTCATGCTGTCGCGGGCTGACTCTTCCCGCATGACGGTGAGGCCATCGGGGCCCGGGGCGTCGACGCTGTGCCAGAAGCTCGTCTGGAACGCCCCTTCTCGCGCAGACGGTGCGGTCGTCCCCCGCGGCCAGACGCACTCGACGTGATAGTGCATTCCCCGGACGGGCTCGTGTGCGGTGGCCCACTCGAAATCAACTTCGGTGCCGGGGCGCAAGCCCCGAATCGGGGACCGGTCGAGGTCGGCGACGCCCTCGACGCGCACCGCGTGGGGCCGCGCGTAGGCGCCGCCCGGGGTGTCATCAGAGTCGATGACTCCCCACCGGCCGTCGAAGTGCCACTCGCGGACAACACCCGTCGACACCATCGCATCAGAGTAAGGCGTGTGGCGCCGGGGAGGGGCGCCGATCGAACTCGCCGCTGCGCAGAGGGCCTAGGATTGCGGAATGACATCCGAGAGAAGGCATGCCGCACACTGACGGTCCCGCCAACGCTACCGATGTCGCAGCGCGTATCCGAACTCGTCATCCCGGACCGATCACACTGCTGCAGAACGATATTCGATCGATGGTGATGTCCGAGGGGCGGTCGGACATCCGGCTGCGACCGGATCAACGCCTCTACGGTCCGTCGGTGTACGACGACGCCACGCGCATCGTCGTCGGCCACAGCTTTCACCCGTATACCGCTGATCTCGGTACCTTCCCGGCGGATAGCGGCCCGATGTTCGTTCGCGCCGTGGTGTCTTCGTATCGACTGGCGCCGTCCGCGCCGCCGTTGCGTCTGCAGTCGGACCCGACGGCGGAGGTGTCCCTTGTCGAGGCCGAGGGTTGGTTTCGTGCCGGTGTGGGCGAGGAGTGGGCCGACTACGCATACCTGCGGGCCGCGGACGACGGGATACCGGCGCGTGCGGGCTTGTACCGGTTCGGACTCATCCTGGACGCGACGGGTGCCCCGATGCTGGCGCCGACCAATTTCGAGTGGTCTCGGGTGGACCGCCGGGCCGAGCGTGGGATACACAAACTGGCACCCTCCGATGCGAACACTGTGCTGCGCGAACGAATTCTGCGTGAGGGTCCGTTCGCCGACCCCAGCGCCTACCTCGATCCACGAACCACTCCTGACGGTCGGTGGCGCATCGAGACGAGCGTGCGCGACGCCGACGACGACACGGCCGCGACGTTTTGGATGCTCACCGATCTGCTTCGCGTTCGCGGCGGGGTGCACACGCGGTTCGTTCCCGTCGCCTTCCATCTGGTGGGGCGGTCGGCAACGCTGACCTACCGCCTCGTCGGTCGCCCCGGGATCTATGACGCCACGGTGCCCATTCCCTCGTCGACCGACCTCGCGAGCACACCGTCGCAGGGAGACCACGTCGGTCGGTACGGGTACCACCCACCCGTGTTTCCGATGACCGCCGGGCAATGGGCGCACGGTCTGTGCGCGTTCTGGATGGAGATGGTCGCCTATGGGCGCATCGGCGACGTGAGACCGCCTTGGGCGCGTTAGCGAGGTCGAGAAAGGACCCTTGTCTGGGGCTGGCCGAAGGCGGATTCTGATCATGCGAGCGTCAATCGTTCGCAAGTACTCGTAGACGGTTCCGACGATAGCGGAGGCCAATATGCCCGACGTACCTGGCGAATTCGAGGCAGGCGACATCGTCTCCGGCGTCGACCCCGAAGAAGCGGGGATAGCTGATTCACCACCTCCCGTGTCCGACAGAGACTTCGCCGAAGGCGCGCGTACGGGCCGGTCGCCGAATGAGAAGCCGACCGCCTTGCGGGGTCGGGGAGGATTTCGGCGGGTCCCCGACGAGGACATCTGGAAGTAGACTCGTTCCGCTTCTCGCTCGCGGCACGAGACGGACGATCACTGACGGTTCAGCGACGCTTCGAAGGCGCCGGCAATTGCCGCCACCATGAGCAGGAAAGCCTGCCCGTTCTTAGCGGACGCCAGGCCCGGGTCTGCGTCGTCACGGTGGGCCGCCAGGTACAGCCCGCCGTTGTGTTGAATGATGATTTGCGGAAGCATCACGGCGTTCTCGAACTCCGCCTGTAACCCCGCGCTCACCGCCAACCGCTCGATCTGAATCGCATAGGCACCGACTCGACTGCGCATGGCTTCGGTATCAACGTGGGATCGAGTGAGTCGACCCAGCGAGGGAAGTCCGAACCCACCAACGTCGCGAGTGCATCGATGACGTCGAGCCAGCGCGTACCAAGGTGGGAGCTTGACCCGGTTTCCCGGACACCTGATATGTAGCGTTGATGCTGCAGGAGAGGAGTCCGAGCTATGCCCGCTGCACATCCAGAGGAGTTCCGCCGCCGGGCGGTCGACCTGACCCGTCAGCCGGGGGCGAGCGTCATGCGCATCGCGTCTGACCTCGGCATCAGCGAATCGTGCCTGCGTCGGTGGATGAAACTCGACGACGTCGACACCGGCCGCGCCGACGGGCTGTCCACGAGCGGACGCGCCGAGCTGGCTCAGTTGCGGCGGGACAAGAAGCGCCTCGAGACCGAAGTCGAGATATTGAAGCGCGCGAGCGCGTATTTCGCTCGGGAGAACATTCTCCCAAAATAGGGTTCCGGCTGGTCCACGAATTGGCCGTAGACGGGTTTCCCGCCCTAGGTGACCTGCCGGATCCTCGAGGTGTCGAGGTCCGGGTTCTACGAGTGGCGACACCGCCCACCGTCCGACCGATTCACGTGGATGCGGTGCTGGCCGACAGCATCCGAGATATCCATGCAGGCTCACGCGGGTGCTACGGCGCGCCGCGGGTCCACGCCGAACTCCGCCTCGGCGGTGGCATCCGGGTCGGGCGCAAACGTGTCGCACGGGTGATGAGGTTGCTCGGCGTTGCCGGCATCGGCGCACGCCACAAGCGTCGCCACCGACCAGTACCAGCGGTGCACGACGACCTCGTCGCCCGCAGGTTCGTCGCCGAGCGGCCTGATCAGATCTGGTGCACCGACATCACAGAGCATGCGACCGCGACTGGAAAGATTTATTGCTGCGGAGTCCTCGACACATTCTCCCGGCGGATCGTAGGGTGGTCGATCGCCGATCACATGCGCACCGATCTGGTCGTCGATGCCCTGCAGATGGCGTTGTGGCGCCGCCACCCGGATGCCGGGACCATTGTGCACTCGGATCGCGGATCTCAGTACACCAGTTGGCTTTTCGGCCAGCGCCTGCGTTCTGCGGGCCTGCTCGGGTCGATGGGTCGGGTGGCGTCGAGCGTCGACAACACGATGATGGAGTCGTTCTGGTCGACGATGCAACGCGAGCTGCTCGACACTCGATCATGGGACAGCAAGGACCAGCTGGCGTCTGCGATTTTCGAATGGGCCGAAGCCTGGTACAACCCGCAGCGCCGGCACTCCGGGATCGGCTACTCCTCGCCAGTGGATTACGAACACGCCTACCATCGACAAGTCACCTCAGACGTGGCCTGAACACCCGACCCGAACTGTCCGGGAAACCGGGTCAAGCTCCCATCGTTTCGGACCGAGGTTGCGGACATGTGGCGGGCCGAGCTTCGCCGCCAGCAGAACGAGAACGACTAGAGGCGCCCGGTTTCGGCCGTTGTGCGGTGCCCGTCGAGCGCGATAGCCGAATGCCCAGCGAAACAGCTGTTCTCGGCAACCGACGACGCAGACCGGCTCAACAATGCGCAGTCACGACCACTCCGAGGTGCTCGACCTCGCCTCGTAACGTCGTCAGCAACTCCGCAGCCTCGTGCTGGTGGAAATCTTCCGCCGCGGTCGTTCGCCACCCGGTCAGTACGTCATAGTTTTCGTCGAAGTTGTGCTGGAACCGGTGGAGCCGCTCTATCAGGTTGTTGCTCAGCTGCAGTTCGTTGGTAGTGACGTTCATCGGTCCCCGCCGCCCGGCGAAGGGGTAATCGAAAAGCCACACCGGAAAGTCGGAGCCGTACTCGACGAACAACGACACGGTCGGCTGGCCAGGCGCACGCATGAGTCGATCCTGGCACCGGGGCCGATATCGCACCAACTAGTTCGGGCGCCGCGCTCGCGCACAGGGCGTCGAACTCGCGCGCACCCGTCAGGCGCGCCGACGTCACACGACGTTCAGAGGCTCGGCGAGCCGCCCTTGGTTCGGCGCGGCCACGGCGCCCACCCGCCGGGCAAATCACGCAGAACAAGTGCGGCAGCCTTGACTCTTTCCGCGTGTACATCGCGCAATCCGGATCCCCCCGAGCCGCTGCTACCGCCGTCGGGGTAGGTGAACGAATACCCGATCGATGGACGGAAGCGTCCCCTGACCGTCTCCGTGTAGTTGCCGGTGACGACCGCGAAAACTTGCTCTTCGAAGCTATCGGCCTCGTCGTACCAGGTCGTGTCACATGCGTCGCAACCGCACGATGGGTACACGAAGTCGTGAAGCAAGCCGGCATGCATGGCGATGCCCGGGTAATCGGTGAAGGCGAACGTCACGGGCGCGCACGTCGCGTCCCTCGGGCGCAGACGAACCGACCGGATGACACCACGATGCGGGCCCATCAAGTCCGACGCCGTGTCGAGGCCCTCGTCGACCTCGACGTCGTATGTTTCACAGAGATGCTCGACGAGAGCATCCGCAACGAGATGCAACGGTGCGTACCGTTCCGGATGTGCCGTGACGGAATAGGCATCTTCCGGGGGCGGGCCATCCCACTGGTTCCCGTACTCGATGATCTCGCCGTCGGCGTTGCGGAACTCCGGCGTCGCGACCGGGGGCCGTTGGTACGCGCTCATCTCGCCATTCTCATCTACATGCGGTGAGCTGGGCGATCGAAATAGGTCAGCCGGGCCGAGTGTCTCCGTCGTGAGCTGTCATGCGGTGCCACATATCGCGGGTGTAACACAGTCAGTGGACCGCAGAACCGTTGCTGGAAAGGGGTTCTCACGCTCCCCGTTACGGTGCGACGAGCTGAGTCAGAACGTTCGACGACACGAAGTACACAGCTGCTCCCACCGCTTGGATCGAGCCCGATACCGGAAATCCGTCCGCGTCTTTGGGCACGTTCCATGCCCAGAGCGTCTCGCTGGTCCCGGAATCCGACGCCAACACGGACGGACCCGTCACGGTGTAGATCGTGCCGTCGACGTTCATCTCGGTGTCGCCGGGCTCGTCGAGTTGCCACACTTCGTTCCCGGCGGCGGTGTCGACGACGGTGCCCGACGCCTGCAGTTCCAGGCCGTCGACGGGTTCGCCGGTGAGGAGATCGAAGAAGCGCGCCTCGCCGCCGAGGGTGACCACACCGCGGCCGTCGGCAACATGGATCAGCGTTCCCTCCACACCCTCCCAGGGCGCGAAGGCATTGACCGGGAACGTCCAGGCTCCGGCGAGGGCGTCGAGGTCACCTCCGTGCAGGACGGACTCACTGTCCTCGGGGTTCCCCTCGAGGACGAAAAGGCGGTCATCGTCGGCAGCGATGGCATACGGGAACCACCCCGTCGGGATGGGTACTCGTCTGATCGCGCCGTCTCGGACGTCGATGGCGACGAACCCGGGATCGTCCGAGTAGGGATCGAAGCAGATGATCTCGCCTCGGATCGGTTTGTCCGCGCAACTGTCGAGGCCGCCTTCGGGCGCCACCGACCACCGCACGGTGCCGTCGGAGGCATCGATACCCACGAGCCGGGCTTGGTCGAGCATGTACGTGCGCGGGTTCGGTAGTCCGACAGCGGCGACCACCGTGCCACCGGCGTCGATGACCTCCGATACACCGGAGTCGAATTGCAAATTCTCAGTGGGAGAGACGAATGCGGCGAAGGTGCGCCCGAACACATCGGCGGCGTCCAGTTGCCACCGCGCGTTGTGAGCCGGTACGGATGGGTCGCTAATCAACGGGTCCGGGGACGTCGTCACCTCGGACCCACCGTCCGGCGATGCAGCCGTTCGGTTCTCGTGGGTGACGAGGACGGCCGCGGCCGCGGAGACGGATACGACTGCGATCGCCACGGCGACGCCGGCCCGTACGGCGCTCGCGGGGGTGGACGCGTCCTGTTCTCGCCGTGTCATGGCCACTCGGCGATCGGTGCCTGCGCCAGGGTCTCCAGGATGTCGAAGCCCAACGGTTCGGGCAAGGCGAGAGGCGCGGTGCGCAATCCCGGATCCACGTCGGCGGTGGACCGAGCGGTGATCTGTAATCCGTTCGGTCGGGTGAGGGACACCGACCGCGCCAGCCGGGTGGCGCCGTCCTCGGACACCAACCCGTCGACGATGGTCGAGTCTTCGATTTGCACAACCGCCCCGTCCGGCAGTGTCCGCGTGACCGGGAGCGGACCGTACGCGGTCGCCGGATCGTAGGGATCGACCGGGGACGGCAGCACTTGCCCTCCGATCACGCTGACGGACAGCCCGATTCGGGTATCGACGACGTCGGCGTCGGTACAGGCTCCGGCGGAAAAGCCGTCGGGAACCAGAGATCCGATCGGTCTGCTGAGCCGAGGCGCATTCGGAATCGACTCCCACGCGGCGGTCAGTGCCGCATTGGCCGCGTCGAGCGAGTCCTCACGGATGTCATCCACCGTCCCAGCAGGAGAGGCGGCGTACACCGAGCAGTCCTGCCGGGGTGCCGGCGTTCCGGGTGGAACCGGGGCGGTCAGAGCGAGCTCGGGAAGCGCCGCGATGTTCGCGACATCCGTGGTTTCGAGGGGCAGCGTGTTCGGGTCCGGCCCGGACAGGCTGACGTGCACGCGGGTGCCGTCCGGGTGATACGCGGAAGCGCTTCTCGTGTACGTGCGGGTGCCGGATACCTCGTACCAGGTGTCGAGGATGTCCACGACAGTGCCGTCCGGCCCCGTGGTGCGAACGTCGAGATCCCCTGCGACACAGTCGGGCACCCCGGTTTCGGATGGTGTGACGCTGATGCTGGCGTACGCCGAGGATCCGTCGCGGACCACCTGGCCCGTCGCCGACGTCAATGGCTGCACTCCCTCGGGGGCGTCCTCGCCGAAGTCCTCGACCGGTTGAAATACGAAGGATTGCGATGGCGGCGCCAAGGCCACGTCGGCCTCAGCAGGAAGTGCCGCGCGAACCGCCTCCGACATGGCCGTCGCCTTTCCTGCCGTCAGCCAGGGATACGCGGGGTTGTCGTACTCGGCGTCGACCCCGCCGACGGTGGCGAAGGAGAACCGCAGGCTGCCGTCGCCCTCGGGTGGTGCCTGGACGGTGTCGCAGCCGGGAATATCGACCGGGTACCGGACCGGTTCCGACACGACCTGCTCCCCAGGGTTTTGTCCCGTGGCGTCCTCTGTGGCGGCGTCGTCCCGAGGCAGGAGACCCGCGACCACAATGCCGGCGGCCACGATCGTGATGACCACGGAGGTGTTGACGATCAGGTCGTGCCGCTTTGCGCCGGTCATGGGAGGACAGTACCGAGACCGAGCGGTTCGGTCCGCTGTCCACTGGTTCGAACTCGGTCTGACAGCACATGGTGCGGCAGGTTCGCGTCGCTACTGCGTCCAGAGCCGACGTCGCAGCGGGTGCATGACTAGCGATCGTCCGGCGGTCGCCCCGACAGTTGCCGGTGTTCGTGGCGAAGCGCCTCGACATCGGCTCTGAGCGCGCCGCGTTCACTCGTCGTCAGACGCCGCAATTGCATGGCCAATACGGCGTTGGCGCCTGACTCCGACACTTGCAGCAGTTCTCTGAGCGAACGGCGCGCTGCGGCGGGATCCGGGGCGGCCTCGATGATGTGGAACACGTCGGTCCGCCATTCGGTGGCCAGGTCGATCGCTTCGAGTACGTCCAAGCGGCTTTCGAGTGACGCCAGAATGTCCTGCCTGTCCGGGAGATCGACTGTCGACCCCCGTGACGCGGTGGATGTGGATCGCGACAGAGACCAGACGTAGGCAACGAGTCCGAGCACCGCGACAGCGAGCCCCGCGACGACGGCCGCGGTGAGAGGCCCGTTCACGACATCGACGGCGCCGCGATAGCTGGGGCCGGTGTTGCCGTCACCGTCGATGATTGGGCTGACCGTGGCTCTGCAGGTGGCGCCCACGACCGGGAACGCGCGGCGGGTGTTGTCGAATTCGGTTGCGACCATTCCACGGCTCTCGGCGACCGAGTCTCGTTCCGTCCAGGGGATGTCGTCATCCCAGTCGACGGGAACACACAGCAGGAACGTGTCTTTCGCAAAATAGGCGATCAGTGATGCGATCGAGCCGAGAACGACAAGCGCGAGGGGCAGAACGCGTTTCATCGAGGCTCCTTGTCGGTCGGGTGTTGATCGTGTCCGAAGCGCGCGGTGACCGCAGTCAGGGTGCTGCTCCCCTCGTGCCGTTGTGGACGCGATCGGTGAACGTGCCCGTACGTCGCCACAAGCGAACGAGCACAGAGGTATTGGCGGCGACCCCGATCGCGTAGGGAAGGACGACGAGCGCCGCAGCGCCGGGTGTGAGTACAGGGCCCCAGCTGTTCGGATCACGGATTTCGGGGGCGACAACGGTTTCTACAACCGAGAACACGAACGAGGCATACGTCAGAATCGCCGCGGTCGCGCCGATCGAACCGAGCCACCGCCCGAGCCACGGACGAGCGCGGCGAAGTGCGGATGCCCCGAGAGATCCCACCACGGCGAGTGGAATGAACACCACGAGCGAGAACACGCCGAGGAGCATCCACCAGGCGACCGCGTCACCGATGACCGTTCGCGAGTTGGCGACGATGAGACCGACCGGGAGACACAGGCCGACGAAAAGCAACGGAGACAACGAAACCCACTGCACCCGAGAAGCATCGCGTGAACGGCGTTGCGCGTCGCAGACGAACATGTCGACGGTTCCGGCGTCGCTCGTGTCAACCGACACATCGGTCTCGTCTCGGTCGACCATGCACCAAGGATGCCATGCGGTCCGTTTCGTCGGGTTCAGAACCTAGGGTGAGGTCATGACCAGCACCGGTGTCATCGCAATGTGGGGGGACGAGGGATGGGGCGTGGTGGAGTCGCCCGACACACCCGGCGGGTGTTGGGTCCACTTCGGCCACTTGTGGGCGATCACCCTGCCTCCTACACGCAGGAACGAGTCCATTCACATCTCCAGAACAGGCGTTCCCGACCCGATTGCGGGAGAGACCGTGGACTTCGAGTGGGAGCGAGTGCGGCAGGACGGTTACGACTATCGCGCCGTCAGCGTGCGGCCTCGCCGCAGCGGGCCCACGACAACCATCCGATGGGAGTACGGCAGCGACCGCCACCCGGGAGTCGTCTTCCGCACCGTCGCCCGACCGGAGTCACTCGAGGCCGACGGCTGATGAACGCCTGCGGGAGCGGCATTCACTCCTGACGTCGTAGTGCTCAGAATCGGCGCAGGAAGGTGTACCAATCGCCGTCGAGTTCGGCGTAGCCGATCTCCTGTTCGCCGGCGGGTGGGCCGAGGCGGGGTGCACCGTCTGGGAGGTAGGCGAATCCGACCTGGTCGACGACTCCGCCCTCGACGTAGATCAGGCATCCACCGTCGGCTGCCTCGAGGCCCTCGAAGACGCACGCCGCACGCCCTGTCGCATTGAGACGTACGAGGGCGCTCCACGAAGGGTCTGACCCGTAGCGCCGGCAGCGTGAGAGTCAAACCTCTCCGCGCCGGGTTCCTCGCACAATCTTCGATGCTAGTTCCTCGTACTCCTCGGCAGATACTTTCGCTCGACCACGTATGAACGCCCGGCCTTCTGGCCCGACTTCCGATCGGTTGGTGCAGAAGCCGGTGGCGTAGCTGATCGGCTCATGCTCTAGACCAACCCACTCGACACGAATGTGCTGAACAGACGGATCGTAAATCTTCCCGGGATGACCCGCAGTCAGAATTCGAGGACGCGACCAGTCCTCGTATATCTCTTCTGCGTTGTCAGGTCCGATGTACACAACACATTGACCTTTCGCGACGTCTTCTTCGGCGAGCTCTGTGCGCTGCTGCTCCATGCCCCCATTGTCAACGAGCTCGTGGCGTATCGGCTGCGACGATGTCGAGTCGGGTCTGGGCGACGAGTCGCGAGATCGTGGCCTCGGATCCGCTGATGCCTGCCCAGGTCGGGTCGACGTTCGATGCCACACACCAGGCATGGTCGGCCGGCCAGATGAACGCCGCCGGCGGCATGTCGGGAGTGGGCTGGGCGCACCACTGTCCGACGTCGCTCAGCGGGCCGGAGAACAGGTGGTAGATGCGATTCGGGATGGCGACGACGGGTGGACCCGTGGTGATGGTCTCGTCGATCTCCGGCCACCCCTCCCACAGGCATAAGTAGCAGAGTTGCGGCGTGGTGGTGTCCGCGGCCAGCATGTCGCAGAGCTCGGCCATGACGGGGCCGTCGCCCTGCTCGCCGAGGGGCCGCGGCGGAATCTCCGGCCTCGGGGCGTCGCCGTCGTCGGGGATGTATCGCAGGCGGGCGTGCGCCGGGTACAGGGTGTGCGGTCCGAAGGTAGCGAGCACGTCCCACGCGATTCCTGAACGGGTGAGCCACGCGGCCGGCGCGGGGTCTTTCGGAACTTGCAGGACCATTCTCGTAGTCAAACAGCAGGAGAGCGCCTGGAACATATCGTGTACGGCGAGATCAGCGGTGATCCGATATGGCCACGTCCCGCTCGCACGAGGTTCAGCTCTGGTCGTCGCCGGTACCCGTGAGATACCCTCATCTAAGGTGACCCCGAGTCCGCCGCCGTCGTGCGGCGTTCCTCCTACTACTCGGGGCTTCGACATGTACGAGTCCGTACCGTCCGAATCGTATTCTGCTGCACCATTTTCGATAATTCTCCCACCGTTCCGTGTTCTCGTGTCGCGGTGGGTGATCGGGGACGGGTCTTTTCCGCGGGCGTCCGTCGGTGACGACGTCGAGGTGTTCGCCGAGCTGATCACCGGGACGTCGTCGCGACTGAACCATTCGCTGACCGCGTTCGCAGTTCCTGCCTACGGGATGGCGCCACGCGAGAGCGGTGACGGCAGGCGACATTGGTGGCATCTGCTCTACGGCGAGGGGTGGAGCGCCGGGTGGTGGTCGGATGCGCCGCGTTCCGGTCGGGTGGCGGTCCAGAGGTACTTCGTGGCGACTCTGGGTAACGATCCCGGCGGCCCGGTCGCGGTGCGCGGTCGTGTGTCGTCTCTGCAGTCCGTGCAGGTCCGCCTGGATCCGATCGAGGGTGGGGGGCGGCGTGAAGTCGGTGGTACCGAGTCGCTGACCGAGGTGGACGAGGTGCCCGTCGAGTTCAAGCCGTTCTCCTTCCCAGACGACGGCCTGCCCCACCGCGGTGTGACAGGTGTGCTCGTCGACCTCGAGTTGGGGGACCCTCCGACAGACCGGCCCTCGTTCGACCCGGGGGGCGATCGACGCCGGCGCCGGGGTGGTGTGAATGATGCACCGGTCGGACCCGATCGTGCTGCGCATCCACCCGCGTCAGGATCCGCCGGTGGTGCGAGAGTTCCTACTGCCGTTGCCCATCGAGGAGCCGAGCGGCGACGTCACCCGCCGTGTACACGCTGCTGACGATGGATGCTGGATCGTCGGAATGCACGACGTGCATCGCGTCGTCGTCGACGGCGAGGACGCGGTCACCGTTGAGCGTGTGTGCGCCGGCGGCGGTCAGCCGAGTGGCCTCGTCGACGGTCAGGTGTACGTGTTCGGGTCGACGTCGGATCGCCTCGTGGCGGATCGACGGCACGGAATGATCCGACGTCCCGCCGATGCGGTGGCGTTGTGGGTGTGCGATCCGGCTACGAAGTCGTTGCGGGAGGTGACCGATCGGCAGACCGTGTTCGAGGTGCGGCGACGTGGTCGGCGGCCGGACGTGGTGACCGACGCCGACGGTGTCCAGTGGATGTCGGGGCGCCGCGGAGTCCTTCGCCGCACGGGCGGCGAGACGACCGTCGTCGACGTCGGTGATGCGGCGGTCGGGACGGCGGTGTGGGTGAAGTCGCGGCCCGAGGACGACCCGGCGACTGCGGCCCTGCTGACCAATATCACCGCTGGTGCCTGGTTCGTCCACGCCCCCGGCGCCGACGACAATCCGGAACCTGGCGGTCCTACCGAAGGGAACGCCGCGTTCGAGCGGGGTGAGCGGACGTGACCGGTCCACGCAGCTTGATTGTCCGGATCGAGTCGTGGGTTATCGGCGACGGGGAGATCGCGGTGCCGCGCCGCGGCGAAGTGTTGGCCGGGCCATTGCAGTTCATCGAAACCGGTGCCGAAGCACCGCATGCGGTGCGGGTACGGGCCGAGTTGGTGCCGTCGGAGCGGCCCCCTATCTGGCAGTACACGGGCGAAAATCCCCGCGCCGCTGGGAGTGGTCGGGGTTGCTGCGTGGGGACGGGTGGACGGCGTCGTGGCGGGGTGCCGTTCCGCGGACCGGGCAGGTCGACCTCACCGGGGTGTTCTGGGGTTCGTTCGGGCCCGACATGCGAGGTCGGTTCCGCGGCCGGGTGACGCGGGTGCGGATGGCGTCCGAACGGTACGAGCGCCGCGGCGCCGGGGGTTGGTATTCCGTCCCCGGTCACTACCGGCTGCGTGAGGTGGACACCGCTCCGCGGTTCTTTGGCTTGGGGGACACCGAGCACGACGGAGACAGTGCCGATATGGAGACCAGTGTGGTGGTCGATCTGGACCTGGACGACGTTCCGGCGCTGCCGGTTCGGCCGGAGCTGGTGCCCGGTGATGTGAGTGCCGCGGGTGGTGTGTTGTGGGTGGTGGATTCCGCGTTGCCGGTGGTGCTGCGCATCGACGCCGACGACCGCGCGACTCGCGTGATGCTGCCGGGGGCGATCGGAACACCGCGGAGGGTGTACGCGACCCCGTCGGGATGCTGGGTCACCGGCCAGGACGGCACGTTCTGGGTGACCGAGGGTGCGGATCCGGTGCGGGTGGACGATCAGCCAGTGGTCGCCGGTGCCGCGGCCGGTGGGAGTCTGGTGGCGTGTACCGGTACGGCGGTGTGGCGGCAGTATTCGCCCAGTCGCGAACCGGTCGACCTTGCCGCCGTCGCCGGTCATGTCAGTTCGATCGTGGTGGTGGATGATTACGTCTACGCGGCGGTGCTTCCACGGGGGAGGTCGGAGCTGCATCTGGTGCGGGTGTCGTCTTCGGGCGAATGCACGGTCGGATCGGCGATCCCGCTGGTGCGAAACCGGCACCGGAAGCCCTTTCTGATGGGCGATGCGCTGCGCTTGGTGCACGGTGCAGACGTCGGGGTGGTGGAGTCCGACCTGAGCGTGCGCAGAGAACGCATCTTCGCGAGACACCCCGTCGGAGGAGGTCGAACGGACGAGTTGTCCTGGACCGTGACGCCCACCCCGAACGGCACGTCGGCCGGGTGGTGGCCGTTGCCAGGACCTGTCGTGGTGGATCGGACGCGGGCGTCCTGGGTGCTGACCGTGCACGATTCGGCCAGCCTCGAGCCGGTGACGAGTGTGCCGGTCTCTACACACACGGCACGGGTCGCTGCCGGCGCCGACGGAGAGGTGTTCGTCATCGACGGTGCGGTGCGCCGGTTCCGCACGGACAGCCCCGTGATGGCCGACCCCGAGGTGATCGACGTGGCGGGTATCGCTGCGCGACTCGTGTGACACGGCAATCGGTGGGGGCCGTCGTCGTCTGTCTGGGATGGTGAAGCGATGAGTGTGGTCGAGACGTTGTTGGCGGGTCCGCGTGCTCGACGGTTGCTGCTCGAATATGCAGATGCGGCGGAACGGTTGTCGGAGGTGCAGTCGGACAACTCGTTTCACAGGGCGGTGTTCCTGGCGGCGTATCTCCTCGACGTCGATCGGGGCTCCGGGGTGGTCATGTTCGGTCCCGGTGCGGAGGAGGCGCGGCGGACGGTAGTGACCGCCGAATAAGTAGCGGACCGACTCACCCGCGTGGTGTTGCCGGAGATGACCGCGACCGCGGTGCGGCAAGCGATGGAGTTCTCGATGGACTTAGCGCGGTACTGGCAGGAACCGGATGGCGCGGACGTTCTCGCCGCGACCGATGCCGTGCGGGGAGCGCTGCGGCGGGTCGCCGAGCACGTCGCGCAGTCCCCGTGGACCGAGTGGTGGTCGGCGGATGCGGCGCTGAACGAGCAGTGGGCGGTGGGATGGAGCTTCGGTGACGCGGACCTTCTCGACGATTCCGCGGTGGGGCGGCCGGCGGCGGAGGTGTTGTCCGAGTGGTCCGTTCGCACCGCAGTGGAGGAGGAGCGCGCCCTGCGGGAGCGGCCCACGGATCCCACCGCCAGCGTTGGGGGTGAGTGGTGGTCGACGCCGCCGACGCTGTGTTCGTCTCGTCTGTTGGCCGATGGGACGCCTGCGGGTTGTGGTTCGTCGAGGACAGCTCGGACCCGCCGCGAGCGGTGTCGCGGCGCGTCACCGTCGCGGAGGGTGCTCGGGTGTTCGAGGTCGACGGGCCACAGGCGTGGGCGCAGTTGTGCCGGCGATTTTCGCTCGAGGTGACGGCGCAGAAGCGACACGAGTGGTACCGCACCACCGGTCGGGCGGGCAGGTGGGTCATCCCGGACTGGTTGCGGGTGGGCGAAGTGTACGACGGCGTCCACCTCACCGCAGCGGGATACCTCTCCGCTGCGACGACAGAGATTCCGGTCGACGACGACTGTGCGAGCGTCATCGCCGGGTGGGCACCGGACTAGACGTACTGGTTCACCGACGCGGCGAGGATCGTCGCCGACGATGTCCGCCTGTGGGTGAGTGAGTCAAACGGGGAGCGGCTCGACTGGGTCGAGGACGACCAGCCACCGGCTTAGGCTGAGGCGATGACAGCGGCGATGCACGGCGAAAGGTCAACTGCCGGGGCTTCGGCGCGGTGGGCGTGGTTGGTGCTGGCCTCGATCGTGGCCATTGTCGCCGCGGTGGGTGTCGTCGCCGGGTCGATTCGCGAGTACCAGGTGAGCTCGTGCGAGATCATCGACGCCACCGCCACCTGCATGATGTCCACCCTCGACATCGTCGGGTGGGGTGCGACCGCGGTCGTCGTGGGCGCTGCGTTGCTGTGTGCGGTGCCGGCGTTGTGGCCGCGCCCGGCCGCGCGCTGGGGGAGCGTGGCGGCACTGGTGCTACTCGGCGTCGGATCACTGATCATGTTGGGCCGCATCGGATTCTCTGTGGTGGCGGTGGCGCTGTTGGGTGCGGTCCTGGCCGCGGCGCAGGGGTGGCACACCTCGAGGAGACGCAGCATTCACGTCGGCGAGATCGAGGTTCCTCTGGGAACGCTGTTGGGCAGGTCCGTCGGCCCAAACGAGACGAACGGTAGCTCGTAGGGGCTTATCGGGAGGCTCAATCGACTCGGCCGCGGCGGGGTGGATCGATGCGTCGCTGGCGGTCGACGGGGACGCCCGGGTGGAGGATGTTCTGCAACGCGTGCACGGTGTCGTCGTCGATGTCGACCTCGTTCATCGCGGCCGCCCAGTCCCAGTCGGGTGTGGACCACACGTAGTGCAGCGGGCCCCATCTGGGTGCCCAGCTCCCGTCGGGGGACCGTGGGTTCCGGGCTAGCATGGTGTGCTCGTTGTACCCCTCGAATGCGCCGGTTTCGTCGTCCGCGGCCGGCACGGTGGTGGGGGTGAAATCGACGGGGACGCGCGCGATGAGCGGCTCGGCGGTCACGGTGCCCGCAAACCACTGCGCCTGATGTCTCTTCACGTCGTCGCTGCGGCGACGGAGTTCGTCCTGACGCTCTCGTTGCGTCTGTGTGGGACCGCTCCAGGCGAATATCGAGGAATCGATAGGCTCTCCGACCGTCAGGTCGACATAGTGCGCGCCGACGCCGACCGCGTCGACGCGGTAGCCGAGTATGCGGCCCGTCTCGATGTCGACCCAGATGCGCATCGGGTGCGGCTTGCGTTCGGGCGGGGCGAGTTCGACTGTCCAACAACGACGGTCGACAAACGTCTCTTCGGTGATGGGCCCGGTCGGTCTGGTGAAGTCGTCACCGGCCCATTCCGCGGCTGCGCGTCGCTTGATCAGGAACTGATTCTTACCGAAGTAGTGCACCCGATCCGTCGGCCCCACCAGTGGGCGCTGCGGATCGGGGGTGAAGTCCCAGGCGGTGGTGCCGTCGGTGATGAACACGGGGTCACCGTCGTACTCCACGCGCGTTGCGGGACCGTGGAGCCAAACGATGCAGTCGTCGACAGCCCGGACGAACATCGGCCGGTACCCAGCGGTCTTGAACATGACCGGGTCACGCTGGGAACCGGCGTCTTCGCGGATGGTCCCGTGCAGCGGTGCGTCGTTCGGTGTGGTGAGGGCGCGCAGGACTTCCACCCATTCGGTCACGATTCACCCTTTCGGTACCCGACGGAGAGTATCGCCGCGACGACGGCGCCGGCCAGGAGGAGCAGGACGACGTCCGCGCTGCGTTGGGCCGCTGAGGTCCCCGACCACGTCAGGACGCGCACGATCACGGCCAGCACGTACAGACCGATGGCGGCGGTGCGCGGATTGCCCACGGTGATGACCGTAAGCGCGAGCCGGGGTGTGCGCACGTGAACGACAGTGCGGTCCCTGCTCTGGCTCGGAATCCACGGGCAGGTGAGCCTCTACTGGCTGTCCCATTGCAACGGCGTCTACATCACCGTCGATCCGCGCACGAACGGGCTTTTGTGGACGACGGCGCGCTGACGAGACACGGGGCCGTAGGGTGACCACGTGTCGTTCTCGTTCCCAATCCTTCTCCGCTCGAGTGCAATTGCCGGGACTGCACTGGTGGCTGTATGGGCTCTGAGCAATGCCTGGCCGATCGACCTGTACCAGGCCGAAACCGCCACTCGCACCGAGTACGCGTTCGGCAACAATTGGTCCGACCTGTTCTTGAATTCGTCATGGGCAGCGGGCGTTGCCCTCGTGGTGGCTGCGGTCGTGATTCAGTTCGGCGCGGGTAACCGGGCTGCCCTTGTTATCGGCGCTGTTGTCGGACTCGCGGTGCTTGCGGCGCCGTCGGTGGTCTCGGTGCCCACGGGTCTGGCACCGACGACAACGGGGGTGGCGGCCGGTCTGCTCCTGAGTTTCGCGGTGTCCGCTGCTGGATCGGAACGATCCTGCCTGACCGCTCTGGTTCTCGGTGCGGCGTCCGCTGACTTCGCACGGCGAGAAGTCGATGCGCGCCTGGGTTCACCGCGGGACTGGTCGATCAGCCTCGGAGGCAATTCCGCGACCACGCTGGTTCCGATCGCGGTGCTCGTTCTGGTCGGTGTGGTCATCCTAGCGACGTTGAAGTGGTTGCCGCCGTTGCCTGCACGGCCGCCACTATCGCGGTCGGCCGCAGCACCGATTGCAGCGGTGGTCATCTGGGGTGTCTACGTGTCGTTCGGTGACAGCGCCTCGTCCCCAGGGCAATGGGTGGCTGCCGTCGCTGTGACTGTGGGCGTCGTGACAGTTGTCGCGCTGCGGTCCGGTTCGGACGGCCGATTCCTCTGCGCAGGCCTGGCAGTCGCCGCCACGGCGGTCAACGACGTGATCTGGAGTGGGTGGTGGTTGGCGCCGCTCGCGCTGGTGGGAATCGCCGCGGGTTTCGTCATGGCCCGCCGAATTCCGTCGACGGTGGCGGGGTGCTGCGCGCTGGCGGCAGTGTGCGTTTCCGGACTGTTCTGGGACAACACCGTATCGACAATCGCCTACACCGCGATTCTCCCCGTGGCCGCCGCCTACTCCTTCCTGTCGACGCCGATATCGGACCCCTCTATCAAGGCACTGGGGATACTGCTGCCGGTAATGCTTGCGGTCCTGGGCTTCTCGGCATTGGGGAGGCGGCCGAGCGGTGTGCTGATGTGGGTCACGGGTGAACCAATCGAGCTTCCCGAGGCCGGCACCGTCATCGCGGCGAGCTCGGGTGCGATCACTCTCGCTGCGCTGACGTGCGTGACCGCAGCGTTGGTCTCGTTCGTGATCGGTCGCCGCGCGGCGCGCGCGGTCGAACGGTGACGGGGCCCGACAACAGGCCGGTGCGGCACGATCGAGCCCATGACGCCCTGCACCGTCGACCACGGTGATCTTCTACCGCCCGGGTGGACGTACTTCGACAGGGAGCAGGACGACGAGGCGTGGTCACGGTTCCGGGCCGCGTTCGGCGCCCTCCGGCCAGGTCTGCACGCCGACGCCTGGCCGGCGATCACCGAGCCGACACCGTCGGTGACGTTCGACCTTCGGTTCGACGCAACCACCGTGCCCGGTGTTGGAGCGGAAGTGTGTCGAGGTCGATGAACTCGCCTGGATCCGCGGGCGCAGCTGATCAGGCAGAAGGGCGATGGATAGTTCTGCTGACGAGTGTCAGTTGGTCGATGGCCACCAGGACTGGTGGTGCGACCAGGCCGTGCTCCCGCTCGCGCGGAAGCTCCGCTAGCATCGCCCGCCCGTTGGCGTCGACCAGCCACACCAGCGGGACGGGTGAGGCATCGACGTCGGTGAAGCTGAACCATGACGCCGGTCGCGACGGCGCTGCTATAGCGGCGACCAGCCGACGGAGATCCCCTGACCGATGTTCCTCGATCACCTCCATTCCCGCCGAAGTGATGTCGCCTTGCAAGCACAGCACGACGTCCACTGGAACGAACGTAGGGGGAATTGTCCCGGCAGCAGGAAGGGGTGAAGCGTTCGACCGGGGGCCACTGGTCAACGCGGCAGCTACGCCGGGAGCTACGCAGGTCGGTTCTGAAACAAGGGAAGCGGGCTCACGGGGAATGATGCGCAGGTATCTGTCGTACCAGTATGGCGACGACACGACGGCCGCCACGAGGGCTACTTTCAACAGCCCGGGCACCCACCAGAGCCGGCTTCTCACCGACCGACTCACGTCCACGAGTCGAGTCTATGGCGCAAAGGCCTCGGAGAGACTGGTCAGGCTGATCCGCATGCTGTGGATTCGAGACTGTTGCTGCCCGTCGAACCGGGTGTAATCACCCATGGAGGGAATCGGGGACCTCTTGGCGGCGCCCACTAATGAGCAGCGATCGGCGATTACCTCCGACCTCCGGTCACCGGGTGGTTTCGGTTGTGGCGCAGGGTCATGACAAGCGGGGGCAGCACGCAGCCACCGAGCGCGACAATGGCGGAGATTGAAAGCGCCCAGCCTGGTCGCATGTCCCACAGGACGTCCAAGAGCTGCCACGCCCCAGCAAGAATCGCGACGGCCCCCAGGAGTCGGCGTCGCAAGACGCCCCGTGACGGACGTACGGCGAACCGCCCGAACAGGATCGGCAGCCGGAAACCCCGATTCGACTGTGAAATTTCCAGGTTCGAACGCACGGTCAGCGTCTGCCCGAGTGCGAGGAGGACTCCAGCGATCGCGAGACCACTCATCGGATAATCTCTTCCCTCCCTCCTCAGTGATGGAGAAGCTCGTAATCCGATAGTAGATGCCGACCTTGGTCCCGGTGATGTCCCGCCGGTCCCGCGGCGTGCGTAACGAGTTGTCCGATAAGGTACGCATTCCGGTTCGTCGTAAAGAACATGCGGTGCGTCCGCCCCTCGCCATAGGCTCCCGACATGTCATCTGCCAGGGGAGTGTTCGACCCGACCGACGGTGACCTGTTCGCAGCGCAGCGACAGCAGTTCGATTGGTGCCTCCTGCAGAACGCGTTCGTACGCCGCTACGACACACCGTTTCAGCTCGGCAGCGCCTGTACCCGTTTGAAGAACCTCGGGTACCTCGTTCACCGGTTGGATGCCGACGGATGGGGCAGCATCGCCGACATGCACGCCGCGCTGGCGGACGCGATGTCGTTCCCCAGCTACTACGGGGCCAATTCGGACGCGTTCAAGGATGTTCTGCGCGACGTGGCCCAGTTTGACTACGGCAGTGACCCGGACAGCACCGGCACGGTTGTCGCGATCGGCGGCTTCGACACCGTCGTCGAGCTCGATCCACATACCGCGCACACGATGCTCGATGCCTTTGCGAAACAGGCACGCCTGGCGGCGCTGTACACGCACCCGATGCTGTGTCTCGTCCACGCGGCCACACCGAACCTGCCCGCGGTCGGCGGTATGCCCGTGTACCGCGGCCCGGTGTGGGACGTCGAACCCTTCCCACCGTGGCCGTTCGACCGTGGCGACATCCTTGAGCTGGAGTACCAGGTCTATGCGGACGGCCGTGGGATAGAGGACTACGTCCAAACGTTGCGGGAGGTCTTGGGTGGCACGCTGGACGCAGTCGAGCGATGTCAGATCAGCGACCCCGTTCTGGCGTCGGAGAGGGCGGCCGCTCTGAACGCCGCCCACCGGCCCGTTCCGCCCCCGGAGAACACACAGTTGTGGGTCGTCGCGGTCGGTGTTCGAGGTCAAGCGCTCAACAACGATCGAACAGGAGTCGGGAATTGGTGGCACTAAGAGCGATATCGGTGGGTTGGGTTCTGTTGGGTGCAGTGACAACCGCGTACATGCTCATAGTCGGCAACTACCCACTGCTTCAAATTTCGAGCTGTGAGGTGTTTGACACCGGGTTGGATTGCGATGAGTCGCTATTCGACTATTTCGGTTTCAGCTACATTGCAATTATGGTGCTGGTGGTTGCTCTCTGTGTGACAGCGGCACTACGTGTCGACAAGCGAACTTCCAACGCAGTTTCGGCAGCTCTCGCAATACTCTGGCTCATCGGCGTCGGCGGAACGCTTTCGGGTGGCGCGCCGAACGTCGTCAACATACTTGGTTTCATACTACCTACGGTGGCGCTGGCCTTTGTCCTGTCCATCATGCGAAGCCTGCAATCGGAATGACGCCGAATTAGACCACCGGGTCGGTCGCTGCACAAGGGCCGCGGCTTCTCAGGGCTGCTGCTCCGTGCTTCGTCAATCAGAGGCGGAGAATGGTTCACATCCGAGTCATTCTGAGGCCGTCGTAGCCAACACAGTCAGCCCTGCCCGTGCGCGGTCGGGTCCGTGTCGCCGTATCCATTCCGCCAGGAACTGCGAAAGTGGCTGCCCCAACCATAGGACGATGCGCTCGCGCAACCCCTCGTCCGTTCCTTCCAGCAGTGGAGCGAGCCTGGAGTCGCCACCCTCGGGTGGCACCCACACGTTCACGCGGACGTCGGATCCGACCGTCATGTCCGTTGTGGGAAGGAGGTATGTGCGACCGACGTAGTCGGCAATCGTTCGCGGGCTGATACGGGGCGGGACTCCCCTGACCACGGCTCCGGACTCGGTGGCCACGATCGTGGAGGCGAGGTCGAAGTCTGTGGGCTGCCCGTCGACGTAGGACTGGAGGTCGCCGCGAGCGACCGCACCGGAAGCGACACACAGGTCGAGGTGGTCGGTGTCGATGGGCTCGTTCGTCAACGCGCGGTCCATGGCGTAGGCGACGGCTTTGGCAGTGAACGCAATTCGTGCGCCACCCCGATGAATCGACCCGTTGAGCAGGTCCCACGGTACCGGCGGACCTGTCCCCGAGACCGCGTCGGCGGCGGCCCGGCCGAGTCCCGTCAGGGCGACTCGCGTGTTTTCTGGCGAGTCCGCTCCGTCATCCCATGTGCCCCCGTTGCCGTGAAAGCTGAAGAGCGGGAATTGGAGGCGAACGGGTAGTGCCAGGGTGGTGAGAGCCGTGTGCACGGAATCGACGCTGCCGCCGCCTCCCCTCATTCTCAGAACGCGTTCGATCACGTCGAGAGTGGAGGCGCGTGGCTTCGCCGATGCGACCGCGCCGAGCAGGTCCGCTTCGAGGGCGACAAGCCCGGACGGACCCAGTGGTAAAGGGGGTTCCGGGAAGGAAGCGGACACGTCGGAGATCATCGCCCCACGCTAGAAGCTCGTGATGCGGCAGCGGCACCTCCCGTCGCACCGGCGTGTCGAGCGCGACTGCGGACGGCGTTTTTGTCTCGTCTCCGGCTAGTGCTCGTTCACCGACGTGTCGTCGGGGTCTACGGGGTGAGGTGCGGCTGGAACCCATTCACGCAAGGGCTGCAGAACGTCTGCGTAGAAGGAGTCGACGGCGCAGGTGACGCTGTGCACGAAACCGGAGCCCATTCCCGACCTCTTGGTGCCCATGGTGGAGCTGCACTGCAGCGTGAACGTGTCCAACGTGCCGCTGCCACGGGCAGTCAACTTCTTGGGGTCCGATTGCACCACGTCGAGCCGTTCACACGGCGGTGGGAAACGCAGCGCCTGATGGTGTGCGCAGGTGCTACGTGGGGGCGGTCGGCGGCGCCGTGTTGGTGTTGCCCTGCCGGCAACCCCCGTTCGTCTGCAGACACACCGCCTTGTCCCGAGGCAAGATCGAGCTCATGCCCGTCGAACGCCAACTGCCCAACCCCGCCGAACTGCGCGAGCTGCTGTCCTTCAAGAAGCCGGATCTGCACCCGCGCCGCCGTCGGCTGAATGCTGCTCTCACCATCGAGGACCTCCGCAAGATCGCCAAGCGGCGTACTCCGCGGGCCGCCTTCGACTACACCGACGGCGCGGCCGACGCGGAGATCTCGTTGTCCCGAGCACGACAAGCATTCCGCGACATCGAGTTCCACCCGTCGATCCTGCGTGACGTCTCCCGAGTCGACACCTCGACCACCGTCTTCGGCGGTCCCTCGTCCCTCCCGTTCGGTATCGCACCGACCGGGTTCACCCGCCTCATGCAGACCGAGGGCGAAGTCGCGGGGGCCGGTGCCGCGGGGGCCGCCGGCATCCCCTTCTGCCTGTCCACTCTCGGAACCACCTCGATCGAGGACGTACGCGCAGCCAACCCGACGGGCCGAAACTGGTTCCAGCTCTACGTCATGAGGGAACGCGACATTTCCTTCGGGCTCGTCGAGCGAGCCGCCCGCGCCGGCTTCGACACGCTGCTGTTCACCGTCGACACCCCCGTCGCCGGAGCGCGACTGCGCGACAAGCGCAACGGGTTCTCCATCCCTCCGCAACTGACGGCGTCGACCATCGCCAACGCGATCCCGCGGCCGTGGTGGTGGTGGGACTTCCTCACCACCGCCAAGCTGGAATTCGCATCCCTGTCGACGACCGGGGGAACGGTGGGCGAGCTTCTGAACTCCGCCATGGACCCGAGCATCTCCTTCGCCGATCTCGACGTGATCCGCAGCATCTGGCCGGGCAAGATCGTCGTCAAGGGCGTTCAGTCCGTGGCGGATTCGGTCGAGCTTGCCGAGCGCGGGGTCGACGGCATCATCCTGTCGAACCACGGTGGGCGCCAGCTCGATCGAGCGCCCGTGCCCTTCCATCTCCTGCCGTCGGTGGTGCGAGAGGTCGGGCCGGACTTCGAGGTCGCCGTCGACACGGGCATCATGCACGGCGCCGACATCGTCGCCTCGATCGCGATGGGAGCGTCGTTCACCCTGGTCGGTCGGGCCTACCTGTACGGCCTGATGGGCGGCGGCCGCGCGGGCGTCGACCGCATGATCGACATCCTGCGCGAGGAGATCGTCCGCACCATGCAACTGCTGCAGGTGAACTCGCTCGCCGACCTGACCCCGGAGCACGTCACGCAGCTCACTCGGCTGGTTCCGAGGGATTCGGCAGGACGGGCCGCATCGACGCTCGAGGCCCCCTGACCAGACATGCACACCGTCGGTGAGGACGGGGTCAGCGGCGATCCGCCACCACCGGAGGCGGGAAGTCGGGAGTCGAGGTGCTTCCGTCGGGTCGTGCTGCGATGCGTCGGGGGTCGTCCGCGTCGAGGGCGTCGATGGGGACACGTATCGGGTGCGACGAGGTCCCGGCGACGACGTACTTCTGCCCGGGTCGCATCTGGGCTGCCTGCTCGGTGGTCTCGTCCTTCGTGACCGGCGACGGTTCCTCGAGGGCGTCGCGCACGATTCTGCGCGGGTCGTACTGGCGCAGGTTCACCGACTCCCACTCCGAGCGCCGCAGGGGCATGCCGAGGTCCTGCTCCGCCGCAGCGCGGGTGGTGTCGACGAACTGTCTCAGGCTGCGGACACTTCGGGCGAGGTGTCGGGCGTAGTCCGGCAGGCGGGCGGGCCCGAGGACGACGCCGGCGATGACAGCGACGAGGAACAGCTTCTCGAGGGTCAGACCGAACATGCCGGATCTCCTACGGGTGTCGGGTCGGTGGGTGTCACGGCGCGGGTGCGTCGTTGGATTCGGTTGTCGCGCAGAGTGGTGACGGCGACGGCGGCGCCGAAGAGTGCCGACATGGGGAGCGCGACGAGGAACATCGACATCACGTCCGCGGCGGGGGTAACGAGTGCGCTGAACACGACGATGACGATGACGATGACGCGCCAACTGCGTCGCAGCCGGTGTGCGGACAAGACACCGAGGACATTGAGCGTCACCACGATCACCGGCAGCACGAAGGCGATCCCGGTGGCGAGGACGATCTTCATGACGAAATCGACGTAGTACGACGCGTCGAGGATGGTGCTGTCCTGGTCGGACGAAAACCCCGCCAGGACGGTGACCATGCGGGGGAAGAGGAGCAGCCCGAAGGTGCAGCCGGCGACGAAGAGCGGCACCGCGGCCGCGGAGAACCCCAGGACGTACGTCTTCTCCCGCCAGGTGAAACCGGGGGTCAGATAGGCGAGGAGTTCCCGCAACCAGATCGGGCTTGAGAGGACGACGCCGGCAACGAGTGCGATCCGCACGTGCAGATCGAAGGCGCCGGTGACGGTGTCGTAGTTCAAGCTGGCCTGACGGGACTGTGCGAGTTCCTCCACGGGGGCGCGGAGAACGTCCAGTACCTGATCGGCGAGAACGAAGCCGAGGATCAGAGCGACCGTGAAGGCCACCGCCGCGCGGGTCGCGCGACGGCGTGCCTCGGTGACGTGCCCGGCGAGCGGCATGGTGCCGCGCGCGGCGGTGGCTGCGGTCACGACGCGTGTCGGATCGGAACCGGCGCACCGTCGTCGGCGGTCGGGTCGGCCGATGTCACGCGCTCCGTTGGGGCGGTGGACGTGTCGCGTGCTTCGTCCTTGAGTATGCGCAGCGACTGGCCGACTCCCTTGGCGAGGGAGGGGAGCTTGGTGGAGCCGAAGACGAGCAGCAGGATCGCGAGGACGATCAGCGCGTGCCAGCCGGTCAGGTTGTGCAACATGGTGTTTCCTTGGGGTGTCGTGGGGTGGGGTCAGGGGGTCGGGGCGACGGGCGGGCCGCCGGCGGGGGGAGTGCCACCGCCCATCGGAGGCATTCCGCCGCCGGGTCCACCGCCGCCGGGCGCTGCGCCGACGGTCGGTTCCGTGGTGGTGTCGACGGCGACGGCGAGGGACCCGACGTAGCCGGCGGCGGGGTCGCCGGTGAAAGTGCCCATCTGCAGGTCGTATCCGTCGCCGAACACGTTGTCGTCGTCGAGAGTCCCGATTCGAGCGAGGTTGGACGCCGATCCCGGGTAGGTGTCGAGCTGGTAGACCGCGTCGAGCATGTCCCGGGGGAAGGCGACCTGCGAGGTGGCGATCGCGTTGTCGGCCGTGGTGGCGGAGGCGACGTCCGGGTAGACCTCGAAATGGATGTGCGTCCACCGGCCGGAATAGCAACCGGGAACAATGGTGTCGACGGTGACGGTGCCGGCGGCGTCGGCGACCTGGACGCCGCGCAGGTACGTCTCGTCCTCTGCGCCTTCGGAATACATCGAGTAGAGACCGGCGGCGTCGCACTGCCAGAGATACACGGCCACGCCCTCGAACGGCCGGTTGCCGTTCGCGAGGTCGGTGACGGTGAACGTCATCGACAGCGGTACTCCCGCCACGGTGGTGCCGCCGTCGAGACTCGAGGTGATGTCGGAGCGCACGATTCCCGATTCCTCGAGGATGTTCACGCCGTTGCTGCCGTCGGCGGGGTAGGGGCCGTTGGTCTCGTCGGGGATCTCCGTGCCGGCGGTCGCGGCGGTCGTGGCCGACGATGCGGTGGACGCCGTCGAGGCACCGGACGAGTTCGAGCACGCCGCCAGGGCCAACGCGCCGGCGCCCGCGCCGAGGATGCTCAGAACGCGGCGGCGGCTGATCAGGGTGGTGACGTCGAACCCGGCGCCCTGGTCCACGACGTCCTCACCCGGGCGGGGGAGCAGGCGTCCGTCGTAGGCGGGTCCGTCGGGGGTGTTCGTGGGGGTGGGAACGGTCATGTCGGTAACTCCTGGTCGTCTCGGTCGATCTCGTCGATGCGATCGATACTTCCGGGGTGACCATGGAGGACCCTGACCCTCCGCTGTGAGGTTCCCGGGAGCGGTCGACGCCGACCGGTGAGGTGGGAATCGGCGCACAGGAGGTCGAGCGACCACCTCGTCCGTCGGAGAATCGTGCGCACCGGGTTGCACCCGTCGAGCCAGATTCTCGGTGTACTGCCCGGGGCCTACCTCGGGCCGATCACTGCGGCGTTCCTGGTGGCCGCCGTGGTCGACGGCCGCGCCGGTCTGCGTGCATAGGGGAGGAGGCTGTGGCACCACCTTCGACATCGACGACTACGTCTTCCGCGCGCTCGAAGCCGGCGTCGCGGGACGGGCACTCGATCTCCTCACCGCGCGGGAGCGGGAGATTCTGCTCCTCCTGGCCGAAGGGATGTCGAACGAGGAGATCGCTGCCGCGTTGGTCGTCGAGGTGGGTACGGTCAAATCCCATCTCGCCCGGCTACTTCCGAAACTGGGAGTGCGGTCGCGACTGCAGGCGGCGGTGTGGGCGTATCGACATCACGTGGTCACCGTGGACGACCCCCGGCCCTGAGACGCCTGGGTCGACCCCATGTCCGCCGCAGGGCCAGTTGCGTGAGCGGCGTGACGGCGAGCGCCACCGCGAGTCCCACGAAGAAAGCCAGGATCACGTTGTCCTGCAGCGCTTGTCCGCCGAGATAGCCGGCCATGACGATGTAGATGCTCCAGGTGAGCACCGCGATCGCGGTGTAGGGACCGAAGATGCGCCACGGCAGCCTGCTGATCCCGGCGCTCAGCGTGACGACGTAGCGCCCGACCGGAATGTATCGCGACGTGACGAGTGTCAGCCCGGGGCGGTCGGCGAGTTGTGTGCCCACCCAGTCGAGAGTTCGTCGACGACGCGTGCCGGGTGGTAGGCGTCGCAACACGGGATCGACGAGCGCGCGACCGGCGAAGTAGGGCACGAGATCCCCGCCGAACGCCCCGAGTGCCGTCGCGGCGACGACGAGCATTACGTTCGCGTCCCCGTTCGCCGCGGCGATTCCGGCGACGACGAGGAACGGTTCACTGGGAATCGCGGGCAGAAACGAATCCAGGAACGACACGACGAGCAGAATCACGTAGAGCCACGGGGACAGCACGAGTGCCTCCGCGGCGGCGAGCCAATCCATCATCGTCGGGGGCTCAGGTCCGGTCCTGGAGGGCAACATCATCGGAGGAGACGAAACGGTGGACCTCCTCGACGAAACGGCGCGGGCGCTCGATGTGCGGCCAGTGCCCGGTGTGGGCGAACCGCACCTCGTCCGCCGACGGGACGCGAGACAGGAACGTCTCGACGTCCTCCGGTGGGGACAGGGCGTCGCCGTCGCCCCGCAGGATCCGAGTGCGGCACCGCACCTGCTCGAGATCGCGGCCGGGATCGCGAGTCACGGCGGAGACCAGGGCCGGGAACGTGGCGGGTGCGCCCAGATCGTGCATCGTGGCGCGTACGACCTCGGTGTCGAGCAGGTCCGGCCGGGCGACGAAGCCGCCCAACAACGCTCGGCGCAGGCGCTCCGACTCGGCGACGAACCGGGCGGCCGACGAAGGCACCGGGAATCCCACCATCGCGGATTCGGCGACCAGGGTGGCGACCGAGCGCGGGTTTCGCCGGAACGTGGCGACCGGGCGCCGGCCGAGGTGGACCAGCGAGAGAATCGGTCCGCCGGTGATGATCAGTCCACCCAACCGCGACGGGTGCCGCACGGCCGCGCGCGTCCCCACCAGGGAGCCCATCGAATGGCCCACCACCACGGGTGCGTCGACGTCGAGTGCGTCGCACAGATCGACGACCGAGTCGCCCAGTCCGTCGAACGTGACGTGGCGACGCGAGAACTGCGATGCGCCGAACCCCGGAAGGTCGACCGCGATCACACGATAGTGCTCCGACAACGCCGGAAAGAGGTGTGCGAACCACCGCCACCCGGCCGAGATGCCGTGCAGCAGAACGAGCGTCGGCGCATTCTCGCGTGGGAGGTCGACGCAGCTCACCGGGGTGGAGGCTGTCTCCACGACGCGAACGTGGTCCTCCCACCGGCTCGCCGGCAACGCACCGGGAAGGCGTTCGCCGTATCCGTCCCACACGTCAGCGCCGCCCCCCACTGCACACCTCCACACGCCCCGAAACCGGACCGTCATCGTTGCGCGTCGTTGATTCGAAGTCAACGGGCGCTGGGCTCAATACAGGTAGTCGACGATCGAGGGCAGTGAGGCGGCGCAGCGCACCTCGACGTACGCATGCTGCAACCTGCTCGTAGCCGGGCGCGCTGCGCGCCGGGCCCGAAGGGGTGCGACAAATAAGCACCTATTGTCATCTTCGGATACGCGTGGTTTAGTTCTGTCACCAGGAGCAGAACTCATCACCGAGGCGGTAGTCGTCATGCGCGTTCGCGACACGATCATCACGAAGGCTCAGGCCGTGGTTCCGATGGAACGTCAGATCCAGGGACTGCATCTGTGGCAGCGCGCCAAGCGCCTCGTGGTCGACGACGGGCAACCGCACTTCACCGAGTCCCCGCTTCCCGACGTCGCGGGCCTCGATCTGACCGACATCGACGTCAGTGACCCGTTCCTGTGGCGTCAGGGGGCGTGGGAGTCCTACTTCCGTCGTCTGCGCGACGAATCGCCCGTCCACTACCGGGCCGACAGTGCGTTCGGGCCGTTCTGGTCGGTGACCCGGTACGACGACATCGTCCGCGTCGACAAGGACTTCGAGACGTTCTCGGCCGAACCGCAGATCATCCTCGGTGCGCCGCCGGAAGGTCTGGACATCGAGATGTTCATCGCCATGGATCCGCCGCGTCACGATCAGCAGCGTGCCGCGGTCCAGGGAGTGGTCGCACCCCAGAACCTGGAGGAGATGGAGGGGCTCATCCGCTCCCGCGTCGCGGAAGTCCTCGACGAACTCCCGGTGGGTGAGCCCTTCGACTGGGTCGACCGCGTCAGCATCGAGCTGACGTCCCGCATGCTCGCCACACTGCTGGATTTCCCGTACGACGAGCGTCGCAAGCTGGTGGAGTGGACCGACCTGGTCGCGGCGAGCGCGTCCGCGACGGGCGGGTCCACGGACACCGATGCGTCGTACCGGGCGGCGGCGGAGGCGGCCCGCAGCTTCAGTGCGCTCTGGCACGACAAGGCCGCACGGCTGGCCGCCGGGGAGACGCCGGGGTACGACCTCATCACCCTCATGCAACTGTCCGAGGACACGAAGGACCTCATCGACCGACCGATGGAGTTCCTGGGCAACATCGTGCTGCTCGTGGTCGGCGGCAACGACACCACCCGCAACTCGATGACCGGCGGACTGCTGGCCCTGAACCGGTTCCCCGAGCAGTTCGACCGCCTCCGTGAGAACCCCGCGCTCGTCCCGAAGATGGTGCACGAGATTTTGCGGTGGCAAACGCCGCTGGCGTACATGCGTCGCGTCGCCACCCGCGACACCGTTCTGAACGGTCAATTCATTCGCAAGGGCGACAAGGTCGTCATGTGGTACGCCTCGGCCAACCGGGACGAGCGCACGTTCGAGAACCCCGACGACTTCGTCATCGACCGGCGCAACGCCCGCCATCACCTCGCGTTCGGCATCGGGACGCACCGGTGCATGGGAAGTCGACTGGCCGAGATGCAGCTGCGCATCCTGTGGGAGGAACTGCTGACGCGCTTCGACGACATCGAGGTGGTGGAGGAGCCGACGCGGGTGCAGTCCAACTTCGTCCGCGGCTACGGCTCGATGTCGGTGGTGCTCACTCCGAAGGGTGGCGAGCGCCGGCAGTACGGCACCTGGCGTGAACGCAATGCCACGAAGGCCGACCGCAACAGCACCACGCCCGACGCGGGTGGGTCCACGGCGAGCGCACCCGCACCGGAGGTCCCGCGCGGCGGGCGCAGCGCCGAACGGACGCAACTCGACCTGCGCGTGACGGGACGGCGAGCGGTCGCGGAAGGCGTCGTCGAACTCACGCTCACCGACGCCGGCGGCGGCTCGCTCCCGCCCTGGACCCCTGGCGCCCACGTCGAACTGACGCTGAAGCCCGGTCTGGTCCGGCACTACTCGCTGTGCGGGGACCTCGCAGATCGGTCGTCGTGGACTGTGGCCGTCCTACGGGAACCGGACGGCCGCGGCGGATCGGCGCACGTGCACGACGAGCTGGTCGAAGGCGCCACCCTCCGGGCCCGCGGTCCGATCGACAATTTCGCGCTGGTTCCCGCGTCGCGCTACCTCTTCCTCGCCGGCGGTATCGGCATCACGCCGATCCGCGCGATGATCGCCGCGGCGCGGTCCGCCGGGGCCGAGTGGAACCTGGTGTACGTCGGCCGGTCTCGGTCGTCGATGGCGTTTCTCGACGAGTTCGACGGCGACGATCGGGTGACCGTCTGGGCCAAGGACGAGCGCGGCGAACGCCTCGATCTGGACACGGTGCTGGGCGAGCCGCGCCCGGACACCCTCGTCTACTGCTGCGGACCGGCTGCTCTTCTCGACGCCGTCGAGACGCGGTGCACCCCGTGGCCGGGGGAGATCCTGCACCTCGAGCGCTTCGCGGCCCGGACCGTCGCTGTGCCCGACGGCGCCCTGGACTCGTTCGAGGTCGAATGCGCGCGGACGGGCGTGACCGTCACCGTCGCCGACGGCGCGACGATCTTCGACGCGGTCGAGCAGGCCGGCGCCGACGTCATCGGATCCTGCATGGAAGGCATCTGCGGCACCTGCGAGGCCGACGTCCTGAGCGGGACGCCCGATCACCGCGATTCCGTGCTCTCCCGCGCCGAGCGCGAGCGAGGTGACACCGTGATGACGTGCGTGTCGCGATCGCTGTCGTCCAAGCTGGTTCTCGACCTCTAGGACACCGAAACGGGATGCGCAGCAGTGGCTCTGGGGCGAATCACTCGAAGCTGCGGACCACCCGATCGATGCGGTCGACCGCCTCGTCGACGTCCACGGTCGGCTGCACGAGGTGGCTCAGCGTCAGTCGGACCACGCAGTCGACCAGTGCCTCGGACGCCCGATCGCCGACGAGTGCGCGCACGGCAGCGCTCGCTTGACCCAGCACGGCATCGGGGTTGACGGTGACCATCGCGAGCAGGCCGGAATCGTGTCCCGGACGCAGGACGGCGGCCAGGGCGGCGTTGGATCGGCCGTGGTCGAGGACGCCTCGCACCGCCGCCGAGATGCCGTCCTCGAAGCTGTCGGGGTGTGCGGCGAACCCGCTGCCGACCTGTTCGAGGAAACGGCCGACCTCCCGATCGACCACGGCGCGTCCGAGCTCGGTGCGGGTGCCCACCTCCTTGTAGAGGCTCTGGCGGGGGACTCCGGAGCGCTTGGCGACCTCGGTCATGCTGAGAGCGTCCCAGCCCCGTTCGGTGATGATCTCCACCGAGGCGTCGAGAACCCGTTCGAGTCGCAGGGCCCGCAGTTCGGAGTAGAAGTCGGGCGCGGTCACGCCCGTGAGCCTAGGTCAGAACCCGTGCGCCGCCACTCGTGGACTCGGGCTCGGTTCCGTTCCGTCGGATCGGGAAAGGAATGTGACCCGAACAACGGTACCCATCCATTCTTTTGGTACCCACGAATGCTGCGGTGACTGCTCGACGTTCCGACGGCTGCCGCGCCTCCACGGCGTGCGCGACGGTGCCGTTGGCGGCCGCGTCGGCGTCGTTGCTGTCGATACCGTGGCACGATCCCGGCCCGCGCGAGCTGCTCACCCTCGCGGCGGCTCTGGGTCTGGTGCGGCGTACGACGGAGGACTCGTCGCCACTGACGACCACGATCTCGACGGCCAGAGAGGCCGCCGATTGCGCCGCGGCGTCCTGGTACGACGAGCTCGGGTTCACCGTCGACGACGCGCGCCGCGAGGCGCACGCCGTGGCTGCCGAGATTCGCGAGGTCGTGGCCGTCTCCGACTGCACCTGCGACAGTGCACTCTCGGAGAGCGCCGTCGTCGCTGCGGCGGTGGCCGGTGCGGCCGCCGACCTCGCCGGGTACGTCGCGTCGCAGTCGGGTCCGCCCGTGCCGTGGGAAGTCTTCACGTCACCGCGCGTGCTCGATCGGTTGCGGCGTGTCGCGTCCGCGCTCGTCCTGGTTGCCGAGAGGCTCGACGAAGCCTGACGACGTCGCGAAGGACGCCCCGAGTTCACGGCAGGCCCGTATAGTGCGAGCGGTTCCGTACCGAACGTTCCGAATCGACGAGGTGACTTCCGTGCCGTATCTCGGTCTGCTGACGATGGCCTTGCTGGTCTTCTGTCTGATCGACGTGATCACCGCCGACGACGGGGGAGTGCGCCACATCCCGAAGATGGCGTGGCTCTTCGTCGTTCTGCTCCTTCCGCTGATCGGATCGCTGCTGTGGCTGACGGTCGGCAGGCCCATCGGTGCCGGAATCTGGGGTGGCAGCGAGCCGTCCCGGCCCCGCTCGGGCTTCGCGGAATACGACGTCCGGCCCGGCCGCGCCGTTGCGCAGAGTCCGGAGGCCGACGCCGAGTTCCTGCGCCAGTGCCGCGCGCGGGCCGAGGAACAGCGCCGGGTGGAGCGGGAACGCCGTCGCGCCGAAGAGTCGTGAGCGGCCCGATCGCCCTCGTTCGCGAGAATATCGGCGTGCACGCGACACGAGATCGCCCCTAAGGTCGACGCGTCCGTTCCCCCACACCCCGCGAGGTGCCCGATGGTCGTCCATTCCTCCCGTCCGGCCGGGGCGGCGTCGCTGCACATCGCCATGATCGGGACCACGGCCCCGAGTCACATCTACCCGTCGCTCGCTGTGATCGCGGAGCTCGTGCGGCGTGGGCACCGAGTCACCTACGCGGTCGGGGAGTCGCTGGCCTCCCTCGTCGAGCCGACCGGTGCGCGGGTGGTGCCGTTCGATTCGCTTCTCCCGCAGGGCGAGGAGTCCTGGCCGGACGATCCGGCCGCGGCGATGCACGTGTTCCTCGACGAGGCGATCGCCGCGTTTCCCGTGTTGACGACGGCGTACGACGACGATCGTCCGGACCTGCTGCTCTACGACATCGGCGGATTGGCCGCACCGATACTCGGCGTCCGCTACGGCGTCCCCGCGGTCCAGCTGTCGCCCGCGTACGTGGCCTGGGACGGGTACGAGGACGATCTCGCCGACGTCCTGACCCCGATGCGGACGTCGGCGACCGGCGTCGCCTACCGTGAGGCGTACGCGGAGTGGTTGCGCGACAACGGGATCGAAGCCGACCCGTGGGACTGGGTCACGTATCCGGAGCACTGTCTGTCCCTGGTACCGAGAATCATGCAGCCGCACGCGGATCGCGTCCGTGAGTCCGTGCGCTTCGTCGGCCCTTGCCTGGATCCTGCCCGCCTGGCGGACCGGAGTTGGTCGGCTCCGTCGGGGCCCGTGCTCTACGTGTCCTTCGGGACCGGTTACAACGACCGCCCGGACTTCTACCGACTGTGCATCGAGACCTTCGGGAACACGCAGTGGCAGGTGGTGATGTCGATCGGGCGCCGTGTCGACCCCGCCGTCCTGGGGCCGCTTCCGCTGAATGTGCAGGTCCACGAACACGTTCCGCAGCTGGCGGTGCTCGAGTCGGCACGCGTGTTCGTCACCCACGCCGGCATGGGCGGGTGCACGGAGTCACTGTGGTTCGGAGTGCCGACGGTCGCGATCCCGCAGGGCGTGGACCAGTTCGCCA
Organism: Rhodococcus sp. PBTS 1; assembly: GCF_001620025.1. Classification (NCBI taxonomy): domain Bacteria; kingdom Bacillati; phylum Actinomycetota; class Actinomycetes; order Mycobacteriales; family Nocardiaceae; genus Rhodococcus; species Rhodococcus sp. PBTS 1. The sequence goes on from NZ_CP015219.1 coordinate 992,676, forward strand.
ACGCGGCGATGCTCGACGAGATCGGGACGGGCGTCCACCTCCCGTTCGACGAGGTGACGGCGGAGACGCTCCGGGCCGCCGTCGAGCGGGCGCTCGACCGGGGACCCCGCGCGGCCGAGATCCGCGCGGACGTCCGGGCGCACGGCGGTGTCGACGCCGCGGCCGACGCCGTCGAGTCCTACGCTCGACTCCGCTGACGACGCGGCGGAAGCCGACTACCGTGCCGGTCATGCCGATCCGTATGGACAACGTCGGGATCGCGGTGCGGGACCTCGACGCCGCTGTCGCATTCTTCACCGACCTCGGCCTCGAGGTGGTCGGTCGTGACACCGTGCAGGGCGAGTGGACCGACACGGCGGTGGGTCTGGACGGGAACCACTCCGACATCGCGATGCTGCAGACGCCGGACGGTCACAGCCGTCTCGAACTGTTCCACTACCGGCACCCGGAGCCGATCGAGACGGAACCGACCCGCCCCAACGAGATCGGGATGCATCGAGTCGCGTTCGAGGTCGACGACATCGAGGCCTCGCTGGCCATCGCGGCGCGGCACGGGTGTCACCCTCTCCGCGGTATCGCGGAGTACGACGGCATCTTCCGCCTGACCTATCTGCGCGGTCCCAGCGGCATCATCGTGATGTTCGCGCAGCGCATCGGCGGCTGAGCCACCCGATCACCGCGGCCGGCCGCGGATCTACCCGATCGCAGCAGCGAGCCGCGGGACGAGCGACAGCGGTGTGGCGTTCTCGATCAGCCCCCGTTGCGGCCCGTCGAACACGTCGGACAGTCCCGGCGCCGGATCGGCCGTCTCGGCCACCGCGAAGGTGGCGCCGCTGAACGGCCAATCGGTGCCGAAGACCACCTGACCGACGTCCGTGACCTCGAGGACGCTCCGCATCGAGGACGCCGAGGCCGACAACGCGGTGTCGTAGTAGAAGCGGCGCAACGCCTCACCGATCCCGAGCAGGGAAACCGACGGCACGGCGTCGGGAACCACCGTGCGCGGCGTCGACAAGCGAGTCGCGAGGAACGGCAGGCACCCGCCGGCGTGGGCGAGGACGAATCGGATGCGCGGATACCGGTCCAGCGTGCCGGACAGGATGAGACTCGTCGCGGTCCGCGTGGTGTCGAACGGGAATTCCAGCAGGAAGTCCGGCAGGGGCAGTTCGGGTTTCGACGGTGCCGGCATCTCGCCGGGGTGGACGAACACGGTGGCCGAGCGTGCGTCCAGCAGTGCCATCACCGGCTCGAACCGCGGGTCGCCCAAGTACACACCGTCGTACGACGACAGCAGCGTGACCCCGTCCATCCCCACCACGTCGAGCGCGTAGGCGATCTCCGTCAGCGTCGCCGCGACGTCCGGGAGAGGAACCGTGGCGAAGGATCCGAAACGCCGGGGCCATCGACGCTGGAGATCTCCGGCGTAGTCGTTGCACGAGCGCGCCAGCCGGATCGCGTCCCCGCCCGAGGCGAAGCGCACGCCCGGATCGGACACCGAGAGCACCTGCGCGGCGATGCCGAACCGGTCCATGAAGTCGAGGGCGCCCTCCGGCGACCAGGCGGGGAACGGAAGACCACCGGGAGCGAGGAGGCCGGCGCGCAGGACGGCGGCGCGGTAGTCGGGCGGGATCATGTGTCCGTGCAGATCGATCCGCCGCCCGGTCGCGCCGGAGGAAGTCGCCCCTGCCGTCCCACCGTGGGACAGCGCGAGCGCCCCGCCCGCCGCGATCGCCTGGACGAGCCGACGCCGGCCGATGCGGAGTGCGTCGGACGGTCGTCCGCTCGACGAATCGTCGTGTGTCATGGTCGCCCCCCGAGACGATGAACGCCGGCCGCCCCCGACCGACGCCCGGCACGGTAGCAAGGTTTCGGGGGTCGGTCGGGGTGCTGCTTCACAGAACTGTCCGGCTGGACCGGGACGGATCCCGGGCGGCGGCGAGGCGCCCTCTTGACCGTCCGCGAACCCCTAGGGTCGGCCGCGTGCACTTCGAGGAGTACCGCCGGTACGACGCCCTGGGTCTCGCCGCGCTGGTGCGGGACGGTGAGGTGACCTCGGGCGAGTTGGTCGAGGTCGCTCTCGATCGCGCGCACCGCACTCACGCCGCGCTGAACGCCGTCGTGCAGTGGCAGGACGACGATGCCCGGTCCCGCTCACGGACCGCGCTGTCCGGGCCGTTCGCCGGAGTGCCGTTCCTGCTCAAGGATCTGGCGCAGGCCCAGGCCGGCGTGGTCGAGACGGCGGGATCACGCGCCTACCGGGACGCGCGGGCCGCGGAGACGGACACCGTGGTGCAGCGGTGGCTGGACTCGGGTCTGGTGGTCATCGGACGGACCGCGGTCCCGGAATTCGGGGCGAAGGGTGTGACGGAATCCGATCTCTTCGGGCCCACCCGCAACCCGTGGGACACCTCCCGCTCGCCGGGTGGATCGTCGGGTGGCTCCGCGGCGGCGGTGGCCGCCGGTGTGGTGCCCGCCGCCGGGGCCAACGACGGCGGCGGGTCCATCCGCATCCCGGCCGCCTATTCGGGTCTCGTCGGGCTCAAGCCCGGTCGCGGGGTCGTCCCCTGCGGACCGCGCTCGAGCGAGTACTTCCACGGCGGTGCGGTGACCGGGGTGCTCACCCGCTCGGTCCGGGACTCCGCGGCCATGCTGGACGTCCTGCGCGGCTCGGACCCGGCGGCACCGTACGTCACGCCGACCCTCCCGGAAGGGCATCTGTCCGCGCTGGACACCACGGGGCCACGTCTGCGTATCGGCATGCAGAGCACGTCGGCCCTCTGCGACGCTCCGGACCCCGAGGTGGTGGACGCTCTCCGGCGCACCCGCACGCTGCTGGTCGACCTGGGGCACGTCGTCGAGGACGTGCCGCCGCCGGTGGACGAGGAGGCCCTGGCGCGGGATTTTCTGCTGCCCTGGTTCGTGAACGTCGCGAGCGAGGTCGCCGCCATCGGATCGCCGCGGTCCGCGGACGTCGAGCTGGACACGATGGTGATGGCCGAACTGGGCCGACGCACCACGGCCGTCGACCACGACGCGGCGCTGGCCCGGTGGCACGACCACGTTCGCGCTCTGTCGGACTTCCACCGTCGGTTCGACCTGCTGCTGACCCCGACCACCGCGACGCCCGCGCCGCGGATCGGCGAGTTGGCGACGTCCGGGCTCGAGCGACTCGGGGCGCGTGCGGCACTCGCCCTGCGTCTCGGGTCGGTGCTGGCCCGCGTGGGGGCCGTCGAGGCGGGCGTGATGAGAAATCTGTCCGTGGTGCCCTTCACGCAGGCGGCCAACCTGACCGGGCGGCCCGCCCTGAGCGTGCCGTTGTTCCGCACCGCGTCCGGGCTGCCGGTGGGTTCGCACTTCGTCGCCCCACCCGGCGGGGAGACGCAACTCCTGCGTCTGGCCCGTGAGCTGGAGGAGGCGATGCCGTGGTTCGATGTCACGCCGCCGAACGTCGGGTAGCGATGGCCCTGCATCCCGCGTCGGCCGGTCGATGTGCAGGCCCACAATGGAGTCGGTGATCACTCACAATGCGGAACAATGAAGCCACGCAATGGATTCCGTCCATACTGGGCGCACGCGAGACCGATCGCGACATCACCAGAAGGAGACATTCGTGTTCAGCTTCCTCAATGGCCTGAGCTTCCTCAACTTCGACTTCGGCAACCTGCTGCCGTTGACGGATTTCCTCAAGATCGCGTCCTGATCGCGACCCGACGCGGTGCGTGCGCCGGCGGCTCTCGTCGCCCGCGCACGCACCCGGTCGGGGCCTCAACCGTCGATCAGACAGATCCACCCGTCCAGCAGCGAGACCCGCCGCGTCGACAGCGGAACCAGCGACCCGATCGCCCGCACCCCCGCGGAGTAGGGCGGGAAACCGAAGATCATTCCCTGCGGACCGGTGACCATCTTCCCGGTTCGAACATCGTATTCGGCTCGGTGCCACGGACATTCGAGACAACCGCGGTCTGTGACCCGGCCCCGTCCGAGCTTGGCCAATTGATGCCGGCAGACGTTGCCCACGGCGAAGGGTGTGCCGTCGGGCAGCATGCCGACTGCGAGGTCCACGCCGTCCTCGGTGCGCACCTCCACCACGCGGCGATCGCCGAGTCGGGACACCTCGACCAACCGTCGCCCGCGCGCCCGGATCGGATCGGCGGGGAGCACCGGCGGTAGCACACCGGATCGGTCCGCCGACACGGCGTCGTCGCGGTCAGGGCCACGTCGCTCCTCGCTCATCGGAGCGACATACCCACGGCGGTCGCCCCCAATCGGCGCCGTCGACAATGATGCGATGACCGTTTCGGTGGTGACCCTGGCCGATCGTCCCGACCTGTTCGACTCGATGTGGTCGATGCCCGATTCCTGGCCAGAGTTCATGCTGCAGGACCCCGTGTCGTCGTTCTTCTACCGGCCCGACGTCGTGACCCGCGTCGCCGATCACGTGGTGATCGCGCTCGACGGCGACGAGGTCGTGGGGAAGGGGTACGCGCTTCCGCTGCGCCTCGACCCGGACGCCCTCCCCGCCGACGGCTGGGACGCCGCGATCCGACTCGGCGTCACCCAGTCCTTCGCGGGAGTGGCCCCGACGGTGCTCTGCGCGCTCGAGATCGCGGTGCGGCCGGACCGGCAGGGAGACGGACTGTCGTCCCTCCTCCTGGCCGAGGTCCGGCGATGCGCCGCACGGACGGGCCTGTCGGAGGTGATCGTCCCCGTTCGGCCGAGCGGGCCCGTCGATCCCGGCGTTCCGATGAGCGAGTACGCGTCGCGTGTGCGTGACGACGGCCTGCCGGTCGACCCCTGGCTTCGGGTTCACATCCGTGCGGGCGGACACATCGCCGGTATCGCTCCACGGTCGATGGTGATCGCCGGCACGCTCGACGAGTGGCGCCGGTGGACCGGACTGCCGTTCGATCGATCCGGCCCGATCGAGGTGCCGGGCGCTCTCGCCCCGGTGCTCTGCGACGTCGTCCATGGCACGGCCGTGTACGTCGAAGCGAACGTGTGGGTACGACACCGGGCCGCCTCGACCGGCTAGCGTTCCGCGCATGGCGTGGTGGTTCCTGGTGGGTGCGATCGTGGCGGAGGTCGCGGCGACGTTGTCGATGAAGGGGTCGGAGAACGCCCCTGCCCTGTACGCGGTGGTGGTGATCGGCTACGCGACGGCGTTCCTGATGCTGGTGCAGGTGTTGAAGCGGGGCATGGGAATCGGTGTCGCGTACGGCATCTGGGGGGCGAGCGGGGTCGCCCTGACCGCGGTGCTGGCATGGGCTATCTTCGGCGAGACCTTCACGCTCGTCATGGCGGGCGGCATCGCGCTCATCATCGCGGGAGTGCTGCTGGTCGAGACGGGCTCGCACCCTGCGGCGGAGGTGGACTCCTGATGCAGTACGCCTTCCTCGTCGCGGCGATCCTGTTCGAGGTGACCGCGACCCTGTCCCTGCGCGGTGCGGTGGGCGGACGACGGGCGCTCTACGCGGTGGTGGCCGTCGGCTATGCCGTGGCGTTCGCGTCGCTGCTCGGGGCGCTGCGCGCCGGGCTCGCGCTCGGGGTCGCCTACGGCATCTGGGCGGCGGCGGGCGTGGCGCTCACCGCGGTCGCGTCGCGCTTCCTGTTCGCCGAGCCGCTCACCCGCCGCATGCTCGCGGGTATCGGACTGATCGTGGTGGGCGTGCTTCTGGTGGAACTGGGCGCGGCAGCGCATACGATCACGCCGTGACCGATCACGACCGTGCCGCCGCCCGCCGCGAGATCACCGCGGCCCTGCTGGCTGCCTTCGACCGCCGCCACGACGTCCTGGACGCCATCGTCGAGGCCGACGACCGCGACCAGGCGGTGGCCGCCATCGCCGGTCTGCTCGAGACGTCCCGTCTCGGCGGGGAAGCGGTCATGGGGATGGCGTTCGACCAGCTCACCAAGGACGCCCGCCGCAACAACGCCGCCGAGCTCGAGGACCTGGACGCTCGTCTGACGTTCACGCTCGCCGAGCGGCCCGCGAGCGCCGGTGACGGACTGACTCTGCGGGCGTTCTCCGACGAGAGCGACCGGGAGCTGTTCGCGGCCCGCCTCGCCGACGTCGGCAGTGCCGGGGACGGCTCCGGCGGCGCGGCCGGCGACCTGGACGCCGAGATCGCCTCCGCGCGGGATCGCTCCGATTCGGAGCAGGCCGCGTGGTTCGTCGCACGCGAGGGCGAGGACAGCGTCGGGCTGGTCTTCGGCGAGCTGAAGAACGGGGAGATCGACCTGCGGGTCTGGATCCACCCGGACCACCGCAAGAAGGGTTACGGGACTGCGGCGCTGCGCAAGTCGCGGTCCGAGATGGCCGCGGTCTTCCCGGGTGTGCCCATCGTGGTGCGCACGCCCGGCGCCCTGCCTTCCTGATCGACGAGCCCGAGGACGGGTAGTCGGGGAGGATGCAAACCTTCCTCCCCGACCCCGGATTCAGTCGGAGCGCCCGGCTTCTCGACGACCGCCGCCTGGGCAAGCAGCGGGTCGAGACCTTCCAGATTCTGCGTGCGTTGATCTGGCCGAGTTACGGCTGGAAGAACCACCCGGCGGTGGTGATGTGGCGGGGATTCACCCCCGCGCTGGTGGCGTACGGCGTGGCGATGTGCCGCGAATGGGCCGCCCGGGGTCACGCCGACGCGCTCGAGGCGCAACTGCTCGACTACACCGGCGGTGCCCGACCCGACGTGGACCGGCTGCGGCGGGCCGGCCTGCTGCCGCCGTGGCTCGGCGACGACGCCGTCCACGCGAGCCACCGCCGCGCCCTGGCCGACAAGGGCCCCGATCTCTACCCGGCCGAGTGGCGGGGACCCACCGGCTACGTGTGGCCCGGCTCGATCCATCCGCGCTGGCCCCTGCCCCTGCCGCCGGACCCGGTGACCCCGAGCGCGGCGGTCTCGCTGCTCGGGGAGTGGGGTATGCCCGCCGACCGGTTCGACCCGGGTGCTGCGGAATGGTCGACGCTGCGTCGGCTGGCGCGCGGACTCGGCGACGACGCCCCCGACCCGCCGGATCGGTGGGCGCTGCTGGCGTGCGCCCTCGTCGTGCCCGGCCGCGTCGCAGTACTGCTCGACCGGCCCGCACTCGCTCCCGACGAGCCCCTCCCGCCACCGGCCGAGCCGCGTGGTTCGGTGTCCGGCTCGATCGCCAGAACGCCGACCGACGCGGACGTCACCGCGATGGGCGAGGAGGCGGCGTCGTCGTCACGCTTCGGCTGGTTCCGGCACGGCGACGAACCCGATGCGGCCGACGTGGCGTTGGTGGTCGCCGACGGGGCGCCCGTGCCCGACACGCTCGCGTCGGTCCCGATCCTGCGGTCCGCTCGACCCGGCGAGCGTGCGACAGGCTAACGGTCCGCGAGGGACTCGCTCCACGCCGACCACAGGTCGTGGTAGCGGCCCCCGGCCTGCACGAGGTCGTCGTGCGACCCCTGCTCGACGATGCGTCCGTGCTCGAGCACCACGACTCGGTCCGCCGCCGCGGCCTGCGTGAGTCGGTGGGCGACGACGACGGTGGTGCGACCGCGGGTGGCCGCGCGGGCCGCGTCCTCGAGATCGCGGGCGCCGGCGCTCCCGGCCTCGGCGGTGGCCTCGTCGAGCACCGCGACGGCCGGATCGGCGAGGACCAGGCGAGCCAACGCCACGTGTTGGGCCCGCGCGGCGGTCAGGGCGAGGCCGCCCTCGCCGACCACGGTGTGCACGCCGTCGGGTAGGTCGGCCACCCACCCGGCACCGACCAGGTCCAGGGCCGCCTGCACCTCGTCGTCCGAGGCGTCGGGCGCGGCCAGACGCAGGTCGTCGATCAGCGGACCGGCGAAGACGTGGACTTCCTGGCTGACGACGGCGACGTGCCGGCGGACCCGGTCCGCGGCGAGCTCGGTGAGCGGGACCCCACCGATTCGGACGGTCCCGGTGGTGGGCTCGGTCGAACCGGCGACGATCGCGGCGAGCGTCGACTTGCCCGCGCCCGTGGATCCGACGAGGGCGACGGTGTCGCCGTCGGCGACGGTGAGGTCGAGCCCGTGGATCACCTCGTGCACGCCGTCGTAGGAATGGCGGATGCCCACGAGTTCGATTCGGCCGGAATCGGGTTCGCGGCCGGTGACGGCGCGCCGCTCGTCGGGCAGGTCGAGGACGCCGACCAGGCGGGCCAGCGACGCGCCCGCGGACTGCACGTCGTCGAACGAGTACATGAGCATGCCGATCGGGTTGAACAGGCGATGGAAGAGCAACGCAGCGGCGGTGGTCTCGCCGACGGTCACCGACCCGTCGCGCACCAGCAGGAACCCGGCGAGGAGAACCACCGACAGTCCGACGCACTCGGCGCGATTGCTTCTCGAGCCGAACCGCGTGAACAGCCGGAACACCGTGACGGCGATGTCGCGGGCGCCGGCCGACGCCGCGTCGATGCGCGCGAGGTGTTCGGACTCGACGCCGTAGGCGCGGACGGTGCGCGCGCCCTGCATGCTGCTGACCAGAGCCTGCGCCCGCTCGCCCATGGCGACGCGCTCGCTCGCGTACAGCGGTGCGGATCGGGGCAGATACCAGCGCAGCGCCATCACGTAGAGCGGGATCGCCACCATCCCGGCCAGCCCGAGTCGCCAGTCCACCCCCAGCATCGCGGCGATGCTGACCGCCACCAGGAGGACGGCGGCGAGGATCTGCGGAACCACCTCGCCGAGGGACTTGGCCATCACCGCGACGTCGTCACCCACGCGGGAGAGCAGATCGCCGCGGCCGGCGCGGTCGAGCCGCTCGACGGGCAGGATGAGCGCACGGGCGACGACGCGTTCGCGCAGCGAGGCCAGGATCCGCTCGCCCAGCAGTGCGACGGTGTACGCCCCGAGGCCGGTGAACACGCCGCCGACGACCGCGGCGACCACGATCACCGCCACGACACCGACGATCGTCGACGCCGGTGCACCCTCGGTCACCCGGTCGACGAGAACGCCGAACACGTACACCGGAACCACCGTCGCGGCCGCGGCGACGATGCCGAGGACGACGGCGCCGAGCGTCGCGGCGCGATGTCCGGCCAGTTCGCGCAGCAGGAATCGGCCCGAGCGGGCGCCGGACGCAATGGGGAGCAACTCGGTCCCGGTCATCGCAACACCCGCTCGCGGTAGGTCGGGTCCGTCGTCGACAACGAGCGGTGGGTGCCGCGCGCCACGACCCGGCCGTCGTCGATCACGACGACGCGATCGGTCACCGCGAGCAGAGCCGGACTGGTGGAGACGACGACGGTGGCGCGGTCGGGTCCCGCCCGCAGGGTGCGGATGCCGTCGGCGATGGCGTGCTCGGTCACCGAATCGACGGCGGTGGTGGGATCGTGCAGCACCAGGAGCGGGGGATCGGCGGCGAGGGCGCGGGCGAGGGCGACGCGTTGGCGCTGGCCCCCGGACAGGCTCGCACCGCGGTCGGTGACGGGATGGTCGAGGCCGGCCTCGTGCAGGTCGATCAGGTCGGTCACCGCGGAGGCGGTCACGGCGGCGTCCAGTCGGGCCTCGTCCGCCGCGCGGGTGACGATGTTGGTCCGCACGGTTCCGGCGAAGAGGTCGGCGGCGTGCGGCTCGACCAGCACGGTGCGACGGACCTCGGTCAACGGGAGTTCGCGCACGTCGGTGCCGCCGACGCCGACACGGCCCGCCGACGGGTCCAGCGGAACCTGACCGGAAAGCACCGAGACGAGGGACTCCGCGTCGGCCGGGCGGTAGGCGACCACTCCCACGGTCTCGCCCGGCGCCACGTCGAGATCGATGCCGCGGAGCGAGCCGTGCGCGACGGCGTGGAGATCGAGCCGGGGCGCGCGGACCGACGGGCGGGCGTCGGTGGCAGCGGCGTCTCCGGCGTCTCCGGCGTCGGGGTCGGGCACTGCGCCCTCGACGAGAGGCGGTGCCCCGAGGACCGTGGCGACACGGTCGGCGGACCCTCGCACGACGGCCGTGACACCGGGCAGCCGGGAGAGCGACGACAGCGGCTCGACCAGGAACTGGGCGAGGCCGACGACGGTGACGAGTTCGCCGAGCGTGAGCCGTCCGGTGAGGGCCAGGTAGCCGGCGCCGCCCGCGACCCCCGCCGCGAGCAGGGAGCCGACGGTCGCCGACAGGCCGAGGTAGGCGCTGTTGCCGCGGGCCAGGCGCAGGGTGGCGTCCAGTGCGCGTCGGCTCGCCTCGGCGTAGCGCCGAGCGGCCGCGCCCTCGCCGCCGATGCCGCGCAGGGGCCGCACGCCGCCGACGAGGTCGGTCGCGAGCCCGGACACGCGGGCGATCTCGGTCTGCGAGGCGGTCGCCGCGCGGGTCAGCACGGGCGCGCACCACTGCAGGACGAGCAGCAGCAAGGGGGTGCCGATCACCACGGCCAGGCCCAGGGGAACGTCGACGACGAGGAGCGCCACGGCGGTGACCACCAGCGCCGTGGTGGCCGACGCCGAGCGGGCCACGACGTCGAGAATCCACGACGTCTTCTCCGCGTCCGAGGTGCCCACCGTCAGCAGTTCTCCCGCAGACAATTCGGTGTCGATGCCGCGGGGATCGAGCACGGTGCGGGCGACCTCGACGCGCAGCAGGTGCGCCTCGCGCTCGATCGCGACGACGATGATGCGGGCGCCGATGCGGTACGCGAAGGACAGGACGACGAACAACGCCGCGAGCCCGACGAGCGAGAGAAGCATCGCCGTGACGTCACCCGTCTCGACGGCGCGGGAGACGATGATGCCGATCGCGACCGGGACCATGGTCTCGCAGAACTGGTGGAGGCAGAACAGCAGCGACGACCCGATCATGCGGGCGCGATGTCGGACGAGCGCGCGGCGCAGAACCCCTCCGCCGCTGATCGCCATTAGCCGACCCTAACCCACGGGTGTGGGCGGCTCGTGGCCTGTCGTCGGTGTCACACGCAACGTGCGGACGGCGACCGCAACCGGACCGGATCCGAATACAGCGTGTGCGTCCCTCCCGACGCCGGTGAACTCCCCACGATGCGGAGTTTCCCGGCACCGGGGCCGGGGCACCCCGCAGCCGACGGCGTTGCGGTGATCACCAGACGAAGGGACAGTGTCGTGCCCGATTACGAGCGCGAGAACGAGCACCCCCAGGACGATGTGCGCACCATCCGCGCGCACGCCGGTGAGGCCATCACCGACAGCCGCAACTGGCCGGGGTACGTGTTGATGGCCCTGGGTCTGGCGGCGTTGGGCCTGGCCCTGACGGCGGCGGGCGGTGGTTTCGAGGGCTGGGTGTTGATCACGGGCATCGCCTCGCCGGTCCTGCTGCTGGCCGGACTGGCCGTGGTGCTGCTCGAACGCAAGCGTGTCAAGGCCTCCGAGGGCAAGTCCCTCCTGGACCCCGGTGGTCACTGACCACGATGCGATCTCGGGCCCCGGCGCGCCGGGGTCCGATCCTCTCTCCGGCCGTCGCCGTCCCGTCGAGCCCGTCCCGACGGACCGCGACTCCTACCTTCGGGCCTGGTCGGCGCTGCACGGCGACTACGTCGTCGAGTCCTCGGTGCTGGTGCGCGGCTGGCTCGGTCTGACGTACCGGGTGGCGCGGCCTCTCGTGCGTGGCCGCGTCACACCCGGCGCCGTGACCACCGCCGGGGTTCTGTTGGCGCTGGCCGCACTCGGCGTCGCCGCGCTCGGTGGGCCGTGGTCGGCGGTGTTCGCGGCCGTCCTTCTGATCCTCAGCGCGTTGACCGACAGCCTCGACGGGGCGGTCGCGCTCCTGCGCGGACGGTCGAGCGCCCTGGGCTACGTGGCCGACTCGGTGGCCGACCGCATCTCCGACCTCGCTGCCCTCGGCATCCTCCTCGTGCTCGGCGGACCCGTGGCCGCCGTCCTCGCGGTCGCGGCGCTCACCTTGCTCCACGAGACCCTGCGCGCGCGGGCCGTGTCCGCCGGAATGGACGACATCGGGGTGGTCACGGTCTGGGAGCGGCCCTCACGGATCATCGCGGTGACCGTGACGCTGATCGGCTGCGCCTTCGTCGGCGACACCGCACTCTTCGCCGCCGTCGGCACCGCCGTCTCCGCCGCGCTGGCGCTGATCGGGTTCGGTCAGCTCGTGGTCACCGTGCGGCGGCGGCTGCGGGGTCACGACGCACCACGAGTCGGTCGCACTCGAGCGTGAAGACCCAGCCGATCAGCACGATGACGTGCAGGAGAAACAGCCACAACACCGTCGCGACGGCGGCGCCCACCGGTTCCAGGCCCCCGAACGGGCCGGACCAGTCGATCGGGATCGCGAGGAACAGAACGTAGCCCTGGAGGAAGCCGGCGACGAACGACGCCGTGGTCAGGGTGCCCACCACCACGGCCAGCCGGGACAGGGCGATCGGGGCGACCACGCGGAACGTCCACCCGAGGGGCACGGACAGCACGAGCCAGACGGTCACGAAGCCCAGCCACACCCGGAACAGGCCCCCGGCGACACCGCCGTCGATCGAGGCCAGCGCGTTCCCGACCACGAGCACCGGCACGGTCAGCAGGGGAGTGATCACCAGCACCGGCAGCGACAACGCGCGGCCCCGCCACCCGATGTAGGTCTCCTCGTGCGGTGCGTAGACGAGCAGGGCGCGGCGCATGCCCTCCCCGTAGAAGGTGGCCGGGAGAATCGCCACCGCGACACCGATCCACCCGATCGACGTCCCGGCGAGGAACAGGGCGCGGACGGCCTCCGGCGCCCCCGCCGGGTCGGGGAGAATCGAGGCGATCGCATCGCCGTACCGCAGGACGGTCGGGGTGCCGAGGAGCATCGCGGTCGCCTTCAGGCCGAGCAGCAGCATCGGCACGACGGCGATACCGCCGTAGAAGGTGACGCCCGCCGCGACGAGGGCGGTGTCCCGCGACGCCATCCGGCGACGCACGCCGGACCGGATCGCGACGCGGGACCGCACCAGTTCCGGCCACACGCTCGCGAAGGTCAGGGCGTGCGGCATGGCCTGTCGTTACCCGCCCGTACGGTCGGCCAATCGTTTCGAGTCGGACGGACGCGGGTAGAAGCCTGCGGTCCGTCCCTGCAGCTTCGCCGACGAATCGAGAAACATTCGTGAGTTCCGCCGATCGCCCCTCCCACGCGTCCACCCCGTACCCGCTCGGCGTTTCCCTTCGTGCCGACGGAACGGCCAACGTGGCGGTGTACTCCGAGACGGCGGAGACCGTCACGGTGGTGACGTTCGACGAGTCGGGATCCGAGCTCGAGTCGACCGCGCTTCCCGAGTACACCGGCCACGTGTTCCACGGTCTGGTCCCGATGACCGTCGGCACTCGCTACGGGCTGCGCGTCGACGGGCCCTGGAACCCCGCCGAGGGTCTGCGGCACAACCCCGCGAAGTTGCTCCTGGACCCGTACGCGAAGGCGATCACGGGCGCCGTGGAGTGGGACGAGGCGGTCTTCGGTCACCACCACGACGAGCCCGAGTCGCGCAACGACGCGGACTCCGCACCGTTCATGCCCCGGTCGGTGGTGGTGGACGACGACTTCGACTGGGGTGACGACGAATCGCCGCGTGTTCCGCTGTCCGAGACCGTCGTGTACGAGACCCACGTCAAGGGATTCACCGCCCTCGACCCGGACGTCGACGAGGCCATCCGAGGGACCTACGCCGGACTGGCGCACCCCGCGGCGATCGAGAAGCTCACCCGGCTGGGCATCACCTCGGTCGAACTGCTGCCGATCCACCAGTTCGTGCAGGACTCGCACCTTCTCGAGGAAGGGCGCCGGAACTACTGGGGCTACAACAGCATCGGGTTCCTCGCACCCCACAACGAGTACAGCTCGGCCGGTGACACCGGTGGGCAGGTCACCGAGTTCAAGGCCATGGTCAAGGCGCTCCACGCTGCCGGTCTCGAGGTGATCCTCGACGTGGTCTACAACCACACGGCCGAGGGCAACCACCTGGGACCGACGCTGTCCCTCAAGGGAATCGACAACGGCTCGCACTACCGGCTGGTGCCGGACGAGCGGAGCGCCTACTTCGACACCACGGGCACCGGCAACAGCCTGAACGTCGGTCACCCCGCCGCGCTCGCCCTGATCATGGACTCACTGCGCTACTGGGTCACCGAGATGCACGTGGACGGGTTCCGCTTCGACCTCGCCAGCACCCTCACGCGGCAGGACGAGGACCTCGACCGGCACTCGGCGTTCCTCGACATGGTGCACCAGGATCCGGTTCTGGCGCCGGTCAAGCTCATCGCCGAGCCCTGGGACACCGCCGGCTACCAGGTGGGCGGCTTCCCGGCACGGTGGTCGGAGTGGAACGGCAAGTTCCGGGACGACGTGCGTGACTTCTGGCGCGGCACCGACGGCGCGCTTCCCGCTCTGGCCCAACGCGTCTCGGGCAGTCCCGACGTCTACGAGAACGACCGGCGTCCCACCCTGGCCAGCGTCAACTTCGTCACCGCGCACGACGGCTTCACGCTCGCCGATCTCACGATGTACGACGAGAAGCACAACGATGAGAACGGCGAGGACAGCCAGGACGGCGAATCCGACAACCGGTCCTGGGGCTGTGGTGCGGAGGGTCCCACCGACGATCCGGAGATCAACGCGTTGCGTGATCGTCAGCGCCGGAACTTCCTCGGCACCCTCCTGCTCTCGGCGGGCGTCCCCATGATCCTCGGCGGCGACGAGCTCGCCCGCAGCCAGGGCGGTAACAACAACGCGTACTGCCAGGACAACGAGATCTCCTGGTACGACTGGGACAAGGCCGACGACGCCCTGGTCGCCTTCACCACGGAGCTGATCACCCTGCGTCGTGAACACCCCGGGCTACGTCCGGTGTGGTACCGCCACGCCGAGTCCGACGGTGATCGCGACACCGTCGACTTCCAGCGTGCCGACGGCGCGGCGATGGGCGACGAGGACTGGAACGACGGCGCGAGCAAGTCCCTCGCCGTGCTCTACAAGTCCTCCGCCGAGGACACCGTGTTCCTGTGGTTGCTCAACGCCGCCGAGACGCCCGTCGAGTTCACGTTGCCGGACGAGTCGTGGACGCTCGCCATCTCGAGCGACCCCGACCAGCAGGTGGGGGAGAAGCCCGCCACGTTGTTGGTGCGAGACCGCTCCTTCACGCTCCTGCAGAGCGTCTGACGTCCGACGCAGAAAGGCGGGCCGGGAGCAGGAGTGCTCCCGGCCCGCCTTTGGTCGGTGCGTCAGGCGCTGCCGGTTTCCTCGCGCTCGTGTTCGGTGCGCTCCTCGAGTTCGGCGTCGTCGACGGGGTGCGGCATCTTGCCGTGCTCGTGCTGATCGGGGTGCGGCGTCTCCGTCGGAACGATGACGTCGTCGAGAGTCGGTGTGTCGTGGTCGTTCTCGGGTGTGGTCATGTCTGTCGCGTACCCCGCGAATCGGCTGTCAATCGTCACCGACGCGTCGGGTACAGCCGTACCTCGGTCGCCTTCACGACGAGGAACACCTCGGATCCCGGCCGCAGGTCCAGTTCGGTGGCCGCGGCCGAGGTGATGTCGGCCGCGAGGACGCCCGGGGCTGCCCGAGCCGTCACCCGCACACCCGACCCGACAGCGTCCACTTCCTCGATCCGAGCGGGAATGACGTTGCGGGGGCTGCCGACCGGTCGCACGGCGAACACCGAGACGGTGGTCGGCGCGATCGAAGCGATTCCCGGGCGGCCGGAACCGGGGTGGTCGATCGCGTTCCCGTGCACCACGGTGTCGCCTTCCGCACGGAGGGTGTCCCCGTCGCCGAACACGCCGTGGATCACCGTGGTTCCGGCGAGCGCCGCGGCGAAGGAGCTGCGGGGAGTCGCGAGGACGTCGGCCACCGGCCCCTCCTCGACCACCCGCCCGCCGTCGAGGACCACCACGTCGTCCGCGAGGGAGAGCGCATCCACGCGGTCGTGGGTGACCACCATCGTCGTACATCGGCTTCCGCTCACCACGTCCCGGACCAGTCGGCGCAAGGCCGGTGTCGCGTCGGCGTCCATCGCGGCGAACGGCTCGTCCAGTAGCAGCACGTCCGGGTCCGCCGCGAGCGCGCGGGCCAGGGCCACCCGCTGGGCCTGACCGCCCGACAGCTGTCGGGGCAGACGATCCGCGAGATCGTGGGCCTCGACCCGCGCCAGCCAGTCGTCCGCGATCGCTCGCGCACGCCGGCGATCGTGCCGGACGCGCGGCGCGAAGGCGACGTTCTCGCGAACGGTGAGGTGCGGGAACAACAGTGGGTCCTGGGCGAGCAGCGCGACCCCGCGGCGATGCGGCGGGACGTGAACGCGGCTCGCGGTGTCGGTGAGGGTGCGGGTGCCCACCCGCACCGTCCCGTCGTCGGGCCGCACGAGCCCGGCGACGACATGTACCAGAGTGGACTTCCCCGCACCGTTGGGTCCGAGGAGGGCGAGAACCGACCCGGCCGGCGCGGTGACGGACAGGTCCAGTCCGCGAACGGGCACGCGAGCACGGACGCTGATCGTGGTGTCGGTCCCCGTGTCCCCGGTCACGGCACTCACCGGACCTTCCGGGGTCGCCCGGCGCCGGTGGCCAAAACCACCGCGACCGCGACCACGATGAGGACGACCGACAGGGCCACCGCAGCGTCCGGGTCGGTCTCGCGCTGCAGGTAGATCTCCAGCGGGAGGGTGCGCGTGACGCCTTGCAGCGACCCCGCGAAGGTCAGGGTCGCGCCGAATTCTCCGAGCGCCCGGGCAAAGGCGAGCACGGCCCCGGACGCGAGTCCCGGGAGGACCAACGGAAGGGTGATCCGCAGCAGGACCGTGGTGGGTGGGGCACCCAGAGTGGATGCCACCTTCTCGTATCGGGTTCCGGCAGTGCGTAGCGCACCCTCGAGTCCGACCACCAGGAACGGCAGCGCGACGAAGGTCTGGGCGAGCACCACCGCCGTGGTGGAGAAGGCGATCTCGATTCCCAGCGCCTGCAGGCGGTCCCCCAGCAGACCACGCCGGCCGAACGCGTAGAGCAGTGCGAGTCCGCCCACCACCGGCGGCAGGACCAGGGGCAGCAGCACCACCGCGCGCGTGATCGCGGCGGCACGCCCCCGCGACCGGGCGAGCACCAGCGCCAACGGAACGCCGAGCAGGACGCAGAGTCCGGTCGCGGCCGCGGACGTGCGGAGACTCAGCAAGATCGCCTCGCGCGAGGACTCGCTGGTGACGAGAGACGGGAAGCGAGACCACTCGACCGAGAGCACGATCGCGACCAGAGGCAGGGCCACCAGCGCGAGGCCCACCGCAGCGGGCAGGAGGACCCACCGGGGCAGTGTCCTCACGGTCCCCACGCCGCTCGTGCTCTCACCCGACCCACACTAGCGACGATCGCGGACGCGGGAATGATCGGTGGGGACGGTGCGTTGTGGAATTCGACGGCGCCGGATCCATGCCCCGGGTACCACCCCTTTCGCCGCTGCGAGCGGCCTTCTGCCGAGAGGCGCACGGCCGGCGCCGTCGCCCTTCTCTCACTCGGCCGGTCGAGTGGCCGCTGTGACGTGCCACTGCCGGTTCGGTACCGGACCGTGACCCCCGATTCCGCCGCGGGAGTGGTGACTCTCCGCTGGTGGCTGGCATCATGTGCAGCGGGTCGGTGGTCGTGCGTGTCGAAGTGGGGTTCTCGTGAAGGTGTTCTCGTCCGTCGCTGCTGCTCGCGGGCGTGTCGTGCTGGTGGCGTCGGCCGCCGTGATGTCGCTCGTCGTGGCGGGATGCACCGCCGGCGCCGGTGACGACGCCGCTGCGCCGCCCGCGCCGATCGATTCGAATCCGTTGTCGGAACTCATGAAGCCGAAGGTCACGCTGCCGGCCCCCGACGCGTCGGTCGGCTTCTCTCCTTCCGCTCCCGTGACGGTGTCCGTGGTCGACGGCAGCCTGTCGCGCGTCACTCTCACCGATTCCGCCGGGCAAGCCGTCGACGGCACCCTCGCCGCCGACCGTGCCTCGTGGACCGCCACGGCACCCCTGGACTACAACGAGACCTACACGGTCGACACGCGCGCCTACGGGCTGGGCGGTGAGGCGACGTCGACGACCTCGTTCACCACCACCTCACCCGGGAATCTCACCAAGCCGTACCTGCTGCCCTCGGAAGGCGAGGTGGTCGGTGTGGGTCAGCCCGTCGCCGTGCAGTTCGACGAGCCGGTGCCGGACAAGGTCGCGGCGCAGAACGCCATCACGGTGACCACGAATCCGCCCGTCGAGGGTGCCTTCTACTGGGTGAACCAGAAGGAGGTGCGCTGGCGGCCGCAGAACTACTGGGCGCCCGGCACCACCGTCGACGTGGCCGTCGACGTGTTCGGTCGTGACCTCGGCGACGGACTGTTCGGCCAGGAGAACGCCCGGTCGTCGTTCACCATCGGAGACGCGGTGATCGCGGTGGCGGACGACGCCACCAAGCAGGTCACCTTCACCGTCAACGGCGAGCAGGTCATGACCATGCCGACGTCGATGGGCAAGAACAGCAGCCCGACCCCGAACGGGGTCTACACGATCGGCGACAAGTTCGCCTCGATGGTGATGGACTCGTCGACCTACGGCGTGCCGGTCGACTCGGCCCAGGGCTACCGCACTCCCGTGGACTGGGCGACCCGAATGTCCTACTCCGGCATCTTCTTTCACTCCGCACCGTGGTCCGTGGGGTCGCAGGGATACACGAACGTCAGCCACGGGTGCCTGAATCTCAGCCCGGCCAATGCCAAGTGGGTCTACGACAACATGAAGCGCGGGGACATCACCATCGTGAAGAACACGGTGGGCGGAACGCTGCCGGGCACGGACGGACTGGGCGACTGGAACATTCCGTGGGAGGAATGGAAAGCCGGTAACGCCCAGTCCGTCTGAACTCGAATCGCGGACGTCGTCTAGACCCGAAGGCCGAGCGCCGTCAGGTAGCCGACGGGATCGACCGCCTCACCGCCGCGCCGTACCTCGAAGTGCAGGTGCGGACCCGTGGAATCGCCGGTGCTGCCGACCGCGCCGATGGCCTGGCCGGGAGCGACGGTGTCGCCCACCGAGACGTCGATGCGGCTCTGGTGGCCGTAGAGCACCTCGGTGTCACCTTTCTTGACGATCACGAGGTTGCCGTAGCCGTCGCCGTTGTCGCCGGCTCGGGTGACGGTTCCACCGGTGACGGCGAAGATCGTGGTGCCCGACGGCGCCGCGAAGTCGATGCCTTGGTGGTTCTGCCAGCCGCCGCCCGTCGGGTTGCCCCGTCCTCCGAAGCCCGACGACACCTCGAACGATCCCGGCGCGAGCGGAAGGCGCGAGCCCCCGATGCCCGGGGTGGACGTGAACGGCGGTACCGCCGGCGCGGCGCCGGGCCCGGCCGATCCGCTGGGCGGCGTCAGGAACTGATCGCCGAGCACCAGCCCCGCGACCTCCTGGACCAGCACGCCCGTCGCGTCGAAGACGGCGGCCAGGATCGCGGCCTGCTGCTTCGCGGTGAGGGGCAGACCCGGAATCGCCGGCAGGCCGGGGATCGCGGGCAGGGGCGGCAGAGCGGGTGCCGCGGTGGCCGGAGCGGCCCCCAGGACGAGGCTCCCCGTGAGCGCTGCGCCGAGCACGGCGCCCCCGATCGCCCGCCTTCCCCGGCGGGTGGTGACGGAACGGGACCCCGATTCCCGAGTGGACGTGTCGATTTCGTGATGCACGTGCTACCTCCGGTTGCGCCCGCATGCGGGCGTCGTCGATACGACCGGCGCAGACGGAGGAGGTGAGCCGAGCAGACGTCGCCGACGACCGTCGGGACCGGGAGGTCCGACGGACGCACGAGGCCGGTCGACGTCGATGTCCTTCCCTTGACATCCACACTCGACAGGTCTCACGAACAACACGAGTATCTGTGCGGCGCACCTTCCCCAAGAGCGCCAGCGGCCACTTTACGTCACAGAAGTATCTCGCGGTCACACCAATGCCCAATTACATCACCGTAATTCGCGCGGTCGGCGTGATGCGCTCGTAACCGGCAGTCGATCCGAGACCGTCCCGCGAAACGGGGTCGATGACGTGATGCGGCGAATGTCGTGCCATCATCTGAGCGGCAGAACCGCGTCTCGGACCGAGGCGCGGCCGGGGATGACGTGGGGGACGACCGAACGTGCGCGGAAACTTCAGGCTGGCCGCTGCTCTGACGACGACGGCAATCGTGGTCGGCACGCTGATCACGGGGGCGGTGGTCGGACCGGCGGTCGCCTCCGCAGAACCGTGCGGCGGCATCTCCGGCACGGGCATCACCGGGATCGGTGGGCTCGGACAGCAGGCCGCGGGACCGCAGGGCGCACCCCCGCGATACGACGGCCCCAACACCCGCATCGTCGACTGGGTCAGCGGACAGGCCGGGCCGAACCGCACCTTCGACCGCTTCGGCGTCACCGGAACCGATCTCGGCGTCTCCTGGGACAACGGCGCCGGACAGACGTTGCTCGCCTTCGGTGACACCTTCGGCAGCTGCGTCGTTCCCGGCGGACAGTGGCGGCACAACGTCGTGCTGCGCAGTGACGACGCGAACCTCGCCGACGGTCTGACCGTGCACGACGCCGCACCCGGCGACGTGCGCTCGGGTGCGGTGGTGACGGGCTCGGAACCGCGGTTCGCCCAGCAGGCCGTTCCGGCGCTGGGACTCGCGCCGGTGGAGCAAACGGTGGTGCCGACGGCCGGTATCGCCGTGGACGGGGTGCAGTACCTGCAGTTCATGTCCGTCCGCGGCTGGAACGGATCGGTCTGGTCCACCAACTACGCCTTCACCGCGACGTCGCGGGACAACGGCCAGACGTGGACGCCGGAGCCGAGCACCACCCGATACAACACCGGGGTCACGCTGCCGGGCGCCGAGCAGCTCGACGGCAAGTTCCAGCAGTCCGCCTTCGTGCGCGGACGGGACGGCATGGTCTACCAGTACGGCACTCCGAACGGTCGCCTCGGCGCGGCCTACCTCGGCCGGGTCGCGCCCAACGAGATCCTGAACCTGCAGCGCTTCGAGTACTGGAACGGATCCGGGTGGTCCCCGGACGTCGCCGCGGCGGCTCCCGTCGTCGAGCAGCCCGTCGGCGAGCTGTCGGTGACGTGGAACGACTACCTCGGTCGGTTCGTCATGCTCTACGGCAACGACGTCGAGGGCCGCATCCTCGCCCGCACCGCCCCGTCGCCGCAGGGTCCGTGGTCGGCGCCGACCACCCTGGTGACCAACAACGACATCGGCAATTACCCGGGCGGCGGCCTGTACGCGCCCTTCGTCCACCCGCGGTCCTCGGGTGACAAGCTGTACTTCACCGCGTCCCAGTACTCGTCATACCAAGTTCTTCTGCTCGAAACGGATCTCGACGCCCTGCGGTGACGTCACGCAGGTGACGGCGTGACCGACCGGTTTGGAAAACGGCCGGATTGGTGACTCGGTCGGGTGAACGGATAGCGTTCCCCTGCCCATCGGGTCCAAACGCGCCCGCTCCTGCGAGAAGAACCGAGGTCCCATCACCATGTCGTCCATCAGGTCCGCGTGGCGAGGTCTGACGAAACCGGTGTTCGTCCCGGCCGCCGTCATCATCGTCGCGATGATCCTGTTCTCCGTCGTGTTCGCGTCCACGGCCGAGGGAGCCTTCGAGGAACTGAACGCCGCCATCACCAACGGCGTCGGTTGGTGGTACATCCTCGTGGCCACCCTGTTCGTGGCGTTCGCGATCTACTGCGGTGCCAGCCGAATCGGCAACATCAAGCTCGGTCGCGACGACGAGTCTCCCGAATTCGGAGTGCTCTCGTGGTTCGCGATGCTGTTCAGCGCCGGTATGGGTATCGGCCTCGTGTTCTACGGGGTGGCCGAACCCCTGTCGCACTACATCGATCCGCCCGAGGCCGGCGGTGTCGCCGGTGCCACCGATGCCGCCGCCAACCAGGCGATGCAGCTGACGCTGTATCACTGGGGTCTGCACGCCTGGGCAATCTACGTCGTCGTCGGCCTGGGTCTGGCCTACATGACCTACCGCAAGGGCCGACCGCTCTCGGTGCGGTGGTTGCTCGAACCTCTGCTGGGACGGCAGCGCATCGAAGGCCCCATCGGCCACGCGATCGACGTCGTCGCGATCGTGGGCACTCTCTTCGGTGTCGCGACGTCCCTCGGTTTCGGAGTCCAGCAGATCTCCGCGGGCCTCGACTTCCTGGGATGGATCGAGACCACCAACTGGCTCGTCGTCGCCCTCATCGTGTTCGTCACCGGACTCGCGACGTTCTCGGTCGTCTCCGGTGTGTCCAAGGGCCTGAAGTGGTTGTCGAACATCAACATGGGACTTGCGGCGATGTTGGCGCTGTTCGTGCTGATCGCTGGTCCGACGCTCTTCCTCATGCAGACCTGGGTCCAGAACCTGGGCGGCTACATCCAGGCGTTCCCCGGCCTGATGTTGCGGACGTCCCCGTTCGCCGACGACGGCTGGGCCGGCGCGTGGACCATCTTCTACTGGGGATGGTGGATGAGCTGGGCGCCGTTCGTGGGCATGTTCATCGCCCGGATCTCCCGCGGCCGCACCATTCGTGAGTTCGTCTTCGGTGTTCTGCTGGCGCCGACCGTGATCGGCTCGCTGTGGTTCACGTTCTTCGGCGACGCAGGAATTCTCCGTCAGCGCGAACAGGGCGACATGTTGCTTCCGGACGGAACGGTGGGCACGGACACTTCGTTGTTCCAGCTGCTCGACGGGTTTCCGTTCGCCACGGCTACCAGCGTGCTCGCGATTCTGGTCGTGATCTTCTTCTTCGTCACCTCGTCCGACTCCGGGTCGCTGGTGATCGACATCCTGTCCAGCGGCGGCAATCTCGAGACGCCGAAGATCACCCGGGTGTTCTGGACCGTGCTCGAAGGTGTGGCGGCCGCGGTGCTCCTGCTGATCGGCGGGGCGGGATCGTTGACAGCCCTGCAGACGGCGTCCATCGCCACGGCCGTGCCGTTCTCGATCGTGCTGGTGCTCGCATGTGTGTCGATGCTGAAGGCATTCCGCTACGACGTCGCGACCACCCCGCGCTACATCCGCGTGACCCAGGCGGGCGGCGAGGCCGTGGCACAGCCCGGATCGACGCGCAACGGGTCGGGAGGCTTCTCCGCCACCTTCGCCGGCCTCCGACCGTCGACGGACGGGGTGGCATCCCCGGCTGGGAACGACCACGTCCTGCTGGCGGTGCACGACGTGCCGCAGTCGGCTGTCGACGTCGACGCCGAGACGGGCGAGGCGCAGTACGTCGCGGACGCCGAACCGACCGATCCCCTCGGCGACGAAACCTTCGACACGCCGGAGTTCGAGGAGTCGGCGCAGGCGCAGACGGTGAACAAGAACTAGCCGAACACGAGCGAAGGGCCCCGGTCGGATGACCGGGGCCCTTCGCGTATGGGGTGGACGACGGGACTCGAACCCGCGACAGCCAGGATCACAACCTGGTGCTCTACCAACTGAACTACGCCCACCATCGCGACGCACCCACCGGGCGCGCAGCGCGTTCGATACTAGCCTGACCCGGCGGCCGGAAGCCAATCGGTCCCCGCCGCCGGCCGATGTCAGGCGTCTCCGCCGGTGAGGGATCGCGTGACCGCCCCGATCTGCTCGGTGCTGGGGCCGGGCGGGGCCACGAACGCCGTCTGCCGGTAGTACTTCAGCTCCCGGATCGATTCCTCGATGTCCGCGAGGGCTCGATGCGCGAGGCCCTTCTGCGGCTGACCGAAGTAGATTCGGGGGTACCACCGGCGGCAGAGTTCCTTGATGGAGCTGACGTCGATCATCCGGTAGTGCAGGTAGTCGTCGAGCTCGGGCATGTCGCGGGCCAGGAATCCCCGGTCGGTGGCGATGGAGTTGCCCGCGAGCGGGCCCGCCTTCTCCGGGACGTGCGCCCGGATGTACGCCAGAACCTGCTCCTGCGCCTGCTCGAGGGTCACGGTCGACCGGCGGACCTCCTCGGTCAGTCCCGATTTGGCGTGCATCTCGGTGACCACGTCGGGCATGGCAGCGAGAGCGTCGTCGTCGGCGTGGATCACGATGTCGACCCCGTCGCCGAGGACGTTCAGGTCGCTGTCGGTCACCAGCGCGGCGATCTCGATCAGCTTGTCCGAGGCCAGGTCGAGACCCGTCATCTCGCAGTCGATCCAGACCAGAAAATCCTTGCTCACGTCGTGCCTCACGTTCGGTGCCGTTGTCCTGCTCACCCTAGACCTCGACGCTAGGGTCGTCCCATGACCGATGCCGCATCCCGCTCCGCTGCCATCGCCGCCGGTTACGCCACGGAGGGCGCGGCCGTCGAACTCGGGAGCGTGGTGCTCGGCGGCGCGGCGGACCCGTCGGCGCGGGTGCGGCTGCCGTTGGCGACCATGAATCGGCACGGCCTCGTCGCCGGCGCCACCGGTACCGGCAAGACCAAGACGGTGCAGGTGATCGCCGAACAGCTCTCGCTCGCAGGCGTTCCCGTGGTGCTCGCGGACGTCAAGGGTGATCTGTCCGGTCTGTCGCAGGCGGGCGCGGACTCGGAGAAGATCCGGGCTCGCGCCGCCGAGACCGCCGCCGAGGGGTGGCAGCCGGGCGCCTTCCCGGTGGAGTTCCTCTCCCTCGGCACCGAGGGCGGCGCGATTCCGGTCCGCGCCACGATCACCTCGTTCGGTCCCATTCTGCTCTCGAAGGTGTTGGGACTTAACGCTACCCAGGAGTCCACGCTGGGGTTGATCTTCCACTGGGCGGACACGCAGGGTCTGGCGTTGCTCGATCTGAAGGATCTGCGTTCGGTGATCACGCACCTGACCAGTGACGAGGGCAAGGCGGATCTGAAGGGCATCGGCGGAGTGTCGTCGTCCACGGCCGGCGTGATCCTGCGGGCGCTGGTCAATCTGGAGGCGGACGGTGGTGACACGTTCTTCGGCGAGCCGGAGATCCGCACCGAGGACCTGCTGCGGGTGACGCCGGACGGGCGCGGCGTGCTGTCGCTGTTCGAGCTCGGCCCGCTCGCGGCCCGGCCCGCTCTCTTCTCGACGTTCCTCATGTGGATCCTGGCCGACCTGTTCCAGACGCTGCCGGAGGAAGGCGACCTGGACAAGCCGAAGCTCGTGTTCGTCTTCGACGAGGCGCACCTGCTGTTCGCGGACGCGTCGAAAGCCTTTCTGCAACAGGTGGAACAGACGGTCAAGCTCATCCGCTCGAAGGGGGTGGGCATCTTCTTCTGCACGCAGCTGCCCACCGACGTTCCCGGGCCGGTGCTCTCCCAGCTCGGGGCGCGCGTCCAGCACGCGCTGCGTGCGTTCACCCCGGACGATCAGAAGGCGCTGACCAAGACGGTGCGGACGTACCCCACGAGCGAGGACTACGACCTCGAGGAGGCGTTGACGACGCTCGGGACCGGCGAGGCCGTGGTCACCGTGCTGTCCGAGCGTGGCGCGCCGACTCCCGTGGCGTGGACCAGGATTCGGCCGCCGCAGTCGCTCATGGACACCATCGGCACCGAGGCGATCGCCGCCGCGGCGACGGCGAGTTCGCTGCACGCGACGTACGCGGAGACCGTCGATCGCGACTCGGCGTACGAGCGCCTGTCCGCCCGGCTCGCCCCCGCGCCCGCTCCGGTGGAGCCGACGGCCGAGCCCGAATTTCCGCCGCTGCCAAAGACGTACGACCTGCCGCCGCTGCCGGCTCCCGAGCCGGCCGGCCCGTCCGCCGCGGAGCGGATCATGAGCAATCCCGCGGTGAAGAGCTTCCTGCGGTCCGCCGCCAGTGCGGCGGGGCGGGAGATCTCGCGGAGCATCTTCGGGACGGGGCGCCGCCGGCGGTGACGGCAGTCGGGTTCAGCCGGCGGTGACGGCAGTCGGGTTCAGCCGGCGGTGACGGCAGTCGGGTTCAGCCGGCGGTGACGGCAGTCGGGTCAGCCGGAGATAGCGACGTCCGCGGTGATCACTCGCCGCCGAGCTTCTTGTAGAAGCTGCCCACGATCGGCGCGGTGATGAAACGCGGACTGTACTGTCCCGCAACGGACATGCCCTTGCTGAGGATGCCGGGTACGATGCGCATCTTGTTCTTCTCGAGCCCGTCGAGGGACAGTCGCGCGGTGTAGGCGCTGTCGATCCAGAGGAAGTCGGGGACGAGCTTGTCGACGATCGACGCGTCGGTCGGGTCGGGGGTCTCGGTGCGGACGGGGCCGGGCGCGAGCAGGGTGCAGTGCACGCCGGTGCCGGCGAGTTCGGCGCGCAGGGACTCCGAGAAGGTGTTCACGAAGGCCTTGGTGGCGGCGTACGTCGCGTTGTTCGGGATGGCCATGTTGCCCGCGGCGGAGCCGGTGATCAGGATGCCGCCGGCGCCGCGCGCGATCATGCCGGGGAGGACGGCGAGGGTGAGGTCGTGCACGGCCACCGCGTTGAGCTGGACCTGGGCGCGCTCGTAGTCGGGATCGAGTTTCGCCACCGGGCCGAAGGTGGCGATGCCGGCGTTGTTGCAGAGGATCGAGACGTCGCGGTCGGCGAGCTCGTCGGCGAGGGTTTGGCGCTGCCCGGGGTCGGACAGGTCGCTGACCCGCACCTCGACGGCCACACCGTGCTCACGAGTGAGGCGGTCGGCGAGGGCGTTCAGCAGGTCACCGCGCCGCGCGACGACGATCAGCGAGTGACCGCGAGCGGCGAGCTCGGCGGCGAGGGCTTCGCCGATGCCGGACGACGCTCCGGTCACGACGGCACGGGCATCGACGGTGGGTGCGGGGAGGCTCACGACCGCTCAGGCTAGCGAAGCCGGCGGAGGTCCGGCACCGGGAGAGGTCACAAACGTGCGGCCACCCGCGTCCCCTGCTCGATGGCCCGCTTCGCGTCGATTTCCGCGGCGCGCTCGGCCCCACCGATGACGTCGACACCGATCCCGGCCGTCGTCACGGCGTCGAGCAGCGTCCGAACGGGTTCCTGACCGGCGCAGACGACGACGGTGTCGACGGCCAGGGTGCGCGGTCGGCCGTCGACGGAGATGTGCACGCCGGCGTCGTCGATACGGTGGTAGGTCACGCCGGAGAGTTGCTCGACGCCGCCGTCGACGAGATGCGCGCGGTGGACCCATCCGGTGGTCTTGCCGAGCCGGGTGCCGATGCGTCCTTCGGTCCGCTGGAGCAGGTACACCTGCCGTCGCGGGCTCTCGGGTCGTCGTTCGGTCAACCCGCCGCGCGCGGCCGGATCGTCGGTCACGCCCCACTGACGTCGCCACCGTGCGACGTCGAGGGTCGGCGAGGACGTCGTGGTGAGGAACGTGCAGACGTCGACACCGATGCCGCCCGCCCCGACCACCGCGACGCGATCGCCGATCGGGGCGCGGCCGAGGACCGCGTCGGCGTAGCTGACCACGCTGGGGTGGTCGATTCCGGGAATCGTCGGCACCCGCGGGACGACGCCCGTCGCGAGGACGACGTGGTCGGCGCCGACGAGGTCGTCGACGGTGGCGGTGACGCCGAGGCGGACGTCGACGCCGGCGCGCTCCAGCGAGTGAGTGAAGTAGCGGATGGTCTCCGTGAACTCCTCCTTGCCGGGGATGCGGCGAGCGATCTCGAACTGGCCGCCGATGCGGTCGGTGGACTCGAAAAGCGTCACGCGGTGGCCGCGTCGGCCCAGTTCGACGGCGGCGGCCAACCCGGCCGGTCCGGCCCCGACGACGGCGATGTCGCGCGCCCGCACGGTCGGCGCGAGGACGAGTTCGGTCTCCCGGCCGGCACGCGGGTTGAGTAGGCACGAGGCCTTGCGGTGGACGAAGACGTGGTCCAGGCACGCCTGGTTGCAGGCGATGCAGGTGTTGATCTCGTCGCGCCGACCCTCGGCCGCCTTGGTCACCCAGTCCGGGTCCGCCAGCATGGGACGGGCCATCGAGATCAGGTCCGCGGCGCCGTCGGCGAGCAACTGTTCGGCGACCTCGGGCATGGAGATACGGTTGGTGGCCACCACCGGGACGCGAGCGACGTCGCTGAGGCGACGAATCTCGTCGGCGAAGGCGGCGCGCGGGACCGACGTGACGATGGTGGGGACGCGGGACTCGTGCCAGCCGATGTCGGAGTCGAGCAGATCGACGCCGGCGTCCTCCAGATCGTGGGCCAGGGCCACCACCTCCGGCCAGGTCTGCCCGTGCGCGACGAGGTCCGCGATCGACAGGCGGAACATCAGAAGGAAGTCGGGACCCACGGCCTCCCGCGTGCGGCGCACGATCTCCACCGGCAGCCGACGGCGGTGCGCGGCCGAGCCGCCCCAGCGGTCCGTGCGGCGGTTCGTCGCCGGGGCGAGGAACTGATTGATCAGGTAGCCCTCGCCGCCCATGATCTCGACGCCGTCGTAGCCGGCTTGCTGCGCCAGGCGTGCACACCGCACGTAGGCGTCGATCTGCCGCTCGATGCCGCGGTCCGTGAGCCGCCACGGACGGAACGGGGAGATGGGGGACTTCCGGGACGACGCCGACGCGGCGCCGGGGTGATAGGCGTAGCGGCCCGCGTGCAGGATCTGCAGCACGATACGGGCGCCCTCGTCGTGCACCGCGGCGGTGATGCGGCGGTGCCGGCGCGCCTCGATACGGTTGGTCAGCTTGGCCGCGAAGGGGAGGAGCCAT
The DNA here is from genome assembly GCF_001620025.1 of Rhodococcus sp. PBTS 1. NCBI lineage: Bacteria > Bacillati > Actinomycetota > Actinomycetes > Mycobacteriales > Nocardiaceae > Rhodococcus > Rhodococcus sp. PBTS 1. Next base: position 1,021,183 of record NZ_CP015219.1, read on the forward strand.
CCGCGCCGGTTCGGGGCGTACCCGCCCGTCACGATGAGGCCGACCCCGCCGCGGGCTCGCTCGGCGAAGTACGCGGCGAGCTTGCCGACGTCGTGCGCACGGTCCTCGAGCCCGGTGTGCATCGAGCCCATCACGACGCGATTGCGCAGGGTCACCGAGCCGATCGTGATCGGGGTGAGCAGCGTCGGATACCGGTGCGCCTGCGAGGTGTCGGTCACGGTCGCCGAGTCTAGGGACGAGGCGCGGCGCCGGACCGGAATCGAGCCGTCCCCGTCGCGACCTATGCTGCGAGCATGGTGGTGGTCGGTGGTCCCGGCACGGTGTCCAGGAAGCAGATCGCGGCGTGGGGCCTGTGGGATTGGGGCGGCGCCGCCTTCCAGGCGGTCATCCTGACGTTCGTCTTCTCCGTCTATCTCACCGACGCCGTCGGCGACGACCTCCCCGGCGGCGTCTCCGCCAGTTCGTGGCTCGGCTGGTCGCTGGGTCTGGCCGGACTGCTCATCGCCGTGAGCGCTCCGGTCTCCGGCCAGCGCAGCGATGCCAGGGGGCGGCGCAAGCGGTCGCTCTTCCTGCTGAGCATCGCCACCGTCGCCGCGATGGCCGGCTTGTTCCTCGTGAAGGACGACTACCACTACCTGTGGCTCGGACTGGTGCTGCTCGCCGGTGGGTCGGTTCTCTTCGAACTCGCTCAGGTGCCCTACACCGCCATGCTCCGGCAGGTCTCCACGCCGGACAATCTGGGCCGGGTGTCCGGGTTCGGCTGGGCGATGGGCTATTTCGGCGGCATCGTGCTCCTGCTGGTGTCCTACTTCGGCTTCATCGCCGGGGAGGGCGACACGCGTGGCTTCCTCGGGATCTCGACCGAGGACGGTCTGAACATCCGCCTGGTCGCGCTGTTCGCCGCGGCGTGGTTCCTCGTCTTCTCCCTACCGGTCCTGCTGGCGGTGCCGGAGCTGCCGCGCACCGATGCGGACTCCGCCGCCGCCCGCGCCGGGTACGTCGAGTCCTACCGAGTCCTGCTGCGCGACGTGCGTGACCTGTGGCGCACCGACCGCCGCACGGTGTGGTTCCTCGTCGCCAGTGCGCTCTTCCGTGACGGCCTCGCCGGCGTGTTCACCTTCGGCGCCGTTCTCGCCGTCACCGTCTACGGCATCTCGGCTGCCGACGTGCTGCTGTTCGGCGTCGCGGCGAACGTCGCCGCGGCGCTGGGGGCGCTCGCCGCGGGGCGCGTCGACGACGCGATCGGACCCAAGCGCGTCATCGTCGTCTCGTTGGCCGCCATGATCGCCACCGGCATCGTCCTGCTGGTGGTGTCCGGGCCCACGATGTTCTGGATCTTCGGCCTCATCCTGTGCCTGTTCGTCGGGCCCGCGCAGTCGTCGTCACGCACGTTTCTCACCCGCATCGTGCCGCCGGGACGCGAGGGCCAGATGTTCGGGCTCTACGCCACCACCGGCCGCGCCGTGTCCTTCCTGGCGCCGAGCCTGTTCGGGTTCTTCGTCTTCGTGTTCGGCTCGGACCGCGCCGGCATCGTCGGGCTGCTGGTGGTGCTCGCCGCCGGGTTGGCCGCGTTGCTCCCCGTCGCTGCGCCGCGTGGTGATCTGGCTCGGGATGCGGTGGTCTGATTCGGCCCGAGAGGTGCTCAGCGAGCGAGGATCTCGTCCGCGAGACGGTCGGGGTCGTCCTCCGGAACCCAATGGCCCACGCCGAGTTCGACGAACTCGTACGGCCCCTCGACGTGCTGCGCACAGCGCTCCGCCGCCACGCGGCCGATGGCGGTGTCGTCGTTGCCCCACACGAACGTGGTGGGCACGGTCACCGGACCGAGGTCGCCGAACTCGCGGGTCATGGCGCGGTACCAGTTCAGCGCGCCGGTGAGCGCGGCGCGATCCCCGACGACGGGCAGGTGGCGATCGACGATCGTCGGGTCCGCCGCGCCGGAGAACATGGCGATCAGGCGACGGGCGTCGTCGGCCAGCAGGACGTCCTCGGCCTTGTTCGGCTGACGGAACAGCTGCATGTACGCGCTGCGCTCCTTCTGGTCCGCGTCGTGGCGCAGGGCCCAGCCGAACGCGCCGGGGTGGGGGACGGACACGGCCGTGAGCGAGCGCACCCGCGCGGGATGCCAGACGGCGACGTGCCAGGCGACGATGGCGCCCCAGTCGTGCCCCACCAGGTCGACCGCGTCGAGGCCGAGGGAGTCGAGCATCCCCACGACGTCCGCCACGAGTTCCTCGATGCGGTAGGCCTCGACGCCGTCGGGTCGGGCGTCGGGGGAGTAGCCCCGCTGGTCCGGGGCGACGACGTAGCGGCCGGCGTCGGCCAGGCGGACAGCGACGTCGTGCCAGCTCGCGCCGGTCTCGGGAAAGCCGTGCAGCAGCAACGCCGGGCGGTTCGCCCGGTCGCCGTACTCGCGTGCGTCGAAGGTCAGGTCGCCCACGGGGATGCGCATGGGCCCCACGCTAGCCGCGTGCGGCGGGGCCTCGCTCCCGGATCGCGGTGCGCGGTTGCCATTGACCCATGCCCAGCATGACCACACGCAGTTGTGCGAGGGCGCGTTCGACGACGTCACGCTCGGCCACGCTGTTCGGCCGCACGTCGAGCAGGTCGACCACGGCCGCCAGCATGGTGTTCACGATGAGGTTGGCGACCATGTCGAGATCGTCGGTGGGCCAATCCTGCAGTGCCGGAATGCGTTCGAGATCCTGAACCAGCTCGTGCACGATGAGCCGCAGCTCGGTGGCGATGGCCCGTCGGACCTCGGGAACTCCGCCGTTGCGCTCGCGGAGGAGAAAGCGGAACTGGACGTCGTGGTCCCGGATCTGACCGACGAGCAGGCCCAGGGATTCGCGCGCGTTCTCGGCCGACGGGTGTCGACGCGCGTCGCGCATGACGCGTCGCAACATGCGCATGCTGTCCTCGACGACGGCGACGCCGAGATCCTCCATCGACGCGAAGTGGCGGTAGAACGCCGTCGGGACGATGCCCGCCGCGCGGGTCACCTCCCGAAGGCTCACGCTGGCGAAACTGCGGTCCTCGATCGTGGCCAGCGTGCCGTCGACCAGCGCACGGCGCGTGCGCTCCTTGCGCTCGGCCCGGCTGGCCGTGGCGGTTCCGGATCGGTCGGACATGAGCTCACAGTAGCCCACCTGCGTGTATGCGTGTGCACTCCGCCGATATCGATGGTGTCCGGGTCACTGCTGGTGAAGGGACGTGTCCGTCGTCACATTGGCCTTGAACGTCCCTGCTCCGGGCTGTCACACTCGTTTCCAGTGAACGGATGTGCACTGTTGTCGGGTGCGGATCCGACGCCCGCGTCCCGCCGACATCGAAGGAGGCTCGATGAGCATCGCCGAACCGGCCGCTCGCCGCCGTCCGTCCCTGCTGTCCAAGCTGCGTCCGCGCCTGTTGGAGACCCTGACCACGCCCCACGCCGTCGACCGCTACCTCGAACTGGTCGACCCCATGGTCACCGTCGACGAGATGCGGGCCGAGGTGGTCGCCGTCCGTCGTCAGACCGCGGACACGGTCACCCTGACCCTGCGGCCGACCTGGCAGTGGGAGGGCCACACCGCCGGACACTTCGTGCAGATCGGCGTCGTGGTGAACGGCATCCGGCACACCCGCTGCTACTCGCCCGTGGGCGCCGCCGGCGCCGACGGCACCATCGAGTTGACCGTCAAGAAGCAGAAGGACGGCATCGTCTCCACCTACTTGGTCGACGCGGCCGAGCCCGGACTGGTGGTGAGCCTCGCGCCCGCCACCGGTACGTTCGAGCTTCCGTCGCCTCGGCCGAGCCACGTCCTGCTGATCAGCGGCGGGAGCGGCATCACCCCGGTGATGTCGATGCTGCGCACCCTGGTGCACGAGGGGTACACCGGGCGCGTCGCGTTCCTGCACTACGCGTTCACCGAGAAGGACGTCTGCTACCGCGCCGAACTCGACCGCATCGCGGCCGAGAACGACAACGTCGACGTCGTGTACGCGTACACCGATCAGCAGGACGGTGGTCATCTCCACGGCTTCTTCGACGCCGACCACCTGACCACCGCCGCGCCCTGGTACGAGTCGGCGCAGACCTTCCTGTGCGGGCCGCCCGGGCTGATGAACGGTGTCACCGCCGTGTTCGACGAGCTCGGGCTCGCCGACGCCCTGCACAAGGAGGAGTTCGTCACCGCGACTCCCGTCGCGGACGGCGACGCCACGGGCACCGTCACGTTCTCCGCGTCGGGCGCCACGGCGGAGAACGACGGCGCCACGCTGCTCGAGCAGGCCGAGAACGCCGGGCTCACTCCGGAATTCGGATGCCGCATGGGCATCTGCTTCACGTGCACCTCGGTCAAGAAGTCCGGATGCACCCGCAACGTCAAGACCGGCGAGACGAGTTCGGATCCCGACACCGAGATCCAGCTGTGCGTCTCCGTTCCCGTGGGCGACGTCGACATCGACGTCTGACCACACCACCACCAGCAGGAGGCATCATGTTCGGACTGTCCTTGTCCTTCCTCCCGTTCGTCGGCTCGGGCTCGAGGCCGGAGCCGACGTCCACCGCCCTCGACAAGCCCGGCACCGACGGCCCCGTCGTCCTGTCGTACGAAGCCGTCGAGGAACTCGGCCGCAAGCTCGACGACCTGCGTGCGCGCACCGTCGCCGATCTCGGCCAGGAGGATCGCGACTACATCTACAAGATCATCAAGGCCCAGCGGGGATTCGAGGTCGCCGGGCGCGGCCTGATGTACCTCGGCTTCTTCCCGCCGGCGTGGATCGCGGCCGTCGGCGCCCTGTCGATGTCGAAAATCCTCGACAACATGGAGATCGGCCACAACGTCATGCACGGCCAGTACGACTGGATGCGTGAGCCGGGCCTGAACTCCAAGAAGTTCGAGTGGGACACCGCGTGCCCCGCCGACCAGTGGCGGCACTCGCACAACTACATGCATCACACGTACACGAACATCCTGGACATGGACCGGGACATCGGGTACGGCATCCTCCGCATGGACAAGGACCAGAAGTGGAACCCGTACTACCTGGGCAACCCGGTGTACGCGTTCCTGCTGATGACCTTCTTCGAGTGGGGCGTCATGCTGCACGATCTCGAGGCCGAGAACGTGGTGCAGGGCAAGCGCAAGTGGAGCGACATCAAGCCGTTGGTCCAGGGCTGGTGGCGCAAGGCCGGCCGCCAGGTCCTGAAGGACTACATCGTCTTCCCGGCGCTCACCGGTCCGCTGTTCGTCCCGACGCTGGTCGGCAACGCGACCGCCAACATCGTGCGCAACGTGTGGGCCTACTCGATCATCTTCTGCGGCCACTTCCCGACCGGTGTGCAGACCTTCACCGCCGAGGAGACCGCGCAGGAGACCCGCGGCCAGTGGTACGTCCGGCAGATGCTCGGCTCGGCCAACATCGAGGGCGGGCCGCTGTTCCACATCCTGTCCGGCAACCTCTCGCACCAGATCGAGCACCACCTCTTCCCGGATCTGCCCGCGCACCGGTACCCGCAGATCGCCCCCGAGGTTCGGGCGCTGTGCGAGGAGTACGGCCTGCCGTACAACACCGGCGGCTTCTTACATCAGATCGGTACTGTGTGGGGCAAGATCTTCAAGCTCGCGCTGCCGAACCGGTTCACCGGTCCGGACACCGTCACCGGTGTGATCATCGAGCGCGAGAAGGCCGCAGCCTGAGGAGGACCTTCGTGGTCGGCAAGTTCGAACGCAACAAGGACACCGTGCAGGAGCTGACCGAGTCCGCCGCCATGCACGTGGGCCGGATCGCCGTCATCATCGCCACGGCGGTCCGCGACGTCACCCGGGAGATCGGCGACCTCGTCACCGACGGCATCGAGATGCGCGAAGCATCCCGCCGCGCCCAGCGCGACAACCGATCCTTCGAGGTGATCGACGGAGAGTTCGAGCAGGTCGCGGAGAAATAGCTCGACCGACGACGCCCCACCCCGGCCGGGGTGGGGCGTTCGTCGTGTGTGGGGTGGGGTCGTGGAGTCTGGACCCCGTATTCCGGTGCCTGGACACCACTATTCGGCCGAAACCGTCGGTGAGCGGTGGGCTGTCAGTTGCAGAACACCTGCTCGTCGGACTTCGCGGACGGGTCGGGCGACCCCGGACGAATAGTGGAGTCCAGGCCCCGGATGCCGGGGCCGGGGTTCCACTATTCCTGTTGCCGCGGACTCACGTGCACGACACTGTCCTCGTGAGAATCACCGACACCCAGCGCCGCGCCCGCCTGATCTCCCGGCATGCGGTGGGAACGGGGGAGTCGCTCACGCCCGACGCGGTGACCGCCCGAGTCCTGGCGCTCCATGCGACCGATCCCGCCAGCGTCTCGCTGCAGGTGATCGCCCGGTCGCGGACCGCCACGCTCGCCGACATCGCGACCGCCATGTACGACGCCCGCACGCTGGTCCGCGTCCTCGCCATGCGCCGGACCCTGTTCGTCGTCGAGAAGCCGTTCATGCCCGTCGTGCAGGCGGGCGCGAGTGCCGGGGTGGCGCGCACCCTGCGGACTCGATTGGTCAAGGAACTGTCGACCAAGCCGACGGACCCCGTGATCGACGACGCCGAGGCCTGGCTCGCCGGCGTGGAGGCGGACGTCGACGTGGCGCTGCGCGCGGCCGGGACGGCGACGGGCGCCGAATTGTCCACGGCCGTACCGGCATTGCGCACCGCTTTTCTGCCGACGACGGACAAGAAGTACGACGTGCGTCGTAACGTCACGTCCACGCTGCTCGCCTTGCTGTCCGCCGAGGGGCGCATGGTGCGGGTGCAGCCGCGGGGGTCGTGGTCGTCGCGGCATCACACCTGGGCGCCGGTGGACTACTGGTGGCCCGACGGGCTGCCCGTGATCGACGAAGCCGAGGCGCGAAACGAGCTGGCACGGCGGTGGCTCGAGGTGTTCGGCCCCGCCACTGTCGACGACCTGCAGTGGTGGACCGGGTGGTCGAAGGGGCACACGCAGAAAGCCGTGGCGGCCGTGGGCGTCTGCGAGGTCGAGCTGAACTCGGGGCCAGGAATCATGCTGTCGGACACGGAGATCGAACCGTCAACCGGTGGTGCGGCGTTGGTGCCCGCGCTGGATCCGACGCCGATGGGCTGGAAGGACCGTCGGTGGTTCCTGCCCGACGCGCTGCGCCCGGCGCTCTTCGACACCTTCGGCAACGTGGGCCCCACCGTGTGGTGGAACGGCCGCGTGGTCGGGGGGTGGGCGGTGCGGCCGGGGGAGGGCGTCGTCACGCGACTGCTCGAGGACGTTCCGTCTCGAGCCGTCGCGGGAATCGCGCGAGAGGCGGCCCGCATCTCCGTCGTCCTGGACGGAACACCGGTCACCCCGTCGTTCCCGACGCCGCTGGAGAAGGAACTGCGAACCTCGGTGCAGTAGTCCACCCCCACGGTGGACAACTGCACCGACAGTCAGGGCAGCAGGCCCGCCCGTCGCGCGGAGGTGGCCGCTTCCATGCGCGTGGTGGCGCCGAGCTTGACCATGATCGACTTCATGTAGCTCTTCACCGTCCCGACGGTCAGCCCCAGCGAATCCGCCACGGCAGCATTGGATTTGCCGGTGGCGACGAGGGCGACGACATCGAGTTCGCGCGCGGTGAGCGAGCAGGACGAGTCGGGTTCGACGCCCCCGACCACGGCGCCGGCGAGGTCCGCTCCGGCTCGGTCGAGCGCGGCCTTCACGGCCGGATCGTCGACACGCGCGGCGAGCATGCGGAGGTTCGCGTACGCGCTGCGAATGTGTTCGCGCAGCCGATCGGAGCGAGCCCGCTCCTCGTCGACCGCGAGTTCCTGCCCGACGCGACGGGCCTCGTCGCTCAACGCATCCAGGACCCGTCCGCCGATGATGCCGACGCGGTGATTCGCGCCGTAGAGCACGCCGACGTGGCGTTCGTTCACCACGACGGGCGCCGCGATCATGGCGCGCAGACCCTCGGCGGCGATGATCGCGTCGTACCGGTGGCTGATGACCGACGTGGTGGTGTAGTCGTCGACCGAGACGGTCCGGCCGATCTGCAAGACTCGCCCACCCAGGCCCTGCCCGGGATCGAGGGTCACGCCGTCGAGTGCGCCGACCGACCGGCCGCAGAAATGGGCGAGCGACAACTTCCGCGACGCGCCGACCGTGCCGCCGAAGGCGAGCGAGACCCCCGTGGCCTCCCGCAACCGGGCGACGGCGGTGTCCATGCGCGTACTCGTACTGGCGATCATCTCTCCGTCTCCCTGCCCATCACTCACTTCGGAGGGTATCGGGCGCCACGTGGTGTGGACCACACTGAATCACAGAACGAGCGAAAGGACACCACTGTGCACGGAGTTGCCTCGGCACCTGCAGCGGCCGACACCACGGCCGCCATCACCGCCCTCGCGGAGACCTACGGCGCCGCATCGCTGAACGTCGCTGCCGTGCTCTGCGACGACCACGATCCGTCGGCGATCGCCTTCACGTTCGTCGACGTCGACGCCGCCGGCGCGCTCACCCACCACGATCTGACCTTCGGCGACCTCGCCGACAAGTCCGCGCGCTTCGCCACGGGACTCACGTCGATGGGCATCGGTGAGGGCGACCGCGTCGGCGTGCTCATGAGCAAGCGGGAGGAGCTGATCGTCGCGCTGCTGGCGATCTGGCGACTCGGCGCCGTCCACGTGCCGCTGTTCACCGCGTTCGCGACGCCGGCGATCGAGATGCGGGTGACGGCCGCGGCGGCGCGCGTGGTCGTCGTCGACAGCGACCAGCGGCCCAAGCTCGAGGGCATCGACGGCATCGTCGTCGTGGAGACCGGCCCCGGTTTCGACGCGATGGTCACCGAGAACGAGCCCCTGGCGTCGTCGGTCGCGGTGGGTGGCGACGGCATCATCGTCCAGCTGTTCACCTCGGGCACCACGGGTCGCCCCAAGGGCGTGCCGGTGCCGGCGCGGGCGCTGGCCTCGTTCGTCGCGTACATGACCTACGGACTCGACGTGCGCGAGGACGACGTGTTCTGGAACGCCGCCGACCCCGGCTGGGCGTACGGGCTGTACTACGCGATCCTCGGGCCGATGGCGATGGGTCGACGCAGCCTGATGCTGCACGCCGGCTTCACCCCCGCGGTGACGTCCGCCGTCATGACCACCTTCGGTGTCACCAATTTCGCCGCCGCGCCCACCGTCTACCGCAGCCTGAGCAAGGACCCGTCCGTGGGCGGGCTGTCCCTGCGTCGGGCGTCGTCGGCGGGCGAACCGCTGACGCCCGACGTCCTCGTCTGGGGCGAGAAGGCGCTGGGGGTGACCGTGCGGGACCACTACGGGCAGACCGAACACGGCATGGTCATCGTGAACGGATGGCACGACGACGTGCGCGCCGAGGTGATTCCGGGGTCGATGGGCACGCCGTTGCCGGGCTTCGCCGCGGGGGTGATCGACGGCCAGATCGCGTTCGACGTCGCCGGCTCGCCGCTCATGTGGTTCGACGGCTACCTCGACGACCCCGACAAGACCGCCGAACGGTTCACCGAGGACCGCGCCTGGTACCTCACCGGCGACGCGGGCCGGGTCGAGGACGGCTCCTACTTCTTCTCCGCGCGCAACGACGACGTCATCATCATGGCCGGGTACCGCATCGGCCCGTTCGACATCGAGAGCGTGCTGGTCGAGCACCCGTCCGTGATCGACGTGGCCGTGGTGGGCCAGCCCGACGACATCCGCGGCGAGGTGGTCGAGGCGTACGTGGTGCTCGCGCCGGGCACCGAGGGCTCGGCCGAACTCGAGGCCGAGTTGCAGCAGCTGGTGAAGACGAAGTTCGCGGCGCACGCCTACCCGCGGACCGTGCACTTCGTCGACGCCCTGCCCAAGACGCCGAGCGGCAAGATCCAGCGATTCCTGTTGCGCCGCAAGCGTTAGTTCGGCAGCAGGGCGCGGAACTCGGGGCAGTACGCCCCGATCGCGGAGCCGACGATGGCCCCGGCTGCACCCTGGTCCCACTTGCCGCCGCTGCCGGTGGTCACCGCGTCCACCTCGGCGATCACCGGCGCGCCCTGCTGCAGCTCGGCGCAGATGCCCCGGCCGAGGATGACCATGGTCTCGGGGTCGGCGAAGTCGACGGCCCCGGCCCGCAGGCCGGCGACGAACAGATCGTCGGCCGCGACGGCGTCGGCTCCGGTGGGGACCGCGGGGCCGGCGACGGCGGGGGTGCTCTGCTCGGTGGTGGGGTCCTCGGACGTCCGCGGGGCCCCGTCGGACGTCGCTGGTGGGTCGGCGGGCGGGTCGGACGGTGCACATCCGGCGAGTGCCAGCGCGCACGCCCCGGCGGCGAGGAGTCGGCGCATCACCGCAGCGACGCTACCCGGCTCGGGGTGGTGGAATGTCCCGCGTGATCGACGACGTGCGCGAGTTCCGAACGGTGGCGGGCCTCGCCGCGGTGGCCGGCTTCGTCGACGGCGTGGGGTTCGTCGCGCTCGGCGGCTTCTTCCTGTCCTTCATCACCGGCAACTCGACCCGCAGCGCGGTGATGCTCGTGGGCGGCGACCTCGGGGCGGTGGCGGTCGGCCTGTCGATCGTGGCGACGTTCGTGGTCGGCGTGATCGTCGGGGGAGTGGTCGGGGCGGTCGCGGACCGTCGTCGGCGGTCGGCGGTATTGGCGACGGTCGCGGTTCTGCTGGCCCTCGCCGGGGTGGTGCACCTGCTGGTGCACGCCACCCTGCCGTCGGCCCTGGTCCTCACTGCGGGCATGGGCGCGCTGAACGCCGCGTTCGCCCGTCGCGGTGGGGCCGTCGCCGTCACCTACATGACCGGCATGCTCGTCACCGCCGGGTTGCGCGTGGCCGATCGGGTTCTCGGGCGCGGGACCGCGACCTGGCTGCAGCCATTGGGACTCTGGACGGCACTGACTCTCGGGGCCGTGGCGGGAGCGGCGGCGTACCGGCTGCTGGGGTTCACCGCGCCGGCGATCGCTCTGGCGGTGGTGGTTCTGGCGGCCGGCGTGGCGTATCGGGCCGGGCAGTAGCGGCGACGGGGGTGCGGCGGGCTTCCCGCTGACGGTGTCGACGTGTGCTGACGGTGCACCGTCCGTGAACGCAGGAGCGATCAGCGGGAAGGCCGGGCGCCGGGACGCGGAGTGCCCCCGGCAGGATTCGAACCTGCGACCAAGGGATTAGAAGGCCCTTGCTCTATCCCCTGAGCTACGGAGGCGCACGGAGAGTGTAGCCAAGCGACCCTCGGCGCCACACCGGTCCCGTCGGGTGTGGCGCATCTACTACAACCTGTCGGTGATTGGGCGGCGAACGGCTTCTACCCTGGAAGCATGGCAACCACCGAGGTCCGACCCGTGACGACGCCCGAGCGGGGCGCGGGGTCGTCGGGCGTCGCCGCGGGAGCCGGCCTGGTCGCGGCGGTCGTCGCGGCGCTGATCGTCGCGCTGTCCGCGTCGCAGGCCCTGGTGCTGCTCGGCATTCCCGATCCGGGGCCCGTCACCACCTACGGACTGCCGGCGGTGCGGGCGCTCGGGGAGATCGCCGCCGTGATCGCGATCGGGTCGCTGCTGCTCGCAGCTTTCCTGGTCCCGCCGCAGGCGTCCGGCGTCCTCGACGTCGACGGCTATCGCGCGGTGCGCACCGCCTCCGTCGCCGCTGCCGTATGGGCCGCGTGCGCGATCGTCCTGGTACCGCTGACCCTCTCGGACACCTCCGGTCAGCCGCTCGGGCAGGCGCTCGAGCCGGCGAATCTGTGGTCCGGCCTCGCGCAGGTGGAACTGGCACGGGCCTGGCAGTGGACGGCCATCATCGCGCTGATCCTCACCGTCGCCGCGCGCAGCGTGCTCCGCTGGGGCTGGACTCCCGTGCTCCTGCTGGTCGGTCTCGCCTCGCTCATGCCGTTGGCGCTCACCGGACACTCGTCGTCCGGCGGGTCGCACGACGTCGCCACCAACAGCCTGATCCTCCACCTCGTCGCGGCCTCGTTGTGGGCCGGCGGACTCTTCGCACTGCTGGCGCACGCCCGTCGTCGCGGCGCGCACACCGACGTCGCAGCCCGCCGGTTCTCGGCCGTCGCGCTGATCGCGTTCGTCGTCATGGGGGTGAGCGGCGTGGTCAACGCCTTCGTCCGCATCACCCCGTCCGACCTGATCGACACCACGTACGGCCGCCTGGTACTGGCGAAGGTGGTGGCGCTGATCGCGCTCGGAACGTTCGGCTACGTCCACCGCCGGCGGTCACTGCCCGACCTCGCCGCGGACCCGTCGTCACGCTCCGCGCTCGCCCGCTTCGCCGGCGCCGAGATGCTGGTGTTCGCGGCCACTGTCGGACTGGCCGTGGGACTCTCGCGCACCCCGCCGCCCGCCGGTGACGGTCGCGAGCTGACCCTCACCGAGGTCGAACTCGGCTACGACCTGACCCGGCCGCCGTCGTTCGCCACCTTCGTCACCGACTGGCGCTTCGACCTGATCTTCGGCACCGCCGCGATCGTGCTCGCCGCGGTCTATCTCGTCGGTGTGCGTCGCCTGACCCGACGCGGCGACACCTGGCCCATCGGCCGCACCGTCGCGTGGGTCCTGGGGTGTCTGAGCCTGCTGGTCGCCACGTCGTCGGGCATCGGCCGGTACTCGATGGCCATGTTCTCCGTGCACATGGGCGCACACATGGTGCTCTCGATGCTCACGCCGGTGCTGCTCGCGCTCGGTGGTGCGGTCACGCTGGCGCTGCGAGTACTGCCGGCCGCCGGGAAGAACGGTGTGCCCGGACCGCGCGAGTGGATCCTCGCCGCGCTCCACAGTCCCGTGTCGCGCTTCCTCACCCAGCCCGTGGTGGCCGCCGTGATCTTCGTGGGCGGGTTCTACGCGCTGTACCTCGGCGGGATCTACGACTCGGCGGTCGACTCCCACGGCGCGCACCTGCTGATGAACCTGCACTTCCTGCTCAGCGGCTACCTCTTCTACTGGGTGGTCATCGGGGTCGATCCGGCGCCGCGTCGACTGTCTCCGGTGACCAAGCTGGCCATGGTGTTCGGGTCGCTGCCGTTCCACGCCTTCTTCGGTGTCGCGCTGATGAGCACCGAATCGGTGATGGGGGAGCAGTTCTTCCGCGGACTGGGCCTGCCGTGGAACCAGGACCTGCTGGCCGATCAGCGTCTCGGCGGCGGCATCGCCTGGGCGACGGGCGAGATCCCGCTGCTGCTGGTCATGATCGCGCTGCTGGTGCAGTGGTCCGCGAGCGACCGGAAGGAAGCAGTGCGGACCGACCGCGCCGCGGACCGCGACGACGACGCCGAACTCGCCGCCCACAACGCGATGTTCGCCGAGCTGGCCCGACGCGACCGCGACGGCCGCTAGAAGACCCACCCCCGCAACGCGAGGAAGCGGAGTCCGCCGACCACGGCGGTCACCGTGACCACCAGCAGGGCGGATGCGAGCGCGCTCGTGTTCGGGGCGGCAACCTCGAGCGCCGTGACGGCCGCCGTGGACACCATGAGACCCACGAGGGCGAGCCCGCCGGCTTCCCACTGCGCGGTGAACCAGTGGACCCGCTCACCGGCGTGGAACGTCAGGCGGCGGTGCAGCTCGTTGGCGAGAACGGTGGACGCCGCGGCGCCGGCGACGTTCGCGATCACGCGACCCTCGGGCTGCATCAGGACGAACACCGCGACGTAGAGGACGTTGCTCACGGCGCCGACGGCCGCGAAGCGGACCAGTTGGGGAACGACGGAATCGTTCCGCACGACCGCAGCAGCGATCACCCGTCCCCTCATGAGACAGGCCTGTTCCCGGTTCGGGACCGACCTAACCTCACGACGGATCGACGGCCGTGACGAGGCGGCCGAGCAGCGCCTCGAGTGCGCGCTGGTCGCCCTCGTCGAGCACGTCGAACAACCCGGCCGACGCGCGTCGCTGTGCGCGGGCGACGTCCGCGGCGAGGGCACGCCCGTCGTCGGTGAGGTCGACCAGGACGGCACGGCGGTCGGTGTCGTCGGGTCGACGCCGGACGAGCCCGGCCTCGACCAGGGCGTCGACCACGTCGGTGACCGAGCGGGGCGCGATGCGCAGGCGATCGGCGAGATACCCGGGCCGCACGGGGCCGTTGCTGCGCGCCAGCACCTTCAGGGCTCGCCCGTGCGAGGGCGGGAGTCCGAACGGTTCGAGAGCGGCCAGATGACGCCGTCGCAGCGCGCGCGCGACGGTGATCGTGAGGTCGCCGAGATCGCGGTCGGAGGAATGCACGGACCACATCCTACGTTGTAGCGGTCAGCCTCATAGTGAGGTAACCTCATCGTTATTCGGCCTGCGACCCACGAGGCCGACCGAAACCCGGGAGGTTCCATGCATCCCACTCCCACTCCCACCCCCACCCCGGCGCTCCGCGCCGATCCCGCCGGTGTTTCTCCCACCCCGGCGCTCCGCGCCGATCCCGCCCCGCTCCGCCGGGTGGTCTCCCTCTTCCGTCCCTACCGCACCCGCGTCCTCGCCGTCGCCGCCGTCATCACCGCGAGCGCCGTCGTCGCCCTGGCGTCGCCGTTGCTGCTGCGCGAGATGCTCGACCACGCCATTCCCGACGGCAACACCACGCTGGTCACTCTGCTCGCCGCGGGCATGATCGCCGTCGCCGTGGTCACCAACTGTCTCGGCGTCGCCCAGACGTGGATGTCCAACGGCATCGGCCAGGCCCTCATGCACCGCCTGCGGGTGCAGGTGTACTCGCATCTGCAGCGGCAGTCGCTCGGCTTCTTCGCACGGACCCGGACCGGCGAGGTGCAGTCCCGCATCGCCAACGACATCGGCGGCATGCAGTCCGTCGTCACCAACACCGCCACGTCCATCGCGCAGAACGCGACCACGGTACTCGCCACCGTCGTCGCCCTGTTCCTGCTCGACTGGCGGCTGGCGCTGTTCTCCCTGCTCATCCTCCCGGTGTTCGTGCGCATCGCCCGCCGAGTCGGGGAGGAGCGTCGTCGTATCTCCACCGTCCGTCAGCGTCTGCTCTCGGAACTGTCGGTCCAGGTCGAGGAGTCGCTGTCGGTCAGCGGCGTGCTGTTGGGCAAGACCACCGGCTCGGGATCGGTTCTCACGGAACGGTTCTCGTCTCGCTCCGCCGAGGTCGCCGATGTCGAGCTGCGCTCGACCATGGCCGGCAAGTGGCGGATGGCGACCATTTCGATCAGCTTCGCGGCCATGCCCGCGTTGGTCTACTGGTTCGCCGGGGTGACCATCGGGCACGGCAACACGATCACCGTCGGCACGCTCGTCGCGTTCACCACCCTGCAGACCCAGCTGTTCAGACCGACTATGTCGCTGCTGAACACCGGGGTGGAGGTGCAGAGTTCGCTCGCCCTGTTCGGCCGTGTCTTCGAGTACCTGGACCTGCCGGTCGACATCGACGAGCCGGCCGCGCCGATCGCGATGGACCCCCGCCGGGCTCGTGGCGACGTGCGGTTCCGTGACGTGAGCTTCCGCTATCCGGGGTCGAGTACACCGACCCTCGAAGGCATCGACCTGGCCGTCCCGGCCGGGAGCACGCTCGCGGTGGTCGGTGCCACGGGTGCCGGCAAGACCACCCTGGGTTATCTCACCGCCCGTCTGCACGATCCGGAGTCCGGCAGCGTCGAGATCGACGGTGTGGACCTGCGGTCGCTCCCGCTCGCGACCGTCGCCGACCTGGTGGGCGTGGTGTCGCAGGAGACCTACCTGTTCCACGACACCATCCGGGAGAACCTGCGTTTCGCGAAGCCCTCGGCCACCGACGAGGAGATCGAGAACGCCGCCCGCATCGCGCAGATCCACGAGTTCGTGCTCGCCCTGCCGGACGGCTACGACACCCTGGTCGGTGAACGCGGATACCGCTTCTCCGGCGGGGAGAAACAGCGGCTGGCGATCGCCCGCACGGTGTTGCGGGACCCACCGATCCTCGTGCTCGACGAGGCCACCAGCGCTCTCGACACCGCCACCGAGCGGGCGGTCGCGACGGCGATGGACGAGCTCGGCCGGGGCCGCACCCGGATCGTCGTCGCCCACCGGCTCTCCACCGTGCGGCACGCGGACCTCATCGTGGTGCTCGACCACGGCCGGATTCTGGAGCAGGGCACGCACGACGAGCTGGTGGCGGCCGACGGCGCCTACGCCGCCCTGCTCGCCGCCCCGGACTTCGAACCGGAGGCCGTCCCGGTCGGCTAGGAACGACCCTGTCAACCCCCTCCTCGTGCCCTGTGGATCACCGTCCCCGGGGCACGGTCCGGCGCACCCCGGTCGTCGCGGCCCGACGGCATCCTCGGCGAGGTACCGGCAGAACCGCCGGACGGGAGGGGGAGAGATGAACGACGTCTGGACGACGGTGGTGGGCACCGTCATCACCGATCCGATCAAGCGCACCACGCAGGCCGGGGACGAGGTGCTCGGCTTCCGGGTGGCCAGCAACTCGCGCCGGCAGGACCGGGCGACGGGGGACTGGATCGACGGAGACACGCTCTACGCGTCGGTGTCCTGCTGGCGACGACTGGTCTCGGGCGTGGGGGCCTCGCTGATGAAGGGCGACCCGGTGATCGTCTACGGACGCGCCCGCACCAGCGAGTACACCACCAAGGAGGGGGTGGGCCGGTCCGGTCTCGAGATCACCGCGACGGCCGTCGGGCCGGACCTCTCGCGCTGCCAGGCCACCCTGCAGCGGCCGCGGCGCGACACCGTCCCGGCCGAGTCCGACGCGGGCGAACCCGCCGACGTGGACGGCCCCCCGGACCTCACCGAGGACGAGGCCGACGTGCATCGGGACGCCGTTCCGACGCCGGTCGGGTAGGACCCGGGTGCCGGTCGCGCGGCCCCCGGGTCGGCGATCGGCACCTCGCTCCGGCGATTGGGGTGGCGAGGGGCGTCCCGGTAGACTCCGATCGCATCTGACCACTTCGAGAGGAACCCGTGGCGGAATTCATCTACACCATGAAGAAGGTGCGCAAGGCGCACGGCGACAAGGTCATTCTCGACGACGTGACCATGAGCTTCTACCCGGGAGCGAAGATCGGCGTGGTCGGCCCCAACGGCGCCGGCAAGTCCTCGATCCTCAAGATCATGGCGGGCATCGACCAGCCCGGCAACGGCGAGGCGTTCCTCGCGCAGGGCGCGTCCGTCGGCATCCTCATGCAGGAGCCGGAGCTCGACGAGACCAAGACGGTCCGCGAGAACGTCGAGGACGGCCTGGGCGACACCATGGTGCAGCTCAAGCGGTACAACGAGATCGCCGAACTCATGGCCACCGACTACTCGGACGAGCTGATGGAGGAGATGGGCGAGCTGCAGGAGAAGCTCGACCACGCCGATGCGTGGGAGATCGACTCGCAGCTCGAGCAGGCCATGGACGCCCTGCGTTGCCCGCCGCCGGACGAGAGCGTGGTGCACCTGTCCGGTGGTGAGAAGCGGCGCGTCGCGCTCTGCCGGCTGCTGCTGAGCAAGCCCGATCTGCTGCTGCTCGACGAGCCCACCAACCACCTGGACGCCGAATCGGTGCTGTGGCTCGAGCAGCACCTCGCCGCCTACCAGGGCGCCATCCTGGCCGTCACCCACGACCGGTACTTCCTCGACCACGTCGCACAGTGGATCTGCGAGGTCGACCGCGGTCGCCTGTACCCGTACGAGGGCAACTACTCGACCTACCTCGAGAAGAAGGCCGAGCGTCTCGAGGTCCAGGGCAAGAAGGACCAGAAGCTGCAGAAGCGGCTCAAGGACGAGCTGGCCTGGGTCCGCTCCGGCGCCAAGGCCCGTCAGGCCAAGAACAAGGCCCGCCTCGATCGGTACGACGAGATGGCCGCGGAGGCGGAGAAGACGCGCAAGCTCGACTTCGACGAGATCCAGATCCCCAACCCGCCGCGCCTCGGCGACGTGGTGGTCGAGGTCTCGCACCTGGACAAGGGCTTCGACGGCCGCATCCTCATCAAGGACCTGTCGTTCACGTTGCCGCGCAACGGCATCGTCGGTGTCATCGGCCCCAACGGTGTCGGTAAGTCGACGCTGTTCAAGACCATCGTCGGTCTCGAGCAGCCGGACAGCGGCGAGGTCAAGATCGGCCAGACGGTCAAGCTCAGCTACGTCGACCAGAACCGCGCCGGCATCGACCCGTCCAAGACGGTGTGGGAAACGGTGTCCGACGGGTTGGACTTCATCACCGTCGGCACCCAGGAGTTCCCGTCCCGCGCGTACATCAGCTCGTTCGGGTTCAAGGGCCACGATCAGCAGAAGCCGTCCGGAGTGCTCTCCGGTGGTGAGCGCAACCGTCTGAACCTGGCGATGACGCTCAAGCAGGGCGGCAACCTGATCCTGCTCGACGAGCCCACCAACGACCTCGACGTCGAGACGCTGGGATCGCTCGAGAACGCGCTGCAGGAGTTCCCCGGCTGCGCCGTGGTCATCTCGCACGACCGCTGGTTCCTCGACCGGACCTGCACCCACATCCTCGCGTGGGAAGGCGGCTTCGGCGACAACGAGGCGGCCTGGTACTGGTACGAGGGCAACTTCGAGGGCTACGAGGCCAACAAGGTCGAGCGGCTCGGTCCCGACGCCGCCCGTCCGCACCGCGTCACCCACCGCAAGCTCACGCGCGACTGACGCACCCTGCACGACCGGCCGGCGCCGACGGAGTTCGCTCCGTCGGCGCCGTCGCCGTTCGCGGGGCCGTCACGCGCAGTGCACTTCGTGCGCCGCATACCGCCGCCGAATGTACTGGCCGGTAACCGGATTGCCCCCGAATCGCCGCCCACCCACGCCCCTGCCCACCGGCCGACACCGTTAGGGTCGAACGAGACCGCCCACCCTCGTCGCGGTGGCGCGACCCGGGTCGGAAGGTGGAGCGCAGATGGCGGAATCGGACGCCCTCACGACGGAGCAGGTGCAGGCCGCCTACTTCGGTGACGTCGACCCGGGCGAACTCGGCCGAACCAGCGACGTCGATCCCGCGGAGATCGTGCGACTCCACACCGAGCTCGCGTCTTCGCGTCGACCCGGCACCCCGGTTCTGGCGTTGCGCCGCGGCACCGACAGTCGCGTCGGGATGGCCCTCCAGATCGTCACCGACGACATGCCGATGCTCGTCGAGTCGGTGACCGCCTGGCTCAGCGGCGTCGGGATCGCCGTGATGGACGTCGTCCACCCCATCCTGCGCGTCGACCGGGACGACGACGGTCGGCTGCGCGGCGTCCTCGGGTCGGCGACGCCCGCCGACGAGGCCGCCCGCACGGAGAGGGGCGGCGAGGTGCTGGAGTCGTGGATCCACGTCGTGCTCCACCCCGCGGCGTCGTCGGACACGTTCGACGCGCTCGAGGACGCCCTGATCGCCGTGCTCCGGGACGTGCGCCGCGTCGCCGACGACAGCGCGGACATGCGCGACCGGCTGCTCGACCTGGCGGCGGGACTCGACCGGGAGCGCCAGGACGGGGCCGTCGGTCCCGAGGCACGGGTGGGAGCGGCGCGACTGCTGCGGTGGCTCTCCGAGGGCAACTTCCGACTCCTGGGCAGCTGCCGTTACTCCGTCACCGATGCGTCCGCCACCGGGGACGGTGGCCTGACTCCGATCGAGGGCACCGCGCTCGGCATCCTGCGCGCCGACGGTTCCGGTGACGCCGACGGGTCCGCGCACGTCGGGGACTTCGATCTGCCGACCGACCGGGTGGTGGCCCGCGAGGACCTGCTGGTGCTGACGCAGGCGTCGGGTTCGACGTCGGTGCATCGGACGGTGCACCCCTACTTCGTCGGTGTCCACGACCTCGACGACGAAGGAAACACGGTGGGAGAGCATCGATTCGTCGGGCTCTTCACCATCAGCGCGCTCTACGGCAACGCGCTCGACATCCCGGTGGTGGGGGATCGGGTGCGCTCGGTCATCGAGCGTGCCGGTCACACCCTGACCTCCTGGTCGGGCCAGGTCATGCTCGAGTCCATCCAGGCGGTGCCGCGGGTGGAGCTCTTCTCCGCCGATGCGCGGTCCCTGTACCGGGTGGCCACCGCGGTGGAGCGCAGCGGGCTGCGCCGTGACGTGCTGGTGTTCCTGCGCCGCGACGGCTACGGGCGCTTCGTCTCGGCGCTCGTGTACCTCCCGCGGGACAGCTACACCACCCGTGTTCGGCTCGAGACGCAGCGAATCCTGGTGCAGGAGTTGGGCGGAACGGGCATCGAGTACGAGGCGCGGGTGACGGACAGCCCACTCGCCCTGGTGCATTTCACGGTGCGCTTCACCGGTCAGTCCGCGGACGCCGTCGACGTCTCCGAGGCCAACGCCGAGCGCATCCGCGGTCTCATCGCCGAGGCCACGCGCAGCTGGGACGACGCGGTGCGCACGGCGGCGGCGACGACGTCACGGGTGTCGCCCGACATGGCCGCGCGCTACGCCGCCGCCCTGTCCGAGGCGTACAAGCAGGACTTCGGCGTGGCCCGCGCGCTCAGCGACATCGCCCGCGTGAGCGAGCTGACCGGCGACGCGATCGACATGTGCCTGTACCGCCCGGAGAACTCCGAGCGCGGCCGCTGGCGCTTCTCGCTGTATGTCTCCGGGGCGGAAGTGTCACTCTCGCAAGTGCTTCCGGTTCTCCAGAGCCTCGGCGTCGAGGTGGTGGACGAACGTCCCTACGCCGTGGTCCGACCCGACGGGGTGCGCTGCTGGATCTACGATTTCGGTCTCGCTGCCGAGCCCGAGGTGCTCGGTGACGTCGACCCCGCCGAGCTCGGTGCCCGGTTCACCGACGCCTTCCACGCCGTCTGGTCCGGCCGGGCCGAGGCCGACCGCTTCAACGAGCTCGTCCTGCGGGCGGGACTGGACTGGCGTCGCGCCGTCGTGCTCCGTGCGTACGCGAAGTACCTGCGGCAGGCCGGCTTTCCCTACAGTCAATACACCGTCGAGGGCGTGCTGCTGGCGGACCCACGCGCCGCGCGTCTGCTCGCGGATCTGTTCGACGCGCAGTTCGACCCGGATGCGGTCGACGAGGCCGGGACGCGGTCCGAGGAGCGCGCGACCGAGCTCGCCGACACGCTGACGCAGCTCATCGACGAGGTGGTCGGCCTCGAGGCCGACCGAGTGCTGCGATCTCTGCTCGGTCTGATCCGCGCGACGCTGCGGACCAACCACTTCGTGCGGGGAGCCGACGGGGCGGCGCGGCCGTTCCTGTCGCTCAAGTTCGATCCGCGGGCCGTCGACGTGTTGCCCCAACCGCGTCCGCGGTTCGAGATCTTCGTGTACTCACCGCGGGTGGAGGGCGTGCACCTGCGCTTCGGTGCGGTCGCCCGCGGCGGTCTCCGGTGGTCCGACCGCCGTGACGACTTCCGCACCGAGGTCCTGGGTCTGGTGAAGGCGCAGGCCGTCAAGAACGCCGTGATCGTGCCCGTCGGCGCCAAGGGTGGCTTCGTCGTCAAGCGGCCGCCGGTCGCCACCGGCGACACGGCCGCGGACCGGCAGGCGACGCAGACCGAGGGCCGGGCGTGCTACCGCATGTTCATCGCGGGCCTGCTCGACGTCACCGACAATCTCGATCCCGAGACCCGCGCGACGGTGCCGCCGACGCGCGTCGTCCGTCGGGACGACGACGACACCTACCTGGTGGTAGCCGCCGACAAGGGCACGGCCACGTTCTCGGACCTCGCCAACGAGGTGTCCGCCGAGCACGGCTTCTGGCTCGGCGACGCCTTCGCGTCCGGCGGGTCGGTGGGCTACGACCACAAGGCCATGGGCATCACGGCCAAGGGCGCGTGGGAAAGCGTCAAGCGGCACTTCCGCGAACTCGGCGTCGACACCCAGCGGGACCCGATCACCGTCATCGGCATCGGCGACATGAGCGGCGACGTCTTCGGCAACGGCATGCTGCTCAGCGACCGTCTCCGGATCGTCGCGGCGTTCGACCACCGCCACGTTTTTCTCGACCCCGATCCCGACCCCGCGGCGTCGTTCGCGGAGCGGCGACGACTGTTCGAGCTCCCGCGCTCGTCGTGGCGGGACTACGACTCCGACCTCATCAGCGCCGGCGGAGGCGTGTTCGACCGCACGGTGAAGTCGGTGCCGATCGGTCCGGAGATTCGAGCGGCGCTCGGCCTGAAGGACGACGTGACGGCGCTGTCGCCGCCGGACCTCATGCGCGCGATCCTGCGCGCCCCGGTCGACCTCTTCTGGAACGGCGGTATCGGCACGTACATCAAGGCGCGCACGGAGTCCCACGCCGACGTGGGGGACAAGGCCAACGATGCGGTGCGCGTCAACGGGGCCGACGTGCGCGCGAAGGTGGTCGGCGAGGGCGGCAACCTCGGGGTCACCGCCCTCGGTCGGATCGAGTACGCCCTGGCGGGCGGCAAGATCAACACCGACGCGGTGGACAACTCCGCCGGAGTCGACTGCTCCGACCACGAGGTCAACATCAAGATCCTGCTGGACTCGGCGGTCACCGCCGGCGATCTGGACCCCGACGAGCGCACCGACCTCCTGGCGTCCATGACGGACGAGGTGGGCGCCCTGGTGCTCGCCGACAACGTGGCGCAGAACGAGGTGCTCGGCGTCTCCCGCTCCCACGCGCCCGACCTGCTCGGCGTGCACGCACGCCAGATCGCGGACCTCGAGCGCGACGGCCGCGTCGACCGGGAACTCGACGCCCTTCCGTCCCCGGCGGAGATCGACCGACGCCTCCAGCACGGGATCGGACTCACCTCACCCGAGCTGTCGACCCTGCTCGCGCACGTCAAGCTGGCCGTGAAGGAAGACCTGCTGGCGACCGAATTGCCGGACAGCGACGTGTTCGCTCCGCTCCTGGTCGACTACTTCCCGCAGCCGCTACGCGAGCGCTTCGCCGGCGCGGTCCGGTCGCACCCGCTACGACGGGAACTGGTGGCCACGCGCATCGTCAACGACACCGTCGATCACGCCGGGCTGACCTACGCCTACCGGCTCGCCGAGGATTCCGGTGTCGGCAGCACCGACGCGGCGCGGGCCTTCGCCGCGACCACCGAGATCTTCGGCCTGCACGACCTGTGGGACGAGATCGCACGCACGGACATGCCCACCGCCGCCTCGGACGCCCTGGTGCTCGAGAGCCGGCGGCTGCTCGATCGGGGCTCGCGGTGGTTGCTGACCAACCGGCCGCAACCGATCGCCGTCGGCGCCGAGATCACCCGCTTCGCCCGCAAGGTCCGGTCGATGGCGCCGCACCTGTCGGAATGGACGGCCGGTCGGCTCGCGGACGCGGGTCTCGCACGATCCACCGCGGCGATCGAGCTCGGTGCGCCGACGGACCTGGCGCACAGGGTGTTTCGGCTTCTCGACGTCTTCTGCCTCCTCGATGTCGTCGAGGTCGCCGACATCGGCGGCGCGGACGAGGTGGAGATCGCCAAGGTCTACTACGCCCTCAGCGAGCACCTGGGCATCGACTGGCTGCTCGGCGCCGTGTCCACGCTCGAACGCGGCGACCGGTGGCATTCCCTCGCTCGGCTGGCGCTGCGGGACGATCTCTACTCGTCGCTGCGGGCGCTCACACTCGACGTCGTCGACGGCGGCGCCCCGGGGGAGACCCCGCAGGAGATGATCGCGGACTGGGAGTCCACCAACGCCTCCCGGCTGGGACGGGCGCGAGCCGCCCTGACGGAGATCGGCGAGTCGGGAACCGTGGACCTCGCCACCCTGTCGGTGGCGGCGCGGCAGATCCGGAGCATGGTTCGGGCCGCGAGCACGGGCGCCGGCACCCGCTAGGTTGTCGGGGTGACCGATCGCGAAGAGGACGAGCCCGTCGGATTCCACTGCCCCGTCGAGGTGCGGTGGTCCGACATGGACGCCTACCAGCACATCAACCACGCCCGCATGGTGACGCTGCTCGAGGAGGCGCGCATTCCGTGGTTGATGGCGGACGGCGTCCCCACCGCGACCCTCCGCAACAGCGCCGTGATCACCGACCTGCGCGTGCGCTACCGCGGTCAGCTGCGTCACGACGACTCTCCGCTCGACGTGGTCATGTGGACCCAGCAACTCCGGGCGGTGGATTTCACCGTCGGGTACGAGGTGCGACCGCACGGCGCGGCCGTGTCCACCCCGCCGTCCATCGTCGCCTCCACGCAGATCGCCGTGTTCGACATCGCGACCCAGCGACTGCGCCGACTCGCGCCCGCCGAGCGGGAGTACCTCCAGCGCTGGGTGCGTGCGGACACGACCGGCCGCCCGTGACCGGCGCCCTCGCCGAACGGTCGCTCACCCTCCCGGCCCCGTCCGACCGGAGCGACCTGTCCACCTTCCTCGGGCACGTCACGCGGCTCGACGCGGCCGCCGTGGTCCGTCTGCGGCGACGCGCGCCCGATCACGTCGTCGCCTGGTGCGAGACCGGGTTCGACGTCCTGGCCACCCGCGCGGTGCGCGGCTCCCTGCAACCAGCGGACGTGACCGTCGCCGCCGACGGATTGCGCGCGCTGCTCGCCGGCGCGGGATCGGCACCGTTCGATCCGGGGTTCGCGATGGATTCCGCCTGGCGCGGACCGGTTCCCGGCGAGCGTGCCGACGGCTTCGTCCACGTCGAGGACATCCCCGGGCCCGTTCTGGTCGATCTCGCGGAGCGCGGCGTCGCCCTGGCCCGCGAGCACGGCGGGGAGCACGGCCCACCGACCTCATTGCTCGATCAGACGGTGCTGACGGCCCGGTCCGCCGACGAGTCCGTGGACATCCCCATGCGGCTGGTATTCGCGCTCAACGCGATGAAGTTCGTGCCCGGGGAGGACTCCGACGACCGCGTGCGGGTGCGGCTGCACCGCTCGTGGGTGCGCCTCGACGCGCGCTACGGCTCCGTCGTCCGCGCTCGGGGTGCGTCGATCCCGCTCATGGTGACCCGGGGGCGCTGACGGTTCGTTCCCGCGCAGGTTCCGGTCACCCTCACCGGTTGCAACCTGAGCGCTTGACCGGAACCCGCGCAGCGCGGACGGACGTCAGACCAGCCAAGCGGCGGAATCGCCCGCCAACATCCCGTCGACGACGGGGGTCGAGGACAGCAGCACCGACCCCGGCGGCAGCGGGACGGGCTCGGAGGTGGTGTTGAGGGCGCAGACCAGTCCGCCGCGCCGCCGGAAGGCCAGGCATCCCGGCGGGCTGCCGTACCAATCGAGTCCGGGGTGGGCGAACTCCGGCCGCGTCGCCCGCAGCTCCAGAGCCGTCCGATGGAAGTTCAGCATCGAGTCGGTGTCCTCGAGCTGCGTCTCGACGGTCAGGGAGGCCCACTCCGCGGGGATCGGCAACCACGGCTCGCCGGTGCCGAAGCCGAACGGCGGCTCGTCGCCCTCCCAGGGGAGGGGCACCCGGCAGCCGTCGCGACCCTTCTCCGTGCCGCCCGACCGGAACCACGCCGGGTCCTGTCGGGCGTCGTCCGGAACGTCGGCGCTGGGCAGGCCGAGCTCGGCGCCGTTGTAGAGGAACACCACCCCGGGCAGTCCGAGCGTGACCAGGGCCATCGCGCGGGCCCGGCGGGTGCCGAGTTCGCCGCCGCCGTACCGGGTGACCTCCCGGTCGATGTCGTGGTTCGACAGGGTCCAGGTCGGCACACCGGGCGTGCCCTCGGTCTCGGCGAGCGCCACCGCGGCGAGGGAGTTGTCGACGGCGTCCTTGACCTCGTCGGCGTCGAACGCTGCCTCGGCGAGTCGGAAGTTGAACCCGAGCGTGAGCTCGTCGGGTCGAAGGTAGCGGGCGAAGCGCTCGTTGTCGCGCACCCAGACCTCGCCGACCGTCATGGCGTCGTACTCGTCGACGACCCGGCGGATGGCGCGGTGGATCTCGTGGACGCCGTCCTGGTCGAACCGCGGGTCGCCGTCCGCGTTGCGCATCAGTTCGTTGGTGGTGAGGTCCATGTCCGACAGCTCGGCCGGCTTGGCCATACCGTGCGCGACGTCGATACGGAATCCGTCGACCCCGCGGTCGAGCCAGAATCGCAGCGTGGCCTCGAGGTCGGCGCGAACCTCGTCGTTGTGCCAGTTCAGGTCCGGCTGCTCCGGCGCGAAGATGTGCAGGTACCACTGACCGGGTGTGCCGTCGGCCTCGGTGACGCGGTGCCACGCCGGACCGCCGAAGATGCTGGGCCAGTTGTTCGGCGGCTCGGATCCGTCCCCACGCCCGTCACGGAAGATGTACCGATCGCGCTCGGGGCTACCGGGTCCGGCCTCCAGAGCGGCCCGGAACCACGGGTGCTCGTCGCTGGTGTGGTTCGGCACCAGGTCCATCGTCACCTTGATGCCGCGCGCGTGCGCGTCGGTGATGAGGCCGTCCATGTCGTCGAGCGTGCCGAACAGCGGGTCGATGTCACGGGGGTCGGACACGTCGTACCCGTGGTCGACCATCGGGGACCGCATCACCGGGCTCAGCCACAGAGCGTCGATGCCGAGCAGTTCGAGATAGCCCAACTTGTCGCGAACTCCGGCGAGGTCGCCGACACCGTCTCCGTTCGCGTCCGCGAAGGAGCGGGGATAGATCTGGTAGAAGACCGCGTCGGACCACCAGGGTGCCCCGGCACCGCCGCGACGGGCGGCGATGGCTCTGCTGGCGCGCGTGTTCACAGCAGTCATAGTGCCAGTGCCGGGGACGGACACCGTCGTGGCGTGGACTTCCCTCGGGCCGGTGCAACCGCCCGTCGACGGTAAAGCAACCACGAGTCGGTTTCGTAGGGTATTTTCAGGGCGATCGTCAAGCCACGGTAAAGGAATGCACATGACCACTCCCGTTTTCGAGGCCGTTCGCCTCGACGACGTCGAGCTCACCGCCGCCCCCATCGATCCCTCGTGGATCGTCGCGGGCAATCCCGTCGCCCGCAGCGGGCAGTGGTCCTGCAGCCCCGACACCACCACGTCGACCTGGGTGTGGGACGGCACGGCCGGCACGTTCGACTGGTACTTCGAGCAGGACGAGACCATCCACGTCATCGAGGGCGAAGTGATCGTCACGTCCGCCGGGCAGCCGCCGCGCACCCTCCGCGCGGGCGACGCGGCGCTCTTCCACGCCGACACCTGGGCCCGCTGGCACGTGCCGCACTACGTGCGCAAGCACGCCATCCTGCGTCCGCACATCCCGCGTCCGATCTGGTTCGCCATGCGCGTCGCCCGCAAGCTGCGGGGCGGGGGCGCACGGTCGGGCGGCTTCACGGGCTGACCGGCCCGGCAGGGGCGGCTCAGATCGGGGAGTTCATCATCGACTGTGCGGCCATCTCGATGTAGTCGACGAACTGCTGTCGGTGCTCGTCGTCCATCGTGTCCGAGTCGATCGACGCCAGCGCCGTGTGCATGGCACGGAGCCACGCGTCGCGCTCGAACGGGCCGATGACGAACGGGTTGTGCCGCATCCGCAGCCGCGGGTGGCCGCGCTCGTCCGAGTACGTGCGCGGGCCACCCCAGTACTGCTCGAGGAACATCCGCATACGCCGCTCCGCCGGCCCCAGGTCCTCCTCCGGGTAGAGGCGCCGCAGGATCTCGTCGCGCTCGACCTCCTCGTAGAACCGGGCCGTCAGGACACGGAAGGTCTCCGCGCCACCGACGGCGTCGTAGAACGTCTGCGCGGGCTTCGCGGGCTGTTTCGCCGGGGTGTCGCCGCCTGCTGTCATCGGGGGAGTCCTCACGTGGTCGCGGAGCTGGTGGCGGTGCCGAACGGGCGACCGTTGGGGTACGGCGCGGCGATACCGGCCTCGTCGAACGCCTCCAGTATCCGTCGGTTCAGACGGCGCTGCACCGCCCACTGGCGCCCGGGCCGGACCTTGACGGTCAGGCGCAGGGTCACGGTGTCGGATGTCACCGCGTCGACGCCCAGCATCTGCGGAGATTCGAGAATGTCGTCGTCGAAGTCGCCGTGCGCGATCGCCTCGGTCGCGGTCCGCTCCGCCACCTCGCACGCGGTGTCGATGTTCGCGGTATGGGCCACGGGGAGGTCGAGCACGGCCACGGCGTGGCCCTGGCTCATGTTGCCCACGCGGAGAACTTCGCCGTTGCGGACGTACCAGA
Organism: Rhodococcus sp. PBTS 1; assembly: GCF_001620025.1. NCBI lineage: Bacteria > Bacillati > Actinomycetota > Actinomycetes > Mycobacteriales > Nocardiaceae > Rhodococcus > Rhodococcus sp. PBTS 1. The sequence continues at coordinate 1,049,110 of NZ_CP015219.1, forward strand.
GGGTGCCGGAGATGTCCCGCACGGTGGTGACGCGCAGACCCACCGTTTCGACGGTGCCCGTCGCCTCGCCGAGGTCGACGATGTCACCCACCCCGTACTGATCCTCGAGCAGCATGAAGATGCCGGACAGGAAGTCCCGCACCAGGTTCTGCGCACCGAAGCCCAGCGCCACGCCCACGATGCCGGCCGAGGCGATGAACGGGGCGACGTTGACCCCGACGATGGACAGAGCCGACAGCACGAACCAGACCAGGATGGTCACGGACACGCCCGACTTCAGGACGGACCCGATGGTGCGGGCGCGCTGCGACCGGCGTTCGTGGACGATGTCGGCCTGCAACTTCGTCGACGTACGTTCACGGAGCGGCTTGAGCAGGGCGGGTTTGCGCCCGTCGCCGGGGCGCCGCAGCGTCACCCGGTCGATGGCCCGGTGCAGCACGAATCGGAGCACCAGCGCCAACGCGAGATAGCCCACGATCTGGAGCGGACGGTCGACCAGCCAGTCGCGGCCGGTCTCGGACAGCGCAAGAGTCGAGAACACGGCGAAGAGTCTACGGATCGGCCTCCCGGCCCCGGCCCCGTGAATCCGGTCCGGGGTCCCGAGAATTCACCCGCCGGACGGTTCACCGACCCCCGAAACGCCGTGCGTCCTGCGTCGATCCGTGATGCACTGTTGTCGACGTCACGTGTGTCGGCGTCGGCCGCACTCCGGCGGCGCGATGCCGACCGACGCGCACCAGACCCGCCCCCGGCGGGGTCGACAGCGCGTGTGGTGCGTACTGGAGGTGGCATGACGAAGAACCGGCCCGCAGCCCTCGCCGAGCATCGACAACTGTCGCCCACCGACGCGCGTTCCGCGCCGTCCGCGCCGTCGTCGGGGGCCCACACCAGTTCCGGCCATCGAGCCCTGCGCTCGGTGACCGCCGACCCGCTCCACCGGGACGCGCTGCCCGCCGGTGACGACTCCGTCCCGGCCTGGCTCTCCCGTCGCGTGCTCCTGCTCAACGCGACCTACGAACCGCTCACCGCCCTGCCCATGCGTCGCGCCGTCGTTCTCCTCGTGTGCGAGAAGGCCACCGTCGTGCACGACGACGACCAGGGGCCGGTGGTCCGCTCCGTCGACCTGGCTCTGCAGGTTCCGTCCGTGATCCGCCTCCGCACCTACGTGCGCGTGCCGTATCGGGCCCGCATCCCCATGACGCGGTCGGCGCTCATGCACCGTGATCGCTTCCGGTGCGCCTACTGCGGAGGCAAGGCGGAAACCATCGACCACGTCGTGCCGCGCAGCCGCGGCGGCGGCCACTCGTGGGAGAACTGCGTCGCCTGTTGCGGTCCGTGCAATCACCGCAAAGCGGACAAATTGCTGTCCGAGCTGGGATGGACCCTGCGGGCTGCCCTCACACCGCCGACGGGACCGCACTGGCGGCTGCTGGCCGGCATCAAGGAGCTCGACCCGACGTGGCTTCCCTACCTCGGCGAAGGTGCTGCCTGAGCGGACGCCCCCGGGCCCGTCCACTAGGCTGAGCGGCGTGAGCATCCTCGAAACCACGGTGATCTTCGGACTGATCCCGCTCGTGATCTTCCTCGCGTTGTTCGTCTTCGCGAAGATCACGTCTCGCGCACCGGCACCGCGTCCGGCTCCCTACCGGTTGGGGCAGACCTGGACGCACGCGCCGGTGCTGTGGACGGCGACGGACGAGGTCACGCCGTACACACATCAAGCGGGTGCTGCGCACTCGGGACACGCCGAGCTCACCGCGGGCTCGCAGGCACTGATCGGAGGCCGGGCAAGTGGCAAGTGGTGAACTCGCGCATCGTGTGGTGAACGAGGAGGACCTGCCCGTCGGCCACGTCGTCACGGCCAGCGGACGCGTCTCCGGCGTGCACCAGGTGGGCACGCCCAACCCCGACCTCTCGCCCTTCGCGGCCGACGAGCTGATCCAGCTCGACGAGACGTTGATCGAGGCGACCAGGCGCACGGGCATCCGGTTCAGCATCGTCGTCGGTGACCTCGGTGCGGACCCCGCCGTGGGTGCCGAGCAGGCGCTCGCCGCGGCGCCGGAGTCCGAGTACTCCGTGCTCATCGCGGTCTCGCCCAACCAGCGGGTGATCGAGGTCCGGTCCGGTCGCGGCATCGCGCACCGGGTCGACGATCGGATCGCGCAGCTCGGCGTCACCGCCGCGCTGAGCCCGTTCCGCGACGGCGATCTGATCGACGGCCTCGTCGCGGCCGTCCGCGTCATGAGCGCGGCGATCGCGAGCCCGTCCGCCTGACGCTCACCCCGAACATCCGAGAGCCCGTCACCGATCGGTGACGGGCTCTCGGCGTGTCAGGCCCGGTCCGCGGCGCGGGCGCGCAGAGAGCGGACCACGCCCGCCCGGCCCTCGACGACCAGCCGCGCGAGCGCCGGGGGATGATCGCCCTCCAGGAACGCGTCCGCGGCGGCGACGGCGTCCTCGGAGATCGCCCACGACGGGTAGAGGCCGACCACGACCGTCTGCGCGACCTCGCTGGAGCGGCGTGCCCACACGTCGGCGACGACGTCGAAGTAGCGCTGGACGAACGGCGCGAGCAGCTCGCCCTGGCCGACGCCGGGGAACGCGCCGATGATGGCCCGCGCGGTGATGTTGGGCAGACTGTCGTCCTCGATGACCGAGGTCCACGCCCGCTCCTTCACGGCGGCCTGCGGCCGAGCGGCGCGCGCGGCCGCGGCGTGCCGTGCTCCCGCTGCGGTGTTGTCGCGCTCCGCCTCGGCGTCGATGGTCGGCGTCTCGTCGCCGGTGTCCACGGCACCACTGCGAGCGAGCGCAGTGACGATGCGCCACCGCAGATCGGTGTCCACGGTCAGGCCCGTCAGGCCCTGCCCCGTCGTGTCGCCGTCGAGCAGCGCCCGCAGCACGTCAAGATGCCGGTCGGCGAGCACCGACGACGTCAGGGCGCCGACGTGGGCGAGCTGGTGGTCGGAACCCGGCTCGGCGGCCCGGGCCAGTTCCAGCACCCGGTCCGCGAAGCCCGGCCAGCCGGTGCTCTCGGCCCACTCCGGATCGGCGTAGGAGCCGAGGGCGGTCTGCGCCTGCAGCAGCAGCCGCTGCACCACACCCACCTCCGTCTCGGCGTCGACCCCGCGCTCGACCAACGCGACGAAATCGCGGGCCTTGGTCTCGGCCTGACGGGTCATCTCCCACGCCGCCGACCACGCCAGGGTGCGGGGGAGCGACTCGGCGATGTCGCCGATCCGCGACGTCAGGGTCTCGAGCGACGCCGGGTCGAGGCGCAGCGAGCAGTAGGTGAGATCGTCGTCGTTGACCAGGACGAAGCGCCCCGCGGGGACGCCCACCAGCTCGGCCACGTCGGTGCGCTCGGCCGCGTCGAGGTCGAGTTCGACGCGGTGGGTGCGGACCAGCTTGCCGGTCGCGTCGTCGTCGTACACCCCGACCGCGATGCGGTGGACACGACGCTCGCCCGCACCGGGTTCCGCCGGCCCCTGCACGACGGCGAACGCCGTGTAGGTGCCGTCGTCACCGACGGTGAAGTCCGGGGTCAGCGTGTTCAGTCCCGTGGTGCGGAGCCACTGCGCGCCCCAATCCGACAGGTCCCGTCCCGACGCCGTCTCGAGGGCCGACAGCAGATCGTCGAAGGTCGCGTTGCCGTAGGCGTGGTCGCGGAAGTAACTGCGCAGGCCGGCGAGAAAGTCCTCGAGTCCGACGTAGGCGACGAGCTGCTTGAGCACGCTGGCGCCCTTGGCGTACGTGATGCCGTCGAAGTTCACCTCCACGGCGGCGAGGTCGGGGATGTCGGCCGCGATGGGGTGCGTCGAGGGCAGCTGATCCTGGCGGTAGGCCCACGACTTCTCGACGTTGGCGAAGGTCGTCCACGCGTTGGTGTACTCGGTGGCCTCGGCCTGGCAGAGCACCGAGGCGAACGTCGCGAAGGACTCGTTGAGCCACAGATCGTCCCACCAGCGCATGGTGACGAGATCACCGAACCACATGTGCGCCATCTCGTGGAGCACCGTCTCCGCGCGGCGCTCGTAGGAGTAGCGCGTCACCTTGGACCGGAAGACGTAGTCCTCGAGGAACGTGACGGCGCCCGCGTTCTCCATCGCGCCCGCGTTGAACTCCGGCACGAACAGCTGGTCGTACTTGCCGAAGGCATACGGCGTGCCGAAGTTGTCGTGATAGAAGCGGAAACCCTGCTTGGTCTCGGTGAAGAGCCGCTCGGCGTCCATGTGGTCGGCGAGCGACGCGCGGCAGTAGATGCCCAGCGGAATGGTGCCGTGGTCGTCGCTGTAGCTGTCGGTCCACTTGGCGTAGGGCCCGGCGATCAGCGCGACGAGGTAGGTGCTCATCACCGGCGTCGTCTCGAAGACGTGGCGCACCCCGGCGATCTCGTCACCGGTCTCGGTGTCCCCGGCGGCCGCGTTGGAGATCACGGCCCAGCCCGACGGCGCGGTGACCGTCAGCGCGAACGTCGCCTTGAGGTCCGGCTGGTCGAAGCAGGCGAACATGCGCTTGGCGTCGGCGGTCTCGAACTGGCTGTAGAGATAGACCGATCCGTCCGCGGGGTCGACGAAGCGGTGCAGTCCTTCCCCGGTGTGGGAGTAGACGCAGTCGGCGACGACGGTGAGCTCGTTGGTCTCGGCAAGGTCCGGCAGTGCGATGCCGGTGGACTCGTCGTAGTCCGAGACGTCGAGGTCGGTGCCGTTGAGGGTCGCGCTGTGGACGTCGGCCGCGACGATGTCGACGAACGTCGACGAACCGGGCGTGGCGGTGAACGACACGGTGGTGCTCGACCGGAAGGTCTTCTCGCCCGGCCCACCGGCCGAGTCGGTGAGATCGAGGCCGATGGCGTAGTGCGACACGGCGATCAGGCCCGAACGGGTCTCGGCCTGGTCCCTGGTCAGATTGGGAGCAACCACGTGCACCCTTCCTTCTCGTGGGCGGATGATGCGCGGAGGTGAACGGAGCTCGTGCTCTCCGCACGGGCTCGACACTTCCCATCATGTCTCGTCCGGGAGATGGGGGTACAAACAGGTGTGGGCGCACCGCGCACAGCGCGGGTGCGAGCGCACAGTTACCACGACGGAAGGACAGATGTGAGCGAGACCAAGGACGTGGCGGATTTCTGGTTCGACCCCCTCTGCCCGTGGTGCTGGATCACCTCGCGGTGGATCCTCGAGGTCGCGAAGGTCCGCGACATCGAGACCAACTTCCACGTCATGAGCCTCGCGGTGCTGAACGAGGGCCGCGACCTGCCCGACGAGTACCGCGAGTTGATGACGAAGGCGTGGGGTCCGGTACGCGTGGCCATCGCGGCCGCGCAGGAGAAGGGGGACGAGATCCTCGAACCCCTCTACACCGAGATGGGCACGCGAATCCACAACGAGGGCAACAAGGACTTCGCGAGCGTCGTCGAGTCCTCGCTCGCCGCACTGGATCTGCCCGCCGAACTCGCGTCCGCGGCCACCAGCACGGATTACGACGACGCGCTGCGCAAGAGCCACCACGCCGGAATGGACAAAGTGGGTGACGACGTCGGCACGCCCACCATTCACGTCAACGGCGTCGCGTTCTTCGGACCCGTCCTCTCGCGCATTCCGCGCGGCGAGGAAGCCGGCAAGTTGTGGGACGCCTCGGTGATCTTCGCGTCGTACCCGCACTTCTTCGAGCTCAAGCGAACTCGGCACGAGGATCCGCAGTTCGACTGAGCGACAGACACTCTCGATCTCTGTTGCAGCGGGGGTCGGCGCCACGGCGTCGGCCCCCGCCGCACGTCTCACACCACGATGCGGTCGGCGGGCGACCGGCCGAACGTCAGAGCCTCTCCGTCGCGCCAACGCCGGGCCGACCACGCGGCGGCCACCGCGTCCAGGACGTCGTCGAGCGCGGGGCCGTCGTCCAGTACGGCCGTGGCCTCCAGCACGGCGGCCGGGTCGACGACGGCGTCCAGTGCCGTCAGACGCTGCGCGAGACCCCGAGCCCGCTTCTTGGATCCGAACGCCACCTCGGGTGCGAGAGCGCGGAACGACGATTCGGGATGGACCTCGATCACCCGGTTCCGGTCCGGTGACTTTCCCAGCGCCGCCGACCAGTCCAGGATGTGCCGGCACAGGAACCAGGCCTGCTTGCTGATCGCCTTACCGGTCCGGGCGCGCGACGCCGCACACGCCTCCTCGTACGACGAGGCCCGGACCGCGTCGGCCACGGGGGTGGGGAACAACGAGGAGCGGGCCGGGCCGAGAAAGGCCCGCAGCGCGACCTCCGAGTCTCGCGTTTCGTCGACCGGCACCACGAGCGGCATGTCGACGCCGACCACGGCGCAGTCGGCGGTCGTCCGAAGCACGTCGGCCGGGGTGTCCGCGAGGTGCAGGCGCAGAGCGCCGTCGGCGAGAACGGCCACCACCCAGCGGCCGGCGGCGCCGTCCACACCGGCGACCGGGGGAGCGGAGGCCGAGCCGGTGCCGCGCACCTGTCAAACTCTAGCCATGCGCGTTTACCTGGGTGCCGATCACGCCGGCTTCGAGTTCAAGAATCAGATCATCGACCACCTCCGCGAGTCCGGGCACGAGCCCGTGGACTGCGGTGCGTTCACCTACGACGCCGTCGACGACTACCCGGCGTTCTGCATCGAGGCCGCGCGCCGCACGGTGGCCGATCCGGACAGCCTCGGCCTGGTGCTCGGCGGATCCGGCAACGGTGAGCAGATCGCTGCCAACAAGGTGCCCGGCGCGCGCTGCGCCCTGGCGTGGAGCGTGGAGACGGCGCAGCTGGCCCGCCAGCACAACAAGGCGCAGCTGATCGGCATCGGCGGCCGGATGCACACCCTGCCCGAGGCCCTCGCGATCGTGGACGCGTTCCTCGAGACGCCGTGGTCCGGGGAGGAGCGGCACCAGCGTCGCATCGACATCCTCGCCGAGTACGAGCGCACGGGCGACGCGCCGGCAGTGCCCGGAGCGCCCGCCGGCTCCGAACAGTAAGGCCCCACACCCTTCCCACCGGACAGGACCGCTCATGCCCGAGGGTCACACCCTGCATCGTCTGGCCCGCGCGCACCAGAAGTCCTTCGCCGGTCAGGAACTCGAGGTGTCCAGTCCGCAGGGGCGGTTCGTCGAGGGCGCGGAGTGGGTCACCGGGCATGTGCTGCTGCGCGCCGATGCGTGGGGCAAGCATCTGCTGCACCGATACGACAACGGGGCGATCGTGCACGTGCACCTCGGCCTCTACGGCAAGTTCACCGATCAACCCGTGCCCATGAAGGATCCGGTCGGCCAGGTGCGGATGCGGCTGGTCGGCCGGGACAAGGGCACCGATCTGCGTGGGCCGACGCGCTGCGAGATCTTCGACGAGTCCGACGTCGACGCGCTCGTGGCGCGGCTCGGTCCGGACCCGCTGCGCCGAGAGTCCGACCCGGACAAGGCGTTCCACCGCATCCACAAGTCGTCGGTGGCGATCGGTGCGTTGCTGATGGAACAGGACGTGGTCGCGGGCATCGGCAACGTCTACCGCGCCGAACTGCTCTTCCGACACGGCGTCGACCCGTTTCTGCCGGGCAGGAAGCTCGATGTGGAGCGGTGGTCGGAGATGTGGGTGGACCTGGTCGACCTCATGAAGCTCGGGGTGCGGCGCGGGCGCATCGTCACCCTGCGCCCCGAACACGACAGCGCGGCCTCCCGGGGTCCCGGAAGGCCGCGCAGTTACGTCTACAAGCGGACCGGGCTGCCCTGCCGGATCTGCGGAACGCCGATCCGTACGCAGGACATGAAGGGCCGCAACCTCTTCTGGTGCCCGACCTGCCAGGCGGACTAGAAGTCGAAGCCCCCGCCGAGGTCCATGCCGCCGCCGTCGTAGCCACCGACGTCACCGCCGTCGTAACCCGCGCCGCCGTCTCCGCCGTCGTAACCTCCGTCAGCGCCGCCGCCGTCGCCCCCGTCGTTCATGCCGTCCTGGTATCCGTCGCCGTATCCGTCCTCGAACGCCTGCGCGTCGTACCCCACGCCGGCCATGCCCGAGAACATCGCGGAGAACAGGAACATCGACCCGACGCCCCAGGCGCCGGCCACGAGGGCGGGCTTCCACCACGGTTCGGAGTACCAGCCGGCCGGCACGGGGCGGCCGGCGACCCGGCCACCGGGGTAGTAGTTCGGCGTCTTCTCGCTCGGGGCGGGCGCCGCGGTGACCTGTCGGCCCTCGAAGTCGACGGTGCGTTCCTCGGTGACCTCACCGGCCGACTTCTGCCCGTCGATGGTGGGCACGTCCGGGCCGGGGTCCATGCCCATGGCGAGGCGCGCGGCGCGGATGTAGTAGAGGCCTTCGAGGGCGGTCTGCTTGGCCAGTCGCGCCTGGGCCGAGGTGCGCGCCTGATCGATCTGCGAGCCCGCCGCGGTGTAGCGCTCGGAGGCGTCGGCCAGGGCCTGCTTGGACGCGGTATCGCTGCCGACCAGATTGAACACCTGCCCGCCGAGCCGCTCGATCGCTTGCCGCGCATCGGCTTTCGCGTCGTCGACGGCGGCGGCCTCGCGCTTGCCGGTGTTCTTCTGGGAGACCATCACGACAGCGCCCACCAGGGCGATGACGACGACGATCAGCAGCAGGGGTTCCATCGTTCCTCCAACGTCGGCTTCGGAATCCAGTGTACGGAGGCCCCGAATCGGACGAATCGGACGAGCGTCAGAGCTCGATGGTGCGACGGCCCTCGGCCCAGGTGTCCATGAGGTGCGCGGCGAATACGTCCTCGACGTACCCGAGCGCCCGCATCCCGAAGACGACGTCCGCCTCGAGAGCGGGATCGCGCGTCACGAGGTCCCCGACGACGTCGTGTCGCATCACCTGCTCGTGCACCGCGTCGGCCTCGACGTGCTCGGCGTAGAAGGCCACGCACCGCTCGTCGAACCCGAGCCGGCGCAGGGCGGCGACGAGGCGTGACGAGCCGGGCGACGAGGTGATCTCGGTCGCGGCGAGGTGACCGGCCGCGGCGCCGCGCCACCGCCGGTGCAGCCCGAAGAAAGACATGAGGTTGACCGGGGCCAGCGTGGGAGCGCCCACGCGATCGAGGTAGCCGAGGTACGACGAGTCGAGGCCGGCGGCCTCCAGGAGGTCCCGGAAGAGCACCTGGTGCATGCGGGATCCGCGACCGCCGCCGAACTCGTCGAACTCCACGGCGACGTAGGCCGCCTTGGCCTGTCCCTGCAGACGCGGGATGGCCCACGCGTGCGGGTCGGCCTCCTTGAGGTGGTAGAGCGACCGGTGGGCGAGGTACTCGCGCATCTGCTCGGCCGTGCCGTGATCGCGGAGGTGGTACGACGGGCCGCTGCCGTCGACGTGTTCGGTGGCGAGCGCGTCCATCTCGTCGTCGACCGAGCCGCCGGCGGGCACTCGGGCGCGCAGGTGGTCGAGGAAGAGGGCTTCCATGTCGCCGCGCAGGCGGAGCAGCTCGGTGTTCCACTCCCAGGCATCGTCCACGCCGACGAAGCTGCGGTAGTGCAGCTCGTAGCAGACGTACAGCGCGAGGTGCAGGTCGTCACCGTACGGATCGGCCCCGGTGACGGCGGTGCCGGCGAGAGCCGCCGATCCCGAGTCGGGGGTCGTTGCCAGGGCGCCGATCACCGACTCCGACAGCGGCCCGCGGGGAGCGGGCAGAGCGGCGGCGGCCTGAACTGCGGGGGCGGAGGACAGAGTGGACGTCACGACTCGCGACTACCCGTTCACCGGGGGTCCGAACATCGGAGCGGCGGCGGATGTTCGGTCGAGCAGGTACGTCGCGGCATCGAGCACCACGCTGCGGTCGTAGGTGAGGCGGTAGTCGAAGCCGGGGTCCGGGCCGTCGTGGACCACGCGGGCCAGCATCCCGGCCGTGAGGTGCGGACTCACGACGATCAGCGTGTACTCGGCCGCGATCGGGTCGTCGGGCGCAACGTCCATGGTTCGCAGGTTGGGCAGGGTCGGCAGCGCGGCACGGTGCGCGTCGCGCCCGAACACGGCGACCAGAGCGCCGGACGTGCCGACTCCTCGGGCTGCGTCGATCGCCTCGGTGTCGAGTGGGAAGGCGTAGGGGATGGTTGTGAGCACGACCGTCGACGGGCCGTTGGCCAGTGCCTGTCGCTCCAGGCGGCGCGACAGTGAGACGACGAGTTCGCCGTCCGCCCGCTGCACCCGTCCGGACGCCGCGCCGACGGCGAACGGTGTGGCCCGCGGCCGACGACGTGCGGTGATGCCGACGGCGGTGCCGACGGGGGCGGTGTCGGCCGTCGTGTCGAGCGTGGCGACCGACCGGGTCGGCTCGGGAGCCCGCCGAGGCAGCGGCGCCGGCTCGCCGAACAGGTAGCCCTGGCCCAGGCCCGCACCCAGATCGAGGGCCAGCCTCAGGTGCTGTTCGGTCTCGATACCCTCCGCGAGGACGCGCGCCCCGGTCCGCCCCGACTCCGCGGCCACGGCGGAGACGACCGACGCGGTGTCGTCCGCGGCTCGGGCTTGCGTGAACGACATGTCGAGCTTGATGACGTCCGGCTCGAGGAAGGGGAGCAGCGCCAACGACGCGGTGTCGGCGCCGACGTCGTCGACCGCGATCATCCATCCGCGGCCGCGGATGCGATCGACCGCCCGGAGCAGGGCGGCGGGGTCGACGAGCAGATCGCGTTCGGTGATCTCCACGACGACGGACAGCTGCTCCGCACGCTGCAGCAGGTCCACGGCATCGGGGGGCACGAACCCGTCGGTGACCCCGGGCTCGATGTTGACGAAGAGCAACTGACCCGGCGGCAACGGTGCCGAAAGCGCGCCGCGCAGTGCGCTGACCCGGCACAGCCAGTCGATCTCGCGCAGGCGGCCCGCGGCCCGTGCCGCCGCGAACAGTTCCTCCGGCCGCTCGAACGGGGAGCCCGCCGGACCGCGGGCGAGGGCCTCGACGCCGACCATCGCCCGCGTCGTCAGATCCACCACCGGCTGATAGAGGGAGCGGACCTCGACGACGTCCGGCAGAGCCGGCGTCACCTGGTCTCGTCTCCGGCCGGGACGACCACCACCGGGACCTCGACCGAATGCAGGACCGCGCGTGAGGTCGAGCCGAGCAGGAGGGACCGGAACCCGCCGCGGCCGCGACGTCCGACCACGACCGTCGAGGCGGACGCCGACCGGGCGACGAGTTCGCGGACCGGTCGATCGCGCACCACCACGCGCTCGACGTCGACGGTCGGAAATTCCTCGGACCACCCCGCGAGCGACTCGGCCAGGGCGGCCTGCTCACCCTCCTCCGTGCGAGACCAGGCGTCGGGCTCGAGATGCAGGTCGACGTCGCTCCAGGCATGCACGGCGACGAGCCGCTCTCCGCGGGCCGCGGCCGTCGTGAACGCGAGACGCAGGGCGGGCATGCTGTTGGCCGTTCCGTCGACGCCGACCACGACGGGCCCGGTCGCCCGGGCCGTTCCGGCCGGGACGACGGCGACGGCGCAGCGCGCGTGGGTGGCGACCGCCGTGCTGACCGACCCGGACAGGCCCCCGGTGAACTCGCCCAGTCCGCGGGTGCCCACGACCACGAGCCACGCCGTCTCGGACCGGTCGACCAGGACTCCGGCCGGTGTGCCGTGGTCCGACTCGACGTCGATGCGGACTCGGGCATCGCCGAGCCGGTCCCTTGCGACGCGTCGGGCCCGGCTGAGGACGGCGTCCGCGGTGGACCCCGGCGGACTGTCGACGGTCGCGGTCACGTGGACCCCCGAGGCCACCGCGGTGAGGAGAATCAGGTCCAGTCCCTGTCGCCCCGCCACGTCGGCGGCCCAGGACACGGCGTCCTCCGCGTCGGCCGAACCGTCCACCCCCACCACCACCGGTCCGCGACGACTCGTACTCGCGCTGCCCGGTCCTGTGTCCGCCATGAGGACAGTGTCGTCGGCGATCGACCGGGCCGCGGCGAAACGCGCTGATTGCAAACGCAACGTAGTTATCGATAAGCGACGCCATCGTTACCGTATCGAGACGCTGAGATCGCTGCCTCGTCATGTCCACGGTCGAATCTGAAGACACAGCCGCCGGACGGGGCGATCCTCTCGCCGAGACCGACGACTCCATACCGCACTCGGTGCAGACCAGCGCCGCGCACGGATTAGACACCGGTCCCGGACCGGGATGCACGACGACAGGGGAGCCACACCATGAGCGCACTCGAGACCTTCGCCTACGACATCGCCTCCACCGACCGTGCCGACGGCGCCGTCGCGCGACCCGCGGACCTCACCGTCGTCGATCACGATCGCGACGGGGTGGCGGTCCTCTCCATCGGCGGCGAGATCGACCTCGGCACCACCCCGGAACTGCGCGAGATCCTGGTCCGCCTCGCCGCGCGGCGGGAGGACGCCGTCGTCCTCGATCTCTCCGACGTGACGTTCCTCGGGTCTGCCGGAGCCGTCCTGCTCCTCGATGCGGCGTCGGCCGTCGCCGCCCGGCCGATGGCACTGGTCGCGACCCACCCGGCCGTGCGACGCCCGCTCGATCTGCTGGGGGTCTGCTCGCCCATCACGGTGTACGGCGACCTGGACGAGGCCGTCGCGTCGTTCGCGGACGACGACGTGCTCTCCGAGGTGGGCTGACCCTCCCTGTCGAACCCCGGCACGACGCAACACGGCCCCGAACTCCGCGGAGTTCGGGGCCGTCTCTGTTCGTCGACGTCTTCTGTCTGGAGCGGGCGACGGGAATCGAACCCGCGTAATCAGTTTGGAAGACTGAGGCTCTACCATTGAGCTACGCCCGCATGCCGACGGCGAGTCCGGGATCGCCGGCCCGTCGCCTGCGAGGAGACTGTACCGAACCCGGCGCGGGAATCGTAAATCGGCCCGGCGTCGACCGAGCGTGCGTGGTCACCGTAGGATCGACCGCGCGAGGACGGGGTCCGACGCGTGCCGTGTCCGGGCGCGACGTACCTGCGCCCCTGCACATGAACGGGATGTGGCGCAGCTTGGTAGCGCATCCGCTTTGGGAGCGGAGGGTCGCAGGTTCGAATCCTGTCATCCCGACCCCGACCGGGCTCGGGCCCGTGAACACCCGACGAACCACACGAAGGAGCCATGTCCGTGAAGAGCACCGTCGAGCAGCTCAGCCCGACGCGAGTCCGTATCAACGTTGAGGTGCCCTTCGAGGAGCTCAAGCCTGATTTCGATCGCGCCTACAAGACGCTCGCCCAGCAGATCCGTCTGCCCGGATTCCGTCCGGGCAAGGCACCCGCCAAGCTGCTCGAGGCCCGCGTCGGTCGTGCGAACGTGCTGAACCAGGTGGTGAACGACGCGCTTCCCGGCAAGTACAACGATGCGCTGACCGCCACCGAGCTCAAGCCGCTCGGCCAGCCGGACATCGAGATCACCAAGCTCGAGGACGGCGAGGAGATCGCATTCACCGCGGAGGTCGACGTCCGTCCCGAGATCACGCTGCCCGACTTCTCGTCGCTGGCCGTGACCGTCGATCCGGTCGAGATCACCGACGAGGCCGTCGACGAGCAGCTGCTCTCGCTGCGTCAGCGTTTCGGCACCCTCACCGGCGTCGAGCGTCCCGCACAGACCGGCGATTTCGTCTCCATCGACCTGTCCGCGACGGTCGACGGTGAGAACGTCGAGGAGGCGTCCACCGAGGGTCTCTCGCACGAGGTCGGCTCGGGCCAGCTCATCGAGGGCCTCGACGACGCCATCGTCGGCCTGTCGGTCGGCGAGTCGAAGGAATTCGGCACCACGCTGCTCGCCGGCGAGCACGCCGGCCGCGAGGCCGTCGTGACCGTGACCGTCAAGTCGGTCAAGGAGCGCGAGCTGCCGGAGCCGGACGACGAGTTCGCGCAGCTGGCCAGCCAGTTCGACACCTTCGACGAGCTCCTTGCCGATCTGCGCGAGCGTGTCGGTCGCGTCAAGAAGGTCGAGCAGGCCGGGCAGATCCGGGACAAGGTGCTCGAGGCGCTTCTCGAGCAGACCGAGGTGCCCGTGCCCGAGGCCTTCGTCAAGGCCGAGGTCGACTCCGCCCTGCACGACGCGATCCACCCGCTGGACCACGACGAGGACAAGCTCGCCGAGCAGCTCACGGCGGCCGGCTCCTCGCGCGAGGAGTTCGACGCCGAGGCCAAGGCCAACGCCGAGAAGTCGGTGAAGACGCAGCTCCTGCTCGACACCATCGCCGACGCCGAGTCGGTGCAGGTGGGTCAGGACGAGCTGACGCAGAACATCGTGTTCCAGGCGCAGCGCTACGGCATCGCGCCCGAGCAGTTCATCCAGCAGGTGCAGCAGGCCAACCAGCTGCCCGCCCTGTTCGCGGACATCCGCCGCAGCAAGGCCCTCGCCACGATCGTCGATCGCGTGCAGGTGACCGACACCGCGGGTGCGAGCGTCGACACCAAGGAACTGTTCGGCGAGCCGGACGGTGACGACAGCGGCGAGAGCAACGACGACGGCGAGAACACGGCCGCCGAGCAGTAATAACGCTGACAGCGAACGACGGCGGTTCCGGGACTCCGGAGCCGCCGTCCTTCGTTAGTGTCGGTGTCGAGAAGGCGTGCGGCGGACGGGGGACCTCCCGCCGCCGCGTCGGACGAGACAACACCACGAGCACCATCCGAGCACCAGAAGGCAGGTAACGTGACCAGCACGAACCCGGTCGGTAAGTCCGGCCCCGCGGGATCGATCCACCAGGCCGCTCCGGTCATGACGTCCGCGACCGCCGGACTCAACCTCTCCGATTCCGTCTACGAGCGCCTGCTGCGCGAGCGCATCATCTTCCTCGGCACCCAGGTCGACGACGACATCGCCAACAAGCTCTGCGCGCAGATCCTGCTGCTCTCCGCCGAGGACCCCACCCGCGACATCGCGCTGTACATCAACTCGCCCGGTGGCTCGGTCTCCGCGGGCATGGCGATCTACGACACGATGAACTTCGCCGAGTGCGACGTCGCCACCTACGCGATGGGACTCGCGGCGTCGATGGGCCAGTTCCTGCTGACGGCGGGCACCAAGGGCAAGCGGTACGCCCTCCCGCACGCGCGCATCATGATGCACCAGCCCTCCGCCGGCATCGGCGGCAGCGCCGCGGACATCGCGATCATGGCCGAGCAGTTCGCGCTCACCAAGCGCGAGATGGCCGAGCTCATCGCGCAGCACACCGGCCAGTCGTTCGAGCAGGTCACCGAGGATTCCGACCGCGACCGGTGGTTCACGGCGCAGCAGGCACTCGAGTACGGCATGGTCGACCACGTCATCACCCGTGCGCAGCAGGCCGGGGGCACCAGCGGAGCCGACAACTGACGCTCGGCGACACCCGTCACCCCTCCTTCGCGCCGCTCGCGGCACGTTCTCACACCTGGAGACTTCCATGACAGAACTGTTCGACCCCCGCAAGACCTTCGCGCCGGGATCCACCTCGCCCGTGGGCCCCGACTCCCGCTACATCCTGCCGTCGTTCGTGGAGCACTCGAGCTACGGCGTCAAGGAGTCCAACCCGTACAACAAGCTGTTCGAGGAGCGCATCATCTTCCTCGGCGTGCAGGTGGACGACGCCTCGGCGAACGACATCATGGCGCAGCTGCTGGTGCTCGAGGGACTCGATCCCGATCGGGACATCACGATGTACATCAACTCGCCCGGTGGCTCGTTCACCTCGCTGATGGCCATCTACGACACCATGCAGTACGTGCGGGCCGACGTGGCCACCGTCTGCCTGGGCCAGGCGGCCTCCGCCGCGGCGGTGCTGCTGGCGGCGGGTGCGCCCGGCAAGCGGGCCGCGCTGCCGAACGCTCGCGTGCTGATCCACCAGCCGTCCACCGGCGGCGTGCAGGGCCAGGTGTCCGATCTCGAGATCCAGGCCGCGGAGATCGAGCGCATGCGTCGACTCATGGAGACCACCCTGGGTCGCCATACCGGCAAGGACGCCGACGTGATCCGCAAGGACACCGACCGGGACAAGATCCTCACCGCCGAAGAGGCCAAGGACTACGGGATCATCGACACCGTGTTCGAGTACCGGAAGCTCTCGGCTCGCCGCTGACGGACACTCCGACACGTTCTCGCCACATCTCTGCCGCGCGGCGTGTGGACGGGTACGGTCGCAGGCAGAAGTTCGGCTCCCCGCCGTCGCGTCGGCGTGCGCGGGGAGCCGAATGCGAACGACAAGTGAGGATCGATTCCCATGGCACGCATCGGAGACGGTGGCGACCTGCTGAAATGCTCTTTCTGCGGGAAGAGTCAGAAGCAGGTCAAGAAGCTCATCGCCGGGCCCGGCGTCTACATCTGCGACGAGTGCATCGACCTCTGCAACGAGATCATCGAAGAGGAGCTGGCCGAGTCCAGCGAGGTCAAGCTCGACGAGCTGCCCAAGCCCGCCGAGATCCGTGACTTCCTCGAGAACTACGTCATCGGTCAGGACGCCGCGAAGCGTCGGCTCGCCGTGGCGGTCTACAACCACTACAAGCGCATCCAGGCCGGGGACAAGGCCCGTGATTCGCGGGGCGAGTCCGTCGAGTTGGCCAAGTCCAACATCCTCATGCTCGGCCCCACGGGCTGCGGCAAGACCTACCTGGCGCAGACGCTCGCGAAGATGCTCAACGTGCCGTTCGCCATCGCCGACGCCACCGCGCTCACCGAGGCCGGTTACGTGGGCGAGGACGTCGAGAACATCCTGCTGAAGCTGATCCAGGCCGCGGACTACGACGTCAAGCGGGCCGAGACCGGCATCATCTACATCGACGAGGTCGACAAGATCGCGCGCAAGAGCGAGAACCCGTCGATCACTCGCGACGTCTCCGGTGAGGGTGTGCAGCAGGCGCTGCTGAAGATTCTCGAGGGCACGCAGGCGAGCGTCCCTCCGCAGGGCGGACGCAAGCACCCGCACCAGGAGTTCATCCAGATCGACACCACCAACGTGCTCTTCATCGTGGCCGGCGCGTTCGCCGGTCTCGAGAAGATCGTCTCGGACCGGGTGGGCAAGCGCGGCGTCGGTTTCGGCGCCGAGGTGCGGTCGAAGGCGGAGATCGACACGCAGGACCACTTCGCGGAGGTCATGCCGGAGGATTTGATCAAGTTCGGTCTGATCCCGGAGTTCATCGGCCGTCTGCCCGTGGTCGCGTCGGTGACCAACCTGGACAAGGACTCCCTGGTCACCATCCTGTCGGAGCCGAAGAACGCGCTGGTCAAGCAGTACACCCGCCTGTTCGAGATGGACGGGGTGGAGCTGGAGTTCACGCCGGACGCGCTCGACGCCATGGCGGAGCAGGCCATCCACCGGGGGACCGGTGCCCGCGGTCTGCGCGCCATCATGGAGGAGGTGCTCAACCCGGTGATGTTCGACATCCCGAGTCGAGACGACGTCGCCAAGGTGGTGGTGACGGCGGAGACGGTGAACGACAACGTGCTGCCGACCATCGTTCCGCGCAAGCCCGATCGTCCGGAGCGACGCAACAAGAGCGCCTGAGCTGCACACGACGCGAGCCCCCGATCCGCGCGGATCGGGGGCTCGTCTCGTTCGGGGGTGCAGCGGCCGGGCGTGGCCCGGGTGATCAGCCCGCCGCGATGTCCGACGGGTGCTGCGCCAGCGGGGTGACCGCGATGGTCATGTACGGGAACAGCGGGAGATTCCACAGGATCTCGTGGAGACGAGCGTTGTCGGCGACGTCGAAGATCGACAGGTTCGAGTACTGCCCGACGCATCGCCAGATGCTGACCCACTCACCTCCTCGCTGCAGGTCCTGCGAGTACGCCTTCTCGCGAGCGAGCGTGTCGGCGCGGACGTCGGGATCGAGATCGTGCGGGATCGCGACGTCCATGGTGACGGCGAACAGCATGACGATCAGACCCGGTCGGCGCGGTCGAGCACGAAGTCGTAGGTGACCTCCTGGCCGCCGTCGACGTCGCGGGGGTCGAGCACGAGCTCCGGCTTCACGGCGCTGGCGACGTCGTCGTCGTTGTGGGCGTCTCCGGGGAAGTACAGCTGCGTGGTGATCTGCTCGTGGCCGGTAGCACCGACCTTGAGGTGCAGGTGGGCGGGGCGCCACGGGTGCCAGCCGGCCGCCGAGATGAGCTTGCCGCATGCGCCGTCGGTGGGGATCTGGTACGGCGCGGGCTTCAGCGTCCGGATGCGGAAGTGGCCCTGATCGTCGGCCGTGACGGTGCCGCGTAGGTTCCACTCGGGAATGCCGGGGGCGAACTGCGAGTAGAACCCGTCGGCGTCGGCGTGCCAGATCTCGATCACGGCACCGGGGAGCGGGGAGCCGTCGACGCCGGTGACCTGGCCCTGGAAGACCAGTGGGGTGCCCTGCTCGCCGTCGCGCGTCGGAAGGACGGCGTCGCTGCCGAGTTCGGGGGCGCCCGGCACGTAGTAGGGGCCCTCGATGGTGCCCTTGCTGCCGTCGCGGTTCTCGCTGGCCACCTCCTCCACGACGTGCTCGACCCACACGTCGAGGAACAGCGGCCATTCGCCGTCCTGACCGACGGAGATGAGCCAGGCCTTCAGGGCGTTGTACTCCTCGTAGGTCACCTTGTGCTCGCGGACCGTGCGGTGCACCGCGTCCAGCACCTCGCGGGCGAGCATGCTCACGCGCCCCGGCGGGGTCGAGGCCGACATCGCCTTGTCGGTCGTGAAGCGCTGGGTGGCGTTCGCGCCGGAGGCGGCGGCTGTGGCGGTGGCGCCGGAATCGGTGGCGGTTGCGGTGGTCATGGGATTTCCTTCGGTTCGGTTCGGGGCTGTGGGCTGGTGGGGTCAGGTGTCGGTGCGGTAGTGCGCGAGCTTGTCCTCGTCGATCTGCACGCCGAGGCCGGGGCCGGGTGGCACCTGCAGCTCTCCGCCCGCGATGGTCAGGGGCTCGGTCAGCAGGTCGTCGGACATGTCGAGGAAGTTGGAGAGTTCACCCGCACGGCGGGAGGTGGTGTCGAAGGCGGCGCCGAACGCGACGGTGCACGCGGACCCGAGCTGTCCGTCGATCTGGTTGCCCATCACGACCTCGACGCCCAGTCCCTCGCACAGGTGGTGTGTACGTCGGCCGCCGGTGAAGCCGGATCGGGACGTCTTGATGCTCACGGCGGTGGCCGAGCCGCCGAGGATCTCGCGTGTCACCTCGGCGGGGGTGACCGCGGATTCGTCGGCGACGAAGGGGACCGAGAGCTGCGAGACCAGCCACCGACGCCCCAGGACGTCGTCAGCCGGGCAGAGTTCCTCGGCCAGGGACAGATTCAGGTCGGCCATCTCCGCCATCGCGCGGGCGGATTCCGACGCGGTCCAGCCGCGGTTACCGTCGACGTAGAGTTCGACGTCGTCGCCGAGGCCCTCGCGCAGTGCCCGGACGACCGCCGTGTCGAGGGACACCGGCCGACGGCCGACTTTCACCTTGAACGTCTCGATGCCGTACTCGCCGCGCATGCGGCGGGCCTCGTCGACCATGGCGGCGGGAGTGTCGAACCCGAGCATGTGGCTGACCCGCATGCGGTCGCTCCATCCGCCGAGCAGCTCGGTGACCGAGGTGTCGAGGGTGCGACCCAGCGCATCCCAGATCGCCATGTCCACAGCGGCTTTCGCGACGGGATTGCCGACCGTCCGCGACAGTCGGCCGTGCACGGCCTCGCGGTCGAGCAGGGTCAGTCCGATCACGGCGGGCGCGAAGATGTCCTCGATCACCGCGGCGACGCCGCGCTGGGTCTCCCCGTAGGTGAACGGGCGGGGCGGCGCATCGGCCACCCCGACGACACCGTCGTCGGTGTGGACGCGCACCAGAACGTGGGTGGCGGCGTGGATCTCGCCGCTGGCGAAACGAAGTGGCTTGCGGTAGGCGATGGTGTAGGGAATCGCTTCGACAGCAACGATTTTCACAGCGGTCCTTCGACGATGGTGGCGAGGCGGGCGGACTCGGGTGCAGAGCCGGCGGTGACCGCGTCGGGCGGGAGAATGCCGGAGTCCTCGAGGGCCCGGATCAGGGAATGGACCGCGGCGGGAGCGTCGCGGTGGAAGGCGAGGGCGAGGTCGATGGTCTCGGCGCCGGTGACGTCACGGAAGACGACGCCGTCGAGCTTCATGGACCGCACCGATTCGGGGACCAGGGCCACGCCGAGTCCGGCGGAGACGAGAGCCAGGAGTACGGACGTGTCCGGTGCCTCGTGCGCGCGGCGAGGGGTGAAACCGGCTGCGCGACAACTGCGTACGACGACGTCGTTGACCGCGGAATGAGTGTCCGCGTACATCACGAAGCCGTCGTGGGCGACGTCGAGGACCTCGAGCGACGGCTCGTCCGCCAGTCGGTGGTCCGCCGGCAGCGCGAGGACCAGCGATTCGGTGGTGAGGGTGCGGACCACGAGATCGTCGCCCGCCACCGGTGGTCGCAGGACGGCGAGGTCCAGTCGGTCCGTCCGCAGACCCTCCACCTGAGCGGGGGTGAGGAGATCACCGTGGATCTCGAGGGCGATGCCGGGAAGCCGTTGCCCGACCGCACGGGCGATCGCGGGGAGTCGATCGAACGCTGCGGTGCCGGTGAAGCCGACCCGGACCAGGCCCGTGTGCCCCTCGTCGATCCGGCGAACGGCGTCGACGGCGTCGCCGAGGGCGGCCAGGATGCGCACGGCTTCGCGATGGAAGTAGGCGCCGGCCGGCGTCGGGGTCACCTGGCGCGTGGTGCGGGCCAGCAGAGTCACACCCAGTTCGGCCTCGAGCTGACGCACCGACTGCGACAGCGCCGGCTGCGCGAGGAAGAGCCGTTTGGCCGCCTGGCCGAAATGACGTGTCTCGGCCACGGCGACGAAGTGGCGCAGGTGACGCAGTTCCATGCGGTCCTCGCTTCCGGGTCCTGACGGGGTGGTGACCGCTACCACAGTAGGACCGTCGTCCATCGCAGACAAAGACATGATCGGGCCGTATTGATCGCTGACGGTGATCAACGGGCACCCTGGTCGGGTCCGGGCAAAACCCTGGTGTGACCCGCGCCACCGGTCGTCAGGATCGAAGCATTCCCCGCATCGACCCGAAGGGCCCTGACGATGACCGACACCCTGGACAACGTTCGCGCACGCGTCGACGGCGCCGTCGTGGACGACGAGGCCGCCGGCGTGTATCGCGCCAACCGCTCCATCTTCACCGACGAGCAGATCTTCGAACTGGAGATGACACACATCTTCGAGGGCAACTGGATCTACCTCGCGCACGAGTCGCAGCTGCCGAACCCCGGTGACTACTTCACCGTCCACATGGGCCGTCAGCCGGTGGTGATCACCCGCGACAAGGACGGGGAGCTGCACTGCCTGATCAACGCCTGCGCCCACCGCGGTGCGATGCTCTGCCGCCGCAAGACCGACAACCGCACCACCCTCACCTGCCCGTTCCACGGGTGGACGTTCCGGAACGACGGCACGTTGCTCAAGGTGAAGGACCCCGAGGGAGCCGGGTACCCGGAAACCTTCGACGTCGACGGCTCGCACAACCTCACTCGCGTCGCGAAGTTCGGGAACTATCGCGGCTTCCTGTTCGGGAGCCTGAACCCCGACGTGCCGTCCCTCGAGGAGCACCTCGGCGACACCACGAAGATCATCGACATGCTCGTCGACCAGTCGCCGGAGGGGCTCGAGGTGCTCCGCGGATCGTCCACCTACACCTTCGACGGCAACTGGAAGGTGCAGGCGGAGAACGGCGCCGACGGATATCACGTCTCCGCCGTCCACTGGAACTACGCGGCCACCACCTCGCGCCGGAACAACGGTGAGTCGACCAACACGACCAAGGCGCTCGACGCCGGCGGGTGGGGCAAGTCGGGCGGCGGGTACTGGTCCTACCCGAACGGGCACCTCTGCCTCTGGACGTGGGCGGCCAACCCGCAGGACCGCCCCTTGTGGGACAGCATGGACGAGCTCAAGAAGACGCACGGCGACGCCAAGGGCGAGTTCATGGTCAAGGGTTCGCGCAACCTGTGCCTGTACCCGAACGTCTACCTGATGGACCAGTTCTCGACGCAGATCCGGCATTTCCGACCCATCGCGCCGGACAAGACGGAGGTGACCATCTACTGCATCGCGCCCAAGGGCGAGAGCAAGGAAGCCCGCGCCCACCGCATCCGGCAGTACGAGGACTTCTTCAACGCCTCGGGCATGGCGACCCCCGACGACCTCGAGGAGTTCCGCTCCTGCCAGCTGACCTTCCAGGCGACCGCCGCGCCCTGGAACGACATGAGCCGCGGCGCCGAGCACTGGCTGACCGGACCGGATCCCGTCGCGACCGCGCTGGGGATGGACGGCGTCATCTCCGCCGGCGTGAAGAACGAGGACGAGGGCCTGTTCGCGGTCCAACACGGCTACTGGCGGTCCACGTTGCTGGCCGCCCTCGACCGCACCACCGAAGGGCAGTGACGTGACCACTCCATCCGACACCCGTACCCCCGACACCCCGACCACCATCGGAAAGACGATCACCCAGAACGACGTCGAGCAGTTCCTCTACCGCGAGGCGCGGTATCTCGACGACCGTGAATTCGAGCTGTGGCTCACCTGCTACGCCGACGACGTCGAGTACTGGATGCCGTCCTGGGGTGACGACGATCGACTCACCGAGGATCCGCAGACCGACATCTCGTTGGTCTACTACGAGAACAAAGGTGGCCTCGAGGATCGCGTGTTCCGTATTCGCACCGAGCGTTCGAGCGCGACGTCGATTCCGGAACCGCGCACCAGCCACAACATCTCGAACGTCGAGGTCATCTCTCGGCGAGGTGATCTCGTGGACGTGCGCTTCAACTGGCACACCATGTACTTCCGCTACAAGACGGTGGACCCGTACTACGGCACGTCCTTCTACACCATCGACTTCTCCGGCGAGTCCCCGCTGATCCGTCGCAAGACGGTGGTGCTGAAGAACGACTACATCCACCACGTGGTGGACATCTACCACTTCTGACGGCACGAGAGGAGAACTCATGAGTCACCGTGTCGCGCTGGCCTTCGAGGACGGCGTCACCCGCTTCATCACCTGTTCGGACGGGCAGACGGTGGCGGACGCGGCCTACCGGTCGCGCATCAACATCCCTCTCGACTGCCGCGACGGGGCCTGTGGCACCTGCAAGGCCGTGTGCGAGTCCGGCGAGTTCGACGGCGGCACCTACCTCGAGGACGCGCTGTCCGACGCCGAGGCCGCGGACGGCTACTGCCTGCCGTGCAGCATGACGCCGCAGTCGGACCTGGTGCTCCAGATCGCGAGCACCTCCGCGGTGGCCAAGACGCGCGCCGCGACCTACACCACGACGGTCACGGCGGTGGATCGCCTGTCGCGCAGCATCGTTCGACTCGCGGTGGCCGCCCCTGCCGGCGTGGACCTGGCCTTCCTGCCCGGCCAGTACGTCAACATCGAGGTGCCGGGATCGGACGCGTCGCCCGAGCGAGACGGCGGCGTCGACACCCGGTCCTACTCCTTCAGCTGCGTTCAGGGGTCGTCCGAACTCGAGTTTCTGATCAAGCTGATCGACGGCGGGCTGATGTCGTCGTGGTTGTCCCGCGCACAGGTGGGTGACGCCGTGTCGTTCACCGGTCCGCACGGCAGCTTCTTCCTGCGTGAGGCAGAACGCCCGGCCCTGCTGCTGGCCGGCGGGACGGGCCTGGCGCCGGTACTCGCGATCCTGCGAACACTCCGGGAGAGCGGCAGCGACCGACGGGTGCACCTGATCTACGGCGTCAGCACCGACGACGATCTGGTCTGCCTCGACGTCCTGCGCGACCTCGAATCGTCGCTGACGAACTTCACCTGGGACTACTGCGTGTCCGATTCGGCGTCCTCCGCTCCGCACACCGGGTACGTGACCGGGCTGATCGAGGACCGCCATCTGAACGACGGCGACGTCGCGGTGTACCTGTGCGGTCCACCGCCGATGGTCGAGGCGGTGCGCACGCACTTCGCCGATCGGGGCGTCGAGCCGACGGGCTTCTACTACGAGAAGTTCGCGCCGTCCGCCGGGGCCGCCGAAGCCGGTCCGGCGACGGTCACGGCGCCGGCCGAGGCGGTGTCGGTCGAGGCGGAGTCGGTCAAGGGGGAGCCGTCGGTGGAGCCGCCGGTCGAGACCGCGCCGATCGCCGCCGGCGCCCCGATCACGAACGACACCGACGCTCTCCTCGACACCGAGAACACCGACGTCACCGACGACACCGTCCGGAGGCTCTGCGGCCGGGAGGTGTTCGCGTCTCGCGTGACGACGTCGGCCGCGACCATGCGCACGACGGTCGAGTCCCGGGACGAGGTCGCCACGGCGCGTGCGGTGGCGGGGCAACCGATGCTGCCGCCTGCCGGTGGTGACGGCAACGGGGTGGTGACCGACGACTCGGGCCGCGACGTGGCCGCGGCCTCCGGCGATGTCGCGAGCACGGTGGCGGGACAATCGATCCTGTCCGGACGCGACCCGCTCGAGCCTCTCGTCGTGCCGACCGCCCCGGCCCGCTCGGCGACGGGCCCGTCCGGGTCGTCGGAATCGTCCCAGCCGGCCGCTCCGGCGTACGAGATCGGCGAGGAGCACCCGTCGGTCCACGAGTCGGATGCGGTCTTCGAGGCGCGACGGGCTCTCGAACTGGGCGCGCTGGAGCTGGTCGTCGGCCGGTTGTCGTCGCAGCAGATCGCCGGGTACCGACTGCTGGCCGAGGCGACAACCCGCTACGTCGACGGGGACCGCTTCGTCGACGCGGCGGCCTACACCGACACCAACGCCGCGTTCCACGACTACCTCTTCACCGCCACCGGCAACGAGCACCTGTTGCAGGCGTACACCGCGCTCGGCGTGAAGGCGGCGATGGCGGAGGTCCTGCGCGGGGCGACGTGGTGCGATCCGCGCTGCGCTCAGGACCACCTCGACATCGTGGACGCCGTCGAGGCCGGCGACCGCGACCGAGCTCGGACGCTGATCGCCGACCACGCCGAGCGGTCGAAGGCCACGATGAAACGCGCCATGGCCGACACGCTGGCGGCGAAACGTCCGAAGTTCGTCAGCCCCGGCCGGTTCGCGGGCAAGGTCGTGACCGTCACCGGCGCGGCGCAGGGCATCGGCGAATGGGTGGCGCGGCGGATCGCGGCCGAGGGCGGCACGCTGGTTCTGGCGGACCGCTCCGAACTCGTCGAGTCGCTGGCCGTCGAACTGACCGGACAGAACCACTCCGGCGGTGCGGTCGCCGCGGTGCTCGCCGACCTCGAGACCTTCGAGGGGGCGGAGGCGCTCGCCGCCGCGGCGATGGAGCGTCACGGCCGCATCGACGTGGCCGTCCACGTGGTCGGCGGCACCATCTGGGCCAAGCCGTACCAGGAGTACCCACCGGACCAGATCGAGAAGGAGATCCGTCGGTCGCTCTTCCCGACGCTGTGGTCCTGCCGAGCGGTGTTGCCGCACATGATCGCCGGTGGTGGGGGCACCATCGTCAACGTCTCGTCGGTCGCCACGCGCGGCATCCACCGGGTGCCCTACGCCGCGGCGAAGGGCGGCGTCAACGCCATCACCTCGGCGCTGGCGCTGGAGGCGGCGCAACACGGTGTCCGGGTGGTCGCGACGGCGCCCGGCGGAACGGACGCACCGCCCCGGCGGATCCCGCGTGGACCGGGCCCGGCCGACGATCGGGAGCGAGGCTGGTACCAGGATCTGGTCGACCAGACGACTGCCTCGTCGTTGATGGGCCGGTACGGCACGCTCGACGAGCAGGCGGCCGCGATCTGCTTCCTGGCCTCGGACGAAGCGTCGTACATCACCGCCACGGTCCTGCCGGTCGCCGGCGGCGACCCGGGCTGAGCCGACGTCGTGCGGCCCGGATCGCCGCGGTGGGAGGCGGGTCCCGGTTACGGTGACCGCGTGAGCCAGACCCGACCGACGGGCGGCCCGTCGCTTGCGCCGGCCGCCGCGACCGCGCTGCTCGCCGACACCGGCGAGCGCGCGTCGATCGTGGTGGTCCGGGGCCCGCGCGGTGCCGGCCTGTCCTCGGCGCTCGCCCGGATGGCCACGGACCTGAACCGGGACGGGCACATCGAGATTCGGAGTGTGCGCGCCGTTCCGTGGGAGACGACGTCGCCGGGCGGAGTGTCGGCTCAGGTGGGCCCGACCGACGCCCGCGCGCCGGGGTACGTCGCCACGGTGATCGTCCTCGACGACGCGCACCATGCCGACCCCGAGTCGCTGCGCGACCTGGCGACGAGGGTGCGCCGTCACCGCGACGGCGGGATGTCGCTCCTCTGCGGCGTGCATCGAGGCGATGATGGATCGTCGGCGTCGCACGACGTGCTCACGCGCGCCGCGGACGTCGAGGTGGCGCTGTCGCGCCTGTCCGTGCAGGACGTCGCCGACATGGCGGCCGCCCGCGGTATCACGCTGTCGCACACGGCGGCTCAACACCTCACTCGGCACGCGGCCGGCCGACCGGGGATCGTCGCCGCGCTGCTGGGGGAACTGCCGACCGATACGTGGCGGACCCCTCGTCCCGCGCTGCCGGCCCCCGCCGCGGACCGTCGCCGTGTCCGGGACGTCCTCGCTGCGGGCGGGGAGTCGCTGCGCGCCGTGGTCACTGCGGCCGCGATCCTCGGCGACCGCGCGGCGCTTCCGACGGTGTGTGCCGTGGCGGCGGTGGACGATCCGTGGCCGGCGCTGGAGGAGGCCCGACGCGCGGATCTGCTCTCGGTGGTGCGCGCGGTCACCGCGGTCACCGTGGAGATCGGCGATCCGGTCGTGCGGGCGGCGATCCTGGCGACCGTCGGCGAGACCGAGCGGGCGCGTCTGCACCGGGTCGCCGCGGAGGCCGTGGAGGACCCGGCCGACGCGCTGGCGCATCTGGTCGACGCGCACGCGGTGCCGGATCCGGCCGTGTGCGATCGGCTCGACGCGGTCGCGGCTGAACGTGCCCAGCGCGGCGAATGGTTCACGGCCGCACGGCTGTACGCGTTGTCGTCGAGGTCGAGCGTCGATCCCGCCGAACGCGATGCGCGACTGGTGCGCGCGGTGGACGCCGCGATCGGCGCGGGTGACGTTCCCACCGCGGCGGGCTGGAGTGCGCAGATCGAGAGTTTCCGGGACACCCCGGCGAAGAACGCGGTGCTGGGGTACCTCGCCATTCTGCGAGGCCGTCCGCAGGACGCCGAGGCGCGGCTGCACCGGGCGTGGACGTCGGTGCGGCAGAAGCACGATCCGCGCACGGCCGCGACGATCTGCCACCGCGAGGTGCTGCACAACCTGGCTCGCTGTCGCGGGGCGGATCTGGTGACGTGGGCCGACCGTGCCGTCGAGTTGGTGGGGGAGCACGATGCGACGGCGGTGGAGGCCCGCACCATTCGCGGTCTCGGCCTGGGGGCGACGGGCCGCACCACCGAGGCGCTCGCCAGCTACGCGGAGCTGCTCACGCACGTCGACTCGGGCGCCATGGGGCAGCGAGTGCAGATGGGTGCCGGGTGGCTGCATCTGGCCACCGATCGCCCGGACACCGCGCGCGCGGAACTCGAATCCGCCTTGCCGACGGACTTTCTCGGTGGATCCACCCGCATCTCGCTGTGGGCCCACGGGTGGCTCGCTCGGTGCCACCTCGCCACCGGAGACTGGGACGCTGCGCTGCGGATCGCCGGGGCGGGACTCGACCTCGCCGAGCGGTCCGGCTCCGATCTCGTCGTCCCCCTGCTGCGGTGGACCGTCACCCAGATCCACGCGTTGCGCGGGGACTGGGACGCGGCGGACGAGAGCGCACGGGCGGGTGACGCCGGGGTGCGCGACTACGAGATCATGCGGGTGCCGGCACTTCTCGCCCGCGCGGCGGTGGCCGAGGCGCGGGCGGACTACGCGGCGGTGCTGCGCATCCTGATGCCGTTGACGGAGGAGTGGGCGCGCGGCGACGTCTCGGAGCCGGGCTTCTGGCCGTGGCCGGACGTGTTCGCGAACGCCCTGGTCGTCGAAGGCCGACTGGACGAGGCCGACGCCTTCCTCCGCGCCCACGAGGAACGCGTGCGCCTGCGCGGGCACCGGTCGGCCGGCGCTCGTCTGGCCTACGCACGGGGCCGATTGCTCGGCGCGCGTGGCGATCTCGATGCCGCGCGGGCGTCGTTCGACTCCGCCGTCGCGGCTCTCGCGGATCTGCCGCTGGTGTACGACCGCGCGCGAGTGCAGTTCGCGTACGGCCAGACGCTGCGGCGGGCGGGCAAGCGGCGCGAAGCCGACGTGGTCATCTCCGCGGCCCGCGATGCCTACCTCGCGTTGGGCGCGAACACCTACGTGGCTCGCTGTGAGCGGGAGCTCAAGGCCGGTGGGATGCGGGCCGTGCTCAAGGACCGGCCGCACGACGCGCTGACACCGCAGGAGGACGCGGTGGCCTCGCTGGTGGCGACGGGCATGACCAATCGTGAGGTGGCGGCGGAGCTGTTCCTGTCGGTCAAGACGGTGCAGTTCCATCTCACGCGGGTCTACGCGAAGTTGGGGATCCGCTCGCGCGCCGAGCTCGCCGCCCGGTCGACCGGGAGCGAATGACCGGCCCGGTCGCATCGATTGGGTGGTTCCGACAATTGAACGCTGCCCGGGTCGGCACTGGGCGATCGTCCGGTGTGATCCAGATCATGACGGGTGACGATCGTGATCTACCTCGTCCCTGCCGTTCGGTCGGCGGACGGCCCTTCGACGTCAGGATCCCCATGACCACCTCTGCCGGCGACGACCGCATCGCGGTCGCCGAGCCTCGCGCGGACGGCTGGGCGAGCGATCGCCACCGCCGCAGTGTTCTCTGGATCGTCGCCCTCGCGACGGCCGCCATCGTGTTCGACGGCTACGACCTCGTGGTCTACGGCGCAGTACTGCCCACCCTGCTGGCCGATCCCTCGGCGCTCGGATCCATCGACCCCGCCACCGCGGGAGCGCTCGGGTCCTACGCCCTGATCGGGGTCATGGTCGGCGCGCTCCTCGCCGGTGCGGTCGGCGATCGCATCGGACGTCGCCGCACCATGCTCACCGCCATCGTGTGGTTCTCGGTGGGGATGGGTGCGACCGCACTGGCCCCGACCGTCGGGGCGTTCGGCGCCCTGCGGTTCCTGACGGGAATCGGCGTGGGCGCCCTGGTGGCGACCGTGGGCGCCATGATCGCGGAATTCGCGCCGGCCGATCGCCGAAACCTGTTCAACGCCATCGTCTACAGCGGTATCCCGGCCGGTGGCGTGCTGGCGTCCCTCGCGGCGATCGTCGCCGAGGACGCCATCGGGTGGCGGGGGCTGTTCTGGCTCGGTGCTCTACCGCTGGTGACGTTGCTGCCGCTGGCGATCGTGCGCATGCCCGAGTCACCCCGGTGGTTGCTGGCCCGCGGCCGCGTTGCCGAGGCGCGCGCCGTCTGCGCGTCGACCGGAATCCCCCTGCCCGAGGCCGAGGTGTCCGCGCCCGGCGATCGGGTCGGCTTCGCCGCCCTGGCCCGCCGTCCGCTCCGACGCCCGACGCTCCTCCTCGGGTCGATGAGCTTCTGCGGACTGCTGCTCACCTACGGCCTGAACACCTGGCTGCCGCAGATCATGTCGGAGGCGGGCTACGACGCGAAGGGCTCGCTGTCCTTCCTGCTGGTCCTCAACGGCGGCGCCATCGTCGGCGGTCTGATCGCGTCGCGGGTGGCCGACCGCACCGGCCCGCAGCGCGTGGTCGCGGCGACGTTCTGTCTGGCCGCCCTGGCTCTGGTGGTGCTGACGTCCGGTGCGCCACTGGGCATTCTGTTGGTCGCGGTGGCGGGTGCCGGAATCGGTGCCATCGGCACGCAGGTGCTGATCTACGGCTTCGTCTCCGGCTACTACCCGACGTCGTCCCGGGCCGCCGGAGTGGCGTGGTGCGCCGGATTCGGCCGTCTGGGCGGTATCGGTGGTCCGCTCGTCGGCGGACTGCTGCTCGGTGCGGGCGTGACGTCGGCAACGGCGTTCCACCTCTTCGCCGGTGTCGCCCTGGTGGGCGCCGCGGTCACCCTGACGGTGCCGCGGCGCACGACGGGACCGGTGGCCCCGACCCCGGCCGGTCAGACTCGTTCGAACACCGCGGCGAGGCCCTGACCGCCGCCGATGCACATGGTCTCGAGGCCGTAGCGGGCGTCGGTGCGGACCATCTCCCGCGCCAGGGTGGTGAGGATGCGGGCTCCGGTGGCGCCGACGGGGTGTCCGAGGGAGATGCCGGACCCGTGGCGGTTGAGCCGCGGGTCGTCGGCGGCGATCTCCCACTCGCGCAGGACGGCGAGCACCTGCGCGGCGAACGCTTCGTTGAGTTCGATCACGTCCATCTCCGCGAGGGTCAAGCCGAGGCGGCCGAGGACGGCGGCGGTGGCCGAGACCGGTCCGATGCCCATGGTGGCGGGGGCGACGCCGGTCACCGCCCACCCGGCCAGGCGCACCATCGGGGTCAGCCCGAGGTCGGCGGCCTTCTCGGGGGTGGTGACCACGCAGAGCGCGGCGCCGTCGTTCTGGCCGCTGGCGTTGCCGGCGGTGACCGTCGAGTCGGGGTCGATCGCGGCGCGGATTGGGCGCAGGCGGGCGAGGGACTCGGGTGTGGTGTCGGCGCGGGGGTGCTCGTCGCGGTCGATGACGACGTCGTCGCCGCGGCGCCCGGGGACGGTGACGGGCACGATCTCCTCGGCGAAGACCCCGCTGTCCTGCGCCGCGACGGCGCGGTGGTGCGACTGCACGGCGAGGGCGTCCTGGTCGGTGCGGGTGATGCCGTACTGCGCGCGCAGGTTCTCGGCGGTTTCGATCATGCCGCCGGGGACGGGGAATGCGGCGCCGCCGGCGGTGACGCGGGCGCGGGCGAGGCGGTCGTGGAGGGCGACCGCGTCGCCGCGGACCCCGAAGCGCATTCCGGTGGAGTAGAACTCGGTCTGCGACATCGATTCCACCCCACCGGCGAGGACGAGCTCGCTCGCGCCGGACTGCACCTGCATGGCGGCGTCGAGCACCGCCTGCAGGCCGGAGCCGCAGCGGCGGTCGACCTGGCGGCCGGGGACGCCGATGCCGAGGCCGGCGTCGAGGGCCGCGACGCGGCCGATGGCGGGGGCTTCGCCGTTGGGGGAGCCCTGGCCGAGGATGACGTCGTCGATGTCGGTGCCGGACAGGCCGGTGCGGGTGAGGATCTCGGCGACGACGGTGGTGGCGAGGGTGGGGGCGGTGACGTCCTTCAGCGTTCCGCCGAAGCGGCCCACGGGGGTGCGCAGCGGGGTGCAGACGACGGCGTCGGGCATGAGGTCCTCCGGGTGGTCAGGGCTGGGTGGTCACGCCGACTCGGGTGAGATCGGCGTCGATGGCGGCCGCGGTGCGGCGCAGGGCCGGGACGAGCACGGAGTGCAGGTCCTCGTCGGTGTAGCGGGCGGCGGGGGTGCTGATGTTGAGGGCGGCGACGACGGCGCCGTCGGGCCCGTGGACGGGGGCGGCGAGCGATCGCAGGCCGACTTCGAGTTCCTGATCGACCACGACGACGCCGTCGGACCGCGCCGCCAGAATGCGGTCCCGCAGCGAGTCCGGCGTGACCGCGGTGCGGCCCGTCAGATCGGTGAAGTCGGTCCGCGCGAGGTAGGCGTCGAGTTCGTCGTCGGGCAGCGCGGCGAGCAGGACGCGACCCATCGACGTGGCGTAGGCCGGGAAGCGGGTTCCGATGGTGATCGCGACGGTCATGATGCGCCGCACCGGAACTCGCGCGACGTACACCACGTCGTCGCCGTCGAGCACCGACACCGAGGACGATTCGCCGACCTCGGTCGAGAGTGCCTCGAGGTGGGGCTGCGCGATCTCGGGGAGGCCGAGGGCCGAGAGGTAGGAGTACCCGAGCTCGAGCACGGCGGGGGTCAGGGCGAACGTGGTTCCGTCGGTGCGCACGTAGCCGAGCTCGACCAGGGTGAGCAGGAACCGTCGGGCCGTCGGGCGGCTCAGATCGGTGGCCCGGGCGACGTCGGCGAGGGTGCGGCGCGGATGCGCGGCGTCGAAGCACCGGACGACGGCCAGACCCCGCGCGAGGGACTGAACGTGATCGGGGGACGTGGTGCGCTCGTCGCTCACGAGTGCGCGAGAACGTGGTCGCGGACGAGGGCGGACACCTCGGGGGCACGCTCGACGGCCGCGAGATGCGCTGCGGGGGAGAGGACCTCGAGACGCGCCCCCGGAACGCCGTCGGCGATCACCGACAGGGACGACGGTGGTGTCGCGGGATCGCGGTCGCCGGCGATCGCCACCGTGGGAGCGGAGATCGAGCCGAGCAGCGTCCGAGAGTCGAAGCGCGACAGGGCTTCGCAGCACACGGCGTACCCCTCGTCCGGCACCGCGGACACCATGGCGACGGACCGGTCGACGACGTCGGGATGCGCGGCGGCGAACTCGGCGGTGAACCAGCGCTCGACGATGGAGTCGGCGATCGACGCGACGCCGTCGCGGCGCACGGTGTCGGCGCGGGTCGTCCACGCGTCGGGCTCGCCGAAGCGGGCGGCGGAGCAGATCACGGCGAGCGACGCGATCCGTTCCGGATACTGCGCGGCGAGGGTCTGCGCGACGGCGCCGCCGAGGGACAGCCCGACCACGTGCACGCGATCGAGTCCGAGGCCGTCGAGCAGGGCCGTCACGTCCGCGGCGAGATCGGCGACCGTCACGTCGCCGGATCCCCGGGTGTCGGTGACCGTGTCGGTGATCGGGCTGCCGCCGTGACCGCGGACGTCGACCGTGAGCACCGACGCGACGTCGGCGAGCGCGGCGACCTGTGCGTTCCACATGGAGCGGTCCGAGCCGAGCGAGCCCAGGAAGACGACCGTGGGCGCGTCGGGCCTCGGGGCCGGGGCGAGGTCGTGGGCGAGCGGGACGGTCATCGGGCGCTCCTGGGGGTCGGCGGTTCCGGTGTGTCCGCATCGCGGACTGTTGTCCGGTAAGCGTACACCGCGCTAGAGTGGCGGTCATGATGAACAAGGTGGTGGCGTCGGCACCCGACGCAGTCGCGGACATCCCGAACGGGGCGTCGATCGCGGTCGGAGGCTTCGGGCTCGTCGGTGTGCCGAACGCACTCATCGCCGCAGTGCTCGAGCAGGGCGCGACCGACCTCGAGACGGTCAGCAACAACTGCGGTACCGACGGCACGGGCCTCGGCATCCTGCTCGAGGCCGGGCGGATCCGGCGCACGATCAGCTCGTACGTGGGGTCCAACAAGGAGTTCGCGCGCCAGTACCTCGCCGGCGAACTCGAGGTGGAACTCACCCCGCAGGGAACACTGGCCGAGCGTCTGCGCGCCGGCGGCGTGGGCATCCCCGCCTTCTTCACCCCGGCGGGCGTCGGCACGCAGGTCGCCGACGGCGGGCTGCCCCAGCGCTACGACGCCGACGGCGGGGTGGCGCTCGCGTCGCAGCCGAAGGAGACCCGCGAGTTCGACGGCGTCACGTACGTGATGGAACGCGGCATCGTCGCCGACTTCGCGCTGGTCCACGCATGGAAGGGCGACCGGATGGGCAACCTGGTCTACCGCGCCAGCGCGCGGAACTTCAACCCGCCGGCCGCCGAGTCGGGCCGCATCACCATCGCGCAGGTCGAACACCTCGTCGAGCCCGGTGAGCTGCGCCCCGAGGACATCCACACCCCCGGCATCCACGTCCAGCGCGTGGTCCCCGTGGGGCCGGTCACCACAGGAATCGAACGACGGACGGTGCGCTCATGACACTCACGCGCGACGAGATGGCGGCCCGCGTCGCCGCCGAACTCGAGGACGGCCAGTACGTCAACCTCGGCATCGGCATGCCCACGCTGGTTCCCGGTCACATTCCCGACGACGTGACGGTGGTCCTGCATTCGGAGAACGGCGTGCTGGGAGTGGGGCCGTACCCGCTCGAGGACGACGTCGACCCGGAGCTGGTCAACGCCGGCAAGGAGACCATCACGGTGCTGCCCGGCGCGTCGTTCTTCGACTCCGCGCAGTCCTTCGGCATGATCCGCGGCGGCGCCGTGGACGTGGCGGTGCTCGGCGCGATGCAGGTCGACGCGCAGGGCAACCTGGCCAACTGGATGATTCCCGGCTCGATGGTCAAGGGCATGGGCGGCGCGATGGATCTGGTCCACGGCGCCCGGCGGGTGATCGTCATGATGGACCACGTCTCCAAGAACGGCAGTCCGAAGATCATGCGGCAATGCACACTCCCGCTCACCGGCGCGGCCTGCGTTCAGCGCATCGTCACCGACCTCGCCGTGATCGACGTGACGCCCGAGGGGCTGGTGCTGGTCGAGACCGCGCCCGACGTCACGGTCGACGAGGTCCGCGCCGCCACCGAGGCCGACCTGATCGTGCGCTGACCCTGCCCCGCCGTTCCCGCGCTGCGTGTTCGTTCGCGCGCTGGTCGTTGCCAGCGCGCGAGTACATCGGCAGCGCGGGAACCCCGGGCCGCACGACCCGACCCAGGCGCAGGTCACATCCCGATCGGCGCTAGCGTTCGGACCATCATGAGCGCGCTCGAACCCACCTCACTCTCCACCGGACTCAAGGTCCGCCATCTGACGATGATGGGCCTCGGGTCCGCCATCGGTGCGGGACTCTTCCTCGGTACCGGCGCGGGCATCGTCGCCGCGGGTCCGGCGGTGCTGTTGTCCTACGCGCTGGCCGGCCTGCTGGTCGTTCTCGTCATGCGGATGCTGGGGGAGATGGCGGCGGCGTCCCCGTCTTCGGGATCGTTCTCCACGTACGCCGAGATGGCGTTCGGCCGCACCGCGGGCTTCGCGATCGGCTGGCTCTACTGGTTCACCCTCATCATGGTGATGGGTGCGGAGATGACCGGCGCCGCCGCGTTCATGGGCCGCTGGTTCGGCGTCGACCCCTGGATCCCGGCGTTGATCGCGATGGTGTTCTTCGCCGCGGTCAACCTGGCCCGCGTCGCCAACTTCGGCGAGTTCGAGTTCTGGTTCGCCGCGGTCAAGATCGCCGTGATCGTCGGCTTCCTGGTCATCGGTGGGTTGCTCGTCTTCGGCCTGCTGCCGTCGTCGGACCCGGTCGGCTGGACCAACTTCACCGGGCTCGGCGGATTCGCCCCGAACGGCGTCTCGGGCATCGCCGCCGGCTTGCTGGTGGTGGCCTTCGCGTTCGGCGGGATCGAGATCGTCACCATCGCCGCGGCCGAGTCGGACGATCCGGCCCTGTCGGTGGGTCGTGCGGTGCGCAGCGTCGTCTGGCGGATCAGCGTGTTCTACCTCGGCTCGATCCTCGTCATCACCCTGCTCCTGCCGTGGAACTCCCTGGGGCCGGCCGAATCCGCCGCGCAGAGTCCGTTCGCTCTGGTCCTGGAGCAGGCGAACCTGCCGGGGGTGGTCGGGTTCATGGAGGCGGTGATCGTCCTGGCCCTCCTCAGCGCGTTCAACGCGCAGATCTATGCCACCAGCCGCATGATGTTCTCGCTGGCAGACCGCGGCGACGGCCCCCGTGTGCTCGCGCGAGTCACCTCGTCGGGGGTTCCTCGCGCGGCGCTCCTGGTGTCGGTGTTCTTCGGCTTCGTCGCGGTCGCCCTGAACTACCTCGACCTCGACGGGCTGCTGACATTCCTGCTCAACGCGGTGGGCGCGTCGCTCCTCGCCATCTGGGCGATGACCGCGGCGGCCCAGCTGAAGCTCCGGCGTCGGCTCGAGGCCGCCGGGCCCCTGCCCGTCCGCATGTGGGGCTTCCCCTACCTGAGCTGGTTCGCCTTGGTTTTGCTGGCCGGTCTGACCGTGCTGATGCTGACCGACCCCGGCGCCCGGCAGCAGGTTCTCGCGATGGCGATCGTGGTCGCCGGGCTCGCGGTGGTCGGTGCCGTCACCGCGCGGCGCTCCGAGCGGGTGCAGCCGGCTCGGTGACCGCGATCCGGTGCGGGTGGCTGTAGACGTTCATCCCGTCACCGCGCAGGAACCCCACCACGGTCAGACCCGTCTCCTCGGCCAGATCGACCGCGAGCGACGACGGCGCCGACACCGCGGCCAGCACGGGGATCCCGGCCATCACGGCCTTCTGCGCCAGCTCGAACGACGCGCGGCCGCTCACCATGAGGACGGTCCCGGTCAGGGGGACCCGACCCTCGGACACCGCCCACCCCACGACCTTGTCGACGGCGTTGTGTCGGCCGACGTCCTCCCGCGCGACGAGCAGTCGGCCGTCGGCGTCGAACAGTGCGGCGGCATGCAGCCCGCCGGTGGTGGAGAACAAACGCTGGTGGTCGCGCAGCGTGCCCGGCAGTGACGACAGAACTTCGGTGTCCACCGTCACCGGGTCCCCGGCCGGGGCGTGACGGGACGTCAGGCGTACCGCGTCGAGCGACGCCTTCCCGCACACGCCGCACGACGACGTCGTGTAGAAGTTCCGTTCCACGCCCGGATCCGGCGCCGGGACGCCCTCCGCGAGAGCGATGTCGAGCACGTTGTAGGTGTTGCGACCCTCGTCGTCCACCCCGTCGCAGTACCGCGCGACGGCGACGTCCTCGCGGCCGGCGATGACGCCTTCCGTCAGCAGGAACCCGTGGGCGAGCTCCACGTCGTGCCCCGGTGTGCGCATGGTGACCGCGAGAGCCCGACCGGCGACGCGGATCTCGAGCGGTTCCTCGACGACCAGCGTGTCCGGTCTCGACGAGTGGTGCGGACCCCGGATACGGAGTACCGGACGACGGACCGACGCGCGGCCCATCAGAGCCGTCCGGACGATCGGTGAGGGCGGGGGGTGGCGCTGGGCATGACTCCATAGTGGACCCGCGTCCGTCGTGACGGCCACGCACGTCCGCCACCTCGCGTCGCGGATGTCGAGCGACGCAAGTTAGCCTAACCTGCCTACTGCCCCGGTCGTGTCGCTCACGGCCGTCTCCCGAAGGGACTGCTTCACCATGGCCTCGTCGCCCCGCGTGTCACGTCGGTCGTTCCTCCTCGGTGCCTCCGGCGCCCTCGTCGCGCTCGGCGCCGCCGCGTGCGGCTCGGGTTCCGACGGCGGGTCGTCCGACGAGGCCGGCGCCACCGTCACCACGAAGTACGGCGAGATCACGGTGCCGGCCGACCCGCAGCGCGTCGTCAGCGTCGGTTACAACGACCAGGACACCCTCCTCGCGCTCGGCGTGGTCCCGGCCGGCGTCTTCGACTGGTACGGCGACTACCCGGGGGCGACCTGGCCGTGGGCGCAGTCGTTGCTGGGCGGCGCCACGCCGGAGATCGTCGGGACGGCCGCCGAGGGCATCGACGTGGAGAAGGTCGCCGCCGTCGGCCCGGACCTGATCGTCGGCACGTACGCCGGCATCACGCAGGGCCAGTACGACCAGCTGTCGGCGCTCGCCCCGACCGTCACCGCGCCGCCCGGAGTCGCCGACTTCGGCATCTCGTGGCGCGACCAGACGCGCCTGCTCGGCGCCGCCGTCGGCAAGTCCGCCGAGGCCGACACGCAGATCGCCGGCGTAGAGGAGAAGTTTGCCTCGGTGATCGCCGCCAACCCGTCGTTCGCCGGCAAGACGGTGCTGGTGGGCGCTCTGCAGGGCCCCGGACAGTTCGGCGTCTACGGCGCGCAGGACCCGAAGGTGCGGTTCCTCAACGACCTCGGTTTCGTGAACCCGCCGGTCGCCGATCAGGTGGGGGAGGCCAACTTCGCCACCATCAGCACCGAGCAGCTCTCCCTCGCCGACGTCGACCTGCTGGTCTGGTACGCGGGCGGCGGATTCGGGGACAAGCTCCGCGCCGAGCTCGACGCGACGCCGGTCTACCAGCAGCTGCCCGTCGTGCAGGACGGGCGCGTGATCGTGCTCGAGGACGAGGCCGCGGAGGCCCTCGCCTGGAGCACGGTTCTGTCCCTCCCGTTCGCGCTGGACCAGATCCCCGGTCGCCTCGCGCCGCTGGTGCGCTGACCGCCGGGGCAGCGTTCGGTTCGAGCGGTGTCGGGGTGAGCGTCTAGGTTCACGGGCATGGTTGCCGCGCACCCGTTCGCCGATCCCGACACCTACCTCGACACCCCGCGTACGGCGGGACTGGCGTTGTCGCCGGACGGGACGCGTCTGGTCACCGTGCAGTCGACGCTGTCCGAGGACCGCACTCGGTTCGAGACGGCGCTGTGGTCGATCGACCCGGCGGGAAGGGAACCCGCGCGACGGTTGACGTACGGCGCGCCCGCATCCGATCCGGTGTTCGCGGCCGACGGCCGGCTTCTGTTCCGCCGCGCGGCCGACACCGCCGACTCCTCCCCGAAGGTGCTGTGGGCCTTGGACTTCCGCGGCGGTGAGCCGCAGCGGATCGCGCACCGAGCCGGCGGGGTGGACACCGTGCGGTGCGCCGCGCGCTCGGACCGGATCGTCGTCACCGGCCCGGTCCTCGGCGACCCCGACCGGGACGAGCAGGTGCGGGCACTGCGCGACAAGGGCGTCACCGCGATTCTCCACGCGGGGTACCCGATGCGGCACTGGGACGCCGACCTCGGACCGGCGGTCACCCACCTGTTCGACGTGGTGGGCGGCGGCGGGATCGGCGGACCCGACGGCGCGTTCACCTCGGTGACGCCCGACGCCGCCGGTCCGTCCGGCGGGGGCGTCTACCGCGACACCGAGTACGACGTGTCGACGGACGGCGCCGTCGTCGTCGCGACGCGACGCGTCTCCGGGGCCGACGGCGTGACCCGCCACGTCCTGGTGCGGATCGGCCTGCGGGACGGCGCCGGGGGCGCCGAGACTCTCGTCGACGAACCGCACGCCGACCAGTCGTCCCCGCGGATCTCCCCGGACGGCGCGCGGGTGGCCTACCTGCGGACCGAGCATCCGGAACCGGATGCGGCTCCCCGGGTCACCGCGCAGGTACTCGACCTCGCCACCGGCCGCAGCCATCGCTGGGGTGGGGACTGGGACCGGTGGCCCACCGCACTCGCGTGGACCGCCGACTCGTCGGCGTTGCTGGCCACGGCGGACGACCACGGTCACGCCCCGGTCTTTCGCGTCGACCGCGCGTCGGCGACGCGTCTGACCGACGAGGGTGCGTTCACGGACCTGCAGGTCGCGCCCGGGGGAGATGTCGTGTTCGCCCTGCGGGCGTCGTATCTGGCCCCGCCGCACCCCGTGCGCCTCTCGCTGACCGACGGCACGGTGACCGCGCTGCCGGCGCCCGCCCCGCTGCCGACGCTGCCGGGTTTTCTGGAGGACGTCGACGTGCTCGTCGCGGACGGCACCCGCGTGCGGGCGTGGCTGGCGCTCCCGGAGGGGACGTCGCCGGAATGGCAGGCGCCTCTGGTGCTCTGGGTGCACGGCGGCCCGCTGGGCAGCTGGAACACGTGGTCGTGGCGGTGGAACCCGTGGATGCTCGTCGCCGCCGGTTACGCGGTGCTGATGCCCGACCCGGCACTCTCCACCGGGTACGGGCAGCAGTTCGTCCAGCGCGGGTGGGGCCGCTGGGGCGCCGAGGTCTACACCGACCTGACCACCATCA
Source organism: Rhodococcus sp. PBTS 1 (assembly GCF_001620025.1). Taxonomy (NCBI): domain Bacteria; kingdom Bacillati; phylum Actinomycetota; class Actinomycetes; order Mycobacteriales; family Nocardiaceae; genus Rhodococcus; species Rhodococcus sp. PBTS 1. Next base: position 1,088,437 of record NZ_CP015219.1, read on the forward strand.
CCGACGCCGTGATCGACCGGCCGGACATCGACAGCACGCGCACGGCCATGATGGGCGGCTCGTTCGGCGGGTACATGGCCAACTGGATGGCGGGCCACACGGATCGGTTCCGCGCCATCGTCTCGCACGCGGGGCTGTGGGCGCTGGATCAATTCGGGCCGACCACGGACGAGGCGTCGTACTGGGCGCACGAGATGACGCCCGAGATGGCCTTCGAGAACTCCCCGCATCTGTCGGTGGCCGAGATCATCACGCCCATGCTGATTACACACGGCGACAAGGACTTCCGCGTCCCGATCGGCGAGTCGCTCCGGCTGTGGTGGGAGTTGCTCTCCGAGTCCGCCTCGCCCGCCGACGAGAACGGGGAGACCGTGCACCGGTTCCTGTACTTCCCGGACGAGAACCACTGGATCCTGAAGCCACCCCACATCGCCGTCTGGTACGGCGCGGTGCTGGCCTTCCTCTCGACGCACGTGCTCGGTCGTGAGCTGCCCATGCCCGCGGCGCTGGGCGTCCGACCGGGCAGAACCGGCGCATCGGACGAGAACTAGAATCGACCGAGTGACCGATACTGCGTCGACTGCGTCCGACCCGACTCCCGCCGACCGCCTGCCGAAGGCGTGGAACCCCGGCGACGTCGAGGCCGACCTCTACCAGGGCTGGGTCGACGCCGGATACTTCACCGCCGATCCGGACAGCGCGCGACCCGGCTACTCGATCGTGCTGCCGCCGCCCAACGTCACCGGCAGCCTGCACATGGGCCACGCGCTCGACCACACGCTGATGGACGTGCTCTCGCGACGCAAGCGGATGCAGGGCTACGAGGTGCTGTGGCTGCCCGGCATGGACCACGCCGGCATCGCGACGCAGTCGCTGGTGGAGAAGCAGCTCGCGGCCGAGGGCACCACGCGCGACGAGCTGGGCCGCGAGGCGTTCGTCGAGCGAGTGTGGAAGTGGAAGCGCGAGTCCGGCGGCACCATCGGCGAGCAGATGCGTCGGCTGGGTGACGGTGTCGACTGGAGCCGCGAGCGGTTCACCATGGACGAGGGTCTCTCGCGTGCGGTGCAGACCATCTTCAAGGAGCTCTACGACCGCGGACTCATCTACCGCGCCGAGCGACTGGTCAACTGGTCGCCCGTGCTGCAGACCGCCATATCCGACATCGAGGTCAAGTACGAGGACGTCGACGGCGAGTTGGTCTCGCTGCGCTACGGCTCGCTGAACGACGACGAGCCGCACGTCGTCGTCGCCACCACCCGCGTGGAGACGATGCTCGGTGACACCGCCGTCGCCGTGCATCCCGACGACGAGCGGTACCGCGACCTCGTCGGCACCACGCTCCCGCATCCGTTCCTGGACCGCGAGATTCCCGTCATCGCCGACGACTACGTCGACCCCGAGTTCGGTACGGGCGCGGTGAAGATCACCCCCGCACACGACCCCAACGACTTCGAGATGGGCGTGCGGCACTCGCTGCCCATGCCGTCGATCATGGACACCGAGGGCCGCATCACCGGCACGGGAACGCCGTTCGACGGCCTCGACCGGTTCGAGGCCCGTGTGAAGGTCCGCGAGGCGCTCGCCGAGCAGGGCCGCGTCGTCGCCGAGAAGCGGCCCTACACGCACAGCGTCGGCCACTCCGAGCGCAGCGGCGAGCCCATCGAGCCGCGTCTGTCCCTGCAGTGGTGGGTGGACGTGTCCTCGCTCGCCGCCGCGGCCGGTGACGCCGTGCGCTCGGGGGAGACCACGATCCACCCGACCAGCCAGGAGCCGCGCTGGTTCTCCTGGGTCGACGACATGCACGACTGGTGCATCTCTCGCCAATTGTGGTGGGGCCACCGCATTCCCATCTGGTACGGCCCCGACGGCGAGACCGTCTGCCTCGGTCCGGACGAGACCGCGCCCGAGGGCTGGACACAGGATCCCGACGTGCTGGACACGTGGTTCTCGTCGGGCCTGTGGCCCTTCTCGACCATGGGATGGCCCGAGCGGACCCCGGACCTCGAGAAGTTCTATCCGACCTCCGTCCTGGTCACCGGCTACGACATCCTGTTCTTCTGGGTGGCCCGGATGATGATGTTCGGCACCGCGATCGCGGACTCGGTGCCCGGCCCCGTCCCGTTCCGAGACGTGTTCCTGCACGGGCTCGTTCGCGACGAGCATGGCCGCAAGATGAGCAAGTCCAAGGGCAACGGCATCGATCCGCTCGACTGGGTGGACCGGTTCGGCGCCGACGCCCTGCGCTTCACGCTCGCCCGCGGCGCGCACCCCGGCGGTGATCTGTCGGTCGGCGAGGACAACGCACAGTCCTCGCGCAACTTCGCCACCAAGCTGTTCAACGCGACCAAGTTCGCGCTCATGAACGGCGCGACGGTGGGGGAGTTGCCCGCGCGGGACACGCTGACCGACGCCGACCGGTGGATCCTCGACCGTCTCGCGACGGTCCGCGCCGAGGTCGACGACGCCTTGGACCGGTACGAGTTCGGCAAGGCCTGCGAGGCGCTCTACCACTTCGTCTGGGACGAGGTCTGCGACTGGTACCTCGAGCTGGCCAAGGTGCAGTTCGCCGGGCCGGCCGGGACTGCCGCCGACACCGAGGACCGGGCCGCGGCGACCCGGCTCGTGCTCGGCACCGTGCTCGATTCCGTGCTGCGCCTGCTGCATCCGGTGATCCCGTTCGTCACCGAGACGTTGTGGACCGCCCTCACCGGCGGTGAATCCGTCGTCGTCGCGGAGTGGCCCAAGGAGACCGGCGTGGGCGCCGATCCGGTGGCGCAGCAGCGCGTCGCCGACGCCCAGAAGCTCATCACCGAGGTGCGGCGCTTCCGGAGCGACCAGGGCGTCAAGCCCAAGCAGCGGGTGCCCGCACGCCTGGTGGGAACGGACGACGCGGAGCTGACCTCGCTGGTGCCGGCCGTGCAGGCGCTCGCGTTCCTCACCGAGCCCGAGGCCGACGCCGGGTTCACCGAGTCCGCGTCCATCGAGGTGCGACTGTCGCGGGCGACCGTGACGGTGGCCGTCGACACGTCCGGCACCGTCGACGTCGCGGCCGAGATCAAGCGCGCGGAGAAGGATCTCGCGGCCGCGCGCAAGGAGCTCGAGACCACCACGGCGAAGCTCGGCAACGAGGCGTTCGTCGCCAAGGCTCCCGAGGCCGTCGTACAGAAGATCACCGCCCGGCAGCAGCTGGCGCGCGACGAGGTCGAGCGGCTGACCAAGCGCCTCGGCGACCTGGGCTCGGCGTGAGCGGCCCGGTCGACGGCGCGGCGGACGGCACCCCTGCCGCCCCGTCGCCGGTGGACCTCGCCGAGTTCACCCTGGTGGAGTCGGAGCTGGACCGCCGCTGGGGCGAGACCACCATCGAGCCGTCGCTCACCCGCATTCGGGCTCTGATGGACCTGCTCGGCTCGCCGCAGGCGAGCTACCCCGCCATCCACGTCGCCGGCACCAACGGCAAGACGTCGGTCACGCGCATGATCGAGTCCCTGCTGCGGGCGTTCCACCGCCGGACGGGCCGGACCACCAGCCCACATCTGCAGCTCGCCACCGAACGCATCGCGATCGACGGGGTGCCGCTGACGCCTCGCCAGTACGTCGACACCTACCGCGACGTCCTGCCGTACGTGGAGATGATCGACGAGCGCAGCCAGGCCGCCGGCGGACCCGCGATGAGCAAGTTCGAGGTGCTGACCGCGATGGCGTTCGCCGCGTTCGCGGAGGCACCGGTCGACGTCGCCGTCGTCGAGGTCGGACTGGGCGGGACGTGGGACGCCACCAACGTCGTCGACGCGCAGGTCGCCGTCATCACCCCGGTCGGGATGGACCACACCGAGTACCTCGGTGACGATCTCGCGTCCATCGCAGGGGAGAAGGCGGGCATCGTCAAGCGCGCGCCCGAGCGGCTCGACCCCGTCGACACCGTCGTGATCGTCGACGAGCAGCAACCCGAGGCGATGGAGGTGATCCTGCGCCGCGCCGTCGAGTCCGACGCCGCCGTCGCCCGCGCCGGGTCGGAATTCGTCGTGCTCTCGCGCCGCGTCGCCGTCGGCGGTCAGCAGCTCGAACTCCGCGGGCTCGGCGGGGTCTACGGCGACATCTTCCTGCCGTTGCACGGCGCTCATCAGGCCCGGAACGCGTCCGTCGCCCTCGCGGCCGTCGAGGCGTTCTTCGGGGCGGGTGCCGACCACGGCCTCGACCTCGACACCGTCCGCGAGGGATTCGCCACCGTCGTCAATCCGGGTCGGCTCGAGCGGGTGCGGAACGCCCCCACCGTCTTCGTCGACGCCGCCCACAACCCGCACGGCGCCGCGGCGCTCGCGACGACGCTCGGCGAGGAATTCGATTTCCGCAAGCTCGTCGGCGTCGTCGCCGTCATGAAGGACAAGGACGTCGACGGCATTCTCACCGCCCTCGAACCGGTCTTCGACGAGATCGTCGTGACCACGAACGGCTCGCCCCGCGGCCTCGAGGTCGACGCTCTCGCCGACGCGGCCGTCGCCAAGTTCGGCGACGAACGCGTCGTGGTCGCCGAGACCCTGCCCGACGCCCTCGAGATCGCCATCGGCATCGCCGAGGACGTCGCGGACGAGGGGGAGGCGGTGTCCGGTGCGGGAGTCGTCGTCACCGGGTCTGTGGTCACCGCCGGAGCCGCGCGCACTCTCTTCGGGAAGGACCCAGCATGACCTCCGCTCCGACCCCCGAGGGCGGGTCCGTTCCGCCGCCCGCGCGCGATCCGTGGAAGGGGTTCCGCGGCGTCTGCGCCGGCACCCTGGTGCTCGAGGCCATCGTCGTCTTCCTGGCGTTGCCCGTCGTCGCGACCGTCGGCGGGGGGCTGTCCTGGATCAGCGGGACCTACATCGTCGGACTCGGCATCGTCATGCTGCTCGGTGCCGGCCTTCAGGGGCGACCGTGGGCGTTGCAGTTCGACGTCGCCCTCCAGGTGCTGGTGATCGTGGGATTCCTGGCCCACCCGTCGATCGCGATCGTCGGGCTGCTCTTCTCCTGCGTCTGGGCGTACCTGATCTACCTCCGCCGCGATCTGCGCAAGCGCATCGCGGAGGGACGCCTGCCCAGTCAGCGCGAATGACCAGGACGCTAGGCTCTGCCGCGTGACCGAACGCACTCTCGTACTGATCAAGCCCGACGGCGTCGCCCGCAAGTTCGTCGGAGAGATCCTCGGCCGGGTCGAACGCAAGGGCCTGGACATCGTCGCCCTGAAGCTGCTCACCGTGTCCGAGGAGGACGCGACCGCGCACTACGCCGAGCACGCCGAGAAGTCCTTCTTCCCCGAGCTCCTGGGGTTCATCACGTCGGGCCCCCTGGTCGCCGCCGTGCTCGAGGGGCCGCGCGCCATCGCCGCGTTCCGGCAGATCGCCGGCGGAACCGACCCGGTGGCCAAGGCCGTGCCCGGCACCATCCGTGCCGACCTCGCGCTCGACGGCCAGCAGAACCTGGTGCACGGATCGGACTCGCCGGAATCCGCCGCCCGGGAGATCGCCATCTGGTTCCCCGAACTGGGCTGATGCCGCCGGCCCGCGAACGGTCGACACCTCGGGCGACCGTTCCGGGCCACGGGTGGCGTGGGTGAACGTATCCGTGTGGGATACTGACGGAGGTCGCGGCGCGCACCACGCGCAGGCGACCGGATGACATCCACGGCACCCGGTGCCCGTCATCGCGGACCGCGCGTCGGTCGTCGTGCCCCCCGGCACCTCGACGGACGGTGACGCTGAGGACGAGGCGCTCGGACCGGCCATCCGCCCAGGCATTCGCGGTACCCGTCGGCGACCGTTCCGGTCGGCGACGGGCCGAGATGCGACCCGACCTCGTCGAACCCGCCCGGGTTCCGCGAACAGACCAAGGCACCCGCGTGGCCGCGGTTCGTGTCGACGGACGACGCCCCCACCAGGGGCCGACCGTTCGCGACGACCGCGCCCGGGGCCCCGAGGAGAACACGTGGCCGATCACGAGCCGCCCAGAACCTTCCCCGAGCGCATCCGCGTTCACGCCCTGGCCAAGCTCCTCGGAGTGACCAGCAAGCAGGTCGTCGCCCAGCTCGCCGAGATGGGCAAGGACGTCCGCAGCGTGCAGTCCAGCGTCGTGCGTGAGGACGCGGAGACGGTGGCCAACGCGCTCGACGCGCCGGCCGGCGAGGCGGCTGCCGTCGACCCGGCCGACGTTCCCGCCGAGGAGCAGGCCGGAGCCTCCACTGCCGACGAGAGCCCGGCGTCCGTCACCGAGCCCGACCTCTTCACGTCGGCCCCTGCGCCGACGACGCCGGACGAGTCCGAGGCGCCCGCTCCCGAGGTGCGGCCGGCGGACGTCCCGCTCTTCCTCCAGCCCGAGCCCGCACCGGAGGCGCCGCGTCGGCGTCGTGCGTCCACGCGCAAGGCTGCCCCGGCCGAGCCCGCCGCGCCGGAGCCGGTGGCCGATGCCGAGCAGGTCGACGCCGCGACGGCCGAGGCCGGACAGGCGGACTCCGCACCGGCCGATGCCGCGCAGAAGGACGCCGCGCCGATCGACGGTCCCCGCAGCGAGTCCGATCAGGACGACAGCGAGTCCGGCAGCGGACCGCGTCGCCGTCGTCGCGGACGGCGAGGCCGTGGCCGTGGCCGTGGTGACGCCGGGAACGACGACACCGGTGAGAACGGCGGAGAGTCGGGCGACGACGCCACCGACACGCCGACGACCGGCGGGGCGGACACCGCCACCGACACGACGTCCGACGAGTCCGCTGCCGACGGCAGTGGAGCCGACGACGATGCAGCGGCCACCGAGGGTGCCGACTCGACCGACGCCCCCAAGCGTGGCCGTCGCCGCAGCCGCCGCGGCGGGCAGAAGAATGCCGACGCCGCAGACACTGCCGACACCGCCGAGGAGTCGACCGGCAGCACCGACGCCGCGTCCACGGAGACCGCCGACACGGCAGCGTCCGACGAGTCCGACAAGTCCGACGATTCGCAGGACGGCACCGCCGAATCCGACGAGACCGGCGGGGAGTCGGCCAGCCGTCGTCGACGCCGTCGGCGCCGCCGCAAGAGCGGCGGTGGCGACGGAGACGACACCACCAGCGAGGACGATCCGCCGAACACGGTCGTCCACGAGCGCGAGCCGCGCCAGCGGGCCAAGAAGGACGAGGTTCAGGGCATCTCGGGGTCGACCCGACTCGAGGCCAAGCGGCAGCGTCGTCGGGACGGACGGGACGCGGGACGTCGCCGTCCGCCGATTCTCACCGAGTCCGAGTTCCTCGCGCGTCGGGAATCGGTCGACCGCACCATGGTCGTCCGGGAGAAGTCGCTCGCCGGCCACCCCGATCTGACGCAGGTGGGGGTGCTCGAGGACGGCGTTCTGGTCGAGCACTTCGTGACCAGTACGTCGTCGGGCTCGATCGTCGGCAACATCTACCTGGGGCGCGTGCAGAACGTGCTGCCCAGCATGGAAGCGGCGTTCATCGACATCGGCAAGGGGCGCAACGGCGTGCTCTACGCCGGCGAAGTCGACTGGGACGCAGCAGGTCTGGGCGGCAACAGCCGCAAGATCGAGCAGGCGCTGAAGTCGGGCGACCAGGTGCTGGTGCAGGTCTCCAAGGACCCGGTGGGTCACAAGGGTGCCCGCCTCACCACGCAGATCTCGCTGGCCGGTCGTTTCCTGGTGTACGTGCCGGGCGGGTCGTCCACGGGCATCAGCCGCAAGCTGCCCGACAACGAGCGCAAACGGCTCAAGGACATCCTGCGCGACATCGTTCCCGCCGATGCCGGGGTCATCATCCGCACCGCGTCCGAGGGCGTCAGTGCCGAGGAGCTCGAGCGCGACGTCACCCGGCTGCAGTCGCAGTGGGCGGCCATCCAGGAGCGGTCGTCGAACGCCGAATCGAGCAAGGGATCGTCGCCGGTCACCCTGTACGAGGAGCCGGATCTTCTGGTCAAGGTCGTGCGCGACCTGTTCAACGAGGACTTCTCGGGTCTGGTCATCGAGGGCGAACGTGCGTGGTCGACCGTGCAGAGCTACATCGAGGCCGTGGCTCCGGACATGCTGCCGCGGGTGACGCGCTACGAGTCGACGTCCAAGGACGTGGACGTCTTCGCCGCGTACCGCATCGACGAGCAACTGGCCAAGGCGCTCGACCGCAAGGTGTGGCTGCCGTCCGGCGGCACCCTCGTGATCGACCGCACCGAGGCGATGACCGTGGTCGACGTCAACACCGGCAAGTTCACCGGCGAGGGCGGCAACCTCGAGGAGACCGTCACGCGGAACAACCTGGAGGCGGCCGAGGAGGTCGTGCGCCAGATGCGGCTGCGCGACATCGGCGGCATGATCGTCGTCGACTTCATCGACATGGTCCTCGAATCCAACCGTGACCTGGTTCTGCGTCGCCTCACCGAGGCGCTCGGCCGGGATCGCACGCGCCACCAGGTGTCCGAGGTGACCTCCCTCGGCCTGGTCCAGATGACCCGCAAGCGCATGGGCACCGGACTGATCGAGGCGTTCTCGACCACCTGCGAGCACTGCCACGGCCGCGGCATCGTCGTCCACCAGTTCCCGGTCGAGACGGCCAAGGACGACGGCGGGCGCGGATCGCGCGATCAGCAGGGTGGGTCGCGACGCAAGCGTGGCGGCCGGTCCGCCGACCGCGACAAGTCGTCGGACACCGAGAGCGACACCACCGGCGAGACCGACTCCGGTGACGCCGCGGAGTCGGCCGCCTCGGAGGCGAAGGTCGCGCCGCGCCAGCCGCATCCCGTCGCCCTCGCGATGGCCGCTCACCACCACCAGGACGAGCCGGCGGGTGACCCCGTCGCCGTCGTACATGGCGACCCCGTCGCCGAGGCGGAAGGCGACCCCGTCGCCGAGGTGGCGGGCGACCCCGTCGCGGATGCCGAAGCAGCCGTCGAGGCGGTGCGGGAGGCCGAGACCGCTGCATCGGTCGAGCCGGTGCAGGCCGACGCCGAGCAGCCCGTGGCGCCGGCGGAGCCCGAGCAGCCCGTAGCGCCGGCAGAGCCCGAGCAGCCCGCTGAGCCCGAGAAGCCGGCAGCCCGCCCGCGTCGCGCCCGCCGGGTCGCACGGGCGGCGGCCGCGCCGGCCGGGGATTCGGCCGGCACCGTGATCGTCGTCCCGGCTCAGGATGCGGCCGTGGGTTCGGCTGGGGGCCCGGTCGCGGGCTCGTCGGCCGACGGATCGGCGTCGGAGAACTCGGATACTGCAGCGTCCGGGGAGTCCGCGCCCGAGGCGTCGGTCACCACCGGGGGAGCGGCGTCCGCCTCGGCGGCCACGCCGGTGCGTCGTCCCCGACGTCGCGCCGCAGGTCGCCCCGCCGGTCCGCCGGTGGAGGAGTAGGGAAGGGTAGGTCCGGGAGGTGGGGCGTCACCGGTTTGACCCGGCACGACGCTCTCCCGTAATCTTGGACGGTCGCTGTCGGCGACGCGGTCGTGTCGTGCCCATCTCTCGGGTGGGTCCCGCCCGCTGTGCCGGCCAGCAGATCATCACTGGATGCGACGGCCCCCCGGTTCGCCGGAGGTCGTGTCGCGCCGAGAAACCAGTCGCCCCCACACGGGGAGCGAACACGTTCGACAAGCAAGGGGTAGCCGTCCGATGGCAACGTACGCGATCGTCAAAGCCGGCGGAAAGCAGTACAAGGTCGCAGTGGGTGACCTCGTCAAGGTCGAGAAGATCGAGGGAGAGCCCGGCACGGCCGTCTCGCTTGACCCGGTTCTCGTCGTCGACGGCGCCGAGCTGACCACCGACGCCGACAAGCTGGCCACGGTGTCGGTCGCCGGCGAGATCGTCGAGCACACCAAGGGCCCGAAGATCCGCATCCACAAGTTCAAGAACAAGACCGGCTACCACAAGCGTCAGGGACACCGGCAGAAGCTGACCGTCCTCAAGGTCACCGGCATCAACTGACGTCGTCCGACGTTCTGATCTCTCTACCGACCCCGGAGGGTTTCTCATGGCACACAAGAAGGGCGCGTCCAGCTCACGCAACGGTCGCGATTCCAACGCTCAGCGACTCGGCGTCAAGCGCTTCGGCGGCCAGGACGTCAACGCAGGCGAGATCCTGGTCCGTCAGCGTGGCACGCACTTCCACCCCGGCGTGAACGTCGGCCGTGGTGGCGACGACACGCTCTTCGCCCTGGCTGCGGGCTCGGTCCTGTTCGGCACCAAGCGTGGCCGCAAGACCGTCAACATCGTTCCGGCCGCCGCAGAGGTCTGATCCTCCTGCGGCACCGCGGGGAGCACGCTCCCCGCTGACCGACACGTTCCCGGCAGGGGCGGCTCGGAGGGCTAGCGCTCTCCGGCCGCCCCTGTCGGCGTTTCACCACTCACCACCTGCGTCACCCGCTCGGAAGGACCTCTCCCATGTCGCGCTTCGTCGACCGCGTCACTCTGCACGTCAGTGCAGGAAAGGGCGGCAACGGATGCTCGTCCGTGCATCGGGAGAAGTTCAAGCCCCTCGGCGGCCCCGACGGTGGTAACGGTGGTCGCGGCGGCAACGTCGTGCTCGTCGTCGACTCCGGCGTGCACACCCTCCTCGACTTCCACTTCCACCCGTACGCGAAGGGCGGCAACGGCACGCAGGGCGCCGGGAGCAACCGTGACGGGGCCATCGGCGAGGACCTGATCCTGCGCGTGCCGGACGGCACCGTCGTGCTGGACAAGGACGGTCGGATCCTCGCCGACATGATCGGGGAGGGCACCCGGTTCGAGGCGGCGGCCGGCGGTCGCGGTGGCCTCGGGAACGCCGCTCTCGCTTCGCGCGCCCGCAAGGCCCCCGGCTTCGCCCTGCTCGGCGAGGACGGCGAGGAACGCGACCTGGTTCTCGAACTGAAGTCCGTCGCGGACGTCGGCCTGGTCGGATTCCCCAGCGCCGGGAAGTCGTCGCTCGTCTCGGTGCTGTCGGCGGCCAAGCCGAAGATCGCGGACTACCCGTTCACCACGTTGGTGCCGAACCTCGGCGTCGTCTCGAGCGGCGAGACCACCTTCACCGTCGCCGACGTGCCGGGTCTGATTCCGGGTGCCAGTCAGGGCAAGGGGCTCGGCCTCGACTTCCTGCGTCACCTCGAGCGGTGCGCCGTGCTGGCCCACGTGGTCGACTGCGCCACCCTCGATCCGGGGCGTGACCCGGTGTCCGACGTGGAGGCGCTGGAAGCCGAGTTGGCGGCGTACGTGCCGGCGCTGTCGGGCGACGCGAGCCTGGGCGATCTGGCGGACCGGCCGCGCATCGTCGTGCTGAACAAGGTGGACGTGCCCGAGGCCGCGGAACTGGCGGACATGGTCCGCCCCGACTTCGAGGCCAAGGGCTGGCCGGTGTTCACCATCTCGGCGGTGAGTCGAGAAGGCCTGCGCCCGTTGACCTTCGCGCTGGCCGAGCTGGTGGCGCAGTACCGGCGCGACCACCCGAAGGCGGCGCCGCGTCGGCAGGTCATCCGACCCGTCGCGACGGATCGTGCGGGCTTCAGCGTCATCGCCGATCCCGACGAGCCGGGCGGCTTCATCGTGCGCGGCGAACGGCCCGAGCGGTGGGTCAAGCAGACCGCGTTCGACAACGACGAGGCCGTGGGCTACCTCGCGGACCGGCTCGCGCGGCTCGGTGTCGAGGACGAGTTGGTCAAGCAGGGTGCGCAGCCCGGCGCTCCCGTCACCATCGGTGACGTCAGCTTCGACTGGGAACCGCAGACCCCCGCGGGTGTCGAGGTCACCCTCACCGGTCGCGGCACCGACTCGCGTATCGACCAGGTGGAGCGTATCGGCGCGGCCGAGCGCAAGCATGCGCGTCGGGTCCGCCGTGGTCTGGAGACCGACGAGCAGTGACAGGAACGCGGGAGACCATCGCGGCCGCACGGTCCGTGGTGGTGAAGATCGGATCGTCGGCGCTCACCTCGATGGCCGAGGGCCTCGACGTCTCTCGTCTCGACGCCCTGGCCGACGCCATCGAGGCGCGAATGCGACGCGGCTCGGACGTCGTGGTCGTCTCGTCCGGTGCGATCGGGGCGGGTATGGCCCCGCTGGGGTTGCGACGACGCCCGCAGGATCTGGCGACGAAGCAGGCGGCGGCCAGTGTGGGGCAGTTGGCGTTGGCGCATGCGTGGGGAACGTCCTTCGCCCGGCACGGGCGGACCGTCGGCCAGGTTCTGCTGACGGCCGAGGACATCGCCCGCCGCGCGAACCACCGCAACGCGCAGCGGACGCTCGACCGATTGCGTTCGCTCGGCGCGGTGGCCGTGGTCAACGAGAACGACACCGTGGCGACCACCGAGATCCGCTTCGGCGACAACGACCGGCTGGCGGCGCTGGTCGCACACCTCGTGGGTGCGGACGCGTTGGTTCTGCTCTCCGACGTCGACGGGCTCTACGACGGTGACCCCCGCAAGGATCCCGCCGCGAGGCTGATCCCGGAGGTCGACGGACCCGAGGACCTGGACGGGGTGGTCGCCGGATCGGGTGGCGCGCTGGGGACCGGCGGAATGGCCTCCAAGCTGTCCGCGGCGCGGCTCGCGGCGGACGCCGGCGTTCCCGTCCTGCTGGCCGCGGCGTCGGACGCGGCCTCCGCGTTGGCCGGTGGGCCGACGGGCACCGTGTTCGCCGCGCGACCGACGCGGCTGTCGGCGCGACGATTCTGGGTGCGTCATGCCGCCGACACCAGTGGGGGACTCACCCTCGACGCCGGTGCGGTCGAGGCCGTCGTCGGGCGTCGGCGATCGCTGCTGTCCGCCGGAATCACCTCTGTCACAGGCACATTCGATGCCGGGGACGTGGTCTCGCTGCACGCCGACGACGGCACCCCGGTCGCGCGCGGGGTGGTCGCCTACGACTCGGCCGAGCTGGTCGGGATGCTCGGCAAGTCGACGTCGGATCTGGCGCCGGACGCGCGGCGCCCCGTGGTGCACGCCGACGACCTCGTTGCGGTCTGACCGGCGGTCGCGTCGTCGGCTCGGTTTCGTGTCGGACCCCTGTCGTGGTGTCGGTGACACGAATTCGGACCTGCCGCACCCCGTGGTGCGATGCCCCCATCCGCCGGGCAACGGGTGGGTGACTACCAGAACCGACGCCCCCGACGTGCACACGGTGGAGTTCCGTACCCCCACCGGCCGCACCTACCGATCGACCCCACCGTCGCAGCCGCTACCCCTGCGGCACGCGAGTTGACGTGCGCCTTCGCAACACGGTGGCCAGGGCGGCGACGGTGAGGCCCGCCACCACCATGGACCAGAGCGCCCAGCCGTATCCGAGCTGCCCGGCGAGGGTGCCGAATCCGATCGGGGCCACGAGGATGCCGATGCGGGCCACCAGCGAGACCACCGACAGCGCGGTGCCCGCAGCGATGCCGGGGAGCCGACCCGCCATCCCGAAGACCGCCGGGAAGATCGGAGCGGCACCGAGGCCGGCCACCGCGAACATCACCACCGCCACGGTGGGGGAGGTGACCCACGGTGCGGCCAGGAAGGCCGAGGCGATGGCCACGGACCCGCCGATCAGCACGCGATGGCGACCCACGCGATCCACGACGGCGTCGCCGACGAGGCGGCCCACGAACATCGCCGTCGAGAACGCGACCACGGTGAGTCCGGCGGCTCCGGGCGTCGCCCCGAGGTCGGTCGCGTACAGCGCGCCCCAGGACTGGGGGAGGTCCTCGACGAGCGAGGACACGAACACGAGTGCGCCGAGCAGAGCGAGGGCCGCGGCCGGACCCGACCGGCGCGGGAGGACCGAGCGACGCCGCGGTGCCGAGAGGTCGGGCTGCCCGCCGCTGTCGTGGCTGTCGGGTTCGCGGTGCCCGGCGTCCGGCTCGAGGTGCCGCGCGGTGACCGCGGTGAGGGCGAGGAGGACGGCCGCGAGCACGGCGAAGTGCACCACGACGGGCACGGCGAGCGCCGCGGCACCCGCGCCGACCAGCCCACCGGTGACGGCGCCGGCGCTCCATCCCGCGTGGAGACGGTTCAGGATCGACCGGTCACGTCGTTTCTCGACCAGGACGCCCTGCGCGTTCATCGCGACGTCCATCACGCCGTCGGCGGCACCGAGAACCATCACGGCGAGGCCGAGCGACCACCAGGTACCCGCCAGTGCCGGCAGCACGATGGCGACGGACAGCAGCGTGGCCGAGGCCACCGTGGTCGAGCGGCTGCCGCGGGCGCGAATGGCCAGCGCCGCGAGCGGGGTGGCCAGCAAGCCGCCCGTGCCCATCCCGGCCAGCGCGAGGCCCAGCGTGGCCGCGTCGAGGGAGAGATCGGCCGCGATCGCCGGAATGCGCGGGCCCCAGTTGCCGAGGACGGCGCCGTTGACGAAGAAGACCGCGGCGACCGCCGTCACAGGTACGACGTCAACACCTCCGAGCACCCGGCGTGCAGGGTGTCGTCCGCGAACTCGTCGCCCCGGGTGGTGCCGCGATTGACGATGACGACGGGCTTGTCGTGCTTCGCCGCGTGGCGGACGAAGCGCAGGCCCGACATGACTGTCAGGGACGATCCGAGAACGACCAGTGCGGCGGCGTCGTCGACCATGTCGTACGCCGCGCGCACGCGGGGCTTGGGCACGCTCTCACCGAAGTAGACGATGTCCGGCTTGAGAATGCCGCCGCACCGGTCGCAGTCGACCATGCGGAAGTGCGCCGTGCTCGAGATCTCCGCGTCCGCGTCGGGCGCGATCTCGACTCCGTCCGCACCGACGACGGACTCGGTGAACCCGGGGTTGACGGCGGTCAACCGCTCGTCGAGAGCGACGCGGGAGATCAGCGTCTCGCAGGACAGGCACCGCACCCGGCCGTAGACGCCGTGCAGGTCTATGACGTTCCGGCTGCCGGCCTTGGTGTGGAGCATGTCGACGTTCTGGGTGATGACGCCGGACACGACCCCGCGCCGTTCGAGTTCGGCGAGCGCGCGGTGGCCGGCGTTCGGCCGGGTCGCGTCCATGTGCCGCCATCCGACGTGGTTACGGGCCCAGTAGTGGCGACGGAACTCGTCGTCCCCGATGAACTGCTGGAAGGTCATGGGGTTACGGGGCGGCGAGTCGGGGCCGCGGTAGTCCGGGATTCCCGAGTCGGTGGACATGCCCGCACCGGTGAGGGCGACGACGTTCCCGCGGGACAGGACGTCGTCCAACGAGACGAGACCGCGCTGCGACGGTGAGAACGGGGAAACGGAGGTCACCTCGTCCAGGATAGGTCGCTCGCGCGGTCTCGTTCGGCGATGCCGGGGTCGGGCCCGAGCCAGAAGGCCCGTGCCGCGGGCGGTCAGGCAGGGACCTCGATGAGCGGGTAGACACCGTTCTCGTCGTGCCGCTCGTCGCCGACGACGGGCGGGTTGAAGACGCACAGCATGCGCATGCGCGTGGTGGTCTCGACGGTGTGTCGCTCGTGTCCGTTCAGCAGGTACATGCTGCCGGGCCCGAGCGGGTAGGTCTCGCCGGTCTCACGGTCGGTGAGCGTGCCTTCGCCTTCGATGAGCCAGACGGCCTCGACGTGGTTGGCGTAGTGGAAGTTGTTCACCGTGTTCGGCTCGATGGTGGTCTCGTGGAAGGAGAAGCCCACCCGGTCGCCGCCGAGGACGATGCGCTTGGACCGCCACTGGCCGTCCTCGCTGGCGATGTCCCGTTCGGTGCCGGTGATCTCGTCGGTGGTGCGCACGATCATGGAAATCGGATCCTTTCGCTGGGTCGACGTGGGTCAGGAGCAGACGGTCTCGGTGGCCTGGCGCAGGATCGACAGACCATGGTCGAGATCCTCCTCGGAGATGGTCAGCGGCGGGAGCAGCTTGACCACCTCGTCCGACGGGCCGGACGTCTCCGCGAGCAGACCCTGGTCGTAAGCCATGGAGGTCACCTTGCCGGCGAGGTCACCGTCGGCGAAGACCAGCCCGTGCACCATGCCGCGGCCGCGGGTGCTCACGCCCTCGAAGCGATGGGCGAGGTCGGTGAACGCGGCCCGGATGCGCTCGCCCTTCGCGAGAATCTCCTTCTCGAAGGTGTCGTCGGACCAGAAATGCTCGATCGCCGCGGCGCTGGTGACGAAAGCGGGGTTGTTGCCGCGGAACGTGCCGTTGTGCTCGCCCGGCCCCCACACGTCGAGGTCGGGGCGAATCAAGGTGAGCGCCATGGGCATTCCGTAGCCGCCGATGGACTTCGACAGCGTGACGATGTCCGGCACGATGCCGGCCTCTTCGAACGAGAAGAACTGGCCGGTGCGGCCGACGCCCATCTGGACGTCGTCGACGATGAGCAGGATGTCGCGGCGCTTCAGCAGCTCGGCGAGGGCCTGCAGCCACTCGGCGCGGGCGACGTTCACGCCGCCCTCACCCTGGATGGTCTCGACGATGACCGCGGCGGGACGGTTGATGCCGCTGCCGGAATCGTCGAGCACCCGTTCCATCCACTGGAAGTCGTCGGTGGCGCCGCCGAAGTAGTTGTCGAACGGCATCGGGGTCGCGTGCACCAGGGGAATGCCGGCGCCGGCGCGCTTCATGGAATTGCCGGTGACCGACAGGGCGCCGAGCGTCATTCCGTGAAAAGCGTTCGTGAAGTTGATGACCGACGAGCGACCGGTCACCTTGCGGGCGAGCTTGAGGGCGGCCTCGACGGTGTTGGTCCCGGTGGGTCCGGGGAACTGCACCTTGTAGTCGAGTCCACGCGGCGCCAGGATCTTCTCGGTGAAGGTGGCCAGGAAGTCGCGCTTGGCCACGGTGGACATGTCGAGGCCGTGGGTGATGCCGTCGCGCATGATGTAGTCCACCAGTGCGGTCTTGAGGACCGGGTGGTTGTGGCCGTAATTCAGCGCACCGGCGCCGGCAAAGAAGTCGAGGTAACGCTTGCCGTTCTCGTCGGTGATCCACGAGCCCTGCGCGGTGTCGAACACGGCGGGCCACTGGCGGCTGTAGCTGCGGACCTGCGACTCGTGGTTCTCGAACACGTCCGGGGTGGGGGTGATCTGGTTCATGAGGTCTCCTGCGAATCGGTGGTGGGGGCCGCGAAGGGGCCGACGGTGTAGAGGTCTTCCGGCTGATGCGCGTCCGGGAACGACCCGGCGGCGAACAGGTCCGAGCGGACGATGCCGGTGCCCCGCCGCCGCGCGAGCGAGGTGAACGTGGCGATCGACGCCGCGTTGTCGGGGCTGACCGTGGTTTCCAGGGTGGTGACGCCGTGCTCGGAGACGACCCGGTCGACGAGGGAGTCGAGCATGCCGCGGGCGAGTCCTCGGCCGCGGTGAGCGGCGTCGACGGCGACCTGCCAGACGAACACCGTGTGCGGGGCGTCCGGTCGGAGGTAACCGGTCACGAAACCGACGGGTCGATTGCCACCGTCGACCGCGACGACGGACGTCGCCGCGAAGTCGCGGCACCACAACAGGTACGAGTAACTGGAATTGACGTCGAGCACCTCGGAATCGCGGGCCATTTCCCAGAGGCGGACACCGTCGTCGACCGTCGGTGGACGGTATTCGTGTCGGGAGTCGAGATCGGGCGGGGTCGAGGTCGCACTCTGTAACACGGGCGTCATATGGCAATCGAACGTAACAAGGACGCCGCGGGAAGTCAGGCGCCGTGACGGAGACGGGCCGGAGGAACCCCGTCAATCCCCTGGATGCAGCGGCTGTGTGAAGGTGGTCACACGTCGGTCCGTCTTTCTCGAGCCGAATCGCGCTGCTTCCTGCGGCATGGCACCCACCTTTTCCAGCCATTTCTCGTTATCGTCCGGCCATGATGCGCGTGTCGTCCTCGCTGTCCCGCCTGGTCCCGGCGCGTTCGGGGGGTTCGCGGCCTCGGCTGCCTCTGCGGCCCTCGAGGCGGAGCCGCGCCGCGGCCGGGCTGCTGCTGGCGCTGATGGTGCCCACTCTCGCGGCGGGGGTCGTCGTCGCGGCGACGACCGACGACGACGGGTCCGCCGGCGGACCCACGCGCGTCGTTCCTGCGTCGCAGGCGAGCGACCCTCTCGCCGCGACGCGCGGCGCGCTCGGCAACACCGCGCTCCCGCTGCAGATCCTCGCCGGCGGCATGACCGAACTGACCGACGGCAGTGTCGAACTCGACGACGGCGCACATCGACTGGCCGACGGGCTCGGGCAGGCCCGCGACGGCGGCAACCAGCTGGCCGACGGCATGACCCAGCTGCGGCAGGGACTGTGGCAGCTGGGCGACGGGTCCACGCAGGTCAGCGGCGGCGTCGACCGGGTCGTCGGCGCGCTGACCGGGGTGGGCGCCGCCCAGGGGCAGATCGAGGTGATCGTGCAGCAGACACTCGACTCCGTGGCCGCGTCCACCGACCCCGCGGCGGCGGCCACGGCCGATCAGCTGCGCACGGTCCTCGACCTTCTACGGACCCAGGGCCTGAACGGCGGGGTTCTCGCCGACCTGGAACGGCTCCGCGACGGCGCCCGGCAGGTGTCCTACCAGCTGTCGGATCCGTCGTCGCCGTTCGTCGACGGCATCGTCCGGGCCACGGACGGATCGGCGCAACTGCGCGACGGTCTGGTCCAGCTCGACGACGGCGGCGTCCTGCTGGTCGACGGCACGACGCGTCTGCGCGACGGCGTCGGACCTATGGAAGGGATGTTCACCACCCTGCGCTCCAACGTCGACAAGGCGTCCTCGTCCCTCCCCGCCGCGGCGTCGACCGAAGTGGACCCGACCGGGTCGTCCTTCGTCGTGCGACCTGCAGTCGCGAACTGGCCGTACCTGACCGCGGTGTTCGCCGTCCTGGCGGCCGCACTGGTCGGGTTCCTGGTCCCGCGGGCGCGGGCCGCCGTGATCGGCGCCGTCGGTGCGGCCGCGACCATGGTCCTGGCCCTGACGTTCGTCGACACCGGTGCCTCGTTGACGGGATCGGCGGTCGCCACCGTGACCGTCGGCCTCTGGGTCGCCGCGGTGGTCACGGCGTGCCGCGCGGTGCGGCTCGTCCTCGGTCCCGTGGTCGGCGCGGCCGTGCTCGCGCTGCTCGGATTGGTGCAGGTGATCCTCGGTGGCGCGGTGCTGCGCGGCGCGAGTGGGCTGTTGGCGCAGGCGGCCGACGTCACCCCGGTCGGTCAGATCGTGCGGGCGCTGACCGATGCGGTGGGCGGAGCAGGCCTGCCGACCCTCGTCGCGGTGCTCGCGGCGCTCGCCACCCTGGCGGTGGCGTCGGTCGTCGTGCGCCGCGGTGAGACCCCGAGCGAAGCCGCGACGTCCGACGAACCCGACGCTCCGGCCGCCGAAAAGGCCGACGACGAGGACGTCGTCTCAGTACCCTGAGGCCACGATCCGCGAGAGTCCGTGTCGGGCGAGCGGGTACGAGGAGGCGACGTGCTGCTGTCCGGTGCCAACGCCGTGGTCTACGGCGCAGGTGGTGTGGTGGGCAGCTCCGTCGCGTCGGCTCTTGCCCGCGGCGGCGCGCGCGTGCACCTGGTCGGCCGCTCCCGCACCCGGTTGGACGCCGTCGTGCGGCGGATCACCGACCTCGGCGGACAGGCCGAAGCGCAGGTGCTCGACGTTCTCGACGAGGTGGACGTCGACGAGTACGTCGACGTCGTCGCGGCGTGCTCGGGGAGCATCGACATCTCGGTGGACCTGGTGGGTCCCACACCCGTCGCCGAGCGGACCCACCGCCGCGTCGACTACACCGAACTGGCCGAGCTGGAAGGTCCCGTTCTCGGGGCCTTGCGATCCCACTTCATCACCGCCCGTGCCGCCGCCCGGCACATGATGTGTCAGCACTCCGGCATCATCCTGGTGCCGCACCGGGCGGCCGTCACCGCAGGTCTGGACGGCGCATCGCTCGCGGCGGCCCTGCTGGACCGACTGGCCGAGCAATTGGCCGCGCAACTCGCGGCGTCGGGTGTCACGGTGCGCGCGGTGGACCTCGAGCAGGCGGCCGGGGGCGACGCCGCGGACGTGGGACGCCGGGTGGTGGACGCCGTCACCGGTGGGGATCCGACGCTCGCCGCCGTCTGAGCCACGTCTCGCCGCTCAGGTCGCGATCCGCAGCGCCTCCACCAGGTCGCGGTACAGGGTGTCCGACGTCAGCAGCGCCGTGTGCGAGCCCTGCGCGCGGACGCGGCCCTGCTCCAGGACGACGATCGTGTCGGCGTCGATCACCGTCGAGAGTCGGTGCGCGATGGTGACCACGGCGCCCCGAGCGGACAGGTCGCGGATCACCTCGTGGATCGCGGCTTCGGTGATGCCGTCGACCTGAGCAGTGGCCTCGTCGAGCAGCAGGATGTCGGGCGGCCGCACGATGGCCCGCGCGAGGGCGATGCGCTGACGCTCGCCCCCGGACACCGCGGTGTCCCGCAACTCGGTGTCCAGACCGGCGGGCAACGACTCCATCTTCTCGGCGAGCCGCACGCGGCGCAGCGCTGCCCAGAGTTCGTCGTCCGAGGCGTCGGGATGCGTCAGGCGCAGGTTCTGCGCGATGGTCCCCGGCAGGGTGGGCGTGGCCTGCTCGACGTAGCCGATGCGCTGGCGGATCTGCCGGTGGGACAGCGCCGCGTAGGGAACACCGCCGAGGATCAGCTCGCCGTCGCGCGGTTCGAGGAACCGGAGCAGCAGGGAGAACAGGGTGGTCTTCCCGGCGCCGGACGGGCCGACCAGCGCCGTGTGGCCGCGGGCCGCCACGGTGAGGTCGATCGCGTGGACGGCCGACCGCTCGTCGCCGTACCCGGCGGTGACGCCGCGCAGCTCCAGCGCCGACGGGGCGTCCTCGATGCGGGCGGGGAGAACGGCCACGGTGGCGGGCGCGTCGGGCTCCGGCTCCATGAGCTGCACCTCGCGGATACGGGCGGCGGCCGCGACACCGCGTTGCAGCTGGGCGACGTAGAGCGTCAACTGCGCGACCGGTCCGACGAGCTGGAACGCGTAGAGCAGGAAGGCCACCAGCGACGACACCGCGAGCGCACCGGAGGACACGCGGTACGCGCCCACGCCGAGCACGGCGATGATGGTGAGCTGGATGCCGCTGCCGGTGATGGTCCAGGCCCACGCCTCGAGTCGGACGGACCGGATGCCGAACGAGGCCGACACTCGCGCCTCGTCGACGATCCGGTCGCCCTCGCGGTCCTCGGCTCGACTGGCCTTGACGGTGCGGACCGCGCGCAGAGCACCCTCGAGCATGCCGCCCAGCCGTCCCATCGCGGCCTGCGCGTCGCGTTGCGCCGCAGCTACTTTCGGCATGAGCAGTCCGGCGGCGACACCGATGCCGGCGATGCCGAGCAGAGCCGTCCCGAGCAGGGGAAGGTCGAGCGTGGCCATGAGGATCACCACGCCGACGATCGCGATGGTGCCGTTGACGATCTCCACGAGCGCCCACGACGACGCTTCGCGCAGTAGCACCGTGTCGGACGTGACGCGGGTGAGCATCTCGCCCGCCGGGCGCGCGGTGACGGCCGGCACGGTGGCGCCGAAGAACCGGCTCACCATCGATGAGCGGGCTTCCAGGACCACCCGCTCGGCCATCGTGCCGAGCAACAGCCGCTGCGCGAAGCCGACGGCGATGCCCACCAGAAGCAGGATCACCAGCACCGTCACCGCGGACGTGGTGGCGCCGGGCACTCCGAACGAGTCGAGCAGTCGTTTGGTCACCAGGGGAGTCGCGAGCGACGAGCCGGTCGCCAGCAGCCCGAGCAGCAGGCCTCCGACGAACATGCGCCGATGCGGCCTGACGAACGTCCACAGCAGACGCAGGTTGGGCCATCGCAGCGACGCGCGATCGGTCACGCCCGCGCCGCCAGCACGAAGGGGAGGACGGCGTCCGCCCCGGCCGCGCGCAGAGCACGGGCGGCGACCGTGGTGGTCCACCCGGTGTCGGTGAGCAGGTCGAGGAGCAGGACAGGCCCGTCGTGCGCCGTCAGGTCGGGGGTGTCGAACGCGTCGACCAGGCTCGCCACCCGGAACGCGGAGTTGGCACCCGACACGGGCCGGGCGTCCGGGCGGCGACGCAGCACGCCGAGGGGCGCCAGTCGCCCGACGCGGGCGAGTCGGTCGCCGAGGTCCTCCATCAGCACGGGCCGCGACGTCTCCATCACCACGACTCCGGTGGGACGCTCCGCCCAGGTCCACCCGGCGAGGACCGCGATGCAGGCCTGCTCGAGCGCGTCGGGCGCCGGACCGTCGTCGCCGTCCACGAGGGCTCGCAGTCGCGGTCCCCACACCGGATCGGTGAGCCGGCCGAGCACGCGGCCGGGCTCGGGCCCGTCGGTGATGCGGCCCGAGAGGGACACCCCCACCTTGGCCAGCCCGGTGGGCCACTGCTTGCGCGGGGCGAGATCGAGACCGGGGCGGTCCAGCCGGGTACGGGTGCGGTCGACGGTCTCGGCGTCGACGTCCGCCGACAGCGGGGTGCCCGTGCAGTTGTCGCACTTCCCGCAGCGATCGACGTCGGCGTCACCGGTGAGCGACGGGTCGTCGAGCTGCCGCCGCAGGAAGGCCATGCGGCACTCGTCGGTGGTCTGATAGTCCAGCATGGCCTGCTGCTCGGCGGCGCGCGCCGCGTCGAGACGCTCGTAGCGCTCGCGGTCGTACGTCCACTCGGCACCCGTCGAGAGCCACCCGCCCTTGACGCGGCGCACGGCGCCGTCGACGTCGAGCACCTTGAGGACCATCTCGAGACGGGTGCGGCCGAGTTCGACGAGGGGTTCGAGCGCCGGGGTGGACTGGGGTCGCTCGGTGTCGAGCACCTCGAGAACACGGCGCACCACGTGTTCGCGGGGAAACGCGACCGAGGCGAAGTAGCTCCAGATCTCCCGGTCCTCCGGGCCGGGCAGCAGGATCACCTCCGCGCGCTCGGTGGCGCGGCCGGCGCGACCGACCTGCTGGTAGTACGAGATGGGGGAGGACGGCGCCCCCACGTGGACCACGAACCCGAGGTCCGGCTTGTCGAATCCCATGCCGAGGGCCGAGGTGGCCACCAGTGCCTTCACGCGGTTCGCCAGCAGATCCTGTTCCGCCGCTTCGCGCTCGGTGGGGTCGGTCTGGCCCGTGTACGCGGCGACGGCGACACCCCGCTCGGCCAGCAGTGCCGCGAGGTCGGTGGCGCCGGCGACGGTCAGCGAGTACACGATGCCCGAACCCGGGAGCGACTCGAGCCGGTCGGCCAGCCACGCGAGACGAGCGGTGGGGTCCGGAATGCGCACCACCGCGAGGTGGAGGGAGTCGCGGCCGAGACCGCCGCGCAGCACCTCGGTGTCGGCACCGCCCACGCCCAGCTGCGCAGCGACGTCGGCGACGACCCGGTCGTTGGCCGTGGCGGTGGTGGCGAGCACGGGAACCCCGTCACGCAGTTCGGCGATCAGGGAGCGGATGCGGCGGTAGTCGGGCCGGAAGTCGTGCCCCCAGTCGGACACGCAGTGCGCCTCGTCCACCACCACGAGACCGGCATCGGCGGACAGCGAGGGCAGCACCTGGTCACGAAAGTCCGGATTGTTCAACCGTTCCGGGCTGACGAGGAGCACGTCGAGCTCCCCGGCCGCGACGCGGGCATGCACGTCGTCCCACTCGGTGACGTTGCCCGAGTTGATGGTCGCCGCCGTGACACCGGCGTGCTCGGCGGCCGCCACCTGGTTGCGCATGAGCGCCAACAACGGGGAGACGATGACCGTCGGCCCGAGCCC
The DNA here is from genome assembly GCF_001620025.1 of Rhodococcus sp. PBTS 1. Taxonomy (NCBI): domain Bacteria; kingdom Bacillati; phylum Actinomycetota; class Actinomycetes; order Mycobacteriales; family Nocardiaceae; genus Rhodococcus; species Rhodococcus sp. PBTS 1. The sequence goes on from NZ_CP015219.1 coordinate 1,112,000, forward strand.
CTGCTCGCGCAGCATCCGCGCGGCGATGAAGTAGACGGCGGACTTGCCCCAGCCGGTGCGCTGGACCACCAGGGCGCGTCGCTTGTGCACCACCAGCGCCTCGATGGCCGTCCACTGATCGTCCCGGAGCACCGCCGACGGGCCGGCCAGATCCGCGAGCAATTCCTGCGCGCGCTCGCGAGTGCTCACGCGAGCTCTCCCGCGGCGGCGTCGATGTCGGCGGCCGTCGGCGCAGCGATGCCCGATCGGGTGGTCGCGAGCGCGCCGCCGACGACGGCGCGTCGCAGCGCTGCCTCGGGGCCGTCCCGCCACGCGACGGCGAGGGCGCCGGTGAACGCGTCGCCGGCGCCGGTCGTGTCGACGGCGCGGACCCGGGGCGCGGGCACCTCGACGACGGCCCCGTCCGGGCCCCGATGGCGGGCACCGCGCGCGCCCAGGGTGGTGACGACGTGCGGGGTGCGGTCGACGGCGTCACCGAGTGCGTGATGTTCGCTCTCGTTGACCACGAGGACGTCGACGGCGTCGAGCAGAGCGTCGGGCACCGGCCGGACGGGCGACGGATTGAGGAAGACGGTGGTGCCGCCGCGGCGGGCGGCCTCGGCCGCGGCCACGACGGTGGGCACGGGAATCTCCAGTTGCAGCAGCAGGACGTCGGCACCCTCGATCGCCGCGACGTCGTCCGCTCCCAGCTCGGTCAGGGCGTCGTTCGCCCCGGCGACGACGACGATGGTGTTCTCGGCCGCGTCGTCCACCGTGACCACGGCGACGCCGCTGGCACCGGGCGCGGTCCGCAGAGTGGCGACGTCGACACCCTCGGTCCGCAGGCTCGCCCGCAGGTCCGGCGCGAACGCGTCGTCACCCACCGCGCCGACGAAGCGCACGCGTCCGCCGGCGCGCGCGGCGGCCACCGCCTGATTGGCGCCCTTGCCGCCGCGGCCGAGGACCAGGTCGGTGCCGGCGACCGTCTCACCGGGGGCGGGCAGCGACGGCGTCCGCGCCGAGACGTCCATGTTGATGCTGCCGACGACGGTGATGCGCGGGGGTTCCGGAGAGGCCACGACGCCGACACTAACCGTCGGTGCCGACAGCCTCGCGTCGTGCGGACCGCGGGGTGACGGCACGCCGACGGCCGCGCCGGTCGTACAGCGCGGCGACCGCGGCGCCGACCACGAGTCCCAGAGCGAGCCCGATCAGCGTCATCGTCAGCCCGTGTGCGAGGCCGGCCGACCACCGTCCGTCGAAGTAGAGGATCGCGCGGACGGCGAGGTAGACCTGGTGCATCGGCTCGAACGTCGCGAGAAACCCGAACAGTCGGGGAGTGGCCTCGAGGGGGATGGTGGCGCCGGCGGACGGCAGTCCGAGGATGACGAAGAGCACGAGGTTGATCACCAGACCCGGTGTGCCGAGGACCGCCACGACGGACATGGCCGTGATGCCGACGGCGCTGATCGCGAGCGCCCCGTAGAGCCAGAGCAGCAGGGCGTGCGGGGTGGGCATGCCCAGGGCGGCGGCGATGGCCAGGTACAGGCCGGACACGACGGCCCCGACGACGACCATGGTCAGCCACTTCGCCACCAGGGTGCGCAGACGGCTCACCGGGACCGCCGGCTTCTGCCGGAAGAACGGTCCGTACTCGAGCGGCAGGTAGCCGATGGCCCCGTCGACGAGCGCGTTGGCGATGGTGGCGCCGGTGAAGCCGGCGAGGACGAGCAGCAGCGCGTAGTAGAAGGCGGACAGGCCGAGTCCGGTGCCGTCGGGCAGGGGGTCGTACGGCGCGACCACGACGTCGATGGGCTGGGCGAGGGTGATCGCGGCGGTACCGGTCAGGACCGTTCCCTCCGGTAGATCGGCGGTGACCTGGTCGACGAGCTGTGACCCGACCGTCGAATTCGCTTCCGCGAGTGCGCGATCGGCGACGGTGCTCGCCAGCGTCGACCCCAGGGTGCCGGCGCGGGGGTTGGTCATGACGGTGACGATCGGTTTCTCGACGTCGCCCGGCACGGCCGCGGCCTCGGCGAGCACGGTGACGCGCTTGGTGAAATCGCTGGGGATCACCACGGCGGCGTAGACGTCACCGTTCGCGAGCATTTCCTGAGCCTGTGCGATGCCGACCACGCGGAGGTCGAACCGGTCGGCGTCGAGGCCCTTCTCGATGCCGTCGGCGATGGAGGCGCCGAGGTTCGCCTGCTGTCCGTTCGGCAGCACGTCGCCCTCGTCGTTCTGGACGAGCGCGAGGGGGAAGTGGCGCAGGTTCTTCTGCGGGTCCGCCACCCCGCCGAGATAGAGCGCGGCGAGCAGCGACATCAGCACCGACACGACGACGACCGGGGCGGCCCAGGTGAGGGGGCGGCGGAACGCCGACGGACGTGGTGCGATCTCGGTGGACATGGCAGGTCCCTCTCGACGGAGTCGGTGGCCGTGCTCGATTCACTTCTGTATCGGGCGGCAGTTCGATACAGTAGTGCATCGAACTCCCGACCGACAAGGACCGACTTCCGTGAGCACCGAGACAGCCCGGCCGAAACGCAGCCGCGCCGCGACGCGGGAACGTGTACTGGACGGCGCCCTGGCCGTCTTCGCCGAACGCGGTTTCGGACGCTCGACCCCGGAGCAGATCTGCGAGCGCGCCGGCTTCACCCGCGGTGCCTTCTACTCGAACTTCGGCTCGATGGACGAGGTGTTCCTCGCCCTCTGGCAACGTCAGGCGAACGCCCTCGTCGAGAGACTGCGCGCGGCGGTCGACGACGTGCAGGTGACGGCCCCCGCCGGCACGTCCGTCGACCGCGCCTTCACCGCGACCGTCGTCGACGGGCTGTCGGGACTCACCGCCGACGTCTCCTGGCACGTCCTCACGGCCGAGTTCTCCGCGTACGCCGCCCGCCGTCCCGAGGTCGCCGCGGTGATCGTCGAGCACCGCGCGGCGCTGCGCCACGCGTTGCTGCCCATGATCGTGCGCGTGCTGGCCGCGTTCGGGCGCGAACCCGCCGTCGACGAGGACACCCTGGGTCGCAGCGTCGTGGCCGTGTACGACGGCGCCATGTCGCAGGCGATGATCGAGCCCGACGACCCGACGCCGCGACGGCTCGCGCTCGAGCTCGTCGCGGCGATCGTCTGGGATCGCTCACGCCCGGTGCGAGGTCAGTAGGCCCGCTCGTACTGCGGCGGCGTCGCCGGCGTCATCGTGACCCCGAGCTCCTGCGCGGCTCGGCGCGGCCAGTACGGATCGCGCAGCAGCGCGCGGCCGAGCAGGACGGCGACCGCGTCCCCGGAGGCGACGACGTCCTCGGCCTGCTTGGCCTCGTCGATCAGCCCGACGGCGGCGGCGGGAACGGTGGTCTCGCTCTGGATCCGCCGCGCGAACGGCACCTGGTAGCCGGGCGCGACCGGAATCTCCGCCTTGGCGACGTTGCCGCCGGTGGAGACGTCGATCAGGTCGACCCCGTGATCCTGCAGCCGTTCGGTCAGCAGGATCGTCTGATCCGGGGTCCAAGCGTCGGAATCGACGCCGCGGTCCTCGCCGGTCCAGTCGGTCGCGCTGACGCGCACGAACACGGGGCGGTCGGCCGGCCAGACCTCGCGCACGGCGTCGACGACGCGCAGCAGGAACCGGGCACGGCCGTCGAAGTCGCCGCCGTACTCGTCGGTGCGGTGGTTGCTCGCAGGGGAGAGAAACTGGTGCAGGAGGTAGCCGTGCGCCGCGTGGATCTCGACCACCTCGACGCCGGCGCGGTGGGCGCGCGTCGCCGCCGCCCGGAAGTCGTCGACGACCGCATCGATGTCGTCGGCCGACATCTCCCGCGGAGCCGGGTAGTGGCCGAACGGCACCGCGCTCGGGCCGAGGGTCTCCCAGTGCAGCGGGTTGTCCGCCGGCAACGGCTTGCCGCCGCGCCACGGTGCGTCGGTCGACGCCTTGCGGCCGGCGTGCGCCAGCTGGACCGCCGGGACGCTGCCGTGAGCGACGATCTCGGCGACGACCTCGGTGAGCGCCCGCTCCTGCTCGTCGGTCCACAGGCCAAGGTCCCACGGGCTGATCCGGCCTTCGGGGGACACCGACGTCGCCTCGGTCACGATCAGCCCGGCGCCGCCCACGGCCCGCGAGATCAGGTGCGTCCGGTGCCAGGCGGTCATCGCGCCCACCGCGGCACCCTCGGCGTCGGCCGAGTACTGGCACATCGGCGACATCCAGATGCGGTTGGGGACGGTCAGCTCCTGCAGCGTCAGGGGCTCGAACAGCACGCTCATCGGTCCACTCCTCGTCTCGACTCCCTTTCTCGTTCGTGGCCAACCGGCTCGGCGGCGAACTATTCCCGGCGTTTACCCTGGGGTTCGTGACCGCTGTCTCTCCCGCACCCGTCTCTCTCGAGGAGGCCGTCCACGCCGCGGCCCGGCGCGCCCGGCTCGCGGCGCGCGTCCTCGCGCAGACCACCACGGCGGACAAGGACCGGGCGCTCCACGCCGCGGCCGACGCCCTGCTCGCCGCGGCGGACACCGTGCTCACGGCCAACGCCGAGGACGTCGCGACCGCCGCGGCGGACGGCACCCCGGATTCGGTGCTCGATCGGCTGCGTCTGACGCCCGACCGGATCGACGGCATCGCCTCCGGTCTGCGGCAGGTGGCCGGTCTGCCGGACCCGGTCGGCGTGACCCTGGAGGGCACCACCCTGCCCAACGGACTCGAGACCCGTCGGGTGAGCGTGCCCCTGGGCGTCGTCGGCATGATCTACGAGGCGCGGCCCAACGTCACGGTCGACGCCTTCGGTCTCACGCTGAAGTCCGGCAACGCCGTGCTGCTGCGCGGCTCGTCGTCCGCCGCACGCACCAACGCGGCGTTGGTGGACGTCCTGCGTGCCGCGCTGGTCGCCGTCGGGTTGCCCGCCGACGCCGTCCAGTTGCTCTCGTCGGAGGATCGCGCCACCGTCACGCATCTCATCCGTGCGCGCGGGCTGGTCGACGTCGTCGTTCCGCGCGGCGGAGCCGGCCTCATCTCCGCCGTGGTGCGGGACGCGACGGTGCCGACCATCGAGACCGGCGTCGGCAACTGCCACGTGTACGTGGACGCCTCGGCGGACCTCGACATCGCCGAGCGCATCGTCCTCAACGCCAAGACCCGCCGCGTCAGCGTGTGCAACGCGGCCGAGACCGTCCTGATCGACCGCGCGGTCGCCGACGCGGCCGTCCCGCGGCTGGTGGCGGCGCTGGAGGAGCACGACGTCCGCGTCCACGGCGACCTGCCCGGCCTGATCCCGGCCACCGCGGCGGACTGGGAGCAGGAGTACCTCTCGCACGACATCGCGCTCGCCGTGGTGGACGGTGTCGACGGGGCGATCGAGCACATCGACCGCTACGGCACCGGCCACACCGAGGCCATCGTCGCTCGCGACGTCGCGGCCGCGCGGACGTTCACCGCGCGCGTCGACGCCGCGGCCGTCATGGTCAACGCCTCGACGGCCTTCACCGACGGCGAGCAGTTCGGTTTCGGCGCCGAGATCGGCATCTCCACGCAGAAGCTCCACGCCCGAGGACCGATGGGCCTGCGGGAGCTCACCTCGTCCAAGTGGATCGTGTGGGGCGACGGACACGTCCGTCCGGCCTGACCGACCTCCACCACACCGATCCGAAGAGGCTTCCTGGTGACTTCTGCCGCTCCGAACTCCGCCGCCGCGAACATCGTGCCCGTCTTCACCGACGTCGACGACGTCGTCGCCCGGCTGGCGACCACCGGCTACCTCGCCGACAAGGCGACGGCCACCGCGGTCTTCCTCGCCGACCGGCTCGGCAAGCCGTTGCTGGTCGAGGGGCCGGCCGGAGTCGGCAAGACCGAGCTGGCGCGGGCCGTCGCGCAGGCCACCGGCGCGGAACTGGTGCGGCTGCAGTGCTACGAGGGCGTCGACGAGGCCCGCGCGCTCTACGAGTGGAACCACGCCAAGCAGATCCTGCGCATCCAGGCCGATCAGGGTTCCGGGTGGGACGCCACGCGGCACGACGTGTTCTCCGAGGAGTTCCTGCTTCCGCGACCGCTGCTCACCGCGATCCGGCGCAGCGACCCGACGGTCCTGCTGATCGACGAGACCGACAAGGCGGACGTCGAGATCGAGGGTCTTCTGCTCGAGGTGCTCAGCGATTTCGCCGTGACGGTCCCCGAGCTCGGCACCGTTACCGCGACTCGCCGGCCCTTCACCGTCCTCACGTCCAACGCGACCCGTGAGCTCACCGAGGCGCTCAAGCGGCGCTGCCTGTTCCTGCACCTCGACTTCCCCGACGCGGCCCTCGAACGCCGCATCCTCGCGAGCCGGGTCCCCGAGCTGCCCGACGCGATGGCCGAGCAGATCGTCCGCATCGTCCAGGTGCTCCGGGACATGCAGCTGCAGAAGGTGCCCTCGGTCGCCGAGACCATCGACTGGGGTCGGACGTTGCTCGCGCTGGGCGCCGACTCGGTCGACGATGCGGTCGTGAAGTCGACGTTGGGCGTGGTGCTCAAGCACCGTTCCGACACCGAGCGGGCCGTCGCCGAACTGCGCCTGGGCTGATGACGGCCGCCGCCGACGTCGCCGGAATTCCGGCGCACCTGGTCGGCTTCGTCGAGGCTCTGCGCCGTCGGGGCATCGCGGTCGGCCCGTCCGAGACCGTCGACGCCGGTGCCGTGCTCGCGGTTCTCGATCTCCTCGACCGAGAGGCCGTGCGCGAGGGACTGGCCTGCTCCCTGGTGCGACGGCCGTCGCACCGGCCCGCGTTCGACGCCCTCTTCGACCTGTGGTTCCCGGCCGCGATCGGGGCCCGCACGGCCGACGAGGATGCCGTCGTCACCCCGCCGCGGCGGGACGACGGGAGCGTCGACCTCGACGCGCTCAAGCACGTGCTGGCCGATCTCCTCGCGGACGGGTCCGACGAGGCGATGGCGGAGGTGCGACGCCTGGTCGGCGACGTCGTCGAGACCTACGGGAAATACTCCACCGCCCGCGGCGACTCGTTCTCCGAGTACCAGACATTGCGCGAGGTCGCCCCGGACACGCTGCTCGCCCGCATCGTCGAGGGCCTGCGCGGACGCACCAGCGACCCCGGCGCGCCCACGTCGGGCGACTTCGAGAGCGAGCTCGTCCGCCGCACCGCGGCGGTGCGGGTCGCGGAGTTCCGCTCGATGATCGAGAAGGAGGTACGACGCCGCACGGCCGAGGTGCTCGGCCGCGAGCGGGTGGCGTCGTACGGCGTTCCCCGCGCCGCCGAGGACGTCGACTTCCTGCGCGCGTCGGAGGCGGAACTCGCCGCGTTGCGACGATCGATGGTCCCGCTCGCCCGCATCCTCGCCGGGCGGCTGGCCGTACGTCGTCGCCGGTCCCGCGCCGGGTCGATCGACCTGCGGCGCACGCTGCGGCGGTCCATGTCGACGGGTGGAGTGCCGGTGACGCTGGTGACCAAGGCGCCGCGCCGCGCCCGGCCCGACCTGGTCGTCCTCTGCGACGTGTCCGGGTCCGTCGCCGGCTTCAGTCAGTTCACGTTGTCGCTGGTCCACATCCTGCGCGAGCAGTTCTCACGCGTACGGGTGTTCGCGTTCGTCGACACTGTCGACGAGGTCACCCGGTTCTTCTCCGGGCCCGCGTCGGCAGGGGTGACCGACGCGGTGAGCCGCATGATCGCCGAGGCCGACCTCGTCTCCTACGACGGCCACTCGGACTACGGGCACTCGTTCGAATCGTTCGCGATGCGGCACCTGTCCGTCGTGACGCCGCGGTCGTCGGTGCTCGTCCTGGGCGACGCCCGCACCAACTTCCGGGACCCTCGGGTCGAGTCCCTCGCCCGCGCGGTCGCCGTCGCCCGGCACGCGCACTGGCTCAACCCGGAACCGCGGGCCCAGTGGGGCACCGGGGACTCCGCGGCCGAGGTCTACCGCCGGGTGATCCCCATGCACGAGTGCCGCTCGGCGTCGCAACTGGCGGACGTGGTCGGGCGCCTGCTCCCGGCCACGTAGAGTCGACGCTCGTGCACCCAGCGCCGACCCCTCCGGACGGGCCCTCGCGGCCGTCCGGGTCCGAGCCGCGTCCGCGCAGGCTCGGCGTCATGGGCGGCACGTTCGATCCGATCCACCACGGCCACCTCGTGGCGGCCAGTGAGGTGGCGGATCGGTTCGATCTCGACGAGGTCATCTTCGTGCCCACGGGTCGACCGTGGCAGAAGAACGACCGCAGCGTGAGCCCGCCGGAGGACCGGTACCTCATGACCGTCGTCGCGACGGCGTCGAACCCGCGGTTCTCCGTCAGCCGCGTCGACATCGACCGGGGCAAGCCCACGTACACCGTCGACACGCTGCGTGACCTCGCACGCCAGCACCCCGGGGACGAGCTCTACTTCATCACCGGGGCGGACGCGCTGGGCAGCATTCTCGGTTGGCAGGACTGGCAGGAACTGTTCGGTCTGGCGCGCTTCGTCGGGGTGTCCCGGCCGGGATACGAGCTCGAGGCGGACCACCTGGCGGACTACCTCGCCCGGCTGCCCCGCGACGTGCTCACGCTCGTCGAGATCCCCGCTCTCGCCATCTCGTCGACGGAGTGCCGTCGGCGGTCGGCCGAGGGCCGACCCGTCTGGTATCTCGTGCCCGACGGCGTCGTGCAGTACATCTCCAAACGCAACCTCTATCGCTCGGCGGGAGCCGGGGGACGAGACACCGTCTCCGAACCGGCACCGTCGTCCACCGAACACCCGGGAGTTCCGCAGTGAGTGCCACATCCGATGCCGTCGCGATCGCGACCGTCGCCGCCCGCGCCGCCGACGACAAGTTGGCCGCCGACGTCATGGTCATCGACGTTTCGGAACAGCTCGTCATCACCGACTGCTTCGTGATCGCGTCGGCGCCCAACGAGCGTCAGGTCAACGCGATCGTCGAGAACATCGAGGAGAAGCTGCGCGAGGCGGGCCACCAGCCGGTGCGCCGTGAGGGCACCCGCGAGGGGCGCTGGGCGCTGCTCGACTACGTCGACGTCGTGGTCCACGTCCTTCATAACGACGAGCGCCACTTCTACGCCCTCGAGCGGCTGTGGAAGGACTGCCCTGTGCTCGAGATCGAGGGCGTGCGGTCCGAGGAGCGCACCACGTACGGCACCGACGAGGGCCACGACGAGCCGAACGGAAGCGCCCCGACGGCGTGAGTGCTCCGCTGCCGGTGCGTCGGCTGGTGCTGCTCCGGCACGGTCAGACCGAGTACAACGCGACCGGGCGCATGCAGGGTCACCTCGACACCGACCTCACCGACCTCGGGCGTCGGCAGGCCGACCTCGCGGCGCGCGAGCTCGCGACGTTGCGCCCGCACCGCATCGTCACCTCCGATCTGCGCCGCGCGCACGACACCGCCCGCGCCCTGGGCGCGCATGCCGAGGTGCCGGTCGAGACCGATCCGCGGTTGCGCGAGACGCATCTCGGGGACTGGCAGGGCCTGTCGCACACCGACATCGACGCGTCATCGCCCGGTATTCGGGAGACCTGGCGCAGCGACTCCGAGTTCCGTCCGCCCGGCGGTGAATCGCGCCTGGACGTCGCTGCCCGCGCCCGGCCTCTCGTCGAGGAGTTGCTGAGCGACGCGGCATGGACCGCGGACCCGGTGGTGCTCGTCGCACACGGCGGCACCATCGCCGCGCTGACGGCGTCGTTGCTCGGCCTGCCGGTGGACTCGTGGCCCGTGCTCGGCGGGCTCGGCAACGCGAGCTGGGTTCAGCTCTCCCGCTACGAGTCCGAGCCGCCCTGGCGCCTGGACATCTGGAACGCCACCGCGGCCGTCGCCGGAGACGTGCTGTGACCGAGCGGCCGGTGCTGCTGGTCCTGGCCGACTCGCTGTCGTACTACGGGCCCGAGGGCGGGCTGCCGGCGGACCACCCCCGCATCTGGCCGTCGCTGGTGGGGCGCGAGCTCGGCTGGGACGTCGAGCTGGTCGCCCGCATCGGCTGGACCTGTCGCGACGCGTGGTGGGCGCTCACCCAGGATCCGCGGGTCTGGGCGGCGATACCCCGTGCCGGGGCGCTGGTGGTGGGCACGAGCGGCATGGACTCGTTGCCCTCGCCGCTGCCGACCGCCCTCCGCGAGCAGATCAGGTACGTCCGGCCGCCGGCGTTGCGACGGGCCGTCCGCGCGGGATACGGATGGGCGCAACCCCGGTTGTCGCGACTCGGCCGTCCGGTGGCGCTGCCGCCCGCGCTGTCCGTCGACTACCTCGAGCAGATTCGGGGTGCGGTCGCCGCGGTGCGGCCGGACGTGCCGATGGTCGCGACCCTGCCGTCCGTCCACGAATGCGATGCCTACGGACGGGTGCACGCGGGCCGTGAGCCCGCCGTGCGGGCGACCACCGCGTGGGCTCGCTCGGCGAATGTCCCAGTGGTGGACCTCAAGGCCGCGGTGATCGACGACTTCCGCGCCGGCACCACCAATCCCGATGGCATCCACTGGGGTTGGGCCTCGCACGAGCGGGTCGCGGAGGCGATGCTGCGGGTGCTGCGGGGCACCTGAGTCGTCCATCCCCGGGTCCGAGGTTGTCCCCGGGTTCGTTCCGATGCGGAGGTCGCGTCGACGCCGGACCCTAGCGTCGCGGGCATGACGTCATCCGACCTCGCGTCCGATCTCGCCGACGGGCCCGGCTACGACGACCGTCCGGTGCGGCCCGAGCGACCGACGCCGCGCCCGCGGGGCGTCCGGCTCGACCTCGGCTCGCGCGGTCTCCGCGCGCTCGTGGTGGTGGGGGTCGTGCTGGTTCTCGGGACGGCCGGGCTGCTGATGCGCGACGCGCCCGAGGTGGTCGCGGTGCCGCCGCTGCCGTCCGTGGCGGGACCGGCCCTGGAGTCGGCTCCCTCTGCCGAGCCCGACCCGCCCGGGTCGATGGTCGTCAGCGTGGTCGGCGCCGTGCTGCGGCCCGGACTGGTCACCGTGCCGGTCGGCTCCCGCGTGGCCGACGCCGTTGCCGCGGCCGGGGGACATCGGCCCGAGGCCGACATGCTCACGCTGAACTGGGCCCGGCCCGTCGCCGACGGCGAGCAGGTGGTGGTGGGGGTCGGCGGTACGGCCCCGGTCGGTGGGGTGCTGCCGGCGGACGGGACGCCGCCGGCGGGCGGGACGCCGACGTTGTCGGGCGCCGGTTCCGCCGCGCCGGGAAGGATCTCGCTCAATTCCGCCACCGAGGCCGACCTCGACGCCCTGCCGGGCGTCGGTCCCGTCACCGCGGCCGCGATCGTGGCGTGGCGGGAGGAGAACGGCCCCTTCGCGAGTGTCGAGCAGCTGGCCGAGGTGACCGGCATCGGGCCGGCACGTCTGGAGAAGCTGACGGAGTTGGTGGTGCCGTGACCTCCACGCGGGACGCGGTCGACGACACCGTGGCGCAGCAGGATTCGACCGTTCCGGATCTGCGGTTGGTGCCGTCGGCGGTGGGAGCGTGGATCGCGTGCGGACTCGGAGTGGCGTCGGGGGCGTCCGCCGCGGTGGTCCTGGCGGTCGCGTTCGTGACGATGGCCGCCGGGTGCGGTCTGTGGAGCGCCGCCACGGGCTCCCGGCGGCGGGTCGTCACGGTGGCGGCGGCCGCGCTCGTGGTGACCGCCGCGTTCGCCGGGACGGCCGCGCTGCGTGTCGACGCTGTCGACACCGGGCCGGTGCGCGCGTACGCCGAGGCCGGTCGAAGCGTCGGTGTCGACGGTGTGGTCAGCGAGGATCCCCGCGAGATCGACGGCGCCGGTGCGACTCTCGTGGTGCTGTCCGTGCGGGCGCATCGGGTGGCGTCGGGCCGCGACGCGGTGACCGGCCCGGCGGATCTGACCGTTCTCGCCACCGGAGCCGAGTGGATGCGGGTGGCGTACGGGACGCCCGTGACGTTCCGGGCCCGCCTGGCCGTGCCGGACCGACCGGGCCTCGTCGCCGCCGTGGCACGCCCGACCGGCCCGCCGAGCCCGGGTATTCCGCCGTGGTGGGCGGCGGCGGCCACCGCCGTCCGGGGCGCGCTGACCGCCGCGTCGGAGCGGGCGTTGCCACCCGAGTCCGCAGGCCTGCTGCCGGGCATCGTGGTGGGCGACCGATCGGGGCTGCTGCCCGACGTCGAGGAGGACTTCACCGAGGCCGGGATGTCCCATCTGACGGCGGTGTCGGGCGCCAATTTCGCCTTTCTCGTCGGCGCGGTGGTGCTCCTGGCGCGGGCGTGCACGCTCGGACCCCGAGCGACCGTGCTGCTCGCCGGGCTCGCGCTGGTGGCGTTCGTGGTGATCGCCCGTCCGTCGCCGAGCGTGCTGCGGGCGGCGGTGATGGGGGTGATCGGCCTGCTCGCGCTGTTGACGGGGCGACGACGCCACGCGATGCCGGCGCTCGCCACCGCTGTGATCGTGCTGCTCGCGGTGGACCCGGCGTTGGCGGTGTCGTGGGGTTTCGCGTTGTCGGTCACGGCGACCGCGGCCCTGGTGCTGCTGGCACCCGTGCTCCTGCGCTGGTGGGTCGGAGATCCCGATGCGCCGGACGGTCGGCCCGCGCGGTCGCCGGTGCGGGGCGCCGTCGTGGTCGCGGTGGCCGCCCATCTGGTGACCGCGCCGATCGTGGCGGCGATGGCGGGCCGGTCGAGCCTCTACGCGGTCGTCGCGAACGTGCTCGCGGCGCCCGTGGTCGGTCCGGTCACGGTGGTGGGCGCCGCGGCGGCCCTGATCGGCGTGGTCGACATCGACGTCGGCGCGCTGGTGGCGGGGGTGACGCGGCTTCCCCTCGCGTGGCTCGTCGAGGTCGCGCGCGTGTGTGCGTCGGCGCCCGGCGCGGTGATTCCCACCCCCGACGGGCTCGCCGGTGCGCTGGTGGTGGGCGCGATCGCGGTGGGTGCGATCGGCGTGTGGTGGTGGGTCCGGGCGCGAGGGGGTCGGGAGGGTCGGGGCTGTCGGTCGCCCGTGGCACGATCGTCCGGTGAGTGCAGCGACCCGCCCCGAGCCCCTTCATCTCGTCCTGGGTGACGAGGAGCTGCTCGTCGAGCGTGCGGTCTCGTCCATCGTGTCGGCGCTGCGTCGGGCGGCCGGCGGGGGCGCGGATCTCCCCGTCGACACCATCCGGGCCGGGGACACCACCACGGCCGAGTTGGCGGAGCTGCTCAGTCCCTCGCTGTTCGCCGAGGACCGGGCCGTGATCTTCGAGGCCGCGGCCGAGGCGGGCAAGGACGCGGTCACGCTGCTGCAGGACGCGGCGTCGTCACCGATCGACGGGGTGGTGCTCGTGATCCTGCATTCGGGTGGGGGACGGGCGAAGTCGATGGTCGGGGTGCTGCAGAAGGCGGGTGCGGTGGTGCACGACTGCGCCAAGATCACCAAGGCCTCGGACCGCATCGACTTCGTGCGCGGGGAGTTCCGCCGTCACGACGTGCGGGTGGCACCGGACGCCATCGCGGCCCTGGTGGACGCCGTCGGTTCGGACCTGCGCGAGCTCGCCGCCGCGAGTTCCCAGCTGGTGTCGGACACCGGCGGAAAGGTCGACGTCGCGGCCGTGAAGCGGTACTACTCGGGCCGCGCCGAGGTGACGGGGTTCGACATCGCGGACAAGGCGGTGGCGGGGGAGAAGGCAGCGGCGCTCGAGGCGCTGCGATGGGCGATGCTGGGCGGTGCGCCGCACGTCCTGCTGGCGGACGCCCTGGCCGATGCCGTGCACACGGTCGCCCGCGTCGGGTCGGCGGGCCGCGGTGACCCGTTCCGGATGGCGCCGGAACTCGGGATGCCGCCGTGGAAGGTGAAGAAGGCGCAGGCGCAGGCCCGGCACTGGGATCCCGAGCGCATCGCCGCGGCGCTGCAGGTGGTGGCCGCGCTGAACGCGGACGTGAAGGGGCAGGCCGCCGACGCGGACTACGCGGTGGAGCGGGCGGTCACCGTCGTCGCGGGGCTGGCCGCGGCGCGGTAGGTCGGCCGGTGCTCGGTCCGGGGAACGCACCACACCCCGGCCGCCGAGGGCGACCGGGGTGTGGTGGGCACGGCACGGCGCGTCGCTCCCCGAGGGGAGCGGACCGTGGCGCGAATCAGAGCTTGTTGAACGCCAGGGAGAGCGCCGACTTCTTGTTGGCGGCCTGGTTCTTGTGGATGACGCCCTTGCTGGCAGCCTTGTCGAGCTGACGGCTGGTCGACTGCAGGAGGGTCTCGGCCTTGTCCTTGTCGCCGGCGGCAGCAGCCTCACGGAACGACCGGACGGCGGTGCGCAGCGACGACTTCACCGACTGATTGCGCAGACGCTGACGCTCGTTGGTGGCAATGCGCTTCACCTGGGACTTGATGTTGGCCACGCTGAAATATCCTTCGCTTCTACTCGGTCCGGGACGGCTGGCTCCGGGGAACGATCCTGGCCGTGACGTGCTGTGCTCGTGCTAAGCATGCGGCGGGCACGGATGACGTGCCCACGCCCGACGGTCGAGACTACCAGCGACGGACCGTGAACCCAATTCGCCCGCCGCCGGGGGACACCGTCGTCCGACGAGTGTGACGGCCGGGGCTCTTGTGACCGACGATAATTGTCGTGTCCCCCGTGCCAGGACGCACCCGGTGAGGCACCATGACGCCATGAGCCCACGGTCCACTGCGACGGAGAAGCCGGACAAGCCGGCGAAGACGACGTCGAAATCCGCGCAGTCGCAGAAATCGACCGCACGGTCGTCCCGGTCGACCGCTCGCTCGTCGACGACCGACGGGGTGTTCGGCGGGTACAGCGACGTGGGCCGGTACGGGCTCGCGTTCGACGAGATGTTCGACGGCGACGGTGGCCTGCGTGGACCGTACAAGGGCATTCACAAGGCGTTGGCTCCCTCCGACGCCGGTGAGCTCGAGGCCCGCTCGGACGCGCTCGGCCGCGCCTTCGTCGACCAGGGCATCACCTTCTCGCTGTCCGGGCAGGAGCGGCCGTTCCCGCTGGACCTGGTGCCCCGCGTCATCGCCGCGGCCGAGTGGAACAAGCTCGAACGCGGCATCACCCAGCGCGTCAAGGCGCTGGAGATGTTCCTGGCGGACATCTACGGCGACCAGGAGATCCTTCGCGACGGCGTCGTGCCCAAGCGGCTGGTGACCTCCTGCGAGCACTTCCACCGCGAGGCGTTCGGCATCGTGCCCCCCAACGGCGTGCGCATCCACGTCGCCGGCATCGACCTGGTGCGCGACGCGGAGGGCACGTTCCGCGTGCTCGAGGACAACCTCCGCTCACCGTCCGGCGTCAGCTACGTCATGGAGAACCGGCGCACCATGGCGCGGGTCTTCCCCGACCTCTTCGCGAGTCACCGGGTGCGCGCGGTGGGGGACTACGCGACCCATCTGTTGCGGGCCCTGCGCGCTGCGGCCGCCATCAACGAGGCGGACCCCACCGTCGTCGTTCTGACTCCGGGCGTCGCCAACTCCGCATACTTCGAGCACTCGCTGCTCGCCCGGTTGATGGGCGTCGAGCTTGTCGAGGGCCGCGACCTGTTCTGCCGCGACAACGTCGTCTACATGCGTACCACCGAGGGCGAGCGGCAGGTCGACGTCATCTACCGCCGCATCGACGACGACTACCTGGACCCCATGCAGTTCCGGCCCGATTCGGTGCTGGGAGTGGCCGGGCTCGTCAACGCGGCGCGCGCCGGCAACGTCGTCATCTCCAGCGCGGTGGGCAACGGCGTCGGCGACGACAAGCTCACCTACACGTACGTGCCGACGATCATCGAGTACTACCTGCACGAGAAGCCGCTGCTGGCCAACGTCGACACCTACCGCTGCTGGCTCCCGGAGGAGTGCGAGGAAGTCCTCGACCGCGTGGACGAGTTGGTGATCAAGCCGGTCGAGGGATCCGGCGGTTACGGCATCGTCTTCGGCCCCGACGCCAGTGCGAAGGAGCTGAACGCGATCACGCGCAAGATCAAGGCCGATCCGCGGGGCTGGATCGCCCAGCCGGTGGTGCAACTGTCGACGGTGCCCACCAAGATCGGCGATCAGTTGGTGCCCCGCCACGTGGACCTGCGGCCGTTCGCGGTCAACGACGGCGACGACGTGTGGGTGCTGCCCGGTGGGCTGACGCGCGTCGCGCTGCCCGAAGGGTCGCTGGTGGTGAACTCCAGCCAGGGCGGCGGCAGCAAGGACACCTGGGTGCTCGCGAGCCGGAGTTCGTCCGAGGAACGCGAACTGGGCGGTCAGGAGATCGTGAGCGAACCGCCGTCGTCACCGACGGCGCCGCAGGGTCCCGAGCTGACGTCGTCGCAGATCCAGCAGCAGCAGCAAGGGCGCACGGACACCATCGGAACGGGGGCCGAGTGATGTTGGCGCGCAACGCGGAATCGCTGTACTGGATCGGGCGCTACGTCGAGCGGGCCGACGACACCGCTCGGATTCTCGACGTCACGGTGCACCAGCTGCTCGAGGACGCCACGGTCGATCCCGACCACGCGTCCCGAGTCCTGTTGCGCGTGTTGGGTTTCGAGCTGCCCACCGAACGGCTCGACGTCTGGTCGCTGACCGAACTGGTCGCCTTCTCGCGCAACGGGACGGGATCGATCGTCGACTCGCTGTCGAGCGCTCGCGAGAATGCCCGCGGCGCACGGGAAGTCACGTCCAGCGAGATGTGGGAGTGCCTCAACACCACCTACAACGCGCTCAACGATCGCATCCGCGCCTCGAAGCGGCTCGGACCGCACGAATTCTTCAGCTTCATCGAGGAGCGGGCCGCGATGTTCGCCGGGTTGGCGGACTCCACGCTCAGCCGCGACGACGGGTACCGCTTCCTCCTGCTGGGCCGGTCCGTCGAACGGGTGGACATGACGGTGCGACTCCTGCTCGCCCGCGCGGGTGACCGGCCGTCGTCGCCGGCGTGGGTGACGGTGCTGCGCTCGGCCGGAGCGCACGACACCTACCTGCGGACCTATCGGGGCGCTCTGGACGCCCAGCGGGTGCTCGAGTTCATGGTTCTCGATCGACTGTTCCCGCGATCCATCTTCTACGCCTTGAGTCAGGCGGAGGCGTCGCTCGACGAGCTCGACCACCGGCCGGACAGTCGCGTGGGCTCGACCGCGGAGGCGCAGCGTCTGCTCGGCCGCGCCCGCAGCGAGCTCGAGTTCCTGCAGCCGGGAGCGCTGCTCGAGGACCTGCAGGATCGTCTGATGGCCCTGCAGAGCGTGTGCAGCGACGTCGGCGACGCGATCTCGACGCAGTACTTCCACGCGGCGCCCTGGGTGGCGTGGACGGATGCCGGAGCGCGCACGGACGTCGCGCAGGTGGAGGGAGAGCTGTGAGCTGGCGACTGCGCGTGGTGCACACCACGGGCTACAACTACGACGCCCCGGTGACGTCGTCGTACAACGAGGCGCGATTGACCCCTCGGAGCGACAATCGCCAGAACGTCATCCTGAACCGCGTCGAGACGGATCCGGCGACGCGCTCCTATCGCTACACGGACTACTGGGGCACGGCGGTCACGGCGTTCGACCTCCACGCTCCGCACACGTCGCTGGAGGTGGTGGGCTCCTCGGTCGTCGAGACCGACGCCTTCACTCCGCCCGCGGAACCGTCGGAGTGGGGTGACCTGCACGCGGACTCGGTGACCGACCGGTTCGACGAGCTGCTCGGCACCAGCACCTACGTGCCCGCCAACCGCCAGTTGGCGTCCGTCGCCAAGAAGCTGGCCAAGGACCGCACGCCCTACGAGGCCGTGACCGCGGTGGCCGAGTGGGTGCACGCCGAGATGGCCTACGTTCCCGGCACCACGGGTGTGCACACTTCCGCCGTCGAGGCGTACGCGGAGAAGAAGGGCGTCTGCCAGGACTACGCCCACCTGACCCTGCTCATGCTGCGCAGCATCGGGATTCCGGCGCGGTACGTGTCCGGGTACCTGCACCCGACCGCCGACGCGGTGGTGGGGGAGTCGGTGGAAGGGCAGTCCCACGCGTGGGTGGAGGCCTGGACCGGATCATGGTGGGGATACGACCCGACCAACGCCGTGCCGGTGCGCGAACAGCACGTCTCGGTGGGCATCGGGCGTGACTACGCGGACGTGCCGCCGCTCAAGGGCATCTTCTCCGGCGGCGGATCCACCGAGCTCGACGTGGTCGTGGAGATCACCCGGCTGGCGTGAGTCACCGAAACTGGTAGATCACGAGCAGTTCGAGGGTGACACGTCGTGTCATACGTCGGTCGACGACTCAGCAACACCCGTGCGGAACGTTGTTCAGAGACATGTTCCCGACGTTAGCGCTGCGAAGCACCGGCCCGGTGTATGGCAGCGTGTTCTCTCGTCGGCCTGATGCAAGCCACCGTGCCCGAGCAAACGGTTCGGCCCCCTGAGCGACGCCAACGTGGTGACGACGCTCAGGGGGCCCTCAGTCAAACGATCGTCAGACCGATACTGCTGGGTCCGATTCCGGGTCGAGTCTCAGCACCCGCCGGACTTCTTCGATGGACGCTTCACGAATGCGCGAGTAGAGAGTGTGGGGGTCGTGCAGAGTTCTGCCGAGAACGCCTTCCATCGATAGGGCATCGAATGCAGTTGCGTCCCGACCCGAATCGCGACTGCCTTCGGAGTCCAGGTTCGAAGTGAAGATGCCCGCGGCGGACTTCGGAAGAAAGTCCTCGTAGACGATCGGTTCGGCGACCACCGAGCCGGACCTCACGAGGTCGGCGATGCTCGCACCGCGATCGGCCTCCCGGCCCGTCGCCCGAACCGTGAAGTACGCCAGATCCTTGTCGAGCAATTCGATGTCGGACTCCGGCACCATCGCCGACCACAGCTCGCGTGCGCCACCGTCCGCACGTTCGGTCGCCGACATGCTGTCGAGCCGGGCGAGGAACGCGTCATACCTATCGCGGCCCGCGGGAGTTGCTGCCACACCTCGACTTTCGACCTCACCGAAGCGGACTCGAAGAGTGCCTGTCCGGATGCTGCCGTCGGACTCGCGAAACCGGCGTTCCTCGTCGAGTGCGCGGAACGAGGTCTGGCGCAGTAGAAGGTCTGTTCCGTCCGTCCGGGGCGGCCCCTGAATGGTATCGATCATCGAAATACCGCGCTGCTCCATCCGGGTGTGCAGCAGATCAATGTCGAGCACTCGGGGCGTCAGATGGTTGATGTGGGTGGTGGTGACCCCACCGATGTCGGCTGCCACGGCGGACACCGACTCGAGTTCGCGGTACCACGCCCTGTCGACGGGCTCCTCGGACAGCGCGAACGCGTTCGTGGCGAGCGTCAGAAATCGCTCGGCAGCAGCGTCGTCCAGACCGAGCTTCGCCTCCGATTCGGCAGCGAGAACCAGCAACTCGTCGGGAAACAGAGTTCTGCTGTCGAGGAATGAGGCGAGCCGTCCGCCGAGATCGTTGTCGAAGAATCGACGGTCAGATGCCACGAGCATAGACGTGAAGACCCGGAACGGGTTTGCCGCCAGCTCTTCTGCGTCGATCGGTCGAAATGCTGTCGACACG
Source organism: Rhodococcus sp. PBTS 1 (assembly GCF_001620025.1). Classification (NCBI taxonomy): domain Bacteria; kingdom Bacillati; phylum Actinomycetota; class Actinomycetes; order Mycobacteriales; family Nocardiaceae; genus Rhodococcus; species Rhodococcus sp. PBTS 1. The sequence continues at coordinate 1,131,388 of NZ_CP015219.1, forward strand.
ACGGGAATAGAACTCGACGCGGCTTCCCTCAAGTCGTAGAAGCCCACGGGAAACATGCCCATGGCGCCGAAAATCGCTGCTACTTGGGACATCTCGCGTTCGTTGCCCACCCGAATCGCACCGTGGCGTTCGGCGGTTACTCGATCGATGGATCCGAGCTTCTCGGCGTCGGCACCGACTCGCTCGATCGCCTCGACGTTGATGGACTCGGTCACCTCGACCAAGGTCTTGTAGGCCGGAACTTCCTGTCCGTACAGCGCCGAAAGTCGAGATGCGAAGCGGGCCCGCAATTGGGTGTGCGTCACGGTCATGCCGGTGTCTCCTCGTTGTGGGCGATCGATGTGTCCGGAAACAGAACCCCGGGGTTGAGGAGCTGATCCGGATCGAACGATGTCTTGATCTGTTTCATCAGCTCGTACTGGGCCTGCCCGCGCTGGCGGTGGAGCCACCGCTGTTTGGCGCGCCCGACACCGTGTTCGGCGCTGATCGTGCCTCCGGCGCCCAGGATCAGTGCCAGCACGGCGTCTTCGATCTCGTCCGCGACCTCTTCGCTGTACTGCGCGGTGCCCTCGGGTGGCAGCACGCTGATGTGAAAGTTGGCTTCCGCGAAATGGCCGAAAAGCGCTGTTCGAGAGTCGGGGTCGACGCTGCGGGCCGCCGCATCGACGTCGTTGCACACCGAGGCGAAGTGCTCGATGGGAACCGCGACGTCCAGTTTGACCGGCACTCCGTCCGCCGAGATGGCCTCGGACATGCTTTCGCGGAAGGCCCACACCGCGCGCTGCTCGTTGGCGGACTCAGCCACGATCACGTCGTCGGTACCGAGGTCCGCCTCCGCGATGATCTGTTCGATAACCGGTTCAGCCGCGGTCAACAGACCGGCGTCGCCCGAATCCCGTTTCGTTCGTTCGGTTTCTGCGACTTCTGCAAACACCCAGAATCCGCTGGTGTCCATCGGGGGAACGGCGTCGAGGTGGCGTGCGACCCGCAGGATGTCCTGCCCTCTGGCCCATTCGAGCGCTTCGACACCGGGAAGGCGGCGCAGCGTAGGCAGGGACGTGGCGGCATGATCGACGCTGCCGAAACGGAAAAGAATCCGGACCGTGTCGGCGTTCGGTTCGACGAGCCGCCAGGTCACGTCGGTGACTATCCCGAGAGTTCCTTCGGCACCGATGAACAGATCGACCAGGTCGTAGCCGGTGTTGTCCTTGGGAAGCGTTTGCCGACGATCGATGACGTCCCCGTTCGCGGTGACCACACGGAGCCCGGCGATCCGTGCGCGTGCGCTCCCGTACCGCATCACCCGGGCGCCGCCGGCATTGGTGGAGGCGATCCCGCCCAGAGTCGCTGACTCCGCGGACGCGATGTGGAGTCCGGTCTCGAACCCGTGCGATTGCGCCACCTCGCGTAGGGCCGACAGCGTCAGACCGGCCCCGACCGTGATCGTCGAATCTGCCGACACCTTGCCCACCGCCGTCATCGACTCGGTCGAGACCACGATGCTGCGCTCCGACGGGACCGAACCGCCGACCATTCCTGTGTTGCCTCCCTGCGGGACGATCGAGACACCGTGGCGCTGGCAGACTCGGACGATGTCGACCACTTCGTCGACGGTGCGTGGCCGCGCGACGGCGAGAGCCGTGCTCTTCCAGCGTCCGGTCCAGTCGACCGTGTAGCGGGTGATGTCGTCACCCGGCACGAGCAACCGGCCGTCGACTGTCTTGCGCAGTTCTTCCTCAAAGCTGTTCATCGAAGCACTTCCCGTGATTGCGTCGTGTATTCACATGCTCGACGTCACGCGACGTACGAGGTCTTGCCGGGCTCGCGAACAGAGTTGCTGCACAAACTGTTTTCGTAGCGAGTGGTCTCGCGGCGGCTCACTCGAGGCGCGAGGACGATGGCCGTCAGTGACGCCGCGATGAGGGCGGCGTAGAGGAACTGCACCGGCACGACGCTCCCACCGGCCGCACTCACCAGAGTGACTGCCAGTAACGGCACGAACGCGGAAACCAGGGAACCGGACAGCTGGTAGCCCAGCGAGATGCCGGTGAAGCGGAGTTCGGTGGGGAACAGTGTCGTCAAGAATCCCGACAGGGTCGAATAGTAGGCGGCGTGCCCGACGAACGAGAGAGCCACGGCGACGTAGATGAGCGTGGCGTTGCCGCTGGACACCGCGGCCAAGAGTGGGACGGGAGCGATGATCAGGTACAGGATGGTCCACCAGATCTGCGCCCGGTGCACCGTCACGCGGTCGGCGATCACTGCCGCTATCGGCGTCACGATCAGTTGGGCGAATGCGCCGGCGAGCAGAGCGTTCAGGAACAGCTGGCGCGGAATGCCTTCCGACTCGACAGCGAGGTTCAGTGCGAACACGTTCCTGATGTACACGCCGGACACGGCGAAGCACGCGACGAAGACGCAGATGTTCAGTACCGGGAACCTGCGCACCAACTCGATCACGGGAGGGGCTTCACGGCCGGCCGCTTCGCGCTTCGCCCGAGCTGCGACGAACTCCTCGTTCTCTTCGAGCTTGAGTCTGATGAGAAGACCCACGACGAGAAGCAGACCCGAAAGCAGGAACGGAATCCTCCATCCGCCGTTCAGCAGCGATTCGTCGGGGATGAGAAGGAACACGCCGGTCGAGAGGATGGTGCCCACGGGTGCTCCGAGCTGGACCATCGATGCAGCCAGTGCTTTGCGGTGCGCCGGCGCTGCTTCCGATGCGACGAGGACGGCGCCGCCCCACTCGCCGCCAACCGACAAACCCTGCACCATACGCAGGATCAGCAGGCAGATCGGCGCTGCGATCCCGATGGAGTCATACGTCGGCAACAGGCCGATCAAAGTCGTCGCCCCACCCATCATCAGCAACGTGATGAGAAGTGAGGTCTTTCGACTCACGCGGTCACCGATGTATCCGAAGAGAATGCCGCCGACGGGTCGAAGAACGAAACCGACGGCGAAGGTGCCGAGCGCCGAAAGGGTTCGAATCAGGGGATTGTCGGAGGGGAAGAACAGATCGCCCAGGACCAGAGCCGCGGCTGTTCCGAAGACGTAGAAGTCGTACCACTCGATCGATGTGCCCGCGAGGGCTGCTGCAGACGCCCGGCGCGCCTTCTTGGCGTGCTCCGGGGTCGACTTCGGGGGTGCCGATGACATGTGTGCTCCTGCTCATGCGAGGACGTCGGTGTGTTCGAGGCCACTAATTTGTAGCATGCTACGACCGGGCGCGGGATGCAAACCCGCGCGACGGGCGCTCGATTCTCGTTCTGGCCTCCGCGTCCAGCGCTGAGATGCGTCGCGCGCGAGTAAGATTCGGCCCCATGGCATCCGGTGTACTCGCGCTCGACAAGCTGGGGCCGACCGGCGGCCGACGCACCGAGCAGATCATGCACGCGATCAGATCGGCGGTCGACGACGGGAACATGGTTGCGGGTGAGCTCTACTCCGTCTACCAGTTGTCCGAGGTGTTGGGCGTCTCACGAACTCCGGTACGTGATGCCCTGCTGGTGCTCGAACAGATCGGGTTGATCAAATTCGAACGCAGGCAGGGCTTTCGGATTCTTCTTCCCGATCCCGTCGACATCGCCGAGATCTTCGACGCGCGCCTCCAGCTCGAGGTGTCGGCCGTCCGGCGCGCCGCTGTGGATGCGTCTCTACCGTTCCTGGCCCGTCTCGACGCTCAGATGGAGCAGATGCTCCGCGCAGCCGACGCCGGGGAGAGTCAGTCGTTTGCGCTCCTGGACCAGGATCTGCACGCCCTGATCCTGAATGAGGCGGGCAACAAGCGCATCGCGGAGTACGTCGGCTCCCTGCGCGAGACCACACGACTGCTGGGTGCCTCCACGATGCAGAGAACTCGGTCCCTGCGCGACGTGCACGAGGAACACAGGCCGATCATAGAAGCGATCCGCGAACGTGACGGCGACGCGGCAGGGCGAATGATGTACGAGCATCTCGTTGCGACCGGTCGATTGCTGGTTGCACAGGCAGTCGATGCTCAGCGGAGCACAGCCGATCCGGAACGAATCTGGGCGGACGTCGTGATCCCCTCTCACGTCCAGCTGTAACGGGCCTTCAGTTCTCCAGCAACATGTTCGAACCTCTCGCGCGGGAAGATCGCGCCCTCGCGCCGGATGCCGGCCTCGGGCACGTCGAGGACGCGGTCCAGGCGCAGCCAGCTGGGTCGACCCTGCGCGTCCCATGGCCCGGAACCGACGGCGAGCCAGTCACGGTCGCCGTCGTGGTTCTTGCTGGAGAGCATGAGGCCGAGCAGCGTCGCGCCGTCGCGGCCGACGACGAGCACCGGCCGGTCCTTGCCCTGCGACGGGTCCTCCTCGTAGGCGACCCAGGTCCAGACGATCTCGCCGGGGTCCGCGGCGCCGTCGAGTGCGGGGGCGTACTCGATGCGGCGGGCACGCGCCGCCGTCGGGGCGGACGTGGTGCTCACCGGACGCCCGGCGGGTGCGGACGGCGCGCTCGGGCGACGTCCCGCGAGCTGTTCCTGGACGCGGTCGAGAGCGCCGGATCGCTGCAACTGACGGAACAGGCGCGGCCCCTCCGCGACGGCTAGGCGGCCCAGCTTCTTCCCGATCTGTCCCAGCGTTGGCATGGGATTCAGATTACCGAGTCCGACGATCGTGACTCACCCACGCGAGATTAGGTTCGGCTACCCTCACCCCGTCCCGGAGGAACCGGGCGAACCGGGCGATCCAGGGAGTGATGATGAGAACCACCGAACATCGACCGCGACGACGGAGTCGTCTGCTGGTCGCCGTCGCTGCTGCGGGCCTGCTGGTCCTGACGGGCTGCTCGTCGGGTGACGACGGAGACGCGGTGGGGGAGACGACGGTGACGCACGCGTTCGGGGACACCGTCGTCCCGGCGAACCCGCAGCGCGTGGTGTCGGTGGGGCTGACCGAGCAGGACACCCTGCTGGCGCTCGGGATCGTGCCGGTCGGCGTGACCGAGTGGTACGGCGATCAGCCGTACGCCACGTGGCCGTGGGCACAGGACCTGCTCGGGGACGCCACGCCCGAGGTGCTGAGTCAGGTGGACGGCATTCAGTTCGAGAAGGTGAGCGCGCTCGAGCCGGACCTCATCATCGGTACCAACGCCGGGATGAGCGCCGACGACTACGCGCGCCTGAGCGCCATCGCCCCCACCATCGCGCACAGCGACCCCGACTCGCCGTACTTCGAGCCCTGGGACCAGCAGGTGCGGACCATCGGCGCCGCCGTCGGCAAGCCGGACGAGGCCGACGCGCTCGTCCGCGGTGTGGAGGACCGCTACCGCGACGCCGCCGCACAGCACCCCGAGTTCGCGGACACCAAGGCGGTGTTCCTGCAGAACGCGTTCTACGACGGCAACGCCATCGCCTACCAGGACGGGCTGAGCACCGACTTCCTCACCTCGCTCGGCTTCACCATCCCGGACGAGCTCGATGCGTTCGTCACCGCCCAGGACGCCCAGGCCTACATCCCGCTCGAGAACCTGTCCGTCCTCGACGCCGCCGACGTCCTGATCTGGGGCACCGAGGACACGGACGACCGCACGGCGCTCGAGGCGGACCCCGTCTACGCGTCGCTGCAGGAGGTTCGCGAGAACCGGGTGGTCTTCACCGACGGCGTCGTCGCCGGCGCCATCTACTTCACCTCGCCGCTGTCGCTGCCGTACCTGCTCGACGCGCTGGTGCCCGCGCTGTCGTCGACGCTGGCGGGGGACGGGCCCGCCACCGCGGCCGGGCCGGCCTGATCGTGACGGCCGGGCCGGCCTGATCGTGACAGCGGCGCCGGCCTGATTCGCTCGCGTGGCGGGCGTCGGTGACCACCGACGTCCGCCACGCGTCGCGGGTGCGGATATTCTGGGCGGTGCGCCGTCCGACACCTGCGGACCACGCTCGTCTCGAGGAGTTTCCCATCGCCAGTTTCGCGGACACGACGTTCACGGATCCCGCCCGCATCCGTAACTTCTGCATCATCGCCCACATCGACCACGGCAAGTCGACGTTGGCGGACCGGATGCTGCAGCTCACGGGGGTGATCGACGACCGGTCGATGCGTGCGCAGTACCTGGACCGCATGGACATCGAGCGCGAACGCGGCATCACCATCAAGGCCCAGAACGTGCGGCTGCCGTGGAAGGTGGGCGACACCGAGCACGTGCTGCACCTCATCGACACGCCCGGTCACGTCGACTTCACGTACGAGGTCTCGCGTGCGCTCGAGGCCTGCGAGGGAGCGGTCCTGCTGGTCGACGCCGCGCAGGGTATCGAGGCGCAGACCCTGGCCAACCTGTACCTGGCGTTGGACAAGGACCTAGAGATCATCCCGGTCCTGAACAAGATCGACCTGCCCGCCGCCGATCCGGACCGCTACGCCGCCGAGATCGCCCACATCGTCGGGTGCGACGCCGACGACGTGCTGCGGGTCTCCGGCAAGACCGGCGAGGGCGTCGAGGCGCTGCTCGATCGTGTCGTTCAGCGCGTGCCCGCCCCGGTGGGCGACGCCGACGGCCCGGCGCGCGCCATGATCTTCGACTCGGTCTACGACACGTATCGCGGCGTCGTCACGTACGTGCGCGTGGTCGACGGCCGTGTCGTCCCCCGCGAGAAGATCAAGATGATGTCGACGGGCACCACCCACGAGCTGCTCGAGGTGGGCATCGTCTCGCCCGAGCCCAAGGCGACGACGGGCCTCGGCGTCGGCGAGGTGGGGTACCTCATCACGGGCGTCAAGGACGTCCGTATGTCGAAGGTGGGTGACACCGTCACCACCGCCCGGCACGGCGCGACCGACCCGCTGACCGGGTACCGCGAGCCGCGGCCGATGGTCTACTCCGGGCTCTACCCGGTGGACGGGTCCGACTACCCCAATCTGCGCGATGCGCTGGACAAGCTCCAGCTCAACGATGCGGCGCTGACGTACGAGCCGGAGACGTCCGTCGCGCTCGGATTCGGCTTCCGCTGCGGGTTCCTGGGTCTGCTGCACATGGAGATCACCCGCGAGCGGCTCGAGCGGGAGTTCGACCTCGACCTCATCTCCACCTCGCCCAACGTGGTCTACCGCGTGGAGCTCGAGGACGGGAGCGAGCACGTCGTCACCAACCCGTCGTACTGGCCGGAGGGCAAGGCGCGCAACATCTTCGAGCCGATCGTCAAGTGCACGATCATCTCGCCGAGCGAGTTCATCGGGTCCATCATGGAGCTGTGTCAGAGCCGCCGCGGCGAGCTCGGTGGCATGGACTACCTGTCCGAGACGCGCGTCGAGATGCGGTACACGATGCCGATGGCGGAGATCATCTTCGACTTCTTCGACTCGCTGAAGTCCCGCACCCGCGGCTACGCCTCGCTCGACTACGAGGAGGCCGGCGAGCAGATCGCGGCCCTGGTCAAGGTGGACATCCTCCTGCAGGGCGAGGCCGTCGACGCGTTCAGCGCCATCGTGCACAAGGACGCCGCCGCGGCCTACGGCAACAAGATGACCGGCAAACTCAAGGACCTCATTCCGCGTCAGCAGTTCGAGGTGCCCATCCAGGCGGCCATCGGGTCCAAGATCATCTCCCGCGAGAACATCCGGGCCATCCGCAAGGACGTGCTGGCCAAGTGCTACGGCGGTGACATCAGTCGGAAGCGCAAGCTCCTCGAGAAGCAGAAGGAGGGCAAGAAGCGCATGAAGACCATCGGTCGCGTGGACGTCCCCCAGGAAGCCTTCGTGGCTGCGCTGTCCTCCGACGCGGCGTCGGACAAGCCGAAGAAGTAGTCCTTCCCGCGGACCGTTCCTGCGTGTGCTGACGGTGCACCGTCAGCGAACGTGGGAGGGGTCAGCGGGAAGGCCGGAGGCCGGTCGGAATTCAGCGGGAAGGCCGGAGGCCGGTCGGAATTCAGCGGGAAGGCCGGCTCGGGCGAGGGCTTTGGTGAGGATCGCGCGCAGCCGCTCCGGGTGCAGCAGGTCCTGCCAGGTCCAGCGAACCACGTGAACCCCGAGGGCCCGGAGCGCGTCCTCGCGGAGCTTCTCCTGGACCACGGTCAGGCCGCCGCCCTCGTACTTCACGGCGCCGTCGAACTCGCCGACCAGTCTGCCGTCCCAATCGAAGTCGGTGCGGGCCACGAAGAGTCCGTGCTCGTCGCGGAACTCGTGCTGCAGTCGCGGCTCGGGGATCTCGGGCCAGCCCAGCATGAGTGCGCGGGAGAAGGACTCGCCGAGACTCTCCGTGAGCGGACTGGCCCGTTCCACGGCGCGGCGGGCGAGTTGGATCCCGTGGCGGCGACCCATCCGCCTCAGGACACCCGGTAGGTCCTCGGCGCCGAGCCGGAGCGACGACTCGACGGCGCACAGTCCGTGTACGGCCGGCCGAACGCACGCGAGGTCGAGGGCGGTGCGGGCCGGCGTCGTGACCCGAACGCCGTCGACGACGGTCACGTCGACGTCGGACAGGGGCACCCGGTGTTCGACGGTCGCCGCCGTCGTCTTCCCGCCGCCACGGCCGTCGACGGTGACGTGCACTCGGTCGCGGCAGGGCGCGAGCACCGGCAGACCCAGCAGTGCGGCTGCGCTGTCGTGGCTGGCGACGGCCTGCGCGCGACAGGTCATCGCGGCGTGGACCGCGAGGCGGTACCGGTCCGCGTCGGATGCGCTGCGCCACAGCTTGCCGTCGGTGTAGGTGCCGCGCCGAACCCGCGCCAAGGAGCCGTCGCGGACGAGTCCGTGCAGTTGCCGGTCGGTGTGGTCGCCGGTGCGGCGGTGGTAGAGGGTCACGAGCACGATCCTGACCCGAGCCCCAACCCGGACGTGTCCGTCGAGCCGCGGTTGTCCACAGTCCGGGCCGCTGTCCCCACCCGTTCCCGCGGGCGTTTCCTGCGTTCGCGGACGGTGCACGGTCCGCGAACGCAGGAAGGGGCAGCGGGAAGGCCGGAGGCCGGTCGGAAGCGGCGGGAAGGCCGGAGGCCGGTCGGAAACGGCGGGAAGGCCGGAGGAAGAGTCAGGAGTGGCCGTGGGCGGGCTGGAACTGCCCCGACTGCGCCGCCTCCTCGGCCCGGATGACGTGCACCACCGCGTTGATCAGCGCGAGGTGGGTGAAGGCCTGGGGGAAGTTGCCCAGGTGGCGGCCGGTGGTGGTGTCGATCTCCTCGGCGTAGAGCTTGAGGGGGCTGGCGTACCCGAGCAGCCGCTCGCACAGGCGCTTGGCGCGGTGCAGTTCCCCGATCTCCACGAGCGCCGACACCAGCCAGAACGAGCAGATGGTGAAGGTGCCTTCCTCGCCGGACAGGCCGTCGTCGGTGGTGTCGACGCGGTAGCGCAGGACCAGTCCGTCCTGGGTGAGTTCGTCGGCGATGGCGAGCACGGTCGCGCGGACCCGCTCGTCGTCCGCGGGGAGGAATCGCAGCAGGACGACCAGGAGCAGCGACGCGTCCAGCGAGTCGTCGCCGTAACGCTGCGTGAAGACCCCGCGGTCGTCGACGCCGTGCTCGAGGATGTCGGCCTTGATCTCGTCGGCGACGGCGCTCCACTCCTCGGCGTACCCACGCTCCCCGTGCAGCAGAGCGAGTTTCGCGCCGCGGTCGAGGGCGACCCAGCACATCACTTTCGACGACGTGAAGTGCTGGGGTTCGCCGCGCACCTCCCAGATGCCGCGGTCGGGCTCCCGCCAGTGCTTCTTCGCCTCGTCCACCTGACGCTTCAGCAGGGGCCACAGCGACTCGGGAACGTGCTCACGCGAGCGGACGTGGAGGTACACCGAGTCGAGCATGGTGCCCCAGATGTCGTGCTGGCGTTGGTTGTACGCACCGTTGCCGACGCGGACGGGGCTCGCGCCGTCGTATCCCGAGAGGTGGTTCAGTTCCTCCTCCTCGAGGGTGCGCTCCCCGCCGATGCCGTACATCACCTGCAAGGGAACGGGTTCTCCGTCGGCGTTGCCGGTGACGTCGGAGATGAAGGAGAAGAAGTCGTTCGCCTCGCGATCGAGCCCGAGGGTGTAGAGACCCCAGAGGGCGAAGGTCGAATCCCGCACCCAGGCGTACCGGTAGTCCCAGTTACGGGCACCGCCGGGGGTCTCCGGCAACGACGTCGTGCTGGCGGCGAGCAGCGCGCCGGTGGGTGCGTAGGCCAGACCCTTGAGAGTCAGCGCGCTGCGCTGGAGGAAGCCGCGCCACGGGTGGTCGGGGAAGCGGCCGATGGTGATCCACTGTCGCCAGCACTCCGCGGTCTGCCACATCTTGTCGGCGGCCTCGTCGAAGGTGCGCGGCGGCTCGAGGCTCGACCACGACAGCGCGACGAAGACGTTGTCGCCCTCGCTCATGCGGGTGCGAGCACGAGCCTCCCGGCCCTCGATCCCGATGCGCAGGTTCGTCGTCAGCTTGAGCGTCGGCTGGTCACCGTTCTCGGGTCGGGCGGTGGCGGTGGCCTCCTCGTAGACGTCGCCGGTGTACTCCCAGACGGTCTGCTTGCGGTGGTAGTCGAAGGCGGGCTCGCAGCTCATCTCGAGCTCCACGGTGCCGCTGACGCATTTGACGCTGCGCAGCAGGCAGTGCTCGGCATCCCAGTCCGACGGCGCCCGCTTGTGGGTCCGGGAGCGCTCGTCGGTGTTGTGCCAGGGCCCCATGAGGAGGGCGTCGCGCACGATCAGCCAGCCCGTCTCCGTCTGCCACGTGGTCTCGACGATCAGGCCACCGGGCAGGTAGCGACGCGCGGCCGGCACGTTCTGTCCGTACGGGCCGATCCGGAAGTGACCGGCGCCGCGGTCCAGGATCGCGCCGAAGACGCTGGGGGAGTCGGGGCGCGGCACGCACATCCACTCCACCGACCCGTTCCGGGCGATCAGGCACGTCGTCTCGCAGTCCGAGAGGAACGCGTAGTCGTCGATGGGCGGGAAGGCCGAGCGATGCGGCGCCCACCCCGCCGTGGTCTGGGGGACCGCGTCGAGCGCCCCACCCTCGTCGCCCCCGTCCGGACTGGCCGGACCGAACACCGCCTCTCCGGCCGTCGCGACGCGAGGAACGGCGGACTGTTCGTCGAACGGGCTCATCGACACATCATCGGTGCGCGAGGGCCGGGCGTCCAGGTGACGCGCAGGGGCGATCCTGTCGTCGTGCCACGAGGGCTAGGCTCGGACCGATGAACGCGGTGGCCTCGTGGTGGGACGGAGTGGAACTCTGGATCGCCGGGCTGCCGTTCGTCCCCCAGGTCGCCGTCGTGCTGGCCGTGGTGGTTCCGGCCGCGGCCGTGGTCGCGGTGGTGGCCGACGTGGTGTTGTCGGCGCTGTTCGACGGGCGCCGCCGCGTGGTCGGCAAGGACAGGCCCAGCCGCGTGGTCGGCAAGGACAGGCCCAGCCGCGTGGTCGGCGAGGATCGCCCTACCGGTGCCGCCCCCGCGGCCACCGAGAGTCGAGAGTGAGAAGCGTGCCCCGCTCGCGTGTGACGTTGACCCTGATCGTGTTGGTGCTGCTCGTCGTGGTGGCCTGGCTCCTCACGCGGTGATGGCCCGCGTGGTCTGCATCACGTCGAGAACGGGCACGTAGGAGTCCTCTGCTAGATTCTCGGCTGTGTTCGACGCCGCGCCCGCACCGATCCGCCACCAGTTGGCGCTGATCGCTGTCGGCATGCTGGCCGTCGCCGACGTCGACTGTCGCTGACACTCTTCGCGTTCGGCTGTGTCCGTGCCGACGCATCCTCGGTCGCTACGCCCCCCTCCCCGTCGTGCCCCACGGTCGTCGCCGTCCGCGCGCCTCCGTGCCGTTCCCGAGAGGTTCTCACTCCGTGTTCCGATCTCGTCGCGTTCGCCTGCTCACCGTCACCGCCGCCGTCGCCGCTCTCACGCTCACCGCGTGCTCCACCGGCTCGTCGGACACCGTCGGTGAATCCGCCGCCACCACCTCCGGCCCGTCGCTCACGCTCGTCGGCTACGCCGTCCCCAAGAACGGGTGGGACGCGATCGGAGAAGCGTTCCGCGCCACCGAATCCGGCGAGAACGTCACGATCAACGCCGACTACGGCGCCTCGGGCAACCAGTCCCGCAAGGTCGCCGACGGCGCGCCCGCGGACATCGTCAACTTCTCCGTGGAGCCCGACGTCACGCGCCTGGTCAAGGCGGGCAAGGTGAGCGAGGACTGGAACGCGAGCGCCACCGGCGGCGTTCCGTTCGGTTCGGTCGTCTCGTTCGTCGTGCGCCCGGGGAACCCGAAGAACATTCGCACCTGGGAGGACCTGATCCGGCCCGACGTGTCGGTCATCAGCCCCAGCCCTCTCAGCTCCGGCTCGGCCAAGTGGAACCTCCTCGCCCCCTACGCCGCGGTGAGCAACGGCGGCCAGAACCGGCAGGCCGGCCTCGACTACATCACCCAGCTCGTCGAGCGCTTCCCGGTGCAGCCGGACTCCGGTCGCTCCGCGTCGGAAGCCTTCCTGCAGGGTCAGGGCGACGTGCTCCTGAGCTACGAGAACGAGGCGCTGCTCCTCGAGAGCCAGGGTCAGGCCGTCGAGCACTTCGTGCCCGAGCAGACCTTCCGCATCGACAACCCCGTCGCCGTCGTCGAGGGGAGTGCCAATCTCGAGCAGGCCAACGCCCTCAACGAGTTCTTGTACACCGAAGAGGGACAGCGCATCTGGGCCGAGTCCGGCTTCCGGCCGGTCGATCCCGGCGTCGCCGCCGAGTTCGCCGACAAGTTCCCGACCCCCGGCACGCTGTACACCATCGACCAGCTCGGCGGCTGGACCGCGGTCGACGCGGACCTGTTCGGCGAGAACGGTGCCATCAACGCGATCTACAAGGCGTCGAGCTGACCATGAGCACCACGGAGAGGTCCGTTGTCGGACGCCGTAGAAAACCGGCCTCCGGCCTGCCCGGAAAAAGGCGACCGGCCTCCGGCCTGCCCGGAAAAAGGCGACCGGCCTCCGGCCTGCCCGGTGGCCCCCTGACGCTCGGCACCGTCCTCCTCTGGCTCTCGATCATCGTTCTGCTCCCGCTCGCCGCGGTGGCGAGCCGCTCGCTCTCCGACGGACCGGGCGCGTTCCTGGACGCGGTGACCGACCCCCGAGCCCTGGCGACGTTGCGCGTCACGGTGCAGGTGTCGGTCGCCGCGACGGCGGTGAACGTCGTGATGGGCACCCTCATCGCCTGGGTGCTCGTGCGCGACGACTTCCCCGGCAAGGGCATCGTCAACGCCCTCATCGACCTGCCGTTCGCCTTGCCGACCATCGTCGCGTCGCTCGTCCTGCTCTCGCTCTACGGACCCATGAGCCCGGTCGGCATCACCCTGAACGCCACCAAGGCGGGCGTGATCGTGGCGCTCGCGTTCGTGACGCTGCCCTTCGTGGTGCGGGCGGTACAGCCGGTGCTGATCGAACTCGACCGCGAGGTGGAGGAGGCAGCCGCGTCCCTCGGGGCGAACAACCTCGTCGTCTTCCGGCGGGTGGTGCTGCCCGTGCTGCTGCCGTCGATCCTCTCGGGTGCGGGGCTCGCGTTCTCCCGCGCTCTCGGCGAGTTCGGCTCCGTGGTGCTGATCGGCGGGAACATCCCCGGCGACACACAGATCGCCTCGCAGCTCATCCGTGAACAGATCGAGACCGATCAGCCGGTCGACGCCGCCGCCATCTCGGTAGTGCTGCTGGCCATCGCGTTCGTGGTGTTGTTCGTGTTGCGGGTGTCCGGCAACCGCCTCGCTCGACGGGAGGCGCAGCGATGAAGCTTGCACCGGGGACACGCATCGGGCTGCGCACGGTCGCGCTGCTCTACCTCGGCATCCTCGTCGTCTTCCCGCTCGCGGCGATCCTCTACCGCACGTTCGAGAACGGCGTCGTCGAGTTCTTCCAGCTGATCACCACGCCCGCCGCGCAGTCGGCCCTGCAGCTGTCGCTGCTCATCGTGGCGATCGTCGTTCCGCTGAACGTGGTGTTCGGGGTGGTCACGGCGCTCGCCCTGGCCCGCGGCAACTTCCGCGGCAAGGGACTTCTGCACGCCGTGGTGGATCTCCCGTTCGCGGTGTCGCCGGTCATCGTGGGCGTCGCCCTCATCCTGCTGTGGGGTGCAGGCGGGTGGTTCGGCGCACTCGCGGGATGGGGCATCACCGTCATCTTCGCGCTGCCGGGCATGGTGCTGGCCACCATCTTCGTCACCCTGCCGTTCGTCGTCCGCGAGGTCGAACCGGTGCTGCACGAGATCGGCCAGGAACAGGAGGAGGCCGCCGCGACGCTGGGTGCGACGTCGTGGCAGACGTTCTGGCGCATCACCCTGCCGGCCATTCGCTGGGGCCTGACCTACGGCGTCGTCCTCACCGTCGCCCGCGCGCTGGGTGAGTTCGGCGCCGTCATCATCGTCTCGACCAACCTGCCCGGCATCTCGCAGACGTTGACCCTGTTGGTGAACGCCCGCTACGAGGACTTCAACCAGGCCGGCGCCTACGCGGCGTCGACGCTGCTGATGGCCGTCGCCGTCGTCGTCCTGCTCTTGATGACGGTCCTGGACCGGAAGCGAACCAAGGAGTGACCACCGTGAGCTCAGACTCGGCCACGTCCACCACGGCCACCACGGCCGCCGCCATCGAGATCTCCGTCCGCGACGCGCGGAAGCAGTACGGCGATTTCGTCGCTCTCGACGACGTCTCGCTGGACATCCCGTCCGGCTCGCTGACCGCGCTGCTCGGCCCGTCCGGGTCGGGCAAGTCGACGCTACTGCGGTCCATTGCCGGGCTCGAGGAGCTGGACGGCGGCGCGGTGGTGATCGCCGGTGACGACGTCACCAGCGTCAGCCCGCAGAAGCGCGACATCGGCTTCGTCTTCCAGCACTACGCCGCGTTCAAGCACCTCACCGTGCGCAAGAACGTGGCCTTCGGACTGGAGATCCGCAAGCGCCCGAAGGCCGAGATCGACGACCGGGTCGACCAGCTGCTCGAGATCGTCGGTCTCACCGGTTTTCAGACGCGATTTCCGGCGCAGCTGTCCGGTGGGCAGCGCCAACGCATGGCGCTCGCGCGTGCGCTCGCCGTCGACCCCCGAGTATTGCTGCTGGACGAGCCCTTCGGAGCGCTCGATGCCAAGGTCCGCGCGGACCTACGGACCTGGCTGCGCCGGTTGCACGACGACGTCCACGTCACCACGGTGCTCGTCACCCACGATCAGCAAGAGGCGCTCGACGTCGCCGATCGGATCGCCGTGATGAACGCCGGGCGCATCGAGCAGGTGGGGACGCCCCGCGATCTGTACGACCGGCCGGCCAACGACTTCGTCATGTCCTTCCTCGGTGACGTCTCCCGCGTGAACGGTCAGATGGTGCGACCGCACGACATCCGGGTCGGCCGGACCCCGGAACTCGCGCGAGCGCAGGAAGAAGGCACCGCCGAGAGCGCCGGCGTGCTGCGCGCCAGCGTCGAGCGCGTGGTGCACCTCGGTTTCGAGGTGCGCGTGGAGCTGCGCAACGCGGCGACGGGCGAGCTCTTCTTCGCTCAGATCACCCGCGGCGACAACGAGGCGCTCGGCCTGACCAGCGGCGAGACGGTGTACGTACGTGCCACGCGCGTTCCCACCATTGCCGGTAGCGCCGGCACCGTCTGACCCCCCAGATCGATCACCGGTTCCGCGATCGGAACCCCGCCGGCGGCGGACACCAGAGCCAGGACGTCGCCGGCGCGCACGTCGGCGGCGAGGTCGACGGCGGGGCACAGGCAGACGCCCGCGGTGCAGAGGCGGACCGGAACGGGCCGAGCGAGGGCGTGGCGCGACGCCACCCGCGCACGCGCGGGACGACTGCCGCTGGGGGTTCCGGTGGTGACCACGCGTAGCAGTCCGTGGTCGTGCACGACGGCCACCGCGCGGACGACCGCCACCAGAGTGCCCGACGCGGTCCGCACCACGGCGGCGTCGCCGGCGCGGTCGACGAGGTCCGTGAGCAGGTGGTCACCGTCCGAGCCCCGTGCGGCGAGGGCGCCGGATCGGTAGTGAACGTCGGTGGGCCACAGCGGATCCGCGGTGTCCGACAGGAGCGAGGGGAGCGTCTCACGCAAGGTCACCCCGCGAGACTGCCCGCTCGGTAGCCCGGCCGTCACCGCGCTGACGCGGTCTTGACGGCCGGGCGGCCGATCTCTACGCCAGACCCAGTGCCCGCACCGCCGCGTCGGCGTCCGCGACGTCGTGCCGCTCCACGCCCGCAGCGTCGATCTCCTGGTGGACGGCCGCCAGGACGGCCGGATCCGCGGCGTCGAGGGCGAGCACGGCCACCACGCCCGCGTCGGCGAGCAGCCGCGCGACCCGAGCGAGGTGGATCGCCGCGGAGCGGGCGTCGGGGGACAGATCGAGCGCACTGCGCAGTGCTGCGCCGTCGAGTGCGTACGCGTTGCGTCCGCGCGCGGTGAGCGCGTCCTCGATGCCGGCGGCCGGTGCGGCGACGCCGTCCGGATTCACCACCAACAGGACGGCACCGCGTTGGCCCGTACGGGCGGCACGGTCGTCGGCGGGCAGGGCCGAGGGCGTCCACGCGACCGACTCGCCTCGGTCCGCGATGTCCCGCGCGCCTTCCACGATGCCGGCGGCGACGGTGTCGTTGGTGTGTTCGTCGACGAGGATGAACGCCCCGGCATCGCGATTGTCCACGTAGTCGTCGCTGACGACGACCGCGCTGGTGCGCAGCGTGACCCGGGCGATGTCGTTGAGGGACAGCGCCGACGGGCCCGCGGTCTCGTCGAGGGTCTCCGGGTCCAGACGCGAGTGGATGCGGTGCACGGTGGCCCGCACCGTCGTCGTCGTGTGTTTGAGAGCCACGCGATCGCCGACGGCGACGGGCTGCTCACCGAGCCAACACACCGTCGCGTCGATCTCGCGGGCCAGGACGGGCAGGTGCGCGCCCTCACGGCCGCTGACCAGCACGTCGCCGCGCGCGACGTCGATGTCGTCGGCCAGTTCCACCGACACGCTCAGGGGAGCGACCGCCACGTCGCGGTTCTCGTCCAGCGTGTCCAGCGCGGTGACCACGCTGCGCGAGCCCGACGGGAGCGCGACGACCGGGTCGCCGACCTGCAGCGTTCCGGCGGACAGGCGGCCGGTGTAGCGACGGCGCTCACCGACCGTGGGACGCGAGACCCACTGCACCGGCAGACGCAGTTCGGTCGCGACCGGAGCCGGGGCGGCCAGGTCGATGCCCTCGAGATGGTCGAGCAGCGTCGGCCCGTCGTACCACGGCATCGCAGCCGAGCGGTGGACGACGTTGTCGCCCGGCTTCGCGGCGATGGGGATGACGAGGATCTCGGTGCCCAGGCGCGCGCCGAGAGCGACCAGTTCGGCCTCGACGGCGCGGAAGCGGGCTTCGTCGTAGTCGACGATGTCCATCTTGTTGACGGTGGCCACCAGCCGGTCCACCCCGACGAGCGTCGCGATGCGGGCGTGGCGGCGCGTCTGACGCAGCACTCCCGCGCGCGCGTCGACGAGCAGGATGGCGACGTTGGCGTTGGACGCGCCGGTGAACATGTTGCGGGTGTACCGCTCGTGGCCCGGCGTGTCCGCGAGGACGTAGCTGCGCGTGGGGGTGGAGAAAAACCGGTACGCCACGTCGATGGTGATGCCCTGCTCGCGCTCGGCGCGCAGACCGTCCGACAACGCGGCGAGGTCGGCGACGCCGTCCTCGTCCGTCACGGACTCGAGGTGGTCCAGCGGCAGGCTGTCGGTGTCGTGCAGCAGCCGTCCGATGAGCGTCGACTTGCCGTCGTCGACCGACCCGGCGGTGGCGATGCGCAGCAGTTGGCGCGGGGCCACGCCGCCGGAGTCGGGGGAGGCGTCGGCACCGGGCCGAACGTCGGTGACGGTCATCAGAAGTACCCCTCGCGTTTGCGATCTTCCATGGCGGCGCTGGACGTGCGGTCGTCGGCGCGGGTCTCCCCGCGCTCGGAGACGGTGGCGGCGGAGATCTCCCGGATCACGCCCGCGATGTCGGTGGCCTGCGACCGCACCGCCCCGGTGATGGTCAGGTCACCCACCGTGCGGTAGCGCACGGTCTCGACACGAGCCTGCTCGTGCTCGGTCGGGGAGGTGTACTCCGAGGTGGCGAGCAGGATGCCGTCACGCTCGAAGACCTCGCGCTCGTGCGCGAAGTAGATGGAGGGCAGCTCCAGCTGCTCGAGCTCGATGTAGCGCCAGATGTCGAGTTCGGTCCAGTTGCTCAGCGGGAACACTCGCACCTGCTCGCCGCGCTTGATCCGGCCGTTGTAGAGCGACCACGGTTCCGGTCGCTGCGCGCGGGGATCCCACTGCCCGAACTCGTCACGGAAGCTGAGGACGCGTTCCTTGGCGCGAGCGCGCTCCTCGTCGCGACGCGCGCCGCCGAACGCGGCGTCGAACTTGTTGGCCTCCAACGCGTCCAGCAACGTGCGGGTCTGCAGACGGTTGCGCGATCCGCTGGGACCGCCGATCTCGCGCACGCGCCCGGAGTCGATCGACTCCTGGACCGACGCGACGACCAGGCGATGGCCGGCCTCGGCGAGCCGCCGGTCGCGGAACTCGATGACCTCCGGGAAGTTGTGCCCGGTGTCGACGTGCATGACCGGGAACGGTACCGGCGACGGCCGGAACGCCTTCTCCGCCAACCGCAGGAGGACGATCGAGTCCTTGCCGGCCGAGAAGAGCAGCACCGGGCGCTCGAGCTCGGCGACGACCTCTCGGATGATGTGCACGGACTCCGCTTCGAGAGCGCGGAGTTCGTCGACGTGGGTGACGTCGACGACCCGTTCGGTCGCCGCGGTCATCGCGTTCCTTCCTCGGTGGAGTGCAGGCCGCACTCGGTCTTGGTGCTTCCCGCCCAGCGGCCGCTGCGCGGATCCGCTCCGGGGGCGGGCTTGGCGGTGCACGGCGCGCACCCGATGGACGGATAGCCCTCCGCCACCAGGGGATTGACGAGGATGCCGTGGCGGTCGATGTAGTCCTGCATGTCGTCGTCCGACCACGCCGCAATGGGGTTGATCTTCACCAGACCGAACGCCTCGTCGAACGAGACCAGGGGGGCGTTGGCACGGGTGGGCGCCTCGACCCGCCGGATCCCGGTGACCCAGGCGCTGTAGTTGGCGAGCTCCCGCTTCAGCGGCACCACCTTGCGGAGGGCGCAGCAGCGGGCCGGGTCGCGCGCGAAGAGGTCCTTGCCCTCGAGGCGGTCCTGCTCGGCGACCGACACGGTGGTGGACGCGTCGATGACGTTGACGCCGTAGACCTGCTCGACCGCGTCGCGCGTGCCGATCGTCTCGGGGAAGTGGTAGCCGGTCTCGAGGAACAGCACGTCCACGCCGGGGTGGATCTGCGCGGCGAGGTGCACCAGCACCGCGTCCTGCATGTTGGAGGCGACGATGTAGTCGTCGCCGAACGTGTCCTCGGTCCACCGGAGCAGATCCTCGGCCGAGGCGTCGACGAGATCACGGGCGCCGCGCTCGGCGATCTCCCGGAGTTGCTGCTCGGACAGATGGCGGTGAGTGGCAACGCTCATGACGCACCCTTTCGCGAGGAGGTGGTGACGTGGTGACGAACGCCACCCCGCGGTTCCCGATTCCCGACGCGCGTCACTGCAGGTCCGCGTCGTCCGCGCGCACGGCCCACTGGGCGAAGCGCTCGCCCTCCGTGCGGTGCTTGACGAAGTTGCGCACCACACGGTCGATGTAGTCGCCGAGCTCGGTGCTCGTGACCTTGTGCTGGCGCAGCTTGCGGCCGAACGCGCTGTCGAAGCCGAGGCTGCCGCCGAGGTGGACCTGGAAGCCCTCCACCTGGCCACCGTTGCCGTCGTCGACCAGCTGACCCTTGAACCCGATGTCGGCGACCTGCGAGCGCGCGCAGCTGTTGGGGCAGCCGTTGATGTTCACGGTGATCGGCACGTCGAGCTGCGCGTTGATGTCCGCCAGCCGCTCCTCGAGCTCGGGCACCAGCACCTGCGACCGCTTGCGGGTCTCGGCGAAGGACAGTTTGCAGAACTCGATACCGCTGCACGCCATGAGGTTTCGGCGCCATGCGGACGGCCGCGCGGGCAACCCCAGTGCGTCCATCTCGGCGATGAACTGCTCCAGCTTCTCGTCGGCGATGTCGAGGACGATGAGCTTCTGGTACGGGGTGAACCGCATGCGGTCCGAGCCGGCTCGCTCGGCGGCATCGGCCACCTTCTGCAGGATGGTGCCGGACACTCGACCCGCGATCGGGGCGAGGCCCACCGCGTTCAGCCCGTTCTTCAGCTTCTGCACGCCGACGTGGTCGATGGGGCGCGTCGGCTTCTCCGGCGCCGGCCCGTCGAGCAGCGGCCGCTTCAGGTACTCGGTCTCGAGGACCTCGCGGAACTTCTCGACGCCCCAGTCCTTGACCAGGAACTTCAGCCGCGCCTTGTTGCGGAGGCGACGGTAGCCGTAGTCGCGGAAGATCGAGACCACGCCCTCCCACACGTCGGGCACCTCGTCGAGAGGCACCCACACGCCGAGACGCTGCGCGAGCATCGGGTTGGTGGACAGTCCGCCGCCGACCCAGAGGTCGAGGCCGGGGCCGTGCTCCGGGTGGTTCACGCCGATGAACGCCACGTCGTTGACCTCGTGGACCACGTCCTGCTGGCCGGAGATGGCGGTCTTGAACTTGCGCGGCAGGTTCGAGTACTCGGGCTTGCCGATGTACCGCTCGACGATCGCGTCGATGGCGGGGGTGGGATCGAGCACCTCGTCGAGCGACTCCCCGGCGAGCGGCGAACCGAGGACGACGCGCGGGCAGTCGCCGCAGGCCTCGGTGGTCTTCAGCCCGACCGCTTCGATGCGACGCCAGATCTCGGGTACGTCCTCCACCCGGATCCAGTGGTACTGGACGTTCTCCCGATCGGAGAGGTCGGCGGTATCGCGGCCGAACTCCGTGGAGATCTCGCCGAGGGTGCGCAGCTGCTGCGCGGTCAGGGCGCCCGCGTCGCAGCGAATGCGCATCATGAAGTACTTCGCCTCGAGGAGGTCGATGTTCTCGTCGCCGGTGAACGTGCCGTCGTACCCCTGCTCGCGCTGGGTGTAGAGACCCCACCAGCGGAACCGGCCCCGCAGATCGCTCTTGTCGATGCTGTCGAAGCCCTGCTTGGAGTAGATGTTCTCGATCCGCGCCCGCACGTTGAGCGGGTTGTCGTCCTTCTTGTTCTGCTCGTTCGGGTTCAGCGGTTCCCGGTAGCCGAGCGCCCACTGGCCCTCGGACCGGCGCTTGGCCGGCCGCGGCGATCGCGCGCGGGGTGCGGGGGATGCGGTCTCAGGTGTCGTCACGAAGTTCGCGCTCCAGAGGATTCGGGGCGCGGGCGGGAGCGAGAGGGTCCGGAGGGCTGGTCCGCACACCTCGTCCCCGACCGGCCGGGAGTGTGCGGGCTGGCGGGAATGTCAGACGATGGGCCCCAGACAGCTGCAGACGCGCGCGAGATCGACGTGGCGGCGAGCCACCAGCATGATCTCCACGACGGTCATGCGCCACATTCTGCCACGGCGGGCGGACACTCCCGTCGTACGCCCCGGGACCGGGGGAGGACAATGGACACGGTGACCTCTCCACCCCTCGCCACTGCGGCGGCGCATCCGCTGCCGAGCGCGGCGTTCTCGCGGCCCGCCCACCCGTTCGGGCTCTACCTCCACGTTCCCTTCTGCGCGACGCGGTGCGGCTACTGCGACTTCAACACCTACACCGCGGGGGAGCTGGGCGGCTCCGCGTCCCCGCAGTCGTGGCTCGACGGCGTGCGCCGCGAACTGGAGTCGGCCGCGGCCGTCTTCGCGCGCGAGGCCGGGGCCGTTCCCACGGTGGACACCGTCTTCGTGGGCGGCGGGACGCCGTCGTTGCTCGGGGCGAGCGGTCTGACCGACCTGCTGGACGCGACCCGAGCCGCGTTCGACCTGGCGCCGGACGCCGAGGTGACCACCGAGTCGAATCCCGAGTCGACCTCTCCGGCCTTCTTCGACGGCATCCGCGCGGCCGGCTACACCCGCGTTTCGCTGGGCATGCAGTCCGCGGCGCCGCACGTGCTCGCCGCCCTCGATCGGGCTCACACGCCCGGTCGCGCCGTCGCGGCGGCCAGGGAGGCGGCCGACGCGGGCTTCGCGCACGTCAACCTCGATCTCATCTACGGCACCCCCGGCGAGGAGGACGCCGACCTCGACGCGTCGCTCGCCGCCGTGATCGACGCCGGCGTCGACCACGTCTCGGCCTACGCGCTCATCGTCGAGGACGGCACGGCGCTGGCTCGTCGCGTCCGACGCGGCGAGATCCCCATGCCCGACGACGACGTCCTCGCGGCCCGCTACGAACGGATCGACGCGACGCTCGGCGCGGCCGGTTTCGCCTGGTACGAGGTGTCCAACTTCGCCCGCGGCGAGGGCGCCGCCTGCCGACACAACCTCGGCTACTGGGACGGCGGGGACTGGTGGGGGATCGGCCCCGGGGCCCACAGTCACGTCGGCGGCACCCGGTTCTGGAACGTCAAGCACCCCGCCCGCTACGCCGAGACCCTGGCCGGTGGACTGCTGCCCGTCGCCGACAGCGAGGTGTTGACCGACGACGAACGCCACCTCGAGCGCGTGATGCTCACCGTGCGACTGCGTACTGGTGTCGCGGCCGAGGACCTGCACCCGGCGGAGCGCGACCGCGCCGACGACGCCGTCCGGTCCGGACTGCTCGACCGCCGCGGCGATCGCTACGTCCTCACCGACCGCGGACGACTCCTCGCCGACGGCGTCGTCCGGGACGTGCTCGACTGAGCGGGCTCGGCCGACACCTACCCCATGATCGCGTCGTAGTCGAAGACCCGGGCGTGCAGCACGGTGCGATTCCGCAGCGCCGCGCGCACGGCCCGGTGCAGACCGTCCTCGAGGTAGACGACGCCGCGGAAATGCACCGCGTGCGGGAACAGGTCTCCGTAGAACGTGCTGTCCTCGGACAGAAGCCGGTCGAGTTCGAGCACCTTGGTGGTGGTCACGATCTCGTCGAGCCGCAGCTGCCGCGGCGGGATCTTGGACCAGTCCCGAAGGGACAGACCGTGCTCGGGATACGGCTTGCCGTCGCGCACTCCCTTGAAGATCACTCACGTCACAGTAGAGGTGGTCGGCCACACGGGGTAGGGCCGCCGGCCGGCGACTAGAATCGGCTGGTCGGGCAGGACGAGCGTGAGGGAGGAACGAGTGTCGACGACCGAGGATCGACGTTTCCAGGTCCTCCGTGCTCTGGTGGCCGATTACGTCGCCACCCAGGAGCCGATCGGATCGAAGGCGTTGGTCGAGCGCCACAACCTGGGAGTGTCCAGCGCCACCGTGCGCAACGACATGGCCGTGCTGGAGGCGGAGGGTTACATCACCCAACCGCACACCAGTTCCGGCCGCATCCCCACCGACAAGGGATACCGCCAGTTCGTCGACCGCATCGCCGACATCAAGCCGCTCTCCGCGGCCGAGCGGCGGGCCATCCTGCAATTCCTCGATTCGGGCGTCGATCTCGACGACGTGCTGCGTCGGGGCGTTCGCCTCCTGGCCCAGCTGACCCGACAGGTCGCCGTCGTGCAGTACCCCACGCTGTCGGCGTCCTCGGTGCGCCACCTCGAGGTGGTCGCGCTGACGCCGGCGCGGTTGCTGTTGGTCCTCATCACCGATTCCGGCCGGGTGGACCAGCGCATCGTCGAACTCGGCGACGTCATCGGCGACGACAACCTGGCGCGCCTCCGCGCCCTGCTCGGCGGGGCGTTGGAGGGCAAGCGTCTGGCGCAGGCGTCGATCGCCGTGGCGGAACTGGCGGACAACGCCCCGGACGATCTGCGCGACGCCGTGGTTCGATCGGCGACCGTGCTGGTCGAGACGCTGGTCGAACATCCCGAGGAGCGCCTGGTGCTCGGCGGCACCGCGAACCTGACCCGCAACGCCGCCGACTTCGCCGCGCTCAGCGGATTCCCCGGCTCGCTGCGGTCCGTCCTCGAGGCGCTGGAAGAGCAGGTGGTGGTTCTCAAGCTGCTCGCCGCGACCCAGGAGACGGGGCGGGTGACGGTGCAGATCGGCGAGGAGACCAAGGTGGAGGAGATGCGCGGCGCGTCCGTGGTGTCCACCGGCTACGGTTCCGCGGGAAACATTCTCGGCGGTCTCGGCGTTCTCGGACCGACACGGATGGACTATCCCGGCACCATCGCCTCCGTGGCGGCGGTGGCCCGGTACATCGGCGAAGTGCTCGCGGAACGCTGACGCGCGCGGGTACCCGACCACGACCTGTACGACCACTGCACGCACCTAGTACGACCACGAACACGACACAGAGGACATGAGCACTCACGTGGCACGCGATTACTACGGCACCCTGGGCGTCGACAGCAAGGCCAGCGACCAGGAGATCAAACGCGCCTACCGGAAGCTCGCGCGGGAGTACCACCCGGACGTCAACCCCGACGAGGCCGCGCAGTCCAAGTTCAAGGACATCAGCGCGGCCTACGAGGTGCTGTCCGACCCGGAGAAGCGCCGCATCGTCGACCTCGGCGGCGACCCGCTCGAGAGCGGCGGCGGGGGCGCGGGCGGATTCGGCGGCGCCGGTTTCGGTGGCGGTCTCGGCGACGTCTTCGAGGCCTTCTTCGGCGGCGGAGGCGGCGGCACCCGCGGACCCCGCGGCCGGGTGCAGCCGGGCTCGGATTCGCTGCTGCGCACCACGCTGACTCTGGAGGAGTGCGCGACCGGCGTGACCAAGCACATCGCCGTGGACACGGCGATCCTGTGCGACGTGTGCACCGGATCGGGCACCAACGGTGACTCGAAGCCCGTGCGCTGCGAGACCTGTGGCGGCGCCGGCGAGGTCCAGTCGGTGCAGCGGTCGTTCCTCGGCCAGGTGATGACCGCGCGTCCGTGCCCCACCTGCCGCGGTGCCGGCGAGACGATCCCGGATCCGTGCCGCAAGTGCGCGGGCGACGGCCGGGTCCGTGCCCGTCGTGACCTGGCGGTGAAGGTGCCCGCCGGCGTCGGCAGCGGCATGCGCATCCGGCTCGCGGGCCAGGGCGAGGTAGGCCCCGGCGGCGGCCCCGCCGGTGATGTCTACGCCGAGGTGGTCGAGAAGACCCACTCGACGTTCGTGCGTGACGGCGACGACCTGCACTGCACCATCCGGGTGCCGATGGCCGAGGCGGCGCTGGGAACGCAGGTGACCATCGAGGAGATCCTCGGCGGACCCACCGAGATCTCGATCGACCCCGGAACGCAGCCGGGTGCCGTGCAGGTCCTGCGCGGCCACGGCATGCCCAAGCTGCGCAGCGGCGTCCGCGGCGATCTGCACGCGCACCTCGAGGTGGTGATTCCCGCCCGTCTCGACTCCACCGAGACGAAACTGCTCAAGCAGCTGCGCAAGCACCGCGAGCGCGATCACGCCGAGGTGGTCACCACGTCGTCCCAGCACACGGGCGGTCTGTTCTCGCGACTGCGCGACGCGTTCTCCCGCTGATCCGTGGTCGCCAGCGTCTATCACCTGGCCGACGTGCCGGCGGTCGGAGCGCGCGGGGTGTTGGCCGGTCCGGAGGCGCGCCACGCGGTGACGGTGCGGCGCACCGTCACCGGTGAGCACATCGTGCTGTCCGACGGCCGGGGAACGCTGGCCACGGTCGAGGTGACCGGGACCGCGCGCGACACCCTGGACTTCGTCGTCGACGACGTCCGGACGGTGCCCGCGCCGACGCCGCCCGTGACTGTCGTGCAGGCCCTGCCGAAGTCCGACCGGGCCGAGCTCGCCGTGGAGTCGGCCACGGAGGCGGGTGTCGACGTCGTCGTGCCGTGGCAGGCGTCGCGGTGCGTCTCGCGGTGGTCCGGTCCGAAGGCGGAGAAGGGCGTGACCAAGTGGCGCCACGCGGCGCTGGCCGCGGCCAAACAGTCGCGACGCGCCCTCTTTCCCGAGGTCACCGACCTCGCGTCGACGGCCGACGTCCTCGAACTCGTCACCGGATGCGTACGCGACGGCGGGGTGGCGTTGGCGTTGCACGAATCGGCGCGCGAGCCTCTGGCGGATGCCGGGTTGCGCGCCGCGACTCGAATCGTGCTGGTGGTCGGACCGGAGGGCGGTCTGTCGGACGAGGAGCTCGCCGCGCTGTCCGAGGCCGGGGCCCGTCCGACCGTCCTCGGACCGACGGTGCTGCGGACGTCCACGGCGGCGTCGGTGGCGTTGGGCGCGATCGGGGTGCTGACCGACCGGTGGTCGGGCAGGTCGCCTCTCGCGGTTCCGGTTCCGCCTTCGGCGCACCCCACCGAGTAATCGGAATGCGCTGTCGGTGGGCGCGGTTAGACTCGGTGTCAGTACGGACGACGCAGTTCACGAGCGCCGCAGTTCACGAGCACCGAAAGCAGGCCATACCGCACACGTGACAGACAACGTTTCTCGTTCCTCGGCCGCTCGGTCGGCTCGGGTCTCCGCCCGCCCCTTGCTCAGCGAAGCCGCTGTGCCCGCGACATCCGAGTCCTTCGAGCTCGACCCGGCCGTCATGTTCCCGCTGCTCGGATCGGCCGACGAGAACCTTCGCGCTCTCGAACAGGTGCTGTCCGCCGACGTGCACGTGCGTGGCAACGTCGTGACGCTCGACGGTGTGCCGTCGGACATCGCCGTCGGCAAGCGGGTGCTGACCGAACTGGCCGGAGTGGTCGCGGCCGGCGGTCCGGTCACGCCGGACGCGGTGCGACGCACCGTCGCGATGCTGCACGGTGGGGTCAGTGAGAGTCCGGCCGAGGTGCTCAGCCTGGACATCCTGTCGCGTCGCGGCAAGACGATTCGGCCGAAGACGCTGAACCAGAAGCGCTACGTCGACGCGATCGACGCCAACACCATCGTCTTCGGGGTGGGTCCGGCCGGTACCGGCAAGACCTATCTCGCCATGGCGAAGGCCGTGCAGGCACTGCAGGCGAAGCAGATCTCGCGCATCATCCTGACCCGGCCGGCGGTCGAGGCGGGGGAGCGGTTGGGGTTCCTGCCCGGCACGCTGCACGACAAGATCGATCCATACCTGCGCCCGCTGCACGACGCACTGCACGACATGATGGACGTCGAGGCGATCCCGAAGTTGATGCAGGCCGGGATCATCGAGGTCGCGCCGCTGGCGTACATGCGTGGCCGCACGCTCAACGACGCGTTCATCATTCTCGACGAGGCGCAGAACACCACCGCCGAGCAGATGAAGATGTTCCTGACCCGGCTCGGCTTCAATTCCAAGATCGTGGTCACCGGCGACATCACGCAGGTGGACCTGCCGGGCGGCTCGACGTCGGGCTTGCGGGCGGCGACGGAAATTCTCACCGACATCGACGACATCCACTTCGCTCGACTCGATTCGTCGGACGTCGTGCGGCACCGTCTCGTCTCGAGCATCGTCGACGCCTACGACCGCCACGACGCGGCCCGCGGGAACGCCGGACCGAATCGCGCCGCACGTCGCCGGTGATTCCGGTCGGACGCCGACGGTCGTTTACGGTGATCGCATGAGCATCGAGGTCTCCAACGAATCCGGAATGGACGTCGGCGAGGAGGACCTGATCTCCGTCGCGCGGTTCGCCATCGCGCGCATGGACGTCCACCCGGCGGCGGAGTTGTCGATGGTGCTGGTGGACTCGCCCACCATGGCCGATCTGCACATGCGGTGGATGGACCTGCCGGGACCGACCGATGTGATGTCGTTCCCGATGGACGAGCTCGAGCCGGGCGGCCGGCCCGACGCGCCGGAACCCGGACCGTCCATGCTGGGCGACATCGTGCTGTGCCCGTCGTTCGCAGCCGATCAGGCGGAGAAGGCCGGTCACTCGCTGGCGCACGAGTTGGCGCTGCTCACCGTGCACGGAGTGCTGCACCTGCTGGGCTACGACCACGCGGAGCCGGACGAGGAGAAGGAGATGTTCGGTCTCCAGAACAGTCTGCTCGAGGAGTGGTACGAGAGCCTGCGCCGCAGCGAGCGCGAGGCCGCGGCCGCCGAACGCGACAGTCGCCTCCTGGGTAAGACCGGCTTCACCTCGCCCGGTGGTGAGTCCACCCGGTGACCGACGCTCCGGCCCTCATCGTGCTGGCGGTGCTGCTGGTACCGCTGGGAGGCCTGTTCGCCGCCGTCGATTCGGCCATCAACACGGTCTCCTCGGCGCGTGTGGAGGAGATGGTCAAGGACCAACGCGGCGGCGCCGTCGAACTGCTGCGCGTGCTCGCCGACCGGCCCCGCTACGTCAATCTCATGGTGCTGCTGCGCATCCTGTGCGAGATCGGCTCGACGGTCGTCTTCGCGGGTGCCTTGCTGGACCTGCTCGAACCCGCCGTCGCACTCGGCGTCGCCGCGGCGGTGATGGTGGTGGTCGACTACGTCGTCATCGGCGTCGGGCCCCGCACGCTCGGCCGTCAGCACGCCTACTCTCTCTCCCTCGGCGCGGCCTACCCGCTTCGGGCGCTGGGCGTGCTGCTGAGTCCGATCAGCCGGCTGTTGATCCTCGTGGGCAACGCCATCACGCCCGGTCGCGGGTTCCGTAACGGGCCGTTCGCATCCGAGATCGAACTGCGGGAACTGGTCGACCTCGCTCAGGAACGCGGCGTCGTGGCCGCCGAGGAACGCCAGATGATCCAGTCCGTCTTCGAGCTGGGCGACACCTCCGCACGCGAGGTCATGGTGCCCCGCACGGAGATGGTGTGGATCGAACGCGGCAAATCGGCCGGCCAGGCCACCACCCTCGCCGTGCGCAGTGGGCACTCCCGCATCCCCGTCATCGGAGAGAACGTCGACGACATCCTCGGCATCGTCTACCTGAAGGACCTCGTCGAGCGGACCTACACGTCCTCGGACGGCGGGCGGAGCGTCCGGGTCGACGACATCATGCGGCCGGCCGTCTTCGTGCCCGACTCCAAGCCCCTCGACGGCCTGCTGGCCGACATGCAGCGCGACCGGAATCACATGGCCGTGCTCGTCGACGAGTACGGCGGCACGGCCGGACTGGTGACCATCGAGGACGTGCTCGAGGAGATCGTGGGAGAGATCGCGGACGAGTACGACACCGACGAGGTCGCGCCGGTGGATCCATTGGACGACGGCCGAATTCGCGTGTCGTCCCGGCTCCCGCTCGAGGATCTGGGCGAGCTGTTCGACATCGAGATCGACAACGACGAGGTCGACACCGTGGGTGGCCTGCTGTCCTACGAGATCGGCCGCGTCCCGCTGCCCGGCTCGGTGGTCGAGGCGCACGGTCTGCGGCTGATCGCCGAGGGTGGGCGTGACGCCCGCGGCCGCGTGCGGGTGCACACGGTGCTGGCCGAGAAGCTCACCCGTGACGACGAGGACGCCGACGGGGAGTCGGGTCGAGACAGAGGAACCCCCGGATCGGCCGACGGTGCCGAGACGCAGCGTGAGGAGCATCGGAGATGACCGGAACCGACCAGGGCGACGAGACGGAGTTCCGATCCGGCTTCGTGTGCTTCGTGGGCCGGCCGAACACCGGCAAGTCCACCCTGACCAACGCGCTGGTGGGCAGCAAGATCGCGATCACGTCGTCACGCCCGCAGACCACGCGCCACACCATCCGCGGCATCGTGCACCGGGACCACGCGCAGCTGATCCTGGTGGACA
Organism: Rhodococcus sp. PBTS 1; assembly: GCF_001620025.1. Classification (NCBI taxonomy): domain Bacteria; kingdom Bacillati; phylum Actinomycetota; class Actinomycetes; order Mycobacteriales; family Nocardiaceae; genus Rhodococcus; species Rhodococcus sp. PBTS 1. Next base: position 1,160,913 of record NZ_CP015219.1, read on the forward strand.
CGCCCGGGTTGCACCGTCCCCGCACCCTCCTGGGGCAGCGGCTCAACGATCTGGTGCGCGACACCTACTCCGAGGTCGACGCCATCGGGTTCTGCATCCCCGCCGACGAGAAGATCGGCCCCGGCGACCGGTTCATCCTCGAGCAGGTGCGGGCCAACGCGCCGCGCACGCCGGTGGTGGGGCTGGTCACGAAGATCGACAAGGTGTCCAAACAGCGGCTCATGGAACAGCTGGTGGCCGTCTCGAACCTCCTGGGCGGCGACGCCGAGGTGGTGCCCGTCTCCGCCGCGTCGGGCGAGCAGGTCGAGGTGGTGGTCGACGTCTTCGCGTCCGTGCTGCCGCCCGGCCCGGCGTTCTACCCCGACGGCGAGCTGACCGACGAGCCCGAGGACACCATGATGGCCGAGCTCATCCGCGAGGCCGCTCTGGAAGGGGTGCACGACGAGCTCCCGCACTCCCTCGCCGTGGTCATCGAGGAAGTCCTGCCTCGCGAGGGCCACGAGAACATGCTCGACGTCCACGCCATCCTCTACGTCGAGCGGCAGTCGCAGAAGGCCATCGTGATCGGCAAGGGCGGTGCGCGCTTGCGCGAGGTGGGGACCGCCGCCCGGACCCAGATCGAGAAGCTCCTCGGCACCAGGGTCTACCTCGACCTGCACGTGAAGGTGGCGAAGGACTGGCAGCGCGATCCGAAGCAGATGGGCAAGCTCGGCTTCTGAGGGTGGTGCGCGCTGCGCGAAGTTGCGCGGGTTGTAGCCAAGTGCGCGGGTTACAACCGGTGAGGGTGACTGGACCCTGAGCGGGTTGTGGTCGCGGGACCGTTCGACGTTCGAGTCGGAGATGCGCGCTCCGAAGTTGCTCCGGTTCCAGCAACCTGCTCCTGTTGCACCCGGAGCAGGTTGCGGAAACCGAAGCAAGTAGCGAGCTGCACAGGTTGCAGCCACGTCCGCGTGTTGCAACCTGAGCGGGTTCTACTGGTCGTCGGCCACGTGCACCGGTCGCAACCTGTGTGGCTGCAACCGGTGCACCGAGGACCGCTGGGGTCAGGACAGGTGTTCGGGCTGGGGGTGGGACTTGTGCCCCTCGTCCGACCGGACCTGATCCTGCCCGTCACCCGACGCCGCGTGCCGCGCCGAGGCCGGAGTCAGGGACACCACGATGCCCTTGGAGGTGGGGCAGTTGCTCTCCGCCGCAGTGGAATCGAGCGGCACGAGGGGGTTGGTCTCGGGGTAGTAGGCCGCCGCCGAACCCTTGGGCGTGGCGTACTCCACGATGCGGAAGTTCTCCGCGCAGCGCACCCTGTCGTCGCCCTCCCATCGGGTGGTGATGTCGACGAAATCTCCGTCACGGAAGCCCAGTTCGGCGATGTCACCGCGGTGCATGAAGATCACGCGGCGACCGCCTTCGATGCCGCGGTAGCGGTCGGACAGTCCGTAGATGGTGGTGTTGAACTGGTCGTGGCTCCGGAACGTCTGCAGCAGCAGGTGTTTCGGCGGGACCTGCAGCGCCTCGATGGGGGAGACGGCGAACTGGCCGAGACCCGATTCGGTCTGGAACGTCCGCGAGTCCCGCGGCGGGTGCGGCAGAACGAAGCCACCGGGGCGACGGACGTTCACCTCGTACCCCGCACACCCCGGGACGACGCGCGAGATGTGCTCGCGGATGTTCCGGTAGTCGTCACGGAAACCCTTCCAGTCCAACCCGTACCGGTCGCCGATGGTGGCCTCCGCGATCCGGGTCAGGATTTCCACCTCGGACTTGAGGTAGGGGCTCGCCGGCTCGAGCGGACCGCGCGAGGAGTGCACCGAGCAGGTGGAGTCCTCCACCGAGATCCACTGCGGTCCACTGGCCTGGATGTCCTTCTCGGTCCGGCCCTTCGTCGGCAGGATGAGCGCCGTGTCGCCGCACACCAGGTGCGACCGGTTGATCTTGGTGGAGATGTGGACCGTCATCTTCGTGTTGCGCAGTGCCTGGAACGTCACGTCGGAGTCCGGCGCGGCCTGAGCGAAGTTGCCGCCCAGTCCCAGGAAGAAGTGCGCCTTGCCGTCCCGCATGGCCCGAATGGAGTCGACGGTGTCCAGGCCGTTCTCCCGCGGCGGGTCGAAGCCGAATTCCTTCTGGATCGCGTCGAGGAAGTGCTGGGGCGCGCGCTCCCAGATGCCCATGGTGCGGTCGCCCTGGACGTTGGAGTGTCCGCGCACCGGCAGCAGCCCGGCCCCGCGCTTACCGATGTTCCCCTGCAGGAACGCGAGATTGGTGATCTCCTTGACGGTGTTCACCGCGTTGTGGTGCTGGGTGATGCCCATGGCCCAGCAGAAGACGGTGGCCGAGGAATCGCGGAGCATCCGGGCCGCGTCGGTGATGACGGCGCGGCTCAGACCGGTGGTCGCTTCCACCTCCGCCCAGTCGAGCGTCTCGATGTGCTGCTTCCACAGGTCGAACCCGGTGGTGTGCTCGCGGACGAATTCGTGATCGACGGCGCCCCACTCGAGCAGGAGATGCCCGAAGGCCTGGAACAGCGCGAGGTCGCCGTTGATCCGCACCGGCAGGTGCAAGTCCTCGAGATCGGTTCCGGGACCGATCATCCCGCGCGGTGTCTGCGGGTTCTTGAAGTTGATCAGACCGGCCTCGCGCAGCGGGTTGATCGCGAGGATCTTCGCGCCGTTCTTCTTCGCCTTCTCGAGGGCGGAGAGCATGCGCGGGTGGTTGGTGCCGGGGTTCTGCCCGGCCAGAACGATCAACTCGGCGTCGTAGACATCGTCGAGCGTGACGCTGGCCTTGCCGATGCCGATCGACTCCTGCAGGGCGATCGACGTCGATTCGTGGCACATGTTCGAACAGTCCGGCAGGTTGTTGGTGCCGTAGGCCCGGACGAAGAGCTGGTAGACGAACGCCGACTCGTTGGACGCGCGGCCGGAGGTGTAGAACACGGCCTCGTCCGGATCGAGCGCGCGCAGCTGCGCTCCGATGAGGTCGAAGGCCTCGTCCCAGTCGATCTCCTCGTAGTGAGTTCCGCCGGGTCGCTTGACCATCGGGTGGGTGATGCGGCCCTGCTGGCCCAGCCAGTGCTCGCTGTGCGAGTCCAGCTCGGCGATGGAGTGGCGGGCGAAGAAGTCCGGGGTGGCGCGGCGGGTGTCGGCCTCCTCGGCGACGGCCTTGGCGCCGTTCTCGCAGAACTCCGCGGTGTGTCGATGCCCGGGATCGGGATCCGGCCACGCGCAACTCATGCAGTCGAAACCCTCGGCCTGGTTCAGGTCCAGCAGCGTCTTCGCGGTCCGGATCGGACCCATTCGGTCGAGCGACCGATACATCGACACCGCGACGGCGGTGGGCCCGGCAGCATGCGTCTTGGGCTTCTCGACGGACAGATCCGCTTCGTCGTAATCACGCACTCCGCGTGTACTCATGGCCACACTCTCTCTTCGGCTCGTCCCCCCGCATCGGACGTCACTCGACAGTAACCGTGGCATCGGACTGGACATCGGCGATCGGGGTCTTCGCCTTCCGAGTACCCGGCGACGCGCGCGGATACCGTGTCGGGAGTGCGCACTCGAACCGTCTCCGATTCCGTCGTCGTCGCGGCCCCGCCCGACGAGGTCTACGCCGCTCTCGCCGACCCCACCCGCATGGCCCGGTGGAGTCCCGAGAACACCGGCGCCGTCGTCGCCGATCCGCGACGCGGCGGCACCTACGTCGGGATGACGTTCGTCGGCACCAACCGCCGCGGGCCCGCGCGATGGTCGACGCGCTGCGTGGTGACGGCGGCGGACCCGGGGGAGCGCTTCGCGTTCACCGTGCAGGCCATCGGTCCGCACCGGCCGATCCTCCGCACTCCCATCGCCTCGTGGGAGTACCGTTTCGACCCCGTCGACGGCGGTACTCGGGTCACCGAGACCTGGACCGACGACCGTCCGTGGCCGGACGCGCTCGCCGCGGTCTTCGACAAGGTGGCGACGCGGGGCAGCCTCTTCGCGGACTTTCAGCGACGCAACATCGCCCGGACCCTCGCGTCGCTCCAGCGGGACCTCGGCGCGCCCTGAGCCCGTCCCGACGAGATGTGCCGACGTGCCACACTGGACGGCGTGGGTGAGTCGTGAGGTCCTACCGGGATCACGCCGTCGTCCTGCGTGAACACAAGCTCGGCGAGGCCGATCGCATCGTCACGCTGTTGACGCGGGACCACGGGCTGGTGCGCGCCGTGGCCAAGGGCGTGCGCCGCACGACCTCGAAGTTCGGCGCCCGGCTCGGACCGTTCGCGCACATCGACGTCCAGCTGTATCCGGGCCGGAACCTCGACATCGTCACCCAGGTGCAGACGGTGAACGCCTTCGGCGCCGACATCGTCGCCGACTACGCCCGCTACACCACCGGCTGCGCGATCCTCGAGACGGCGGAGCGGCTCGCCGGCGAGGAACACGCCCCCGCTCCGCGGCTGCACTCGCTGACCGTCGGCGCGCTGCGCACCCTCGGCTCCGGGGAGCGGCCACCGGAGTTGGTTCTCGACGCCTTCCTGTTGCGCGCCATGAACTTCGCCGGGTGGGCGCCGTCGCTCACCGAGTGCGCGACGTGCTCGGCGCCCGGCCCGTTGCGGGCGTTCCACGTGGCCGCCGGCGGTGCGGTGTGCACGCAGTGCCGGCCGGCCGGGGCGGCGACTCCGGGCGTCGGCGTCCTCGACCTCATGGCCGCCCTGCAGAGCGGCGACTGGCCCGCGGCCGTCGCGACGGCGGACTCGGTGCGGACACAGGCGAGCGGCCTGGTGGCCGCGCACCTGCAATGGCACCTCGAGCGGCAACTGCGAACCCTGCCGCTGGTCGAGCGCGGTGCCCCCGCGGACAGGACCGTCGGGCAGGATGAGACCCGTGATCCGTCGTCGCGAGCAGCCGACCCCGTCCGATAGTCGCGCCGTGCGCCCGCCGAGCCCGCACCCGTCGGGGGCGCGGGCGCCGATCCTGCAGCCGGAGCTGATTCCGCGCCACGTCGCCCTGGTCATGGACGGCAACGGACGCTGGGCGCAGGACCGCGGGCTGCCCCGTACGGCCGGCCACGAACGCGGCGAGGCGGTGCTCATGGACACCGTGGAGGGCTGCATCGAGATCGGCGTGCGCTGGCTGTCGGCGTACGCGTTCTCCACGGAGAACTGGCGACGCAGTCCCGACGAGGTCAAGTTCCTCATGGGCTTCAACCGCGACGTCATCCGTCGACGCCGTGACGAGATGCACGAGATGGGCGTCCGGGTGCGATGGGCGGGGCGACGACCGCGGCTGTGGCGCAGCGTGATTCGCGAGCTCGAGATCGCGGAGGAGCTGACGAAGGACAACACCGTCATGACGCTGACCATGTGCGTCAACTACGGCGGCCGCGCGGAGATCGTCGACGCCGCCCGCGAGATCGCCCGGCGGGCCGCGGCCGGGCAGCTCGATCCGGAGAAGATCTCCGAGGCCTCGTTCGCCCGCTACCTCGACGAGCCCGACATGCCGGACGTCGACCTGTTCCTCCGGCCCTCCGGCGAGCAGCGCACGTCGAACTTCCTGCTCTGGCAGTCGGCCTACGCGGAGATGGTGTTCCAGGAGAAGCTGTTCCCGGACTTCGACCGCCGCGATCTGTGGGCCGCGTGCGTCGAGTTCGCCTCGCGTGACCGGCGATTCGGGGGAGTGAAATGACCGAGCACGACGTGGTCGCGGCCCTGCAGGACCGGACGCGCGTGATCCTCGGCCAGTTCGCCGACGTCACCGTGGCCGACGACGGCTCGCTCGGCTTCACGTACGCGGGCGCCCTCTGCTCGCTGCGCGCGGTCGCGCTGGGACCGGGTCTCGAGGTGCTCGCGCTGACGTCGGTCCTCGCGTGGGACCGGCCGTCGTCGGGTGGGCTGCGCGCCAAGGTTGCCGCGCGCAACGCCGAGTCCCAGTTCGGATCGATCTCGGTGGTCGGCCACGGATCGCAGGCCGACGTGATCCTGCGCTACACCTTCCCGGCCACCGGACTCGACGACGAGCCGCTCATGACCATGCTGGTCCTGGTGCTGTCCGGCGTCGAGAAGGCGCGCGTGGGCCTGGTGCCCTGAGTCCCGTCCGGCAGTCTCAGTCCTTGGCGGCGCACTCGCTGCACAGGCCGAAGATCTCCGCCGTGTGACTGACGTCGGTGAACCCGTGTTCACCGGCCACGGACTTCGTCCACCGCTCCACCGCGGCGCCCTCGACCTCCACGGTGAAACCGCAGTCTCGACACACCAGGTGATGGTGGTGGCCGGCGGAGCAGCGGCGGTACACCGACTCCCCGGAATCGGTGCGCAGCACGTCGATGGTGCCCGCGTCGGCCATTGCCTGCAGCGTCCGATAGACCGTGGTCAGGCCGATGCCGTCGCCGCGTCGTCGCAACTCGTCGTGCAGGTCCTGCGCCGAACGGAACTCGTCGACCGTGTCGAGCAACTCCGAGATCGCGCTGCGCTGCTTGGTCGACCGGAGGCCGACGGTCTTCGTCGCGCTCATCGACCGGCACCGTCCGTCCCAGCCGCACCCTCGGTCGCCTGCGCAGACCCCTCGGTCGCATGCTCCACGGCATCGACGACGATGTGCGCCAGATGGTCGTCCACCAACCGGTAGAGCACTTCCCGGCCGGACCGCTCGCCGTTCACCACCCCGGCGGCCTTGAGCACGCGCAGGTGCTGGCTGATCAACGGCTGGGTGACGCCGAGGGCACCCACCAGTTCGTGCACACACCGCGCCGACTCGCGCAGCTGCAGCACGATCGCGATCCGAACCGGTGCGGCGAGCGCCCGCAGCAGATCCCCGGCGCCGGTCAGCACCTCCTTGGGCGGCAGATCCGTCGCCGGATGGGGAAGGGTGGAGCCGGGATCCGGCACCGCGTGCGGCACGCTCATCGAGAGAACACCCCGTCGTCGAGTCGTCGTTATTGGAAATCGTAATCATTGTGATATGCGTGATGGCGCATGTCAACCGGGGCGCGTCGCGGACGCGGTGGTCCGCGAGACCCCACCGGGCCGATAGTCTGATGTGTCGCGGCCGGACACACCACGTCCGCGCCCCGCCACCACCGACTCACGACCCGAGATGGAGAACTGGCCCCGTGGCTCCGAAGTCCAAGATCGATACCGTCGCCAACCTGGCCAAACGCCGGGGACTCGTCTACCAGTGCGGCGAGATCTACGGCGGTACCAAGTCCGCGTGGGACTACGGCCCGCTCGGCGTCGAGCTCAAGGACAACATCAAGAAGCAGTGGTGGCGCAACATGGTCACCAGCCGCGAGGACACCGTCGGCCTCGACTCCTCGGTCATCCTCCCGCGTGAGGTCTGGGAGGCGTCCGGTCACGTCGAGACCTTCTCGGACCCGCTGGTCGAATCGCTCCACACCCACAAGCGCTACCGCGCCGACCACCTTCTCGAGGCGTACGAGGAGAAGCACGGCCACCCGCCCGAGAACGGCCTCGCCGACATCCGCGACCCCGAGACCGGTGAGCCCGGCTCCTGGACCGAACCGCGTGCGTTCTCCGGACTGCTCAAGACCTTCCTCGGCCCCGTGGACGACGAGGCCGGCCTGCACTACCTCCGACCCGAGACCGCGCAGGGCATCTTCGTCAACTTCGCCAACGTGCTCACCACGTCGCGCAAGAAGCCGCCGTTCGGCATCGGCCAGATCGGCAAGAGCTTCCGCAACGAGATCACGCCCGGCAACTTCATCTTCCGCACCCGCGAGTTCGAGCAGATGGAGATGGAGTTCTTCGTCAAGCCCGGCGAGGACGAGCAGTGGCACCAGTACTGGATCGACTACCGCATGAAGTGGTACACCGACCTCGGCATCGACCCGGAGAACCTGCGTCTCTACGAGCACGCGCAGGAGAAGCTCTCGCACTACTCCAAGCGCACCGTGGACATCGAGTACCGCTTCGAGTTCCAGGGCAGTGCCTGGGGTGAGCTCGAGGGCATCGCCAACCGCACCGACTTCGATCTGTCGACGCACGCCAAGCACTCCGGCCAGGACCTCAGCTTCTACGACCAGGCCGCCGACGAGCGCTACACCCCGTACGTCATCGAACCCGCAGCGGGACTGACCCGTTCGCTCATGGCGTTCCTCGTCGACGCCTACCACGAGGACGAGGCCCCCAACGCCAAGGGCGGCGTGGACAAGCGCACCGTGCTGCGCCTCGACCGGCGCCTCGCCCCCGTCAAGGCTGCCGTGCTCCCGCTCAGTCGCAACGCCGACCTCACGCCCAAGGCGAAGGACCTCGCGGCCACGTTGCGTCAGCACTGGAACGTCGAGTTCGACGACGCCGGCGCCATCGGTCGCCGCTACCGCCGCCAGGACGAGATCGGCACCCCGTTCTGCATCACGGTCGACTTCGACACCCTCGACGACCACGCCGTGACCATCCGCGAACGTGACTCGATGGCGCAGGAGCGAATCGCCCTCGACCAGGTCGAGGGCTACCTCGCCGCCCGGCTGATCGGCAGCTGACCCCGTGCGCCTTTTGCACATCTCAGGATGTGCAAAAGGCGCACGGGGCCGGAGGCCACTCTAGAACCGGCCTCCGGAGCTCCGGCCGATCCGCCCCGAGCTGCCGGACCCACCGAAGGACCGAGGTCCGCCACCGAAGCCGCCGTAGCCACCGCTGCGGCGGTTTCCGTAGGAGCGGCCCCCACCGAAGCCGCCGCGCAGCACGCTGTCGATCAGCACCCCGGTGAGCACGCCCCCGGCCGTGGACCCGCCGCCGTAGCCGCCGGAGTGGCGCGGCCGCTGCGTCGCCTCCCAGTCGGCGACGTCGGCCTGCGCCGCGTGCGACGCCTGCGCCGACAAGGACAGAGCGGCCGCGGCGTGCTGCAGGGCGCGCGGCGCGTCCGACTCCGCGAAGTGCTGCGCGGCCTGCAGGTGCCGTTCCGCCTCCGCCAACCGTGTGCGCGCCTGGACCTTCACGGCGCCGCTGCGCGAGGCGATGAACTCGTTCGCGGCCCGGACCTGCGCGGACGCCGCCGCGAGATCGCGGGTGAGGCGGGCGCGGGCGTGCTCGTCCCGTTGCTGCGCTTCCGTGGCCGCGGCGAGGGCGTCGTCGAGCGCCGCGTCGGCGGAGACGAGGGCGTGCATCGCCCCCAGCGGGTCGGTGGCGCCCGAGCGCTCCGCACGCTCGATCGCGGCCACGGTCGCCGACCGGGCCGACGCCAACGCCTCGCCGCCGTGCGTCGCCAACCGGTCCGCCGTCGCCACGTCCTCACGGGCGTCGGCGATCGCGGCGGGCAACTGGTCGACAGCCGCCACGATGTCCTCGTCCGCGTGATCGACGGCGTCGAGCAGCGTGCGGGCCCGGGTCAGCGCACTTTCCGCCGTGCGCACGGCGGCGACCACCGGTCCCTGCTGACCGACCGGCTGCGCGGCGGCGTCCCGACCGTCGTCGATCGCCGAATCGGCCAGCGCGAGTTGCTCACGCGCCAGCGCGACGTTGTCGGCCACGGGGGCGAGCACGGACGCGTCGTACCGGGACCGCAGCGATTCCAGCGTGGCCGTACAGCCGTCGAGTCGCGCCGTCTGCTCGACCTGCCGTTGGGTCAGCGCGTCGAGCCGCGCGCCCGCGTCGATCAGCAGGTTGCGAATCTCGTCGAACTCGGCCACCTTCTCGTCCAGCACGCGGTCCGCCTCCGCACAGGAGGTGACGATGCGCTCGACCATCCGGCGTCGTTCCTCCGGAGACTCGGGGATCGCGTCGTCGAGACGTTGACGCAGTTCGTGGGCTTCGGCGAGCGCCCGACGGGCGTCGGCCAACGCCGTCGTGAAGGGGCGGGCGCCGGCCTCGCCGAGCTCGTCCGTGGCCGCGGCCAGTTCCTCGGCGCTGGCGCGGACGGCCTCGTCGGTCTCGGCGAGGATCTCGCGCGCCCGCTCGTCGAGGACGTCGGCGGGCAGAGCGGCCAGCGCGGCCGGATCGCTGCCGTCGACCGTGCGTGCCGCCTCGACCGCCGCGTGACGACGGCGGGCGGTCCGAATGCGTCCGAACGCGATCGCGCCGACGACCACCAGGACGAGGACGGCGAGAGCGACCCACAGTCCGGCCGATCCGGAGCCGGTGGTCGAGACGGCCTTGGCCAGCCCCGTCGCCGCGGCGGTGGCGGCGCCGGCCCACTGCTCCTCGCGCAGGGCGGGTTCGATGCTGCTCTGCTCGAGGTCGGAGATCTCCGAGTTCGAGATGGCGGTCTGGGCCTGCGGGACGTTCAGCGTGTAGGACCGGGCGACGGTGGCGACGGCGAGCAGGATGTCGCGGTCGCCGAAGTCGCTGGCGACGGCGGTGCGCTCACCCCACTGGGCGTACGGGACGCCGGAGAAGTCGTCGACCAGCACCACCCACAGCCGCAGACCCTGGTCGGTGTAGAGCCGATCGACAGCGGCCTCGACCTCGGCGCGGTCACCGTCGTCGAGGACGCCGGAGAGGTCCGTGACCTGCTCCGGGACGCGGAACGGCTCCTCGGCTCTCGCCACACCGCCGCCCAGCAGGGTGGTCAGCAGGATCAGCGCGGCGAGCACGGAGCGGGCCGTTCGCGTCGAGGCCGGAGTCATGGGGGGAACCTACCGCGATCGGACCCGTGACAGTCGTCATGGCGACGTCGTGACGCTCGACCCGGGGACGAGGCCGCCGCGGCGAGCATCGTCGTTCCCATGACACCGAACCCGCACACCGCACCGGCCGTCGAACTCGACGGTCTGCACAAGAGCTTCGGCTCCGTGACCGCGGTCGACGGTCTCTCCCTGACCGTCCGGCCCGGCGAGATCGTCGCCTTCCTCGGCCCCAACGGAGCCGGCAAGACCACCACCCTCGACATGCTGCTCGGATTGACCCGGCCGGACCGCGGCACGGTCCGCGTCTTCGGCGCCGCGCCGCGCGAATCGGTGGCGGCGGGGCGGATCTCGGCCGTCCTCCAGTCGGGCGGCCTGCTGCGCGACGTCACGGTCGTCGAGACCGTGCGACTCGTCGCGGCGCTGCATGCGAGTGCCCGACCCGTCGACGAGGTCCTCGAGCGGGCCGGCATCGCCGACCTCGCCGACCGCGTGGTGGGGAAGTGTTCCGGAGGCCAGCAGCAGCGGCTCCGGTTTGCTCTCGCGCTGCTGCCGGATCCCGACCTGGTGGTGCTCGACGAGCCGACCACGGGCATGGACACCCTGGGCCGCCGTGACTTCTGGGCCGCGATGCGCGCCGACAGCGCCCGCGGGCGGACCGTCCTGTTCGCCACCCATTACCTCGAGGAAGCGGACGCCTACGCCGACCGCATCGTCCTGGTCCGCGCCGGCCGCATCGTCGCCGACGGCACGGCCGCGGAAGTGAAGAACCTCGCGGCCGGACGACGGGTTACCGCCGTCACCTCCGACGTCGATCGGGCTGCGCTGCTGCGCATTCCGGGGGTGGACGACGTCCGCAGCCACGGCGATCGGATCGTCGTCCACAGCACGCGATCGGACCTCGTGGCCCGGTATCTGCTGTCCGCCACGGACGCGCGGGACCTCGAGATCGTCCCGCGCAGCCTCGAGGACGCGTTCCTGGCCCTCACCACCGACACCCGCACCCCCGACACCCGCACGACCGACACCCGCACGACCGCCGACCTCACCGACGCCGGGAGCCCCGCATGACCACCACCGTGGACCGTCCTCGATCCGTGCCCGCCCACGGCGGGTTCAGCCTCCTCTTCCTGGGTCTGGAACTGCGCCGCCTGCTGCGCAATCGCCGCACCCTCGTCTTCACCCTCGTGATTCCGCCCGTCTTCTTCGCCGTCTTCGGACTCTCCGGCGACCTCCGCACGGAGACGGTCGGCTCGGCCAACGTCACCGGCTACGTCATGGTGAGCATGGCGCTCTACGGTGCGATGCTCGCCACCACCAGCGGTGGCGCGATGGTCTCGATCGAGCGCGGCGTGGGGTGGACTCGTCAGTTGCGGCTCACGCCCCTCGATCCCGTCGCGTACGTCGCCACCAAGATCCTCGTCGCCATGGCGCTGGGACTCGTGTCGGTCACCACCGTGTTCGTCGTCGGCGCTCTCACCGGAGCCCATCTCACCGCCACCGCGTGGGTGACCTGCTTCGTCCTGGCGTGGCTCACCTCCGTCGTCTTCGCCGCCTTCGGCCTCTTCATGGGCTACGTGCTGCCGTCGGAGAACGTCATGCAGATCCTCGGGCCCGGTCTGGCGTTGCTCGCCTTCGCCGGCGGACTGTTCGTCCCCGCGAGCGGATGGTTCGCCGACGTGGCGAGGGTGGTCCCGACGTGGGGTGTCGCCACCATCGCCCGCGCTCCGATCGGGGACGTGACGGCGGCGAACCTCGGCGAGGCGATCGTCAACGTCGTCGTGTGGACGGCCGTGTTCGTCCTCGGAGCCCGGGTGATGTTCCGCCGCGACACCGCTCGTGGTTGACCACGCGCGGCCGACGGGACGCGTCTAGCGTGGCGACGATGACGGACATCGTCGCTACGCTCGTCGGGGAAGAGGACGAGCGCCGGCAGCGCCGGGGGTGGCTGTTCAGCGCCATCTGGCTGGCGTTCCTCGTCTACCCGCTGGACCGGATCCGGCAGTACCGGGGGCCGTGGGAGTGGACGCTCGTCGGCGTCGTGTCGCTGGCCGTCTTCGCCCTTGTCTTCGTCCTGGGTTTCCGAGAGTTCCGCCGCCGCCTGCACGAGGAGGACCGGCGGCCGGAACAGACTCGGCGTGCGTGGGTCGTTCTCGTCCTGCTCACTGTCCTGCTCGTCCTCGTGGTCCCGGCCGCCGGGGACTCCGTGCTCACCGGATCGGTGTACATCGCGGTGTTCGGCATCATCACGCTGCCGGGCCGCGCCGGCGTCGCCGTCGTCGCCGGCGTGGCGGCCGCCGTGGAGATCCTGCCGCGAGTGGTCGACGGATGGACGCCCGACAACTCGGCGGCCATCACGGTGGTCGCCGCGGCCATGGCGGCCTGGGGAGTGCGGACCTTGGTCCAGCGCAACGCCCAACTGCTGGAGGTACGGCGGCGCCTCGCCGACCTTGCCGTCGTCGCGGAACGGGAGCGCCTCGCCCGCGACGTACACGACATCCTCGGACATTCGCTCACCGTCGTCACCGTGAAGGCCGAGCTGGCGGGGCGCCTGATCGAGCTCGATCCCGGGCGCGCGGCCGCGGAGATCGCCGACATCGAGGCGCTCACCCGGCAGGCCCTCGCCGACGTCCGGTCGACCGTCGGCGGGTTCCGACACCTGCGGCTCGACGAGGAGGTGCTCGGGGCGCGCAGCGCACTCGACGCGGCGGCGATCGAGCTGCGCCGGATCGGACGCGTCGACGACGTTCCCGACCACCGGCGCGAACTGTTCGCCCGTGTGCTGCGCGAGGCGGTGACCAACGTGGTGCGCCACAGCGGGGCGTCGACCTGCACGGTGGACCTCGGACGCGACCGCATCAGCGTGGAGGACGACGGTGTGGGGCCGGTGGGCAGAGCCGACGACACGGTGCCGGGAGTCGACCACGAGCCCGCCGGCTCGGGACTGAGCGGGTTGGCCGACCTGGTGCGCGATGCCGGCGGGACACTGACGATCGCCCGTGGCACCCGCGGCGGGTTCCGGGTGACCGCGGAGGTGACGACGTGACCGACTCCATCAGGTTGTTGCTCGCGGACGACCAATCGCTCGTCCGTGGAGCGGTCGCTGCCCTGCTGGGACTCGAGCACGATCTCGAGGTGGTCGCCGAGGTCGGCCGCGGCGACGAGGTGGTGCCGGCCGCACGGGTGCATCGCCCGCACGTCGCGCTCCTCGACGTCGAGATGCCCGGCGGCGACGGCATCGAGACCACCGCAGCACTGCGCGCCGCCGTGCCCGATTGCCGGGTGCTCGTGGTGACCACCTTCGGTCGACCCGGCTACGTTCGTCGCGCGCTCGACGCGGGCGCGAGCGGATTCGTCGTCAAGGACACCCCGGCGCGTGCCCTCGCGGACGCGGTACGGCGGGTGCACGCCGGTCTGCGCGTCGTCGACCCGACGCTCGCCACCGAGACGCTGACGGCCGGGACGTCGCCCCTGACGGCGCGCGAGCGGGACGTCCTGGTCGCGGCGCGCTCGGGCGGGACGGCGTCGGCGATCGCGCGGGAGCTCCACCTGTCGGAGGGCACGGTGCGCAACCACCTCTCGGCCGCGATCGGCAAGACCGGGGCTGCCACGCGGGCCGAAGCCGTACGGGTGGCGCTCGACAACGGGTGGCTCTGACCGCTTCGCGCGCCGCACACGTCGGTCACAGGTGCGGCTGGCAAACTGGGTCGCGATGAGTACGGACTACTACTACGACGACCGCGACGGATACCGCGACACGGCCACCCGACCACCCCGGCTGGGGTTCGGGGGCACGCTGGCGCGGTGGATCCGTCGGCTGATCGCGGGCGTCGTCCTGGTGGGACTGCTGGTGGTGCTGGGCACGGCCGTCCGCGTGTGGCAGGTGGCGCGCATCGACGATCACACGCCGTCCGACGCCATCGTGGTGCTGGGAGCGGCTCAGTACGACGGCGTGCCGTCGTCGGTGTTCGAGGCGCGGCTCGCGCAGGCCTCGGCGCTCTACCAGGCCGGTATCGCCCCGCTGGTGGTCACCGTCGGCGGAAAACAGGTGGGGGACAACTACACCGAGGCCGCGTCGGGCCGCACCTACCTCGTCGACCAGGGGGTGCCGGCGCAGGACGTCGTCGCCGTCGAGGAGGGCTCGGACACGCTGCGCAGCATCGAGGCGGTGGCCGCCGAACTGCAGAGCCGCGGCCTGAATCGGGTGACGCTGGTGAGCGACCCGTGGCACTCGTTGCGGACGCGCACCATGGCGCAGGACGCCGGTCTGGACGCGTGGACCTCGCCCACCCGGCAGGGACCCGCGGTGTACACGCGGGAGTCGCAGATCCACGGAATCGGCCGGGAGACAGCGGCTCTGCTGTGGTACCAGCTCACCCACCACTCCGCGGACTTCTCCTACACGGCAGGACAGTGATGGCCGGCCGGCCTGCGACCGACACCTACACCGACGCCGACGTCGACCGCCGGGTTCCGGAGGCACCGAAGTCCGCCGGCCTCGCGCCGGAGTCGGCCGCCGAATCGCGCGGTGCGTTCGCCCGCGACCGCGCTCGGGTGCTGCACTCGGCGGCACTGCGCAGACTGGCCGACAAGACCCAGGTGACCGGTCCGCGGGAGGGCGACACGCCGCGCACGCGGCTGACCCACTCGCTCGAGGTGGCGCAGATCGGCCGCAGCATCGCCGACGGCATCGGGTGCGATCCCGACCTGGTCGAGCTCGCCGGGCTCGCCCACGACATCGGTCACCCGCCCTACGGCCACAACGGTGAGCGCGCGCTCGACGAGGTCGCCGCGTCCTGCGGCGGCTTCGAGGGCAACGCGCAGAACCTGCGCATCCTCACCGCGCTGGAACCGAAGGTGCTCGGCGACGACGGTCGTAGCGCCGGACTCAACCTCACCCGCGCGTCCCTGGACGCGGCCATCAAGTACCCGTGGACCAGGCCGTCGCCGGGCGCCAAGTTCGGCGCGTACGACGACGACGCCGCCACCCTGGCCTGGGTGCGCGCGGGGGCGCCGGAGCGGCGGCAGTGCCTCGAAGCGCAGGCCATGGACTGGGCCGACGACGTCGCGTACTCGGTGCACGACGTCGAGGACGGCGTCATCGCCGGGCGCATCGACCTCCGTTCGCTCGCCGATCGGGCCGAGCAGGACGCGTTGGCCGACCTCGCGATCCGCGAGTTCCGCGGCCTGGACCGCGACCTGATGTGCGAGGCGGCGCAACGACTGTCGGAGCTGCCGGTGGTCTCCGACGCCGCCGGGTACGACGGCACTCTGGTCCGCTCGGTCGCCCTGAAGCGCATGACGAGCGAGCTGGTGGGGCGGTTCACCACGGCCGCCGTCTCCTCCACCCGGGAGGCCGCCGACGGACGCGCGGTCCGGCGGTACGACGCCGACCTCTCCGTACCCGAGCTGGTCCGCGCGGAGGTGGCGTTGCTCAAGACGATGGCGCTCCGCTACGTCATGTCCGACGACGGTCACCGCCGCCGCCAGGACCGCCAACGCGACCGCATCCACCGCGTCGCCGCGTGGCTGCTGCACTCCGCGCCCGCCTCGCTCGACCCGATGTTCCTGCCGGCCTGGTCCGCCGCCGGTGACGACGCCGCCCGCACCCGCGTCGTCGTCGACCAGATCGCGTCCTGCACCGAGTCCCGGCTCGAACGCATCGACGCCGCCAGCCTCGGCGCGCAGGCGTCGTGGGGTTAGAGCGGCCCGCTCGTGGGGTCGGAGAGCGGCCCGCTCGTGGGGCTGGAGAGCGGCCCGCTCGCCCGTGCGGGGCCGTCGGACCGGACGCCTAGACTGTCCCGGTGGCCGGCCGAATACCCGAACGAGACATCGCGGCCGTTCGTGAACGGACGCGCATCGAGGACATCGTCGGCGAGTACGTCGCCCTGAAGGCGCCGCGCGGCGATTCGATGATGGGCCTGTGCCCGTTCCACGACGAGAAGACGCCGTCGTTCCACGTGCGGCCGAACCACGGCACGTTCCACTGCTTCGGGTGCGGCGAGGGCGGGGACGTCTACACGTTCCTGCAGAAGATGGAGCACATCAGCTTCGTCGAGTCCGTCGAGCAGCTCGCCGACCGGCTGAACTACCGGATCGACTACGAGGGCGGCGGTACCTCCGTCCAGCGGGACCGCGGCACGCGGGCGCGTCTGGTCGCGGCCAACGCTGCGGCGCAACAGTTCTACGCCGAGCAGCTCGGATCGCCCGAGGCGCAGGCCGCACGGGACTACCTGACCGAGCGCAACTTCGATGCGGCGGCCGCGCGGTTGTTCGGCTGCGGCTTCGCTCCCGGCGGCTGGGACACGCTGACCAAGCACCTGCTGAAGAAGGGGTTCGAGTTCGCCGAGCTCGAAGCCGCGGGGCTGGCGCGGCAGGGCAAGCGGGGTCCGATCGACCGGTTCCACCGCCGACTCCTGTGGCCCATCCGCAACCTCGCCGGCGACGTCATCGGCTTCGGCGCCCGCAAGATCTTCGACGACGACACCATGCCCGGCAAGTACGTCAACACGCCGGAGACGTTGCTGTACAAGAAGTCCCAGGTGCTGTTCGGTCTCGACCTGGCCAAGAAGGACATCGCCAAGGGGCATCAGGCCGTCGTCGTCGAGGGGTACACCGACGTCATGGCGATGCACCTCGCGGGCGTCACCACCGCCGTCGCGTCGTGCGGCACGGCATTCGGTGACGACCACCTCGCGTTGCTGCGTCGGCTGCTCATGGACGACAAGTTCTGGCGCGGCGAGATCATCTACACCTTCGACGGCGACGAGGCCGGGCAGGCCGCAGCGATGAAGGCGTTCTCCGGCGATCAGAAGCTCGCCGGACAGACGTTCATCGCCGTCGCGCCCGAGGGAATGGACCCGTGCGATCTACGGCTGCGCCAGGGCGACGCCGCCGTACGCGACCTCGTGGCTCGTCGTACTCCGTTGTTCGAGTTCGCCATTCGGGGCGCGCTCGCCGAGTGCAACCTCGATACCGCCGAGGGGCAGGTGGAGGCGCTGCGCCGCACCGTACCGATGGTCGCGCAGATGAAGGACCGCGCGCTGCGGGACAACTACGCTGCGCGCCTGTCCGGCTGGGTGGGGTGGATCGACGAGCGCATGGTGGTCGGGCGGGTCCGCGAGGAGGCCGCGAAGATCGCCAAGGGCGCCGCGCCCGCACCGTTGCGTCGCCCGTCCCGGCCGACCGAGGATTCCGCCGCGCCGGCCGGGCCGGCTCACCCGCGTCGGGACGATCCGACGTTGTGGCCCCAGCGGGAGGCGCTCAAGGCGGTGATGCAGCACCCCGGTATCGCCGGCTCGGTGTTCGACTCGCTGCCCCCGGAGACCTTCGGTCACCCGGCGTACGCCGCGGTCTCGGACGCCGTCCGGGAGGCCGGCGGCACCGCGGCGGGACTCGGGGGAGGAGAGTGGCTCGACGCCGTCGGCAAGAAGGCCGAGGCGAAGGGCCTGCGGTCCCTGGTGACCGAGCTGGCGGTCGAGCCGATGCCCATCTCGGAGGAGGCGACCCCGCGCTACATCTCGGGCGTGCTGGCTCGGCTGCAGGAAGTCTGGGTGGGCCGTCAGGTCGCCGAGCTGAAGTCGAAGCTCCAGCGCATGTCGCCGATCGAGAAGCCGGAGGACTACAACGCGCTCTTCGGCGACCTCATCGCGCTCGAGCAGTATCGCCGCAGCCTGCTCGAACAGGCGGTGGGCAGCACCACCGACGCGGAGTTCCCCGCGATCTAGAGCTGGTCGCGCGGGACGAACACCTGCGTGTCGTCGTACTGCTTCATGGGCTCGAGCTTCGGCTGGGTGTTCAGCGAATCGGACAGCTTCTGCCGGCCCGCGGTGACGATCTTCTTGGTGGCCGGGCTCGAGGCGACGGCCTTGGTGGCGCGGGAGATCTGCTCGTACCGACCGCGGCCGGCTTTGGTGCCGAGCACGTATCCGGCAGCGACGCCGACCAACAAACGCATCATGAGTGCAGCGGTCCTCTCGGTGGTCGGGTGACGGGGTGTCCATCCTGCCCGATGTCATACCCCCGTGCGTGCACCCCACCCCTCGGGCGGAGACACGAGAAAGCCCCGGACCGATCGAGCGCGATCCGGGGCTTGTCGAAAGCTCCCCCATCTGGACTTGAACCAGAAACCCTTCGATTAACAGTCGAATGCTCTGCCAATTGAGCTATGGGGGAATGCTGCAGCCGGTGCGTGACCGGCCGAGAAGAGACTCTAACTCATAGCACCCGTGCACTGCCAAATCGCCTGGTGCCACCGGCTCTCCACACTCCGACCAGGGCGAAGACGAGCAGCACGACGCCGGATCCGACACCCGCGGTCAGGTCCGTCGCGACGGCGGGTGCGCCCGCGAACGCCAGGACGAGCCCGGCCACGCCGAGGGCGGTGAGGGCCCCGCCGAGGACGTGGAAGAGCCGTAGCCGCCACAGCACCGCGAGCACCACGAAGTGCACGCCGACGACGGTGGCCACCCACGCGACCCCGGCCTGTGGGTGTCCGGCCGCTGCGACGACGCGCACGCCGACCACGATGGCCACCACCTCGGCCGCGACGACGGCCCAGTAGCCGCGCCCGAACGGGCGCACCGAGGGCGGAGTTGACGGGGCCGGACCGCGCGCGATACCCACCAGCACCAGCGCCGCGGCCGCCATCGCCGCGACGACGAGCACCACTCGGACGGGTGTCGGCGACGTCGCGGAATTCACGAGCACGAAGACGAGGCCGAACACGGCACCGATCAGCGAGCCGAGGTGCTGGGGAGCGAGGCGTCGAGGGGCCATACCCGTCAGTCTGTCTCAGGATCGGTCCGGTGACGGGGGATCACTGTCGATAGGGGCTTCGGGAGCGGAATACATTGCCCTCCGCATCGTCTTTGGGCTCGCGCGAGATGCCGAAGCGCCACATGAGCGGCCCCACGAGTCGGTCGAACACCGCCGGCACGACGGTGTAGCCCAGGGCAGCGACCTTGTTGACGTAGCCGAAGACCGCGTCCGCGTCACGCTCGCGCTGCGGCTTGCGCACCACGCGGTCGACGGCGCGGGCGATCACCTCGGGCGTCGTCACCGGCGGCGGGGGAGATCCGGCGCGCCCGACCACGGTGGCGGCCTGCTCGTAGATCGGGGTGCGGACCGCGCCGGGCGCCACCGAGCTGACGTGGATGCCGGGGTACTGCTGCATTTCCTGCTGCAGCGTGCGCGTGAGGCCGCGCAGTCCCCACTTGGCCGTGACGTACGTGCCCATCCAGGGCACGGCGATGCGTCCGAGTAGCGATCCGATGATGACGAGGTGCCCGTCGCCCTGGTCGCGGTAGACGGTCAGGATCGACCGTGCGACGTTGGCCGCGCCGATCAGATCGACGGAGATCGCGTGGTCGAACACCTCGGCGGGGGTGTCCAGGAACGTTCCGTAGGACATGACGGCGGCGCTGTGGACGCACACGTCGACTCGGCCGAACTGTTCGACGGTCTCCGTGACCATCTTGTGAACCTCGTCGCCGTCCGAGACGTCGACGGGTTTGATCGCCACGTCACCGGCGCCACGGCGACGGCACTCGTCGGCAACGTCCTCGAGGCCGTCGCGCCCGCGGGCGCAGAGGACGAGCGACCAACCGCGTTCGGCGTAGAGGTGAGCGGTGGCGCGGCCGATGCCGCTGGACGCGCCGGTGATCAGGGCGGTGCCGGGGCCGGGACGATCGACTCCGGACGGGCGGGTGGACGACATGATGCCTCGCAGACGTGCGCGGTGGGCGCACCGAGTCGGATGGAGCCGGGGGCGCCGAGGGCTGGACGCCGGGATTCGCGACCGAAAGGTGCCGCGGTGACACAGGAGATTCGTGGCGGGTCCGCGCGCTGGACTAACGCGGAGCGGAGTCGTCTCTGCCGCGCGAGAGTCGGAGCGAGCGGCCCCGCTCGACGTGCTCGGCGTCCTTCTCGGCGTTCTTCTCCGACACGCGGGTATCGCGCTCCGGCAGTTGCAGGTGCTCTTCCGCGCGCAGCCCGGCCTGCAGTTCGCGCCCTCGCTCGAGTTCGGAGTCCAGCTCCGCGCCGAACAGCAGCGCGAGATTGGTGATCCACAGCCACAACAGGAAGATCACGACGCCCGCCAGCGATCCGTACGTCGCGTTGTAGCTCGAGAAGTTGGCGACGTAGAACCCGAACAGCGCCGAGGCGACGATCCAGGTCACGATGGCCAACGCGGCCCCCGTGCTGACCCACCGAAACTTCGGCTGCTGGACGTTCGGGGTGGCGTAGTAGAGCACCGCCACCGCGATCACCACCAGGATCAGGATGAGGGGCCAGCGCACGATGTTCCAGATCATGAGTGTGGTGTCGCCGAGTCCGACGGCGTCGCCGATCGCCTGCGCCACCGGTCCGCTGACCGCCAGCATCAACGCTCCCGAGGCGAGGCAGATCAGGCCGATCAACGTCACCAGCAGCATGACCGGGCGCAGCTTCCATACCGGCCGACCCTCGTCGACCTCGTACATACGGTTCATCGCGCGCCCGAAGGCCCCGACGTAGCCGGAGGCGGACCAGATCGCACCGGCGAGACCGATGATCAACGCGAGGCCGGCCGTCGGCGTCGCGACCAACTGGGAGATCGGTTCTCGCAACGTGTCGACGGCCGACGACGGGCCGAGGTCGGAGACGATGTCGAGGACGGCGTTCACCGTGCGCTCGCCCTGGCCGAAGACGCCGAGCAGGGACACCATGGCCAGCAGCGCGGGAAAGATCGACAGAACCGCGTAGTACGTGAGAGCCGCGGCGAGGTCCGTGCACTGGTCCTTGGAGAACTCGCGCGCGGTCTTGCGGACGACGTAGAGGAACGACGGCTTGGTCAGGTCCGTGGGCGAATCCGGCTTGCGATCGTCGTCCGGGTCGTACGACGTCGACGGGTCGGCGGCGGTGGGACGCGTGGTGGCCATGCCGATCGTCTTCCCCTGCGCACGGGGGTGGAAACCGCGCGAGACCCCCCGGGTCAGGTGCGGTCGGAGAGCGGCGGGGTGGGCGCGTCGGCGACGGTGTGGACGCCTCGGACGAATTCGGCGAGCGCCTCGCGCGCCGAATGCCGCGGCGACCATCCGAGTTCGGTGCGGGCACGGTCGGTGGACATGACGGGCAGGCGCAGCACGGCGTCGAACAGGCCGGGGTCGGTGGGGACAAGACGCGCCGTGAACAGCGCGTCGAGCGCGAGTCGCACCGCCCCGGCGGGGACCGGGACGAGCCGCGCGCCGAGCACGTCGGCGAAGGTGCGCGGAGTGATGACCGGGTCGGCCGCGACGTTGAACGCCCCGGTCACCTCGGTGGTGGCGGCCGCGGCGAACGCACGCCCGACGTCCTCGGTGTGGACTCCCTGCATGACCAGCCCGGGCACGTTCGGGAACAGCGGGATCAGGCCGGGACGCACCAGCCGAGCGGGGACCAGCGGGCCGCCGAACAGCTTGCGCTGCTCGGTCGCGGCTTCCTCGCGGAAGACGAACCCGGGTCGCATGCGGACCAGGCGGATCGAGGGGTGGGCGGCCTCGAACCCGTCCAGGACGCGCTCGAGGTACGACTTCTCCCGCGTGTAGGCCGCGCCCTGCCAGCCGTGGGTGGGCCAGGACTCGTCCACCGGACGGTCCTTCGGGCCCGGCGCGTAGGCGCCGACGGACGACGCGTGGACCAGCGCCGGCACTCGGGCGGCGGCGACGGCGTCGAACACGGCCATCGCGCCGACCACGTTCGCGTTCCACGTGGCGATGGGGTCGCGGGTCGGCTGGAACTGCCACGCCAGGTGGACGACGACGTCGACTCCCGCGAACAGGGGCTCGAGGTCGTCGCGGGCGATGTCGGCCACGGCAACGCGCGTCTTCGGCGGCGACCACGCGTCGGGATCGGGCGCGCGGCGGGCGATGGCCAGGATCGCCGCGACGCGATCGTCGGCCGCGAGGGCGTCGACGACGGCGGTGCCGAGGTTGCCGGTGGCGCCGGTGACGGCGACGGTCAGGCCGGGTACAGGGGTGCTCACCGGCCTGCGGTACCCGCGAGGGGGACGCGGAAACGACTCCGGTCAGGGTCGGTCGGTCAGATACCCGCCGCCGTGGGGGAAGAACTCCGTCGCGGGAACGGTGCGGCCGTCGGCGGTGCGGACCTCGTCGACGACGAGGGCGCGATTCCGGCCGAGGTGGGCCGACGGGCCGGCGACGATGGCCATGCCGTCGCCCTCGTGAATGAACACGCGGCCGGGGGTGCCGCCGTAGCAGCAGATGGAGACGTGGGCGCGGGTGATGCCGATGCGCTCGCCGCGGTAGTGGGTCCAGGCGTCGGGGTAGGGGTCGGACTGGGCGCGGATCAGGCGGTCGATCTCCTCGGCGGGCCAGGTCCAGTCGATCCGGCTGTCGACGTCCGAGCGCTTGTGGAAGAAGGTGCGCTGGGCGAGGTCCTGGGGTGTCCACTCGGCCGTACCGCTCTCGATGGCGGCCAGCGCTTCGGTGAGCACCTCCGGGATGAGGTCGATGGTGGCCTGGACGAGTTCCGTGGCGGTGTCCCGCTCGCCGATCGGCACCGCGCGCTGGACCACGATGTCGCCGGTGTCGAGGTCGTCGTCCATCCGGTGGGCGGTCAGGCCGGTCTCCGCGGCGCCGCTGATCAGCGACCAGATGACGGGGGAGAAGCCGGTGAACCGAGGCAGCAGCGAATCGTGCAGATTCAGCGTGCCGTGCGGCGGCGCGTCGAAGATCTCGCGCGGCAGCTTGGTGCGCCAGTTGTTGGCGACGACGATGTCCGGCGCCGCGTCGCGCAGCCGGGCCGCGAGGGCGTCGTCGGGCCGTTGGGCCAGGTGGACCGCGATGCCGTGGCTCCGGGCGAGGTCCTCGACGGAGTCGGACCAGATCGACTCGTAGGAGTGCTCGCTCGGCGGATGGGTGACCACCAGGACCACCTCGTGAGGGGAGTCGAGGAGGGCCTGCAGGGTGCGGTGACCCCAGGTCTGATACCCGAACATCGCAACGCGCATGCGAGATAGATTAGCCTACCCTTTGCTGACGTTACCGCCGGGTCGCCACTGCGTGGTCAGCCCTTCAGCATCACCGGAATGCCCTGGTACGGAGCGAGTGTCAGCAGGAAGCTCCCCAACTCGTCGACCGTGCCGACTTCCTGATCGGTGAACAGATCGACCACCGTGGCCCCGCCCGGGAGGTGCTTGGACTGCACCGTCGCGGTGATCTCGTCGCCGGTGAAGTTGAGCACCGTGGCCTGGACCAGACCGTTGGCGAGCTGGTGCACCAACACCAGCAGTCCCTTGTGCGACACCGACGGCACGTCGAGCTGCGTCGCCGTGGCGATGCCGTAGCGGTTCCGCACGTCGAGGATCCGCGAGAGCTGCCGCACGAAGGACGATCCGTCCTTCATCTGCTCGGGCAGCGACCCGTAGAGGCTCCGGCCCCGCGGGATGCCGGACTCCGACCGGGTCGCGTCGGGCGCGTAGTTCATCAGATCGTGGGCGCCGCGGTTGATCCAGCGGGTGTCGCCCTCTGCGATGAGATCGGCCACCTCCTCGGCCGGTACGGGGAGCACGCCGCACAGGTCCCACCCGGACAGCGCGAAGACACCCGGCTGCAGCGCGTTGTACATCGCGAGGAGCAGGTGCGCCCGCTTCACGGTCTCGATGTCCGTCTCGTCCATGCGGTCGAGGTCCCGGATGCCGAGCGACGCCGTGATCACCGAGGCCGTGGTGCACGCGATGCCGTTGTTGGTGAAGGTGCGGTTGTACGGGGCCCACCGGCCGGTCAGTCGCTCGCACAGCTCCGCGCGAATCTGGTCCCCGAGATCGCCGCCCTTGATCACCTCGCCGCCGTAGGAGAACTCGTCCTCCTTGTGCAGAGTCGCGAAGTGCACCAGCTCGAACGTCATCTCGTCGTGGTTCTGCAGCGCGTGGACCAGCGATGCGGTGTCGACGCCGTGATCGCGCGCGAGGTTCATCGTCAGGCGCAGGAACTCGGTGTTCCCCATCACCAGCGCGTGGTGGTACGCGGGCCGGTTGATGAAGTCGTAGGACAGGTCCGCGCCGCTGCCGCCCATCGCCTTGATGTCGTCGATGGTGAGGTTCAGCTCCTGGAACGTGAACCCGCCCATCTTGCGCACCACGCTTGCGATGAGATGGTTCGCGGCCTCGGACAGCGGGTGGCCCTCCGACCATCCCGGGCCCTCGGTCCGCCGCTCGACGCCGAGAAAGCCGTTGGCGTCCAGACGCAGGGCGCCGGCGCCGAGATCGGCGATGGAATGGCACGCGTCGCCGATGACCAGGCGCATGCCGGCGAACGACGGGTCGAGCCAGTTGATCGAGGGCTGACCGGCCTTGAAGTAGTGCAGGTAGACCCACCGGCGCTCCACGCCGTCGACGCCGCGAATGATGGGCGTCGCGCTCCAGTTGGTCTCCTTCACGCCCATCTCGTAGAAGATGACGCGCTGGAGCTGGCCCACGATGTAGCCGGCGCGGGCCAGTTCGGCCTCGGCGTCGGCGTCGATGTTGACCGAGTCCCGGCCGGCGCCGACGCGCGGAAGCAGATGCCAGTCCTGCGGCTCGATCTCCACCATGTGGTAGATCCCGGGGTAATCGGAGTAGGCCATCTCCGCGAGGCGGAAGTCCGCTCCCTTGCCGGTGTGGCCGGGCACGATGTCGTCGATGACGATGCCCTCGTAGGCCGAGGCGACCACGCAGAGGCGGCGGAACTCCTCCTCGGACCCGAACGCCGGATCGATCTGCATGCTCACGCGGTCGAAGTGACCGTCGACCGACGGCGTGGCGTGCCACCCGTGCAGTCCACCGGCCTCCTTGACGGGGCCGGTGTGCACGGCGGTGATGCCGATGTCCGAGAACAGCTGCCACAGCGCTTCGTCCCCGAGGGTGGCCAGGAAGCTCTGGCCCGGCGAGGCGATGAGCGAGATGGGGTAGGCGGTGAACCAGACGGGGGCGCGCTCGACGGCGCCGCGCGGATCCGGTGAGGCGTAGGGGTTCTGCCACATGCTGCCCTTGCCGGACAGCTGCTCGGCGATGAGCTTGGCGTCCTGCAGCATGGACCGCTGCACCAGCCAGGACACGTACTCCGGGTTGTCCGCCTCCGCGTCACCGCGAGGCAGGTCCCCGGGCGACCGGTAAGCGCGCCGCACCGACGGCTTCAGCGGCCGCGGCCGCGCCGGATAGAAGTTCTCGTCGTAGGAGATCTCGCTGGGCTCGTGCTGCACTTCCGGATCCACAGTTCCTCCGTCATCGCCGACCGCCCGATTACTGCCCTCCACCGGCCACACGGCCCGTCCCCCGGGGACCGGGCGAGAGCAACCCGGCACCGACGGGACGGCTACCCGACCCGTTCGTCGTCGAAACGAGTAGTGACCGAGCACGAGCCTACGCAGCAGGAGGCCGAGTGTTCCGGCCGGTTCGCGGGCCGTGTGATCGAATATCTCCATGGACACCGAGGGGCAGGCCGGACCGAGCCTGACGCCCGGGCGGCTCGGCGAGATTCTCGCGGCCCTGGGCGGACGAATCGAGGACACCGACCAGGTGGTCGAGTTGCTGCAGAAAGCCGTCGACCTGGCGCACGACATCATCCCCGGTGCCGACAGTTGCGGCGTGACAATCGATTTCGACGGCTCGACCTACACCGCGACGTACACCGACCTGCTGACCCTGACGGTGGACCGACACCAGTACGACGCAGGGGCCGGGCCCTGCCTGCAGGCGTCGCGCACCGGCGAGAGCGTGGTGGTCGACTGCACCGACCGGGACGACCGGTGGCCCGACTTCACGGACGCCGCCCGTGCGGAGGGCATTCTGTCGGTGCTGGCGTCGCCGATCCGCACGCTCGACGGGGTGATCGGCTCCTTCAACCTCTACGGTCTGCGTGATCACGCGTTCGACGACATCGACACCGACGTGCTCGAGGGCATCACGACGACGGTGGGCCGCGCGATCGGGGAGCACACCCGCTACAGCGACGCCGCCTCCGCCGTGCGCGCCCTGCGCGAGGCCATGGAGCAGCGGGCACCCATCGAACAGGCCCGCGGCATCATGATGGCCATGGACGGCGTCGACGCCGAGGCCGCCTTCGCCGCCCTGTCGGACGAGGCGCAGCGCCGCGGACTGCGGGTGCGCGACGTGGCCGCCGAGTTCGTTCAGCGAACGTCCACGGGCCGGACCGACGCCGAGTAACTCGGCGCCGGGTCTCGCCCGGCTCGGTGTGCTCAGCCGGCCCGGCGCTCGCGCAGCATGTCCGTCATGGTCGCCGCGTCGGTCGGTTCCGCGAGCCAGAATCCCTGCGCCAGATCGCATCCGCTCTCCCGCAGCCGGTCGAACTGCGCCTGCGTCTCGACGCCCTCGCCCACGACGGTGACGTCGAACGCGTGCGCAAGGGAGACGATGGCCGACACGATGGCTTCCGGCCGTTTGCCGGGCATGGCCTGGATGTAGCTCTGGTCGATCTTGAAGGCCTCGATGACCGGGTAGCGGTTGAGGTAGGTGACCGAGCTGTGTCCGCTGCCGAGATCGTCGAGAAGTATCGACACCCCCATCCGGTGCAGCTCGGTGAGCGCGTCGCGCACCTGCGCGGTGTCGGCAAGCCAGACCGTCTCGGTGATCTCGAGGCCCAGTCGGCCGACCGGCAGTCCCGTTTCCGCCAGCACTCGGGCCACGGCCGAGACGAACCCCGGTCGACGCAGTTGCAGCGCCGAGACGTTCACGCGGACACCGACGTCGGCGATCGACTGCCACTCCGCGGCCTGACGGCACGCCGAGTGCAGCGCCCAGAGTCCCAGCCGGTCGATCTGACCGGTTCGCTCCGCGATGGCGACGAACGTCTCGGGGCTGACCGACCCCAGCGTCGGGTGCTCCCACCGCGCCAACGCCTCTACGGCGGTGATGCGGCCGGTGCCGATGTCGAAGATCGGTTGATAGGCGAGCGTGAGGTACCGGCTCTCGAGCGCCGCGCGCAGATCCGCCGACAGCGCCAACTGCAGGCGGCGGTGGTCGCGATCGTCGCGGTCGAACAGCGCGACGTGGCCCCGGCCGGTGTCCTTCGCGCGGTACATCGCGACGTCGGCTCGACGGACGAGCTCGTTGACCGGGACGTCCGTGGTGGTCACCGCGACCCCGATGCTCGCGGTGATGACCAGATCGTTCCCCTCCACCGAAACGGGGGCGCGGACGGCGTCGCCGTACACCGCCGCAGCCGCCACGGCGTCGTCCTCGTCGCGCAGGTTCTCGCACACCACGACGAACTCGTCGCCGCCGAGTCGCGCCACGGTGTCACCGGGCCGCGACGCGCGCGCGAGTCGGGTGGCCACCGCGACCAGGGCGGTGTCCCCGGCCTCGTGGCCGAGCCCGTCGTTGATGGACTTGAAGTCGTCGAGATCGATGAGCATGACCGCGGTGCACGAGCCGGCGACGAGGCCGCGTTCCACGGCGGAGCCGATGCGGTCGTGCGCCAGGGCGCGGTTGGGGAGTCCGGTCAGCGGATCGCGCAGACTGCGGTAGCGCAGTTCGCGTTCCACCCCGACGCGGTGCACCGCGGCACCGACGATGTCGGCGACCTCGTCGAGAACGGACGGCTCGGGAATCGCATCCGAGCCGGCCACCGGCGCCACCGGCGCCGCGGTTCCGTCGGCGGGACGCCCCGGATCGACGCCGAAGACGGCGAGTACACCCCACGGGCGCCCGCCGCCTTCGATCGGCACCGCGACGGCGTTCTCGAAGCCCGCGTT
This sequence comes from Rhodococcus sp. PBTS 1, assembly GCF_001620025.1. Classification (NCBI taxonomy): domain Bacteria; kingdom Bacillati; phylum Actinomycetota; class Actinomycetes; order Mycobacteriales; family Nocardiaceae; genus Rhodococcus; species Rhodococcus sp. PBTS 1. Next base: position 1,189,191 of record NZ_CP015219.1, read on the forward strand.
CCGCAGGGCGTCGGCGTCGATGCGGTGATCGAGGGTCTCGCCCCGCCACAGCAACGGCGTCCCGGTCGTCCCCACGAACGCCGGAACGGTGTCGCTCCCGCGTGCGAGAGGGGAGTCACCGCCGTCGGTGGTGGCCACCGTCTCGATGGTGGTCGGGTCGGCATGTACGCGGGAGATGGTCGCGAGCCGGGCGCCGAGCAGGTACGCGACCGTGTCGGCGGACGCGGCGAGTAGATCGCCCATGCGACCCCGCAACGCCAAGCGGGACAGTTCCGCCAGCCGATCGTGCCGCTCCTCGTCGTCGCGGGAGGCGCGGAGCACGGCCTGGATCTCGTCGGACGCGCCGCGCGGGGGATCGAGGGTGAGCTCGGGAGTGCGCAGGGTGGCGACGATCAGAGGATCCTCGTCCCGGTCGTGTACCGCGAACGCCGATGTCGACACAGGCACCCTCTTTCCGGTCGACTGCACCAACTCGGCGCGGCCGAACCACGTACCACCCGCCCGGACGATGGTCGGCGAGTCCTGCGGACCCGCCCTGCCGGGCAGTTCGAGCGTCCAGGCGCGGTCGGCCGACGCCGCGACGTCCCCGAGGCGGAGGCGGGCCGCCGGGTTGGCCCGGACCACCCGTCCGTCCGCGCGCACGAGCAGAACCGGCACGGCGGAGCGATCCACCGCGGCCCCGACGGCCCGAACCAGGGCGGTGGGTCCGTCTTCCGGTTCCTGCTCGCACGTCACTGACCGTTCCCGCGCCCCTCGACCTGCGACGCCCCACCCTCCGATCACCTGCCGGGACGAGGCGACGAGACGGCCGAGCGCCGACAAAACAAACTGGAAGTACAGAATGTAGCAGAAACGCGGACGCGGCGACCGGAGTCGAGGATCGGGCGTGGTGGGGGATGCCCCAGTGGAGTCGCGCCGCCCGGGGGCTACAAAGGTGGAGCGACGCTAGAGGTGCTCGGAGCTCACTTCGGGACAGCACCGAACACGGTGCGGCGAGCACGATTGGAAGCCGGGGTGACCATGCGGTCGCGCGGTGGCCATAAGCCGCGGGCTACGCGCTAGGTGTGCGAAGCCACGACGTTGGTGACACCTGCTCTCAGTCGCGATGCTGGTGGTTGGTTCCCGGCGGCAGTGTGCGGTCGATGGTAGTTGCAGTAAACGTTTTAAGCCCTCAGGGCTGCCTCGCGTTGCGGTTCCGAGGTTCGGGTGTAGAGCAACTCCTCCGCGAGGATCCTGTTGTAGCGCGCGACTTTTCCGTTGTGGGCGGGGTACTCGGGGTGCAGCGCTGATGCCGGCACCCGAGCAGTGCTCGGGTGAAGGCGTCGGCTCGGTCGCAGGACCCGTTGTCGGTGACCAGTCGGTAGATGCGGTCGATACGGTGGACGGCGAAGAACGCCCTGGCCCGATGGACAAATGCTGCTGCCGTGATGGCTTTTCGTCGGGTAGCGCTTCGGGGTAGGCGAGTCGGGAGTACCCGTCGATCGCCGAATGCAGTTCGATGTAGCCGGTGCGGGCAGCTTTGGCCCGGCTCACCGCCTTCGTCTGGTCAAGACCGCGGCCGTGGGCGCGCCATCCGCCGCCGTCGGGGATACGGCCGACCTTCTTTACGTCCACGTGGACCATGTGGCGGGTCGGTGGGCGACGATGGGGCGAGGGGATCGGTTCGTCCCACCGTTGGGATCGAGGGAATCGGCGTCGGTTGATGCCCAGGTGATCGAGGTGTCGGGTGACGGTGCGTCGGCTGATCTCAACACCGTCGCGCTGTAATTCGAACGCGATCCGAGGCGCCGGCCACCTCTACAAGCGGCGGAGTGTTCAATCTGCAGGACTAGTGCTGGATCCGTCGCGGTGGGTTGCCGGTGCGGGGCGCTGGATCGGTCCTCGAGACCGAGGGTGCCGAAGTTGCGGTACCGGTTCACCCACTTCGAGGCGCAGGCACGGGAGATGCCCGTCTCGGCGACAACGTGTGCGATCGATCGGGTGCGGCAACGCTCGACGAGTCGGAGGCGGCCCTCCGGAGAGGGGCATTACGGTGAGGCACGACAACAGGTCTTCCTGTTCGGCGGACGAGTTGGTGGTACTTCTCATGCTGCCGACCGGGGGGACCTGTCCCCACCATCGGGACGCTTCAAAGCGCGACTACAACGTCATGACCCGCCACACCTAGTCGTCGAATCCTCTTAGGCGACGTTGCGTCTCTTCGTCCTCGCGATTTGCATCATGCTCGTATCCCTGGGCGATAAGCCTCAACGCGCGAGCAGTAGCTGGCCAGTCGGTCTCGCACTTCGTTGCCCATTGTCCATACTTCGTTGCTAGAGCTCGCTCCTGGGCGCCGCCTTCGTCCAACGATCGACTAGTGACGCCACGCTTGTTGAAGGTCTGGAGCCTGAAGCCACGAATGATCTCGTCTGTACCTCGTTGCTCAAGGAACTCTCGGACCGCCTCGGGCGGCCACACGTCCTGTTCGTCCTCAGCGGTCATTGCTAACACTTGACCGATGTGCCGCTCGCCAGCGTTCAAGCGATCTGCGTCACGGAGAAGCGCGCGCGATTCATCGGTCCACGCGATTAGCTCGTCGAGATCAATATTGCCGTCTTTCTTCTGACCAGGTACAACATTCCAAGCGTTGAGCAGGCGGCTCGCGTTGTGAATCATCTCCGGGTTTGGCCGCTCGTATGTGTCACGATCGGCGTTCTTCGGAAAGTAGAGTAGGGATATTAACTCAACAAAGAACGAGGGCGTGGACGCGATCTTTTTAATAAGGGCGGACGGGGCACCGTCACGCTCAATGATCGGCAGATAGCGCCATTCCAACAGTGCAATTTCGTCATCGCTTACCTCACCCGAGGCCGCTAACAGATCCAGCAACTTGGCGATTTCATAGCCCGTCAACCACCGATGCTCTTCTGCATCCGAGGAAACGAACAGCTCAAGCAACTCTCGGACTAGATTGATATCGAGCTTCCGAGGCTGGCGAACGCCGTAGAGGGCAAGGAGATCAAGCGCGACTCCCACACGGCCGTATGCTTTGAGGTGACGTGCGGCTTCATTCACAAGCTCGAAGTCGGCCCCTAGTCCAATTTGCTGGAACGAGGTCCAAAATGCCTGTTCAACGTCGCTTCCGAGGTCAGCCGCAGCCGACCATGCTGACATCTGGTCCCCCGAAAGATGGAGCAGCGACGCCTGCACGTCTGGGTTCCCATCGGCCTGGTCTGCCAGTGCGCGCAGCCGCTCGTGGCTACCACCGGTAGTCGCCCCAATATAAGCGGTCGCCATCAAACTGATCGACCGATCGGCATCGGTCATCACTCCTATGAAGTCCTCAAGCGAGGGTGCTGGATCAAGGTCACAGTTACTCAACTCGCTTCCGACCGACCACGGTGTCTTCACGGTCTTAGCAAAGGAACAAATTCCTTCGAACTGGACCTCGTCCCAAATCTCCTCAAGAGCCATTTGCCGAAGTCGCCCTACCTCGGCGTAATACGCGCTGTCATCATCGACAATACTAATTCCAATCATGGGCGTGTGATCAAAAAGCCACCTATGCCTCACCAACGCATCAGGCACCTCTAGCGTCGCTATGACATCGAGCAACGGCGCTAGACCATCGTTACTCAACGCCCACTCCGCATCACTGTATTGACGGTGCTGACGAACGATTTTGTTCAATTCGTCCCAGAGCATTTGCCGGGTGGCGTCATCCAAGTCTGATCGGCTGTCCTTTAGTCCGTGCATGATCTCAGTTCTCAAATCAGGGCTGACGTGCGTCGATTTCTGAACAAGCTTTTGCCACAACGCGGGATCACGCTTTGCCGCCTTAATTGCAAGTTTTGTGACACCCTTCACTTCTGCGTACAGCTCAGCTATTGTCGCAGCGCCTTGTCTGACTGGCTTCCAATCCCTGAATTCGGGGCCATCGCTCACTAGATGAAACCCGTTGCCATCAGGGATCAATAAGACCACCAGTTTACCCGCAGTCTTCGGGTGCCGAGTCAAAAGTCGTTCGAGGATCCGAACGCGCGTATTGGCATCTACGCTAGTTTGAGCTATTCCCGGTTGTAGGATATCAATCAGGCTCGACAAGGGACGGTTTCCCGACTTTCCACCGGGGTCCAAGTCGTCCAGCATTGCGATAATATTAACGGCATCCGACACGTAGCGAGGAGACCACGCAAGGTGCTGAAGGGCCCATAGAAAATACACATGCGGGCTGGTGGTTGCCATGATTCCGGCATCGTCCGACTGCGAGAATATCGACCCCCGTAGGCTACCGCCTTCTGATAGACCAGCCCGGACCGCAGCGAGGAACTCGTCAGGAGCTGCCTCCCCTAGTTTGCTTAGAACATCAACCAATGACGACCACAGCTCGCCACTGTCATCCTCGTTGGCACGCTGAAGAAGAGCCCGAACGATCAACCCAGCCCAGCCCGAGAGAGTAGTGCCGCTCTCCACTCGTACGCCGCCGCCGAGCCCACCGAGTGCGGCCAGCATATTCGCCACACCTCCCCGCATCTGAGAAGAATGGATTCGTCGTGTTCCATAGATGCCAGCCGCCCATCGATCCTTCAGCGGTAGCTTCAGGGTCGGATTTATAGCACCTAGAATCTCTTGTACGAGCGGTTCCATGGCACGAAGATCATTGGCATCTATTGCCGGAGTTAGCGTCTCAAAACTCGAACGAACGTCAGATACTTTCCACGTTTCTCCGATACGACTAAACAAGGGGTCCGGACCAGAAGAGTACTCGGATACGAGTGCAAGAAAGGCTTCAACGCCGTCGTTACTCAGCTGCTCAAGAACAGACCGGTCGCCTGAACGAACTGTTGCCCAGCCGCCGAGTAGCCAGGCGCGGCGAATCGTCGCGTCCAGCGGCTTGCGCTCGCCGGACACGCTCTCCAAGACCGGATACGCCCCACCAGTGACATGCTGCTTGAACAGCGGGATACTACGTGATGCTGCGCCTGCAAGCCTTGTCGCCCCTTGGCGCTCAACCTGTTTCTCATTAACAAGCCAATCCCTGGCTTCTGGGATGTCGATGTCGGGAAGAGAAATCTTTGCTATCCCCGGATTAGTTGTGTGCAAAATGACATGATTGTTCGCGATCAGTTCAGCCTGACGAACCAAAGACTCGTCGAAAGGCAGGAGAATGAGAAGATTGCTTTGACTGTCAAGATAACGAAGCATCGATGCATCGAACACAACAAGCGCTCGCTGGTATAGCTCGCTACCCTCCAAATCTCTTAAAGCGAGAACTGTGCAAGCGACAAATGCGAGGACGTCATCGGTTGAGTTCGCACGGATCCAGATGTGCGCGTTGTCTTCGTCGGCCAGAATCCGGCTGAGTTGGGCGCCAGCTTCTCTTCTCCCTGCTAAGACAATATCTTGCGATAACAGCCCGTTCGTTGGTCGACAATACTTGTCCCACCAGTTCTCCAGCGTTTCAGCCGCCGTCGACGGGATGTTCTGATATTCAGAAAACCAGATATGAGTAGCGTGACATTTTTCGAGTGCTATCTGCAATTCCGACGCCGAGATCGCCCAAACATCCTTCCAAATCCCCTCAGCGCGCTTCGCTTTCGCCCATGTCTCGGCACCTGCCCAGCGACGTGGTGTTACATACACAAACGTGGTTACTGCAGGCACTTCGCCGAGAGGCTCGCCTGTTCGGCTTTTATAGTCTTTATTCGCTTTTGAACCAGGAGATCTATCGACTCCAAATTCCCAGATGCTTCTACCCTGCGGTACAAGCGCAGACCCAATAAGCGCGTCAACAATTCCATCGTAACCACCAAGATCAACATCTTCACCGCTCGGCATGCGCAGGAATGTGACTGAATCGTTTGATTCCTGGATAAGACGCCTTGTCAGCTCAGGCAGTCGTGAGCGGCAATCATGCCGTTCTGGCCAATTACGCAGGTGCTCGAGGCTTGAGAGATGAGGTAACGATCCTGGCAACGGAATGCCTCCAGTTTAAGTTGGCAATGCTCCAACTATGCCGCATCATAACATGAAGCCGCCCAGGTGAATCTACGCACTGTCGAATCGATACAATGAGCGCAGGCAAAAATGCAACATCATTGTTACATTTCGTACGCTCTTTCGTAGAGGTAGGGGTTCGCGCCGGATCATGTACCCGTGTCGAGTCGCCACGAGAAATCCTCGATCGTGTTGACTTCGAACCTGCCGTTCGCACGCTGGGGTGATGTGTTCGGCGAAGCGACCATCGCATCGGCGATGATGGAACGTGTCGTCCACCATGCCACTGGCAGGTCTCCGATAGTCGGACCACTTCGTTCTAGAGCCGGTTCTGATTGATGTCAGTCGGTCTCGCAGCCGTCCGCGGGCTGGCGGGTGTGGGTGCATCGGGCAGCGTACTCGGCAGGCGCGAGATACACGAGCGATGAGTGGCGGTTTCGTTTGTTGTGGTCGTCCTTGAAGTCCTCGATCACCACCCGCGCTACGAGCAGGCTAATCCAGTGATTGCTGTTCGGGCCCTCTTCTCGTAGTCGGTAGTCGGACTGATAGTTCCTCGCCCACACCGTTTTCAGTGCGTTCCGGTTCGACCTGCGAGCTCGAGCTCACGCCAGAGCGTTCGCGGGCGTGTCGGATCCGCACCTGCAGCCCCTCCTCCTTCCATAGTCAGTGCACCTTCTTCTTGTTGACCTCCACGTGCCTGTCGTACTGAGATACGCCCAGGCGCGCCTGAACCCGTGCAGCGGGTTCTCGCGCGCGTTCGCTCGTAGCGCGCCTCTGAGAGTCACGTCTGGATCCGAGGGTGTCTTGCGATCGGTGTGCGTGCAATATGTGGAATGGGCAAGCTCAACTGCTCTACACGCCGAACGTTTTGACAGCTTCACCGTCTCGACGAGTATTTCCTCCGCGCGGCGCTTGGCAGCTGGGCTCAAAATTCTCCTTTAGCCACCTCCCGCAGCGCGTCCTTGTCAAGCTCCGCCTTCGCGAGCAGGCGTTTGAGCCGGCTGTTGTGCTCACGCAGCTCTTTGAGCTCTTTCCAGGCGTCGTTGTCCATCCCGCCGTAGCTAAGCCGCCAGATGCACAAAGTCGCCGCCGACACGTCGAGTTCGGCCGCTACTTCCTCGGTGGTCTTGCCTGCAGCGGTGAGCTCGTCGGCCCGGCGCAGCTTGCGCGCGACTTCTTCCGCTGCCGTTCGCGTCCAGCCATATCTTCATTGCCCTATCCGCCCAGGTTACGTGCAAGAGACTTGCAACAAATTGGCCGCGTTCACGGGGGACTTGCCAGCGCAATCAAGAAAGAGTCTCGGTCAGCCTCGTCAACACTGAGGACGGGCTATCACTCGGTGTCGCGGCCCTCAAAGGGGCCCTCTCTTTGAAGACGCGGCTAGTTTGTATCGCTAGGTCACCTACCAGGTGCGCAGACATCTCAATCGAGCCTTCTTCGAAAAGCTGCTGCTTGACGACCATGAGGTCGCAGACGCGACACTGACGCCACTCTTTGCCGAGTTGTACGCCGCCAGCAAGGAACATGAGTCAAACGCCGAGACGGTGCGGCGCAGCCCCGACGACACGAAACGAGGCTCGTGCGGAAGTTGAAACGATGACCAGGACAGACCGGCTCGTAAAGAACGACGAAGGTCAATTTGTCGAAGTTCGAGTAAGACTGTCTTGGTGGGGCGGGCGGGGCTCGAACCCGCGACCAATGGATTATGAGTCCACGGCTCTGACCGACTGAGCTACCGCCCCATCGCACCGCTGACGACCCGTCGTGGCGCGCTCCATACGTTACCCGGTCCGGCTGTCGCCGTTGCGGCGGTCAGGACGGTGTCAGGGTCCCGACGCGCAGCATGTCGAAGACGACCTCGGCGGGCTCGGGACGCGCGTAGAGGTAGCCCTGCGCGCGGGTGCAGCCGAGATCGAGCAACGCCGTGCGGGCCTCGACGGTTTCGAGGCCCTCGGCGATGAGGTCGAGTCGGTACGCCGTGGCGAGGGTGACGACGGCGCCGACGATGGCGCGATCGTCGGCGTCGGTGTCCAGATGGGCGACGAACTCGCGGTCGATCTTCACCGCGTCGACGGGCAACGTCTTCAGGTGCGAGAGCGAGCTGTAGCCGGTACCGAAGTCGTCGATCGCCACACGAACTCCCAACGCGCGCACGGCCGCGAGGGTGCGGGCGGCGAGCGTGACGTCGTGCACGACGGCCACCTCGGTGATCTCGATGCACAGGTCTGCGGGGGACATCGCGTGGCGGGCGAGGGTCGTCTCCACGACGCCGATGAAGTCCCGCGACACCAGTTGGGCCGGTGAGACGTTCACCCGGAGGGTGATGGTCGACTCGCCCAGTCGCTGCCGCCACGACGCGTAGGTCCGGCACGCCTCGTTCAGCACCCACCGACCGAGTTCGGTGGCCAGGTTGACCGACTCGGCGATGCCGACGAAGTCGGCGGGCGGAATCATGCCGCGCGTCGGGTGCAGCCACCGCACGAGCGCCTCGACGGCCGTGATCCGCCCGGTGGTCAGGTCGATCTCGGGCTGGAAGTGCAGCAGCAGCGCATCGTTCTCGATGGCGGCGCGCAGGTGCAGCTCGATGTCGTTGCGCAGCGCCGTGCGTTCGCGAATCTCGTCGGTGAACAGCGAGACCGCGTTGCCGCCTGCGCTCTTCGCCGCGATCGCGGCCTGATCCGCGCCCGCGATGACCGAGTCGACGGTGTCGATGCCGGGCCGCGCGACGGCCACCCCGATACTGGCGGTGCGCGAGACGACGTCGCCGGCGAGTTCGACCCGAGCGGTCACCGACATCAGCAGGCCGCACGCCTCGACGTACGCCTCGTCCTCGGTCGTGGCGCGGGGAAGCAGCAGCACGAATTCGTCTCCGCCCCAGCGGCACAACAAGGAGTCGTCGTCGGTGAACCGGCGCAGACGTTCGGCGACGGTGCGCAGGAACTCGTCACCGGCGGTGTGGCCCAGCACGTCGTTGAGGGCTTCGAGGCGGTCCAGGTCGAAGTAGAGCACCGCGAAGCGGGGGCGCCCTTCCGCGAGCCTGGCGGACAGCTCGTCGGCCATACCCCGCCGGTTGAGCAGGCCGGTGAGGGCGTCGTGCCGCGCGGCCCAGCGCAGACGTTCCTCGGCGGACACCCGTGCCTGGACCTGCGAGAACAGGGAGGCGGTGGCCTTGAGTGCGCCGAGCTCGTCCTCGGTCCACTGGCGATCGCCCGCGGCCACCAACCCGAGAACGCCGGTGGTGGCCGGACCCGATCGCAGCGGCACGGCCACCATCGACACCGAACTCATGCCCGACGCCGATTCGACCCGCTCCGCGTAGGCCCGCGCGGGTGACCCCGGCCGGAACACCAACGGCTCCTGCAGATGCTCGGTGGCCGCGAACACCGGATCGGCCCCGGCGAACTCCACGATTCCGAGCGGATCCGGATCCGGAACGTGCTCGCGCTGGGGCCATTCGGCGACGAGCGTGGTGATTCGGTGGTGAGAATCGTGGTGGCGGAGGAAGACCGTGTCGACGCCGAACCAATCCCGGAGGTCACGCAGACCGGCGCGGTAGGCGGACGGAGCCGTGGGCGCGTCCGCCCCGATGAGGTGGGTGGCGACGCGGGTGACCAGGACGTCGAGGCTCGGCGACAACTCCACCGTCGATGCCTCCTCGCGCGCCGCGAACGCATCCGCCACGGCGCGTTCGGGAATCGGAGCGTTCCGGTTCCGGCGTGACCATACCGCGAACGGCCTGTTCACACCCGTCTGCGACGGCTTCGCAGCGCCGGGGCGGCCCCGTGGGACAGGCGCATCACCAGGGCGATCGACGTCGCCGGATCCACGGCGAGCAGACCCGTCAGTTCCCTTCGCAGTCGAGCGAGGTGGTCCGAGTGACGCGGCGCGAGCGCCCGGAACTCCGAATCGTCGCGGGCGTAGAGGAATACCGGCGAGACCGGATGCACGGCGAGGCCGTGCCGTTCCGCCGTGATCCAGACGCGTTGCACGGCGCGCCCGCCGCGGACGAAATCGGCGGCCCGGTCCCCGTCGACGAGGACCAATCCGACCGCCGACGTGGCCGCCAGCCGGTCCCGCGAGTCGTCTCCCAGCGCCGATCCGGTGTCCCACTCCGCGAGATGACGCATGACCTCCGGCCGCCGGGCGACGTCCAACTTGACCAGATCGGTCCGGTCGAGACCGAGGGTGGCGACGTCGATTCCCGTGTCCGGGTCCGCATCTCCGGGCCACCGCAGCTCCGACATCATCTCCGCGTGCAAGTGCTGCGTGAGGTAACGGACGCGGTCGGACTCGGCGAGGATCTCGCCGATCGCCGCGAGCGTGCTGCGGTCGTCGCTGCACACCCAGCGGCACCCCTCCGCCTCGGCGGCGCCGAGCAGTGCCGCTGCCGTCGTGGTGTCCAGGGGCTGCGGGCGGCCGTGGTGGCGATTGGTGCCGCGGGTGGACATCGCGGGGAACAACTCCGCCTCCTCGCGGCACACCGCGCCGCCGCCGAGGACGACCTCGGCCCGGACGACGTCGTCACCGAGGTCGACCACTGTGTCCGTGGCCGAGAGTCCCTCGTGCGCGGCGGCGATCCGTGCGTTCAGCACGGCGGCCCCGACGGCGACGGCACTGCCCCGGCGCCGCACGTCGAGTCCCGACGTCCGCGCCGGATCGAGTGTGACCGTCAGCGATTCGTCCGCGGTCTCGACGAACCAGGGCTGCACGTTGCCCCCCGAGGGGGCGCGGCGCGCCCAGTGCGCGATGCGGTCCACCGCGCGGTCGGCGGGCTCGATGACCTCCACCGGACCCGGGACGGTCGCCTGCTCGGGGACAGCCCGCCCGGGATCGGCCTGCCCGGGATCGGCCAGTCCGTCCAGGACGCCGTCGACGTCGATCCGCACACGTCCCGAGGGCAGCGCGTCGCCGCGAGCCCACCGGCGTACCGCCGCCGCGACCGTCGCGCCGCCGAGGGCGACGTCGCCGCCGAGTTGGGGCCATGTCGACACGGTGCGATCGACCTCCACCATCGAGGCGGCGAAGCGCGAAGACACCTGATCGGCACCGAGGATGGCCATGACGTAGGGAACCTTGTCGTGGGTGCTCAGGCCGGCGACACGGTCGGAGGTGACCACCCCCGCCGCGCCGTGGAACAGCGGACGCTCGGGGTCGAGATCGAACCGCTCGACGTCGAGGAGCCCGCGGTCGGAGGTCTCCATGATCACCGGAACACGGTGTCGGCGTGCGGCTTCGCGGATCAGCACCTTCACGTCGAGGGAATCGCATTCCTCGACGACGAGATCGACCCCGGCGACGAAGTCGTCCACCGAGTCCGCCGTGACGCCCTCCGGTCGGCACCGGACGTCGAGGTAGGGATCGAGTTCGGCGATGCGACGAGCGGCGACATCGGTCTTGCGTTCGCCGAGGTCGAGAATCCCCGCGGGAATGCGGTTGAGGTTCGACAGGTCGAGGGTGTCGAAGTCGGCGAGATGCAGGGTGCCGCAAAGACCTTCGAGAGCGAGGGTGTGGGCAACCGCGTGGCCGACACTCAGACCGACGACACCGATCCGCACCTCGCGCAGCCGGTCCTGCTCCGCCGTGGTGATCTTGTTCCGGTTTCGGTCGAGCCGCAGCAACCGGAAACCGGTCGGCCCGAGGAGATGGACGAGTGTGTGTCGCCACGGGTAGTGGATCCACCGGGGTGCCTCGTCCAGAACGGCGGCGTCCGGTGTCGGCACCACCTCGGCGAGGGTGCGGCGTTGCCGGCTCAGGGTGTCGAGGACGGTGATGCCGGGGCTGCGTCGCAGGCGGTGCAGCGTGCGCAGGTCGTCGGGATCGCGCGGGTCCAGGACGGTGGCGGTGGCGGTGGTCATGGGGTCCTCTGTCCGGCTGACGAGTGTGCCGCGGCCGCGGCGCGGGCGCGGTCGGGGGCGCGAAGGGCGGTGCGGCGCACGTGTTCCGACGCCACCGCGATCCGTCGACGATGATCGGGCAACGCCCGGTCGGCGTACGTCGTCCGATCCCAGAACAGGGCGCGGGTGCGGTACCGCGCATCGGGATAGGGCGTGGGGGGAACCTCGTCGACGAGGACGGCGCCCGCGTGCTCCCACAGGCCGAGCGCGTGATCGCCCGCGGTGACCAGGGTGTGTCGGACGCCCAGGACGGTTCCGGCGAGCGGCCCGGAGAACCCGATCATGTCGGCCAGGCGACGATCACGGGGAACGGCCGGATCCACCCAGCCGGTCTTGAGCTCGACCACCCCGTCCGTCAGCCGGGCGGCGACCAGCTCGCGCAGCGCGGCTCGCCCCGCCGGGACGGGGATCCACTCCTGGTCGGCGTGGGTCTGATCGGGCCGCTCGTACGGCCCCTGTACTCGGGCACCGGCGACCGGGTGCCCGGCGTCGTCCAGCGCGCAGAAGAACAGGGTGGTGGATCGACCGTCCGCGATGCGGTCGAACTCCAGCGCCGCGTCGACGCCGTGCCGGGCGTAGCTCGCACGCGCACCGTCGAGGAAGCGGCGCCAGAGGGAAGGGTCGGACCGCGGAGTTCCGACGGTGACCACGTAGCCGAAGATCCGGTCGACGTAGTAGCCGAACGGGCGGTCGGACCGCGGCGCGAGGACCGCGGACAGCTCGGGGCACGCATCGAGCGTCGACACCACGGCGGGTGCGGCCGTCAGGCCGGCACGGACTCGACGACGAGGTAGCGACGGCCGGAGACCTCGACCCGCGACAGGCCCAGGCGGACCAGGACGTCGGAACCGTCCTTGCGCACCAGTCGCAGCTGCGTGTCGGCCGACCCGCCCGGGGAGAGGGTCGCGCGGTCGGTGGCCTCGGCGAGCAGCGCGGCATCGTCCGGATGCACGATGCCGTCGCCGGTGAGCGAGGCGAGTTCGTCGGCGTCGTACCCCAGCAGTCGTGAGCACGCGGCGTTGAAGAAGGTGAGAGCGCCGGACTCGTCGTGCACCGTCGTCGCGTCGGCGGAGCGGGCAATTCCGTAGTACAGCGACGGCAGGCCCCCGCCGCCGGTCGGTACGCCCTCGGAATCGGCAGGAGGAGTCGCGGACATGGCTCGATGGTGGCACAGGCGGATACGATGCGCGGGGACGGCGGAAGTCTCCGGATCGGACCGACGGCACGCTATTGTCGGGTGTCACAGACGGTGTGACAGGTTCGGGGTGCCGCCCGGTGTACGGGCTGGTCAGGGTCTCGCGGGGTGTGGTGAGCCGGGGAGGATTCGGTGACATGTCATGGGCGACGACCAGGTATCGCGCCGCCGTCCGCTCGACGCCCTCGTCGTCGAGTTGGCCACCGGTCTGATCGACGCGGATGCCCGGAACGTCGAACGGGTCTACTCCGCGCTGCTGCGTGACCTGAACACCGACTTCGGCACCGACACCTGCTTCCTCCGCCACAACGACCACGAGCTCGACGCCTCGGTCCTGGTGGCCGAATGGCCTCCGCGCCCGTCGATCCCGGACCCGGACCCGCTCGGCGTCGTTCCGTTCCGCGAGGCCGACCCCGTCTTCGCGTCGACGCGGGACCAGACCACCGTCATGATCTACCGCCCGAGCGATCAGCCGCGTCCCTATCGAGATCGGGTGACCACCGGCTCGGGGGAGCCGTCGACCACGATGGTCGCGGTGCCGCTCGTGGGCGAGGACCGCACGCTCGGCGTGCTCGGTTTCGTCTCGTTCCGCGACCGCGTGTGGAGCACCGAGGAGATCGACGCGGTCACCGCCGTCGGCGCGATGCTCGCCCAGGTCCACCGGCGCGTCGCCGCCGAGAACGAGCTGCGACGTCACGCGCTGCACGACGAGCTCACCGGGCTGTTGGCGCGCCGCGGGCTCTCCGAGGAACTGCGGACGCGCCTGCGCGGGAACGAGCCGATCGCCGTTCTCTTTGCCGACGTGGATCGGCTGTCCGCGCTGAACGACTTCCTGGGGCAGGGGATCGGCGATCGTTTCCTGCGGACCGTCGCCGACCGACTCACGCACCGGTTGCCGAGCGCTGCCGTCGCCCGCCTCGGCGGCGACGAGTTCGTTCTCGTCGTCGGTGACGTGTCGACGGCGGCCGACGGCGTCGCCCTGGGCGAGCAGGTCCGACGCACGATCGCCGAGCCGATGTCGATCGGGGAGGACCGGGTGACGCGGACCGCGAGCGTCGGCGTCACCGTGGGTACGGAGAACCCGTACGAGCTGCTCCGCCGGGCGGACCGGGCGGCTCTGCGCGCCAAGGCCTCCGGCGGCAACGCGGTGGTCGAGTACAGCGGGGGCACCGCCGACGAGGCCCTCTCGCGCAACGGCCTCGAACTGAGCCTGGGGGAGGCCGTCGCGACCGGCGCGCTGGTGCTGCACCACCGCCCCGAGGTCGATCTCCGTACCGGTCGCCTGACGGCGGTGGAGTCGTCGGTGCGCTGGCCGCACCCCACCCGCGGGCTGCTCGGGCCCGCGGACTTCGTCCCGGTGGCCGACATGTCCAACCTCGCACCGGAACTGGGCCGCTGGATCGTGGAGCAGACGTGCCGTGCCCACGCGACGCGACTGAGCCGCACGGGGCGGGCCGATCTCCGCGTGCACGTGACGCTGTCGCCGGGGTTCGTGGCCTCCGTCGCGTTCCCGGACGCCGTCGCCGAGGCCCTGGATCGGTACGGCGTCGATCCGCGACTGCTGTGCGTCGGCGTCTCCGAGACGGGCATGGTCGACTCGGTGACCCGGACCGCCGACGCCCTGGCCGCCGTGCGCGCGTCGGGCGTCCGGATCGCCCTCGACGACGTGGGCAGTGGGTACGGCTCCCTGCTGCACCTCAAGCGGCTGCCCCTCGACGTCCTCACCGTCGACGCCCGGTTCGCGCGCGACGCCGTCGGCGACGCCGGGGACCGCGCGGTGCTCGCAGCCCTGGCGACCGTCGCGCGGGAGATGTCCCTGGACGCGGTCGCGACCGGCGTCGACAACCCCGAGGTGGCCCGCACGCTGCTGGGGCTCGGGTTCGGGCCGGCCCGTGGTGCGGCCGTCGGTCCGTGGGCCGACGAGGTCGTGCCCGCGGTGACCGGAACGGCCGGCCTGCCGCCTACCGGTCCTCGGCTCGGGTGACGGTGACCGGGACGCCGTTGAGGACGGCGTTGCCGGCCACGGACTCGACCCGGTCCGGATCGGTCACGTCGTTCACGCTGGGCCCGATCACGCTGCGTGCCACGGAGAGTCGGACGCCGTCGCGCTCGTGACCGAACCCGTGGGGCATGCTCACGACGCCGCGCATGACGTCCTCCGAGGCGGCCACGACGGTGCGGACCGACCCGGCGTCCGAGCGCACCTCGACGGCGTCGCCGTCCGTCAGCCGGCGGGGCGCGAGATCGTCGGGGTGCATCAGCAGCGCGTGCCGCGGCTTGCCCTTCACCAGGCGCGGGGCGTTGTGCATCCAGGAGTTGTTGCTGCGCAGGTGTCGTCGGCCGACGAGGGTGAGCCCCCCGTCGGCGGCCGGGGTGCCCGCGAGCGCGGCCCGGACGCGCGCGACGTCGTCCAGCACCAGCGGCTGGGCGAGGTCGATGCGGCGATTCGGGGTCAGCAGGGCGTCGGGCAGACGCGGCCGGAGCGGGCCGAGATCGACCCCGTGGGGCGCGCGGCGCAGCGCGCGCAGGGACAGCCCTCGGCGCCCGCGGCGCAGCAGTACGTCGAGGCTGCGCGCCGGGGACAGGCGGAACCGCACCTCGCGGATCACCGACGCCCGCGTCAGGCGCTCGCGCGGGCTGCGGCGACGCAGGGCGGCGTAGCGCAGTGCCAGGTCGCGGAAGATCTCCCAGTCGTGACGCATCCCGTCGGGTTTCGGCAGAACGGCGGGGGAGAACTTGGCGACGTTCCGCACGGCGAACGAGGAGAAGATCAGGTCGTAGTGATCGCGTTCGAGCGCGGTGGTCGACGGCAGGATCACGTCGGCGTGACGCGAGGTCTCGTTGACGTAGATGTCGAAGGACACCATGAAGTCGAGACCGGCGAACGCGTCGTCCAGCCGTCGTCCACCGGGCGCGGACAGGACGGGGTTGCCCGAGGCGACCACCATGGCGCGGATGCGATCCGGACCGTCGACGGTCATCTCGTCCACCAGCGTGGACGTCGGCAACTCGCCGGAGAATTCCGGGAGGTCGCGTACCCGGCTGCGCCAGAGGTCGAAGTGCCCTCTGCCCGTGATCTTCTGACGCACCAGGTCGACCGCCGGTTCGGTGAACAACTTGCCGCCGACGCGGTCGAGATTGCCGGTGAGGATGTCCAGGACGTGAATCGCCCACTGGCAGACCGTGCCGAACTGCTGCGTCGACACCCCCATCCGTCCGTACACCGCGGCGGACTCGGCCGCGGCCAGGTCCCGGGCCAGTCGGCGGACGGTCTCCGCGGGCACCCCGGTCACCTCGGCGACCGCCTCCGGAGTGAAGTCCGCGACCGCCGCGCGCACCTCGGCCACGCCGTCGACGTAGCCCGCGGGACGGTCCGCGCCGTCGCCGAGGATCACGTGGATCATCGACAGCAGCAGGAAGGCGTCCGAGCCGGGCCGGACGAAGACGTGCTCGTCGGCGACGGCCGCGGTCTCGGTGCGACGCGGGTCGATCACCACCATCCGACCGCCGCGGGCCTGCAGCTGCTTCACGCGGCGTCCGAAGTCGGGCACGGTCATCATCGAGCCGTTCGAGGCCATCGGATTCGCGCCGAGGACGAGGAAGAACTGCGTGTGGTCGATGTCGGTGATCGGTTGCCGCAGTTGATGTCCGAACAGGAGCATGTTGGTCAACTGGTGCGGCAGCTGGTCCAACGACGTTGCCGAGTAGCGGTTGCGGGTGCGCAGCATCGACAGGAAGGGCACACCGTGTGTCATGGCGCCGAGGCTGTGCACGTTCGGGTTGCCGACGTACACGCCCACGGCGTTGCGGCCCCGGGAGTCCCGGATCTCCGACAGCCGTCGCGCCACGAGGTCGATCGCGGCGTCCCACTCCATCTCCACCCAGCCGTCGGCGGTGCGGCGGACGGGTCGGCGCAGCCGGTCCGGATCGTTCGCGATGTCGACCAGCGCGGTGGCCTTCGGGCACAGGTGGCCCCGCGAGAGCGGATCCTTCTTGTCGCCCCGGACCGACTCGACACCGGCCGAACCCACCGTGTACTCGAGTCCGCACATCGCTTCGCACAGGGCGCAGGTGCCGTACGCGGTGCGCGTGCCGGCGGCGTCGGTCGTCATGAGCCACGACGCTAGTCCGCCGACGCGGTTCGCACGGCCCGACGGGCGGACCGACGCGTCGTCTAGGGTCGCCTCGTGACTCCTCACGACGGTGACGACGACCTGCTGGCCGCCCTGGGCGACTGGCCCGTTCCGGCCGTCTCCGCGGCCGTCCTTCGACGGTCCGGCGACGACGTCCGGGTGATCGCCCGCCACGGGGACGCTGATCGGGTGCAGGAACTTGCCTCGGTGACCAAGCTGCTCGTCGCCTACGCCGCCCTCGTCGCGGTGGAGGAGGAAGCCATCACCCTCGACGAGCCCGCCGGTCCGCCCGGGTCGACCGTTCGGCACCTCTTGGCCCACGCGTCGGGCGTCGGTTTCGACGACCGGACGCCCAGCGCGCAGCCGGGGGAGAAGCGGATCTACTCCAGCGCCGGTTTCGAGCTCCTGGCCGAGCACGTCACCGAGCGGACGGGGATCGACTTCCCCGAGTACCTGACGGATGCGGTGCTCGCGCCGTTGGGGATGACGGCGACCGAGCTGGTCGGCTCCGCGGGACACGGCGCCCGGTCGAGCGCGGGGGACATGACCGCGTTCGCGGCCGAACTGCTCGCGCCGACCCTGCTCGCACCGGAGACGCTGCGCGAGGCGACCGGTGTGCAGTTCCCCGGATTGGCCGGGATCCTGCCGGGCTACGGCTCGCAGCGGCCCAACGACTGGGGCCTCGGGTTCGAGATCCGGGACGGCAAGTCGCCGCACTGGACCGGGACCGGCAATTCTCCGCGCACGGTGGGGCATTTCGGTCAGTCGGGCACGTTCTGCTGGGTCGATCCCGAGGCGGACCTGGCCGTGGTCGTGCTCGCGGACCGCGCGTTCGGAGACTGGGCCAAGCCGGTGTGGACCGAGCTCTCCGACCGGGTTCTCGACCGACTCGCCGCCTGAACTGCCGCGACACTCCGTACGACTGGTGTAACA
This sequence comes from Rhodococcus sp. PBTS 1, assembly GCF_001620025.1. Classification (NCBI taxonomy): domain Bacteria; kingdom Bacillati; phylum Actinomycetota; class Actinomycetes; order Mycobacteriales; family Nocardiaceae; genus Rhodococcus; species Rhodococcus sp. PBTS 1. The sequence goes on from NZ_CP015219.1 coordinate 1,207,322, forward strand.
GCGGTAACTCGAGGCACACTGGTATGCAGCCGTCGCGCAGTCGACTCGTCGGGCCGTTGGGGAAGACGTCCCTCGTCGAGGCTGGAGGCAACGGTGAACGCACGAAATCAGTTCGCGGACGCGACGACGGGTGTGGTCTGGATCCACTCGTCTCCGGCTGCGCTGTGCCCGCATGTGGAATGGGCACTGTCGGATGCGCTGGACGCGCGCGCCAATCTGAAGTGGACCGCGCAGCCCGCGCAGTCCGGTCAGCTGCGGGCGACCACCGAGTGGGTGGGGCCCGTCGGTACCGGCTCGCGCCTGGCCGCGGTCCTTCGTTCGTGGCGCATGCTGCGCTTCGAGGTCACCGAGGACCCCAGTGAGGGCGTGGACGGCGAACGCTTCGCCCACGTTCCCGGACTCGGCCTGTGGCACGGCATCACGTCCGCCAACGGCGACGTCGTGGTGGGGGAGCAACGCATCAAGGCCATCCTCGCCGGCGGCGGAGCGGACCTCGCGGCCGATCTCGACCACGCTCTCGGTACGGCCTGGGACGACGAACTCGAGCAGTTCCGACTGGGAGGTACCGGCGCCGAGGTGACCTGGCTCGCGAGCTGATCCGGCTCGGCTCGCCGGGCCTACCCCGGCGGGCCGCTACAGCGGGATGTTGTTGTGCCGCCCGCGCCGCGCGGGAGCCTCGGCCAGGGCGCGGGTAAGCGTGCTGCGCGTGGTGCCCGGATCGATGACGGCGTCGACCACGCCGATGCCGACCGCGCGGTCGACACCACCGGCGATGGCCTCGTGCTCCGCGGTCAACCGGTCGTGCAGCGCCTCGCGCTCGTGCTCGGGAGCCGCGGCGAGGGCCTTCTTGTGCAGGATGCCCACGGCCGCTTTTGCGCCCATGACGGCCACCTCGGACTCGGGCCACGCGTACACGGCGGTGGCCCCGAGCGCGCGGGAGTTCATTGCGATGTACGCGCCGCCATAAATCTTGCGGGTGACCAGCGTGACGCGGGGTACCGTGGCCTCGGCGAAGGCGTGGAGCAGCTTCGCTCCGCGGCGGACCACACCCTCCCACTCCATGCTGACGCCGGGGAGGTAGCCCGGCACGTCGACGACCACGACGAGCGGGATGCCGAACGCGTCGCAGAGTCGGACGAAGCGTGCGGCCTTCTCCGCGGACTCGGAGTTCAGGCAGCCACCGAGTCGGATCGGGTTGTTGGCGATCACCCCGACGGTCCGGCCGCCGAGGCGACCGAGGCCGGTCACGATGCTGCGCGCCCAGCCGCCCTGGAATTCCTCGAACGACGACTCGCCCTCGACGTTGTCGAGCAGTTCGTGGATCACCGGATGCACGTCGTACGCGCGGCGGTTGGAGTCCGGGAGCAGCGCGCGGAGGTCGGTGTCGCCGTGCTGGGCCGCGGCAAGATCGAAGCTGCCCTGATCGCAGAACATCGACACCAGGCGTCGCCCGCGGGCGAGGGCGTCCAGCTCGTCATGGGCGACGATGTGGCACACGCCGGACTTCTTGTAGTGGGTGTCCGGACCGCCCAACGACGCCATGTCGACCTGTTCGCCGGTGACGCTGCGGACCACGTCGGGCCCGGTGACGAACACGCGACCCTCCGGGGCCATCACGACGACGTCGGTCAGAGCCGGCCCGTACGCCGCGCCGCCCGCGGCGAAGCCGAGGACGACGGAGATCTGCGGGATGCGGCCGGACGCGCGCACCATGGCCTCGAAGACGAGGCCGACGGCGTGCAGCGCCTCGACACCCTCGGCGAGGCGGGCGCCGCCGGAATGCCAGATGCCGACGATCGGCGCGTTCTCGTCCAGTGCGGTGTCGATGGCCGAGACGATGTGCTTGCAGCCGTCCACGCCCATGGCACCGCCCATGACGGTGGCGTCGGAGCAGTAGGCGATGGTGGGGACGCCGTCGATCTCCCCGCGCGCAGCCACGACCCCGGATTTGTCACGGGGGTGCAGGAGGGCGATGGAGGCGGAGTCGAAGAGTCGTTCGAGACGGGCCAACGGATCGCGGGGATCGACGTCGGCCGCGCCGCGCGCGTGGGGAGCGAGAACGGTCACGGAACTTCTCCTTCTGCCGTCGGTCCGCGAGGCGATCCGGGCCGGGAGTGGTGGGTCGGGCGGGGCGCGTCGGTGATCGCTCACCGTGCGCCCCGCCCCACCCGGGGGTCGAGCTGCTCTCGCCGTCGGTCAGGCTCGACCGATGGCGAGGGCGACGTTGTGCCCTCCGAAGCCGAACGAGTTGTTCAGCGCGTAACCGATCTCGCCGCGACGGGCTTCGCCCTTGACGACGTCGAGATCGATCTCCGGATCCTGGTTGTCCAGGTTCAGCGTCGGCGGGACGATGCCGTCCCGGACGCTGAGGACGGTCAGGACCGCTTCGAGGGCGCCCACGGCGCCGATCGAATGGCCCAGTGCCGACTTCGGTGCGTACACCGAGGCGTGCTTGCCGACGGCGGCACCGATCGCCGCGGCCTCGGCCGTGTCCCCGATGGGGGTGGCCGTGGCGTGGGCGTTGACGTGCGTGATGTCCGCCGCGGTGAGACCCGCGGTCTCGATGGCGCGACGCATCGCACGCGCCGCTCCGGTACCGGCCGGATCGGGGGCCACCAGGTGGTAGCCGTCCGACGTGATTCCGGCACCGAGCAGTCGCGCGTGGATGGTCGCGCCACGAGCCTTGGCGTGCTCTTCGGACTCGATGACCATGAGCGCGCCGGCCTCACCGAACACGAAGCCGTCCCGATCGACGTCGAAGGGACGCGAGGCGGCCTTCGGATCGTCGTTCCGCGTGCTCATCGCACGCATCATCGAGAAGCTCGCGATCGGCACCGCGTCGATGTGTCCTTCGACCCCACCCGTGACCACGACGTCGGCATCGCCCATGACGATCATGCGCCACGCGTGCGCGATGGCCTCGGAGCCCGACGAACACGCCGACACGGGCGTGATCACCCCGGCGCGAGCGCCGAGTTCGAGTCCCACGACGGCCGACGGGCCGTTGGGCATGATCATCTGGACCGAGAGCGGAGACACCTTGCGGTATCCGCCCTCGCGCATCTTCTTGTCCGCATCGAGCAGGGCGTCGCCGCCACCGAGGCCGGTGCCGATCGAGACGCCGAGGCGCTCCGGATCGACCTCGGGGCTGCCGGCGTTCTTCCAGACTTCCTTGCCCAGGACGAACGCCATCTGCTCGACGTAGCTCATGCGTCGCTGCTCCACTCGGGACAGCAGCGACGACGGGTTCACGGCGAGGTGACCGCCGATGCGAACCGGAAGATCGTACTCGGTGACGAAATCGTCCTCGAGAACGTCGATACCGCTCTCGCCGTTCAGCAGACCCTTCCACGTGGCGTCGACGTCACCGGCGATCGAGGTGGTGGCCGCGAGCGAGGTCACGACGACGTTGCGGAAGCCCCCGTTGGCTGTGTTGGGCGTGGTCACGGCCTGGCTCACTCGCCTGCGGTGCCGCTCTGGCCCTCGAACTTCGCCTTGATGGCCTCGGCCGCCTCGGGGTTCTCGGACTCGAGCTTCTGGATGTAGGACACGGCGTCACCGACGGTGCGCAGACTCGCGAGGTCCTCGTCCGGGATCTTGACGCCGTACTTGTCCTCGGTCTGGACGGCGATCTCGACCATCGACAGCGAGTCGATGTCCAGGTCGTCGACGAAGGACTTCTCGACGGTCACCTCGGACGGCTCGATGCCGGTGACCTCTTCGATGATCTCGGCGAGTCCGGCGATGAGTTCTTCCTGCGTGGCCACGTAGGTGGCTCCCTTCTTGGTTGTGACTGCGTCGTTCCCCGATCGGGCGCGCGCGACCGATCGGAAGCAGATCTCGTCCCGGCGGCGCGTGCCGACCGGGTTCCGGGCGACGGACGTCGACCGGGTGGGCCCCGGCGAACCGGGACGCGCGGCAGGGTTCGCCGCGCGCAGTAACCTAGCCGACCGAGACCGGCAGGGTGAGGCCGGAGATGTCCTCCGGAGTCTGGAGAGCCGTGGTGGGCGTGCCGCGCATCTCGCGCTTGGCGATGCCGACCAGGGTGCCCGCGGGCGGGAGTTCGACCAGGTGGGAGACCTCGGCCGCCTTGAGGGATGCGGTGCACAGATCCCACCGGACGGGACGGGTGACCTGAGCCGCGAGCTTGGTGAGGACCTCGGCGCCGGTGGTGACCTCACGGCCGTCGTAGTTCGAGAGCAACCGACGAGTCGGGTCGGCCGGTCGAATCGAGGCAGCTGCGGTGTCGACGGCGTCGCGGGCCGGAGCCATGAAGCGCGTGTGGAACGCGCCGGCCACCGGGAGCGGACGGATCCGTGCCTTCTCGGGCGGGTTCTCGGCGAGCTCGGCGAGACCGGTCAGCAGGCCGGCCGCGACGATCTGGCCGGCGGCGTTCCGGTTGGCGGCCTCGAGGCCCAGCTCCGTGAGTCGCTCGAGCACGGCGTCCTCGTCCCCACCGAGCACGGCGGACATGCCGGTCCGCGCCTGCGCGCAGGCCTCGGCCATGGCCGCGCCGCGCACGGCGGCGAGGCGAACGGCCTCGTCGGCGGTGACGACACCGGCGACCGCGGCGGCGGCGAGTTCACCCACGGAATGTCCGGCGACGACGAGGTTCTCGGGGAGGCCGTGAACGCGCTCGAATTCCTCGAACGCCAGCAGGGCGGCCGCGACGACCAGCGGCTGCGTCACCGCGGTGTCGGTGATCTCGTCCGCGCCGGCAGTGGTGCCGAGGCGAACGAGGTCGAGACCGGAAGCCTGCGACCACACGGCGAGACGGTCGGCGGCTCCGGGGAGTTCGAGCCACGGCGTCAGCATGCCGGGTTTCTGAGAGCCCTGTCCGGGCGAAAGCAACGCAATCACGGACATAAGAGAACACTGTGAGGCCCTCTCGAGGAGATGTCGTCCGCGATGAACCTCACGACCTCGATTTGTCGGAACCCTACAAACCCCCTGCAGAGAGCGACGCATCGTCCGAGGCGCAAGATTCGTTACCGTATGAGGTTTCCAAATGTTCCGGCTGTGACGCTTGTTATCGGTGATGGACTTTCGTTATGCGATTGCGCCAGTCTTCCCACTGTTGCAGCAACACGAAGCACGTACGCGTCGCGCGCGTTGGTGGGGTCGCGACCGGTGACGTCGGCGATGCGCTTCAGTCGATAGCGGACAGTATTTGGATGAACAAACAGTGATCTTGCACAAGTCTCGACCGCCCCGCCGCAGTCGAGGTACGCGTCGAGCGTGTCCGACAGGCCACCGCCGGCCGCCGCGAGCGGGGTGACGATGGCGTCGTTCAGCGTGCCGACCGCCGCCGGATCGCCCAGCAACGCTCGCTCCGGCAACAACTCGCCCGCGTGCACCGGGCGCGGCGCACCGCGCCAGCCGACCACCGCCTGCATGCCGGCGAACGCCTCCACCGCACTCGAATGCGCCGCGCCCAACGTGCGGGTGGTCGGACCGATCACCACCGGATCGGTCGAGAAGTTCGCCATCAGATCGTTCAGGAACGCCGCCGACGCGGGGTCCCCGGACATCGAGCCGCTCACCACCATCACCAACCGTGTGCCCTGCACCACCGCCAGCGCGGCGCGGCCGTGGCGGCTGGCCACCGAGTGCACGGTGCCGACCACCGACACACCCTGATCGGGCGGCGGCGACCCCACCAACACCGTGGCCGGCGCCGTCGCGTCCCAGTTGAGTGTCGCCGCGCGCGAGAGCATGTCCGAGCCGGTGTCCCCGCGCACCACGGCGTCGACCACCAGCGCCTCGAGGCGGGTGTCCCAGGCGCCGCGCGACTCCGCCGCACTCGCGTACACCGACGCCGCCGCGAACCCCAACTCGCGCCCGTACCGGAGTACCGCTTCGGTGAGCGCCACCAACTGCTCGTCGTTGCGCGCGAGTGCCGGCAGCCACTGCTCGAAGAACTCCATGGCGACCCGGACCATGTCGACCGTCTGACGCAGCGTCAGGCGCCGCGCCAGATCCTGCGGAATGACCTGGAACGCGTCGAGGCTGAACCGGATGTCGCTCTCCGGATTCTGCAGCCACTCGAGGAAATTCACGACGGCCGTCTGCACCAACAGCTGCACGCTGGCCCGCTGCGAGGCGTCCAGGTCGCGCACGAAGGGCAACTGCCCCTCCATCTGCGTCAACGCCTCCGTCGACAGCCGCGACGAGAACTGCTTGACCCGGCGCAGTAGCGCGTCCGGCAGCGGCACGCGCTCCTGCCGAGCGCGCCGCAGGGCCGCGCCGGGTGTTCCCACCTCGGCCGCGGCCCTGCGGATCTCGCGACGTTCTCTGATGCGCTCGGCGTCCCGCGCCGACTCCGTCTCCTCGCCGGACGCGTCCTCACCCGAGGCGGAGGCGTCCTCACCGGACGAGGGCGCGGGGGAGGCGTCGGTCATGGATCGAACCTACGCCCCCGCCCGCGAGCGACCCGTCAGGCGACGCCGGGGTCGGACGTCGAGATCGGTGCGGCGAGGACGTCGTCGATCTGGTAGCGCTCGGCCGCCTCGACGGCCTTGTCGGCGTCGACCTGTCCCGCCTTCGCCAACGCCGAGAGCACCGCGACGACGATCGACTCGGCGTCGACGTTGAAGTGCCGACGCGCCGCGGTACGGGTGTCCGAGAATCCGAAACCGTCGGTACCGAGCGTGACGTAGTCACCCGGAACCCACTGACGGATCTGATCCGGCACCGCCCGCATCCAGTCGGAGGCAGCGACGAACGGACCCTCCGCGTCCTGCAGCTTCTGCGTCACGTACGGCACGCGCGGGGTCTCGCCCGGGTTGCGCAGCGCCTCGGTCTCGACGTCGACCCCGTCGCGGCGCAGTTCGCCCCAGCTGGTGACCGACCATACGTCGGCGGACACGCCGTAGTCCTCGGCGAGCAGTTCCTGCGCACGCAGGCCCGACGGCATCCCGACACCGGAGACCAGGATCTGCGCCTTCGGGCCGTCGGCCTGTCCCTCCTGGAACAGGTAGATGCCCTTGAGCAGACCCTCGACGTCGAGGTTCTCCGGCTCGGCCGGCTGGCGGTAGGGCTCGTTGTAGAGGGTGATGTAGTAGAAGATGTTCTCCCCACCGAACCCCTCGACACCGTCGGTGCCGCCGTACATCCGTCGCAGCCCGTCCTTGACGATGTGCGCGATCTCGAAGGAGAACGCCGGGTCGTACGCGACGGCGGCGGGGTTGGTGGCGGCGAGCAGCAGCGAGTGTCCGTCGGCGTGCTGCAGGCCCTCACCGGTCAGCGTGGTGCGGCCGGCGGTGGCACCGAGGACGAAGCCGCGGGCCATCTGGTCCGCCGCCGCCCACAGGCCGTCGCCGGTGCGCTGGAACCCGAACATCGAGTAGAAGATGTACAGCGGGATCATCGGCTCGCCGTGCGTGGCGTAGGAGGTGCCGACGGCGGTGAACGACGACGTCGACCCGGCCTCGTTGATCCCCTCGTGGAGGATCTGGCCGGTGGAGTTCTCCTTGTAGGCCAGCATCAATTCCGCGTCGACCGAGGTGTAGAGCTGGCCGTTGCGGTTGTAGATCTTCAGCGACGGGAACCACGAGTCCATGCCGAACGTGCGGGCCTCGTCGGGAATGATCGGCACCACGCGGTGCCCGATCTCCTTGTCGCGCAACAGTTCCTTCATCACGCGCACCAACGCCATGGTGGTCGCGACTTCCTGCTTGCCGGACCCCTTCATGATCGACTTGTAGGTCGAGTCCGGCGGCATCGCCAGCGGCTTCGCCGACGTGCGTCGCTCGGGAACGAACCCGCCGAGCGCCTTACGGCGGTCGAGCATGTACTGGATCTCCGGCGCGTCCGGCCCCGGGTGGTAGTACGGGGGCAGGTACGGATCCTTCTCGAGCTCCTCGTCGGAGATCGGGATGTGCTGGATGTCGCGGAACGCCTTGAGGTCGTCGAGGGTCAGCTTCTTCATCTGGTGCGTGGCGTTGCGGCCCTCGAAGTGCTTGCCCAGGGTGTAGCCCTTGATGGTGTGGGCCAGGATCACCGTCGGCTGACCCTTGTGCGCCATCGCCGCGGCGTAGGCGGCGTGCACCTTGCGGTAGTCGTGCCCACCGCGCTTGAGGTTCCAGATGTCGCTGTCGGAGAGGTCCTTGACCAGTTCCTTCGTCCGCGGATCGCGGCCGAAGAAGTGATCGCGGACGTACCCGCCGTCGTTGGCCTTGTAGGTCTGGAAGTCGCCGTCGGGCGTGGTGTTCATCAGGTTCACCAGGGCGCCGTCGCGGTCCGCGTGCAGCAGGGCGTCCCACTCACGGCCCCAGATCACCTTGATGACGTTCCAGCCCGCGCCGCGGAAGAACGACTCCAGTTCCTGGATGATCTTGCCGTTGCCGCGCACCGGCCCGTCGAGGCGCTGGAGGTTGCAGTTGATGACGAAGGTCAGGTTGTCCAGACCCTCGGTGGCCGCCACGTGGGCCAGACCGCGCGACTCCGGCTCGTCCATCTCACCGTCGCCGAGGAACGCCCACACGTGCTGATCGGAGGTGTCCTTGATACCGCGGTCGTCGAGGTAGTGGTTGAACCGCGCCTGGTAGATCGCGTTCATCGGGCCCAGGCCCATCGACACCGTCGGGAACTCCCAGAAGTCCTGCATCAACCGCGGATGCGGGTACGACGGCAGGCCGCCGCCCTGATCGGCGTGGCTGTACTCCTGACGGAAGCCGTCCATCCGCTCGGCAGGGATGCGACCCTCGAGGAACGCGCGGGCGTAGATGCCGGGGGAGGCGTGACCCTGGATGAAGATGTGGTCGCCGCCGCCCGGGTGGTCCTTGCCGCGGAAGAAGTGGTTGAAGCCCACCTCGTACAACGCCGCCGACGACGCGTACGTGGAGATGTGACCGCCGACGCCCACGCCGGGACGCTGCGCGCGGTGCACCATGATCGCCGCGTTCCAGCGGATCCAGGCCCGGTAGCGACGTTCCATGGACTCGTCGCCGGGGAACCACGGCTCGTTCTCGGTGGGGATGGTGTTGACGTAGTCGGTGGAGGTCAGCGACGGAATCGCGACACGCTTCTCACCGGCCCGCTCGAGCATCCGCAACATCAGATACCGCGCACGCTGGGGGCCGGACCGTTCGAGGAGTTGATCGAACGATTCCATCCACTCCGAGGTCTCCTCGGAATCGATGTCCGGGAGATACGAGGCCACCCCCTCTCGGATCACTCGCACCCGGCCGTCCGAGTTCGCACTCCGAGCCACTGCGCCGACGTCGGCCGCAGCCCCGTCGCGCCCTTCCTTGGTCGCTTCCGACAACGTCTCTCCTCGATCTGGCGGGTGCGTGGTGGTGCCCCGTTCCATCGCGGGCCGGTCCTGTGACGCCGACTCGCCTTTCGGTCTCATGGTGATCGAGGTCAATCCTGCCCCATCGACCCCCGTCCGGTGCAGGTGGTCTGGTAATGGGTACCCGTGAAATCAATGCAACGGTTCGCGGGTGCGTCGGCTTGCGCCGGGGCGCCCGAGCATGTTCGCTTTGTCTACTGCACACTTTCTCCACGGGCCGAGGCGAACTCGGACCTGCACGGCCCTGCTTCACCACCCCACCCATGAGGAGGACACGACCGTGGTCGCCGCGGCGGACGATCGGAACTACGCCCACAAGCTCGGAATCACCCACGACATGGTCGTGCAGGAATTGGGTTGGGACGAGGACACCGACGAAGACCTGCGGGCCGACGTCGAAGAGACCATCGGCGGCGAGACCGTCGACGAGGATTCCGACGAGGTGGTCGACGTCGTGCTGCTGTGGTGGCGGGACGGCGACGGTGATCTGGTCGACGCCCTCATGGACGCCATCACGCCCCTGTCCGACGACGGTTTTGTCTGGGTGCTCACGCCCAAGACCGGCCAGTCCGGGCACGTCGAACCCAGCGAGATCGCCGAGTCCGCCCCCACGGCCGGTCTGACGCAGACGTCGTCGACCAACCTCGGGTCCTGGATCGGCAGCCGCCTGGTGCAGCCCAAGGCTCGCCCCGCCAAGCGCTGATGCCCCTCGAGGTGGGCGCGCAGGCGCCCGAGTTCACGCTCAAGGATCAGAACAATCAGCCCGTCTCGTTGTCCGACTACCGCGGACGCAAGAACGTGCTGCTGATCTTCTTCCCGCTCGCCTTCACCGGCACCTGCCAGGGCGAGCTGTGCCGAGTCCGCGACGAACTCCCGAAGTTCGAGAACGACGAGACCGCCGTCGTCGCCATCTCCGTCGGCCCGCCGCCCACCCACAAGATCTGGGCCGCCGAGCAGGGCTATCTCTTCCCCCTGCTGTCCGACTTTTGGCCCCACGGCGAGGTCGCGCAGCAGTACGGGGTCTTCAACGAGAAGCTGGGCTTCGCCAACCGCGGCACCTTCCTCGTGGACACCGAGGGCGTCATCCGGTTCGCGGAGATGATGGGACCGGGCGAAGCTCGTGACCAGGGCGCTTGGGAGAACGCGCTCGCCGCGTTAGGGTCTTGACCGCGTTCGCCGGGGGTTCTCACGCCGGCGCGCGAGGGCGTATAGCTCAGCGGTAGAGCTCTGGTTTTACACACCAGCGGTCGGGGGTTCGAACCCCTCTGCGCCCACACTGGTTCTTCTATCTTCGCCTTGTCCGTGCCCCGTGCCCCGTGCCCCGTGCCCCGTGCCCCGTGCCCCGCGGGCAGGGGCCGCGTCGAGTGGCGCCCCGGTTACGGTCCGGCGCCCCCGATCGGGGGAGCCCGGGTAGAACCGGGGAGCCGTTCGGGCTCGCGTCAGGCTTTTCGTCCGATCGAATGACAAGCCAGGGATTCGCGCACTGACATCATGGCGGTAGCGGAAGGACCGCCCGGTACGGTGAGGAAATGTGATGAGTCGCAACGCTTTCGGACGTGGAAACAAGCGAGTGGCCGTGGTGGCCGTGATGGTGGCGGCACTCGGAATCGGTGCACCCGTCGCGGCATCGGCGGAACCGACCTTCGGCAGCAGCACCGGGAGCGGACTGATCGACGATCCGATCGGCACCATCACCGGCGGCGTGCGCATTCTCAGCGAAGTGATCGGCGGTGCCGGCAGCAGTGGCGCCGGAAGCAGCGGGAACGGTGCGCCGACGCAGAACTGCAACGAGGCGACGGTGTCCGGGGGCGCCGGTGTCACGGACACCAACCATCAGCTGGGCCGACCGGGCCCGACGTCGTTCGAGCTTGTCTACGAGACCGAGAACGTCCCGGACAACATCGAGGTGTTCTACCAGGGCGGCAAGGTGTTCGAGTCCGGGTACATCGGTGACGACCTGAACGAGGGGACCGGTGCTGCTGTCGTGAGCCTGCCCCCGGGTACTGCAACGACGGTGCTCGTGCGGGTCAGCGGACCGAACGGCACCAATTGGACGTACACGGTGCGCTGCTGACCGTGACCCGGGGGTAGCGCGACGGGCCGCCCGCCCTCACGCTCGCTGCGCAGCGCACCTCGTTCCGCACACCTTGCAAGGAACGTGCAACCTGCGCGGATCCGGGCGCGCTGCGCACCGCGGGCGGGGGCGCAGTCGAGCGGCGCCCCGGTTTCGGTCCGGCACCCCCGATCGGGGGAGCCCGCGCAAAACCGGGGAGCCGCTCGGCCTCAGAACACCTCGCGGTACAGGTCCTCGATCTGCTCGGCGGTGGGAACGACGGGGTTGTTGTTCGGTGAGCCCGATGCCAGGGCCTGCTGCGCCATGGTGGGGATCAAGCGGTCCCACTCGGCGCGATCGATGCCGTGGCTCGACGGCGTGGGGACCTCGACGTCGGCGCAGAGCTGCTCGAGGTAGGTCACCAGCTGCGCTGCAGCGGCGGAATCCTCGTCAGCCGCCGCAGCCGCACCGAGCTGGCGGGCGCACTCGGCGTAGCGGGCCTCGGCGCCGGACACGGAGAAGCGGGTGACGGCCGGCAGCAGCATCGCGTTCGAGAGCCCGTGTGCCACATGGAAGTTGCCGCCGATGGGCCGGCTCATGCCGTGCACCAGGCAGACGCTGGAGTTGGAGAAGGCCATCCCGGCCTGGGTGGCCGCCACCATCATCGCGCCGCGAGCCTCACGGTCCTCCCCGTCTCGATACACCCGGAGCAGGTACCGCCCGATGGTGCGCATCGCGTTCAGCGCCAACGCATCCGCGATCGGGTTGTTCTTCGCGGAGACGTACGCCTCGATGGCGTGGGTGAGGGCGTCGACGCCGGTGTCGGCGGAGAGTCGCGCCGGCATGCTCACCGTGAGGTCCGGGTCGACGACGGCGGCGACGGGCAGGAACGACAACCCCGGACACAACATCTTCTCGTCCGTCGCACTGTCGGTGATGACCGTGAACTGCGTTGCCTCGGAACCGGATCCGGCCGTGGTGGGCACGGCCACGATCGGAAGCGCGGGTCCGGTGTACGGGCCGGGGGCGCGGTAGTCGTTCATCCGACCCCCACCGCGGACGAGGACGGAGACGGCCTTGGCGGTGTCCATCGGGCTGCCTCCGCCGAAGCCGATCACCACGTCCGCGTCGTGCGCGACGGCCGCTTCGACCGCGGCCGTCAGCGACTCGGTGGTGGGGTCCGGCACCGTGTCGGAGAACAGGGCGCCGTCCGTGCCCGCGGCGGCGACGAGGTCCATCATTCGTCCCGCGGCACCGGTGCTCACCAGAAAACCGTCGGTGACGACGAGGGGTCGGCGGACGTCGAGGTCGGTGAGCACCGCACCGAGATCGTCCAGCGCCCCGGGCCCGACGCGCAGGAATCGAGGGAAGGAGAGGGAGGTCGCCATACGGCTCAGTGTGCCCGCTTCGGAAGCGCGAACACCAACAGAAACGCCGCGACGGCGAAGGCCGCGCTGACGCCCATCGCGTGGGCTGCGGCGTCGGTGAAGCCGGTGGCCAGGGCGTCCGGCCCCGGCCCGGCGACGGTGAGCGACCCGAACAGGACGCTGCCGATGATCGCGATGCCGATGGCACTACCGATGCGCTGCATGGTGGAGATGACCCCGCTGGCTGCTCCGGCATCGGGGCGGTCGACGGTGGCCACGATGAACTGGGCGTTGGGGGCGATGAACGCGCCGTTGCCGAGGCCGGCGACGAAGAGCGGCACCAGCAGCTTCCAGTTGGTGAGGTCGGCGGCCTCGGTGGTGAGCAGAATCAGCCATGCGGAGATAAGGCCGACGCTCACCAGCCCGGCACCGAGCAGAAGAACGCGGCGACCGAGCCGCTCCGCCAACCGATTCGACTGCGACGACGAGACGATGCTGCCGATCGCGAACGGGATGGACACCACGCCCGAGGCCAGCGCCGTGTTGCCCAGACCGGTCTGCCACAGGATCGAGATGGTGAAGAAGATGGAGGTGAAGGCGGCGAAGTAGACCAACGCGAGGATCACGCCGCCGGTGAACGCCGGGCGGGTGAACAGCCGCGGCGGGACCAGGGGGGTGCGGCCGCTGCGGGTGTACCGCACCTCCCACGCGCCGAACAGGGCGAGCAGCAGACCACCGATCACCAGAGTGACGACGGTCCAGGCCGGCCATCCGGTGTCCTGGCCCTCGATCAACGGAACGAGCAGCGCGACCAGCCCGGCGGTGACGAGCAGCAAGCCGACCCAGTCGATACCGCGATCGGCGGCGTCGGTACCGATCTCGTCGTGCGTCGGGAGGATTTTCGCCGCGAGCAGGACGCCGGCGATGCCGAAGGGCAGGTTGACCAGGAAGACCAGTCGCCAGCCGCTGTCCGGGCCGACGGCCTCGATGATGAGTCCGCCGATGATGGGGCCGAGGGCGCTGGAGACGCCGATGACCGCGCCCATGATGGCGAACGCCTTGCCGCGCAACTGCGGCGGGAAGAGCAGCTGGATGAAGGCCGTGACGGCGGGAACGAAGATGCCGCCCGCGAGGCCTTGGACGATGCGCGCCGCGACCAACTGCACGTCGTTCTGCGCCAGGCCGCACGCGAGGCTGGCGAGGGTGAAGATCGCGAGGCCGGTGACGAAGATCCATTTGTGGCCGATGCGGTCGCCCACGCGGCCCGCCGGGATGAGCGCGAGGCCGAAGGCCAGGGCGTAGCCGGAGATGATCCACGAGAGCGTCGCTTCGCCGGCGTCCAGCGACGTGCGGATGGTGGGGAGCGCGACGTTGACGATGGTGGTGTCCAGCAGGGCGATGAACATGCCCATGAGCAGGACCATGAGGGACTGCCACGCGCGCCGGGACACGGTGGGGGCGGACGCGTCCGAGGTGGACGGCGACGCGGGAGAACTGGTGAACACCCTCGAGAACCTTTCGCACAGGGAACAACTTGCCTAGCCTGATTCGGCGCACCGACAACCGTCGGACCGTGGATGCGGACGACGGGTGCGGACGCGAGCGGATACCCGCGTCGTACGCTGCGGGAACACCGGACAGAACGGACGCGGGACGCGTCCCGGAAACACGGACGGGGATGGGATGGAGTCGACGCGAACGGACCAGGCGGCAGGCGCGGCGACCGCACCGGACGGACGTCGGGTGTCGGTGTTCGCCGACGACGCGCTCGGCCGACACGACGCGGTGGGCCTCGCCGACGCGCTGCGACGACGGGAGGTCTCGCCGGACGAGGTGCTCGCGGCGACCCGCGACCGGCTGGCGGCGGCGGCCGACCTGAACGCGGTGGTGGGGTCGGTGTTCGAGACGCCCGTGGCCGGCAGCCCGGCGGGACCGTTCGGCGGCGTGCCGACGCTGCTCAAGGACAACAGCGATCTGGCCGGGGTGCCGACGGGTGTGGGGTCCGAGATCGTCCGGGAAGTCCCCGTGTCGTCCCACGGCCCGGTGGCGCGGGAGTTGCTGCGGATGGGCCTGACCATCGTCGCCAAATCCACGCTGCCGGAGTTCGGACTCAGCGCGTCCACCGAGTTCCCGACGCGCCCACCCACCCGCAACCCCTGGCACACCGGCTACTCGTCGGGTGCGTCGTCGGGCGGGTCGGCCGCTCTGGTGGCCGCGGGGGCGGTGACGCTGGCGCACGCCAACGACGGCGGCGGATCCATCCGCATTCCGGCGGCGTGCTGCGGGCTGGTTGGCCTCAAGCCCTCACGCGGGCGCTTCGTCCTGCCGACCGTCGAAAAGATGCTGCCGGTGCCCATCGTCGCGGACGGGGTGGTGACGCGCACCGTGCGCGACACCGCACGGTTCTGGTCGGAGGCCGACCGGCACTCGACGCGATCGCTCCGGCCCGTCGGGTCGGTGACGGGACCGTCGGCGCGGCGGCTCCGCGTCGGGCTGGTCCTGTCCTCGCTCGCGGGCAGCGGCATCGACGACGCCACCCGGCGGGCCACGGAGGACGCGGCCGCGCTGGTCGACTCGCTCGGCCACCGGGTGGAGCCGATCGATCGGTTGCCCATCGACGCCGGGTTCCCCGACGATTTCGTGCGGTACTGGTCCTTCCTGGCCTTCGCGCTGCAGCGCTCCACGCCGCGGGCCCCGCGCACCACCGTGCGGGACTTCGATCCGCTCACCGTGGGTCTGGCCGACCGCTTCCGACGGGACGCGTGGCGGTTGCCGGCCGTGACCCGTCGACTGCGCCGCGCCGCCGCCGACTACGCGTCGATGTTCGCGTCCGTCGACGTGGTGCTCTCTCCGGTCACGGGCAAGGCCACCCCGCCGCTGGGTTACCTGTCGCCGCGGGTGCCGTTCGATCTCTTGCTCGAGCGGCTGACCGACGTCGCGGTCTTCACCCCGTTGCACAACGTGGTGGGGGCGCCGGCGATCAGCCTGCCGCTGGGGCCGCCGTCCCCGGCTCCGCTGGGCGTGATGTTCTCGGCGCGACAGGGCGACGATCGCACTCTGCTGGAGCTGGCGTTCGAGCTCGAACAGGCGGCACCGTGGCCGTCCCTCGCCGACTCGGGAACAGGAACGGGACCGGCTTCGGCCCGACGATCGGGGTCGTCGACCGCTTAAGTCGTAGCAGCCCCACAGTCACGGTCGGGGGCCTAGTGTTCGGTCACAGTACGAGTCAGTGACCGAAGGGGTGTCCGATGTCGGTGGGAATCACGATCGTCGACCTGTTGACCCGCATCTCCTACCTGTTCCGCGGGTGGGAGTTCTGACCCGACCGCACCACGTGCGCCCCGAACACGATGGAGGCGTCGGTCAGCGCGACACTCACCGCGGGACGACGCCCGTGCAGGTGGCCCAGCGGTCCGTCCGGGGCGAAGGTCCAGGTCGCGTTCAGGGTGCGAACCCGCGGGAAGAGGCGGTTGCGGGACACCACGCGTCGTCCGTCCAGCGCCTGGGCCGTGGTGAGGGGTATGCCGATCGACCCGGGTAGCGACGCGCGGCCGATCGTCGCGTCGAGGGCCGCGACGGGCGCACCGTCCATCGTCATGGAGGCGGCGACGCGGCGGCCGGAACTCTCCCGTCGGAAATCCCCGAGGTGCTTGGGAATCGACCACAGTTCTCGCCCGCCCGTGCGGGACTGCGGGCTGTCCACCCAGATGTCGGGGATGGTGGCCATGATCGACGCGCCGCGGCGGACGAGGACGGACCCGATCAGCTCGTCGTAGGACAGCACGCCGCCCGAGGTGTAGCGGACGAACGCCGCACCGACCACGGCGCGGCCCCCCACGGTGACCGGTCGAACGGCCGCGTCGCGCACCGTATCGGTGACCCGGGCGGGCAACTCCCGCGTCGGGACCAGGAAGGTCGAGACGAGCAGGGTGCCTCCGAGGTACCAGGGTTCGGGCGGGTACGTCTCACCGTCCGCGCCGATGTGCCAGTCCGCCGCCCGCAGCTCCGTCATGCCGGTCAGGATAGCCGATACATGGACGTCCAACCATGTACCGGTCCGTAGGCTCGCGCGGTGCGCACTCGGTCCTCCGCCCTGCTTCTCTCGTGGCTCGCCGACGTCGTTCTCGGCGATCCGCAGCATCGACACCCGGTCGCGGCGGTGGGGTCCGCCGCCGCGCGACTCGAGACTCTCACCTACCGCGACACCCGGGCCGCGGGCGTCGTGCACACGGCCGTCGTCCTTTCCACCGTGGTGGGAGGCGCGGTCGCGGTCGACCGGGCGCTGCGTCCGTGGCCGTGGTTGCACACCGCGGTCACCGCCGCCGGAATCTGGGCGTGCCTGGGCGGCACGACCCTCGGACGCACCGGCGCGGCGATGGCCGACGCGGTGGCGGCCGGGGACCTCTACGCCGCGCGGGCCATCGTGCCCTCGCTGTGCGGACGCGACCCGTCGCTGCTCGACGAGGCCGGCGTGGTGCGCGCGGCCGTGGAATCGGTGGCCGAGAACACCTCGGACGCCACGGTGGGGGTGCTGGTCTGGGCCGCCGTCGCCGGCCTGCCCGGGGCGGTGGGCTACCGCACCGTCAACACGCTCGACGCCATGATCGGCTACCGGAACGATCGCTACTCCCGCTTCGGGTGGTGCGCCGCGCGCCTCGACGACGTGGTGAACCTGGTCCCTGCTCGACTGACCGGGCTGCTCACGGTCGGGCTCGCGCCGGTCGTCGGCGGTTCACCGGCGCGGGCTCTGCGCGCCTGGCGCGAGGACGCCGGGTCCCATCCGAGTCCCAACGCCGGAGTGGCCGAGGCGACGGCGGCGGGAGCGCTGGGGGTGGGCCTCGGCGGCGAGACGGCCTACCGGCACGGGGTGGAGCAGCGGCCTCGACTGGGTCGCGGTCCGGCTCCGACGACCGACGATCTGCGGCGCGCGGTCCGACTGTCCGCGGCGGTACAGGCCGCGGCGGCGCTCGTGACCGCCGGCGCGACGGCGCTGGTCACCGCAGGCGCATCGGTGCGGACCGGTCAGCGGCGACGGCCGTAGCGGTCGGCAAGGCGATCGTCGGTCACGGCCGACCCGCCGGACCCTGCTTTGCGACGCTTGCGGCGCGGGGTCAGCAGAGCGTCGAGACCGTCGTCGTACTCCGGCGTCCGCTCTTGCTCGGCGGGACCGACGGGCTCGGTGGTCGCGGGAGTCGTCTCCTCCGCCTCGCTGCGCACCCGCCGTCGTTCCTTGATCTCGGCGCGGACGAAGTACGCCAGTCCGAGCGGCGCCATGAGACCGAACGCGAGCCACTGGAGCCCGTAGGAGAGGTACGGCCCGGCATCGAGCTGCGGCAGCGCGATCACGCCGAGACCGCCGGGCTGATCCTCGGCCAACTGCAGATAGCCGTCGACCGGCTGAGTGCCGGTGAGCTCACCGACCTGGCCGGGAGTGATGGTGTAGACCTGCGGCAGCCCGGGGCCGGTGACGGCGGGTTTGCCGTCGACCGCCGGTTCGGCGACGCGCAGTCGCCCGTCGAGCGAGACGGGACCGCTGGGCGGCGGCGTGATGTCGGGGACCTCGACGCCCTGCGTCGGCAGCACGTACCCCCGGTTGACCATGAGCGTCGCGCCCTGATCGGTGCGGAACGGGGTCAGCACCTCGAAGGCCGGTGTGTCGCCGACGCTGCGCAACCGCACGACGACGTCGCTGTCCTGCACGTAGGTACCGGTGGTGCCGACGCGCCGCCACTCGTCGTCGCCGGAGACGACGCCGTCACCGATCAACGTCGCGGCGTCCACGGGGTCGGCCTCGAACGATCGGGAGATCTGCTCGTTGCGTGCCGACGTGGACGAGTTCTTGCCCAGCTGCCAGGGCGCGAGGACCGAGAAGCACAGGTAAGCGAACAGCAGCACCACGGCCATGAGCGCCAACCACCCGGGGCGCAGGAGGAACGACAGGCGACGCACAACTACACAGCGTAGTCGTCGGACTCGGACAGCAGGGTCCGGACGTGCTCGACCAGGCCGGGGACGGCGGCTTCGATCTGCGTGCGCACCTCGGTGAACCCGGACTCCGGGCCGTAGTACGGATCGGCCACCTCGGCGCCGGGCTCGGCCGCCGGGTCGAAGGACCGCAGCAGAACGAGCCGGTCGGAGGGCACACCGAGCCGGACGAGCGCGCGCCGGTGCGAGTCGTCGAGCGCCACGACCAGATCGGCGCCGAGGATGTCCTCGTCGACGGTCCGGGCGCGGTGCTCCTCGGAGTAGCCGTGTGCGCCGAGTTCGGCGGCCGCCCGCGGATCCATCGGGTCGCCGACGTGCCAGCTGCCCGTCCCGGCACTCGTCAGCCGCACCCGGTCGGCGAGCCCCGCACGATCCAGTGCGTCCGCGGCGATCTTCTCCGCCATCGGCGACCGGCAGATGTTGCCGGTGCACACGAAGGTGACGTGGACGCTCACGCGGCCACCATCGTCGTCGCCAACAGGTCGGACAGCGCCTGCGGCGTCGGGACGGACCACGACGCGGCGGCGTGCTCGGCCGGCAACCCGTATCCCCACTCCACCAACGCGACGGGAATGCCCCAGTGGCCGGCGCCGAACACGTCGTGGTCACGGTCGCCGACCATCACCACCGCGGGCGTGCCGCCGTCTGCGGTGGCCCGCGGCTCGCGGCCCATCAGCCCCAGGGCACGGGCAACAACGTCGGACTTGGCGCGCCGGGCGCCGTCGTCACTGGCGCCGGCGATGGCGCCGAAGAACCGGGCGAGGTCGAAGTGCTCGAGGATGCGGGTGGCGACGCGCTCGTTCTTGCTGGTGGCCACGGCCATCGGCACACCGGCCGCGGCCACGGCCTCGAGGACGTCGACGACGCCGTCGTACACGCGGTTCTCGGCCCACCCGGACTCCTCGTAGTACTCCGAGTACGCCGCCCGTGCCCGGTCGACCTGGTCCGGCGTCATGCCGAGGGACCGGAAGGTGTCGATCATCGGCGGACCGACCACGTGCGAGCGGACGTCGTCACCCGGCAGCGGCACTCCGACCGCGGTGAGCGCGCGGTCGAACCCGGCCAGGATGCCGGGCGCAGAATCGGTGAGCGTGCCGTCGAGGTCGAACAGGATCAGATCGGCGGGTTCGCGGTCGGCAGGGTCGGGTGCGGTAGCAGGCATGATGCGCTCAGTTTACGGACGGGTTCCGACATCGGAGCCGGGCCCGTGACAGTCTCGTCCCCGTGAGCGACGCGCACGACCACGACCTCCGTCATCACGGCGACGTCGACGCCGAACCGGGGATGGAGGACTTCGCGGTCAACGTCCGCGGCACGCGGCCGCCGGAGTGGTTGCGCGCGATCCTGGTCGACTCGCTGGGGCGCGTGGGGTCCTATCCCTCGGCCGAGCACGATCGCGCGGTGCGGGAGGTCGTCGCGGCCCGCCACGGGCGGCACCCCGACGAGGTGTTATTGCTCGCCGGCGCCGCGGAGGGCTTCGCGATGTTGCCGCGGCTGGTCCGCCGCCGGGCCGCCGTGATCCACCCGTCCTTCACCGAGCCCGAGTTCGCGTTGCGCGAGGCGGGGGTGCCGACGACGCGGGTGATCCTGTCGCGGCCGTACGTTCTGGCCGCGGCGACCGTCCCGGAGGACGCCGACGTGGTCGTGGTGGGCAACCCCACCAATCCGACGTCGGTCCTCCACCCGCGCCGTGACGTCCTGGCGATGCGTCGGCCCGGTCGCCTGGTGGTGGTCGACGAGGCGTTCGCCGACACGACGCCGGGGGAGCCGGAATCGCTCGCCGGTGAGTCGTACCCCGACGTGCTGGTCCTACGAAGCCTCACCAAGTCCTTCGCCCTGGCCGGTCTGCGGTGCGGCTACGCACTGGGGCATCCCGACGTGCTCGCTCGTCTCACGCGTGGTCGGGCGCACTGGCCGCTGGGAACGCTGCAGCTCGACGCGGTGGCCGCGTGCAGCAGCCCGGAGGCGGTGCGCCGGGTCGAGCGCGACGCCGCGGTGATCGCCGACGAACGCGCGTACTTGATCGACCGGCTGGCGACCGTCGGGGTTCGGCCGGCCGCACGGCCGTCGTCGTCGTTCGTCCTCGTCGACGTCCCCGACGCCGAGCGCGTGCGGCGGGGTCTGCGTGCTCGGGGCGTCGCGGTGCGACGGTGCGACACGTTCCCCGGGCTCGGCGATCAGCTGCGGCTGGCCGTGCGCGACCGCGGCGCGGTGGACCGGCTGGTGACGGCGTGGCACGCCCTCCTGTGACGGCGTGGCACGCCGTTACCCTGGGGCCATGACGTCCCCTCGGCCCGCGCTCCTGTCCGACGTGATCGCCGAGCTCGATCGCGTGTATCCGCCTGTGCTGGCGGAGGACTGGGACTCGGTGGGTTTGGTGACCGGGGATCCGGCGGACGAGGTGCGCACCGTGCGCTTCGCCGTCGACGCCACCGAGGCGGTGGTCGATCGGGCGATCGCCGACGGTGCCGAGTTGCTGGTGGTCCACCATCCGCTGCTGCTGCGCGGAGTGGACACCGTGGGCGCCCACACCCCGAAGGGCGCGCTGATTCATCGCCTCGTCCGCGCCGGATGCGCGCTGTTCACCGCGCACACCAACGCGGACTCCGCGCGTCCCGGGGTGTCCGACGCGTTGGCCGACGCCCTGGGGCTCGTCGACACCGTGCCGTTGGATCCGAAAGACGATGTCCCGCTGGACAAGTGGGTGGTGTTCGTGCCCGACGCCGACGCGGCTGCGGTGCGCGACGCGCTGTTCGCCGCCGGCGCCGGGGCACTGGGCGACTACCGGGACTGCAGCTGGGCGACGACGGGCGTGGGGCAGTTCCGGCCCGTCGACGGCGCGCATCCCGCACTCGGGTCGGTCGGGTCGCTCGAACAGGTGGACGAGCAGCGGATCGAGACCGTCGCCCCGCGCTCGGCGCGTGCCGCCGTCCTGGCGGCCCTGCGCGCGGCGCACCCCTACGAGGAGCCGGCGTTCGACGTGTTCGCTCAGGTGGGTCTGCCCGGCCCGCTGGGCCTCGGTCGCGTGGGCCGGGTGGACCCACCGGTCACGTTGCGCGAGTTCACCGCTCGGGTCGCCGAGCGTCTGCCGACGACGGCGTGGGGCGTGCGCGCGGCGGGCGATTCGGACCTGCGCGTCGAGCGGGTGGCCGTGTGCGGGGGATCGGGCGACTCGTACCTCGCCGCGGCCCGCGGCGCCGGCGCCGACGTCTACGTCACCTCGGATCTGCGCCACCACGTGGCCGACGAACACCTGCGCGGCGGCGGCCCGGCCCTGATCGACGTGGCGCACTGGGCCGGGGAGTTCCCGTGGTGCGCCCAGGCCCGGGGCGTGCTCGACCGCGCCTTCGGCGAGCGGCCCGGGTGGTCGAGTGCGGTCCTGGGGGAGCGGACCGATCCCTGGACGATCGGTGCCGTCGACCCCGGCCGCTGACGGTAGCGTGACACCGGTGAACGTCGACCCGAAGATCCAGGAGCAGTTGCTCGACCTGGCTGCCATGGACACCGAACTCGCTCAGCTCGCCCACCGTCGACGGACGTTGCCCGAGCAGGCCGAACTCGACGCGCTCGAGACCGAGCGGGTGGCGCGCAAGGACGCGGCCGTCGGCGTGGAGATCCAGCTCGACGACATCGATCGCGACATCCGCAAGCTCGAGGGCGAGATCGACGCCGTCCGCAAGCGTGAGGACAAGGACCGCGCCGTGCTCGAGTCCGGCTCCGCGCCCGCGAAGCAGCTCACGGAACTGCAGCACGAGCTGGGCAGCCTCGAACGCCGCCGCAGCATCCTCGAGGATGAGCTGCTCGAGGTCATGGAGCAGCGCGAGGCCCTCGCGGCGGATCACGACCACGCGGGTGCACGGCTGTCCAAGGCCGAGGACGATCTGGTGGACGTGACCCGACGACGCGACGACGCCCTCGCCGACGTCGACCGCCTCGTGCAGACGCGGACCGGTCAGCGGGCCGAGCTGGCGTCGTCGCTGCCGGACGAGGTGGTGTCGGTCTACGAGAAGCAACGCGAACGGTCCGGCGTCGGTGCGGCTTTGCTGCGCGGCCGCCGCTGCGGTGCCTGCCGCATCGAACTCGACCGCGGCGAGATCGCGCGCATCGCCGCGACGCCGGCCGACGCCGTCGTCCGCTGTTCGGAATGCAACGCGATCCTGGTGCGAACCAAGGAATCCGGTCTGTGACGACGCCCGGTGGTGTCGGTCGGGTGACGATCGAGGCCGACGGCGGATCGCGCGGTAACCCCGGCCCGGCCGGGTACGGCGCGGTGGTTCTCGACGACGCCGGGTCGGTCCTCGCGGAACGTCGGGAGGCCATCGGCACCGCGACCAACAACGTCGCGGAGTACCGCGGTCTCATCGCCGGTCTCGAGGCCGCGCGTGAGCTCGGCGCGGCCGAGGTGGCGGTCCGGATGGACTCGAAACTGGTGATCGAGCAGATGTCCGGGCGGTGGAAGGTCAAGCACCCGGACATGATTCCCCTGCAGGGGCGGGCGGCCGAGGTGGCGCGCACCTTCGACTCGGTGAACTGGACCTGGATCCCGCGCGCCGAGAACGCCCGGGCCGACCGCCTGGCCAACGAGGCGATGGACGGGGAGCCGGCGTTGCTCGACGGGTCGGCCGTGTCGGAGGCCCCGAGCGCGCCGACGACGACGGAGCGACCCGCGTGGCAGGCGGTCACCGGCGCGGCGACGCGTCTGATCCTGCTGCGACACGGGCAGACACCGCTGTCGGTGGAGAAGCGCTACTCCGGACGCGGCAACCCCGATCTGACCGACGTCGGGCGCGCGCAGGCCGCGGCCGCGGCGGAGCGCGTGGCACGGCTGGGGCCGATCGACGCGATCGTCTCCTCACCGCTCGCCCGCGCCCGCGACACCGCCGAGGCGGTCGCCGCGCGAGTCGGGGTGTCGGTGCACGTGCTCGACGATCTGACCGAGACCGACTTCGGATCCTGGGAAGGACTGACATTCGCCGAGGTGTCCGCCCGTGACGGCGACGCGCACCGCCGGTGGATGGGCGACACCTCGATAGCGCCGCCGGACGGCGAGAGCTTCGACGCCGTCCGCGCCCGCGTCGAGCGGGCGCTGGCCACGGTGCGCCGCGAGCACGCCGGGCAGACGGTGGTGGTGGTCTCGCACGTGACGCCCATCAAGACGCTGCTGCAACTCGGGCTCGACGTCGGTCCGTCGATCCTCTACCGCCTGCATCTCGATCTCGCGTCGGTCAGCGTCGTCGACTTCTACGACGACGACGCGGCATCGGTGCGGCTGGTCAACGACACGTCGTTCCTCGGCGACTGAGGCGGCCTGCCGACGACTTTCGGAGAGACCCGTCCGTGACATGGAGGGCGACCCGCCCGTCAGATCTGCAGGGCAGCCCAGAGGGCGAGCGTGGCGGCCACGAGTGTCACCGGGGTGGTGAGTACCCCGAGCGCGGTGAAGGTGCGCAGACTCACCGGTTCCTGCTCGGCGCGAGCGACCCTGCGCCACAGCATGATCGCCAGCGACCCCACGTAGGTGAGGTTCGGCCCGAGGTTGACCCCGATCAGCAGGGCCAGCAGGGCCGGAACCGAGGCAGCGCCGGACGCGGTGAGTGCGGCGAGCAGCAGCAGGGTCGCGGGCAGGTTGTTCAGCACGTTCGAGGCCACGGCGGCGATCGCGGCGATCAGCAGCAGGGACGGCAACGACGTCGACGTGGGGAGCAGTCCGGCCACCCACGACCCGACGGGTCCGTCGGCCAGGCCGGCGACGACGATGCCGAGGGCGAACACGAAGACGCAGAACCAGAGGTCGAGCGCGCGCACGACGGCCGTCGGGGTGGTCTCGCCGGCGCGGACGGCCGGGACGGCGAGGACCACGGCCGCGGCGGCCGCCACCCACACCGGCTCGACTCCGACGGCCCCGCTCACGGCGAAACCGACCAGGGCGCAGGCGATCACCCCGAGTGCGAACACGGGTGCGGGGGTCTCGTCCGCCGGGGTGCCGTCGCGGGCGTCGTCGGCTACCGCCGGCATCGCAGCCCCGCCGCCTCGAAGGTCGTCGCGGAAGAACCACCGGAACACGAGGAACTCGACCACGATCGCCACCACCCACGGCCCCGCCATGAGTGCGGAGAAGTGCAGGAAGGACAGTCCCGTCGCCGAGAACACCAGCAGATTGGTGAGATTCGAGACCGGGAGCAGCGTCGACGCCGAGTTGGACAGGTGCGCGACGGCGTAGGAGGTCGGCCGGGCGGAGAACCCGGCCCGGCGGGCAGCAGCGATCACCACCGGTGTGAGCAGCACGACGGTCGCGTCGAGACTGAGCACCGCGGTGGTGAGGGCGGCGGTGACGAACACGGCGCTCAGCAGACGCACCGGCGACGCCGCCGACCGGCGGTGCAGCACTCCGGCGATCCAGCGGAACACCCCGCGGCGGTCCGCGAGGTGCGCCAGCGCCAGGATCGCCGCGAGGAACGCGACGGTCGGTGCCAGCTCACGGATCTCCCGCAGGGCCCCGTCGAGGCCGACCACGCCGAGGAGCAGCGCCAGACCGGCGGCGGGCACCGCGAGCACGGCCTCGGGCAGTCCGCGCGGACGCACGATGGCGAACGCCAGCACCGCCCCGACCAGCAGCACGGGAAGAACGACGTCCCTCACGCGAGCAGGCGACGCAGCGTGCGCAGGTTGCGGGTGGTCGTCGTCGACTTGTACGCCGCCTTGGCGCTCGCCTTGCCCACGACGCTGCCGAGGGTGTCGCCGCGGACGACCTCCCAGAACAGGACGTGGTGCGGCCCCGGCGCGGTCCGTTCGACGGCCGGATCCAGACCGTCCAGGGCGCCCAATTCGGCCGTCGAACGACCGTCGGAGGAGAAGATCACGTAGGGGTGGCGCACCTCCTCGTCGGTCTGCCACGGATACGCCGCGACCACCTCGGCGAGCCGGTCCGCGGTCAGCACCACCACCCACGCGTCGTAGCCGAACTCCCGGCGTAGCACGGCCTCGACGTCCGACCGCACCGACGCCTCGTCGCCGTCGGCCGTGAGCAGGACGTTGCCGGACGCGAGCACCGTGGTGACGTCGGCGTACCCGGCGGCGGTGAGGGCGGACCGCAGGTCGCTCATCACGAGGCGCACCCCACCGACGTTGACGCCGCGGAGCAGGACGACGAATCGCATGGCACGACTGTAGGGCGACGCTCCGACACGGCGGTCCGCCGAGTAGCATCTGCCGTGCGGACGAGTCGACCGGGCGGCCGCGGCGGGAGGAACCGGCGACCGGTGTCGCCAGGCCTCACGCCGAGGAAAGTCCGGACTCCACAGAGCAGGGCGGTTGCCAACAGCAACCCGAGGTGACTCGCGGGACAGTGCCACAGAGAACAGACCGCCGATCGTCATCGTGACGCGTCGGTGAGGGTGAAACGGTGCGGTAAGAGCGCACCAGCACCCCGGGTGACCGGGGTGGCTCGGTAAACCCCGCCCGGAGCAAGATCGAAGGTCGCACCGTCGTTCGCGGTGGTGCGGCTGCGCAGGTGCCCGAGGGCTGCTCGCCCGAGCCTGCGGGTGGATCGCTCGAGGTACCCGGTGACGGTGTGCCCAGATGGATGGTCGCCGCCCGGACGCTCGCGTCCGGGGACAGGATCCGGCTTACAGGTCGACTCGCCCGCCCCACTAGAACACGTGTTCGATAGCCTGCTAGGGTCGTTCCCGGCGGGCCGGCGGTAGGTGACTACGGGAAGCGTCGGCCCGCCGCCGGACCACCCGAGACGACGAACGGCCCCCGTCCGAGGACGGGGGCCGTTCGCACGTGTTCACACGGCTCAGATGGGGTTGACCGCCAGCAGGGTCGCCCAGTACGTCGCGGCGTCGGGTCCGACCAGCGGCAACAGGTGGTCGAAGATGATGACTGACATGTCCTACTCCTTCGTCGTGATGCACCGTGAGCACGGTGGCCGTGCGCAGGGGGTTCCCGGGAAGTGTATCGCGGTAACCACGCCGATTGCGCGCGCGTCTCGTGCCGTGGCGTGTGCACCCGCGAGGCGTCGCGTACGGGTCGCCGAGACGGGGCACACTGTGCCCATGAGCGACGACGAGCAGTGGTACTTCCGCATCAGCGACAAGGCCGTGGTGCAGGGCAAGGACGCGGGCGCGATGGACCGCATGGGTCCCTATCCGGACCGCGAGACCGCCGAGCGTGCCCTCGAGATCGCGGCGGAGCGGAACAAGGCGGCGGACGACGCGGACCGTGACTGGTCCTGACCCACTGACCTAGCGGTCGGTCCAGCCGGCGCGATCGGCGGTACGCCGCAGCTTCTTCCATGCGGACGGGAAGGGCTCGAGGGCGTCCGCTCCGGCGCGCGCTTCCGCGGCGTACAGCACGCCGTGTGTGAAGGTGTCCGCGCCGCGGGCGTGGGCCGAGTCGGCCTCCACGAGCAGGGTGCGCCGCGCGACCGCGCTGTCCTGGTGGTCGCCGAGCACCGACTGCACCTTCTTCGCGGACTTCGCCGCCCGTGCGGCCGTGCGCGCGAAGCGCTTCGGCGAGTCGACCACCCCGGCCGCCTCGGCGGCGTAGCGCAGCTTCTTGGCCAGCTTGCGCACGTCGTGCATCGCGTCCTCGTGCTCGTCCTCGGCGCCGCGATCGCGGAGCGCGAGAGCGCGACGATGGGCCTCGTCCACTCGGGTGTACTGCGCGCGCAGCACGCGATCGAAGACCCGGGCCGCCGGCTTGCCGGCCTTCTTCCCGGTCGGTGACGACGCGAGCAGTGCATCGAGCGAATCGAGGAGAGCGAAGTACCGCTCGCCGTCGAGTTCGCGCACCACCTCGGCGTGTGCAAGCGAGTAGAGCCGCTGCTGGGTGCCGACCAGCGAGTCCGCCACGTCGCCGCGCACGGCGTCGGCCGGAAGTGCGGCCAGGGCGTCGCGGTACCGCTCGGCCAGGACCTCCGCGTCGCGCGCGGTACCGAGAATGCCGGCGAGCCAGGACAATTCGCTCCGGACGGCGTCGACATCCGCGCGGTCGAGGAGCGCGCGGTAGGACCGGAGGACGCTGCGCAGCCGCCGCGTGGCGACGCGCATCGCATGCACGGAATCGTCCTCGTCGCGCCGCACGCGGGGATCCGCGGAGATCAGCGCGGACACGTCGGCCGCGAGCGCCACGCGGAGTGCGGAGCCGGCCGTGCCGTCGGGCTGCGGAGAGATGGACTCCCGGGCCGCCTCCAACCGTGAACCGAGGGCGCGCGCCAGCTTGGACGGCGACGAGCCAGGTTTCGCGCCGTGGTCGGTGAGGAACGTGCCCAGATCGCGAAGCGTCGAGCGCGTGCCGTCGACCAGTTCCAGCTCCCACTCCCGCCAGCGAACGGTGATGTCGTCCAGCAGGTTTCGCGCCGTCACCGTGTCGTCGCAGAGCTCGGCCGCACGATCGGCCTTCGCCGTCGACACCGTGGTGATCACCCGACGGGTCTCGATGCTCGCCACCGGCACGAGAGGACGCCCCCGGGTGTGAGCGCGCACCACCAGGGCGACCTCGTCGGGAACGCGCGTGGTGTTCCCGCCCGCGGAGAGCGGGCTGCGCACCTCGACGCGCTCGTCCGAGGACACGGGCAGCTTGACGTGCCACCCCGCATCGGCGCTGCCCGTCCGCCGCCGCAGCGTGATTCGGGCGCGGGCCAGAGCCAGATCGGCGGTGTCGAAGTAGGTCGAGACCGGGTGCGTCAGTTCCGGCGCCGACGCGGCGGTGACCGACGGCGCACCCGCGAGATCCGGGACGGGAGTGTCCATCCCGACGTCGAACTTCACTTCGATCTCCGTGTGCGCCTCGGGCTTTCTCGTCATGACCACATCTTTACCAGCCGAGGATGAACGCACCGGTCGTTCACCGACGCAGCGCGTCCGTCCTCACCGACGCAGCGCGTCCGCCACTACCGACGCAGCGCGTCCATGGCCTCGACGAGGTGGTGCACGATGCCCGGCTCGGCCGCCGAATGGCCCGCGTCGTCGACCACGTGCAGGGTCGACGACGGCCACGCCCGGTGCAGATCGAGGGCGCTGCGTGCCGGGGTCACCACGTCGTACCGCCCCTGGACGATCACGCCGGGAATGTCGGCGATGCGGTCGATGTCCCGCAGCAGCTGACCCGGCTCCAGGAAGCCGCCGTGCACGAAGTAGTGGTTCTCGATGCGCGCGAAGGCCAGTGCGAATCGCGGGTCCGCGGTCTGGTCGAGACGGCTCGGCGACGGCAGCAGGGAACTGGTCGCGCCCTCCCACGTGGACCACGCCACCGCGGCGCGCACGGCGACGTCCTCATCGGGGGAGTGCAGCAGGTCGTGGTAGACCGCCACCGGGTCCTCGTCCCGTCGATCGGCCGGGATCGGAGCGAGGAACTCCTCCCATTTCTCGGGGAACAGATGGCCCGCGCCGCCGCGGTAGTACCAGTCGATCTCGGCGTCGCGGAGCAGGAAGATTCCGCGCAGGACCAGAGCCCGGACGCGGTCCGGATGCGTTTGGGCGTAGGCCAGCGCGAGCGTCGACCCCCAGGAGCCGCCGAACACGATCCACGAGCCGATGCCGAGGTGCTCCCGGAGCAACTCCATGTCGCCGATCAGCGCCGGAGTCGTGTTCACCGACAGGTCGGCGCCGTCGGCCACGTGCGGGGTGGAGCTGCCGCAGCCACGCTGGTTGAACAGCACGATGCGGTAGTGCTCGGGGTCGAAGTATCGGCGCTGATCGGGATTGGTTCCCCCGCCGGGTCCGCCGTGCACGAAGACCACCGGGACGCCGTCGTCGGCGCCGCTGACCTCCCAGGCGAGGCGCTGCCCGTCGCCGACGTCCAGCAGGCCCGTCTCGTGCGGGTCGATCGGCGGGTAATACGTGCGGCGGTCGGCGCCCGCGGTCACAAGCCCACCAGTCCCGACGCGAGATCGGGAATCTCCAGCAGGTCGATCGCCTGCGACCGGACGTCGCCGCACGTCTCCTCGGTCGCGTCGTCGACGATCGCCCGGTTCTGCACCACCGCGGCGTTCAGGCCGTACTGCGCGGCCCACGTCTGCACGAGGATGTTCAGTCCACCGCGCCCGAGCGTGGGACCCTGCGTCCGCCAGTTCGAGAGCTGGGCCTCCAGATCGCGGCACAGGGTCTCGGCTTGATCGGACGTCACGGTCGCCGTCGCGCTCGCCGCCGTCGTCGACGTGGTGGACGACGGCGCCGTCGTCGACTCGGCCGGACCGGGGTCCGATCCGCCGGACCCGCACGCGGTCACGCACAGAGCGGTGGCCGCGAGGGCGAGACCGACGCGGGTGGGGACAGCGGAGCGAGACACGGTTCGGCGAATCATGTCTGCGAGTGTGTCAGAAGCTGTGCTCGGCCCCCGGGAACGAGCCCACACGCACCTCGCGCGCGTACTCCGCGGCCGCGCGGCGCAGCTCGTCGCCCACCGCGCCGAACCGCTTGACGAACTTCGCGGTGCGGCCGCTGGTGTAGCCCGCCATGTCCTGCCAGACGAGCACCTGGGCGTCGCAGTCGGGGCCTGCGCCGATGCCGACGGTGGGGATCATCAGCTTGCGGGTGACCTGGCCGGCGAGCTCGGCGGGGACCATCTCCATCACGACCGAGAACGCGCCGGCTTCCTGGACCGCGATCGCATCGGCGACGAGGCGCTCCGAGGCGTCCCCGCGGCCCTGGACTCGGAATCCGCCGAGCCCGTTGACGCTCTGCGGCGTGAAGCCGATGTGCGCCATGACCGGGATGCCTGCGGCGGTGATCGCGGCGATCTGCTCGGCGACCCGCTCGCCGCCCTCGAGCTTCACCGCGTGGGCCTGGCCCTCCTTCATGAACCGCACCGCCGTCTCCACGGCCTGCCGGGGGGTGGTCTCGTAGGTGCCGAAGGGCAGGTCGGCGACGACGAGGGCGTTCGGAGCGCCCCGCACCACGCCGCGCACGAGCGGAAGCAGCTCGTCGACGGTGACGGGAACCGTGGTGTCGTAGCCGTAGACGACGTTGGCGGCGGAATCGCCCACCAGCAGCACGGGAATGCCGGCGTCCTCGAAGATGCGGGCGCTGGAGTAGTCGTAGGCGGTGAGCATGGCCCACCGGTCGCCGGACGCCTTCATGGCCTGCAGGTGGTGTACTCGGGTCTTGCGACCGGTGGGTGCGCCGTAGAGGGGGGTCTCGCCGGACTCGGCGGACGGATCGGTGCCGGGTGCAGAAGTGGACACGGAAGTCCCTTTCGTCCTCGAGGCCCGCCGTGCGGGTCCCCGGGTGGGTGCTGACCAGGCAAGTCTGCCACCGACCCCGCCGGTCGCCGCTGTGGTGTCCGTCACCCTCGCCGCGGTGTCGGTCGACCGTGCCACTATCGCTGGCGTGCTTCTTCCGCGCGGCGCCCGCCGTTCCCACCGTCCGTTCGCCGTGCGGTCGCTGGCGGTGCTCGCCGCCGTCTCCATGCTGGCGGTCGCCGGCTGCAGCCGGCCGAGCGGGATGGAGACCGTCCCGAGCGACGGGGCACCGACAGCCGCGGCCACGCCCGGGCCGGAGGTGTTGCCGGGCCCGGACGACCCGCGTCCGCGCACCCTGGCCGAGTACGAGGCCCAGCGCGTGAGCTGGGGCTCGTGCGACGGCTTCGCCACGGACGGGACGGCTCTCGACACCGCCCTCGACTGCGGTCGGGTCCTCGTTCCCCTGGACTACGACGACCCGGCAGGCCCGCTCGCGTCGCTCGCGTTGTCGCGCGCTCCCGCGACGGGGCCGGTGATCGGATCGATGCTCGTGAACCCGGGCGGGCCGGGCGCGTCGGGACTCTCGACGGCCACGGTCGCCCGCGGCACCCCGGTGGCCGACCGCCTCGACGTCGTCGGATTCGACCCGCGCGGGATCGGTGCCTCGGTGCCCGCGGTGCGCTGCGACACCGCGGCGGAGTTCGACGCCGAGCGTGCCGACGACGACGTCGACACCTCGCCCGCCGGGATCGCCGAGACCGAGTCGGAGAACGAGGCCTACGCCCAGCGCTGCGCGGACCGCAACGATCCGGTGCTGCTCGCGCACATGAGCAGCGAGGACGTCGCCCGCGACATGGACGTGATCCGCGCCGCGCTCGGTGACCGTGCGCTGACCTATCTGGGGTTCTCGTACGGCACCCGGCTCGGCTACACCTACGCCCGGCTGTTCCCGGACCGGGTGCGTGCGATGGTGCTCGACGGCGCCCTCGACCCCGCCGCCGACGTCTCGGAGGAGACCGTCGCCCAGGCCGCCGGCTTCCAGACGGTGTTCGACGCCTTCGCACGCGACTGCGCCGCGCGGGCGGACTGCCCGCTGGGGACGACGTCGGCCGACGCCGTGGCGCGGTTCCGCGCGCTGGTCGATCCGCTGGTCGGGGCGCCGTTGCCGGCGGGAAACGGCAGGGCGCTGAGCTACGACGACGCCATCACCGGGGTCCAGCAAGCCCTTTACACCGAGCAGCTGTGGGAACCGCTGCGGCGCGGTCTCACCGAACTTGCGTCCGGCCGCGGCACGGTGTTGCTCGCCCTGGCCGACCTCTACAACGGCCGTCTGCCCGACGGCAGCTACACCAACAGCAACGACGCCTTCACCGCCGTGCGGTGCGTCGACGATCCGCGGATCCAGGACCGCGCGGAGACCGGCGCGGTCGACCGCGAGTTCCGCGCCGCCGCACCGTTCCTCGACGACGGCCGCGGCACGGGCGAGGCGCCGCTGGACTCGTGTGCCTTCTGGCCCGTGCCGACGCGCGCCGATCCCGGTCCGCTCACGGTGACGGGACTGCCGCCGACCGTCGTCGTCTCCACGACCGCCGACCCCGCCACGCCGTACGAGGCGGGCGTCGCGCTCGCCGACCAACTCGGCGCGGCCCTGGTGACGTTCGAGGGAGATCGGCACACGGCGTCGTTCGACGGGGTGGCGTGCGTGGACGACGCGGTGACGGACTACCTCGTCTACCTCACGGTGCCGCCGGCCGGTCTGCGCTGCCCGTGACGCGCCGGACCCCGGCCCTGTCCGACGCGCCGGACCCCGGCCCTGTCCGACGCGCCGGACCCCGGCGATGTAACACGGATTTAATGCGGCGTGCCTAGCCTGACGGTCATGGATCGCCAAAAGGAATTCGTGCTGCGCACGCTGGAGGAGCGCGACATTCGATTCGTGCGCCTCTGGTTCACGGACGTGCTCGGATACCTCAAGTCGGTGGCGATCGCACCGGCGGAACTCGAAGGTGCCTTCGAGGAAGGCATCGGCTTCGACGGGTCCGCCATCGAGGGTTTCTCCCGCGTGTCCGAGGCGGACACGGTGGCCAAGCCCGACCCCACCACGTTCCAGATCCTGCCGTGGACCACCAGCAAGGGTGAGCAGCACTCCGCCCGCATGTTCTGCGACATCGCCATGCCGGACGGCTCGCCGTCGTGGGCGGATTCGCGGCACGTCCTGCGGCGCCAGCTGAGCAAGGCCGGCGACCTCGGGTTCAGTTGCTACGTGCATCCGGAGATCGAGTTCTTTCTTTGCAGCGAGATGCCCGACGACGGGCGTCCGCCCACCCCGGCCGACAACGGCGGGTACTTCGACCAGGCCGTGCACGACTCCGCGCCGAACTTCCGCCGCCACGCGATCGACGCGCTCGAGTCCATGGGCATCTCCGTCGAGTTCAGTCATCACGAGGCCGCGCCCGGCCAGCAGGAGATCGACCTGCGGTACGCGGACGCGCTGTCGATGGCGGACAACGTGATGACCTTCCGCTACGTGGTCAAGGAGGTCGCGATCGAGGAGGGCGTGCGCGCGACGTTCATGCCCAAGCCGTTCAGCGATCAGGCCGGCTCGGCGATGCACACCCACATGAGTCTGTTCGAGGGCGAGACCAACGCCTTCCACAACCCGGACGATCCGATGCAGCTCTCGGACACCGGGAAAGCCTTCATCGCCGGGATCCTCGAGCACGCCAACGAGATCAGCGCCGTCACCAATCAGTGGGTCAACTCGTACAAGCGCCTCATCCACGGTGGGGAGGCTCCGACGGCGGCGTCGTGGGGCCCGTCCAACCGCTCCGCGTTGATCCGCGTGCCGATGTACACGCCGAACAAGGCGTCGTCGCGGCGCGTCGAGATCCGCAGCCCCGACTCGGCCTGCAACCCGTACCTCACGTTCGCCGTGCTGCTGGCCGCCGGACTGCGCGGCATCGAGCAGGGGTACGAGCTGCCGCCGGAGGCGGAGGAGGACGTCTGGTCGCTCACGTCCGCCGAGCGGCGTGCCATGGGGTACCGCGAGCTGCCGAGCAGTCTCAACGAGGCGCTGGCCGCGATGGAGAAGTCCGAACTGGTGGCCGAGACGCTCGGCGAGCACGTGTTCGACTACTTCCTGCGCAACAAGCGTCGTGAGTGGGAGTCCTACCGGTCACGCGTGACGCCGTTCGAGCTCGAGACCTACCTCGGACTGTGAGCCGTAGCGCCGCCGGCAGCGTGTCGCCCGTTCGACGAGTCCGTTCGACCCGAGAGAGTGCCCGATGACTCCACCGCCCGGCCGATCCACTCTGCCCAGTCCGGGGCGACTGGGTCTGGTCGCGGAGACCGCGTCGGCCGACCTCGCGCGCCTGGGATGGACCGGTGAGGCCGACGTGGACCTGCTCTGGTCATTGTCGCGCTCGCCGGACGCGGACCTCGCGCTGCGCACGGTGGTGCGACTCGCCGAGGCGCTGGGCGACGGGTGGTCCGAGCTCGACGGCGTCCTGCGCCGTGACCCGCTGGTTCGCGGGCGCCTGCTCGCCCTGGTGGGCTCGTCGGCCGAGCTCGGGGACCACCTGGTGGGGCAGCCCGAGAAGTGGCGGCTGCTCGCCGAGCACCGCACGGCGCTGCCGACGCCCGACGAGGTGCGGTCCGATCTCCTCGGCGCCGTGGAGGCGACCGCCGAGACGGGGGAGTGCGCGTCCGACGGACTGTTCCGCGCGGCACTGACGGGACCGAAAGCCGTTCTGGCGCTGCGCACCGTCTACCGCGACCATCTGATGATCCTGGCCGCCGCGGATCTCGCGGCGACGGTGGAGAACGAAGCCGTCGTTCCCTACGAGACGGTCGCTCGTCACCTGTCCGACCTCGCGGACGCCGCGCTCACCGCCGCCTTGGCCGTGGCCGTCGCCACCACGTTCCCCGACGAGCCGTGTTCGGTGCGGCTCGCGGTGATCGCCATGGGCAAATGCGGTGCGCGCGAACTCAATTACGTCTCCGACGTGGACGTCGTCTTCGTGGCGGAACCGGCGACCACCGCCGCGACGCGGCTCGCGGGCGAGCTCATGCGCGTGGGGTCGTCGGCCTTCTTCGAAGTCGACGCGGCGCTGCGGCCCGAGGGCAAGCAGGGCGAGCTCGTGCGCACCCTCGACTCGCACCTCGCCTACTACCAGCGGTGGGCGAAGACCTGGGAGTTCCAGGCGTTGCTCAAGGCCCGCGCGATGACCGGCGACGTCGAACTGGGCGCTGCCTACGTCGCCGCCGTGACGCCACTGGTGTGGAACGCGAGCGAGCGCGAGGACTTCGTCCCCGAGGTGCAGGCCATGCGCCGACGCGTCGAGGAGATGGTGCCGCCGGAGCTGCGCGAGCGGGAGATCAAGCTCGGCCGCGGCAGTCTGCGCGACGTGGAGTTCGCCGTGCAGTTGCTGCAGATGGTGCACGGTCGCGGCGACGAGTCGCTGCACGTGCAGAGCACGGTGTCCGCGCTGTCCGCGCTGGCGGACGGCGGGTACGTCGGCCGTGACGACGCCGCCAACCTCACCGCGTCCTACGAGTTCCTTCGGCTGATCGAGCACCGGCTGCAACTGCAGAAACTGCAACGGACGCACACCCTTCCGCCGTTCGACGACGACGAGGCCCTGCGGTGGCTGGCCCGCGCCGCGCACATGCGACCCGACGGCAACCACGATGCGTTGGGCGTCCTGCGCCAGGAGATCCGCCGCAACGCCCAGCGCATCCGACGGCTGCACGCCCGTCTGTTCTACCGGCCGCTGCTCGAGTCCGTCGCTCGGCTCGACAGCGACACGCTGCGCCTGAGCGCCGACTCGGCCAAGCGGCAGCTCTCCGCCCTCGGCTACTCGGCGCCGCAGAACGCGCTCGGCCATCTCACCGCCCTGGTGGGCATGGGTGCACGCAAGGGTCGTATCCAGTCGATGCTGCTGCCGACGCTGCTCGAATGGCTCGGCGACACACCGGATCCCGACGCCGGCCTGCTCGCCTATCGGCGTCTGTGCGAGGAGGTCGCGGAGCAGTCCTGGTTCCTGCGTCTCGTGCGTGACGAGGGCCCGGTGGCGCAGCGGCTGATGCGGGTCCTCGGCTCGTCGGAATACCTCCGCAGCGTTCTGGTCAACGCCCCCGAGGTCATCCGCCTCTACGGCGACGGCGCCTCCGGGCCGAACCTGCTCGACGTCGACCCCACCGAGACGTACGGGGCCATTCTCAAATCGTCCGCACGCTACGAGGATCCGGTGCGTGCCGTCGGTGCTGCCCGGTCGTTGCGCCGTTACGAACTCGCCCGCGTCGCGTCCGCCGACATCCTCGGCCTGCTCGACGTGCCCGAGGTGTGCCGGGCGCTGTCGTCGGTCTGGGCCGCGGTCATCAACGCCGCGCTCGACGCGGCCGTTCGTGCGTCCGTCGCCGACCGCGGCGAGCCCGCCCCGGCCACGATCGCCATCATCGGCATGGGCCGTCTCGGCGGCGGAGAACTGGGCTACGGGTCCGACGCCGACGTGCTGTTCGTATGCGAGCCCGTGCCGGGTGCCGACGACGCCGAGGCCGTCAAGTGGGCCAACGCCATCGCCGACCGTGTCCGCACGCTGCTCGGCTCACCCAGCCAGGACCCGCCCCTCGAGGTGGACACCGGACTGCGGCCGGAAGGCCGTCAGGGCCCCGTCGTGCGCACGCTGTCGGCGTACGAGGCTTACTACACCCAGTGGGCGCAGCCGTGGGAGATCCAGGCGCTGCTGCGCGCCCACCAGGTGGCCGGGGATCAGGACCTGGGAATTCGCTTCCTGCTCGTGGCGGACTCCGTCCGCTACCCGGAGGGCGGTGTCTCCGACGAGGCCGTGCGCGAAATCCGGCGTATCAAGGCCCGCGTGGACGCGGAACGTCTGCCCAAGGGGGCGGACCCCACCACCCACACCAAACTCGGACGGGGCGGTCTGGCCGACGTCGAGTGGACCGTGCAGCTGCTGCAACTCCGTCACGCCCACCGCGTTCCCGCGCTGCACAACACGTCGACCCTGCAGGCGCTCGACGCCATCGGCGCCGCCGAGCTCATGAGCCCGGGCGACGTCGACCTGCTCCGGCAGGCGTGGCTCACCGCGACCAAGGCGCGCAACGCCCTGGTCCTGGTGCGCGGCAAGCCCACAGATCAACTGCCCGCCCCCGGCAAGGTGCTCTCCGCCGTCGCGCAGGTCGCCGGCTGGCCGGGCGGTGACGCAGGGTCCTTCCTGGACAACTACCTGCGTGTCACGCGCCGGGCGAAGAACGTGGTCGAACGGGCGTTCGGGAGCTGACGGGTGCTGCGGCTCAGTCGGTGCCCGCGGTTACGAACCCTTCCTGCACCATCCAGTCCCGCGCCACCTCGGCCGGCTCCCGGCCGTCGACGTCGACTTCCTTGTTGAGCTCGGTGATGGCGTCGTTGGTCAGCGCCGCCGAGACGGGGGCGGTGATCTCCGCGATCTCCGGGTACCGGTCCGCCACCTCCTGGCGCATGGTGACGGTGGCGTTGTAGCGCGGGAAGAACGACTTGTCGTCCTCGACCACCACGAGGTTCAGGCCCTTGATGCGGCCGTCGGTGGTGAACACCTCACCGAACTTGCACTGCGACCCCTCGGCGGTCGCCTGGTAGATCACGCCGGTCTGCAGGATCTGCCGCGGCACGGCGTTGGCGTCGAACCCGTACGTCGCCGCGAGGCCGGGGAAACCGTCCTGGCGGGAGTTGAACTCGGTCTCC
This sequence comes from Rhodococcus sp. PBTS 1, assembly GCF_001620025.1. NCBI lineage: Bacteria > Bacillati > Actinomycetota > Actinomycetes > Mycobacteriales > Nocardiaceae > Rhodococcus > Rhodococcus sp. PBTS 1. Next base: position 1,244,945 of record NZ_CP015219.1, read on the forward strand.
ACGCACACCGACGCGGCGGCGGGGTCGGAGTTCGCCAGCGCGGCGTAGTCGGAGAGGGTCTTCACGCCCGTCGCCTCCGCCGTCTGCTGGTTCATCGCGAGTGCGTAGGTGTTGTCCATCGGCGCCGGGTTGACCCAGACGATGCCGTTCTCCCTGTCGGCGTCCCGCACCGCGTCGAACTGTTCGGTGGCGTCGGCGATCGGGGTCTCGTTGCCCAGGTAGTTGATCCAGCCCGTGCCCGTGTACTCGTAGGCCAGGTCGACCTGGCCGCTGATCATCGCCTGCCGGGTGCTGTTGGACCCCGAGATGTTGGTGAGGTCGCGGACGTTCGCGCCGGCCGCCTCCAGGGCGAACTCGAGGATGTAGCCGAGCACGATCTGCTCGGTGAAGTCCTTCGACCCCACGGTCAACTCGGCACCCTCGAGTCCGGGCTGGGCGGTGATGCTGCCCGGCCCCACGTCGAGCGGAACCGCGCTGCCGGACTGCAGCCCGCAGCCGGCGAGGAGGAGGGAGGAGGCGCCGAGCGCCGCGAACAACCGTGTAATGCGGCGCATCTAGCGAAGTCCCTTCGGTCCGAGATAGGCCTCGGCGAGCGCGCCGAGCCAGTCGACGAGCAGGGCGAGTGCGACGGCCAGGACGGCACCGACGACGAGGATGAGCGGCTGGTTGAGTTTGTAGCCGGTGTCGATGAGCACGCCCAGACCACCGGCGCCGACCAGGAAGCTCAGCGTGGCGGTACCGACGGCGAGCACGAGCGAGGTGCGCAGGCCCGCCAGGATGTACGGCACGGCGAGCGGGAACTCGATGCGGCGCAACACCCCACCGCTGGACATGCCCTGCCCGCGGGCGGCGTCGATGTAGCTCGGATCGACCTGCTGGAAGCCCAGCATCGTGTTCCGCAGGACCGGCAGGAGCGAATAGAAGGCGATGGGCAGCACGCCGATCCAGAAGCCGGTAGTGCTGGTCAGCAGGAAGAGCAGCACCAGCAGACCGACCGCCGGAGCGGCCTGTCCGATGTTGGCGATTCCGATGAAGATCGGCGCGAGTCTGCGGTACCCGTTGCGCGTCAACAGGATTCCCAGGGGAACGGCCACCAGGACGACGAGGGCGGTCACCACGAAGGTGATGAGGACGTGCTGCAGCACCGTCTCGGAGATCGTGCCGATGTTGATGGTCTCGGCCTGGGTGGCCGTCAGCTCCCGGGTGAGGGCGTAGGTCAGCAGGACGGCGACCATGACGACGACGATCAGCGGCTGGATGAGCAGGCGGATTCGTTCCGCGCGCCGCACGGCGCGGGCCGCGGACTCCGCGTCGGCGGCCGGGTCGACGTCACCGCCGAGGGCAGGCGCCTCCGACGCGGTGGTCACGAGGACGCTCCCGCCGCGGCCGGCGACGCGGCCGGATCCTGATCGACGTGGTCGTCGGCGTGCGCCGAGCGGATGGTCTTGATGGTGTCGATCAACTGCTCGATGGTGATGGTGCCGACGTACTCGCCGCGGTTGCCGGTCACGGTGGCCGTCGCATTGCCCTCGGCGAGAAGGGCTTCGAGCGCGTCCTGCAACGTCGACTGCGTCGAGACCAGTTCTCCGATCGGGACGCCGACGTCGCGGAGGCTGCCGACATCTCGCAGATGGCGTCGGTCGGTCCATCGCACCGGGCGACGCCGCTCGTCGAGAATCAGACCCCAGGCCTGCGGGTCGGAACCGAGGGCGGCGTTCATGGATTCGACGGGCTCGTTCTCGCCGAACGCGGGCACGTCGGACAGTTCGATGTCGCGCACGCGCATGAGGGTGAGCTGCTTGAGTGCGGCGCCGGCACCGACGAAGCCGGCCACCGTGTCGTCGGCGGGGTTGGCGAGGACGGCCTCCGGTGTGTCGTATTGGAGGATCCGCGACTGGTTGCCCAGCACGGCAATACGATCACCGAGTTTGACCGCCTCGTCGAAGTCGTGGGTGACGAAGACGATGGTCTTGCCGAGTTCCGACTGCAGGCGCATGAGTTCGTCCTGCAGCAGACCACGAGTGATGGGGTCGACGGCCCCGAAGGGCTCGTCCATGAGCAGCACCGGAGGATCGGCGGCAAGGGCTCGTGCCACGCCGACGCGTTGCTGCTGGCCACCGGAGAGCTGCCGCGGGTAGCGGCCGCGGTACTGGGCCGGGTCGAGACCGACGAGGTCGAGCATCTCGTCGGTGCGGCTCTCGATCTTCTTCTTGTCCCACCCGATGAGCCCCGGCACGATGCCGACGTTCTGCGCGATGGTCATGTGCGGGAACAGTCCCGCCTGCTGGATGGAGTACCCGATGGTGCGCCGGAGCTCGTTCGGGTCGATCGACAGCGCGTCCTTGCCACCGATGGTGATGCGACCCGACGTCGGCTCGATCAGGCGGTTGATCATCCGCATGGTGGTGGTCTTGCCGCAGCCCGACGGGCCCACCAGGACGACCACCTCGCCGGCGGGAATGGTCATCGACACGTGGTCGACGGCGGCGTTTTTCTGACCCGGGTAGGACTTGGTGACGTCCTCGAGCACGATCTCCGCGCCGGTGGTGGTGCGATTGCTGTCAGTCACGGATACCCCTCGAGGTGGTGAGCTTGCCGACGAGCACGTAGATGCCGTCGAGGATCAACGCCAGGACGACGATGAGAACGGTGCCGGTGAGGGCCTGGGGAACAGCGGTGGGACTGCCGACGCGGGCGAGGCCGGAGAAGAGCAGGTTGCCCAGGCCCGGGCCCTTCGCGTACGCCGCGATGGCCAGGATGCCCATCGCCATCTGCGTACTGACGCGCATGCCGGTGAGGATGGACGGCCACGCGAGCGGGATCTCGATGCGCCGCAACACGGCGACACGACTCATGCCGATGCCGCGGGCGGCGTCGCTCACCGCGGGGTCGACCGCCGCGAGTCCCACCACCGTGTTCCGGATGATCGGGAGCAGCGAGTAGAGCACGAGGGCGGTGACCGTCGGGCCGACACCGAGTCCGAGGATCGGAATGAGCAGGCCCAGGAGGGCGAACGACGGGATGGTCAGAACGGTGCTGGCCAGAGCCGTCGCCACGGCGGACCCCGCAGGACTGCGGTACACCAGGATGCCGATGACGACGCCGAGCAGAGTGGCGATGAGCACGCACTGCACGACGGCGGAGACGTGCAGATAGGAATCGATCGCGAGCTGCTTGCGCCGCCCGACCACGAAGTCCCAGAGTGCATCCATCAGGCGCAGATCCTTTGTTCGGGAACAGTGGGGCGCAGCGGCACGTGTGCACTGCGCCGTCCGGATCTGCGGGTGGATCGGCACCCACGGCCCATCGGGACGTTTCCACTTCTACCCCGATCGATGCCGTGACAAACGGAAACGGCGATATCGGCGACCGGATCGAGACCACCCGGTGAACGCCGAACGCCCGGCCGGAAAGATCCGGGCCGGGCGTTCGGGGTGCGATCGAGTGATCAGCAGTCGTAGTAGAGCTGGGATTGCTACCTGGAGGTTGACCTCTGCCAGCACTGTTGGGCACGTTGAATTTGTGCAGTTCGAGCCATTGAACGTGTTGGTTAGTCGAGAGCGGCGAGGAAGCTGCTGCGGACGATCTGCGGACGACGCAAGTATGTCGCGCGCGCGTGAGGCAGACGGTAACCGGGTGCGCGAGAGCCGTTCGCTCACACGTTCGACCGGCTGCTATCGTACGCCGGCGGGCCGGGTGGAGGCTGAGGCTTTGGGAAGCGCTCGGCCCGCACTTGCAGAAAGGCGGCAGGATTCGAACTTCGCAGATACTGTCGCGTATGCCCTCGTACGCATTCGCCAAGTGGCACGGTGAACGAAAAGACGTGCTTGACAGTCTGGAAGCTGTTCATGGTGCTGTAACCAAGGGCAGACGTGGCAGGCAAAGAGTCACGTCACATTACAATCTGACGATGCTCGTGGCCCTGGCGGCCGAATTTCAGGGGTTCGCTCGCGACCTGCACGATGAGTGTGCCATTGCGCTGGTAGACAGCCTCACGCCGGGTAACGACGACCAAATCACAGTACTTCTCCCTGCGTTAACTAACAATCGGAAACTGGATACGGGGAATGCAAATCCGAGCGTCTTGGGAAGTGATTTCCTGCGCTTTGGTATGTCTATCTGGGACGAGCTTGAATTCACCTTTCCGAGCCGTAAGGCCGACTGGAATCTTCGTCTGGAGACGCTGAACAAGGTTCGTAACGCGGTTGCACACAGCAACGAAGACAAGCTTGCGGATCTCAAGCGCGAGCACCTGCTCACGCTGGCTGTCTTCCGCAAGTGGCGTCGCGAGGTCACACGGTGTGTAGCGGGTATGGACCGCGTCTGTGAGGCATACTTGAGGAATCTCACGGGTGTAAGTCCGTGGTGATGAGGGGAAGGAACCAGGGATGAAGGGCCGTATCAAGACGGGCTTGAAGATCACCGCTCCGTTTGGGAAGCGCCATGTGTCTGGTGTGGTCACAGGCTCACACGCCAACCGAGTCGAGGTCGAGCTCCGCGTCGGTGAGAGCGTCGTCAGGTCCTTCTACCGACCGGACCAGCTTTCGCCTGCGTGAGACTCTCAGCTCTCACTGAATCGTTCCGAGGGCGACGTCGTCGACGCGGTTGGCGTTCTGGCCGGCACTGAAACCGCCGTAGTTTCCCGTCGGGATGGAAGGCTGGGGCAACACCACGAGCTCGACGCCGGCCATCTTGCTTGGAGCATTCGCAGGCCTCCGTGTCGCTGAGGCATCCGCACTGCGCACCACAGAAGACGTCGACTTCATCCGAGGCGTCGTACACCCGAAACTGCAGTGGCCGGCGAAGCCGCTCAAGACGCAGGGGAGTGAGGCACCCGTCCCGATCCCTCAAGAGATGGCGCTTTTGCTGGCCGCCGCCGTCCAGACCTACCCGCACAAGAACTTGGTGACGAACGGTTGGGGTGGTGCAGCCGGTCCGTGGGTGATCGAGCGGGAAATCCGTCGAGTGAAGCCGCTCATCGAGACTCTGCCCGCTGAGTTCAGTTTTCACGACCTACGGCACTACATGGCGTCATTGTTGATCGCCTCCGGCGCCGATATCAAGACAGTGCAGGCCCGGATGCGCCACGCCAGCGCCACCACGACGTTGAACGTCTACGGGCACATGTGGCCGGACGCAGACGAGTCCACCCGTGCCGCGGTTGGTATGTGATTGCGGCTCGGATGGACTCGTTGCGGGCTACTGCGGACTGACTGCGGACGCAGGGGATGCGCCGAACGCATACCCCCTGGTCAGCGTCAAGTAGTGATCAGCAGTCGTAGTAGAGCTGGAACTCGTAGGGGTGCGGACGGAGGTTCACCGGGGCGATTTCCGACTCGCGCTTGAGCGAGATCCAGGTCTCGATCAGGTCGGTGGTGAACACGCCACCGGCGGTCAGGTACTCGTGATCCTGCTCGAGGCGGTCGATCACGGCCGGCAGCGAGGTCGGTGCCTGCGGGATGTTCTTGGCCTCCTCCGGCGGGAGCTCGTAGAGGTCCTTGTCCACCGGAGCGAGCGGCTCGATCTTGTTCTTGATGCCGTCCAGGCCGGCCATCATCTGCGCGGCGAACGACAGGTACGGGTTGCCGGACGCGTCGGGGGCGCGGAACTCGAGGCGCTTGGCCTTCGGGTTGTTGCCCGTCGTCGGGATGCGCACCGCGGCGGAGCGGTTGCGGCCCGAGTACACCAGGTTGATGGGGGCCTCGTAGCCCGGCACCAGACGGTGGTACGAGTTGATCGTCGGGTTGGTGAACGCCAGCAGCGACGGCGCGTGGTGCAGGATGCCGCCGATGTAGTGACGAGCCAGGTCCGACAGACCGGCGTAGCCCTTCTCGTCGTAGAAGAGCGGCTTGCCGTCCTTCCAGAGCGACTGGTGCACGTGCATACCGGAGCCGTTGTCGCCGAAGAGCGGCTTGGGCATGAAGGTCGCGGACTTGCCGTGCTGCCACGCGGTGTTCTTGACGATGTACTTGAACAGCTGCAGATCGTCGGCCGCACGCAGCATCGTGTTGAACTTGTAGTTGATCTCCTGCTGGCCGCCGGTGCCCACCTCGTGGTGGCCGCGCTCGAGCTCGAAGCCCGCGTTCTGCAGGTTGGTGGAAATCGCGTCGCGCAGGTCGACGTAGTGGTCGTACGGCGCGACCGGGAAGTAGCCGCCCTTGGGGCGAACCTTGTAGCCGAGGTTGGGGGAGCCGTCGATCTCGGCCTCCGCGCCGGTGTTCCAGGCGCCGGAGCTCGAGTCGAGCTCGTAGAACGCGCCGTTCATCTGCGAGTCGTAGCGCACCGAGTCGAAGATGTAGAACTCCGCCTCGGGACCGAAGTACGCGGTGTCGGCGATGCCCGTCGAGACCAGGTACTCCTCGGCCTTGCGCGCGACGTTGCGGGGGTCGCGGCTGTAGGACTCACGCGTGTACGGATCGTGGACGAAGAAGTCCATGTTCAGCGTCTTCGCGCGACGGAACGGGTCGATCTGCACCGTGCCGTAGTCGGGAAGCAGCATCATGTCCGACTCGTGGATCGACTGGAAGCCGCGGACCGACGAACCGTCGAAGGCGAGGCCGTCCTCGAGGGTGTCCTTCGTGAACGCCTTCGCTGCGATCGAGAAGTGCTGCTGAATGCCCGGGAGGTCCGTGAAGCGGATGTCGACGTATTCGATGTCCTCGTCCGCGATGTACTTGATGACCTCTTCGGCCGTGGTGAAAGCCACGCTTGTGCTCCTTCTGTGTCGAGTGCCGATCCGCGTCGATCCGTCACCGGGTGCGCGGCAGCTCCGTCGAGGCACGACGGTAGGGAAGCGGTGTTGCCTGACCGTCAAGCCCGTGTTTCGTCGGTGTTACGGAGGTTACGCACGCCACGTCGCCCCGACCTGCGGACCGCCTATCCTGGGGTCATGGCTCTCGACCTCTGCACGGCTGGTGACCGCTGATGGCGCGCGCGACGGGGTCGTGGCTGTCCGGCCCGGCGGCGGCGAACCCCGGTGGTGACCACGACGCCCAGGCCTACCAGGGCGAGTACCTGGGCCTGCCGAAAACCGGCCGCGGTTCGCTCGCGGCGACACCCCGCCGGGTGGCCGCCCTCACCATCGATTGGCTGATGTCGATGGGGGTGTCCGCGCTGTTCCTCGGCGCCGCGCTCGACGGGGGGTATCTCTCGACGGCGACCCTGGGCGTGTGGTTCGTCCTGGGCGTCGTCAGCGTCAGCCTGTTCTCGTTCACGCCCGGCCAGTTCGTCATGGGCATCCAGGTGGGGCGGATCGACGGGCCGGGACGCGTCGGCGTCGTGCGCGCCCTCGTCCGTCAGGTCTTCCTCGCCGCCGTGGTTCCCGCCGTCATCTCCGACATCGACAGCCGCGGCATGCACGACCGCGCCACGGGAACGGCGCTGCTGGTCGCCCGCTGACCGGCCGAACGACGAACTCCCGCGCTGCGACTCGTCTCCGGCGCTGCGAACGGGCAGCGCGCGAGGCGAGTGGCAGCGCGGGAGCGGGTAGGACGCAGACCGGGGTCAGCGGCGCTTCATGGTGCGCTGCATGCCCTTCATCTTGGCGCCACCGGGAATGGGACCCTTCGGCAGCGGGGGACCGGACCGGGTTCCCAGCGCCGCGAGTCGACCCTCGATGGTCTCCATACGCTTGGCGTCGATGTTGCGGGGCAGCTTGGTGAGGAACTTCTGCAGACCCGAGAGCGGCACCTGGCCGTCGCCGTTGCCCACCACCACGTCGTAGATCGGGGTGTCGCCGACCAGGCGGGCGATCTTCTTCTTCTCCTGCGCCAGCAGCGATTTGACGCGGGTGGGCGATCCCTCGGCGACCAGGACGATGCCGGGGCGTCCGATGACGCGGTGAACGGCGTCGAGCTGCGCGGTCCCGGCCACGGCCGTTTTCACGCGCCAGTTCCCGCGTAGGTTGTCCAGCGCCCATGCCGCGGCGCCGGCCTGTCCGTCCGCCTTGCCGTACACCGACTTCTGCACCCGACGGCCGAAGATGACGAAGGCGACCAGGACACCGATGAGCAGACCGAACGGCAGCAGCAACCACTCGATGCCGAAGACCAGGCCGATCAGGAAGAACAGCACCGTCATGCCGACGACGGATCCGATCATCAGCGGCAGGAGGAGCTTGTCCTCCTTGCGCTGCATCTGGAACGCCTGCCACAGCTGAGCGCGCCGCTCCTTGGAGGCCTGCTTGCGTGCGGCTTTGGCGGCGGCCTTGGCTTCCTTGGTGGGTTTACCGGAGCCGGATCTGCCGGTCTTCGTCGATGCCATGACGTCCAGGATAGGCCCCGACGGCCGGGGAACCGAACGGCCCGCCACCCGCAGGAGCGGGGGCGGGCCGGGGGACGAATCGGACGCAGGTCCTACCGCGCGGCGAGGCGCTCCATCAACGAACTGGCCTCCTGCGACGCCGAGCCGGCGTCGCCGAGGTGCGCCATGTTCTCCGCGATGGGACGGCCGTGGTGCGCCATCGCCTGTGCGTAGAGACGACCGGCGCGGTACGACGAGCGCACCAGCGGCCCGGCCATGACGCCCGCGTAGCCCATGGCCTCCGCGGCGGCGGAGTGCTCGACGAACTCCTCCGGCTTGACCCACCGCTCGACGGGGTGGTGCCGAGGGGACGGGCGCAGGTACTGGGTGATGGTGAGGATGTCGCAGCCGGCGTCGTGCAGATCCTGCATCGCCTGCGTCACCTCCTCCGGGGTCTCGCCCATGCCCAGGATGAGGTTGGACTTGGTGACCAGGCCGGCGTCGCGTGCCGCGGTGATGACGTCGAGGCTGCGCTGGTACCGGAAGGCCGGGCGGATGCGCTTGAAGATGCGGGGGACCGTCTCCACGTTGTGCGCGAGCACCTCCGGCTGCGAGGAGAAGACCTCGGCGAGCTGATCGGGATCGGCGTTGAAGTCGGGGATGAGCAGCTCGACACCGGTGTTGGGGTTGAGCCGCTTGATCTCGCGCACGGTCTCCGCGTAGAGCCAGGCGCCACCGTCCTCGAGGTCGTCGCGCGCGACTCCGGTGATGGTGGAGTAGCGCAGACCCATGGCCTGCACCGACTCGGCGACGCGGCGCGGCTCGTCGCGGTCCAGGTCGGCCGGCTTGCCGGTGTCGATCTGGCAGAAGTCGCACCGCCGGGTGCACTGCTCACCGCCGATGAGGAAGGTGGCCTCGCGGTCCTCCCAGCATTCGTAGATGTTGGGGCAGCCCGCTTCCTCGCACACCGTGTGCAGTCCCTCGCGCTTCACGAGGCCCTTGAGTTCGGTGTACTCGGGGCCCATCTTGGCGCGGGTCTTGATCCACGACGGCTTGCGTTCGATCGGGGTCTCCGCGTTTCGGATCTCGAGGCGGAGGAGTTTGCGTCCGTTCGGGGCGTGTGCGGGGTTCTCGGGTGCGACGGTCACCGGGCCGATCCTACGCCCGACCGAACCGCCGGGTTCGCGGTCGGGGTCCTGCCGTGACCGGCCGTCGGATCAGCGGAAGACGGTGGTGGTGAACTGCGGTGCGGCGGGCGCATTCTCCGCCGACGGGGTGCGGTCGAGCTCTCGATCGGTCACCTCGAGTCGGCCGTCCAGCGCATCGACGATCCACCGTGTGACGTCGGCCGTCACGTCGTCGACGGTGACCGATCGCCCGAGTTCGTTCGACAACGTCGTCACCCCCGCGTCCGCGATCCCGCACGGCACGATCGCGCCGAAGCCGTCGAGGCTCGCGTCGCAGTTGAGGGAAAAGCCGTGCAGGGCGACGCCGCGCTGCACACGCACGCCGATGGCGGCCACCTTGCGTTCCGGCTGCCACACGCCGCGAACGGGACCGGCGGCGAGCCAGACACCCGAGCGTCCGTCGACCCGTCCGGTGGTCAGCCCCAACTCACCGCAGAACGAGATCAGCGCTTCCTCGATCAGGCGCACGTACCGCACCACGTCGACCGGCTCGGCCAGACGGACGATGGGGTAGCCGACCAGCTGACCGGGGCCGTGCCAGGTGATCTTGCCGCCGCGGTCGACGTCGATGACGGGTGTGCCGTCCGTGGGGCGATCCTCCGGCGCGGTCCGTCGACCGGCCGTGAACACCGCCGGATGTTCGAGAAGCAGCAGCTCGTCCTGCCCGAGCCCCTGCGCTCGTCGATCGGCCACCGCGCGCTGCAACTCCCACGCCTGCAGGTAGTCGACGGTGCCGAGACGGCGGACGTCGACCGGAGTGGATTCGAGACGGATGGGGCGGCTCATCGGGACGACTCTACGCCCGCGCCCGGGCGTCGGAGATCAGCCGACGGTGTCCGCGAGCGCCTCGCCGATGGTGTTGTGCTCGAACGTGAAGCCGTGCTTTTCGAGCACCGCGGGAATGGCGCGAGGATTGGACAGAATGGCCTCGTTCGCGAACTCCCCGATGAGGGCGCCCACGGCGAACCCGGGCACCACCCAGGGTGCGGGCCGACGGGCGGCGCGACCCATCGCGCTGTTGAACTGCGCGTTGGTCACCGGTGCGGGGCCCTGCAGGTTGACCGGACCGTGGATCTCGGCGTTCTCGACGGCGAACACGATGGCCCGCACCTCGTCGGTCAGCGAGATCCACGGGAAGTACTGGCGGCCGCTACCGAGGCGGCCACCCAGGCCGAGCTTGTACAGCGGGCGCAGTTTGCCCATCATCCCGCCGTGGCGGGACAGCACGGCCGCGCTGCGCAGCAGGACCACTCGGACACCGTTCTCCGCGGCGTACGACGTCGCCCCCTCCCAGTCCCGGCACACCTCGGCCAGGAACCCGGAACCGGCGGGCGCGGTCTCGTCGACCACTCGGTCGCCGGTGTCGCCGTAGAAGTTGATGCCGCTCGCGTTGATCAGTGCCGGCACCCCCGCCGCCACGACGGCGCGCGCGAGCAGTTCCGTCGGTTCGATGCGACTGTCCCGGATGGCCTGCTTGTAGGCGCCCGTCCACCTCTTGTCGCCGATGCCCACGCCGCACAGGTTGACGACGGCGTCCGCGCCGGCCAACGCCGAGTCGTCCAGCCGGCCCTCCGCAGGGTTCCAGGTGATCTCGTCGGGGCCGGCGGCCGGGCGCCGCACCAACCGATCGACGTCGTGCCCCGCCCGGCGCAACGATGCGACGAGAGCAGTTCCGATCAAGCCGGACGAACCGGCGACGACGACACGCACGGTGACGGGCCTCCTGTGCTGGTGGAACGCGGATGGGACCGGGCGGAGACGCCACGAGGGGCATCCGCCTCGGCGGATGCCCCTCGTGCAGTCGAGCGTCGATGCTGGCCGGTGCCGACTGCCGGGGGCTGTACCCGACGGTACCGACCCGGCCGGGCCGACGACGTCCGGCGACTACAGGCCCAGGTCGGCCTCGAACGCACCCTCCTCGAGGCGGTGCTTGACGGTGGTCAGGAAGCGACCGGCGTCGGCACCGTCGACCAGGCGGTGGTCGTAGGTCATGGGCAGGTAGGCCATCGACCGGACACCGATGGACTCCGCGCCGGAGGCGTCGGTGACCACCACGGGACGCTTGACGATCGCACCCGTACCCAACATCGCCGCCTGCGGCGGGACGAGGATCGGGGTGTCGAACAGCGCGCCCTGGCTGCCGATGTTGGTGATGGTGAACGTGCCACCGGACAGCTCGTCGGGCTTGAGGCCGTTGGAGCGGGCGCGGTTCGCGATGTCGGCGATCGCGCGGGCCAGGCCGGCCAGCGACAGGTCGCCGGCGTTGTGGATGACCGGCGAGAGCAGACCCGCCTCGGTGTCCACGGCGATGCCGAGGTGCTCCGAGTCGTAGTAGGTGATCTGCTTCTTGTCCTCGTCGATGCTGGCGTTGACGTTCGGGTGCACCTTGAGCGCCTCGACGACGGCCTTGGCGAAGAACGGCAGGAAGGTGAGGTTGACGCCCTCGCGTTCCTTGAAGCCGGCCTTGGCGCGGGTGCGCAGCGCGGCGATCCGGGTCATGTCGACCTCGAACACCTGCGTCAGCTGGGCCGACGTCTGCAGGGACTCGCGGGTCTTCTTCGCCGTGATCTGGCGGATCCGGTTGATCTTCTGCGTGGTGCCGCGCAGGTGCGCGAGCTCCGGGCGCACGCCCGCGTTCGACGGCGCGGACGGGGCGGGAGCCGACGCCGCGGGCGCCTGCTGCGCGGCGGGAGCGGACTCCTGCTTCGCGGGAGCCTTCTTGGCCTCCGCGGCCGCGAGGACGTCCTGCTTGCGGATGCGGCCGCCGACACCGGTGCCGGTGACCGAGTTCAGATCGACGTCGTTCTCCGCGGCGAGCTTGCGCACCAGCGGGGTGACGTACGGGCTGGACCCGGACGAGGTGGACGAGGAGTCCGACGCGGGCTTTTCGCCGCCGCCCGAGCTGTTCTCGGACTTCGACTCCGACTTCGGCTCCGGGGTGTAGTGCTCCCCGGCGGGCTCGGGATCGGCCTGCTTGGACTTCTGCTCGGCCGGGGCGGCCTCGGCCTTGGGTTCGGCCTTCGGTTCGGGCTTCGGCTCCGGCTTGCTCTCCTGCTTCGGGGCGTCCTGCTTCGGCTCGGGCGCCTTCTCCGACTTCGCCGGCGCACCGGAGCCGATGACGGCGAGCTGTCCGCCGACCTCGACGGTGTCGTCCTCCTCGGCGGTGATCTCGAGGAGCGTGCCCGCGACGGGGGAGGGGATCTCGGTGTCGACCTTGTCGGTGGAAACCTCGAGCAGCGGCTCGTCGACGGCGACCTCGTCGCCCACGGCCTTGAGCCACCGGGTGACGGTGCCCTCGGTGACCGACTCGCCCAGCTCCGGCATGGTGACCGGGGTGCCGTCACCGGAGCCGGAATCGGACGAGGAGTTCGACTGGTCGGACTCGGCGGACGGCGCGGGGGCCTCGGCCTCGTCCTCACCCTCGACAGATGCCTTCTCGGCGGCGTCGGACGGGCCTGCGTCGGCCTCGTCGCTGTCGTCGGCGCTGGCGGAGTCGTCGCTGGTGTCGGCGCTGCCGGAGTCGGCCGCGTCGCTGTCGGAGTCGCCGATGACGGCCAGCTCGCCGCCGATCTCGACGGTGTCGTCCTCCTGCGCGACGATCTTCGTCAGCACACCCGCGGCCGGCGACGGAATCTCCGTGTCGACCTTGTCGGTGGAGACTTCGAGCAAGGGTTCGTCGACTTCGACCGTGTCCCCCTCCTGTTTCAGCCACCGTGTGACAGTTCCCTCGGTGACGCTTTCACCGAGGGCTGGCATCTGGACGGAGAAGGTCATGTCTGTTGACTCCTCGACAGTTGTTGAGCGGGTGTAGCGGCTGGTGCCGACTCGTGGTCGCGTGCAGTGTGCTGGTGCGGCGCGTAATCCGAGTCGGCTGTCGGTGACGACACGGGGCGTTGTCCCCGCGACCTTCGACCCACAGCGTGAGGTGGTTCACGCGCGTGCGGACCCATCCTGTCACTTCCCGCCACGCGGCGCGCCCGGCGGGGTCGGCGCGGCGTCTGGATGATGGAACAAGAAGGATTGCGTGCATTACGTGCAACGACGACGGCACGTGAGAAGCAGCGGAACGCAGAACACGTCGAGGGCGGACGAGGCAGGAGCGGAAGAGTGGGACTGTTCGACAGGCTGCGGCGATCGGGTGGACGACGAGGGAGCGGCGCGACCACGAGCGACCGTCAGTACCTCGCGGACTGGACGGCCGCGCGGGTGGGTGTGGAGGCGTTCGTGGAACCGGAGACCACCGTCACCCCGATCACCGTGGTGCTGGTCGCGAAGGACGGCGAGTGGACGCGGCGGGCCGTCGGCGGGGCGAAGGGCGCCCGAAAGCTCGGGGAGGACCTGAAGATTCCGGTCTACGACGTCCGCAAGGTCGGCTACCCGCAGCGGATGCGTGACCACGACGCCCGGCAGAAGATCATCCGCCGGCGTGAGCAGGGCGCTTGAGCGCCCTGCTCACGGCCGGGTGACGGTCAGCTCTTCGGCAAAGACGATCAGCCGTTCTCGGCGGAGACGATCAGCCGTTCTCGGCAAAGACGATCAGCCGTTCTCGGCGATGTCCTCCAGCACGGCGATCATGGTGCGGACCGGAACACCGGTCCCGCCCTTCGGCGTGTAGCCGAACGGGCCGCCGGTGTTGAACGCCGGACCGGCGACGTCGATGTGGGCCCACTGGACGCCCTCGGCCACGAACTCCTTCAGGTAGAGGCCGGCGACGAGCATCCCGCCCCACCGGTGGTTGGTCACGTTCGCCAGATCGGCCACTCGACTGTCGAGGTCCGCACGCAGCTCCGTCGGCATCGGCATGGCCCATCCGCCCTCGCCGACCCGCTGCGAGATCGCCGCCACGCGGTCGCGGAACGCGTCCGTTCCCAAGACGCCCGGTGTCCGGGTGCCGAGCGCGACCATCTGCGCGCCGGTCAGCGTGGCGGTGTCGATCAGGTAGTCCGGTTCGTCCTCGCAGGCCCGCACGATCGCGTCCGCGAGGATGAGTCGACCCTCCGCGTCGGTGTTGATCACCTCGACGGTGGTGCCGCCGTACTGGGTGAGAACGTCGCCCGGCCGCTGCGCCGTCGAGGACGGCATGTTCTCGGCCATCGGCACCGTGGCCGTGACGTTTACCGGCAGCTCGAGCTTCGCGGCGAGCACGACCGTGGCGACGACCGCTGCCGCGCCGGCCATGTCCGAGGTCATGTTCTCCATCCCGGCGGCCGGCTTGATGGAGATGCCGCCGGTGTCGAAGGTGATGCCCTTGCCGACCAGGGCCACGGACGGCGCCTTCTTCTTGCCGCCGGTCCACGACAGCCGGACCAGCCGGGGCGGACGCGAGGACCCCTTGCCGACGCCGACGATGCCGCCGTACCCGCCGCGCTCGAGCGCGCGCTCGTCGAGCACCTCGACCGACAGCCCGGCCGCGGACCCGAGAGTGCGCGCCCGTTCGGCGAACTCGGCCGGGAAGAGATGGCTCGGCGGGGTGTTCACCAGATCGCGTGCGACCCCGACGGCCTCGGCCACGGCGACGGCGCGGGCCAGGTCGGCCTTGGTCTGCTTGTCGCGCGGCGAGTCGACCAGCAGGTCGATCCGGGTGAGGGACGGAGCGTCGTCGTCGGCGGGCTTCTTGAACTCGGTGAAGCGGTACGACCCGAGCACGAGCCCTTCGGCGACCGCACCGAGCCCGGCCGGCGCGAGGGTGGTGCTGACGTGGCCCACACCGGTGAGGGCGCGCGCGGCCGTTCCCGCCGCCGCGCGGACCAGGTCCTCCGTCCGGTCGTCGGCACCGCCGAGCCCGACACTCACGACGGACGCGACCGGCAACGAGGACGGGGCGGGGATGCGGTGGACCTGATCGCGGCGACCGGTGGCACCGACGGCCACGAGTCCGGCGAGGACGTCGCGAGCGGCGTCGCCCAGGAAGTGGTCGCCGATCAGGCGCGGTTCGCCGGCTGTGGTCTCGAGTCCGACGAGGATGGCGTCGGCGGCCTTGTCGACGGTGCCGGCGAGGACCAGGTCGGGTCCGGGTGTGCTGCTCACGAGTGGTGACTCCTGTGGGTCGGCGGACGGTCGAAGACCTCGATCGTAGGGCGACCGGCCGACAGGCATCGTTCCGGCGGGGCAGGCACTAGCGTTGCCCCTCATGAGCGATGTCGCACTGCAGCAGGGACCCCTCCACGACGCCCACGTCGCGCTGGGAGCGACGTTCGCGTCGTTCGGCGGATGGTCGATGCCCGTCTCCTACGCGGGCACCGTCACCGAACACACCGCCACGCGCACCACCGTCGGACTGTTCGACGTCAGCCACCTCGGCAAGGCCGTCGTCCGCGGACCGGGCGCCGCGGACCACGTGAACGCCGTCCTGACCAACGATCTCGGCCGCATCGGACCCGGCCGGGCGCAGTACACGTTGTGCTGCACGGAATCCGGCGGCGTCGTCGACGACCTCATCGCGTACGTCGTGTCCGCCGAGGAGGTCTTCCTCGTTCCCAACGCGGCCAACACCGCCGCCGTCGTCGACGTCCTGGCCGCCGAGGCCCCGTCGGGAGTGACGGTGGAATCGCTGCATCGCGGCCGCGGGGTGCTGGCCGTTCAGGGGCCGCGCTCGGCCGCCGTGCTCGCGGCCGTCGGCCTGCCGTCGTCGCTGGCGTACATGGCGTTCGAGGACGTGCCCTTCGGCGACGGCGAGGTACGGGTCTGCCGCACGGGATACACCGGCGAGCACGGGTACGAACTGTTGCCGCAGTGGGACACCGCGGCGCCGCTGTGGGAAGCGTTGCTGGCCGCGGTGCGCGCCGAGGGTGGACAGCCCGCGGGTCTGGGCGCGCGTGACACGCTGCGGACAGAGATGGGCTACCCGCTGCACGGTCACGAGCTGTCGGTCGACATCACCCCGCTCGAAGCCCGATGCGGATGGGCCGTCGGGTGGTCCAAGCCGGCGTTCCACGGCAAGGACGCCCTGGTCTCACAGAAGGAGTCGGGTGCACCCCGGACGCTCGTCGGTCTGCGCGCCGTCGGTCGCGGAGTGCTGCGGGCCGAGCTGGCGGTGCTGCGCGACGGCGAGCCCGTGGGGACGACGACGTCGGGAACCTTCTCGCCGAGCCTCAAGGTCGGCATCGCCCTCGCGCTGGTGGACACGGCGGCGGGGGTGGCCGTCGGCGACGCCGTCGAGGTGGACGTGCGGGGTCGCGCCGTGGCGTGCGAGGTGGTGCGGCCGCCGTTCGTCGAGTCGCACGTGCGGTGACCGCCGCGCGGCCGTGAGCGTTGACCGCGGCGCGGTCGTGAGCGTTGACCGCGGCGCGGTCGTGAGCGTTGACCGCGGCGCGGTCGTGAGCGCCGACAAACCGCTGGACCTGGTGTCCTAGGATGACTCGCATGACCGCTCACCTGGAGTTCACGCGTCACGCGCACCCGTCACCTGCCTCCGAGCAGGCACTGGCCGCGGTACTCGAGGCTCCGGGTTTCGGCGTGCACTTCACCGACCACATGGTGAGCATCGACTGGGACACCGACCGCGGTTGGCACGACGCCGTCGTGACCCCCTACGCGCCCTTCCCGATGGATCCGGCCGCGATGGTCCTGCACTACGGGCAGGCGATCTTCGAGGGCCTGAAGGTCTACCGCCAGCCGGACGGCAGCCTCGCCTCGTTCCGCCCCGGCGCGAACGCCGACCGGCTGCAGTCCTCCGCCGCGCGCATGGCCATGCCCGCCCTGCCGGCGGAACTCTTCCGCCGGTCGATCGAGGAGCTGCTCGCCGTCGATCACCGCTGGGTGCCCGTCGCCGGCGGCGAGGACGCGCTCTACTTGCGCCCGTTCATGTTCGCCACCGAGGCGGGCCTCGGCGTGCGGCCGGCCTCGTCGTACCGCTACCTGCTCATCGCCTCGCCCGCCGGGGCGTACTTCCCGCGCGGCGTCAAGCCGGTCAGTGTGTGGCTGTCCACGGAGTACGTCCGCGCGTCTCCCGGCGGCACGGGTGCGGCGAAGTTCGCCGGCAACTACGCCGCGTCGCTGCTCGCACAGGCCGAGGCAGCGGACCAGGGGTGCGATCAGGTGGTGTGGCTCGACGCGATCGAGCGGCACTACGTCGAGGAGATGGGCGGGATGAACCTGTTCTTCGTCTTCGGGTCCGGCCCCGACGCCCGGTTGGTCACCCCGTCGCTGTCCGGATCGCTCCTGCCGGGCATCACCCGCGACTCCCTGCTGGCTCTCGCCACCGACGCCGGCTTCGCGGTCGAGGAGCGCCGCATCTCCACCGACGAGTGGCGGAAGGAGGCCGAGTCCGGCGAGATCACCGAGGTGTTCGCCTGCGGCACCGCAGCGGTCATCACCCCGGTGGGGCGCGTCAAGTCCGCCGAGGGCGAGTTCGTCGTCGGCGGCGGCGAGCCGGGCGAGGTCACCATGGCCCTGCGCGACACCCTCACCGGGATTCAGCGAGGAACGTTCGCCGACACCCACGGCTGGATGAGCACGCTGCGGTCAGCCGACCAGTAGCCCGACGGCGACCACCGCGGTGGTCGTTTCGATGCACGCCCCGAGCACGTCGCCGACCAGCCCGCCGAAGCGGCGTGCGCAGTGGTGCACCAGCAGTGTCGCCGCACCGAGCGCGAGAGCCACCGCGATCGCGCCCTGCCACCACGGCGCGGCCACCGCGGCACCGACGGCCACGGCGACGACGCACCACACCGAGACGGACACCCGGCCCTGCGTCGCGGCGACGAGCGCACCGAAGCCCGTCGTCGTGGCCGCGGGGATCGAGGTGCGGCACGCGAGCACCACCGCGCAGCGGGCGACCGTCACGGCGGCGACGACGGACAGGGTATGACCGCGGGCCACGAGTTCGCCGAAGGCCACCGCCTGGACGCCGCCGACCGTCGCGAGGGCGGCGACGCCGAACGGTCCGGCACCGCCGGACTTCATCACCTCCCGCGCACGCTCGGGCGGGCCGTAACACCCCAGTCCGTCCGCGGTGTCCGCGAGGCCGTCGACGTGCATGCCTCGGGTGAGCAGAGCCAGCGCGGCGACGGCGAGGATGCCGCCGAGCAGCGGAGGTAGGGACGCGACGTCGGCGAGCAGCAGGACCCCGGCCGCCACGGCGCCGAGCACGACGCCGACGAGAGGGACTGCCGCGATCGCGCGTCGGGCGTCGTCACGCGTGACGGACGACGGGCCCCGTAGCGGCACCACCGTCGTCCACGTCAGCGCCAGACGCAGGTTCATGCGTCGCGCGTGCTGACACCGGCGTCGTCGAACGTCGCCATCTCCGCGAGCGTCGCGACGGCACCGGACAGAATCGGCAACGCCACGACGGCGCCCGACCCCTCACCGAGCCGCATCGACATCTCCAGCAGCGGCTCGAGCCGCAGGTGGGCGAGGGCCAGAGAGTGCGCCGGCTCCGTGGACCGATGACCCGCGACCCACCACGCCGACGCCCCGACCGACAGATCGTGCGCCACCAGCGCCGCGGCGGAGACCACCAGCCCGTCCAACACCACGGGCGTACGCCGGACCGCGGCCTGGATCAGGAATCCGGTCATGGCCGCCAGATCGGCGCCGCCCGACGTCCGGAGCAGGGCCACCGGGTCCTTGACCACCGGCCGGGCACGCCGCATCGCGTCGCGCACGGCCGCCGTCTTGCGCATCCACCCGGCGTCGTCGACGCCGGTGCCGCGACCGACGGCCGCGACCGGCTCCGTGGTCGTGATGGCCGCGATCAGCACCGTCGCCGGCGTGGTGTTGCCGATGCCCATGTCGCCCGCGATCAGCAGGTCCGCACCGCCGTCGATCTCCTCGTCGGCGATCGCCTTGCCCGCCGCCAGCGCGGCCCGCACCTCGTCCTCGGTCAGTGCGTCCTCGCGGTCGATCGAGCCCGACGAGCGTCGTACCTTGCGGTCGCTCACGGCGTCGTCGGTGTCCGCGTCGACCGCCATGTCGACCACGCGCACCGTCGCGCCGGCGACCGCTGCCAACGCGTTCACCGCCGCACCGCCCGCCCGGATGTTGGCCACCATCTGCGCCGTCACCTCGGGCGGATACGCGGAGACGCCGTGCCGAGCCACGCCGTGATCGCCGGCGAAGACCACCACGCGGGCGCGCTCGAACGGCCGCGGCGGGCAGACGCCCTGGCACGAGGCGACCCAGGCTCCGAGCGTCTCGAGCCGGCCGAGGGACCCGGCCGGCTTGGTCAGCGAGGCCTGCCGCTCGCGCGCCTGCCGCGCCACCGCCGCATCGGGCGGGTCGACGGGGTCGAAGAGGGGAGCGGTGTCGGTCACCGAGGGCTCCGTCCGTGATCGGGTTCGGGAAGAACGAGGGTTCGACCGGCGACGACGAGCTCGACGCGGTCGCACAGGTCCGCCAGCCGGGCGTTGAGGGCGCCGATCTCGTCGCGGAAGACCCGGCCCGCTCGCGACTCGGGGACGACGGACAGGCCCACCTCCGGCGTGACCATCACCAGCGTGTCGGAGCGGCTCGCGACCGCGGCGACCAACTCGTCCACCGCTGCCGTCACCGCGCCGCGAGGAGCGTCCCAGGCCTGCAGATCGTCGAAGGCCCCGGCCAACCACGTGCCGAGATCGTCGACCAGCGTGACACCACCGGTCCGCAGCGCCGTCGCCAGGTCCCGATGGTGCGCGATCTCCACGGTGGTCCAGTGCGCCGGGCGCCGGTCGCGGTGTCGGTCGATGCGATCCGCCCAGTCGGTGTCCCCCGCGTCACGACGGCCGGTGGCCACGTACCGCACCGACGACTCGTCGCCCACCAGCGCCTCGGCACGGCCGGACTTGCCCGACCGGGCGCCGCCGAGAACCAGGGTCCGCGGCATCGCCGGGGTCAGACCGCGTCGCCGGGCCCGACGCGGGGCTTCGGGGCGCGCATCTTGCGCACCTGCGACGCGCGTACGAACGTGTACCAGCCCAGCTTGAATCCACCGTCGGGTGTGTCGGGGAACCGCTCGCGCACGCGGTTGTTGATGCGACGGCCGAGCAGATACCCGTCGATGGCCATGAAGATCATCATGACGAAGAGCACCAACGTCACGACCGACTGGATCGCCGGGCTCAGGAACAGCGCCACCAGCAGGATCAGGGCCATCGGCATGAAGAGGCCGAGGAAGTTGCGCCGAGAATCGACCAGGTCGCGAGCGAAGGCACGCACCGGGCCCTTGTCGCGGGGGAGCAGGTACTTGTCCTCGCCCGCCATCATGCGGGCGCGCTGATCGGCCGACCGCGCGCGCCGCTCGGCGGCCGCCGCCTTCCGCTCCTCCTTGGTGCCCCGATTCGCCTTCCGACGTGCGCGGGCCTCCTTCGCCGTCAGCGGCGCCGGGGCCACCGGCCCGCGGCGACGCGCCTCGGCGTCACGCCGCTTCGGGGTGGGACGACCCTTCCCCTGCGGGGTGGCCTTGCCGGTCACCGTGCGCTCCGTGGACGAGTCGCCGAGTGCCGAGGACCCGTCGTCACCGGTAGCCTGGTCGGCGCGGGTGTCGGAATCGCCGGACTTTCCGAAGGGCAGTTTCACGGAGTCCAGGTTATTCGACGCGCGCCCCGCCGCGAACACCGCAGTGCGCGCACCCGCCTGGCAGGTGAGGACGCCGGTGAGGAATAGGGGAGACGGGAGTACCGTTGAGCCGTTCGCGGGAGTTACGAACGAAGAGGGAGACCCCATGACAGTGCAGAACGACGTGACCGCCGGTGCGGCCGCACCCGAGACCGAAACGCACGCTGTCGTCATGACGGAAGCAGCGTCGTCCAAGGCGAAGGCCTTGCTGGACCAGGAGGGCCGCGACGATCTGGCGCTGCGCATCGCCGTGCAGCCGGGTGGCTGCGCCGGCCTGCGGTACCAGCTCTTCTTCGACGATCGCTCGCTCGACGGCGACCTGACCCGCGACTTCGGCGGCGTCACCCTGGCCGTCGACCGGATGAGCGCGCCGTACGTCGAGGGTGCGTCCATCGACTTCGTCGACACCATCGAGAAGCAGGGCTTCACCATCGACAACCCCAACGCCACGGGTTCGTGCGCGTGCGGCGACTCGTTCAACTGACGCCCTGATCGACCCGAACACCCCCGGCCACGGCCGGGGGTGTTCTCGTATCCGGGGTTCGCACCCGCCGGGTTCGGGTCGAGCGGTTCGGGTCGCGCGGGGTTCGGCGTCGGTACTCCCGGGTAAGGTCGACGAGACCCGATTCCTGCGGAAAGGCCCTCGGACGTGACCATTGCGGTGTCCGGCTCCATTGCTACCGACCATCTGATGCGGTTTCCCGGTCGGTTCGCCGATCAGTTCCTCGCCGATCAGCTCGCCCACGTCTCGCTGAGCTTCCTGGTCGACGACCTGGTGATTCGCCGCGGCGGCGTCGGCGGGAACATCGCCTACGCAATGGGTGTCCTCGGGGGGTCACCCCTGCTGGTGGGATCGGTCGGGCCCGATTTCGACGACTACCGGTCGTGGCTCGAGACCAACGGAGTCGACTGCGGCGCGGTCGCCGTCTCCAGCACGGCGCACACCGCTCGGTTCGTGTGCACCACCGACGAGGACATGGCGCAGATCGCCTCGTTCTACCCCGGTGCGATGACGGAATCCGGGTCCATCTCGGTGCACGACGTCGCCCGCGACCGCACTCTGGATCTGGTGCTCGTCGGCGCCAACGATCCGGCCGCGATGGTGCGCCACACCGAGGAGTGCCGCGAGCTGGGCATCCCCTTCGCCGCCGATCCGTCCCAGCAGCTCGCCCGGCTGAACGGCGACGAGGCCGCGAAGCTCATCGACGGTGCGCAGTACCTGTTCACCAACGAGTACGAGTGGGGCCTGCTGCGGCAGAAGACCGGCCTCACCGAATCCGACATCCGCTCCAGGGTGGGTCTGCGGGTCACCACGCTCGGCAAGAACGGCGTCGAGATCGTCGGCGACGGCATCGACCTGCGCGTCGGCGTGGTGCCGGAGACCAGCAAGGTCGACCCCACCGGCGTCGGCGACGCCTTCCGGGCCGGTTTCCTGGTCGCCCGCTCGCACGGACTCGGTCTGGAACGCGCCGCGCAGCTCGGGTCCTACGTCGCCGTCCTCGTGCTCGAGACCACCGGCACGCAGGAGTGGTCACTCGTCCGTGACGACGCCGTCAAGCGCCTCACCGGTGCCTACGGCGACGACGCGGCGCGGGAGATCGCGGAGATCCTGCCGGCCTGATCCTCCCCGGTGCGCCGGGCCGCCCGATCCGACCGGCCTCCGGCCTGCCCGCCTACTACAGCCGGACGGGGTAAGTCGGCTCGGCGATGGCCGGCCTGATGCGCTTCTCGACGAAGATGCCGTGCCAGATCATGAACACCAGCACGGTCCACAGTCGTCGGCTGTGATCGCTGCGGCCGTCGCGGTGGTCCTCCAGCATCCGGGTGACGGCGGCCTTGTCCAGCAGGTGGTCGGTCTGCGAGTCGACGATCTGCTGCCGCGCCCAGTCGAACAGCTCCGGGCCCCGCAGCCAGTGTCGCAGTGGCACCGGGAACCCGAGCTTCGCGCGGTTCAGCACGTGCTCCGGAACGATGCCGTCGAGCGCCCGGCGCAGCGCGTACTTGGTGGTGGACTTGGTGATCTTCTGCTCCAGCGGCAACTGCTCCGCCACCGCGAACACTTCGGAGTCGAGGAACGGCACCCGCAGCTCGAGCGAGTTGGCCATGGTGATCTTGTCGGCCTTGACCAGGATGTCGCCGCGAAGCCAGGTGAACAGATCCAGGTGCTGCATGCGCGCCACCGGGTCCCAGCCGCGGGACTCGCGGTAGATCGGCGCGGTGACATCCTGGTGGTTCCACTCGGGGCGGAAGTCCCGCAGCACCGACCGCAGTTGCGCGTCGTTGAAGCTGCGCGCGTTGCCGTAGTAGCGATCCTCCAGGGTCATCGACCCGCGGTGGAGCAGGCTCTTGCCGCGCGTGCCCTCGGGGATGCGCTCGGACAGTCGACCCGCCGCCCGGCGTAGCCCGCCCGGCAGCTTGTCGAACGCACCGAGCGACAACGGCTCTCGGTAGATCGTGTACCCGCCGAACAGCTCGTCGGCGCCCTCGCCCGACAGCACCACCTTGACGTGCTTGCGCGCCTCCTTGGCGACGAAGTACAGCGGAACCAGCGCCGGGTCCGCCACCGGATCGTCGAGGTACCAGACGATCTCGGGGATGCTGGCCGCGAACTCCTCGGGCCCCACCACCTTGATCACGTGCTTCGCGCCGATGGCCGCCGCGGACTCCGCCGCGACGTCGACCTCCGAGTACCCCTCGCGCTCGAAACCGGTGGTGAAGGTGATCAGATCCGGGTTGTGCCGCATCGCCAACGCGGCGATGGCCGTCGAGTCGATGCCGCCGGACAGGAACGAGCCCACCGTGACGTCGGCACGCATGTGCTTGGCGACGGAGTCCTCGAGCGCGGCGGCGATCTCGCGGTAGCGGGCGTCCTCCGTGCCCGACGGCACGGGACGCACGGGGAAGGACGGCCGGAAGTAGCGCGTGACCACCGGATCGCTGCCCGGGGTCAGACGCGCCGTGCACCCCGACTCGAGACGACGAATGCTCGCGTGCAGGCTCTCCGGCTCCGGAACGTACTGCAGCACCGCGTAGTGCTGGAGGGCGCGGGGATCGAGGTGGTCCTCGACGCCGAGAGTCTCGAACAACTCGAGAATGCTCTTCTTCTCGCTCGCGAACGCGGTGCCGGACGGTCCGGTCGAGTAGAACAACGGCTTGATGCCGAACGGGTCGCGGGCGAGGAACAGCTCCCGCTTCTCGGTGTCCCACAGCGCGAAGGCGAACATGCCGCGCAGGCGACGGACGGCGTCGTCACCCCAGACATGGAACGCGGCGACGATCGCCTCGCCATCGCCCTCGGTGGCGAACGTCGCCCCGTGATCGCGCGCGAGGGTCTCGCGCAGTTCGAGGTAGTTGTAGATTTCGCCGTTGAACACCAGCGCGTACCGCGTCGGGTTCTCGGCGGGCCCCCAGCGCAACGGCTGGTGCGAATGCTCGATGTCGATGATCGAGAGGCGGTTGAAGCCCAGCGCCAGGTCGTCGTCGTGCCACGTCCCGGGCTCGTCGGGACCGCGGTGGCGCATGCAGTGCGACGCCTGGCCCACCGCATCGACCACATCCTTCGCGGATGCGTTCGACGTCAACAGTCCCAGCAGTCCACACACGGTGTCAGGCCTCGCTTCACGTTGGATGTACCCGGTCGACCGACCGACCGCGCACGAGTATGCCGCAGGACCCTCCCGCGGACCGAGACGACCGGCGCTCGATCCGGCGTCGCGAGACGAAAATCGCGGGGCCTCGGTGCCACCCGGCACGATCGGCGGGGCCCCTTTGGTCTACGCTGCGTAGTACACGGGGAATTCCTGCGTGGGGTGGCCGACACCCTGCGATTACGGGTCTCCCGCAGTCTCCGTCTGGCAAGCAGGAAGGCGTGATCGTGGCGCAGCGTGGTGAGGGCTCCGGCCGTCGTAGGACAAGACGTGTCGGACTGGTGGCGTCGCTCTCGTTGGCGGCCGTGATGCTGTCCGGTTGCGGCATCGACAACGCCGTTCTTCGCTTCGGGTGGCCCTCGGGCGTGACCCCGCAGGCGGATCGCATGCGTGAGCTGTGGACCTGGTCGGTCATCGCCGCCCTGATCATGGGTGTGATCGTCTGGGGCTTGACCTTCTGGACCGTGACCTTCCACCGGAAGAAGAAGGATTCGCCCGACTTCCCGCGGCAGACCGCCTACAACGTGCCGTTGGAGCTCTTCTACACCGCCGTGCCGTTCGTCATCATCGCGGTGCTCTTCTACTTCACCGTCGTGGTGCAGAACTACGTGCACGAGAAGCAGGACAACCCGGACGTCGTCGTCGACGTGACGGCCTTCCAGTGGAACTGGAAGTTCGGCTACCGCACCGTCGACCTCAAGGACGGGCGTCCGCTCTACGACGGCACCGACACCGAGCGCGAGGCCGCGGCCGAGGCCGCCGGCACGCCTGCGGAAGAGGGCGAAGGCCAGGTGCACGGCCGCGAGAAGTCCGACCAGTCGTACCTCAACTACAACGAGGTCGAGACCGTCGGCACCAGCAACGAGATCCCCGTGCTCGTGCTCCCCACCGGCAAGCGCATCGAGTTCGAGATCGCGTCCTCGGACGTCATCCACTCCTTCTGGGTCCCGGAGTTCCTGTTCAAGCGGGACGTGCTGCCGAACCCCAAGGAGAACCACTCCGACAACGTCTTCCAGATCAGCGAGATCGATCGTGAAGGTGCCTTCGTCGGACGCTGCGCCGAGATGTGCGGCTCGTACCACGCGATGATGAACTTCGAGGTGCGCGCGGTCAGCCCGGAGGCGTTCGAGAACTACATGGACGCACGTCGCGACGGTCAGACCAACGCGCAGGCCCTCGAGTCCATCGGTCAGGCCCCGCGCGCCACGTCCACCTCGCCGTTCAACACCGATCGCACCGTCAAGTCCGCGACCGTGGCCGAAGGGAACTGACCACCGATGAAGATCGAAGCCAAGCTCTTCGAGATCCTGACCCTCTTCTTCATCCTGGTCGGCATCCTCTACGGCGTGTTCACCGGTTTCTCGCGCACGGGCGTCGAGTGGGCCGGCCTCACCGCCATCGCTCTGTCGGCGGGCCTGACGCTGATCGTGGGCACGTACTTCCGGTTCGTGGCTCGCCGTCTCGACACGCGCCCGGAGGACTACGACGACGCGGAGATCGCCGACGGCGCCGGTGACCTCGGCTTCTTCAGCGCGGGCAGCTTCTGGCCCATCGTGCTGGCCGCGTCCGGTGCGTTCATGGCCCTGGCTTTCGCCTTCTACGAGCCCTGGATGCTCGCGGTCGGTGCCCTCGCCATCATCAGCGCCGCTGCCGGCCTGGTGTTCGAGTACCACGTCGGACCCGAGAAGCACTGACGCGCTGTCCCTGAACGCCCCCGAACCGACCGGTTCGGGGGCGTTCGGCGTCGGTGGGGTTCCTGCGCTCTCAGCCGGGTCAGTCGATCCGCAGGTGCTGGCGCGGGCCCCTGGGTGGGCGATCCGCGCGGGTTCCAGGCATCCGCTGGTGTTGCAGCTGGCGCGGATTGCTGGAAGTCGTGCGGATCGGCGGCCGGGCTAGCGGGGGCACCTGTGGGGGAGCGGCTCCGGCGACCCCGTGGCGGGCGATCCGCGCGGGTTGCAGGCATCCGCGGGTGTTGCAGCCGACGCGGATTGCGGGAAGAAACGCGGATCGGGCGGTCTGGGTTGGCGGAGGCCACTTGTTGCGCGATGGCTGCGGCGACCCCTGGCCGAACAGATCGGCGGTACGCCTGCAGTGTCCGCTGATTCGACTCGACCGCCCGATACCAGCTCACTTGTCGACCGGACTACATGCTCAGTTTCCGACCGGAGCCGACGGCAATGAGGCCGGGTGTCGGACGGTCCGCGTGGGTTTCAGGCATTCGCTGGTGTTGCAGCTGATGCGGATTGCTGGATGTCCTGCGGATCGATCGGTCTGATGCCGTTGTGGACTTCGTAGTGGCGGGGTCACTGTGGGGCGCGCGCGTGGTCGGTGTCGCCCTGGGCGGGCGATCCGCTTGGGTTCCAGCTGTCCGCTGGTGTCGCAGTCGACGTGAATTGCCGAAACTCGCGCGGATCGGTCGGTCTGGGGTAGCGCGGGCACCGTTCGGCTGAAGCGACCCCTGGCCGAATCGATTGCCGGTGCACCCGTGGTGTCCGCTGATTCGACTGATCGGCCCGATACATGTTCACTCCACAACCGGGGTACATGCTCAGTTTTCGACCGGAGCCGGCAGCAATGGCGGCCCGATGTCGGGCGATCCGCGCGGATTGCATGTATCCGCTGGTGTTACAGCTGACGCGGATTGCTGAAGGTCACGCGGATCGGCGGCCGGGGACCCTGTATTGGCTCCTGGGGTAGCGGGGTCACCGGTGGGGCAGCGGCTTTGGCGACCCCGTGCCGGGAATTCGCGCGAGTTCCAGGCATCCGCTGGTGCTGCAGCCGACGCGGATTGCTGGAAGTCGCGCGGATCCTGAGGCGCTGCGCACCGGGGGCTGCGCAGCGCAGCAGGATAGGAGGTGGGGGAGGGGAGGGGTCCCCCGAAACGTCGACAGGCGCCACCCCGTGTGGGGTGACGCCTGTCGGCTGGACCGGGATCAGTGTCCGTTGGACTCCGGACCATGGCCGTTGCCGTTGGACGAGCCGTTGGTGTCAGGAGCGTGCCCGTTGCCGTTGGACGAGCCGTTGCCGTGGGAGTGCCCGTTGCCCTGCGCCAGGACCTTCGCCTGGTAGGTGCGGAGCATGGTGAGTTGGTCGTGCTCACCCTTGTGAGCGAGCTCCTCGTGCAGGCGGTGCTCCTCGTCCGAGTCCGGGGTGAACCAGCTGCCGGAGCCGGGCTTGCCGGCCGTTCCGAGCTTGTTCATCTTCTTCGGGATGGCAGCACCCTGGTACTCGAGCGGGATCGGGTGTCCGTGCTCGTCGACCGGTCCCAGCGGCTGATGGATCTCGACGTACTGGCCGTGCGGCAGACGCTTGATCACACCGGTCTCGATGCCGTGCTCGAGCACCTGACGGTCACTCCGCTGCAAGCCGATGCAGAAGCGGTAGGTGATCAGGTACACGATGGGCGGCAGCACCAGCAGGCCGATGCGGCCGATCCACGTCATCGCGTTCAGCGAGATGGAGAACTTGTACGCGATGAGGTCGTTGACGCAGGAGAGCGTCAGGACGACGTAGAACGCGATCGCCATGGCGCCGGCCGCGGTACGCACCGGCACGTCGCGCGGACGCTGCAGCAGGTTGTGGTGCGCGTCGTCCTTGGTGAACCGCTTCTCGATCCACGGGTACGCGATCATGATCGCGAAGACCGCACCCATGATCACGGCCACCCAGAACACGGCGGGGATCATGTAGTTGCCGATGTACAGCTCCCACGCAGGCCACAGTCGAGCGAGGCCGTCCGTCCACATCATGTAGAAGTCGGGCTGCGATCCGGCGGAGACCTGGGCCGGGTTGTACGGACCGAGGTTCCACACCGGGTTGATCTGCAGAACACCACCCATGACGGCGAGGACGCCGAAGGTCATGGCGAAGAACGCACCGGACTTCACGGCGAAGACGGGCAGGATGCGCACGCCGACGACGTTGGTCTCGGTCCGGCCGGGGCCGGGGAACTGCGTGTGCTTCTGGTACCAGACCAGCGCCAGGTGAGCGGCGATGAGGGCAAGGATGATGGCCGGCAACAGCAGCACGTGGGCGACGTAGAGGCGCGGGATGATGATCGTGCCCGGGAAGTCCCCGTCGAAGATCAGCCAGTGCATCCAGGTACCGATCACCGGGATCGAGATGGTGATGCCGGAGAACGCGGCGCGCAGGCCCGTGCCGGACAGCAGATCGTCGGGGAGCGAGTAGCCGAAGAAGCCCTCGAACATCGCCAGGATGAGCAGCAGCGAGCCGATGACCCAGTTGGCCTCACGCGGACGACGGAACGCACCGGTGAAGAAGATGCGCATCATGTGCACGATGATCGACGCCGCGAAGAGCAGCGCGGCCCAGTGGTGGATCTGGCGGATGAACAGACCGCCGCGCACCTCGAACGACAGGTCCAGGGTGGTGGCGTAGGCCTTGGTCATCTCGACGCCGCGCAGGGGAGCGTAGGCGCCCTCGTAGATCGTCTCCGACATGGAGGGGTCGTAGAAGAGGGTGAGGTACACGCCCGACAGCAACAGGATGATGAAGCTGTACAGCGCGATCTCACCGAGCAGGAACGACCAGTGCGTCGGGAAGACCTTGTTGATCTGACGACGGAGGCCGGACGACAGGTGGTAGCGGGAGTCGACTCCCTCCGCCTGCTTCGCGGCCAACGTGGCGATGGATGGACTCATCGTGCACCTTCCGATGACGAGGCCGCAGATGCGCTCTCCGGCTCGTGTACTCCGGCCGGACGTTCCCAGTAAGCGGGGCCGAGCGGCTCGATGAAATCACCCGCGGCCACGAGGTAGCCCTCGTCGTTGACCGTCAGGGGAAGCTGCGGAAGAGCGCGGGCGGCCGGTCCGAAGATCGGCTTTCCGTACTCCAACGCGTCGAATTGCGACTGGTGGCACGGGCAGAGGATGCGGTTGGTCTGCTGCTCGTACAACGAGGTGGGGCACCCGAGGTGGGTGCAGATCTTCGAGTAGGCGAAGTAGTCGCCGTAGTTGAAGCTCTCCTGTCCGACCCGCTTGACGGCGCGATCGGCGTCCTCCGTGCGGAGACGGATCAACATGACGGCGTTACGGATGCCCTTGAGAGCGTGCGAGAGCTCTTCCTCGTTGCCGCGCTCGGACTCGCGGAACGGGAACACCGTCTCCATGGCGCCGGCGTCGAGATCCTCGGGGCGAACCAGGACGACGTCGTCGACGCGACCCGTGTAGCGACGGAGGTAGATGGTCTCGCCGGGGTAGTTCGGAGTCCAGCCCGACACCCACAGCGGGGAGTCGTCGCCCTCGGCCCACGGGTTCTTGATGAGCCCGCCGAGGGGGAGGACCGACATGATGCCGAGCGCGCCGCCACCGAAGACCAGGCTGCGCTTGATCATCTTGCGGCGACCGAGGGTGGAGGTCTCGAACGAGTCGGACAGCTCGGCCACCACGGTCTTCTTGTCCACCTCGGACGAGCCACCGTCGTGGCGGTCCTGGATGGAGACCTCTTCGGGGATGAACTTCTTGGTGAACTGCACCGCTCCGACACCCACGAAGATGATCGCGAGACCCATCGTGAGGCCGATCAGCGGTGTGTACAGGCTGTAGAGGCCGTAGTTGTCCTCGCCCATTCCCGCGTACTGCCAGGGCCAGAACAGGTAGATCGCGACGAAGGAGATCGCCGACAGGCCGGCCAGGAAGAACCACAGGGCGACGTTGCGCTCGGCGCGCTTCTCGGCCTTGGTGCCGGGCACGGGCCACCGGTGGCGACGGAACGCCACGTCGACGTGGTCGAGATTGGTGCCGAGAGCGACCAACTCGTCGCGGCTCATGGCCGACAGTTCCTCGTCGGTGTACTTCCGGTCGGGGTCGAAAGCCCTCGCGTCCGTTCCGTCGGTTCCGGCGGTTCCGTCGCCGTCCTTGCGACCCTCGTCGCTCATGACCTCACTCCGATCCACAATGCTGCTGCGACGACTGCACCGATGCCGGCGACCCAGATGGCGATCATCTCGGTACCGGGACCGAAGCCGCCGAGTCCGTACCCGCCGGGAGGCTGGGTCTCGGACGACGACTTGACGTAGGCGATGATGTCCGCCTTCTCCTCCGGCGTGAGCTGCCGGTCGGAGAACTTGGGCATGTTCTGGGGGCCGGTCACCATGGCCTGGTAGATCTGCTGCTCGTTGGCCGGATCCAGGATCGGCGCGTACTTGCCGGACGAGAGCGCGCCGCCGCGACCGGTGAAGTTGTGGCAGGACGCGCAGTTGAGCCGGAACAGCTCGCTGCCGCGGGCCTCGTCGCCGCCGCGCAGCGATTCCTGGGCGATGGATCCGTCCGCGTTGCGGACGACGGTCGGTCCGCCGCCGTTGGCCTGGATGTAGGCACCGAGAGCGTCGACCTGCTCCTCGTTGTACTTCGGGGGCTTCCGCTCGGCCTGGGCCTCGTTGCGGGCCATCGGCATGCGGCCCGACGACACCTGGAAGTAGACGGCGGCTTCGCCGACGCCGATGAGCGACGGTCCGCGGTCCTGCACACCCTGCAGGTTCACGCCGTGGCACGTCACGCAGGACGTGTCGTAGATCTGCTGGCCCTTGCGGACCATGGCGGCGGTGTCCTCCTGCGCGGTCGCGACCTGTGCGCTGGGGGTCAGGGCAGCGGCCAGGAAGCCGGCACCCACGAGACCCATGAACAGCGCCATGGCACCGCTGACCCGACGACGGGTGCGTCGCCGACGACGCGCCTTGACCGCCGCGGCGGTGTCGGCGGCACCGTCGGTCCCGGTGACGTCGTCACCGGAGGTGGAGGGGGGTGAGGAGCTCATCTGTATCCCTTGTCGTGTCGGGACGGCTTGTCGGACGAGACCGATGAGGCTGTCATCGGAAGATTCGATGCGCGGTCGGCTAGCGGATGAAGTAGATCGTGGCGAACAGAGCAATCCAGACGATGTCGACGAAGTGCCAGTAGTACGACACGACGATGGCCGCGGTGGCCTGTGCGGGCGTGAACTTGGAGACGAGCGTGCGCGCGATCAGGAAGACGAAAGCGATCAGACCGCCGATGACGTGCAGGCCGTGGAAGCCGGTGGTGATGTAGAAGACCGAGCCGTAGACGCTGCTCGAGATCGACGTGCCCTCGTGCACCAGGTGGTAGTACTCGTAGCCCTGTCCGAGGACGAAGAACGCGCCCATAGCGAGGGTGATCGCATACCACCGGCGAAGGCCGAAGACGTCGCCGCGCTCCGCCGCGAACACGCCGAGCTGGCAGGTGAACGACGAGGCGATCAGCACGGCCGTCACGGGCACGGCGAGCGCGAGGTTGAGTTCGGTGGGCTCCGGCGGCCACTGGCCCTCCGGCGCCTGCGCGCGCGCGACGAAGTACATCGCGAAGAGACCGGCGAAGAACATCAGCTCGCTGGACAGCCACACGATGGTGCCCACGCTGACCATGTTCGGCCGGTTCAGCGAGTGGACACGCTGGGTGATGGCTGTTCCCGAAGTACCTACTGCGCTCGTCACGTTCGCAAGTATGACTCGTCGTAGTACGGATGGCATAGCCGGGTGTGCGGACGGCGGGTCGGTCGTCGTTCGCGCGCGCGTACCAAACGGACGCGAGACTGCCGGTCTCGAGCCCCGGTACTGGACTTTCAGTCCAGTAGGCGGTGTCGGCCCCGGTGGACGGGGGTGCGAAAAGTTTTTCGGCGGACGTGACGAACGAGACGGCCGACTCTCGATCGGTGGTCGAGAGTCGACGGGATTCGGCACCGCGGGAGGCGCCGTCTGGCAACCTCGGGTGATGACCGAGAAGCGATCCGGCCGGTGGTGGCGGCGTCTGTTCGGCGGTGGTGAGCCGGCGCCGTTGGACCCCACCCGTGCGGACCTGGTGGTCGTCGCGTCGTGCTTCGACGACGTCGAGGCGTGCTCGGTGACGCTCGACCGCGCCGCGTCCACACCGCCGGCCTGGCGTTCCGAGGAGCAGGCGGTCCTGCGGCACCATCTGCTGCTCCCGGGCGAGCACGTCGCGGATGCCGTCGCCGTGGCCGGGCAGGACGACTACGCCGAGGCGACGTCCGGCCCGCTCGCCGACACCCCGCCGGTCGCCCCCGGACCGGGCGAGGACCTGACCGTCCTGGTCCTGCAGCGCGTGCAGGTCCTCGACGCGCTGCACTGCTCGCAGGAACGGTCCCGGATGGCGGGGTTGGCGCAGCGTCGAGGCGGTCGGGTGCTCGGTTGGGACGCTCTCCAACCCGACCCGGCCGCGGCCGTGTCCTCGTGATCGGCGGACCAGGGATCCGGCGTTCGAGGTGGATCGACGCCCATTAGGCTCGCGCCCATGAACGCGCCGCACGTGCCGAGGACCTGGCCGGCCGTCCTGGGGGAACTGGCCTCGGGACACGACCTGACGGCGGACGACATGGTCTGGGCGATGGACGAGATCATGTCCGACAACGCCACCTCGGCGCAGATCGCGGCGTTCGGCGTGGCGCTGAAGATCAAGGGCCCGACTGCCGCGGAACTGGGTGGCCTCGCGTCGTCGATGTTGGTCCACGCGCGCCGCGTCCCGATCGATGACGACGTGGTCGACATCGTGGGCACGGGCGGCGACCGCTCGAACACGGTGAACATCTCGACGATGGCGTCCGTGGTGGTCGCCGCGGCCGGTGTTCGCGTGGTCAAGCACGGCAACCGGGCGGCGTCGTCGAAGAGCGGCGGAGCCGACGTGCTCGAGGCGCTGGGCGTGCGCATCGACCAGGGGCCGGAGCGCGTCGCCGACAGCGTGCGCGCGCTGGGTATCGGGTTCTGTTTCGCGCCGGTGTTCCACCCCGCGCTGCGTTACACCTCGGCGGCCCGCAAGGAGATCGGCATCCCGACGGTGTTCAACGTGCTCGGGCCGCTGACCAACCCGGCAGCCCCGCGCGCCGGACTGGTGGGTTGTGCGTTTCCCGATCTGATGGACACCGTCGCGGGGGTGTTCGCGACGCGCGGGAACTCGGTGCTGGTGGTGCGCGGGGACGACGGGCTCGACGAGATCACCACGTCGACCACGACGACGGTGCGCATCGTGGGAGGCGGCGAGATCCGGACCGAGATCCTGGATCCGCGGGATCTCGGGGTGACGCGGGTGTCGCTGGAGGAGCTGCGAGGCGGCGACGCCGACACCAACGCGGCGGTGGCCCGACGGGTGTTCGCCGGCGAGAGCGGCCCGGTACGTGACGCCGTGGTACTGAACGCGGCGGGCGCCATCGCGGCTCATCGCGGCGTCGAGGGCCCGCTGGTGGACGCCCTCGCGGAGGCGACGACCGCCGCGAGAGAGGCACTGGACTCCGGGGCGGCGGCGGCGCTGCTGGAGCGCTGGGCCGCCTTCACCGCGTCCTGAGAGGCGCGACCGATCCGGACCTACTCGCCGATCGAGAACCCGGCGTCGACGTCGGCGCTGGAGTACGACTTGAAGGCGATGTGCGTGTCGGTGCGCACGACACCGGCGATGCGGTTGATGCGTTCGGTGACGACGTCGGCGATCTCGTCGTGCGACCGAACCCTGACCACGGCGATCAGATCGACGTCGCCGGCGCAGGAGTAGACCTCCGTGACTCCCGCGACGTCCGCCACCGCGCGGGCGGTCTCCGGGATGGTGTGGACCTCGGAATGGATCAGAACGATGGCGGTGATCATGGCGCCAGCCTAGTTCGCCTGCGTACTCGCGTACGGCCGTCTCCGCGCTCACGCCCACGCCATCGTCCGTTCCCGCTCGCGGCGTCCCACGTCCCGCACGGTGGCGACCCAGGGGGCCCACCGACCGGCTCCGCCGACGGGCTCGGACCACCGGTCGGTGACGTCGACGATGCGGACGCCGCCCGAGTCCAGCCACCGGGCGAGGAGTGCCACTTCCTCGGGGGTGGTGCCGCGCAGGGGAGTGTCGTCGGGAATCACGGTCTCCGCCCCGGCGATCAGGGCCTCCACCACCGGCATCGGGGCCACGCCACGTCGTGACACGCCCGCTGCGGCGAGCCGGCCGTGCCGGACCACCACGAACTCCCATCCGCCGTCCTCGGCGCGCCGTGCTGCCACGAGTTGCCCGACGGCGGCGAGCGCGCCGAGGCGCTGCACCGTCCGCAGGGCCGTCAGCAACGCTGCCGTGCGATCGCGCAGGCGGGCGGCGGTCTCGAAGAGAAGGTCCTCGGACAGGGCGTCGATGCGGGCGACGGCCTCCTCGACCACCGCGACGTCCGCGCCGTCGGCGAAGCGGCGGAACGCGTCGGCGAGGGGTGCGTACTCGGCGGCGGTGGCGGGTTCCCCGGCCGCGGTGCACCCGCCGACCGCCTCCGGTTCGCAGTGATGGACGTCGGCGGCGCGGATGCGACGGGTACACGAGCGGAGGCGGAGGTGCTCGGCGATCAGTCCGGCGCTCTCGACGGCGGTGGTGCGCTGGGCGAACGGGCCGATCGCCCCGGCGGCGGGGGTACGCACCACCGACAGCCGCGGGAACGACTCGCGGGTGAGCGCGACCCACCATCCCTTGCGCGGGTACTTCGACCGCCGGTTGTAGGGCGGCGTGTGGGCGCTGATGAGACGCAACTCGTGCACCCCCGCTTCCACGGCGTGGCTGCACTCGACGTGGTCCACCCGCGTGGCCAGCGCGATCATCTCCTTCATCCGCCCCCGCGTCTCGGAGCCGGTGAAGTAGGTCCGCACCCGACGATGGAGGTTCTTCGACGTGCCGACGTACAGCACCTCGTCCGACGGGCCCCGGAACAGGTACACCCCCGGTGCGTGCGGGAGTCCTGCGGCGAGCGTCCGCTTGGCGCGGTGCGCCGCGGTGACCGTGGGGAGATAGTCGACGAGTTCGGCGTAGCTGTGCACCCCCTGGTTGCCCACCCGTTCGATGAGGCCGTGCAGGACGTCGACGGTGGCGCGAGCGTCGTCCAGCGCCCGGTGCGTGGGCCGGGTGGACGAGGTGAACAGGGTGGCCAGCGAGGACAGCTTGACCGACGGGGCCTCGTCACGGGTGAGGACCCGCCGGGCCAGCTGCACCGTGCAGAGCACCTGGAACCGTGGCCAGGCGAGATCCATGCGCACGGCGGCAGCGCGCAGGAAGCCGGTGTCGAACCGCGCGTTG
Organism: Rhodococcus sp. PBTS 1; assembly: GCF_001620025.1. Lineage (NCBI taxonomy): Bacteria > Bacillati > Actinomycetota > Actinomycetes > Mycobacteriales > Nocardiaceae > Rhodococcus > Rhodococcus sp. PBTS 1. The sequence goes on from NZ_CP015219.1 coordinate 1,280,621, forward strand.
TGGGCGACCAGCACGCAGCCGCGCGAGAACTCCAGGAACGCCGGGAGGACCCGCTCGATGCGCGGGGCGTCGACGAGCATCGCCGAGGTGATTCCGGTGAGCTGCACGATGGCGGGCGGGATGCTGCGGCCGGGATCGACGAGGGTGGCCATCTCGCCCAACACGCGACCGCCCCGGATCTTCACGGCGCCGATCTCGGTGATGGCGTCCTCGCCGGGACGACCCCCGGTGGTCTCGAGGTCGACCACGACGAACGTGGTGTCCCGCAGCGGCGTGTCCAGCTCGTCGAACGCGAGCTGGCCGTCGGCGGCGACCGCGCCGTCCGGTCTCGTTCTTCCCACGCCGCGCACCGTAGAACGGGCCACCGACAACGACCCTCGCGCCGCGATCGTGTCGGTGGGCGGGGTTAGCGTCCGCCTCGTCGGTCACGGAGCCGTTGTGACACCACCCGGACGGCCCACCATCACGATGAGACGGAGATCACATGATTGTCGATTGCGGCGACTGCTCGGTGCGCGGAGACGCGTGCTCGGACTGCGTGGTGTCGGTGCTCCTGGGGGTGCCCGCGGTGCCATCGGTGCCGGACGTCGCGCCCGTCGGGGGGCTCGCCCACGCTCGCCGATTGCGGCTCGAGCAGGACGAACAGGAGGCGATGCGGGTGCTCGCCGACGGGGGCCTGATCCCTCGTCTGCGTTTGGTCCGCGGGGGTGGAACCGGGACGACGGGCAGGGCCGCAGGTGGGTCGGGGCACGGGTCCGAGCACGTCGCCGGGTAGGCGCCGACCGTGATCGAATTGCGACACGTCACGAGCCGACTCGACATCGCGGAGACGGTTTCGTAATCTTTCCGAGACATTGCGGAGTCGAGCAGATCCACCCGCGGACTGCGTCGCAATGTCACCGCTCAATCGGACGCCTCTTCCGGGCGTCCGAGCCGGGAACCCACCGTTACACCGGGGTGAATCCCGACGCGACGCGACAGCGTCACGCCGGGTAGGGCTGATCTTCCCAGCCCGAACCCGTCAGCTAACTCGGTCGGCGGATGACAGGAAGAAACGGAGTACCTCTTTCTCGTGGCGAAACACCGCAAGCCCAGCACTGCCACGCGGCCCGTCCGCAACGTGCTCGTCGCCGGCGCCCTCACGGCCGGCGCCATCGCAGTCCCCGCTGCCCCCGCCTTCGCAGCGCCCGTCGAGATCCCCGGCATCGGCACCGTCGAGGTTCCGGACCAGATCCTGAGCCAGCTGCCCCCGCTGCCGCAGGCTCCCGCGCTGCCCCAGATTCCCTCTCCCGTCGCGCCGGCTCCCATCCTGAGCGCCGGAGCCCAGGCCGCACAGGCCGCGGAGAGCAAGGTCGGTGCTCCCTACGTGTGGGGTGCTGCCGGCCCCAACGCCTTCGACTGCTCCGGCCTCGTGAAGTGGGCCTACCAGCAGGCCGGTATCGAGCTGCCCCGTACCAGCTACGACCAGGCCGCCGCCGGAACCCCCGTGTCCCAGAACGCGCTGCAGCCGGGCGACGTCATCTCCTTCTACGGCGGCTCGCACTCGGGCATCTACGTGGGCAACGGCAACGTCGTCCACGCGTCGACCGAGAGCCAGCCCGTCAAGGTCGTGCCGCTGTCGTCGATGCCGTACGACGGCGCCCGTCGCTACGCCTGATCGCTCGACCCACGAGACGATCGACGAAAACCGAGCCGACCACCGGTTCGGTTTTCGTCGTTTCTCACGACGTCGAGCCCGATTCCTGCCAGGTTTCCGGAAGCCGGGACGGGAACTCCGCGGCGTCGTAACCTGCTCGTGATCGACCCGGGCGCCCCCGGCGTCCCGTCGATCGACACCCCTCGGCAGCCGGATGTCCGGCACTCGACGAAGGAGTAGCTCCGCCCGTGTCGTCTCCGGCCCCGTTCCGTCGCACCGTCGGTGGTCTCGCAGTCGCCGTGGCCATGGCCGCCGCCGTGGCCGTGGCTCCGGCCGCGTCCGATCTCACCGCTGCCCCGGCCGCGGCAGACCCCGTACCCGGTACGTCGGCCTCCGAGGCCATGGCCCGACTGGCGGACCTGTCCCACCAGTCGGAGCTGACCACCGAGGCGATGCACAACGCGCAGATCGAGCTCGACGCGAAGACCGCCGCCCAGCGCGAGGCCGAGGACCGGCTGGCGGCCGACCGCGCCGCCGCCGACGCCGCCCGCGCGAGGCTCGACACCCTGCGCCCGGACGTCGACAAGATCGCCCGCGCGAATTACCAGGGCGCACGCACCAACCGCCTGTTCGCGGTGATGATCAGTGATTCTCCGCAACAACTTCTCGACCAGATGGCGGCCCTCGACGTCATTTCCAAGGACACGGCCGCCGTGGTCGACGGGTTCCGCGCGACCTCCGACGCCGCGGCCGCCGCCGCGCAGGCCTCGGCCCGGTCCGCCGAGGACGCCCGCGCCGCCACCGAGCAGGCCAAGGCGGTCAGCGACGATCTGCAGAGCAAGCAGAGCACGTTGCAGACGGAGATCGCGGATGTCGTCGCCGCGTTCGGAGCCCTCTCGGCCGACGAGAAGGCCCAGCTCGCCGGGTCGGCGTTCCCGCCCGGGTTCGACCCCTCGGTCATCCTGAACTCCTTGACGCCCGGATCGCAGGCGGGGGCGCTGCAGGCGGCACTCACGCAGATCGGCAAGCCCTACGTGTGGGGCGCCACCGGGCCGGACGGATACGACTGCTCCGGGCTTGTCGTCTGGGCGTACAAGCAGGTCGGCAAGACGCTGCCGCGGTCCAGTCAGGCGCAGGCGGCCGGCGGAACCCCGGTGAGCAAGGAGGACCTGCAGCCGGGCGACCTGGTGCTCTTCTATCCGGGCGCCACGCACGTCGGGCTCTACGCCGGTAACGGAAACGTGTTGCACGCCAGCACCTTCGGCGTCCCCGTGCGGGTCGAGTCGATGGCGTCCTGGCCGTTCTACGGCGCCCGCCGATACTGACCGCGACGCGCGCTCTCGCCGCGCTGCTGATCCTGATGCTGCTCGGCGCGTGCGCCGAGCCCGCCGTCGAACCCGATCGCCCCGCGGCCGCGCCGAGCGCGGACGAGCGACGACGCACCGCGGTCGGCGACCTCCTCGATCGATGGGCCGCCGCGGTCCGATCGGGTGACGACGACGCCGTCCGCGCGGTCCTCGACCCCGCCGCCGATCCGGCGTTCGCCGAGCGGGAGGTTGCCCGCGCCGACGTGCTGGCTACGGTGCCGCTGTCCGACTTCGGATACGAGATTCTCGACGAACCGGAGACTCCGGTGCCGCCCGACCTGGCGGACGCGGTGGACGCGACCGAGGTCTGGGCCCCGCGGGTGGCTCTGCGCTACGCCTACGCCGACGCCGACACCGCGCCCACGCGCCGCGACGTGTCGCTGGTCGTCGCTCGCCGCGGCGACGAGTGGCGGATCGTGTCGGATGCGGATCTGCCGCAGTACGGCCGTACGACGTGGCGAGGGCCCTGGGACTTCGGCCCGGTGGAGACGGTGCGGGTGCCGACCGGGTCGACCACCTCGATGGTCGTCGGTCACCCGGAGCAGCGGGCGTTCCTCGACGCGCTGGCGGCGGACCTTCCCGCCGCGGTCGCCGCCGTGACCGACTTCTCGGGCGAGGGCTGGAGCCGCCGCGCCGTGGTGACGGTTGCCGGGTCGGACGCCGAGTTCATCTCGCTGGCCAACGGATCGACGACGCCCGCCGTGGCGGCGTCGACCATCGCTGACCCGGTGCGCGGTGGTCTGGTGACCGGTCAGCGGGTGGTGTTCGGCGCGTCCGCGCCGGAGCGGCTGACCGACTCGACCCGCCGCACGGTGCTCCAGCACGAACTGACGCACGTGGCGCTGCGCACGATCACCGGGGAGGGTGCTCCGCTGTGGGTGCTCGAGGGGGTCGCGGACTACTCCGGGTACCGGGGTTCCGGGCTGGAGTTCGCGCAGATCGCCCCGACGCTGACCGCGGTGGTGCGGGTCGGCGGGCCGCCGACGGTGCTGCCGGAGGACGACGATTTCGGGGCCGGGGGATCGCGCGGGTCCATTGCGTACGAGTCGGCGTGGTCGGTCGCGTCGTTCGTCGCGGATCGGTTCGGCGAAGCCCGGCTGCTCGCGCTCTACCGCGCGCTCGCCGGCGGTCCCACGGACCCGACGCGCCTCGACGCCGCCCTGTCGGCGACGCTGGGTCTGCCGACGGAGAGGTTCCTGATGGAGTGGGGCAACTGGGTCGCAGGGAGAGTGGCGGGGTCCGCCTGACGGTCTACGGTTGGTCGGTGCGCCGAACCCTGCTGGTCACCAACGACTTCCCGCCTCGCCGCGGGGGGATCCAGTCCTACCTGCACACGTTCGCGCGGCTCCTGCCCCCGGAGAGCCTGGTCGTCTACGCGCCGCGGTGGCGTGGGGACACGCACGTGCGGTTCGACGCGGAGCAGCCGTTCGAGGTGGTGCGGCACCCGACGACGCTGATGCTGCCCACGCCGCTCGTCGCGCGTCGAGCGGCTCGGTTGGTGCGGGAGCGGGGGTGCGAGACGGTGTGGTTCGGCGCCGCGGCGCCGTTGGCGGTGCTGGGTCCGCATCTGCGCCGGGCGGGCGCGTCGCGCGTGGTGGCGTCGACGCACGGGCACGAGGTGGGGTGGTCGATGCTGCCCGCGGCGCGCCAGACGCTGCGGCGCATCGGGTCGACCACGGACGTCGTCACCTACGTCAGTCGCTACACCCGGGGACGGTTCGCGTCGGCCTTCGGATCGGATGCGGCGCTCGAGCACGTGCCGCCCGGCGTGGATTCGACGGTGTTCCGCCCCGACGACGCCGCTCGTGCGGAGCTCCGCGCCCGCTACGGGCTGGGGGACCGCCCGACCGTCCTCTGCCTGTCACGGCTGGTGCCGCGCAAGGGTCAGGACGTTCTGATTCGAGCGCTGGCCGGCATCCGTGAGCAGATCGACGGCGCGGTGCTGGTCATCGTCGGCGGCGGACCGTACGGCGATGCGCTCCGACGGCTGGCGACGGCGTGCGGGGTGGCCGAGCACGTGGTGTTCACCGGGTCGGTTCCCGCGGACGAACTGGCCGCCCACCACACGATCGCCGACGTGTTCGCGATGCCGTGCCGCACCCGCGGTGCCGGACTCGACGTCGAGGGCCTCGGGATCGTGTTCCTGGAGGCCTCGGCGACCGGGGTTCCCGTGGTCGCCGGTCGCTCGGGCGGCGCGCCGGAGACGGTGATCGAGGGCGTGACGGGGCGGACGGTGGACGGCACGGATGTCGAGGACGTCACTCGGTCCGTCGTCGAGGTACTGCGTGATCGCGACGCCGCGGCGGCGATGGGCGCCGCGGGCCGCGATTTCGTCACCACCGAGTGGCGGTGGGACGACCTCGCGGCCCGGTTGGCTCACTTGCTGTAGAGCGCCTCGATGTCGCTCGCGTAGGACTCGGCGACGACGTTCCGCTTGAGCTTCATCGTGGGGGTGAGCTCGCCGCCCTCCTCGGTGAAGTCGACCGCGAGCACGCGGTACTTCTTGATGGCCTCGGCGTGCGAGACGGTCTTGTTGGCCTCGGCGACGGCCGCGTCGATCTCGGCGACGAGGTCCGGGTCCGTGGTCAGATCGGCGACCGTCGCCGACTCGTCCTTGCCGTTGCGCTGTTTCCACCCGGGGAATGCCTCCGGGTCGACGGTGATGAGCGCGCCGATGAACGGACGCTGGTCGCCGACGACCATCGCCTGGCCGATCAGCGGGCTCGCCCGCAGCGAGTCCTCGAGACCGGCGGGGGCGACGTTCTTGCCGCCCGCGGTCACGATGATCTCCTTCTTGCGGCCGGTGATGGCGATGTACCCGTCGTCGTCGACGGTGCCCAGATCGCCGGTGTGGAACCAGCCGTCGGTCAGCGCCTCGGCCGTCGCGTCGTCGTTCTTCCAGTAGCCGCCGAAGACGACGCCGCCGGACAGCAGGATCTCGCCGTCGTCGGCGATGCGCACGGCGTTGCCGGGCAGCGGCTTGCCGACGGTGCCGATCCGTTGGTTGCCCGGTGTGTTCACGGCCGCGGCGGCGGTGGTCTCGGTCAGGCCGTAACCCTCGTAGATGGTGATGCCGAGGCCGCGGTAGAAGTGTGCGAGACGCTCTCCGAGCGGCGCACCGCCGGAGATGGCCAGCTCGCACTGCCCGCCGAGCGCCGCCCGCAACTTGCCGTAGACGAGCCGGTCGAACAGCGCGTGCTTGGCGCGCAACACCAGTGAGGGACCGGACTTCTCGAGAGCCCGGCTGTACGCGACGGCGGTGTCGGCGGCCGCGTCGAAGATCTTGCCCTTGCCGTCGCCGTGCGCCTTCTGACGGGCCGTGTTGTAGACCTTCTCGAACACGCGGGGCACCGAGAGGATGAAGTGCGGACGGAACGCCCCGAAGCTCTCGACGAGTCGGGGGATGTCGGCGGTGTGGCCGAGCGTCGCGCCCCGGTCGAACGCCGCGATGGACACCGCTCGGGCGAGCACGTGCGCCATGGGCAGGAACATGAGCGTGGTGCGCCCCTCGGTCAACATCTCGCCGAGTGCGCTGGCCGCGATGCCGCGGCTCTCCGCGAGGAGGTTCGCGTGGCTCAGGACGCAGCCCTTGGGCCGACCGGTGGTGCCCGAGGTGTAGACCAGCGTCGCCGGGTCCGACGACTTCAGGGCCGCCACGCGGGCGGCCACCGCGTCGTCGCCGAGGTCGGCGCCCGCCTCGGTGAGAACCTCCACGGCGCCCTGTTTCTCCGGCGAGACCTCGATCTGGAACGTGTGCTCCACGTGCGGGAGGTCGGGCAGGACCTCGGCGAGGATGTTCGAGTGCGCCACCGTCTCGACGATCGCGACCCGGGCGCCGGAGTTCTCGAGGATCCAGCGCACCTGACCGGCCGATGACGTCTCGTAGACCGGCACGGTGACCGCGCCCGCCGCCCAGATCGCGTAGTCCAGCAACGGCCACTCGAATCGCGTGGCGGACATGAGGGCGACGCGGTCGCCCTGCTCGACGCCCGACGCGATCAAACCCTTGGCGACGGCGCGCACCTGCGCGGCGAAGTCGGCCGCCGTGACGTCGGTCCACGACCGTCCCTGACGGCGATAGACGACGGCGTTCGGGCGCGACCGTTCGTGCGCGAACACGGAGTCGACGGCGGAGTCGTCGTCGTCGACGGAGAACGATGCGGGGACGCGGAATTCACGCACGGACGGCTCCGGTGGTCGGGGGTGTGATCGGGGTGGAATCGGCGGGATGCGCCCGGTCGGACCGATCACGCGGTTCGGACGAGGCATCACACTAAACCCGTCGCCATGTGACCCGTCACGGGTCCCGGTGGACGGCCGACGCCGGGATGAGACGCTGGAGCCCATGAGCAGCGTGCAGGTGGCGGACCAGACGTTCGTCGCAGCCCCTCCCGCCGCCATCGCGGCCGTCGTCGGCGACCCCCGGCGGTGGCGTGCATGGTTCCCGCGCCTGGCGGTGACGGTGACCGACGATCGCGGGAACAAGGGCGTCCGATGGTCCGTCGCGGGCGAGTTGGTGGGCACGATGGAGGTCTGGCTCGAGCCGTCCCTCGACGGCGCGATCCTGCACTACTTCCTGCACGCCGAACCCACCGATCGGACGGCATCCGCCCCCGCGCTCGATCGCGCCCGACGGGTGGCGGGCAAGGCCATGTCGTTCGAGATCAAGGCCATGCTCGAGGCCGGGCGGGCGCCGGGTGAGCCGCCCCGCCACACCGCCTCGGCACCCGGAACCGACCCCGGCGTCAGGAGCTGACGGTGGCACCGTCGATCATGGTGCCGACGCCGCGATCACGCGCGCGCGGAAACTAGGGGCACGCATGGCAGACAAGACCACGAAATCCATCGTCGTCGGTGGGACGCCCGCTGCGATCATGGCGGTGATCGCGGACTTCCCGGCCTACCCCGACTGGGTGGAGGCGGCGAAGTCCGTCGAGGTGCTCGAGGACGGTCCGAACGGACGCGCCCGCCGCGTGCGGTTCGTGCTCGACGCCGGCATGGTCAAGGACACCTACGAACTCGAATACGACTGGGCTGGTGACGAGTCGGTGTCGTGGCGGTTGGTCGAGGGCCAGATGCAGAAGTCGCAGGAGGGCTCCTACCGGCTCGCCGACCGCGGGGACGGCAGCACCGAGGTCACCTACGAACTCACGGTCGACCTCGCGATCCCCATGATCGGCCTCTTCAAGCGCAAGGCGGAGAAGGTCATCACCGACACCGCCCTGAAGGAGTTGAAGAAGAGGGTCGAGGGCTGACCGCCGCGGCGCCCGGATCGCCCGCTCGGCTCACCTTCGTGGTGGGGCCGGGTGGGGCCGGCAAGTCCACCGTGGCCGCGGCCCTGGCGACCCGGCTTCGTCGTCTGGGGGCGCGCGTCGTGCTCACCTGCCTCGACGGGCACGACCCGGCGACCCTGCTCGGGACCGGCGCGGACCTGCCCGAGGCCGTGCGTCTCGACGCGTCGGGCCTCGTCGAGGAGCGATACCGCACCCTCGCCGCGCTGGCCGCGGGCGGCCACGACCACGGCGCCGGCCCGTCCCTGCCCGACGCCGAGGAACTCACCGGAGTTCCCGTCGCGGAGACCGTTGCCGCCCTCGCCGAGGTGGTCCGTCTCGCCGACCGGGACGACGTCGACCACGTCGTCGTCGACGGCCCGTCCGCGGGGGAGTGGGTGGACGTCGTCGCCACGCCCGCGTCGGTGGCCGGTTACCTCGACCGGATCTGGCCGCAGCACGCGCGGGTGGTCGCGGCGACGAGCGGCGATCTGCGGGCCGCGGTGTTGGTGCAGGTGGTGGATCGGATCGCCGAGACGGTGACGCGGATCGGCGCCGCCCTGGGCGATCCGGATCGGACCGACGCGCTGGTCGTCGCCGCTCCTCACGCCCGGTCCGTCGCCGGGGCCCGAGACCTGCTGGCGTTGACCGTGTTCCACGGCGTCGCCGTGAGCGGGCTGGTGATCGACGGGGTGCAGCCCGATCTCGGAGGGGCCGTCCCGACGTCCGTGCTCGGCACCCACCCCGCCGTCTACTGGGCCGAGCGCCGACGGGCCGAGCATCTCGCCGCCGTCCGGGACGCCGAGCTGTCCCTACCGGGGGTGCGCATCGGCGTCGTGACCGAGCACCCCGGCGAGCCGGTAGGGTCGACGGCTCTGGCGGCCGTGGCCGACGAGATCGGCGACGTGGTCCCGCGCGGGCCGGGATCGGTGCCGGCGCTGACGCCGCGGACCGAGCACGAGTCGGGCACCGGTCTCGACTCGGTGTACGTGATGAGGGTGCCGCTGCCCTACGTGGACGCGTCCACGGTGGCGGTCGGACGCGTGGAGGACGACATGATCGTGAGTGCGCAGGGAGCGCGACGTCGGCTGCGGCTGGCGTCGGTTCTGCGCCGCTGCACGGTCGTCGGGGCCGCGTTCGACGCGGGTGTCCTCACGGTGCGCTTCACGCCCGACGCCGCCGTCTGGCCGGAGAACCTCGCCACACCCGTCCCGACGACGCCGGGGACCGGGGATGGCTGACGAGCGCGAGACCCGCGACCTCGTGACCGAATTGCGCATCCTCGCCGAGCTCGTGATCGACCGGGTCGAACCGGCGCTGCGCCGACTCGACGACCCCGAGGCGCCGCACTGGGACGGCTGCTCCTGGTGCCCCCTCTGCGCCCTGGCCGCGGCGCTGCGAGGCGAACGGCACGACCTGCTGAGCCTCGTCGCCACCGAGTTCGACGCCCTGGCCGCCGTCGTGCGGGCCTACCTCGACGACCATTCCTCGACTGCTGCCTCGACCTCGGCCCGACCCGCGTCCCCTGCCGCGCAGACGACGGACGCCGACGAGTCGGGGACCGGCGGTCCCGGCGCGTCGACGCCGTCGGTTCGCCCCGGCGGCTACCAGCCGATTACCGTGACGACGACGTCGCAACCCGACCGGGAGCGCCCGACGCCGCCGACGCAGTGAGGACCGAGCACGACAGTGAGAAACCAGGGCCACGGAGCCAAGCCGCTGACCATCGGAATCGACGTGGGCGGCACGAGCATTCGCGCGTCGGTGGTCGACGTGGACGGGCAGGTTCTCGACAGCACCCAGGCCCCGACGCCGCAGGAGTCGCGCGCGCTCGAGAACGGCATCGACCGCGCGGTGCGTGAGCTGGCGAGCCGCCACGACATCGCCGCCGTCGGACTCGCCGTCGCCGGGTTCATCAATTCCGACCGCACCGTCGTGCGGTTCGCGCCGCACCTGCCGTGGATCAACCGGCCGGTCGCACGCGAGATGACCGAACGCCTCGGCATCCCGGTCATCCTCGAACACGACGCCAACGCGGCGGCCTGGGCCGAGCACCGGTTCGGTGCCGCAGCGGGCGGCGGCAACGTCGTCATGATCGCGATCGGCACCGGCATCGGCGCCGCCCTGCTGATCGACGGCAAGCTCTACCGGGGCAGCTACGGCATCGCGCCGGAGCTCGGTCACCTGCAGGTGGTGCCCGACGGCCGTCAGTGCGCGTGCGGCAAGCGCGGATGCTGGGAGCGGTACTGCAGCGGAACGGCGTTGGTGGACACCGCGATCGAGCTCCTCGCGGCGAATCCGCGGGGCTCGACGGTGCTGGCGCGAGAGGCGTTCCTCGACCCCGGATCCCTCACCGGCCGCCGCATCGCGGGCGCCGCGCAGGACGGGGACCTGGTCGCCATCGAGACCATGTCGGAGTTCGCGCGCTGGCTCGGCATCGGCCTCGCGCTGGTCTCGGACGTCTACGACCCCGACCGCATGGTCATCGCCGGCGGCGTCGCCACGTCGTCGGCGCTGTTCCTCGACACCGCCCGCGAGCACTACGCGGCGCAGATCACCGGGGCCGGGCACCGTCCGCTCGCGCGCATCCGCGGCACACAACTGGGGGAGGCCGCGGGCATGATCGGCGCCGCCGAACTCGCCCGCGTGGAAGTGGGCGCGTCCCGCGGATGACCGCACGGTAACGGCCGTGTGAGATGTGTCCGACCGCACGCCGGAACTGTGGCTGGTGTCATAAACCGGCGGTAGAGTCGTGACGCGTAACGCTCGGTGATCGCCGCGGATCTCGAGGCGGCTGTTCGACGAAAGGCGTATCGGGAATGTGGTACTGGACCTTCAAGTACGTCCTCCTCGGTCCGCTGCTGCACCTGTTGGGGCGGCCGAAGGTCGAGGGGCTGGAGAACATTCCGGTCGACGGTCCGGCCATCCTGGCCAGTAACCATCAGGCCGTCCTGGACTCCTTCTACCTGCCCCTGGTGGTCCCCCGCCGCATCACGTTCCTGGCCAAGAGCGAGTACTTCACCGGCCGGGGTGCGAAGGGCCGCTTCCAGCGCTGGTTCTTCAGCTCCGTCGGCCAGGTCCCGATCGACCGCACCGGAGCTTCCGCTGCCCAGGACGCGCTCGACGCCGGTCTGCGCGTTCTGCGGAACGGCAAGTTGCTCGGCATCTACCCGGAGGGCACGCGGTCGCCGGACGATCGGCTGTACAAGGGCAAGACCGGCATGGCGCGGTTGGCCCTCGAGAGCGGCGTGCCCGTCATCCCCGTCGCCATGATCGGCACGGCCAAGATGAACCCCATCGGCTCGAAGCTTCCGCGCCCCACCAAGGTGGGCGTCCGGATCGGCAAGCCGCTCGACTTCTCGCGTTACGAGGGGATGGCGGGCAACCGCTTCGTCGAGCGCGCCGTCACGGACGAGGTCATGTACGAGCTGATGAAGCTCGGCGGCCAGCAGTACGTCGACGTCTACGCCGCCAGCATGAAGGCCACTCCGGAGTCGGCCACACCGGTATCGGACGCTGCGGCCGGTGCCGACGGCGCCGCGCGCATTCCGGACAGCCGCGCGGGATAGTCGGCGGCGGCCTACCGCTCCGCGATGGTCTCGCGCCGCGGCAGGACGGCCGCCACCACCAGGAATGCCATACCCCACCACACGTACGACGACGCCTGGATCTGATCCCACAGCGGCCAGCTCAGGCCGTCCCATCGGCCCGGGCCGAGGCGCCAATGGGCGGGGTAGTGCAGCACCAGCGCGCCGACCACTCCGAGGGCGGGGAGGGCGACGGACCGGCGGGTGAGGCCGGCGTGGATGCACAGCAGCAGGATCGGCACCGACCACACCCAGTGATGCGACCACGACACAGGTGAGACCAGCAGTCCCAGAACGGCATTGACGCACAGGGCGGTGAGTCGGTCGTGCGCCGCGAGGGCGCGATGCATGGCGACGACGGCGACGATGCCGACGACGGCGCTGCAGGCGATCCAGACCAGGGTGCGGGGCCCGTCGTCCAGTCCGAGACGGGCGAGCATGCCGGTGAGCGACTGGTTGGCGACGTACCCCGGATGGCCGATGCGATCGGAGTCGACGAGCACGTCGGTCCAGTACCGGACGGAGCCGTCGGGGGTGGCGACGAACCCGAGGGCGGTGAACGCGAGGAAGGACACCACCACGGTCGCGGCGGCGCGGAACCGGCGAGCGAGCAGGAAGTACAGGACGAAGACCGCCGGCGTGAGCTTGATGGCGGTGACGAACCCGACGAGCAGCCCGCGCGGCCAGAGGGTGCGGCGGGGGAGCACGTCGAGCACGACCAGGCACATCAGGACGACGTTGATCTGGCCGTAGTCGAACGTCGACCACACCGGCTCCAGCGCGAACGCCGCCGCCGTGCCCGCGGCGGCGACCCACGCGGTGTCGGCCGGGCCGAGGGTGACCAGCGAGCGCACCGTCACGGCGACGGTCACCGCGAGCAGGACCATCGTCATCAGCGTCATGACGGTGGACGCCACGGTCAGGGGGAGCACCGCCATGGGGGCGAAGGCCAGCGCCGCCATCGGGGGATAGGTGAACGGCAGGGGGATGTCGACGCTGGTCGCGGGCAGCACGCCGTAGAGGTCGACGCCGTCGAGCAGCGCGCGGCCGCCGATGCGGTAGACGTCGAGGTCGAGACGATAGATCTCGCCCCACTCGCGCAGCGGCGGCAGGCCGATCAGGTTGAACGCGATGCCGGCCAGCAGGGCGACGACGGTGAGGACCTTGGCCGCCACCACCAGGGGCCGACGCCACCGGGGCGGGTCGCCGACGTCGGCGGTCGGCGCGGGGGAGCTCCGCATGCGTGGTCCTTCCGGGGCCGGCCGATAGGGTGGCCACCGTGCGCTATTTCTACGACTGCGAGTTCATCGAGGATGGTCGCACGATCGATCTGGTCTCCATCGGCATCGTCGCCGAGGACGGCCGTGAATACTACGCGGTGTCGGCGGAGTTCGACCCGGAGCGGGCCGGTCCCTGGGTTCGCCGCAACGTCCTGCCGAAGCTGCCGCCGTTCTCGTCGTCGCTCTGGCAGTCCCGCGCTCGGATTCGCGACGAGATCTTGGACTTCGTCACCGCGGGCGGGGTCGACGACGTCGAGATGTGGGCGTGGGTCGCCGCGTACGACCACGTGGCGCTGTGTCAGCTGTGGGGGCCGATGACGGCGTTGCCGCGGGTGATGCCGCGCTTCACCCGCGAGCTCAAGCAGTACTGGCAGGAGCACGGGTCGCCGGCGCTGCCGGACGCACCGGACGACGCGCACGACGCGCTGGCCGACGCACGGCACAACCTGGCCAAGTTCCGCGCCGTCGAGGCGGCCCGCGCCGCGGGCTGAACCGTCGCCCGACCGGGCTCGGCCCGGAATCGGGACCGTGACCGGTCACCACTATCCTGGTGTCGTGAACTGGACTGTCGACGTTCCGATCGAACGCCTGCCCGAGCTCCCGCCGCTTCCGGAGGCTCTGCGCGAGCAGCTCGCCGCGGCACTGGCCAAGCCGGCCGCGCAGCAGCCGGACTGGCCGGCCGATCAGGCCGAGGCCATGCGCACGGTGCTCGAGAGCGTGCCGCCCATCACGGTGGCCGGCGAGGTCGAGGCCCTGTCCGCCGAGCTGGCCGCTGTCGCGCGCGGCGAGGCGTTCCTGCTCCAGGGCGGTGACTGCGCGGAGACCTTCGTCGACAACACCGAGCCCCACATCAAGGGCAACATCCGCACCCTGCTGCAGATGGCGGTCGTGCTCACCTACGGCGCGTCGATGCCCGTGGTGAAGGTCGCGCGCATCGCCGGCCAGTACGCCAAGCCGCGGTCGTCCGACGTCGACGCCCTGGGCCTGAAGTCGTACCGCGGTGACATGGTGAACTCGCTGGTCGCCGACGAGGCGGTGCGTGCGCACGATCCGTCGCGCCTGGTCCGCGCGTACGCCAACGCGAGCGCGGCGATGAACCTGGTGCGCGCGCTCACCGGCGCGGGCATGGCCGACCTGTACAAGGTGCACGACTGGAACCGCGAGTTCGTGCAGAACTCTCCTGCGGGCGCCCGGTACGAGCAGCTCGCGTCCGAGATCGACAACGGCCTCAAGTTCATGGACGCCTGCGGTGTCACCGACCCGAACCTCAAGCAGGCCACCATCTTCGCTTCGCACGAGGCGTTGGTGCTGGACTACGAGCGGGCGATGCTGCGCCTCGACAACGACGACGAGCACCCCAAGCTCTACGACCTGTCCGCCCACTTCCTGTGGATCGGTGACCGCACCCGTCAGCTCGACGGTGCGCACATCGCGTTCGCCGAACTGGTGTCGAACCCGATCGGTCTCAAGATCGGGCCCACCACCACGCCGGAGATGGCCGTGGAGTACGTCGAGCGGCTGGACCCCACCAACAAGCCGGGGCGTTTGACCCTGATCTCACGCATGGGCAACGGCAAGGTCCGCGACATGCTGCCGGCGATCGTGGAGAAGGTGCAGGCCACCGGTCATCAGGTGATCTGGCAGTGCGACCCGATGCACGGCAACACCCACGAGGCTTCCACCGGGTACAAGACCCGCCACTTCGACCGCATCGTCGACGAGGTGCAGGGATTCTTCGAGGTCCACCGCGAGCTGGGCACCCACCCGGGCGGCATCCACGTCGAGCTCACCGGGGAGAACGTCACCGAGTGCCTCGGCGGCGCCCAGGACATCTCGGACCTCGACCTCTCCGGCCGCTACGAGACCGCGTGCGATCCCCGCCTCAACACCCAGCAGTCGCTCGAACTGGCGTTCCTGGTCGCGGAGATGCTGCGCGGCTGAGAGCACCGGGCCGCTGCTCTGCGACGGCACTGTCCTAGGGCAGCGACACCAACGTCACGGTCCCTCCCGGCGCGACGCGCTCGGAGGGACCGGGCGTCTGCGAGATCACCAGTGATCGATCGGTGCGGGTGACCTGCCGAACCCGCACGTCGAGACCGAGCCGTTCGAGTTCCTCCCGCGCGGAACCGACGGTCCGGCCGAGCAACGACGGCACGGGGACGGCCGTCGACACCCGCAGCGTCACGGCGGTCCCGGCCGTCACGCCGGTCCCGGCCGCCGGGTCGGTGCCGACGACGGACCCCCGGTCGACGTCGGCGTCGAAGACCTCCTCGACCGCGGCGACCGTGATGCCCACGCGATCGAGCGCGGCCCGCGCGTCCTGCTCGCTGCGTCCGCGCACGTCCGGGACGTCGACCGGCGGCGCGCCCTTGCTGGTCACCACGCGGACCTCGCTGCCCACGGGCAGCACCGTGCCCGGCGCCGGATCGAGGGCGGCGACGTCGCCCCGCGCGGCGGAGCTGCTGAACGCCTCGCCGCCGTCGACGGCGACGAACGTGCGGTCCTCGAGCGCCCCGGCGACCTGGTCGGGCGAGGCGCCGGGGACGAGATCGGGCACCGTGGGGCGTCCCTGCGAGACGAGGACGGTGACCGTCTCGCCCCGCCCGATGCGGGACCCCGCCGGCGGGTCGGTGCCGAGCAGGCGGTCGGTGGGCGCGTCGTCGGTCCACCGCCCCTCGACGGTGGGGGACAGATCCGCGGCCTCGATCGCGGACACCGCCGACGTCCGGTCGAGTCCGTCGACGGCGGGCACCGCGGTGAACCGACCCGAGCCCGCCCACCATCCGACCGTTCCGAGCACCAGGGCGGCCACCACCAGAATGGCGACCCAGATGGCCGCGACCCGGCGCGACCGCCGACGATCCGCGGCGTAGTCCGGGTAGGCGAACACGCCGCGGCCGGTGGACTCGCCGCCGTTACGGGGCTCGGCCTCCGTGTCGCGCGGGACGGCGGCGGTGACCATCTTGGTGTGCCGGGTGGGGGACGGAGCGCCGATCGACACCGCCGGGCCGGCGCCGATCGACGCCGCCGGCACGGCCACGATGGCGGTGTCGGGGGAGCGCGGCGCCTGCGGAGCGTAGGGCCGGGGAGCGTGCAGCGTCTCGGCGGACAGGTGCTCGGCCGAGCGCGCCGGGGCCGGGACGCGATACGACGGCAACCCGAGTGCGGCGGTCACCGAACGCAGGGCCTCACCCATCGTCCCGGCGTCGCGGAACCGCTCCTCGGGGGCGCGGCGAGTGGCGTCGCGGACGACCGCGTCGAGGTGACGCGGCACCCCCGGAACGATGGAACCCGGTGCGGGAACGTCGTTCTCGACGCGTTGGTAGGCGATGGACAACGACGTGTCGCCGTCGAACGGCGTCCGGCCGGTCAGCATCTCGTACAACAGCACCCCGGCCGAGTAGACGTCGCTGCGGGCGTCGGCGGTGCCCGACGTGACCTGCTCGGGAGAGAGGTACGCCGCGGTGCCGAGGATGACGCTGGCGGAGGTGGTCGTCGCGGCGGCGACCGCGCGAACCAGGCCGAAGTCGGCGATCTTGACGTCACCGTCGTCGGAGATCAGGACGTTCTCGGGTTTGACGTCGCGGTGCACCAGACCGGCGCGATGCGCCACGGCGAGGGCGTCGAGCACCGGTTGGAGCACGGCGACGGCGGCGTGCGGCGGCATCGGACCCCGCTCGCGCAGCAACTCGCGCAGCGTGCCGCCCTCGACCAGTTCCATCACCAGGAACGCGTGGTGGCCGTCGCGCCCGTGGTCGTGGACGGCCACCAGACCGGGATGGTGCAGGCGCGCGACGGCGCGGGCCTCGAACTCGAACCGCCGGACGAACTCGGGGTCGCCGGCGAACTGCGGATCCATCACCTTGATGGCCACGGGCCGGTCGAGACGCGTGTCCAGACCGCGATACACCGTCGACATGCCGCCACGGGCGATGGGAGCGTCGACTCGGTAGCGCCGCTCGAGGAACGCGCCGAGCAGCGACGGACCGGACACGGCCACGGTGGAGCCTCCTGCTCGTCGTCGGAGATGAGGACGGGCCGATCGGGGCCCGTCGTCCGATGGTAGTCAGTCCGAGCTGTGAACTTGGTTCACGACCTCCGCCGTGACTACCGTTGGCGCGGTGAGTGCCATTCCCTACTGCGACGACGTGATCCCCGCCGACGAGCAGGTCGTGCCCCTTCCCGACGTCGCGGCGTCCCTCGGCGTCGCCGTGACGCGTGTGCACCAGATGCTGCGCGAGAACAAGCTCGTCGCCGTGCGCCGCGACCGCGTGGTGGCCGTTCCCGCCGCGTTCCTCGACGAGCAGGGACACCCGCTCAAGCACCTCGCCGGGACGGTGTCCGTCCTCCTCGACGGAGGTTTCGACCACACCGCGATCCTGCGGTGGCTCTTCGAGGACGACGCCAGCCTGCCGGGTCGCCCCGTGGACGTCCTGCACGGCGACCACGCCCGCGAAATCGTGCGACGCGCCCAGGCGATGGCGTTCTGACCGGCCCGGTCGGTGGCGTTCTGACCGGCCCGGTCGGTGGCTTTCTGACCGGCCCGGTCGGTGGCCTTCCGACCGGCCCTCAGGACGCCGTCGGCAGCAGGCGCGCGGCGAGTCCGCGCCCCGCGGCCCGCGCGGCCACGCCGCCGCGCCGACCGTTCCCGACGGTCGAGCGGCGGGACAGCGAGCGGTATCCGTCCCGTTCGACGACCCCCAGAATGTCCCGGTAGAGCGCGAAGGCGACTCGGATGCCCGGCCGGGCCCGCGGCGACAGCAGGTCGATCCCCGGCTCGGCGGTGCGATAGAGCGCGCGGCACGTGGCGATGACGTCCGCGAGCGCGCGCGCGACGCGCGGGTCCACGCTGTCGGTACGACGACACCAGTGCAGCAGATCCTCGTCCACGCCGTAGGCGGCCAGCACGTCGCCGGGCAGGTAGATCCGGTCGCGGGCGAGGTCCTCGCCCGCGTCCCGCACGAAGTTCGTCAGCTGGAACGCCTCGCCGAGGGCCGCCGCGGCCGGCGCGGCCTCGTCCACCGGGCCGACGGTGCCGAGGATCGGCAGCATCTGCAGCCCGATCACCGCCGCCGATCCCCACATGTAGACCCGAAGGTCGTCCAGGGTGGCGTACCGGTCGGTGTAGATGCTCGACGACGGCACGTCCATGCGCATCGAGGTCATGAACGCCGTGAAGTACTCGGCCGGGATGTCGTATCGCCGAGCGGTGTCCACCGCGGCGGCGAGGATGCGGTCGTGGTCCGTGGCGGGCTCACCGGGCGCGGGCGCCACGGCCGCCGGTCCCTCGGCGAGCCCGGCCCGGAACCGCTGGTCGATGCGGTCCAGCAACGCCTCGTCGTCGGCGACGGCCGCGGCGTCGTCGCGCTCGGCGATCATGTCGACGTCGATGATGTCGTCCACCATGCGGGCGTACGCGTAGAGCGCGTGCACGGCCGGACGGCGTTCCGGCGGGAGCAGCCGCGTGGCCAGGAAGTACGTCTTGCCGTGTTCGCGCGCGACCTCACGGGAGACGGCGTAGCCCTCGCGCAGCAGATCCGTCACGTACTGACCTCTCGGGTGGACCGCCGGGTCGACGGCGCGACCGGAACGGTGTCGTGGTGGTCCGCCGCTGCGACGGCTGCCTCCGACGTGTCCGCGGGCAGCGTCGTCTCGGGCTCGGCCTCCGCCGCGAACGCCGGGTCCGGCTCGGGATGGGTGACCGAACGCAGGCGCAGTGGATCGACCTGTCGCAGGGACAGCGCGGCGACGACGGCGGCCACGATGGCCAGCACCACGTGGGGGAAGGTGTACAGCCCGATCGAGCCGTCCGGCTGGAACACCAGCATGAGCCAGGCGGACAGGCCCACCAGCACGGTCAACGTGGTGATGGACATGGTCAGCCCGGCGGCGACGGCGAGCGGCCAGGAGTAGTACCACGGCAGCGCGGCCGGGGACAGGATGACGATCGCCACCAGCGAGACCAGGATGCCCAGCAGCGCACTGCGCTCGGAGTGCCGCGACCGCCACCACGCCGTGACCAGGACGATCACCAGGGCGACGGCGCAGAGCAGGCGGGTGACCTCGAGCACCGGTCCGAGGCGGGCACCGGTGAACCAGCCGGTTCCGACGGTCACGAAGTGGGCGAGGATGGTCGGGAGCGAGAGCCAGTTGATGATCTTCGCCGACCCGCTGAGCGCCGTCAGCCAGCCGATGCCGACGCCGGCGACGGCGGAGGCCACGACGAACACGGCCGCGAACACCGCGAAGCCGATGCCGGCGGTCTTGACGAAGAGCTGCAGGGTGCGCACCTGCCGGGTGGGCTCGCCGCGCTCGCGTCGGGCGTCGTTCTCCGCGCGCAGCCGGGTCCGCTCGTGCTGCATCCAGATCCAGACCAGGAACGGCAGGGCGATGCCCGCCGTCGCCTTGATGGCGACGGCCACCGCCACCAGCCCCATGCCGAGCACGTGGCGGTGGCCCAGGACGGCGGCGATGCCGGCGGTCATCAGACCGACCATGAGCATCTCGTTGTGGACGCCGCCGATGAGGTGGACCAGCACCAACGGGTTCAGCACCGCGAGCCAGAGCGCGACGGCCGGGTCGGCGCCGAAGTGCCGGGCGATGCGCGGCACGGCCCACATGGTCAGCGCGAGCCCCGGCAACATCGTCAACCGCAGCAGCATGGTGCCGGCGATGACGTTGTCCCCGGTCAGGGAGGTGATTCCCTGCCCGAGGAGCAGGAACAGGGGGCCGTAGGGCGCGGTGGTGGTGGTCCAGACGGTGGAGACGTTGTCCAGCAGGATCCCGGGATTGGCGACGGGCCCCACGGCGTACGGATCGAAGCCGTCGCGCAGAAGCGCGCCCTGGGCGAGATAGGAGTAGGCGTCGCGGCTGAACATCGGCACCGCGAGCAGCAGCGGCGCGATCCACACCGGAACCACCCAGCGGAGTCGGGAGACGGTGGTGCGGTGCGCCAGCGTCTCGCGGCCGAGCCGTACCCACGCGGCGATCATGAGCAGGACGCCGATCCACACCATCGCGGTGGACAGCACCAGGCCGTGGCCGAAGCGCAGCCACGACAGGTGCATCTCCTCGAGCAGCGGATCGCGGCGACGGACGGCACCGGATCCGAAGCCGCCGAACGTGATCAGTGCGGCACCGGCGAGACCGACCAGCGTGGCACGGCCCGCTGCACCGGAGAGGAATGCCCGCACACCGCGACGATCGGTGCCCGCGGGGGACCGACCGAGGGAGGGCGTGGACATGTTCCTCCCCGAGTACCTCGACAGCGACGTGTGACGGCCGCGTGCGGCCTGTCGGAGAGTTTAGAGGCAACTCGGGCGACGCCACGCACGGACCGGGCCGACCCGCCGACCCGCGTCCCCCCGTCGCGGTCAGGCCCGCGCGCGACCTGCTGCCGCGTCGATCCGCTGGGCGGCCAGACGTCCGGAGATGAGCACGGTCGGGACGCCGACACCGGGTGTGGTGCCGCATCCGGCCAGCACGACGTTCTCGATACCGGGAACCAGGTTGCGGCGCCGGAACGGGCCCGTCTGGCGGAAGACGTGCGAGGCCGAGAACGGGGTGCCGGCGATCATGCCCTGCGCGGCCCACGTCGTCGGGGTGTCGACGTGGTCGATCACCAGGTGTTCGGCGATGCCGTGGTACCCCCGCCGTTCCATCTCGAGAAGGATCTCGCGCACGTACGGCTCGGTGACCGCGTCCCAGTCGATCGGGGCGGTGTCGAGGTTGGGGCACGGGGCCAGCACGGAGATCGGCTCCTGCTCGACCCCGTCCGTGGTCACGCGCAGGCCCGGATCGGTGAGCGACGTGCGCGTGATCAGCAGCGACGGATCGCTCATGACCGAGCCGCGGCCGCGGCGGGCGGTCAGCTCGCGGAACGTCTCGGCCCACTTCGCGCCGAAATCGATGACGTGATGTGACCGCGAGGACCACGCCTCCGTGACCGACACCGGGACGCGCCCGTGGACGACCACCGCGGACGGCGACGCACGAATCCGTCGACGCGGCGTCCGCACCCCCGCCGTGCCGAGGAGGGCGTCGACGACGGGCAGGTCGGGCGTCAGCACCAGCGCGTCGCACGCGATGCGCTCGCCGCCCTCGAGGACGACGGCGCGTGCTCGGCCCCCGCCCTGTTCGATGCTGCGGACGGTCGCCTCGGTGCGCAGCGTGCCGCCGGCGGTGGTGAAGGCGTCGGCCATCGACTCGGCGATGACCCGCATCCCGCCCTCGGGGAACGTCACCCCGAGCGAGGTGTCCATGTGGGCGATGACGGAGTAGACGCCCAGCGCCTTCGCCGGGGCCACGCCGGCGTAGAGGGCCTGGAACGTGAAGATCCGGCGCAGCCGGTCGTCGTGGACGAAGGCGTCGACCTTGCCGCCCAGCTTCGCGAACCCGCCGAGCTTCAGCAGTGTCAGCGTCTTGCGGAGCGAGGTCGGCTCGGCCACCAGATCGACGGGGGAGTCGAAGTTGCCGCCGACGAAGCGGTCGTACGCGGCGTCGAACATCGACGCCAGCCACCCGCGCAGCCGCCGGTAGCGTGCGGCTTCCTCGGTTCCGCAGGTCCGCTCGACCTCGGCCACCATGCGCTCGGGGTCGGAATGGACGTCGATGCTGGTGCCGTCGGCGAAGCGGGTGTGGTACGCGGGGTGGAGCGGGTGCAGACGCAGAGGCGGAGTGGTCGACTCGCGGGTCGCGCCCACCGCGGCGAGCGCCTCGTCGATCAGATCCGGCATGGTCAGCACGCTGGCGCCGGTGTCGATGCGGTAGCCCGGAGCGGCGACCGACCCGACGCGGCCACCGACGGTGTCCGAGCGTTCGAGCAGGGTCACCTCGCGGCCCGTGCCCCGCAGGTGCAGGGCCGCGGCGAGTCCGGACAGCCCGGCCCCCACCACGACGACGTGATCGGTGGGGCCGGTGACCGTGGCGGCGGTGGACGTCATGTGGTTCTCCTGGTGGCGGCGTGCGCCATGGCGACGAGGCGGTCCGCCGCGTCGGGTGAGATGTCGGCACCGGACAGCGCGGCGAGCGCGGACTCGGTCAGATCGGTGATGCGGCGCTCGACGTTCTCGACCGCGCCCAGCCGGACGAGCAGCTCCCGCATCTCGTCCACCATCGCCGGGGTGAGGTCGGTTCCGAGTCCGGTGCGGATTGTCTCGGCGGCCGCCGGGTCGTCGCGATCGGCGACGTCCAGCGCCGCCGCGATCAACACGGTTCGCTTGCCCTCTCGCAAATCGTCACCCGAGGGCTTGCCCGTCACCGCCGGATCGCCGAACACGCCCAGCAGGTCGTCCCGCAACTGGAACGCGATGCCGATGTCGGCGCCGAAGGTGCGGTAGACGTCCAGCAGCGCGGCGTCCGCGTTCGCCAACGTGCCGCCGATGAGCAGGGGTCGTTCCACCGTGTACGCGGCGGTCTTGTAGCGGTCGATCCGCAGCGCGGCGTCGAGCGAATCGTCGCTGCGCGCCTCCACCGCGATGTCGAGCAACTGGCCGCCGAGAACTTCGGTGCGCATCGCCGACCACATCGGACCCACGCGGCGCGCCGTCTCGATCGGCAGGTCCGCCTCACGGATCAGATCGTCCGCCCAGCACAGCGCGAGATCGCCCAGCAGGATCGCCACGGCCTCGCCGAACGCGGCCGGATCCCCGATCCACTCCGACCGGCGATGACGTTCGGCGAAGGTGACGTGGACGGTGGGGAAACCGCGTCGGGTCAGCGAGGAGTCGATGATGTCGTCGTGCACCAGGGCGCAGGCCTGAACGAACTCGAGGGCCGAGCAGACCTGCAGGACCGCGTCGGCGTCGGGTCCGGACGGATCGCCGCCCGCGCCGAGCCAGCCGGTCCACGCGAACGCCGGCCGGATGCGCTTGCCGCCGCGCAGGACGAACGAGCGGAGCTCCTCGACCGCCTCGGTGTAGACGGGACCGACGCTGTCGACCGTGGCGCGTCGAGAATCGACGAAGGAGTCCAGGACGGACTCCACGGCGCTCACGAACGACCCGCGGGGCCAGTCGGCGCGGTCGCCGACGAGGGGGGCGGAATCACCCGCGCGCGCGTGATCGACGCCGGTGGTCGGGAGAGATGCGGCAGACAGGGTTTCCTCCGGGAGCACGCAGGGACGAAAGAGCACTCGAGGCCCGCACCGGTGAACGGAGGCGGACGCACGGCGGGACAGGACCTCGCCTGCCCGCACTCTAGTGCTGATTCGGACACCCCCGCGTCGACAGACGACCCCCACACGCCGGCCCGCTCGAGGGGCCGGTCACACCGCCGCCGTTCGGGAACGCACTTCTATGCTGTGCACGTGACCGATCGATCACGCACGTCCCGCACCCCGTCCGTCGTCGACCGGCTGGCGGCGGCCACCCACGGGAGCGTGCCCTTCTCCGTCGAGTTCTCGCCGCCTCGCGACCAGGCCGGTGAGGACCGCCTGTGGCGGACCGTGCGGGCGTTCGAGCAGATGCATCCGGCGTTCGTGTCCATGACCTACGGCGCCGGCGGATCGACGCGTGACCGCACGGTGCGCGTCACGGGCGATCTGGCCGACTCCACCACGCTGGTCCCGGTGGCGCATCTCACCGCGGTGGGGCACAGCGTCGCCGAACTTCGGTCGATGGTCGGGGCGTACGCCGATCGGGGCATCGCCAACATCCTCGTGCTGCGCGGTGATCCGCCCGGTGACCCCCTGGGCCCGTGGGAGAAGCATCCCGACGGCGTCGAGTACGCCGAGGACCTGGTCCGACTGGTCAAGGACCTGGGGGACTTCCACGTCGGTGTGGCGTCCTTCCCCGGTGGGCACCACCGGTCGCCGTCGCTGGACGACGACACCCGATTCCTCGTCGGCAAGCTCCGGGCCGGCGCGGACTACTCCATCACCCAGATGTTCTGGGACGTGGAGGACTACTTGCGGCTTCGGGACCGGGTGAGCGCGTTCGACCCCGAGCAGGGCGCGAAGCCGATCATTCCCGAGATCATGCCCATCACCTCCCTGCGCTCGATCGACCGTGCCGTCGAGCTCTCCGGATCGGAGCTGCCTGCGGCCGTGCGCGCGCGCCTGGCCGCCGCCGCGGGGACCGGCGAGGAGGACCGGGCCGCCGTGCGCGCGGTGGGCATCGAGCTGGCCACCGAGATGGGGGAGCGGCTCATCGCCGAGGGCGCGCCCGGCCTGCACTTCATCACCCTGAACTTCGCCAAGGCGACGTCGGAGGTCGTGGCGAACCTCGGGCTCGCCCGGCCGGCTCCGGCGATGACCGGGTCAGCGACGGGTGTCGAGAGCGCGTGACTTCCAGGTGAGCGTGCCGCGGCGCCGTCCGCGGTCGCTGGACACCGCGAGCGCCGTCCCCACCACGATCGACGCCGGGTGCCAACTCGACGTCACGACGTCGCGAAACAGGGAGTCCGGGCTGCCCTCGGCCCGCCGGGACGCCAGCCGCGACACCACGCCGGCGCCGTAGCCGAGCGCGGCCCAGCGGCGTGTGCGACGCGACGACGCGAGCAGACCGGTGGGCGGCACCACCCAGATCGACGCCACCACGGCACCGACGGCGACGGCGACAGGTCCCCGGCCGAACTGCGACCACAGCCACTTGCCGTGGCCGGCCCACACCTGCGCGGCGTCGTCGTACATCCGGCAGGTGGCCACCCGCCCGCCGTACCCGACGGCCGTCGGCAATCCGTGTCGGCGGAACTCGCGTACCAGCTCGAGATCGTCGGCGACGGCGCCACGCGTCGATCGGTGCCCGCCGACGGCGCGGTAGGCGGCGGCGTCCATGACGAGGAACTGGCCGTTGGCCACGCCCATCGAGGGACGACGGCCGCGGTTGGCTCCTCGGACGTAGAGGCTCACCGACCACGACCAGGAGAGCAGCGGCTGGACCAGCCGCTCGGCTCGGGTCACGGCCACCTGCCCCGGCCACGGGCTGAGGAAGGCGGTGCGGAGCTCACGCAACTCCGCGACGGCCGCATCGACGGCGTGCGGTGTCAGCCGGACGTCCGCGTCGACGAAGACCACCACGGTCGGATCCGTCTCGGTGAGCGCGCGGTCGCCGAGATCGATGCACGTCACCGACTTGCCGACGCCGCCCGCGGCGTCCGGCCGCCGACGGTCCACGCGCACCCGGGGGTCGCCGCCGGCAGCGGCGACAGCGACGTCGGCGGTGCCGTCGGTGGACTCGTCGTCGAGCACCAGGACGGTCAGGGCGGCAGCGGTCCGCTGGGCGAGCAGGTCGGCGAGCAGATCGGGGAGCCGGGCCGCTTCGTCGCGGGCCGGAATGCACACGGTGACCCGCTCGGTGGCCGCGGCCGCGCCGCCACGGCGGGGCGCGACCACGGGTGCCGTGCGGGCGTTCACCACCGCCAACGCCGCGGTGGCCGTCGCCGCGAGAGCCCCGGCCCGGACGAGGCGGCCGTACACGGTCAGCCGGCGTCGTTCGGGCGTCGCGACGTGCGCAGCGACGGGTTCCGCGACACGTAGGCCATGCCGCCGACGATTGCGGCGACACCGACGGTCACCCCGAAGACGATGCCCGCCCAGCCGGCGAAACTGCGCGTGTTCGGATCCGAGTACCGCACCTCGGCGCGCAGCGTGCTGCGTTCACCGGCCGGCAGGGCCCAGGAGACCACGTTGTCACCCTCGCGGGCGCCGTTGGTGGTGGTCACCCGCGCCGGGAAGGCGATGGTGAACTGGACGTCGCTGCCGTCTGCGGGCACGGTGCCCAGATCCACCTGGCCCGACAGGGCGACCAGGTCGCCCGAGCGGGTCAGCGTCAGCTGGAACAGGCCGTTGGCCTGATCGGACAGTCCGCCGAGCTGCTGGACGTCGCCGAACGTGAGATCGCTGAACAGCGCCTCGCTGCCCACATATCCGTCCGAGGAATACGGCTGGACGCGAATTTTCCCGGACAGGCTGTCGGGCACGTCGAGACCCGGCCCGGTGTCACCCTCGGCGGTCGGAATCACCGCCACCACGATGCGTCCGGAGACGCGGTCGTCGGAGGACACGCCCATGGACACCTGGGCGCGCAGACACCCGGACAGCAGGACGGCGGCGAGCGCGAGCACGGTCACGACGGCGAGGCGGCGCGTCGTCCGACGACGATCGGGATGGCGGGAGCGAGGTTCGGCTGGCGTGACCACAGCGGTCATGGTGCCAGCCGACCGGCCGCCGTCAGTGCACGGGTCGATCGACACGCGGACGGGTCGCCGCGGCGTCGCGCCGGCGTACCGCCAGCAGGAAGGGCACGCCGACGACACCCATGGCGACCAGGCCGTACAGGGCGGACCAGCCGAGGTCGGGGAGGAACACGGCGTGGGCCACGGCGGACCCGAGCCAGGTCCACAGGAAGAGCGCGAGCGGAACCGAGCGCGAGACATCGGGCCGCTCGGACCGTGCGCGCCCGAGCAGCTCCATGGCCACCGCCATGCAGAAGGCGACGAGCAACCATCCGACGTAGTTGGTCCAGGGGATACCGGGCAGTCCCGGCAGCCCGGAGAAGGCGCTGCACCAGGTCCACTGGCCGTCGGCGACCATCTGCGGGTCGAGGTAGAGGTCCCAGCCGACCACGCCCACCGTCGTCAGGCCGATGCGCGTCGCCGCGCCGGCCCGAGCGCGCTCGGTGATCACCGTGGCCGCCGTCCACACCGGATACAGGCCCGCTGTCCAGGCGAACGGCACCACCACCGGGACGTGGGCGATCGAGGGTCCGATCCGATCCTGCGCGTAGGAGTAGCACCCGAACGGCATGCCCGTGCGCGTGCCGACGATCTCGGCGGTCAGACCGATGCCGGCCGTGATCACCACCATCGCGACGGCCCATCCGCCGCCGCGGGACCGGGTGGCGTGCGCGACGCACGCCGCGGCGAGGAGGGCCACCACGGCGAACGTGATGGCGTCCTTCACCGAGCCCGACGCGAGCGGGTAGGCGATCTGGGCCAGGACGGCCGCCACCGCGAAGCCGAGGGCCACCGGCGGGGTCCGCAACGCGGTGGTCACCTCACCGGCCCACCATCGCGCCGAGGCGGGAGGCGAGGCGTCGCACGGGCGATCCGGCCCGGTCGGCCAGGGCCAGGCGCGCCGCGCTGCGGCCGGACGCCCCGGACACACCGCCACCCGGGTGGGTCGAGGCGCCGGTGAGGAAGAAGGACGGCGCGCCCGGCACGGTCATGCCCGCCAGCGCGGGCATCGGCCGCCACATCATCATCTGGTGCAGCGACATCTCCACGTGCATGACGTTGCCGCCGATCAGTCCGAGTTCCTGTTCGAGGTCCCACGGCGACTGCGTGTGGCGGCGCAGGACGGAGTCGGCGAAACCGGGGGCGTAGCGATCCACCTCGGCGACGATGCGGTCGCCCTCGAGCTCGGCGACCTCGGGCGATCCGCCGCGCCACGAGCGTCCGTCGGCCAGGCGGTAGGGGTGCCACTGGGACCACAGGGAGACCTGGTGCTCGCCGGGTGCGGCGATCGAGGGGTCCACCGCGCTGAAGCTCATGGCCAGCACGACCGGTGCGGGGGGCAGGTCACCGGCCGACGCGGCACCGTGGGCCCGACGCAGCTGGGCGCGGTCGTGCACCAGCAGCTGCAACCCGTGCGAGGAGTCCGCGACGTCG
This sequence comes from Rhodococcus sp. PBTS 1, assembly GCF_001620025.1. NCBI lineage: Bacteria > Bacillati > Actinomycetota > Actinomycetes > Mycobacteriales > Nocardiaceae > Rhodococcus > Rhodococcus sp. PBTS 1. Next base: position 1,308,368 of record NZ_CP015219.1, read on the forward strand.
GTGTTCGGGTACTGCGGCAGGGCGGACGTCGACGCCCGGACCACCATGCCGATACCCGGGCCCACGTCGATCTGCCGTCGCCACGACGCGGTGGTCGCCGTGTCGAATCCGCCGGCGTCGAGCAGGTCCAGGGTGGTCAGGACGTGGCACCCGGCGATCACGGTGCGGGCCCGGACCTCCTCGCCGCTCGCGGTGCGCACCGACCATCCCTCGCCTCGTCGACTCACCGAGGTGACGGCGTCGCCGAGGGTGACGGTGCCGCCGTCGGCCTCGATCTTGGTCGCGAGGGCGACGGAGAGTGCGCCACTGCCGCCGACCGCGCGACCGGGCGGGGTGGTGTGCATCAGTGTGTTGAACGCGACCATCGGGGCCGTGCCCGGTTCGGACATCGGCGGACCGGACTGCGCCCCGAACCAGGCGAGAGCGGCCTTGAGTCGCTCGCTGTCGAACCACCGGTCGAGCAGCGCGTCGCCGGAGGCGAGGAACTCGCGCGAGAGCGCCGCCGGGCCGTCCTTGGCGTCCATCCCCCAGAACGAGGAGAAGAACGCACGCCCGGTGGGCGGCGCGCCGAACGAGCGCATGACCCGGGCGCTGCGCGGGCCCCACACCGTGACGAAGCGCCGGTACGCGTCCGCGTCCCGACGTCCGCAGGCCGCCTCGATCGACGCACACGTGGCGTCGAGGTCCACCGAGAACACGATGCCCGGCTCGTCCGTGCCGGGAGGTGGGGGAGCGAACGCCCAGGGATCGCAGTCCAGGTAGCGCAGGCCGTGCTCGGCCAGACGCAGTTCCTCGATGATCCCGGTCTGCCGCACCATGATGTGCGCGGACGACCCGCGGTCGACCTTGTGGCCGGGGAAGCGCTCCACGGTGGAGGCCGCGCCGCCGACGACGGTGTCCCGCTCGAGAACTCGGACCGACCACCCCGCCTCGGTGAGGTAGGCGGCGGAGACGAGAGCGTTGTGTCCCGATCCGATGACGGCGGCGTCGATCACGTGGTCGGCTCCTCGGTGGTGGGGGTCGCGGTGGTGGGGGTCGCGGTGGTGGGGGTGGCGGTGACGGCGGAGGTGGGGTGTCCGGCCGGACGAGGGTGGTCCGACGGTGACGTGTCCAGGGGTAGTTCGCGGCCGAGGACGGCGAAGGGTCGGGAATCGCCCGCGAATCGGAAGCGGCGCAGCACGTCGGTGAAACCCGCGCGACGGTAGAGACGCCACGCGCGGTTGTCCTCGGCGTGGACCTCGGGAGTCGAGAGCAGCACGCGTTGCTCGCTCCGCCCGGCCAGCAGGGCCTCCAGTAGTCGGCCGCCGATGCCGGCGCCCTGCACACCGGGGCTGACGTGCAGCTCGGTGAGCTCGACGTAGTCCGCGAGAACGAGTTCCGCGCGGTCCGGGCTCCACCCGGCCCGGCGCATTCCGTCGCGGACCTGGCGATGCCACCACTGGCCGTGATCGCCGCGGTAGCAGTAGGCGATGCCGACGATGTGGTCGCCCTGCAGTGCGCCGACGGCACGCCATCCCGGCCGCAGGATGTGCTCGGACCACATCGGGGCGCGGTGCAGGTCCGTTCCCGGCGGATAGCCCATGGCGTCGACGTACACCGCGAGTGCCTCGGTCAGCCGCGCACGCATCTGCTGCGGGTCGAGGTCGAGCAGAGTGACGTCTCCGCTCCCGGCGGATGCGGGCACGACGGTCACGGTACCCATCCGACGAACCCTGGCGCGTCGGCGTGACGAGCGGTACTGTCGAGATCGAACACACGTTCGACGGTACGGGACGGACCCGGCCGGGCGTCGTCACCCCGGCCGTTCGTGTCGGACCTGCGTGATCTTCTTCGCACCGGTGGTCGGAGCGGAATGCGCAGTCCCCCGGGGCAGTGGTTGACATGTGGTGACGGCACACGCACGGCACCGAGCACACGGCATCGAGCACACAGCATCGAGCACACGAGGAGGTTCCACCCATGGCGACAGGTTTCGCTCCCGGGAGCACCCGCGGCGCTCGCGGCACGGTTCTGCCCTTCGGTGCTCCGGCAGCACCCGCGGCACCGGCGGGTCCGCCGCCGCGCTCGGCGGCGTTGCTGCGGCGGGCGGATGCATTGCTCGCGACTGCGGCGGGTGCACCGACCGCCGCCGATCGCTTTCTCGAGGCGTACGTGGCCGCCTTGCGGGGTGCCGGTGCCCTGCTCGACGTGGTGGACCCGACGCCGAAGCGCGGTACGCCGCGCAGTGCCTGGGTGCGGATGCAGTCGGCGGCGCCGGAGTTCTCGGACTGGGCGGCGTACTTCTCGGCCCACTCGTCGGTTAGAGCGGCGATCGAGGCGGGGTCCGGCGACCGGATGGACTCGGCCGAGGCCGACGAGTTCTTCACCCAGGTCGGACGCTTTCTCCACCGGGTCGAGGACCTGCTGACGGCGTCGTCGGAGGCGGTCCCGCAGTCCGCGTAGGACGAGGCTCCACCACGCCGCCCGATTTTTCCGCATACTGGTGTGGCAGCGAGGTGGTACGCCACCGAATCTGCTCGTATCATCGTCAGCAGGTGGCCGGACCGATCGGCCGCCTCTCACTTCTGGCCGGGAGTGAGAGCCCATCCAGTGCCGGGGGAGGTACCGTGCCACTCTCCGAGCACGAGCAGCGCATGCTCGACCAGATCGAGAGCGCTCTCTATGCCGAGGACCCCAAGTTCGCGTCCACCGTGCGCGGCGGACGTATCCGAGCGGCGTCGACTCGCCGCCGCTTCCAAGCCATCGCGCTCTTCGTCGTCGGTCTGGTTCTGCTGATCGCCGGCGTCGCGCTTCCCGTCAAGCCCGGTGGGTTCCCCATCATCAGCCTGGTGGGCTTCGCGGTCATGTTCGGCGCGGGTGTTCTCCTGCTCGTTCGCAAACCCGGCGCGCCCACCGCCGAGGCGGATGCCGACGGCGGTGCAGAGCCGTCGGGACCGCCGTCCTCGTCCCGTCGCTCCGGCCCCGCCACGCGCGGCACGTCGGGCCAGCGGGGCGCGAAGCGTCCCGGCTTCTCGGCTCGGATGGAGGAACGTTTCCGACGCCGCTTCGACCAGGGCTGACCGACACGGGTCGGCGTCCACGCTGACTCCCTGATCTTCACGCCGAATGCGGCGCCTCGTCACGAGGCGCCGCATTCGGCGTTTTCGTGCGTGCCCGCCGCCGCACCGCATCCCACCGGGGCTCGAGGGTGCGAGTTTTCCCACGGGATCCGGGGCAGATCCGCGGATCCGCAGTGTCGAGGCGGATCGTGTGGCAAAACTCGTGCGGGTGCCGGGCTCGGGGTGCCGGCGCACCTGCGCCGCCCCACGACGCCCCACCGAAGCCGGCGAACGTCGTCCGGGCCCCCACTTTCCTCCACTCGCACACGAGAAAGCGCCTCGAGCTGCGCTGTTCGTCGGCCGAAGCAGCGTCGCGGAACCAGGGCCCGCCGTCCGGTCTCGTCGTCACGCACGAGAACTCACCGCGTGCGACCAGGTCTTTCGATGACATGTCACCACTCCGAGGGGGCGAAGTGATTGAAAGTGGGGGAAAGTGGGGTAATGTGGCCGTCAGCGGAGAGAGCAAGCCGCGACGGACGCGAGCGGGAGGTGCCGGGTGTTCCTCGGTACCTACACGCCCAAGCTCGACGACAAGTTCCGGCTCACGTTGCCGGCGAAGTTCCGAGACGAGTTGGCAGGAGGGGTGATGGTGAGCAAGGGGCAGGATCACAGCCTGGCCATCTACCCCCGTGCGGTGTTCGCCGAGCGTGCGGAGCGATTGGCGGCGGCGTCGCGGTCGAATCCGCGGGCGCGGGCGTACATCCGCAACCTGGCGGCCGGGACGGACGAGCAGCACCCCGACGGACAGGGCCGGATCACCATCGGCCCCGCTCACCGGGAGTACGCGAACCTCTCCAAGGACTGCGTCGTGATCGGTTCGATGGACTATCTCGAACTCTGGGACGCCGCGTCCTGGGAGGCCTACTCCCGGGAGCACGAAGAAGATTTCTCGCAAGCAGTGGACGAATCGCTCGAAGGAATGTTGTAGCCGACCGTGGCCGACGCGAGTGCCGCGTGGCCTCTGCCCGAACCGGGCCTTGACGTACTTCCCCGACGCCAAGTACCGGACCAGGACCCTGACGTACTTCCCCGACGCCAGGTGCCTGATCGGACAGGGACCTCGCGCGCATTCGCTCCCCACGGACCGCGAGACCGACCGCAACCGACACGACTGCAGACCACGGCGAGACACGGCGGGAGATCGAGATGGTGGAGCAGCAGGGGTCCCCGTCCCCCTTCTCTCACGTTCCCGTCCGACTCCACCGCGCCGACGAGTTGCTCGGACCGGCCTTCGCCGCCGCGGGCGACCGTGACCCCGTCTACCTCGACGCCACTCTCGGCCTGGGTGGGCACGCCGAACACTTCCTCGAGACCTACCCGCGACTGCGCCTGATCGGCCTCGATCGCGACACCGACGCTCTCGCGATGGCCCGTGAGCGCCTCGCCCCGTTCGGCGATCGGGTGGTTCTCGTCCACACCACCTACGACGGCATCGAGGGTGCGTTGGATCGCGCCGGGCTCGATCACGTCGGCAGCGTCGACGGCATCCTGTTCGACCTTGGTGTGTCGTCCATGCAGCTCGACTCCGCGGATCGAGGCTTCGCCTACTCGGTGGACGCGCCGCTGGACATGCGAATGGACCCGACGACGGGCCGCACCGCCGCCGACATCCTCAACACCGCCACGCACGGCGAGATCGCCCGCATCCTCAGCACCTACGGCGAGGAGCGATTCGCGGGACGGATCGCCTCCGCCATCGTGCGGCGTCGCGACGAGCAGCCGTGGACCACCAGTGGACCGCTCGTGGAGTTGCTGTACGACAGCATCCCCGCCGCCACCCGTCGCACCGGGGGACACCCGGCCAAACGCACGTTCCAGGCGCTTCGAGTCGCGGTCAACGCGGAGCTCGACTCGCTGCACGACGCGATCGCGCCGGCCCTGACCTCCCTGACCGTGGGCGGACGCATCGTCTTCATGTCGTATCAGTCTCTCGAGGATCGCGTGGTCAAGCAGGAACTGACACCGCTGACCCGCTCCACCACCCCCGAGGGCCTGCCGATGGAGCTGCCCGGGAGCGGTCCCGAGTTCCGACTCCTCACCCGCGGTGCCGAGAAGGCTCCGCAGTCCGAGATCGACGACAACCCCCGGGCGGCACCCGTGCGTCTGCGTGCAGCCGAACGTATTTCGAGGAGGACGTCGTGAGTGCACCTGTCGATGTGACGGGAGGGTCCCGGCGTTCGGGCGGCGCGGTCGACCGTGTCGGTTCCCCGTCCGCACCCGCCCGCACCGGCGCGGCCCGGCGTGCCTACGAGAAACGTCAGCGACGCGCCCGCGCCCTGGACGTCGACACGCCGTCGACCGATCGCCGCGCCGTCGCTGCACGAGTCCCGTTCGTCGCAGCCGTCATCGGCCTGCTCGCGATCGGCCTGGCCTGCACTCTGCTGCTCAGCACGCGCGCGGCCGAGGAGTCCTACCGGCTGAGCGACGCGCGCGCGGACAACCAGCGACTGACCGAGCAGGCGGCCGCCTTGCAGCGCGACGTCGAGCTGGCCGCCTCGGCACCCGAACTGGCACGGCGTGCGGCCGAGCTGGGCATGATCCCGACCAAGGACGTCCCCCGCCTGGTGGTGCAACCGGACGGGGTCGTCCAGGTGATCGGCACGCCCGCTCCCGCGGCGGGCCCGCCGGCCCCGGCGTTCTCGGCGCCCGTCGCTTCGCCCGGGCGTGGCGCTGCCGCTCCGACGACGACGCGGTCCGGTACGGGAGCCGCGGCCGCACCCGGCGCGACTCCCGGCGAGGCACTCACGCCGATGGACCGGGGCGCCGCGCCCACCACCACGACCGCACCGGCGACACCGTCGGCACCGGCAGCGCCGGCCGCGGCAGCGCCCCAGCCCGCAGCGCCCCAGCCGGCAGCGCCCCAGCCGGCGGCGCCGCAGAACCCCGGACCGGTGAACGAACAGCCCGTGCCGGTGGCACCCGCGACCGGAGGCACGCAGTGAACCAGCGACGCGACGAGCCGCCCCTCCGCTCCCGCGGACCGTCCCCTCGGTACCCGGCTCGGTCCGGGCCGCAGTACCCGGGTCGACCGGCCGCGCCGCGCGGACGGGGTCCCTCCCGCCGTGGTGGTGCGAAGACGGAGACGTTCGACTTCCGCTTCCGCTACGGCCGGTTCGCCATGTTCCTGATTCTCGGCATCGCCACGGTGCAGTTGCTGTGGATCCAGGGCATCGACGCGCCCGCGCTGTCGGCGCAGTCGGCCAGTCAGCGGACGACGACCATCGTCGACCCCGCCACGCGCGGATCCATCACGGACCGGGACGGCAAGCCCATCGCGTTCACCATGGAGGCGAAGGCGCTCACCTTTCAGCCGCAGCGAGTGCGTGTCGAGCTCGAGGAAGCGAAGGCGAAGGACCCGTCGGCGCCCGAGCCGGACGATCGCATCGACGCCATCGCGGCCGGGGTCGCCGACGCACTGAGCGGCGTCGTGACCGAGAAGGACCTCATCGCCAAGATGACGGGGAGCTCGAGCTTCGAATACCTCGTGCGCAGTGTCGATCCCGCGGTGGCAGCGTCGATCGCCGAGGAATTCCCCGAGGTCGGTCTGGAACGCCAGGACATCCGCGAGTACCCGGGCGGCGCCCTCGCGGCGAACGTGGTCGGCGCGACGGGGTGGGACGGTCACGGGCTGCTCGGTCTCGAGGACTCGATGGATCCGGTCCTCGCCGGCACGGACGGCTCCCGCACCTACGACCGCGGCAGCGACGGCGCGGTGATCCCCGGAAGCTGGCGTGACCAGCAGCCCGCGATCGACGGCTCCACCGTGGAGCTCACGCTGAACAGCGACATCCAGTACCAGGTGCAGCAGCAGGTGCAGCAGGCGAAGAACCTGTCGGGCGCGAAGAACGCGTCGGCCGTCGTGCTGGACGCGAAGACGGGCCAGGTGCTGGCCATGTCGAACGACGGCACGTTCGACCCGTCGATCGGCGTCGGCAACAACCCCGCCGATGCTCAGATGGGCAACCTCGCCGTGTCGAGTCCGTTCGAGCCCGGCTCGGTGAACAAGATCGTCACCGCCGCGGCGGCCATCGAGGACGGACTGACGCGCCCGGACGAGGTGCTCCAGGTTCCGGGGAGCATCACGATGGCCGGAGCGACCGTGAAGGACGCATGGGATCACGGCGTCGCGCCGTACACCACCACCGGCGTGTTCGGGAAGTCGTCGAACGTCGGCACGTTGATGTTGGCGCAACGGGTGGGGGAGGACCGCTACGCCGACATGCTGCAGAAGTTCGGCCTGGGTCAGCGCACCGAGGTCGGGCTGCCCGGCGAGAGCGCCGGCAGTGTTCCCGCCCGCGACCAGTGGTCGGGCGGCACCTTCGCCAACCTGCCCATCGGACAGGGCCTGTCGATGACGCTGCTGCAGATGACGGGCATGTACCAGGCCATCGCGAACGACGGCCTGCGCATCCCGCCGCGCATCGTCTCCGCGACGGTGGGACGGGACGGAACCCGGACCGAGACTCCGCAGCCGGACGGTGTGCAGGTCGTCAGCCCCGAGACCGCGCGCACGGTGCGTGACATGTTCCGCTCGGTGACCCAGAACGACACGGGCGACCAGCGCGGCACGGGTGTGCAGGCCGGCATCGAGGGCTACCAGGTGAGCGGCAAGACCGGAACCGCTCAGCAGGTCGATCCGAACTGCAAGTGCTACTCGAACTCGAGCTACTGGATCACCTTCGCGGGCATCGCGCCCGCGGACGATCCGCGGTACGTGATCGGAATCATGCTCGACGCGCCCACGCGCAGCGCGGACGGCTCCGGCGGTCAGTCCGCGGCGCCGTTGTTCCACTCCATCGCCTCGTGGATGCTGCAGCGCGACGCCGTGCCGCTGTCCGCGGAGGCGGATCGGCTGGTGTTGCAGGCGGGCTGACCGGACCGGACCGGTCGGGGTGCGCGTCGCACCGCCGGTAATCTGATGCGTCGGCCTTCTCGCCGGAACGGTGCGTTCCGGCGAGTCGGCGCGTCGCGACCCCCGCGTGAACAGCCGTTCCGCCACGACAACCAGGAGCGATCACACCGTGCCCAGCTCGTCCCTCCGCCCGCAGCGGCCCCCGGTCACCCCGATCGGCCGGCTCGCCGACGCGATCGGGGCGACCGTGCACGGTGGCGCGTCGGCGGCGGAGATCTCGGTGACCGGCATCGAGCTGCGGGCACAGGACGTTCTGCCGGGGGACCTGTTCGCGGCTCTGCCGGGTGCGCACAGCCACGGAGCCCGGTTCGCCGCCGACGCCGTGGCCCGCGGCGCGGTCGCGGTGCTCACCGATCCGGAGGGTGCGGATCTCGTCGCGAACTCGGCGGGTGGTTCCGCCGGGGCGCACTCCGACGTCGTGGTGCTGGTGCACCCGCATCCGCGGTCGGTGCTCGGCTCCGTCTCGGCGACGGTCTACGGCGATCCGTCGGCGTCGATGATCGTCGTGGGGATCACCGGCACGTCCGGCAAGACCACGACGTCGTATCTGGTCGAGGCGGCGCTGCGCGCGGGCGGCCGCACCCCGGGCCTGATCGGCACCGTGGAGACCCGGATCGGTGACACCCCCGTGCCCTCGGCGCTGACGACGCCCGAAGCGCCGCATCTTCACGCCATGTTCGCGGCGATGCTCGAGCGGGGGTGCGACAGCGTCGTCATGGAGGTCTCGTCGCACGCGCTGTCGCTCGGCCGCGTCGACGGCACCCGATTCGCCGTCGGAGCCTTCACGAACCTCTCGCAGGATCATCTCGACTTCCACCACACGTTCGAGGACTACTTCGCGGCCAAGGCGCGCCTGTTCGCCGCCGAGTCGGACGTGCACGCGGCCGAGTCGGTGGTCTGCATCGACGACGAATGGGGGCGCCGGATGGCCGACATCGCGGCCGCGTCCGGCCCTGTGACCACCGTGTCCACCGACGGGGAGGCCCGCGGCGCAGCGGCCGTCGCCCGGAACTGGCAGGCACGTGCCGACGGCGCTCAGACCTTCGATGCCGTCCTGGGTGACCGCGTCGTGTCCGCGACGCTTCGGTTGCCGGGTCGCTACAACGTCGCCAACGCCCTCGTCGGCGCCGCCGTGGCCGCTCGCGTCGGGGTCGACCCGCAGGTCGCGGTGGACGCCATGGCCACCGTGGACGTGCCCGGACGCATGCAGCGGGTCGACCGCGGCCAAGCGTTCCTCGCCGTGGTCGACTACGCCCACAAGCCGGCCGCCCTGGAGGTGGCGTTGGCCACCCTGCGTCGGCAGACCACCGGCCGCGTGGCCGTCGTCGTCGGCGCCGGCGGGGACCGCGACACGGAGAAGCGTCCGCTGATGGGTGCCGTCAGCGCCGCGGCGGCCGACCTGGTGGTGATCACCGACGACAACCCGCGGTCCGAGGACCCGGCCACCATCCGCGCGGCCGTCCGCACCGGCGCGATGGGCGTCGACGACGCCGCCCGCGGGGAGGTCGTCGAGATCTCGCCGCGTGCCGACGCCGTCGCGTACGCGGTGCGGTGGGCGCGTCCGGGTGACGTCGTCCTGGTGGCGGGCAAGGGGCACGAAGTAGGTCAGAAGGTCGGCGACGTCGTGCATCCGTTCGACGATCGTGAGGCGCTGGCTCGAGCCATCGACGAACTCGGGGAGGACGGGACGTCATGAGAGCACTGTCGATCGGGGAGATCGCGGACATCGTCGGAGGGACTCTGCACGACGTGCCGGATCCGGACGTCCGGGTCACGGGCACGGTGGAGTTCGACTCCCGGAAGGTGACCGCGGGCGGAGTGTTCCTCGCCCTGCCGGGTGAGCGGGTCGACGGCCACGATCACGCCGCCGACGCCGTCGCGGCCGGCGCGGTCGTGGTGCTGGCGACGCGGCCGGTGGGTGTCCCCGCCGTCGTCGTCGAGCCGACCCCGCGCCCGGACCTGCCCGCGTACGACCCGACCGGAGCGGGACCCGCCGTGCTGGCGGCGCTCGCCGCGCTGGCGTCCGCGTCGGTGACCGGACTGATCGAGAACGGGCTGACCGTCGTCGGCATCACCGGGTCCTCGGGCAAGACGTCCACCAAGGACCTGATCCGGGCGGTCCTCGAGCGGGCGGGCACCGTGGTGGCCCCGCCGGGCTCGTTCAACAACGAACTCGGCCACCCGTGGACGGTGCTGCGGGCGGACGAGACCACCCGATTCCTCGTTCTGGAGCTCTCGGCGCGCGGGCGCGGGCACATCGCCGAGCTGGCCCGGATCGCGCCGCCGCGCATCGGCGTCGAGCTCAACGTGGGCACCGCGCACCTCGGGGAGTTCGGGTCGCGCGAGAACATCGCGGAGGCCAAGTCCGAGCTGGTCCAGGCCCTGCCTGCCGCCGCCGACGGCGGCGTGGCCGTCCTCAATGCCGACGACCGGCTCGTGGCGGCGATGGCCGAGAAGACCACCGCACGCGTCGTCACCTACGGCCACGGCGGCAGCGCCGACGTGCGCGCGACGGACGTCGTCCTCGACGCGGAAGCGCGCGCGTCGTTCACGCTGCACACGGCGTCCGGGTCCGCCCCGGTCGCCTTGCAGGTGCACGGCGAGCACCAGGTCTCGAACGCCCTGTCGGCCGCGGCCGTCGGACTCGAGTGCGGGATGGCTCTCGACGACATCGCGGCCGCGCTGGGCGACGCCCGCGCCGCGTCGGAGCGGCGCATGGACGTGCGCACCCGCCCGGACGGCGTCACGGTGATCAACGATTCCTACAACGCCAACCCCGATTCGGTGCGCGCCGCCCTCAAGGCCCTGGTCACGATGGCCCGCGCCGATCGCAGAAGCGCGCGGCGCTCCTGGGCGGTGCTCGGGGAGATGGCGGAGCTGGGCGAGGACTCCGTGATCGAACACGACCGGATCGGCCGACTGGCCGTGCGGTTGGCGGTGGACAAGCTGGTGGTCGTGGGGACCGGGCGTCCCTCGCACGGCATGCACCAGGGCGCGGTCATGGAAGGGTCCTGGGGCGACGAGTCGGTGCTGGTTCCCGACGCCGACGCGGCGGTCGAGCTGCTGCGCGAGCAGGTGGCGCCGGGTGATCTGGTGTTGGTCAAGGCATCGCAGTCGGTGCGGCTGTGGACCGTCGCGGAGGCGGTCCTCGCGGAGCAGGGGGAGAACCGGTGAGGCAGATTCTGTTCGCGGGAGGCATCGCGCTGGCGGTGGCGATCCTGCTGACGCCGGTTCTCATCAAGGCGTTCTCGCGGCAGGGCTTCGGCCAGGAGATCCGTGTGGAGGGCCCGGCCAGCCACCAGTCCAAGCGCGGCACCCCGACCATGGGCGGCGTCGCGATCCTCGCCGGCCTGTGGGCCGGCTACTGGGGCTCGCACCTGATCGGTATCGCGTACGACGCCGACGGGCCGTCGGTGTCGGCCCTGTTGGTGTTGGGGTTGACCACCGTGCTCGGTGTGGTCGGCTTCCTCGACGACTTCATCAAGATCCGCAAGCAGCGCAACCTGGGTCTGAACAAGACGGCGAAATTGGTGGGTCAGCTGTTCGCGGCCGTCATCTTCGGCATCCTCGCGCTCCAGTTCAACGGCGCGGGAGGACTGACCCCCGGCAGCGTGCAGCTGAGCTACGTCCGGGACATCGCCACGGTGTCCATGGGCGGCATCGTCTTCATCCTGTTCTGCTACCTGCTGGTCAGCGCGTGGTCCAACGCGGTGAACCTCACCGACGGTCTCGACGGTCTCGCGGCGGGCTCGATGACCCTGGTGCTCGGCGCCTACACCGTCATCACGTTCTGGCAGTACCGCCAGTCCTGCACCACCGAGCCGCGGCCGGGCTGCTACGACGTCCGTGACCCGCTCGATCTGGCCCTGATCTGTGCGGCGGCGGCCGGCGCGTGCATCGGCTTCCTCTGGTGGAACGCCGCACCCGCGAAGATCTTCATGGGCGACACCGGATCGCTGGCGCTCGGCGGTCTGCTCGCCGGACTCTCCATCGTCACCCGCACCGAACTGCTCATGGTGGTCATCGGCGCGCTGTTCGTCGCCGAGGCGGCCTCGGTGGTCATCCAGGTGGCGGTCTTCCGATCCAGTCGGCGCCGGGTGTTCCGCATGGCGCCGTTCCACCATCACTTCGAACTCGGGGGATGGGCGGAGACGACGGTCATCATCCGGTTCTGGTTGCTCGCGGCCATCTCGTCGGCGGTGGGTCTGGCGCTGTTCTACAGCGAGTACCTCGCCGCGGTCGGAGACTGATCGTGGCCGGTGCAACCGACCACCGGGCCGGTGAGAACAGTGGGGCGGTCACCGACCCTCGCGACCTCCGCGACCGGCGCGTTCTCGTCGCGGGCGGCCGGGTGTCGGGGCGTGCGCTGCTTCCGACGCTGGGCACGCTGGGTGCGCGGGTCACGGTGGCGGATTCCGACGAGTCGGCCCTGGCCGCCTGTGCGGACCTCGGGGCGGACACGGTGCTCATGGACCGGATCGCCCCCGACCGGGCGGCCGTCGGCGAGTTCGCCCTGGTGATCACGAGCCCCGGGTTCCGGCCCGATGCGCCGCTCCTGACCACCGCCCTCACCGTCGGCGTGCCGGTGTGGGGCGACATCGAGTTCTCGTGGCGGGTCGACCGCGCCGAGGTGTACGGCCCGGCCCGAACCTGGCTGGTGGTCACCGGAACCAACGGCAAGACCACGACCACCTCGATGCTCGCGTCGATTCTCGACGCCTCGGGGCGACCGTCGCTGGCCTGCGGGAACATCGGTGTCCCGGTTCTCGACGCCCTGCGGTCGGAGTCGCCGCGCGCCGAGGTCCTCGCCGTCGAACTGTCCTCCTTCCAGTTGTTCTGGGCGCCCTCGGTTCGGCCGGCGGCCGGGGTGGTGCTGAACATCGCCGCCGACCACCTCGATTGGCACGGCGGGATGGACGCCTACGTGGAGGCCAAGCTGCAGGCCCTGCGCGGCGACGTCGCCGTCGTCGGTCTCGACGACGCGGTGGCGTCGTCGTTGCGCTCGCGGGCGACGGCTCCGCGGACGGTGGGGTTCACGGCCGCGCGGCCGGCCGCGGGCGATCTCGGTGTCGAGGACGGCATGCTGGTCGATCGCGCATTCGGCGACGGCGTGCCGCTGGTGTCGGCGGCGGAGATCGAACCGCCCGGACCGGCGGGTCTGCAGGACGCCCTGGCCGCGTCGGCGCTCGCGCGCGCCGTGGGCGTGGACGCGGACGCGGTCGCGCGCGGGCTATCGGCGTTTCGCGTCGGTCCCCATCGTGCGGCGACGGTACGCGAGCTCGGCGGGGTGCAGTTCGTCGACGATTCGAAGGCCACCAATCCGCACGCGGCGCGGTCGTCGATCCTCGCGCACGAGCGGGTCGTCTGGCTCGCCGGTGGGCTGCTCAAGGGCGCCGAGGTGGACGACCTGGTCACGGAGGTGCGGTCCCGTCTGGTGGCGGCCGTGGTGTTCGGCCGGGACGGGGACGCCATCGCGGCCGCGCTGGGGCGACACGCGCCGGATGTCCCCGTGGTTCACGTGCCGCCGGGGGACGATGCCTCTGTGGCCGATGAGACGGATGTGACCAACGGGGATCAGGTGATGACGCTGGCCGTCCGCGCCGCCGCCCACCGTGCCGAGCCCGGAACCACCGTGCTGCTGGCCCCGTCGACGGCCTCCTTCGACCAGTTCCGGGACTACGGCCATCGCGGGGACAGCTTCACCGCCGCCGTCGCCGACCTCACGGAGGCGGATCTGGGCACCGGCGCACGGCCGGGGACCCGGGGATGAGCACATCGCAGGCGCCTCGCTCCCGTTGGTCCGTGCGCGCACCCCGCGCCGTCGACACCTGGTTGAACCGGCCGCTCGCGTCGTTCCACCTCATCGTGACCGTGGCCGCGATGCTGACGACGCTCGGCGTGGTCATGGTCCTGTCCGCATCGTCCGTCGAGGCCTACGCCGAGGACGGCTCGGCCTACACGATGTTCACTCGCCAGGTGATCTTCGCGATCGTCGGCGTCGTCGCGTTCGTCGTCGCCCTGCGGTTGCCCATCCGCGTCATCCGGGCGTGGTCCTTCCCGCTGTTCGTGATCTCCGTCGTGCTGCTGGTCCTGGTGCTGATCCCGGGCATCGGGACGGTCGCCCAGGGCACTCGGGGATGGTTCATGATCGGCGGCGTCGGTCTGCAGCCGTCCGAGATCTCCAAGGTGACGTTCGCGGTGTGGGGCGCCCACCTGCTGGCGTCGCGCCGCGCCGAGCGGGCCGACCTCAAGGGCCTGCTGATCCCGTTGATTCCCGCCGCCATGGTGATCTTCGGTCTGATCGTCCTGCAGCCCGATCTCGGTACGACGGTGGCCCTCGGCATCATCCTCATGGCGCTGCTGTGGTTCGCGGGTCTGCCGCTGAAATGGTTCGTCTCCATCGTCGGCGGTCTCGCGGTAGCCGCGGGCGTGCTGGCCATGACCGCGGGGTACCGCTCCGCACGCATCACCCAGTGGCTCGACCCCGGCAGCGATCCGCAGGGTGCCGGCTACCAGTCGCGCCAGGCGCTCTACTCGCTCGCCGACGGTGGCGTGTTCGGCCTCGGGCTCGGGCAGAGTCGGGCCAAGTGGAGCTATCTCCCCAACGCGCACAACGACTTCATCTTCGCCATCATCGGCGAGGAGCTGGGCCTCGTCGGCTGCGTGGCGGTCATCGGCCTGTTCGGTCTGCTGGTCTACACGGGCCTGCGCATCGCCGCGCGGGTGCCGGATCCGTTCATGAAGATCCTCGTGGCGACCTTCACCGTGTGGATCCTGGCGCAGGCCGCCATCAACATCGGATACGTCATCGGCCTGCTGCCCGTCACCGGTCTGCAGCTGCCGCTCGTGTCCGCCGGCGGCACCTCGACGGCCATCACGCTCCTGGTGCTCGGACTGCTGGCCAACATCTCCCGGCACGAGCCCGAAGCGGTCGCCGCTCTGGCGTCCGGCCACGACGGCAAGGTCGGGCGGCTGCTGCGGTTGCCCGTCCCGCAGCCCTACTCCCCGGTCGAGGCGCAACGCGCCCGGCTGCAGGGACGGGGTGCCGCGGGCCCGGTCCGCGCGCCCGCCCGCACGGCGGACCGGCCCCGCGCGCCCCGCGGCGGCACCGGCCACGCCGACCGGCAACCACGCGTGGCGGCACAGCAGCCGCGCGCGACGGCCCCGCAACCACGGGCCGCCGCCCCGCGTGCTCGGGGTGACCGGTCCGATACCCGACGTGTGCAGCCGGGCGCGGCGTCCGGCCGCCGCACCGCCGTGCCCCACGACCCGAGATCACCGGAACGGAGACGTCGCCGATGACGCGCCCTGCCCCCGTGTCCGTCGTCGTCGCCGGAGGCGGCACGGCAGGCCACGTCGAACCGGCGCTCGCGGTCGCCGACGCCCTGCGTGAACTCGATCCCGACGTGCGCGTGACGGCGCTCGGGACCGAGCGCGGGCTCGAGACCACGTTGGTGCCGGACCGCGGATACCCGCTCGAACTGATCCCGCCGGTGCCGTTGCCGCGGCGGTTGTCCCGGCCGCTGCTCACGCTGCCGGCCACCGTCGTTCGCTCGGTGCGCGCGACGCGCCGCGTCCTGACTCGGGTGGAGGCCGACGTCGTCGTCGGCTTCGGTGGGTACGTGGCCCTGCCCGCGTATCTCGCCGCGCGAGGACGGATTCCGGTGATCGTCCACGAGGCGAACGCGAGTGCGGGCGTCGCCAACAAGGTAGGCGCGCGCGTCGCCGACCGCGTGCTCGCCGCCGTCGCGAATTCGGGCGTCCACGCCCGCGGCCGCGCGGACGCCGAGGTGATCGGCATTCCGGTGCGTCCCACCATCACCGACCTCGACCGCGCCGCCGTCCGCGCCGAGGCGCGCGCGCACTTCGGCCTGCCCGCCGACGGGCCCGTGTTGCTGGTGTTCGGCGGGTCGCAGGGTGCGCGATCCCTCAACGAGGCGGTGTCCGGAGCGGCCCCCGCGCTCGCCGCGGCCGGGGTGTCGGTGCTGCACGCGCACGGCCCGAAGAACACGCTCGACGTCGCGTCCACAGCCGAGGCGCCGTACGTCGCCGTGCCGTACCTGAGCCGCATGGATCTGGCGTACGCCGCGGCCGACGTCGCCCTCTGTCGGTCCGGAGCGATGACGGTGGCGGAGGTCTCGGCCGTCGGACTGCCGGCCTTCTACGTACCCTTGCCCCATGGCAACGGCGAGCAGGAACTCAACGCCCGCCCGGTGGCGGACGCGGGTGGTGGCGTCGTGATCGCGGACGCCGACCTCACGTCGGACGTGGTGGCCTCGCGCGTGATCCCCCTCGTCACCGATCCCGACGCGGTCCGACGCATGGGGGCCGCGGCCGCCGGCGCCGGTCACCGCGGCGCCGCCACCGAGGTGGCCCGCATCGTGCTCGAGACCGCTCGTCGGCACCGGCAGCAGAAGTCGCACTCGTGAATCAGGAGAACTCGCTCGTGTCCACCCCGTCAGGACCCCCGCAGGGTCTGCCCGAGGAACTGTCCCGCGTGCACATGGTGGGCATCGGGGGCGCTGGGATGTCCGGCATCGCCCGCATCCTGCTCTCGCGCGGCGGTGCGGTGTCCGGCTCGGACGCGAAGGAGAGCCGCGGCGTCAAGGCGCTGCGGGCGCGCGGTGCGCAGGTCCGCATCGGTCACGACGCGTCGGCGCTGGACATGCTGGACGGTGGGCCGACCGCCGTGGTGACCACGCACGCGGCGATCCCGAAGACCAATCCCGAGTTGGTGGCGGCGGGGGAGCGGGGCATTCCGGTGCTGCTGCGTCCGGCCGTCCTCGCTCGTCTGATGACGGGGTTCCGTACGGTCCTGGTGTCCGGGACCCACGGCAAGACATCGACCACGTCGATGCTCGTCGTGGCGTTGCAGCACTGCGGCGCCGATCCGTCCTTCGCCGTGGGCGGCGAACTCAACGAGGCCGGGACCAACTCGCACCACGGCACCGGTGACGTCTTCGTCGCCGAGGCGGACGAGAGCGACGGCTCCCTGCTGCAGTACGACCCCGATCTGGTGGTGGTCACCAACGTCGAGGCCGATCACCTCGACTACTTCGGCAGCGAGGACGCCTACACGCAGGTGTTCGACGACTTCGTCGCGCGCCTGAAGCCGGGTGGCTCGCTGGTGGTGTGCACGGACGACCCGGGGTCGCTCGCGCTCGCGCGCCGCGTCGCCTCCCGGGCGCCGGACGGCGTGCGTCTGCTGGGCTACGGCGCCGACGACGTGTCCGTCGACGGCGTGGAGACCGGCGCACGGTTGCTCGGCTGGAAGCCCGAGGACACGGGCGGGGTCGTCCACTTCCGGCTCGCGGGTGAGGACCGCGACCGCACGGTGCGCCTGGGCGTGCCCGGTCGGCACATGGCGCTCAACGCCATGGGTGCGGTGGTCGCGGCGATCGAACTCGGCGCCGATCCGGACACGGTCGTCGAAGGACTGGCGGGATTCGCCGGGGTGCACCGGCGGTTCCAACTGCGGGGACGCGAGCGCGGGGTGCGGGTGTTCGACGACTACGCCCATCACCCGACGGAGGTACGGGCCGTGCTCGGCGCCGCCGCCGATCTGGTGCGCACCGCCGATCCGGACCGCCCGGGCCGGGTGCTCGTGGTCTTCCAACCCCACCTCTACTCCCGCACCGTCACGTTCGCGGAGGAGTTCGCGTCCGCGCTCGACCTGGCGGACGAGGTGATGGTGCTCGACGTCTACGGCGCGCGGGAGGAGCCGGTCCCGGGCGTGAGCGGGGCGACGGTGGCGCGATCGGTCACCAAGCCGGTCCACTACCAGCCGGACCTGTCGGCGGTACCGCGTCAGGTCGCCCACCTGGTGGGCGCCGGCGACGTGGTGGTCACCATGGGTGCCGGCGACGTCACCATGCTGGGGTCGCAGATTCTCGACGCGCTCCGCTCGACTCTGCCGCGGCGCTGATCGTGGTGTCCCGGAACGGCTCTCGGCCCGGGTGCGACCGGTGACGAGCGCACGCGGGGGACGGCGCCCGGCGTCGCCGCGACGGGTCGGTGCGCAGCGCGGCGCCGCGTCGGGCAGGGCGTCGCGCGCGTCGGTGTCCTCGTCCACGCGGCGTGACCGGACGTCGTCGCGAACCCGGTCCACGCGCGAACCGCGCCTCGGTCGACGCGGCCGCATCGCCCTCGTCGTCGCCGTCGTGGCGTCGGCGGTGTTCCTCGGGGTGTCCTGGTTCGGACCGATCTGGGCCGTCGACACCATCGACGTCACCGGGAACGCGGCGGTGGATCGCGCGGAGATCGTGACCACGCTGGCGGTTGCCGAGGGCACCCCGTTGCCGCGGGTGGACACGGACGCGGCGGCGACGAGGGTGGCCGGCATTCCGAAGGTGGCGTCGGTGCGCGTGCAACGGATCTATCCGTCGACCGTGCGGGTCACCGTGCAGGAACGCGTGCCGGTGGTGTTCTTCGACGCGCCGGACGGCACGCACCTGATGGACGAGAACGGCGTCGATTTCGCCGTCGAACCGCCCCCTCCCGGCGTGGTGCGGCTGGTGGCGGCGAGTCCGTCGTACGGCAACCTCGAGACGAGGGCCGCGTTGGACGTCCTGGCGGTGCTACCGCCGCCGTTGCGCGCACAGGTCACGCAGATCGACGCACCGACGATCTCGAACGTCTCGCTCACCCTGGTCGACGGTCGCGTCGTGGTGTGGGGGAGCAGCGAGGACGGCGAGTACAAGGCGTCTATCGCGTTGCCACTGCTCACGCAGCCCGGACAGACCTACGACGTCTCGAGTCCGGACCTGCCGACCATCCGGTGAGGTGTCACGGATATCTCCGGAATTCTCCGTATTTCTCCGTTCGCCTCGGCGCGCCTCCCGGACGCCGGGAGGGGCGGTCTCTACCGTTTTCCCGGTCGGACTACTTGACATAACTATAACCCTATGGTTCACGTTGAGGGTTTCGACCCGAGAAGTTCGACGGCACACACCAACCACGGAAGGCGAGAGCCCATGACGCCCCCGCACAACTACCTCGCCGTAATCAAGGTCGTCGGCATCGGCGGCGGCGGCGTCAACGCGGTCAACCGCATGATCGAACAGGGACTCAAGGGAGTCGAGTTCATTGCGGTCAACACCGACGCGCAGGCGCTGCTCATGTCCGACGCCGACGTCAAGCTCGACGTCGGCCGCGAACTCACCCGCGGCCTCGGCGCCGGAGCCGACCCCGAGGTCGGGCGCAAGGCCGCCGAGGATCACAAGGACGAGATCGAAGAGGTGCTCAAGGGCGCCGACATGGTGTTCGTCACCGCGGGTGAGGGCGGCGGCACCGGAACCGGCGGCGCGCCCGTCGTGGCCAGCATCGCGCGCAAGCTCGGCGCTCTCACCGTCGGCGTCGTCACGCGTCCGTTCTCCTTCGAGGGCAAACGGCGCGGGGGACAGGCGGACACCGGCATCCAGTCGCTGCGCGAGTCCTGCGACACCCTGATCGTCATTCCGAACGATCGCCTGCTCCAGCTCGGCGACGCGGCGGTCAGCCTCATGGACGCGTTCCGCTCCGCCGACGAGGTGCTGCTCAACGGCGTGCAGGGCATCACCGACCTCATCACCACCCCGGGTCTGATCAACGTCGACTTCGCCGACGTCAAGGGCGTCATGTCCGGCGCCGGCAGCGCCCTGATGGGCATCGGGTCGTCGCGTGGCGAGGGCCGGGCGATCAAGGCCGCCGAGGCCGCGATCAACTCCCCGCTGCTCGAGGCCTCGATGGAAGGCGCGCGCGGCGTGCTCCTCTCCATCGCGGGCGGATCCGATCTGGGCCTGTTCGAGATCAACGAGGCGGCGTCGCTGGTGCAGGAAGCGGCCCACATCGACGCCAACATCATCTTCGGCACCGTCATCGACGACTCCCTCGGCGACGAGGTGCGCGTCACCGTCATCGCCGCGGGCTTCGACGGCAGCGGACCGGCCCGTCGTCCCGTCGAGGCCGCGCCCGGGCAGCCGCGCGCGGCGACCGTCGGCTCCGGCCGGGCCGGCGACCTGCACAGCGAGGACGACGGACCCGCCGTGTTCCGCGACGCCCCCGCCAAGTCGTCGCTGCCGCCGATCGGGGAGCGCGCCGCCCGGGCGACGGGTCATCCGGTGCGCGTGTCCGACGACGAGGGCGACGACGACGTGGACGTCCCCTCCTTCATGCGTCGGTGAGCACCCCCGGCCGACCGACCGGCTACCGCGTCCGGCGCGTGACCACGTCACGCGCCGGAGGCGTGTCCAAGCCTCCCTACGACGCGTTCAATCTCGGCGATCACGTCGGTGACAGTCCGGCCGACGTCGCGGCGAACCGGCGTCGACTGGCGGAGAAGATCGGTCTGACGCCCGATCGGCTCGTCTTCATGGACCAGATCCACGGACGCACCGTCACGGTGGTCGACGGATCGGTCCGAGGCACGGTGGAGGCGACCGACGCGCTGGTCACCACCGAGCGCGACCTCGCCCTGGTGGTGCTCGCGGCGGACTGCGTGCCCGTCCTGCTCTCCGACGACGCGGCCGGGGTGATCGCCGCCGCGCACGCCGGTCGGATCGGTGCCCGGATCGGCATCGTCCCCCGCGTTCTCGACGCGATGGTGGCGGCCGGCGCGTCCGTGTCGCGGATCGAGGGTTTCCTCGGGCCGGCGGCGGGCGGCGAGGACTACGAGGTCCCGGCGGCCATGCAACGTGACGTGGAGGCGCACCTGCCCGGTAGCGCGACCCGCACCCGGAAGGGCACGCCCGGCCTCGACATCCGGGCGGGCCTGCGCCGACAACTGCTCGAGGCGGGAGTCGCCGGAGTCGCGGTGGATCCGCGCGAGACCATCACCGACCGCACCCTGTTCAGCCACCGCCGCGGCGCGCCGACCGGCCGACACGCGGGCGTCATCTGGATGGACACGACGGACGGTGGGCGATGACGGGTGGTGACGGCGCCCCCGAGGGCGACGCGCGGCGTGCGTACCTCGCCGAGCATCTCGACGCGGTCCGATCCCGTCTCGCCGACGCGTGTCGCGCGGCCGGACGAGGGGTGGACGAGGTGATCCTGTTACCCGTCACGAAGTTCTTCCCGGCGTCGGACGTCGCGATCCTCCGCGACCTCGGCTGCCGCGAGTTCGGCGAGTCGCGTGAGCAGGACGCGGCGCCGAAGGTGATCGCGCTCCGCGAGAGTGCCGGCGACGACGTCCGGTGGCACATGATCGGGCACGTACAGCGGAACAAGGCTCGCGCCGTCGCCCGCTGGGCGCACGAGGTGCATTCCGTGGACAGCCTGCGGCTGGTCGATGCGCTGCAGCGTGGCGTCGAGCGCGCCCGAGGCGACGGTGAACGGACCGACGACCTCGCGGTCTACGTCCAGGTGAGCCTGGACGGCGACACGCACCGCGGCGGCGTCGATCGCGCCGAGCTGGACCCGGTGGCGGATGCGGTCGCGCAGGCATCGGGGCTGCGGCTGGCGGGCCTGATGGCGGTGCCGCCGCTGGAGTCCGACGCGGACGCCGCGTTCGCCGACCTCGCCGGTCTTCACCAGCGACTTCTCCGGTCGTACCCGACGGCGACCGGGCTGTCGGCGGGCATGACCGGGGACCTCGAGGAGGCGGTGCGACACGGCTCGACGTGTGTGCGTGTCGGAACCGCGATCCTGGGCCCCCGGCCCGTAACCTCGCCTTGACAGCATGAACCACAGGAACCTCGAGATTCACGCCAGTCACACGGGACGCACCGGCTCGGCCCGCGTTCTCGCCCCACCTCGCACCACCACGCCAAGGAAGGTCGACCGATGAGCACGCTCCACAAAGTCAAGGCTTACTTCGGCATGGTCCCACTCGACGAGTACGAGGACGACTACCTCGACGACACCGACGCCCCCGTGGGTCGGTCCTCGCGCGGTGGCTATGCGCGGGCGATGGACGACGAGTACGACGACGAGCCCGCCTACGCCGGCGCCCGCCGCGGCGACGACTACGAGCCCGCCGGGCGCGACGACTACGCCGCCCCCGGCCCGCGTCGGTCCGCCCCCGTCGCTCCGCTGTCCGCCCGCGGTGGCGGCCGGACGACCACGCTGCGGTCCACCGGACCGTCCACCCGCGGCGCCCTCGCGATGGACACGCGGCCCGAGCCGCGCCCGGAGCCGCGCCGTTCCGTGTCCGTCGACGACGGGGGTCCCGTGTCCACCATCACCACTCTGCGTCCGCGGGACTACGGCGAGGCGCGCACCATCGGCGAGCGGTTCCGCGACGGCACGCCCGTCATCATGGACCTCGTCGAGATGAGCAACGCCGACGCGAAGCGTCTCGTCGACTTCGCCGCGGGACTGGCGTTCGCGCTGCGTGGCTCGTTCGACAAGGTGGCCACCAAGGTGTTCCTGCTCTCGCCGGCCGACGTCGACGTCTCCGCCGAGGAGCGTCGTCGTATCGCCGAGAACGGCTTCTACAACCAGCAGTGACCCGGTGCCGGCGCAGCGCGTCGGTGCCCGAGGGTCCGGTGCCGGGCGCCCTCGGGTCCGGCACCGTCGGAGCTGCCGGGACAGCACCATCGCTGTGCCTGGCACAGCACCATCGCTGTGCCTGGCACAGCACCATCGCTGTGCCTGGCACAGTGGAGTCGTGGACGAGTCGAATGATCGGGACGTGAGCGTGCTGTCGGGACGTATCTCTGCGAGCGATGCAGGGTCGGTGAGCTGAGTGTTCGCCGTGCTCTACTTCGTGCTGTTCCTCTTCTGGCTGCTGCTCATCGGCCGGGTGGTGGTCGAGTTCATCCGGTCCTTCGCGCGCGACTGGCATCCCACCGGGGTCATGGTGGTGATTCTCGAGGCGATCTTCACCGTGACGGATCCGCCCGTGAAATTCCTCCGCCGCATCATCCCGCCGCTGAACCTGGGCGGCGTGCGTCTGGACCTGTCGATCATGGTGTTGCTGTTCATCGTGTTCATCTTGATGCGTGTGGTGCAGAGCGTCGGGTGATCCTGCGCGTCGGGTGTGACAGAATGACTCGTCAGGGCACGCCGGCACCTTGTCGAAGTGCACAACAACCGAATGTCCGCGAGCGATGATCACACCGATCGTTCGGGGAGAAACTGTCCGTACCGTGACGCCGCGTCCAGCCCGGTCGCGAGTCGCCGTCGCAGGTGACACCCGTCGCTCGCGACCGAACTGTCCGCGTAGTCGCTAGTCGATGCTCCACCGCTCTCGAGACGCGTGAAGGGATCCTTCCATGCCGCTGACTCCCGCCGATGTGCACAACGTCGCGTTCAGCAAGCCGCCCATCGGTAAGCGCGGTTACAACGAGGACGAGGTCGATGCCTTCCTCGATCTCGTCGAGCAGGAGCTCTCGCGCCTGATCGAGGAGAACGCCGATCTGCGTCAGCGCGTCGGTGAGCTCGATCAGGAACTGGCCGACGCCAAGTCGTCGTCCTCGCGTCAGAGCGCACCCGCTCCTGCCCCGGCCGCCGCGCCCGCTCCGGCCCCGGCGCCGCGTCCCGAGCCGCCGAAGCCGGCCCCCGTGGTGCAGGCCCCCGCGCCCGCCGCTGCCCCGGCCGCGGCCGCTCAGGGTGGTGGCGATTCCAACATGCAGGCCGCCAAGATCCTCGGCCTCGCGCAGGAGATGGCCGACCGCCTCACCGGTGACGCCAAGACCGAGTCCGAGCAGCTCCTCGGCTCCGCCCGCGCGAACTCGGATCGTCTGGTCAGCGAGGCGCAGAGTCGGGCCGAGTCGCTCGTGTCCGAGGCGCGACAGAAGGCCGATGCGCTCCTCGCGGATGCCCAGACGCGGTCGGAGACGCAGCTGCGTCAGGCCAAGGAGAAGGCCGACGCTCTCGAGAGCGATGCCGAGCGCAAGCACACCGAGATCATGGCGACCATCAACCAGCAGCGGTCCGTGCTCGAGGAGCGCATCGAGCGTCTCAAGACCTTCGAGCGCGAGTACCGCGTTCGCCTGAAGTCCTACCTGGAGTCCCAGCTGCAGGAGCTCGATCAGCGCTCCTCCGCGCTGCCGGTCGACAGCGGTCAGGACCCCTTCACCAAGGACAACGGTCAGGGCTCGTACGGCCAGTCCTCGTACGCCAAGGGCAACAACTAGCGGTGATCACCTCACCGGCCGCCACGGCCGGTGAGGTCGGGGGGGAGGGAAACCGGCCGGGTGAGATCGTGCTCGTTCTGACGCTGGTCGCGGCCGGCGTCGGCTTCGCCTTGCTGGTCGTCTCCCTGATCACCGGATCGGTGGTGTGGGCCTGGGCCTGCATCGCCGTCTGCCTCGTCGGTGCGATCCTGTTGCTCGTCGGTCTGTTGTCCGGCCGCCGGGCGACACCCCGTCGTCGACGGCGGTAGAATCTCAGTCGGCCCGGCTCGCCGGGTCACCGCACTTCGTGGCCCCGGCTCGCCGGGTCACCATGCAACCCAGTGTCACCAGCGACGATCCGGCCATCACCGGGGAGCTGTCCGGAAGAACGGCGCCGCCTCGCGGGTCACCGCGGCGGAAGCGCTCAGTAGAACCGGACGGGACGAGCCCGTCACAGCTCGACCGAGAGTGGGCCGTCGCCGAGAGCGACGGCCAAGCGGGGTGGTACCGCGGCTCCGGCGCCGGGCGCGTCGACGAGTTCGTCCCCGTGCCGTGACGACGCAGGCACAGGAGTACCCACCATGAGCACCGACGAGTCCCGCCCCGGCTACCCCCGCGTGGCGTACGAGACCGGCGAGGGCAGCGTGCAGTTCCCGCACCTCGAACAGCAGGTCCTCGCACGTTGGGAGGCCGACGGCACTTTTCGCGCGTCCGTCGCCGCGCGCGCCGACGCCGACGAGTACGTCTTCTACGACGGCCCGCCGTTCGCCAACGGACTCCCGCACTACGGCCACCTGCTGACCGGGTACGTCAAGGACCTGGTCCCGCGCTTCCAGACGATGCGGGGCAAGAAGGTCGAACGTCGCTTCGGCTGGGACTGCCACGGCCTGCCCGCCGAGCTGGAGGCGGAGAAGCAGCTCGGCATCACCGACAAGAGCCAGATCGACGCGATGGGTCTCGCGGAGTTCAACGCGTACTGCAAGCAGTCGGTGCTGCGGTACACCGGCGAGTGGCGGGACTACGTCACCCGTCAGGCGCGGTGGGTGGACTTCGACAACGACTACAAGACGCTCGATCTCGACTTCATGGAGTCGGTCATGTGGGCGTTCCGGGAGCTCTACGACAAGGGGCTGATCTACCAGGGCTTCCGTGTGCTGCCGTACAGCTGGTACGAGCAGACGCCGTTGTCGAACCAGGAGACCCGGCTCGACGACGCCTACAAGATGCGTCAGGACCCCGCCGTCACCGTGCGGATGACCCTGACCGCGCCCGGCTCGCCGCTGGACGGTGCCGACGCGTTGATCTGGACGACGACGCCCTGGACCGTGCCGTCGAATCTCGCGACGGCCGTACGGCCCGACATCGACTACGTCCAGATCGAGGACGGCGAGGGTGGCCGAGTCGTACTGGCCAAGGACCGGTTGGCGCACTACGCGCGGGAGTTCGGCGAGTCGCCCACCGTGGTGTCCGAGCACACCGGCGCCGACCTGATCGGCCTCGCCTACACGCCGCCGTTCGATTTCTTCCTCGGGCATCCGAACGCGCATCGCGTGCTGTCCGCGGACTACGTGACCACGGACTCGGGCACCGGAATCGTCCATCTCGCACCGGCTTTCGGTGAGGAGGACATGGACGTCGCAACGGCGAACGGCATCGAGGTGGTGCAGCCGCTCGACGCCGGCGGCAAGTTCACCGCCATGGTGCCGCCGTACGAGGGTCTGATGATCTTCGACGCCAACCCGGTGATCATCAAGGACCTCAAGGCCGCCGGGAAGCTCGTGCGGCACGAGACCATCGAGCACTCGTACCCGCACAGTTGGCGGTCCGGCCAGCCGCTGATCTACATGGCCGTGCCGTCGTGGTTCGTCTCGGTGACGCGGTTCCGCGACCGCATGGTCGAGCTGAACCAGGAGATCACCTGGGTGCCAGAGCACATCCGCGACGGACAGTTCGGCAAGTGGCTCGAGGGTGCCCGCGACTGGAACATCAGCCGGAACCGGTACTGGGGCAGCCCGATCCCGGTGTGGGTGTCCGACGATCCCGCCTACCCGCGCACCGACGTCTACGGCAGCCTCGACGAGCTCGAGGCCGACTTCGGGGTGCGTCCCACCGATCTGCACCGTCCGTTCGTCGACGAGCTGACCCGTCCCAACCCGGACGACCCCACGGGCCGGTCCACCATGCGCCGCGTTCCCGAGGTGCTGGACTGCTGGTTCGAATCGGGCTCGATGCCGTTCGCGCAGGTGCACTACCCGTTCGAGAACAAGGCTTGGTTCGACGGCACCGCCGAGAGTCCGGCGCACAACCCGGGCGATTTCATCGTCGAGTACAACGGGCAGACCCGCGGGTGGTTCTACACCCTGCACGTGCTGGCGACGGCGCTGTTCGACCGTCCGGCGTTCCGGACGGTCGCCGCGCACGGCATCGTGCTGGGCGAAGACGGGCTCAAGATGAGCAAGTCCAAGGGCAACTACCCGGACGTCAACGAGGTGTTCGACCGCGACGGATCCGACGCCATGCGGTGGTTCCTCATGTCGTCGCCCATCCTGCGCGGCGGCAACCTGGTGGTCACCGAGCAGGGCATCCGCGAGGGCGTGCGCCAGGCGCTGCTGCCGATGTGGAACGCGTGGAGCTTCCTGCAGCTCTACGCCTCGAAGCCCGGGACGTGGCGGACCGACTCCACCCACGTGCTCGATCGGTACGTTCTGGCCAAGCTCGCCGAGAGCACCCGCGTCATCACCGACGCGCTGGAGACCGTGGACATCGCCGGAGCGTGCGACGAGCTGCGCCTGTTCTGCGACGCCCTCACCAACTGGTACGTGCGCCGCTCGCGGCAGCGCTTCTGGGACGAGGACGCCGACGCGATCGACACCCTGCACACCGTGCTCGAGGTGCTCACGCGTGTCGCGGCCCCGATGCTGCCGCTGATCAGCGAGGTGATCTGGCGTGGGCTGACCGGCGGCCGGTCCGTCCATCTCGCCGACTGGCCCGCCGCGGGAGAGCTGCCTGCCGATCCGGAACTGGTGGCGGCGATGGACGAGGTGCGGTCCGTGTGCGGCGCGGCGCTGTCCTTGCGCAAGGCGCAGAACCTGCGCGTGCGTCTGCCGTTGCCGGAGCTCACCGTGGCGGCCGACGACGCGGACCGGCTCGCGCCGTTCGCGGACCTGATCGCCGACGAGGTCAACGTCAAGCACGTGGCGCTCACGGAGAACGTCGACGCGCACGGGCGGTTCGAGTTGGTGGTCAACGCCCGCGTGGCGGGGCCGCGGCTGGGCAAGGCCGTCCAGGCGGTCATCAAGGCCGTGAAGGCGGGCCGATGGTCCGAGGCCGACGGTGCCGTGACGGTGACCGTCGACGACGGAACGGACGTGGCGCTCCTTCCCGAGGAATACACGCGCCGTCTGGTCGCCGCCGAGCCGGATTCCACGGCGGCCCTGCCCGGCAACGGCGGACTGGTGGTCCTGGACTCCGCGGTGACCGAGGATCTCGAGGCCGAGGGGTGGGCCAAGGACCGCATCCGCGAGTTCCAGGACGCGCGTCGGTCGGCGGGCTTCGAGGTGAGCGATCGGATCGTGGTCCGTGTGGACGTGCCGTCCGCGCGGCGGACGTGGTTCGACGCCCACCGCGACCTCATCGCGGGCGAGATCCTCGCCGTGGACCTCGAGGTCGCCGATCCGGGTGCGGACGCGGTGGCGCTCGGAGACGGCGTTCGCGCGTCGTTGGTGAAGGCCTGATCCCCACGGTCGGGGTATGACCAGCGGCCCGCCTGCACACCCGTCCGCGCTCGGCCGTGCGTCGGCCGAGCGCAGTCGGCGGTGGGTTCTCCACCTCGACATGGACGCGTTCTTCGCGTCCGCGGAGCAGTTGACCCGGCCGACCCTGCGCGGCCGTCCGGTGCTCGTCGGCGGGTCGGGCGGCCGCGGCGTGGTGGCCGGGGCGAGCTACGAGGCGAGGGTCTTCGGGGCGCGGTCGGCCATGCCCATGCACCAGGCCCGGCGGCTCGTCGGGGCCGGCGCGGTGGTCGTGCCCCCGCGCGGCAAGGTCTACTCGGTGCTGTCCGCGTCGGTGTTCGACGCCGTGCGGACCGTGGTGCCCGTCATCGAGCAGCTCTCGCTCGACGAGGCGTTCGGGGAACCGGCCGAGCTGGCCGGCGCGACGGCCGCCGAGGTGGACACGTTCTGTCGCCGTTTGCGCGACGTCGTCCAGGACGCGTCGGGGCTGATCGCGTCGATCGGGGCCGGGTCGGGCAAGCAGGTGGCCAAGATCGCGTCGGGGCTGGCCAAACCGAACGGCATCACCGTGGTCCCGCCGGACGAGCAGGCGGCGTTGTTCGCGACGCTCCCCGTGCGCAAGCTCTGGGGCATCGGACCCGTCGCGGAGGAGAAGTTGCGCCGACTGGGAGTGCTCACGGTCGGTGCGTTCGCCGCGCTGCCGGAAGCGGAGGCGGCGTCCGTGCTGGGGTCGACCGTCGGTCCGGGGCTCCACCGGCTGGCCCGCGGGATCGACGACCGGCCGGTGGCCGAACGGGCGGAAGCGAAGCAGGTCAGTGCCGAGACGACGTTCGCCACCGACATCGTCGACCTGGAGGGTCTGCGCGCCGCCATCGCGGCGAGTGCGGAGGCGGCGCACGCGCGTCTGCTGAAGGACGGGCGCGCCGCGCGCACGGTGGTGCTCAAGCTGCGGAAATCCGACATGAGCATCGTCACCCGGTCGGCGACACTGCCGTACGCGACGGCCGACCTGGCGACCATCGTCGCCACCGCCCGCCGGCAGGCCCTGGACCCACGTGACCTCGGCAGCATTCGCCTGGTGGGAGTGGGACTGGCCGGACTGTCGACGGTGCGGCAGGAATCGCTCTTCCCCGAACTGGACCAGGACGGTGCGGTCACCACCAGCGACGTCACCCGTCCGGAACCGGCCATCTCCGCGGGGGAGACGCTGGTGTGGCGGCCGGGTCTGGACGTGCGGCACGACGATTTCGGCCACGGGTGGGTCCAGGGCGCGGCACTCGGCCCCGGCCCGGGAGTGGTGACGGTGCGGTTCGAGACCCGCAGCACCGGTCCCGGCGTGGCCCGCACCTTCGTCGGCGACGACGCCCACCTCACGGTGGCCGATCCGCTGGACAGCCTGGCCTGACCGACGTCGTGGTCGAGGCACGTGCCTCCCGACGGGGACGGTGGACGACGGTCGAGTTCGTTAGTGTGACCCGGTCCACATCTCGACGGGATGAAGGTTCCGACATGACGGTTCGCATACTGGCTCGCGTGTGCGCGACGGTGTCCGTGGCCGCCGCAGCCTTCGTGGTGCCCACCGCGGTGGCCGACGCCGCGCCCTGCTCCGACGTCGACGTTTCCTTCGCGCGCGGCACCGGCGAGTTCCCCGGCCTCGGCATCACCGGCCGGCCGTTCGTCGACAGTCTCGTCACGAAGTTGGGCGGGCGGTCCGTCGGCACCTACGCGGTGAATTACGCCGCCGACGTCACCCAGGGCAGCGCGGGTCCCGGTTCGCGGGACCTGGTCGCGCATCTCACCTCGGTCGCGGCCGCCTGTCCGTCGACTCAGTTCGTCGTCGGTGGGTACTCGCAGGGTGCCACCGTCGTGACCAACGCGGTCGGCCTGCGCACCCCGAGTAGCTTCGGTGGAGCGGTGATTCCCGCCGAGATGGCGGACCGGGTGACGGCCGTCGTCGTGTTCGGCAATCCGCTGGGCCTGTTCGGTCGAACCATCGAGTCCGCCAGTCCCACCTACGGCCCGCGTGCCCGCAGTTTCTGCAACGTCGGTGATCCCGTCTGCCAGATCGGCAGCGTCAACACCGTAGCCCACCTGACGTACGCCCTGCGGGGTGCGACGGACGAGGGCGCGGCTTTCGCCGCCTCTCGCGTCGGCTGACCGTCCCGTCCGGACGGGACGGGCCTACCCGGCGAGCTTTACCGTTTCCTCAGAACCGGTCGGTAAGGTCACCGATCGACGCTCGACGACACACCACGATCGACTCTCCGATCTCGGTGTCGACCGACATCCCCGACAGAAGAGGACCGAACGCGTGAAGCTTCCCCGCACCGGACGCGCACTGGTGGCCGGCATGGCCGTCGCCGCCGCACTGACCATGACGGCCTGCAGCTCGGACGACGGCGGTGACACCGCCACCACGACGACGGCGGCGACCACCACGTCGGCCAGCGCGGCCACTCCGGCCGGCGACCTGCCCCCGATCCCGACGGCGGCCGAGCTCAACCAGCGCCTGCAGGAGAGCCTCGACCCGGCCGTGCCGCTCGACCAGAAGGTCTCCTACGTCCAGGGCGCCGAGGAGGATCCCGAGCTGATCAACAAGGTCGCCGAGGCCGCTCGCGTGAACAACGCGAAAATCGAGGTCCTCGACGTCACCGACCTCGGCGACGGCACCCTCAGCTCCAACGCCACCATCGATCTCGGTGGCCAGGTCAACCCGCTCCAGGTGACCTACGTGGCCGAGGACGGCCAGTGGAAGCTCTCGCGGGACAACGCGTGCGCCATTGTGTCCCTGGCGCAGCTGACCTCGCCGGCCTGCCCGGCCTGATTACCCCCGACTCGGGCCCCGTCACCGTTCGCGGTGGCGGGGCCCGAGTCGTCCCGACACGTTCCGGTGCGGCGGTGCGGTCTCGACCCGGCTAGGTCCGCAACCGGTCGGCCGCGGTAGTCGCCAGACCCCGCACGAGGTCGGCATCCACCGGATCGAGTCCCGTGGCCACGATCTGCGTGACCGTCGCACCCACCAGCGTGATCACCGCGTCCGTCGTCAGTTCGACTCCGTCGCTCGTGACCTGGATGCGCGCCGCCACGGCGGTATCGCCCGGGGCGACGACTCCCGGCCCGGACAGCAGGTCCGACGCGCCCACGCGATAGTCGACCCGGACGCCGTCGGCGTCCGTTCCGCTGAACGTCCCGCAGCGGGCGAGCGCGTCCTGGATCCGCCCGAACGCCGTCGCCGCACCGTCTCCGTCGTACGATGCCGCGTCCTGATCGAGCGAGGCGAAGTTCGGGCCGCCGTAACTCACCGACGCTGCGCTGATGCCGCCGGGAATCGCAGTCGCGATCGGCGCCAGGACCGCCGCGCAGTCTGCCGGGTCCGTGCTCGAACGATCCTCCGCGGTCGCGCCCGGCGCCGACGGATCGAGCGGGGGCAGGTCGTATCCCGTCCACCCGGCCGGCAGATCCGCGATGGTGAGCAAACGACCGGCGAGGAACGCGTTGTCGACGATCGGCGTGGCACCCGCCGCGACCGTCGGGATCGGCACGGGCTCGAAGGGTGCGAGGTCCACGCGCGGCGCCGGCGGTGTCGACTCGGTGCTCTCGTCGGTGTCCGGCGCGTCCGTGCTGCACCCGGCGAGTACCGCCACCGACACCATGCCCGCCACCAGGGCTGCCGACGCGCGGGCCACGGTCACCGCCACGAGATGGAGTTGGTGGTGGTCTGCGACAGCGTCGTCGCGCTGTTGGGATCGCGGTAGACCTGGTCCCCGCCGACGGTGACCGACCCGGCGACCGGCAGCGGGCGCGTCGGGTCGACGGTGAGGGAACCGCCCCCGGTCATGACGAACGTCTCGATGTTCAGCGTGCCCTGGTTGTCCGGCAACTCCCAGACGGGGTCCTCCGGCGCCTGCGTGACCTCGACGTCGATCTGCGCCACGCCGTCGTCGATCGACCGCAGCGTCGCGGTGGTGGTCTGGGTCAACGCGATACCGCTCACCACCTGCTGGGTGACCGTCCACCGCGCGCCGACGCCGATCGGTTCCGCGGGGAACGGCACCGCCCGATAGACCGCCTGCGACAACGCCTGCTCCACCGCCGACCGGGCGATGTCCCTCGCCTCCGGCGCCGGATCGATGGTGAGAGCGGTGACCGCCCCGCTGTCGGACGTGGCGAATGCCGCGGTCGACCCCTCGGTGGGGGGCAGCGCTGCCTGCAGCGTCGCGTCCGGCGAGGTCACGGCGCCGAGCGTCATCGACACCGTCGTGACGTCGTCGTCCGTCGACGCGGTCGCCGTCAGTGGCATCGTCAGTTCCGGCGTCGAGAAGTCCTGCGAGTCCGCCGCATCGATCCGCTGCCCGATGGACGACGACGTCACCAGCGTCACCGACTGCGGCTCGTCCGTCACCTCCCGGGTCACGACGCTGCGCGGCTCCGCACCCGGATCGAGCAGCGTGGTCGTCGACGCGGACACCGGCAGCGTCACCGCACTGGTGGTCGGGGTGACGTCCTCGCTCGGCGCCGAGTCGTCGTCCGACCCGCACGCGGAGACGAACACCAGCGCCGCCGCCGTCAGCGCGGCGGTCAGGGGACGGACGAGCCCGGGCCGAGACCGTCGGGGCCGGGCGGACAGACGCACACTCACGGCAATCAGGCTAACCAGACAACCTGAGCGCTCGGTGAGTGCTCGCTCCGCAGGCTCCGCTCGGGTGAGTGCTCGCTCCACGGGCTCCGCTCGGGTGAATGCTCGCTACGCAGGCTCCGCTCGGGTGAGTGCTGCTCGTCCCGTAGGGGACAATGGACCCGTGACCGAGGATCGAACCGCCACCCGTCCCCTCCGGACGAGGCGACTGCTGACCGTGGCCGCCGTCGTTCTCGCCGCGGATCTGCTCACCAAGATCGCCGCCGTCGCCTTCATCGAGCCGGGTCGCCCCGTCAGCATCGTGGGGGACACCGTCGAGCTGGTGCTCTACCGGAATCCGGGCGCGGCCTTCTCCATCGCGACGGGCATGACCTGGGTGTTGACGCTGGTCGCGGTGGCCGTCGTGATCGGTGTGATCAAGATCGGCCGGACCCTGCGCTCGCCGTGGTGGGCGCTGGGGCTCGGACTGATCCTGGGTGGGGCGCTGGGCAACCTGATCGACCGCTTCTTCCGCTCGCCCGGCCCGCTGCAGGGGCACGTGGTGGACTTCGTGTCCGTCGGGTGGTGGCCGGTGTTCAACGTGGCGGACTCGTCCATCGTGTGCGGCGCGGTGCTGCTCGTCGCGCTGTCGTTGTTCGGGGTCGAGCCGGACGGATCGCGGCGTCGGGACGAGGCCGACACCGAGAGCGAGGCCGAGGCCGGCGGCCGCTCGGGCCAGTCGGGAGCGACGGCGTGAGGGAAGTACGGTCCATGCCGGTTCCCGACGGGCTGGACGGCATGCGTGTCGACGCGGGACTCGCGCGGCTGCTGGGACTCTCGCGCACCGTGGTGGCGACCCTTGCCGAGGAGGGGTCGGTCAGCGTCGACGGTGCGGCCGTCGCCAAGTCCGACCGGCTGGGCAGCGGGTCGTGGCTCGAGGTGCAGCTGCCCGAGCCCGCGCGGCCGCTCACCATCGAGGCGCAGCCCGTCGAGGGCATGGAGATCCTCTATTCCGACGACGACATCGTGGTGGTCGACAAGCCCGTCGGCGTCGCCGCGCACGCGTCGGTGGGATGGACCGGACCGACGGTCATCGGCGGTCTCGCGGCCGCCGGCTTCCGCATCTCGACGTCCGGCGTGCACGAGCGACAGGGCATCGTCCACCGTCTCGACGTCGGCACGTCGGGCGTGATGGTGGTGGCGACCAGCGAGCACGCGTACACGGTGCTCAAGCGCGCGTTCAAGCAGCGCACCATCGACAAGCGCTATCACGCACTCGTGCAGGGTCATCCGGATCCGAGCAGTGGCACCATCGACGCGCCCATCGGGCGTCATCGCAGCAACGACTGGAAGTTCGCGGTCACCGCGGACGGCAAGCCGAGCATCACGCACTACGACACGGTGGAGGCGTTCCAGGCGGCGAGCCTGCTCGACGTGCATCTCGAAACCGGACGGACCCACCAGATCAGGGTGCACTTCTCCGCTCTCCGCCATCCCTGCTGCGGCGATCTCACCTACGGCGCCGACCCGACGCTCGCCGCCCGACTCGGCCTCGAACGGCAGTGGTTGCACGCCCGTGCGCTGGGCTTCACGCATCCGGCCGACGGACGCTACGTCGAGTTCACCAGTCCCTACCCGGCCGACCTGCAGCACGCTCTGGACGTTCTGCGAGCGGGCTGACCGGTGGCACGCATCGGGTCGGTGGCGGCGCTCGTGGTGCTCGCCGCGCTCGTGCTCGTCCTCGGCGTGACGACGCCCCCCTCCCGCGCTCCGAGCGTCACCGACGCGCTCGGTCCGGCCAACGACGAGACGGCAGCGGACTACCTGGCCCGCGTCGGATCGCCGACGGATGACGACGGCGGGGCGGAGCGGTGGGCGCTCGTGTCGCCCTCCCGGTCGGTGCGGGCGGACGAGATTCGCGGCCTCGTCGGCGACGTCCGGGTGTCCGAGGTGTACGTCCACGTGCCGGTGGACCGTGTCCAGACTCCACTGCTCACGGTGGCGGTGCCGGACACGGATTCCGTGCTGACGCGTGCGGTGCGCGATGCCGCGTCACGCGTCACGCCCGGTCGGGACGAGCGGGGCGAGGCCGTCGCGGCGCTGGTGCGCACCCGTCTGCTCGCCGACTGTGTCTGTGTGGCCGGGGTTCTCGTGCGCGCCGCCCCCGCCGGCCTGGTCCGCCTGGCGACCGCCGACGGCGTGCGCGGCGTCGAGGCCGCGCCGCCCGACGCCGTGTTCGGGACCCTGTCCGTGACCCCTCTGTGGCCGGAACGGGTGGGCACCGCGGTGCTGCCCGACGACGGCCCGGTGCCGTCCGCGTGAACAGCCGGCCCGGTGCCGTCCGCGTGAACAGCCGGCCCGGTGCCGTCCGCGTGAAAAGCCGGCCCGGTGCCGTTAGCGTGACCCGGCGGTCGAGGTCGTCCGTCGTGCGCGGGGCGACGGTGTTCACGGCGGCGGCGGTCGTGGGCGCGATCGTCGCGAGCACGGTCTGGGTCGAGGCGACCGCGCGGGGCCACGTGTACGGCGTCGACGACGCGCCGGCCGCACCCGTCGCCCTGGTGCTGGGTGCTCGCGTGGAGAACGGCGCGCCGGCGCGCTATCTCGCGGCCAGGGTCGACGCCGCGGCACGGCTGGTCGAGTCCGGTCGGGTGGAGGTTCTGCTGTTGTCCGGCAACGGATCCGGGGACTCCGGGGACGAGATCGCCGCGATGACCGACGATCTCGTGGCGCGGGGGATCGATCCCGCACGCCTCGTGGCCGATCCGTTCGGACTGAACACTCGGGACTCGTGTCTGCGGGCCGCGCGCACTTTCGGGATCGCGCGGGCGCTGGTGGTCAGTCAGGGCATGCACACGGCCCGCGCGCTCGCCCAGTGTCGAGACGCCGGGATCGAGGCGGACGGGGTCGACGCCCCCGTCGCGGTGTCCCGCCCGGCCGCGATCCGGCAGTTCGGACGCGAGTTGCTGGCGAGGCCGAAGGCCGCGGCCACCCGGCTGCTGGGCACGCCGCCGACCGTCGAGTCACCGCCGACCGACGCCGTGCGGCGGGCCCTGGAGCTCGTCAGCCGGTGACGCCGCGCCGTGCCTTCTCCAGCGCGGCAAGGGTGGTCATGACGGTGGCGCGCTGCCGGGTGAGGTCGCTCAGCCGGGCGCGGGCGGGGAGACCGCTCGACGCCTCGGCATCGGCGATGCCGGCGTCGATCGCGCTCAACTGATCGAGCAGTCCGGCGACCCGGTCGGCCAGGGCGGCGACGTCGACCCCGGTGACGGACCCGGCGGGCGGAGTCGAACGAGTCGCGGCCGCGCGGGGTGCGGGGCCCGCGGTGCGGGAGGCGGACGTCGGCGGGTGCGCGGGGCGGAGCGTGGACGCCGCTCCGGCGCGGGACGACGACTTGCGGACGTCGGCGGCGGCCGGCCGCTTCGGCAGGCGCACGCGCTCGAGGGCGGCGCGGGCACTCCGGGCCGCCGTGCGGTGCTCGAGCTCCTCCTCGTCGTCGGAGGTGACGGCGCCGCCGAGCGGACGCAGGCCGTACATCCCGAGGAAGCGGCGGGCGGCGTCGATGGTCGACTCGTGCTCGCGGCAGTCGGCGCAGCGCGGCTCGTTCGCGAAATCCTGGACGTCCTCGCGGCTGCCGCACCAGACGCAGCCGCCCGGGCTCCACTTCCTCGGCGCGTCGTGCTCGGCGCGGGACACGGTGAGGGTGTCGGAGCCTGCGGTGGGGGAGTCGGTGGAGTCGGAACCGGCGGAGACGGAGCTGGCGGAGACGGAGTCGATCACGTCGACCGAGACTAGTGCAGACCGGTGCGGCCCCCCGCGGCCGGACCTGGTGCCGCCAGCGGCTTTTCGCCGCGGCGTGATCAACGTCATGGCCGACCCTTCCGCGCGCCCGCGTGCACGGTCATACTCGTCGATCGTGAGCACTCCCACCGTGACGACCGTCGCCGACGGCGTCCACGTCGCCGCCGGGCCCGACGTGAACTGGACGTTGCTGGTCGACGGCACCGACGTCACGCTGATCGACTCCGGGTACCCGCGGTACGTCGGTGCGGTGATCGAGTCGCTCGCCCGGCTGGGTCGCCGTCCGGAGGACGTGCGCGCAATCCTGTTGACGCACGCGCACATCGACCACATCGGCGGTGCCGCGCACTTCGCGGCCACGTACGGCACGCCGGTGCTGACGTCGTCGGTCGAGGCGCGGCACGCGCGTCGGGAGTACCTCGAGCAGGCGGGTCCCGCCGACGTCGTTCGCAACATCTGGCGGCCGGGGGCGGCGGCGTGGGCCCTGCGCATCGCACGTGCCGGAGGTACGCGCTCCGGTGCCGTGCCCGACGCGGACGGGTTCGAGGCCGTCGTCGACGCCGGGGGAGCACTGGACCTGCCGGGAGCACCGGTGCCGGTGGCCTCGCCCGGGCACACGTCGGGACATACCGGCTACCACCTCCCGCACACGGGTGCGCTCCTCACGGGCGACGCGCTCATCACCGGGCACGCGCTGTGCCGCCACGTCGGGGCGCAGATGCTGCCGAACCTCTTCGCGCACGATCGCGAGGGCGAGATCGCCGCTCTCGACGCCTTCACCGGGCGCGACGCGGACGTCCTGATCCCGGGGCACGGTCCGGTGATGCGGGGGTCGGTCGACGCGGCCGTCGACCGGGCCCGGCGACGCGCCGGGGTGGCGTGACGCCGGGAAACTAGCTGCGCGGTCGGCGAATGCGGATGGGCCCCTTGGCCGTCGACGGGTCCACCACCGACCCGCCCTGCGTGATCTCCACCTCGCCGCGGGCGACCAGGCGGCGGGCGGCGCGGCGCACCGGTTCCATCAGCGGCCGCCAGTCGTCGGGTGCCACCGCGCGGGCGACATCCGACGGGCAGATCGAGGAGTCCCACGCGCGGGAGTCGAGCAGGCGACCGATCTCGCCCTCGAGGTCGTGCTCGGGGGCGCGACGGGCCGCGGTGCGGCAGGAATCGCTGCAGTACTTCACCGAGTCCCAGTCACGTTCCCACTTCTTCCGCCACTCGATCCGGCGCCCGCACACGGCGCAGGTCTTGTCCGGCACGGTCGTCGTCTCGCGCTTGCGGTGGGCCACCTCCTCGATTGTGCCCGTGCCCCGTCGTCACGGTCGGGGGTCGGGGCTAGCGTGAGCGAGTGCAACGACAGTCGTCCCCGCGATCGACCACCACCGTGGGCACGGCCGCGGGTGTCGGCGCCTACGGCCTGTGGGGCCTGTTCCCGGCGTACTTCGGTCTGCTGAGCTTCGCCGGCGCCCTCGAGGTGCTCGCGCATCGCATCGTGTGGACGCTGGTGCTCATGGCCGTCGTGCTGGCGGTGCTGGGCCGGCTCGGCACGCTACGTGGGCTGTCGCTGCGGACGTGGGCGGTGGTGGCGTCGGCGTCGGCGTTCATCGCGATCAACTGGGGCACCTACATCTACGCGGTCTCGTCCGGTCGGGTGGTGGAGGCCGCGCTCGGGTACTTCGTCAATCCGTTGGTCAGCGTGCTGCTCGGGGTGGTGATCTTCCGCGAGCGTCTCGCGCGGGCGCAGACGGCGGCGCTGGTGCTTGCGGCGATCGCCGTGGTCGTCCTCACCGTCGACTACGGGCGGCCGCCCGTGATCGCACTCACGCTGGCACTGTCCTTCGCCTGCTACGGCGTGATGAAGAAGATCGTGCCGCTCGAACCGACCACGTCGCTGACGGCCGAAGGTCTGGTGGCCGCGCCGATCGCGGTGGTGTTCCTCGTCTGGCTGGGTGTGAGCGGGGGAGCGGGTGCGTTCTCGGAGGGGCCGTGGCACGCCGCTTTGTTGCTCACGGCGGGGCCCGTCACCGCCGTTCCGCTGCTGCTGTTCGGCGTGGCCGCGCAGAAGATCCCGCTGGTCACCCTCGGCCTGCTCCAGTACCTCACGCCGGGGCTGCAGATGGCCTGGGGCGTGCTGGTCCTGCACGAGGACATGCCGGCTTCACGGTGGGTCGGATTCGCGCTCATCTGGTGCGCGCTCGCGGTGTTCACGGTCGGTTCGGTCCGCCGGATGCGGGCCGAACGGGTGGCCACGGTGCCCGCCGAAGCGGTGGTGGCGGACCCCGGCCGGTGACCGTCGGCGCGTCCCTTCCGTCACTCGCGCACCGGCCCGCGTGTACGACGAATCGTGTCGGTCGGACGGCTTAGAGTGGCTCCCGTGTCGGACTTCGTTCATCTCCACAATCACACCGAGTACTCCATGCTGGACGGCGCCGCGAAGATCGCGCCGCTGTTCGCGGAGGCGCAGCGCCTCGGGATGAGCGCGGTGGGAATGACCGACCACGGCAACATGTACGGGGCCAGCGAGTTCTACAACGAGGCCAAGAAGGCCGGCATCAAGCCGATCATCGGGATCGAGGCGTACATCGCGCCGGAGTCGCGCTTCGACAAGAAGCGCGTGCTGTGGGGCGATCGCAGTCAGAAGTCGGACGACGTGTCGGGCAGCGGTGCGTACACGCACATGACCATGGTCGCGGAGAACGCCACCGGTCTGCGGAACCTGTTCAAACTGTCGTCGCTCGCGTCCATCGAGGGGCAGCTGGGCAAGTGGGCGCGCATGGACGAGGAGCTCATCGCCACCCATGCCGAGGGCATCATCGCGACCACCGGATGCCCGTCCGGCGAGATCCAGACCCGCCTGCGCCTCGGGCACGAGCGGGAGGCGCTCGAGGCCGCGGCCAAGTGGCAGGAGATCTGGGGTCCGGACAATTTCTTCCTCGAGCTGATGGACCACGGGCTGTCCATCGAGCGGCGCGTGCGGGAGGGCCTGCTGCGCATCGGCGAGCAGCTCGGCATCCCCCCGCTCGCGACCAACGACTGCCATTACGTCACCAAGGACGCCTCCACCAATCACGAAGCGTTGCTGTGCATCCAGACCGGCAAGACGCTCTCGGATCCCACGCGCTTCAAGTTCGACGGGGACGGCTACTACCTCAAGTCGGCCGAGGAGATGCGCGCGCTGTGGGACTCGGAGGTGCCCGGTGCGTGCGATTCGACTCTGCTGATCGCCGAGCGGGTGCAGTCCTACGACGAGGTGTGGGAGCACCGGGACCGCATGCCGATCTTCCCGGTGCCAGAGGGGGAGACCCAGGGCTCCTTCCTGACCAAGGAGGTCGAGCGCGGCCTCGAGTGGCGTTTCCCCGACGGGGTGCCGCAGGAATACCGGGATCGCGCGAAGTACGAGATCGCCGTCATCCTCGAGATGGGCTTCCCGGCCTACTTCCTCGTGGTCGGTGACCTCATCAAGCACGCGCGCGAGGTCGGCATCCGCGTCGGACCGGGTCGTGGATCGGCCGCCGGGTCCCTCGTGGCCTACGCGATGGGCATCACCAACATCGACCCGCTCCCGCACGGGCTGCTCTTCGAGCGCTTCCTGAACCCCGAGCGCGTGTCGATGCCCGACATCGACATCGACTTCGACGATCGCCGCCGCGGGGAGATGGTGCGCTACGCCACCGAGAAGTGGGGCAGCGACCGGGTGGCGCAGGTGATCACCTTCGGCACCATCAAGACCAAGGCGGCCATCAAGGACTCCGCCCGCGTGCAGTTCGGCCAGCCCGGTTTCGCCATCGCCGACCAGATCACCAAGGCTCTGCCGCCGCCCATCATGGCCAAGGACATCTCGGTCGCCGGCATCACCGACCCCACGCACGAGCGGTACAAGGAAGCCGCCGAGGTCCGCTCGCTCATCGAGTCCAACCCGGACGTCGCCAAGATCTACGACACCGCCCGCGGCCTCGAGGGGCTGATCCGTAACGCCGGCGTCCACGCCTGCGCGGTCATCATGTCCTCCGAGCCGCTCACCGACGCCATTCCGGTGTGGAAGCGTCCGCAGGACGGCGCCATCATCACCGGGTGGGACTACCCGTCCTGCGAGGCCATCGGCCTGCTCAAGATGGACTTCCTGGGCCTGCGCAACCTCACGGTCATCGGGGACGCGATCGACAACATCAAGGCCAATCGCGGGATCGAGCTGGACCTCGACACGCTCGGCCTCGACGATCCTGCGACGTACGAATTGCTCGCCCGCGGTGACACCCTCGGCGTGTTCCAGCTCGACGGCAGCGCCATGCGCGACCTGCTCCGCCGGATGCAGCCCACCGGCTTCGAGGACATCGTGGCGGTCCTCGCGCTGTACCGCCCGGGTCCGATGGGCATGAACGCGCACAACGACTACGCCGATCGCAAGAACGGACGCCAGCAGGTCACCCCGATCCACCCCGAGCTCGAGGAACCACTCGCGGAGATCCTGAAGGACACCTACGGGCTCATCGTGTACCAGGAGCAGATCATGCAGATCGCTCAGAAGGTCGCGGGGTACTCGCTGGGGCAGGCCGACATCCTCCGCCGCGCGATGGGCAAGAAGAAGCTCTCGGTGCTCGAGGAGGCCTACGCGGGATTCCGAGAAGGCATGCTGGGCAACAACTTCTCCGAACCCGCCATCAAGGCCCTCTGGGACACCATCCTCCCGTTCGCGGGCTACGCGTTCAACAAGTCGCACGCCGCGGGATACGGGCTCGTCTCGTACTGGACCGGCTATCTCAAGGCCAACTACCCGGCGGAGTACATGGCGGGTCTGCTCACGTCCGTCGGCGACGACAAGGACAAGGCCGCGGTCTACCTGGCCGACTGCCGCAAGCTCGGGATCACCGTGCTGCCGCCCGACGTCAACGAGTCCGAGCAGAACTTCGCGTCGGTGGGGGAGGACATCCGATTCGGCATGGGCGCGGTGCGCAACGTCGGGGCCAACGTGGTGTCGTCGATCATCGCGGCGCGCACGGAGAAGGGGAAGTTCACCGACTTCTCCGACTACCTGGCGAAGATCGATGCCACCGCGTGCAACAAGAAGGTCACCGAATCTCTCGTCAAGGCCGGCGGTTTCGACTCGCTCGGCCACCCTCGCAAGGGTCTGGTACTGGTGCATGCCGACGCGATCGACTCCGTCCTGGGCACCAAGAAGGCCGAAGCCATCGGCCAGTTCGACCTGTTCGGCGGGGTCGACGCCGACGAGTCCGTCACCAGCGTGTTCAACGTCAAGATCCCGGACGAGGAGTGGGACACCAAGCACCGCCTGGCCCTCGAGCGAGAGATGCTGGGGCTCTACGTCTCCGGACATCCGCTGAACGGGGTCGAGCACGTGCTGGCCGCGCAGTCCGACACGGCGATCCCCACGATTCTCGAGGGTGGGCTCAAGGACGGCACGCAGGTCACCGTCGGCGGCATCCTGGCCTCGGTGAATCGTCGTGTGAACAAGAACGGCCTGACGTGGGCGTCGGCACAACTCGAAGATCTCTCCGGCGGTATCGAGGTGCTGTTCTTCCCGCAGGCGTACTCGGTGTTCGGCGCCGACGTCGCCGAGGACTCCGTGGTCCTGGTCAAGGCGCGCGTCTCCGCGCGTGACGATCGCATCTCGCTCATCGCCAACGATCTCGCCGTACCGGATCTCTCCGCGGTGGGCGTCGCCAAGCCCCTCGCGGTCAGTCTGCCCACCCGGCTCTGCACGGCCGACAAGGTCGGCGCGCTCAAGCGGGTGCTGGCCAGCCATCCCGGGACGTCCGACGTTCACCTGCGGTTGTTGAGCGGAGACCGGGTGACGGTACTCAAGGTGGACGAGAAGCTGCGGGTGACGCCGTCCTCGGCGCTCATGGGGGACCTCAAGGCGTTGCTGGGACCGGGCTGTCTCACGGTCTGAGCAGCACCTGCCGGTACCGTCGAGGCGTCGACGCACGACATCACGTCAACGAAAGGACGCCCCTGTGATCACCGACTTCATCAACCTGATCCTCAGCGGCATCGGCGGGATCGCCGCCGGCTCGAGTGGGTTCTACCTGGCCCCCGGTGTACTGCCCTTCGGCCTCTGATCCCTCCCGGCTCGACCGAGTCCGAGACGACGACGGCGCCCGCCCCCGGTCATCGGGGAGCGGGCGCCGTCGTCCGTGTCGGAGGCGATGGTGCCGTCGGTGTCGTCAGGCCGACCGAGCCGTCAGAGGCGGCGGTGCGACCGCTCGGCCAGAGGAAGGGCGAGCCAGAGCGCCACGGCGGCCGCGGCTCCCGTCAAGACACCCACGTGCAGGGCGGTGACCGACCCGACGGCCACGGCGAGCACCAGGCCGACCACGAGGGCCTCGAGCTTCCACACGGGCCACGGCGTGCCCGCCAGGTCGACCGTGCGGACGGATCCTCGACGCGCAGCGGCGCCGGCATCGAACGTGGTCATGCTCGCCTCCCGAAGTGGACGGTCGTGGGGACCCGATCTCTCCGCCTCAGCGTACACGGAAGCAGAAGTTCGGGCACCCGAACTCCACTGTTGAAGGCCGATTCGGTTGCCGTCGGGG
Organism: Rhodococcus sp. PBTS 1; assembly: GCF_001620025.1. Taxonomy (NCBI): domain Bacteria; kingdom Bacillati; phylum Actinomycetota; class Actinomycetes; order Mycobacteriales; family Nocardiaceae; genus Rhodococcus; species Rhodococcus sp. PBTS 1. The sequence continues at coordinate 1,351,110 of NZ_CP015219.1, forward strand.
GCACGGCTGTGTTCACTGGAACCATGCCGCTACAGGGTGAGTACGCACCGAGTCCGTCCACCTGGGCCGCCGAGCAGGCGGACCTCTACGAGAACTCCGGAGGGACGGAGGGCACCGAGCTGAACGGCCGTCCCGTCATCCTCCTGACCACCGTGGGAAACAAGAGCGGCAAGCTGCGCCGCACGCCCCTCATGCGCGTCGAGCACGAGGGCAAGTACGCCGCGGTGGCCTCGCTGGGCGGCGCTCCCAAGCACCCGGTCTGGTACTACAACGTGCTGGCCGAGCCGCACGTGGAACTGCGGGACAAGACGCAGAAGTGGGACATGACCGCCCGCGAGGTGCACGGCGCCGAGAAGCAGGAGTGGTGGGACCGCGCCGTGGAGGCCTTCCCCGACTACGCCGAGTACCAGAAGAAGACGGACCGGGAGATCCCGGTCTTCGTTCTCGAGCCGCGCTGAGTTCTCGGAGCGCCCGGTGTCGGCCCGGTCCGACGACACGGGCCCGGTCCGGCCCGGTGAACTGGGCCGACCCCGACGTGGCAGCATGGTCCGGGTGATCGTGAGCACCACCTCCGGACCCGTGACGGCCCCCGCCGCACCGTCGGGGACGGCGCGCACCGAGTCGGCCCTGCCCACCGCGGCGGATGTCGACGCCGCCGCCGGCCGTCTCCGCGGTATCGCGACGGTGACCCCGCTGGAACCGTGCGACCGGCTGTCGGCGGACACGGGGGCGCGCGTGTTCCTCAAGCGCGAAGATCTGCAGCGGGTGCGGTCCTACAAATTGCGCGGCGCGTACAACCTCATGGTGCAGCTCACCGAGACCGAGCGCGCCGCGGGCATCGTCGCTGCCAGCGCCGGCAACCACGCGCAGGGTGTCGCCTTCGCGTGCCGGATGCTCGGCGTCCGCGGCCGTATCTACGTCCCGACGACGACGCCGCGGCAGAAGCGCGACCGCATCGCGTTCCACGGCGGCGATCTCGTGCAGGTCATCAGCGTCGGGTCCACTTTCGACGCCGCGGCTGCGGCGGCGGCCGAGGACGTGGCGCGGACCGGGGCGACCATCGTTCCGCCCTTCGACGATCCGCGGACGGCTGCCGGGCAGGGGACCATCGCCGCGGAGATCCTCGACCAACTGGACACCGCGCCGGACGTCGTGGTGGTGCCGGTGGGCGGCGGCGGCTGCGCCGCAGGAATTGCGACCTACCTCGCCGAGCGATCGCCGCACACCCGGGTCGTGGCGGCCGAACCGGCCGGCGCGGCGTCGCTGACGGCCGCCCTGGTGGCCGGGGGCCCGGTGACGCTCGACGAGATCGACCCGTTCGTCGACGGCGCCGCCGTGCGCCGCATCGGGGCGCTGCCGTACGCCGTGCTGTCCGCGCGCGAGACGGAGGTGGTCCAGATCGACGAGGGCGCCATCTGCACCGCCATGCTCGACCTCTATCAGAGCGAAGGTGTCATCGCCGAACCGGCGGGCGCACTGTCGGTGGCGGCACTGGCCGCGATCACCGTTCCTGCCGACGCCACGGTGGTGTGTCTGGTGTCGGGCGGCAACAACGACGTGTCCCGCTACGGCGAGATCCTCGAGCGGTCGCTGGTGCACCGTGGTCTCAAGCACTACTTCCTGGTCGACTTCCCCCAGGAGCCCGGCGCGTTGCGGACGTTCCTCGACTCGGTGCTCGGGCCGGACGACGACATCACGTTGTTCGAGTACGTCAAACGCAACAACCGGGAAACCGGGGCGGCACTGGTCGGCGTCGAGCTGGGTGTCGCGGGGGCACTGTCCGAGCTGCTCGAGCGCATGGAGGCGTCGCCGATGCACGTCGAGCACCTCGAGCCGGGTACACCTGCCTACCGCTACCTGACCTGATCGCGGAGCAACCGCTCGACGACGCGGCGGTGCAGGTCCGGATCCGGCCCCGGTAGCCCGACCAGGGCGGCCAGGTAGAGCCCGTCGCCCACCAGCCGCACGATCTCCGCGTGCACGGGGTCGTCGAACTCGTCCTGCAGCACGCGGTCGTACATCCCCATCATCTCGACGACGGCATCCTGGACCGCGCCCGGCGTGCCGTCGGTGCTGCGGAACGCCGCGAGGGTGGATCGGAAGAGTGCGATCTCGAGGGCGTCGTCGGGGTCGGTCCCGGCGGAACCGGTGCTGCCGGCGGACGACGACGGTGTGGCGAGCGGGGAGAGGTACCACTCGGCCAGCGACGTGCCCGCGTCCGCCGCGTGGACGCGCTTGCGTTCGGCCCGCTCGCCCAGGCGTCGCACCATGGCGGCCATCATCGCGTCCTTGCTCGGAAAGTGGTACAGCAGACCGCCTTTCGACACTCCGGCACGTGCGGCGACGGCATCGAGGGTGGCCTTGTCGGTGCCGTCCCGCACCAGGATTTCCTCCAGTGCGTCCAGAATGCGGTCCCGCGTCTCGGTGGCCATCGCCTCACTGTACCGGCTGGACGGTCGTTGCTATGCTCGCTCGGTCCGCTGTACCGGCTGGACGGTTGGAAGGAGTGTCTCGTGTCCCTGTTCGTCGCCCCCGAGGCCGCGCGCGCCACGCGCCGTGACTGGGTGGGCCTGTGCGTTCTCGCCGGAGCGGTGATGCTGGTCGCCGTCGACGGGACGGTGCTCGACATCGCGCTGCCGTTCCTCAGCGCCGATCTGCAACCCACCGGCACCGAGCTGCTGTGGATCATCGACATCTACTCGTTCGTGCTCGCCGGTCTCCTGGTGACCATGGGCACGCTGGGAGACCGGATCGGGCGCCGACGGTTGCTGTTGATCGGGTCGGTGGGTTTCGGGTTGTCGTCGGTGGTCGCCGCGTTCGCCGTCGACCCCGCCATGCTCATCGCCGCCCGCGTGATGCAGGGCGTCGCCGGTGCCACGCTCATGCCCGCGACGCTCGGGCTCATCCGGTCGATGTTCGCCCACCCGGCCGAACGCACCCTCGCCATCGGCGTGTGGGGTGCGATGGCCGGTGGCGGCGCAGCGGCCGGTCCTGTCGTCGGTGGCGTGCTGCTCGAGCACTTCTGGTGGGGGTCGGTGTTCCTGATCAACGTGCCGGTCATGATCGTGCTCGTCGTCGCCGGTCCGTTCGCGATTCCGGAGTCGAAGGATCCCGCGCCCGGTGCGTTCGACCTGCCGAGCGCTCTGCTGTCCATCGTCTCGATCGTGCCGCTGGTCTACGTCGTCAAGGAGGCCGTCGCGCACGGCCCCGGAGTCGAGCTGGCGCCGATCGCCCTGGTCGGCCTGGCCGCGGGGGTCGCGTTCGTCGGGCGACAGCGGCGCTCGACCTCCCCGATGATCGACCTGAGCCTGTTCGCGCAGCGGCAATTCTCCACCGCCGTGGTCACGAATCTGCTGTCCGTCTTCGCGCTGGCGGGGGTGCTGTTCTTCGGCTCGCAGTACCTGCAGTCGGTGCTCGGACTGTCACCGCTGGCCGCCGGACTGTTCCTGATCCCGGGCACCGCGGCCAACATGGCGGCGTCGCTGCTCGCCGCCTACCTCGTCCGGCGGTGGCGGCCCGGCACGGTGCTCACCGGGGGTCTGCTCGTCGGCGCGCTCGGAGCACTGGTGCTGACCCGACTCGGGACGGTGGACGGCCGCCTGACGTTCGTCGTGGCCTTCGTCGCCGTCGGTGTCGCCGCCGGTCTGGCCCTCACCCTCACCTCCGATCTCGTCGTCGGCTCGGTGCGACCCGAACGCGCCGGCGCCGCGTCGGCCGTGTCGGAAACGGCCTACGAGCTCGGCATCGCCCTGGGTGTCGCCGTGCTCGGGTCCGTCGTCATGGGCATCTTCCGCTCCGGCGTCGACGTCACGGGCCTGACTGCCGAGAACGCCGGTCACGCCCGCGAGACGTTGGGAGAGGCCGTCGCGCTGGCCGGGTCGCTCTCCGGTGAGGTCGGGGACGTGCTGCGCGGCTCGGCGCAGGCGGCGTTCGTGGACGGCATGCACGCCGCCGCGACGGTCACCGCGGCGGTCCTGGTCACCAACGCGGTGCTGGTGGCGTGGGCGCTGCGCAGGCGGCCGGATCAGGTGAGCACGACGAAGGAGTGACCGGGCAGGGTGGTCGAGGAGCCGGTGCGGTCGCTGGTCGTCTCGCTCGACCACAGCACCGGCGTGCCGCCGACGGGGACGGTGACCGGGGTATCGGACAGGTTGCACGCCAGCGCCGTCCCTCGCCCCGGTGTCCCGACGCGCTTGCGGTGCACCACGATCCAGCGTTCGTCCTCGTCGTGGTCCACCCGGACGTTCGTCAGCCACGGGTCGGTGAACTCGGGCCGCTCGGCGCGCAGGGCGAGCAGGCTGCGGTAGATCTCCAACAGGGCCGCGTGCTTCCCGACGGTGACCTCGCTCCAGTTCAGCTTCGAGCGCTCGAAGGTCGCCGGGTCCTGCGGATCCGGGATGTCGTCGGAATCCCAGCCGTGCGAGGCGAATTCGGCCTTGCGTCCCTCCGCGGTGGCCTTGCCCAGTTCGGGTTCGGGGTGCGAGGTGAAGAACTGGAACGGTGACGACGCGTCGAACTCCTCGCCCATGAAGAGCATCGGGGTGAAGGGGGACAACAGGATCAGGGCGGCCTTGACGGCCTGCTGACCGGTGGTGAGGTAGTGACCCGGCCGGTCACCGACCGCGCGGTTGCCCACCTGGTCGTGGGTCGTGGTGTACGCGACCAGGGAACTGGCCGGCAGCACCCGCGGGTCGACCGGTCGACCGTGGATTCGGCCTCGGAACGAGGAGTACGTTCCGGCGTGGAAGAAGCCGTGACCGATCGTCGTCGCGAGGCAGGACATCGAGCCGAAGTCGCCGAAGTAGCCCTGCCGCTCGCCGGACACCGCCGCGTGCACCGCGTGATGGACGTCGTCGTCCCACTGGGCGGTGAGACCGTAGCCGCCGCCCGCGCGCGGGGTGATCAGCGTCGGGTCGTTCAGGTCGCTCTCGGCGATCAGGGACAGCGGGCGCCCGACGTGCGCGGAGAGCGATTCGGTTTCGACGGCCAGCTGCTCGAGGATGTGCACCGCGGTGGTGTCGGCGAGGGCATGGACCGCGTCGAGTCGCAATGCGTCGATGTGGAACTCGTCGAACCAGCGCAGGGCGTTGTCGACGATGTAGCGGCGCACCACGTCCGACCCGCTCTCGGCGACGTTGACGGTCTGCCCCCAGGAATTCGCGCCCTCGGCGAGGTACGGACCGAACTTCTCGAGGTAGTTGCCGGACGGGCCGAGGTGGTTGTAGACCACGTCGAGCGCGACGGCCAGCCCGCGGGCGTGGCAGGCGTCGACGAAGCGCTGCAGCCCGGCCGGGCCGCCGTATCCTTCGTGCACCGTGTACCAGAGGACGCCGTCGTAGCCCCAGTTGTGGGTGCCGTTGAAGCCGTTGACCGGCATGACCTCGACGAAGGTGACCCCCAGGTCGACCAGGTGGTCGAGCTTGCCGATCGCGGCGTCGAACGTGCCCTCCGGGGTGAACGTGCCGATGTGCAGTTCGTAGAGGACCCCGCCCGCCAACCGGCGGCCGGTCCAGCCGTCGTCCGTCCACGCCGTGCGGTCGACGTCGAACACCGCCGACGGCTCGTGCACGCCGTCGGGCTGGCGGGGTGAGCGCGGATCGGGGATCACCGCGTCGTCGTCGCCGAGAACGAAGCCGTACCGTGCCCCGTCCGCCGCGGGAACGTCCACCGACCACCAGCCGTCCGTCTCGTGCATGTCGTGCAACTCGCCGTCCAGGTGCAGACGCACGCGGTCGGGGGTCGGCGCCCACACGGAGAACGTGCGGGTGGCGGCGGTGTCCGAGGACGGGGAGGGGCTCATGCGTCCCCGATACCCGGGCGGCGGCTCGTCCACACCCGAACCCCCTCCGCTATGACCGACGTCGCGCTACGGTGAGCGCGCCACGGTTCGTCGGGGACCGTGTTCCGGGGGGAAATCATGGTGCTGCCGCGTCCTGTTCTGCTGCGCCGTCTCGGGGTCCTCGTGGCCACGCTGGCCCTGGCGTCGACGCTCACCGCGGGACCGGCGTCCGCCGTGCCCGTCGTGACGGTGGCCGGCGGTGCCGTCTCCGGGTTCTCGCGGGACGGCATCGACCAGTACTTCGGCGTGCCGATGGCCGTGGCCGACCGGTACGCCTCGCCGCGGCCGGCGCCGGGATGGACCGGCGTCCGGGAGGCGGTCCGGCACGACGATCAATGCCCGCAGGCCGTGCCGCTCCCGATCGACCTTCCGCCGATCCCCGCACTGCCGGCGAATTCGGAGGACTGCCTCGGCATCGACCTCTACGTTCCGCCGAACGCGGCGGGCCGATCGCTCCCGGTCATGGTGTACCTGTACGGCGGGGCGTTCGTGGTCGGCAACACCACGCAGTACGACTCGCCGTCCCAGCTGGTGCGCGACGGCGACGTGATCGTCGCGATCCCGAACTACCGCGTCGGCTCCTTCGGGTTCCTCGCCCTGCCCGAGCTCGCCGCCGAATCCGGCGGTGCGACGGGCAATCAGGGCATCGAGGATCAGCAGTTCGCGCTGCGCTGGGTGCGCGACAACATCGCCGCGTTCGGCGGCGACCCGTCGAACGTCACGATCTTCGGCGAGTCCGCGGGTGGGATGAGCGTGTGCACGCACCTCGCGTCGCCGCGCTCGGCCGGACTGTTCCACAAGGCGATCGTGCAGAGCGGGCCGTGTTCGCGGAGCCCCCTCGTCCCGCCGAGTCGTGAGGTCGCCTTCGCTCGCGGAGCGGCCTTCGCAGAGGAGATGGGGTGCGGCGACGGTCCGGGGCGGCTCGCCTGCTTGCGCAGCGTGCCGGTCGATGGGCTGCTGGAGTCCACCACGCACTCGTTCACGAGCCCGAACGCGACGTGGACACCGGTCGTCGACGGCGTCGTGCTGACCGATACCCCGGAGGGTGCTCTCCGCGCCGGCGCCTCGGCCGACGTGCCGATCCTGATGGGCAGCAACTCCGAGGAGGGCGGCACCTTCGTCGTGCTCTTCGACTACGCCGCCGGCCGCGTGCCCACCGCCGAAAGTGTCGCGGCGTCGGTGCGCGAGGTCTATCCCGAGGACGCGGACGCGATCCTGGCCACCTATCCCGTCGCCGCCTACCCGACGCCCGCCGACGCCCTGTCCGCGGTGTGGACCGATTCGCTCTTCGCCTGTCCGACCGTCGTCACCGCGGACGCGGCCCGAGCAGGCGGCGCGCGGGTGTGGCAGTACCGCTTCACCGATGCGCCGCTCGCGCCGAGCGGGCCACTGCTGCCCGGGGCGTTCCACGCGGCGGACGTGCCCTATCTGTTCTCTCGGCTCGGCGGTATCCCGGTGCCGTGGACGGGCTCCGCCGCCGCCCTCGCCGACCGCATGAAGCGCACGTGGGCGACCTTCGCGCACACCGGCGACCCGAACGGCCCCGGCCTGCCCGCCTGGCCGGACTCCGGTGCCTCCGGCCACCCGGCCCTGCAGATCGATCGCGACCGCGCAGAGCCGGTGACCGACGTCGCCGACGTCCATCGGTGCGGGTTCTGGGCGGGCGTCTCGCCGGCGGATCGCGTGCAGTAGTCCGTGCCGTACACGGATTTCCGCACACGATCGGGGCGGCGACAGTGGCACAGTGGAGTAGGTGACCACCCACTCGCCGCTGCCCATGTTCCCGCTCGGCAGCGTGATCCTGCCCGGTGACGCCCTCCCGCTCCACGTCTTCGAACCGCGATACCGCGCGATGATCGAGGACATCGTCGTCGGCGACGCGCAGTTCGGGGTGGTGTTGATCGAGCGGGGCCACGAAGTCGGCGGCGGTGACGTCCGCGGAACGGCCGGCGTGATGGTGCGGGTCGATCAGGCGGTGCAGACGCCCGACGGTCGGTACGTCCTCGAGTGCACCGGGCTCCACCGCATCCGTGTTCTCGAGTGGCTGCCGGACGATCCGTACCCCCGCGCCACCGTGGAGGACTGGCCCGACTCGGACCACGAGCCCGCCCGCGACGAGCAGTACCAACAGGTGCGGGACCTCACCGAGCGACTGTTCGACGTTCTGCGAGACATCTCGGAGCGTCGTGACCTGCCGCCGCCGGAGACCCCGGTGCTCGATCCGGCCGGGGCGTACGGCGAGCCGACGTCCCTGTGGGAGTTCGCGTCGTCGTTGCCGTTGGGGTCGGCGGACCGCGCGAAGGTCCTCACGGCGGAGACGCCGGGGGAGCGGCTGCGGGTGCTGGCGTCCGCGGTCGAGGACGTCACCGCCGTCGCCGAATTCTCGCGGGGATAAGGTCGACAGGGTCGCAGGAGTCGACCGGCTCGACACGAGTCGTCGGGAGCGAGGAGAACGAACGTGGCGCACGAGCGAGCGGGACGACGCGCGGAGCCGTCCGATCTGGTCGACCTTCCGCACCTGGTCACCGCGTACTACACGCAGAAGCCGGATCCGGAGAACCCCGATCAGCAGGTGGTGTTCGGCACGTCCGGACACCGCGGCTCGAGTCTCGACGCGGCGTTCACCGAGGACCACATCGTGGCCACCACGCAGGCCATCGTGGAGTACCGCACCGAGCAGGGCATCACGGGTCCGATGTTCCTCGGCCGGGACACCCATGCGCTCTCCGAGCCCGCCTGGGCCTCCGCGCTGGAGGTGCTCGCCGCGAACGACGTTGCGGTCCTGATCGATTCGGCCGATCGCTACACCCCGACGCCCGCAGTCAGTCACGCGATCCTCCGGCACAACGCGTCCGGTTCCGCCGCGCAGGCGGACGGCATCGTCGTCACGCCGTCGCACAATCCGCCCCGCGACGGGGGCTTCAAGTACAACCCGCCGAACGGAGGTCCGGCCGACAGCGCCGCGACGTCCGTCATCGCCGCGCGAGCCAACGAGATTCTGCGACAGGGTGTCTCGTCCGTTCGACGCGTGCCGCTCGCACGGGCGTTGGCGCAGTCCGCCGAGAAGTACGACTACCTGGGGACGTACGTCGACGATCTCCCGTCCATCCTCGACCTCGACGCCGTGCGGTCCGCCGGCGTCCGCATCGGCGCCGACCCGCTCGGCGGAGCAGCGGTCGACTACTGGGGGGCGATCGCCGAGCGTCACCGGCTCGACCTCGAGGTCGTCAACCCGCTCGTCGACGCCACGTGGCGCTTCATGACGCTCGACACCGACGGCAAGATCCGCATGGACTGCTCGTCGCCCAACGCGATGGCGTCGCTCATCGAGGTGCGCGACCGGTACGACATCGCCACGGGTAACGACGCCGACGCGGACCGACACGGCATCGTCACGCCCGACGGCGGCCTGATGAACCCGAATCACTACCTCGCGGTCGCGATCGATTACCTGTTCTCGCACCGACCGGAGTGGTCGGCGGAGACGGCCGTCGGCAAGACGTTGGTGAGCTCGTCGATGATCGACCGGGTGGTGGCGGCACTCGGTCGTCGGCTGGTGGAGGTGCCGGTCGGCTTCAAGTGGTTCGTCGACGGATTGGTCACCGGCACATTGGGTTTCGGCGGCGAGGAGAGTGCGGGGGCGTCCTTCCTGCGGCGCGACGGGTCGGTGTGGACCACGGACAAGGACGGCATCGTGCTGGCCCTGCTCGCCTCCGAGATCACGGCGGTGACCGGCGAGACCCCGTCGCAGCGGTACGCCGCGCTGGCCGACCGCCACGGCGCCCCGTCCTACGCGCGGACCGACGCCCCGGCCTCGCGAGAGCAGAAGGCCGTGCTGGCGAAGCTGTCGGCGGATCAGGTGACCGCGACCGAGTTGGCGGGTGAGCCCATCACGGCGACGCTGACCACGGCGCCCGGCAACGGGGCCGCGCTGGGCGGGCTGAAGGTGACCACCGACAGCGCGTGGTTCGCCGCGCGCCCGTCCGGCACCGAGGACGTCTACAAGATCTACGCCGAGTCGTTCCGCGGCGACGATCATCTCGCCGAGGTGCAGGCGGCGGCGCGCGAGCTGGTGTCGTCCGTGCTGTCCGGAGCGTGACCGAGCCGGCCTCCGGGGGCCCGGAGGCTCGCGGGTCGACCGAGCGGGACATCCGGATCCTGATCTCGGCGGCGTTCGTCATCGCGCTCGGCTTCGGCATCGTCGCTCCCGCATTGCCGGGCTTCGCGCGGAACTTCGGGGTCACCGAATTCGCGGCGACGGCCATCATCAGTGCGTTCGCCGCCACCCGGCTGCTGTTCGCGCCCGCCTCCGGCGCGCTGGTGCAGCGCATCGGCGAACGACGCGTCTACATCACCGGGCTGACCGTCGTCGCCGTCTCGACGGGACTGTGCGCAGTCGCGCAGACGTACTGGCAATTGCTGGCGTTCCGGTCGCTCGGCGGTATCGGTTCCACGATGTTCACCGTGTCGGCGCTCGGGCTGCTCATCCGCATCGCACCGCCGGACCGGCGCGGCCGGGTGTCGGGCATGTACGCCTCGAGCTTTCTCGCCGGCACCGTGCTGGGACCGTTCGTGGGCGGGGTGGTGCTCGAGATCGGTGGCCTGCGAGCCCCGTTCGTGTTCTACGCGGTGACCCTCGTGATCGCCGCGGTCGTCGTCGCGGTCGGCCTGCGCAGTCCGGTGAAGGACGTCGACCTCGACTCGGCGCCCGTCGCGGTGCGTTTCGCCGACGCGGTCCGGTCGCCGATCTACCGGTCGGCCCTGCTGTCCAACTTCGCCAACGGCTGGGCCGTGTTCGGGGTGCGCACCGCGATCGTGCCGCTCTTCGTCGTCGCGGCACTGGGGCAACAGGATTCGATGGCGGCCATCGCGCTGGCGGTGTTCGCCGTCGGCAACGCCGTGGTGCTCGTCCCGGCAGGTCGGTGGTCGGACCGCTACGGCCGCAAGCCTTTCCTGATCGCCGGCCTGGCGGTCTGCGGCGCGACGACGGCCGGCATGGGGGTGTCCGGGTCGACCGTCGTGTTCCTGGTGCTCACCTTCGCCGCGGGCGTGGGTTCGGGTCTGATCACGCCGACCCAGCAGGCGGCGGTGGCCGACCTCGTCGGGTCGCGGGCACGCGGTGGTCCCGTGTTGGCGGCCTTCCAGATGGCGATGGACGTCGGGTCCGTCATCGGCCCGCTCGTGGCTGGTGTCCTGGTGGAGGAGCTGTCCTACGCGTGGGCCTTCGGCACGTCCGGGGCCATCCTGCTGATCGCCGCGGTGGGCTGGACGGTGGTGCCGGACACCGTCGGGCGTCCTCTCGTCGCGGAGCCCGCCGACTCCGGATCCCCGTCAGTCCGCGAGGCCGACCCCGATGAGCGATCCGACCGCGTACGTCGCGGCGACGGCCAGTCCGCCGAGGATCAGCTGCCGTAGCGCGCCGAGCACGGTCGACCGCGCGGTGAAGTGTGCGGCGACCGCACCGGCAGCCAGGAGGCCGACGCCGCCGCACGCGAGACCCGCGGCGAGCGAGGCGAATCCGAGCAGGAACGGGATCAACGGGATGATCGCGCCGATCGAGAACAGGACGAACGACGAGCCCGCCGCCACCCACGGGGACGGCTTCTCGTGCGGGTCGATGCCGAGCTCGCGGGAGATGTGCAGATCGACGGCGCGGTCGGCGTCCGTGTGGATCTCACGGGCGGCGGTGGTCGCGGTGCCCCGGGTCATGCCCATGTCGGTGAGCATGTCCACCAGCTCGGCCTCCTCGGCGTCCGGGTACTTCCGGAACGCGGCGCGCTCGGTGACCACCTCGGCGTCGATCTGCTCGTTCTGCGTGGTGACGGAGGTGTACTCGCCCAACGCCATCGAGAACGCGCCGGCCACCAGTCCGGCGACGCCGCTGAGGACCAGCGTGTGCGTCGTGACGCCCGCGCCGCCGACGCCCGCGATGAGCGAGGTGTTGGTCACCAGTCCGTCCATGGCACCGAACGTCGCCGCGCGCAACCACCCGCCGGAGACGTCGGCGTGGGAATGGTCGACCTCGTGGGGAACGATCGGGGCCGATCCGTCGGAGTCCTGAGCTGTGGTCACGGCCGAGAAACTACGCCCCGTTCCGCGGCGCTGCCAGCAAGCATCGGCTACCCTCAGCAGCGCTTTCAGGGTCGTATCAGCCCCTCGTGGCACCATGAACGCCGTGAACGCGAAGAATTCCGGGTCCTCGAAGTACACCCCGCAGAAGTCGTCGTCCGCCTCCACGTACGTGTTGGGTGGCCTCGCGTTGCTGGTGATCGCGGCCGTCGTCATCGGCGGTGTGCTGTGGCAGAACTCGCGGACCGCCCCGCGTGCCGACGGATACGGCGCGGTGCAGAACCCGGATGTCGTCGCCGCGGTGGACGCGGACGGAGTCATCTCGCTGGGGCTGCCGTCGGCCACCAAGACGGTCGACATCTTCGAGGATGCGATGTGCCCGTACTGCGCCGAGCTCGAGCAGGTCCACGGTCAGGAACTGGCGCAGAAGATCGACGAGGGCGCGATCACCGTGCGCTACCACATGCTCGACTTCCTCAACCGGCTCTCGCCGAGCGGTACGTACAGCACGCGGGCCGTGGCGGCCTCGCAGTGCGTGGCGGCCACCGGCGACGGTCCCGCGTTCTCCGAGTTCCACGCCGCGCTCTTCTCTGCCGACTTCAAGCCGGAGGAGAACGGCAGCACCGACCGCACCGTCGCCGAACTGGCGGACCGCGCTCGGGAGGCCGGCGCGTCGGACGAGGCAATCTCCTGCATCACCGACGGTTCCCGCGTGGACGCCGCGGCGCAGAGCGCGGCGACGGGCAGCCAGGCGCTGGCGGCAGCGGGCGGCCGCGGCACGCCGACCGTGCTGGTCGACGGCGCTGTGGTGGACACCCAGGACCAGGACTGGGTCGCGAACCTCGGCTGACCAGGCGCGATCGCGCACCGGCCAGGCGATTTGGTGCCCCGATGGGCATGGTGTAACTTTTTCTCCAGTGTTCACCGGACGAACTCGTGCGGTGATCCGGGGCTATGGCGCAGCTGGTAGCGCACCACACTGGCAGTGTGGGGGTCAGGGGTTCGAGTCCCCTTAGCTCCACCACCACGAAACCCCCTTCCGACGTCGTCGGGAGGGGGTTTCGTCGTTCTGCGGGGGGCGAGACCTGCGTAGCGGCACACAGGTCGGGCGAAGGGGCGGGATTCCGCCCGTTCGGGGGAGTTGTGTGCAGTCAGGCAGGTCGCGTCAGGCGTGCGCCCGCTGCACTGGCCGCGGGCCCGGACCGGCGTAGCGGCACACAGGTCGGGCGGATCGGCGGGACCCCGCCCATTCGGGGGACTTGTGTGCAGCCGGGCAGGTCGCGTCAGGCGTGCGCGGCCTCGTACGCCTGCTGCACCTCGGCGGGAATGCGCCCCCGCGGCGAGAGCGTGTACCCGGCGCCGGCGGCCCAGTCGCGGATGGCGCGGGCGGATTCGGGCGATCGACGCCGGCGGCCCGTCGACCCGGAGGTGCGTCGGCGTGCGGTCGACCGGGCCGGCGAGCTCACCCGCGTCGCGTGCTCGAGATACGGAGCGAGGGTGCGTCGGAATTCGGCGGCATTGTTCGGACCGAGGTCGATTTCGTAGTCGACCCCGTCGACGCCGAAGACAATGTGTTCACCGTCGTCGCCCAGCGGGGTCCGATCGATGTCGTCGACCAGTTCGATCACGACCTTCTTCGCCATTCCTGCTCTTTCCGTCGACCGCAGTGTTCCGGGAACACTACACGGGCAAAATCGGACACGGCGACGCGGCTCCGCACCCTCGAAGATGCTGTCCGACAGGCTTTTCGGGCCCGGCGACAGAGACGGGATCGAGGTCTCGACGCGGTCACGAACGGCCGACGATAATGGCACGACGTGCGGCGGTCGGTCGGATCCGCAGCTCGGCGGGTGGCCCGGCCGTCCGTGGCCCGACGGTATTCTCTCACCATGTCCGGTCCGGTCCCCGTCGTCCTCGTCGCCGGATATCTCGGCTCCGGGAAGACGACGATGCTCAATCACGTCCTCCGACGCAATCGCGGCATTCGCCTCGGGGTGGTCGTCAACGATTTCGGCTCGATCGACATCGACTCGATGCTCGTCGCGGGGCAGGTCGACTCGGTGATCGGCCTCGGTAACGGGTGCCTGTGCTGCGCCGTCGACAGCGAGGATCTCGACGAGATGCTCGGTACGCTCACCGGGCCGAATTCTCCGGTCGACGCGGTCGTCATCGAGGCCAGTGGACTCGCGGAGCCACGCGCCCTCATCCGCATGGTGCTCGGCAGCGCGCACCCCGGGGTGCGGTACGGCGGGCTCGTCGTGGTGGTCGATGCCGTGAACATGACGGACTCGGTGGAGCGGCACCCGGACCTGGCGCAACACCTGGCGTTCGCCGACCTGGTGGTGGTCAACAAGAGCGACCTGGTGGGTGACGACGGCCGGGCGCGCATGCTCGACCTGGTCCGTCGCCACGCCCCGGGCGCGCCGGTGGTGGTCACCGACCACGGCCGGGTCGACGTGGCCCTGCTGCTCGACCCGCCGGAGCGGACGGACGACGACGCACCCCGCCAGCTCAGCCTGGACGACCTCCTCCGCGAGGACGACCACGATCACGGTCACGCCGCGGGCCACGATCACGAGCATCTGCACGACGCGTATCGCAGTGTGGCGGTGGAGACGTCGCGCTACGTCGACCCACGCGCCCTGATCGCGCTGCTCGAGGACCCGCCGGCGGGTCTCTACCGGTCGAAGGGCTTCGTCCGCTTCACGACGGGCCGTGGCCGGTTCCTCGTGCAGACCGTCGGGCGACACATCGTGATCGAACGGGCCCCGGCGCGGGGGAGCACGGCCCTGGTGTTCCTCGGCGCGGGCATGGACGACGACGTCGACGCGGTACTCCAGGGTGTCGTGCGGGATCGCCCCGCGACGGACGAGGAGATGCTCGTCGTCCACCGCTACCTGCGAAACCAGGAAATCTAGAGCCCGACCCACTCGCTGGTGCCCTCGGGGAAGCGCTGCCGCTTCCAGATGGGCACCTCGGATTTGATGCGGTCGACCAGGGTCTCCAACGCGTCGAACGCGGCGGCACGGTGCGGGGCGGCCACGGCCGCGACGAGCGCCGTGTCACCGATGGTCAAGTCGCCGACCCGGTGCACGGCCGCCGTCGGCAATCCGGACGCCGCCGCGGCGTCAGCGCAGCAGCGGTGCAGGAACGCCTCCGCGTCGGGGTGCGCCTGGTACTCGAGCGCGGACACCGACCGACCGCCGTCGTGATCGCGGACGACGCCCCAGAACACCAGCACCGCACCGTGAGTCGGTCCGGCGACGAAGTCCGACACGGTCGCCGGATCGATCGGCTCGGCGGAGATGCGGGCGAGAACGAACGTCATTCGTGTGCTCCTCCGCCGCGCACCTGCGCGATCAGGTGATCGAGAATCGGGTCGAGGACGGACAGGCCGTCCTTCACGCCGCCCGGTGACCCGGGCAGGTTGACCACCACCGTGCGCCCGGCCACACCGACCAGCCCGCGGCTCATCGAGGCGTGGACGGTCGCGCCCAGTCCCACGCGGCGGATCTCCTCGGCGACGCCGGGCAGCTCGCGGTCGAGGATCGCGCGCGTCGCCTCGGGCGTGGCGTCGGTGGGGGAGACACCCGTGCCGCCGGTGGTGACGATCAGGGCGGGTCCGCCGTCCAACGCGTCCTGCAGTCCGGCCGCGATGTCGGCGTCGGCCACCACGACCGGCCCGCGTACGTCGAAGGTGCGTTCGGTGAGCCAGGAGACGAGGCGAGGTCCGGTGGTGTCCTCGCGGGTTCCCGCGGCGCCGGCCGTGGACGCGACCACCACCACCGCGGTCCGGTCGCCCAACGGGGCCGGGGGCAGGGCGGGCTCGTCCCGCGTCCACACCCCGCGCTTGCCACCTTCCTTGCGCAGCAACCGAATTCCGTCGAGCACCGCGGCGGGATCGACCGCCTTGACCATGTCGTGCAACGTCAGTCCGGCCACCGCGACGGCCGTGAGCGCTTCCATCTCCACGCCGGTTCGGCCGGTGGTGCCCGCGGTCGCCTCGATCGCGATGGAGTCCTTCGCGAGGTCGAACGAGATGGCCACCGACGTCAGCGGCAACGGATGGCAGAGCGGGATCAGCTCGGAGGTCTTCTTCGCCCCGCCGATCCCCGCGATCCGAGCGGTGGACAGGACGTCGGCCTTCGGCAGGCCGTCGGCACGCACCAGCGCGACCACCTCGGGCGTCGTCCGCAGCACCCCGGCGGCGACGGCGACGCGCGTCGTCTCCCGCTTGGCGCCGACGTCGACCATGCGGGCGCGACCGTCGGAATCGACGTGGGACAGACCGGACTCGTTCACAGGGGCCACACTCGCACAGTCGCGCCCGCCGGGATGTCGGTGGTGTCCTCGGGCACGTCGACCAGGACGTCCGCGGCGGCCATGGACGCCACCAGGTGCGAGCCGGGGCCGGAGGTGGTGATGCCGTCGGGGGTGCGTCGACCGCGCAGGAACTGGCGTTTCCCGGGGCTCGAGCGCACGGCGTCCACCAGGGTCGCATCCTCCGCGGGCAGCACCGGCAGGCCCGCGAGATCGCGCAGGACGGGCCGGGCGAAGACCAGGTACGAGACCAGGGTGCTCACCGGGTTGCCGGGGAAGCTGATCACGGGAGTGCCGTCGAGGTCGGTCCAGCCCTGCGGGCCCCCGGGCTGCATGCCCACGTGGCCGAAGGTGCCACCGCGCGGGCCCAGGACGTCGCGGACGACCTCGAAGTCGCCCATGGACACCCCGCCGGACGTGACGACGACGTCCGCTCGCGTCCGCGCGTCGTCGAGCACGGCGGCGAAGTGCTCGGCCGAGTCGGTGCTGCGGGTGCGGACGGTCACCTCCGCTCCGTCGGCGATCGCTGCGGCAGCGAGGGTGGGCCCGTTGGAGTCGTACAGGCATCCGGGGCCGGGTTCCGTTCCGGGCTCGACCAATTCGGCTCCGGTGGCGATCACCGCCACGCGCAGGCGGGGCCGTACCGGAACGGTCGCGTGGCCGACGGCGACGATCGCGCCCACGTGGCGGGGCCCCAGTCGCGTTCCCGCGGGGACGACGACGTCGCCCACTCGGACGTCGCTGCCCTGCTCGCGGACGTACTCGCCGGACCGTCGGGACCGCCCGATGCGCACGCGACCACCGATGGCCTCGGTGTCCTCCACGGGGACGATCGCGTCGGCCCCGCGGGGGACGGGCGCGCCGGTCATGATCTTGCGGGCCGTGCCGGGGACGTGCGCGTCGCCGCCGTCGTCTCCCGCGGCGACCACTCCGGTGACGTCGAGCTCGACCGGGACCCGCGCCACCGCGGCGGCGTCCACCGCGTACCCGTCCATCTGCGAGTTGCGGAAGGCCGGAACGTCGATCAGCGCGCGCAGATCGGTGTGGGCGACGCGTCCGTGGGCATCCTCCACGGCGACGGTGTCCGGTCCGCGCCTCGCCAGCGCCGTCCGAATCAGTCGGTCGACCAGAGCGGCGTGATCGGCCACCGAACGTGTGCTGTGCCCCTGCGTCATCGGTTCATCGTAGGAGCCGGGCATACTCGAACGGGACAACCGCGACGGAACGAGGAGGTGAGACCGGTGACGGTGGTGAGCATGGGAATTCCCCGCCTGCCCGGTCAGCGCCCCTCGGTCGCGGACCGCCCGGACGTCCCCGTCCTGCTGGACCGCTTCGGCCGCGTGGCTCGCGACCTGCGCATCTCGGTGACGGAGAAGTGTTCGCTGCGCTGCACCTACTGCATGCCCGCCGAGGGACTGCCCGGGCTGGACTCCGAACAGGTGCTGAGCGCTGCCGAGATCGCGCGCCTGGTCGCCGTCGCGCATCGTGAACTGGGCGTACACGAGGTGCGCTTCACCGGCGGAGAACCGTTGGTGCGCAAGGATATCGTCGACATCGTGGCGCGGTCCGCGGCCGCCGCGCCGGGTGTGGCGCTGTCGATGACCACCAACGGCATCGGTCTCGATCGCCGGGCCGCGGCCCTCGCCCGGGCCGGACTCGGGCGGGTGAACATCTCCCTCGACACCGTCGACCGGGCGCACTTCGCCGCGCTGACCCGGCGCGATCGGCTCCCGGCGGTCCTCGCCGGCATCGACGGGGCGCTGGCTGCGGGGCTCGCGCCGGTCAAGATCAACGCCGTCCTCATGCGCGAGACGCTCGCGGGCGCGGCCGATCTGCTCGCGTGGTGCCTGGAGCGCGGGGTGGCGTTGCGATTCATCGAGCAGATGCCGCTCGACGCCGACCGGGAGTGGGCCCGCTCGACCATGGTGCCCGCCGCGGAACTGCTGGCGGTTCTCGGTGACCGGTTCGACCTGACGGAGATCGGCCGGTCCGACCCGTCGGCTCCCGCGGAGGAGTGGACCGTCGACGGCGGACCGGCGACGGTCGGCATCATCGCCTCCGTCACCCGCTCGTTCTGCTCCGACTGCGACCGCACCCGGCTCACCGCCGAGGGCACGGTCCGATCCTGCCTGTTCAGCGACGTCGAGACCGACCTCCGCGCGGTGCTGCGTCGCGGCGCGGACGACGCCGAGATCGCCGACCTGTGGCGCGGCGCGATGTGGGAGAAGAGCGCGGGCCACGGCATGGACGACGCGGGGTTCGTCCCACCGGAACGTTCGATGGGGGCCATCGGTGGGTGAGGTGCCGAATGGTTGAGGTGCGGTATTTCGCCGGGGCGGCCGACGCGGCCGGAACCTCCGCGGAGACGCTCGACGCGACGCCGGACATCACCGTCGGCGAGCTCAAGGCCCTGCTGTCGGCACGCCACGGCGCGCGACTCGCGCCCGTCCTGGACGTCGCCGTCTTCCTGGTCGGCGACGAGATGATTCGCGACGACGCTCGCACGGTCGGTCCGCGCGTCGACGTCCTTCCGCCCTTCGCGGGCGGATGACGACGAGCGGGTCCGGCGACGACGTCGTCAAGCGGCGTGCGGACGCTCACCCGAACTTCTTCCCGGCCGAAGCCGCGGGTCTGGCGTGGTTGGCCGACGGCGGAGCGCGCACCGCACGGGTGATCGAGGTCGACCGCGACCACATCCGCCTGGAGCGCATTCCCTCCGCACGGCCGACGCGGGAGGCCGCCGAGGAGTTCGGACGCATGCTGGCGCGCACCCACGCCGCCGGCGCTCGAGGATTCGGCTGCCCACCCGACGGCATCGACGGGACCATCTTCATCGGCAACCGCACGATGACGTCGACGATCCACGCGTCGTGGGGCGAGTTCTACGCGGCCGAGCGGGTCCTGCCCTACCTCCGGGTCGCGGTCGACGTGGGCACCGTGACCGCCGACGAGGCCGCCCTGGTGGAGCGTGCCTGCGCGATCGTGGCGTCGGGCGTCGTGGATCCTGCCGGTGGAGCCGACCGGATCCACGGCGATCTGTGGACCGGCAACGTCCTCTGGTCGCCGGACGGGGTGGTGCTCATCGATCCCGCGGCGCACGGTGGTCATCGCGAGACGGACCTGGCGATGCTGGCCCTGTTCGGCTGCCCGTTCCTCACCGCGATCCACGCGGGCTACCGCGACGGCGGCGTCCTCGACGACGGGTGGGAGGAGCGGACGCCGCTTCATCAGCTCCACCCGCTCGCGGTGCACGCGGCGGGACACGGGCGCAGCTACGGCGAGTCGTTGGCGACGGCCGCCGCGGAGACGGTGCGCCTACTCGGGTGAGTCGGGCCGGGTGATCCGCAGGACCAGGTCCTCCCACCCTCGGACCAGGCGTTCGGGCGTCAAGCGCCCGTCGCGCAGCTGGTGGAGGACCACCGTGGCTTCGAGGGGAGCGAGGACCGCGTAGGTGAGCAGCTCGATGTCGCCCTGCACGTCGGCGGCGCGCAGCAGGCCGGCGACGTGGGTGAAGCCGACGGCCCACGCGGGGGCGGCGAAGCGGGACGAGCCGGAGTTCTCGGCGGAGCGCAGTAGTTCGCCCTGGACCTCGACCACGCCGAACC
Source organism: Rhodococcus sp. PBTS 1 (assembly GCF_001620025.1). Lineage (NCBI taxonomy): Bacteria > Bacillati > Actinomycetota > Actinomycetes > Mycobacteriales > Nocardiaceae > Rhodococcus > Rhodococcus sp. PBTS 1. Next base: position 1,370,943 of record NZ_CP015219.1, read on the forward strand.
GCGCGCGACCGTAGGCGAGCAGGCGCTCGAGCGGCGGGGCGCCGGGGCCGAGGGGCGGCGGGCCGAACATGAACGACTGCTGCAGGGCGGTCTCGGTGTGATCCAGGAGCGCCAGCATCAGTCCGGCGCGGCTGCCGAAGCGGCGGAAGACTGTGCCCTTGCCCACACCCGCACGGGAGGCGACGGCGTCCATGGTGAGGCCGTCCGGGCCGCGCTCGTCGACCAGGGCGACGGCCGCATCGAGCAGCAACCGGCGGTTTCGTGCCGCGTCGCAGCGTTCGGTGTCGCCGTTCGCCAGGGGGAGCAGGGCGTCTGTCACACCGCCAGCTTACGCATGAGGGAACAAAGTGGACTATGGTCCGGTTGGTCGACGGGGTACTCCCGATCGATCACCGTCTGCGAAAGGACCGCACATGTCTCGCGTCATCGCCCTCGTCGGCAGCCTCCGTGCCGAATCCGTGACCCGCCGCCTCGCCGAGACCGCCGCGTCCGTGGCGCCCGAGAACGTCCGGGTGGACATCTTCGAGGGCCTGGGGGATCTCCCGTTCTACAACGAGGACATCGACAACGCCGACGCTCTCGCCGCGTACCCCGCCGTCGACCGTCTGCGCACCGCCGTGGGCGACGCCGACGCCGTCCTGCTGCTCACGCCGGAGTACAACGGGACGATTCCGGCCGTGTTGAAGAACGCCATCGACTGGGCCTCGCGTCCGTTCGGTGACGGCGCGATCAAGGGCAAGCCGACCGCGGTCATCAGCTCCTCGCCGAGTGCGAACGCCGCCCGGTGGGCCAAGGACGACACCGCGAAGGCGGCGCGCGTGGCCGGCGCCACCGTGCTCGACGACGCCGATCTGGCCATCGGCAGCATCCTGTCGGCCATCGACGGCAAGCACCCCCGTGACAACTCACAGATCGCCGGAGACATCGCCGCGGTCGTCTCCGCACTCGACGCCGCTCTCGTCGACGCGTGACGACGGCGGGTGGGCGCGTCTCCGCGACGCGCCCACCCGGCGCGACACGCCGTGATTTTGCGGTTCCGCCCAGGTAATTCCACGACTGTCATTACAAGTTGTGGTGTTGCCTTGCTCTGTCGGACACCAGGTGTAGTGTCTGGGACAGCGAGAGGCCACCACGGCTTCGACCCGGAACTTCCAGGAAGTGGGCCCGTTCGGTCCGCATTCACGGCAGGGACGAGCGGGACCTTCGGGGGCCCGATCGGAGGGTCGCCGGCCCTGTGGTCGCGCACCAGAACGCGACACCGTCACGCGAGAGAACGAGGACACTCATGAGCGCCACCACCGTCACCGTCTACACCAAGCCCGCGTGCGTCCAGTGCAAGGCGACCTACCGCGCGCTCGACAACGCCGGTGTCGAGTACGACGTGGTGGACATCTCGCTCGACCCCGAGGCCCGTGACTACGTCATGGCGCTCGGCTACCTCCAGGCTCCCGTCGTCGTCGCCGGCGACGAGCACTGGTCCGGCTTCCGTCCGGACCGCATCAAGTCCATCGTCACCGCCGCTGCCTGAAGGGTCCCACCCGACCCGCAGGACCGGTCGTAGGCCGTCCGGCCGCCGGTATCCGTCGTCCACCGTTCGGGAGGCGAGCACCGTGACCGAGTCGCTGGTCTACTTCTCGAGTGCGTCGGAGAACACGCACCGGTTCGTCGTCAAGCTCGGCCTGCCCGCCACGCGGATTCCCGTCTCGTCGCGGGACGGGGATCTGCGCGTCGACCGCCCGTACGTTCTGATCCTGCCGACCTACGGCGGCGGCATCACGGCCACGGGCCGGGACACGTCGTACGTTCCCAAGCCGGTCATCCGATTCCTCAACGATCCCCACAATCGCTCCCTGATCCGCGCCGTCATCGCGGCCGGTAACACGAATTTCGGGGAGTCCTACTGCTTCGCCGGTGACGTGATCGCCGCGAAGTGCCGCGTGCCCTATCTCTACCGCTTCGAATTGATGGGTACTCCCGAGGACGTCGATCGCGTCCGCGAGGGACTCGCCCAGTTCTGGGACCGCCACGACGGTGAGAGCCCGAGTGACGCCACCCGGCCCGCAGACACGACCCGCATCATCACCGCCACCCCGTAGGAGTTACGCCCATGGCCCCGACCGTCACGGACACGTCCCCGGCGACGTCGCGATCCGACGCCTCGGATCTCGACTACCACGCGCTCAACGCGATGCTCAACCTGTACGGGCCGAACGGGGAGATCCAGTTCGACAAGGATCGTGAGGCGGCGCGGGCGTACTTCCTGCAGCACGTCAATCAGAACACCGTCTTCTTCCACAACCTGGACGAGAAGCTCGACTACCTCGTCGAGGAGAACTACTACGAGGCCGAGGTGCTCGACCAGTACTCCCGGTCGTTCGTCAAGACCCTTCTCGACCACGCGTACTCGAAGAAGTTCCGGTTCCCGACGTTCCTCGGCGCGTTCAAGTACTACACCTCCTACACGCTGAAGACGTTCGACGGGAAGCGCTACCTGGAGCGGTTCGAGGATCGCGTCGTCATGGTGGCGCTGACCCTCGCCGCGGGGGACGAGGTGCTCGCACGGCACCTGGTCGACGAGATCATCGCCGGCCGGTTCCAGCCTGCGACGCCGACGTTCCTCAACTCGGGCAAGAAGCAGCGCGGCGAGCCCGTCTCCTGCTTCCTGCTGCGCATCGAGGACAACATGGAGTCCATCGGTCGCTCGATCAACTCGGCCCTGCAGCTGTCCAAGCGCGGCGGCGGAGTGGCGTTGCTGCTCAGCAACATTCGTGAGGCCGGCGCGCCGATCAAGCGCATCGAAAACCAGTCGTCCGGCGTCATCCCGATCATGAAGCTGCTCGAGGACTCGTTCTCCTACGCCAACCAACTCGGTGCCCGGCAGGGTGCGGGCGCGGTGTATCTGCACGCGCACCACCCCGACATCTACCGCTTCCTCGACACCAAGCGCGAGAACGCGGACGAGAAGATCCGCATCAAGACGCTGTCGCTGGGCGTGGTGATCCCGGACATCACGTTCGAGCTGGCGAAGAAGAACGAGGACATGTACCTGTTCTCGCCGTACGACGTCGAGCGCATATACGGCGTGCCCTTCGCGGACGTGAACGTCACCGAGAAGTACCACGAGATGGTGGACGACAAGCGCATCCGCAAGACCAAGATCAAGGCGCGCGAGTTCTTCCAGACCCTCGCCGAGCTGCAGTTCGAGTCGGGCTACCCGTACATCATGTTCGAGGACACGGTGAACCGGGCCAACCCGATCGACGGCAAGATCACCCACTCCAACCTGTGCTCGGAGATCCTCCAGGTCTCCACGCCGTCGACGTTCAACGACGATCTGTCCTACAGCCACGTCGGCAAGGACATCTCGTGCAATCTCGGCTCGCTGAACATCGCCAAGACGATGGATTCGCCGGACTTCGCGCAGACCATCGAGGTCGCCATCCGCGGCCTCACGGCCGTCTCCGATCAGACGCACATCACGTCGGTGCCGTCGATCGAGAAGGGCAACAACAACTCTCACGCCATCGGCCTCGGGCAGATGAACCTGCACGGGTACCTCGCCCGCGAGCGCATCTTCTACGGCAGCGAGGAGGGCATCGACTTCACCGACATGTACTTCTACACGGTGCTGTTCCATGCGCTGCGCGCGTCGAACCGTCTCGCGATCGAGCGCGGCACCTCCTTCGGTGGCTTCCCCGAGTCGAAGTACGCCTCCGGTGAATTCTTCGACAAATACACCGAGCAGGTGTGGGAGCCGAAGACCGCACGGGTGCGCGAGCTGTTCGCCGACGCCGGCATCCACATCCCGACGCAAGCCGACTGGGAGCAGCTGAAGGCGTCGGTGCGCGAGCACGGCATCTACAACCAGAACCTGCAGGCCGTGCCGCCGACCGGGTCGATCTCCTACATCAACTACTCCACCAGCTCCATCCACCCGGTGGCGTCGAAGATCGAGATCCGCAAGGAAGGCAAGATCGGTCGCGTCTACTACCCGGCGCCGTACCTGACCAACGACAACCTGGACTACTACCAGGACGCGTACGAGATCGGGTACGAGAAGATCATCGACACCTACGCCGCGGCCACGCAGCACGTCGACCAGGGCCTGTCGCTCACGCTGTTCTTCAAGGACACCGCCACCACCCGCGACATCAACAAGGCGCAGATCTACGCGTGGCGCAAGGGAATCAAGACGCTGTACTACATCCGGCTGCGGCAGATGGCCCTCGAAGGCACCGAGGTCGAGGGCTGCGTCAGCTGCATGCTGTAGTGCGCTCCGCGCCCGTGCGCCTTTTGCACATCCAGGGATGTGCAAAAGGCGCACGACCCTGACAGTGTCGGGAGCCTGGTGCACCATCCGCCCATGGATATCCGGGGGGACGATCTTCAGAGGGTCATCGACGACCAGGCTGGCCTGTTCACTCAATCGCAGGTGACGGTGTGCGGCTACAGCCGCAGCCGCGTTCGTCGGCACATCGAATCCGGTCGTTGGGTCATCGTGCTGCGCGGGGTGTACGCGGTGGCCGCCGGACCGCTCGACCGCGAGCAGACCCTGCGGGCCGCGTTGTTGTACGGCGGCGCACATGCGTTGCTCAGCCACCACACGGCCGCCGAGGAGTGGGGATTTGTTCGCCGGGCCACATCGCTGCAGCCGGTGCACGTGACGGTTCCGTACGGACGGTCCGCGCGATGTCAGGCACCCACGTCGGTACGCGGTCGGTCCACGAACACGGCGCCGGTGGCGCGGGTGGGGTCGACGGTCCATCCGGGAGTCGTCGTGCATCGGTCGCGCGCATATCCGTACGTGGTCCACGGTTCGGCATTGCCCCGGACGGGGGCTGCAGACACCGCAGTAGATCTGGCTACGGCCGAACCCACTGCGCGCGAGGCGATGTCGACGCTGGTGTCGGTGGTCTCCACCGGCGTGGTGACGGTGGGTGCCGTGCGCACACGGTTGGTGCAGCGACCCCCGTATCGCTACCGGGCGGCGCTGAATCGCGCGGTCGAGTTCTTGACCGACGGAGTGGCGTCGGTGCTCGAGCTGGCGTACGCCGTCGAGGTGGAGGAAGCGCACGGGTTGCCACGGGCGCGGCGCCAGAGTCCCGTCACCGTCGATGGGCGGACGCTGTTCGAGGACGTGGATTACTCCCCGCACGGCGCCGATCTGATCGTGCGCCTGGACGGGCGTCGGTTCCACAGCACTTCGGCCGTTGCGTTTCGTGATCGTCGACGGGACAACGCCGCCGAACTCGCCGGCCGGCCCCGCTTGGTCTACGGGTACGACGAGGTCGTGCGTGACCCATGCGGCGTCGCAGCCGAGGTCGCCACTGTTCTGCGGAGGGAGGGGTGGGTCGGAGAGTCGGGCTGCGCCCGCTGTGCGCCGTTTGCACATCCCTAGGGGTGCAAACGGCGCACGGGTCGAAGACACACTCCCTTGTGTTGTCCTCCGAGAGATTCCACAACCGGTAGTGTTGGGGCCGGTGACATTTGGCGCGACGAACGCGCCCGCACGAGCATCGCGGTACGGCCGCGAACCGCGTCGAATCGGCAGGTAGGAATACATGGTGAAGCTCATCGATCGCGTCTCCGCGATCAACTGGAACCGCGTGCAGGACGACAAGGACGCCGAGGTCTGGGATCGCCTCACCGGCAACTTCTGGCTCCCCGAGAAGGTGCCGGTGTCCAACGACATCCCGTCGTGGCAGACGCTCACCGAACACGAGAAGCAGCTCACCATGCGGGTGTTCACCGGCCTGACGCTGCTCGACACCATCCAGGGCACCGTGGGCGCCGTGTCGCTCATCCCCGACGCGATCACCCCGCACGAGGAGGCGGTGTACACCAACATCGCGTTCATGGAGTCGGTGCACGCCAAGTCCTACTCGTCGATCTTCTCCACCCTGTGCTCCACGCGGGACATCGACGACGCGTTCCGCTGGTCGGAGGAGAACCCCAACCTGCAGCGCAAGGCGTCCATCGTCATGGACTACTACCAGGGCGACGACCCGCTCAAGCGCAAGGTCGCCTCGACCCTCCTCGAGTCCTTCCTCTTCTACTCGGGCTTCTACCTGCCGATGTACTGGTCCTCGCGGGCCAAGCTCACCAACACCGCCGACCTGATCCGCCTCATCATTCGCGACGAGGCGGTGCACGGGTACTACATCGGCTACAAGTACCAGCGCGGGCTCGAGACGCGGTCCGCCGCCGAGCGCGAGGAGCTGAAGAACTACACCTTCGACCTCCTCTTCGAGCTGTACGAGAACGAGACCGAGTACACCCAGGACCTCTACGACGAGGTCGGGCTCAGCGAGGACGTGAAGAAGTTCCTCCGCTACAACGCCAACAAGGCGCTGATGAACCTCGGCTACGAGGGGCTCTTCCCCAAGGACGAGACCGACGTCAACCCGGCCATTCTGTCGGCGCTGTCGCCCAACGCGGACGAGAACCACGACTTCTTCTCCGGCTCCGGCAGCTCCTACGTCATCGGCAAGGCCGTCAACACCGAGGACGACGATTGGGACTTCTGATCCCCTGCTCGTGAACGGGGCACCACCTTCTCGGGTGGTGCCCCGTTTCTCGTTCCGGGTGCTGTCGGACCGGCCGCCGCGCGAGTTTTCCCACATGATCGGCGTCGGTTCTGCGAACTCGTCGATCTCCTGCCGATGATGTGGCAGAACTCGCGCGCCGCGGCCACGGAACCCCGCAGCTGCGCAGGTCGTGGTCAGGTGCATCTGTTGCAACCGGTGAGGGTGGCGGAAACCTGCGCAGGTGGGGGAACTACTTCCGGAACCACGCCTCCGGGCCGTGGTGGAGCGCCTTGTCGATGCGCAGCCGGGAGGTGTCGGTGAGGTCGGCCGGCAGGTGGTCCGCCGAGAACCAGCGCACGTCGGTGTTCTCGTCGTCGGCCACCCGTGCTTCGCCGGAGACGTGCCGGGCGAGGAAGCAGAGGTCGAGGTACTGCGTGTGGTCGCCGTTGGGGTAGACGATCGGCTCCGTCACGTCGACGCTGGTCAGTCGCACGAGCTCGGCCGTCACACCCGTCTCCTCGGCGATCTCGCGCAGCGCCGCCGGGCCCGGTTCCTCACCGGGTTCGAGCACGCCGGACACGACGGCCCACCGTCCGTTGTCGACGCGCCGGGTCAGCAGGATCCGATCCTCGGCGTCCAGAACGACGGCGCTGACACCGGACAGCCAGAGCGGGGCGTGGCCGATCTTCTCCCGCAGACTCAGGATGAACTCGGGTACCGGCACGTCAGACGTACCCGTTCAGGGAGTTCTCGAGGTCGGTCAGCACGGTGCGGGCGGCAATGACGCCGTCACCGGACCAGGCGGCGTCGTCGACGGCGAAGACGCGTCCGTCGGTCGCGGCACCGAGGTCCTTCCAGGCGTCGGTCTCCATGACGCTGCGCCCGTACTCGAGTCCCTCGGGGCCGTCGAAGATCACGTAGATCAGGTCGCCCTCGGCGACGGAGAGATCGTCGGCCGGAAGCGGTGCGGTCGGACCCTGTTGGGGTCCCGGTCGGCGGACGCCGGCGGCGGTGAGGACCTGACCGGCGAAGCTGTCGTCGCCGAGGACGTCGGCGCCGTCGCCGTGGAACCGGATCACGGAGGCCTCGGTGAGCCGACTGTTCAGGCGGCGCCCCACGTCCTCGGCCCGAGCGCGGTAGTCGTCGACGGCGCGCGACGCCGCGTCCCGACGTCCCATGGCCGTGGCCGCGAGCAGAGCTCGGTCGGTCCAGGAGGACTCGGCGCGGGTCAGAACCGTCGGGGCGATGGCGTCGAGCTCGTCGCGGACGGCCGGGTCGAGGTCGTCCGTGCCGATGACGACATCGGGTGCGAGCGCCCGGACCGCGTCGACGTCGGGTGCCGAGGGTGGGCCGACGGGGGCGATCTGCGCGATGCCGGTGCCGAGGTAGTCGGGGCGGGGCAGGGCGGACGGGGGAGCGGTGGGCGCGAGCGGGACGGTGGGTGCGCCGACCACCGACTCCCAGGTACCGACGGCGCAGGACGCGTCGAGCGCCTCCATCGACAGCACGACGATGCGCCTCGGGTCGGCCGGAACGGTGACGGTGCGGCCGCTGCCGACGACGATGCGCCCGTCGCCCTGCCGACCGAAGGTGTCGGCGGGCTGGGGGAGGGCGCACAGGCCGACGGTGTCGCGCTCGATCCCGACGACGCCGGCGCCGGCCACGTTGGTGGTGGTCCGCACGATCGTCGACGCGTCGTCCCCACCGGTGTCGCCACAAGCGGACAGCGTCGCGACCAGGGCTCCGAGGGTGACGACGAGCGCGGCCGATCGACGACGGAAGCGACGCAGCATGGCGGTGACCCTACTGGAGGCGTCACGGCGTGACGGACGACCTACGACACCGAGTAGGACCCGCGCTTCACATGTCGGCCCAGGGGGTTACGATCCTTGTAGCGCACGTTCATGCGTCCACTTCGCTTCCGCGGGGAGACGCGCATTCAGGAGGATCAGTGACTGCCCTAGCGCCCCAGCCAGTCCCCGAGCTGACGGCTTCGCGGCCGTACCCGCCCCGCATGGGGCCCAAGGGTTCGTTCGTCCACAAGATGGTGACGACCACCGATCCCAAAACGCTCGGCATCATGTACATGGTCACCTCGTTCGGGTTCTTCCTGTTCGGTGGTGTCCTGGCGCTGCTCATGCGCGCGGAGCTGGCCGTGCCGGGCCTGCAGTTCCTGTCGAACGAGCAGTACAACCAGCTCTTCACCATGCACGGCACCATCATGCTGCTGCTGTACGCGACGCCGATCGTCTTCGCGTTCGCGAACTACATCATGCCGCTGCAGCTCGGCGCACCGGACGTGGCGTTCCCGCGTCTGAACGCGTTCAGCTACTGGCTCTACCTGTTCGGTGCGCTCATCGCGTCCGCCGGCTTCATCACCCCGGGTGGTGCCGCGGACTTCGGCTGGACGGCCTACACGCCGCTGACCGACGCGGTGCACTCGCCCGGCATCGGCGCCGACTTCTGGATCATGGGCCTGGCGCTGTCGGGCCTCGGCACCATCCTCGGTGGCGTCAACATGATCACCACGGTCATCTGCCTGCGTGCGCCCGGCATGACCATGTTCCGCATGCCGATCTTCACCTGGAACATCTTCGTCACGATGATCCTGGTGCTGCTCGCCTTCCCGCTGCTCACCGCGGCGCTGCTCGGCCTGGCGGCGGACCGGCATCTCGGCGCGCACCTGTTCGACCCGGCCACGGGCGGCGTCCTGCTGTGGCAGCACCTGTTCTGGTTCTTCGGTCACCCCGAGGTGTACATCATCGCGCTGCCGTTCTTCGGCATCGTCTCGGAGATCTTCCCGGTCTTCTCCCGTAAGCCGCTGTTCGGATACACGGGTCTGATCTACGCCACCATCGCCATCGCGGCGCTCTCCATCGCGGTGTGGGCGCACCACATGTACGCCACCGGCGCGGTGCTGCTGCCGTTCTTCTCCTTCATGACGTTCCTCATCGCGGTGCCCACCGGTGTGAAGTTCTTCAACTGGATCGGCACCATGTGGAAGGGGCACCTGACCTTCGAGACGCCGATGCTCTTCTCGGTCGGCTTCCTGGTGACCTTCCTCTTCGGTGGTCTGTCCGGCGTGCTGCTCGCCAGCCCGCCCATCGACTTCCACGTCACCGACTCGTACTTCGTGGTCGCGCACTTCCACTACGTGCTCTTCGGCACCATCGTGTTCGCCACCTACGCGGGCATCTACTTCTGGTTCCCCAAGATGACCGGCCGCATGATGGACGAGGCGCTCGGCAAGTGGCACTTCTGGGCCACGTTCATCGGCTTCCACCTGACGTTCCTGGTGCAGCACTGGCTCGGCGCCGAGGGCTTCCCGCGTCGCTACGCGGATTACCTGCCGTCCGACGGCTTCACGGTGCTGAACTCGATCTCCACGGTCGGTGCGTTCGTCCTCGGTGCCTCGACGCTGCCGTTCCTGTGGAACGTCTTCAAGAGCTACCGCTACGGCGATCCGGTCACGGTCGACGACCCGTGGGGCTACGGCAACTCGCTCGAGTGGGCCACCAGCTGCCCGCCGCCGCGCCACAACTTCGTGGAACTGCCCCGCATCCGTTCGGAGCGTCCGGCTTTCGAGCTGCACTACCCGCACATGGTCGAGCGCATGCGTGCCGAGGCGCACGTGGGCCCCGGCCACGGCGGCGGCAAGACCACGGAAACGCTCGAGCAGGCTCGTCGGGCACCGATCGCCACCAGCGACCACGAGTCGTCGGCGGACCGCGATCCGGATTCCGGCCGCCACTGACACCGTCTCGTGCGATCAGCCCCTCCCGTCTCGGCGAGGGGCTTTTCGCTGGAAAGGGGTCCTTCGTGACCAGCAATGAGACACAGGACACGCAGCCCGGGCGGCGCGCCACGTCGGTGCTCGTCACCGTCACCGGCGGTGACAAGCCGGGTGTCACGTCCGTTCTGTTCGCCACCCTCGCGCGCCACGACGTGTCCGTGCTCGACGTGGAGCAGGTCGTCATTCGTGGCCGTCTGACCCTCGGCGTGCTGGGGGAGTGCGCCGGCGACGTCGAGACGCTGCACGAGCACCTCGAGGAGGCCATGGCCACCGTCGGCGTCCACGTCGACGTCGAGGTGGGTAGCGAACACGGCCGCGCCCCGCTGTCCACCCACGTGGTGGTGGTGCTCGGACGGCCCGTCACGGCACGGGCGATCAGCGTGTTGTCGAGCGAGCTGGCCCGTCAGGGGGCGAACATCGACTCCATCCGCGGCATCGCCGACTATCCGGTCACGGGGCTGGAACTGCTGGTCTCCGTCGACGGCACCACCGACGACGCCGACGAACGTCTGCGCACCTCCCTCGCCACGGTCGCCGCCGGAGTGGGGATCGACGTCGCCGTCGAACGCGCCGGCCTCGCCCGCCGTGCCAAGCGGCTCATCGTGTTCGACGTCGACTCGACCCTGGTTCAGGGCGAGGTCATCGAGATGCTGGCCGCCCGCGCCGGCGTCGAGGACGAGGTCCGCGAGGTCACCGAGGCCGCGATGCGGGGCGAGATCGACTTCGCGGAGTCGCTCGATCGCCGCGTGGCGACGCTGTCCGGCCTCGACGCGTCGGTCATCGACGAGGTGGCCGCCGAGTTGCAGCTCACTCCGGGCGCCCGCACCACCATTCGAACGTTGCGTCGATTGGGATACCACTGCGGCGTCGTCTCCGGCGGCTTCCGCCAGGTCATCGAGGGGCTCGCCCACGAACTCGAGTTGGACTTCGTGCAGGCCAACACCCTCGAGATCGTCGACGGAAAGCTCACCGGCCGAGTGACCGGGCAGGTGGTCGACCGCGCGCAGAAGGCGTTGGCGTTGCGGCAGTTCGCGTCCGAGGTCGGCGTCCCCATGGAGCAGACGGTGGCCGTCGGCGACGGGGCCAACGACATCGACATGCTCACCGCCGCCGGACTCGGAGTGGCGTTCAACGCCAAGCCGGCGCTGCGCGAGGTCGCGGACACCGCACTGTCCTCCCCGTTTCTCGACGCTCTGCTGTTCGTCCTCGGAGTCACCCGCAGCGAGATCGAGGCCGCCGACACCGTCGACGGCCTCGTCCGGCGCATCCCGATCCCGTGACCGAGCCCCATCGCGACCCCGAGACCGGTCCCGGGCCCGAGCCGGAGCCCGCGACCGTACCCGACACGTCGCTGACCGACCGTCACGCCGCCCTCGTCCGCATGGCAGACGGAGCGGACCGATTCGGCAGCCGGCACGACCCGAACGATCCCGGCGACGTGCGGGCCATGCCGATGGTGCTGCACATTCCGAAGGCCGAGCCGCCGGCCCGGTCGGCCCTCCTCCGCGCCGCCGCCACCGCCACCGCGCTGGTGTGCCTCGACCCCCGGGTCGGCCCGGACGGACCGTGGCACGGCGAGTACACGGCCTGGCTGGACGCCCGCATTCGCAAGGTGTCCCGCCGGGCGCGCGGCGCGCAGTGGGCCGCGGCGCAGGAGGTCGACGGCATCACGACGACGGTCGACGGCGCCTCGGCGCGGGCGTACGTGCCGTGTCGGCTGCGCGATCTCGATCCGCGCCTGCGCAAGTTGCAGGTCGAGGGCACGGACCTTCCGCTCGACGACCGCACCGACGCGCCCGATCCCGACGCACTCGTCCTGTGGGTGAACGGAACCCTCGACATGACCGTGGGCAAGACCGCCGCCCAGGTCGGCCACGCGGTCATGCTCGCGGCCGGACGATTGCCGGTCGAGACGGTCGAGCGATGGTTCCGTCGCGGCTGCCCGACGGACGTGCGCATCGCCGACGAGGCCCGCTGGACCGAGTCGATCGCCCTCGGCGACGCCGTGGTCGGCGTCCGCGACGCCGGCTACACCGAGGTCGCGCCCGGGTCGACGACGGTGCTCGCCGACCTGCGCAGCATCACCTAGCTCAACGCGCCGCGGTGTCGATGGCGGCGCTCAGCGCGCCGCGGTGTCGATGGCGGCGCTCAGCGCGCCGCGGTGTCGATGGCGGCGCTCAGCGCGCCGCGGTGTCGATGGCGGCGCTCAGCGCGCCGCGGTGTCGATGGCGGCGCTCAGCGCGCCGCGGTCACGTACACCAGCACGATCGGCCCCGCCACCTCGACCACACTCCCCGGTTCCTGCCCGGCCGGGTCGATCGGCCGACCGTCCCGTGAGGCGGAGTCGAAGACGGGCACGTAGACGGGCAAGTGGTCGGAGGCCGGCGTCACGGCGTCGTGGTGGGGGAGCACGATGCCCGTCGGCCCCCCGGCGTGCACCACCAGCAGCGCGGACTCGAACGACCGGCCGTGCGACCCGGGGATGCGGACGTCGGATCCGTCGACCCACGCCTGCAGGGTGCGGGCCGTGTCGTCGTGCCAGGCGTCGCCGAGGATCTCGTTCCCCGCGGCGTCGAACCACACGAGGTCCGGCTCGCCCGTCGGCGTGCGTCGTCCCGCGAAGAACTCCTGCTGTCGCAGTACCGGCGCCGTCCGCCGACACCGGAGTGCGCGGGCGAGGGTGGTCGCGAGGTCGGTGTCGCGGTCCGCCCACCGGACGGCGTGGGCCTCGGCGGCGGGCGTGTCGGCCGGGACGCAGTAGGCGTTGTTGTTGCCATGCTGGGTGTGCCCGAATTCGTCGCCCGCGAGAAACATCGGCGTCCCGGTGGAGAGGGCGAGCACCGACAGCAGCGCGCGGACGTGCCGGTCGCGGGCCGCCAGAACGGCCGGATCCTCCGTGTCGCCCTCGACCCCGTGGTTCACCGAGTGGTTGCCGTCCGAGCCGTCGCGGTTGGCCTCGCCGTTGGCCTCGTTGTGCTTGCGCTCGTACGAGACCAGGTCGCGGACGGTGAAACCGTCGTGCGCGGTGACGAAGTTGATCGACGCCCACGGTCGCCGCCCGCCGGCGCCGAAGATGTCCTCGGACCCGGCGAGCCGCGAGGCGAGCTCGCGCACTCCGCCCTGCCCGGCGAAGAACCTGCGCACGGTGTCGCGGTAGCGGTCGTTCCACTCGCTCCACACGCCGCCGAAGCCGCCAACCTGATAGCCGGGCCCGGTGGCGTCCCAGGGCTCGGCGATCAGCTTGGTCCGGCAGAGCACGGGGTCCGCCGCGATGGCACTGAGCAACGGCGCCCGCGGGTCGAACCGCCACCCACCCGGGCGCCCGAGGGTGGACGCGAGGTCGAAGCGGAACCCGTCGACACCCATGTCGGTGGCCCAGTACCGCAGCGAGTCGCACACCATGCGCACGACGACGGGCGAGGCGGCGTCCAGGGTGTTGCCGCAGCCGGTGAGGTCGACGTCGTGGCCGCGCTCGTCGAGCAGGTAGTACCCCGGCGCGTCGAGACCCCGACAGGACAGCGACGGCCCGTCGACACCGCCCTCGCAGGTGTGGTTGTAGACGACGTCGAGGATCACCTCGAGGCCGGCCTCGTGGAGCGCGTCGACCATGGCCCGGAATTCCTCGACCTCGCCGCCGGGAACGGAGGAGTACCGCGGTTCCGGGGCGAAGTAGGAGGCCGTGGAGTACCCCCAGTGGTTGCGCATCCCGCGGGCGCGTACGCCGGGTTCGGTGAGACACGCGTGCACCGGCAGCAGTTCGACGGCCGTGACGCCGAGATCGCGCAGATGGGCGACGACGGCGGGGTGCGCGAGCCCGGCGTACGTCCCGCGGAGGTTCTCGGGGACGTCGGGATGCGTCGCGGTGAAGGAACCGACGTGCAGTTCGTAGACGACGGTGGCGTCCCAGTCGGTCTCGAGGCGGGCACGTCCGCGACGCTCGGCGGGCGCGCAGACGACGGCGAGGGGAACGTGACCACGAGAGTCGCGATGGGATCGGCGGCCGAACGGTTCGTCGTCGTACGGCAGGAGGGCGTGCGCGTCGCCGAGGCCGCCGGTGATGCGGCGGGCATAGGGATCGAGGAGCAGCTTGCCGGGATCGAAACGGCGGCCGGTCTCCGGGTGCCAGGGACCGTCGGCGCGCAGTCCGTACCGCGTACCCACCGCGGCGTCGGCGACGACGCCGTGCCAGATCCCGTAGGTCCGTTCGGGCAGGCGATGACGAGTCTCGGTGCCGTCGTCCTCGATCACGCAGACGTCCACCGCGGTGGCCTCGGGCGCGTGGACGGCGAACGAGACACCACCGTCGACGGGGTGCGCGCCGAGCGGAAAGGGACGGCCGGGGGCCGACAGGGACCGGGGGGACGGGTGATCGTGCGACACGCGAGGCAATCCTGCCGTGTCGAGCCCGGCGGCGTGGGACAAGATGGACGTCGTGTCCGAACCTGATCCCGACCTGCTCGTCCAACTCGACTCCGTGTCCGTCCGCCGGGGGACGACGACGCTCGTGGGTCCGGTCTCGTGGAACGTCGAACTCGACGAGCGGTGGGTGGTGCTCGGCCCCAACGGAGCGGGCAAGACGACGCTGCTGAAGATCGCCGCCGCGGAGCTGTACCCGACCGAGGGCACGGCGCACGTGCTGGCGGAAACCCTGGGGCACGTGGACATCTCGGAGCTCAAGCCGCGGATCGGGCTGTCGTCGGCGGCACTCGCGGGGCGCATTCCGGGTGATGAGGTGGTCTCCGACCTCGTGGTGTCGGCCGGCTACGCGGTGCTCGGCCGGTGGCGCGAGGAGTACGAGGACGTCGACGACGAGCGAGCCATCGACATGCTCGAGCGCGCCGGCATCGAACACCTTGCACGCCGCACCTTCGGCACCCTGTCCGAGGGCGAGCGCAAACGCGTCCTCATCGCCCGGGCCCTCATGACCGACCCGGAATTGCTCCTGCTCGACGAGCCCGCCGCCGGCCTCGACCTCGGCGGTCGCGAGGACCTCGTCGCGATCCTCACCGAGCTCGCGATGAACCCGGACGCCCCGGCGACGGTGCTGGTCACCCACCACGTCGAGGAGATCCCGCCCGGCTTCACCCACGCCATGCTGCTCAAGGAAGGCGGAGTGGTCGCCCAGGGACTGATCGACGACGTCATCACCGAGGAGAACCTCTCCACGGCCTTCAGTCAGGCCATCGCCCTGGATCGGACGGACGACCGGTTCTTCGCGCGCCGCAAGCGCCGCGGCCCGTCGCATCGCCGCGCCCGATGAGCGTGCCGGTGCGCGATGCGTCGACCGTCGTGCTGGTGCGGGACGGCGAGCACGGCGTCGAGGTGTTCCTGCAGCGCCGGGTGAAGGCGATGGCCTTCGCCGCGGGGATGACGGTCTATCCCGGTGGCGGGGTCGACGCCTCCGACCGCACCGCGCCGACGGGCGACGATCCGTGGGTGGGGCCCGCGCCGTCCTGGTGGGCGGAGCAGTTCGGCACCGACGAGCCGACGGCACGAGCCCTGGTACTCGCCGCCGTGCGGGAGACGTTCGAGGAGTGCGGAATTCTGCTGGCCGGGCCGGACGAGCACGCCGTCGTCGCCGACACCGCGGAGTACGCGGACGGCCGTCGGGCGGTGGAGCGCCGCGAGATCGCGTTCTCCGAGTTCCTCGCCGACACCGGTCTGTCGGTTCGTGCCGATCTGCTGCGGCCCGCCGCCCGCTGGATCACCCCGGAGGGGGAGACGACGCGGCGTTACGACACCCGATTCTTCCTCGCCGCCGTGCCGGCCGGGCAGCGCGCCGACGACGCCACGAGCGAAGCGGTGGACGCCGGCTGGTTCCGACCGGCCGACGCCGTGGCGGACCTGCGTACCCGTGCGCGCACGATGATGCCGCCCACCTGGTCCACCCTGGCGGACCTGGCCGAGCACGCCACCGTCGCGGACGCGTTCGCGGCCCCGTATCGACTGGAACCGGTGCAGCCCGTTCTCGTGCACGACGGGGAGAACCGTCGAGTCGAGTTCCCCGGCGCCGAGCGGTACTACGCGGCGTTCGGCTGACGGTAGCCTCACCGCCATGGCTGAATTCGTGACTCTCGACGTCGACGGCGGCATCGGCACCATCCGACTCTCGCGCCCCCCGATGAACGCGCTGAACCGCCAGGTGCAGGGCGAGCTCCGGGACGTCGCCGCCGCGGCCACCGCGGACGACGCGGTGCGCGCGGTGATCGTGTACGGCGGCGAGAAGGTCTTCGCCGCGGGTGCGGACATCAAGGAGATGGCCGAGATGAGCGCCCAGCAGATGACCGATGCAATCGGTGGTCTGCAGGCGGGCCTCGGCGCCGTGGCGTCCATCCCGAAGCCGACGGTCGCGGCGATCACCGGCTACGCCCTGGGCGGCGGACTCGAGGTCGCCCTCGGCGCGGATCGGCGCATTGCCGGGGACAACGCCAAGCTGGGCGTGCCGGAGGTGCTGCTCGGCGTCATCCCCGGCGGCGGCGGAACGCAGCGCCTCGCGCGCCTGATCGGGCCGAGCCGCGCCAAGGACATGATCTTCACCGGCCGCTTCGTCGGCGCGGAGGAAGCACTGCGAATCGGCCTGGTCGACGAGGTGGTGGCTCCCGATGCGGTGTACGACGCCGCGCGGGCGTGGGCGAGCCAGTTCGTCGGCGGGGCGTCGCGCGCGCTGGCCGCCGCGAAGGCGGCGATCGACGAGGGCCTCGACACCGACCTCGCCACGGGCCTGAAGATCGAGGCCCACGTGTTCGCGTCCTTGTTCGCCACCGACGACCGGTCGATCGGCATGTCGTCGTTCCTCGAGAACGGCCCCGGCAAGGCCGAGTTCACGGGGAACTGACCGGGAACCGACGCCGACCGTTCAGGGACACCGGTTAGGCTCTGTTTTCATGACCGTTCGTCACGACCCGATCCCGGCCGACTCCTCGTCGGCCGACGCGACCCTCGATCCGGCACCGCGGCCTCACGCCAGTGCCGAGGAGGTCGCGGCCGCACGCTCGGACACCAAGCTCGCCCAGGTGCTCTACCACGACTGGGAAGCCGAGACGTACGACGACAAGTGGTCCATCTCCTACGACCAGCGCTGCATCGACTACGCCCGCGGGCGGTTCGACGCCGTGGCGGGCGATCAGCCGCTCCCGTACGAGCGGGCGTTGGAACTGGGCTGCGGCACCGGCTTCTTCCTGCTGAATCTGATGCAGAGCGGGGTCGCCGCGACCGGTTCGGTGACCGATCTGTCGCCGGGCATGGTCAAGGTGGCTCTGCGCAACGCCGAGAACCTCGGCCTGCCGGTCGACGGCCGGGTGGCCGACGCGGAGACCATCCCGTACGACGACGACACGTTCGACCTGGTCGTGGGTCATGCCGTCCTGCACCACATTCCGGATGTGGAACAGTCGCTGCGCGAGGTGCTGCGGGTGCTGAAGCCCGGCGGACGCTTCGTCTTCGCGGGCGAGCCGACCACCGTCGGCAACTTCTATGCGCGCTGGCTCGGCCGGGCGACGTGGGAGGCGACGACGCGCGTGACCAAGCTGCCGTTCCTCGCCGACTGGCGTCGTCCGCAGCAGGAACTCGACGAATCCTCCCGCGCCGCGGCGCTCGAAGCTGTCGTGGATCTGCACACGTTCGACCCCACGGAGCTCGAGGAGATCGCGACCGCCGCGGGCGCCGAGGACGTGCAGGCGAAGACCGAGGAGTTCGCCGCCGCCCTGCTCGGGTGGCCCGTGCGCACGTTCGAAGCGGCCGTGCCGGCGGAGAAGCTGGGCTGGGGATGGGCGCGGTTCGCTTTCACCGGCTGGAAGTCGCTCAGCTGGCTCGACGAGAAGGTGCTCCACCACGTGGTGCCACGCGGCTACTTCTACAACGTGATGATCACCGGCACCAAGCCGCTCGCCGCCGACTGACTCGGTGGGCTACGCGTTCGACCTCGACGACGTCGAGTACCTGGCGGGTGCGGTGGAGGCGCTCGCCGAGGTCGACGAGTACGCACTGACCCCGACCTCCCTGATCGGTGACCTCGCGCGGGTGCGCGCCCGCTTCGGAGCTCGTGCCCCGGCCCTGGTGGAGACGGTGACCGTCCGGCGCAAGGCACGCAGCAAAGTGGCGGCCGCCGGATCCTGGCTCCTGACCGACGACGCCGTCCAGCAGGCGACGCCGGACGCGGTGTCGGCGCACCGCGCGCACCGGCTCGCCGGTCGCGTGATCCACGACGTCACCTGTTCGATCGGCACCGAGCTGCACGCGCTGCGGGCTAGGGCGGCATCGGTGGTGGGCAGCGACCTCGACGTCGTGCGGCTGGCGATGGCGGCGCGCAACGTGCCGGACGTTCCGGTCCTGCGCGCCGACGCGCTGACGCCCGTGACCCGCGGGACGGTGGTGCTGGCGGACCCCGGTCGACGGGCGGGCGGACGCCGACTGCGTGACCCCGCGGCACTCGAACCCCCTCTGCCGCACCTACTCTCGGCCTACGCGGGGCGTGACCTCGTGGTGAAGTGCGCGCCGGGGCTGGATTTCGATCGGCTGCCGACGGACGCGGAGATCGAGGTGGTCTCGCTCGACGGTGCCGTGCGCGAGGCATGCCTGTGGACGGGCTCGGTCGCCGAGCCCGGGGTGCGACGACGCGCGACGGTCCTGCGTGCGGGGTCGCCGCCGGTGTCGCTGGTGGACACCGACCCGGACGAGATCGACGAGCGCCCGCCGGGTCGGTACGTGATCGACCCGGACGGCGCCGTGGTGCGGGCCGGACTGGTCCGGCAGTACGCCGCCCGGCACGGTCTGTGGCAACTCGACCCTCGGATCGCGCATCTCTCCGGCGACCGCATCCCGCCGGACACGTCGGGCTTCGAGGTTCTGGATCGGCTTCCGATGCAGGAGAAGCAATTACGGAAGGAACTCGCGCGCCGGGACTGCGGCTCCCTCGAGATCCTGGTGCGCGGGGTGGACGTCGACCCGGCCGTGTTGCGATCGAAGCTGGGGTTGCGCGGGTCCGCGCCACTGTCGCTGGTGATCACCCGGATCGGCCGCAGTGCGGTCGCGTTCGTGTGCGGACCCCGCACGGTCAGCGATCAGCGGACCCCGCAAGTCGGCGATCAGCGGACCCCGCAAGTCGGCGATCAGCGGAACGAATAGAGCGTCCCGAGCCCGACGGGAACCACCACCGCACCGTCCGAGCCGACGACGACGCCCGGGCTGTACCCGGCGGCGCCCGGGAGCGCGTCGGTGTCCACGGTCTCGCCGGTGGCGAGATCGACGGTGGTGAGCGACAACTCGTCGGTGCCGGTCACCGCGTATACGGTGGAGCCGGCGACGGCGGGGGCGCCGGCTTGCACGAGATCCTCACGCTCCCACACCAGTTCGGGTGCGTCGCCGGTGTCACGGACCGCCCGCAGCACCGAGCCGGCCCCGCCGGACGGAACCAGGGTGCCGTCCGGCGACACGGTCACGCTGCCCGCCGCTCGGTCGCCGACGAAGTAGGTCCAGACCTCCCGGCCGTCGGCGGTGTCGTACGCGCGCACGGAACCCTCGACGTCCGTCGTGTAGAGACGGGAACCGTCCGGGGAGAGAACGGGACTCGACGTGACGGCGGACGGGAGCAGGTCCGAGGACCATTCCTCGGACCAGCTCGGCTCGGGCCCGGCGGTGTAGCGCAGCGCGACCACCTGCGGCGCGATCGCGCCCTCCCGCCACAGCACCACGTAGACGATGCTCGCCTCGAGGTCGACGGCCGGCGCGGCGGCGACCGGACAGGCGGGGCCTCCGCCGAGGCAGGCCACCAGCCCGTCGTCGGCGGCGCGCAGCTCGGTGTCGGGCGCCGTGAGGGGGTCGGGGGTGGGAATCAGATCGAGAATCGGGGCCTCGGGCCGTCCGCTCTGGTTGGACAGCACGTTGACCTGGCCGAACTGCGTGATCGCCAGCAGGTTGCCGTCGGGCAGGAACTGGGGGGTGCGAGGAACGCCGTACACCGGTGTGAGCCAGCGGGTCTGACCGTTCGGGTTGACCGACACCACGGCGCCGTCCTCGCCCGCGTAGAGGTTGGACGCGGTGTCGGCGACGGGGGTGGACGACACCCCGGACGGGCCGAGCCCGTTGCAGAAACGCTTCCGGCCGGACTCGCCCTGGAAGGAGCCCAGGGGACAGTTGCCCGAGGCCGCCAGCGAGGCGGTGATCTGCCCGTTCGGCGCGACGGACGGTCGGGTCGCGATCTCCGCGCCGAGCGGACGGGTCCACTCCAGGTCCAGATCGCGGCTGCCGTCGGTGGTCACGGAGGCGCTGTTGTGGGCATCGGAGAGGCCTCCGCGCCAGCCGGTGTCACCGAAGATGTCGATCGGACCGTCGCTCGATCCGCAGGAGGCGATCACGCCCGCGACGGCCAGCAGGGCGACCACCGAGCGAGCGCGCACCGGGCGTCGGGTCCGGTGCGGGTACGCGTCGGGCATGCAGGCTCCTGCCGGGTCGGATCGGGGCATCGCGATGCTATCGGACCGGCCGTCCCGGCCCGGGGTCCGGCCGCGTCCGGGGCACGGCCCGTGTGTGCGGTGCGTCGATCGACGCCGATTAGGGTGACCGGTCATGACGAGCATGTGGAACGCCCCACTGCGGTCGCGGTGGCGCGGGTCGCGGCGACGTGACCCCGATCAGGCCCGGTTCCTGACCCTCGCGTCGCTGCGCTGGGTCCTCGCCCACAAGGCGTACACGCCCTGGTACCTGGTGCGGTACTACCGCCTGGCGAAGTTCAGGGCCGCCAATCCGCACGTCGTGCTGCGCGGCATGGTGTTCCTGGGCAGGAACGTCGAGATCCACGCGACCCCGGAGCTGGCCCGTCTCGAGATCGGGCGGTGGGTCCACATCGGCGACGGCAACGCGATTCGGTGTCACGAAGGGTCCCTGCGCATCGGCGACAAGGTCGTCTTCGGCAAGGACAATGTGGTCAACACCTACCTCGACATCGAGATCGGCGCGTCCACCCTCGTCGCCGACTGGTGCTACATCTGCGATTTCGACCACCGCACCGAGGACGTCACCGTCCCGATCAAGGACCAGGGCATCGTGAAGTCGCCCGTGCGGATCGGGCCCGACACGTGGATCGCCGCCAAGGTCACGGTGCTGCGGGAGACCGTCGTCGGCCGCGGATGCGTGCTCGGGGCCCACGCGGTGGTCAAGGGTCACGTACCCGACTACGGGATCGCCGTGGGCGCCCCGGCGCGAGTGGTGCGCAACCGGAAGGCGGACTGGGAGGCCGGCGCTGCCGATCGCGCGAAGTACGTCGCCGCGCTCGAGGACATCGCCCGCAAGAAGGCGGCCGGCACCACCGACCTGCCGGGCTAGCTCGAATCCCGTTCCGGCAGCGGCCGTTCGACGACGTGCGGCCGCGCGTACGGGGTGCGGACGCGGCGCTTCGCGGCAGCGAGGATCGTGGCGGTCTCGCGGGCGACCGTCGACCACGCGAAGTCGGCGGTGAGCCGTTCGCGGGCGGCGTCGACGAGGGCTCGGGTGCGCTCCGGCTCGTCCAGGGAGCGCCGCACCGCGGTGGCCAGCCCGGCCACGTCGCCGGGAGCGAACGAGCGACCCGTGACCCCGTCGGTGACGGCTTCGCCGAGCCCGCCCGCGGTCGAGGCGACGAGGGGAATGCCGGCGGCAGCCCCTTCGAGCGCGATGATGCCGAAGGGCTCGTACCGACTGGGGAGCACCAGGACGTCGGCTCGATGCAGGTGGGCCAGCACGCCGTCGTGATCGGCGGACCCGGCGAAGGCGACGGACCGCCGCACGCGGTGCGCGCGGGCGAGTTCGATCAGGTGATCGCGCTGGGTGCCGTCGCCGACGATCGTGAGAGTGGTGCCGGGGTGGGTCCGGCGCAGGCGGGGGAGGGCCGCGATCAGGTCCTGCACGCCCTTCTCGTACTCGAGCCGGCCCACGTAGAGCAGGGCGGGTGCGCGCCCGGTCGGTCCATGGGGGCGGAACGTCCAGGTCGAGGTGTCGATCCCGTTGCGCACGACGTGCATCGGTCCGGGCGGGGCGAAGAGACGAGCGACCTCGTCGTCCATCGACGCGGAGCAGGTGATCACCGCGTCGGACTCCTGCGCGAGCCACCACTCGATCGAGTGCACCTGCCGGTTCACCCGGCCCGACACCCAACCGCTGTGCCGGCCGGCCTCGGTGGCGTGGAAGGTGGTCACCAGGGGCACGTCGAAGAACTCGGCGAGGGCGATCGCTGGGTGCGCGACGAGCCAGTCGTGGGCGTGGACGACGTCGGGAACCCATCCCTCGCCGACGCCCGGCTTGGACAGCGCCAGCCCGGCCCGGACCATCGCGTGACCCAGCGCGAGGGTCCACTCGATCATGTCCACGCCGAACGCGAAGTGGGCCGGATCCTCGGCGACCGCCACCACGAGAACCCCGTCGGCCACGACGGCCTCGGTGGGGTGGGTGGACCCGTCGGTGCCCGTGGGTCGACGGGCGAGGACCACCACCTCGTGGCCCGCGGCGGCGAGTGCGGTCGCGAGATGGTGCACGTGCCGTCCCAGGCCGCCGACGACGACGGGCGGGTACTCCCAGGAGACCAGCAGGACTCTCATCGCACCCCTTCCCGACGACGCGTGACCCCTCCGGTCGGTGCCTCGCTCGTCGGGAGCCTACGGGCATCGAGGTCGGGAAACAGCCCGTCGGCGACGCTCCATCCCGCGGCGAGGCGGGCGGCGGCCGCGTGGTGTCCGGACGTGCGTGCGGCCGCGATTTCCCGCACGGCGTGCGCGTGTTCGTGCGCGCGATCGCGCGCGTACTGCGCCGCCGAGTCCTTGCTCACCATGAACGCCCAGTCGCTCGACACGGTGAGCAGCGCCTCGCGCAGGATCTGATCGGCGGTCCGGTCCCGTCCGGCGGCCTCGGCGGGGCCGCGGGCGTCGACGGCGTCCAGGGCGGAGGCCGTCACCTCCGCGTTCAGTCGCACCAGGTCCTGCACCGGGTCCCCGGCCCACACGCGCCAGTCCTTTCCGGACCCCCACGAGGTGTTCGGAAGGTCCGCCGGCTCGCCGACGAACCCGGCCGCACGCGCGGCGGTGAGGGTGCCCACCTGCACGCCGGCCTCGGGGAGGGCGCGCAGAACGGCCTCGAGCCACTTGGGACCCTCGTGCCACCAGTGACCGAACAGCTCCGTGTCGAAGGCCGCCGTCACCAGCGCGGGGCGTCCGGTGCGCGCGTGTTCGTCGTGCAGCCGACGCCGAACCACGTCGACGAAGTCGCGGACGTGGTCCTGCAGAGCCGCGGCGGCGAGGTCCGGTGCGTACGGGGCCTTGTCGGGACCGGCGACCGTCCGTCCGGTGACCCGCACGATCTTGAGGCCGGTCCCGTGGTCGTAGGTGTGGAAGTCGCGGTACGCGGCGTGACCGGGGTAGCCGGACTTCGGCGACCACACGCGGTAGCTGACCGGTAGATCCCGCCCGAACGCGACCACGTCGGTGTCGCCGACGGGCCGGCCGAGCGTGGTGTCGCCGCGCAGAGCGGGCCCGTCGACCAGGAAGTGGCTCACCCCGGCCGCCGCGTAGTCCCGCTCCATGCCGGCGGTGAAGGCGCATTCCGGCGCCCAGATTCCGTCGGCTCGTCGGCCGAGGCGCCGAGCGCCGTCGCGCAGACCCTCCGCCAGCGAGAACGTCCGCAAGCGCGGATCGAGCAGCGGCTGGAACGGGTGCATCAGGGGTCCGCCCAGCAGTTCGACGGCCCGATCGTCGACCAGGCGACGGAGCACGGGCGACGCGCCGTGGCGCCACCGGGTCTCGAACTCCGCGAGGGCGTGCTCGGCCTCGCGGTACTCGCGGCGGCCCGCCTCGCGGCGGTCGGCATCCCGTGACGTCGCCGCCTCGGCGGCGCGCAGCGACCAGTTGCCGAGCCAGTGGTGCATGCCGTCGAGAGCGTGCGGATCGTCGAGCTGCGCCGCGAGGACGGGCGTGATGCCCAGGGTCAGCAGATCGGTCCGGCCTTCCGCCGACAGCCGCCGCAGAACGTCCACCACCCGTAGGTAGGAGCCGGCCCACGACTGGTAGAGCCATTCCTCGCCGACGGGCCACCGACCGTGATGGGGGAGCCACGGCAGATGCGAATGCAGTACCAGGGCGAACATTCCGGGCACCCGCCCCGCGCCGGACTCGGTCACGGAGCGAGCGGGCTGCGCGCGACGATCAGCAGGTCGAGGCTCGCGTCGAGGTGGTCGTCGGTGAGGTGGAAGTCCTCGGTGCCGATGCCGGCGACGTCGCGGGCGAGCTCGTCGGGCCACGGCTCGCCGGCCAGCGCCCGATCGATCTGGGCGTCGACGAACGAGCCGCCGTGCCGGCGGTCGAGTTCCTGCAGGGTCGGCCCGTGATGGACCCCGGTGAGCTGCTCCACCTCGAACCCGCCGGCGACGATCAGATCGGTCAGCTCCGCGGGATCGAGTTCGCGGGTGTGGAACGGGTTGAGCGGGGTGTCCCGGCCGGGGGAGAACGTGATGCGGTTCGGCGTACTCATGATGAGAACGCCGCCCGGGGCCAGGACCCGGCGGCATTCGCGAACGAAGCGGTCCTGGTCCCAGAGGTGCTCGATCACCTGCAGGGTGACCACGACGTCGATCACTCCGTCGGCGACGGGCAGGTCCACCAGGTTGCCGCGGGTGATGTCGACGGCGGGGTAACGGACGGCGATGTGGTCGGCGGCCGAGACGTCGTAGTCGACGCCGACGACCAGACGGGCCGACTCGGCGATCAGGTCGGCGCCGTATCCCTCGCCCGGCCCGGCCTCGAGGACGGTGCGTCCCGCGCACCGCGGCGCGATGTGCCGGTAGACCACCTCGTGGCGTCGGAACCAGTAGTTCTCCTCGGCGATCCCGGGGACCGTTCGTTCGCCCGTGAGCGGGAGAGGATCTCCGTTCCGGGTCGGCGCTGCCGGTGTCGCGTCGTTCATCCGGGCGAGAGTAGTTCGTGACGCGACACACCCGGACAGGCGGGGAGGAGGGGTTGAAAAAATCTGACGGCGGAGTAAGTTACCCACCAGTAACCCTCGATGGGGTAACGTCCTCGTCACAGCGGGAGGATGTGGACACACCCACCGCACGCACCGGGAACGTCGGGCGACCGTCGCCGACCTACCGGTGGGTAGTGATCGGACCGGATCGTCACCAACACGACTCAGGAGGTCGACGCAGACCCATGACGAACATCGTCGTACTGATCAAGCAGGTCCCGGACACGTGGTCCGAGCGCAAACTCTCCGACGGCGACTACACGCTGGACCGCGAGGCCGCGGATGCCGTGCTGGACGAGATCAACGAGCGCGCCGTCGAGGAAGCGCTGCTCATCAAGGAGCGCGACGGCGGCGAGGTCAAGGTCCTGTCGGCCGGCCCCGACCGCGCCACCGAGGCCATCCGCAAGGCCCTGTCGATGGGCGCGGACAGCGCCGTCCACGTCAACGACCCCGCCATGCACGGCTCCGACGCCATCCAGACGGCGTGGGCACTGGCCGCCGCACTGGGGCAGGTCGAGTTCGAGAACGGCGAGGCCGCGGATCTGGTCATCGCCGGCAACGAGGCGACCGACGGCCGCATCGGCGCCGTCCCGGCCATCATCGCCGAGTACTTGGGCATCCCGCAGCTGACGCAGATGCGCAAGCTCGTCGTCGCGGACGGCAAGGTCTCCGGCGAACGTGAGACCGACGAGGGCGTCTTCGGCCTCGAGGCCGAGCTCCCCGCCATCGTCTCGGTCACCGAGAAGATCAACGAGCCGCGATTCCCGTCCTTCAAGGGCATCATGGCCGCGAAGAAGAAGACCGTGCAGGTGCTCACCCTCGCCGACATCGGCGTCGAGCCGGAGACGGTCGGCGTGGACAACGCCGGCACCACGGTCACCAACGTCACCCCCAAGCCCCCCAAGACGGCCGGCGAGCGCGTCACCGACGAGGGCGACGGCGGCACCAAGGTCGCCGACTACCTGGTCTCGCAGAAGATCATCTAGTCACCCCCGTCCATCGCCCGACCCGAACCACAGGAGAGTCAGTCACATGGCAGAGGTACTGGTCCTCGTCGAACACGCCGACGGGGCACTGAAGAAGGTCACCACCGAACTCATCACCGCGGCACGGGTTCTCGGTGAACCCGCCGCGGTCGTCACCGGCGCGCCCGGCACCACCGACAAGATCGCCGACGCGCTCGCCGAGGCCGGCGCGGCCAAGATCTACGTCGCGGAGTCCGACGACGTCGACGGCTTCCTCGTCACCCCCAAGGTCGACGTGCTCGCCTCGCTCGCCGAGTCCGCGTCGCCCGCCGCGATCATCACCTCGGGTGGCATCGAGGGCAAGGAGGTGGCGGGACGTCTGGCCGCTCGCCTCGGCGCCGGACTCCACCAGGACGTCGTGTCCGTGAGCGCCGACAAGTCCGCCACCTACTCCATCTTCGGCGGTGCTTTCACCGTCGAGGCCAAGACCAACGGCGACGTGCCGGTCATCTCGGTGCGCCCCGGCGCCATCGAGGCCGAGCCGCAGGCCGGCGCCGGTGAGCGCGTCGACGTCGAGGTCCCGGCCCAGGAGGAGGCCGTCGTCCGCGTCGTCTCCCGCGACCCGATCGTCGGTGGCGACCGTCCGGAGCTCACCGAGGCGTCCGTCGTCGTCTCCGGTGGCCGCGGCGTCGGCAGCGCCGACAAGTTCTCCGTGGTCGAGGAGCTCGCCGACTCGCTCGGTGCCGCCGTCGGCGCCTCCCGCGCCGCGGTCGACTCCGGGTACTACCCCGGTCAGTTCCAGGTGGGCCAGACGGGCAAGACCGTCTCGCCGCAGCTCTACGTCGCCCTCGGCATCTCCGGCGCCATCCAGCACCGCGCCGGCATGCAGACGTCCAAGACCATCGTCGCGGTCAACAAGGACGAGGAAGCTCCCATCTTCGAGATCGCCGACTACGGCGTGGTGGGCGACCTGTTCGACGTCGCACCCCAGCTGACCGAGGCGGTCAAGAAGCGCAAGGGCTGACCCCGCAGTCCCCGGGCCGGGCCCCGTCACCGAATCAGGTGACGGGGCCCGGCTCGTTTGGCGAATGGTCACGTAGCTGCCACGAACACGGCACACGGGTGTGGCCGCCCGGACGTTCGGGCGCGACAGATTCGGGCCATGACCGTTCGATCGATCTCGACGACGTCACGACCCGACACGCGAGCGCTGCTCGCTCCGCCCGATTCGCGAGCGCTGCTCGCTCTGCCGAGTTCGCGAGCGCTGCTCGCGGACCGCCACTACTCCCTCCTTCTCGGCTCCACCCCGGATCACGCCAGGGCCGCCCAGCGACTGCGCGCCGACGTCTTCGGCTCCGAACCCGGTTTCGCCGCCACCTCGTTCGTCGACGGCCTCGACGTCGACCGCTACGACGAGCACTGCGATCACCTGCTGGTCGTGGAGAACGAGACGGACGCCGTCGTCGGCTGCTACCGGATGCTCACCCCGACCGGCGCGGAGCGCGCCGGCGGCTACTACACCGCCACCGAGTTCGACATCAGCGAACTGCGAGCCTTCGAGCTCGGCACCGTCGAGATGGGCCGCGCCTGCGTCGACCGCGAGCACCGCAGCGGAGCCGTGCTCGCGTTGATGTGGTCCGGCATCCTGCGGTACCTCGACCTGGGCGGACACGACCGCGTGATGGGCTGCGTCTCGGTGCCCATGGATCTCGGTGACGGTGCGCCCGTCGGAGCGCACGTGCGCGGGGTCCGCGACCTGGTGTCGTCACGTCATCGCAGCGCGCGCCGGGCGTACCCGCGCACACCGGTACGGGTCGACGGGGTCGACCTGCAGGACATCGCGCCGCCGGCGCGAACGGTGGTGCCGCCGCTGCTGCGCGGCTACCTGCGCATGGGCGCGTCGATCTGCGGCGAGCCCGCGCACGACCCCGAGTTCGGGGTGGCGGACTTCGTCGCCCTGCTGCACATGGAGGACGCCAACGTGCGCTACCTCGAGCGGCTCCGATCGGCGGCCGGTGCGGTGCCGGACCGGCCCTCGGCGGCCGGCGGCGACCGGTGACCCACGCCTGGATGCCGGCCAGCCCCTGCGGGACCGGATGCCGGACGGCCCCGGTGGCCACCGCCGGCACTCTGCGCGTCGTGCTGCGTTGCGTCCTCGTCGTCGCCCTGCTGCTGGTGTTCCCGCTCCTGCTCGCCGGCCGGGTGCTGCCGGCTCCGGGCCGTCGCGCCGCCGCCCGTATCGGTGCGCGCGGGATGCTCGCCGCACTCGGCATCGGACTCGACCGGCGGGGAGACCGGCCCGCCGAGTCCGGCGTCGGCACCCTGGTGGTCGCTAATCACGTCTCCTGGACGGACATCCTGGTCCTGGCCGCGTGCTTCCCGTGCCGGTTCGTGGCCCGCGCCGACCTGGTCGACTGGCCCGTTCTCGGGCTGCTGGCGCGCGTCGTCAAGGTGATCCCCATCGCGCGCGACCGTCTGCGCGCCCTGCCGGACACCGTCGACGAGGTGGCGGACGCCCTGCGCGGCGGGGCGACCGTCGTCGTCTTCCCGGAGGGGACCACCTGGTGCGGGACGGCCTACGGCCGGTTCCGCCCCGCCCTGTTCCAGGCCGCGATCGAGACGGGGGCGACCGTGCGCCCGGTCGGCATCGCCTACCGGGAACGGACGGGTGCGCCGAGCACCGCCACCGCCTTCGTCGGGGCCGAGGGCATCGGCGAGTCGATGTCGCGCATCCTGCGCCTGCGGGGTGTCCGCGCGGAGGTCGTCACCGGCGCCGACCTGGACGCCGTCGGCGGAGACCGACGCGAGCTCGCACGCCGGGCCGAATCGGTGGTGCGACGCGAGGCGGTAGTCGCCGAGATCCCGCCGCTGCGGGTCACGTCCCACCGACGTCCCGCCGTCGCCGACGCGCACCACGTCGACCGGCACCCCGTGGACGTCCTGCGCGCCGGGTGACGTCCGGCGCGCCGGGTGACGTCCGGCGCGCAGCCGAGGACTGCAGCCTGCTCGGCGCGCGGCCGGACTCGACGCAGCGGCTAAACTGGTCGTCGTCATGCCACGTTCCGGTTCGCCGCGCCCCGTCGGGCCCACGGTCTACCTCGATCACGCCGCCACCACTCCGATGGTCCCGGCTGCGGTCGAGGCCATGGTCGACGTGTTCGGCACCCTCGGCAACGCGTCCTCTCTCCACGGATCGGGCCGAGCCGCCCGGCGGCGCGTCGAGGAATCCCGGGAGTCCGTGGCGGCGGCGCTCGGCGCCCGCCCGTCCGAGGTGATCTTCACCTCCGGCGGCACCGAGTCCGACAACCTGGGCGTCAAGGGCATCTTCTGGGCCCGGCGCGCTGCCGATCCACGCCGCACCCGCGTCGTCACCAGCGCCGTCGAGCACCATGCGGTGCTCGACGCCGTCGAGTGGCTCGAACGCCACGAGGGCGCGTCCGTCACCTGGCTGCCGGTGGAGGCCGACGGCACCGTCACACCGGCCGCGCTGCGCCGCGCGCTCGAGGAGCACGTCGACGAGGTCGCCGTCGTCAGCATCATGTGGGCGAACAACGAGGTCGGCACCGTCATGCCGATCGCCGAACTCGCGGCCGTCGCGGCCGAATTCGACGTTCCGATGCACAGCGACGCGGTGCAGGCGGTCGGGAGCCGCGTGGTCGACTTCGCGGCGAGCGGGGTGTCCGCCCTGTCCATCGCCGCGCACAAGTTCGGTGGCCCGCAGGGCGTGGGCGCTCTGCTGCTGGGCCGGTCCGTGGCGTGCGAGCCGTTGCTGCACGGCGGGGGTCAGGAGCGCGACGTGCGGTCGGGCACTCCCGACGTCGCCGGGGCGGTGGGACTGGCCGCGGCGCTGGCGAACGCCGTCGCGGAGCGCCCGCACACCGAGGCCCGCCTGAGCGCGTTGCGGGACCGGTTCGTCGACGGCATCGTCGCTGCGATCCCCGACGCGCGGATCAACGGCGCGTCCGGCGAGCGTCGGCTGCCCGGCAACGTCCACGTCACCTTCCGCGGCTGCGAGGGTGATTCGCTGCTGATGCTGCTCGACGCCGCCGGCATCGAATGCTCCACCGGGTCGGCCTGCACGGCCGGCGTTCCCCGCCCGTCGCACGTGTTGTTGGCGATGGGCGTCGATCCCGACGACGCGCGGGGCTCCCTGCGGTTCTCGTTGGGCCACACCACCACCGACGCCGATGTCGACGCCGCTCTCGCCGCGCTGCCGCGGGTGGTCGAGCGCGCCAGGGCTGCGGGCATGGCGTCGTCCGTTCGTTCTCGAGGTTAGGAAGACGATGCGAGTTCTGGCTGCCATGAGCGGCGGAGTCGACTCCGCCGTGGCCGCGGCGCGCGCGGTCGACGCCGGGCACGACGTGGTCGGCGTCCATCTGGCGCTGTCGACGGCGCCGGGCACCCTGCGCACCGGGTCGCGCGGGTGTTGCTCGAAGGAGGACGCCGGTGACGCCCGTCGTGCCGCGGACGTGCTCGGAATCCCGTTCTACGTGTGGGATTTCGCGGAGCGCTTCCGGGAGGACGTCATCGACGACTTCGTCGCGGCCTACGCCGCCGGCGAGACCCCCAACCCCTGCCTGCGGTGCAACGAGAAGATCAAGTTCGCCGCCCTGGCCGATCGCGCCGAGGCGCTGGGGTTCGACGCGGTGGCCACCGGCCACTACGCCCGTCTCGAGGGCGGTGTGCTGCGGCGGGCCGTCGACGCGGACAAGGATCAGTCCTACGTGCTCGGCGTGCTCACCGCCCGCCAGCTCTCGCGGTCGATGTTCCCGATCGGGGACACCCCCAAGGCGCAGGTGCGCGAGGAGGCCGCGGCGCGCGGTCTCGCCGTCGCGGACAAGCCCGACAGTCACGACATCTGCTTCATCCCCTCCGGCGACACCCGGGCCTTTCTGGGCGCCCGGATCGGCATCCGTCCCGGCGCTCTGGTCGACGCGGAGACCGGGAGCACCCTGGGGGAGCACGACGGCGTCCACGGCTTCACCGTCGGTCAGCGCAAGGGACTCGGCCTGCCGGGCCCGGCCCCGGACGGCAAGCCGCGCTACGTGACCGCGATCGAGCCGGAGACGGGCACGGTGCGGGTCGGATCGGCGGAGCGGCTGAACGTCCACGGCATCACCGCGTCGGCACCTGTGTGGACCTCCGGCGAGGCGCCCGTCGGCGACGTCGACTGCGTCGTGCAGGTGCGAGCCCACGGCGGAACCGCGCCGGCCACCGCCCGTCCCGGCGACTCGTCCGTCGAGATCACGCTGCACAGCCCGCTGACCGGCGTCGCCCGAGGGCAGGCCGCCGTGCTCTACCGTCCCGACCCGGCCGGGGACGTCGTCATCGGCAGCGGCACCATCGCGGGCACTGTCTCGGAGCGGCCCGCCTCCGTGGGCACGGTCTCGGAGCGGCCCGCCTCCGCGGGCACGGTCTCGGCGATGCCTGCCGTCGCCGGCGATCGATCGGCCGAGTGACCACCCCGACCTCACCCGTGGCCGGCCGGGCCACGGGCATCGGATCGTGGCCGGGAGCCGACATCGGCGAGGCCGTCTCCACCGTGATCGGCGAACTTCCCGACCTGCCCCACGTGGTGGAACTGCCCGCCCGCGGCCTCGGTGCCGACACCGTGGGCCGGACCGGGGCGCTACTGGTCGATCTCGACCTCGACGTCTCGACCACGGGGTACCGGCTCGCCGCCGGCCGTAACGGCACCGCTCGGCGAGCCCGTGACCTGCTGGCCGAGGACCTCGACGTCCTTGAGGAGAAGTGGGAGCTCGCGGGGCTGCGCGGCGCGGGGCGCACCGTCAAGGTCCAGGCAGCCGGGCCCTTCACCCTGGCGGCGGAGGTCGAACTCGCGCGAGGACGGCGGGTTCTCACCGATCGCGGTGCCGCGCGCGACGTGGCCGAGTCCCTCGCCGAAGGGGTGGCCGCGCACGCCGACGAGGTGGCGCGCCGGCTCGAGGCCGACGTGGTGGTGCAACTGGACGAGCCGCAGCTGGCGGCAGTGCTGGGCGGCACGTTGACCGGGCAGACGAGCCTCGAGCGGGTGCCCGCCGTCCCGGCTCCGGAGGTCGTCGACCGGCTCGCCGGCGTGCTGAATCGGATCGGGCGCCCCGTGGTCCTGCACACGTGCGCCGAGGACGTGCCGTTCGAGGTGTTCGGGCGTGCCGGGGTCCATGCCGTCGCGTTCGATCTCGCGCTCGTGCGGCCCGGGCGGTACGACGCCGTGGGGGATTTTATCGACGGCGGCGGGGTCGCGGTGCTCGGGATCCTGTCGGGAACCGATCCGGCGCCGGGCGCGCGGGAACCGGGATGGAAGGACGCGGCCCGTCCCGCGGTCGAGCTGATCGACCGCCTGGGCTTCCCGCGCTCCGTCCTCACCGATCGGGTGGCCGTGTCGCCGGCGTGCGGACTGGCCGGCGCCTCGGCGGGATGGGCCCGGCGCGCGCTCACCGTGGTGCGGGACGTCGCGACGGCGTTCGCCGAGGACCCTGCCGCCCTCTGACCGCAGGTCACCGAGCCCTCCGACCGCAGGTCACCGGGCCTTCCGACCGCAGGTCACCGAGCCTTCCGACCGGGGGGCATCGAGTGCCCGACCGCAGCTCACCGGGTGTGTCGGTGCCCTCCGATAGTCTTCGAGAGTGACGGAGAAGCAGCCCCCACCGTCGGCGCCCGCGAGTGCCGAGGTGATCGCGCAGTGGCAGGAGTTGGCCGAGGAGATTCGCGGTCACCAGTTCCGCTACTACGTGCGGGATGCACCGACCATCTCGGACGGGCAGTTCGATGCGCTGCTGCGGCGGCTGCAGGATCTCGAGGAGCAGTACCCCGAGCTCCGGACGCCGGATTCGCCGACGCAACTGGTGGGCGGTGGCTTCGAGACGGACTTCACGGCCGTCGACCACCTCGAGCGAATGTTGTCGTTGGACAACGTGTTCGACGTCGACGAGTTGCGGGCGTGGATCGGGCGGGTCGAGGCCGAAGCGGGGGCGGACCTGGCCTACCTGTGTGAGGTGAAGATCGACGGTGTCGCCCTGAATCTGGTGTACCGCAACGGCGTTCTCGAGCGGGCGGCCACGCGCGGAGACGGCCGGACGGGGGAGGACGTCACCCTCAATGCCCGCACCATCGACGACATTCCCGAAACTCTCACCGGCACCAAGGAATTTCCCATTCCGTCGCTGCTCGAGGTGCGTGGTGAGGTGTTCTTCCGACTCAGCGATTTCGAGGCGCTGAACGCCTCGCTGGTCGAGCAGGGCAAGGCGCCCTTCGCCAATCCGCGCAACTCCGCGGCCGGGTCGCTGCGGCAGAAGAACCCCGCGGTCACCGCGCGGCGCCGCCTCGGCATGATCTGCCACGGCTTCGGCCGGTTGGAGGGGTTCGAGCCGCAGACCCAGTCCGCCGCGTACGACGCGTTGGCGGCGTGGGGACTGCCCGTCTCGTCGCACACCGTCGTCGCGCACGGTGCGGACGAGGTGGTCGAGCGCATGGAGTACTGGGGCGCGCACCGGCACGACGTCGAGCACGAGATCGACGGACTCGTCGTCAAGGTCGATCGAATGGCGCTGCACCGACGGCTGGGCAACACCTCGCGTGCGCCGCGGTGGGCCATCGCGTTCAAGTATCCGCCGGAGGAGGCCACCACCACCTTGCTCGATATCCGGGTGAATGTCGGCCGGACCGGCCGCGTCACGCCCTTCGCGTTCATGGAGCCTGTCCTCGTCGCGGGATCCACCGTGTCGTTGGCGACGCTGCACAACGCCTCGGAGGTCAAACGCAAAGGTGTGCTCATCGGGGACACGGTCGTCATTCGCAAAGCGGGAGAGGTCATTCCGGAGGTTCTCGGCCCCGTGGTCGACACCCGCACCGGGGACGAGCGGGAGTTCGTCATGCCGACGCACTGCCCGGAGTGCGGCACCGAGCTCGCCCCGTCGAAGGAGGGCGACGCCGACATCCGGTGCCCCAACTCCCGTTCGTGCCCGGCGCAGCTGCGGGAGCGTGTCTTCCACGTGGCCGGCCGCGGGGCGTTCGACATCGAGGTGCTCGGGTACGAGGCCGCGACCGCCCTGCTCGCCGCCGGGGTGATCGAGGACGAGGGCGACCTGTTCGATCTGACCGAGGAGTCGCTGACCCGTACCGATCTCTTCCGTACGAAGGCCGGGGCGCTGTCCGCCAACGGTCGGCGATTGCTCGACAACCTCGGGCGAGCCAAAGACCAGCCGCTCTGGCGGGTCCTGGTGGGTCTGTCCATCCGCCACGTGGGTCCCACGGCCGCCCGCGCATTGGCGGCACGGTTCGGCAGCCTGGAGGCCGTGCGGTCGGCGTCGGAGGAGGAACTCGCCGCGGCGGACGGCGTCGGCCCCACCATCGCGCGGGCCGTGGTGGAGTGGTTCGACGTCGACTGGCACCGCGCCATCGTGGACAAGTGGGCCGCGGCGGGCGTGCGGATGGAGGACGAACGCGACGAGTCCATCGAGCGCAACCTCGAGGGGTTGTCGATCGTGGTCACCGGGTCGCTGGATCGCTACAGCCGGGACGACGCCAAGGAGGCGATCCTGGCCCGCGGCGGCAAAGCGGCCTCGTCGGTGTCGAAGAAGACGGCCTTCGTGGTGGTCGGGGAGTCCCCGGGATCGAAGCACGACAAGGCGCTGCAACTCGGGGTCCCCGTGCTCGACGAGGCAGGCTTCACCGTCCTGCTCGAGCAGGGACCGGAGGCCGCGTCCGCTCTCGTCGCGGACGGGGCGTCAGCCGAGGACGGTGGCGACGATGCCGGCTAGGTAGCCGAGCCGAGCCACCTCGGAGGGTCGGAAGGCCGGCCCACCGGGGCGGCCGAGCACCAGTGCTCGGCCGGTCGACCCGAGCGGCGCCGCGGCCACGCAGGTGTCCATGTCGCGCCACGACTGGGGCAACCCGTCGCGGTCGCCGTCGAGAGTGCGCGCGCCGGTCAGCGGAAGCCACGGCATCGACTGCGCCCGGATCTCGGGCGCGCCGGAGCTCTCCACGACCGTGGTGGCGCCGTTCTCCGTGGCGGCGACGACCACGCTCCACCCCACCCGGAGCACGCGCGGCGCACCGTCCACGAGAGTCTGCAGACGGTCGTCGTGCGCGGCGGCGACGCCGTCGATCAACTCGAGTTCGCGATGGGTGTCCAGTACGCCGGCGTAGGGCCGGATGGCGTCGACGGACACCCCGGACAGCTGTTCCGCGGCCGTGATGAGCGTGTCCGGCAACGAGCCGGGCGCCGTGTCGACAACGAGGTCGTCGACGGCGTAGCCGTGGCCGCGCTCGACCACGTCGAGCGACAGGATGTCCGCACCCACCGAGCCCAGGGCCACGGCGAGCGAACCCAGACTGCCGGGGCGGTCGGGGAGCTTGACGCGCAGGAGGTAGGTCACGCGCACATCCTGTCACTGCCTGCCCGACCTCACGACTCGCACGCGGCCGTGGGGCGCGGCTCCGACGGAACGCGGGCCGGGAACTAGGCTGTGGCGCATGACCGACACCGAAGGGACCGCCCCCGGCGCCGCGATCTCGCGCGACGAGGTCGCCCACCTGGCCCGCCTGTCGCGCCTCGCCCTGACCGAGGCCGAGCTCGACGAGTTCGCCGGTCAACTCGATTCGATCCTCGGCCACGTGAAGGCGGTGTCGGAGGTCGACACCACCGCGGTCGATCCGACCGCGAATCCCCTTGCCGTGACCAACGTCACCCGACCCGACGTCGTGGTTCCCGGCCTCGGACAGGACGGCGCACTGGATCAGGCGCCGTCGTCGGAGCAGGGCCGATTCGCCGTGCCGCGCATTCTGGGAGAAGAGCAGTGACCGACCTGATTCGTCTGACCGCAGCCGATCTCGCCGAGCGCATCCGCACCCGCGAGGTGTCGTCGGAGGAGGTCACCCGCGCTCATCTCGATCGCATCGACCAGGTCGACGGCACCCTGCACTCGTTCCTGCACGTGGCGCACGACGCGGCTCTGGACGCGGCCCGCGCCGTCGACGACTCGCTCGCGGCGGGGAACGAGCCCGCCTCGCCGCTGGCGGGAGTTCCGTTGGCGCTCAAGGACGTCTTCACGACCACCGACATGCCGACCACGGCGGGATCGAAGATCCTCGAGGGGTGGCGCTCGCCCTACGACGCGACCGTCACCACCGCGCTGCGGGCGGCCGGTATCCCGTTGCTGGGCAAGACCAACATGGACGAGTTCGCCATGGGCTCGTCGACGGAGAACAGTGCCTACGGGCCCACGCTGAACCCCTGGGACACCACGCGCGTCCCCGGCGGCTCGGGTGGTGGATCGGCCGCCGCGCTCGCCTCGTTCGAGGCGCCGCTGGCCATCGGCACCGACACCGGCGGCTCCATTCGTCAACCGGCTGCGGTCACCGGCACCGTCGGGTGCAAGCCCACCTACGGCGGCGTCTCGCGGTACGGCCTCATCGCCTGCGCGTCGTCGCTGGACCAGGGCGGCCCGTGCGGACGCACCGTGCTCGACACGGCGTTGCTGCACCAGGTGATCGCCGGACACGATCCGCGCGATTCCACCTCGCTGCGCGCCGACGTCCCGGACGTCGTCGCGGCGGCGCGGGCCGGTGCGAGCGGCGACCTGCGGGGCGTGCGCGTCGGGGTGGTGAAGGAGTTGCACTCGGACGCCTACCAGCCCGGTGTGCTGTCGTCGTTCGACGCCGCCGTGGAGGTGCTCACCTCGCTCGGTGCGGAGGTGGTCGAGGTCTCCTGCCCGTCCTTCGATCACGCGCTGGCGTCGTACTACCTGATTCTCCCGTCCGAGGTCTCCTCGAACCTGGCCCGGTTCGACGCGATGCGCTACGGACTCCGGGTCGGCGACGACGGCACGCACAGTGCCGAGCAGGTCATGGCGATGACGCGTGCCGCCGGGTTCGGCCCGGAGGTCAAGCGCCGCATCATGATCGGCACCTACGCTCTCTCGGCGGGGTACTACGACGCCTACTACGGCCAGGCGCTGAAGGTGCGCACACTCATCGCGCGCGACTTCGACGCGGCCTACGAGAAGGTGGACGTCCTGGTCTCGCCGACCACGCCGTCGACGGCATTCCCGTTGGGGGAGAAGGTCGACGACCCGATCGCGATGTACCTGTACGACCTCTGCACGCTCCCGACCAACCTCGCCGGCCATCCGGCGATGTCCGTGCCGTCCGGTCTCGCCGACGGTCTGCCCGTCGGCCTGCAGATCATGGCGCCGGCGCTCGCGGACGATCGGCTCTACCGGGTCGGTGCGGCGTACGAGGCCGCGCGAGGAGAGTTCCCGCACCCGTCCGGCGTCTGACCCGCACCGCCCCCCACCCGAAGGAGTCGCGATGACCAGGATCGGCATTCTGACCAGTGGCGGGGACTGCCCGGGCCTGAACGCGGTCATCCGCGGCGCCGTGCTCAAGGGCTCCGCGGTGCACGGGCAGGAGTTCGTCGGATTCCTCGGCGGATGGCGGGGACTGGTGCACGGGGAGTCGATTCCCCTGGACCGCAGCGTCGTTCGTGGTCTCTCCCACCAGGGCGGCACCATCCTCGGCACCAGCCGGTTCGGTCCGTACCAGGAGCCGCACGGGGGTGCGGAGAACATTCAACGCACGCTCGACCGGCTGGGGGTCGACGGCGTCATCGCCATCGGCGGCGAGGGCACGGCCAGTGCGTCGAAGCGGTTGTTCGAGGACGGAATCGATATCGTCGGGGTCCCCAAGACCATCGACAACGACCTCGACGCCACCGACTACACGTTCGGGTTCGACACGGCGGTCGAGATCGCCACCGAGGCCATCGACCGGCTGCGGACCACCGGCAATTCGCACGATCGCTGCATGGTGCTCGAGGTCATGGGTCGGCACGCCGGGTGGATCGCCCTGCACTCCGGCATCGCCGGCGGGGCCCACGCCATTCTCATTCCCGAGCAGCCGGAGAGTCTCGAGCAGATCTGTGCGTGGGCGACCAGCGTGCGCGACCGCGGCCGCGCTCCCATGATCGTGGTCGCCGAGGGCTTCACCCTGCCGGACATGACGGAGGCGCACTCGACGAAGGGGCTCGACGGTTTCGATCGCCCCCGGCTCGGCGGAATCGGTGAGTGGCTCGCG
Source organism: Rhodococcus sp. PBTS 1 (assembly GCF_001620025.1). Taxonomy (NCBI): domain Bacteria; kingdom Bacillati; phylum Actinomycetota; class Actinomycetes; order Mycobacteriales; family Nocardiaceae; genus Rhodococcus; species Rhodococcus sp. PBTS 1. The sequence continues at coordinate 1,409,282 of NZ_CP015219.1, forward strand.
CCGTTGATCGAGGAGCGCACCGGAATCGAGACGCGCGCAACGGTTCTCGGCCACATCCAGCGCGGCGGAGTGCCGACGGCGTTCGACCGAGTGCTCGCGACCCGACTCGGCATGGCCATCGTCGACCTCGTCGCCGACGGGGGATGGGGGCAGATGGTGGCCCTTCACGGCACCGACATCGCCCGCGTCGGATTCGACGAGGCTCTCGCGAACCACAAGACGGTTCCGGCGGGGCGCTACCAGGAAATGCGCGTCCTCTTCGGCTAGTAGGCTTCCGTCCATGTCTGTCTCCACCGCATCGCTCCTGGACTACGACGACGTGATCGCCCGGTTCGATCCCGTCCTCGGTATGGAGGTGCACGTCGAGCTGGGTACTGCCACCAAGATGTTCTGCGGGTGCCCCACCGAGTTCGGCGCCGAGCCCAACACTCAGGTGTGCCCGGTCTGCCTGGGCATGCCGGGAGCGCTGCCGGTGGTCAACGCGGCGGCCGTGGAGTCGGCCGTGCGCATCGGCCTGGCCCTCCACTGCGCGATCACCCCGTGGGGGCGCTTCGCGCGGAAGAACTACTTCTACCCGGACCAGCCGAAGAACTACCAGATCTCCCAGTACGACGAGCCCATCGCCACCGAGGGCTACCTCGACGTGGTCCTCGACGACGGGTCCACCTGGCGCGTCGACATCGAGCGCGCGCACATGGAGGAGGACACCGGCAAGTCGCTGCACGTCGGCGGCGCGACCGGTCGAATCGACGGGGCCAGCCACTCGCTGCTCGACTACAACCGCGCCGGCGTGCCGCTGGTGGAGATCGTGACCAAGCCGATCGTCGGTGCCGGGGAGCGGGCGCCCGAGGTGGCCCGCGCCTACGTCACGGCGCTGCGCGAGTTGATCCGTGAACTCGGCGTGTCCGACGTGCGGATGGACCAGGGCTCGCTGCGGTGCGACGCCAACGTGTCGCTGATGGCCAAGGACGCCACCGAGTTCGGGACGCGGACCGAGACCAAGAACGTCAACTCGCTCAAGTCCGTCGAGGTGGCGGTGCGGTACGAGATGCGCCGGCAGGCGGCGGTCCTGCTCGACGGTGGCGAGATCGTGCAGGAGACACGGCATTTCCAGGAGGCCGACGGGACCACCTCCGCCGGCCGCCGAAAGGAGACGGCCGAGGACTACCGCTACTTCCCCGAGCCCGATCTCGAGCCCGTCGCACCCGATGCCGCGTGGATCGAGGAGCTGCGCGCGACCATTCCCGAGGCGCCGTGGATCACCCGCGCGCGCATCCAGAAGGAGTGGGGCTGGTCCGATGCGGTGATGCGGGACGTCGTCAATGCCGATGCGCTGCCGCTCATTTCGGCGACCGTCGACGCCGGCGCGACTCCCGACGCTGCGCGCAGTTGGTGGGTCGCGTACCTCGCCCAGCAGGCCAACACCCTCGGTGTGACGCTGTCCGATCTGTCCATCACCCCGGCACAGGTGGCCCGCGTCGCCGCCCTCGTGGCGGACCGCACGCTGACCAACGCGAACGCCCGGAAGGTCGTCGACGGCGTGCTGGCGGGTGAGGGGGATCCGGATCAGGTGGTCGAGGCCCGCGGTCTCGCTGTGGTGCAGGACGATTCAGCGCTCGAACAGGCCGTCGCCGATGCCCTCGCGGCGAACCCGGCCATCGTCGAGAAGATCAAGGCCGGCAAGGTCCAGGCCGCGGGCGCTCTCGTCGGTCAGGTGATGAAGGCCACCAAGGGTCAGGCCGATCCCGCCCGGGTCAAGGAGCTGGTGCTCGCCGCCTGCGAGTAGCGCCGGAGCGGTCAGTCGTTACCGCCACCGCCCGCGGGGATCTGCACGATCACCACACGATCGTCCGTCGGGGTCGGGACCCCGCCGTCCTTGTTGGTGGTGCTCACCAGGATCTGCCCGTCCGCGCCGAGGGTGGCCCCGCGCAGACGGCCGTAGCGGTCCTGCGCGACGAGAGCGGGCGGCGTCGGGACCGATCCGGTCTCGGGGTCCACCGGCACCACCCCCACGGCGCGTGCACCGGACATCGCCACCGCGACGGTGCCGGGAGCCGCGGCACAGCCGCCGACGCCCGGTCGATCGGGCCACGTCCACACGGGGCCGACCACGCCGCCTTCGGGGGTGATCCGGGACAGGCGATCACCGTCGGGAGCGCCGTCGGTCACCCACTGGGACCCGGTTCCGTCCGAGCACAGATCACCGGCGCGGCCGAGACCGCTCATGACCACTCGGGGCACCGCGCTGCCGTCGACCCGAGGGTCGACGATCGAGAGCACCTTGCCGGCGAGGGACGCCGGGTCCGCGGCGGCCGCGAGGTCGCCACCACTGCCCGTCGCCACGCGCAGCTCGGACGGGCCGACGAAGTCCACCGCGCCGCCGACGTCGCCCGTGCCGCGAGGAATGCCGGTCAGCACCGGCTTCGGGACGTCTCCGGGCGCGATGCGGACCACGCGAGCGTCGGTGGGCGTCACCACGTAGGCGTAGAGCAGGCGGTCCTCGGCGTACGTCGGCGAGAGCGCGAGGTCGATCAATCCGCCGCCGGGGGAGGGGTCCACCGGGATCGACGCGACCGGCCGGGGCGCGGTGCCCGGCGCCACCTCGACGACGGCTCCCGTGACCCGCTCGGCGACCAGGGCCGCGCCGCCGCCCGGCAGCGTGACCAGGCCGCCCAACGTGTCGAGGCAGGTCGCGATGACGGCGGGATCGGGATCGACGCACGGTCCCGGCGGCGGCGGGGGTGGGGCACTCGACTCCGGTGCGCTCGGATCGCCCGGGCTCACGTCGGCGGCGCCGAACGTCGGTTCCGGCGAGAAGGGGGTCGACGCGGAATCGTCGAACCGCGCGCATCCGGACAGGGCCACCAGCACGGTCGCCGCGCAGGCGAGGGAGAAGGAACGGCGTGCGGCGCGGCCGGCGCGGGAACTGCGCGTCATGGTGCCCACGGTACGCAGGAACCCGGGCGCGACACGGCGAGTGGTCCCGGGGCCGGGGGCCGCGCGGAACTAGGCTCGGCGCCATGAGCGACTCCGAGGACAAGCGCCGTTCCACGCCGGGATACGAGCCGGCGTCCAGCCCGTACGACCAGCCGACCGAGCGGCTGGGGCACGACACGTCGTCGCTCCCGCGGACCGACGACGATCTCGACGGATCGTCCCGCTCGGCCACCGACGGCACCCGCGCGACGGAGAAGATCCCCACCTACCCCGGACCGTCCACGTCCTCCGACGACACGGCCACCCGTGCGTACCCGGTCTCGGACGCGGCCCCGTCCTCGTACGGCACGGCGGCGACTTCCTCGTACGACTCGGCCGCCACCTCGTCGTACGAGACCGCAGCGACACCCGAGCCCGTCGCCCCCGCGACGCCCGTTGAGGTGAAGGAGCGGCGCGGCACCCTGGATCTCGGCCTGCTGATCCTGCGGGTGAGCGTCGGTGCGATCGTGCTGGTGCACGGATTGCAGAAGCTGGTCGGCTGGTTCGACGGGCCGGGCCTGTCGGGATTCCAGGACGTCGTGTCCGGCGCCGGCTACGAGCAGGCGCGTCTGCTGTCGATCCTCGGCGCGATCGGCGAGACCGCCGGTGGCGCGCTGCTGATCCTGGGTCTGGCGACGCCGCTGGCCGGCGCCGCGGTGCTCGCCGTCATGATCAACGCCTGGTTGGTCCGTCAGGTGGCCGAGCCGGGTCTGCAGTTCTTCGCGCCGACCGGGGTGGAATACGAGACGCTGCTGGCTCTGGCCGCGGCCGCGATCGTCCTCACCGGGCCGGGTCGCATCGCCGTCGACGGTGGCCGCGGCTGGGCGCGCCGTCCGTTCGTCGGATCGTTCGTCGCACTGCTGATCGGCGTGGGCGGCGCCGTCGCCCTGTGGGTACTGCTCAACGGCGCCGACCCCTTCGCCTGACCTACTGCTCGGCCGACCGGGCTCAACCGCTCGGCCGGCCGGCGCGCTCTACTGCTCTGCCGACCGGCCGGCGTCGGGCTCGGACTCCGTCTCGGGTTCCGACGCCGGCGGCGTCGGGTCCGGAACGGCGCCCCCGCTCGCGGCCGACAGGCGGGGGAGGTCGTCCACGGTCACGCCCGGCAGGGGCACGCTGCCGCCGCCGGCGAGTGCGGCCTTCCCGAAGCCGAACCGGGGGAACGTGATTCCGGCGACGTCGGACCAGGCGACCGTGGTGGTGGTGAAGGGACGACGGGCGACCAGTCCCCGGCCGTCGACCGTGGTCCTCACTCGCAGAACCCAGTACGCCGCGAACGCGGGGATCGCGAGCACCCACCAGAACAGGAGGGGAGCCCCCGCGACGGGGAACGACGCCCCGAACAGCAGCAGGGCGACGGCGGCGAGCGTCAACGGGTCGACCCGAAAGACCTCGGGGTCGGGTGCGGGGTCGCCGGTGTGGGAGACTGTCTGCGGTGGTTCGGACTGCTGCGGAGACGACACCCCTCCATCTTCGCACTGCACACACGCCATCCCACATCCTGGGATTCGTAGTTCGGTAGTTGACTGGCACGGCATCGCACGCTTAACCTCACCAACGTGAAGCGTGAAGATCTCCTCGTAATCGGCAGGCGCGTCGTCGCCTGAGCCGATCTACTTCTCGACGCTCAGCCACGACGCGCCACCCTCGCACAGCATCTGCTGGCGGGGGTTTTTTCTTGCCCGGATGAGAACCCAAGGACCCACAGTGAGCGCACCGACAGCCCGGCCCGGCCCGGCTCCTCGCAAGACCCCGTCCTCCGTCGACCGTCCCGTGCCCACGGCACCGGACCGGCGCGCGATCCCGCCGGAGCGCGTGACGGGCGCCCAGTCCGTCGTGCGGGCCCTCGAGGAACTCGACGTCGACGTCGTCTTCGGCATCCCGGGCGGTGCCGTTCTCCCGGTCTACGACCCGCTGCTCGACTCGACCAAGGTTCGCCACGTCCTCGTTCGTCACGAGCAGGGCGCCGGCCACGCCGCCACCGGATACGCGCAGGCCACCGGCCGAGTGGGTGTCTGCATGGCGACGTCGGGACCGGGTGCGACCAACCTGGTGACCCCGCTCGCGGACGCGCAGATGGACTCGGTTCCCGTCGTGGCCATCACCGGTCAGGTGGGACGCGGCCTCATTGGAACCGACGCCTTCCAGGAAGCCGACATCTCCGGTATCACGATGCCGATCACCAAGCACAACTTCCTGGTCACGGACGCGCTCGACATCCCGCGCACCATCGCGGAGGCGTTCTACCTGGCCAACTCGGGCCGTCCCGGAGCCGTGCTCGTCGACATCCCCAAGGACGTCCTGCAGGCCGACACCACCTTCTCCTGGCCGCCGGAGATGCGGCTGCCGGGCTACCGCCCCGTGACCAAGCCGCACGGCAAGCAGGTGCGGGAGGCGGCACGCCTCATCGCGGCCGCCGAGCGGCCCGTCCTGTACTGCGGCGGCGGCATCATCAAGTCCGATTCGTCGGCCGAGCTGCTCGAGCTCGCGGAACTGACCGGCATCCCCGTGGTCACCACGCTGATGGCGCGCGGCGTCTTCCCGGACAGCCACGACCTGAACCTCGGCATGCCCGGTATGCACGGCACCGTGGCCGCGGTCGCCGCCCTGCAGCGCAGCGACCTGCTGATCACGCTCGGAGCCCGGTTCGACGATCGCGTGACCGGCCGGCTGGATTCCTTCGCGCCCGACGCCAAGGTCGTCCACGCCGACATCGACCCGGCCGAGATCGGCAAGAACCGGTTCGCCGACGTCCCGATCGTCGGCGACTGCCGCGAGGTCATCACCGAGCTCGTCGAGGCGGTGCGCGCCGACCACGCCACGGGCGCGTCCACCGACCTGACCGAGTGGTGGTCCTACCTCGACGGCGTGCGTCGCACCTACCCGTTGGGCTACGACCGCCCGTCCGACGGCGCCCTGTCGCCGGAATTCGTCATCCAGTCCATCGGCAAGGCCGCGGGCCCGGACGCGATCTACTGCGCCGGCGTCGGTCAGCACCAGATGTGGGCGGCACAGTTCATCTCGTACGAGAAGCCGCGCACGTGGCTGAACTCGGGTGGTCTGGGCACCATGGGCTACGCGGTGCCCGCCGCGATGGGCGCCAAGATGGGCCTGCCGGACACCGAGGTCTGGGCCATCGACGGCGACGGCTGCTTCCAGATGACCAATCAGGAACTCGCGACCTGCGCGGTCGAGGGCATCCCCATCAAGGTGGCCGTGGTCAACAACGGCAACCTCGGCATGGTGCGGCAGTGGCAGACGCTCTTCTACGAGGAGCGCTACTCCAACACCGAGCTCGGTACGCACGGCACGATCCGCATCCCGGACTTCCTCAAGCTCGCCGAGGCGCTCGGTTGCGTCGGCCTGCGGTGCGAGCGCGAGGAGGACGTCGACGACGTCATCGCGCAGGCACGGGCCATCACGGACCGTCCGGTGGTCATCGACTTCATCGTCGGCAAGGACGCCCAGGTCTGGCCGATGGTGGCCGCCGGCACCAGCAACACCGAGATCCAGGCCGCGCGCGGCATCCGTCCGCTGTTCGACAACGAGGCCGAGGCCGCCCAGGAGCCCGGCGTGGTCGGCGACGTCACCGAGGCTGCCCTCGAGCAGAACGCGAAAGGTACCGATCAGTGAGCACCAGTCACACCCTGAGCGTCCTGGTCGAGGACAAGCCGGGCGTCCTCGCCCGCGTCGCCGCTCTGTTCTCCCGCCGCGGCTTCAACATCGCCTCGCTCGCGGTGGGGGGAACCGAGGTTCCGGAGATCTCGCGCATGACCATCGTGGTGACGGTGGACGAGTTCCCGCTCGAGCAGGTGACGAAGCAGCTGAACAAGCTCGTGAACGTCATCAAGATCGTGGAGCAGGAGCCGGAGGCGTCCGTCGCTCGCGAACTCGTGCTCATCAAGGTGCGCGCGGACGCCAGCGTGCGGAGCGAGGTCATCGAGACGGTGAACCTGTTCCGCGCCAAGGTGATCGACGTGTCACCGGAGTCCCTGACGGTCGAGGCGACGGGGACGCGGTCCAAGCTCGAGGCGCTGCTGCGGATGCTCGACCCTTACGGTGTTCGGGAGATCGTCCAATCCGGGGTCGTGGCAGTGGGGCGCGGACCCAAGTCGATCACCGCGTCGCGGTAGCGCGATGCGCGACGAAGCAGCGTCGCGGTAGAGCAGCACACACAGATTTTCACCGGGCACCGTGCCCGGAACGACGAGGAGGAAACCACCAGTGGCAGTCGAGATGTTCTACGACGACGACGCCGATCTGTCGATCATCCAGGGCCGCAAGGTCGCCGTGATCGGCTACGGAAGCCAGGGCCACGCGCATTCGCTGAGCCTGCGCGATTCGGGCGTCGACGTCCGTATCGGTCTGAAGGAAGGGTCGAAGTCCCGCGACAAGGCTGCCGAGCAGGGCCTGGGCGTGGGCACGCCGGCCGAGGTCTCGCAGTGGGCCGACGTCATCATGCTGCTGGCGCCGGACACGGCACAGGCGCAGATCTTCAAGGACGACATCGAGCCGAACCTCGAGGACGGCAACGCGCTGTTCTTCGGCCACGGCCTGAACATCCACTTCGACCTGATCGAGGCGCCGGACAACATCACCGTCGGCATGGTCGCGCCGAAGGGACCGGGGCACCTCGTGCGTCGTCAGTTCGTCGACGGCAAGGGCGTGCCGGCTCTGATCGCGATCGATCAGGACCCCAAGGGTGAGGGGCAGGCGCTCGCACTGTCCTACGCCCGCGCCATCGGCGGCACCCGCGCCGGCGTCATCAAGACGACGTTCAAGGAGGAGACCGAGACCGACCTGTTCGGTGAGCAGGCCGTGCTGTGCGGCGGCACCGAGGAGCTCGTCAAGACGGGCTTCGAGGTCATGGTCGAGGCGGGTTACGCCCCGGAGATGGCCTACTTCGAGGTGCTGCACGAGCTGAAGCTGATCGTCGACCTCATGTACGAGGGAGGCATCGCTCGGATGAACTACTCGGTGTCCGACACCGCGGAGTTCGGCGGCTACCTCTCCGGCCCGCGCGTGATCGACGCCGGCACCAAGGAGCGCATGAAGGCCATCCTGGCCGACATCCAGTCGGGTGAGTTCACGCGTCGCCTGGTGGCGAACGTCGAGAACGGCAACACCGAGCTCGAGGGCCTGCGCAAGCAGAACGCCGAGCACCCCATCGAGGTCACCGGCAAGAAGCTGCGCGATCTCATGAGCTGGGTCGATCGCCCGATCACCGAGACGGCCTGACCGGCGCGTCTCGTCGATCCCCTGCGGGGCATCTTCTCGCTCGCCCGAGCGGAGGGTGCCCCGCACTCGGGTCGGGGCCACCACTAGGCTCCTTCCCGTCAAGCACGCTCTACCACGGAAACCACTCGCGCGGGCGCGAATCGCCGCCCGGCGCCACTCGATCAGGGAGATTCCCACGTGAGCCAGCCAGGCCGTCCCGTCGTCCTCATCGCCGACAAGCTCGCCTCGTCCACCGTCGACGCCCTCGGTGACGGCGTCGAGGTCCGCTGGGTCGACGGGCCGGATCGGCCCGCACTGCTCGCCGCCGTTCCCGACGCCGACGCCATCCTCGTGCGCTCGGCGACCACGGTCGACGCGGAGGTCCTGGCCGCGGGAACCAAGCTGAAGATCGTCGCGCGCGCCGGCGTCGGACTGGACAACGTCGACGTCGCCGCGGCGACCGAGCGCGGCGTCCTGGTGGTCAACGCCCCCACCTCGAACATCCACACCGCCGCCGAGCACGCCGTGACGCTGTTGCTCGCGGCCGCGCGGCAGATTCCGGCGGCCGACGCCACTCTGCGTAACCATGAATGGAAGCGCAGCAAGTTCAACGGTGTCGAGATCTTCGGCAAGACCGTCGGCGTCGTGGGCCTCGGCCGCATCGGCCAGCTCTTCGCGCAGCGTCTCGCCGCCTTCGAGACGCACATCATCGCGTACGACCCCTACGTCTCGCCCGCGCGCGCGGCGCAGCTCGGCATCGAGCTGGTCTCCCTGGACGAGCTCCTCGAGCGAGCGGACATGTTCTCCGTCCATCTCCCGAAGACCCCGGAGACCAAGGGTCTGATCGGCAAGGACGCACTGGCCAAGACCAAGAAGGGTGTGATCGTCGTCAACGCCGCCCGCGGCGGACTGGTCGACGAGCAGGCCCTCGCCGACGCCATCACCAGTGGGCACGTGTTCGCCGCCGGTATCGACGTCTACGCCTCCGAGCCCTGCACGGACAGCCCGCTGTTCGAGCTCCCGCAGGTCGTCGTGACGCCGCACCTCGGGGCGTCGACCACCGAGGCCCAGGACCGCGCCGGCACCGACGTCGCGAAGTCGGTGCTGCTCGCGCTGGCGGGCGAGTTCGTGCCCGACGCCGTGAACGTCTCCGGGGGAGCGGTCGGCGAGGAGGTCGCTCCGTGGCTGGACATCGTGCGCAAGCAGGGTGTCCTGCTCGGCGCTCTGTCCGACGGACTCCCGACGTCGCTGTCGGTGGACGTGCGCGGTGAGCTGGCGTCGGAGGACGTCGACATTCTCAAGCTGTCGGCGCTGCGTGGTCTGTTCTCGGCCGTCATCGAGGACGCGGTGACCTTCGTCAACGCGCCGTCGCTGGCCGAGGAGCGCGGCGTCACCGCCGAGGTCACCACTGCGCCCGAAAGCCCCAACCACCGGAGCGTCGTGGACGTTCGCGCGGTGTACGGCGACGGCACCGTGCTGAACGTGGCGGGCACGCTGACCGGCCCGCAGCACGTCGAGAAGATCGTGAACATCAACGGCCGCAACTTCGATCTGCGTGCCGAGGGCAAGAACCTCCTCGTGACCTACGAGGATCGGCCCGGGTCGCTCGGCCGCATCGGTACCGCCCTCGGTGACGCCGGCGTGGACATCGCGGCGGCCGCGCTCAGCCAGGACGCGGAGGGCACCGGCGCAACCATCCTGCTGCGGGTCGATCGGGACGTGCCGTCGGACGTGCGCGACTCCATCGCCGCGGCGGTGGGTGCGTCGACCCTCGAACTCGTCGACCTGTCCTGAGCACCGACGACGCGAAGGAAGGGAACACGATGAAGCTGGCGGTTCTGGCCGGAGACGGCATCGGTCCCGAGGTGATCGGTGTCGCTCTCGACGTCCTGCGCGCGGTCGAGCCGGGCGTGGAGACCACGGATTACGACCTGGGCGCTCGTCGCTATCACGCGACCGGGGAGTTGCTGCCGGACTCGGTGCTCGCCGAGATCCGTGAGCACGACGCCATCCTGCTCGGTGCGATCGGTGACCCGTCCGTGCCCAGCGGCGTGCTCGAGCGGGGCCTGTTGCTGCGGGCGCGCTTCGAGCTGGACCATCACATCAACCTGCGCCCGTCGAAGCTCTACCCGGGCGTCGAGGGGCCGTTGGCCGGCAACCCGCCGATCGACGTGGTGGTGGTGCGCGAGGGCACCGAGGGTCCGTACACCGGCAACGGCGGTGCCCTGCGTGTCGGCACGCCGCACGAGGTGGCCACCGAGGTCAGCGTCAACACGCGGTTCGGCGTCGAACGCGTGGTGCGGGACGCCTTCGCGCGGGCGACGGCACGTCGGGGCCACCTGACGCTGCTGCACAAGACCAACGTCCTGACGTTCGCCGGTTCGCTGTGGCACCGCACGGTGTCCGAGGTGGCGACGGAATTTCCGGACGTCGAGGTGGCCTACCAGCACATCGACGCCGCGACGATCCACCTGGTGACCGATCCCGGACGGTTCGACGTGATCGTCACCGACAACCTGTTCGGCGATATCATCACCGACCTCGCGGCCGCCGTCACCGGTGGCATCGGGCTCGCCGCCAGCGCGAACATCGACGCGACGCGGACCAACCCGAGCATGTTCGAACCCGTGCACGGCAGCGCTCCGGACATCGCCGGCCAGGGCATCGCGGATCCGACCGCGGCCGTGTTGTCGGTGTCGATGCTGCTCGCGCACCTCGGCCGGGACGACGCGTCCGCTCGGGTGGAGGCGGCCGTCGCGGCCGATCTCGCCGAGCGGACCCCGGGTGCCCCCGGCACGACCGCCGAGATCGGCGAGCGCATCACCGGTCGGCTCTGACGCGTCGTTCGCCTCGTGCCCCGCGTGTGCGTCAGCGCTCGCGGGGCACGATCGGCACCGCGAGGAGTGCGATCGCGGCCGAGACCCCGAACGCGACCGCGTAGGACGAGTGCGTGATCACCGCGCCGAACGTGGGCGGCACGGCCGACGCGGCGACGAACTGCGCGGTGTTCTGGGCCCCGAGCGCGCGGCCGCTCCAGAAGGGGCCGGCGCGTTCGGCGACCGCGGTGAACGCCAATCCGTTGGGGGAGACCGTCGCGACGGAGGCAACGACCGCGACGACGACGGCGACCCCGGTGTTCAGCGCGTCCGTCACGGCCAATGCGGCCATCGTGAGTACGACGAGAACGGAGACGGCCCGCATCGGTCCGAGTCGGCTCCCCACTCGGTCGGACACCGCGCCGGCGACCATGCGGCCGACCGCGCCGCAGATCTGCGCGACGGTGATGACGACACCGGCGGCCGCGGCGGACCAGTCCCGGCGGTCGATCAGCCAGACCAGCGCGAAGGTCCACACGACGTACTGCGGCACCACCAGTGCCACCGACGCGGCATGGATGCGCCACAGGTCCGTGCGACCGCGGTACGGATTGCGCAGCAGCGCGGCGCTCGAGGCGGCGGCACGGGACGGGCGGGGCGGGTCGTACACCGCCACGACGCAGGCGAGGGCGGACACCGCGGCGGCGATCGCGGGCAGCAGCATGGCCGCGCTCACGCCGTGGTCGCGGGCCAGGGCGGGGATCGTCAACGCGGACATCGCGACTCCGAGGGGGAGCGACATCTGACGGATTCCCATCGCGAGACCGCGCCGGTGGGGTGGGAACCACCCGACCACCACCCGGCCGGTCGCGGAGTTCACGCTCGCGGCGCACATTCCGCCCAGGAGGAGGAACAGCGCGAAGGGGACCACGTCGGCGGAGAATGCCGCGCCGAACGCGGACGCGGCCGTCAGGGCGGATCCGGCCACCAGCGCGCGGCGTTCGCCGATGCGGTCGACGACCGCTCCCCACGCGAAGAGGGTGAGCACGATGCCGGTGGTCGGCATGGCGACGACCACGCCGGCGCCGGCGAGGGACAGTCCCCGCTGATCCTGCAGCGCCGGGATGAGGAACGCCGCACCGTTGAGCAGGAGGGCCGTCGAGGCCGTGGCGAGCATGCCGACGACGAGCATGCACCAGCGGCCCGCCGTCGACGCGGTGTACGTGCTGCGCATCGACGTGTGGTGTCTCAGCATGTGAGAATCCCGTCTCGTCTTTTGGAGTGCAGGTGTCACCCTACGCCGTGTCCGCGCCGAGGCCCCACGCCGTCTGCCCTCGATATCGGGCACGTCGATAGACTCCCGCCATGCGCTTAGGTCGAGTAGCGAGCCCGGACGGTGTCGCCTTCGTGTCCATCGAGGGCGACGGAGACGACAGGACGGCTCGAGAAATCGCCGAACATCCCTTCGGCACCCCCACGTTCACCGGCCGGACCTGGCCGCTCGCGGACGTCCGACTCCTCGCGCCGATCCTGGCCAGCAAGGTGATCTGCATCGGTAAGAACTACGCGGCGCACGCGGCCGAGATGGGCGGTGAGGCACCGCAGGATCCGGTGATCTTCCTCAAGCCCAACACCTCGATCGTGGGTCCCGGTGCGCCGATCGTGCGCCCGCCCTCCTCGTCCGAGGTCCACTACGAGGGTGAGCTGGCCGTCGTCATCGGCCGCCCCTGCAAGGACGTTCCGGCCGCGCGGGCCCTGGACGTGGTCCTGGGTTACACCGCCGTGAACGACGTCACCGCGCGCGACCACCAACGGCACGACGGCCAGTGGACTCGGGCGAAGGGGCACGACACCTTCTGCCCTCTCGGCCCGTGGATCGAGACCTCGCTCGACCCGAGCGACCTCGCCATCACGACCACGGTGGACGGCGAGACGAAGCAGAGCAGTCGCACTTCGCTTCTGCTGCACGACATTCCGGCCATCGTGGAATGGGTCAGCGCCGTGATGACCCTGCTGCCCGGCGACGTGATCCTCACCGGTACACCGGAGGGAGTCGGGCCGATCGTCGCCGGCCAGACGGTCGCAGTCGAGATCGAGGGCATCGGCGCCCTGAGCAACCCGGTGGTGGACAAGTGAGCGTGCGCGTTCGATTCTGCCCGTCGCCCACCGGCACCCCGCACGTCGGTCTGGTGCGGACGGCGCTGTTCAACTGGGCGTTCGCCCGGCACCACGGGGGCGACTTCGTCTTTCGTATCGAGGACACCGACGCCGCGCGCGATTCCGAGGAGTCGTACCGCGCGCTGCTGGACGCGCTCCGGTGGCTCGGTCTCGACTGGGACGAGGGTCCCGAGGTCGGCGGGCCGTACGAGCCCTACCGTCAGTCGCTCCGGCGGGATCAGCACCTCGCCGTGGTGCGCACGCTGCTCGAGGCGGGCGAGGCATACGAGAGCTTCTCCACTCCCGAGGAGGTCGAGGCACGGCATCGGGCCGCCGGCCGGGACCCGAAGTTGGGGTACGACAACGCCGACCGCGACCTCACCGACGACCAGCGCGAGGCGTTCCTCGCCGAGGGGCGCAAGCCCGTGGTGCGGCTGCGCATGCCCGAGCACGACCTGTCCTGGACGGACCTCGTGCGCGGCGACACCACGTTCCGCGCGGGGACCGTGCCGGATTTCGCGCTCACGCGCGGCAACGGAATCCCGCTCTACACCCTGGTCAACCCGGTCGACGACGCGCTCATGAAGATCACGCACGTGCTGCGCGGCGAGGATCTGCTGTCTTCCACACCTCGCCAGATCGCGCTGTACGAGGCGCTGGTCCGCATCGGCGTCGCGGACCGGGTTCCCGAGTTCGGTCACCTCCCGTTCGTCATGGGCGAGGGCAACAAGAAGCTCTCGAAGCGGGACCCGCAGGCCGATCTGTTCCTGCACCGCGAGCGCGGCTTCGTCCCCGAGGGGCTGCTCAACTATCTGGCTCTGCTGGGATGGGGCTTCCGCGACGACCGTGACGTGTTCTCGCTCGCGGAGATGGTGGAGGCCTTCGACATCGGGTCCGTCAACGCCAATCCCGCGCGCTTCGACCAGAAGAAGGCCGACGCCATCAACGCCGAGCACATCCGTCTCCTGGAGCCCGCGGACTTCGCGGGGCGCCTCCGTACGTTCCTGGAGGCCGCCGGTCACCCCATCGGGGTGGACGACGCCGTGTTCGCGGAGGCCGCCGAGCTCGTGCAGACGCGCATCGTCGTCCTCTCCGACGCGTGGGGTCTGCTGAAGTTTCTCCTGGCCCCGCGGGAGGAGTTCACCGTCGACCCGGCGTCCGCGGCGAAGAACCTCGGCCCGGACGCGCGGCCCGTTCTCGACGCGGCGATCACGGCCGTCGAGGGGGCGGACTGGACCGCTCCGGCACTCGAGGAGGCCTTGAAGTCGGCGTTGGTGGACGGGCTGGAGCTCAAGCCGCGCAAGGCGTTCGGACCGGTTCGGGTGGCCGTCACCGGATCGCACGTGAGTCCGCCGCTCTACGAGTCGATGGTCCTGCTGGGCCGAGACGACTCGCTCCTGCGACTGCGTGCGGCCCGTGACCGACTCGACGGCTGAGGCCCGGCCGACGTCGTTGACCGAGCGGCTGGACCGCTTCCAGCGACGCCGGCCTGCCGTCGGCTACCCGCTTGCCGTCGTCTACAAGTTCGTCGACGACCAGGGTGGGTATCTCGCGGCCCTGATCGCGTACTACGCGTTCGTCTCGCTGTTCCCGCTGCTGCTTCTCTTCTCGACCACGCTCGGGATCGTGCTGGCGGGCAATCCCGATCTGCAGCAACGAATTCTGGATTCCGCCATGAGTCAAATCCCGCTGATCGGGGATCAACTCGGGCAGCCCGATCGGCTCAGCGGGGGAGTGGGCGCCATCGTGATCGGCGTCGTCGGGTCGCTGTACGGCGGACTCGGTGTCGCGGTGGCGGCCCAGAACGCGATGAACGTGGCCTGGGCCGTGCCGAAGAACGAGCGGCCGGACCCGATCACCGCACGGATCCGCGGATTCGGTCTGCTCGTCACGGTCGGAACCGCCGTCATCGGTGTGACCGTCCTCAACGGGTTCAACGCCGCGGGCTTCTTCGGTTCCGTCGCACAGGTTTTCGTGGTGATCGCCGCGGTCGTCCTCAACACCGCGACCTTCGTGGTGGCGTTCCGGCTCGGCACCACCCGGCCGGTGACGGTGCGGGACGTCCTGCCGGGTGCCGCCCTGGCGGGTGTGCTCTGGCAGGTGCTGCAGTCCTTCGGTGGGTACTACGTCCAGACGGTCGTCGGGGGCGCGGACACCACCAACGGGGTGTTCGCGATCGTGCTCGGTCTCCTCGCGTTCCTCTACATCGCGGCACTGGTCGTGGTGCTCTGCATCGAGGTCAACGTGGTGCGGGTGGACACGCTCCATCCACGGGCACTGCTCACCCCGTTCACGGACAACGTCGAGCTGACCGACGGTGACCGCGACGCCTACACGGCGCAGGCCGAGGCGCAGCGGAGCAAGGGTTTCGAGGAGATCGACGTGAGCTTTCGCGAGCCCGACTCGTCACCGACGCCGGAACCCGGCCCCTGACCTGCCGATTTGGTGAATCGCGGACACTGTTTGGTAGTGTTCTCCACGGCTCGAAGCGCTCCGGAGCACCTGATCGGAGCGGGTCGATCCGGCGGATGATCCGCCACCGTGGGGTATGGTGTAATTGGCAACACAGCGGTTTCTGGTACCGCCATTCTAGGTTCGAGTCCTGGTACCCCAGCAGAGGATGTCCGATTTCGTCGGACGGCCTCCACCGGTTATGCTCGTCCGGTTGCTTCACCAGCGTCACCGAAGCGCATGCTTCACAGGAAGATCCTGGCCCCGTCGTCTAGCGGCCTAGGACGCC
Organism: Rhodococcus sp. PBTS 1; assembly: GCF_001620025.1. Taxonomy (NCBI): domain Bacteria; kingdom Bacillati; phylum Actinomycetota; class Actinomycetes; order Mycobacteriales; family Nocardiaceae; genus Rhodococcus; species Rhodococcus sp. PBTS 1. The sequence continues at coordinate 1,425,188 of NZ_CP015219.1, forward strand.
GCCCTCTCAAGGCGGTAGCGCGGGTTCGAATCCCGTCGGGGCTACGTAATACACGAGGACCACTGCATCAGCAGTGGTCCTCGTGTCGTTTCGGGGTCGAGGCGGGCGCTCCGCCGCCCGGGGTCGTACGGGCGCTCCGCCGCCCGGTCAGGAACCCAACCGCGTCTCGATGCTCTCCGCCGCGGCCAGCAGATCGGCCGCCCATCGCGCGCCGGGCCGGCGCCCCATGCGATCGACGGGTCCGGAGACCGAGATCGCGGCGACCACGCGCCCGTCGTGTCCGCGGATCGGCGCCGCCACGCTCGCGACCCCAGGCTCGCGCTCCGCGACGCTCTGCGCCCAGCCCCGCCGTCGTACCTCCGCGAGGGCGCGTTCACCGAACGCGGCGTCCGCGAGCACCGCCCGCTGCAGCGTCGGATCCGCCCATGCCAGCAGAACTTTCGCTCCCGAGCCGGCGGTGAGCGGCAGTCGCGACCCGACGAGCACGGTGTCCCGAAGCCCGGTGGGCGGCTCGACGGCGGCGACGCACACCCGGCGGGTCCCCTCGACCCGGTAGACCTGAACGCTCTCCCCGGTGGCTTCGCGCAGTCGGGGGAGCACGGGGGCGGACGCCTCGACGACGGGATCGGCCGCGGTGCGCGCGAGCTCGCCGAGGGCGGGCCCGGGCCGCCACATCCCGTCCGCGTCGCGGGAGAGCATGCGATGGACTTCGAGGCCGACGGCGAGACGGTGCGCGGTGGCCCGCGGCAGGTCGGCGGCGTCGCAAAGATCGGCCAGCGAGCAGGGGCCCTCCGCCGCAGCGTGCAGAACGCGCATCGCTTTGTCGAGGACGCCGATGCCGCTACTATGTCCCATGAAGCGATACTAGCGTCTCGCATGGTGAGAATGTGGGACGACGGTCGCGGTGCGGGTGCCCGGTGGACTCCGGGTCCGCGACGGAGGCGAAGGAGGAACGGCATGGCACCCAGGACCCTGGCGGAGAAGGTGTGGGACGAGCACGTGGTCGTGCGCGGTGAGGGCGACCAGCCCGATCTGATCTACATCGACCTCCACCTCGTCCACGAGGTCACCAGCCCGCAGGCGTTCGACGGTCTGCGCCTGGCCGGCCGCGCCGTCCGTCGGCCCGATCTGACCATCGCGACCGAGGACCACAACGTCCCGACCGTGGACATCGACCAGCCGATCGCGGACCTCGTCTCGCGCACTCAGGTCGACACCCTCCGGCGCAACTGCGAGGAGTTCGGCATCCGCCTGCACTCGATGGGTGATCTCGAGCAGGGCATCGTGCACATCATCGGTCCGCAGCTGGGGTTGACGCAGCCCGGGACCACCGTCGTCTGCGGCGACAGCCACACCTCGACGCACGGGGCGTTCGGCGCGCTCGCCATGGGCATCGGCACCAGCGAGGTCGAACACGTGCTGGCGACGCAGACGTTGTCGTTGCGTCCGTTCAAGACCATGGCGGTCACCGTCGACGGCGAACTCGGCGACGACGTCTCCGCCAAGGATCTGATCCTCGCGGTCATCGCGCAGATCGGCACCGGCGGTGGGCAGGGCCACGTCATCGAGTACCGCGGGTCCGCCATCGAGAAGCTGTCGATGGAAGCGCGAATGACCATCTGCAACATGTCGATCGAGGCCGGAGCGCGTGCGGGCATGATCGCGCCGGACGACACCACGTTCGAGTACCTGCAGGGCCGCCCGCACGCACCGGCGGGGGCCGACTGGGACCGCGCCGTCGAGGCCTGGTCGCAATTGCACACCGACGAGGGCGCAACCTTCGACAAGGAGGTGCGCATCGACGCCTCCACGCTGACCCCGTTCGTCACGTGGGGCACCAACCCGGGTCAGGGCGCTCCTCTCGGCGCCTCCGTGCCGGACCCGGAGCGCATCGCCGACGACGGCGAGAGTCAGGCCGCGCGCAAGGCTCTGGACTACATGGGTCTCGAGGCGGGAACGCCGTTGCGCGACATCGCCGTCGACACCGTCTTCCTGGGATCCTGCACCAACGGGCGCATCGAGGATCTGCGGGTGGCGGCGTCCGTCCTCGACGGTCGTCGTGTGGCGGACGGGGTGCGCATGTTGGTGGTGCCCGGCTCGATGCGGGTGCGCGCCCAGGCGGAAGAGGAGGGTCTCGGAGCCATCTTCACCGCGGCCGGCGCCGAGTGGCGGCAGGCCGGATGCTCGATGTGCCTCGGCATGAACCCCGACCAGCTGACGCCGGGCGAGCGCTCGGCATCGACGTCCAACCGCAACTTCGAAGGGCGACAGGGCAAGGGCGGGCGGACCCATCTGGTGTCGCCGGCCGTCGCCGCCGCCACCGCGGTCCGCGGTCGACTGTCCGCGCCGGCCGACCTGGACTGACGGCCCCCGCCCGCTCGCACCACCGAATCGCACGAGGAGTCACACCGTGGAACCGTTCGTCACGCACACCGGCATCGGTGTTCCGCTGCGCCGCAGCAACGTCGACACCGATCAGATCATCCCGGCGGTCTACCTGAAGAGGGTCACCCGCACCGGCTTCGAGGACGGGCTCTTCGCGGGCTGGCGGTCGGACCCGGGCTTCATTCTGAACACCGAGCCGTACGACCGCGGCTCGGTTCTCGTGGCGGGGCCGGACTTCGGTACCGGGTCCTCGCGCGAGCATGCCGTGTGGGCGCTGTCGGACTTCGGTTTCCGCGTCGTCGTCTCGTCGCGATTCGCCGACATCTTCCGGGGAAACGCAGGAAAGGCCGGTCTGCTCGCCGCGATCGTCGAACAAGCCGACGTCGAAATCCTCTGGAAACTGCTCGACGAACAGCCGGGGCTCGAGCTCACCGTCGATCTGGAGAACAAGACGATCACCGCGGGAACCACCGTGGTGCGCTTCGAGATTGACGACTACACCCGCTGGCGTCTGATGGAGGGGCTGGACGACATCGGACTGACGTTACGGCAGGTAGACGCCATTTCAGCGTTCGAAACGACACGGCCGTCCCACAAGCCGATCACCCTCCCCGAGCCCGCTCGCTGACCTCTCCGCGGTCCCCGAGGCCGCGGCCCGGGGCACCGAGGGCACGCCGAACGGCACCCCGATTCGGCACGGTCGACGCGACACGCTTTGGTACGACACGGTTTACGGACCCACGCCGAAACGGCGCGGGTCGTGGACTCGTGCGCTTTCGCGGTTTACCGTGGTACACAGTCGGTCCGACGAGGGGCCATCAGTGTGCGGAGGAATGACCGATGAACAAGGCAGAACTGATCGACGCCCTGACCGAGAAGACCGGCGCGGACCGTCGCAGCGCCACCGATGCCGTCGAGAACATCGTCGACATCATCGTGCGTGCGGTGCACCGCGGTGACTCGGTGACGATCACCGGCTTCGGCGTCTTCGAGCAGCGTCGCCGCGCAGCTCGGGTCGCGCGCAACCCGCGCACCGGTGAGACGGTCAAGGTCAAGCCGACGTCGGTTCCCGCCTTCCGCCCGGGCGCTCAGTTCAAGGCCGTCATCGCCGGTGGGCAGAAGCTCGCCGCCACCGGCCCTGCCGTCAAGCGTGGTGCCGCCGCTGCCGCGAAGAAGACCGCGGCCGCGAAGAAGACCACCGCGGCGAAGAAGACGACGGCGGCGAAGGCCACCGCGACCAAGGCGCCCGCCAAGACCGCTGCCAAGAAGACCACTGCGGCACCGGCCAAGACGGCGGCCAAGAAGACCACCGCCACCAAGGCGCCGGCCAAGACCGCAGCGAAGAAGACCACCGCCACCAAGGCACCGGCCAAGACCGCAGCGAAGAAGACCACCGCCACCAAGGCACCGGCCAAGACCGCAGCGAAGAAGACCACCGCCGCGAAGTCGACGGCGAGCAAGTCCACGGCGGCCAAGAAGACCACCACCGCTGCGAAGAAGACCACCGCGGCAGCGAAGAAGTCGGCACCGGCCAAGAAGGCACCCGCCAAAAAGGCCCCGGCCAAGCGCACCGCCCGCAAGTAGGCACCCCCACCACGCGCGCGAGCCCCGGATTCCCGTACGGGATCCGGGGCTCGCTCGTGTTCGTGTGGGGTCCGGAACGTCCGCGCGGCGTCAGTCGTCCCGAACCGACGCGGGCAGCGGCGATTCGAGGTGGTCGGCCGTCACCAACACCCCGCCGACGAAACCGAGGAGCCAGACGCTCGCCTTCCGTGACCGGGTCCGCGTGAGGGTCAGGCCGTCCTGCTCGGCCCACCACTCCATCAGGGGCGGAATCACCTTGCCCTGACTGCACATCACCGGCACACCGGGTGTGGTGGCGACGATGTCCCGCACGCGGCGGCGCACCACGTCCGGGTCGCGAGCGTAGGTCTCCTCGGTGAGGGCGCGCTCCGGGACCACCTGCAGACCGACCGACCGGGCCCACGGTGCCACGGTCTGCACGCACCGCGTGCGCTCCGCGCTGAAGACCGCGGTGCCGCCGAAGGCCGTCAGAACCGGCACCAGCGCTTCCGCCTGCTGGACCCCCACGCTGTCGAGCGGGCGTTCGGCGTCGTCGCCGCGGTACCGCGCCTTCGACCCGGCGCGCGCGTGCCGGACCAGCACTGCGTGCGACGTCGGGTGCGGGCCGTGGACGAACCGTGCGAGAACCTCGCGATCCGCGTCGTAGGAGACGGTGTCGCGGGCCTGCGCCGGGCTCACCCAGACCATGCGATCGACCTCGTCGTTGGCGACGAAGTCCCCGCCCGTGACGCGCGCGGACCAGTAGTCGACGTGTTTGGTGCGGCCGCGCGTCAGGGGATAGGTGGTCGACCCGAGGGAGCGCCCGAGAACGCAGTCGTACCCGGTCTCCTCGGCCACCTCGCGCACGGCGGTCACCAGGGGGATCTCCCCGGGATCCACCTTGCCCTTGGGCAGCGACCAGTCGTCGTATCGTGGGCGATGGACCACGGCCACCCGAGGCTCGTCGTCCGGCGTCTCTCGTTGCCACAGAACGGCACCCGCGGCGCGCACGGTCGTGTCGGCCATCGACCCGCGGCTCACGATCCGGTGTAGCGGCGCTGGCGCATGAGCGAGACCTGGTGATCGCGCACCGTCTCACCGCTCGCCGGAGACGCCGACCAGGACCCGTCGGACTGCAGCACCCAGCACCGCGTGGTCGTGTCCATCGCGGAGTCGAGCATGGCTCCGAGTTGCTCGGTCAGACGCCCGTCGCGCACCTGCGCCATGACCTCGACACGGCGATCGAGGTTGCGGTGCATCATGTCCGCGCTGCCGATCCAGTACTCGTCGATCGCCTTGAAGTGCAGTACGCGCGAGTGCTCGAGGAACCGGCCGAGAATGGAACGCACCTCGATGTTCTCGCTCAGACCCGGCACACCCGGCTTGAGAGCGCAGATGCCGCGGACGACGACCTCGACGCGCACGCCCTCCGACGACGCCCAGTACAGCGCGTCGATCACCTGCTCGTCGACGAGCGCGTTGGCCTTGAGTCGGATGCGGGAGTCGCGGCCCTCGCGGTGTGCTCGGACCTCCGCCTCGATGCGGTCGACGATGCCGGCACGCACCCCGAACGGGGCGACCAGGAGGTTGCGGTAGTTCTCCTTGCGCGAGTATCCGGTGAGGGAGTTGAACAGGTCCGTGAGGTCGGCGCCGATCTCTTCGTCCGCCGTGATGAGGCCGACGTCCTCGTAGAGGCGCGCCGTCTTCGGGTTGTAGTTGCCGGTGCCGATGTGGCAGTAGCGCCGGATGGTCGACCCTTCCCGGCGCACCACCAGGCAGGTCTTGCAGTGCGTCTTGAGTCCCACCAGTCCGTAGACCACGTGCACACCCGCCTGTTCGAGCTTGCGGGCCCAGGCGATGTTGGCCTGCTCGTCGAAGCGGGCCTTGATCTCCACGAGGGTCACCACCTGCTTGCCCGCCTCGGCCGCCGCGATGAGGGCGTTGACGATCGGCGAATCACCGGAGGTGCGGTAGAGCGTCTGCTTGATCGCCAGGACGTGCGGGTCGGCGGCGGCCTGCTCGATGAAGCGTTGCACGCTGGTGGAGAACGAGTCGTACGGGTGATGGAGGAGCACGTCGCCGTCGCGCAGGGTGGAGAAGATGCTCTTGGGTGTTTCCCGCTCGCCGAAGGCCGAATGCGTCGCGGGGACGAAGGGCGCGTCCTTGAGCATCGGTCGGTCGACGCCGTACACCTGCCACAGGCACGACAGGTCGAGCAGGCCGGGCACCTGGATCACGTCACCGGGGTCGACGTCCAACTCGCGCAACAACAGTCCGAGCATGTGGTCGGTCATGTCGTCGGCCACCTCGAGGCGCACGGGCGACCCGAAGCGTCGGCGCGCCAACTCCCGCTCGAGGGCCTGCAGCAGGTCCTCGTCGCGGTCCTCCTCGACCTCGAAGTCGGCGTTGCGGGTGATGCGGAAGGCGTGATGCTCGACGATCTGCAGGCCGGGGAAGAGGACGTCGAGGTGGGCCGCGATCAGCTCCTCCATCGGGAGGAACGCCGGAATCGACGTCGGCTCGCCGCGCCGCAGCTGCACGAAGCGGTCCACGTTGTCCGGCACCTTGACGCGGGCGAAGTGCTCGCCGCCTGTCGTCGAATCCTTCACCGTGACAGCGAGGTTGAGCGACAGGCCGCTGATGTAGGGGAACGGGTGGGCCGGGTCCACGGCCAGCGGCGTGAGCACCGGGAACACCTGGCTGTTGAAGTACTCGGTGAGGCGGACGCGCTCGTCCTCGGTCACCTCGGACCACCGCACGATGTCGATGCCCTCGGCCGCGAGCTCCGGCACGATGCGGTCGAGGAAGGTGCGCGCGTGCCGCTCGGCGATCTCCTGGGTTCTCTTGGCGATCAGCGAGAGTTGCTCGCGCGGCGACAGTCCGTCCGCCGACCGCACCGACAACCCGGTCTCGTCACGACGCTTCAGGCCTGCGACCCGGACCATGTAGAACTCGTCGAGGTTGCTGGCGAAGATCGCCAGGAACTTCGCCCGCTCGAGCAGCGGCAGGGAGGCGTCCTCCGCCAGCGCGAGCACGCGGGAGTTGAAGTCGAGCCAGCTGAGCTCGCGGTTGAGGTAGCGGTCCTCGGGGAGGGCGTCGACCGGCACGGCGGTGTCCGACGTCGCCGCGGGTGGCGCACCGGGTGCCGCGCGTCCCTCGCCGGCAGCGGATCGGCCCGTGGCCAGCGGGGCACTCCACGTGCCGTCGTCGGTGGGGTCGTCGCGGGTCTCGCTCACCTTGTCGCTCACCCTCACGATCATTCCTCACCGATCGAGTCGATGGGCACCCGGTCACTGCCGCGATCGGTGTTCACCCACCGGCCACCCGGCGTTCGTCAGCACGGCGAGGGTGCGGTCGCCCACCCCCAGAGCGACGGCACGACGGACGTCGTCCTCGGTGTCGACGTCCAGCCGCAGGCCCGGCCACGATCCCGTCAGGGCGACGGCCCCCGAGGAGACGTGGCGCGCGGCCGAATCCGGCCCGAAGAGGGGACGCAGATCGACCCCCGAGCCACGGACGACGAGAGCGGACGTGCCGAGCCCGGTGTGGTCGGCCACCACCGAGCGACCCGTCGGCGTCGCGGCCCGGTACGCCGCGTCGAATTCCGCAGTCGTGAGAGCGGGGAGGTCCGCCGCCAACGCGACGACGTCGACTCCGCTCCCGCGCACCGCGTCGTGCGCGGCGCTCAGCGCACGGTTGAGACCGTCGACCCCGCCCGGTGCGGTGGGGTCCGACACCGGCGAGTCCGGTTCCGACACCGTCGTCGCGCCCGCCCGCGCTGCGGCGTCCGCGACCCGTGGGTCGGGCGTCACCACCGACCACCCGACGACCAACGACGACGACGCGGCGGCCGTGGCCGTGTCGAGCAGCATGGCCACCACCAGGTCCGCCCGGCGCGATCCCGGCAAAGCGGTGGCCAACCGGCTCTTCGCGCCCGCGAGATTCTTCACCGCCAGCACGACGTGCACACGGGAATCCGGGTCGTCGGGCGCGGCCGGGGTCCCGGTGTGCGGCGACGTGGTCATGATCGTCGATCCTGCCAGTGCTGCCCGGACTCGTTCGGAACGCGGTCCCGGATGGCGGCCCGGACGGCGGCCCGGATGGCTACTGTGTGCACCACGATCGGCGGAGCCCCGCGGTCGGGGGAGACGACGCTCGGAGGCTCGGCGATGGTGAAGGCAGCGGTGCTCGGGTCCGGTTCCTGGGGTACGGCATTCGCGAAGGTCCTGGCCGACGCCGGCACCGAGGTCACCATGTGGGCGCGGCGCGAGGAGCTCGCGCGGTCCATCGCCGAGGACCACGAGAACCCGGACTACCTGCCCGGTGTGCCGTTGCCGCACGGTATTCGAGCCACCCACGACGCGGCGGTCGCCCTGAACGGTGCCTGCACGGTGGTCCTCGCGGTGCCGTCCCAGTCGTTGCGGGAGAACCTCGTCGAGTGGGCGCCGCTCATCGGCGACGACGTGACGTTGCTCTCGCTCGCGAAGGGCATCGAGACCGGCACGCTCATGCGCATGACACAGGTGGTGTGTCAGGTCACCGGTGCCGATCCGTCGCGGGTGGGCACGCTGTCGGGGCCGAACCTGGCCAAGGAGATCGCCGCGGAGCAGCCGACGGCCACGGTCATCGCTTGCCCGGACTCTAACCGCGCCATCGCGCTGCAGGCGGCGTGCGCCACCAAGTACTTCCGCCCCTACACCAACTCCGACGTGATCGGCTGCGAGATCGGCGGTGCGTGCAAGAACGTGATCGCCCTCGCGTGCGGCATGGCCGCCGGGGTCGGATTCGGGACCAACTCCGTCGCCAGCATCATCACTCGCGGCCTCGCCGAGGTCACCCGGCTCGGCGTCGCGCTGGGAGCCAATCCGTCGACGCTCGCCGGTCTCGCCGGCGTCGGTGATCTCGTCGCCACCTGCTCGTCGCCGTTGTCGCGCAACCGCACGTTCGGCGAGAACCTCGGTGCGGGCGGCACCCTCGAGAGCGCGCAGGAGGCGGCGCACGGGCAGGTCGCCGAAGGGGTCAAGTCCTGCACGTCGATTCGCGCTCTCGCGGAGGCGTACGACGTCGAAATGCCGCTCACCGATGCCGTCCATCGGGTCTGTCACGAGGGTCTGTCGGTTCAGGGCGCGGTGCACGGACTGTTGGGGCGGCGTCACAAGCCGGAGTGACCCGGACGGGTACGGTGCTCACGTGAGTGAGCGCATCAGGGTGGCCGTCGTCTACGGCGGCCGCAGCAACGAGCACGCGGTGTCGTGCGTGTCCGCCGGCAGCATCATGCGCCATCTCGACCCCGAGCGTTTCGACGTCGTGCCCGTCGGCATCACCCGGTCGGGCACCTGGGTCCGGGGTACGGCCGATCCGGAGCGGCTGCGCATCCTCGATCGCGCGATGCCGACGGTAGAGGACGCCGAACCGCTCGCGCTGACCGTCGACGCCGCCGACCCCGGCCGGATGTCCTCCGCGGGCGCCGAGACCACCGAGACCGTCGACGTCGTCTTCCCCGTCCTGCACGGTGCGTACGGCGAGGACGGCACGGTGCAGGGCCTCTTCGAGGTCGCCGGAGTGCCCTACGTGGGCCCGGGAGTCCTCGCGAGCGCCGCGGCGATGGACAAGGAATTCACCAAGAAGCTGCTGGCCGCCGAGGGGCTGCCCATCGGTCGCCAGGTGGTGCTGCGCCGGGATCGCGACACCCTGGACGCTGCCGAGCGGGAGAGCCTCGGGCTGCCGGTCTTCGTCAAACCCGCCCGCGGTGGATCGTCCATCGGCATCAGCCGCGTCACCGACTGGGCCGACCTCGATGCGGCCGTCCGCGCGGCCCGCGAACACGATCCGAAGGTGGTCGTCGAGGCCGCCGTCGTCGGCCGCGAGGTGGAGTGCGGTGTCCTCGAGATGCCCGACGGGTCGGTATCCGCGAGTGTGGTCGCCGAGATCCGTATGCCGGACTCCGACCGTGACGACGCCTTCTACGACTTCGACTCGAAGTATCTCGACGATGTGTGCGAGTTCGACATCCCGGCCCGGCTGGACGACGCGACATCCGATCGCATCCGGGAGATCGCCGTCGCGGCCTTCCGGGCGCTCGACTGCCAGGGGCTCGCGCGGGTCGACTTCTTCGTCACCGACGACGGCCCCGTGATCAACGAGATCAACACCATGCCCGGCTTCACGTCGATCTCGATGTACCCGCGCATGTGGGAGGCCGCGGGCATCGACTACGCGCACCTCGTGGGCACCCTCGTCGAGACGGCGTTGGCGCGCGGTACCGGCCTGCGCTAGTTGATCGGGTTCGGATCGATCGGACCGGCGGCGAGAGTCTGCGAGACGACGGCCGTGATCGTCTGCAGCGGCGTGGGTCCCGTCCCCGTCGGTACGGTCACGGCGACGTAGACCGGGCGGTCCACCGCGTACCAGGTGGTGGCGTCGATGCCCTGGGCGTCGCCCGACACCGGGAACCACTGCACGTCGTCGATCACGTCCAGACGCGAGGCTTGATCGAACTCGGCCGGGCGCTCCAGTCCGCACCGCAGCACCACCGGCTCGGCGACGTCGGGGGACTGCCAGGCGGCTGCGCCGGCCGGGGCCGGATCGACCAGTGCCGCGCGGGTGAAGGAGTCGAACTCGCCGGGCAGCGCACCGAGCAACGACGCGCAGTCGGCCGACTCGGCATCGGGGGCGGGCACGGTGCCGAGGGCCACCGGGCCCTGCTCGGGTGCGCGGGTCGCGAGCACCGCCGCGACGATCACTCCGACCACCAGGGCGACGGGGAGGGCGATGGCCGTGGCCACCAAGGCCGGGTGCCTCCGGTCGTCGGTCTCGTCGCTGCTCACCGTGCCACCACCCGTCGTCGATCGTCCTGTCGTCGACGCTCGACGCTACGCGACCGCCGACCGCCACCCCCGCACCCGGCGACGCGCCTCGGTGCGCGACGATGGACCTCGGCGCAGCGCGCGCCGTTTCCGGTCCGCCGAGACCTCCGCGAAGGGACTCCTGCCGTCGTGAGTCGCGACACCCCCACCACCCCCGACGACGCCGAGACGTCCCCTCCCGTGGACAGCCTCGGCGAGTTCGGTCTGATCGCCCGGGTCACCGCCGGGCGGACCTACCCCGATTCCGTGCTCCTCGGACCGGGGGACGACGCGGCCGTCGTCACCGCGGCCGACGGACGCGTCGTGATCACCACCGACATGCTCGTCGAGGGACGCCATTTCCGCCGGGACTGGTCCGGCCCGCGGGACATCGGCCGCAAGGCCATTGCGCAGAACGGCGCCGACATCGCCGCCATGGGGGCCCGGTCCACCGCATTCGTGGTGGCGCTGTCCTGCCCGGCCGACCTGACGGTCGCGGAGGCGGAGGACCTGAACGCCGGGTTGTGGGACGAGGCGAGCAGGGCCGGAGGCGCCGTCGTCGGCGGTGACGTGACGGCCGGCGACCACCTCGTCGTCTCGGTCACGGCGGTGGGCGATCTCGCGGGCGCGTCGCCGATCCGTCGCGACGGCGCCCGGCCCGGCGACGTCCTGGCGGTGTCCGGCCCCACCGGGTCGTCCGCCGCCGGGTACGCACTGTTCGTGGCCGAGGTCGAGGACCACCCCGATCTGCTGGCGGCGCATCGTGTTCCGCAGCCCGACTACGACGCCGGTCCGGCGGCCGCGCGGGCGGGTGCGACGGCGATGTGCGACGTCTCGGACGGACTGCTCGCGGACGCCGCGCACCTGGCGGTCGCGTCGGGCGTCGTGCTCGCCGTCGAGTCCGCTCGTCTGCCGGTCCCGCCCGCGCTGCGGGAGGCGGCAACGGAACTGGGCGCCGACGTCCTCGACTGGGTGCTCGGCGGGGGAGAGGATCACGTGCTGCTGGCCACGTTCCCGGCGGACACCGCACTGCCGTCGGGGTGGACCGTCGTCGGGAGTGTCATGGAGGGCGGCGAGAAGAACGGCGCGGAGGGCGCGGGCAGCGTGACCGTCGACGGATCCGAGTGGACGGGGGTGCGCGGATGGACGAGTTTCTGACGCCGCGACCCGCGCGCCTCGACGATCCGGAGGTGATCGAGATGATCGACGAGGTCCAACAGGAGTACGTCCGCCGTTACGGAGGACCGGATTCCACGCCGCTGCGCGTCGAGGAATTCATGCCGCCCGTCGGGCTGCTGTTCGTCGTCGGCGACGCCGAGGGAGCGGTCGGAATGGGTGGATGGCGGGGACACGACGACGGCCCGGAAGCCGCGGGGTTGTTGCCGGGGGATGCGGAGATCAAACGCATGTACGTCCGCCCGCGGGCCCGGGGGCGGGGAGCGGCGCGGGCGTTGCTCCACGCGATCGAGGACTCGGCCGCCGCGGCCGGACGGGGCCGGCTCGTGTTGGAGACGGGCCTGCGGCAGCCCGAAGCCATAGGGCTCTACACCTCGAGCGGATACCGACCGCTGGTGCCGAAGTTAGGGTTGTACAGACACGAGGAGCAGTCGGTGTGCATGGTGAAGGACCTCGGCACGGCGGGCGCCGCATGACGTTCGGACCGATCGACCCCGGCTGGGCTCGAGCGCTCGAACCGGTGGCGGACCGGCTGGCGTCGATGGCGGACTTCGTCGACGCCGAGATCGCCGAGGGCCGAGAGGTGCTGCCCGCGCCGGAGAACGTGCTGCGCGCCTTCGAGCGCCCGTTCGACGACGTCCGTGTCCTGCTCGTCGGCCAGGATCCCTATCCGACTCCGGGACACGCAGTGGGGCTGAGCTTCTCGGTCGCTCCCGACGTCGCCCCCGTACCGCGGAGCCTGCACAACGTCTTCACCGAGTACGTCGCGGATCTCGATCTGCCCCGACCGACCACCGGCGATCTCACACCGTGGGCGGATCGCGGTGTGCTGCTGCTCAATCGGGTGCTCACGGTCCGACCCGGTGCCGCGGCCTCGCATCGTCGCGCCGGGTGGGAAGCGATCACCGCGTGCGCGATCACCGCGCTCGCCGAGCGGGGGCGGCCGCTGGTCGCCGTGCTCTGGGGTCGCGACGCCGCCACGGCCGCACCGCTTCTCGGCTCGACGCCGATCGTCTCGTCCGTTCACCCGTCGCCGCTCTCCGCGTCGCGAGGATTCTTCGGCTCCCGCCCGTTCAGCACCGTGAACGGCCACCTCGTCGCGATGGGGGAGCGCCCCGTCGACTGGCGGTTGCCCTAGGGCGCGGTCGGTCGCACCGTCATCGCCCGAAGCTCGGTCGCCGCTTCTCGACGAAGGCGTCCACGCCCTCGATGCCGTCCGGGGAATCCGCCGACGCGGTGATGGCGGCGGTCTCGGCGTCCAGTTGCTCGTCGAGGCTCGCCCCGGCGGACGCCAGCAGCAACTCCTTGGTGCGGCGAACCGTGGCGGTCGGTCCGGCGGCGAGCGTCCGCGCCAGCCGCTCTGCCTCCGACACGATGACGTCGTCGCCGACGAGTCGGGTGAGCAGTCCGAGGCGGTTGGCCTCGTCCGACCCCAGCACCGCGTCGGTCAACAGGATGTCGCGGGCGCGGCGGACCCCGACGATGCGGGGCAGGGCCCAGGTCAGTCCACCGTCCGGGGTGAAGCCGAGGGCGGGATAGGCCGGTCGGAGCTTGGTCGAGCGACCACCGATGGCGATGTCGGTGTGGCACACCAGCGACATGCCGGCACCGGCAGCCCACCCGGGGACACCGGCCACCACCGGAACCGGTGCCGCCGCGAGAGCGCGGACGAACCGATGGAATCGGTCGGCGAGCTGGTGGACGAATACGCCGCGCTCGGGCGCCGCATGAAAGGCGGCGACGTCGCCACCGCCGCAGAAGTTGGTGGCCCCGCCGACCAAGAGAATCGCGCCGACCGAGGCGTCGAGGGATTCCAATGCCCTCGCGCCGTCGTCCATCGCGTGACCGTCGAGCACGCTGCCCGATCCGGGGGCGGCCACGCGCACGCGCAGCACGCCGTCCTGGACGGCGACGGGAGGCTCGGTCGGGGCTGTCTCCTCGATGCTCATCGTCCGACCCTAACCGGACCGGTCACGTCGGCGACCCGCCGGGAACGCGAAAACGGCGCTGCCCGACACCGAGGGTGTCGGGCAGCGCCGATGATTCGGAACGTGCGGGAACGTCAGCCCCGGACCACCTTGCCGGCCTTGAGGCACGAGGTGCACACGTTGAGGCGGCGGGTGTTGCCCGGCGCGACCTGTGCACGGACGGTCTGGATGTTGGGGTTCCAGCGACGGTTGGTACGGCGGTGCGAGTGCGAAACCGACTTACCGAAGCCGGGTCCCTTGGCGCAAACGTCGCAGACGGCAGCCATAGTCGCGAACTCCTTGGTCTTCGTGGTGAGACCGATGCGGCGCGCCGCGATCGGTACTGCAGGACATCATGAGGGGGTGAAGCTTCGCGTCCGCAGCACATCCGGACATGCCGAACCGGCGAACGCAACCCTGCAAGACTAGCGCCAGGGACCCGTCAGGCCAAACCGGGGTCACGGCGGAGCGTGGCGAACGACCGTGACGGTACCGGGTGAGAGGATGCCGAGCACGCGATCGACGGAGGGCCGTCGAGGTCGAGGGTCGGCAGGACAGCGATGCCGGTAGGACGGACAGGGGTGCGGTGACACATTTCGACGACCGGCTGAGCGCCGTGCTCGAGACGGGTGTGGCCCGCGCCCTGGAGGAGTCGTTCGAGCTGATCACCGTCGGGGACCTGCTGCGCTACGTCCCGTCGCGCTACGTCTCGCAGGGCAGCGGCCTGGGGTCCACCGACCCGTACGAGGGCGACCACGTCACCGTGGTCGGCAGGGTGGACAAGTGCGAGCTCTTCCCCCGCCGCGGCAAGCGCGGCATCAGCGTGCTCGAGGTCACCATCGACTGCGACGGGCAGCACGTCAAGGCCACCTTCTTCAACGGGGCCCGCGTGAAGCACGCCATCAAGAAGGACCAGCGGGTGATGTTCTCGGGCACCGTGAAGTACTGGCGCTCGAAGTGGAGTCTGAGTCACCCCCGGTACCTCGTGCTCGACGACGACGAGTCGGATCTGATCTCGCGCGGCGACGCCTCGGCCGGGCCGCGTCGAGGAGTGGGTCAGGCCATGGACGCTGCGGTCCGTGCGCTGCCCTTCCTTCCCGTGTATCCGGCGGCGGCGGGCATCGAATCCTGGGACATCCTGTGGTGCACCCGCAGGGTTCTCGAGGACCTCGACCCCGTCGAGGACCCGTTGCCCGACGTGGTCCGGGCGCAGGAAGCACTGTCTCCCCTCGACCATGCGCTGCGCGCCGTCCACTTCCCGGCGTCGAAGGACGACGCCGAGGCCGCGCGCCATCGCCTCCGGTTCGACGAGGCCGCCGCCGTGCAGTTGGTCCTGGCCACCCGTCGGCAATCGGCGGCCGCGCGGCCGGCGCCCGCCTGTCCGCCCCGGCGCGACGGTCTGGCGGCGGCGTTCGACGACGACCTGCCGTTCGAGCTCACCGACGGTCAGAGAACGGTCGCGGAGGAGATCGGGACCGATCTCTCCGCTCCGCATCCGATGAACCGGCTGCTCCAGGGCGAGGTGGGTTCCGGCAAGACCATCGTGGCGTTGCGCGCCATGCTGCAGGTTCTCGACGCCGGATATCAGTGCGCGCTGCTCGCACCCACCGAAGTGCTCGCGACGCAACACCATCGGTCGATCACGGCTCAGCTCGGTGCGCTGGCGACGGCGGGTGAACTGGGGGCGCCGGAGCACGCGACCCGAGTGGTGCTGTTGACCGGCTCGATGTCGACGGCTGCGCGGCGGGCGGCACTGCTCGCGGTGGTCAGCGGGGACGCCGGCATCGTGATCGGCACGCACGCGCTCATCCAGGAGTCCGTGTCGTTCTTCGACCTCGGGATGGTCGTGGTCGACGAGCAGCACCGATTCGGCGTCGAGCAGCGAGACATGCTGCGCGCCAAGGCGCGTGGTGACATCAGCCCACACCTGCTGGTCATGACCGCGACGCCGATCCCGCGCACCATCGCGATGACCACGCTGGGGGACCTGGACACCTCGACGCTGCGCGAACTCCCGCGCGGCCGGTCCCCGATCGCGACTTCGGTGGTCCCGGCCCGGTCCCATCCGCGCTGGGTGGAGCGAGCCTGGGCACGCATCACGGAAGAGGTGGCCGCCGGGCGCCAGGCCTACGTGGTGTGCTCGCGGATCGGCGAGGACGAGGACACCCCACCGCCGCGCCGAGCCAAGAAGTCCTCCCGTCGGTCCGCGTCGGACGAGGGCGAGGACGAGAACGAGAACGCACCGACCACGGCCGCCGCCCTCGACGTGTTCGAGGCGCTGCGGTCGGGACCGCTGTCGGGTGTCCGGGTGGGACTGCTCCACGGCCGCCTGCCCGCCGACGAGAAGGACGCCGTCATGACGGCCTTCGACCACGGCGAGATCGACGTCCTGGTCTGCACCACGGTCGTCGAGGTCGGCGTGGACGTCCCCAATGCCACCACGATGGTGGTGATGGATGCCGACCGCTTCGGGGTCAGTCAGTTGCACCAGCTGCGCGGTCGTGTCGGCCGCGGCGGGCACCCGGGGTTGTGCATCCTGGTCACCGACGTGGGGCCGCACTCACCGTCTCTGAACCGGTTGCAGGCGGTGGCCGGGACGACCGACGGATTCGAGCTCGCCCTGCTCGACCTCCGCCAGCGCCGGGAAGGCAACGTGCTCGGCGCCGACCAGTCGGGCACGCGCAGCAATCTTCGCTTGCTCTCGGTGCTCGATCACCTCGACATCATCGTGGCCGCACGAGAATTCGCGCAGCGCGTGGTGGCGGAAGATCCCGGACTGACCCGCCATCCCGGTTTGGCGGGCATGATGCGCTCGGCGTGGGATGCGACCCGCGTGGACTTCCTCGACAAGGCATGACCCCCCCGATGGCCGTACGGAAAGTAGGTTGACGCACATGTTCAGCAAGGTGTTGGTGGCCAATCGCGGCGAGATCGCGATCCGCGGCTTTCGTGCGGCGTACGAGCTGGGTGCGGACACGGTGGCGGTGTTCCCGTTCGAGGACCGCAACTCGGTGCATCGCACCAAGGCCGACGAGGCGTACGAGATCGGGGAGCCGGGTCATCCGGTGCGCAACTACCTGTCGGTCGATCTCATCGTCGACGCGGCGGTGCGGGCGGGTGCGGACGCGGTGTACCCCGGATACGGATTCCTCTCGGAGAATCCTGAACTGGCGGCGTCCTGCGCGGCAGCAGGCATCACGTTCGTCGGTCCGTCGGCCGAGGTGCTCGAGCTGACGGGAAACAAGGCGCGGGCGGTCGCCGCGGCGAAGGCAGCGGGTCTGCCGGTGCTGGCGTCCTCGGAGCCGTCGGCGGACGTCGAGGAACTGATGTCGGCGTCCGAGTCGATGACGTTCCCGGTGTTCGTCAAGGCCGTCGCCGGCGGCGGCGGTCGGGGCATGCGGCGGGTGTCGGATCCGTCGAGTCTGCGGGAGTCGATCGAGGCGGCGTCGCGCGAGGCGGAGTCGGCGTTCGGGGACGGAACGGTCTTCCTCGAGCAGGCCGTGGTCGAGCCGCGTCACATCGAGGTGCAGATCCTGGCGGACACGCACGGCAACGTGATGCACCTGTTCGAGCGCGATTGCAGTGTGCAGCGCCGTCACCAGAAGGTGGTGGAGCTCGCGCCGGCGCCGAACATCTCGGCGGCGCTGCGCGAGCGGTTGTGCAGTGACGCAGTGGCATTCGCGAAGGAGATCGGATACTCGTGCGCCGGGACGGTCGAATTCCTGGTCGATCGCGACGGCAACCACGTGTTCATCGAGATGAATCCGCGCATCCAGGTCGAGCACACGGTGACCGAGGAGATCACCGACGTGGACCTGGTGCAGTCGCAGTTGCGGATCGCGTCGGGGGAGTCGCTCGAGGACCTGGGACTGCGGCAGGAGGACATGCGCATCCGCGGTGCCGCGATGCAGTGCCGCATCACCACGGAGGATCCGGCCAACGGCTTCCGGCCGGACACCGGTCGCATCACGGCGTACCGCACGCCGGGCGGAGCGGGCATCCGACTCGACGGGGGAACCACCCTGGGTGCCGAGGTGAGCGCCTACTTCGACTCGATGCTCGTGAAGCTGACCTGTCGCGGACGTACGTTCGAGGACGCGGTCGCGCGATCGCGGCGAGCGTTGGCCGAGTTCCGTATCCGCGGCGTGTCCACCAACATCGGGTTCCTGCAGGGTCTGTTGCAGGAACCGGACTTCCGGGCGGGCAATGTCACCACGTCGTTCATCGAGGAGCGCCCGGAGCTGTTGGCGGCCCGCTCGTCGGCGGACCGCGGCACCAAGATCCTGCGATACCTCGCGGACGTGACCGTGAACAAGCCGCACGGTGAACGCCCGAGCACGGTGTATCCCCAGGACAAGCTTCCGAACGTCGACCTGTCCGTGGCGCCGCCCGACGGATCGCGCCAGCGCCTGCTCGAGCTCGGACCGGAGGGCTTCGCTCGCGATCTACGCGACCGAAAGGCGTTGGGCGTCACCGACACCACGTTCCGTGACGCGCACCAGTCGCTGCTGGCCACGCGGGTGCGCACCTCGGGGCTGCTGATGGTCGCCCCCTACGTCGCGCGCACCACCCCGGAGCTGCTGTCGATCGAGTGTTGGGGCGGCGCGACGTACGACGTGGCGCTCAGGTTCCTGCACGAGGATCCGTGGGAACGGCTCGCCGCGCTGCGAGAGGCGGTCCCGAACATCGCGCTGCAGATGCTGCTGCGAGGACGCAACACCGTCGGCTACACCCCCTACCCGGAGCGGGTCACCTCGGCGTTCGTCGAGGAGGCCGCGGCGACGGGCGTGGACATCTTCCGCATCTTCGATGCACTGAACAACGTCGATCAGATGCGCCCGGCCATCGACGCGGTCCGCGCCACCGGCACCACGATCGCCGAGGTGGCGATGTCGTATACCGGGGATCTGTCGAACCCGGCCGAGGATCTCTACACCCTCGACTACTACCTGCGTCTGGCGGAGCAGATCGTCGACGCCGGGGCGCACGTGCTGGCGATCAAGGACATGGCCGGACTGCTCCGCGCTCCCGCTGCGACCACCCTGGTGACGGCGCTGCGCAAGGAGTTCGACCTGCCGGTGCACGTGCACACCCACGACACGCCGGGTGGGCAGTTGGCCACGTACCTCGCGGCGTGGCAGGCGGGGGCGGACGCCGTCGACGGGGCGTCGGCGTCGATGGCGGGCACCACCAGTCAGCCCGCGCTGTCGGCGATCGTGGCCGCGGCGGCGCACTCCGAGCGCGACACCGGATTGGACCTGGCCGCGGTGTGCGATCTCGAGCCGTACTGGGAGGCGGTTCGCAAGGTGTACGCGCCGTTCGAGTCGGGGTTGCCGTCGCCGACGGGGCGGGTCTACACCCACGAGATCCCCGGCGGGCAGCTGTCGAACCTGCGTCAGCAGGCCATCGCCCTCGGGTTGGGGGATCGATTCGAGGCGGTGGAGAAGGCCTATGCCGACGCGGACCGGTTGCTGGGTCGGTTGATCAAGGTCACCCCCAGCTCGAAGGTGGTGGGCGACCTGGCGCTGCACCTCGTGGGGGCGGGGGTGTCGATGGAGGACTTCGCCGCCGACCCGGGCCGCTTCGACATCCCCGACAGTGTCATCGGATTCCTGCGGGGCGATCTCGGCACCCCGGCCGGGGGGTGGCCGGAGCCGTTCCGGAAGACCGCCCTCGCCGGGCGCGGCCCGGGGCGGGGGGAGGCGACGCTCACCACGCAGGACGAGGTGCTGCTCGCGGGCACCTCGGCCGAGCGGCGTGACCGGCTCAACCACCTGCTCTTCCCCGGTCCGGCGAAGGAGTTGGCCGAGCACCGCGAGAAGTACGGGGACACCTCCGGGTTGTCGGCCAACCAGTTCTTCTACGGGCTCCGCCAGGGCGACGAGCACCGGGTGAAGCTCGAGAAGGGGGTGGAGTTGCTGATCGGGCTCGAGGCGATCAGCGAGCCCGACGAGGCGGGGATGCGGACGGTGATGTGCATCCTCAACGGGCAGTTGCGTCCGGTGTCGGTGCGGGACCGCTCCATCTCCGCCGACGTCCCGACCACCGAGAAGGCCGACCCGGGGGATCCGTCGCATCTGGCGGCGCCGTTCGCCGGGGTGGTCACCCTGGTGGCGAAGGAGGGCGACAGTGTGGCGGCGGGAGAGACCGTGGCGACGATCGAGGCGATGAAGATGGAGGCCGCGGTCACCGCACCACGGTCGGGCACCATCACTCGCATCGCCCTGTCGGGGGTGGCTCGCGTCGAAGGTGGCGACCTCATCGCCGTCATCGCCGTCGGCGACACCACCGATCCCAACTGAGGTGACCCGCATCGTCGCCGGCCGCGCCCGCGGGCGCACGCTGGCGGTGCCGCCGCGCGGTACTCGGCCCACGGCGGACCGGGTGCGCGAGGCGCTCTTCAGCGCTCTCGAGGCGCGCATGGATCTCGACGGCGCCGCCGTGCTCGACCTCTACGCGGGGTCGGGCGCGGTGGGCCTCGAATCGCTCTCGCGCGGAGCCGCGCACGTGCTCCTGGTGGAGAACGACGCCCGCGCGGCGCGGGTGATCGCACGCAACGTGACCACCGTCGGGCTGCCGGGCGCCGTCGTCCGCACGGCGACGGTGGCCGGGACGGTGTCGGCGCCGCCCGATCGCGAGTACGACCTGGTCTTCGCGGACCCGCCCTACGCCGTCTCCGACGCGGAGGTGGGCACGGCTCTGCGGCGCCTGGTCGACGGCGGATGGCTCGCCGACGACGCCCTCGTGGTGGTCGAGCGGTCGAGCAGATCCCCGGACACCGCGTGGCCGAGCGGGCTGTCCGCGGTGAAGTCCTGGACCTACGGTGAAGCACGCGTGGACCTGGCGCGCCGAGAGGTGGAGCGTCGAGAGGTGGAGCGTCGCGAGGTGGAGCAGAGCGCCGACTGATACCTTCGCCGCTGTGACCCGCGTCGTGTGCCCCGGCTCGTTCGATCCTGTCCATCTCGGTCATCTCGACGTGATTGCCCGCGCGGCAACGCAATTCGACGAGGTCGTGGTGACCGTGGTGGTCAACCCGAACAAGAGTGGACTGTTCACGATCGACGAGCGCGTCGAGATGATCGACGCCTGCACCACCCACCTCGCCGGCGTGCGCGTGGACGTGTGGGAGGGGCTGCTGGTCGACTACGCGGCGCAACACGGTGCCACCGCGATGATCAAGGGCCTGCGCAACGCGGCCGACTTCGACTACGAGGTGCAGATGGCGCAGATGAACCGCCGCCTCACCGGCGTGGACACCGTCTTCCTCGGCACCGACCCGGTGCACAGCTGCCTGTCCAGCTCCCTCATCAAGGAAATTGCACGACTCGGCGGCGACGTCACGTCCATGGTGCCCTCCGTCGTGCACGAGCGGCTGCTCACCCGCCTGGCCGAGCGGGCCTGACCCCCCGACACACCGCCGCAGATGGCGCGTCCGCCGACGACCATCGCGCACACTGGGTGAGCAGGCCGGTCGATGGTGGTCCCGTGGAGGACCGCCGCGACGCTGACCGGCCACCGACGACGAAGTGAGGTCCAGGAACCGTGTACCGGGTATTCGAGGCGCTCGACGAGCTCGTGGCGATCGTCGAGGAAGCGCGGGGCGTTCCGATGACCGCCGGCTGCGTCGTGCCGCGCGGCGACGTCCTCGAACTGCTCGACGACGTGCGGGACGCGATCCCGGGTGAGCTCGACGACGCGCAGGACGTGCTGGACCACCGCGACAAGCTGGTGTCGGACGCGCGGACCGGTGCGGAGAAGACGATCTCGTCGGCCAACGCCGAGGCGACGTCGACGGTCGAGAACGCGCGCGAGGAGGCCGATCGGCTGCTCGCCGACGCCAAGGCGCACGCCGATCGCATGGTCGCCGAGGCCACCGCGCACGCCGAGTCCCTCGTCGCCGACGCGACCGCGCGAGCCGATGCGACCGTCGCCGACGGCGAGCGGGAGTACGAGGACCTGGTCGAACGCGCGCGGGCCGAGGCCCAGCGGCTCACCGACAGTGGCAACGCCGCGTACGAGCGGTCCGTCGCCGACGGTGTTGCGGAACAGGAACGCCTGGTGTCGCAGACCGAGGTGGTGACGGCGGCCCACGCCGAATCCGCTCGCGTCATCGACGCCGCGCACGCCGAGTCCGACCGCCTGCGCAGCGAATGCGACCTCTACGTCGACAGCAAGCTCGCCGAGTTCGAGGAATTGCTGTCCGGCACGCTCCGTTCGGTGGGACGGGGACGGCAGCAGTTGCGGACCGGAACCGGCGTGCCGAACTACGACGCCGACTTCTCCGCCCCGCGCGGCGAGTCGCGTTCCCGCT
This sequence comes from Rhodococcus sp. PBTS 1, assembly GCF_001620025.1. Taxonomy (NCBI): domain Bacteria; kingdom Bacillati; phylum Actinomycetota; class Actinomycetes; order Mycobacteriales; family Nocardiaceae; genus Rhodococcus; species Rhodococcus sp. PBTS 1. The sequence continues at coordinate 1,447,435 of NZ_CP015219.1, forward strand.
ACTGAGTCGACGAGGCCCTCTCCGACGCGACCGAAGTTGAACGGGGCGGTTCGCTCCCGTACCGTGGAGTGGTTGCCCGCACCGCCCGTGCGGCAGGCCCCTGTACTTCTGTTCTCGAAAGGTCGTTCGTTGTCTTCCGCCGCTCGTTCCCGTTCCACTGGCCCCGTCTCGGAGCTGGTGGTGGACACCCGTCGTCTCGGACGGCGTGGTGGATCGATGATGCCGGTGCAACGTACGGTGCCCGCTCCGTCGCGGATCGGGCTCGACCTGATCGCGGTGCCGGAGGGGGCGGACCTCGACCTCGATCTGCGGCTGGAGTCCGTCACCGAGGGTGTGTTGGTCAGCGGCACCGTCGATGCCGACACCGTGGGCGAGTGCTCCCGTTGCCTGGAGCCGTTCACCTCGCACGTCCAGCTCCACCTGACCGAGCTGTTCGCGTATCCCGACAGCGTGACCGACGAGACGACGGACGCGGACGACGTCTACCGGGTCGAGGACGACGCGGTCGATCTCGAGCCGCTGATCGTCGACGTGGCGGGTCTCACGTTGCCGCTCCGGCCGCTGTGCAGCGAGGACTGCCAGGGGCTGTGCCCGGAATGCGGCATCCGCCTGTCGATTGCGGAACCCGGGCATGCGCATGAGACAATTGATCCTCGCTGGGCCGGTCTGGCAGCCAAGCTGCAGGATCAGAGCTCCGATACCTAGGTCCGCAGGCGTTTTGCGCGCCCGTGCGACCAGCACCGACAAGCAGTGCTCCCGACAGGGCAGCACGTCCGACAACGCAGTAAGACCGAGTACGAGGAGAAGTAGAAGTGGCTGTCCCGAAGCGCAAGATGTCGCGGTCCAACACCCGTTCGCGACGCAGCCAGTGGAAGACCACTGCACCCACGCTGATCTCGTGCCCCAACCGCGGCTGCGGCGAGAAGACCCTGCCCCACACGGTGTGCCCGAACTGCGGCACCTACAAGGGTCGCCAGGTCTCCGCGGCTGTCTGATCGAGCATCGATCGTGACCGACCAGATCACGACGCCGTCGCCCGAGAGCGGTGAGAGCGAGCACGCATCGCTTCTCGCCGCTCTCGGCGTTTCGGTGCACCCCGAACTTCTCGAACTGGCGCTGACCCACCGTTCGTACGCGTACGAGCACGGGGGTCTGCCCACCAACGAGCGCCTCGAATTCCTCGGTGACTCGGTGCTGGGGCTGTCGATCACCGAGAAGCTCTACACCACGCACCCGGACAAGTCCGAGGGCGAGCTGGCCAAGATCCGCGCCAGCGTGGTCAACATGCACGCCCTCGCCGAGGTCGCCCGCGGTCTCGGCGACGGCGGCCTCGGTGCGCACCTGCGCTTGGGCAAGGGCGAGGAGATGACGGGCGGACGGGACAAGCCGTCCATTCTGGCCGACGGGATGGAATCCCTGCTCGGTGCGATCCACGTCCAGCACGGCATCGACACGGCACGCGAGGTGGTCCTGCGCCTGTTCGAGGACCTGCTCGAGCGTGGTCCACGTCTGGGTGCCGGACTCGACTGGAAGACCAGCCTGCAGGAACTCACCGCGGTGAAGGGTCTGGGTGTGCCGGTCTACGAGATCTCCGCGACCGGGCCGGACCACGACAAGGAGTTCACCGCCACGGTTCTCGTCGGCGGCACCCCCTTCGGTGCCGGTGTCGGCCGGACCAAGAAGGAAGCCGAGCAACGCGCTGCCGGCACCGCGTGGAACGACCTGTCCGACGGGGCCGCGGCGGTGCCCGCGGGCGGCGTCGGTACCGCGCCGACCGCCCCCGGGGTCTGACCCGCCGGTGCCCGAGCTGCCCGAGGTCGAGGTCGTACGGCGTGGTCTGGACGATCACGTCGTCGGTTCCGTGTTGCACCGCGTCGAGGTGCTTCATCCGCGCGCGGCGCGGCGGCACGAGCTCGGCAGCCTGGACCTCGAGGCCCGGCTCGCCGGAACCGAGGTGCGCGCGGTCGATCGGCGCGGCAAGTATCTCTGGCTGGTGGTCGCGCCCCCCGGCGGCGACCTCGCGCGCGCCGAAGCCATCGTGGTCCACCTCGGTATGAGCGGACAGATGCTCGTGCAGCCCACCACCGCGCCCGCCGAGAAGCACCTGCGCATCCGCGTCGACCTCGGTGACGACCGCGAACTGCGCTTCGTCGATCAACGCACCTTCGGTGGGTGGGCCGTGGCGGATCTGGTCGATTCCGGGGGCAGCCTGGTGCCCGTGCCGGTCGCGCACATCGCGCGCGATCCGCTGGATCCGCTGTTCGACGTCGAGCAGGTGGTGGCGACGATGCGCGGCAAGCACACCGAGATCAAACGTGCCCTGCTCGACCAGACCGTCGTCTCGGGCGTCGGCAACATCTACGCCGACGAGTCGTTGTGGCGCAGCAAGATTCACGGTGCCCGCCTGACCGATTCCCTCACCCGGCCGGCCCTGCGGCGGGTGCTGCACCACGCCCACGCCGTGATGGGGGAGGCCCTGGCCCAGGGCGGCACGTCGTTCGATGCGCTCTACGTCAACGTCAACGGCCAGTCCGGGTACTTCGATCGGTCCCTCGCCGCCTACGGGCAGGAGGGCCTGCCGTGCCCGCGTTGCGGCGCCCCCATCCGGCGGGAGAAGTTCATGAACCGCTCGTCCTTCAGCTGCCCCCGGTGTCAGCCCCGTCCGCGGGTGCGGCGCGCGTAAGGAACGCGCAAACGAGCCGGGTTCCCGTCTCCGGTTCGGCCATGATGGACCCGTGACCTCGGGACAACCTTCCGCGGCCGGCGACGCGCCGCCGCGTACGCGCGTGCTCGTGGTCGACGACGAGCCGGGGCTGGTGCGGGCGCTGCGCATCAACCTCGGTGTCCGCGGCTACGACGTCACGACGGCGACCACGGGCGCCGGAGCGTTGCGTGCGGCGGCGGACACCAAGCCGGACGTGGTGGTGCTCGATCTCGGCCTGCCGGACCTGGACGGGCTCGAGGTGCTCGCCGGACTCCGGGGGTGGACGACGGTGCCGGTCGTGGTGCTTTCGGCGCGGACCGATTCGGCGGACAAGGTCGACGCCCTCGACGCCGGCGCGGACGACTACGTGACCAAGCCGTTCGGCATGGACGAATTCCTCGCTCGCCTGCGGGCGGCGGTCCGTCGCGGGGCGGTCGCCGCGTCGGGCGATGCGGAGCCGGTTGTCGAGACCGACTCGTTCACCGTCGACCTCACGGCGAAGACGGTCACGCGAGGCGGCGCGGCAGTGCACCTCACGCCGACGGAGTGGGGGATGCTCGAGATGCTCGTGCGGCACCGCGGGCGCCTCGTGAGTCAGAAGGAGGTGCTCCGGCAGGTGTGGGGGCCGGCGTACGAATCGGAAACGCACTATCTGCGTGTCTATCTCGGCCAACTCCGCCGCAAGCTCGAAGCGGATCCCTCGCATCCCCGGCACCTGCTCACCGAGGCCGGGATGGGCTACCGGTTCCAGGTCTGACCTGCCTGCCTGCGGCTTCGAGTCGCTCGCCCGGGTTAGGTTGACCAGCGTGTTGGTCGACGGACGCCAGATCTCGGTGCACGGGAACGTGTTGCAACCGTTGACCCGTCGCACGAGCGACATCCTGCGGGTCGTCGCGTCCGCCGTCTTCCTCGGCCTCGTGATCGTGGGGTCGGTGATCACGCGCAGCCAGTGGATGGCCCTCGAGCGGTCCATCTCCGACATCGTCGGCGTCCTCACCCCGAGCCAGTCCAACGCCGTCTACCTGGTCTACAGCATCGCCATTCTCGCGTTGCCGTTCACAGTGCTCGCCGGCCTCGTCGCGGCGCGGCGATGGCGTCTGCTCGGCGGGTACCTCGCCGCGGCGGCGATCGCGGCGCTCTCGCTCTCCATCAGCCCCAGTGGCATCTCCGCACCCGGCTGGCACATCGACGAATCCACCCGGCTGGACACCCTCGCCTCCCAGGTTCTCGACGACCCGCGATGGATCGCCATCGTGGCCGCCGTGCTCACCGTGTCGGGGCCCGGCCTGCCGGCTCGGTGGCGTCGGGCCTGGTGGTTCCTGCTCCTCGCGTTCGTCCCCATCCACCTCGTGGTCAGCACCGTGGTTCCCGCCCGGTCGCTGATCGGCCTCTCGGTCGGTTGGCTCGCCGGGTCACTGGTGGTGTGGGTGGTGGGGACCCCGGCCCTCGAGGTGCCGCTCGACCGTGCGGTCCGCGAACTGGAACGCCGCGGCGTGTCGGTCTCCGCGCTGACCGTCCTGCGCCCCGCCGGCCTGGGTCCGCTGCTGCTGTCCGCGGACACGGGCGCCGCCGGCCCGGGCGCCGTGGTCGAACTCTTCGGCCCCAACCAGCGCAGCCGGGGCGCGCTCCGGTACGCCCGACGCATCGTGACCCTCCGGCCCAGCGAGAACGCTCCGCTGCACGCCTCGCAGCGCCGCGCGGTGGAACACCGTGCGCTCATGGGCATCGCCGTCGACGCGCTCGGCGTCTCGGCGGTCACTCCCACCGCGGTGGCGGACCTGGGCCGCGGGTGGGTCCTCTACGCCCACAGCGTGGCCCGCGGTCGTCCACTCGAACCGGGACGCGACCGAGACGTCGTCGCGTTGTGGCGGACCCTCGGCGTCCTCCGTGCCCGGCAGATCGCCCACGGCTCGCTGCGCGCGTCCGACGTCCGGATCGACGTCGACGGCACCGCGCTGCTGGACGGATTCGGGACCGCGGAGCTGGGCGCGTCCCCGGCGCGACTGCGCTCCGATGCCGCGCAGTTGCTCCTGACCTCGGCGGCCCTGGTCGGCCCGGACGCCGCCGTCGACACCGCCCTGGACCGGCTGGGCCCGACGGACGTGGTGGGGGCGTCCCGCCGACTGACGCCGTCGGCGATACCCCGCCTCGTCCGAGACGAGGTCCCGGACGCCAAGGCCCTCATGACCGCCACCCGCGACACGGTGGCCGCGCGGACCGGCATCGGCACCATCACTGCCGAGCAGGTCACCCGGTTCTCCCGTAACCAGATCATCCAGCTGGTCCTGCTCATCGCGCTCGTCTACGTGGCGTATCCGTTCGTCGGGCAGTTGCCGACCTTCGCGACGGAACTGCGGTCGATCGACTGGGGTTGGGCCGCACTGGGACTCGTGATCTCCGGCGCGACGTACTTCGGAGCCGCGGCCGCTCTGTGGGCGTGTGCGAGCGGGCTCGTGAGCTACTGGCACACGACGGTCATGCAGGTGGCCAACACGTTCGCCGCGACCACGACCCCGGCGGGCGTCGGCGGGCTCGCCCTCTCGGTGCGGTTCCTGCAGAAGGGCGGCGTGTCGGTGGCGCGGTCCACCGCGGCGGTCGCGCTGCAGCAGCTGGTGCAGGTCATCGCCCACGTCACGCTGCTCGTCGCGTTCTCCGTGGCGGCGGGCCAGACGGCCGACATCACGCGCTTCGTTCCCGGCGCGACCATCCTCTATCTCGTGGCCGGCGTCGCGTTCGGCGCGCTCGGCGCCTTCCTGTTCGTCCCCACGCTCCGGCGATTCCTCCGGACGGCGGTACGGCCGCAACTGGCCGAGGTGTGGGCGGATCTGCGGGAGCTGGCGCGCAGCCCCGGCCGATTCGCCCTCATCGTCGCCGGCTGCGCGGCCACGACGCTCGGTGCCGCCGCGGCGCTCTGGGTGAGTGTGCAGGCCTTCGGCGGCGGCACCACCTTCGTCACCGTCACGGTGGTCACGATGATCGGCGGAACCCTGGCCTCGGCCGCACCCACGCCGGGCGGCGTCGGTGCGGTGGAGGCGGCGCTGATCGGCGGCCTCGCCGCCTTCGGACTCCCCGCGGCGGTGGCCGTGCCGTCGGTTCTGCTCTACCGGGTGCTCACGTGCTGGATCCCGGTATTCCTCGGCTGGCCGATCATGCGGTGGATGACCCGACGCGAGCTGATCTGATCACCCCCTACGATCGGGCCATGGCTGAACTCTGGGTCGAGCGCACCGGCACCCGCCGCTACACGGGCAAGAGCGACCGCGGGGCGGAGGTGCTGATCGGGTCCGAGGACGTCCCCGGCGTGTTCACCCCCGGCGAGCTGCTCAAGATCGCGCTCGCCGCGTGCACCGGGATGAGTTCGGACCGACCCCTCGCGCGTCGACTCGGCGAGAACTACGACGCGACCGTGCGTGTCTCGGGTACCGCGGACCGGGAGAACGAGGTCTACCCGCGGCTCGAGGAGATCCTCGAGGTCGATCTCAGCGAGTTGGACGCCGAGGCGCAGGAGCGGTTGCTCACCGTGGTCACCAAGGCCGTCGACAAGGTCTGCACCGTCGGACGCACCCTGAAGGCCGGCACCGAGATCGACCTCACGGTGGCGGTCGACGGATGAGCAGCCCGTCGGCGGAGGACCAGCGACTCGACGCCTGGGTGCACGGCACCGTCCAGGGCGTCGGCTTCCGGTGGTGGACCCGCTCCCGGGCGCTCGAACTCGGCCTGGTCGGCTCGGCCACCAACACCGCCGACGGCCGGGTGCACGTGGTCGCGGAGGGGCCGAGCGACCGACTCGACGCGCTGCTCGCCGCGCTGCGGTCCGACGCGACGCCCGGTTCGGTGACCACCGTGGTGGACAGCCGCGGTCCCGCGCGGGGCGGCCTGTCGGGCTTCGTCGAGCGGTAGGCTGCTCAGCCGTGCCTCCGACCGAATCCGCGTACCCGACGCGCGTGCGCGCTGCCGTACGGGACACGGGGCCGAGGCAGCCGTGCACCTGAAGAGTCTCACGCTCAAGGGCTTCAAGTCCTTCGCGTCCGCGACCACCCTGCGCTTCGAGCCGGGCATCACCTGCGTCGTCGGGCCCAACGGTTCCGGCAAGTCCAACGTGGTCGACGCCCTCACCTGGGTGATGGGTGAGCAGGGCGCCAAGGCCCTGCGCGGCGGGAAGATGGAGGACGTCATCTTCGCCGGCACGTCCGGCCGGGCGGCCTTGGGGCGTGCCGAGGTGACGCTGACCATCGACAACGCCGACGGTGCGTTGCCGATCGACTACTCCGAGGTCTCCATCACGCGGCGGATGTTCCGCGACGGGGCCGGGGAGTACGAGATCAACGGATCGTCCTGCCGCTTGATGGACGTCCAGGAGCTGCTCAGCGACTCCGGCATCGGCCGTGAGATGCACGTCATCGTCGGCCAGGGCCGTCTCGCCGCCATTCTCGAGTCGCGGCCGGAGGACCGCCGTGCCTTCATCGAGGAGGCCGCCGGTGTCCTGAAACACCGCAAGCGCAAGGAGAAGGCGCTTCGCAAGCTGGATGCGATGCAGGCCAACCTCGCTCGGCTGACCGACCTCACCACCGAACTGCGTCGCCAGCTCAAGCCGCTCGGTCGGCAGGCCGAGGTCGCGCGCCGGGCGCAGACCGTGCAGGCCGATCTGCGCGACGCCCGCCTCCGTCTCGCGGCGGACGATCTGGTGACCCGGCGTCGGGAACTGGCGGAACAGACCCGCGACGAGGACCGAATTCGCACCGAGCAGGCCGCCGTCGCCGATGCGCTCGCCGAGGGCGAGGCGGTCCTCGCGCGAGCGGAGGCGGAGCTGGCCCAGCTCACCCCCAGTGCCGAGGCGGCCGCGGCCGGGTGGTTCGAGCTCTCCGCGCTGGCGGAACGGGTGAGCGCCACGGTGCGCATCGCCACCGAACGGGCGCGCCATCTCGACGGCGCGGCGGACGATCGCGGCGGGCCCGATCCCGACGAACTCGACGAGCGCGCCGAGGAGATGGCGGAGGAAGAGGAGCGGCTCGCGGAGGCCGTCGAGATCGCGCGCGAGGCGCTCGACGCCGCCCGGGACGCGTTGTCCGAGCGTGAGGCCGCCGCCGCCGACGCCGACCGTGCGCACGCCGCCGCGGTGCGGGCCGTCGCCGACCGCCGCGAAGGGTTGGCGCGCTTGGCCGGCCGCCTCGACGGTCTGCGGGCGCGGGTCGAGTCCCACGACGCCGAGCTGACCCGACTCGCGGCCGCCATCGAGGAGGCGACGTCGCGCGGGGACGAGGCACGCACGGAATTCGAGACCGTGCAGGACCGCGTCGGTGAGCTCGATGCCGGCGAGGCCGGGCTGGATCTGCAGCACGAGCGCGCCGTCGACGCGGCGGCGCGTGCCGACGCGCGCGTGGCCGAACTGCAGGCGCAGGAGCGGGAGGCGGCGCACCGGGTCGCCTCGCTGCGGGCCCGCATCGAGGCCCTCGAGACCACGCTCGACCGCGGCGACGGGGGCGCGTGGCTGGCCGACCGAGGCCTGGCGGACGGTGGCCGGCTCGGCGACCATCTCACCGTCGCGGCCGGGTACGAGGTGGCGGTGGCCGCGGCCCTCGGTGCCGGTGCGGACGCCGTCGTGGTCTCGTCCGGCGACCGCGCACACGAGGCGCTACGGGTCCTGCGCGACGACGACGGGGGTCGCGCGGCCATCGTCCACCGCACCGCGTCGCGGACCGACGGTTCCGGGGCGGGACGCGACGGGCGGGACGACGGGACCTCGCCGGGCGTGTCGGCGCTGTCCGTCGTGACCGCCGGCGACGCGGTCCGCGGTGCCGTCGCGTCGCTGCTCGCGGACGTCCGCATCGTCGAGACGGCAGCCGAGGCGGCCGCCGTCGTCGACACCGATCCCCGCGCCCGCGCCGTCACCCGGCGGGGCGACCTGCTCGGCCACGGGTGGATCACCGGTGGCTCGGATCGCCGTCCGAGTTCCCTCGAGGTCCAGGCCACCATCGACGAGTCCACGGCCGAGCTGGCCGAGTACGAGCGACGGGTCGGGGAGGCGCTGGCGGCGCTGTCCGGCGCGCTCGCCGAACAGGCGGACCGCCGGGAGGTCGCCGAGCAGGCACTCGCCGCCCTCACCGAGTCCGACGCGGCCATGTCCGCTGTCTACGAGCAGCTCGGCCGGCTCGGTCAGGTCGCTCGGGTGGCGCAGCAGGACGCCGATCGCCTCCGTGAGCAGCGTCGGCGGGTGGAGGAGCAGCGCGACGAGGCCGCGGCCGCGCTCGCCGAGCACGAGGAACGGGTGCGGCTCGCCGAGGACGACGCCGCCGGTGACGGGGACGACGGGGACGCCGGGGAGGAGTGGGCCCTCGCCCGCGAGGAGGCAGCCGCCGCCGTCACCGAGGTGCGCGCGGTGGAGGTCGAGGCACGACTGGCCCTGCGGACGGCGGAGGAACGCGCCGCGTCCGTGCGGGGCCGGGCGGAGGGCCTGCGTCGTCAGGCGCGGATCGAGCGCGAGGCCCGCGCCCGCGCCGAGGTCGCCCGGGCGCGGCGGGCCCGCTCGGCCGCCGTCGCCGCCGCGGTGGCGGAGTCCGGTGCCGCCCTCACGGAGCGGCTCGAACTCGTCGTCGCCGATGCTGCCGCCACCCGCGACGAGCTGACGCGTCGCCGCACCGACCGCGCGGCCGAGGTCGAGCGCACCCGCGAGCAGGTCCGCGCCCTGGCGGCCCGGGTCGCGCAACTGACCGACGCGGCGCATCGGGACGAGGTGGCCAAGGCGCAGGCCGTGCTGCGGATCGAGCAGCTCGAACAGGGCGTCGTCGAGCAGTTCGCCATCGCTCCCGACGACCTGATCGCCGAATACGGGCCCGATGTCACCCTGCCGCCCACCGACCTCGAACTCGCCGAGTACGAGCAGGCGAAGGAACGGGGAGAGCAGGTGACCCGTCCGGCGCCCCTGCCGTTCGATCGCGCCGAGCAGGAACGCCGCGTCAAACGGGCCGAGCGGGATCTGGCGACCCTGGGCAAGGTGAACCCGTTGGCGCTCGAGGAGTTCGCCGCGCTCGAGGAGCGCTACAACTTCCTCTCCACCCAGCTCGAGGACGTCAAGAGTGCGCGGAAGGACCTCCTGGGGGTCGTCGCGGACGTGGACGCACGGATCCTGCAGGTGTTCACCGACGCCTACGCCGACGTCGAGCGGGAGTTCGTCGGAGTGTTCGCCACGCTGTTCCCCGGCGGCGAGGGACGGTTGGTGCTGACCGACCCGTCGGACATGCTCACCACCGGCATCGAGGTCGAGGCCCGGCCGCCGGGCAAGAAGGTCAAGCGGCTCTCGCTGCTCTCCGGCGGGGAGAAGTCGCTGACGGCGGTGGCGATGCTCGTCGCGATCTTCCGGGCCCGTCCGTCCCCGTTCTACGTCATGGACGAGGTGGAGGCGGCGCTCGACGACACCAACCTCCGACGCCTGATCTCCCTCTTCGAGCAGTTGCGGGAGAAATCGCAGCTGATCGTCATCACGCACCAGAAGCCGACCATGGAGGTCGCGGACGCGCTGTACGGGGTGAGCATGCGCGGCGACGGCATCACCACGGTCATCTCGCAACGTCTGCCCCGCGCCGCCGGCTGACACCCTGAGACACCTCGGGGCGCGGCCGTCCTGAGACACTGGTGGACGTGACCACCGAACTCTGGATCGTCGTAGCCGCTGTCCTGGCACTTCTCGTCGTCGTGCTCGTCGTCGGGTCGGTGTTGGCGCGCCGTCGACGGATCTCGCTCCGCGGTGACACCGAGGAGAAGCCGCGGGAGGTCGACCGTTCCGGCGGGTACAAGGCGAGTACGGGCTTCGACTTCTCCCGCGGCACGGCGGCTCCTCCCGAGCCGGTGCGTCGGGAACCCGCTCGGCCGGACCTTCCGGGGGAGCGCACCGACACCGACGACCAGCCGCGGGTGGGCGACGACGCCAGCGTGCCGCGCGACGCGCCGAAGCGCGGGATCACCGACGTCACGTTGCCCGAACCCGCCGCGGCGCCCGAGGCGTCGGCGGCGCCGGAGGCTCCGGCCGCGCCCACCGAACCCGCTGCACCCGGAGTTCCGGCCGCTCCCGAGACGCCCGCTGCGCCCGAGGCCCCCGCCGCACCGGCGCCCGCGCCCGAGGCCGCACCGGTGCTCGACGACATCGATCCCACCGAGGGACGGTTGCACCGGCTGCGCGGCCGACTCTCGCGCTCGCAGAACGCCGTCGGGCGCTCGTTGCTGGGTCTGCTCGGCGGCGGCGACCTCGACGAGGATTCCTGGGAGGAAGTCGAGGACACGCTCCTGGTGGCGGACCTCGGCAGCGCGGCGACCGGCGAGATCGTCGCCACCCTGCGCGAGCAGATGGCCGTGCGCAACGTCCGGACCGAGAGCGAGGCCCGCGCCCTGCTGCGCGAGGTGTTGATCGGTCAGCTCACGCCGTCGTTCGATCGCTCGATCCGCGCGCTCCCGCACGGTGATCGCCCGTCGGTGCTCCTGGTCGTCGGTGTCAACGGAACGGGAAAGACCACCACGACGGGCAAGCTCGCCCGCGTCCTGGTCGCCGACGGCCGACGCGTGATCCTGGGCGCGGCCGACACCTTTCGCGCCGCGGCCGCCGACCAGTTGCAGACGTGGGCGGAGCGCGTCGGCGCCGACGTGGTCCGGGGCAATGAGGGGGCGGATCCCGCTGCGGTGGCGTTCGATGCTGTCAGTCGCGGCATCGCCGACGGAGTCGACTGCGTGCTGGTCGACACGGCGGGTCGCCTGCACACCAAGACCGGCCTGATGGACGAACTCGGCAAGGTCAAGCGGGTCATCGAGAAGAAGGCACCGGTGGACGACGTGCTGCTGGTGCTCGACGCCACGATCGGTCAGAACGGTCTGGCGCAGGCCCGGGTGTTCGCGCAGGTGGTCGACATCACCGGTGTGGTCCTGACGAAGCTCGACGGAACCGCCAAGGGCGGCATCGTCTTCCAGGTGCAGCGCGAGCTCGGCGTACCGGTGAAACTGGTCGGGCTGGGGGAGGGCGCGGACGACCTCGCACCCTTCGATCCGGCCGCGTTCGTGGACGCTCTGCTGGGCTGATCGGCGTGCGTTCGGCCCGGGGTCCGGCCCGGGACGCCGTCGCGCAACACGTTCGCAACATGATCGGTCGCGGCGTTCACACGGCCGAAACCCCGTGGTGTCGCCGCGGAAACAGCCACTGAGCACTCTTCTCTCCAGGTATTCAGCCACCGTCGGCTGGGCCGAGGTACAAGGAGGAGGCTCGAGGTGGATTTCCCCGTAATCGGTGCACCCGACACCGGTGACACAGCATGGATGCTGACCAGCGCAGCATTCGTGTTGCTCATGGTCCCGGGACTGGCGTTCTTCTACGGCGGCATGGTCCGCGCGAAGAGCGTCCTGAACATGATCATGATGAGCGTGTCCGCGATGGGTGTCGTGGGCGTGCTGTGGGTGCTGTACGGCTATTCGATGGTCTTCGGCGAGGACAAGGCCGGCATCGTCGGTGATCCCCTGCAGTTCTTCGGCCTGAAGGGCCTGATCGGCGGCACCTACCTGGCCGGCGAGGACGAGGCCGGCGCCCTGGTGGACGCGGCGATCCCGCTGGTGGGCACCATCCCCGCCACGGTGTTCGTCTCCTTCCAGGCCATGTTCGCCATCCTCACGGTGGCCCTGATCTCCGGTGCGGTCGCCGACCGTCTGCGCTTCGGACCGTGGATGCTCTTCGCCGCACTCTGGGCGACCCTGGTCTACTTCCCCGTGGCGCACTGGGTGTTCTCCTTCGACGAGGTCACCACGCAGACGGGCGGCTGGATCGCCAACAAGGTCGAGGCCATCGACTTCGCCGGTGGCACCGCGGTCCACATCAACGCCGGTGCGGCCGGTCTGGTGCTCGCTCTGATCCTCGGCAAGCGCAAGGGATGGCCGAAGACGCCGTTCCGCCCGCACAACCTCCCCTTCGTCATGCTCGGCGCGGGCCTGCTGTGGTTCGGCTGGTTCGGCTTCAACGCCGGCTCCGCCGTCGGCTCCAACGGCATCGCGGGTGCCACGTTCGTCACCACCATCGCCGCCACCGCGGCCGCGATGCTCGCCTGGCTGCTCACCGAGCGCATCCGCGACGGTCACGCCACCTCCCTCGGCGGCGCGTCGGGCATCGTCGCCGGCCTGGTGGCCATCACCCCCGCCTGCAGCTCGGTCAACATCCTCGGCGCGCTGGTCATCGGCGTGGTCTCCGGTGTGCTCTGCGCCCTCGCGGTCGGCCTGAAGTTCCGCTTCGGCTACGACGACTCGCTCGACGTCGTGGGCGTCCACCTGGTCGGTGGTCTGGTCGGCACCATCCTGGTCGGCTTCGTCGCCACCGAGGAGGCCCCGGCCGGTGTCACCGGACTGTTCTACGGCGGCGGCGCGTCGCAGCTGTGGGCTCAGCTCATCGGTGCGGGCGCGGTCCTGCTCTACTCTCTGGTGGGAACAGCCATCGTGGCGCTCATCGTCAAGTACACCGTGGGCCTGCGCATCGACGACGAGGGCGAGTCCCTCGGCGCCGATGAATCCGAACACGCCGAGACGGGCTACGACTTCGCAGCCCTCGGCGGATCTTCCATGGGCCGCGTGCCCGCCAAGGAGGCGTGAGATGAAGTTGATCACCGCAATCGTCAAGCCGTTCACCCTCGAGGACGTCAAGACGGGTCTCGAGCAGGCCGGGATCCTCGGCATGACCGTCAGCGAGGTCCAGGGGTACGGCCGGCAGAAGGGCCACACCGAGGTCTACCGCGGTGCGGAGTACTCGGTGGACTTCGTGCCGAAGGTGCGCGTGGAGGTCGTCGTCGACGACGCGGCCGTGGACAAGGTGGTCGAGGTGATCGTCGAGGCGGCACGCACCGGCAAGATCGGTGACGGCAAGGTCTGGGTCTCGCCGGTCGAGGCCGTGGTCCGGGTACGGACGGGGGAGCGCGGCACCGACGCGCTCTGACCCCGTATCCCGCTGGGACCGGCCGTGATTCCACCCGAGAAACGTGGTGGGGTCACGGCCGGTCCCGTCGGAGCGTCAGCGATATCCGCCGGACCCGAGAGGACACGAGATGGCTACGGAACGAGCAAGCGGCACGACCGCCGGTGCGACCGATCTGGTGCGGGCGCGGGCCAAGCTCCTGGAGGGCCGCGGGCGCGCCCGACTGGCCGCCCCGGCGCTGCGCGAGGCGTTGACGGACCTCTTCGAATTGTGGCTCACCACCACCGCTTCGGAGGTGGGCATCACCCCGGACAGCGGGTTCGCGGTGCTCGCGGTGGGGGGACTCGCCCGGCGGGAGATGTTGCCGTTCTCCGACCTCGACCTGGTGCTCCTGCACGACGACATGGAACCGGCCCTGGTTTCGGACGTCGCGGACAAGCTCTGGTATCCCCTGTGGGACGCCCACATCGGGCTCGACCACAGTGTGCGGACCACCGGTCAGGCGCTGGACGTGGCGGCGTCCGATCTCACCGCGGCGCTCGGTCTGCTGGACGCGCGACACATCGTCGGCGACAAGGAACTCAGCGCCGCCGTCGTCTCGGGCATCGTTCGCCAGTGGCGCAGCGGAATACGTGACCGGTTCCCCGAGCTGTCGGAGGCGACCCGCGCCCGGTGGAACCGCAGCGGCGACATCGCCCATCGCGCCGAGCCCGACCTCAAGAGCGGTCGCGGTGGCCTGCGCGATGTCCAACTGCTCGACGCCCTCTCGCTCGCCCAGGTGACCGACGCGATGCCCGGACTGGGTCCCGACTCTCCGAGTGGCGGTGTGCAGGAAGCACATCGGCGGATTCTCGACGTGCGCACCGAACTCCACCGGGTCGCCGGGCGGGGCCGCGATCATCTGCGCGCCCAGGACGCCGACGAGATCGCGGCCGCCCTGCGGCTCGGTGATCGCTTCGATCTGGCCCGGGTGCTCACCGATTCGGCGCGCACCATCGGCTACTCCGTCGACGTGGGTCTGCGGACGGCGGCCAATGCGCTTCCGCGCCGGGGACTCTCGCGACTGCGCCTGGTGCCGGTGCGGCGACCGCTCGACGAGGGTGTCGTGGAACATGCCGGAGAGGTGGTCCTCGCCCGCGACGCCCGGCCGACCAAGGACCCGGGTCTGATCATGCGGGTCGCAGCGGCGGCCGCGGTGACGGGACTGCCGATGTCCGCCTCGACCCTGCGCCGACTCTCCGACAGCGCACCGGAACTCCGGGAACCGTGGCCGAAAGAAGCGCTGGACGATCTGCTGGTCGTCCTCGGGTCCGGTCGTCGCGCCGTCGCGGTGATCGAGGCCCTCGACCGCACCGGACTGTGGGGCCGCCTGATGCCGGAATGGGGTGCGGTGCGCGATCTTCCGCCCCGCGACGCCGTGCACACCTGGACCGTCGATCGGCATCTGGTGGAGACCGCCGCTGTCGCCTCGGGTCTGACCACCCGGGTCGCACGGCCGGATCTGCTGGTGCTCGGGGCATTGCTGCACGACATCGGCAAGGGCCGCGGCGGCGACCACAGCGTGGTGGGGGCGGACATCGCCGCGCAGATCGGTCGGCGTCTCGGACTGTGGCCGTCGGACCTCGCGGTCGTGGTGGCGATGGTGCGTCATCATCTGTTGCTGCCGGACACCGCGACGCGGCGCGACCTGGACGATCCCGCCACCGTGGAACGCGTCGTCGACACCCTCGGCGGCGATGCCCGGTTGCTGGAGTTGCTCCACGCCCTCGCCGAAGCCGACTCGATCGCGACCGGTCCCGGCGTCTGGGGCGAGTGGAAGGCGTCGCTCATCGGGGATCTCGTGCACCGATGCCGACTGGTCGTGGCGGGGGAGACCCTGCCCGAGCCCGATCCGGTGGACCCGGCGTTGCTGGCACGCGCCGACGAGGGCGTCGTGGTCGATCTGACGCCGACCGACGCGCCGCACACGTTCGACGTGACGGTCGTGGCGCCGGACCGTCGCGGACTGCTGTCCAACGCGGCCGGGGTGCTCGCGCTGGCGTCGCTGCGGGTGCTGTCCGCCTCGGTGACGAGCGCGCGGGGTCATGCGGTGAACCGATTCGTCGTCAGCCCGGCCTTCGGTGGCCCGCCGGAACCGGGGCTGCTCCGTCAGGAGTTGATCCGCTCGCTCGACGGCGACCTGCCCCTGCTCGAGCGTCTCGAGGCCAAGGAGGCGGAGGCTCGATCGGCGTCGACACCGGGGTTGCTGCCCGACCCGGCGGACTCCATGCGCGCGGTCGGGGGTCTTCCCCTGCACGCCCAGGCGCCGCCGCGCATCCTGTGGTTCGACGGGGAGGACCCCGCGCAGGCGGTGGTCGAGGTCCGCGCGGAGGACCGTCCCGGCCTGCTGTGCCGATTGGCCGCGGTGTTCGAGACGCACGGCACGGACGTCCTGTGGGCCAAGGTGGCCACGCGAGGCACGTCGGTGATCGACGCCTTCGGGATCGATCTGTCCGGGGGAGGCGAGCCCACCTCGGTTCTGCGCGGCGAGATCGAACGCAGCCTGCTCGCGGTGGTTCCCGCCCCCGCTCCGCCCGCCGAGGACGACGAGCGGCCCTAGCACCTGGTCGCCACGGTCGTCGGCTGCGACCGTTAGGCTGGGTGAGCACGTCGTCCGCGGAAATTCAGGAGCGTCATCGGTGTTCGAATCACTGTCCGACAGATTGACCGGGAGCCTCAAGGATCTGCGAGGCAAGGGTCGGCTGTCGGCGTCCGACATCGACGCGGTGTGCCGTGAGATCCGGTTGGCGCTGCTCGACGCCGACGTCGCCCTGCCCGTGGTCCGCGCGTTCATCGCCCGGATCAAGGAGCGTGCGAAGGGTGCGGAGGTCTCCGCCGCGCTCAACCCTGCCCAGCAGGTGGTCAAGATCGTCAACGACGAGCTGGTCGGCATTCTGGGCGGCGAGACCCGGCGACTGACGTTCGCGAAGAACCCGCCGACGGTGATCATGCTGGCCGGCCTGCAGGGTTCCGGTAAGACCACCCTGGCGGGCAAGCTCGCGCGGTGGTTGAAGACGCAGAACCACACCCCGCTGCTCGTGGCGTGCGACCTCCAGCGCCCCGGGGCGGTCTCGCAGCTGCAGATCGTCGGAGAGCGGGCCGGTGCGGCGGTGTTCGCTCCGCATCCGGGCACCTCGATCGGCGGCGGTGAGAACGCGCTCGGCGTGTCCGCGGCCGACCCGGTGGAGGTCGCCCGCGCCGGTGTCGCCGAGGCCCGCGCCAAGCAGCACGACGTCGTCATCATCGACACCGCGGGCCGCCTGGGCATCGATGCGGAACTGATGGGCCAGGCCGCGGGCATCCGCGACGCGACCGCGCCGGACGAGGTGCTGTTCGTCCTCGACGCGATGATCGGTCAGGACGCCGTCAGCACCGCCGAGGCGTTCCAGGACGGAGTCGGGTTCACCGGTGTCGTGCTGACCAAGCTCGACGGCGACGCCCGCGGCGGCGCGGCCCTGTCCGTCCGCGAGGTCACGGGCCGACCGATCATGTTCGCCTCCACCGGCGAGAAGCTCGAGGACTTCGACGTCTTCCATCCGGACCGAATGGCCAGTCGCATCCTCGGGATGGGCGACCTCCTCAGTCTCATCGAGCAGGCCGAGACGGTCTTCGACGCGAAGCAGGCCGAGGACACCGCGGCGAAGATCGGTTCGGGTCAACTGACCCTCGAGGACTTCCTCGAGCAGATGATGGCGATCCGCAAGATGGGCCCGATCGGCAACCTGCTCGGCATGCTCCCCGGCGCGGGCCAGATGAAGGACGCACTGGCGTCCGTCGACGACAAGCAACTCGACCGTGTTCAGGCCATCATTCGCGGCATGACCCCGGCCGAGCGCGCGGATCCCAAGATCATCAACGCGTCTCGACGTCTGCGCATCGCGAACGGTTCCGGCGTCAAGGTGTCCGACGTCAATCAGCTGGTCGATCGTTTCTTCGAGGCCCGCAAGATGATGGCGTCGATGGCGGGCCGCATGGGCATGCCGGGGGCGCGCAAGCAGGTCCAGCGGTCCAAGAAGGGGAAGAAGGGCAAGAAGGGTGGTCGCGGGCCCACGCCGCCGAAGGTGCGGGGTGGGTTCCCCGGTGGCCTGCCCGCCGGGATGCCCGACCTGTCCTCGATGCCCAAGGGGCTCGACCAGTTGCCGCCGGGGCTCGAAGGTTTCGATCTCTCCCAGCTGAAGCTGCCGAAGAAGTAGACGGCGCGTGCGGATCGGTCCGAACCTCCACCTGCGCGGCGTCCTGCTGGGCGGGGACGGCGAATCGACCGACCCGGTGGACGTGTGGGTGCGGGACGGACTGATCTCTCTGGATCCGGTTCCCGGTGCCGTCACGATCGCCGACGGTGGATGGATCCTGCCCGGACTGGTCGACGCGCACTGCCACGTCGGCATCCGGTACGGCGGCGGACACGAGGACGAGGCGGGCACGATCGCGCAGGCCACCCGCGAGCGCGAGGTGGGTGCGCTGCTCCTGCGTGACGCCGGGTCGCCCGTGGACACCCGCGCACTCGACGATCACGACGACCTGCCGCGGATCATCCGGGCCGGTCGGCACATCGCGAGGCCGAAGCGCTACATCCCCGGTCTTCCCGTCGATCTCGAGGACGAGTCGCAGTTGCCGGAGGCGGTGGCGCAGCAGGCGCGGTTCGGGGACGGGTGGGTCAAGCTCGTGGGCGACTGGATCGACCGCGGGGTCGGGGATCTCGCCCCCTTGTGGAGTGACGACGTCCTGCGTGACGCGATCGACGCGGCACACCGCGAGGGCGCGCGCGTGACCGCGCACGTCTTCGGCGAGGACGCCCTGCCGGGATTGATCGCCGCGGGAATCGACTGCATCGAGCACGGCACCGGGCTGACCGACGACACCGTCGAGATGATGGTCGAGCACGGCACGGCACTGGTGCCCACATTGATCAACATCGAGACGTTCCCGTCCATCGCCGACAGTGCGGGCAAGTACCCGGTCTACGCGAAGCACATGCGGGACCTGCACGCCCGGGTGGCCGACACCGTGGGACGCGCGCACGACGCGGGCGTGCCGATCTACGCCGGAACCGACGCGGGGGGCGGCATCGAACACGGTCGGGTGGCGGACGAGGTGGCCGCGCTCGTCGGGGTCGGGATGACGCCGACGGAGGCGCTCGGCGCCGCGAGCTGGGCTGCGCGGCGGTGGCTGGGTCACGCCGGCATCGACCACGGCGCGCCCGCGGATCTCGTGTTCCACACCGAGGATCCGCGGCTCGGTCCCGAGGTCCTGTCGGCGCCGGACGTGGTGGTCCTCCGCGGTCGCGTGTGGTGATCGCCGGTGGCGGGCGTGTCACCGGCCGGAGCGATAGCTGTCTCGATTGCTATCGGCCGGAGCGATAGCTGTCTCGATTGCTATCGGCCGGAGCGATAGCTGTCTCGATTGCTATCGGCCCGAGCGATAGCGGCGCTCGGGCCGCCCCGCCCGGCCGTACTGCAGGCGCACCGAGACGGCGCCGGTGGCCAGATAGTGCTCGAGGTACCGCCGCGCGCTGACCCGTGAGATACCCACGGCCTCGGCGCATTCGGAGGCCGACAGTTCCGCCCCGGTGGCGACGGCGTCCAGCACCAACCGCCCCGTCTCCGCCGACAGCCCCTTCGGTAGTGGAAGCGGTCGCGCCTCCGGGCGAGCGTCGGCCGCCGAACTGCCGCCGAAGAGCGAATCGACCAGGTCCTGGTCCGCCGCACCGGATTCCAGGGCCTCGGTGCGCGCCCGGAAGGACTCCAACTTGTCGCGGAGCTGGGGGTACTCGAACGGCTTGATGAGGTAGTCCGCCGCCCCGCCGCTCAGAGCGTCGGCCACCGTGTCGAGTTCGCGGGCGGCCGTGATCATGATGACGCCCACCGGGTTCTTCTCGGCCCGCAGACGCCGGAGGACGTCGAGACCGGACGTGTCGGGCAGATGGACGTCGAGCAGGATGAGGTCCGGACCCAGTTCCGCCACGGCGGTGAGCGCCGCCGCGGCGGTGTGGGCGACTCCGACGGCGGTGAATCCGTCGGTGTGGTCGACGAATCGACGATGGATGTCGGCGACCATGAAGTCGTCGTCGACCACGAGAACGGTCGGCACGGTGGGTCCTCTCTGCTCGAAGAAGGGGGATCAGCCGAGCGGGATACGGACGCGGAAGCGCGCGCCACCGGCGTCGGAGTCGTCGACGACGGCGGTGCCGCCGTGTTGCACGCTGACCAGTCGGACCAGGGCGAGTCCGATGCCCCGTCCACCGGGAGTATCCGGCTTGGACGTCACTCCCCGCGAGAACACCACGTCTCGCATGTCCTCCGGCACACCGGGTCCGGAGTCGGTGACCTCCACCAGCAGGTCGGGCTCGTCCTGCAGCCGCACCACGATGCGCTCCGCGCCGGAGTCGCGGGAGACGTCCAGCGCGTTGTCGACCAGGTTCCCGACGACGGTGATGACGTCCGTGGACAGGGTGGGATCCAACGCGCGCAGATGCGACGCGGGATCGAGATCGAGTCGCACCCCGACCTCGGCCGCCAGCGACGTCTTGGCGATCAGCAGGGCGGCCACGGCCGGGTCGTGGACGTGCGCGGTGATGGACTCGCTGATCTCGGCGCGGCGGCGGGTGAGCGTGCCCACCAGCGCCGTCACCTCGTCGTAGCTGCCGAGCTGGGCCAGTCCGGAGATGGTGTGCAGTTGATTGGCGAACTCGTGGGTCTGGGCCCGCAGGGTGTCGGTGACCGATTTGTGGGACGTCAGCTGGCTCTGCATCGACGCGAGCTCGGTGCTGTCGCGCATGGTGGTGACCGTACCGATGCTCCGGCCGCGTCGCTCGGACCCCGACGCGGCGTCGCCCCGCATGGTCGCGCTGCGGCGGTTCACCGCGAGAACGCGGGTGGCCGTGGTGATCACGAGGTCCTCGACCTCGCCCTGCGCCAGCAGCACCTCCGTGAGGCCGGGGTCGATGCCGACCTCGTCCACCGGGCGGCCGACGACACCCGGCTCGACGCCGAGCAGGGCCACGGCGCTGTCGTTGATCATGGTGATCCGACCGTCGGTGTCGACGGCGATCACCCCTTCGCGGATGCTGTGCAGCAACGCTTCTCGGTGATCGGCCAGGGTCGCGATCTCGGCCGTCTCGAGGCCCAGGGTGTGGCGGCGGACGCGCCGGGAGAGCAGGACGGAGCCGACGGCACCGAGTCCGGCCCCGATGCCGAGGTAGATCAGGAGTCGAGCGCCCGAGCCGGACAACAACATCCACGTCGACGGGTAGTTCTCGGACACCGTGACCACGGCGAGGACGCGCCCGTCGGTGTCGAGAACCGGGACGTGGCCGGCGATCGACCGTCGGCCGTCGACGGTGACGTCGCCGTACCACCCGCGCCCGCGCACCGCGTCGCTGTCACCGAGATCGGCCCGGCCCCGCACGCGCGTCGGGTCGGTGGAGGCGAGGACCCGGCCGTCGGGGGCGACGATCTCGGCGATCGTCGCCCCCGACAGTGAGGCGGCGCGGTCGACGTCGGGTGCCAGGACCTGCTCAACCAGGGGGGCGTCGAGCTGCTCGCGAACGATCGGTGTCGAGGCGAGGGATTCGGCCACGGACAGCATCCGGCCGCCTCGGAGGTCGCGGAACTCCCGCGTGGACTGATGCACCGACACGGCGGCGACGGCGCCGAGCACGACCGCGACGACGGCCAACTGCAGGACCAGCACCTGGCCGGCGAGGGTGCGGCGTCGTCGGACCCGATGCCGGACGACGCTGCGGGATGGCGACCACAAAGAACACTACTTTCGTTGCTACCGAATGCGTGACCTGTGTCACGCGGCATCTCATGATTGCTCTCGATCACAGTCTGACATGCAGTAACGAGACGAATCGAGGATCGATGCCGAGAAGGCTGATCGCCGCCCTGGCGCTGCTGCTCCTGGTGGCGTCGTGCGGGGTGACCCGCGGCGACGAGGGAGAGGGGCTGCACCGTCTGCGCATGATGGTGCCCAACAGCCCCGGCGGCGGGTACGACCTGACCGCGCGCACCGCGGTGAAGATCATGGAGGACGAGGACATCACCGGCCGCGTCGAGGTGTTCAACGTCATCGGTGCCGGCGGCACCGTCGCCATGGCGCGCCTGATGAACGAGGCCGGCAACGAGGACCTCATGATGATGATGGGCCTCGGTGTCGTGGGCGCCGTCTACACCAACGGGTCCGCGGCCCGCGTGTCCGATGCGACACCGCTGGCGAAGATGATCGAGGAGCAGGAAGGCATCCTCGTGCCGGCCGACTCGCCGTTCCGCACCGTCGGCGATCTGGTCGCCGCGTGGACCGCGAATCCCGGATCGATCACCGTCGGCGGCGGTTCGTCGCCCGGCGGGCCCGATCACCTCTTCCCCATGGAGGTCGCGCAGACGGTGGGAATCGATCCCACGACCGTCAACTACATCTCCTACGACGGTGGCGGCGATCTGCTGACGGCGTTGCTGGGCAACAAGATCGCCGCCGGTACCTCCGGCCTGGGCGAGTACGTCGACCAGATCGAGTCCGGCCAGGTCCGCGTGCTCGCCGTGTCCGGCTCCGAGCGGGTGCCCGGTGTCGACGCGCCGACGCTGCGCGAGGCGGGCATCGATCTCGAATTCACCAACTGGCGCGGCATTCTCGCGCCTCCCGGCCTGTCGGACGAGGTGCGCGCCGAGATGATCGAGGCCCTCACCACGCTCCACGGGACGGACGCATGGAAGGAAGCACTCGTGACCAACGGATGGACCGACGCGTTCGAGACCGGAGACGCGTTCGAGACGTTCCTGCAGGAGCAGGACGCTCGGGTCGAGTCGACCCTGACCGAGCTGGGGCTCGTGTGACCGCCACGGTGAACCGGCCACCCGAGCCCGGTGACACGTCCGCACGACGGCCCCGCGATCTCGCCCAGTTCGGCGTCTGCGCCGTCCTCGTGGTGGTGGGGGTGTTCCTCCTCGTCGACGCGATGAACCTGACGGCGGAGTTCGCCAAGGTCGACCCGGTGGGGCCGAAGCTGTTCCCGATCGTCATCGGCACCGGTCTGCTGCTCTGCGCCGTGGCCCTCGCGATCGCCACCCTGCGAGGCTCGCAGGTGGAACCGGAGAGCGGCGAGGACGTCGACGTCTCGTCGCCGGCCGACTGGAAGACCGTCGGACTGCTCGTCGGGCTCTTCGTGGCCACCATCGCTCTGGTCGACGTGCTCGGCTGGGTGATCATGGGTGCACTGCTGTTCGGCGGTGCCGCAACGATTCTCGGCAATCGTCATTGGGTCCGGAACCTCGTGATCGGCCTCGTGCTCTCGCTGGTGAGCTTCTACGCGTTCTACGTCGGACTCGGAATCCCGCTGTCCGCAGGCATTCTGGACGGGATTCTCTGATGGACAATCTCACCTGGCTCCTGGAGGGCCTGTCGCAGGCGGCGACGCCGATGAACCTGCTCTACGCCTGCATCGGCGTGTTGCTCGGCACCGCCGTGGGCGTGCTGCCCGGCATCGGGCCGGCCATGACCGTGGCGCTGCTGCTGCCCATCACCTACAACGTCAGTCCCAGTGCGGCATTCATCATGTTCGCCGGCATCTACTACGGCGGCATGTACGGCGGGTCGACCACCTCGATTCTGTTGAACACCCCCGGTGAATCGTCGTCGGTCATCACCGCCCTCGAGGGCAACAAGATGGCCAAGGCCGGACGGGCCGCGCAGGCGCTGGCGACCGCGGCCATCGGATCCTTCGTCGCCGGCACCATCGGCACGCTGCTGCTGGTGCTCTTCGCTCCGATCGTCTCGCGGTTCGCCGTGACCCTCGGTGCGCCGTCGTACCTGGCGATCATGTTGCTGGCGCTGGTGG
This sequence comes from Rhodococcus sp. PBTS 1, assembly GCF_001620025.1. NCBI lineage: Bacteria > Bacillati > Actinomycetota > Actinomycetes > Mycobacteriales > Nocardiaceae > Rhodococcus > Rhodococcus sp. PBTS 1. The sequence goes on from NZ_CP015219.1 coordinate 1,470,940, forward strand.
CGGTCACGGCCGTTCTCGGCTCGTCGAAGCTGCGCGGGTGCATCTCCCTGCTGCTGGGTCTGTCGATCGGCCTCGTCGGTATCGACTTCCTCACCGGTCAGCCCCGTGCGACGTTCGGCATCCCACTGCTGTCCGACGGCATCGACATCGTCGTCATCGCGGTCGCCGTCTTCGCGCTCGGCGAAGCCCTGTGGGTCGCAGCGCATCTGCGTCGCAAGCCCGCCGAGGTCATCCCGGTCGGGCGTCCCTGGATGGGCAAGGGCGACTGGAAGCGGTCCTGGAAGCCGTGGCTACGCGGCACCGCGTTCGGCTTCCCGTTCGGGGCGCTGCCGGCCGGTGGCGCCGAGCTGCCCACGTTCCTGTCGTACATCACCGAGAAGAAGCTGACCAAGCACCCGGAGCAGTTCGGCAAGGGCGCCATCGAGGGTGTGGCCGGCCCGGAGGCCGCGAACAACGCGTCCGCGGCGGGCACGCTGGTGCCGATGCTGTCGCTGGGTCTGCCCACCAACGCCACCGCGGCCGTCATGCTGACCGCGTTCGTGTCCTACGGCATCCAGCCCGGACCCACGCTCTTCGACAAGGAACCGCTGCTGGTCTGGACGCTCATCGCGAGCTTGTTCATCGGCAACTTCCTGCTGCTCGCGCTGAACCTGCCACTCGCGCCGCTCTGGGCGAAGCTGCTGCGCACGCCGCGGCCCTACCTGTACGCCGGCATCCTGTTCTTCGCGGTTCTCGGGGCCTACGCGGTCAACTTGCAGTGGCTCGACCTCGCCCTGCTGCTCGTCTTCGGGCTCCTGGGTCTGATGATGCGGCGCTTCGGTCTGCCGGTCCTGCCACTCATCATCGGCGTCATCCTCGGCCCGCGCATCGAGCGTCAGCTGCGCCAGACGCTGCAGCTCAACGAGGGCAACTGGAGCGGCATCTTCACCGAGCCGATCGCGGTGGCCGTGTACGTCGTCATCGCCGTCCTGCTGGTCGCGCCGTTCCTCGGCCGCCTCGTCGGCCGCCGCGCCGCCGCCGCCGTTCCGGAGCCCACCCGAGAGAAGGAGAACGCATGATCGTCGTCGGCTACACCCCGGATCGCTACGGGGCCGCCGCACTCGACCACGGCATCGCCGAGGCCCGCGTCCGGGGCACCGGGGTGCGCGTGGTGAACGCGACGCGCGGCGACGCGCTGGTGGACACCAAGTTCGCCGGCGACGGCGACGTCGACGCGCTGGAATCGACCCTGGCGGAGTCGGGAATCGACCACGAGATCGAGAGCGACGTCTCCGTCGACCCCGTGGACGCGCTGCTCGGCGCGATGGACCGCGACGACGCGGAGTTGCTGGTGATCGGGATCCGGCACCGCTCGCCGGTGGGGAAGTTGCTCATGGGCAGCACGGCCCAGCGGTTGCTGCTGCAGTGCGACAAGCCGGTGCTGGCGGTGAAGCCGGGGGAGTAGGCCGGTCGGAGGCACTGATTTCACGGGCGGGCAGTGGTCTGGCAGAATGGACCGCTGTCCGCCCGTCTCCGGTTACGCACCGCGCGGCGGTCACGACACCCCTTCATCGCAAAACCGGGTGCACGCGCCGTGTGCATCGCTGAATTGCGCCGTGACCAACTCAGGTCGCCCCGGCGACCGCATCGAAAGAGGCTCTGTTCTCCATGGCAGTCAAGATCAAGCTCACCCGTCTCGGCAAGATCCGCAACCCGCAGTACCGCATCGTCGTCGCCGACGCGCGTACCCGTCGCGGTGGTCGCGCGATCGAGACGATCGGCAAGTACCACCCGAAGGAAGAGCCCTCCCTGATCGAGGTCGACACCGAGCGCGCGCAGTACTGGCTGGGCGTCGGTGCGCAGCCCACCGAGCCGGTCGAGGCCATCCTCAAGATCACCGGTGACTGGCAGAAGTTCAAGGGCCTGCCGGGCGCCGAGGGCACTCTCAAGGTGAAGGAGCAGGGCCCGTCCAAGCTGGACCTGTTCAACGCCGCCCTCGCCGCGGCCGACAACGAGCCGGTCGCCGAGGCCACCACGCCGAAGAAGAAGAAGGCCGCCAAGGCCGACGACACCGAGGCCGGCTCGGCCGAGGCCGCCGACGCGACCGACGAGTCCGCCGACAAGTGAGCGCGATGGTCGCCGACGCCGTCGAACATCTCGTTCGCGGCATCGTCTCCAACCCCGACGACGTCCGGGTCGAGATGATCACCGGTCGTCGCGGTCGGACCGTCGAGGTGCACGTCCATCCGGACGATCTCGGCAAGGTCATCGGCCGCGGCGGTCGGACCGCCACGGCCATCCGCACCCTGGTCACCGGAATCGGTGGGCGCGGCATTCGTGTCGACGTCATCGACACCGATCGCTGAGTCCCCGTCCGTGGAGCTCGTGATCGGCCGGGTGGCCAAGTCGCACGGCGTCCGCGGCGAGGTGGTCGTGGAAGTACGAACGGACGAGCCCGACGAGCGATTCGCGCCGGGCACCGTCCTCCGTGGTCGCGCTCGCGGTGCCGCAGCCACGACAGATTTCACGGTGGAAGCCGCCCGGGAACATTCCGGGCGGCTTCTGCTGCGTCTGTCCGAGGTCTCCGATCGGGCGTCGGCGGATGCGCTGCGCGGCACGCTGTTCGTGGTCGACACCGCGGAACTGCCGGAGTCGTCGGACCCCGACGAGTTCTACGACCACGAACTCGAGGGCATGACCGTGCGCTACGCGGAGGGTCACGCCCGTGCCGGCGAGGAGATCGGGACCGTCCGCGAGGTGTTGCACTCCGCCGCAGGCGAATTGCTGTCGGTGCGCCCCGTCGGCACCGACCGCGGCGAGGTGCTGATCCCGTTCGTCGCGGTGATGGTGCCGCGGGTGTCGCGCGAGGAGCGCGTGATCGAGGTGGATCCGCCGGACGGCTTGATGAGCGAGCCGTGACCGACCCTGCACTGCGGCTCGACGACGTCACCGCCGCGCTGCGGCTGGACGTGGTCACCATCTTCCCCGAGTACCTCGAGCCCATGCGAACGGCATTGCTGGGAAAGGCGATCGAGCGCGGTCTGGTGTCGCTGGGCGTGCACGATCTGCGGGACTGGACGCACGACGTCCACAAGGCCGTCGACGACTCGCCCTACGGCGGGGGTCCCGGCATGGTCATGAAGCCGACGGTGTGGGGCGACGCCCTGGACGCCGTCTCGGCGAATTCGGAGGACCCGATCCTCGTGGTGCCGACGCCCGCCGGGGTGCCGTTCACCCAGCGCACCGCCGAGCGGTGGTCCCGCGAGCGGCATCTGATCTTCGCCTGTGGACGGTACGAGGGCATCGACCAACGGGTGTTCGACGACGCTGCCCGGCGCATGCGGGTCGAGGAGGTCAGCATCGGCGACTACGTCCTCATCGGGGGTGAGGCCGCGGTGCTGGTGATGACGGAAGCGGTGACCCGCCTGATTCCCGGCGTCCTGGGCAATCAGCAGTCGCACGAACAGGATTCGTTCTCCGACGGGCTCCTCGAAGGGCCCGGGTACACGCGGCCCGCGGTGTGGCGAGATCTGGAGGTCCCGCCGGTGCTGTTGTCGGGCAACCATGCTCGAATCGACGAGTGGCGCCGGGAGCAGTCGCTCGCGCGCACCCGTGAGCGTCGACCCGACCTGCTCTAGTCGATCACGCCGTCGGGAAACAGAATCCGCAGAGCGCCGGTCACGGTGATGCGGGCGTGCTTGGCCCCGTCGTCGTCGACGACGTCGGTGTCGGTGGTGTCGTCCCGACCGCCGGATGCGCCGTACCAGGGCTCCTCTCGGGACAGCACGGCCAGGACGAATCGCTCGTCCGGACCGACGAACCCGGTGCTCAGGTGGATCCACCGGCCGTCCACGCAACACATCCACCCCTGCTTGACGCCGCGCGTCGACTCTCCGGACAACGCTCGGGGGATGCCGAACGTCTGCGGGTAGCCGTCGGTTCCGAGCGGGGTGTAGCGCTCGAGATCGGTGAGGATCGTCTCGCGGTCGGCGGGGGAGAGGCCGCCGCGTCCGTCGAGCAGGGCGTCGTAGTACGAGACCAGGTCGCGGGCGGTGGTGCGGGTGTTCCACCAGATGCCGTCGTCGGATGGGGTGGTCGACCCCAGCCCGTATCGCGCGGCGACGCGGCCGACCAGGTCGCTGCCCCCGGCGAAATTCCACAGAACTTGCGCCGCGTCGTCGTCCGAGGACGACAGCATCGGGGCGATCCGTTCACGGACGTCGTCCGGTAGGTCGATCTCGCCGCGGGAGGCGCGTATCAGCAGGTCGTCGGCGACGAACAGTTTGACCACCGACGCCGTCTCGACGGGATCGTCGTCACCGATCCCGCGATAGGTGTCGGTCTGCCGATCGAGATACCCGATGGACACGACGGCCCCACGCTTTGCCGCGCCGTCCACGGCCTGTTGCAGTCGGCTCTGCGGATCGGGTGCCGGTGTCATGTCCGGGGCGGGAAAGGGTTCCGCGGCCGGCGCGTCGGTCACCACGACGGCGTCCGAGGGCGTGCCGCACGCCACCGCCAGGGCCGCGATCGGTACGAGGGCCCACCGCGCGATCGGGTGAGCGAAGAACTGCCGGCCGAGGCCGTGCGTCGACGCCGATGTCACCGAATTCTCGTATTCTCGAACTTTCCACACCGCACGTGCGGTGCTGTGGACGACGATACCGGGCGCGGTAGGGTCGACCGCCGTGACGACCGCTCCGACATCAGTGAACCGCAGGATCGCCGAGGAACTCGAGGTGGCCGAGGACCGCGTCCGCGCCGCCGTCGACCTGCTCGACGGGGGAGCCACCGTCCCGTTCATCGCGCGGTATCGCAAGGAAGCCACCGGCACACTGGACGACACGCAGCTCCGCACCATCGAGGAGCGCCTGCGCTACCTCCGCGAACTCGACGAGCGCCGCGCGACGGTCCTCGAGTCGATCCGCAGCCAGGGCAAGCTCACCGACGACCTCGCGTCGTCCATCGCCGCGGCGGACACGAAGACGCGGCTCGAGGACATCTACCTCCCGTACAAGCAGAAGCGACGGACCAAGGCGCAGATCGCGCGGGAAGCCGGGCACCAGCCCGTCGCCGACGCGCTCCTCGGTGATCCCACGTCCGATCCGACGTCCTTCGACGACGAGCAGTTGGCCGGCGCCCGGGCGATCCTGGTGGAGCAGTTCGCCGAGGACGCCGACCTGGTGGGTGAGTTGCGCGAACTGATGTGGACGCGGGGACGGCTGGTCGCGACGGTGCGCGAGGGCAAGGAAGCCGAGGGCGCCAAGTTCGCCGACTACTTCGCCTTCTCGGAGCCGTTCACCACCGTTCCCTCCCACCGCGTGCTCGCCGTGCTGCGCGGCGAGAAGGAGGAGGTGCTGGCCCCGACGATGCACCCCGAGCCGGACGACGAGGAGATTCCGCGCGGAACCCCGACGGTCTACGAGACCCGCATCGCCGCCCGGTTCGGCGTCGCCGACCGTGGCCGCGCCGCCGACCGGTGGCTGCTCGACACGGTGCGGTGGGCGTGGCGCACCAAGATCCTCGTCGGACTCGGGCTCGACATCCGCCAGCGACTCCGGCAGGCGGCGGAGGAGCGTGCCGTGGAGGTGTTCGCCTCGAACCTCGAGGATCTGCTGCTCGCCGCGCCGGCCGGCGCGCGGACCACGATGGGCCTCGACCCCGGATACCGCACCGGCACCAAGGTGGCTGTGGTCGACGCCACCGGCAAGGTGGTGGCCCACGAGACGATCTACCCGCACAAGCCGCAAGGCAAATGGGCGGAGTCGCTGGCGACGCTGGCCGGTCTGGTCACGCGGCACGGTGTCGACCTGATCGCGATCGGCAACGGCACCGCATCTCGCGAGACGGACGCGCTCGCCGCGGAACTGGTCGCGGCGCTGCCGAAGGCCGCGCTCACCAAGGCCGTGGTGTCCGAGGCCGGCGCGTCGGTCTACTCGGCCTCGGCCTACGGGTCGCGGGAACTGCCGGACCTGGACGTCTCCATCCGCGGAGCGGTGTCCATCGCACGGCGCCTGCAGGATCCGCTGGCCGAACTGGTGAAGATCGATCCCAAGTCCATCGGCGTGGGTCAGTACCAGCACGACGTGTCCGAGACCATGCTCGCGCGGTCGCTGGGCGCCGTCGTCGAGGACGCGGTGAACGCCGTCGGTGTCGACGTCAACACCGCCTCGGTGCCGCTGTTGGCGCGGGTGTCCGGCGTCGCGACCGGTCTCGCGGAGTCGATCGTCGCGCACCGCGACGCGCACGGGCCGTTCCGCACCCGCGCCGCGCTGAAGGACGTTCCCCGGCTGGGGCCCAAGGCGTTCGAGCAGTGCGCGGGCTTCCTGCGCATCACCGACGGGGACGACCCCCTCGACCGGTCCAGCGTCCACCCCGAGGCCTACCCGGTGGTCCGGCGCATCGTCGACGCCGCCGGGGTGGGGGTTCGCGAGATCGTCGGCAACTCGTCCGTGCTCCGGACGTTGCGACCGCAGCAATTCGTCGACGATCGGTTCGGCCTGCCCACCGTTACCGACATCCTGACCGAGCTCGAGAAGCCCGGCCGCGACCCCCGTCCGGAGTTCGCCACCGCGACCTTCGCGGCCGGTGTGGAGAAGGTGGCCGACCTGACCCCCGGCATGGTGCTCGAGGGTGTCGTCACCAACGTGGCCGCCTTCGGGGCGTTCGTCGACGTCGGTGTCCACCAGGACGGACTCGTGCACGTCTCCGCCATGTCTCGGTCGTTCGTCTCCGACCCGCGTGACGTCGTCAAGTCGGGACAGGTGGTGAAGGTCAAGGTGATGGAGGTCGACGTGCCCCGCCAACGCATCGGGCTGTCCCTGCGCCTCGACGACGAGCCGGGGACGGCGTCGGCACCCGAGCGGGGTCGACCCCGCGGCGGCAGCTCCGGCGGTGGTGACCGGAACCCGCGTCCGTCGCGGTCCGGCCGGGCCGGCGGCGACCGGGGTGATCGCGGCGGTCGCCGTGACGCACCGGCGGCGACGGGGTCGATGGCCGACGCGCTGCGCCGCGCCGGTCTCGGCTGACCGTTCGCTCCCTCACCTGCGGCGGCGTGCGGCGGTATGCTTCCCGCACCCGTCGGCGGTGACGGACGAGAGGTGAGACGGCCATGATCACGCGGTGGATCGACCACATGTCGGACGAGGGTCGGATTCCGTTGCTGTTCTTCCTGGTCGGGTTCCTCGCCGGGTTCGCGTTCATCCGATTCAGCGTCCGCATGATTCGCGCGCAGGTGCGGTGGTGGCCGGGCAACGTCACCCCCGGCGGTCACCACGTGCACCACGTGGTGTTCGGCACCGTCTGCATGCTGGTCTCCGGGGTCGCCCTCGTCGCGGTCTACGTGGACGGCACGCAGACCACCGGCGCGGTCCTGGCGACGTTCTTCGGTATCGGCGCCGCTCTGGTCCTCGACGAGTTCGCGCTCATCTTCTACCTGGAGGACGTGTACTGGGCCGAGCAGGGCCGCACCTCGGTCGACGCCGTCTTCGTGGCCGTCGCGGTCACGGTGATGCTGCTGTTCGGTCTGCGACCGCTCGAGTTCTTCGACGTCGCCGGGTTCCGGGACGACCCGGATCCGGTGGTCCGCGCGCTGATCGTCGCTCTCGCGGCCCTGAACCTGTTGCTCGCCGCCATCGTGCTGGCCAAGGGCAAGATCTGGACAGGACTGGTGGGACTGTTCTTCCTGCCGTTGCTGATCGTCGGTGCCCTGCGTCTCGGGCGGCCGGGATCCCCGTGGGCTCGGTGGCGCTACACCCGTCGACCCAAGCGGATGGCACGGGCGGTGCGGCGCGAGCGCAACGTGCGCCGACCCGTCGTGCGGGCCAAGATCTGGACGCAGGACCTGATCGCCGGGCAGCCCGACGCCGCGCACGTCCGCGCCGCCGCCGAGGACGTGCTCGACCGCATCGTCGTTCCCGCACCGCCGCCGCACGCGGAGCGCTCCGTCGACACCGACCGGGAGAGCGTCAGCGCCCGCTGATGTCCGGCGGCCGATTTCTGCCGCTGGGGGTCCGTCTGGCACAATCGTGGGGTTGCCCGGGGCCGGGCACGCCTCGAGCGTGCACGAACGGCGGGTGACAACCATTCGGAGCACGAACCAGTCGAGCGCCGCCGGTCCTTTCTGATCGCGCGGTCGCCGCTCGGGTCCTCTGCTCGGCAGACGTCACAGCAAGGATGAGACATGAACACCCTGGACTTCCTGGACAAGCAGTCGCTGCGGAGCGACGTCCCCGAGTTCCGCCCCGGCGACACTCTGAACGTGCACGTGAAGGTCATCGAGGGCACGAAGGAGCGCGTGCAGATCTTCAAGGGCGTCGTGATTCGACGTCAGGGTGGCGGCATCCGCGAGACCTTCACGGTCCGCAAGGTGTCCTTCGGTGTCGGCGTGGAGCGTACGTTCCCCGTCCACACGCCGAACATCGCCGAGATCGAGGTGCTGACCCGCGGTGACGTGCGTCGCGCCAAGCTGTACTACCTCCGCGAGCTCCGTGGCAAGGCCGCGAAGATCAAGGAGAAGCGCTGACCGTCGTCGCGCTGCGTGATCCGGCCGGGTTCGCGGGAGTTCGCTCCTGCGGCCCGGCCGTCGTCGTCTCCGTCCTCTCCGTGGTCTGCCTTGCCGGCGGCCGGGGCCGCGTCGTTGGTGACCCGGTCCGGCGCGCGGTTAGGGTGTACGCGTGACGGACTCGCAGACCCCGGTGCCCGGAAACGACGAGAGCGACCGGCGGTCCCGACGTTCGGAGAAGAAGCAGCGCTCGTTCTGGCGTGAGCTGCCCATCCTCGTGCTGGTCGCGCTGGTCCTGAGTTTCCTGCTGCAGACCTTCGTCGCGCGGGTCTACCTCATCCCCTCGGAATCGATGGAGCCGACACTGCACGGCTGCAACGGCTGCACCGGCGACCGCATCGTGGTGGAAAAGGTGTCCTACCGGTTCGGCGACCCGCAGCCCGGTGACGTCGTCGTCTTCCGCGGACCGCCCTCGTGGGACGGTGACTTCGTCTCCACGCGGTCCTCGAACGTCGTGGTCCGCGGCGCCCAGGAACTGGGCTCGCTGGTGGGACTGGTCGCTCCGGACGAGAACGATCTGGTCAAGCGCGTCATCGCGACGGGGGGCCAGACCGTGGAGTGCTGCGACGAGCAGGGACGCGTGCTGGTCGACGGACAGCCGCTCGACGAGCCCTACATCACCATGGATTTCGACTTCGTGCCGAACTCCCTGACGTGTGACACTCCCATCCGCTCGGGCCGATGCTTCGGGCCGGTCACCGTGCCGGACGGCAACGTCTGGGTGATGGGGGACAACCGCAGCAACTCCGCGGACTCGCGGTTCCACGTCGCGGACGATCTGCAGGGGACGGTGCCCGTGGACAACGTCATCGGCAAGGCGCAGGCCATCGTTCTCCCGCCGGGACGGTGGGGCCTCATCGACGATCCGGATATTCAGCAGCGGTGACGACGCTCGTCCGACTCTCCCGCACCTCGTGGCCGCCCCGCACGATCATCCGGCGTGCCGGCGGATTGCGCACCATGGAGTCGGCCCTGGTCCGCAGCGGGCTCGGGCCGGTCGCGGGCGTGGACGAGGCGGGCCGAGGCGCGTGCGCCGGTCCGCTGGTCGTCGCGGCCTGCATTCTCGGTGATCGTGCGCGCGCGGCACTGGACTCGATCGACGATTCCAAGAAGCTCAGTGAACCGGTACGAGAAGCGTTGTTCCCGAGGGTGATTCGCTGGGCCACCGCGTACTCGATCGTCACCGTGCCGTCGGCGGAGATCGACCGCATCGGCATCCACGTGGCCAACATCGAGGGCATGCGGCGCGCGGTCGCGGGCCTGTCCGTCGATCCGGGGTACGTCCTGACCGACGGGTTCCGGGTGCCCGGCCTGCCGGTGCCGTCGTTGCCGGTGATCGGGGGCGACGCCACCGCCGCGTGCATCGCCGCCGCCAGTGTGTTGGCCAAAGTCCACCGCGACCGCATCATGCGCCGACTCGACGCCGAGCTGCCCGGCTACGGGTTCGCGGTGCACAAGGGCTACAACACCACCGCGCACACCGACGCGCTCGGTCGCCTCGGGCCCTGCGATCACCACCGCCGCTCGTGGGCCAACGTCGCCTGCCTCGAAAACGCCGGTGCCGGAGACACAGCGGGGCGGGTACGACCGACCGCGGCCGATGCGGGATGATGAACCCATGAGTGCCGAGGATCTCGAGAAGTACGAAACCGAGATGGAGTTGTCGCTGTATCGCGAATACCGCGACATCGTCGGCCAGTTCACCTACGTGGTGGAGACCGAGCGACGCTTCTACCTCGCCAACTCCGTCGAGATGATTCCGCGGAACGCCGACGGCGAGATCTACTTCGAGGTGCGGATGTCCGACGCCTGGGTGTGGGACATGTACCGGCCCGCGCGCTTCGTCAAGCACGTCCGCGTGATCACGTTCAAGGACGTGAACATCGAGGAGCTCGACAAGCCGGATCTGCGTCTGCCGGAATAACCGGTTCTCCACAGGCTCGGGGGTTGTCCCCGGGTCGGGTGTTCGCCCAGGTGACGCGACGGTCCGCGTCGTCGCCGTCGGCCACTGTGTCGCTCGCGTACCGAGAGTCGGTGCGGGCAAGGGGCGGACACGCGTGGGTAGGAATGCGAACACGGCCGGGGACGGCCGGCCGGTCGGTTACGGACAGGTCGACGACAGGGTGGCCCGACCGGACACCCGGGACCTCGGGCGACTGGGGGAGGACGCCGCGGCGTCGTTCCTGACGGCGATCGGGCTGGACGTCCTCGCCCGCAACTGGCGGAGCCGACACGGCGAGATCGACCTCGTGGCCGCCGACGGCACCACGGTGATCTTCGTCGAGGTCAAGACTCGCTCCGGAACCGCCTTCGGCACACCGGCGGAGGCGGTCACGCCCGCGAAGGCGGCGCGGCTGCATCGCCTGGCGGGACTGTGGCTCGCCGAGCGCTCCGGCCCGTGGGTGCCGGTGCGCTTCGACATCGTCGAGGTGCTCGTCGCCGACGGCGTGGAACCTCGCATCACGCACCTGCCGGGGGCGTTCTGATGGCGCTCGGTCGCGCGTTCTCGGTCGCGGTGACCGGGATCGACGGGGTACTCGTCGAGATCGAGGCCGACGTGGGGCGCGGGCTGCCGGGCGTGCACGTGGTCGGACTGCCCGACACCGCGCTGCAGGAATCACGGGATCGCGTTCGCGCCGCGGTCACCAATTCCGGCCAGGACTGGCCGGTGTCGAAGGTGGTGCTCGCGCTCTCGCCCGCGACGCTGCCGAAGATGGGGTCCGTCTACGACCTGGCGCTGGCCTGCGCCGTGCTCGGCGCCGCGCGGGTGGTGCCGGCCGAGCCACTGCTGTCGACCGTGCTGCTGGGCGAGTTGGCCCTGGACGGACGGGTGCGCTCGGTGCGGGGGATCCTGCCGGCGGTGCTGGCGGCGCGACGCGCCGACCGGCACCGCGTCATCGTGCCGACCGACAGTCTGGCCGAGGCGGGCTTGGTGAGCGGCATCGAGGTACGCGGCGCTGCGCACCTGCGCGAGGTGGTCGAGTGGCTGCGCGGGCGCGGCGACCTCGCCACCCCGGAGTGCGTGATCGACGCGGGCGGCGACGACCACGCGGACCTGGCCGACGTGGTGGGTCAGGCCGACGCGCGGTGGGCCGTCGAGGTGGCCGCGGCCGGCGCCCACCACCTCATGCTCACCGGGCCTCCCGGCGTCGGGAAGACCATGCTCGCGGGGCGTCTTCCGGGTCTGCTGCCGCCGCTGACCGAGGAGCAGGCACTGGAGGTGACCGCCGTTCACTCCGTGGCGGGAACCCTCACGCCCGAGCGGCCACTCGTCACCTCGGCCCCGTTCGTCGCTCCGCACCACACCAGTTCCGTGGCGTCGTTGGTCGGGGGCGGCAGCGGACTGGCGAGACCCGGCGCGGTCAGTCGAGCGCACCACGGCGTGCTGTTCCTCGACGAGTGCGCCGAGATGTCCGTGCGGGTGCTCGACGCACTGCGCACGCCGCTCGAGGACGGCGAGGTGCGTATCGCGCGTCGGGACGGCGTCGCGCGCTATCCCGCCCGGTTCCAACTGGTGCTCGCCGCGAACCCGTGCCCGTGCGCGGCTCCGCGCGCCGTCGCGTGCGTCTGCCCTCCGGCGGCCCGGCGTCGCTATCTGGGTAAACTCTCCGGGCCGCTGCTCGATCGCGTGGACCTGCGCCTCGGGCTGCAGGCCGACGCAGGTGGACTGCTGGCCGACGGGCCGGGGGAGAGTTCGGCTGCGGTGCGCACGCGCGTGGCGGATGCGCGGTCCGCAGCCCGGGACCGCTGGCGCGACCACGGATGGAACACCAATGCCGAGGTGCCGGGTTCTGCGCTGCGACAACGATTTCGGCTCTCGCGCGAGGCGCTGGCACCGCTGGAGCGTGCGCTGCGGCGCGGGGCGATCACCGCCCGCGGAGCGGATCGCATCCTGCGCGTGGCGTGGACACTGGCGGATCTGCAGGGCGCCGTGGTTCCGGAGGTCGACTGCGTGGTGTCGGCGATGTCGTTCCGGGAGCAGGTCTCCCTCGGTTCGGCGGGGGTGGGGGCGTGACGACGGACCGGGAGCGGACCGCGTGGGCGTACCTGTCGATGGTGGCGTTGGGCCCGTCGCCCGAGCTGGAGAAGCTCGTCGCCGAGCGGGGGGTGCTGGATGCCGCGGATGCGGTGCGGGTCGGCGACGTGCCCGCGGCGATGCGCGAGCGGGTGGCGGCGCGTGCGGGGGTCGACCCGGCCGAGGCGACGGCGACGCTCGCGCGGTTGGGCGGCCGGCTGGTGGTGCGGACCGATGCGGAGTGGCCGGCGTGGCGGCTCACGGCGTTGGACCGGCTCGATCCGGCGGCGCGAAGGGATGCGGCGGCGCCGCTGGCGTTGTGGGTGGTCGGGTCGGCGAACCTGGCGTCGTGCACCGAGCAGGCGGTGGCGGTGGTCGGTACGCGGGCGGCGACGTCCTACGGCGATCACGTGACGGCGGAGATCTCGGGGGACCTGGCGGTGGACGGGTGGACGGTGGTCTCGGGTGCCGCGTACGGCATCGACGGGGCCGCGCATCGTGCGGCGCTCGGCGTGGGCGGCACGACGGTCGCGGTCCTGGCTTGCGGGGTGGACCGGGCCTATCCGGCCGGGCACTCGCGGCTGCTGGAGCGCATCGCGGAGCAGGGGGCGGTGGTGAGCGAGTATCCGCCCGGAACGACGCCGGCGCGGTACCGGTTCCTGGCGCGGAATCGGTTGGTCGCCGCGCTGGCTGACGGTGTCGTGGTGGTCGAGGCGGGGTGGCGCAGCGGTGCGCGCAACACCGCCTCGTGGGCGCGCGCGGTGGGGCGGCCGGTGGTGGCGGTGCCGGGGCCGGTGACGTCGGCGTCGTCGGCGGGGTGTCATCGCATGATCCGGGAGGGCGAGGCGATGTTGGTGACCGGGGCGCAGGACGTGGCCGCGGAGATCGGTCCGCTCGGGTCGGCGCAGGCGGCGTCGGACGAGCGGGACTCGCTGTTCGGCCGACGGCTCGATGCGTTGCCGGAGACGGCGGCACGAACTCTCGATGCGTTGCCGACGGCGGGTGCGGTGCAGCCGGAGGAGATCTCGGTGACGTCCGGGATTCCGGTGGCCGCGGTGCGGTCAGCGCTGGTGGTGCTCGAGGTCGAGGGGTACGCGCACCGGGGACGCTCCGGTTGGGTCCGGGTGTCCGGGTGAGTGCGACTCGGCCTCGATGTCCTCCGCCCGCAGCGAGGTGCCCGCGAGCACGGCGTCGTGGGGCGTCGGCATGTGCGTGTGGTCGTCGCCGAGGATCCAGGCTGTGATCGCGGCCAGTTGGGCGGAGATCAACGGTGGGACGGCGTCGCCGATGTGGCGGTACATGTTGGACAGGGAGCGGGCATCGAACCGGTAATCTGCGGGAAAGCCGTTGAGCAGAGCCAGCTCTCGTACGGTGCAGAGCCGGTCCTGCTCGGGGTGGGTGTACCGCCCGTTGCCGAAGTGGCCGCACTCGCGTTTGACGGTGGGCGCCGGGCGGTCCCACCACAGGCGCCCGTAGACGTCGGGATGCGATCCGAGGCGGCCCGCCGCGATCGAGCGTCGCATCGCCGGCGTCAGGTGCTCCTCGCCGCCCGGCGCCGACCGGAGATCGAGCCAGGATCCGCCGTCGTGCGGGATGGCGCGCAGGCGTCGACGGGTGGAGTCCCGGCCGATGCTCGGCGAGACGTGCAGGGGATCGTCGACGTGGGCGACGCCGGCCTCGACCGGGGGCAGGTCGGCGATGGCGCGTCGCACGGTCACCGCCTCCGGCCGGACGCGCCACCCGCTCCACAGGTCCGTGAGCGTCATCAGGGGCCGATCGCCGCGCACCGCGACGACGACGGATCGCTCCCGCTTCTGCGGCAGCCCGAGCTCGGAGAGCATGTACACCGACGCGTCGACGGTGTATCCGTCGTCCTCGAGGCGTTGCCGCAGGGCCTCGAGATGGCCTCGGAAATTCCCGCCGACCAATTCGCGCGCGTTCTCCATCACGACGACTGCGGGGCGGAACTCGCAGGCCACGTCCGCGACGCGGGCGACCAACGAATTGCGGGGATCGTCTCGGGCATGATTCGACGGATTCGCACGCGAGAAGCCGGTGCACGGTGGGCAGGCGCTGAGGACGTCGAGAGGTCGCCCGGCAAGGGCGGGTGCGACGAGGTCCGACAGCTCCCGAGTGGAAATGGTGCCGAGGTCCACCGCGTGCGGGTTCCGTCCGATATTCGCGGCGTAGGACGAATTGCATTCGAGCGACCCCCGGGTGCTGGACGGTTTTCCCAGCTGCGCGTCCACGGCCCCGACCACCTCGAAGCCGCCGTGCCGGTGGAAACCGCAACTCATCCCGCCCGATCCGCTGAACAGATCCAGAAAAGTGTGTCGTCGGCCCGGAACGTAACGACCGGTCGGCGCAATTCCGTTCTGCGCCATGCCCTCGGTCCCTTCGCCCGCCCGCCGCCGACGACCCGGACGGAGGTGCGTGGGATGCAGTTTACCGGGGCTGGTCGGTCGCCTGCCGGATCGGTTGGTCGGTGACCGATCGGTGCCGCCCGGGAAATGCAACGGCTGTTGTACACGAAAGTCGTGAATCCGTGTCGAATCGACGTGACCGGATCCGCTGATCGGTGCGTACGTCTGTTATCTTCGAATGAATTCACGGGGTCACGGACGAGGAGCGAGAAATGGCACGACGGACGACAGTGCAAATGATCGACGATGTCGACGGCTCGTTGATCAAGGACGGTCAGGGTGAAACGGTCGAGTTCTCCGTCGGCGGGGTGTCCTACTCGATCGACCTCAATCACAAGCACGCGAACGAGTTGTACGACCAATTCGCTTTCTGGATCGAGCACGCCGAAAAGGTCGGCGGGCGGAAGACGCGTCGCGCGTCCGGTTCGGGCGGATCGAACAAGAGCCGGCAGAACCTGAGCGAGGTGCGCGCCTGGGCGAAGGAGAACGGCTTCGAGGTCTCGACGCGCGGACGCATCAGCCAGGAGATCCAGGACGCGTACGACGCCGCCCACTGACGCGGCGCACCGACACCGCGGTCGCGCCGCGTGCGCTAGGGTCGAGTGAGACTTAGGTTAGGCTTACTCGGCTGCGCACGCGGCGCGGCTCGATCGGAGAACACGTGGCACGTCGCATCACCACCCTGACCGTTCGGCGCACCGAGAAGGTGGCCGACCACCTCGTTCGCGTGGTCCTCGGTGACCCCGGGTTCGACGAGTTCGAACCCAGCGAGTTCACGGACGGCTACGTCAAGCTGCACTTCGACGTCGCGGGGGAGGCGGTGCTGCGCACCTACACCGTGAGCGCGGTCGACCGCGCCGCGCGCGAGATCGCCATCGATTTCGTCGTCCACGGCGAGTCGGGCGTGGCCGGCCCCTGGGCGTCGAACGCGCAACCGGGACAACCCCTCTCGTTCTACGGCCCCGCCGGCGCCTACGCCCCACGCGAGGACGCCGCGTGGCATCTGCTCGCCGCGGACGAGACCGGACTCCCCGCGCTGGCGGCAGCCCTGCGCGCGATGCCGGAGAACGCTCGTGGAGTGGCCGTCGTCGAGGTGGCCGGGCCGGGTGATCGACTTCCCTTCACCGCTCCCGCGGGTGTCGAGGTGCAGTGGGTGCACCGGGGCGCGTCCGCGGACGTGGCGCCGGACGACGTCGTCGGCGCGAACGCCCCGCTGGTGGCTGCCGTGAGAGCGATCGAGTGGCGTCCGGGCCCGGTGCAGGTCTTCGTGCACGGGGAAGCCGAGGCCGTCATGCATCACATCCGCCCCTACGTGCGCCGTGAGCGTGGCGTTCCCGCCGAGTGGGCCTCCATTTCGGGATACTGGCGCCGTGGCCGCACCGAAGAGGGATTCCGCACGTGGAAGAGAGACCTCGCGGCCGCCGAGGCCTGAGTCCCGTCTGCTGGCGCGCTTCGCCGACCACCTGACCTACCGGCGAGGCCGTTCGGCGCACACCGTCCGCGCGTACCTCTCCGACGTCGAGTCGCTGTTCGCGTTCCTGGACGCGGACCCCGACGGCGACCTCGACGAGGTGGTGACCCGGCGTGCGCTGCGTGCCTGGCTCGCCGACGTCTCGCGTCGGTCGGCGCGCACCACCGTCGCCAGGCGGGTCAGTTCGGTGCGGACGTTCACCTCGTGGCTCGCCGAGTCCGAGGTGATCGCGACCGATCCGGGCGCGTCGCTCGCAGCACCGGCCGCGCACCGGACGTTGCCCGGGGTGTTGCGGGCCGGAGAGGCCGCGGAGGCCCTGTCCGCGGCGGCGCTCGGCGCCGAGCAGCAGGACCCGCTCGCGCTGCGGGACCATCTGATCGTCGAGTTGCTCTACGCCACCGGTATCCGGGTGGGGGAGCTCTGCGGTCTCGACGTCGACGACGTCGACCGGGACCGACGGGTGATCCGGGTCCTCGGCAAGGGCGACCGTGAACGGGTGGTGCCGTTCGGCGTACCGGCCGAGCGTGCGCTGTCCGCCTGGGTGGAGAACGGCCGACCGGCGCTCGCGAATCCGCGATCGGGCGGTGCTCTGCTGCTGGGCGCCCGCGGGGGTCGCCTCGACCAGCGTCAGGCGAGAACCGTCGTGCATCGCGTTCTCGACGCCGTTCCCGGGGCGCCCGACCTCGGACCGCACGGGTTGCGCCACTCCGCGGCGACGCACCTGCTCGAAGGGGGAGCGGACCTGCGTGTCGTGCAGGAACTGCTCGGTCACGCGTCCCTCGCGACGACCCAGCTCTACACCCACGTGTCGGTGGATCGGCTGCGCGCCGTGCACGATCGGGCCCATCCGCGCGCCTGAGCGTCCTCGACCGACGCGAAACACCGGCCGAGGTGCGTCGACGTGCCTTTTGGTAGCGTTCGTGCCGACGGGGGCGCACACCGGGGGGCAGCGCCGAGACCCACGAGGGGAGGCGTGATGACCCGGTTCGACCCGGCCCGATTCGACGGTGCGAACTCCGCGTGGCTGCCACCCGAGCCGGCCCGCCCCACCGAACCCACCGGCTCCACCGCGGGCGAGGCCTACCCCTACGGCGCGGGTCGCGCGGACCCCCACGGCGCGGGACACGCGGACCCCCACGGCGCGGGACACGCGGACCCCTACGGCGCAGGACGCGCGAACGACGGACGTCCGGGGGACGGTCGGCCTTTCCCCGACCACACCCGGCAGGGTTCCCCTCCGGAGAACGACGCAGCCCGGGAGTTCCCGCCACCGGGTCCGCAGGGCCACGGTCCGGCCCGCCGTGCCGCACCACTCGGGACGGGCCCGTCGACGGATGCATCGCCGCGGTCCGGTGCGTGGCGGCGGGCCGTCGACGCGATGCTCGGCCGACGAGCGTCCGTCACCGAGGTGCGTCGGCAGAACCTCCACGACCGCATAACCCAGCCGGTGACCGGCGACTACCGCATCGCGTTGCTCTCGCTCAAAGGCGGCGTCGGCAAGACCACCGTCACGGTCGGGCTCGGTTCGGTGCTCGCGTCCCTCCGCGGGGACAACGTGGTGGCGGTCGACGCGAACCCGGATTTCGGCACACTCGGCGAGCGGGTTCCGCGGCAGACCACCTCGACCGTGCGCGATCTGCTGGCCGCGCGCCCCTACATCCGCAGCTACGCCGACGTTCGCCTGCACACGTCGCAGTCGTCGTCCCGTCTCGAGGTGGTGGCGGGCGAACGGGATCCCGCGGCGTCCGAGGCCTTCACGGACCGCGACTACCGAGCGGTGGTGGAGACCCTCTGCACCCACTACGGCATCGTCCTCACGGACTGCGGCACCGGCATCATGCATTCCGCCATGGACGGGGTGCTCTCGCTCGCCCATGCATTGGTCCTGGTCAGCTCGCCCGCGGTGGACGGAGCCCGCAGTGCCGCCGCCACGCTGGACTGGCTCGGGCTACACGGCTACGCACACCTGGTCGAGCGGACGGTCGTGGTCGTGAGCGCCAACCGGCCGGGCGCCGCGAGCATCGACATGGAGGAGCTCACCCGGCACTTCCTGGCACGGTGCCGCGCCGTCGTGGTGATCCCGTTCGACGAGCACCTCGCGGAAGGGTCCGTCGTCGAGCTCGACCGGCTACGGCCGCGCACCCGCGACGCCTTCGTCGAGCTCGCCGCGATGATGGCCGACGACTTCCCGGCCGCCGGCGGACGGCACGCCGTTCCCGCCGCGCCGGACGGTCTGCGCGCCTGGTGACGGATCGCCGCGACCTCGACGGTGTGCTCGCGCGCCGCGACGTCGACGGTGGCTTCAACCGGATCGGAACTCCGCGCAGGAGCGACATCGGGTCGACGTAGGTGTCGCCGCGCCGGGCGCCCCAGTGCAGGCAGCGCGCCACGGGACAGGACGCATGGCCGTCCTCGAGCACGGCGATCGAGTCCCCCCGACGAACCCGGGTGCCGCGGGCGACCAGGGGTCGGACGGGTTCGTACGTGGTGCGCACGTCGCCGTGATCGAGCGCGACGACACCGCGACCGGCCACGAGGCCGGCGAACGCGACCACCCCGTCACCCGCGGCCAGCACCGTCGGTCCCGCGGTCGGACCCCCGTCGAGGTCGAGCCCGCGGTGTCCGGGCAGCCAGCGTTCCGGCGGCGGCGCGAACGGGGTGACGACGACGGGCCGCGGCTCCAAGGGCCACCGGAACGGCTGCGTCGCAGCGGCGGGGACGACGGCGCAGAGCCCCGGGACGAGCAGGAGGAGCGAGACGATCGTTCCGGACCGGACGGCGGCGTACGGGAGAATCGGCATGGCCGACACCGTGCCCGTCCCCGACGGGTCCGCGACGCCGCGAGGAGCCACCCGGGGACGGCCGGGCTCGGGGTGGGCGCCCCGGGGATGCCCGGTTATGACCTGCGGCGCACGCGTCGTACACTGGCCGATGCGACCTGTCCGTACAGGTCGACTTCGCGCATTCGTCGCACCCGGCCATCGCTCGGGTACGTGTTCGTCGGCTGGTCCCGTCTCTCACGGGTTCCGGCGAACGGCGAGTGCCAGGGCACGGATCACCTCGACCCTCGCGGGTCGAACGCCGTGCATCAACCGGCAGAGAAAGAGAGACGCACAGCCATGGCTGTTGTGACCATGAAGCAGCTGCTCGACAGCGGCACGCACTTCGGGCATCAGACCCGCCGTTGGAACCCGAAGATGAAGCGATTCATTTTCACCGACCGCAACGGCATCTACATCATCGACCTGCAGCAGACGCTGACGTACATCGACAAGGCGTACGAGTTCGTCAAGGAGACCGTCGCCCACGGCGGCACGGTGCTCTTCGTCGGCACCAAGAAGCAGGCGCAGGAATCCATCGCGGCCGAAGCCACTCGCGTGGGCATGCCCTACGTGAACCAGCGCTGGCTCGGTGGCATGCTCACCAACTTCTCCACCGTGCACAAGCGCCTGCAGCGCCTCAAGGAGCTCGAGGCGATGGAGCAGACCGGTGGTTTCGAGGGTCGCACCAAGAAGGAAATCCTCATGCTCACGCGTGAGATGACCAAACTGGATCGCACCCTCGGTGGTATCCGCGACATGGCCAAGGTGCCCTCGGCCGTGTGGGTCGTCGACACCAACAAGGAGCACATCGCCGTCGGCGAGGCTCGCAAGCTGAACATCCCGGTCATCGCGATCCTGGACACCAACTGCGACCCCGACGTGGTCGACTACCCGATCCCGGGTAACGACGACGCGATCCGGTCCGCCGCGCTGCTCACCAAGGTCGTGGCGTCTGCCGTGGCCGAGGGTGTGCAGGCCCGTGCCGGCCGCAACTCCGGCGCGGACGACAAGCCCGAGGTCGGCGCCGGCGAGCCCCTCGCCGAGTGGGAGCTCGAGCAGCTCGCTCAGGCGTCCCCGGCCGCCGAGGCCACGCAGCAGGCCGCTGCGGAGACCCCTGCCGCGACGGATGCTCCGGTCACGGACGCTCCGGCCGCCGACGCTCCCGCCGCGGACGCGTCGAACGCACAGAGCTGATGCCCCACGAGACCCGGCGCACCCCTCGCGGTACGCCGGGTCTCGTTCTGTGTCACCCCGCGTTCACCCCGGTGTGAGACACCGGGACGGGCTCATCTCGATCTTTCACTCGAACTTCTACTGGGAGGCTGGACCAGATGGCGAACTACACCGCCGCCGACGTCAAGCGGCTCCGTGAGCTCACCGGCTCCGGGATGCTGGACTGCAAGAACGCACTCGCCGACAACGACGGCGACTTCGACAAGGCCGTCGAGCAGCTGCGCATCAAGGGCGCGAAGGACGTCGGCAAGCGTGCCGAGCGCTCCACCGCCGAGGGACTGGTCGTGGCCAAGGACGGCGTCCTGGTCGAGATCAACTCCGAGACCGACTTCGTCGCCAAGAACGAGGAGTTCCAGTCGTTCGCGCAGTCCGTGGCGGACGTCGCGGCGCAGGGCAAGCCGGCCGACGTCGACGCGCTGAAGGCGCTCGACCTGAACGGCAAGAGCGTCGACACCGCACTGCAGGAGCTCTCGGCCAAGATCGGCGAGAAGCTCGAGATCCGTCGCGTCGTCTCCTTCGACGGCCCGGTCGCGACCTACCTGCACAAGCGCAGTGCGGACCTGCCGCCCGCCGTCGGTGTGCTCGTCGAGTACACCGGTGAGGGCGACGCCGCCGCGGAGGCCGCTCGCGGTGCCGCGATGCAGGTGGCCGCGCTCAAGGCCAAGTACGTCACGCGCGACGAGGTCCCCGAGGACGTCGTCGAGGGCGAGCGTCGTATCGCCGAGCAGACCGCGCGCGAGGAGGGCAAGCCGGAGGCTGCGCTCCCCAAGATCGTCGAGGGTCGTGTCAACGGCTACTACAAGGACGTCGTGCTCACCGAGCAGTCGTCCGTGCAGGACAGCAAGAAGTCGGTCAAGGCGATGCTGGCGGACGCCGGGGTCACCATCACCCGCTTCGTGCGCTTCGAGGTCGGCTCCAACTGACCCGACGGTCGTAGCGGAACCCGCACGAACAGCGTCGACGGTGCCGTCCACTCACCTCGAGTGGGCGGCACCGTCCGCTGTGGCGGGCGGGCGGCACCGCCGACCGACCGGCCGATGGGGCAAGATGCCCTTCAGGCACCCGAATTCCCGACGGACAGGAGAGGCATCGTGACCGACGAGACGGCGCGACCCGGTTTCCGACGAGTGTTGCTCAAGCTCGGCGGCGAGATGTTCGGTGGCGGACAGGTCGGTCTCGACCCCGACGTCGTGCAGAAGGTGGCCGAGGAGATCGCCGAGGTCGTGCGGTCCGGCGCCCAGGTCGCCGTGGTCATCGGTGGCGGCAACTTCTTCCGCGGTGCCGAGCTCCAGATCCGCGGCATGGACCGTTCCCGCTCGGACTACATGGGCATGCTCGGCACCGTCATGAACTGCCTCGCCCTGCAGGACTTCCTGGAGAAGCAGGGGATCACCACGCGCGTGCAGACCGCCATCACCATGGGCCAGGTCGCCGAGCCGTACATCCCGCTCCGCGCGGAGCGTCATCTCGAGAAGGGCCGCGTCGTCATCTTCGGCGCCGGCATGGGCATGCCCTACTTCTCCACCGACACCACGGCCGCGCAGCGCGCCCTCGAGATCGGTGCCGAGGTGGTTCTCATGGCCAAGGCGGTCGACGGGGTGTATTCGGCCGACCCGAAGGTGGACCCCGACGCCACGATGTTCACCGAGATCACTCACCGCGAGGTGATCGAGAAGGGTCTGAAGGTCGCGGACGCCACCGCGTTCAGCCTCTGCATGGACAATGGAATGCCGATCATGGTGTTCAATCTGCTCACCGAGGGGAACATCGCACGTGCGGTGGCCGGTGAGAAGATCGGCACGTTGGTCAAGTAGTCATCCGGCCCCGTCAATGACCGGGCGAGCGAACTATCGGAAGGAACGGTCGTGATCGACGAAGCACTCTTCGATGCCGAGGAGCGAATGGAGAAGGCCGTCTCGGTCGCGCAGGGCGACCTGGCCTCGATCCGGACCGGCCGCGCCAACCCGGGCATGTTCGCCAAGGTCATGGTGGAGTACTACGGGGCCCTGACCCCCATCACGCAGCTGGCGGGCATCAACGTGCCGGAAGCCCGCATGGTGATCGTCAAGCCCTACGAGCAGAGTCAGCTCGGTCCCATCGAGACGGCGATCCGCAACTCGGATCTCGGAGTCAACCCCACGAACGACGGCCACATCATTCGCATCTCGGTTCCGCAGCTCACCGAGGAGCGTCGTCGGGAGTTCGTGAAGCAGGCCAAGGGCAAGGGCGAGGACGCCAAGGTGTCCATTCGCAACGTACGCCGCAAGGCGATGGACGAGCTCAAGCGCATCCAGAAGGACGGCGAGGCCGGCGAGGACGAGGTGACCCGCGCGGAAGCGGAGCTCGACAAGACGACGTCGAAGTACGTCGCCCAGGTCGAGGAGATCGTGAAGAACAAGGAAGCGGAACTGATGGAGGTATGACCTCCGTGAGCACACCCGAGCAGGGCGATCCGGCGGCCCGGACGACCACGGGGACATCGACGTCGCGGGCCGGTCGCGATCTGCCGGCCGCCATCGCGGTCGGTGGGGCCCTCGGGGTGATGCTGATCGTCGTCCTGGTGTTCGTCCCCATCGCCTTCGTCGGGGTGGCGGCCGTCGCCATCGCCGTCGCCTCGTGGGAGGTCACCAAGCGGCTGCGTGAGGCCGACATCGCCGTCCCACGCATCCCGCTCATCCTGGGTGGCCAGGCGGTCATCTGGCTGACCCTCCCGTTGGGGGCGACGGGTGCGTTCTCCGCATTCGGTGCCGCGGTGCTGGTGATCATGGTCTGGCGTCTGCTCTCCGGCGGGCTGCACGAGCCGCCGCGGAACTACCTGCGCGACTGCGCCGTGTCGATCTTCGTGCTGTCCTGGCTTCCGCTCTTCGGCGCGTTCGCGGCGCTGCTGTGCCAGGGCGACGACGGCGGTGCCCGCGTCCTGGTGCTCATGATCGCGGTCGTGTGCTCCGACGTCGGCGGGTACGCGGCCGGCGTCCTCTTCGGCCGCCATCCCATGGCCCCCGCCATCAGCCCGAAGAAGTCCTGGGAGGGACTCGGCGGCTCGTTGCTGCTCTGCGTCGTCGGCTCGGCGCTGACGGTGGGGTTCCTGCTCGACGCGAACCCGCTGATCGGCGTGCTCCTCGGCGTGCTGGTCGTCTTCTCGGCGACGCTGGGCGACCTGGTCGAGTCCCAGGTCAAACGCGACCTCCGCATCAAGGACATGGGCACCATGCTTCCCGGGCACGGCGGACTCATGGACCGGCTCGATTCGGTGTTGCCGTCGGTCCTCGTCACCTGGCTGGTCCTTGCCGCGTTCGTCTGAGCACCGCCCGGCCGTCGTACCGAGCCCCAACATCTGGCGGTGGCCGGACGTCTACGAAGCCGAGAACCGCGCGCAGGATCCCGACGGCGTCGTCGAGGGCGTGCTCCGCGAGGTGGCGCCGTGGACGGGACGCGACGTCGTCGACGTCGGGTGCGGCGCCGGCTTCCACCTGCCGATGTTCGCGGCCGACGCCCGCAGCGTCGTCGGCGTCGAGCCGCATCCGCCGCTGGTCGAGCGCGCCCGTCGCCGTACCGCGCACCTGACGCACGTGCGCGTGAGCGAGGGCCGAGCGGACGCCCTGCCGCAGGGCGACGCGTCGGTGGACGTGGTGCACGCGCGCACGGCGTACTTCTTCGGTCCCGGGTGCGGGCCAGGTATCGCCGAGGCCATGCGGGTGTTGCGACCCGGCGGCGCGCTGGTGATCGTCGATCTGGACGCGACCGTGCCGCCGTACGGCGACTGGATGCGGCGCGACCTGCCCCGGTACGACCCGGCTGCGGTCGAACGATTCTTCGCCGCACAGGGATTCGACGATCGTCGCGTCAGGACGCGCTGGGTCTTCGACGACCGTCGGACGCTCGACGCGGTGCTGGGCATCGAGTTCTCGCGCGCGGTGGCCGACCGCGCCCGCCGAGAGATCACCGGGACCACCGTCGAGGTCGGCTATCGCATCCACGTCCGCCGAAGAACGACGCTCGACCGCGGCCGACGGACTACGGTCTGATGCTGTTCGATCACTGCAGCGAGGGGAATCGATGAGTCGGACCGACACCACCGGCGGCGCCCATCCCGCGGACGTGCACGACGTCATCACCGTCCAGGGCGCCCGGGTGAACAATCTGCGCGACGTGAGCGTTCGCATCCCCAAACGGCGGCTCACGGTGTTCACCGGGGTGTCCGGGTCGGGGAAGAGTTCGCTGGTGTTCGGCACCGTCGCGGCGGAGTCCCAGCGCATGATCAACGAGACCTACAGCGCCTTCGTGCAGGGGTTCATGCCGACGTTGGCTCGCCCCGACGTGGACGTGCTCGACGGACTCACCACGGCGATCGTCGTCGATCAATCGCGCCTCGGATCGGACCCGCGGTCGACGGTCGGCACCGCGACCGACGCCAATGCGCTCCTGCGCATCCTGTTCAGCCGCCTCGGCGATCCGCACATCGGGTCGCCGCAGGCGTTTTCGTTCAACGTCGCCTCGATCTCCGGGGCGGGCGCCGTCACCGTCTCGAAGGGCGGACGCGAGACCCGGGAGCGTCGCAGCTTCGAGATCACGGGCGGAATGTGCCCGCGGTGCGAGGGCCGCGGCTCGGTGTCCGACATCGACCTCACTGCGCTGTACGACGCGTCGAAGTCGCTGAACGAGGGCGCCATCACCATCCCCGGCTACAGCATGGAGGGGTGGTACGGCCGGATCTTCCGGGGCTGCGGGTACTTCGACCCCGACAAGCCGATCGCGAAGTTCACGAAGAAGCAGCTCGACGACCTGCTGTACCGCGAGCCGACCAAGATCAAGGTCGACGGCATCAACCTCACGTACGCGGGCCTGGTCCCGCAGATCAAGAAGTCGTTCCTGGCCAAGGACGTCGAGGCCATGCAGCCCCACATCCGGGCCTTCGTCGAGCGGGCGGTGACCTTCGCGACGTGCCCGGAGTGCGACGGCACCCGTCTGACCGAGGCGGCGCGATCCTCGCGGATCGACGGGGTGTCCATCGCGGACGCCTGCGCCATGCAGATCACCGACCTCGCCCGCTGGGTGGCCGGTCTGGATCACCCGTCGGTCGCCCCGCTGCTCACCACGCTCCGTCGAACGCTCGACTCGTTCGTCGACATCGGCCTCGGATACGTGTCGCTCGATCGACCCGCCGGCACGCTCTCCGGCGGCGAGGCGCAGCGCGTCAAGATGATTCGACATCTGGGCTCGTCGCTCACCGACGTGACCTACGTCTTCGACGAACCCACGACAGGACTGCACCCGCACGACATCGAGCGCATGAACGGGCTGCTGCAGTCCCTCCGGGACAAGGGCAACACCGTGCTGGTGGTCGAACACAAGCCGGAGACCATCGTCGTCGCCGACCACATCGTCGACCTCGGGCCGGGCGCCGGCACGGCGGGTGGCACGGTCTGCTTCGAGGGGGACGTGGAAGGTCTGCGCAGAAGCGACACGGTGACCGGTCGGCACTTCGACGATCGGGTCGCCCTCAAGGAGACCCTTCGAACCCCGACCGGCGCGCTCGAGATCCGCGGTGCCGATCGGCACAACCTCCGCGGTGTCGACGTCGACATCCCGACGGGTGTGCTCACGGTGATCACCGGCGTCGCGGGCTCCGGGAAGAGCACCCTGATCCACGGGTCGCTCGCCGGGCGGGACGGGGTGGTGACGGTCGACCAGAGTCCCATCCGGGGTTCTCGCCGTAGCAATCCCGCGACCTACACCGGACTGCTCGACCCCATCAGGAAGGCGTTCGCCAAGCAGAACGGGGTCAAGCCGGCGCTGTTCAGCGCGAACTCGGAGGGCGCGTGCCCGGCGTGCAACGGGGCCGGGGTCATCTACACCGACCTCGGCATCATGGCCGGGATGAGCACACCGTGCGAGGTGTGCGAGGGCCGTCGGTTCCAGGCCTCGGTCCTGGACTACCACCTCGGCGGTCGTGACATCAGCGAGGTGCTCGCGATGTCCGTCGCGGAGGCGTCGACGTTCTTCGGCGACGGCGAGGCGGCCCTGCCCGCCGCGCACCGCATCCTGACGCGCCTGTCGGACGTCGGGCTCGGGTACGTCGCGCTCGGTCAGCCCTTGACGACGCTCTCCGGCGGCGAACGCCAGCGGCTGAAGATGGCGACGCACATGGGGGAGAAGGGTGGGGTCCTGATTCTCGACGAGCCGACCACCGGTCTGCATCTCGCCGACGTGGAGCAGTTGCTGGCGCTCCTGGACAGGCTGGTCGATGCCGGGACGACGCTCGTCGTGATCGAACACCACCAGGCGGTGATGGCGCACGCCGACTGGATCGTCGACCTCGGCCCCGGGGCGGGTCACGACGGCGGATCGGTGGTGTTCGAGGGGACGCCCGCCGCACTGGTGGCGGACGGGTCCACTCTGACCGGCCGGCACCTGGCCGAGTACGTGCGGCGGTGACGGGCCGCCGATCGGTAGGGGTCAGCCGATGGAGAAGGCCCGCGCCTGATCGGTGATTTTCTTCGCGCGGGCGAGGCGCGGAAGATCGCTGCCGTCGCGCACGTGCTCGCCGTCGACACCGAGCGCCGCGATGGTGTCGCGCGCCCAGATCACGTCGTCGGGGGAGGGAGCCAGCTCGCGGTTGACGACGGGCGCCTGGCCGGCGTGCATGCAGAGGCGACCGGTCATACCCATCGACACGGTGAGTCGGCTGTCCCGGGCGAGGTGCTCGTCGTTGACCGTCAACGTCGGTCCGTCGATCGGACCGGGGAGGCGGGCGGCGCGGCTGGCGACCACCAGGCGTGCCCGCGGGTAGGCCATCGCCATCGGCTCGTCGCTCATTCCGGTGTCCCGGCGAAAGTCCCCGCTGCCGAACGCGAGACGGAACGTCGCGTCCGCCCGCGCGATCTCCGGCGCGGCCTCGAGGCCCATCGCGGACTCGACGAGTGCGACCACGCGGATACCGTCGCCCAGCCGAGCGGCCGTGGCCTCCACCTGGCTACCGCTCTCGGTCTTGGCGAGCATGACGCCCTCGAGGGTGTCGATGCCGCGCAGAGCGTCGAGGTCGTCGGCCCAGAACGGGGTGGTGGCGTCGTTGATGCGGACCCACGCGCGACGACCGCCGCGCAACCAGGCGACCACGGCGTCGCGCGCCGCGGGCTTGCCGGCGGGGGACACCGCATCCTCGATGTCGAGGATGACGGCGTCGACCTCGGATTCGAGGGCCGGGGTGAACAACTCGGGCTTGCTTCCGGGGACGAGCAGCCACGACCGGGCCCGGTCCGCAGCGACTGATGACACGGGGTTCTCCAGGAAGGTCGTCACCACCCCACTGTGCATCGCCACAGTCGATCGGGGAAGGTTGCGTCAATAGTGTTCACGTGTGGCACCGAACATTCACCACACCATGTGACGCTACTTACGCTTGGCCGCGCGACGGACCTGCAGGATGCGCACGCCACCCGCCGCGGCCATGACCAGGGCGCCGGCCACCGCGGCCAGGAGCATCCCGATGCCGACGGGGAGATCGAACGTCCAGCCGAACAGGTGGATCGGCACGCTGTCGAGGTTCTGCAGGATGAACACCATCAGCACGACCAGCACGATCGCACCGACCACCAGGCCGGTGTAGAGCGCGGCGGCGCGCGTGTGCTTCACGCCGTCGGGCGTCTTCCCGGCCGGGAGACGACTGTCGGAGACGGCGACGTCGGAGCCACCGGAATCGAGTCCCGATCCGGGCAGCGCGGACGACGTCGGATCGGTGGGGTCGGACGCGGCGGAATCGGCGGCGCCGGACGAGGTGCGAGACATGAGGGAATGATTACCCGGGCGAGAAGTGTTTGCACCCAACCGAGCCCGGGGTATCAAGCCCGGTTGCGATGCGACCGAGCCGGTCGAGCCGGTCGAGCTCACCGCTCCGCAGTGAGACACTGGAGGCACTATGGCACCCACCGCTCTTCCCCTCGTCTTCGACGCACCCCGCCGCGGCATGCCCGCGACGCACCTCGCGGACCTCGACGCCGACCAGCGCCGCGCCGCCGTCGTCGAGCTCGGCCTCCCGGCGTTCCGAGCCGACCAGCTCGCCCGGCAGTACTACGGGCGGCTGCAGGCCGACGCCGAGAAGATGACGGACCTGCCCGCCTCGGTGCGCGAGAAGGTCGGAGCCGCGCTGTTCCCGACGCTGCTCAGCCCCGTCAAGCACGTCGCCTGCGACGGCGGCGACACCCGGAAGACGCTGTGGCGGGCGGGCGACGGGACCCTGCTCGAATCGGTCCTCATGCGCTACCCCGACCGCGCGACGCTCTGCATCTCCAGTCAGGCCGGGTGCGGTATGGCCTGCCCGTTCTGCGCCACCGGCCAGGGCGGGCTGCAGCGCAATCTGTCGACCGCGGAGATCGTCGACCAGGTGCGCTCCGCGGCCGCCGACCTCCGCGACGGCGTGGTGGAGGGCGGCGAGGGTCGACTGTCCAACGTGGTGTTCATGGGTATGGGAGAGCCGCTGGCCAACTACAAGCGGGTGGTGGCGGCGGTCAAGCGCATCGTCTCGCCGGCCCCCGAGGGCCTCGGGTTGTCCCAGCGGTCGGTGACCGTCTCGACCGTCGGTCTCGCCCCGGCGATCCGCAAACTAGCCGACGAAGGTCTGACGGTGACCCTCGCGGTGTCCTTGCATTGCCCGGACGACGAACTCCGCGACACCCTGGTGCCGGTCAACAATCGCTGGTCCATCGCCGAGGTGCTGGACGCCGCGCGGTACTACGCCGACACGACGGGACGACGGGTGTCCATCGAGTACGCGCTGATCCGCGACGTCAACGACCAGCCGTGGCGAGCGGATCTGCTGGCGAAGAAGCTGAAGAAGGCGCTGGGCGCGCTGGTCCACGTGAATCTGATTCCGTTGAACCCGACGCCGGGCAGCGAGTGGGATGCGAGCCCCAAGCCGGTCGAGGAGGAATTCGTCCGCCGCGTGCGCGCCGGCGGTGTCTCCTGCACCGTGCGCGATACGCGGGGTCAGGAGATCGCCGCGGCGTGCGGCCAGTTGGCCGCGGAGAACTGAGCCGACCCGCGGTCAGCCGCGTCGCGGCTTGCGGCGCAGCAGGATGTCGCGGATCAGCACGATCCACAGCGCCACGGCAAAGCCGACGAGCCAGAGGTCCTCGACGCGGCCGGTGTGATTGCCGATGATCATCACCAGCAGGAACAGCGAGATCACCCAGCCGGCGATGCGGAAGGTGCGCGGAGCCTCGCCGCTCCATCCCCACGCGGCGGAGGGAACCTCGGCGATGTGGACGTTCGTGGCGGGAACGCGCGGGGCGTCCGAGCGCGGCTCGATGCTTCCGGTCACGACCGATCCTCCTGAAGTTCGTCGGGGTCCGTGGGTTCGCCCACGGAGCCCCGGGGGCGAGACGTGCCGTGATCGTAGCGCGGCGTACGACCGGTCGTCGTAGCGGCTCGCTCAGGGACGCGACTAGGTGGGCAGCAGGGCGTCGAGGTAGCGCCGGGTGGCCACGCGTTGCACGAGTCGGTTCAGCGGACCACCGAGGGCGACCACCGCGTTTCCCGCCGTCGAGAACGCCCGGATGTGCGCCGACACCGCGCCGGTGCGCTCGTCGAACCGCACGACGAAGCGCTCCTCGCCGCGTTCCGGATGGCCGGGAAGCGTGCCGTAGGCGAAGCCGCGTTCCCGACGGGCGTCCGTTCGGTCGTCGATCCCGTCGATCCCGTCGACCCGATCGACCCTGTCGATGACGTCGATCACCCGGCAGGGAATCCTGATCGGGCCCAGTCCGAGGACGACGATCGCGTCGGGCTTCGCCTCCGCCGACGTGGCGCGCACCGCGAGGCCGGCGCCCCGGTGCATCTCCCAGCGCAGCAGTCGCCGTGCGGCCTCGTCGAACAGCTCGACGCCGCGACCGAGGGGCCGGGACTCCCGCACGTGGTGGTAGCCCGGCGGCATCGACTCCGACGCCGTGCCCCCGACCTCCCGGTACGTCAGCGGCGCGGAGCGGTAGGCGGCGGGATCGGCGGACGGACGGAGGGCCACCGCGCCATCCTCACACGAGCCTGTCAGGTGCGTCGGCCACACTGTCCGGGTGACGACGCACAGCCTTGACTCGACGCATGGTGACGGCCCGACGCGCGTGCTCGTGCTCGGCAGCACGGGCTCGATCGGAACGCAGGCGCTCGAGGTGATGGCCGCGCGGCCCGATCGATTCACCGTGGTGGGCCTCGCCGCGGGAGGCGGTTCGATCGACCTGCTCGCGCGGCAGATCGCCGAGACCGGGGTGACCGGCGTCGCGGTCGCCGATCCCCGTGCCGCAGCGCGACTCGATCTGCCCGGAGTGCGTTCGGGCCCGGACGCGGTGACGCAGCTGGTGGAGGAGACCGAGGCGGACGTCGTGCTCAACGGTCTGGTGGGGTCGCTCGGGCTCGCACCCACGCTCGCCGCGCTGCGATCCGGCGCGCGTCTGGCGCTGGCCAACAAGGAATCGCTCGTGGCCGGTGGATCGCTCGTCACCGACGCGGCGTCACCCGGCCAGATCGTGCCCGTCGATTCGGAGCACTCCGCGCTCGCCCAGTGCCTGCGCGGGGGTCGGGCCGAGGAGGTGGCCCGGCTGGTGGTGACGGCGTCCGGCGGGCCGTTCCGCGGACGCGACCGCGCGAGTCTGGAGTCGGTGACCCCGGAACAGGCCGGCAAGCATCCCACCTGGTCGATGGGGCCGATGAACACCCTCAACTCCGCGACCCTGGTCAACAAGGGGCTCGAGGTCATCGAGGCGCATCTGCTGTTCGGTATTCCGTACGACCGCATCGACGTCACCGTGCACCCGCAGTCCATCGTCCACTCGATGGTCACGTTCACCGACGGGTCGACCCTCGCGCAGGCCAGTCCGCCGTCGATGCTGCTGCCGATCGCGTTGGCCCTGGGGTGGCCGGATCGCGTCGCGGACGCCGCGCCCGCGCTGGACTTCCGGACGGCGAGCACCTGGGAGTTCGAGCCATTGGACGACGCCGTCTTCCCGGCCGTCGCGCTCGCGCGCCGGGCCGGAGAGCTCGGCGGGTGTCTCACCGCGGTCTACAACGCCGCCAACGAGGTCGCCGCCGCGGCGTTCCTTGCCGGTGACCTGTCCTTCCCTCGTATCGTGGACGTCGTCGCCGATGTGGTGGAGGACGGCGCGGACCGCTGGTCGGCGCCACCGTCCACGGTCGACGACGTCCTCGAGGCCGACGCGTGGGCCCGTGACCGCGCTCGGGACCTCGCAGCACAGAAAGGCCGTTCCTGACGATGGTGTTCGTTCTCGGCGTCGTCGCGTTCGCGGTGTGCATCGGCATCTCGATCGCACTGCACGAATGCGGCCACATGTGGGTGGCCAAGGCCACC
This sequence comes from Rhodococcus sp. PBTS 1, assembly GCF_001620025.1. Taxonomy (NCBI): domain Bacteria; kingdom Bacillati; phylum Actinomycetota; class Actinomycetes; order Mycobacteriales; family Nocardiaceae; genus Rhodococcus; species Rhodococcus sp. PBTS 1. The sequence goes on from NZ_CP015219.1 coordinate 1,502,799, forward strand.
GGCATGAAGGTCCGCCGCTACTACATCGGCTTCGGCCCCAAGATCTTCTCCTGGCGTCGCGGTGAGACCGAGTACGGACTCAAGGCGATCCCCGCCGGGGGGTTCTGCGACATCGCCGGCATGACGGCGGTCGACGAACTCGCACCCGACGAGGTCGACCGCGCAATGTACAAGCAGAAGACCTGGAAGCGCCTCGCCGTGATGTTCGGCGGGATCGCGATGAACTTCGTGCTCGGCTTCGCGCTGCTCTACACCCTGGCGCTCGGGTGGGGGCTACCGAACCGCGACACGTCGGCGACCGTCGCCGGGACCCAGTGCGTCGCACCGCAGGACGCGGACGGCGAGATCGCGCCCTGCACCGGTCCCGGACCGGCGGGGGCGGCCGGCATCCGTGCCGGTGACGTCGTCACCGCGGTGGACGGGACGCCGACGGCGACGTTCGCGGACGTCGTCGCCGCCGTCCAGAACGCGCAGGGCACCGTCGAGGTGACGGTCGACCGCGCCGGCGAGGCCCTGACGCTGCCCGTCACGGTGCAGCGGACCGAGCGCCTGTTCTCCACGGCGACCGCGGACGATCCGAACGCGACCGAACTGCGCACCACCGGCGCGATCGGCGTCGCGCGGACTCCGCTCACCATCCAGTACGACGCCCTGTCGGCCGTACCGGGCGCGATCTCGTTCGCCGGCTACACCGGTGTGGAGACGGTCAAGGCCATCGCGGACCTGCCGCAGAAGGTCGGGGCGCTGTGGACGTCGATCACCGGCGGCGAGCGGTCCGCCGACACCCCGATCTCCGTCGTCGGGGCCAGCGTCATCGGCGGCCAGGCGGCCGAGCGCGGACTGTGGGAGCTGTTCGTCGGACTGCTCGCGACCCTGAACTTCTTCCTCGGTGTGTTCAACCTGTTGCCGCTGCTGCCGCTCGACGGCGGACACATCGCGGTGACGATCTACGAGGGCATCCGCAATCGGATTCGTGCACTGCGCGGTCTGGGTCGCGGCGACCCGGTGAACTACCTCAAACTGATGCCGTTGACGTACGTGGTCATCGCCATCGGCGGCGCGTTCATGCTGCTGACGTTGACCGCGGACATCGTCAATCCCATCGACCTGTTCGGTAACTAGACTGGTGTGCAGTCGGCCGGTGACCACCGGCAGGCGACGAAAGGACTGAAGTGACCGTAGGACTGGGCATACCGGCCGGACCGCCCCCCGTGCTGGCTCCGCGTCGCAAGACCCGGCAGTTGCAGGTGGGCAGCGTGGGCGTCGGGAGCGACCATCCCATCTCGGTGCAGTCGATGTGCACCACCAAGACCCACGACATCAACTCCACCCTGCAGCAGATCGCGGAGCTCACCGCGTCGGGCTGCGACATCGTGCGCGTCGCGTGCCCTCGGCAGGAGGACGCCGACGCACTGGCGACGATCGCGCGCAAGTCGCAGATCCCCGTCATCGCCGACATCCACTTCCAGCCGCGCTACATCTTCGCGGCCATCGACGCCGGGTGTGCCGCCGTGCGCGTGAACCCCGGCAACATCAAGGAGTTCGACGGCCGCGTCAAGGAGGTCGCCAAGGCGGCGGGCGACGCCGGCATCCCGATCCGAATCGGCGTCAATGCGGGTTCGCTCGATCCGCGGCTCATGCAGAAGTACGGCAAGGCCACGCCCGAGGCCCTCGTCGAGTCCGCGCTGTGGGAGGCGTCGCTGTTCGAGGAGCACGGCTTCGGTGACATCAAGATCTCGGTCAAGCACAACGACCCGGTGGTCATGGTCGAGGCCTACCGCCAGCTCGCGGCACAATGCGACTACCCGCTGCACCTCGGCGTGACCGAGGCCGGTCCCGCCTTTCAGGGCACCATCAAGTCGGCCGTCGCCTTCGGATCGTTGCTCGCCGACGGGATCGGCGACACCATCCGCGTCTCGCTCTCGGCGCCGCCGAACGAGGAGATCAAGGTCGGAACGCAGATCCTGCAGTCCCTGAACCTGCGGCCCCGCAAGCTCGAGATCGTCTCCTGCCCGTCCTGCGGACGCGCGCAGGTCGACGTCTACACCCTGGCCGACCAGGTCACGGCCGGCCTGGAGGGCATGGAGATCCCGTTGCGCGTGGCCGTCATGGGCTGCGTCGTCAACGGCCCCGGTGAGGCGCGGGACGCGGACCTCGGTGTCGCGTCGGGCAACGGCAAGGGCCAGATCTTCGTCAAGGGCGAGGTCATCAAGACCGTGCCGGAGGCGCAGATCGTCGAGACGCTGATCGAGGAGGCCATGCGGATCGCGGAGACCTTCGAGGGCGACGCCGACGCCGGTTCCTCGCCGGTGGTGTCCGTCGGCTGACCTGCGGCGAGACACCGATGCTCAAGCTTCTCGGCGCGAAGGCGCTGACCCGACGTGACACCGACGAGGTCCTCCGCGTGCTGCGGTCGGACCCCGTCGCGTCGTGCATGGTCGCGTCGCGCATCGAGGAGTCGGGCATCGAGCCGAGGGTGAACCACGGCGAACTGTGGTCTCGTGGCGGCCCGTCGTCGTCGCTCTGCTTCTCCGGGGCCAACCTGGTGCCGCTCCGCGGCGAGGTCGACGATCTGCGGAGTTTCGCCGACCGGGCCCTGCGCGGTCCGCGGCTGTGTTCGTCGTTGGTCGGGCGCGCGGAGCTGACCCTGCCGATCTGGTCGATGCTCGAGCCTGAGTGGGGATCCGCCCGCGAGGTGCGGGCCGACCAACCTCTTCTCGCGCTCGTCGTGCGGCCGGACACGGCCGACCCGGCCGTGCGCCGGGTCACCGCCGACGAGATCGACGTGTACCTGACGGCGGCCGTCGCGATGTTCATCGAGGAGGTGGGCGTCGACCCGCGGGCCGGTGACGGCGGTCGGGGATACCGCCGGCGCATCGCCGATCTGATCGCGGCCGGGCGCGCGTGGGCGCGATTCGAGGACGGTCAGGTGGTCTTCAAGGCCGAGGTGGGGTCGCTCTCGCGGGACGTCGGGCAGATCCAGGGAGTGTGGGTCCACCCGCTGTGCCGCGGCCGTGGGTTGGGGTCCGTCGGGACGGCGGCCGTGGCCGCGGCCGTGATCGACGGCGGCCGGACTGCCAGTCTCTACGTGAACAGCTACAACGTTCCGGCTCGTCGTGCGTACGAGCGCATCGGGTTCCGGCAGGTCGGGACCTTCGCCACGGTGCTGCTGGACTGACGTCCCGGCCCTGCGTGTCGGGACGGACCGGGCCACACCCCGGTCCTACGATGACAGTCGATGATCTCCCGTTCCGTCGCCGCGGCGCTCGCCGTCCTGCTCGTTCTCGCGCTGGGCGCGTGCACCCCGAAACCGCAGGGCCCCGAATCCGCTGCCGATGCGTTCGTGGCTGCGCTGGCGGATCGGGACAGCGCCACCGCGGCCGCCGGAACGGACCGGCCGGACCTCGCGGCCGGAGCGATCGACACGGCGTGGGACGGACTGCAGGCGGAATCGCTCGAGGCGAGCACCGGTGCCGTGACGGTGAACGGCGACACCGCGACCGTCGACTACACCTACACCTGGCACCTGCCGCGCGACCGGACGTGGACGTACGACGGGTCGCTGCGGATGGGTCGGCGCGGCGGTGACTGGGTGGTGCGGTGGAACTCCACCGACCTGCATCCGACGCTCGGCGACACGCAGTCGATGGTGCTCCGGTCCACGGCCGCTCCGCGTGCCCGGGTCAACGAACACGCCGGGTCGGACGTCCTGGTTCCGGGCACGGTCTTCGGCGTCTCGTGGACCGTCGCGGAGCTGACGTCCGACCGGATCGTCTCGACGGCCCGCGCGCTGGAACGGCTCCTGCGTCCGTTCGACGACTCCATCACCGCGCAATCGACGGTCGAGTCCGCCACGGCCGCGCGGGGCGCCTACCGCGTGGTGACACTGCGGGAGGAGGACTACGACACGGTGTCGGCCGAGCTGTCGGCCCTGCCCGGCGTCACCGTCACCGAGGAGTCGGATCTGGTCTCGACCGATCGATCCTTCGCGCCCGATCTGGTGAGCCAGGTCAAGAAGACCGTCATGGACCGCGTCGACGGCGAGGCCGGGTGGAGCGTCGTCGCCGTCAACGCCAACGGGGCCGACGTCGGGGTGCTGACCGAGACGGCACCGGAACCGGTGCCGTCGATCAGCATCAGCCTCGACCGGCCGATCCAGGTGGCCGCGCAGAACGCGGTGAACGTCTCCCGCGATCAAGCGATGATGGTGGTGATTCAACCCTCGACGGGGGACATCCTGGCCGTTGCGCAGAACGAGGCCGCGGACCGGGACGGACCGGTGGCGTCCACCGGTCTGTACCCGCCGGGGTCGACGTTCAAGATCGTCACGGCGGGGGCGGCCATCGCGGAGGGGCTTGCGACGCCCGGCAGCACGGTGCCGTGTCCGGGGCGCATCGTCATCGGGGAGCGCAGCGTGCCCAACTACAACGAGTTCTCGCTCGGCGACGTCTCGATGAGCACGGCGTTCACGCGGTCCTGCAACACCTCCTTCGCCAAGCTCGCCAGCGAGATGGGACCCGACGACCTGACGAGCGCGGCCGCCATGTTCGGCATCGGCCCCGAGTACACGGTGACGGGCCTGCCCACCGAGTCCGGATCCGTGCCCCCGGCGCCCGATCTGGTGCAGCGGACCGAGGACGGGTTCGGCCAGGGCAAGGTGCTCGTGTCCACGTTCGGCATGGCCCTCGCCGCCGCCACCGTGGCGCACGGCAGCACCCCGACGCCGCGGTTGATCCAGGGCGAGGAGACCGCCGTCGAGGGGGACCGGCCGACGGTCGACCCCGCTGTCGTCGACGGGTTGCGCGGCATGATGCGGTCGGTGGTCACCAGCGGAACCGCCGATCGAATCGCCGATCAGGGCGAGGTCTACGGCAAGACCGGCGAGGCCGAGGTCGACGGCGGCTCGCATGCGTGGTTCGTCGGCTATCGCGGTGACCTGGCCTTCGCCACGCTCGTCGTGCGCGGCGGCAGCTCCGACAACGCGGTGGCCGTGACGAGGGACATGTTCACGGCGCTGCCAGAGGGCTACTGACCACGGACTACGCTCGGGGGCATGGCTGTTCGCACTGTTCTCGAACCCGGCACCGTCTCCGACGTGCTTCCCGTCCCCAAGCACATCGAGCGGCCGGAGTACGCCTGGAAGAAGACCGCCCGCGAGGGGTCGGAGCCGTGGGTGCAGACGCCCGAGACCATCGAGAAGATGCGGGTGGCGTCGCGCATCGCGGCGCAGGCGCTGCGCGAGGCGGGCAACGCGGTGGCGCCGGGCGTGACCACCGATGCGCTCGACCGCATCGCGCACGAGTACATGATCGACCACGGTGCGTACCCGTCGACGTTGGGCTACAAGGGTTTTCCGAAGTCCTGCTGCACCTCGCTGAACGAGGTCATCTGCCACGGCATCCCCGACTCGACGGTGATCCAGGACGGGGACATCGTCAACATCGACGTCACCGCGTACGTCGACGGAGTCCACGGCGACACCAACGCGACCTTCCTCGCCGGTGAGGTGTCCGAGGAGGCGCGGCTGCTCGTGGAGCGGACGCACGAGGCGACGATGCGGGCCATCAAGGCGGTCAAGCCGGGCCGCGCACTGAACGTCGTGGGCCGCGTCATCGAGTCCTACGCGAACCGCTTCGGCTACGGCGTCGTCCGCGACTTCACCGGTCACGGGGTCGGGACGACGTTCCACAACGGTCTGGTGGTGCTGCACTACGACGAGCCGAGTGTCGACACGGTCATCGAGCCGGGCATGACCTTCACCATCGAGCCGATGATCAACCTCGGCGGTATCGACTGGGAGCAGTGGAACGACGGGTGGACCGTCGTCACCAAGGATCGCCGCTGGACCGCGCAGTTCGAGCACACCCTCGTCGTCACCGACACCGGCGCCGAGATCCTCACTCTGCCGTGACCTCCTCGCCGCTCGCCGGCGCGCTGCTCGTGGCGGGCACCACGTCGGACGCGGGGAAGAGCGTGCTCGTCGCGGGTCTCTGCCGATTGCTCGCGCGGCGAGGGGTGCGCGTGGCGCCGTTCAAGGCGCAGAACATGTCCAACAACTCGGTGGTGACGCTCGACGGCGGTGAGATCGGCCGCGCTCAGGCACTGCAGGCGCGGGCGTGCGGCCTCGAACCCAGCGTGCGCTTCAACCCGGTGCTGCTCAAGCCGGGCGGGGATCGGACGTCGCAACTGGTGGTCCGGGGCCGGGCCACGGGGTCGGTCGGGGCGCGCGACTACGTGGCGCATCGCGAAGCGCTGCGTGCCGTCGTCGCCGAGGACCTGGCGTCGCTTCGCGCCGAGTTCGACGTCGTGATCTGCGAGGGCGCCGGGTCGCCCGCCGAGATCAACCTGCGCGCGACGGATCTGGCCAACCTCGGTCTCGCGCGGGCTGCAGACCTGCCGGTGATCGTGGTGGGCGACATCGATCGTGGGGGAGTGCTCGCGCACTTCTTCGGCACCCTGGCGATTCTCGATCCGGACGATCAAGCACGGATCGCGGGATTCGTCGTCAACAAGTTCCGGGGAGATCCGGCGCTGTTGCAGCCGGGGCTCGACACGCTTCAGGATCGGACGGGTCGGCCGACCTACGGCGTGGTGCCGTTCGACGACGCCCTGTGGCTCGACGCGGAGGACTCCCTCGGCACGACGGCCGATTCGCCTGTGGGACGGCCCGGCCGGCCCGTCGGGACGCAGTGGCTCCGGGTGGCGGCGGTGCGCCTGCCGCGCATCTCCAACTCGACCGACGTCGAGGCGCTCGCGTGCGAACCGGGGGTCAGCGTCCAGTGGGCAACGGACCCGTCGCGGCTGGCGGACGCCGATCTCGTGGTCCTGCCCGGCTCGAAGGCGACGGTCCACGATCTGGAGTGGTTGCGCCGCACCGGAATTGCCGCCGAGATCAGGCGGCGAGTCGAGCGCGGCGGTCCGGTTCTCGGCATCTGCGGCGGATATCAGATGCTCGGCCGGCGCATCGTCGACGACGTGGAATCGGGATCCGGCGCCGTGGCCGGCCTCGGGGTGCTCGATCTCGACATCGAGTTCCGACCGGACAAGGTGTTGCGTCGGGTGCAGTCGCCGACGGGGTTGCGCGGGTATGAGATTCACCACGGCCGCGTGGCGCGGTCGACCGATCCCGCGTGGTTCGACGGTGCCGACGGCGCAGGCGAGGGCAGTGCCCGGAACGCCGTGTGGGGCACTCACTGGCACGGGCTGCTGGAGAACGACGCGTTCCGGCGGGACTGGCTGACGGAGGTCGCCGAGCGGGCCGGTCGGCGCGGGTTCGTGGCGGCTCCCGACACCGACGTCGACGCGCTGCGTACTGCCCAGGTGGACCTACTGGCAGATCTCGTGGAGAACTCCCTCGACGTGGAGGCCGTGACGGCGCTGCTCGCCGAAGGAGTTCCCGCGGGTCTTCCGGTTCTCACCGTGCGGTGACTCAGACGGTGGTCCGCCGTAGCACCGCCCACACGCCGGGCGCGGCCGGCGCGGTGAGGGCCAGCGGAAGCAGGACCATCGTGACCGGTCGGGGCGAGTCGGCGATGGCCGAGCCCACCGGCACCCACCAGCTCTGCCAGGTGAAGACCACCACGACCACGCCGAGGAGCACCGTCAGGAGAAGGCCGGTGGCCCACAGTCCTACGGCCCGCCATCGGAGGTAGATCGCCCCGGCCAGGACGCCGAGGGTGTTCGCCAGTGCGATCAGAGTGACGAAGAACAGAAATTCGATGACGACCGATCCGGCGACGGGCGCCGTGAGCGAGAACAGTCGCATGCCGACTCCGAAACCGTCGGTGGTGCGCTCGACGAGCGACAGCGCGATCATCAGGGTGCCGAACAGCAGCGCGTGGACACCGACCACGGCGGCGGTGGCCCGGAAGAACTCCCAGCGCGTGACGCCGAGGCCGGAGACGAACGGGAAGAACTGGTTCACCGATTGCGCGAACAACACGAGACCGAAGAAGAACACGAACGACGCGCCGCCGGTGTTGACCTCCGCGCTGCCTCGGGGGACCAGCGCGAGCACGGTCCACGTGATGCCGGCGATGACCGCCAGGATGCCGATCGGCCACAGGAACGCGATCTGCCAGTTCTGGGCGTGCACCCGAGCGACGGCCGTGAGGCGGGACGGGGCGGGAGCGAGAACGGTACTCACGAGGACACCTTCCGACGGGTGGTGCTGGCGACCACGAATTGCTGGAGGGACACCGAATCGACGTGGAGGCCGGCAGCGCGGGCGGCGGCGAGCGACTCCGGCGAGAGGGGGCCGTCGATGGTGGTGCGCGCCATCGACCCCATCGACTCGTGCTGCAGCACAGTGTGTTCCGTGGTGAAGTCGGCGACACCGTCCGCGTTCCCGCTGACGGTCACCGCACGGCCACGGAGCTGCTCGGCGTCGTCGTCGACCACCACCCGGCCCCCGTCGACGACCACGACGCGGTCCACCAGATCGGCGACCTCGTCGATCAGGTGGGTCGAGAGAACCACCGTGCGGGGATGTTCCGCGTAGTCGGCCAGAAGTCGGTCGTAGAACAGCTGCCGGGAGACCGCATCGAGACCGAGGTAGGGCTCGTCGAACAGGGTGAGTGGGGCGCGGGACGCGAGGCCCACCACCACACCCAGTGCCGACGTCATGCCGCGGGAGAGCTTCTTGACCTTGCGTCGGCGGGGAAGATCGAAGTCCGCCATGAGATCCCGCGCGAGGGCCTCGTCCCACCGCGGCAGGATCGCGGCCGCGGCGTCGAGCACCTGACTCACGCGGAAGTCGTCCGGGTACCGCTGGCTTTCTTTGACGAAGCACACGTCACGCAGGACCGTCGCGTTCTCGAAGGGGCTGCCACCGAACACCGACACCTCGCCGTCGTCCGCCCACTGCTGCCCCGTGAGGATCTGCAGGAGCGTGGTCTTGCCGGCGCCGTTGCGGCCCAGGAGGCCGTGGATGCCGTGCTCGTGCACGTCGAAGGACACGTCGACGAGGGCATCGATGTTTCGTCGGGAGCCGACGTCCCGAAAGCTCTTGCGCAGGTTGCGGACCGACACCACCGGGGCGCTCATCGTGCTCCCTCCCCGGATGCCGGAGCCGGTGCGGCCGCGCGGTCGGCGATCATGGTCATGATCTCGTCGGGACCGAGGCCGAGCTTGCGCGCCTCGGCGACCAACGGAGTGACGTACTGGTCGGCGAATCGCTCACGGCGCCGGATGCGCAGCGCGTCGCGTGCGCCCGTGGTGACGAACATTCCGATACCTCGCTTCTTGTAGAGGATGCCGTCCGCGACGAGATGTCCGAGCCCCTTGCCGGCGGTGGCGGGATTGATGCGGTGGAACGCGGCCAGTTCGTTGGTCGACGGCACTTGCGCTTCCTCGGCCAGTGATCCGTCGATGATCGAGTTCTCGATCATCTCGGCGATCTGCAGGAAGATCGGGCGACCGTCGTCGATCACGATGACCACCGGGTCCATTGGTTAGGTGGTTCATTACTCATGTAACTAACCATAGAAGCTTGCAGGCGGCGGCGCAAGGCTTCGCTCGGGTAGCGTCGCTGACCATGCAGAAGCAGACCGTGTCGGTGCCCGCCGGAGACGTCGAGGTGCGAGTCGACGGTCCCGACAGCGGACACGCCGTCCTGCTCCTCCCGGGATCGACCGGATCGCCGGACTCGTTCGACGACACCGCATCCCGGCTCACGACATCCGATCTGCGTACCTTCGTGGTCGAGCCGGGCGTCGCTCTCGGGGACAGCGACCTGATCGCGCTGCTCGACGCCCTCGGGCTGCCCTGGGTCAACCTGGTCGGCCGCGGGGACGGCGCCGACCGGGCCTGGTCACTGGCCGCCCGTACCTTCGGCCGCGTGTCCAGTCTGGTGGTGATCGACCGCGGACACCCCGCCGTTCACGGCGACACATCCTGTCCCGCAGTCGAACTGCGCACCACGATGGTGGTGACCGACCCGTCCGCGCAGGACGATGCCTCCGCCAGCAGCCGCTACGTCTACGGCGACTACCGGGTGATGCCGCTCGACACCACCGACCCCTCCGCTGCGGCCGCCGCCCTGGCCACGGAGATCGTCATGCGGACCAGCGCCTGGTAGAGCTGCTGCGCGATTCGCGTCTGTTGCGGTCATCCGCCGTTGCTGCAGCCGACGCGGATTGCGGGAACCGGCGCGGATCGGAGTGCGGGGGCCGGAGCGCTGGGTTCAGGCCGGTGGGCAAGTGCTGCGCTAGGGGTGCAGCTGGATCCGCGCGAGTTCCAGTCAGCCGCTGCAGTTGCAGCCCACGCGGATCGCTGGAACCGGCGCGGATCGGGTGCGGGGCCGGAGCACTGGGCTGAGACCGGTGGGGCAGGTGCTGCGGATCGGGGAGCCGCCGAATCCGCGCTAGTTCCAGTCATCCGCTGCTGCTGCAGTCGACGCGGATCGCTGGAAGCGGCGCGGATCCGGCCCCCGCTACAGGTCGAGGCCCAGGAGTGCGTTCTCCACCACCTCGGGGAGGGCGGGGTGGATCCAGTACTGGCCGCGGGCGATCTCTCGGACGGTCTGCCCGAACGTGATGGCCTGGATGAGGGGCTGGATCACCGTCGGGGCCTGCTCGCCGATGATGTGCGCGCCGAGCAGACGCCCGGTGGCGCGGTCCGCGACGACCTTGCACAGCCCCTCGTGGTCCTCCATGGCCCAGCCGTAGGCGACGTCGGCGTACTTCTGAACCTTGACGGCGACGTCGTAGCCCTGGTCGCGGGCGTCGCGCTCGGTGAGGCCGACCTCGGCGATCATCGGGTCGGTGAAGATCGCCGACGGGACGTAGCGGTGGTCGAAGGTCGCCCATCCGGCGGTGTCGGTCCAGTCGGGTCGCAGCACGTTCTCCTGCACGACGCGTGCCTCGGCGTTGGCGACGTGTTTGAGCTGGTAGGGCGACGACACGTCACCCAGGGCGAAGACGCCCTCGGCGGTGGTGCGGCCGAACTCGTCGACGCGGATGCGGCCGTCGTCGTGTAACTCGATACCGGCGACGTCGGCACCGATGCGGTCGCCGTTGGGGGTTCGTCCCGTGGCGACGAGGAGTGCGTCGCCGGTGACCTCGGTGCCGTCGGACAGCGTCACGACGACGCTGGTGCCGTCCTCGCGCGCGTCCACGGCCTCGACTCCGCACCGCACGTCCCACTTGGCGGCGGCGAGGTCGGTGAAGTGGGCGGAGATCTCCTCGTCGGATTTGCGCAACATGCGGTCCTTGCGGACGAGCACGGTGACGCGGGAGCCGAGGGCGGAGAACACGTGCGCGAACTCGGCCGCGATGTAGCCCGACCCGACGACGATCAGGTGTTCCGGCAGCTCCGGCAGCCGCATGATGTCGTCGTTGGTGTGATACCGCACGCCGCTGGCGGCGATGGCCTCGGGGATCACCGGGCGGGAGCCGGCGCCGACGACGACGCGGTCCGCCGTGACGATGCGCCCGTCGCCGGCGTCGATCCGCCGCGGCCCGACGAACGTGGCGTGCGAGGAGTACAGCGTGACGTTGGGGGAGCCGTCGCCGCGGCGGTAGTTCTCGCCGCCCTCGGCGATGGGGTCGATACGACCGAAGACTCGGTCGACGATGTCCTGCCAGCGGACCCGCTCGATGCGGGCGTCGATGCCGTAGCGCTCCGCGCGGCGCACGGTGTTCGCGACCTCGGCGGCGTAGACGAACATCTTGGTGGGGATGCAGCCGACGTTGATGCAGGTGCCGCCGAAGATCGACTCCTCGAACATGGCGACGGACAGACCGTCGAACCGCTCGTCGAGGATGGTGTTGGCGGATCCGGAGCCGATGATCGCGACGTCGACGTGCTGCTCGTTCGCGCTCATGCGCCGGTCGCCATCTCGGCGTGGTCGCCGCCGGTCGCGGCCCCTGCACGGTCTCCGGTGGTCCCGGCCGCTCGGGCCTCGTGATCGTCGAGCCATGCGTCGAGCTCACGGAACGCCTGCGCGAGAGGCTCGTCGGTGGAGAGGAAGACGTCGTGCCGCGCTCCCTCGACGGGCACGACCGTGGTGCGGTTGCCGAGGCAGCCGGCCCATCGCGCGATCTGGCGGACGTCGAGCACGGCGTCCGCGGCGTCGACGTCGGGGATGTACTTCTTGGAGAAGCGGGTCACCTTGGACCGCAGGATCAACGACGGCACGCCGATGTCGAGTCCGCGATGCAGTCGCGCGTGGCCACGCCGTACCGCGCGGATCCAGCCCAGCTTGATGGGAAAGCCCGCCAGGGGCTTCCAGGACAGGTCGTAACTCCAGTCGCCCTGCGCTTGCGCGCTGATCGACGAGCCGTAGGTGTCCAGCCCGGCGCCCGGCAGATCCCGCTTGGGAGCGATCTTGCCCAGTACCCCGAGGGCGACGGTGCCCACACTCCGCGCCAACGGCGGCCCCTGCAGGTCGAACCAGGGGCTGTTCAGCACGAGTCCGGACACTCCCGCGGCGGCGCTGCCGCCGGCGTGCTCGAGCCGGTCGAGCCACAGCGGCACGATCAGCCCACCCGTCGAGTGGGCCGCGAGCAGCACCGGTGCTCCGGTCTCCTCGCGGACGATCTCGAGCGCGCGGGACAGTTCCGCGTCGTACAGCTCGAGGTCGGAGACGAAGTGCGGCGACTGTCCGTCGTCCAGGGAGCGGCCGCACTTGCGTAGATCGAGGGCGTAGAAGGCGTAGCCGCGGTCGACGAAGTGCTCGGCGAGGTGGCGCTGGAAGAAGTAGTCGGTGAATCCGTGGACGTAGAGCACGGCGCCGCGCGGCGCGGACGGCGACCGCCGCGACCGCACGAGGGTGGCCCGCACCTGTCCCTCGCCGTCGGGGTCGGGGCCGAGCGGTATGGTCAGTTGCTCGTAGTCGTCACCGAGTACGTCGGGCGCCCATGTAGTCACCCTCACACAGTAGATGGCGTGAGACAGGGGTCGCGAGGGGCACAATCGGGTACACGCCGGTGGCGCGACGCGGGGCGCGGCGCGTGCCGTGGACAGAACTCGAGGCGAAGGAAGTCGATCCAGCCGTGGCCGAACACAAGCAGAACCCGCAGTCCGCGTCGTCGGAGAAGCTCGACGTGGTGCTCATCGGCGCCGGCATCATGAGTGCCACTCTGGGCACTCTGCTGCACCAGGTGGAGCCGACCTGGTCGATCGGGCTGTTCGAGCGCCTCGACGCCGCCGCGGCCGAGAGCTCCGACCCGTGGAACAACGCCGGTACCGGTCACTCGGCTCTGTGCGAGCTGAACTACACGCCGCAGCAGAAGGACGGCTCGGTCGACATCACCAAGGCCCTCACCGTCAACGAGCAGTTCCAGGTGTCGCGGCAGTGGTGGGCCCACGCCGTCGAGACCGGGGTGTTGAACGACCCCGAGAACTTCATCAACCCCATTCCGCACGTGAGCTTCGTCCACGGCGCGGACAACGTGAAGTACCTTCGCGCCCGGTACGACGCGCTCGCGACCAACCCGCTGTTCCCCGACATGGAGTACATCGACAGCGCGGACGAGTTCTCGCGTCGACTCCCGCTGATGGCGGCGGGCCGCGATTTCACCGACCCGATCGCGCTGAACTGGTCCGACGGCGGCACCGACGTCGACTTCGGTGCGCTCACCAAGCAGCTGCTCAACAACCTTGGTGCGGTCGGCGCGTCGATCGACTTCGGGCACGAGGTCCGCGATCTGTCGAAGAACTCCGACGGGTCGTGGACGGTCAAGGTGCGCAACGGCCGCACCGGGGCGACGCGCACCATCGTCGCCAAGTTCGTCTTCGTGGGCGCCGGTGGCGGTGCCCTGCCGTTGCTGCAGAAGTCGGGCATCTCCGAGGCCAAGGGCTTCGGCGGCTTCCCGGTCAGCGGTGAGTGGCTGCGGTGCACCAATCCCGCACTGGTGCAGCAGCATTCGGCCAAGGTCTACGGCAAGGCGTCCGTGGGCGCACCGCCGATGTCCGTGCCGCACCTCGACACCCGCGTGATCGGCGGCAAGCCGGGTCTGCTGTTCGGCCCCTACGCTGGGTGGTCGCCCAAGTTCCTCAAGAACGGCAAGATGACCGACCTCATCGGATCGGTCAAGCCGAACAACCTCTTCTCCATGCTCGGCGTCGGCATGACCGAGATGGCCCTCACCAAGTACCTCATCGGTGAGCTCCTGCAGTCCGAGGACGACCGCGTCGACACGCTGCGCGAATTCATGCCGCGGGCCAAGGGCGAGGACTTCGAGCTCGTCACCGCCGGTCAGCGTGTCCAGGTCATCCGCCGCAAGGGCAAGGGCGGGGTGCTGGAGTTCGGTACGGCCGTCGTCAACGCCGGCGACGGCACGATCGCCGGTCTGCTCGGCGCATCGCCGGGCGCGTCCACCGCGGTTCCCGCGATGCTCGAGGTCATGCAGCGGTGCTTCGCCGACCGCTACGAGTCCTGGAAGCCGACGCTGACGGACATGGTGCCCTCCCTCGGGACCAAGCTCGCCGAGAACCCGCGCCTGTTCGACGAGGTCTGGGCCCACACCACGCGTGTGCTGCATCTGGACCGGAGTGCCGCGGACCGCGGAGTCGCTTCGGCCGCGGATGGTGTGGTAGCACTCTGACATGGTCACAGCGACTGCAGCACTCAAGCGTTCCTGGGCACAGGACCTGTCGAATCGCACCCTCTACGAGCTGCTGAAGCTGCGTGTCGAGGTGTTCGTGGTCGAGCAGGCCTGCGCTTATCCCGAGCTCGACGGCAAGGACCTGCTGTCCGACACGCGGCACTTCTGGCTCGAACGAGACGGTGAGGTGGTCTGCACTCTCCGCCTGCTCGAGGAGCACGACGACGGCTCGACGTCCTTCCGCATCGGACGCCTCTGCACGCACCGCTCCTCCCGCGGCCAGGGTCACACCACCCGGCTGCTGCGCGCCGCGTTGGCCGAGGTCGGCTCGGCGCCCTGCCGCATCAACGCCCAGAGCTACCTGGTGGAGATGTACGCCAAGCACGGTTTCGTCCCCGACGGCGAAGAGGTGCTCGAGGACGGCATCCCGCACACCCCGATGCGCCGCGGCGGCGGGAGCCCGTGGCAGGACAAGTGACCGTCGGCTATCCCTTCTCGGCCGTCGTCGGCCAGGATCGCCTGCTGCTCGCTCTCACGCTCTGTGCCGTGCACCCCGGCATCGGCGGCGTGGTCGTGCGCGGCGAGAAGGGCACCGCGAAGTCCACGGCCGTCCGTGCCCTGGCGGCGTTGCTGCCGCCCGTGCGTGACGACGACGGCGAGCGCCCCGCGCGGTTGGTCGAACTGCCCGTCGGCGCCACCGAGGACCGCGTCGTCGGGTCCATCGACTTCGAGCGGATCGTGCAGGACGGCACGCGTGCGTTCACGCCCGGCCTTCTCGCGTCGGCGGATCGCGGCATCCTCTACGTCGACGAGGTCAACCTGCTCCACGACCATCTGGTCGACCTCCTGCTCGACGCGGCGGCCATGGGCCGGGTCCACGTGGAGCGCGACGGCATCTCACGCTCCTATCCGTCGCGGTTCGTCCTGGTCGGCACCATGAACCCGGAGGAGGGCGAGCTCCGCCCGCAGTTGCTCGACCGGTTCGGACTGGCGGTCGACGTCGCCGCATCGCGCGACGTCGACACCCGGATGGACGTCGTCCGTCGACGCCTGGACTTCGAGCTCGATCCCGTCGCGTTCGGTCAGCGGTACGCCGACGCCGACGCCGCCGTGGCCGAGCGCATCGCCGACGCTAGAGCTCGACTGGACTCCGTCGTGTTGCCCGAGACCGAACTGCGGCGGATCGCCGCCGTCTGCGCGGCGTTCGACGTCGACGGCATGCGGGGGGACCTCGTCGTCGCCCGCACGGCCGTCGCCCACGCTGCGTGGCGGGGCGCGGACGAGGTCAGCGAGGACGACGTCCGCGTGGCGGTCGAACTCGCGCTGCCGCACCGGCGTCGGCGCGACCCGTTCGACGCTCCCGGGCTCGACGACGGCGCCGTCGACGACGCCATGGACAAGGCGGCCGAGTCCGTCGCCGAGCACGAACCGGACCCGGATCCCGATCCCGACGGCGACGGACCCGACGGCGGGGGCGGTGCGCCCGATCCGACGGACTCGCCCGACGCGACGGATCCGTCGCC
Organism: Rhodococcus sp. PBTS 1; assembly: GCF_001620025.1. Lineage (NCBI taxonomy): Bacteria > Bacillati > Actinomycetota > Actinomycetes > Mycobacteriales > Nocardiaceae > Rhodococcus > Rhodococcus sp. PBTS 1. The sequence continues at coordinate 1,518,871 of NZ_CP015219.1, forward strand.
CGCGACTCCCGAGCAGTCCGACGAGTCCACCGACCGCCGCACCCCCAGCGGAACGAACCCGGCGTCCATCGGCGCGAGCTTCGACACCCGACTGCTGCAGATCGACGGGGTGGGCGAGGGGTCGCCGGGACGGCGATCACGGGCCCGCACCACCAGCGGACGCACCGTGCGCGCCACCGAGTTCGCCGGAGGCAGCTTGCATCTGGTGGGCACGCTGCTGCGCGCGGCCGAGCGTCGGAGCCCCACGGCGTCGGGTCGACTGTCCATCGCGGGTGCGGACCTGCGGGGCGTGGAGCGCGAGGGCCGCGAGGGCAACACCATCGTCTTCGTCGTCGACGCCTCCGGGTCCATGGCGGCACGGGACCGGCTCGAGGCCGTGACCGGTGCCGTCGTCTCACTGTTGCGTGACGCCTACCAGCGTCGCGATCGGGTCGCCGTCGTCTCCGTGCGTGGTACCGACGCCGAGATCCTGGTGCCGCCCACGCGCTCGGTGGACGTCGCCGTCACTCGGCTGCGCCGCGCGCGCACCGGCGGCCGCACGCCGCTGGCGTCCGGCTTCCTCACCGCGCGCGAGGTCGTGGCGCGCGAGCGGGTGCGCGAGCCCGGCCGTCGTGCTCTCGTGGTCACGGTCACCGACGGCCGCGCCACCGGTGGCCCCGACCCCGTCGACCGCGCTCGGCGCGCCGCGGCCGCGCTGGCGTCCGACTCGGTCGCGTCCGTCGTGGTCGACTGCGAGACCGGCATGGTGCGGCTCGGTCTCGCCCGGGACCTGGCGCGGGCACTGCGCGGAACGCACGTCACCCTGCCCGAACTGTCGTCGGCGAGTGTCGCGGGCGTGGTCCGCGCCGCCGCGGCCTGACTCGAGAGAAGTCCCCGTGCCCCGAGGTGTGCCGCTGCCCGGCAGCGTTCCCGACGACGGTCTGACCACCCGGCAGCGTCGCAACCAACCCGTGCTCGCCGTCCACACCGGCGCCGGGAAGGGCAAGTCGACCGCCGCCTTCGGGATGGCGCTGCGGGCGTGGAACCAGGGTTTCGACGTCGCAGTCTTCCAGTTCGTCAAGAGCGCGAAGTGGAAGGTCGGCGAGGAATCGGTCTTCCGCACGCTCGGTGACCTGCACACGAGTACCGGTGCCGGCGGCGCGGTCGAGTGGCACAAGATGGGGTCCGGCTGGTCCTGGTCGCGCAAGCAGGGCGACGAGGTCGACCACGCCGAGGACGCCCGCGAGGGCTGGCGTGAGATCGCGACGCGCATCGCGGAGGAACGGCACCGTTTCTACGTCCTCGACGAGTTCACCTACCCGCTGCACTGGGGGTGGATCGACGTCGACGAGGTGGTGCAGACGCTCACCTCCCGGCCGGGGAATCAGCACGTCGTGATCACCGGTCGCAACGCGCCGGCCGCGTTGATGGACGCCGCCGATCTGGTGACCGAGATGGCGAAGGTCAAGCACCCCATGGACGCCGGCCGCAAGGGCCAGCGCGGTATCGAGTGGTGACCGAGTCCCTGGCGGCCGTCGTGGTGGCCGCTCCGTCGTCGGGAAGCGGCAAGACCACGATCGCCACGGGCATCATGGGCGCGCTCCGCCGGGCCGGGCATCGGGTCGCCCCGTTCAAGGTGGGACCGGACTACATCGACCCCGGCTATCACGCGGTGGCGGCCGGGCGCCCCGGGCGCAATCTCGACGCGGTGATGGTCGGCGTCGACGCCCTGGTCCCGATGGTGCGGTGGGGAGCGCGGGACTGCGATATCGCGGTGGTCGAGGGCGTGATGGGGCTGTTCGACGGGCGGATCGCGCCCGACGACACCGCCGCCGTCGGTCCGGCCGCGGAGGGATCCACCGCCGCGGTGGCGACGACGATCGGGGCGCCGGTGATCCTCGTGATCGACGCCCGTGGACAGAGCCAGAGCGTCGGCGCGGTGGTGCACGGCTTCGCGACGCACGACCCCGGCGTGCGCCTGGGCGGAGTGATCCTCAACAAGGTCGGCAGCGCGCGTCACGAGGCCGTGCTCCGGCAGGCGTGCGAGCGGGTGGGCGTGCCCGTGATCGGCGCGATCCCGCGGTCCGGCGCCCTCGACGTGCCCTCCCGCCACCTCGGCCTGGTGACCGCTGCCGAGCACGGGACGGCGGCGGTGGCCGCGGTCGACGCGATGGCGGCGCTGGTGGCCCGACACGTCGATCTCGACGCGGTGGTCCGGCTCGGGCGCACGGCGTCCGTGCCGGCGGCGACGCCCTGGTCGCCCGACGCCGCCGTCGGCGAGGTCCCCTCCGGCCCGCGTCCGACGATCGCCGTGGCAGGTGGGCCCGCGTTCACCTTCGGCTACACCGAGCACCAGGAGGTGCTCGTCGCCGCGGGTGCCGACGTGGTGACGATCGACCCGCGCCACGACCGGCTGCCCGACGGTGTCGCGGGCCTGGTGGTGCCGGGCGGTTTCCCCGAACTGCACGCGGAGGACCTCGCCGCGAACGAGGCGTTGTCGACGGACGTCCGTGCCCTTGCCGACCGCGGCGCGCCGATCCACGGCGAGTGCGCCGGGCTGCTCTACCTCGCCGCCGCCCTGGACGGCCACGCGATGGCGGGGGTGTTCGATCTGGACGCGGAGTTCGGGTCGGGTCTGACTCTCGGCTACCGCGACGCCGTCGCGCTGACCGACTCCGTGCTCTTCGACGCCGGGACCAGAGTGACGGGTCACGAGTTCCATCGCACGCGCGTCGTGCGCGCCGGCGACCACGCCCCGGCGTGGGGATGGCGGCGGGACGGGGTGACGGTACGCGAGGGTGCGGTCAGCGTCTCGGGACGCGTGCATGCGTCCTACCTGCACACCCATCCGGTGGCGACGGCGTCGGCGCTGACGCGCTTCGTCGGGGCCGCTCGGTCCGTCCGCTTCGGGTGAATCCCCCGAATTTCTCCGGGTCGCTCGCCATCCCCGCCGGGAGTGGCACTCTGGACGGAATGACGGACATCGACGGCCGACTCCTCCTCGGCCCCCTGGTGCGCTACGTCGACTGCGACCGCGCCACGTTCTGGGTCGAGACCGATCGCGCCTGCACGGTGGCGGTGCAGACGCGGGCCGACTCGGGCGAGACGAGGCGCGTCGAGGAACCCACCTGGGGCCTGCACGGCCATCACTACGCCCTCGTCGCCGTGGAGGGCCTGCCCGCGGACTCCGTCGTCGACTACACGGTCTCGATCGACGGTGACCAGGTGTGGCCCGCGGCCGGACGTCGTGCCGTCGTGCACACGCAGCGATCCGACGGTCCGATCACGGTGGCCTTCGGATCCTGTCGCCGAGGGGACACCTACAGCGAGGAGGCGCTGACGCGCATCGGCGCGGACGCCCTGGTGGGGCTGGCCGATCGCGTGCGGGACCAGGAGTCGTCGCTCTGGCCGGATCTGCTCGTCTTCCTCGGCGACCAGGTCTACGCCGACGATCCCTCGCCGGAGATCGTCGACCGCCTCCACGCCCGCCGGGCAGCCGGGGAACGGGTGGCCGGTGCACGGTCGGAGGAGGTCGAGGACGAGATCTGCGACTTCGAGGAGTACACCTGGCTCTACCAGGAGTCCTGGGGGGATCTCCGTGTTCGCGAGCTCCTGGCCACCGTGCCGACGTGCATGATCCTCGACGACCACGACCTGCGGGACGACTGGAACTCCTCCGCCGACTGGCGGGCGGAGGTCACGCGGGCCCCCTGGTGGGAGGACCGGGTCATCGGCGCCTTCTCGTCGTACTGGGTCTACCAACACCTGGGCAATCTGTCCCCGCAGGAGCTCGAACAGGACGAGATGTACGCCGCGGTGCGGGCGGCGACATCGGACGCCGAGCGGGAGAAACTGCTCGCGGAGTTCGCGCTGCGGGCCGACAGCGAGCCGTCGTCGGCACGGTGGAGCTACCACCGTGACATCGGCAACACCCGACTGATCATGATCGACTCGCGGTGCTCGCGGGACCTGAGGCCGGAGCGGCGGGCGATGGTCGACGACACCGAGTGGGCCTGGGTCCGGGAGAAGGCACTGTCGGCGGACACCGAGCACGTCCTGCTCGGCTCGTCGTTGCCGTTCCTCATGCTGCCGGGCCTGCACAACATCGAGCAGTGGAACGAGGCGGTCGCGCAGGGCGCGTGGGGTCGTCGAGCGGCCGCGGTGGGGGAGAAGCTGCGGATCGCCCTCGACCTCGAGCACTGGGCGGCGTTCGGCACGTCGTTCGCGGACATGGTCGATCTGGTCGACGAGCTGGTCACCGGGCCGCGGGCCCCGCGTTCGCTCGTGTGGCTCTCGGGTGACGTGCATTGCTCCTACGTGGCCCGAGCGGAGACCCGCGTGCCGACGTCCACCGCGCTCTATCAGCTGACGATGTCGCCGTTCCGGAACCCGCTGGATCTGCCGATTCGAGCCGTGAACCGCCTCGCGATCCGCCGACCCGTGGCGCGGGCGCTCGAACGGCTCGCGCGCCGCGCGAAAGTGGAACCCGTGCACGCGCGCTGGGAGACCGAGGCCGGTCCGTGGTTCGACAACGGCGTGATGTCGCTCACCACCGACTCGCAGGCGTTGCATCTGCGCGTCGACCACGCGGCGGTCGCCGACGGGCGACAGACCTTGCGCACCACCGCGGAATTCGACCTCACGCCGTCGGGCGCACGCCGCCGCTGAGCCCGTCCCGGGTCCCCGGTCGCCCGGCCGGTCACGCGGTGCTGCAGTAGGGTTCCGCGACGTGGATGCGACCGATTCCCCCTACTTGGTGGGGCTGAACCTGGCCGGTCGCCGCGTCGTGGTCGTCGGCGGCGGCAGTGTCGCGCAGCGCCGACTGCCGTTGCTGATCTCGTGCGGCGCGAAGGTGACCGTGATCGCGCGGGAGGCGACACCGGCCGTCGATGCCCTCGCCGATTTCGGGCAGATCGAGCTCGAGGTGCGTGACTACCGCGACGGCGACCTCGCCGGTGCCTGGTACGCCATCGCCTGCACGGACGAGGCCGACACCAACGCCGCGATCGTGGCGGAGGCCGAGCGGGATCGAATCTTCTGCGTGCGGGCCGACGTCGCCCGCGACGGCACCGCCGTCACGCCCGCCAGCGCGGAGTACGACGGTCTCACCGTGGGAGTCCTCGCCGGCGGCGAGCATCGTCGGTCCGCCGCGGTCCGCAACGCGGTGCTCGACGGACTGCAGTCGGGCGCGATCGCGGACGCGGCGGAGCCCGAGGTGGCCGGCGTCGCACTCGTCGGCGGCGGCCCGGGCGATCCGGATCTCATCACCGTGCGCGGTCGACGGCTGCTGGCCCGCGCCGACGTCGTGGTCGCGGACCGGCTCGCTCCGCCCGAGCTGCTGGCCGAACTCGGCCCCCACGTGCAGGTGATCGACGCCTCGAAGATCCCGTACGGGCGCTTCATGGCGCAGGAGGCCATCAACGACGCCCTGATCACCCACGCCAAGGCCGGCAAGTTCGTCGTGCGGCTCAAGGGCGGCGATCCCTACGTGTTCGGACGCGGCTACGAGGAGCTCGAGGCCTGCACGGCGGCGGGTGTGCCCGTCACCGTCGTCCCCGGCATCACCAGTGCGATCTCGGTCCCGTCGGCCGCGGGGGTGCCGGTGACTCACCGGGGCGTCACGCACGAATTCGTCGTCGTCAGCGGGCACCTGCGGCCCGACCATCCCGAGTCGTTGATCGACTGGCCCTCGCTCGCTCGCCTGCGCGGGACCCTCGTACTGCTCATGGCCGTCGAGCGGATCGACTCGTTCGCCGAGGTGCTGATCGCGCACGGTCGGCCCGCCGACACCCCGGTCGTCGCGATCCAGGAGGGGACGACGCGGTCGCAGCGCGTCGTCCACGCCGACCTCGAGACCGTCGCGGACCGGGTCCGCGAGGAGAACGTCCGACCGCCGGCGATCATCGTCGTCGGGCCCGTTGCGGGTTTTCCGGCGCGGATCGGGGATCTCGTTCCCGGGCAGTAGAGTGGCGCTCCATGTCCGCCTCCCAACACGTCGCGCCGATCGGGTATCCGGTGACGACCCGCGCGTTCGGACCGGCCATCGTCGCCCTCGGCGGCATGCAGTTGATGGCCGTGTTGGACGGCACCGTCATCAATCTGGCCCTCGCTCCACTGCAGGCGGAGTTGAACCTCTCGGACGCCGGACGCAACTGGGTGGTGTCCTCGTACGTCCTGGCCTTCGGTGGCCTCATGCTGCTCGGTGGGCGGATGGGCGACTCCTTCGGCCGCAAGCGCATGTTCCTCACGGGCGTCGCGCTGTTCACCCTGGCCTCCGCCGTGTGCGGCCTGGCCCAGAACGAGGCCATGCTGGTCGGTGCGCGCATCGTGCAGGGCGCCGGTGCAGCCGTCGCGTCACCCACGGCGTTCGCCCTGGTGGCGACGACGTTCGCGCCCGGTCCGGTGCGCAACCAGGCGATCGCGATCTACGCGGCCATGACCGGGGTGGGGTCGTTCTCGGGGCTCATCATCGGCGGTGCGCTCACCGAGGTGTCCTGGCGCTGGATCTTCCTCATCAACGTGCCGATCGGTCTGGCCATCCTCGTGGTCGGTGCCCGCGCACTCGTGGAGACGGCGGCCGAGCGCACCGCGCTGGACGTCCCGGGGGCGGTCCTGGCGACGTTGGGTTCGACAGCCGTGGTGTTCGGCATCGTCGAGGGGCCGGAGCGGGGGTGGACCGACGCCGTCACCGTGGCATCCGTTCTGATCGGACTGGCGCTGCTCGGCGCGTTCCTCGTGGTGGAGCGCCGCGCGAGCAACCCCCTGCTGCCGTTCGAGCTGTTCCGTGACCGCGACCGGGTCGCGACGTTCGCGGCCATCTTCTTCTCCGGCGGCGCCCTGTTCGCGATGACCGTGATCGTGGCGGTGTTCGTCCAGGACGTCCTCGGCTACAGCCCGCTGCACGCGGGCATCTCGTTCATCCCGTTCGGCGGCGGGATGGCCCTGGCCGCGGTCACCTCCTCGTGGCTCGCGCCGCGCGTCGCGCCGCGGTGGATCGTGTTCACCGGTGCGGTTCTCACCGTCGGATACCTCATCTTCGCGTCCCGCATCGACGTCGACGCGTCGTACTGGTCCGATCTCTTCCTGCCGATCGGCGGCATCGGGTTCGGCGTCGGCCTCGCGGTCATCGCGCTGCCGCTCTGCGCGATCGCTCAGGTGCGCGCAGAGAACATCGGACCGCTGACGGCGATCTCGCTGGTGGCCCAGAACCTCGGTGGACCGCTGGGTCTGGCGGTGGTCAGCGCGATGGCGGCGGCGAAGACGATGTCCCTCGGCGGGGTCACGGGGTCGGCGGTGTCCATGACGGAGGAGCAGGTGCGGGTGCTGGGCGAGGGGTACACCTTCGGGCTCCTCGGCTGCGCCGGATTGGCGGCCGTCGCGGCCGTGTCGGCCCTCTTCATCCGCTACAGCGCGGCGGACGTCGCGTCCGCCAAGGCGGCACAGGAAGCCGCTCGCGGCTGACGCCTGACACAGGAAGCCGTTCGCGGCTGACGCGTGACACAGGAAGCCGCTCGCGGCTGACTCAGGTCACCACCGTCAACAGTGTCGGGGAGGTGACCTCCACCCGCAGCCCGGCGGCGCGGGCGACGCGAGCGAGTCCGCGCACGTCGCTCGGCTCGGCGCGCGTGGTGGTGAGTGCGCGGGCGAGCAGGCCCTTGTGGTGCTTGTTGAAGTGGCTGACCACGGCGCGGGTGCCGTCGGGCTTCTCGGTGACCACGGTGGCGGTCACGGCTCGGGGCACGGGCCCGAGGTCCTGGTAGGCGCCGGACCGCAGGTCGACGACCACCCCCTGCGCGGCGGCGGCGAGCGCGTCGCCGAGGTGCGGCTTCCAGTGCGAGCGGAGCGTGCCGAGGCCCGGCAGGGTGGTGCCGCCGGACAGTCGGTACCAGGGCACGAGGTCGGTCGCGCGGACGGCGCCGAAGAGCGCGGACCCGATCCAGAGGCGCTCGGCCGCGCGGGCCCGGCCGGCCCGGGTGAGTGACGGCGCGTCGAACGCGTCGTACAGCACGCCGGTGTAACGCTCGAGTGCCGGTGCCGTCGGTCCGGTGCGGAGGTCGCCGTTGCGGACGGCGTCCGCGCCCTGTGTGGCGCCGAGTCCGAGAATGCGCGGGGCGTCGGGATCGTCGGCGAGAGCGACGACGGCGTCGACCACGGTCTCGCGGGCAGGCGTCAGCTCGGGCAGCGCGAGGGAGTCGAGGTCGAGGGGGCCACCGGTGCCGCCGTCGGACTTCGTCTCGGACGGGGGCAGCAGGATCAGCACGGTCGGCAACCCTACCGAGAGGGAAACACGCCCTCACCCACTAGGCTCGTCGGCTGTGATCACCCGCCTGTCCCACCTGTTCCTGCGCACCCTCCGCGACGATCCGGCCGACGCCGAGGTGCCCAGCCACAAGCTGCTCGTGCGCGCCGGTTACGTCCGCCGCGTCGCCCCGGGTGTCTACTCGTGGCTGCCGCTCGGCCTGACCGTGCTGCGCCGGGTGGAGCAGGTCGTGCGCGAGGAGATGAACGCCATCGGTGCGCAGGAGATCTCGCTGCCGGCGCTGCTGCCGCGCGAGCCCTACGAGGTGACGGGCCGCTGGACCGAGTACGGGGACGGGCTGTTCCGGCTGAAGGACCGCAAGGGCGCCGACATGCTCCTCGGTCCGACCCACGAAGAACTGTTCGCGCTGACGGTCAAGGGCGAGTACTCGTCCTACAAGGATCTCCCGGTCACGCTCTATCAGATCCAGACAAAATATCGCGACGAGGAACGTCCGCGCGCGGGGATCCTGCGCGGCCGCGAGTTCGTCATGAAGGACTCGTACTCGTTCGATCTCGACGAGGCCGGCGCCAAGGCGTCGTACCACGCGCACCGTGAGGCCTACCAGCGCATCTTCGACCGGCTGGGTATCTCGTACGTCGTCGTCGCCGCGACGTCCGGCGCGATGGGCGGCAGCGCGTCCGAGGAGTTCCTGGCCGAGTCCGAGATCGGCGAGGACACGTTCGTCCGCAGCCCGGAGAGCGGGTACGCCGCCAACGTCGAGGCCGTCGTCACCCCGGCGCCGCCGTCGCGGCCGATCGACGGTCTCCCCGCGGCCGTGGTGCACGAGACGGGATCCACCCCGACCATCGCGACCCTGGTCGACTGGGCCAACGGGGCCGACCTCGGTCGGACGGTCACCGCGGCGGACACCCTGAAGAACGTGCTGGTGAAGACCCGTGTCCCCGGCGGCGAGTGGGAACTGCTGGCCATCGGCGTGCCCGGTGACCGCGAGGTGGACGCCAAGCGCCTCGAGGCGTCGTTGGCGCCGGCGGAGTTCGAGCTGTTGGGGGACGCCGATTTCGCCGCGAATCCCTTCCTGGTGCGTGGGTACATCGGCCCGAAGGCACTGCTGGCCAACGGTGTTCGGTACCTCGTCGACCCCCGGGTCGTGCCCGGTACCGCGTGGATCACCGGCGCGGACGAGCAGGGCAAGCACGTGGTCGACCTGGTGGTCGGTCGCGACTTCACCCCCGACGGCACCATCGAGGCCGCCGAAGTGCGCGACGGCGACCTCGCTCCCGACGGCCGCGGCACTCTGGTCTCCGCCCGCGGCATCGAGATCGGCCACATCTTCCAGCTCGGCACCAAGTACACCGACGCCTTCGCCGTCGACGTCCTGGGGGAGAACGGCAAGCCGGTCCGCCTGATCCAGGGTTCCTACGGCGTCGGCGTCTCCCGCCTGGTCGCGGTGATCGCCGAGCAGATGCACGACGACAAGGGGCTGCGCTGGCCCGCGTCGGTGAGCCCCGCGGACGTCCACGTCGTCATCGCCAACAAGGACGAGGGTGCGCGCGCCGGCGCCGAGTCGCTCGCCGCCGACCTCGACGCGCGTGGACTCGACGTGCTGCTCGACGACCGGCCGAAGGTGTCGCCGGGCGTCAAGTTCAAGGACTCCGAGCTGATCGGCGTACCGCTCACCCTCGTGGTCGGCCGCGGCTGGGCGGACGGCACCGTGGAGATCAAGAACCGATTCGACGGGTCCACGCGCGAGATCGCGGCCGACGACGCCGTGAGCGAGATCCTCACCGCGACCGGGCGCGGCAGCCGGTGACGACGCCGGGGCCCATCTCGGCCACCGAGACCAGGCTGGCCGGCACGTTCGACGAGCGGTCCGCGGGCGACAAGCTGGCCTCGGTCATGGCCCGCACCGTCGGCGCCAAGCGTGTCCTCATCGTCGATCCGGTGGACGGCGAGTCCACCGCGCACGCCGTCCGCGCCGTCGGGCCACGGGGGCGAGTGGTCACCCTGGTGGCCACCGAGGCGGCCGCGGACACGGTGCGCTCGTCGCTCGACGAGGAGCTGGCGGCGCGGGTCGACCTCATGGTCGGTGAGCCGCTGACCACGCTCGCCCGTATTCGCGCGGACGACGACTCGCTGTTCGGAGTGATCGACCTCCACCTCCGTCGTATCGCCCGCGACGGGCCCGTCGACGCGGGCGCTCAGTACGTGGAGTGGGCCCTGGTGCTCGGCCGTCCCGGCACCGTTCTCATCGCGGACGGTGTGGTCGGCGACGGCGCCGTCGACACGGACGGGCCGGCGGGTGACACGCTGCGCGCCATGCTGAATCTGGTGGCGGCACACCCGCGACTGGACGGCACGGCGGTCCAGACGGTCGGGGTGCACGGACGCGACGGGCTCCTGCTCGCCGTCATCACCGACTGAGCGTCAGGCGGGTGTGCCGGGGAACGCGACCGTCGACGGGAAGATGCCGAGAATGGCCCGCCACGACGCGGCCCGGCGTGCGGCATCGGTGAGGGCGACGACGGCGGCTTCCCGCGTCGGTGCCGACCGCGCCCGTTCGATGACCGACCGCCACGCGACGGCGGTGTCCTCCTCGACCTGTTGCGCCAGGCGCGCTGCGGCGACGGCGTCGGTGACCGGGAACGGCACCGTGTAGCCGGCCGCGGCGGGTGGCGCGTCGACGTCGGCGGCGGTCAGTGCGTCGATCGTTGCGTCCCGGCGAGCGCGGTGGTCGGCGGCGTACTGGGCGACCAGCGGGTCACGGGTGGGGTTGGAGAACGCCGCCACGACGCCGTAGGCGAAGACAGCCGCGTGTTCCGCGGCCAGAGCATCCACGAGGGCCTGCTGTTCGGGTCCGAGGTCGGTCACGAGGTCGCCTTCCGTGGGTGGCTGCCGGTCATGCCTGGACCGCTGCCGCGACGAGAGTGCAGGACGCACTGATCGACCCGAGCAGCCCGCCGCGGTATCCCTGCGTCGACCGTGCCAGGGTGGCCGCACGCTGGGCGGACTCGGTCAGGTCGTCGCGCAGTTGCGCGAGCGTGGGGATGTCGCTCGGTTGGACCGGGGCGGTGGTGGACGGCGTCGTGGTGGCGGTGACGGGGGTCGCGCGCACGATCTCCGCGTCGAGTGCGTCGGCGTGCGCGGTGCGCTGATCCGCGATGACGGTCATGGTGTCCACCAGGTCCGGACGATCGGCCAGCACGGCCCGCGCGGAGGCGGCGTCGGCACGCGCCCGTCGAGCCTCGGCCAGCAGGGGATCGGGTTCGGCCGGAGATGCCTCGTCGGCGCTGCTGCATCCTGTGACTCCGGCGAGCACCGCCGCGCCCCCCAGCGTCGCCGACGCCCGCAGAACCGTGCGGCGCGAGACGGCCGGGGTGCGTGAGCGGAGGGTGCGGTCGACGGGGGACACGACGCACATCGTGCCAGAGGCGCGGGCGACCACACCGTGCCAGAGGCGCGGGCGACCACACCGTGCCGTCGCCCGCGTCGACACGCGGTATCGTGGTCACCTGCCGTGACACGGGTCGAGGTCGATCCGTGTGTACACCCCACAACTTCACGAGGAGTCCTGCGCGCGATGCCGGTGCCGTCCAGAGACAGGGTGATCGAGCTGATCTCCGCGCACGCCGCGAGTCCCGGGTTCGCGGAGGGGGAGTTCGACGTCGAGGACGTCACGGTCTCCCGAGCCGGCAGCCGCAGTGTCGTGAAGATCGTCGTGGACCGCGACGCGGGCTTCGAACTCGACGTTCTCGCCGCGATCAGTCGGCAGATCTCCGAGGTGCTCGACGCCGCGACCGAATTCGGCGACAGCCCGTACACGCTCGAGGTGACCACTCCCGGCATCGATCGTCCGCTGACCGAACCGCGGCACTGGCGCCGGGCGCGTGGGCGTGCGGTCACGGTGACGCTCGGCGGTGAGACCGTCGACGGGCGCGTCGGTGAGACCGTCGACGGCCGAGTCGGGGAGGCCCGCCCGGACGCGGGGGAGATCGACCTCGTGATCAAGTCGCGGTCCGGCCCGCAGGTGCGCACCGTTCGCGCGGCGGACGTCGTCTCCGCGGTGGTGCGGGTCGAGTTCTCCCCGCCGAGTCCGGCCGAACTCGAACTCGCGGGTGGGGTCACCCCCGGCCGCTACGACCCGCTCGATCCCCCGGACGAGCCGACGGATCTCGACGTCCACGACGACGATGCCGATCCGGACGCCGATCCCGACACCGCCAGCGCCACCGACACCGACCAGTCCAGTGAAAGCCGACACCAGTGAACATCGACATGACGGCCCTCCGCGCGATCGAGGCGGACAAGGGCATCACCACCGAGGCGGTCATCGAGACGCTGCAGACCGCTCTGCTGACCGCGTACAAGCACACCGCCGGGTACCGCTCCGATGCGCGAATCGACGTCGACCGTCGTACCGGGCAGGTGCGGGTGATGGTCCGCGAGACCGACGAGGACGGCAACTTCGTCGCCGAGGTCGACGACACGCCGGAGGGGTTCGGTCGCATCGCGGCGACCACGGCTCGTCAGGTCATCCTGCAGCGGCTGCGCGACGCCGAGAACGAGAAGTCCTTCGGTGAGTTCTCCACACACGAGGGCGAGATCGTCGGCGGTCTGGTCCAGGCGGACGCTCGCCTGAACGCGCGCGGAACTGTGGTGGTCCGGGTGGGCAGCGACGCGGGCGGTCTCGACGCGGTGATCCCGCCGGCCGAGCAGGTGCCGGGGGAGACCTACGAGCACGGTGATCGCATCAAGTGCTACGTGGTGGGCGTGGCGCGTGGTCAGCGTGGGCCACAGGTGACGCTGTCCCGCACGCATCCGAACCTCGTCCGCAAGGTGTTCGCCCTCGAGGTGCCGGAGATCGCCGACGGGTCCGTCGAGATCGTCTCCGTCGCGCGGGAGTCCGGCCACCGGTCGAAGATCGCCGTGCGGTCGACGGTCGCGGGCCTCAACGCGAAGGGTGCCTGCATCGGCCCGATGGGTCAGCGGGTGCGCAACGTGATGAGCGAACTCGCCGGCGAGAAGATCGACATCATCGACTACGACGACGATCCGGCGACCTTCGTCGGCAACGCTCTGTCGCCGTCGAAGGTCGTGTCGGTCACCGTGGTCGACGAGGCCGCGCGGGCCGCTCGGGTGATCGTGCCCGACTACCAGCTGTCCCTGGCCATCGGCAAGGAGGGCCAGAACGCCCGACTCGCCGCGCGGCTCACCGGATGGCGCATCGACATCCGAAGCGACGCGGCGGTGGACAGCACCCCGTGACGGGCGGTGACGACGGCCCGGCCCCGGGCGGTGTCGACGGCCCGGCCCCGGGCGGTGGCAACACCGGTGGGAATACCGACCCGGAATCCGCGTTAGACTGTGACACGGCTCGACGCACGGTGGATTCCGCTGCATCCGGCGCAGGTACTCCCGTTCCCCAGGGACCGGTTCGCACGTGCGTAGGATGCAAACGGCGCGATTCGCCGTCCGCCCTGGTTCGTATCGCGGTCGTTCTCGACGAGAACGGCGGTGCGCGGGCCGTGGTCGATCATCGTCGGAGGCTGCCCGGTCGGGGCGCGTGGTTGCATCCCGATCCGGACTGCTTCCAGCAGGCGGAGAAGCGTCGCTCCCTCGGTCGCGCGCTCCGCGTCACCGGTCCTCTGGATCGGTCCGCGGTGGTCTGCGATCGGACGACGATCGACCGGCCGACCGGCCGCGGCAACTCGCCGCGCCACGAGGAGAACAGGTTCACGAATTCATGAGCACACCGTGAAGCACCGACGATGAACATCGTGTCGAGATAACCCGAGGTCGTGCGGGCGCTCCTGGTCGGAGCCGCGCTCGACCTCTCAGTGAGGAGAGCAGTGGCAGGCAAGGCCCGCGTGCACGAGCTGGCGAAAGAGCTCGGTGTCACCAGTAAGGATCTACTCGCTCGCTTGAAGGAGCAGGGCGAGTTCGTGAAGTCGGCGTCGTCCACGGTGGAAGCACCCGTGGCGCGACGTCTGCGTGAATCGTTCCCCGCCGCGAACGGTGGTGCCTCGGCGCCGGCGTCCGGCGGCAACGGAACCTCGGGCGGCGCGTCCGCCCCCAAGCCGGGTGCTCCGCGCCCCGGCCCGAAGCCGGCTCCGCAGGCGCCGGCAGCACCGGCTGCACCGACCCCGGCTCCGCAGGCTCCGGCCGCATCGGCGCCGACTCCGGCACCGCAGCGTCCGGCTGCGCCGGCCCCGTCGGCACCGGCTCCCGCTCCGCAGGCCCCGGCCGCGCCCGCCGCGCGCGCCGATGCTCCTGCGCGCCCGGCCGCTCCGGGTCCGAAGCCCGGCCCGAAGGCGCCGCGCGTCGGCAACAACCCGTACTCCTCCGCTCCGACCGAGCGTCCGGCACCGCGTCCGGCTCCCGGTCAGGGTGGTCCGCGTCCCGGCGCACCGCGTCCGGCTCCCGGTCAGGGTGGTCCCCGTCCCGCCGGCGGTGCGGCTCCGCAGGGCGGTGCCGGTCGTCCCCCGGCCGGTCAGGGTGGCCCGCGTCCCGGTGGTCCCCGGCCTAACCCCGGCTCGATGCCCCCGCGCCCGAACCCGGGTGCCATGCCGTCCCGCGCCGCACGTCCGGCCCCCGGTGCCGGTCGTCCGGGTCGTCCCGGCGCGCCCGGTGGTCGTCCCGGCGGCGGTGGCTACCGCGGCGGCGGCGCACCCGGTGCTCCCGGCGCCGGTGCTCCCGCGGCCGGCGGTTTCCGCGGTCGTCCCGGCGGCGGTGGCCGTCCGGGTCAGCGCGGTGCCGCGGCCGGTGCGTTCGGTCGTCCCGGTGGCGCTCCGCGTCGTGGACGCAAGTCGAAGCGGGCGAAGCGCGCCGAGTACGAATCGATGCAGGCGCCGGCCGTCGGTGGCGTGCGGTTGCCGCGAGGCAACGGTGAGACCATCCGTCTCGCTCGTGGCGCGTCGCTCTCGGACTTCGCGGACAAGATCGACGCGAACCCGGCCGCCCTGGTCCAGGCGCTGTTCAACCTCGGCGAGATGGTGACGGCGACGCAGTCGGTCAACGACGAGACGCTCGAGCTGCTGGGCAGCGAGATGAACTACGTCGTCCAGGTCGTCAGCCCGGAGGACGAGGACCGCGAGCTGCTCGATTCCTTCGACCTCACCTACGGCGAGGACGAGGGCGGCGAGGAGGACCTCGAGTCCCGCCCGCCGGTGGTCACGGTCATGGGTCACGTCGACCACGGCAAGACCCGACTGCTGGACACGATCCGCAAGGAGAACGTCCGCGAGGGCGAGGCCGGCGGCATCACCCAGCACATCGGTGCGTACCAGGTGCTCACCGAGCTCGAGGGCAACGAGCGTCTGGTCACGTTCATCGACACCCCCGGTCACGAGGCGTTCACCGCCATGCGTGCCCGTGGTGCGAAGGCCACCGACATCGCGATCCTCGTGGTCGCGGCCGACGACGGCGTCATGCCGCAGACGGTGGAGGCCATCAACCACGCGCAGGCCGCGGACGTGCCGATCGTGGTGGCGGTCAACAAGATCGACAAGGAGGGCGCGGATCCGGCGAAGATCCGTGGCCAGCTGACCGAGTACGGGCTGGTGGCCGAGGAGTACGGCGGCGAGACCATGTTCGTCGACATCTCGGCGAAGCAGGGCACCAACATCGATGCGCTGCTCGAGGCCGTGCTGCTGACGGCGGACGCCTCGCTGGACCTGCGGGCCAACCCGGACATGGACGCGCAGGGTGTCGCCATCGAGGCGCACCTCGACCGTGGCCGTGGCCCGGTGGCCACCGTGCTCATCCAGCGCGGAACGCTGCGGGTCGGCGACTCGATCGTCGCCGGCGATGCGTACGGACGCGTCCGTCGCATGGTCGACGAGCACGGCGACGACGTCGCCGAGGCGCTGCCGTCGCGGCCGGTGCAGGTGGTGGGCTTCACCTCCGTGCCGGGTGCCGGTGACAACCTGCTCGTGGTCGACGAGGACCGCATCGCACGCCAGATCGCGGACCGCCGCAATGCGCGCAAGCGCAACGCGATGGCGGCCCGCAGCCGCAAGCGGATCAGCCTGGACGATCTCGATGCCGCGCTGAAGGAGACGTCGCAGCTCAACCTGATCCTCAAGGGCGACAACTCCGGCACCGTGGAGGCCCTGGAAGAGGCGCTGCTGCAGATCCAGATCGACGACGAGGTGGAGCTGCGCGTCATCGACCGCGGTGTCGGTGGTGTCACCGAGACCAACGTCAACCTGGCGTCGGCGTCCAACGCGATCATCATCGGCTTCAACGTCCGTGCGGAGGGCAAGGCCACCGAGCTGGCCAACCGCGAGGGCGTCGACATCCGGTACTACTCGGTCATCTACCAGGCGATCGACGAGATCGAGAAGGCGCTCAAGGGCCTGCTCAAGCCGGTCTACGAGGAGGTCGACCTCGGTCGGGCGGAGATCCGCGCGATGTTCCGTTCCTCGAAGGTCGGCAACATCGCCGGTTGCCTCGTCACCTCCGGTGTGGTGCGCCGCAACGCGAAGGCCCGCCTGCTGCGCGACAACGTCGTGGTGGCCGAGACGGTCACCATCTCCTCGCTCCGGCGGGAGAAGGACGACGTGGTCGAGGTTCGCGACGGGTACGAGTGCGGTCTGACGGTGACGTACTCCGACATCAAGGTCGGGGACATCATCGAGGCGTACGAGTTGCGGGAGAAGCCGCGCGACTGATCGATCGACGGACACGGGCGTGGCCCGCGGTGATTGCCGCGGGCCACGCCCGTCCCGCACACACGAGGTGACGTACATGTTCCTGGGAGCCCTCGAGCTCGACATCCTGCTCGGTGACGTGCATTCGCTGAAGGAGAAGCGGTCGGTGATCAAGCCGGTCGTGGCGGCGTTGCAGCGCTACGGAGTGTCGGCGGCCGAGACGGGGGAGCAGGAGCGTTACCGTCGCTCCATGGTGGGCGTGGCCGTCGCGACGGCCGACGTCTCGCATCTTCACCAGGTGCTCGACACCTGCGAACGGCACGTGGCCGGCCGGCCCGAGCTGCAATTACTCGCCGTCCGGCGCCGCGTGTTCGGGCCGGAGGACTGACCGAGAGGGAGGCGCGTCGTGGTTGACCAAGCCCGCGCTCGTAAGTTGGCCAAGCGCATCGGCGCCATCGTGGCGACGGCCATCGATCACGAGATCAAGGACCCTCGCCTCGCGTTCGTGACCGTCACCGACACCAAGGTGACCCCGGACCTGCACGACGCCACGGTGTACTACACCGTGCGCGGCGAGACCCTCAACGCCGAGCCCGATTTCGTGTCGGCCGCCGCCGGTCTGGAGAAGGCCAAGGGCGCACTGCGCACGAAGGTCGGGGCGGGCACCGGAGTCCGCTTCACCCCCACGCTGACCTTCGTGGCGGACACGGTTCCGGACGCGGCGCGCCACCTCGAGGAGTTGCTCGAACGCGCTCGTCGCAGCGACAGCGAAGTGGCCGCGGCCGCCGCCGGCGCCACCCCGGCGGGAGACGCCGATCCGTACAAGGCGCCGCGGACCGACGACGCCTCGGCCACCGACGAACGGTGACCGATCTCCCGGCCGCGGATCTTCGGGCGGCCCTCGACGTCCTCGACGCCGCGTCGACGGTGACGGTGCTGTGCCACGTCCAGCCGGACGCCGACACCATCGGCAGCGGTCTCGCGCTGGCGATCGCGCTCGATCGCCGTGGTGCGTCCGTGCAGGTCGCGTTCGCTGCGCCGTCCCGCCTTCCCGATTCCATGGTGGGTCTGCCCGGAACCGAGTTCGTCACCGCCCCCGACGAGGTGCGCACCGAGGTCGACCTCGTCGTCACCGTCGACGCCGGGAGCCGGGAGCGGCTGGGGTCCCTCGGCGACCGACTCGACGGCGCAGTCTCTCTGGTGATCGACCATCACCGATCGAACACCTTCTACGGCACCCACCACCTCGTCGACGCGTCGGCGGAGTCGACCACCGCCGTCGTCGCGGCCCTGTTCGACGCGGCCGGCATCGTGGTCGACCGCGATCTGGCCCACTGCCTGTTCGCCGGGCTGGTCACCGACACCGGGTCCTTTCGCTGGGTCAGGCCGGGGTCGCACCTGCTGGCGGAACGGCTGCTGGCCACCGGGATCGACGGCGCGGCCATCACGCGGTCCCTGCTCGACACCCACCCGTTCGGCTGGCTGCCCATGCTGGGGCGCGTGCTCGGTTCGGCGCGGCTGCTGCCGGACGCGGCGGGCGCCCGCGGGCTGGTCTACGCGGTGGTCCGGCTGGACGACGTCGGCGGGCTGCGATCCGAGGAGATCGAGAGTGTGGTCGACATCGTCCGCACCACGGCCGAAGCCGAGGTGGCCGCGGTGTTCAAGGAGAACGACCGCGGGTGGTCGGTGTCGTTGCGCTCGAAATCCGCGGTGGACGTCTCGACCACCGCGACGACGCTCGGCGGCGGTGGCCACCGCTTCTCGGCCGGATACACGGTCACCGGCGACGTCGACGAGGCCGTGGCGGCGCTCGTCGCCGCGCTGGAGTGACGCGGCCCGACGGACGGGTCTCGGCGCGCACGCTCTTCGGCCTCGCCTTTCCCGCGTTGGGCGTTCTGGTCGCCGAGCCTCTCTACCTGCTGCTGGACACGGCGATCGTCGGTCGGCTGGGGTCGGTGCCGCTGGCCGGCCTGGCCGTCGGCGGTCTCGTGCTGGCGCAGGTGAGCACGCAACTGACGTTCCTCTCCTACGGCACCACCGCCCGCGCCGCGCGTCTGCACGGGGCCGGCCGGGACGACGACGCGAAGAACGAGGGTGTGCAGGCCACCTGGCTGGCCGTGGGTATCGGCCTGCTCCTGGTGGCGATCGTGCAGGTCCTCGCCGGGCCGATCACGTCGGTGCTCGGGGGCGGCGGGGAGATCGCCGACCGCGCCGAGTCCTGGCTCCGCATCGCCGTGCTGGGGGTGCCGTGCATTCTCGTGACAATGGCGGGCAACGGCTGGATGCGTGGTGTGCAGGACACGGTGCGCCCGCTCCGCTACGTCGTGCTGGGCCTGGGTCTGTCCGCGGTGCTGTGCCCGGTCCTGGTCCACGGCGTGGTCGGACCGCCGATGGGGCTCGAGGGTTCCGCCGTGGCCAACGTGGTGGGGCAGAGCGTGTCGGCGGCGGCGTTCGTCGGGGCGGTGGTGCGTGGTCCGCGAACTCGCTCGGTCCGACCCGACGCCGCGATCGTGCGGAAGCAACTGGTGCTCGGCCGTGATCTGATCCTGCGGTCGATGGCGTTCCAGGCGTGTTTCCTCTCGGCCGTCGCGGTGGCCTCGCGTTTCGGCGCGGGCGCGGTCGGCGCGCATCAGGTGGTGCTGCAGCTGTGGAACCTGACGGCGCTGATGCTCGATTCGCTGGCGATCGCTGCGCAGTCGCTGGTGGGGGCCGCTCTCGGTGCGGCCCGGCGCGCGGCAGCAGTGCGTGTTGCGCGCGACGTGACGGCGTGGTCCGTCGGCTTCGCCGTCGTGCTGGCGGCCGTGTTCGCCGGGCTCGTGGGGCCGCTGCCGCGAGTGTTCACCGCCGACGAGTCGGTGCTGACGTCGATCGACTCCGTGTGGTGGATCTTCGTGGCGATCGTGCCTATCGCCGGGGTGGTGTTCGCCCTCGACGGCGTGCTGCTCGGCGCCGGCGACGCGGCGTACCTGCGGACCGCGACGCTGCTGAGCGCGCTGGTCGGGTTTCTCCCGATGATCTGGCTGGCCCTGGTCCTCGACTGGGGGCTGCCGGGAATCTGGGTGGGCCTCGCCGTGTTCGTTACCCTGAGAGCCGCCGCGGTGGTCCACCGGACCCTGTCCGGCCGGTGGACCGTCACGGGCGCCGACCGTACGACGAGCGAAGGACCGTGATCAGGTGCCGCAGCAGGTGGAAGAGAAGACCCCGACACTCTGGGCGGTCAGCGACATCCACGTCGGGCATCGGGGCAACCGCGAGGTCACGGAGTCGATCGTTCCCGCGTCCCCCGACGACTGGTTGATCGTCGCCGGCGACGTGTCGGAGAAGACCGACGACATCGAGTGGGCCCTGTCGCTGCTGGCGAGCCGGTTTCACACGGTCATCTGGGTCCCGGGAAACCACGAGCTGTGGACCACCGTCAAGGATCCCGTGCAGATGCACGGCCAGGCCCGGTACGACTACCTGGTCACCCTGTGCCGGTCGCTGGGCGTGCTGACGCCGGAGGATCCTTTCCCGCAGTGGCCCGGGCCGGACGGCCCCGTCACGCTGGTGCCGATGTTCCTGCTCTACGACTACTCGTTCCTGCCGGAGGGCACGTCGACCAAGGCGGACGGGTTGGCCCTCGCCCGGGAGCGCAACGTGGTCGCGACGGACGAGTTCCTCATCACCCCGACCCCGTACGCGACCCTCGACGCCTGGTGCGCCGCGCGGCTCGACTACACCCGCGGTCGCCTCGCCGATCTCGAGCCGGGCACGCCCACGGTGCTGATCAACCACTGGCCGCTGGTACGGCAACCCACCGACGTGCTGTTCTACCCGGAGTTCGCGCTGTGGTGCGGGACGACGGAGACGGCGGACTGGCATCTGCGCTACCACGCGGTGTGCTCGGTGTACGGGCACCTGCACATCCCCCGAACCACGTACTACGACGGGGTGCGCTTCGAGGAGGTGTCGGTCGGCTACCCGCGCGAATGGAAGCGCCGTGGCCTGCCGGACAACCCGCTGCGACAGATCCTGCCGGTTCCCGAGTACCCGCCGGGCAGCCTGAACAAGTGGGGCGGCCACTTCACGGTGACGCCGGAGATGGAAGCGGAAGTGGAGAAGATGACGGATCGGAGGCGGCGATGAGCGAGGCGGTCCTCGGCACGATCCTGCCGACCGGCGTGGCCGCGGAGGAACTGTTCGAGGATCCGCCCGGTCTGGAGCCGCACCCACGCGAGGCGCATCTGATCGAGAAGGCCGTGGACAAACGGAAACGGGAGTTCACCTCGGCTCGCCACTGCGCCCGTCTCGCCCTGGGCCGTCTCGGTCTCGACCCGGCGCCCATCCTGCGCGGCGACATGGGGTCGCCGGTCTGGCCTAACGGGGTGGTGGGAAGCCTCACCCACTGCGACGGCTATCGCGCCGCCGCGGTGTCCTACGCCCTCCGGTTGCGGTCGGTGGGTATCGACGCCGAGCCGCACGAGCCGTTGCCGGACGGGGTGCTCGACGCGGTGAGCATCGCCGCCGAGCGTGACGTTCTGGCCACCCGCACCGACGGCGAGGTGCACTGGGACAAGCTGCTCTTCTGTGCCAAGGAGGCGACGTACAAGGCCTGGTACCCGCTGACCGGTCGCTGGCTCGGCTTCGAGGACGCGCACATCACCTTCGAGCGTCAGGACGAGGAGGGCGCGCCCACCGGGTCCTTCCGGTCCGAACTGCTGGTCCCGGGTCACACCACCTCCGGTGCGCCGCTGACGGCGCTGAGCGGTCGGTGGATCGTCACGGACGGGTTGGTGCTCACCGCGGTCACGGTGACCTGAGAACACCGTCTGGCACACTTCTCGCTCGTGCCCGACCACACTCCACCGCCCTCCGGACTCGACGGTGCCGGCCTGCTCGTCGTCGACAAGGCCGGTGGTGTCACCAGCCACGACGTGGTGTCGGCCTGCCGCAAGGCGTTGCGCACCCGCCGAGTCGGTCATGCAGGGACCCTCGATCCCATGGCGACGGGGGTGCTGGTGCTCGGAGTGGAGCGCGCGACCAAGATCCTGGGCCTGCTCTCGCTCACCACGAAGGAGTACACGGCGACGATCCGTCTCGGCAGCGCCACCACGACGGACGACGCCGAGGGCGACGTCGTCTCACGCGGTGACGTCGCCACCGTCCGCGACGACGCCGTCGACGACGCCGTGGCGGCGCTGACCGGCGACATCGAGCAGGTGCCGTCGAGCGTCAGTGCCATCAAGATCGACGGGCGTCGGGCGCACGCGCTGGTCCGGGAGGGCGAGACCGTCGTCATCCCGGCTCGGCCCGTCACGGTCTCGCGGTTCGAGATCCTGCGACGTCGACGGTCCGACGAGGCGATCGATCTCGACGTGCACGTGGAGTGCTCGTCGGGAACGTACGTGCGGGCCCTCGCCCGTGACCTCGGAGCCGCGCTCGGTGTCGGCGGCCATCTGACGGCCCTGCGGCGCACCCGCGTCGGTCCGTTCACGCTCGAGCACGCGCGCACTCTCGACGAGGTGCGCGCGGATCCGCACGTGAGTCTCGACATCGACGCCGCGGTGGCGACGGCCTTCCCGCGCCGCGACATCTCGGCGGCGGAGGCGGAGTCGCTCAGCCAGGGACGGTGGCTCGACCCCGTGGGGATGGCCGGTGTCTACGCGGCGGTGGGGCCGGACGGGCGCACGGTGGCCCTGGTGCAGGAGCGCGGCAAGCGGGCGGGCTCCGTGATGGTGGTCCGCCCGGCGACTCTCGGCACTTAGCCGGGGTCGGCGGTCATCCAGATCGCCTCCGCGGCCACGGTGCCCAGCTCGACGGTGGTGTCGCCGTCGCCGAGCGCGACCGACACCGTGCCGGCGTAGTCCCGACGCTCGACCATCGTGATCACCAGGTCCAGGGCGATGCCGATGCTCTCGAAGTACCGCAACATGTCGGGGTCGGAGTCGGAGATGCGCGCGACGTGCCCCGCCCGACCCGCGGCGAATTCGGCGAGCGGGACCGCGGGCGGGGCCGGAATCGTGCCGTCCACGGTGGGAATCGGATCGCCGTGCGGATCGCGGGACGGGTGACCGAGTTTCGCGTCGATGCGGTCCACCAACAGGTCCGAGACGGCGTGTTCGAGCACCTCCGCCTCGTCGTGGACCTCGTCCCAGCCGTAGCCCATCTCGTCGACCAGCCACGTCTCGATGAGGCGATGCCGACGCACCATGGCGACGGCGGCGCGGCGGCCGTCCTCGGTGAGCGTGATCGCGCCGTACCGGGCGTGGTCGACCAGACCCTGATCGGCGAGTTTGCGCACCGCCTCGGAGACAGTGGACGGCGAGACGTTCAGACGCGTCGCAAGCAGCTTGGTGCTGACCGGTTCCTCGGAGTACTCGCCGGCGGTCCAGATGGTCTTGAGATAGTCCTGCGCGACCGTGGACAGGGCGGGGGCGGACACGCGAGACAGCTTAGCGCCGGGGCCACACCGGGACGCGCTCACACGCGGGGCCGTAGGCTTGGCGGCTGTGGAGAGATGGCGTGGTCTGGAAGACGTACCGGCCGACTGGGGTCGCTGTGTTCTCACCATCGGCGTGTTCGACGGAGTGCACCGTGGTCACGCACAACTGATCGGCCTCGCCGTCGAGCTCGCGGCGAAGCGCGGGGTGCCGGCCGTGCTCATGACGTTCGATCCGCACCCGATGGAGGTGGTGCGCCCCGGCAGCCACCCCGCTCAACTCACCACGCTCACCCGGCGCGCCGAACTGGCCGAGGAGCTCGGCATCGACGTCTTCTGCGTCATGCCCTTCACGCGCGAGTTCATGAAGGTCACGCCGGACAGTTACATCCACGACATCCTGGTCGGCCGCCTGCACGTCGTCGACGTGGTGGTGGGGGAGAACTTCACGTTCGGCAAGAAAGCGCTCGGCACCGTCGACCTGCTCCGCGAGGCCAGCCGCAAGTTCGGTTTCGGGGTCGAGGGTCTGAGCCTGCTCGCGGAGGACGCGGTCACGTTCTCCTCCACCTACATTCGCTCGTGCGTCGATGCCGGTGACGTCGCCGCGGCCGCGGCCGCGCTCGGCCGACCGCACCGCGTCGAGGGCGTCGTCGTGCACGGGGACGGGCGGGGACGCACCATCGGCTATCCCACCGCCAACGTCAAACCCCCCATGCACGCGGCCATTCCGGCGGACGGCGTCTACGCGGGCTGGTTCACCGTGCTGGGGGCCGGGCCGGTGACGGGCACGGTGACGCCGGGGGAGCGGTGCCGGGCCGCGATCTCCGTCGGCACCAATCCCACGTTCTCGGGGCGTACCCGCACGGTGGAGGCGTTCGTGCTCGACGGCGACGCCGATCTCTACGGGCAGCACGTGGCCGTCGATTTCGTCGAGCGGGTGCGCGGTATGGAGACGTTCGCGTCCGTGGACGAGCTGGTCGCCCAGATGGATCGCGACGTCGTGCGAACGCGTGAGGTTCTCGCCGCCGGGTAGCGGCCTGGTAATCTGGTCGATCGTTGTCTGCTGCGGTTCGCGGCGGCGGCAACACCGCGCGGCGTGCCGCGCGGCCCCATTCACGCGCGGACGGTATTTCCAGGAGTGACCCCAGTGGCGTTGACCACCGAACAGAAGAAGCAGATTCTCGGCGAGTACGGCCTCCACGAGACCGACACCGGGTCGCCGGAGGCGCAGGTGGCGATGCTCACCAAGCGCATCACGGACCTCACCGAGCATCTCAAGCAGCACAAGCACGACCACCACTCCCGCCGCGGCCTTCTGCTGCTCGTGGGACGTCGTCGTCGCCTGCTGAAGTACGTGCAGAAGGTCGACGTCGCGCGCTACCGCTCGCTCATCGAGCGTCTGGGCCTGCGTCGATAAGTTCCCCGTCGTACGTCGCGAACGAGCCGGCGAGGCAGCCCCGTGGGCTGATCCTCGTCGGCCGTTCGGTCGTTCGCCGCCGGAACGGTAGGGTTTTCACTTGTCGCCCGAACGCGGGCGATAAGAAGCAGCCGTGTGCCGTCCGGTCGGACGGTCGGGTCGGTCTTCGGTAGTGGTTCGTCGGATGTCGCACGCCGACGAGCTTCGATCGTGGGCCGCCTCGGATTCGCCGACCGGACGACGCCGCAGGTGAACCAGAGGGTTCGCCGGCGCGCCCGGGTGGGCACGGCGAAGACGAGAGGACGATGAAGACAGACATGACCGATTCCACCACCACCGACGCCGCGACCGAGGTCGACGAGGGCGTCTTCGAGAGCACCGCCGTCATCGACAACGGGTCGTTCGGCACCCGCACCATCCGCTTCGAGACCGGCCGCCTGGCCAAGCAGTCCGCGGGCTCGGTCGTGGCGTACCTCGACGACGAGACGATGCTGCTCTCGGCCACCAGCGCGTCGAAGCACCCCAAGGACCACTTCGACTTCTTCCCCCTGACGGTGGACGTCGAGGAGCGCATGTACGCCGCGGGCCGCATCCCCGGCTCGTTCTTCCGCCGTGAGGGACGCCCCAGCACGGATGCGATCCTGACCTGCCGCCTGATCGACCGGCCGCTGCGCCCGACGTTCGTCGACGGGCTCCGCAACGAGATCCAGGTCGTCATCACCGTGATGAGCCTCGATCCCAAGGATCTGTACGACGTCGTCGCCATCAACGCCGCGTCGGCCTCCACGCAGCTCGCCGGCCTGCCGTTCACCGGCCCCGTCGGCGGTGTCCGCGTGGCGCTGATCGACAAGCAGTGGGTGGCGTTCCCCACCAACGAGCAGCTCGAGCAGGCCGTGTTCAACATGGTCGTCGCCGGCCGCATCGTCTCCGGCTCGGGTGCGGACGCCGACGTCGCCATCATGATGGTCGAGGCCGAGGCGACGGAGAACGTGCTCTCGCTGATCGACGGCGGCGCGCAGGCTCCCACCGAGGCGATCGTCGCCGAGGGGCTCGAGGCGGCCAAGCCGTTCATCGCGTCGCTGTGCGAGGCGCAGAAGCAGCTGGCCGAGGCCGCAGCGAAGCCGACCGGCGATTTCCCGCTGTTCCCCCCGTACCAGTCGGACGTCTTCGAGGCGGTCGAGGGTGCGGCGCAGATCCCGCTGACCGAGGCCCTCACCATCGCCGGCAAGGCGGAGCGCGAGGCCAAGCTGGACGAGGTCAAGGACCAGGTTCTCACCATCGTCGGCGACCGCTTCGCCGGGCGCGAGAAGGAGATCGGCGCGGCGTTCCGCTCGCTGACCAAGCGTTCGGTGCGTCAGCGCATCCTGCGTGACCAGTTCCGCATCGACGGCCGCGGCATCACCGACATCCGCGATCTCTCTGCCGAGGTGGCCGTGGTGCCGCGTGCCCACGGCTCCGCGTTGTTCGAGCGTGGCGAGACCCAGATCCTGGGTGTGACCACGCTCGACATGGTCAAGATGGCGCAGCAGATCGATTCGCTGGGCCCCGAGACCAGCAAGCGGTACATGCACCACTACAACTTCCCGCCGTACTCCACCGGTGAGACCGGTCGCGTCGGCTCGCCGAAGCGTCGCGAGATCGGCCACGGTGCGCTGGCCGAGCGCGCGCTGCTGCCCGTGCTGCCGAGCCAGGAGGAGTTCCCCTACGCCATCCGTCAGGTCTCGGAGGCGCTGAGCTCCAACGGTTCGACCTCCATGGGATCGGTGTGCGCCTCGACGCTGGGCATGCTGAACGCTGGTGTGCCGCTGAAGGCTCCGGTCGCCGGCATCGCCATGGGTCTCGTCTCCGACGAGGTCGACGGGGAGACCCGCTACGTCGCCCTCACCGACATCCTCGGTGCCGAGGACGCGTTCGGCGACATGGACTTCAAGGTCGCCGGCACCCGCGAGTTCGTCACGGCTCTGCAGCTCGACACCAAGCTCGACGGCATCCCCTCGCAGGTTCTCGCCGGCGCGCTGTCGCAGGCCAAGGACGCCCGCGTGACCATCCTCGACGTCATGGCCGAGGCCATCGACGGCCCGGACGAGATGAGCCCCTACGCCCCGCGCGTGACGGCGATCAAGGTCCCCGTCGACAAGATCGGCGAGGTCATCGGGCCCAAGGGCAAGATGATCAACTCGATCACCGAGGAGACCGGCGCCAATATCTCCATCGAGGACGACGGCACGGTCTACGTCGGTGCTGCGGACGGCCCGTCCGCGCAGGCGGCGATCGATCGCATCAACGCGATCGCGAACCCGCAGCTGCCCAAGGTCGGCGAGCGCTTCCTCGGCACCGTGGTGAAGACGACGGCGTTCGGTGCCTTCGTCTCGCTGCTGCCGGGTCGCGACGGCCTGGTGCACATCTCGAAGCTGGGCGGCGGCAAGCGCATCAACAAGGTCGAGGACGTCGTGAACGTCGGCTCCAAGCTTCGCGTGGAGATCGCCGACATCGACAACCGCGGCAAGATCAGCCTGGTGCCGGTCGAGGACGAAGCGGCTGCGGCTGCTCCGGCCGCCGACTCGGCCGAGTCGGCCACCGAGGTCGGCGCTGAGTAAGAAGTACGCGAACGCGGCGGCGCGGCCGACGGAACTCTCGGGTTCCGGGCCGCGCCGCCGCTCTGCGGTCTCCACCACGCTCGGCGTCCAGCGCACCGTCCTGCCCGGCGGTGTCCGCGTGGTCACCGAGTTCGTTCCCGGGGTGCGCTCCGCGTCGGTCGGTGTCTGGGTCGCGGTGGGATCGCGCGACGAGGGGCGCACCGTTGCCGGTGCGGCCCACTTCCTCGAGCATCTGCTGTTCAAGGCCACCCCCACTCGCACCGCGCTGGACATCGCGCAGGTGATGGACGGCGTGGGTGGGGAACTCAACGCGTTCACCTCGAAGGAGAACACCTGTTTCTACGCGCACGTGCTCGACGAGGATCTGCACCTCGGTCTCGAGCTCGTCGCGGACGTGGTGCTTCGGGGACTGTGCCGATCGTCGGACGTCGACGTCGAGCGCCAGGTGGTGCTCGAGGAGATCGCGATGCGCGACGACGACCCCGAGGATCTGCTCGGTGACGCGTTCCTGACGGCGCTGTTCGGCGATCATCCGGTCGGTCGGCCGGTGATCGGGTCGACCGAGTCCATCGAGGCGATGACCCGCCGTCAGCTGCATTCGTTCCACAGTCGGCGCTATACCCCGGACCGCATGGTCGTGGCCGTGGCCGGCAACGTGGACCACGAGGACGTCGTGTCCGGTGTCCGCCGCGCGTTCGGCGAGCGGCTCGACGTGCCCGTCGACCCGGCACCCCGCCGGGTCGCTCGTCGCCCGGTGGTCGCCGCCCCCACCCTCAGCCTCACCACCCGCGACAGCGAGCAGGCGCATCTGTGCCTGGGCATGCAGGCCTACGGTCGGTACGAAGGCCACCGCTGGGCCCTGTCGGTGCTCAACACCGCGATCGGCGGCGGCTTGAGTTCTCGGCTGTTTCAGAGCATTCGCGAGGAACGTGGACTCGCGTATTCCGTGTATTCGTCGGTGGACACGTTCGCCGACACCGGTGCCTTCTCGGTCTACGCCGGTTGCCAGCCCGAGAACCTCGCCGAGGTGGCGGAGACCGTGCGGCGCGTCCTCGCCGACGTCGCCGCCCACGGCATCACCGATGCGGAATGCGCGCGGGCGAAGGGATCGATGCGGGGGAGTCTCGTTCTCGGACTGGAGGATTCGGGATCCCGGATGAACCGGATCGGCCGCAGCGAACTCAACTACGGCAACCACCGGTCCGTCGAGGAGACGCTGCGGCGTATCGACGAGGTCACGTTGGACGACGTACGGGCCGTCGCGTCCGACCTGCTCCGGCGGCCAATGGCGGCCGCCGTCGTCGGGCCCTACGACCGTGTGTCGGAACTCCCTGCGACGGTGCGGGGAGCAGTACGCCGGCGGTGATCGGCCGTCAGGCCAGATGCACCGTCGCGGTGGCCTTGTGGCCCAGGATGCGCTTGCCCGCGCAGCGCGCGTCGATGGACACGACGGCGGTGCGGGCCTCGGGATCGAGCGACTTCACCACGCCGTCGATGGTCACCTCGGTGTGGCCCACCGGCGGCACCAGCACCGGGCTGGTGAAGCGGACGGTGCTGTCCTTGAGCGCACCCGGGTCGCCCACCCACTGCGAGACGAAGCCCGTGCCGAGGCCCATCGTCAGCATGCCGTGGGCCACCACGGTCTCGAGGCCCAGCATGGCGGCGAAGGAATCGCTCCAGTGCACGGGGTTGTTGTCGCCGACCACGCCGGCGTAGTTGATCAGGTCGCCGCGGGTGAGCGAGACGACACGCTGCGGCAGGGCCTCGCCGACGGTGACGTCCTCGAAGCGACGGGTGGGTGCACCCCGGAAGGGCACCCGGACGGGCGGGTCGTAGGACGCCTCGAGGTCGTCGCCGTCCGGATTGGTCTCGGTGTCGGCGGACGCCGCGTCTGGGCCGAACATTCCGGCCATGACCATCCCGCGCGCGGCGTCCTCGATCCTCCGGTCGTCGTCGGACGGGCGGTCGATGAGCAACGTGGTGTAGGTGATCTGGGCGAGTTCGTTCCGCTGGTTCGTCAGGACCGTCTTGGTCACCATGGAGCCACGCCCGGCGACCTTGCGGAACGAGTCGAGCGAGACGTCGCAGGTCAGGCGGTCGCCGGCGAGGACGGGGCCGTAGTACTCCACGTACTGGTCCGTCTGCAGCATGCGCGTGAGGTCGTACCCCGCGGCGATGCGGCCGAGCAGCTTCTGCTGCGCGAGGATCCCGACCAGGGAGAAGAAGGTGGGCGGGGCCATGAGGGCGTCGTAGCCGCGCTCGGCGGCACCGTCCTCCGTCCAGTGCACGGGGTGGAAGTCCCGGACGGCCTTCGCGTACTCGCGCACCTTCTCGCGGCCGACCTCGTAGTGGTCGTCCGCGCGGTAGTGGTAGCCGACCATGTCCATCGCGTGCTGCGCGGGGTCGTACTCCTCCGGAGCGGGTGCGTCGGCCAGGGTTTCGGCGGTCATGCCCGCGAAGGTACCGAGACCGTCGTCACTGCCACGAGCACCCGCGGGGTTGTTCCGAACACTCACAGTCAACGCACCGTCGGTTTGTCACAGCGGATGAAACGGGGACTGTCCCCGATTTCGCCGCCGGGTCGTCGGGCTGCGACAGTGGTCTGCGTGATCGACCCGACCCCGCACGAGGCCGCCGCCGGGCGCCTGGACCGAGCTGTGTTCGCGCGGCCCCTCCTCGTCGACGGAACGTGGCTCTCCGGCAGCTCCGGCCGCGCTCGTCCGGTGGTCGATCCGGCTTCCGGACGCACCTTGGTCGAGCTCGACGACGCGTCTGTCGAGGACGCCCGATCGGCGGTCCGTGCCGCGCGCACGGCGTTCGACGCGGGCGAGTGGTCCGCGGTCTCGGCGCAGGCTCGCCGCTGCTCGGTGCTCCGCCGCACCGCGGACGTGCTGCAGCGCGACCGCGAGGCCATTGCGGAGGTGGAGACGCTCGACACCGGGAAGACCCTCGCCGAGAGTCGTGTCGACGTCGATGACGTGGTGTCGGTGCTCCGCTACTACGCGGACCTGGCGGAGCGGCCCTCGGACCGGGTGGTCGACGTCGGCGATGCCGCCGTGCTGTCGCGGGTGGTCCGCGAACCGGCCGGGGTCTGCGTGGCCATCGCTCCGTGGAACTACCCCCTTCTGCAGATGTCCTGGAAGGTGGCGCCGGCGCTGGCCGCAGGATGCACGGTGGTGCTCAAGCCCAGCGAGGTCACCCCGCTGTCGACCGTGCTCTTCGCGCGAGCGCTGGTGGAGGCGGGGGTGCCGAACGGCGTCGTGAACCTGGTACACGGACCCGGCGCCGACGTCGGGACCGCGCTGACCACGGACCCGGACGTCGATCTCGTGAGCTTCACCGGCGGGGCCGCGACCGGCACGGCCGTTCTCACGGCGACGGCGCCGCTGCTGACCAGGGTGGCGCTCGAGCTCGGCGGCAAGAACCCGCACGTGGTCTTCGCCGACGCGGTCACCCCCGACCGGATCGACGCCACCGTCGACCGCGTGCTCACCGGTGCCTTCCTGCATTCCGGTCAGGTCTGTTCCGCGGGCACCCGGCTGATCGTCGAGGAGACGGTGGCCGAGCGTGTGGTGGACGAGGTGGTCCGGCGTGCGCGGCGCATCGTGCTCGGGCCCGGACTCGACGCCTCGAGCGATGCCGGCCCGCTGGTCTCGCGGGCCCATCGCGAGAAGGTGCAGCGGTACGTGGAGGGGGCGATCACCGAGGGCGCCGTGCTGCGGTGCGGCGGCGCCGCACCGGGCGACGAGAGTCTGCGCGACGGTGCGTTCTTCTCGCCGACCGTGCTCGACGGGTGCGATCGCACGATGACGGTGGTTCGTGAGGAGACGTTCGGCCCGATTCTCACGGTGGAGCGGTTCACCACCGAAGCCGAGGCGCTCCGTCTGGCGAACGACACCCGCTACGGCCTCGCCGCCGGGGTGGCGACGGCGGACCCCGCGCGTGCCGACCGCCTGGCGCGGGGACTCCGGCACGGCACGGTGTGGGTGAACGACTACGGCCCGTACACCCCGGCCGCGGAATGGGGCGGGTTCGGCCGGTCCGGGCACGGCCGCGAACTCGGTCCGTCCGGTCTGCACGAATACCAGCAACTCAAGCACGTGTGGACCCACACGGGCGCCCCGCGCGCGGAGTGGTTCCGCAGCAGCCTGGACGATCGAAACAAACCGTGAGTACACTCGCCGACCACGGAACCGTCCTCGAGACGGTTCGCGGGACGACGAGAGTGACCACCACATGTCCATCACGACGAACGGCGCCACCCGCGCGGCCGTCCATCGGCGAGTCGGCGCGTCCACGGTGTCGCTGCACGCATCGGCTCGGCGGCACGCGTCCGCCACCGCCTACGTCCACGGTGACGACGCCGTCACCTACGGCGAACTGTTCGTCCTCGTCCGCCGCCGCGCCGCCGAGGTCCGACGCCGACACGGCGCGTCGCCGTCCGTGCCGCTGTGCGTCACGGCCCATCCGTCGGTCGATGCTCTCGCCGATCTGCTCGCCGTCCTGTCCGCGGGCCACGTCGCGCTGATTCTCGACGACTCCTGGCCGCAGGCCGGGCGGGCCGCCGTCGCGGCCTCGCACGGCGCCGTACCGCTCGGCCCCACGTCGGTGGACGAGGACTCCGGAGTCGCCACGCACGCGATGTGGTGGGACGAGGTGCACTGGGGGCCGGACGAGGACGGCGGTGGGGCCCCGACGCCGCTGGACTGGTGGCGTGCGGCCGCCGTCGTCGGCGCGGCCGGATCCGGCCGCGCGCGGACGCACGAGGAGATACACGTGGCCGCCGTCGACCTCGCCCGGCGCGCCGCACTGCAACCGGGCGCGGCCTTCGATCTGCCCGCGTCGACCGCCACCCTCACCGGACTGGTGTCCCTGTTCGCCGGACTCGCCGCCGGCGCCACGGTGATCGGGTGGCGCGAGTCGCGGTGAGATGCCGCTGACGGCCACTTGCGCGTCGAAGGCGCGGCTGGTTTCGCGCCATGGAGCAAGCCGCTGATCGAACGAGTACGTAACAAACAATCTTTCGGTACGATAAACCGGTCATTCGAGTCGAATCGACAAATGATCGGTGGTTTCCCATGAGTCTCGACAGCGCTCACGCTGCCCCCGGCGCGTCCGGCATCGCGGCAGTGCCGGCCACGCGAATGTCGGACACGCGCACGCCGGACACGGCGGAGACGGACCCATCGGTGTTCGCCCGCCTCGCGCGGGTGGCCCGCCGCGATCCGGCCGCTCGTGCCGTCACGACGTCGACCCGGTCGATCACCTACGGCGAACTCGTCGCCGCCGCCCGGCGTTGCGCGGCGGCGTTGTGCAGCGCGCACGGTGTGGGTGGTCCGACCGCTGTGCCGATCGCGGTGATCGCGGACTCGTCGGTCGAGACCGTGATCGCGGCGTGCGCAGTTCTGGCGTCGGGGCATCCTCTCGTCCTGGTCGACGACCGTCTTCCCCGACAGAAGCGCGCCGCCGTGCTCGCGTCCGCCGGCGCTGTCGTCGCGGACCGTCCCCTGTCGGGTACCGCGGTCGAGGTCCTCCCGCCGCCGGTCACCCGCGTCGATCGGGGACGGACCGCCATGGTGTGCTTCACGTCCGGATCGACCGGTGACCCGAAAGGCGTGGTGCTCGACCACGGGGGAGTGGCGGGGAAGGCGGACGATCTCCGCACAGCCGTCGGTCTGACGCCGTCCGACGTCGTCGGGTGCCTGCTGCCCGTGTCCTTCGGTGCAGGCACGACCGCCCTGCTCGCCGGGCTGCTGTCCGGGTCGACGGTGGCGTTGTGGGATCCACGCGTGTCCGACCCGGCGGCGCTCGGGGACTGGCTCCGCGCCGTCGGCGCCACCACGATGCACGCCTCGGTCGCCCTGGTGCGATCGCTGTCCGCGCCCGACGGACCACGGCCGGTCGTCGAGACCGTGCGGGCCGTCGTGACCTACGGCGAGCCGCTGCTCGGCGTCGACGTCGTCCGGTGCCGCGATGCTCTCGCGCCACGAGCGGACATCCTGAACTGGTACGCCGTGACGGAATGCGGTGTGGTCGCCTGGTCCCGCGTCTCGCCGACCGACGACGTTCCCGAGGGACGCGTCCGCGCGGGTCGCGCGGTTCCGGGCCGCCGTCTCGACGTCGTGGGCGAGGACGGTCGCGCCGTCGCTCCCGGATCCGCGGGCGAGGTGATCGTGCGGGGCGGGAGACCCGCGGTCGGTTACCTCGGCCGGGAGTCGGACCGGTTCGGTGTCGACGCCGAGGGTGTCCCATTCTTCCGCACGGGCGATCGAGGCCGTGTGGACGACGAGGGACTGTTGCATCTGCTCGGCCGCCTCGACGACGCAGTGAAGATTCGCGGCTACCTCGTGGAGCCGGGTGAGGTGGCGGCCGCCGTGGCCGGCGTCGAGGGCGTCGCCGACGTCGCCGTGACCTCCACCGAGGTGGACGACCGTACCGAGCTCGTGGCCTACGTCGCGTGCGTTCGCGGCCACGACGCGCAGCGGGTCGTGCGGGCCGTTCGCGCGTCCGCGGGAGACCGACTGCCGCAGTGGATGATTCCGCGGTTCGTCGTGCCCTTGGAGCGCATTCCGCGCACCACGCGCGGAAAGGTCGACCGTGCCGCGCTGCCCGCCCCCGAGGTGACGACGCCGTCCGCACGGACCCGCACGTCGTCCTCCCTGACCGTGGTGGCCACGTCCGAGTTGGTCGGGACGGCACTCGGCGTGACGGTGGATCTCGACGACGATCTGGTGGCCGCGGGCGCCGATTCGCTGTCGTTCGTGCGCATGGCGACGATGGTGCGCGAGCGCTTCCACGTCGACCTCGACCCCGCGAGGGTCGCGGCCGAGCCGACCGTCCGCGCGATCGCCGATCTGATCGACGAGACCACCCGCGCCGGGTCCCGAAGCCGACGGGGCACCGGAGTGCTGGTGCCGCTGCGGGAGACGGGGACGGGCGTGCCCCTCTTCGTGGTCACCGGGGCCGGGGCGCCGGCCGTCTCGCTCATCCCGTTGGTTCGTCGGCTCGATCCGGAGCGGCCGGTGTACGGACTGCAGGCACACGGGCTCGAATCCAGGGCCCGGCCGGACCGCACCGTGCGCGCGGCCGCTCGGCGGTACGTCGAGCAGATCCGTCGCGTCCGCCCCACCGGACCGTACGCGCTGGCCGGGCATTCGATGGGTGGCATCGTCGCACTCGAGATGGCGTCGATGCTCCACGACGCGGGGGAGGACGTCGTCGAGGTGGTCGTGGTGGACAGTCGTCTGACCACCGCCCTGCTCGACGGCGTGGACGCCGCGGCGGAGGAGGCACCGGAGAGCGCGGGTGTCGATCCCGATGCGGTGTACGAGAAGCTGCGCCTCTCGCTGCCGGCGCTCCTGCGGATCCGGCTGCAGATGATGGTGGCCGGATACGTCACCTTCGCGCCGATCACGCAATGGATGTTGTTCTACAACAAGGGCCTCCGGATGCTGAAGGGGCACACGCCCCGGACGTACCCGGGGTCGGTGACCGTGCTGCGCACCGCGGGCAACGAGCAGGACGACCGCGTGTGGAGTCGGGTGGTCACGGGGCGCATCAGCATCGCCGACGTACCCGGATCGCACACCGACCTGTTGCGGGAACCGCACGTCGAGTCGGTGGCGCGGGAGATCGAGCGCGCCGTTGCCGACATCACGGTTCCGGCGCACTGACAACCGGCGGAGACGCCGGGCACACTGTCTCCCGTGACCACGGAGTCGACGCATCCCACCGCCGAGCACGCGCGCCTCGCGGAATCGCCCGGTGACCGCGGTGCGTGGCGCACGTGGGGCCCGTACCTGGCGGGTCGCCAGTGGGGAACCGTCCGCGAGGACTACTCCGCGGACGGCGACGCCTGGAACTCGTTTCCCTTCGACCATGCTCGATCGCGCGCCTATCGATGGGGCGAGGACGGGCTCGGGGGCATCTGCGATCGCTTCGGGTTCCTCAATGTCGCTGTAGCGCTGTGGAATCGGCGGGACCCGATTCTGAAGGAACGGCTCTTCGGTCTGACCAACGGCGAGGGCAATCACGGCGAGGATGCCAAGGAGTACTGGTGGGCGCTCGACGGCACGCCCACCCACAGTTGGATGTCGTGGCTCTACCGCTATCCGCAGGCCGAGTACCCATACGAGCAGTTGCGCACCGTCAACGCCGCGCGGACGAGGATGGAGCGGGAGTACGAACTCGCCGACACCGGTGTGTTGGACGAGAACCGGTTCTTCGACGTCGTGGTCGAATACGCGAAGGCCTCGCCCGACGACGTCTGCATCGTGATCTCGGTGACCAACCACGGTCCGGACGCGGCGTCGGTCGACGTGCTGCCGCACGTGTGGTTGCGCAACACCTGGGCGTGGGGCCGCGACGATCGCACGGCGTCCATCGTCGACGCGACCGAGGACGTCCTCCCCGGTGCGCTCGCCGCGGTGCGCGTGGACCACGAGTTCCTCGGTCGTTACTTCCTCGCGGCGGAAGGCTCGCCACGAGTGCTGTTCTGCGACAACGAGACCGACGCGGTGGGTCTGTTCGGCGCGGACAGCAATCGGTCGCGGTGGACCAAGGACGGCATCGACCGGGCGATCGTTCGCGGCGAGGCCGATGCGGTCAATCCCGACGGTGTGGGGACGAAGTGCGCGTTCCACTACCCGATGGACGACGTCGCGCCGGGGGAGACGCGGCGGGTCGCCCTCCGCCTGTCGACGTCCGTACCCGACGCCGCGACGTTCGGCCCGTCGTTCGAGATGGTGCGCGCGGACCGCCGTGCGGAGGCGGATCGGTTCTACGACCACGTGATCGGACCGGCGCTCTCGGACGAGGACCGGCACGTCGCGCGGCGCGCCTACGCCGGTTTGCTCTGGTGCAAGCAGCTCTACCGCTACGACGTGGCCGACTGGGCGGAAGGTGACCCGGTGGGGTCGCCCGCGCCCGAGTCGCGTCGAACGCCCACCGCCCGGAACGCGGCGTGGTCGCACTTCTCGCTCGCCGACGTCGTGTCCATGCCGGACGAGTGGGAGTACCCGTGGTTCGCCGCCTGGGACCTGGCCTTCCACACCATTCCGCTGGCGCACGTCGACCCCGACTTCGCCAAGGAACAGCTGGTGTTGATGTGTCGCGAATGGGCGATGCACCCCAACGGTCAGCTGCCCGCCTACGAGTGGGCGTTCGGGGACGTCAATCCGCCCGTCCACGCATGGGCGGTGTGGCAGGTCTACCGGATCGACGGTCACCGCGACCGTGAGTTCCTGGTGCGGGTCTTCACCAAGCTGCTGTTGAACTTCTCCTGGTGGGTCAACCGGAAGGACGCCGACGGCTCGAACATCTTCGAGGGCGGCTTCCTGGGGATGGACAACATCGGGCTGTTCAACCGGTCCGAACCGTTGCCGCCCGGGTTCCGGCTCGAGCAGTCCGACGCCACCAGCTGGATGGCGTTCTACTGCCAGCAGATGTTCAAGATCGCCGTCGAACTGGCGCGGTACGACTCCGCGTGGGACGACGCCGCGACCAAGTTCTTCGCGCACTTCCTCTCGATCGCGGACGCGGTGCGGTCCTTCGGCTCCGCGCGACTGTCGCTGTGGCACGAGGAGGACGGGTTCTTCTACGACGTCCTGGCGCCGCCCGACGGGGACCCGGTCCCGTTGCGGGTGCGGTCGATGGTGGGACTGTTGCCGATCCTGGGCGCGACCGAGGTACCCGACTGGGTGGGACGCGAATGCCCGGACCTCGCGGCGCGCCTGCGGTGGCTCCAGCATCGTCGGCCTGGGCTGACCAGCGCGATGATGAGTCGACGGGACGAGTCCGGACGGTGGCGCATGCTGCTCGCGCTGGTCGACCCGGTGCGGCTGCGGCGCATGCTCGAGCGCATGTTCGACCCCGCGGAGTTCCTGTCCCCGCACGGCATTCGCTCGCTGTCCGCGTCCTATCGCGACGGGCTGTCGATGGACGTCGACGGGCGGGCGCTGTCCATCGAGTACGAACCGGGGGAGTCGCGAACCGAGATGTTCGGCGGCAACTCGAACTGGCGTGGGCCCGTGTGGTTCCCCGTCAACGTGCTCCTCGCGGACAAGCTGCGCGCGTACGGCCGCTACTTCGGTGACAGCTTCACCGTCGAGATCCCCACCGGATCGGGGCAGGCGCACACGCTGGCCGAGGCGGCGACGGTGATCGAGACGGGGCTGACCGACCTGTTCCGACCCGTCGACGGGCGTCGTCCGGCGGACGGCGATCGCATCGAGTCGTCGCCCGATCCGCTGTGGTCGGGACATCCGACGTTCAACGAATTCTTCGACGGCGACACCGGCGAGGGGCTGGGGGCGAGCCATCAGACCGGATGGACGGCACTGGTGGCGCACCTGCTCAACCCGCGGGTCCCGGCCCCGCCCACCGGTTCCGCCTGACCTCGCACGGACACGTATTACGGTGGCGCCATGCAGATCCACGGTGCCGTCCTCGAGGAGATCGGCCGCAGCCGGCCGTTCGCCGAGTCCCGTCCGCTGACCGTCTCGACTCTCGAACTCGACCCGCCCGGCGCCGGGGAGATCCTCGTGCGGATCGAGGCCGCGGGGTTGTGTCACTCCGACCTCTCGGTGGTCGACGGCAACCGTGTCCGGCCGGTGCCGATGCTGCTCGGGCACGAGGCGGCGGGCATCGTCGAGGAAGTCGGTGACGGGGTCGACCTGGCCGTCGGCACCCGAGTGGTCATGACCTTCCTGCCGCGGTGCGGCGAGTGCGCCGGGTGCCGGTCGGACGGCCGCACCCCCTGCATTCCCGGCAGCGCGGCCAACAACGCCGGCACCCTGCTCGCGGGCGACGTTCGGCTGCGTCGTGACGGGAAGACCGTCGCTCACCATCTGGGCGTCTCCGGGTTCGCCACCCACGCCGTCGTGGATCGTCGGTCGGTGGTGCCGGTGGGTGACGACGTCCCACCCGCCGTGGCCGCGGTGCTCGGCTGCGCCGTGCTCACCGGCGGCGGGGCCGTCCTCAACGCGGCGGACCCGGCGCCGGGGAAGTCGATCATGGTGGTCGGACTGGGCGGAGTCGGTATGGCCGCCGTGCTCACGGCCGCCTCCCTCGGCCACGGTGACGTCATCGGCGTGGATGCGATGGAGGACAAGCTCACGACCGCCACGGAGCTCGGTGCCACCGCCGTCTACACCCCGGATCGTCTGGCGGAGGCCGGGATCCGCGCCGACATCGTCGTCGAGGCCGCGGGCAACGCCCGCGCGTTCGAGACGGCGTTCGCCGCGACCGCTCCCGGCGGCACCACCGTGACGGTGGGACTGCCATCGCCCGATGCGCGTTCGTCGCTGTCACCGCTGACGATGGTGGCCGAGGCCCGCACGATCGTGGGCAGCTACCTCGGGTCCGCGGTGCCGGAACGCGACATTCCCCTGTACGAACGGATGTGGCGCGAGGGGCGCTTGCCGGTGGACAAGCTCGTCTCGTCCCGGATCACGCTGGACCGGATCAACGAGGGCATGGACGAGCTGGCCGACGGCCGCGCGATCCGGCAGGTCATCGAGTTCCCGGCCGCCGACGGCCACTAGGCTGACCGTCGACCGTTCACCAACGCAAGGGATCGATACCACGTGGCTGACACCATCGCCGTCGGAGTTCTGGGAGCAGCCGGGAAGGTGGGGACCGCCGTGTGCGAGGCGGTCGACGCGGCCCCGGACACCACCCTGGTCGCCCGGGTCGACAAGGGCGACCGCCTCGAATCGCTCGCCGAGCAGGGCGCGTCGGTGGTCGTCGACTTCACCCACCCCGACGTGGTCATGGACAACCTCGAGTACCTCATCGGCGCAGGCATCCACGCCGTCGTCGGCACCACCGGATTCGACGAGGAGCGGCTCGACCGCGTACGAGGCTGGCTCCAGACGTCCCCCGGCACCGGTGTGCTGATCGCTCCGAACTTCGCCATCGGTGCCGTCCTGTGCATGGCTTTCGCGCAGCAGGCCGCGCGGTTCTTCGACTCCGTGGAGGTGGTCGAACTGCACCACCCGAACAAGGCCGACGCTCCCTCCGGCACCGCGTACCGGACGGCCGCGCTGATCGCGGAGGCGCGGGCCGCGGCCGGCGTCGGGCCGAGCCCGGACGCCACCAGCAGCGAACTCGACGGAGCGCGCGGCGCCGACGTCGACGGGGTGCGGGTGCACTCCGTGCGACTGGCGGGCTTGGTGGCGCACCAGGAAGTACTGCTCGGAACGCAGGGCGAAACCCTCACGATCCGGCACGACTCGCTGGACCGGACGTCGTTCACCCCGGGTGTCCTGCTCGGCGTCCGGAACATCGCGTCGCGCCCCGGCCTAACCCTGGGCATCGAGCCGCTCATGGACCTGCGATGAGCAAGAACACGCGCGTCGTCACCGTCATCGCGGTGCTCGTCGTCGTTCTCGGCGTGTACTTCGTCCTGCTCGGTGGTCGCGGTATCGAGCTGATCCGACTCGGCACGCCCGTGGGCATCGGGCTCGGCATCGGCGTCCTGCTGTTGCCCCTGATCGGACTCTGGATCGTCGGCGCCACGCTGGTGGCCGGCTTCCGACACCAGCACCTGGCCCAGCGGGCTCGTGACGAGGGCCGCGAACTCGACGTCGACGACCTTCCGCGGATGCCGTCCGGGCGTATCCAGCGTGACGCCGCCGACGAGCTGTTCGCGCGCGTCAAAGCGGAATACGAAGCGGCGCCGGACAGTTGGCTCACCAACTACCGGTTGGCGCGCGCCTACGACTACGCCGGCGACCGGTCGCGTGCCCGCGACATCATGCGCCGCGCCGTGGAACTCGAGCGAGCCGAGGGCGCGTGAGCACTCTTCTGGTGGTGCACCACACCCCGTCACCGCACTGCCAGGCCATGTTCGAGGCCGTGCTCCGCGGCGCCACCGATCCCGAGATCGAGGGCGTCGACGTGGTCCGGCGTGCTGCGCTGTCGGTGTCCGCGAGCGACTTCCTTGCGGCGGACGGCTACCTGCTGGGGAGCCCCGCGAACCTCGGCTCGATCTCCGGCGCTCTCAAGCACGCCTTCGACGGGTCCTTCTACCAGATTCTCGACTCCACCCGCGGCCGTCCGTTCGGGCTCTACCTACACGGCAACGAGGGAGTCGAGGGCGCGGAACGTGCGATCGACTCCATCACCACCGGACTCGGGTGGACGAAGGCGGCCGAGTACGTCGCGATCTCGAACAAGCCCACCGCACAGGGCCTCGAGGCGTGCTGGGAACTGGGTGCGACCGTCGCGGCCTCGCTGATGGGCTGACGGCCCGCGTCACCCCGCTCTCCGGTGTCGCATCGGAAGCGGTTGCGGCGGTGGGGTCGACCGGTAGGTGTGGCCGGTGGGGGTGCGGAACTCGACGGTGTGCCGGTCGGTGCCGTCGGGGTCGCTGGTTCTGGTGGTGGTCCACCCGTCGCCTTGTTTGGCGTGGTTGCAGGCGGCGCAGAGGCCGAGGCCGTTGTCGGCGGTGGTGGGGCCGCCGTCCTCGTGGGGGGTGATGTGGTCGTGGTGGCGGATGGGGGCGTCGCACCAGGGGGTGCGGCAGGTGCGGTCCCGGATGTCGATCAGCCGGGCCAGGCCGGTGGGGAAGCAGCGAGCGACCGACTCGACCGCAGTGAGTTGTCCGGTGTCCGGTGTGGCGTAGAGCTTGCGGAGCGTGACCGTCGCGTCGGAGTCGACGGCGGGACTGCCCCCGATTTGGTTGACGCGGGGGTCGAACTTCTTCAGGCTGCGAAAGCGGCCTGATTGATTGTCTCAAATTCGATCGGAGTGAGCCGCCCGAGTGCTCTCTGGCGGCGTGTGCGGTGGTAGCTCTTCTCGATCCAGACGACGATGGCCAGACGGAGCTCCTCTCGGGTGTTCCAGCGTCTGCGGTCGAGGACGTTCTTCTGCAGCAACGCGAAGAACGACTCCATCGCCGCGTTGTCCCCGCACGCCCCTACCCTGCCCATGGAACCCTGTAACCCATTGTGCGACAACGCATGGACGAACTTTCGGGACCGGAACTGACTCCCCCTGTCCGAGTGCACCACGGTGGCCGTGGGTTGCCGCCGGTTCACCGCATCCTCGAGCGCGGCGACCGCCAAGGAAGCTTTCATGCGGGAATCGATCGAGTAGCCGACGATCCGATTGGAGAACAGATCCTTGACCGCGCAGAGGTAGATCTTGCCTTCGGCAGTGCGGTGCTCGGTGATGTCGGTGAGCCAGACTGTGTTCGGTGCACCGGCGGCGAACACCCGGTTCACCAGGTCGTCGTGGACAGGTGGGCCGGCCTTTCTGGTCAGTCCTCTCTTTCTGGAGAACACCGAGAAGATGCGCTCCTGGGTGCACAACCGGGCCACACGGTTCTCCCCAGCGGTGATCCCGCGGTCGGGAAGTTCGTCGGCGATGAAGCGGTACCCGAACGCCGGGTCGTCGGCATGGATGTCACGGGCAGCGTCGATCAGGTGCGCATCGTCCCAATCGCGTTGCGAGACGGGGTCTTTGCGCCATTTGTAGAACGCTTGGGTGGAGAATCCGAGCACCCGGCAGGTCACCGTGACAGGAATTTTGTCGGCGGCAAGGTCGAGGACCAGCGGGTACATCATTTTGGGTTGATGTCCTTCGAGAGGTAGGCCACCGCTCTGCGCATCACCTCCGCTTCCTGCTCGAGCAAGCGGATCCGTTTGCGGGCCTCTTTCAGCTCGTCGGTGGCCGACGCGCTGTCGTCCGGGCGGACGCCGTCCGCGATGTCGGCGAGCTTGAGCCAGCGATGCAGGCAGGTCTCGGAGATTCCGAAGTCCTGCGCGACCTGACGGATCGACGCCTCGCCCTTACGGGCGACCGCGACGACATCGGCCCGGAACTCCGGAGTGAATGCTTTCGGCACGAGGATCATCCTTCCACCGTGCGGAACGATCCGCACAGATCAGATGTCAACCGAACCGGGGGCAGTCCCGGCGCCCGAGATCCACTGCCGTGCTGCGGCGGCGGGGATCGGACCGTACCCGGGGACGTCCGCGGGGATGTCGCTGCCGCCGAGGAGGGTCTGGTCGGAGAGGACGACCTGCACCGCCACCGGCGGGCTCATGGTGGGGGCGAGACCGATGGTCCGCTCGACGAGCAGGTCCGCCATGATCTGATCGCGGGTGCGCCCGTCGGCGTCGCCGGTGGCGACGATGGTGTCCGCATCCCGGCGCAGGGTGGCCCAGACGCAGACGGCGCGGTCCATCGGCAGCAGCGCGCCGAGGTGGCCCATGAACTCCGGGGCGGGGCGGACGGTGACGCGGCGCTGCTGGGCGGCGCGGGCCTTGCGGCGGGCGACGGCGGCGGCGTCGAGTTCGGCGGCCAGCCGTGCGGCCATCGCCGCGACGGTGCTGTCGCCCTGGCCGGCCAGGGTGGCGGGGTCGGCGCAGAGGCGGGTGTCGACGAGGCGGCGGTCCTCGGCGGTGAGGCAGGTGGTTTCGCGGACCAGGATCGTTGCGCGCCATTCGGAGAGGTCCCCGCGGCGCAGTTGGCCGAGGGTGTGGGGCATCTCGGTGGTGAGGGCGCGGGCGAGGCCGAGGTGGGTGCTGCCGCGGTGCGGTGAGTCCTTCCGGGCGAGCCCGATCTGGGTGGCGATGCCGGTGTTCCACCGGGCGGCGGGTCGCCCGGCGTCACGCCGCTGCCGGCGGATGGTGTCGGCGACATGGGTGGTGAGCACGGCTTGCGCTCCCGCGGCGGCGGCTTTGAGTTCCTCCAGTGCGGTGATGGTGTCGACCGCTGCGGCGGCGTCGTCGTCGACCCCGCCTTCGTCCTGCGCGCTGCTCACCGCGATGGCGGTGATGCGGGTCAGGAACAGTCGAATGTCGTTCGGCGACAATCCGTCACCGCACAGATGTTGGTCCACGTGAATCCCCCCGAATTCGTGTCACCGACACCATGACACAGGGGTACGACACGAAAACTTCGTCGACCGGTCGATCTGGACGCCGACGGCCCTACTCCGGCACCGTCAACGGCGAGTCCGGATCGGCCGGCTCCGCGACGAAGGGCGGCGGGTCGGTCGGGTCGAAGGAGCTCGGGAGGGTGGCGCAGGTGGCGCCGGGCTCGGGAAAGGTGTTCGGGTTCAGACGAAGTGCGCTGACGAATCGGTCGATGCGCTCGTCGTCGGTGTCGTCGACCTGGAGCCGGTGACCCCAGGACTGCAGGGAGATCGGTCGGTCCAACCC
This sequence comes from Rhodococcus sp. PBTS 1, assembly GCF_001620025.1. Classification (NCBI taxonomy): domain Bacteria; kingdom Bacillati; phylum Actinomycetota; class Actinomycetes; order Mycobacteriales; family Nocardiaceae; genus Rhodococcus; species Rhodococcus sp. PBTS 1. The sequence continues at coordinate 1,562,365 of NZ_CP015219.1, forward strand.
CGGATAGGGGGAGAGCATCGTGTACGGCACCCCGTCGACGCGTCGAGCCAGGTCGGCCACAGCGTCGTCACCCAGGGACTCGGGGTCGTAGGCAATCCAGACGGCCCCGTGCTCGAGCGAATGCACCATGTTCTCCGTGCGCACCGGAACGGAGTAGACCACCCCGGTGCAGGTGGCCCACGCACCGTCGTGCCGACCGCCCATCGGTGGTGAATAGGTGTACGCGACACGGTAGTTCGGCAGCACGTGCAGGGCGGGCGGATACTCCACCACCTCGATTCCGTCCAGCGCCAGAGACGGGTCCGGATTGTCGGCGGTCGGAACCCACGCGTCGGGAACCGCCCGGCCGGCCACCTCGGACGCGCACGCCGTCGAAGCGAGCAGGGTGACGGCCAGGAGCGCAGCGGCGCGGTGCATGCCGTTCACCCTGCCAGGTCGGTCGCCCCGGAGGCGGCACCGACCGTGGCGACGCAGAACACTCGACGGAACGGGAAGAGGGTGACCCCGTCGGGTCCCGCCGGATACGCCTCGCGCAGCCGCGCCGCCAGCTCCGCCTCGAACGCTCGCTGCCCGTCGTCGTCGAGCGCGTCGAACACCGGGGTCAGGGCGGTGCCCCGCATCCAGTCGAGCACCGGGTCGGTACCGGTGAGCCGGTGCACGTAGGTGGTCTCCCACGCGTCGACGGCGCATCCGTGCGCAGCGAGGAGCGTGGCGTAGTCGCTCGGGTCGTCCACGGCGTCGTCGTGACGCAGCAGGCCGACGGGGAGCCGATCGACCCACGGGGCGGAGCCGGCGACCTCGCGGAGAGCGCGGTGCGACGGCGCCCCGAAGTTGCCCGGCATCTGCACGGCGATCACGGCGCCGCGGGGGAGTGCGCGGGCCCACGCGGCGAGGAGCTCCCGGTGCTCCGGAACCCACTGCAGGAGTGCGTTGCTTACCACGACGTCCGTGTCCTCCGCGGGCGTCCAGTCGCGCACGTCGCCCTGCTCGGCCGCGAGCCCGTTGCGGCGTGCGGCGGAGACCATCTCGGCGGACGAGTCGAGGGCGTCGAGCGCAGCGTCCGGCCAGCGATCCGAGAGCAACCGGGTCGAATTTCCGGGCCCGCATCCGAGGTCGACGATCCTGCGCGGCGCGTCGAGGTCCACCCGCGCGACGAGGTCGACGAACGGTCGATGACGATGGTCGGCGTACTGCAGGTACTGCGACGGGTTCCACATGGGCACCTCCGTGGGGTCGATCCACCCTTGCAGTACGAGCGTACTGTAAACCACGGTTCGGAAGGAGGCGTTCGGTGACGACGTCCGGAGTGCCGGCGCTGGTGACGGCCGGCCTGCTGTGGGGCACCGGCGGCGTGCTCGGGACCGCCTTCGGCTCCGCCGCCGGGCTGCCGCCCACTGCGGTCGCGGCCTGCCGCCTGGGCGGCGGCGGGCTTCTCCTGGTGGCCTACGCGATCGCCGGTGGGACCGGACGTCCCACGGGCGCTCCTGCGCTCCGACGCATCGCGGTCATCGGCGTCCTTGCCGCCGTGTTCCAAGGTGCGTACTTCGTCGCCACCTCCCTCCTGGGCGTGGCCGCGGCAACCCTCATCGCCATCGGTTCGGCGCCGGTGGTGTGCGTCGCCGTGGAATCGGTCGGTGCCCGACGACGTCCCGACCCGGTCGCGGTGCGCACCGTGGCGGTCGGGCTCGTGGGCCTGGTGTTCCTGGTGGGGGCGCCCCCCGACGTGGCGGCGGGCACCGCGCTGCTCGGGGCGCTGACGGCGTTGCTGTCGGGGTCGTCGTTCGCCGCGATCACGCTGGTGGGTCGACGCCCGGTGGTCGGGCTGTCCGAATCCGCGATGACCGGATGGTCGTTCCTGCTGGGCGGGTCTCTGCTCGTAGTGGGATTCACGATGGCCGGGGGCTCACCCACCCCGACCGTCACCGCCGCGAGCATCGCGTTGCTGGTGGCCCTGGCGGTGTTTCCCACGGCCGCCGCCTACACGTTCTGGTTCCGCGGCCTCCGTACGTCCCCCGCGTCCACGGCCGCCGTGATCGGGTTGCTCGAACCCCTCACGGGTACGGTCCTCGCCATGATCGTGCTGGGCGAACGACTGACGGTGGTCGGCCTGATCGGAGCCGCGCTGCTGTTGGTGGCCGTCGTCGACACGAGCCGTCCGCGGACCGTCCGTGCGTGAGCTTCCGGCCGCGACCGCCCGGCGGATCGCGGTGGCGGCGCAGGGATTCGGCCGGCTGAAGCCCACGTCGTCCGGCCGGCGCGCCGTGTCGTCGGTGCTCGCCACGACCCGGCTGTTGCAGATCGATTCCGTCGCGGCCGCCGTTCGGGCGCACTACGCGCCCGTGTTCAGTCGCGTCGGCTCCTACGACCGAGCGGCTCTGGACCGCGCGGCCTGGTCCGACACCGCGCGTTCACCACGTCTGATGGTCGAGTACTGGGCGCACGAAGCCGCGTTCGTCCCCGTCGAGGACTGGCCGTTGCTGCGGTGGCGAATGGATCGCTACATCCACGGTCGGTGGGGCGGTGCGCGGGATGTCGCCGAGCGACACCCGCGGTTGGTCGACGACGTGCTGGACGCGATCCGTGACGGCGGCCCTGCCACGGCGCGCGAACTCGAGGTGGCCCTGGACCGGCGGCGGCCCGGTCCGAAGGGCCCGTGGTGGGACCACAGCGACGTCAAGGTGGTGTGCGAGCAGCTCTTCGCCAGTGGCGTTCTCACGGTGCCGCGGCGAACCAATTTTGTGCGGGTCTACGACCTGACCGAGCGCGTCCTCCCGCCGGACGTCGCGTCGCACCGCGTTCCCGAGGACGACGCGGTACGTCGTCTCGTCGAGCAGTCCGCCGCGGCGATGGGCGTCGCGACCGCCGCCGACCTGCGCGACTACTACCGGCTCTCCGCCGCGCAGACTTCTCGCGCGCTGGACGAGCTCGTCGAGGCGGGCCGCGTGGTGCCGATTACGGTCGCGGGCTGGAAGGACCCGGCCTACCTCCATGTCGATGTACGCCGACCCCGCACTGTCGACGCGGCGGCCCTGCTGTGCCCGTTCGACCCGCTGATCTTCGGCCGCGCCCGCACGGAGCGGGTGTTCGATTTCCACTACCGCATCGAGATCTACACCCCCGAGGCGCAGCGACGGTACGGCTACTACGTGTTCCCGTTCCTGCTCGGAGACGAGCTGGTCGCGCGCGTCGACCTCCGTGTGGATCGAGCCGCGGGGTTGCTGACCGTCCCCGGCGCGTTCAGCGAGGACTCGGTCGACGCGCAGGGTCGACGCGGCGAGGTCGCGGCGGCCCTGGCGGGCTCGGTGCGCGCGATGGCGGAGTGGTTGGACGTCGACGTCGCCGTGGGTGAGCGCGGCGACCTGGCCGGCGATCTGCGCGTCGCCGTCTCCTAGGCTCGGCGGGTGCACACCGCTCCGCTGTCCGTCTCGCTGATCGCGCTCACCGATTTCGTCCGACCCGACGACGTGCCGTGGGAGACGGACGCCGAGGGCGGCGAGGCGCTGGTCGAGTTCGCCGGGCGGGCCTGTTACCAGAGCTGGGACAAGCCGAATCCGCGCACGGCCACCAATGCCGGCTACCTACGTCACCTGTTGGCGGTGGGCAACTTCTCGGTGCTCGAGCACGCCACCGCGAGTTTCTACGTCACCGGCATCTCGCGTTCCTGCAGCCACGAGCTGATCCGGCACCGCCACTTCTCGTTCTCGCAGCTCTCGCAACGCTCGGTCAGCGAACGCGACGCGCGCATGGTCGTGCCGCCCGCCATCGACGCGGACGAGACCCTCCGTGATCTCTTCCGCGAGGCGACGGACGAGTCCCGCGCGGCCTACGACCGGCTGCTCACCGCCCTCGAGGCCGCGGCCGGACCGGACGCACCCGCCGTCGTCGCCGGCAAGCAGGCGCGCCAGGCCGCGCGCTCGGTGCTGCCCAACGCCGTCGAGACGCGTGTGGTGGTGACCGGAAATTTCCGCTCGTGGCGCCACTTCGTCACCATGCGCGCCACCGAGCACGCCGATCTGGAAATCCGCCGACTCGCCGTCGCCTGCCTGCGCCGACTCGCCGAGGTGGCGCCCGCCGTCTTCGGTGACTTCGAGATCCGGACGCTGCCGGACGGAACCGAGGTGGCGCGCTCGTCGTACCCGGGGGAGTGAGCGGCGGAACCGCCCCGGACGGCGGGTAATCTTCCGGACCATGATCACCGGTGACCCCGCCACGGCTGCGGGAACTGTGCGCCCCGACCACACGACCGTCGCCGCGGGTCCGAAGTTGCCGTTCGGTGCCGTCTCCGTCGCGATGGTGACGCCGTTCACACCCGCCGGTGCGCTCGACATCGACACCGCCGTGTCCCTGGCCGCCCACCTCGTCGACTCCGGCTGCGACGGTTTGGTGATCTCGGGTACCACCGGTGAGTCGCCCACCACCTCCGATCGTGAGAAGGCCGACCTGCTCCGCGCCGTCGTCGACGCCGTCGGCGACCGTGCCCGCATCGTCGCCGGAGCCGGGACCAACGACACCGCTCACAGCGTCGCGCAGGCCCGCCTGGCCGCGGAGTCCGGCGCCCACGGTCTGCTCGTCGTCACGCCCTACTACTCGCGGCCCCCGCAGGCGGGTCTGCACGCCCACTTCGCGACCGTCGCCAACGCGACCGATCTGCCCGTGATGCTCTACGACATCCCGCCGCGGTCGGTGGTGCCCATCGAGAGCGACACCCTGCGACGCCTCGCCGAGCACCCGAACATCCTCGCGGTCAAGGACGCCAAGGGCGACCTGGCCGCCGGCGCCGAACTCATCGCGGAGACCGGCCTGCAGTACTTCTCCGGCGACGACCCGCTGAACCTCCCGTGGCTCAGCGTCGGCGCGGTCGGATTCGTCAGTGTCATCGGCCATCTCGTCCCCGGACCGCTGCGTGATCTGCACGCCGCGTGGGCCGCCGGAGACGTGGCCACCGCGCAGCGGATCAACCTCCGTCTGCTCCCCATCGTCCGATCGGTCGCGCGACTCGGCGGCGTCACCGCGTCCAAGGCCGGGCTTCGCCTCGTCGGCATCGACGTCGGTGATCCACGCCTGCCGCAGGTCGCGCCGACCACCGAACAGATCGACGCGCTCGTCGTCGATCTCCAGCACGCAGGAGTTCTCACATGACCCGACCGCCCCGGCGGCGATCCGCCTCTCGACGCGCCGGCCCGCCGGCGCCGCCGACGGCACCCCCCGCGTCCCGGCCGGCGGCGTCCGCGCCGCGCGTCCCGCAGAACTCTGCGGCGACGCAGCGTCCGGATTCGCGCAGCACGGTCGACCACAGCGGCCGTCTCGGCACCCCGCCCAAGGCCCCCAAGAAGGGGTTGCGCGTCGTGGCCCTCGGCGGCATCGGCGAGATCGGCCGCAACATGACGGTCTTCGAGCACCAGGGCAAGTTGCTCATCGTCGACTGCGGTGTGCTGTTCCCCGAGGATCAGCAGCCCGGTGTCGATCTCATCCTTCCCGACTTCCGGCACATCGAGAACCGGATGGACGACGTGGTCGCCCTCGTGCTCACGCACGGGCACGAGGACCACATCGGCGCCGTCCCGTTCCTGCTGCGCCTGCGGCCCGACATCCCGGTGATCGGCGCGAAGTTCACCCTCGCGCTGCTCGCCGCGAAGTGCCGCGAGCATCGGCAGCGGCCCAACCTGGTGGAGGTCCGGGAGGGCGATTCCACCCAGCACGGGCCGTTCGAGCTGGAGTACTTCGCGGTCAATCACTCGATTCCCGACGCCCTGGCCGTCGCCATCCGCACCGATGCGGGTGTGGCGCTGCACACCGGCGACATCAAGCTCGACCAGCTTCCCCTCGACGGCCGGCTCACCGATCTCGGCGGATTCGCCCGCCTCGGCGACGAGGGCGTCGACCTGTTCCTGGTCGACTCCACCAACGCCGAGGTGCCGGGCTTCGTGACCCCCGAGCGCGAGATCGGCGGCGTTCTGGACACGGTGATCGGCAAGGCGAAGAACCGCGTCATCGTGGCGTCGTTCGCCTCGCACGTGCACCGCATCCAGCAGGTCATCGACGTCGCCGCCCGCTACGGCCGCAAGGTCGCCTTCGTGGGCCGCTCCATGGTGCGCAACATGGCGATCGCGCAGGAGCTCGGCTACCTCACGGTGCCGGACGGCGTCGAGGTCGACATGGACACCGCCACCAAGCTGCCCGACGACCGGTTGGTGCTGATCTCCACCGGCTCGCAGGGCGAACCGCTCTCGGCCCTGTCCCGCATGGCGCGCGGTGAGCACCGTCAGATCAACGTGCGCGCCGACGACCTCGTGGTGCTGGCCTCGTCCCTCATCCCCGGCAACGAGAACTCCGTGTTCGCCGTCGTGAACGGTCTGGCCAAGCGCGGCGCCAAGGTGATCACGCAGCAGAGCGCCAAGGTTCACGTCTCCGGCCACGCGTCGGCCGGCGAACTGCTCTACCTCTACAACGCGGTGCGGCCGACCAATGCGATGCCGGTGCACGGCGAGTGGCGTCACCTGCGGGCGAACGCGGCACTCGCCGCCGCGACGGGCGTTCCGGAGGACCGCATCGTTCTCGCGGAGGACGGCGTCGTCGTCGACATGGTCGACGGGCTGGCGAAGGTCGTCGGTCAGGTCCCCGTCGGCCACGTCTACGTGGACGGGCTCTCGGTCGGCGACGTGGGCGACTCGACGCTCTCCGATCGTCTGGTCCTCGGTGAAGGCGGGTTCATCGCCATCACCATGGCGGTCGACTCGGCCACCGGTCGGTCGGCCGGAACCCCGGAGGTCTCCGGGCGCGGCTTCTCCGACGACCCGGCCGCCCTCGAGGAGGCCGCGAAGTTGGTCGAGGCCGAGCTGGTGCGTCTCGCGGGCGAGGGTGTCAAGGACACGCATCGCATCGCGCAGGCCGTCCGCCGAGTCGTCGGGCGTTGGGTGGCGGACAAGTACCGTCGTCGCCCCATGATCGTGCCGACGGTTCTCGAGGTGAACACCGACCAGTGACGCCGGGTCGGGTGGGGCTCGGGCGCTCTCTCAGGATGCGAGGAGCCGCCAGAGTCCCACCAACCCGATCGCGACGATGCACAGTCGCAGGGCGGTGGGGGAGAGACGTCGGCCGTACTTGGCCCCGACCACACCGCCGACCAACGAGCTGACGGCGATGAGTCCCGCTGCGGCCCAACTGATTCGGTCGAACGCGAGAAGTGTGAAGGACAGCGCGGCGACGATGTTGACCACCAGCGACAGCAGGTTCTTCGCGGCGTTCATCCGCTGCATGCTCTCAGGGAGCAGCGCGCCCATCACGCCCATCAGCAGAATGCCCTGCGCCGCCGTGAAGTAGCCGCCGTAGACGCCGACGGCGAACGTGCCGGCGATCAGGAGCCCGAACCGTCCCCGGCCGAGGCCGGTTTCGGTGCTGCGCTCGGACCGCTGCTGGGCCCACCGCTGAATGCGTGGGCCGGCCAGCACGAGCACCAACGCCAGGATCAGCAACACCGGGACCACGGCGGTGAACGTCTTCTCGGGCAGGTGGCGCAACAACCACGCGCCGAGAATTCCGCCGAGCAGCGATCCGGGCAGCTGCCACTTCAGCCGACCCCACTGGCCCTTCAGTTCCTCGCGATAGCCCCAGGTTCCGGAGGCCGACCCCGCCACGAGGCCGATGGCGTTGCTCATGGTCGCGGTCACCGGCGGGTAGCCGAACGCGATGAGCGTCGGAAAGGTGACCAGCGTTCCGGACCCCACGATGGCGTTGATCGCGCCCGCCGCGAAGCCCGCCAGGAGGATCAGGACGATTTCGGTGACCGGCACGACTGGGACGCTACGACACGGCTAGATTCGTCTCGCATGAGCCTTGCCCACGACGAACGCCTCCGCCTGGTCGACACCATGAGCTCGGCCGGTCCCGACGCCCCGACCCTGTGCGGGGAGTGGACGGTGCGCGATCTCGCCGCCCACCTCGTCGTCCGCGAGCGTCGGCCGGATGCGTCCGTCGGGATCCTCCTTCCGCCCCTGGCCGGCTACACGCAGTCGGTGCAGAACGGCGTCGCGACGCGGCCGTTCGACGAATTGCTCGACGACGTGCGGTCGGGTCCGCCGATCTGGTCGCCGTTCAAGGTGCTCGATCCCGTGGCCAACCTCGGCGAGATGTTCGTCCACCACGAGGACGTGCGGCGGGGGGACGGCGTCGCGACGCCCCGCGACCTCGACCCCCGGCTCGAGAAGGCCCTGTGGGGGCTCGGCGGCCTGATGGGGCGCAAGGCGTACCGGTCGGCCCCGGTGACCGTGGTGTGGGAGTCGCCGGAGTTCGGGACGCGCTCGTTCGGATCCAGGTCGCGTCGGGTGATCCTGCGCGGACCGGCGTCCGAACTGGCTCTGCATGCCTTCGGTCGCGACGCCGTCGCGCTGGATTTCGACGGGGACGAGGCCGACGTCGCCGCGGTGAAGGCGCTCGACCGGTCGTTCTGACGGCATGGTGCTCGTGTTGCGGATGGTCCTGGTGAGGTTCGACCGACTAACCTGAGCGGTATGGCAGGCAAGACGAGTACGCGCGCGTCCCGATCCGGTACGACCGGATCGTCCCGGTCGACCGGCGCGCGCGGCGGGTCGGGCGGCCGCACCGTCACCACCCCCCGCAAGCCGACCGCTCCGCGCAAGGCCGCCGGGTCGAGCAGAGCCGGTGGCTCCAGCAAGGGGACCGGTTCACGCAAGCCCGCCGCGTCCCGCGGCGGTGCCGGTCGCGCACCCGCACGCAGGACCAACTCCGGCTCGTCGGCCGGCGGCAACGCCGCCCGTGCCGTCGGTCGCGGGATCGCGTCCGGATGGGCCCTCGCCGCCAAGGGCGTCGGCGCGACCACCCGCACCGTCGGCCGCGCCGGCGACATCGAACACGGTCACCGCCGTGACGGCCTCGCGCTGGGCGCCCTGGCGATCAGCGTCGTGGTCGCGGCCGGGCTGTGGTTCTCCGCCGGCGGGCCGGTGGGGGAGTGGATCGAGATCGGCCTGCGCGCGGTGGTCGGCAGCGCGGCGATGGTGCTCCCGCTGCTCGGCGTCACCCTCGCCGTCGCGCTCATGCGGACGGAGCCGAAGCCCGACGACCGGCCCCGACTGATTCTCGGCTCGCTGCTGGTGGGCCTGCCGCTGCTGGGCCTGTGGCACCTCGGCGCGGGCTCGCCGACGGACGCCGACGGGCGTGCGTCCGGCGGCGGTGTCCTCGGATTCGTCGTGGGCGGCCCGCTGGCCGACGGAGTGACCGTGTGGTTGGCGGTCCCGCTTCTCCTGCTCGCGATCCTGTTCGGCGTTCTCCTGCTCACCGGAACGACGGTGCGGGACGTACCTGCTCGCCTGCGGTCGCTCTTCGGGACCGCGAGCGGCGGCGACGAGTACGACGACTACGCGGCCGACGGTTACTACGGCGACGATCCCTACGGCGACGATCCGTACGGTGCGGCGTCGTACGGCACCGACCCGTATGCGGCACCGAGCGCGTACGGCGATCCGCTCGACGTCGCGACGCGCTTCGATCTCGACGAGCCCGCCGCGCCCGGGCCGACACGTCGTCGGCGCACCCCGTCCCGGTCCGTCGAGACGCCCGCCGATGCCGCCCCGGACACCGGGGCGCCGGACGAGAGCGCCACCGAGTACGTCCCCGTCACTCCGCCCGCGCGTCGCCGTGCGGCGGCGACGGCGACGGCGAAGCCTGACCCGGTCCCCACGCCCGATCCGTCCGACGCAGCCGGCCCGGCCGATTCCGACGCGGACCGGATGGTCGTCGACCGGGTGGTGGACGGCGACTACGTGTTGCCGTCGCTGTCGCTGCTGGTCGAGGGCGACCCGCCGAAGACGCGGAGTCAGGCCAACGACGCGATGATCGAGGCGATCTCCGAGGTCCTCGAGCAGTTCAAGATCGACGCCGCGGTCACCGGATTCACCCGCGGGCCGACCGTGACCCGCTACGAGGTGGAGCTGGGTCCGGGCGTGAAGGTGGAGAAGATCACCGCCCTCGCGCGCAACATCGCCTACGCGGTGGCCACGGACAACGTGCGTCTGCTTGCGCCCATCCCCGGCAAGTCCGCCGTGGGCATCGAGGTGCCGAACTCCGACCGCGAGATGGTGCGCCTGTCCGACGTGCTCACCGCGCCCAGCACCCGGAAGGATCACCACCCGCTGGTGATCGGGCTGGGGAAGGACATCGAGGGCGACTTCGTCAGCGCCAACCTGGCCAAGATGCCCCACCTGTTGGTGGCCGGGTCGACGGGCTCGGGCAAGTCGTCCTTCGTCAACTCGATGCTGGTGTCGCTGCTCGCTCGGGCGACGCCCGAGGAAGTACGGATGATCCTCATCGACCCGAAGATGGTCGAGCTGACGCCCTACGAGGGCATCCCGCACCTCATCACCCCGATCATCACGCAGCCGAAGAAGGCGGCGGCCGCCCTCGCGTGGCTGGTCGAGGAGATGGAGCAGCGCTACCAGGACATGCAGGCCAACCGCGTACGCCATGTCGACGACTTCAACAAGAAGGTGCGGTCCGGCGAGATCACGGCTCCACTGGGCAGCGAGCGGGTCTACAAGCCCTACCCGTACATCCTGGCGATCGTCGACGAGCTGGCGGACCTCATGATGACCGCGCCTCGAGACGTCGAGGAAGCGATCGTGCGCATCACGCAGAAGGCGCGTGCCGCGGGTATCCACCTGGTGCTCGCGACGCAGCGTCCCTCGGTGGACGTCGTCACCGGTCTGATCAAGACCAACGTGCCGTCGCGTCTGGCCTTCGCCACGTCGTCGCTCACGGACTCGCGGGTCATCCTCGATCAGCAGGGGGCCGAGAAGCTCATCGGTATGGGCGACGCGCTGTTCCTGCCGATGGGGGCGGGCAAGCCGACCCGCCTGCAGGGCGCCTTCATCACCGACGAGGAGATCACCGCCGTCGTCGACGCCGCCAAGAACCAGGCGGAGCCGGAGTACACCGAGGGCGTCACCACGCAGAAGGCCGCGGAGAAGAAGGACGTCGACGCCGACATCGGCGACGATCTCGACGTGCTGCTGCAGGCCATCGAGCTGGTGGTCACCAGCCAGTTCGGCTCCACGTCGATGTTGCAGCGCAAGCTGCGCGTCGGCTTCGCCAAGGCGGGCCGGCTCATGGACCTCATGGAGACGCGGGGCGTCGTGGGGCCGAGCGAGGGCTCGAAGGCCCGCGACGTTCTGGTGAAGCCGGACGAGCTCGACGGACTGCTGTGGTCGATCAAGGGCGGCGACCCCGCGGAGGGTGGAGACGACGAGTAGGCCGGTGGCCGACGGCTTTCCGTGGCGCTGATCTCATTGCGCTTCTTTACGGGCGTTTTACCGTCTGTCGATGACTCGTTGGGTCGCTCCACACCGTCTCTGTGGCATCATTGTCAGCGGAGGGGAGTATCCCCAACTCGCGACGGACCCGTCAGCACGATCGAGCCCTGACTCGATCCGGGTCCCCGGTCGACGCGCGCTGTACCCAACGGCGACGATGCGACGGGAGAGACCTCCGGAGCCCAACGCTGGCCTACCGGAGGTAGCGAGTACATGAACGTGTCCACCACCGTTTGGATCGTCACCTGTGTGGTGATCCTCGGTCTCTTCGTCTTCGACTTCTTCGCCCACGTGCGCACGCCGCACGAGCCGACGTTCAAGGAATCGGCCACCTGGTCCGCGGTCTACATCGGACTCGCCGTCGTCTTCGGCGGCATCGTGTTCTGGCAGTACGGGTCGACCTACGGCGGCGAGTACTTCGCGGGATACATCACCGAGAAGGCCCTGAGCGTCGACAACCTGTTCGTCTTCCTCATCATCATGACGACCTTCTCGGTCCCGCGGCAGTACCAGCAGAAGGTACTGCTCATCGGCATCGTGATGGCGTTGGTGATGCGCGGCGGCTTCATCGCCCTCGGCGCCGCGGCGATCAACAACTTCAGCTGGGTCTTCTACCTTTTCGGTGCCTTCCTCATCTACACGGCCTACAAGTTGATCAAGGAGGCCGGCCACGAGGAGGAGAACGAGGTCGAGCAAGAGACCAAGATCATGCGCTTGGTCAAGAAGGTGCTCCCCACCACGGAGGAGTACCACGGTGACCGCCTGACGGTGAAGATCGACGGCAAGCGCGTGGTCACCCCGATGTTGATGGCGCTCGTGGTCATCGGCTTCACCGACATCCTCTTCGCGCTCGACTCGATCCCGGCCATCTACGGCCTCACCACCGAGCCGTACATCGTCTTCACCGCCAACGCGTTCGCCCTGATGGGTCTGCGTCAGCTGTACTTCCTCATCGGCGGACTGCTCGACCGCCTGGTCTACCTGTCCTACGGCCTCTCGCTGGTGCTCGCGTTCATCGGCGTCAAGCTCGTCCTGCACGCCCTGCACGAGAACGAGCTGGGCTTCATCAACGGCGGCGAGCACGTCGCGGTCCCCGAGATCACCACGGGCCTCTCGCTCAGCGTCATCGTCGGCATCCTGGCCGTGACCACGGTCGCCAGCCTGATCAAGACGCGCGGGAAGTCGGCGGAGGACGTCGACAAGGCCGCGACGGTCGACGCCGGCACCGCGTCCGAGATCGATCGGGACTCCACGCGCTGATCCGACCCCGGACAGCACACGGCCCGGCGGAGCACCTCCGCCGGGCCGTGTTGCGTCCGGATCAGGCCAGGGCGCCGAGAACCGGCTTCCACTCCTGCACCGCGATCGCCTCGACGAGCTCGTCGCGGACGAACGGATCGTCGGCGAACAGGTCGCGCACGTCGGCCTCGTCCGTTCCCTGCGCGACGATGGTGGCGCCGCTGTCGTCGGGGTACGGACCCGCGGTCACCACGCGGTCCTGCGCGATCTGCTCCCGCAGCCAGTCCCGGTGCTCGGCGCGCACGCGGTCGCGGCCGTCGGCGGTGCTGGGCGAGTAGGTGTAGTGGACGAGGAAGTGCGGCACGGGGGCTCCGTTCGGGTCGAGTGTGTCGGTCGGGTGTGGCGGTTCTTACGAATCAAAGCGTCAACAGCATGCGCGTGTTGCCCAGGGTGTTCGGCTTGACGTAGCTGAGGTCGAGGAACTCGGCGACACCGGTGTCGTAGGACCGGCACATCTCGGCGTAGACCTCCGCGGTGACCGGGGTGCCCTCGATCTCGGAGAAGCCGTGTCGCGCGAAGAAGGACACCTCGAAGGTGAGGACGAACAGTCGCGACAACTGCAGTTCGCGGGCCACGTCGATCAGGGTGGTGACCACCAGATGACCGACGCCGTGGCCCTTGACGGCGGGGTCCACGGCCACCGTGCGGATCTCGCCGAGATCGGCCCAGAGCACGTGCAGCGCGCCGCATCCCGCCACGACGCCGTCGACCTCGGCGACCCAGAACTCCTGCACCGCCTCGTAGAGCGTGACCAGGTTCTTCTCCAGCAGGATGCGACCGGCGTAGATGTCGATCAACCGCTTGATGTCGGGGATGTCCGAGGTCCGCGCACGGCGAATGCGGACTCGCTCCGTGGACGGCGACGCCGGGTCGGGCGTGTCGTGGCCGACGCCGGGGTCCGGATCGAGCTCGGATGTCATGGGGGAGACAGTAGTGCCCGGCGGTACCGATATTGTGAGCCTGTGCCCAGTGCCGCAGCGTTGTCGCCACCCCGCCGAGCGGGCTGCCCGACGTGAGCGCGGAGTTCGACACTTCGCCGGGCGCACCGGGTGGCAGTGTCCCGGGAGGGCACGGCGGAGGCAGCGCCGCCGCTCCTCGAGAGGACGGCGTGGCCACGGCCGGTGCGGTCCGTCCGGCGCCGCTGCTGAACATCGCCAACGTGCTGACCGTGCTGCGCATCCTGCTGGTCCCGGTGTTTCTCTGGGCCCTCTTCGTCGACGGCGGACAGAGCGTCGGGTGGCGGTGGGCGGCGTTCGCCGTGTTCGCCATCGCCGCCATCACCGATCGCATCGACGGCCAGCTCGCCCGCAAGCACGGTCTGGTGACGGACTTCGGGAAGATGGCCGACCCGATCGCGGACAAGGCCCTCATCGGTGCGGCCCTGGTGGGGCTCTCCATGCTGGGCGTGCTGCCGTGGTGGATCACGGTGGTGATCGGTGTCCGCGAGGTCGGGATCACGCTCCTGCGGTTCGCCGTGCTGCGGCACGGCGTCATCCCGGCCGGTCGCGGCGGGAAGCTGAAGACCCTGGTGCAGGGTGTCGCCATCGGGCTCTACGTGATGCCCCTGCCGGCCGCCGTGGTGCCGGCGGCCATGGCGCTCATGTGGGCCGCGCTGATTCTCACCGTCGTCACCGGGGTGGACTACGTCGTGTCGGCGATGCGGCCGCGGGTCGCCGGTGCGGCCGACGCGCGCGCGACGTGACCGACACCGTCCGCTCGACACGGTGGTGGTGGCGTTAGGGTCGATCACCCGGCGCGAGTGGGGTGCGTTCACCCCGGCAGGGCTGGGTAACCGAATTGTCGAGGGGAGTCGGGAACCCTTCGGTCGGTGTCGGCGTTGGACGAAGAACGGGATTGTTCGGTCGAGGCGGTGACGCTCTCGATCCGGAAGCGGTCGACGCCTCCGGCAGTCCCACCGCACGAGAAACGAGGAGAGGCCACATGATGCTTCTGCGTGAGGCACTCGGCGACAGTCTTCGCCGCACTCGGGTCGCACAGAGCCGCACGCTGCGTGAGGTCTCCACCACGGCCAGGGTGAGTCTCGGGTACCTGTCCGAGGTCGAGCGGGGCCGCAAGGAAGCGTCGAGCGAGCTGCTCAACGCGATCTGCGAGGCGCTCGACGTTCCCCTGTCCGACGTGCTGTCGGACGTCAGCGTGGCGCTGGCTCCCGCGCCCGCCGAGGATCGGGCCGTCACGGCCGCACCCGGGGTGCGGGTGGACGACGGCACTCGGGTCGTCATTCCGGCACCGACCGCGCGGGCACTCGCGGCGGCATGACGTGCCGCGCGGCCGCCCGGGTTCGGTAAGCGGACCGCGGGTGAGACCCGAAGGTTCGAAATCGGGCGGCGCGCGTGGAACGATGGTCGATGAACAGCGGCCGGTGACCGTCGCCGGCCGGGTCGCGTAGCGGCGGATTCCACATGGAGGCAGGAAGAACCGATGGCCAATCCTTTCGTCAAGGGCTGGAAGTATCTGATGGCCCTGTTCAACTCGAAGATCGACGAGAAGGCGGACCCGCAGGTCCAGATCCAGCAGGCCATCGAGGACGCCCAGCGTCAGCACCAGGCCCTCTCGCAGCAGGCGGCCTCGGTGATCGGCAACCAGCGCCAGCTGGAGATGAAGCTCAGCCGCCAGCTCGACGAGGTGGAGAAGCTCAACGCCAACGCGCGCCAGGCCGTGACTCTGGCCGACCAGGCCAATGCCGCCGGTGACACCGAGAAGGCAGTGCAGTACACCAATGCGGCCGAAGCCTTCGCAGCGCAGCTGGTCACCGCCGAGCAGGGCGTCGAGGATCTCAAGGTTCTGCACGATCAGGCTCTGCAGGCCGCCAGCCAGGCCAAGAAGGCCGTCGAGCAGAACGCGATGACGCTGCAGGCCAAGGTCGCCGAGCGCACCAAGCTGCTCAGCCAGCTCGAGCAGGCCAAGATGCAGGAGCGCGTCTCGGAGAGCCTTCGGTCGATGGACTCCACTCTGTCGGCCCCCGGCAACACGCCGAGCCTCGACGCCGTGCGGGACAAGATCGAGCGCCGGTACGCCAACGCCCTCGGGTCCGCCGAGCTGGCGCAGAACTCCGTGCAGGGCCGCATGATGGAGGTCCAGCAGGCGAGCGTCCAGATGGCCGGCCACAGCCGTCTCGAGCAGATTCGCGCGTCCATGAAGGGCGACGCGATCACGTCCGGGCCCACCGCCGATCCTGCCGCCGCACCGAAGAATCTGTCGCCGCAGGCGAATCCGGAACGGCCGCAGGCCAACTGACCGCCGGACCGAACGTCATGCGAGAGCGACTCCAGGGCCGCGCCGTCACCGTGGCGCGGGCGGCGGGCCCCCTGATCGAGTCCGCTCGCACGTGGAACGATCCCCGGCGGCGTGCCGAGCGCAAGATCCGCCGGACCCGACGCCGCGCCACGTTCTTCGGTGCGGCGTCGGGGTCCAGCGCCGTCGGTACCGCCATGGTGGCGGTCGCCGCTGCCCCCGAGTGGGTGATCGTCGGCGGCGCCGGTGCCACCGCGCTCCTGGCCGTGCCGTCGGTGGCGGCACTGGCGGCCTACCGCCGACTACGCGGCGAGCCGTTGCCGGCTGCGCGGCCCGCGCCGCGCACCCTGCCTCCCTACGGATCGGCGGCCCGTGAGCCGATCGATCGGTTGCGTCGGTCCGAACAGAGCCTGCACGAATTGCTCGGCATCGTGTCCCGGTCGGGAACGGTGGCCGAGGACGACGTGCAGGACACCTCCCGTATCGCTGCGGCGGCTGCCGCGTCGCTGACCGCTGCTGCGGACGATGTCGTGGCCATGGAGCGGGCCGCCGAGGGCAGCGAGGCCGCCGCCGCGCACCTGCGCTCCGCCATCGCGTCCACCGCCGCCCGGCTCCGTGACGGTGTGGAGCAGTACGACGGGTTGGTCGCCGCCGCGGCCCTGCTGACCGCCCCGGCGTCCGGATCGGCTGCCGGCCCGGCGTCACGACGTGACGCGCTGCAGTTCGCCACGGACCGGCTCGAAGGGTGGGCGTACGGCCTGGACCGGCTGGACCGGTCGAACCGTCCCTGATCTCGGGGCCGGACCCCGGCCGCGTCGTCACCGGGATGGGTGACCACCCTGAGTTCCACCCTGAAATCGCTGTTCGGAGCGGGTTTTCGGGCCCGACGTCTGCCACGATCGACTGCAGGCGATCGGCGAGAAGCGCCCGACGCCGACGACGAAAGGTGGACGTCATGTTCTGGAAGATTCTCGGGGCGATCGTGCTGGTCTGGCTGGCCGTGGTGATCCTGGGCGCCGTGCTGAAGGCCCTCTTCCCGCTGCTGGCTCTCGCGGTGGTCGGTGCCGGTCTGTACTTCCTGTACCGGTCGATGACGGGGGAGAAGAACGGCACCGACAAGACCGTCGACTCGATGTTCTGAGGGCTAGCAGGTCCGACGACTCGGCTGGCTAGGCTGACTCGGTGCGAGTGGTGCTGATCGCCGGCCCCGACGCCGGTCACGCGTTTCCGGTGATGGCCCTCGCCGAGCGGTTCCGCTCCGCGGGTGACGAGGCCGTGGTCCTCACCGGCGAGCGGTGGTGGCAGGCGGGCCGTGCGGCGAGACTCGACGTGCGCCCCCTGCCCGGTCTGGAACCGCGGCCGGAGGACGACGACGCCGATGCCGGTCAGCGCATCCACGGCCGTGCAGCCCACATGTCGACGCAGGTGATGCCGGTGCTGACCGACCTCGCACCCGACCTGGTGGTAGCGGACGTGCTGACCGCCGGCGGCGGCATGGCCGCCGAGCGGTGCGGGATTCCGTGGGTGGAGCTCTCGCCGCATCCGCTCTACCGCCCGTCTCGCTCCCTGCCTCCGCTCGGCAGCGGTCTGGCGCCGGGGTCGGGGGTGCGCGGGCGTATGCGGGACGGCGTGATGCGTCGACTCACGGCTCGCTCGGTGCGCGCCGGAACGGCGCAGCGGTCGGCGGCGCGGATCTCGGTGGGACTGCCGGCGCTCGATCCCGGACCGGCGCGACGGTTGATCGCGACGATCCCGGCGTTGGAGGTGCCCCGGGCCGACTGGCCGTCGGAGGCGCGCCTGGTCGGCGCGCTGCTGTGGGAGCCCACCGACACCGTGCTCGACCTGCCGTCGGGGGACGAGCCGTTGGTGGTCGTCGCTCCCTCCACGGCCGCGACCGGTGAGGCGTCCACGGTGGACGTGGCGCTGTCGGCGGCGGCCCGGTCGAGGGCGTCGGGACTGCCGGTGCGGGTGGCGATCAGCGCGCTCGAGGTGCCGGGGCGGCAGCATGATGCCCTGCCGTCCTGGGCGGTTGCCGGCTCGGGTCGGCAGGACGTCCTCCTGCGCTCGGCGTCGGCGGTGGTGTGCGGTGGTGGCCATGGAATGTTGGCGAAGACCTTGTCGTCGGGAGTCCCCGCGGTGACGGTGCCCGGCGGCGGCGATCAATGGGAACTGGCGAATCGCGCGGCGCGGCAGGGCAGTTCGATTCCGGTGTCCCCGCCCGACGTCGATGCGCTGGCTCGGGCGTTGGCGCGCGTGCTGCGGGAACCGTCCTTCCGCCGTGCCGCGCGGCGCGCGGCGGCCGGAGCCGACGCGGTCCGCGATCCCGTGGCCGTCTGTCGGAGTGTGCTAGCCGGTCGTGCGTGAGTCGGGCTCGGGCGATCCGGGCTCGAGCGAGCGGATGTGTTCGGCGCTCGTTCCCCGGGTACGGTGAGACGGTGCGTCTGACCGAATTCCACGACCTCGTCGCCGAACAGTTCGGCACGGTGTACGGCGATTCCATCCTGGTCGACCACGTGGTGCTGTCCCTCGGCAATCGCACCGCAGCCGACGCCATCGAGGCGGGGGAGGACCCCAAGGACGTCTGGCGCGCACTCTGCGCCGAGTTCGACGTGCCGCGTTCGCGGTGGTGACCGCGTCCGGTCCGGCGTGTCGCCTGTCCGTCGAACAGGTGTTCGCTTAGAGTAGGTCTCAGTGACGACGTGGATCGGCTCGCCGAGCGGTTCTTGTCGGTGCCCCCCTCTACCTTGTCGACAGACATGCAGGGGACGAGAACGTCGAGAAGGAGACCATCATGGCGGCAGCAGCGTACGACAGGGACAAGGCCCTCGATCTGGCACTCGCGCAGATCGACAAGAACTTCGGCAAGGGCTCGGTGATGCGCCTCGGGGACGAGGCTCGCGCGCCGATCGCCGTCATTCCGACCGGCTCCATCGCGCTGGACGTGGCGCTGGGTATCGGCGGTCTGCCGCGCGGCCGGGTCATCGAGATCTACGGACCGGAATCCTCGGGTAAGACCACCGTGGCTCTGCACGCGGTGGCCAATGCGCAGGCCGCCGGCGGCATCGCGGCATTCATCGACGCTGAGCACGCGCTCGATCCGGACTACGCCGCGAAGCTCGGCGTGGACACCGACGCGCTGCTGGTCTCCCAGCCGGACACCGGTGAGCAGGCCCTCGAGATCGCGGACATGCTGATCCGTTCGGGCGCACTCGACATCCTCGTGGTCGACTCGGTGGCCGCCCTCGTGCCGCGCGCGGAGATCGAGGGCGAGATGGGTGACAGCCACGTGGGTCTGCAGGCGCGCCTCATGAGCCAGGCACTCCGCAAGATCACCGGTGCGATGAACAACTCCGGCACCACCGTGATCTTCATCAACCAGCTGCGCGAGAAGATCGGCGTCATGTTCGGCTCGCCGGAGACCACCACGGGTGGTAAGGCGTTGAAGTTCTACGCCTCCGTACGCATGGACATCCGCCGCATCGAAACGCTGAAGGACGGCACGGACGCGGTGGGCAACCGGACCCGCGTCAAGGTGGTCAAGAACAAGGTGTCGCCGCCCTTCAAGCAGGCGGAGTTCGACATCCTGTACGGCAAGGGCATCAGCAAGGAGGGCTCGCTGATCGACATGGGCGTGGAGCACGGTTTCGTGCGCAAGTCCGGCTCGTGGTTCACCTACGAGGGCGATCAGCTCGGCCAGGGCAAGGAGAACGCCCGCAAGTTCCTGCTCGAGAACACCGACATCCGTGACGAGATCGAGAAGAAGATCAAGGAGAAGCTCGGTATCGGTGCCGACGTCCGCACCTCCGACGAGGCTGCGGCGCCCGTCGAGTTCTGACGATGACCGGTGACGGCGGCGCGGGCGGGGGCACCGCGGAGCAGGCACGTGATGCTGCTCTGCGGTTGCTCACCGACCGGGCTCGGAGCCGCCATGAGCTGACCACGCGGCTGACCGACAAGGGGTTCGCCCCGGCGGTCACCGCGTCGGTGCTCGACCGGCTGACCGAACTCGGTCTCGTGGACGATCGCGATTTCGCCCATCAGTGGGTCAGGTCGCGGCACACGTACTCCGGCCGCGGCAAGCAGGCGCTGCGAAACGAGTTGCGCACCAAGGGCATCGATCCCGCGGTGGCCGCCGAAGCGCTGGAGACCATCGACCCCGAGGACGAGCGGGACCGCGCGCGCGAGCTGGTGGTGAAGAAGCTGCGGTCGCCGTCGGTGCGCGCGACGGCGTCGACCGACCGGGACAAGGTGCTGCGGTCGCTCGTGGGCATGTTGGCACGGCGGGGGTTTCCGCAGGGCATGGCGTTCGAGATCGCCAAGAGCGAGCTCGAGGCCGTCGGTGCGGACACCGACGGCCTCGAGAACTGACGCAGTTCTGGGCGCAGACCTACGTGCTCAGGCCCTGCTGGGTCGCATCACCGGCCAGCACCACGCCGGTGCTCTTCTTGCCACGTCGCAGTCGCTTCTCCAGGGCGGTGGCCAGGTAGGTGAGCAGCGAGTTCAGTGCGATCATGATGATGGCCACGATGATGAGGGCCGGCAGGTAGTTGCCGTAGAAGGCGCCCACCTGCTGCCCGGACCGCACCACCTCGACATAGCCGATGATGTAGCCGAGCGCCGAGTCCTTCAAGGCCACCACCATCTGGGACACGATGGCGGGGAGCATGGCCGTCACCGCCTGGGGCAACAGGATCATCCGCATGATCTGGCCCTTGCGCAGGCCGATGGCCTTGGCCGCCTCGGTCTGCCCCTTGGGCAGCGAGTTGATGCCGGACCGCACGATCTCCGCGATCACCGAGCCGTTGTAGAGCGTCAGGCCCGTGACCACCGCCGCCAAGGCGAGATACCGCGACTTGAACACGGCGTACTCGGCGTAGAACTGGTACAGGAAGATCATGAGGATGAGCACCGGGATGGCGCGGAACAGCTCCACGACGAATCCGGCGATCACCCGCACGGGCTTGTGGTCGGACAGTCGTGCGATGCCCAGCACCGCACCGAGTATCAGCGCGAACACGATCGACAGGCCGGCCGCGACGATGGTGCCCTGGATGCCCGGGATCAGATATGTGGTCCAGGTGGTGGATTCCGTGAACGGCTCCCACTTGGCCGACGTCAGCTGACCCTTCTCGTCGAACTTCACGTAGACGAAGTACGCACCGAACAGCAGCACCGCCAGCACGACACCGGACAGGATGTTGTTGCGGACCTTGGCCTTCGGGCCCGGCGCGTCGTAGAGGACGGTGGCGCGGTCGGCGGGTGCCTTCCGGGACTTCGGCGCGTCGGCGCCGGGCGTGGGAGTCTGCACCGTGGTCATCGAGCCACCGCCAATCGGTTGGACAGCCAGCCGAAGAACAGGCCGGTGGGAAGGGTGAGGATCACGAAGCCGAGCGCGAAGATGCCGCCGACCACGAAGATGGCGGCCTCGTTCTCGATCATCTCCCGCATGAGAATCGCGGCTTCGAGCACACCGATGGCCGCGGCCACCGTGGTGTTCTTGGTGAGCGCGATCAACACGCTGCCCAGGGGCGCGATGACCACGCGGAACGCCTGCGGCAGCACCACGTAGCGCACGTTCTGGGAGAACGTCAGGCCCAGCGACCGACCGGCCTCGGCCTGGCCGACGGGCACGGTGTTGATGCCGGACCGCAACGACTCGCACACGAACGAGGCCGTGTAGACGCTCAGACCGAGCACGGCGAGCCGGAAGTTGTTGTCGGCCTGGCCGGTCGGCGACTGCTGATCCGCGAGCGCGACGCCGAGGGTCTGGAAGAGGCCGAACGAGCAGAACAGCAGGATCAGCGTGAGCGGGGTGTTCCGGAAGATGGTGACGTACGTGGCGCCGATCCACCGTGCGACGGGAACGGGGGAGACCCGCATGGCCGCGAGAATCGTGCCGAGAATCAGCGCGCCGATCGCGGAGAGCACGGCCAGCTTGATCGTCATCCAGAAGGCGTCGAGCAGTTGGGGTGCGTAATCAAGGAAGATGTCCACCGACGACTCCTCGGGTGTGGGGACGATGTGCGGGGGGCGAGCCGACGCGCCGAGCGGGCGGTTCGACAGGTGCGAACCGCCCGCTCGGCGCCGATCGAGACGAGATCAGTAGCGGTCGACGGTCGGCTGCGCGGGCAGCGGGTAGCCGGACGCGCCGACGGTGTCCTCGAAGGCCTTCTGCCACGAGCCGTCGGCGATCATCGCCTCGATGGCGTCGTTGATCTTGGCGCGGGTCTCGTCGTCACCCTTGGCCAGGCCGATGCCGTAGCGCTCCTCGGTGAACGGCTCGCCGACCACCTTGAGCTCGCCCGGGTACTGCGCGGCGTAGCCGGCGAGGATGATGTCGTCCGTGGTCACGGCGTCGACGGCACCGTTGCGCAGCGCCTCGACGCACGCGGAGTAGGTGTCGTACGGCTGCAGTTGAACATCCGGGTACTGGTCGGCGATCTTCTGCGCCGGGGTGGATCCCGACACCGAGCACAGACGCTTGCCGCCGTTGAGCGAGTCCGGGCCGGTGATGTCGCTGTTCGAGGAGCTCACCAGGAGCGACTGGCCGGCGACGAAGTACGGCCCGGCGAAGTCGACCTTCTCCTTGCGCGCATCGGTGATGGAGTAGGTGGCCACGATGTAGTCCACCTCGCCGTTCTCGATCAGCGTCTCGCGCTGCGCCGAGGGCGATTCCTTGAACGTGATGTTCTCCGGGGTGACGCCGAGCTTGCCGGCGACGTACTTGGCCACCTCGACGTCGAAGCCGCTGAAGGAACCGTCGGGGTTGCGCAGGCCCAGGCCGGGCTGATCGAACTTGATGCCGACGGTCAGGTTGCCGCTCTCCGCGCTCTGCGACGCGCTGGTGGCCTCGTCGCCGCCACAGGCGGTGGCGGCGAAGGCGACGGCGAGAACGGCCGCGGCCGTGCGGGCGGTACGGGTGAAACGCATCGAATGTCCTCCGATAAATGGGTGTGTGGGAGCGTCAGTGACTGAGGATCTTGCCCAGGAAGTCCTTGGCACGATCGGATTTCGGTGCGGTGAAGAAGGTTTCGGGATCGGTGTCCTCGACGATCTGGCCGTCGGCCATGAAGATCACGCGGTCGCCGGCGCGGCGGGCGAAACCCATCTCGTGGGTGACCACGACCATGGTCATGCCTTCCTTCGCCAGCGAGGTCATGACGTCGAGCACCTCGTTGACCATCTCGGGATCGAGCGCGGACGTCGGCTCGTCGAAGAGCATGACCTTGGGGTTCATCGCGAGGGCGCGGGCGATGGCGACGCGTTGCTGCTGGCCGCCGGAGAGCTGGGCCGGGTACTTGTCGGCCTGGTTGGCGATGCCGACGCGCTCGAGCAGGCGCTGGGTGGTCTGCTCCGCCTCCTCTTTCTTCATCTTCCGGACCTTGGTCGGTCCGAGCATGACGTTCTCGCGAATCGTCTTGTGCGCGAACAGGTTGAAGGACTGGAAGACCATGCCGACGTCGGCACGCAGGGCGGCGAGCGCCTTGCCCTCCGACGGCAGCGGGTTGCCGTCGACGGCGATGGTGCCCTCGTCGACGGGCTCGAGGCGGTTGATGGTGCGGCACAACGTGGACTTGCCGGAGCCGGACGGGCCGAGGACGATCACGACCTGCCCGGCAGGAACGTCGAGTTCGATGTCCCGGAGCACGTGCAAGTCGCCGAAGTGCTTCTGCACTCCGTGCATCGCGATCATGGGGGCGGTGGACGAGCCGGACACGCGCTCGCCGTCGGGGTGGGTCATGGCGATGACCCTAGAGGTAGTTTTCCCCGCCACTGTCCGTTTTCGTGGTGGGTCGGCAGTTATGTAATGGAAACTTTACCGCCCCCGGAATCCCCTCCCGGGCGCTCCGACGGACCGTTCTCGTGGTCGCCGTACCCTGGAGGCCGTGGACACGATCGACCTTCCGACCCGGGCAGAGGGGGCGCGGACCTACCAGGTGCGCACTTTCGGATGCCAGATGAACGTGCACGACTCCGAGCGCCTCGCCGGGCTGCTGGAGGACGCCGGCTACGTCCCGGCCGCCGCGGGCGACTCCGCGGACCTGGTGGTCTTCAACACCTGCGCCGTGCGGGAGAACGCCGACAACAAGCTCTACGGCAACCTCGGCCAGCTCCGGCCCGCCAAGGACGCCGACCCGTCGATGCAGATCGCCGTGGGGGGGTGCCTGGCCCAGAAGGACCGCGACGTCGTGGTGCAGAAGGCACCCTGGGTCGACGTGGTGTTCGGCACGCACAACCTCGGATCGCTCCCGGCGCTGCTCGATCGCGCCCGGCACAACAGGCGTGCCGAGGTCGAGATCCTCGACTCGCTCGACGCGTTCCCCTCGACGCTGCCGGCCAAGCGCGACTCGGCCTACGCGGGGTGGGTCTCGATCTCCGTCGGCTGCAACAACACCTGCACGTTCTGCATCGTCCCGGCGCTGCGCGGCAAGGAAGTCGACCGGCGCCCCGGCGACGTGCTCGCGGAGGTGCAGGCGTTGGTGAACGAGGGCGTACTCGAGGTGACGCTGCTCGGGCAGAACGTCAACGCCTACGGCGCGTCGTTCGCCGATCCGGACACCCCTCGCGACCGCGGGGCGTTCGCCGCCCTCCTGCGGGCGTGCGGAACCATCGAGGGCCTCGAACGGGTGCGCTTCACCTCGCCGCACCCCGCCGAGTTCACCGACGACGTCATCGACGCCATGGCCGCCACCCCGAACGTCTGCCCGACGCTGCACATGCCGCTCCAGTCCGGGTCCGACCGCATCCTGCGGGCCATGCGGCGGTCCTACCGCCGCGAGAAGTTCCTCGGCATCCTCGACCGGGTGCGCGCCGCCATCCCGCACGCGGCGATCACCACCGACATCATCGTCGGCTTCCCCGGTGAGACGGAGGAGGACTTCCAGGACACCCTCGACGTCGTCCGGCGCGCGCGCTTCGTCAGCGCGTACACCTTCCAGTACTCGATCCGGCCGGGGACTCCCGCCGCCGAGATGGCCGATCAGGTGCCCAAGGCCGTCGTCCAGGAACGCTACGAGCGCCTCATCGCCCTCCAGGAGGAGATCGCCCTGGAGGAGAACCGTCGAGTGGTCGGTACCGAGGTCGAGCTGCTCGTCGCTGCGGACGCGGGCCGCAAGAACGCGGTGACCGAACGCATGAGCGGACGGTCCCGCGACGGTCGCCTGGTTCACTTCCGGCCCGTCGGAGCGGTGGACGGCGACGTGCGTCCCGGCGACGTCGTCACCACCCGCGTCACCGACGCCAAGCCGTACCACCTCGTCGCCGACGCCCCGCTGCGGACGCATCGGCGCACTGTGGCGGGCGACCGTCACGAACGCGGACTGCGACCGACCACCGCGCCGGTGGGAGTGGGCCTCGGCCTGCCCCGCATCGGCGCCCCGGCTCCCGAGCCGGCCCCGACGATGGGATGTGCACTGTGACCGAACCGAACGAACTGGACCGGGAGCGGTCTGAGCCGATGGACCGCGAGCGGTCGGCGGCCGACCTCGCCGCCGCCGAACGCCGCATCTCCGGCCGCATCGATCCCGGTGTCCGGGCCGTCGTGGTCGCCGCCGCCGTCCTGCTGCTCCTGCTCACGTTCGCGCTGCCGCACAGCGGTGCGGCGAACGGATGGGACGTCATCGCGTTCGACGAGGACGCCGCGGCGGAATCGATTGCGCTGCCGTCCCGGATCTTCGTCTGGTTGGCGCTCGTCTTCGCCGTCGGAGTCTCCGCCCTCGCGCTGGTGACCCAGCGGTGGGCGCTCGCGTGGATCGCCCTCTACGGCAGCGGCGTGGCGTCGGTGCTCGGGATGCTGGCGATCTGGTCCCGCCAGACCGTTCCGTCGAACCTCAGCGGCGCCGGCCCCGGCATCGGCCTGATCGTCGGGTGGCTGCTGGTCCTCGTGCTGGCGTTCCACTGGTTCAAGGTGGTGTGGAACCGGTCCACGCAGCAGTGGGCGGCCGCGTCGGCGCGCCGGGACGCAGCCATTCTCGACGAGGCCGCGCGCGAGACGGTGCTGGATCGGACCCGCCGCGACGGACGTCGGAACGCCCGCCGCGACGGCTGAGTCGACCGTTCGATCAGCGCTCCTCGAGCGCGCCCTGAGCGGCATCCGCCCATTCACGCCACTGCTGCGCCTGCGCGCGGTACTTCTCGGCGTCCTTCGCCTTGCCGGCCGCGTCGGCCTTCCGTGCCTGGTCCTCGAACTGCTCCACGCGCTCACGGAACTGGGCGGCGCGGGCCATCGCCTCGGGGTCGGTGCGGCGCCACTCGGAGTCCGCCGCGTCGCGCACCCTCTTCTCGATCGCCCGCAGCTTGCCCTCGAGGTCGCCCATGCGCTCGCGCGGCACCTTGCCCGCGGCGTCCCACTTGTCCTGCAGCGTGCGCAGGGTGGCGCGAGCGCCCTCGAGATCGGCGGCCGGGTCGATGGACGGCCCGTACTGTTCGAGCAGCTGTTCCTTCGCGCGCGCGTTCTCCTCGAACTCCGCGTTCTGCTCGGACTGCGCGGCGTTGCGCGCCGCGAAGAACACGTCCTGCGCGCCCTTGAACTTCTGCCACAGAACGTCGTCGGCATCGCGGGGTGCGCGCCCGGCGGCCTTCCACTCCGTCAGCAGATCGCGGAAGACGTGCGCCGTCTCGACCCAGTCGGTGGAGGAGGACAGAGCCTCGGCGCGAGCGACCAGCTCCTCCTTGCGCACCTTCGCCGCTCCGCGTTCGCGGTCGAGATCGGCGAAGTGGGCACCGCGACGTCGGTTGAAGGCCTCGCGCGCCTTGGAGTAGCGCTTCCACAACGCGTCGTCCACCTTGCGATCGACGCCGCGGATGGTCTTCCACTCGTCGAGGATCGCGCGGAGTCGGTCGCCCGCCGCCTTCCACTGCGTCGATTCGGCGCCGATCTGTTCCGCCTCGGCCGCCAGGGCCTCCTTGCGCGCCGTCGCCTCCGATCGCTGTGCGTCGCGGGTACGACGATGCTCGGCGGCGACCTCGTCGGAATGGTCGATGACGGCGCGAAGCCGCGCCGCGAGAGAGTCGACGTCACCGATCACCGCTGCGGTCGGCAGCGTCTCCGCGAGCGCAACGGCGGCGGCCTTGGTCTTCTTGGCGTCCCCCGCGCCGGAATTGAGCCGAGCTTCGAGCAGGGCGACCTCCGTCGCGAGGTCGTCGTACCGACGTCCGAAGTGCGCGAGGCCTTCCGCGGCATCGCCGGCCTGCCACGAGCCGATCACGCGCTCGCCGTCGGCGGTTCGTACCCACGCGGTGCCGTCGTCGTCGACGCGGCCCCACTCGGACGGGTCGGTGACCACGGGAACGATCGCATGGGGATGGGAGTCGTGCGCGGCCTCGGCGGGTGCGGCGGCGGACGGAGCGGCGGACGGTCGGTGTCCGGGCACGGGGCCCGGGCGAGGGCCCGGACGGGGGCCGGGACGGGGAGCGGCGGTGCCGGTGGTGTCGGTGTCGCTGCTGCTCTCGCGGTCGGTCATGGTCGCTCCGTCTCTGCCGCGCGTCACGGCTGCCTGATCGTTGTCGAGCCCATTCAACCCCCTCCCGCCGCCCGCGACCATCGAAACCCGTGCGGCGAGCCCCCCGGGTGGTCTCGACTACCGTGGCGGCGTGCTGTCCGCCGTCGCCTTCGTTCCCTCGCCGCCGCTGCTGGTTCCGGAACTGATGGGCGCGGCGAGCGACGAGGTGACCGAGCTGCGGGACGCCGCGCTCGGCGTGGTGCGTGACCTGGCCGACCGCAGCGACGTCCTGCTCGCGGTGGGTGTCGACACGCACGCGGGACTGCTGCGCTCGGTGGTGGGGACGTACGCGGGCTGGGGCGCCGACGTGGTCGTACGGACCGCGCCGGACGCAGACGGCCCACCGGATCCTGCGCTCCCCCTGGCCGCGTCGACCGTCGGCTGGCTGCGGGAGCGGGCCGCGCCGGAGAGCGCCGTCGACGTGATGCTGGTCGCCGTCGACGCGGACGCCGGGCAGTGCGCGTCCGTCGCCCGGGACATCGGGGACCGACTGAGCGGGTCGGACCGGGTGGGCCTGCTCGTCGTCGCGGACGGCGCGACCACACTGACCGCCGGGGCGCCGGGAGCGTTCGACGACCGCGCCGAGGGCGTCCAACAGCGTGTCGACGACGCCCTCGCGGCTGTGGACAGCGCGGCGCTCCGATCGCTCGATCCGGCCCTGTGCGCCGAGCTGGGTGTCTCGGGACGCGCGGCCTGGCAGGTGGCGGCGGCGGTGGCCGACGCGTCGGGACGACGGTTCATTGGGCGGACGGCGTACCGCGCGGCGCCGTACGGCGTCGGCTACACGGTGGGGACGTGGACGTGACCGGCGCGTCGGTGCCCGTCGACGTGGCACGTCCGAATCCCGTCGCCGTCGTCGGTCCCACGGCCACGGGAAAGTCCGCGCTCGCGCTGGACCTGGCGGAGCGGTTCGGCGGCGACATCGTCAACGTCGACGCGATGCAGCAGTACCGCGGTATGGACATCGGGACGGCCAAGACCCCGGTGGACGAACGGCGGGGTATCCCGCACCACCGCCTCGACGTCCTGGACGTGACCGAGACGGCCACGGTCGCCGCGTACCAGGAGGCAGCGGTGGCGGAGATCGACGAGTTGCTCGCGTCGGGTCGGCGCCCGGTGATCGTCGGCGGCTCCATGATGTACGTGCAGGCTCTGCTGGACGACTGGCGGTTTCCGGCCACCGATCCGGACGTGCGGGCCCGCTGGGAGTCCCGATTGGCGGCCGACGGCGTCGCCGCGCTGCACGGCGAACTCGCGCGGCGCGATCCCGCCGCCGCCGAGTCGATCCTGCCGACGGACGGTCGACGCATCGTCCGCGCGCTCGAGGTGGTCGAGCTCACCGGTCAGCCCTTCGCCGCATCCGCCCCGACCATCGGGGATCCGCGATGGGGAACCGTCGTGCTCGGGATCGACCGCGACACCGACGAACTGGATGCCCGCATCGACGCCCGGACCGACGCGATGTTCGCCGAGGGGCTGGTCGAGGAGGTGACGGCGTTGATCGAGATCGGCCTTCGTGACGGGGTCACCGCCCGCCGCGCGATCGGCTACGCCCAGGTGCTGCAGTACCTGGACGGGGAGATCGACCGCGCGCGGGCGCGCGAACTGACCGCCGCCGGTACGCGGCGCTACGTCCGTCGTCAACGGTCGTGGTTCGCGCGGGACCCCCGTATCACCTGGCTGCGCGGGGAGGACCCCGACCTGCTCGGCCGGGCACTCGCCGCCGTCGCGGACGGAGAGCAGACGTGAGCCGCGTGCTGAGCCGGAACGCGCGGTTCCAGCAGTGGCAGTCGTACCTCACCACGCGCGCCAAACGGACCAAGGCCGGGTTGTTCGTCGTGCAGGGCGTACGGCCGGTGTCGATGGCGCTGGGCCGCGGCTGGCCCGTCGAGGCGGTCCTCGTCCGCAGCGAGGGTGCGTTGTCGACGTGGGCGGACGACGCCGTGGAGCAGGGTCGTCGGTCGGGTGCGGAGATCGTGTCCGTGGCACCGGAGCTCATGGCCGAGCTGGGGGAGCGTGCCGAGCAGCCGCCCGAGGTGCTCCTGGTCGCGCGCACGCGGCTGCTGGACCTCACCGACTGGACTCCCGACGCACCGGCGCCGGTGATCGTCGTCGTCGACCGGCCGTCGTCACCGGGCAATCTCGGGACGCTGATCCGGTCCGCCGACGCGTTCGGAGCATCCGCCGTCGTCGTGACCGGACACGCCGCGGACCCCTTCGACCCGGTGGCCGTACGGGCCACCACCGGATCGCTGTTCGGCATCCCCGTGGCCGCCGCGGCCGGGCCGACGGACGTGCTGGCCGTGGTCGAGCGGCTCCGCGCGGCCGGGACCGAGACCACCGTCGTCGGCACCGACGAGACCGGTGACCGCGTGATCGACGAGCACGATTTCCGGACGGGGACCGTGCTGGTCGTCGGCAACGAGACCCGCGGCATGTCCGCGGCCTGGCGGGAGGCGTGCGACGTCACCGTCTCCATCCCGATCGGGGGGACGGCCAGTTCGCTGGGCGCACCGTCCGCCGGGGCGGTGGGACTCTACGAGATCGCCCGTCAGCGTCGACCGGGTCTGCGTTCGGTCGTGGGAGACTCGTCGTCATGACCACCGGCATCGCCTTCGCGAAGGGCCACGGCACCGAGAACGACTTCGTCGTGCTGGAGGACCCCGACGCGCGGCTCGACCTCACCGAGGAGCGGGTGCGCACGCTGTGCGATCGCCGCGCGGGCCTCGGCGCGGACGGCGTGCTGCGCGTCGCCACCGCCGGCGCCCTGCGCGAGCGCGGGGTGCTGAGCGCACTGCCGGACGGGGTCGCCGCCGACGACTGGTTCATGGACTACCGCAACGCCGACGGGTCCGTCGCGGAGATGTGCGGCAACGGAGTCCGAGTGTTCGCGCACTACGTGCGCTCCGCCGGGCTGTCGGCCGCGGACCGCTTCGTCGTCGGATCGCGGGCCGGCGCCCGCCCGGTGATCGTGCACGACGTGGGCGACACCGACGCGCAGGTGACGGTCGACATGGGTCCCGTGCGCATCACCGAGGCGTCGTCCGCGGTGCTGGGTGGGCGCCGCTGGAGCGGAACGGGCATCGACGTCGGCAATCCGCACCTGGCGTGCGTGTCGACCGACCTCGACGCCGACGGACTGGCCGCCCTGGACCTGTCACGGGCGCCCGAGTACGACCACGCGGTGTTCCCGCACGGAGTGAACGTCGAGTTCGTCACCGCCGCGCGGGCGGATCGCGTCCACATGCGGGTGTTCGAACGCGGTGTCGGGGAGACCCGCTCCTGCGGGACCGGGACCGTCGCCGCGGCCGCCGCCGCCCTGCGAGCCGACGGGCGCACCGACGGCGAGTTGACCGTCACCGTGCCCGGCGGCGACGTCGTCGTCCGGGTCGCCGACGGCCGCGCGACGCTGCGCGGACCGTCGGTACTGCTCGCCTCGGGGACGGTGTCCGCCTCCTGGTGGGCCGGGCTCGAGTCCCGGGCGGCGCACGCGTCGTAGCGTGCCGGTGACCGGCGCCGTCCGTGTCACACCGAAATGCCCGTGCACACGGCGCTGCGTTCGTGGATCATGGACGACGTATGACGACAACGAATGCACAGCCCACGCGCAGCGAGACTCCACGCGCCGACGCGGACGAGGCACACGAGAACACCTGGTCCACCGGCGAGATGCAGCTCGAGGACCGGAGCGCACTCCGGCGCGTCGCCGGTCTGTCCACCGAGCTCACCGACATCACCGAGGTCGAGTACCGGCAGTTGCGCCTCGAGCGCGTCGTGCTGGTGGGGGTCTGGACCTCCGGATCCGCCGAGGAGGCGGAGTCCTCGATGACCGAACTCGCGGCGCTCGCCGAGACCGCGGGATCCGAGGTCCTCGAGGGCCTCGTCCAGCGGCGCGATCGGCCCGACGCGTCCACCTACATCGGCTCCGGCAAGGCGAAGGAACTGCGCGAGGTGGTGATCGCCACCGGTGCGGACACCGTCATCTGCGACGGTGAACTGACCCCGGCGCAGCTGACGGCGCTGGAGAAGATCGTCAAGGTCAAGGTGATCGACCGCACCGCCCTGATCCTCGACATCTTCGCCCAGCACGCCTCGTCCCGCGAGGGCAAGGCGCAGGTCGCCCTGGCCCAGATGGAGTACATGCTCCCGCGGCTGCGCGGCTGGGGCGAGTCGATGTCCCGGCAGGCCGGTGGCCGCGCCGGCAGCAACGGCGGTGTGGGTCTGCGTGGTCCCGGTGAGACGAAGATCGAGACCGATCGCCGTCGCATCCGCGAGCGGATGGCCAAGCTCCGCCGCGAGATTCGCGGCATGAAGCAGGCGCGCGACACCAAGCGCGAGCGGCGACTGCAGGGCAACGTGCCGTCCGTCGCGATCGTCGGATACACCAACGCCGGCAAGTCCAGCCTGCTCAACGCCCTGACCGGATCGGGCGTGCTGGTGCAGAACGCACTGTTCGCGACGCTGGATCCGACCACGCGCAAGGCCACGCTGGACGACGGCCGCGAGTGCGTGCTCACCGACACCGTCGGTTTCGTGCGTCACCTGCCGACGCAGCTGGTCGAGGCCTTCCGGTCGACGCTCGAGGAAGTGGTGGACGGCGACCTGCTCATGCACGTGGTCGACGGGTCCGACGCCCTGCCGATCGGGCAGATCGAAGCGGTTCGCGAGGTGATCGTCGAGGTGATCCGCGAACAGAACGCGGCCGCGCCCGAGGAACTGATCGTGGTCAACAAGATCGACGCCGCCGACCCGGTGACGCTCACGCAGCTGCGCGGTCTGTTGCCCGGCGCCGTCTTCGTCTCCGCGAAGACCGGCGAGGGCATCGACGAGCTGCGGACCCGCCTTGGGGAACTCGTGCGTCCGCCGGAGGTGTCCGTCAGCGTGCTGGTGCCCTACGACCGCGGAGACCTGGTGTCTCGCATCCACGCGGACGGTCGGATCGCGTCGACGTCGCACGAGTCGGGCGGCACGCGCATCGACGCGACGGTACCCACCGCGCTGGCGTCGCAGCTCGCTCGATACGCCCACAGTGCGTAGGGCGGCGCTGCCCGTCGCGGTCGCGGTGGGAGCCGCGGTGCTCGCGCCGGGCATCGCTGCTGCGCAGGGCGAGGCTGCGGCGCAGGGCGAGGTGTATTGCACGCCCACCGATCCCGGTCTGGCCGAGCTTTCCGGCCTCACCGTGATCGGGGAGACGGTATACGCCATCGGGGACAGCGGGGCGGACAACCGTGTGGCGCAATTGGATCCGTCCTGCGCCGTCACACGGTGGATCCCGAACCCCGTCGACCCCTACGACGTCGAGGATCTCGCGTCCGTCGACGGTCGGCTCGTCCTCGCCGACATCGGCGACAACGACCGTCGACGCGACACGGTGGGCCTGGTCCGCCTCGACCCCGAGACCGGGGCGGGCGACCTGGCGCGGCTGACGTACCCGGACGGGGCGCACGACGCCGAAGCGCTGCTGATCGGCGGCGACGGACGCCCGGTGATCGTCACGAAGGACGGTGCCGGCAGCGGCGTCTACACCACCGACGTCGCCGTGGCGGACCTGCCGACTCCCGGACCGACCGCGCTGCGGCGCGTGGCCGAGTTCGTTCCCGACGACACCGGAACCGCCGGTGGGCCGCCCTTGCTCGTCGGGTCGAGTCTGGTGACCGGCGGCGCCGTCACCGCGGACGGAACGCTCGCGGCGCTGCGGACCTACACCGACGTCTACCTGTGGTCGGTCCCGGACGGCGACGTCGCCGGTGCGCTGGGCCGGCCCGCGGACCGCGTGGTCGCCGCGCCCGCACGGCCCCAGGGCGAGGCCGCGGCGTTCACCGCCGACGGGGATCTGCTGCTGGCCTCCGAGCTGGGCCTCGATTCGGCGGCCCCGCTGCCGCCCGTCGACGTCCTGCGCGCGGCCGACATCGCACCGGACCGGACGTCGAATCCGGCGCCCGTGGCCGACACCGAGGAGGCCCCGGCCGAGCCGACGTCGTCGATTCTCGTGCCGCTCGTCGTGGCCGCGGCGTCGGTGCTGGTAATCGTCGGGGTCACCGCCCTGCTCGTCGTGCGCGTGTTCCGACGGCGCTGACCGGGCCCGGAACGCAGAAATCGGGTGCAGTAACCCACCGTGACGGTGGGTTACTGCACCCGATTCTTCTCGGACGGTCAGGCGTCGAGGTCGGAGGCGACCAGCGCCGCGATCTTGTCGACCGTGGCCTGATCGTCGGCGGTGACGGTGACCTCGGTGCCCTTGGTCGCGCCGAGGGTCATGATCATCAGCGCGGACCCGCCGTCCACGGGCTCGGCGTCCGCGACCTCGAGCGTGACGTCCACGCCGGAGTCGGCGACCGCTTCGGCGATCACGGCGGCGGGGCGGGCGTGCAGGCCGATGGCGGATCCGACGGCGACGGTGGTGCTGGGCATGAACTGCTCCTCGTGTGTCGTGCGTGTGGTGGGGTCGATCGTGTCAGGAATCAGGCTGCGACGGCGACGCGATCGTCGACCAGCTCGGAATCCTTCTTACCGGCGAACTGCTTGGCGGTGGTGACCAGCACGGCCGACACCACGGCACCGATGGCCAACGCGAGGAGGAACAGCAGGATGTTGTTCATCGCGAAGGCGACGAAGATGCCGCCGTGGGGGGCGCTGAGGGTGACCCCGAAGGCCATGATCAGCGCGCCGGTCACCGCACCACCGGCCATCATCGACGGGATGACGCGGAGCGGGTCGGTAGCCGCGAACGGGATGGCACCCTCGGAGATGAACGCCGATCCCAGCAGCCAGGCGGCCTTGCCGTTCTCGCGCTCGGCGGCGCTGTAGAGCTTCGGGCGCAGCACCGTCGAGGAGATGGCCATGGCCAGCGGGGGCACCATGCCGGCGGCCATGACCGCGGCCATGATGCGCAGCGACGCCTCGTTGTCGATGGCGAGGCCCGCGGTGGCGAAGGCGTAGGCGGCCTTGTTGACCGGGCCACCGAGGTCGAAGCACATCATCAGGCCGAGGATGATGCCGAGGATGATGACGGACGAGCCGGACAGGCCGTTGAGCCAGTTGGTGAGGCCGGAGGTGATGGCGGCCAGCGGACGGCCGAGCACCAGGAACATCAGGCCGCCGACCACGAGGGTCGCGCCGAGCGGGATGATGACGACGGGCATGAGGCCGCGCAGCCACGACGGCACGGAGATGCGGCTGATCCACAGGGCGACGAAGCCGGCGATGAGGCCGCCGACCAGACCGCCGATGAAGCCCGCGCCGACCAGGACGGCCACGGCACCGGCGGTGAAGCCGGGTGCGATGCCGGGTCGATCGGCGATGGCGAAGGCGATGTAGCCCGCCAGCGCCGGGACGAGGAACGAGAACGCCAGACTGCCGAGCTGGAACAGGACCGCGCCGAGGTAGGTCGCGAGACCCCCGTCCGGCAGGTTCTGCAGGCTGTTGTTCAGGACGACGTCCTCGGCGACCTCGGTGATCTGGTAGCCGCCGAGCAGGAAGCCGAGCGCGATGAGCAGACCGCCCGCCGCGACGAACGGGATCATGTAGCTCACGCCGGTCAGCAGGATCTGACGCAGGCGCGTGCCCCAGCCGAGGCCACCGGTGGACGCGGCGGCGCCCGCGGCGGGAGCGGAGCCCGACACGCGGGCCGCCGACGGATCGTCACCGGCACGCAGGGCCTCGGCGACCATCGTGTCGGGCTCGTTGATGGCGCGCTTGACGCCGGACTCGATCACCGGCTTGCCGGCGAAGCGCTCGCGGCCCTTGACGCCCACGTCGGTCGCGAAGATGACGGCGGTGGCCGAGGCGATCAGCTGCGGATCAAGGGCGGTGGAGCCCGACGAGCCCTGGGTCTCGACGTGCACGGTGACGCCGGCGCGGTCGCCGGCGTCCTTCAGCGAGTCGGCCGCCATGTAGGTGTGGGCGATACCCGTGGGGCACGCAGTGATGGCGACGATGTGCTTCGGCGCCGACGACGACGTCGCGGCGGCGGTGTCGGGGGTCTCGGACTTCGCCGTGCTCACCGGGGTGGAGGCTGCGGTGGCCGAGGCGGCGGACGCGGCGGTGGCCGTGGAGGTGCCGGCGGGCTTGGGGGCGAGCACGTCCTGGACGAGCGTCACCACCTCGGCCGGGGTGCGGGCCTCGCGCAGCGAGGTCACGAAGGCCGGCTTGACCAGCGCACGGGCGAGCGAGGAGAGCAGCTTCATGTGCTCGGCCCCGGCGCCCTCGGGGGCCGCGATGAGGAAGACCAGGTCGGCATCGCCGTCGGGGGCGCCGAAATCGACCTTCGGCGACACCCGGGCGAACCCGAGGGACGCGGTGGTGACCGCGGCCGATCGGCAGTGCGGGATGGCGATGCCGCCGGGCAGTCCGGTCGCCGACTGCGCCTCGCGTGCGAGGGCGGCGTCGAGCAACGCGGCGGAGTCGGTGGCTCGACCGGCGTCGGCGAGGACACCGGCCAGCCGCTCGATGACGGCGTTCTTGTCGGCACCGAGATCGGCGTCGAGAAGGATCAGATCCTCCGCGATGATGCCGGGTGCATCCGTGGTGGGAGTGGACATGTTCATTTCCTCAGGAGGTGTGTCGAGCGAGGGCGGACGAGCCGGGCAGGGAAAGCGATCGAACGGGAACGGCGTCGACGTGGACGTCGGTGGGAGTGGGGAGGCGGGTGCCGGGCAGAGCGGCGGCTGCCGATCCGTAGGCGACGGCCCGGGCGAGTCGCCCGGCACCGTCCGCACCGTCGAGGTCGGCCAGCACGTACCCGGCCAGGGACGAATCGCCCGCGCCGACGGTGCTGCGCGGGGTGATCGGGGGAGGGGTGGCGAACCAGGCGCCCGTCGCGGTGACCAGGACGGCACCGGAGGCGCCCAGGGTCGCGAGCACGGCGCCGACGCCGCGGTCGACGAGAATCCGGGCGGCCTCGACCGTGGGCATCGGATCGCCCTGTGCTGCAGCGTGTTCGAGGACCTCGCCGTCGCGTCCGGTGAGCTGTCCGAGCTCCTCGGCGTTCGGCTTGATCAGGTCCGGCGCGGTCCGCGGGAAGCCTGCCGCGAGTGCGAGCAGGGGAGCGTCCGAGGTGTCCACGGCGACGCGCGCCGACGTCTCGCGTACCGCCGCCACCAGGTCGCCGTACCACCCCGCGTCGACGCCGGGCGGGACCGAACCGGACAGCACGACCCACTGGGCGCGCTGCGCGAGTTCGCGCACCGAGGCGGTGAGACCGGCGACGGTCTCGGGGGCGAGCGCCGTGCCGGGCTCGTTGATCTTGGTGGTGGTGCCGTCGGGTTCGCTCACGGTGAGATTGGTGCGAGCGAGACCCGTCGTCGGGACGGCGTGGTAGCGCACGCCCAGGGCGCCGAGCGCCCCGAGCAGGGGGTCCGAGCCGGTTCCGGGCAGCACGGCGGTGCACGGCCGGCCGGCGGCGGTGAGGACGCGGGCGACGTTGACACCCTTGCCGCCGGGATCGGTGGTCGTGGTGGTGGCGCGATGGACGGCGCCGCGCTGGAGCGCCGCGTCGAGCGTGACGGTGCGGTCCATGCTGGGGTTGGCCGTCAGGGTGAGGATCATGCGACCACCACCTCCAATCCGTGTTGCTGCAGACGGGTGCAGTCGGCATCGGTGATGCCGTCGTCGGTGACCAGGACGTCGACGCCGTCGAGTGCGGCGAAGGACATGAAGTACTCGAGGCCGATCTTGGCGGAGTCCGCGACCACGACCACGCGGTCGGCGGCGGCGGCCATGGCGCGCTTGACCGCGGCTTCCTCGGTGTCCGGGGTGGACAGGCCGTGGGCGACGCTGAGGGCGTTGGTGCCGAGGAAGGCGACGTCGACGCGCAGGGTCGTGAAGGTGCGCACCGCGTCCTCACCGACCGTCGCCTGCGTGACGCCGCGGACGCGCCCGCCGGCGAGATGGAGCGACAGAGACGGCACCGTGGCGAGTCGCTGGGCGATGGGCAGGGAGTTGGTCACGACGGTGAGTTCGACGTCGACCGGGACCAGTGCGGCGAGGCGTCCGGTGGTGGTGCCGGCGTCGAGCGCCACGCTGCCGCCGGCGTCGGGAAGGAACCGGACGGCCGCGGCCGCGATGCGGTCCTTCTCCTGTGTCCGCGTGTGCTCGCGTTCGGCCAGGCCCTTCTCGACGGTCGCGATGGTGGTGACGGGAACGGCGCCGCCGTGGACCCGGCGCACGACGCCCATGCGATCGAGCGCAGCCAGATCGCGCCGCACGGTCTCGGTGGTCACGCCGAAGGTGTCCGCGAGGTCGGCGACGGATACGCGACCGCGCTGGCCGATGAGGCCCGCGATGGCGTTCTGCCGCTCTTCCGCGTACATGGTCGTGGTCACCTCCGCCCCTCCGATCCGTGGGTTTGTTGTTGGTTTATGTTGTTTTACGCCCGTCTCTGTTGACATGTCAAGAGGTTCGCGTAATCTCGATCACACCAGTCGCGAGC
This sequence comes from Rhodococcus sp. PBTS 1, assembly GCF_001620025.1. Lineage (NCBI taxonomy): Bacteria > Bacillati > Actinomycetota > Actinomycetes > Mycobacteriales > Nocardiaceae > Rhodococcus > Rhodococcus sp. PBTS 1. The sequence goes on from NZ_CP015219.1 coordinate 1,600,167, forward strand.
CGAGACGCGACGCACACACGTTTCGACGGTGTGCGTCCACGGCAACAGCACACAGACACACAGCAGGAGGAACGACATGACGGGATCCACCACCGTGACCGACTCGCGGACCGACGCGCGCACGCTCCACGGGACCCCCGTCGTTCCCGGTGTCGGGTACGGGCCCGTCGTCCGTCCCGCCCCGCGCCCCACCCGACCCGACGCTGCGCGCGAGATCGGCGAGGACTCTCGCGAATCCGAGGTCGAGCGTTTCCGTGCCGCGGCGAAGGCCGTCGGCGCTCGTCTGCAGGCCCGCGCGGCGCTCGCGACCGGGTCCGCGTCCGAGGTCCTCGCCGCCAACGCGGCCATGGCCGAGGACCGCGGCTGGCTCGGTGCCGGTGCCAAGGCGATCAAGGGCGGCGCCGACGCCGCCTATGCGGCCGTGGCCGCTACCGACCAGTTCGTCGCCATGTTCGCCAAGCTCGGCGGACGCATGGCCGAGCGCATCACCGACCTGATGGACATCTGCGACCGCGTGCTCGCCGAGCTCTCCGGCCTGCCCGAGCCCGGCGTTCCCACGCCCGCGCAGCCGTCCGTGCTGCTCGCCGAGGATCTCGCCCCCGCCGACACCGCCGGCCTCGACCCGACGCTCGTCGTCGCGTTGGCCACCTCGCTCGGCGGCCCCACCAGTCACACCGCGATCATCGCCCGTCAGCTGGGCATTCCGTGCGTCGTCGCCGTGGCCGGCCTCGACGACGTCGCTGCCGGCACCGCCGTCATGGTGGACGGCACCACCGGACTCCTCTCGGTCGATCCCGACGCCGAGGAGGCCCGCCGCGCCGTCGACGAGTCCGCCGCCCACCTCGCCCGCGTCGCCGAGTGGACGGGCCCGGGCCGGACGTCCGACGGCCACCACGTCGACATCCTCGCCAACGTGCAGGACGGTGCCGGTGCCCGCGCGGCCCGCACGACCGCCGCGGACGGGGTGGGTCTGTTCCGCACCGAGCTGAGCTTCCTCGACCGCGACGTCGAACCGACCGTCGCCGAGCAGGCCGACATCTACGGCGAGGTGCTCACCGCGTTCGAAGGCCACAAGGTCGTCGTCCGCACGCTCGACGCCGGATCCGACAAGCCACTGCGTTTCGCCACCCATCCCGACGAGGCCAACCCGGCGCTCGGCGTGCGCGGTATTCGCATCGCCGCCGCCGACCGCGGCATCCTGCATCGCCAGCTCGACGCCATCGCCGCCGCCGCCGAGGCCACGTCGTCGTCGCCGTGGGTGATGGCCCCCATGATCGCGACCGCCGACGAAGCGAAGGCCTTCGCCGCGGACGTGCGCGAGCGCGGTCTGACCCCCGGCGTGATGATCGAGGTCCCCGCGGCCGCGCTGCTCGCCGACCGCATCCTCGAGCACGTCGACTTCCTGTCGATCGGCACCAACGATCTCGCGCAGTACACGATGGCCGCCGACCGGATGTCCGCCGACCTCGCCGCCCTGACCGACCCGTGGCAGCCCGCGGTGCTCGCTCTCGTCGCCCGCGCCGCCGAGGCCGGAGCTGCCGCGGGCAAGCCGGTGGGCGTCTGCGGTGAGGCCGCCGCGGACCCGCTGCTCGCCTGCGTCCTGGTCGGGTTCGGCGTCACCAGCCTGTCGGCGGCGTCGGCCGCGGTGGCCGGAGTCGGTGCTCGGCTGGGGCAGGTCACGCTCGAACAGTGCCGCGAGGCCGCCCGCGCGGTCCTCGGCACCGCAGGACCCCTGGAGGCGCGGGAGGCGGCGTCGGCCGTCCTGGGCTGAGCCCGGGGGCCGGTCCGTGTCATCATGACGACTCGTGACCGCACCCCGCGCCTCGTCGCGCTCCCGCCTCGTCCCCCGGTGGACCCTGCACGGTGACGGCCGGAGCGTGGCCGCCGACGGTGTCGTCGCCCCCGACGAACGTCTGTCCTGGCCGCGCACCGTCGGCATCGGCATGCAGCACGTCGTCGCGATGTTCGGTGCGACGCTGCTCGTGCCGACCATCACCGGCTTCCCGGTCACCACGACGCTGTTCTTCTCCGGCCTCGGCACCGCGCTGTTCCTGCTGATCACGCGGGGCCGGGTACCGAGCTACCTCGGCTCGTCGTTCGCCTTCATCGCGCCGCTAGCCGCCACCGCGGGCGACGGTCCGGCGGCCCAGCTCGGTGCCGTGCTGGTCGTCGGTGTCGCTCTCGCCGCCGTCGGCGTGCTGGTCAAGGTGGCCGGGAGTCGTGCGCTCGACGCCGCCATGCCGCCCCTGCTCACCGGCGCCATCGTCGCGCTGATCGGACTCAATCTCGCCGGCACCGCCGTGACGTCCTACGAGTCGCAGCCGCTGGTCGCCACCGTCACCCTCGTGGCGATCCTGCTGGTCACCGTGGCCGTCCCCGGCTTGATCGGGAGGCTCGGCATCCTGGTCGGCGTCGTCGTCGGCTGGGTCTTCGGCGCACTGACCGGCGCGCTCGATCCGGCCCGGGTCGACGCGCTGCGGGAGGCCGCGTGGGTCGGCGTCCCGACCTTCACCGGGCCGTCGTTCCAGCTCTCCGCCGTGCTGGTCGCCCTGCCCGTCGTCGTGGTCCTGGTCGCCGAGAACGTCGGTCACGTCAAGGCGGTCGCCGCCATGACCGGCCGCTCCCTCGACGACGTCGCCGGCGATGCCCTCGTGGCCGACGGCGTCGCCACCGCGCTCGCCGGCGCCGGTGGCGGTTCGGGCACGACGACCTACGCCGAGAACATCGGCGTCATGGCCGCCACCCGCGTGTACTCGACGGCCGCCTACTGGGTCGCGGCCGCGACGGCGCTGGTCCTGGCCTTCTCGCCGAAGTTCGGTGCCCTGGTCTTCACTGTGCCCGGCGGCGTCATCGGCGGCGCGACCCTGGTGCTCTACGGGCTCATCGGGCTGCTCGGCGTGCGGATCTGGCAGGAGGCGAACGTCGACTTCACCCGGCCCGTCAACCTGATGGTCGCCGCGGCCGCGCTGGTCGCCGGGATCGGCGATCTGACGCTGACCATCGGGTCCGTCGAGCTCGGCGGCATCGTCTGGGGGTCGGTGGGGATCCTGGTGGGCTACCCGATCCTGCGCGCGTTGGCGGGGCGCACCGTCCGCTGAGTCGTGAGACCGTGAGGTATGGACTCGGAACGGATCGGTCTCTCCGGGCTCGACCCGATGCGTCCGGTGAGCGTCGCGCCCGAGGAATGGCCGTCGACGCCGGCGTGGAAATCCGCCCTGTCCGCCGTCGTCCCGGTCGCGATCGTCGGGCTCGCGTGGCTCGGTCCGACTGCGGTCGGACTGATCCTCGGGGTCGGGGCGATGGTCGTCGGCCTGATGCTGAGCGTCGTCGGGGCGCGTCGGGTGCTGCGGGAGAACGCCGGGCGGCGGGTGCCGTGGTGGCGTGAGCCACCGGTCAGGCGCCGCGATCGCGACCTGGTGCAGAGTGCGGCGGGGTCGTGTGCCGCCGTCGCCGCGGGCGGGCTCGTTCGGGCGACCGGGTCGTGGTGGTTCCTTCTCGCGGCGGCTCCGGTCGTCCTGCCCGACGTGGTCCTGCACGCCCGGCACAATCGAGCCGTCCGCCGCGAGAATCGTGTGCAGTAATCCGCGCTGGACGCCGATATCTGCACACGATCCGGTCGGCGGTGGTCACCGAACGCGCTCGCACAGGTCATCGACGCCCTTCGTGCTCCGACCTACCGTGAAGTGGTAACTCACGTCACACGAGGAGAGTCATGAAGCGCACGTTGTTCGAGCCCGAGCACGATCTGTTCCGCAGCTCGTACAAGAAGTTCCTCGAGCAGCACGTCGCACCGCATCACGCGGAGTGGGAAGAGCAGAACATCGTCGACCGCGGCGTGTGGGTCGAGGCCGGCAAGCAGGGCTTCCTGGGCATGGCCGTGCCGGAGGAGTACGGCGGCGGCGGCGTGAAGGACTTCCGCTACAACGCGATCGTCACCGAGGAGACCACGTTCGGCGGCTACAGCGGCATCGGGTTCACCCTGCACAACGACGTCGTCGCGCCCTACCTGATCGAGCTCACCAACGAGGAGCAGAAGCAGCGCTGGCTGCCCGGATTCTGCTCGGGCGAGCTCATCACCGCCATCGCGATGACCGAGCCCGGCACCGGCAGCGACCTGCAGGGCATCAAGACGCGCGCCGTCCGCGACGGTGACGACTGGGTGCTCAACGGCTCGAAGACGTTCATCACCAACGGCATCAACGCCGACCTGGTCCTCGTCGTGGCCTGCACCGATCCCGAGAAGGGCGCCCAGGGATTCAGCATCTTCGGCGTCGAGCGCGACATGCCCGGGTTCGAGCGGGGCCGCAACCTCGACAAGATCGGCATGAAGGCCCAGGACACGGCCGAGCTCAGCTTCACCGACGTCCGGGTGCCGGCGGCGAACATGCTGGGCGAGGAGGGGATGGGCTTCATCTACCTCATGCAGAACCTTCCGCAGGAGCGGCTGTCCATCGCCGTGGTCGCGGCCGCTGCCATCGAGCGCTCGATCGAGATGACGGTGCAGTACTGCAAGGACCGCAAGGCTTTCGGCAAGCCGATCGGGAAGTTCCAGAACACCCGGTTCGTCCTGGCCGAGTGCGCCACCGAGGCCACTGCTGTCCGCATCATGGTGGACAAGTACATCGAGCAGCTCAACGCGGGCGAGCTCACCGTGCAGGAAGCCGCTATGGCCAAGTGGTGGACCACGGAGAACCAGGTCAAGATCATCGACCGGTGCCTGCAGCTCCACGGTGGATACGGCTACATGAAGGAATACCCGATCGCCAAGGCGTACATGGACTCTCGCGTGCAGACCATCTACGGCGGCACCACGGAGATCATGAAGGAGATCATCGGGCGGGGCCTGGATCTCTGACCCTCGCGGACGAACGACGAGAGCCGGCACCGAGAACGGTGCCGGCTCTCGCCGTCGTCGGGGGACGATCAGAGCTTGCGCATCACGGTGACGACCTTGCCGAGGATCACGGCGTCGTTGCCGGGAATGGGTTCGAAGAGCGGGTTGTGGGGGAGCAGCCACACGTCGCCGCCGGTGCGCTTGAACGTCTTGACCGTGGCCTCGCCGTCGATCATGGCGGCGACGATGTCTCCGTTGTCCGCGACGTTCTGCTGCCGGACGACCACCCAGTCACCGTCGCAGATCGCCGCGTCGATCATGGACTCGCCGACCACCCGCAGCAAGAAGAGCGAACCGGAGCCGACCAGTTCGCGCGGGAGGGGGAACACCTCTTCGACGGCTTGCTCGGCCAGGATGGGACCGCCGGCTGCGATGCGCCCGAGAACCGGGACGAAGGTGGGCGCGGGCAGGGCGTCCGACTCGGCGCCGGCGTCGCGGGCGGCGGGCTCGACGGTGGGGGCGTCGCCCGTCGAGGCCACCTCGTCCGGCCGTCCGTTCTCGCCCGGCAGGCGGACGTCGACCGCGCGGGGCCGGTTCGGGTCGCGGCGCAGGAAGCCCTTCTTCTCGAGCGTCCGTAGTTGGTGCGCGACCGAGGAGGTCGAGGTCAGGCCCACGGCGTCGCCGATCTCGCGGATGCTCGGCGGGTAACCACGCTCGGTGACGGAGGCCCGGATGACCTCGAGAACGCGACGTTGCCGCTCGGTCAGGCCGGAATCGGTACTCGTGGCGGACGAGCTCTCGTCGGTCATGCTGTGAACCTCCATCGGTGGCCGGCCCGGGGCGGGCGGGTGCTGCTGGGCGCGCCGGACGGTGGTGCGGATGGGGCGTCTGGTGCCCCGGTGTCCGATGCGACGTCGTGAGTAGAAGTTAGACCGGATTCGATCGGTGATCAAACACCTGTTCGATCCGTGTCGCGATTTCGTGGACTGTGTCGGACCGCCCTGCTATACATCGAACATGCGTTCCTTCGAACGCGTGGTCGAACGGAATGGCCGAACGCCGGTGGGTGTTCTGCTCGCCGGGGGACCACCGCCTACCCACGAGGAGTGGTTGTCGTGATCAGTACCGAACTGCAGACCGTTCGCGGCGCTCGAGTCGGAGCGACCTCTCGCCCGTCCGTCGATCGCTGGACCTGCGACGACGAGTCCTACTGGGGTTCCGTGGCCACGGCCGAGCGCGCCGCGGCCCCCGCGCCGCGTCGGTCTGCTCCCGTACGCCGTCGTGCCGTCTCGCGCGACGTGCGTCGCCCGCACGCCGGCGCGGTCGAGTACGTCGGCCACTCGGTCGGGGTGTCGCGTGCACCGCACGTGTCTCGGCCGGTCCGGGGTCTCGCGTCGGTCGCCGCTGTGGTTCTGGTCACAGCGGCAACGGCCCTCGGGCTCGTCGGAGTGGCCAACCTGCGGGCCGCCGACGTTCCGCCGCAGCCGACCGTCGTGGAGCAACTCGACCTCGGCGTGTCCCCGCGCTGATCGATCGTGGCACGGCCCTCGGTAGGCTGGTGCGCGGCGTCGGCGACGACGTCGCACCGTCCGTACGGAACGGAATCGTCCCGTGAGCACCGAGGGGTCACCGCCACATGCACTGCCCGTTCTGCCGTCACCCCGACTCGCGCGTGGTCGATTCTCGTGAGGCGGACGAGGGGCAGGCGATCCGCCGTCGGCGGTCGTGTCCCGAGTGCGGTCGCCGGTTCACCACCGTCGAGACGGCGGTGCTGTCCGTGGTCAAGCGGAGCGGCGTCAGCGAACCCTTCAGTCGTGACAAGGTGATCAAGGGTGTGCGTCGCGCGTGCCAGGGCCGCGACGTCGACAACGATGCTCTCGTCCTCCTCGCGCAGCAGGTCGAGGACACCGTCCGCGCCTCTGGCTCCGCGGAGATCCCCAGCAACGAGGTCGGACTCGCCATCCTCGGTCCGCTGCGCGACCTGGACGAGGTGGCCTACCTGCGTTTCGCGTCGGTCTACCGCTCGTTCAGCAGCGCCGAGGACTTCGAACGCGAGATCGACGAACTTCGCCGGCATCAGCGGGGCGAGGACACGGTGTCGAGCACGGCCTGAGCCGACGTCAGCGCCGCGCCGTGCGCACGGCGTCGATTGCTTTCAGGACCCGTTTCTCGGACACCGGGTAGGCAGTGCCGAGGGCCTGCGCGAACAGGTTGACCCGCAGTTCCTCGATCATCCACGCGATCTCCCGCACGTCGTCACCGGATCGGCGGGCCGACGGCAGGCTTTGGAGAAGTGCGTCGTACGCGGCGTAGACACGATCGAGGGCGTCCATACCCGCAGCGTCTCGGGTCGCGCTCGACGGCAACGCGTCCAGCCGACGCCGCGCAGCCTCGAGGTAGCGCGGCAGATGGGGCAGGTGCGCCGTGCCCGTCTCGAAGACGAAGCCAGGGAAGATCAGGGCGTCCAGTTGCGCCCGCACGTCCTCGGCAGGGTCGCCGCTCGATTCCTCGAGTGCCAGTCGGACCGCTGTGGCCGCCGCGAGGACGGGTTCGACCAGCCGCAGGACCGCGGCCGTCCGTGACGCGAGGTCACGGCGGACGGCCGACTCGAGGGCGGCGAACGCGTCCGGCGAGGACACGGGACCGCCGTGCGCGGACATCAGATCGTCGACGGCCAACGCGCGACAGTCGTCGAGCAGGGCCTCGATGCTGCCGTGCGGGTTCTGGCCGAGGTGCAGCCGCGCCGCCGGTGAGCGACCGGCCAGGAGGGACTTTGTCGAGACCGGGATCGCGTCGAGCAGCAGCCGCCGCGTCCCCTCCCGCATGGCCGCACGCTGTTCGGCCGCCGACCCGAGCACGCGGACGGCCACACCACCGCTCTCGGCCACCAGCGCCGGGTAGCCGGTGACGGCGCGGCCCTGCACGGTGCGGGTCACCGTCGGCTCGAGAGTGCCGATCGTCTCGGACGTCCACCGGCGGACGGGGCCCTTTTCGGTGTCCTTGGCCGCCGCCGACACGGCGGTGGCCGCGGCGCGTCCCAGCCTGGCCTTCAACGCCGACAACGACGGTCCGCGACCCAGCTCGGTGGTGCCGTCGACGATCCGGAACGTCATGCGCAGGTGCCGGGGCAGCGCGTCGGGGGAGAAGTCCTCGGCCGCGATCGGGACACCACCCATGCGGGTGAGCTCGCGCGAGAGCGCCGTCGTGAGCGGTTCGGTGCGAGGTCGCATGGCGGCGACGGCGGCCGCGGCGTGATCGGGCGCGGGAACCACGGTGCGGCGCAGGTCCTTCGGCAGCGTCTTGATCAGTGCGGTGACGAGATCGAGGCGCATGCCGGGGACCAGCCAGTCGAAGCCGACGTCGGCGACCTGCGGCAACTGGTCGACCGGGATGTGGACGGTCACGCCGTCGTCGTCTCGGCCCGGCTCGAACTGATAGGTCAACGGGAACTGCCGCTCGCCCTGGCGCCACGCGTCGGGGAAGTCGCCGCCGGTGACCGCGGCGGCAGCCGGAGTGACGACGGTCGCGCGGTCGAAGTCGAGCAGGTCCGGCGTCGCGCGGGACGCCTTCTTCCACCACCGATCGAAGTGACGCGCCGAGACCACGTCGGCGGGCACGCGCTCGTCGTAGAACGCGTACAGGGCGTCGTCGTCGACCACGATGTCGCGGCGTCGGGCACGCGACTCCAATTCCTCGGCGTCGCTACGTAATTGCTGGTTATGGTGGAAGAAGCGGTGGTGCGTGCGCCACTCGCCCTGGACCAGGGCGTGACGCAGGAACAGGTCGCGAGAGACCTCCGCGTCGATCGACCCGTAGGACACCGGCCGCTTGGCCACCAGCGGTACGCCGTAGAGCGTCACCCGCTCGTAGGCGACGGCGGCTTCGCGTTTGGTTGACCAGTGCGGTTCGGAGTACTGCCGCTTGAGCAGGTGGGGGGCGAGTTTCTCCGCCCACTCGGGCTCGATGCGCGCGGCCATGCGCGCCCAGAGCCGGCTGGTCTCCACCAGCTCGGCCGCCATCACCCACCGCGGTGGCTTCTTCGACAGCGACGAGCCGGGGAAGATCGCGAAGGTCGAGCCGCGTGCCCCGAGGAAGTCGCGCTTGTCGCCCTCCCGTAATCCGATGTGCGACAACAGGCCCGACAGCAGCGCCTGATGGATCGTGGCGTCCGACGCCGGGGTGTGCGCGTCGTGATCGGGCACGGTCCACCCCATGCCGCGGGCGATCTGCCGGAGCTGGCCGTGCAGGTCCTGCCACTCGCGAATGCGCAGGTAGTGCAGGAACTCGGTGCGACACAGCCGCCGGAACTGGTTGGAGGACAACGCCCGTCGCTGCTCGCCGAGGTAGGTCCAGAGTTCCCGGAGGGCGAGGAAGTCCGACCCCTCGACCGCGAAGCGCCGGTGCATCTCGTCGGCCGCCTGCTGGTGCTCGGCAGGACGCTCGCGCACGTCCTGGATGGACAGCGCCGCCACGATGACCAGCATTTCCGGCAGGCACCCGGAGCGGTGGGCTTCCACCAGCATGCGCGCCATCCGCGGATCGACCGGGAGGCCGGCGAGTTCACGTCCGAGGGCGGTGAGGCGGGGCCCGTCGTGCTCCCCGGAGTGCGGGGTGGTGTCCAGGGCGCCGAGTTCGGTGAGCAGTCCGAGTCCGTCGCGGACGCTGCGTGGATCGGGCGGTTCGACGAACGGGAATTTCTCCACCGCCCCGAGGCCGAGCGAGGCCATCTGCAGGATGACCGACGCCAGGTTGGTGCGCAGGATCTCCGGATCGGTGAAGTCCGGACGCGCGTCGAAGTCTTCTTCCGAGTACAGCCGGATGCAGATGCCGTCGGCGACGCGGCCGCAGCGTCCTGCGCGCTGGCGGGCCGAGGCCTTCGAGATCGGCTCGATGGGGAGCCGCTGCACTTTGGTGCGCAGCGAATAACGGGAGATGCGCGCGGTGCCGGGGTCGACGACGTAGCGGATGCCGGGGACGGTCAGTGACGTCTCGGCGACGTTGGTGGCCAGGACGATGCGTCGACCGGAGTGTCGCTCGAACACGCGATGCTGCTCGGCGGCCGACAATCGGGCGTAGAGGGGAAGAACCTCCACGCCCCGCAGGCGACGGTCCTTCAACGCGTCGGCAGTGTCGCGGATCTCCCGCTCACCGGAGAGGAAGACGAGGATGTCGCCCTCGGGCTCGCGGAGCAGCTCGTCGACGGCGTCGCACGTGGCGTCGACCGGATCGCGATCGACGGTCTCGTCGTCGCGGTCCACGGTGAGGGGGCGGTAGCGCATCTCGACGGGGAAGGTGCGCCCGGAGACCTCGACGATGGGCGCGTCTTCGCCGTCGACGGCGAAGTGACGGGCAAACCGCTCCGGATCGATGGTCGCCGACGTCACGATCACCTTGAGCTCGGGGCGCTGCGGAAGCAGGCGAGCCAGGTAGCCCAGGAGGAAGTCGATGTTCAGGCTGCGTTCGTGCGCCTCGTCGATGATGATGGTGTCGTATCGACGCAGCATGCGGTCGCGCTGGATCTCCGCGAGCAGGATGCCGTCCGTCATGAGCTTGATCAGCGTGTCGTCGCTCGAGCGATCCGTGAACCGGACCGTGTAGCCGACGGCCTCGCCGATCTCCTGGCCCAGTTCCTCCGCGATCCGCTCGGCGACCGTCCGGGCGGCGAGCCGACGCGGCTGCGTGTGGCCGATGGTGCCGAGCACGCCGCGGCCCAGCTCCAGGCAGATCTTGGGAATCTGCGTGGTCTTGCCGGAGCCGGTCTCGCCGGCGACGATCACCACCTGGGTCTCGGCGATGGCGGCGGCGATGTCCTCGCGCCGGGCCGTGACCGGGAGGAACTCCGGGTACTCGAGCGCCGGGACGGCCGCACGCCGATTCCGCACCCGCACCTCGGCGCGATCGATGTCGGCGGAGATCTTCGCGAGGTCCTCGGGACGCCGACTGCGTCCGAGACGCCGGCCGAGTCGGTGGGCGTCGGTGTGAGTGAGTCCGGCGAGGCGCGCGGTGAGGTCACTGCGCGTGGGGGAGGTGGAGGCAGGTGTCGACATGGCTGAGTCCAGCGTATCGGGCCGGTCTACGCTGACCGACGTGACCGATCACAGCTCAGCGTTCTGGCACGGCTTCTCCGACATGCACGCGGTCGAATCGGGCGGGCGCTACGTCGTCGCTCGGGGCGAGGGCGCGCGGATCTGGGACACGGACGGACGCGAGTACCTCGACGGCACCGCCGGACTGTGGTTCACCAACGTCGGCCACGGCCGGACCGAGATCGCGGACGCCGTCGCGCGTCAGCTGAGCACCCTCGCGCACTACTCCACCTTCGGGGACGTCACTCCCGACGTGACGCTCGACCTCGCGGATCGTCTGGCCGAGATCGCGCCGGTGCCGGGGAGCAAGATCTTCTTCACCTCGGGCGGATCGGACTCGATCGACACCGCGGCCAAGCTGGCGCGCCGGTACTGGCACCAGGTCGGCCGACCGGGCAAGTCGGTGGTGGTCGGTCGACAGAAGGCGTATCACGGCATGCACGTCGCCGGCACCGCGCTGTCCGGACTTCCGCTCAACCGGGAGAACTACGGCGAGCTCATGACCGACGCCCGCACCGTGGCGTGGGACGACGCCAAGGAACTGCTGGCGCTCATCGAGAAAGAGGGCGCCGACACCATCGCGGCGTTCTTCGCGGAGCCGATCATCGGCGCCGGTGGCGTCTACCTCCCGCCCGCGGGCTACCTCCACGAGGTGCGGCAGATCTGCCGCGACCACGACATCCTGTTCGTCGCCGACGAGGTGGTGACCGGCTTCGGACGCATCGGCGATGCCTGGTTCGCCTCGTCGAAGTTCGAGCTCGAGCCCGATCTGGTGACCACCGCCAAGGGTCTGACCTCGGGCTACGTGCCCATGGGCGCGGTGTTCGTGGCGCCCTGGATCGCGGCGCCGTTCTACGAGGGCGGCTCGTGGTGGCGGCACGGCTACACGTACGGCGGACACGCGGGCGCGGCGGCCGCGGCCCTCGCCAACCTCGACATCATCGTCCGCGAAGATCTCCTGTCGCATGCGTCGCGGCTGGAGGCGTCGCTGCATCGGCATCTCGCGCCGCTCGCCGAGCACGACCTGGTCGGTGAAGTGCGTAGCGGCATGGGCGCCGTCGCCGCCGTGCAGTTCGCGGACCCGACGTACGCCATGCCGTTCGTGAAGACCCTCCGCCGCGAGGGTGTCTCGGCGCGGGCGGCGGGGAACGGTGCGATTCAGTTCTCGCCGGCGTTCGTCATGACCGACGAGCAGGTGGAGGAGATGGCGGCGGCCACCGCGCGGGCACTGGACGCCACGGTCGGCTGAGCGTGTCCGGAGCGGGCGAAAAGTCGTCGCGCCGCCGTCGGTCGATCTCGTAGCGTGGCGGGCCCACCCCGGTCGAGAGAGGTTCGCCAGTGCGAGAACTGATCTACTACGTCGCCACGAGTCTCGACGGGTTCATCGCCGCCCCCGACGGCACGTGGGGCGCGTTCGCCGACGAGGGCGACCACATGGCGGTGCTCTTCGACGAGTACGCGGACATGCTGCCCGGTCACGTCCGCGCGGCGCTCGGCATCAACGCCGACCCCACGCTCGTCGACACCGTGATCATGGGGTGGAACACGTACACCCCGGCGCTCGACGCGGGCATCGACAGCCCGTATCCGCACCTGCGGCAGATCGTCGCGTCCCGTTCGCGGGTGTCGACCTCGCCCGACGTCGCGGTGACGGCCGACCCCGTGGCGACTGTGCGGGATCTCCGCCGCGAGGGCGAAGGTGGCATCTACCTCGCGGGTGGGGGAGCGCTCGCCGGCACGCTGATCGACGAGATCGATCGCCTGATCCTGAAGCTGAACCCGGTGGTGCTGGGGGAGGGAATGCCGCTGTTCGGCGGCGCGCCCTACGCCGATCGGCGGTTCCGGCCGACCCGCACGCGCACGTTCGACTCGGGGGTCGTCATCGCCGAGTACGTCCGCGCCGACGTGTGACAGGGTCGTCCGGCGCCGCGGCGGTGGCCACCGCCAGTCGCTGGTGGAGCCGCTCGCGGATCTCGTCGGGCTCGTAGTCCCGACGCCGTCGCTCCGACCGTGCGACGACGACGCCCGTGGCGGCGACACCGACGGCGCCCGCGAGACCGGCGAACTTCAGCCAGGTCCGTGGTGAACCGAACCGGGACGATCCGCGAGACGAGGGCATGGTCGCACCCTAGTGGCCACTAGGCTTCCCTGCGTGAACGCCTCGGGACCGTCGTCGGTGGATCTGGATACGGCCGTGGACCTGACCCGAACGGGCGACCTGTGGATCTTCCGTGGCCGCTCGGCTGCGGACCGCGCGATCCAGACCCTCACCAACAGTCCGGTGAACCACGTGGGCATGGCCGTCGTCCTCGACGATCTGCCGCCGCTGATGTGGCACGCGGAATTGGGACAGTCCCTGCCGGACATGTGGACCGGGAAGCACCAACGCGGCGTGCAACTGCACGATCTGCGGGCTGCCGTGGAGCAGTGGGGGCGTCGCTACGACCAGCGGGCGTGGTTCCGCCAGCTGCAGACACCGGTCACGCGGGCGCAGGAGGACGCGCTCATGCGGACGATCGCGCGCCTGGACGGCACGGCGTTCCCCACGACGGCGAAGCTCGCCGGGCGGTGGTTCGCCGGTCGCCTCCCGGCCGTGGGCCGCGGGGACGACCGCGGCCTCGAGACGATGTACTGCGCGGAGGTGGTGGCCATGACCTACGAGGCCATGGGTCTGCTCACCGCGCGAGAATCGCCGACGCCGCTGAAACCCTTCGACAAGCTGGGCCTGAAACCGCCTCGGCGGCGGGCGAACTGGTACGACCCCGGCCGCTTCTGGAGCGGGGATCACCTGCCGTTGGCCGAGGGCGTGACCCTGGGCCGCGAGATCGCGGTGAGGCTCGACTAGACCGGCTGTGATTCCTCGTCGGGCACCGACCGTGTGTTCTCGGCTGCCACCCGACCGCCGAGGTCGATCCACCCGTCGTCGCCGAGGGTGGTGATCAGCTGCGATCCGCGGCCCTGCTCGATGTGCAGGCTCCGGCGGAGGTGGGCGGTGATGCGCAACGCGGCCGCGCCCGTCGCCTCGTCCTCCGCGATACCCATGTCGGGAGCGAACATTCGAGATCGGATGCGCCCGGCCGCTTCGTCGACCCAGGCCCAGACGTAGTGTTGGCCGTCCGTGTAGCGGGTGGGATCGACGGCCAGAACGGCGTCGACGGTCGAGAACTGCTCGATCTCGAACTCCGGCGCCCAGTCGGCACGCGCACGGACCGACACCTGGTCACCGTCGACGCGGACCGCGACCGAACCGGCGGGCACGACGAGGGCGGTGACGGGCGTTCCGCGCCGGGCGAGCCAGGCCGCCGTCCCCACCGTCGGGTGTCCCGCGAAGGGCAGTTCCGCGGCGGGGGTGTGGATGCGGACGGCCGTCGACTCGGTCGGTGCACTCGGCACGTCCACGAACACCGTCTCGCTGTAGTTCAGGCGACGAGCCAACTCCTGACGTGCCGACGGCGCCACGGCGGCGGCGTCGACGATGCCCAGCGGATTACCGTGTCGGCCCTCGGGATCGGTGAAGACTCGGACCACGTGGACGTCGATCGCCATGGTGCGATGCTAGGTCCGGGCCACGCGTGACTCAACCGGCCCGCACGACCATGTCCTCGAACACGACCTCGCCGGTCGCGTCCGATTCGGGCACGTCGACGCGGGCGATCAGGGCCCAGCCGTGGTCGCCCTCGGGGTCGTCGATCACCTGGCGCGCCGTCGTGCCGTCGGCGTCGGTGACCAGTGAGAACAATTGCGGCCCACGGGCGTTCGGGCCCGTCCCGATCTCGCCGTACTCGGCGAAGTACTCCGCGAGATCGTCGGCCCACTCGACGTCGTCTCCGAGTTCGTCCAGCTCGGCCCACCGGCGGCGCGCCGCGAGATCGATGCGCTTGAACAGGGCGTTGCGGACCATCACCCGGAACGCACGCACGTTCGCCGAGATCGGCTTGGGAGTGTCTGCGCCGTACGGCACCACCGGTGCGTCGCCGTCCGTCGGCTGCGGGTCGGTGAGGTTCTCCCACTCGTCGAGCAGGCTGGAATCGACCTGGCGGACCGTCTCGCCGAGCCACTCGGTGATGTCGTGCACCTCGTCGGACCGGACCTCCGGCGGCACGGTCTGACGTAGCGCGCGGTACGCGTCGGCGAGGTAACGCAGGACGGAACCCTCGGAGCGGGAGAGGCCGTATCGGGAGATCACGTCGGAGAACGTCATGGCGCGCTCGACCATCTCGCGCACCACGGATTTCGGCGACAGCGCGAATTCCGACAACCACGGATGACCCGCACGGTAGACCTCGAACGCCGGCCGCAGCACGTCGTCGAGCGGCTTGGGCCAGGTGATCTCCTCGAGGAGCTCCATCCGCTCCTCGTACTCGAGGCCGTCCGCCTTCATCTGGGCAACGGCCTCACCGCGCGCCGCGTGCTGCTGCGCCCAGAGAATTTGGCGCGGATCGTCGAGCGTCGCCTCGATGACGGAGACGACGTCGAGGGCATAGGTGGGCTGTTCGCGGTCCAGCAGTTCGAACGCGGCCAGCGCGAACGTCGACAGCGGTTGGTTCAGCGCGAAGTCGCGCTGAAGGTCCACGGTGAGGCGGGCCCGCCGACCCTCGTCGTCCGGCTCGTCGAGTTGCTCGACGATGCCGGCGTCCCGCAGCCCGCGGTAGAGCCGCACCGCCTGGAGAATGTGTCGGCGCTGCGCTGCGCGCGTCTCGTGGTTGTCCTCGAGGAGATGCCGCATGGCGTCGAAACAGCTTCCGGGCCGAGCGATCACGTTCAGCAGCATCGAGTTGTTCACCCGGAACCGTGACACGAGCGGCTCGGGACTCGCGGCGACCAAACGCTCGAAACTCGGCTTGCCCCAGGAGACGAACCCCTCGGGAGCCTTCTTGCGCTGAATCCGCTTGAGCTTCTTCGGGTCGTCGCCCGCCTTCGCCACCAGGCGCGCGTTCTCGATGTCGTGCTCGGGCGCCTGCACCATCACCGTGCCGAGCGTGTCGTACCCGGCCCGACCGGCGCGACCGGCGATCTGGTGGAACTCGCGCGCCCGTAGCTGACGGGTCCGAACGCCGTCGTACTTGGTCAGACCGGTGAGCAGCACCGTGCGAATCGGCACGTTGATGCCGACACCGAGGGTGTCCGTTCCGCAGATCACGGCGAGCAGACCGTCCTGCGCGAGTTTCTCGACCAGCCGCCGGTATCGGGGGAGCATGCCGGCGTGGTGCACGCCGATGCCGTGACGCACCAAGCGGGACAGCGTCTTTCCGAATCCCGTGGTGAATCGGAACCCACCGATCGCCTCGGCGATCGCGGCCTTGGTCTCCTTGGTCGAGACCTGGATCGACGTCAGTGCCTGGGCGCGCTCGAGCGCCGCCGCCTGCGTGAAGTGGACGACGTAGACGGGCGCGAGGTGCGTCGACACCAGTTCCTCGATGGTCTCGACGATCGGGGTGAGGCGGTACGAGAACACCAGGGGGACAGGCCGTTCGGATCCCTCGACGACGGAGGTCGGCCGACCGGTCCGTCGGGTGAGATCGTCGCGGAAGAAGGACACGTCGCCGAGCGTGGCCGACATGAGCAGAAACTGGGCGTGGGGGAGTTCGAGCAGCGGGACCTGCCACGCCCATCCGCGGTCGGGCTCGGAGTAGTAGTGGAACTCGTCCATGATCACCTGGCCGATGGAGGAGTCGGCTCCCTCGCGCAGCGCCATGTTGGCCACGATCTCGGCGGTGGCGCACACGATCGGGGCGGAGGCGTTCACGGCCGCGTCGCCGGTGATCATGCCGACGTTCTCCGCGCCGAAGATCTCGCACAGGGCGAAGAATTTCTCGCTGACCAAGGCCTTGATGGGCGCGGTGTAGAACGATCGGACGCCCGCCGCCAACGCGGCGACGTGCGCGGCCACGGCCACCATGGACTTCCCGGATCCGGTCGGGGTGGCGAGCACGACGTTGTTGCCCGAGACCAGTTCGATCACGGCCTCGTCCTGCAGCGGGTAGAGCTCGAGTCCGCGATCGGCGACCCAGGTGGTGAAGGCGTCGTACACCTCGTCTGCCGACGCGGAGCGGGGCACCATCTCGGTCAACAGCATCACTACAGGCTACGTAGCGGACCTCTCGTCCGAACCCATGGCACCCAGCACGGCCTGGCGGGTGGCCGGGCTGCCCGTGATCGTCGCCTCGCCGACTCCCTCGACGAGCAGTCTGCGCCACCGGGTCTCGTCGAAAACGAGGGGTGTCGTCGTGGCGACGAAGTCCTCCAGGACGCGGAGGAACCGCATCGGATCGTCCCGGTGCGGGAAGTGGCCCGCGCCGCGGAAGACGTCGAGGCGCGAGCCGGGCATCGCCGCGTGCGCGAGCGTGGCGTGGTCGACCGGGATGACCGTGTCGTGCTCGCCCCACACCAGCTGCACCGGCAGGTTCTCCGTGAGGTAGCACCGGTCGAGCATCGTGACGGCCTGGCCGCGCCAGTCGACCACGGCGCGCAGGGTCTTCCGATAGGCGTCGTACGCCGTGGAATCCAGCAGATTGGTGACCACACGCAGCAGGTCGGGCGTGTCGTGGAGCGCGGGGCCGGGGTGCAACGGTGTGCCGTCGAGGCGCTGGATCGCGGACCCGACCACCCGCAGGGTCTGCATCGCGCCGGGCAGCCGCAGCAGCTTGAAGACTTCGTTGACCACGGGGACCGACATGAGCCGCAGGGCGGGGTGGACGTCCTTGGTGACGCCGCCGGCCGACACCAGGACCAACCGTTGCACCATCTGCGGGTACTGGTAGGCGAACTGCATGGCCACCCCACCACCCAGCGAGTGGCCCACCACGGTCACGGCGTCGATGCCCAGGGTGACCAGCAGATCGCGGAGGCCGTTGGCGTACGCGGCGACGGAGTAGTCCGCCCGCGGCTTGTCCGACAGTCCGTGACCGAGCAGGTCGGGCGCGATCACGGTGTGCGACGCCGCGAGGTGGGGGATGAGCTCGAGCCAGGTCTCGGAGCTGTCGCCGATGCCGTGGACGAGCAGCAGCGCCGGACCCTCGCCGGCCATCCGGAAGGCGCGGCGGTAGCCGTGCACCGTGCGGTGATGGAGGGTCGGCCGGGTGTCCGGCACGGGCCGCAGGGCGCGAGTGCGTGAGGCCGTCATGAGTCGTCGCTCCTCACAGATGGACCGGGCGACGCGTGCGCGTCGACCGGTCCAGTGTGGTCGGGGTGTGTGACGGTCACGCTACGTGGATGTGACGGCTCCGTCAGGCCCGGTCGTCGGGGTCGGTGCTGTCCTCGTCGAGCCCGGTCTGCTCGGCCAGGAACCGCTCGAACTCGGCACCGAGTTCGTCGCCGCTGGGCAGTTCCTCGTCCGAGGCCAGCAGCGTGGACTTCTGTTCCTGGGCGGTGACGAAGGTGTCGTACTGACGCTCGAGCGCCGCGACCACCGACCCGACCTCCGGGTTGCCCTCGACGTGCTCGTCCACCTGCTCCCGCACGCGGGCCGCAGCCGTGGTCAGCGCGGCGAGGGGCAGTTCCAGGTCGGCGGCGTCGGCCACCAGTTCCAGCAACTTCTCCGCGGCGCTGGGGTAGGCGGTCTGCGCGAGGTAGTGCGGGACGTGCACCGAGAAGCCCATGGACTCGTGTCCGTGCTGTGCCATCCGGTACTCGAGCAACGACGACGCGCTGCCCGGCACCTGCAGTTCGCCCGACCACTTGTGGTGATCGCCGACCAACTCGGAGTCGGAGGAGTGCGCCGTGACGCCGAGAGGGCGGGTGTGCGGGACGGCCATGGGTATGGAGTTGAGGCCGATCGTCCGCCGCACGCCCAGCTGCTCGGCCAGCAGCCGCACGGCGGTGGTGAACTTCTCCCACTTCAGATCCGGCTCGAGTCCGGACAGGAGAAGGAACGGCGTGCCGACCCCGTCCTGGACGGCGTAGAGATTGAGCACGGGCTCCTCGTAGTCGGAGAAGTGGTCCGCCTTGAACGTCATCATGGGCCGCCGGGAGCGGTAGTCCAGCAACTCGTCGATGTCGAACGCCGCCACGAGTTCCGTCTCGAGCGTCTCGCGCAGATGTGCCGTCGCCAGCTTCACGGCGTGTCCCGCATCGGAGTAGCCCTCGAGACCGTGCACGAGGACCGGGCCGAGGCCGTCCTCCGAGAGCACGCGCGGCGCCGGAAACTCGAGCTCGTACATTCCGGATTTCTCGTCCATGCCGTGTCCTCCCTCGTCGCGCCGATGCCGCCTGAGCGGCTTCTGGTCGATTACCCAGTTTCCCACAGCGCGACGCGCTCACTTGCCGTCGTTCGTCGACGGTCCAACATCGCGTCGCGGCCCGGCATTCCCCGTGTACGCCGCGAGGATGCCTCGGACCCCGCCATGCCCGTATTCGCATGGATGCACCGATAGGGTCGACAACGCGCGCCGCGGTCCGTCGCGGGCGCACCGACCTCGGGACCGACGGACACACGACCGACAGGAGACTCACATGCCACAGCACGTCCGCGGCGTCGTCGCACGGAGCAAGGGCGCCCCGGTGACCACCGAGACCGTCGTCGTCCCCGACCCCGGGCCCAACGACGTGGTGGTGGCGATCCAGGCGTGCGGCGTGTGCCACACCGATCTCCACTACCGCGAGGGCGGCATCAACGACGAGTTCCCGTTCCTGCTCGGTCACGAGGCCGCCGGTGTGGTCGAGACCGTCGGGGACGACGTCACCCACGTCGCGCCCGGGGACTTCGTGGTGCTCAACTGGCGCGCCGTGTGCGGCCAGTGTCGGGCCTGCAAGCGCGGTGAACCGTGGTACTGCTTCGACACCCACAACGCCTCGAAGAAGATGACTCTGGAGGACGGCACCGAACTCACCCCGGCGCTCGGCATCGGAGCGTTCGCGGACAAGACGCTCGTCCACGAGGGTCAGTGCACGAAGGTCGATCCCGACGCCGACCCGGCCGTGGTCGGATTGCTCGGCTGCGGCGTGATGGCCGGTCTCGGCGCCGCGATGAACACCGGCAACGTCGGTCGCGGTGACTCCGTCGCGGTCATCGGATGCGGCGGCGTCGGCGACGCCGCGATCGCCGGCGCCCGCCTCGCCGGAGCGGGCACCATCATCGCGGTCGACCGGGACAAGGGAAAGCTGGACTGGGCCACCGAGCTCGGCGCCACCCACACCGTCGACGCGTCGTCGGTCGACGCCGTCGAGGCCGTCCAGGAGCTGACCGGCGGCCACGGCGCGGACGTCGTGATCGACGCCGTCGGTCGCCCCGAGACGTGGAAGCAGGCGTTCTACGCACGCGATCTGGCCGGCACCGTGGTGCTCGTCGGCGTGCCGACTCCGGACATGACCGTGGAGATGCCGCTCATCGACTTCTTCTCCCGCGGCGGGTCGCTCAAGTCCTCCTGGTACGGCGACTGCCTGCCCGAGCGCGACTTCCCGATGCTGGTCGACCTCTACCGCCAGGGTCGACTGCCCTTGGAGAAGTTCGTCACCGAGCGCATCGGTCTGGGAGACGTCGAGGCCGCCTTCGACGCCGCCGCGGCAGGGCGCGTCCTGCGATCGGTGGTGGTCCTGTGAGCGGCGACCTGCGCGTCGATCGCGTCGTCACGTCCGGAACCTTCGCTCTCGACGGCGGGGAATGGGACGTCGACAACAACATCTGGCTCGTGGGGGACGACTCGGAAGTGGTGATCGTCGACGCCGCGCACAATGCCGACCCCATCGTCGACGCCGTCGCCGGCCGAACCGTCGTCGCGGTGATCTGCACCCACGGTCACAACGACCACGTGACCGTCGCCCCGGAACTGGCGCGGCGTCTGGACGCGCCGATCCTGCTCCACCCGGCCGACGACGTGCTGTGGGAGCAGACCCACCCGGGCGTCGGCCACCGGGACCTCGCCGACGGCGACTCGATCGCCGTGGCGGGCACGACCGTGCAGGTGCTGCACACCCCGGGCCACTCGCCGGGGTCCTCGTGCCTGTACCTCCCCGAGGCCGGGGAACTCTTCAGCGGCGACACTCTGTTCTCCGGTGGCCCGGGAGCCACCGGCCGCTCCTACTCCGACTTCCCGACGATCATCGGGAGCATCCGTGAGCGGCTGTTCGCGCTGCCGCCGGAGACGACGGTGCGCACCGGGCACGGCGACGGCACCACCATCGGGACGGAGTCGCCGCACCTCGAGGAGTGGATCGCCCGCGGCTCCTGACCGGGGCCGGCGAGCCGCATAACGAACCGAACACCCCGCGGTGTGGGCGGGGTCGGCCGAGTGGTGCTCTGTGCGATGCTCGCCGGACCACCGGGCTGCGGCCGCACCCGGGCGAGGCGAGATGAGGACATGATGCTGCTGCGCAGGACCCGACTCGGAATCGCAGGATGCCTGGGAGCCGGTGCCGTTCTGCTCACCACGGCCTGCGGTGGCAGCACCGTCGAGGGCGTGCCCGAGGCCGCCGGGACCACCGCGCCGACGACGACGAGTTCGACGACGTCGGTGCCGTCCACCACGCTGAGCGACAGCGCGACCCCGACGTCGCCCGCGGCCGCGTCGGCGCTCGCGGCCCTCACCCTCGATCCGTCGGTGTTCCCCGCCGCCTACCAGGCGGTGGTGTTGCCCCCGCAGGCGGTGGCGCAGGCCGCTCAGGACCTCGACGGCGTCGCCTCCGGCGCGTCGGTGGACCCGGCCGGGTGCAAGCCCGACCGGCCGACGCCCGATCCGGACGCGACGTCGCTGGTGGTCGGCACCGACCCGGTGAACCGCGCGACGGTGTCGGTGGAACTCGCCCGGGTGGACGACACGCTCGACTCCCTGCGCTCGCGGACCGAGGAATGCGGCACCGTCCGCACGACGGCCGGCGGCGTCACCGCCGAGGTGGTCAGCGAGCTGGTGCCGCCGCCGCCCCTCGGTGCGGACGACACGCTGGCCGTTCGCCGCACCGTCTCCTCCGGCGGCGAGGCGGACGAGATCACCCAGTCGATGCTGTCGCTCGTCGGGCAGGTCGACGACGTCCGCGTCACCGCCACGTACATGTCGTTCGGTGAGGGGGAGCCCGACACCGCGACCCTGGACCTGGTGTTCCGCGAGGCGGTGCAGAAGGTCAAGAACGGCTGATCGAGCGCCGATGTTCGACTCCGTGACGGGGACGGCGGATCTGTTCCGGGTCCTCGACCTCACCGGCGTGGTGGCCAACGCGCTCCTCGGCGGGGCAGTGGCCCGTGCGATGCGCTTCGACCTCGTCGGATTCTCGGTCCTCGCCGTCGTCTCCGGACTCGGCGGCGGCATCATCAGAGACACGCTGCTGCAGGCCGGCCCGCCGGTCGCGCTCACCGACTACCGGTACCTGACCGCCGCGTTGCTCGGAGCGCTGGTCGCCTTCGCCGTGCGGTTCGAAGGACGCGGCTGGGACCGCATCTTCCCGTACGTCGATGCCCTCGCGCTCGGCTGCTGGGCGGCGGCCGGGGCTCAGAAGACCCTGGGCGTGGGGTTGGGGTGGCTGCCCGCGATCGGGCTCGGCGCCGTGACCGCCGTGGGCGGGGGAGCGGTCCGTGACATCGCCGTCGGCCGCGTCCCCGCCATCTTCGGCGGCAACACTCTCTACGCCACCTGCGCGCTGGCCGGCAGTGCGACCCTGGTGGTGGTCCAGTCCCTGATCGGCACCGACGCGGGCCTGGTGGCGGGCACGGTGGTGGGGGCCTCGCTGTGCGTGGTCGCACGGTGGCGCGGCTGGATGCTCCCCGAAGGAGTGTCCTGGTCCAGGCTGCCGAAGCCGACGCTGCCGCTCACCGCGCGGCGTCGGCGGGTGTCGACCCGCCGCCGGGCGCGCTCGACGACGGTCCGGCGGTGGTGGATCCGAATCCGGGGCTCTCGACGATCACGGTGACCGGTCCGTCGTTCACCGACTCCACCGCCATGTGAGCGCCGAACACGCCGGTCGCGACGGTGATTTCCCGGGCGCGCAGGGTGTCCACCACGGCGCGGACCAGCGGCTCGGCGACGGGACCGGGCGCCGCCCCGTTCCAGGAGGGGCGTCGGCCCTTCCGCGTGTCGCCGTAGAGGGTGAACTGCGAGACCACGAGCACACCCGCGTCGGGAACCTCGGACACGGACCGCTCGTCCGGGAGGATCCGCAGCTCGGCGATCTTGCGGGAGACGTGCTCGACGTCGGTCGGCCCGTCGGACGGCGCGACTCCCAGCAGCACGAGAACGCCCGGACCGATCTCTCCGACCACGCGGTCGTCGACCCGCACCCTCGCGGACGAGACCCGTTGCAGCACTGCACGCATGGTGACGATGGTTGCACGTCGCACGGTGTCCCCTCGGACCGGTGTTCTCCCCGGGGCCCCGGCCATCCACAGGTCGGTTCGGGGCGACCCGTCGGCCCAGGTCACGCGGCGAGGGCGGTCGGCGGCGCGGCGCAGAGTGCGGCGTGTGACCAGACATCCGTACGCCGCCCACCGCCGTGACGACCACCCGCTCGACCCACCGCTGCGCGCCACCGTGGCCACGGTGGGCGACCTCCTCGCCGCCGTGCCCGCCCTGCTGGGCTTCGTGCCCGAGCACTCCATCGTCCTGATCTGCCTCTCGCGGGGGTCGACGACGACGGTGCGCATGACCGTGCGGCAGGACCTGCCGGACCCACCCGCGACGGGGGAGGTGTTCCACGCCATCGAGCGCTGCGCGCAGGTCTGCGACCGCGAGGCCTACGACGCGATCGTCGCGGTGCTCGTCGTCGGTGACCGCGCCCCGGCGCAGTTCGACTCGCTCGCGGACGACCTGCACGAGGTGTTCGACGCCCTCGACATCGAGGTCCTCGGCGTCCACGTGGTGCCGACGATCACGGCCGACGCCCCCTGGTCGAGCCTCGGCGGTGACGACCGCCACGGATCGTTGCCGGATCCGCGCACGTCGGCGGTCGCGGCGTCGACCGTCGTGAGCGGCCGCCCGATCCGGTCCTCCCGATCCGATCTGCTGACCGTTCTCGCCCCGGCGTCCGTCGACGACTGCGCGCGCTTCGAGCGGCACTGCGCCGAGGTCGCCGAGATCCTCGCGCCGCTGACGCCCGGAGAGCTACTGGCCGAGGTGGTCGACGACGTCGAGCTCCTCGATCTGTCCGGTGAGCTCGACTCCGTGTCGGCGGCGCGGGCGATGGCGGGTCTCGCGGTGCTGTCCATCCGAGACGCGCTGCTCGGACTCGCCGGCACTCGCCTGGACGCGACCGCGGGTGCGCTGTGGGTGGAACTGACCCGCCGGACGTCCGGCCCGCAGCGAGCGGCACCCGCCACGATGGTGGCCGTGTGGTTCTACCTGCGCGGAGACGGGCCGATGGCCGGGACGGCGCTCGAGGTCGCGCTGGCGGCCGACCCCGGGTACCGGCTGGCCGTACTACTCGACGCCGCCCTGCAGAACGGTCTCGGCCCGGCCGTCGTGACCGACCTCGTGGAGTCCGCCCGAGGCGTTGCGGCGAGCCTCGGGATCGCGCTACCGACGGACGAGTGAGGTCAGCGTCGGCGCGCCGAGTGCGCGCGGTCGCCCAGGGAGAGCAGGAACTCCCACGCGTCGGCGACGATCGTGTCGAGGTCGGTGAGCTCGGGCGACCAGCCCAGCTCGTCGATCGCCTTCGCGCTCGAAGCGACGAGCACCGCCGGATCGCCGGGTCGACGCGGCGAGTCCACCACCGCGATGTCCCGACCGGTGACCCGGCGGCAGGACTCGATCACCTCGCGGACCGAGAAGCCGGCGCCGCTGCCCAGGTTGAAGATCCGGTGCTGTCCGGAAATGCTCCGGTCGATCGCGCGCAGGTGCGCATCCGCGAGATCCCGCACGTGGATGTAGTCGCGGACCGCGGTGCCGTCGGGCGTGGGCCAGTCGGTGCCGAAGACCGAGATCGACGCACGGTGGCCGGCCGCGACCTGCAGCACCAGCGGGATGAGGTGGGTTTCCACCACGCGGTTCTCGCCGAGCCCGCCATGAGCGCCCGCGACGTTGAAGTAGCGCAGGCTGGTCGCCCCGAAGCCGTGAGCTGCGGTGTATCCAGTGATGGCGTGATCGATGGCCAGCTTGCTCGCGCCGTAGGGGTTGGTGGGGCGGGTGGGGAAGTCCTCGGTGATCGGGGTGCGCTCGGGCTCGCCGTAGGTCGCGGCGGTGGAGGAGAAGACCAGACGGGGAATGCCGTGCGCGACGACGGCGTCGAGCAGCGCCAACGCGGTACCGACGTTGCCGCGCCAGTACTTCTCCGGCTGCTCCACCGATTCGCCGACCAGCGACTGGGCGGCGAAATGCAGCACGCCGTCCACGCCGGCGCCCGCCAGGACGTCGTCGATGCAGTCGGCCACCGGGCCCTCGACGAACGTCGTGCCCTTGGGCACGCCGTCGCGATTGCCGGTGGTGAGGTCGTCGATCACGACCACCTCGTGACCGGAGTCCACCAGCACTCTCGCGCACACGGAACCGACATAACCGGCGCCGCCGGTCACCACGTACTTCACGGGACTCCTCGGATGATCTCGACCCGGACGGTCAGATGGTCTTGACCTGGACGGCGTGGGCCATCTCGACGGACAGGTCCACGTCGTCGTGCCCCGGCACCGTGATGGTCACCGCGCCCGGCTTCGGGCACACCGTCACGCGTGCGTCCGGCACGACACCGGCGTCCCGCAGCCGCGCGATCGTGTCCGGGTCCGACTGCACGTACTCGGCCAGACGCCGCACCACGACCGCCGTCGGCGTGCCGGCCGGCAGGTCGGACAGCCGCACCAGATCCTCGACCGGGGTGCTGGGCCGCGACGAGCCGAGCTGGTCGAGGCCGGGGATGGGATTGCCGTACGGAGAGGTGGTGGGGTTGTCGAGCACCTCGACCAGGCGCCGTTCGACTTCCTCGCTCATCACGTGCTCCCACCGGCAGGCCTCGGCGTGCACGTCCTCCCACCGCAGACCGATCACGTCGACCAGCAGCCGCTCGGCCAGCCGGTGCTTGCGCATGACCGCGACCGCGAGTTCGCGGCCCTTCTCGGTGAGCTGCAGATGGCGGTCACCGGCGACGAGCAGCAGACCGTCCCGCTCCATGCGGGCGACGGTCTGGCTCACCGTGGGGCCGGACTGCTCGAGGCGCTCGGCGATCCGCGCCCGCAGCGGGACCACGCCTTCCTCTTCCAAGTCGTAGATGGTCCGGAGATACATCTCCGTGGTGTCCACCAAATCCTTCACAATCACACCCTTCGTCTTCTGTAATTCTACCGGTAGGGAATCGACGTCGTGGGTCGGCCGCGTCGGACAGATCGGACACGTAGGTTGAACGTCATGACCGTGCCGTCGACCACACCCGCGCTCGTCTGGAGTGCGGATTACCTCAAGTACCGGTGGAGCGACGACCACCCGATGAACCCCACTCGGCTGGCCCTCACGATGGACCTCGCGACCACGCTGGGTCTGCTCGACGACGCGGACACGGTACCGCCCCTCGCGGCCAGCGACGAGGATCTGCTGCGGGTGCACACGTCGTCCTACGTCCGCGCGGTCAAGCGCGCACCCGTCGACCTGCCGTTGGGCTCCCGCGCCACCGAACCCGTGCACGGGCTCGGGTCGGAGGACAACCCGGTGTTCGCGGACATGCACGAGGCGAGTGCCGTCGTCGCCGGCGGCACGCTCACCGCGGCGCGGGCCATCGCGTCGGGCACCTCGCGTCGGGCCGTCAGCATCGGGGGCGGCATGCATCACGCCATGGCCGACTGGGCATCGGGCTTCTGCGTCTACAACGACGCGGCCATCGCCATCTCGTGGCTGCTCGACAACGGGTACGACCGCATCGCGTACGTCGACGTCGACGCCCACCACGGGGACGGCGTCCAGGCCGCGTTCCTCGACGACCCTCGCGTGATGACGGTCTCGGTGCACCAGCATCCCGCGACGCTCTGGCCGAACACCGGTTGGTCCACCGAGGCGGGGTCGGGCCTCGCCGAGGGCACGGTGGTCAACGTGCCGGTGCTGCCCGGAACGGGTGACCGTCTGTGGCTGCGGGCCTTCCATGCCGTGGTCCCCGGGGCGGTGGCGGCGTTCCGACCCCAGATCCTGGTGAGTCAGTGCGGCGTGGACTCGCACCGGGAGGATCCCCTCGCCGATCTCGGCCTGACCGTCGACGGCCAGCGGGCGGCGTTCCTCGCCATGCGCGATCTGGCCGACCGGGTCTGCGAGGGCCGATGGCTCGCCGTGGGTGGCGGCGGGTACGGGCTCGTCCGCGTGGTGCCGCGGGCCTGGACGCACCTCATCGCCGCGGTGCTCGACCGCGACGTCGACCCGTCGACCGCACTGCCCGACGAGTGGCGCGAGCGCGTGCGCGGCGCCGCCCCCAGCATCGATCTGCCGTCCACCATGAGCGACGACGGCGACGTCGACTACGCACCCTGGGACGGCCCCGGCGGATCGCCCGCCTCCGGCGTCGCGACGGTGGACCGCGCGGTCGAGCGCGTCGACACCGCGATCATCGCGACGCGTCGGGCGGTCTACCCCGCCCTCGGACTCGACCCGGAGGATCCTCGTGACTGACGAGACCGCGGACGTGGCGTCCCCCGCCGGCGAACCGCCGGTGTCGGAGGCCAAGGCGCGTGAACGGGAGCGGGCGGAGAACTACCCGAAGCACTGGTCCGCCGACGTGCTCGCCAGCGACGGGCGCGTGGTGCACCTGCGGCCGATCGTGCCGTCGGACGCCGACGCGATCGTCGCCTTCCACGGCAAACTCAGCGAGCGCACCCGATACCTGCGCTACTTCGGTCCGTACCCGACCATGCCGCAGCGTGACGTCGTCAATTTCACGACCGTCGACCACTCGTCGCGGGTGGCGTTCGTCGCCACTCTGGGTGACGAGATCATCGCGGTCGGTCGCTACGAGCGTCTCCCGGACGGCGACGGCAACTCCGCCGAGGTGGCCTTCGTGGTCGCCGACCACCACCAGGGCCGCGGTCTCGGCCCGATTCTGCTCGAGCACCTCGCCGGGGCCGCCGCGGAGAACGGCGTCCGACGCTTCGTCGCGGAGGTCCTCGCGGAGAACCGCAACATGGTGACGGTGTTCCGGCAGGCGGGCTACCAGGTGAGCCGCACGTTCGACGGCGGCGTGCTCAACCTCGACTTCGACATCGACCCCACCGACGCGCTGGTGCAGGTGCGCAACTCTCGGGAGCGGGCGGCGGAGGCGCGCAGCGTCCGTAACGTGCTCTCACCGAGGTCGGTCGCCGTGATCGGTGCCTCCACCGACCCCGAGAAGGTCGGCAACGCGGTACTGACCAACCTGCTGCGCGCGTCTTTCACGGGTCCGGTCTACCCGGTCAACGCCGAGCACACGTCCGTGCGCGGAGTCCGCGCCTACGCCAGCGTGTCCGACATCCCCGACGAGGTGGACCTGGCCGTGGCGGCGGTGCCGTCCGCGCAGATCGACGCCGTCCTCGACGACTGTCTCGCCAAGGGCGTGCGGTCGCTCGTCGTGGTGTCCTCCGGATTCGGCGAGACGGGGGAGGAGGGTCGAGCCAACGAGCGGAGGCTGGTGCGGGCGGCGCGCGCCCACGGCATGCGGCTGGTCGGACCCAACGCCCTCGGCGTCGCCAACCTCGACCCCGCCGTCTCGTTGAACGCCACGCTCGCCCCGGTGCTGCCGGGGCGAGGTCGGGTGGGGTTCTTCTGTCAGTCCGGCGCGCTCGGTATCGCGATCCTGTCCCAGGCCTCGAAGCGGTTGCTCGGACTCTCGACCTTCGTCTCCGCCGGCAACCGCGCGGACCTGTCCGGCAACGACCTGCTGCAGTACTGGGACCAGGACGAGAACACCGACGTGGTGCTGCTCTACCTCGAGAGTTTCGGCAACGCGCGCAAGTTCTGGCGGATCGCACGGCGCGTGGCGCGCACCAAACCGATCGTGGCCGTCAAGAGCGGGCGCGGGGCCGTGCCGCCGGCGCTGGCCACGGGCTCGGACGTCGACGACACGGTCGTTCGCGCACTGTTCGAGCAGGCCGGGGTCATCCAGGTCGACTCGATCACCGAGCTGTTCGACTGTGCCGTCCTGCTCGGATACCAGCCCCTCCCCGCAGGTCCGCGCGTCGCGGTGGTGGGCAACTCGACCGCGCTCGGAGTGCTGGCCGTCGATGCCGCGCGGGACAACGGCCTGCGGGCCGACGCCCCGGTCGACGTGGGCGCTCAGGCGACGCCGGAGGACTTCGCCGCCGCGGTGACCCGTGCGATGGACTCGCCGGAGGTCGACGCCGTGCTCGCCGTGTTCGTCCCGCCGGTCGCCGTACGTGTCGAGTCCTACGCCGAAGCCCTCGGCGGCGCGGTCCGCGGCCGTGACAAGCCGGTGCTCACCACGTTCCTCGCGGCCGAGGGCATTCCCGATCTGCTCGCCGTGCGCGACGACGACGGCAACCTCGTGCGCGGATCGGTGCCGTCCTACCCGGATCCGGCGCGGGCGGTGCTCGCGCTCACCCGAGCCTGGCGGTACGCCGCGCGCCTCGGTCGGCCGGTCGACGACGTCACCCGGCCGGGCGGGATCGACACCGACGCCGCTCGGGCCCTCGTCTCGGGATGGATGGAGCGCAGCCCGGAGGGGCGGTGGCTGTCCGACGAGGAGGCCACGCAGTTGCTCGAGTGCTACGGGATCTCCGTGGCGGCGTTCCGCACGGTCACCGACGAGTCCGAAGCCGTCGCGGCGGCCGAGGAGCTGGGCGGACCCGTCGCGGTCAAGGCGACCGGCGAACAGTGGCGACACCGCCCCGACCTGTCCGGGGTCCGCCTCGACGTGGTGGGCGCCGGCGCCGTGGGCCGGGCGTATCGCGACCTCTTCGCGGTGTCCGGCAACCCGGTCATGGTGGTCCAGCGCATGGCGACCAAGGGGATCGGCTGCGTGGTCCGCGTGCAGGACGATCCGTCGTTCGGTGCGGTGGTGTCCTTCGGGCTGTCCGGCGCCCTGCCCGACCTGCTCGGCGATCGCGCGTACCGCGTGCTGCCGCTCGCGCCGCGCGACGCGGCGGAGCTGATCGAGTCCCCGCGCTCGGCGCCCATGCTCTCCGGCTACCGCACGGCGTCACCGGTCAACAAGAACGCTCTGATCGACCTGGTGCTGCGGGTCTCGACCCTGGCCGACGACCTCCCGGAGGTCCGGCACCTCATCTGCGACCCGGTGCTCGCGTCGGCCACGGGGGCGGACACCACCGACGCCCGCATCCGGATCGGCCCGGAACCGATGCAGGCCGATTTCGGACCGCGCCGCCTGCGCTGACCGCATACGACAGTGCCCCGGGCGGAAGCCCGGGGCACTGTCGTATGCGGTTCGTCAGCTGGCGTAGGACCGCAGCCGCTCGGCGCGGTCGCCCTGGCGCAGCTTGCCCATGACCTCGCGCTCGATCTGGCGCACCCGCTCGCGGGACAGTCCGAACAGCTTGCCGATCTGATCGAGGGTGCGCGGCTGTCCGTCGTCCAAGCCGTAGCGCAGGCGGATCACCTGCTGCTCCCGCTCGTCGAGGGTGGCCAGCACGCTGCGCACGTCCGTGTGCAGCAGACCGGCGATGACGGCGTTCTCGGCGGACGTGGCCTCCGAGTCCTCGATGAAGTCACCCAGGGGTGCTTCCTCGTCGCTGCCGACCGGCATGTCGAGGCTCACCGGGTCCCGGCTGTGATCGAGCAGATCGGCGATCTTCTCGACCGGAATGCCCGACTCCTCGGCCAGCTCCTCGTCCGTGGCCTCGCGACCGAGCTGCTGATGCAATTCGCGCTTGATCCGGGCGAGCTTGTTGACCTGCTCGACGAGGTGGACGGGCAGGCGGATGGTGCGGCTCTGATCGGCCATGCCGCGGGTGATGGCCTGACGGATCCACCAGGTGGCGTAGGTCGAGAACTTGAAGCCCTTGGCGTAGTCGAACTTCTCCATCGCCCGGATCAGTCCGAGGTTGCCCTCCTGGATGAGATCGAGCAACGGCATGCCGCGGCCGGTGTAGCGCTTGGCCAGGGACACGACGAGTCGCAGATTGGCCTCGAGCAGGTGTGCCCGGGCCGAGCGACCCTCGCGGACGATCGTGGCCAGGTCACGCTTCTTGGCGGCCGTGAGGCGTTTGCCGGTGGCGAGAACGTGGGCGGCATAAAGCCCCGCCTCGATCTTCTTGGCCAGCTCGACTTCCTCGGCAGCGGTGAGCAGTGCGGTGCGGCCGATACCGTTCAGGTAGACGCGCACGAGGTCCGCAGCCGGGCTCTGGGCATCGAGATCGGCTTCGCTCGGGCGCGGACGAACGGTGGTGGGGCTGGTCATGACGTGCCTCCTGATCGGTGGTGTCTCACCCGCTTCAACGTCGAGACACCTCCCGAAAGTTCCCACCGCGGCCGACCGTCAAACCATCTGGCCTGCGGATTCGCACCTCTCGCCCTGAGAAGTTGCTGAGAGAAAGGATCGGGCTCGCCGTCAGTGCGGTCGCGGGGAACCGGCCGGGCGCACGAGCCCGTGCACCACCAGTGCGGACACCAGAGCGACCGCGCCCGGCATCAGTTCCTCGGAGTCGACACCGCGCGCCGCGGCCAGGAGTTCCACCACGTCGGCCAGCGGCAGACCGTCCGCCCGCAGGCCGGCGAGCACCGCCGCACCGTCCGCGTCGATCTCGTGCTGCCAGGCCGGCCCGTCGCCGCGGTGGACCCGACGGACCACCGTCGACCACCCACCCTCGGGGTCGGGCAGAGCGACGTCCTCGTACGCGGTGGCCGGATGCACCGCATATCGCTCCTCGGCGACGTCGTGGGTGCGGAGCCAGTCGAGTCGGTCGAACACGTCGAGGGCCTCGTCGCCCAAGGGGTCTTCGAGGCCGTGGCGCAGATCCTCCGCGAGCACGGCCGTCGGTCGATCGGTCCGCCGCAGGTACACGAAGCCGAAGCCGACTCCGGTGACGTCGGCGTCCTCGAGGCGGGCGAGCCACCGCTCGGCCAGCGCGTCCGCCGCCGGTGTCCGGGGGTCGAGCCCGCCGTCGCGCAGCCAGGTCCCCACGTGCAGGGCGGGATCGGCGACGTCGCGTTGCACGATCCACGCGTCCACCCCGTGATCGGGCAGCCACGACGCGACTCGGGAGCGCCAGTCCTCCCCGTCGACGTGGATCCAGGCAGCGAGCAGGGTGGCGGTCCCGCCGAGTTCGAGGTGATCCGGCGCGGTGGACACGACCACTCGACTGGCCCCGTCGAGGTCCAGCCCGGAGTCGCGGTAGGAGTGGGTCACATCCCCGGTGCCCACGACGAACGGGGGGTTGGCGACGATGCGGTCGAAGCGGCGGCCGGCCACCGGGTCGAACCACGGCCCCGCCATCACCTCGACCTCGAGGTCGTTCAGCGCCGCCGTCACGCGCGCCAGCACCACGGCCCGCGCGGACAGATCGGTGGCGGTGACCCGAGCGGCGTAGGTGCACGCGTGCACGGCCTGCACGCCGCATCCGGTGCCGAGATCGAGCAGCGTCACCGGCCCGTCGGTGCGCGTGGGGGTCGCCCGTACCAGGGACAGGGACGCGTGGCCGACGCCGAGCACGTGGTCCGCGCCGATGGCCACCTCGCGGGTGCTGCCGTCGATGTCCGAGACCACCCAGCGATTCCCCTCGCCGAGGTCGAGCGGCCGGACGTCGAGGAGCGTGCGGACGACCGAGCTCTCCGGGCGCGCGATCAGTCCGGCGCGCTCGGCGTCGTCCGGATCGACCGGTGCCAACGCGGTCCGCGCCGCGTCGGCGTCGACGTCGTCGGCCAGGAGGAACAGGCGCACCAGAGCGCCGAGGTCACCCAACGTTCGGCAGCGGCGTCGTACCGGGGTCGGTTCACCTCGACCCAGCGCGTCGTGCACCTCGGTGCCCAATGCCGCCAGGATGCCGTCGGCCGTGAAGCCGACACGCTCGAATGCCTCGCGCAGCGGGGGCGCGAGGCGCAGGAGTGCGGACTCGTCGATCGGTGGGGAGTCGGCGGGACGCGTCGGGTCTGGTCCGGTCACGCGGTCGAGCGTAGCCAGGGTGCCGGACGCCGGACTTCGCTCAGGTGCCGACGGGTCCCGGCCGCTTCGCCGTGACCGCCGCGCGGGTCGCGGCCTCGGCAGTCGGCGTGTCGTCCACGTCCGCGTCGACCGTCACCACCGGGTGAGCGGACGACTCGATCGCCGTCGTGTTCTGCGCGCGCCAGCCGTACCGGCTGGGCTCGTCGTCGGAGCGCGGCGGGCGGTCGTTCGCGATCAGCACCGCCATCCACGGCAGCGGGATCGACGCGCCGACGATCGCCATCGCGATCCACGGGTTCTGCCACGCGGCGTACGCGAGCGCCGCGAGGACCAGCGCCGGGATGCGGAACGACATGATGAAGAGGTATTTGCGGACACGCGCGCGGTGTTGCTCCTCGACCGACGTGTGTGCCTCGGTGATCAGAACCGCCCGGCGAACGTCCTCTCGGGCGGACTGGCGTGAGGTGCCGTCTTGTGCCATGACTCCACTGTGTCACTGTTGAACGAACTGTGCAGTAATCCTGGTCGTGACATGTCCGACGCCGCCAACGGGAACAACCGTCATAATCGAACGATGAGCACCACGCAGACCATCGAACGGCCCGACGTCACCACAGACGAGACCACCGACGACGACACTCCCAAGTTCTTCCACTACGTCAAGAAGAACAAGATCGCCGAGAGCGCGGTCATGGGCACGCACGTCGTCGCGCTGTGCGGGGAGGTCTTCCCGGTGACCAAGTCGGCCAAGCCCGGATCGCCGGTGTGCCCGGAGTGCAAGAAGGTCTACGACGGCTTGCGCAAGGGTGACTGAGCCGAGTCCGGCCGTGGTGATCCGGCCATGTCCGGCCGGTTACCTCGGCCGTCCTGGCGACCGAGCCTGACGGGTCCGGTCGCCAGCCGCCCGAGGGCGCCGGTGGCCGGCTCGACGGCCTTGGTGTTCACCCAGTCCTTCACCTGCTCGAGCCGCGAGGCGCGGGCGGGCCAGAACTCCTGGACGGTCGCGTTGAACTCCGCGCCGAGGACCACGGCGAAGCCGAGGAAGAACGTGAAGAGCAGGAAGGCGATCGGCGTGGCCAGCGCGCCGTAGGTGTACCCCGTTCCGGTCACCCAGGACAGGTAGGCGCGCAGCACCGCGCTGGCGACCATGAAGAACACGCCGGCGAGCAACGCGCCGCCGAGCAGTCGATGCCACGGCAGCGAGGTGTGCAGCGCCACCTTGTACAGCGTGGTCAGTCCGACGATGAGCAGCAGACCCACGCCGGGGTAGTAGGCGACGTCGATGACAGTGGATCCGATCTCGTACCAGGACGACGGGAGCACGCGGCCGATCATCGACGGCCCGAGGGCGACGAGGGGCAGCACGAACACCGCCACGATGAGGAAACCCACGTAGAGGAGCAGGGCGAAGATGCGCTGCCACACGGGATTGCGTGCGTCCTGTTGCCCGTGTGCGGCGACGATCGAGTCCACGAACGTGGAGATCGCCGACGAGCCCGCCCAGAGCGAGAGCAGGAACCCCACCGAGACCACCGGCCCGTGGCCGCTCGCGAGGATGTCCCGGACCGTCGGGCCGATGATCTCGTCCACGACGTTGTCGCTGAACAGCGTGCCGCTGAAGGTGAGGATCTTCGATTCGATGATGTCGAGGGTGTCCGGACCGAACCACGCCGCCACGGACGTGAGGCTGCCGAGCAGGGCCAGGATCAGCGGCGGCAGCGACAGCGTCTGCCAGAACGCGGCCGTCGCGGACTCGGAGAAGATCGAGTCGTCCCACGCCTTGCTCGCGGTCCGGGCGACGACCCGCCACGCCGTCGTCAGCGGCCGACCCGGTACCGGTCCGCGGGCGTCGGCCGTCGGCGTCTCGGGCGAGTCGGTCGGGTTCGGGTTCTCGGGCGCGGACATGGTTCTTCCAGCATGACGGACGGCGCCGAGAGATGCGGCGGTGCCGGGCGGCGTGTCACCGCGTCCTGGGGATTGGTCGGTCCGTCGCGCGGGCGGCTAGGGTTGCCCGCGGTGTGCAGGAGAGCGGTGTGTGCGAGCGGTGGGGACGAAACGAGTGAGCCGGACGGGAGTTCCATGCCACGGACGGAGGGAGTTCTCGTGAGGCCGTTCGCCCCGTCGACCCGAGCCGGGGTGGGCCGATGACGGCCGGTGTCGACGACACGCCGCGCGGCGCCACCGGGGTGACTCTTCCCCCGCTGCGAGCCTGGCAGCGACGGGCCCTGACCAAGTATCTGTCCGCGGGTCCGCGCGACTTCCTGGCCGTCGCGACGCCGGGCGCGGGCAAGACCACCTTCGCGTTGCGCGTCGCCCTGGAGTTGCTCGGTGACCGCACCGTGGATCGAGTCACGGTGGTCGCCCCGACCGAGCACCTCAAGCATCAGTGGGCGGAGGCGGCGGCCCGCGTGGGTCTGGCGTTCGACTCCCGCTTCTCCAACAGCACGGGGTCGACGTCGGCGGACTACCACGGCATCGTCGTCACCTACGCCCAGGTGGCATCGCATCCGGCCCGGCACCGGGTCCGCACCGAGTCCTACCGCACGCTCGTCATCCTCGACGAGATCCACCACGGCGGTGACGCCAAGAGCTGGGGCGAGGGCATCCGGGAGGCCTACGGCGACGCGACGCGGCGTCTGGCGCTGACCGGAACGCCGTTCCGCAGCGACGACAGTCCGATCCCGTTCGTGTCCTACGAGCCCGACGAGGAAGGCCTGCCGCGCTCGCGACCGGACCACAGCTACGGCTACGCCGACGCGTTGGCGGACGGCGTCGTGCGTCCCGTGGTGTTCCTGGCGTACTCGGGGGAGGCGCGGTGGCGCAACAGTGCCGGCGACGAGTTCTCCGCGCGGCTCGGGGAGCCGCTGAGCGCCGAGCAGACCGCGCGGGCGTGGCGGACGGCGTTGGATCCGTCGGGGGAGTGGGTGCCGTCGGTGCTGACGGCCGCCAACACTCGCCTTCACCAGTTGCGCGCCGGCGGGATTCCCGACGCGGGCGGCCTCGTCATCGCCTCGGACCAGACCACGGCACGGGCCTACGCGGGCACCCTCGAGGCGTTGACCGGGGAGACGCCCACGCTGGTGCTGTCCGACGACCCGACCTCGTCGTCACGCATCGCCGAGTTCGGCGCCGGTATGTCGGCGTGGATGGTGGCGGTGCGCATGGTGTCCGAGGGTGTCGACGTGCCGCGTCTGGCCGTCGGCGTCTATGCGACCAGCGCTTCGACGCCGCTGTACTTCGCACAGGCGATCGGGCGGTTCGTGCGGTCACGCCGCAAGGGCGAGACCGCGAGCGTCTTCCTGCCGTCGGTTCCGGTGCTGCTGGATCTCGCGAGCAAGCTCGAGGCGCAGCGCGACCACGTCATCGGCAAGCCGCACCGGGAGAAGGACGGTCTCGACGACGACCTGCTGGCGGACGCGAACCAGCAGAAGGACGAGCCCGGCGAGGAGGAGAAGGCCTTCACCGCTCTGGGCGCCGACGCCGAACTCGACCAGGTGATCTTCGACGGGTCGTCGTTCGGGACGGCGACGTTCTCGGGCAGCGACGAGGAGGCGGACTATTTGGGTCTGCCCGGTCTTCTGGACGGGGACCAGATGCGGGCTCTGCTGCGCAAGCGGCAGAGCGACCAGCTCGCGGCGCCGAGTCCCACCCCGCCCCCGGCGCCGAGTCCCGCTGCGCCCGCGGCTGCCGGGCGGACGGGCGACGCCGGGAAGCTGGCGGATCTCCGCAAGGAACTGAACTCGCTGGTGGCGATGCAGCATCACCGCACCGGCAAGGCTCACGGCATCATTCACGGCGAGCTGCGGCGCACCTGCGGCGGACCGCCGACGGCCATCGCGACGGCCGAGCAACTCACCGAGCGCATCGCCGCCCTACGGTCCTGGTGACGCCTGCCCGGTGGACCGGTCGTGCCCGCGTCACACACGACGACGGCGGGCGACCACCTGAAGTGGTCGCCCGCCGTCGGGTCGGAGTAGTCGGGGCCTCAGGCCATCGCGTCGGCGTCGGAGACGATCGTCGCGTTCATCTCGCGGAGACGGTCTCCGTGCTCGTTGGCGTGGTGGCGGCAGAACAGAAGCTCACCGCCGGTGGCGAGGACGGCGCGCACCCGTGCGCCTGCGCCACAGCGGTCGCATCGGTCCGCCGCTGTGAGGGTCGTGTCTGTCATCAATCCGGGCATGACGCCTCCGTACTGACCGCGACTCACGGTCCTGGGATCGGTCCTCCGCGCCGGTGCGACGCGGTTCGTTCACTCTGTCAGACGTATAGCCGTCGTGCCTTGTTCCCACGCAGGACACGATGTGTTGTCACTAACACGAAACATGCTGGCCAGGGCCTCGGGGGCGGAGGCGTTCGCTGAGGGCAGAACGTCATGGCGGGGCTCGGGCCCTCGACGACGGCCGGCCGCGGAGTCTCGCTAGCGTTCTCGGCGTGGCCCCCGACCAGACGCGCTCCGCGCCGCGCACCTTCCCCGGATGGGCGGTTCCCGGGGTCTTCGTCGTCGGTGCTGTGGCGCAATACCTCGGCGCCGCCGTGGGTGTCTTCCTGTTCGACACGACGTCCCCGACGACGGTCGCCTGGCTTCGCGCCGCCGGCGCCGCCGTCGTCCTGCTCGCGTGGCGGCGTCCGTGGCGCATGCGGTGGACCCGACGATCGGTGATCGCCGCGACCGGCTTCGGCGTGGTGACCGTTGCCATGAATCTCGCGTTCTACGAGGCGATCGCCCGCATCCCGCTCGGGACGGCCGTGGCCATCGAGTTCCTCGGACCGGTCGCGGTGGCCGCCTTGGGATCGCGACGTCCGCGAGATGTCCTCGCGCTGCTCCTGGTGGTCGCGGGCGTGGCGCTGGCCGCGGGAGCGACCGGTGACGTCGGCGCCGTGGGAGTGGCCTTCGCGCTGGGCGCCGCCGCGCTCTGGGCCGCGTACGTGGTGCTGGGCACGGTGGTCGCCGACGCGGGGAGGGGACTGGATTCCTTGGCCGTGGGTATGGGCGCCGCCGCGCTGATACTCGCCCCGATCGGACTCACCCCGCAGCTGCTGGAGGATCCGAGCGTCTTCGCCCACCCCGCGACGTGGCTCCTGGGCATCGGCATCGGTTTGCTGTCGTCGGTGGTGCCCTACGCGCTCGATCAGGTCGTCCTGCGCTCGGTCGGCCGGGCACGCTTCGCCCTCCTGCTGGCCCTGCTCCCCACCACGGCGACGGTGGTCGGATTTCTGGTACTCCGTCAGCTCCCCACCGCGGGGGAGGCGCTGGGCATCGCCTTCGTCGTCGTCGCGGTGGCACTCGGGGGCGTCGAACGGCGACCCCGTCCGGATCTCGAACCCGCACCGAAAGGACGGACATGACGGATCTTCTGCACCTGTGCAGCGAGCAGGAGTGGGCGACGTATCGCGCGGCCGGGGAGATCGTGCCGCCGTCTCTGACGACGGACGGATTCGTCCACCTCTCGACGCCGGAGCAGGTTCATCTGCCGGCGAACCGGCTCTTCCGGGGACGCACGGACCTCGTGGTTCTGCACGTGGATCCCGAGGCGCTGCCCGGCGAGGTGCGGTGGGAGCCGGGTGTGCCCGGCGATCCCGCGTCGATGCGCTTCCCGCACCACTACGCGGCGATTCCGACAGGCGCGGTACGCCGGGTGGAATCCTTCCCACCCGGCGACGACGGGCTGTTCGGCTGACGCCGAGAGGTGACGCCGGCGATCAGTCCAGGTAGTCGCGCAGCACCTGGGACCGGCTCGGGTGGCGCAGCTTGGACATCGTCTTGGATTCGATCTGGCGGATGCGCTCGCGCGTGACGCCGTAGACCTGGCCGATCTCGTCGAGTGTGCGGGGCTGACCGTCGGTAAGGCCGAAACGCAGACGGACCACGCCGGCCTCGCGCTCGGACAGGGTCTCGAGCACGGACTGCAACTGGTCCTGCAGCAACGTGAAGGAGACGGCGTCGACGGCGACCACGGCCTCCGAGTCCTCGATGAAGTCACCGAGCTGGCTGTCGCCCTCGTCACCGATGGTCTGGTCGAGCGAGATCGGCTCACGCGCGTACTGCTGGATCTCCAGCACCTTCTCCGGCGTGATGTCCATTTCCTTCGCCAGCTCCTCCGGCGTGGGCTCGCGGCCCAGGTCCTGGAGCAGCTCGCGCTGGATGCGGCCGAGCTTGTTGATGACCTCGACCATGTGCACGGGGATGCGAATGGTGCGGGCCTGGTCGGCCATCGCGCGCGTGATGGCCTGCCGGATCCACCACGTGGCGTACGTGGAGAACTTGTAGCCCTTGGTGTAGTCGAACTTCTCGACCGCGCGGATCAGACCCAGGTTGCCTTCCTGGATGAGGTCGAGGAAGGCCATGCCGCGGCCCGTGTAGCGCTTGGCCAGCGAGACCACGAGGCGGAGGTTCGCCTCCAGTAGGTGGTTCTTGGCGCGGTTGCCGTCGCGGCAGATCCAGTTCATGTCCCGGCGCTGCGCGACGGGGAGCTTCTCGCCCTTCTCGGCGGACTCGGCCATCAGCTGCGTGGCGTACAGGCCCGCCTCGATGCGCTTGGCCAGTTCCACCTCCTCCTCGGCGTTGAGGAGGGCGACCTTGCCGATCTGCTTGAGGTAGGCACGGACCGAGTCGGCCGACGCGGTGAGCTCGGCGTCCTTGCGGGCCTGCCGCAGAGCCTCCGACTCCTCCTCGTCCCACACGAAGTCGCCGGACGCCTTGTCCTCCGCGGTGGGCTCCGCCGTGGCGTCGTCCTCACCGTCCTCACCGACGGCGACGACCTCGACCACGTCGGACTCGGCGGCGAGCTCGCCCTCCGGAACGTCGAGATCGGCGATGTCGCCGGGGTTCTCGTCGGCGTCCTCGGCCGCGGGCGACGTGGCCTTCTTGGCCGGAGCCTTCTTCGCCGCCGTCTTCTTGGCAGCGGCGCCGCGCGGGGCGGCCTTCTTGGCGGGAGCCTTACGAGCCGCCTTCTTGGCGGGAGCCTTCGCAGGTGCGGCGACCGCAGCGTCCGCGGTGTCGGTCGCGGTCTCTACGGTCTGACGAATGTCGGTGGCTGCCACGTACGCCCTTTCGTGACGGTGTCGTGCGGCGTCACGCCAGAGTGTTCTTCCGGCGGAGAGGTCTGTCGGATTTCCCGGCATCGCAGCCGGGGCGTGGACCATTGTAACGACCGCGCGGGCGGTTCGAGACCGCGCGAGTCGAGCGGGCCGGTCCGACCGACCGGACCCCGCCGTGTCAGGGGGCGACGCGGGACGTCGAGGCAAGGGCCGCCCCGACGATGCCCGCCGTGTTGCGCAGGGTGGCGGGCTGCACGGGCGTGCGATTGGTCAGCAGCGGGATCCACTTCTCGGCCTTGCGGCTGATGCCCCCGCCGGCGATGAACAGGTCGGGCCAGAAGAGGTCCTCGATGCGTTCCAGCACGCGGGAGACCTCCTTGGCCCACTGCTTGTAGGAGAGGTCGTTCTCCTCCTTGATTCGCGACGCGGCGCGGTGCTCGGCCTCCTTGCCGTCGACCTCCATGTGCCCGAGTTCGGTGTTGGGCAACAGGACGCCGTTCTGCAGGATGGCCGAGCCGATTCCGGTGCCGAACGTGAGCAGGATGACCACGCCCTTGGTGTCCCGGCCGCCGCCGAACTTGTCCTCGGCGATACCGGCGGCGTCCGCGTCGTTGAGCACGGTGACGTTGCGCCCGCCGAGGTGCTCGGCGAAGAGGGCACCGGCGTCCGTGCCGATCCAGGCCCGATCGACGTTCGCGGCCGTCCGCGCGACGCCGCCCGTCACGACGCAGGGCAGGGTGATGCCGACGTCCCCGGTCCAGTCGAAGTGATCGACGATGGCGCGGACCGTCTCCGCCACGGCCTGCGGCGTGGACGGCTGCGGGGTCTCGATCTTGTGCCGCTCGCCGATCAGCTCGCCGGTGGCCAGGTCGACGATGCCGCCCTTCACGCCGCTGCCGCCGACGTCGACGCCGAACCCCCGGCCCGACGGGGCGGTGCCGGTCCGGTCGGCGATGGACACGGGTCCGGGATCGGTGGGGCCGTTCGACATGCGTGCATCCTCCTCGGGCAGCGGGCGAGCGGAACCTGGCGCTCGCGGATCACCCTAGTTGCTCGGGGCGGCCCGGGACGGGGCGGCGCGTCGGTCCGCGATGTGGTCGGATTGGGAGGTGACATCGTCGAGGGAAACCCCCGTGCCCGCCGACCGTTCTCGTGCCGACGACGACCCGGAATCGCTGCAGCGCATCGCCGTCGACGTCGCTCGCGAGGCCGGTCGACACATCGCACGCCGCCGACCCGAGGTCTTCGGGCGCGGCGGCGCCCCGTCCGTGGCGGACGCCGTGCAGTCCAAGTCCACGCCCACCGACCCGGTCACCGTGGTGGACACCGAAGCCGAGCACGTGGTGCGGGAGCGACTCGCCGAGCGACGGCCGAACGACGACGTGTTGGGCGAGGAAGGCGGGGGAGCGAGGCAGGCGCCGTCGGGGGTGCGCTGGGTGGTCGACCCCATCGACGGCACCGTGAACTTCCTCTACGGCCTGCCCGCCTACGCGGTGTCGGTCGCCGCGCAGGTGGACGGTCGGTCCGTCGCGGGCGCCGTGGAGGACGTCGTCCGACGCCGGACGTACGCTGCCCGACTCGGCGGCGGCGCGTGGGTCAGCGACGACGGCGGGGAGTGGATCCGCCTGTCCGTCCGAGACGTCGACGACGTGTCGATGGCGTTGGTGGCCACCGGGTTCGGCTACGGCGCGGCCCGTCGCCGCCGCCAGGGCGAGGTGGTGGGCGCCCTGCTGCCGCAGGTCCGCGACCTGCGCCGGGTGGGCTCGGCGGCGCTCGACCTGTGCATGGTCGCGGAGGGGCAGGTGGACGCCCACTTCGAACACGGCCTCTCGCCCTGGGACTGGGCGGCCGGCGCGCTGATCGCGGCGGAGGCGGGTGCGCGGGTGCGCACCCCGTCGCCGCACTCGCGCAGCAGCGACGGCGAGGTCACCGTGGCGGCGGCGCCGGGTGTGGCCGACGCGTTCTCGGCCCTGCTGGACAGCCTCGGAGCCTTGGATCCCATTCCGGACGGCGCCGGCGCGCAGTAGTCGTCTCGGCGCAGTCGTCGCGGCGAAGCCGTCTCAGCAGTCGACGGTGCGCGCCGCCTGCAACAGGTCGAGGTCGAGGGCCGGTGCGGGCTGACCGGGCGGCACCTCGGCGAGCGTGCGGACCACTTCCTCGGCGTCCGTGTTGGGTTGCAGCGCACGGAAGTTGGTGCCGAGCGCGAGATCGACCGTGTCGTCCGCGCGGTCGTCGCGCACGAACTCCGCACACGGCGCGACGAGCGCGACGGTGCCGGCCGCGGCGACGCCGGCCTCCCCGAACCTGATCTGCGCGATGCACTGCATGTTCTGATCGACGTACACCGGGTCGTTGCCCACCTGGACGTCGGGAGCGCTGGCGTAGCCGTAGTTGTTCAGATCCGCCGCGATCTCGGCGGCCTGGCCGCCCTGACCGTTGGCGTTGAACACCCGCACCTTCGTGGCCGCGAGCGGGAGCGGCTGCGACTCGTCGACGACTCCGGCGTCGACCACCTCGCCCAGCGCGGCCGCCGTCGGTGCCGCCGGATCGGACGGCGGCTGGGGCGCGTTGCACGCCACCGCCTCGGTGCCCGTCTCGGTGGCCGTCAGTACTCGCACCCACACCGCGGCGCCGGCCAGGGCAAGCACCACCAGCACGATCAGGATCGGAGCCGGGCGACGGCGGCGGAACGGCCGAC
Organism: Rhodococcus sp. PBTS 1; assembly: GCF_001620025.1. Taxonomy (NCBI): domain Bacteria; kingdom Bacillati; phylum Actinomycetota; class Actinomycetes; order Mycobacteriales; family Nocardiaceae; genus Rhodococcus; species Rhodococcus sp. PBTS 1. Next base: position 1,642,753 of record NZ_CP015219.1, read on the forward strand.
CGCGATCGTCGGTGGACGATCCCCCGGTGATGTACGAAACCACGTTGGCGGCTGCCCTTCCGTCGTCGGTCCCCGCCCGGGGCAGGTCCCGGAGGCGCCGGACGGCGGGGTGTCGCGCTCACTGTAGTGGCCGCTGTCGCCCGACAGGGCGCAGGATCGCGCCCGGCGCCCGACAGGGCGCAGGATCGCGCCCGGCGCCCGACAGGGCGCAGGATGGCGCGGTGCTTTCGATCCGGTCGGGCGTCGGCTATTGTCTGGCGGCCCGGCCAGGAATGGCCGGCCCGCCCGCGCCATCGGCGGCGCAGGTCATCCGCAGCGGCCTCGGCTGCGAATGGACGTCGGACACGTCGCCCGAAGGGGCGGGAACGACGTATCGGGAACAACTCGACCCGAATGGCTGTTCGGCCACGAACACCGTTCGGAAGCACCGCGTGCGGTGCGACCGAGGATGTAGGAACGCGAGGAACGAGTTCGTCGAACAAGAAGCGGTCGACGTCTTGCACATCCCCCACGAAGGCGATCGAGAGGATCGGGGCACCCATCCCGGTCCTGCAGGAAGGTAAGGGGACACGGTCATGGCTACCGATTACGACGCACCACGGCGTACCGAATCCGACGACGTGTCGGAGGACTCGCTGGAAGAACTGAAGGCACGACGCAACGAGGCGCAGTCCTCCGTCGTCGACATCGACGAGACCGACACCGCGGAGTCGTTCGAACTGCCCGGCGCCGATCTCTCGGGCGAGGAACTCTCCGTCCGGGTTGTCCCGAAGCAGGCGGACGAGTTCACGTGTTCGAGTTGCTTCCTCGTTCATCATCGGTCGCGACTGGCCGAGGAGAACGGAGGCGCTCCGATCTGCCGCGACTGTGCAGCCTGATCGCCGGCGCGGCGGGCCGGCCTGATCGAGCCGTCTCGATCCGCAGGAATCACGTACCGGGCACCCGACCACGTCGGGTGCCCGTTGTCGTGTCGCGGGCGTGTCTTGCGGGGAACGGCGCGGGCGAGCTCAGCTGCCGTGGACGAGGGCCGCGACGACGTCGTCCGGACGGCGGCTGCTGACCAGCCAGTAGGGCGTCGGATCGTCCTCGTCGTCGAGGACCACCAGAACCATCGTCTTCACCCAGGACCGGTTGAGGACGAACGCCGCGGGATCGAGCTGACGGCCCAGTGCCGCGCTCTTCGCCGACGCAGGGACGGCGGCCGCCCGCGAGACGACGGAGGCCGGCAGGGTGGCCTTGCCCGCGAGCAGGTACCGCTCGCCGTCGCGCTCCACCACGCGCACGCGGGTGCGCCCCAGGCGAGCGACGATCCACACCGCGAACGGCACGAGGACCAGGTACGGCAGCCAGGCCGGGATGCCGGGCGATCCCAGGTGCACCTCGGCGGAAAGGATCGCGGCGACGCCGACACCGGCGAACCAGTACCAGAGCGGGACGCCGAGCCGCTCGTCGTGCAGGACGGTCTCGGCCGTGCCCGCCCGGTTCGGACGCTGCGTGTCGTTCTCTCCCACGGTCACCAGGGTAGTGCGTGCGGTGCGACGGTCCGCCGCGTGCGGGTTGCCGGGTAACGTCGTCGACCGTGACCGACCCCCATTCCGGACCCGACGACGGCGCGTGGGCCGTGTCGTTTCGCCGGCTCGATCCATCCGTCCCCGTTCCCACGCGCGCGCACGCGGGGGACGCCGGCGTGGACCTCACCGCCACCGAGGACGTCGTGATCGACCCGGGCGCGCGGGTGTTGGTGGGAACCGGGATCGCCGTCGCGTTGCCCGTGGGAACGGTGGGGTTGATCCACCCTCGGTCGGGCCTCGCAGCGCGGACGGGACTGTCGGTGGTGAACACCCCGGGCACGATCGACGCGGGTTATCGCGGCGAGATCAAGGTATGTCTGATCAACCACGACAGGTCGACGCCCATCGAGTTGCGACGCGGCGATCGGGTGGCGCAGTTGGTGGTGCAGCGGGTGGAGTTGCCCCGATTCGTCGAGGTGGACACCCTGGACGAGACGACGCGCGGTCACGGCGGGTACGGCTCGAGCGGCGGTCATGCAGCGCTGGGTGATGCGCCGACGGTCCAGCGGACGTCGACACCCGGGGACGGCCCCGCCGCGAGCGCGAGCGAGAAGGAGTGAGCATGTTCGGCAGGAAGAAGAAGCGGGACCCGCACGACGAGGAGGCCGCGGCGGACGCGACGTCTCTCGCACCGGAGTCCGACGACCCGGGTCCCGACGCGAGTGGATCCGACGACGTCGATGCTGCCGACGGGACCGCCGATCCCGACAGCGGCCCGTGGTCCATCGAGGATCGTGAGGGCGAGCGCGAGGAGATCGCGCAGGGGCGCCTCGACCTCGGCTCGGTGTTGCTGCCCCTCCCGGCGGGCGGGCAGCTGCAGGTCGAGATGACGCAGCAGGGCACGCCGCAGGCAGTGCACATCGTCACCCAGCACGGGCGGATCACGGTGGCGGCGTTCGCGGCGCCGAAGTCGCCCGGGCAGTGGCGGGAGGTGGCCACGGAACTGGCCGACACCCTGCGGCGGGACAACGCGACGGTGTCGGTCGAGAGCGGACCGTTCGGACGCGAGGTGGTGGGTCTGACCGCCGGCGGCGAACTCCGTTTCATCGGGGTCGACGGGTACCGCTGGATGATTCGCGGGGTCGCGACGGGTCCGGCGGGGTCCGTCGGTGCCGAGTCGCCGTTGGTCCAGCAGGCGCGTGCGGTCGTGGCGGGCACCATCGTGGATCGGGGATCCGATCCGCACCCGGTGCGCACTCCGCTGCCGGTCACGCTCCCACAGGCGCTCGCGCAGCAGCTCGCGGCGGCGCAGCAGCAACAGCAGGCAGCGGCCCAGCAACAGGCCGCCCAGCAAGCGGCCGCCCAGCAGCAAGCAGCAGCTCAGCACCAGGCGGCCGGCCCGCAGCAGCCGTCCACCGAGGACCCGAACGCCGGTGGTGGTCGACGCGGCCCGTCCGGGTCGGCGATGCAGCAACTGGGCTGACCGGCCGCCGCCGGCTCAGGCGGACGCCTCGGACAGGACGGCCATGGCGTCCCGGGCGCACCGTCCGAGCACGGCGCTGTCCCGGCCGACCTCGTCGAGCGTCGTCGTCGTGATCGCGCCGCGCCGCGCCGCGGCCGTCCACGCCCGGGCGACCGACACCGGATGGACGGGATCGCCGTCGACCCCGACGACGGCCACCGGGACGTCGAGTGCTGCAAGATCGTCCGTCGTGGGCGACGGGTAGGCGGCCGCCTCGTCGAGGGCGTCCGGGAGCGCCGGCCACTGCGACCGCCAGGACGGCGCCAGCGTGCGTACCAGCCAGTCCGGGCTGGACGCGGCCATGCGGTCCAGGGTGACCTCGAGGCCGTCGCGGCGCAGCATCTCGGCCGAGCCGCGCGCCAGGACCGCGGCGGGGGCGGAGTCCGGGTCGCCCGTCCAGGCGGGCATCACGGCGATCACACCGTCCACCACGCCGTCCGCGGCGCCGGATCGGGCGCGGTCGAGGAGCCAGCGCGCCGCCACCGCGGCCCCGATCGACACCCCGCCGACGAGCAGGCGCCCGCCTCGGTGTTCAGCCTCGCGGGCCGCGTCGTCGAGTGCGCGTCGATACCCGGCGATCAGGTCGGACGGGGTCGGATCGACCGCGACCGACGACCATCCCGCCGCCGCCGACGCGGGACCGAACGCCGCCCGGACGAACGCGGCGTCCGATCCGGTGCCCGGCAGCATCACGAGGGTGGTGTCCGTCATGGAGGCGGCTCCTTCGCGGTCCACTCGAGGTCGGTCGTCGGACGTGATCCAGCAGACGCTCGAGGGGTGTGGTGGGGCATGCGGTCGGGGTCTACAGTGGCGCTGACAGAAGCGAAACACCAGTCGCGGACGGCCCGCGCGAACGCTCCAGGAGCAACCATGGCACCCGCTGCCGCAGGATACTTCCGACGCATGGCTCGGAAGTTGACCGAGGACATCGACCAGCTCGATGCCGAGGACATGGAGTCGGAGTCCCGGGCGTCCGGTGCGCAACGCGCCTGCGACTGTTCCCGCGGTGACGAGGTCACCATGATCGGTCGCCTCCGCAGCGTCGAGGCGTGCAGCAAGTCCGCCAACGCCGCCGTCCAGGCCGAGTTCTTCGACGGCACCGACACGCTGTCGCTCGTCTGGATGGGTCGTCGCAAGATCGCGGGTATCGAGTCCGGCACGCAGCTCCTGGTCCGGGGACGGGTGGGCGAGCGCGACGGGCGCAAGGTCATCTACAACCCCTACTACGAGTTGCGGTCCGGAGACTGACTCCGCAGCACGGTCTCGGCGTTCCCCCGCCCCGTCTGGCAGGGTGAGCAGACATGAGCGACGCTCCGAAGATCGACACCGACGCCCCGCCGCCCACCGTGCTCGCCCAACTCGGCGGCGTCAGCGGTCTCGTGTTCTCGACGCTGCCGGTGCTGGTGTTCGTGCCCGTCAACGCGCTCGCCGGTCTCACGGCGGCCATCTGGTCCGCGCTGGGACTCGCCGTCGCCATCCTGCTCTGGCGCCTCGTGCGCCGCGATCCCGTCCAGCCCGCGATCTCGGGATTTTTCGGCGTCGCGCTGTGCGCGTTCATCGCCCACCGCACCGGTGATGCCAAGGGCTACTTCCTGTTCGGCATCTACACCTCGCTCGTCTACGGCGGAGTGTTCCTCGTGTCCATCCTCGTGCGTCGGCCGCTGGTGGGCATCATCTGGGGCTACCTCAACGGCACGGCTCGGCAGTGGCGCGAGCATCGCCGTGCCGTGCGGGCGTACGACATCGCCACGGCCGCGTGGGTCCTCGTCTTCGTCGCGCGGTACCTGGTGCAGTCCCAGCTGTACGACGCCGACGAGACAGGGTGGCTCGCCGTCGCGCGTATTGCGATGGGGTGGCCACTGGCCGCCGTCGCGTTCGGTGTCACGTTCTGGGCCGTCCGCCGGGCCGATGCGATCGTCGCCGAGGCGGCCGACCCTCGACCGCGCGAGTCGGCGGAGCGGGAGTCAGGGTCGCGCGAGTCCCAGGCAGGCGCGTAGCTCGTCCTCGACGTCGACCGTGGTCACGAACAGCAGTTCGTCGCCGCCCTCGAGCGGATCGTCGGCCTGCGGCACGATCACGCGACCCCCGCGCAGGATGGTCACCAGCGCCGCGTCCCGCGGCAGAGTCACCTTCCGCACCGGCTTGCCCGCCAGGGGAGTGGTGGCCGGGAGCGTGATCTCGACCAGATTGGCCTTGCCCTGACGCAGGGTCATCAGCCGGACCAGATCGCCGACCGACACGGCCTCCTCGACCAACGACGCCAGCATCCGCGGGGTGGACACCGCGACGTCGACGCCCCAGGACCCGTCGAAGAGCCATTCGTTGCGCGGATCGTTGACCCGCGCGACGACACGGTCGATGCCGAACTCGGTCTTGGCCAGCAGGCTCAGCACCAGGTTGGCCTTGTCGTCTCCCGTCGCGGCGATGACGACGTCGTACGACTCGATGCCGGCGTCCTCGAGGGTCGCCAGCTCGCAGGCGTCGGCGTGCACCCACTCCGCGTCCGTCACCGACTCGGGGTCGACGTGGTCGAGCTTGCGTTCGATCAGCAGCACATGGTGGTCGGAACGCAGCAGTTCGCGGGCGATGGACCGTCCCACGGCGCCCGCTCCGGCGATGGCGACTCTCATACTCGGGTTCCTTCTCGGGTCGAGGTGCGACGGTGGGCGGCGGGCGTCATTCCTCGGGGGGCGGGCTGCTCGCGAGCGCGACGGCCTCGGCGACCATGCCGTCGACGGCGGCCACCCACACCTCGTCCTCGGCCTGCAGTACCGTCTTCCGGTCGGGGAGCAGCCCGCTGCCGAAGCGGATGAGAAACGCCACCCGGGTGCCGGTGGTCTTCTCGAGCAGGGTGACGCTGCGCCCGACCCAGCCGTCGGCGAGGTCGAGGCGGGTGACCGCGACGTTGCCCGACGGGTCGCGCCACTTGGTCTGCTCGTTGTCGTGGATCAGGGTGTGCAGGAAGCGGTCCGTCGTCCACGGCACCGTCGCCACCGTCGGGATGCCCAGGCGTTCGTACACGCGGGCGCGCTTGGCGTCGTAGATCCGCGCGACCACTCGCTCGACGCCGAAGGTCTCCCGCGCGACGCGCGCGGAGATGATGTTGGAGTTGTCTCCGGAGGAGACCGCGGCGAGCGCGTCGGCGCGGTCGATCCCTGCTTCCACCAGGACGTCCCGGTCGAAACCCATCCCCGTGACCCGACGGCCGGTGAAGGCGCTGCCGAGGCGACCGAAGGCGGTGGGGTCGCGATCGATGACGGCCACCTCGTGCCCGAGGCGGGACAGGGCGGTGGCGAGCGACGATCCGACTCGGCCGCACCCCATGACGACGACGTACAACGACTGCTCCGTTCGGGGCGGAAGAAATGCGTGGGCAGGACCGACGCGCTCACGCTATCGGTCACCCTGCCCCCCGGTCGAGTCCGGCACGGCTTACGCTTCTGCCTGTGTCCAAGCTTTCGACGGCCACCAAGAGGCTGCTGCTGGGTCGGCCGTTCCGCAGCGACACGCTCGGCCACACGCTGCTGCCCAAGCGCATCGCGCTGCCCGTCTTCGCCTCCGACGCCATGTCGTCGGTCGCCTACGCGCCGGAGGAGATCTTCCTGGTGCTGTCGGTGGCCGGCATCACGGCGTACTCGTTCTCGCTGTGGATCGGCCTGGCCGTGGCCGTCGTCATGGCGGTCGTCGTCGCGAGCTACCGGCAGAACGTCCACGCCTACCCGTCCGGCGGCGGCGACTACGAGGTGGCGACCACCAATCTCGGCTCCACGGCGGGTCTGACCGTCGGCAGCGCGCTGATGGTCGACTACGTCCTCACCGTCGCCGTCTCCATCTCGGCCGCGGCGTCGAACATCGGGTCCGCGGTGCCGTTCGTCGCCGAACACAAGGTGCTGTTCGCCGTCGCGGCCATCGCGGCCATCACCGCGGTGAACCTGCGCGGCGTCCGCGAGTCCGGCACGGCGTTCGCGATTCCGACGTACGCCTTCATGATCGGCATGTTCGTCATGCTGGCGTGGGGGCTGATCCAGGTTTTCGTGCTCGGGGAGGACGTGTCGGCCGAGTCGTCGGCCTTCGACCTGCAGGCCGAGGACAGTCACCTCTACGGCATCGCGTTCGCGTTCCTGCTCGCCCGCGCGTTCTCGTCCGGCTGCGCGGCGCTGACCGGTGTGGAGGCGATCTCCAACGGCGTGCCGGCGTTCCGCAAACCGAAGTCTCGCAACGCCGCCACCACGCTGCTGCTGCTCGGCACCATCGGCGTCACCCTGCTCATGGGGATCATCGTGCTGGCCGAGAAGATCGGCGTGAAGTACGCGGAGGATCCTGCGACCCAGCTGATCGGCGCGCCCGAGGGGTACGAGCAGAAGACGCTGATCGCGCAGCTCGCGGAGGCCGTCTTCCAGGGGTTCACCCCCGGCTTCTACTTCATCACCATCGTCACGGCGCTCATCCTGGTTCTGGCCGCCAACACTGCGTTCAACGGGTTCCCGGTGCTCGGCTCGATCCTGGCGCAGGACCGGTTCCTTCCTCGTCAGTTCCACACGCGCGGTGACCGCCTGGCGTTCAGCAACGGCATCGTCTTCCTCTCGGCCGCCGCGATCACGTTCGTCGTGGTCTTCGGTGCCGAGGTGACCAAGCTCATCCAGCTCTACATCGTCGGCGTCTTCGTGTCGTTCACGCTCAGCCAGACCGGCATGGTGCTGCACTGGACGCGGCTGCTGCGCGAGGAGACCGACCCGGCGTCCCGTCGGCGCATGATGCGCTCCCGCGTGGTCAACGGCATCGGACTGGCCATGACCGGCGTGGTGCTGGTGATCGTGCTGATCACCAAGTTCCTGGCCGGCGCGTGGATCGCGATCGCGGCGATGCTGTTCATCTTCGGACTCATGAAGCTGATCCGGAAGCACTACGACTCGGTGTCGGCAGAACTGTCCGACGTCGAGTGGGACGGCGTGCTGCCCAGCCGCACGCATTCGATCGTGTTGGTGTCCAAGCTGCACAGCCCGACGCTGCGCGCTCTCGCGTACGCGCGCGCCACGCGGCCGGACACCCTCGAAGCGATCACCGTCAACGTCGACGAGGCCGACACGCGTGCGTTGGTGCGGGACTGGGAGAAGAGCGACGTCACCGTTCCGCTCAAGGTCGTCGAGTCGCCTTACCGGGAGATCACGAAGCCGGTGCTCGACTACGTCAAGCGCGTCAAGCGGGACTCGCCGCGGGACGTCGTCACCGTCTTCATCCCCGAGTACGTCGTCGGGCACTGGTGGGAGCAGGTCCTGCACAATCAGAGCGCCCTGCGGCTCAAGAGCCGCCTGCTGTTCCAGCCCGGCGTCATGGTGACCAGCGTGCCGTGGCAGCTCAACTCGTCCGAGCGGGCCAAGCGCGAGAGCCTGCAGAACGCGCCGGGTGGGTCTCGGCGCGGATACGAGTCGCCTCGCGATTCCGGCCCCGGCGCATGAGCGAGTCCTGGGCGGGCCGCGTGCTCGAGGTCGTGGTCGGCACGCCGGGGCACGGCGGATTCTGCGTGGCGCGATACGACGGCCGGGTGATCTTCGTCCGGCACAGCCTGCCGGGGGAGACGGTGCGCGCCCTGATCACCGAGGACACCGGAGGCAGCTTCTGCCGAGCCGACGCCGTCGAAATCGTCGACGCCTCACCCGAGCGGATCGCTCCGCTGTGCCCGATCGCGGGGCCCGGAGCGTCCGGCTGCTGCGACCTGTCCCACACGAGCGAGGCCGGCGCGCGGGCGTGGAAGGCGGCGGTGGTGTCCGAGCAACTGCGACGCATCGCCCGGGTGGAGACCGACGTCGACGTGGAGACCTGGGGCGAGCGGACCGGATGGCGGACCCGGCTCCGGCTCGGGGTGGGCGCCGACGGCCACGCCGGCTTCCACCGCGCGCGCAGCGCGGAGCTGGTCACCGACCTCGCCTGTCCCCAGTCGCCCGCCGTCGCCTACGACGGACTCGCCGATCGCACCTGGACTCCCGGTGCGGATCTCGCGGTGGCGCTGGACTCCGACGGCGCCCGGCACGTCGTCGAGATCGCCCCTCCCGGGTCGTCGTCGCGGGCCGGTGGTGGTGCGCGTCGGGCGGCGTCGTCCCGACGGGCTCGCCGGTCCGCACCCCGCGCCCATCGCGCCGTCGTCGGCTCGGGTCGAGCGCGGCAGCGCGTCGGTGACCGGGAGTGGACGGTCGACGCCCACGGCTTTTGGCAGGCTCACCGCCACGCCCCCGACCGGTACTCCGCGGTGGTGCGCGAGTGGGCAGACGTCCGACCGGGCGACACGGTGTGGGATCTGTACGCCGGCGCGGGGGTCTTCGCGGCCGCGGTGGCGGGCGACGCCGGAAGCAGCGGATCGGTCGTCGGCGTCGAGGCCGGGGCCGACGCCGTGCGCGACGGTCGCGCCGCGCTGGCCGACCTCCCGGCCGTCGACCTCCGAGCGGCGCCCGTGGAGCACGCGATCGCGGACCTGCCGGCCGACCCGGCGACCGTGATCCTCGACCCGCCGCGGGCGGGCGCCGGGAAGGCCGTGGTGGCCGCCGTCGCGGACGCCGGGCCGCGCCGCGTGGTCCACGTCGGCTGCGACCCGGCCTCCTTCGCCCGCGACGTCGGTCTCTACCTCTCGCACGGCTATCGCCTCGAGCACCTCAGGGCGTTCGATGCGTTCCCGCTCACCAGCCACGTGGAGTGCATCGCCGCCCTGGTGCGCTGAGCGGACCTACTTGCGGTTGTAGAGCCGCATGGTGATCGGTCCGAAGATCGCGAGCAGTCCCGCCGACCAGATGCCCGTCCACATCAGGGCGTGGGTGTCCACCGCGCCGTCGGACACGCTGCGCAGGGTGGTCACCAGATGGGACACCGGGTTGACCTCCACGAACGCCTGCAGCCAGCCGGGCATGGTGGCCGGGTCGACGAAGATGTTGCTGGCGAAGGTGAGCGGGAAGAGCACGAGCATCGACACGCTCATGACGGCGGTTTCGCTGCGCATCATCAGCGCGAACATCGTCCACACCCACGAGACGCAGAACGAGAACGCCAGCAGCAGCCCCACGGCGACCACCATTCCGAGCAGACCGCCCGCCGGCCGGAAGCCCAGCGCGAATCCGAGCGCCAGCACGATGGTGGACGCGAGGGTGTAGCGCACGACGTCCCCGAGGAGGGCGCCCACCAGCGGCGCCGGTCGCCACATCGGCAGGGACCGGAAGCGGTCGAACACGCCCTTCTCGATGTCCCGGTTCAACGTCATTCCCGTGTACATCGTGATCATCACGACCGTCTGAACCAGGATGCCGGGCAGCAGGAACTGGATGTAGGCCCCCGTCGAGCCCGCCAGCGCTCCGCCGAACAGGAACGTGAACATCAGCGTGAACATGATGGGAAACATCGTCACGTCGAACAGCTGCTCGGGGACGTGCTTGATCTTGAGCAGCGCGCGCCAGCCGAAGGAGAATGCGGTCGACGACGCCGTCGGGCGCGCGGGCCTCGGCCCGGACGACGCGAGCAGGTCGGCGACGGACGGGGTCGCGCCCGCCGTGCGGACGCCGGACTCGGTGGTGGTCATCGTCAGGACGCCTCCTGGTCGGTGGGTCGGCCGGTGAGGGCCAGGAACACTTCGTCGAGGCTCGGTTGCCCGAGCGCGTAGGTGCCGATCTCGATACCGGCCTCGTGCAGGGCGGTGAGGCCGCGCGCCACCGCGGCCGTGTCGTCGACGATGGAGGTGAGGGCGGCCGGATCCGGCTCCTCGATCACGTCCGTCCGCAGCGTCTCCCGCAGGATCCGCGCCGCCTCGGGACGGGTGGCGGACTCGACCACCCGGACGTGCAGGGAGCCCGAGCCCACCGAGGCCTTCAGCTGGCCGGTGGTGCCCTCGGCGATGACGCGACCGGAATCGATGACGGCGACGCGGTCGGCCAGCTGATCGGCCTCGTCGAGGTACTGGGTGGTGAGCAGGACCGTGGTTCCACCCGCGACCAGTGACCGCACGATCTCCCAGACCTGGTTGCGGCTGCGCGGGTCGAGGCCGGTGGTCGGCTCGTCGAGGAACATCAGTGCCGGTGTGACGACCAGGCCGGCGGCGATGTCGACCCGTCGCCGCATCCCGCCGGAGTACGTCTTGACCTGCTTGCTCGCCGCGGCCGACAGGTCGAAGACCTGCAGCAACAGGTCCGCGCGCTCGCGTGCGGCCGGTCGGCTGTAGCCGTACAGGCGGGACAACAGCACCAGGTTCTCCCAGCCGGTCAGGTCCTCGTCGAGCGACGCGAACTGTCCGGTCAGCGACACGGCCGACCGCACGGCGTCGGGTTCGGTGGCCACGTCGTGGCCGAGGACCCGGGCGGACCCGCCGTCGATGCTCGTCAGCGTCGCGAGCATGCGCATGGTGGTGGTCTTGCCCGCACCGTTGGGGCCGAGCACGCCGTAGACGCCGCCGCGCGGCACGGCGAGGTCCACGCCGTCCACCGCGACGGTGGACCCGAACGTCTTCGTGAGGCCGGTCGCCTCGATCGCGAGGTCGGTGGCGATGCCGTCGGCCGGGGCGAGGCGCGCCCCGTCGGTGATGGGGGGATTCATACCGGTGACGACTCCTGTCGGATCGAAAAGTCATCGCGGGTCGGGTGACGAACCCGGTCGATGCGCACGCATCGTGCGCGCCGGCGCGCGTCGTCGCAACGGATTTGAATTCCGGCCGGTTCGGTTCCGGTCCGAGCGGTCCTCGGTACCGAATCCCCGATGACGGAACACAAGGTCTGTGTGGGGGGTGGACCACGACGAGTCGGCGCGGCCGGTAGTGAGGTGTGGACGATGACCACTAGTGTCGTGGTCGATGAACGACACATCTTGTTCCGCGTCGGATCACGCGCGATGAGTGCGGACGAGTCGGACACGGTCGAATCGGCAGCGGTCGACGCAGGCGCGGTCGATGCGGCCTGCGTGGTGCCGACGTCCGACGTGAAGGCCCGGCGAGCCGCCGAGGCCGACGAGTTGCGCTCGCTGCTGTCCGCGTCCGCGACGGGTGACCAGGCCGCGTTCGGTCGGTTGTACGACCTCACCTCCTCCCGCGTCTACGGCATGGTGCTCCGTGTCCTGCGGGATCCGGGGTTCAGCGAGGAGACGACGCAGGAGGTCTTCCTGCAGATCTGGCGGTCCGCGGACCGTTACGACCCCGCCCAAGGCTCGCCTCTGGCCTGGATGATGACGCTGGCGCATCGCCGCGCGGTCGACCGGGTGCGGTCGGAACAGTCCGGCACCGACCGCGAGGCGCTCTACGGCAGTAAGGCACACAACCCGGCGCACGACGAGGTACTCGAGTCGGTCACTCAGACCCTGGAATCCGAAGCGGTGGTGCGCTGTCTCGCCTCGCTCACCGAGACCCAACGTGAATCCGTCCGCATGGCGTACTACAACGGATGGACCTACCGCGAGGTGGCCGAGCGACTCGGAGTCGCCGTGCCCACCGTGAAGTCCCGCATCCGGGACGGATTGATCAAGCTACAGAAATGTCTGGGGGTGGACGGCGGTGAGTGACCCTGCCGGCCCCGGCCGACATCGGAAAGACGAGCTCGACCCCATGCCTTCCGTGCCTTCCCTGCCTTCGTCCCCGTCCGGCGACGCGGAACCTCGGGACCTGATCGACCTCGCGTACGCCTACGCGCTGGACGCCGTGGACGACGCCGAACGCGCCGACATCGACCGACGCGTGGCGTTGGCGCCCGCCGAGCAGCGCGCCCGGTTCGACGCCGTCGTCGAATCGGTCCACGTCACCCTCGCGCTCACCGCCGACGCGGATGCCACTCCCGCGCCCGTGCATCTGCGGGAGCGGATCCTCGCTGCCGTCGAGCCCGAGACCGTGTCCGGTCGCCCGGACCAGGTCCCGGAGCCGTCCCCGGTGGTCTCGCTCGACGATCGTCGTCGCACTCGCCGGTGGCGCCTCGCCGCCGCGGCCGCCGCTGCCGTCCTCGTGGTCGGCGTCGGGGGAGCCGTCGTGTCCCAGCAGTTCGGCTCCGATCCGGCCTCGCCGACCGCGACCGTGCTCGCCGCCGACGACGTCCAGCGCAGCACCGTGGCCGTCGAGGGCGGCGGCTCGGCCACCGTCGCGTGGTCGCCCACGCAGGACGCGGCCGTCGTCACGCTCGACGGGGTCGCCGACCCCGGCGACGGGCGAGTGTTCGAGATGTGGCTCATCGGCGCGGACCCCGCGCCCCGGCCCGCCGGACTCATCGAGGCCGACAGCGCCACCGCGGACCGGGAGCACCTGGTCACCGGATTGTCGGGCGCCACCACCTGGGCCGTCACCGTCGAGCCCGAGGGCGGGTCCGATGCGCCCACCGGTCAGCCGATCGTCGCGGTCACGTTCTAGTCGGCCCGAGCCCGCTAGGTGGTCCGCTGCCTCAGCGCCCCGACGATCGTCTCCACCTGCTCGTAGGCGCGGTCCAGCAGCGTGATCACCAGATCCGCCGTCGCGGCCGGGTCCTCGACGCGCAGCCGGTCGAAGTCGGCCGGCGCGAGAACGGCCACCTCGGTGTCCTCGACCGCGGTGATCCGCAGCCCGAACTCGCTGCGCCGGACCAGCGGAATCTCGCCGAAGCTCATCCCCGCGGACAGCGTCGACACCGGGCGGACCACGTCGTCGTCGGAGACGAATTCCACGGTCACCCGACCGGACAGCACCAGGGCCAGCCCGAGTGCCGGGTCGCCGACGTCGGCGACGACGGTTCCCGGCGCGTGCCGGACGGTGGTGGTGAGCGCCATGATGCCGTCTCGGTGGTCCGGGGTCGCCGCCGCCAGCACCGGGTGCTCGGCGAGCGAGACCTCGGTGGCCTGGCGCGGCCCGTCGCACCACCGATCGAGGACGACGTCCTCGGCCCACCGGAGCGCCGAGTCCAGGGTCGCGAACACCCGGCCGGAGCCGTTCCGGTCGGCGAGCGTGGACACCGTGTGCGCCATGGTGCCGCGTGGATCGACCAACCCCGCGGCACACCCGGCGGTTCGAAGTTGATCGGCGAGCGCGTCGAGCATGGACCGCGCGACTCCGCTGACGTCGTCGACGCGGCGCATGTCCAGTACCACCGCATCCGGCGGGGTCTCGTCCGCGGCCGGTGTCACCGCACGCACGACCGACTCCGCGGCCGAGAACAACAGGTCGCCGTGCAGTTCGAAGATCCGTGCGCGCGAGCCCCGTTCGGCGAGGGTGCGCTGTTCGGATGCGGTGCGGCGGCGCCGCGACGGGGCGTCGACGAGGCTGTACCGGGCTCGGACCGCGCTGCGGGCGGCGCGTCCGACGTGGAGGAAGTGGAGTTCGAGGCGGCGGGACAACTCACGGCACGCGAGGACGCCGCGCACGCTGTTGCCGTGACCGTCGAGGCGGGGGGAGAAGACGGAGATGCCGAGCTGTCCGGGCAGGACGGCCATGACGGAACCGGCGACACCGCTCTTGGCGGGGAGCCCGACGCGGTTGACCCAGTCGCCCGCTCCGTCGTACATGCCGCAGGTGGTCATGACGCTGAGTACGCGCTCGGTCAGCACGGGGTCGGCGGCGACGACTCCGGTGCACGGGTTGGTGCCGTTGTTGGCGAGAGTCGCGGCCATCAGGGCGATGTCCCGGCCGGTGACCGTCAGCGAGCACTGCCGAAAATACAGGTCGACGGCCGCGTCGGGATCCGACTCGACCACGCCGAACGAGCGCAACATGTGTCCGATGGCGCGGTTGCGATGCCCGGTGGCGGCTTCCGAGGCGTGCACGGCGGCGTCCAGCTCGAGGTCACGGCCCGCGAACCGGGAGAAGGACCGACGGATGCGCTCGAACTGCTCGCCGGGGGTGTCGCCCGCCACCAGCGACGCGGCGGTGATGGCCCCGGCAATGATCATCGGGTTGCGCGGGCGTTCGGTGACGGGGTCGAGGCTGATCTCGTTGAACGGCTCGCCCGACGGCTCGACGTCGATCTTCGCCGCCACCGCCTCCTCGCCGCGGTCGGCGAGGGCCAAAGCGTAGGTGAACGGCTTGGAGACCGACTGGATGGTGAAGGGCACCCGCGTGTCGCCCACCTCGTAGACGTATCCGTCCGCGGTAGTGAGGCAGATGCCGAAGCGCTCGGGTTCCGCGGACGCGAGCTCCGGGATGTAGTCGGCGACGGCGCCGGAGGTATCCTGCGCGCACAGCGCGTACACGTCGTCGAGGATGTGCTGCACGACGTCGGTCATCGTTCTCGGTGCCTCGTTCCGTCGGTGCTCCCTGTGGCCCGTCGTACGGTAACGCGACGCTCGGTGACACGTAGACTGGCGTGACCGATCGGCGCGCCCCGGTCGGACCGTACGAGGGGAGACGATTTCGTTGGGTGTTCTGTCACGTGTGCACGAGCCCGGCGACCTGCGTGCCCTCTCCCTCGACGAGATGACCGAGCTCGCCTCCGAGATCCGGCAGTTCCTGGTGGAGAAGGTGTCCGCCACGGGCGGCCATCTCGGGCCGAATCTGGGCGTCGTCGAACTGACGCTGGCCGTGCATCGGGTGTTCGAGTCGCCCACCGACGCCGTGATCTTCGACACCGGTCATCAGGCCTACGTCCACAAGATCGTCACCGGGCGGGCCGACCGCTTCGACACGCTGCGCAAGGACGGTGGCCTGTCCGGCTACCCGTCGCGGGCGGAGAGCGAGCACGACTGGGTGGAGTCGTCGCACGCGTCCGCCTCGCTCTCCTACGCCGACGGACTCGCCAAGGCCTTCGCCCTCACCGGCCGGTCGGACCGGCACGTCGTCGCGATCGTCGGGGACGGCGCCCTGACCGGCGGCATGTGCTGGGAGGCCCTCAACAACATCGCGGCCGGCCAGGACCGCTCGCTGGTCATCGTCGTCAACGACAACGGCCGCTCCTACTCGCCGACCATCGGCGGTCTGGCCGATCACCTCGCCACCCTGCGTCTGCAGCCCGGATACGAACGCGCGCTCGACACGGGTCGTCGCGTCGTCCGGAACATCCCGGTGGTCGGTTCGCCCGCCTACGCCATGCTGCACGGCATGAAGGCCGGGCTGAAGGACGCCGTCAGTCCCCAGGTGATGTTCACCGACCTCGGCATCAAGTACCTCGGTCCGGTCGACGGGCACGATCAGTCGGCCATGGAGTCGGCGCTGCGCCGCGCGAAGGCCTACGGGGGACCGGTCATCGTCCACGCCGTGACCCGCAAGGGCATGGGGTACTCGCACGCCGAGAACGACGTCGCCGATCAGATGCACTCCACCGGCGTGATCGACCCGCTGACCGGCCGCGCCGTCGCCGTGGCCGCCCCCGACTGGACGTCGGTGTTCTCGCGTGAGCTCATCGAGCTCGCCGCCGAGCGCCCTGACGTCGTCGCCATCACGGCGGCCATGGCGGGACCCACCGGCCTCGCCGCGTTCGGTGACCGGTACCCGGACCGCTTCTTCGACGTCGGCATCGCCGAGCAGCACGCCCTGACGTCCGCAGCGGGCTTGGCCCTCGGCGGCCTGCATCCGGTGGTCGCCGTCTACTCGACGTTCCTCAACCGCGCGTTCGACCAGCTGCTCATGGACGTCGCGCTGCTGAAGCAGCCCGTGACGCTGGTGCTGGACCGCGCCGGGGTGACCGGATCGGACGGCGCGAGCCACAACGGCATGTGGGACATGTCGCTGCTCGGCATCGTGCCGAACATGAAGGTCGCCGCGCCTCGTGATGCCGCCACCCTCCGTGAGGAACTGGCCGAGGCGTTGGCGGTGTCCGACGGTCCCACCGCGATTCGCTTCCCCAAGGGGGCCGTGCCGGAGAGCACGGTGGCCGTGCGCCGCATCGACGACGTCGTCGACGTCCTCCACGAGACCGACGGGCCGGGCGACGTCCTGCTCGTGGCCGTCGGGCCGTTCGCGTCGTTGGCCCTCGACACGGCGGAGGAGTTGTCCGCGGGTGGCGTGCGTGCCACCGTCGTCGATCCGCGTTGGGTGCTGCCGGTGCCGCAGTCGCTGACCAAGCTCGCGGCGGACTATCGCCTGGTGGTCACGGTGGAGGACAGCGGCCTGCACGGCGGCATCGGGGCATCGGTGTCCGCGGCGCTGCGTGCTGCGGGTGTCGACGTGCCGTGCCGAGATCTCGGTGTGCCGCAACAGTTCCTGGACCACGGTTCGCGTGATCGCATCCATCGGGAGATCGGGCTGACCCCGGCCGACATCGCCGGTCGGGTGTTCGGGTGGCTCGGCCATCGGCCGGACGGCATCTGACCGAGCCACCGCCCGCGTCGCGGTCAGGCTGCCTTGCCGGCGGCGTCCTTCAGCTGCGGCAGGATGCGCTCGAGCACCCACGGCGTCGACACCGGGTTGACGTTGCTCAGTCCGGCGATGACCTGCTCGTCGGTCATCGCGATCGCCGATCCGGACCGCACCGCGGGCAGGGTGGCCAGCGCGGGGACCGAGTCGAAGGTGAAGCCCTCCGGGGTGAAGGCGACCACGACGTCCGCGTCGAAGCTCTGGACGTTCTCGAGAGAGACCGTGGAGAAGAACGAGCCGGTGGTGTCGGCGTCGGCCAGCGCGGTCACACCCGGCGCGTTCACGAAGCCCATCTCGTTGAGCACCTGCACCCGAGGATCGGTGGGCAGGTAGACGTTCGCCTGGCCGCCGTCGGTGTCGAGGTTCACCACCGCGATCGTCTTGCCCGCGAACTCGGGGTTGGCCTCGGCCTCGGCGGCGAGCCGCTCACCCAGTCCGTCGATGAGATCCTGCGCCTCGGTGGGTTTGCCGACGGCCTCGCCGATCATCGTGGTCTGCTCCTGCCACGTGGTCTGCCAGGCGCCGCCGGGGTACGCGACGACGGGTGCGACTCCGCTCAGGGTGTCGTAGTACGTCTGCGAGAAGCCCTCGTAAGGAGCCAGCACCAGGTCGGGCCCCAGCGCGGCGAGAGCCTCGACGTCCGGATCACCCGCCGCCGGGTCCTCGTACAGCGTGGTGGCGTCCGCGTCGTAGAACTCCTGCGCCCACGGCATCACGCCGTTCTCGTCGGCGCCGTACGTGTACCGCGGCTGTCCGACCGGGGTCACGCCGAGCGCGCCGAGGATGTCCTGGGCGTTCCAGCCCATCGTGACGATGCGCTCGGGGGCGGAGGGGATCTCCGTGGATCCGAACGTGTGCTCGATGGTGACGGGGAACGCGCCGTCGGCCGAGGTGCCCGAGGCGGTGTCGGAGCCGGAGTCGGACGAGCAGCCGGCCACGAGGGCGACGGCGGCCGTCGCGGCGACGAGGGGAACGAGGCGGGTACGTTTCACGAGGGTAGCCTAACCTACGCAATACGGTCAGAGGGAACCTGCGCAGGTTCTGGTCAAGCGCACTGATTGCAACCGGTGAGGGTGGCGGGAACCTGCGCAGACGACGACACCTCCGGGCGGATGCGCGGAGCACCCACCCGGAGGTGTCGGTGGAACTAGAGGCTGGCCACGCCCTTGTCGAGGAAGCGGTGTCCGGTGACGGCCTCGGAGGTGCCGGTGCGGTCCAGGTACGGGGTGATGCCGCCGTTCCAGAATCCGAACCCGCCACCGAGGATCAGGCACAGGTCGATGTCCTGCGCCGCGGCGACGACGCCCTCGGTGAGCATGATGTCGATCTCCTCGGCGAAGGCGCGGCGCGTGCGATCGAGGACCTGCTCGGACGTGGACGGCGAGTCGCCCTGCGGCCACAGATCGGCAACCTCCGGATCGACGGTCTTGGTGCCGTCGGCGCCGTAGGTCCACACCGCGGACTTCTTCGCGGCCACCATGGCCTGGAGGCCGGGGGAGTCGTGGAAGCGCTCCGGGTAGTACTCGGCCATCGTCTCGCCGGTGTGCAGCGCCACCGCCGGGCCGACGAGGGACAGCAGGGTCAGCGGGCTCATGGGCATGCCGAGTTCCCCGATGGCGTCGTCCGCGACGTCGAAGGGCGTGCCCTCGTCGATGGCGTTCATGACTTCGCCGAGGGCGCGGGTGAGCAGCCGGTTGAACACGAAGCCCGGCTTGTCGGCGACCAGCACGGCCGACTTCTTCAGCGACTTGGCCGTGGCGAACGCGGTGGCCAGCGTCGCGTCGTCCGTCTTCTCGCCGCGGATGACCTCGAGCAGCGGCAGGACGGCGACCGGGTTGAAGAAGTGGAAGCCCACCACTCGCTCGGGGTGCTTCAGGTCGGCGGCCATGCGGGTGATGGACAGCGAGGAGGTGTTGGTCGCCAGGATCGTCTCGGGGGAGACGTACTCCTCGAGTTCGGCGAACACCTTCTTCTTGACGTCGAGGTTCTCGAAGACGGCCTCGATGACCCAGTCGGTCTTCGCGAACGCGGCCTTGTCCAGCGAGCCGGACACGAGTGCCTTGAGTCGGTTCGCGGCATCGGGTGACAGGCGCTTCTTGCCCTGCAGCTTGTCGATCTCCGCGTGCACGTAGCCGACGCCCTTGTCGATGCGCTCCTGATCGATGTCGGTGAGGATCACCGGCACCTTCAGCTGGCGCACGAAGAGCAGCGCGAGCTGGCTGGCCATGAGTCCGGCACCGACGATGCCGACGCCGGTGACCTTGCGGGCCGCGGACTTGTCGGGAGCGCCGGCGGGACGCTTGGCCCGCTTCTGGACCAGGTCGAAGGCGTAGAGGCCCGCTCGCAGCTCGTCGGCCATGAGGAGGTCGGCGAGCGCCTCGTCCTCGGCGGCGAACCCGCGGTCCAGCGACGCCGCATCGGCGAGATCGGTGTTCCGCGCCAGCTCCAAGAGCTCGACGGCCTTGACGGGGCCGGGGGCATGGTTGCGTGTCTTGCCGGCCACGATGCCCTTCGCGCGCGTGATCGCGTCGTCCCACGCCTGGCCGCGATCGACCTCGGGCCGGGCGGGAACGACGTCACCGGCGAGCACCGACGCGGCCCAGACGAGCGACTGCTCGAGGAAGTCGGCACCGCCGAGCACCGCGTCGGCGATACCGATCTTCTGCGCGTCGGCGGGCTTCAGCATGCGGTTCTGGTTGAGGGCGTTCTCGACGACCACCGTCACGGCGGCGGAGGGCCCGATGATGTTGGGCAGCAACTGCGTTCCGCCCCAGCCGGGCACGAGTCCGAGGAAGGCCTCGGGCAGGCCCAGCGCGGCGGCGTTGTCCGCGACGGTCCGGTAGTGGCAGTGCAGGGCCAGTTCCAGGCCGCCGCCGAGTGCGGCGCCGTTGACGAAGGCGAACGTCGGCACCGGCGACTCGCGGAGACGACGGAACACGGCGTGGCCGCGACGCCCCATCGTCAGGGCGACCTCCCGGTCGGCGATCTTCGGCACACCGTTCAGGTCCGCGCCGACGGCGAAGACGAACGGCTTGCCGGTGACGGCGACGGCGACCGGGTCGGCGGCGTAGGCCTCGTCGAGCGCCGCATCGAGCGCGTCGAGTCCGGCCGGGCCGAAGGTGGACGGCTTGGTGTGGTCGAAGCCGTTGTCGATGGTCACGAGCGCGACGGGTCCGTCGATGCCCGGGACGGTGAGGATGCGCGTGAAGGCGTGCGTGACGACCTCGTCGGCGAATGCGGCCGGGGCGGTGGTGGATTCCGCCGGAGCGGTGGTGGATTCGGTCATGATGGTCACTTGCTCCCGTCGAAGTTCGGGTTCTCCCAGATGACGCTGCCGCCCATGCCGAGGCCGATGCACATGGTGGTCAGGCCGTAACGGACGTCGGGGCGAGTGGCGAACTGACGGCTGAGCTGGGTCATCAGCCGAACGCCGGACGAGGCGAGGGGGTGGCCGCAGGCGATGGCGCCGCCCCATTGGTTGACCCGAGCGTCGTCGTCGGCGATGCCGAAGTGCTTGGTGAACGCGAGGACCTGAACGGCGAAGGCCTCGTTGATCTCGAACAGGCCGATGTCGCCGATCGACAGGCCGGTGCGCGCCAGCAGCTTCTCGGTGGCCGGCACCGGGCCGACGCCCATGACGGCGGGATCGACGCCGGCGAAGGCGAAGCCCACCATGCGCATGCCGACCTTCAGGCCGAGCTCGGCCGCGGTGTCCTCACCCGCGAGGATCGCCGCGGTGGCGCCGTCGTTCAGACCTGCGGCGTTGCCGGCGGTGACCCGGCCGGCCGGCCGGAACGGCGTCTTCAGCGCGGCGAGGTTCTCCAGCGTGGTGCCGGGGCGTGGCGGCTCGTCCTCGGTGGCGAGGCCCCAGCCTGCGGCGGACTTGGTGGCGACGGGCACGAGGGTCTCGCCGATGAGCCCGGCGCGCTTGGCGGCGTCGTACTTCTCCTGGCTCGCGACGGCGTAGGCGTCGGTGCGGTCCTTCGTGATGGACGGGTACCGATCGTGCAGGTTCTCCGCGGTGTTGCCCATGACCAGAGCGCTGGGGTCGACGAGGCGGTCGGCGAGGAAGCGCGGGTTCGGGTCGACGCCCTCGCCCATCGGGTGGCGGCCCATGTGCTCGACGCCGCCGGCGATCACCACGTCGTACTGCCCGAATCCGATGCCCGACGCGGTGGTGGTCACGGCGGTCATGGCGCCGGCGCACATGCGGTCGACGGCGAAGCCGGGGACGCTCTGCGGGAGTCCGGCGAGCAGCGCGCTGGTGCGACCGATGGTCAGGCCCTGGTCACCGGTCTGGGTCGTGGCGGCGATGCCGACCTCGTCGACCCGCTCGGGCGGCAGTTCCGGGTTGCGGCGCAAGAGTTCCCGGATGGACTTGACCACCAGGTCGTCGGCGCGGGTGTCGGCGTACATCCCCTTGGGGCCGGCTTTGCCGAACGGGGTGCGGATGCCGTCGACGAAGACGACGCCGCGGGCGGACGAGGCGGCAGCGGACGAGGACTGTTCGGACATGGTTCCTTCCGGCGAGCGCGAGGATCGGCGAGGATCGGCTCGGACGGTGGTCCGAGCACCGTCACTGTAGACCGTCAGCTACTCGTCGGTAACTTCGGGCGCGTCCGCGGTGGCCAGTGCCTCCGTGACGACGGGACCGACCACCTCGCGCTGCCACGGACGGGCGCCGTGGGCGGTGAGAACGGCGTCCACGTGTGCCGGGAGGTCGTCCGTCGCGGGCGGTCCCGGCCACTCCCAGCAGAGGCGTCGCAGGGTGTCCGGGGCGCAGAGATTCTCGACGGGCACGTGCACCCGCTCCGACAACGCCGCGACGGCCTCGCGCACGGCGGTCAGCCGCGCCGCGGCGGCCGGGTCGCGCCGGGCCCAGCGGCTGATGGGCGGGGGACCGGTGACCGGCTGGGCGACCGGGGGCAGCGCGGTGTCCGGCAGGTCGCGGGCGCGCTCGAGGGCGGACATCCACACGTGCGACTGACGACGCTGCCGCGGCCCGCCGAACACCGGTAGCGACCGCAGTTCTCCGCTGGTCGACGGGTTCTGTTGCGCTGCAGCGGTGATGGCGGAGTCGGGCAGGACCCGGCTGGGAGCGACGTCGCGTTTGCGCGCGAGATCGTCTCGGGCTGTCCACAATTCGCGGATCGCCGCCAGGGTGCGGGCGTTCTTCACCGTGTGGATGCCCGACGTCCGGCGCCACCGGTCCGGCTTGGGCGCGGGCGGTGGGGCCAGGCGAATGTGCTCGAATTCCTGTGCGGCCCAGTCGGTCTTTCCCTGGTTCGCCAACTCCTCGGCCATGGCGTCGCGCAGCTCCACCAGGACTTCGACGTCGAGCGCCGCGTAGTTCAACCAGGTGTCGGGGAGCGGACGGGTGGACCAGTCGGCGGCGCCGTGACCCTTCTGCAGGGACAGCCCCAGTACCCGCTCGACCATCGCCGCGAGACCCACCCGCTCGAACCCGGCCAACCGCCCGGCGAGTTCGGTGTCGTAGAGCGAGCCCGGGGTCAGACCCAGCTCGGCGAGGCCGGGCAGGTCCTGGTCGGCGGAGTGCAGGACCCACTCGAGGTCGCCGACGGCGTCGGCGAGGGCGGCGAGGGCGTCGCGTCCGTCGTCCCCGGCCGCGACCACGGGAATCGGATCGAGCAGAACGGTGCCGGCGCCGCGGCGTCGGAGCTGGATCAGGTAGGCCCGAGCGGAGTATCGGAATCCGGAGGCGCGCTCGGCGTCGACCGCGAGGGGCCCGGATCCGGCGGCCAGCGCGGCGGCGACGGCGCGGACGGCGTCGGGCGTGTCCGTCAGCGGCGGCACCCCGTCGCGCGGGGCGAGCAGCGGTGTCGGCTCGGGCCGGGCCGCGTCGGCCGCTGTCGGCTCGGGCGTGTCGGAGTCAGCTGCTGTCGGGTCGGGCACCTCGGTCACTCTAGGCGTCGGCGGTGCCGGCCGACCCGCGCGCACCGAGGCGGGTGATGCCCGCGGGCGGCAGACCGGCGGCGTACGCGAGGACCTCGCAGAACGCCTCGACATGGACGGACAGCTCGTCGGTCAGCGCGGTCCAGGAGGAGCGCAGTTCCAGCTGGTGCGCGCGCGGGGGGCCGGCGATGTCGCCGAACCGCACGGAGCTGGTGGACGTCACCGTGCCACCCAGGGCGGTGAGGGGCTCGCTCCGCGCCTCGAACGCGTCCACCAGCCAGGACCACGCCACGTCGGGAAGCAGCGGATCACCGGCGAGCGAGGCGTCGACGTCGGCCTGGATGTAGGCGACCAGGCGCATGGTGCCGTTCCAGGCCTCGTCGCCCTCGGGGTCGTGGAGGAGGATCAATCGGCCGAAGGCGTCGCCCTCGGTCTGCTCGGGAACGCCCTCCGAGTCCGGGTGGCGCACCTCGGCGCCGAGGGCGTAGCTGTACGGCGCGAGCCGCTGGGGTGGCCGGATCGGTCCCACCTCGATGCTCGGGTGCACCGTGGCACGGTGCATCGCCTCGATGGCGGCGCGGAACTGCGCGGGTTGCGAGGCATCGGGCGTGGTCACGAAATCGGACGTTAGCCCGGTCACGGGGCACAGGAGCGGAGGCGCGCCGGATCGCGGCGTTCTGGCAGCATGGAGGCCGATGAACACCACCTCGGCCCCCGCTTCCGGTCACGACGTCGCGCGTCGGACACTCCCCGACGCCCCGTTCCTCGCGGCGGCGACGGGCCGCACGCCGTCGCGGCGTCCGGTGTG
This sequence comes from Rhodococcus sp. PBTS 1, assembly GCF_001620025.1. Taxonomy (NCBI): domain Bacteria; kingdom Bacillati; phylum Actinomycetota; class Actinomycetes; order Mycobacteriales; family Nocardiaceae; genus Rhodococcus; species Rhodococcus sp. PBTS 1. Next base: position 1,666,764 of record NZ_CP015219.1, read on the forward strand.
GTTCATGCGTCAGGCGGGTCGGTCGTTGCCGGAGTATCGGAAGCTGCGCGAGGGCACCTCGATGCTCGCGTCGTGCTTCGACCCCGAGATGGTCTGCGAGATCACGATGCAGCCGGTTCGCCGGCACGGGGTCGACGCCGCGATCCTGTTCTCCGACATCGTCGTTCCGCTCAAGGCCGCCGGTATCGACCTCGAGATCGTGGCGGGCACCGGCCCCGTGGTGGCCGAGCCGGTGCGGTCGGTGGCCGACGTCCGTGCGCTCCCCGCGCTTGCTCCGGATCAGGTTCGGCCCGTCGCCGACGCGATCGGTCTGCTGCTCGGTGCGCTTGGCGACGTCCCGCTGATCGGCTTCGCCGGGGCACCGTTCACCCTGGCCTCCTACCTGGTGGAAGGGGGTCCGAGTCGCAATCACGAGCGCACCAAGGCGCTGATGCACTCCGATCCCGATACCTGGCACGCCCTGTTGGGCAGCCTGGCCGACACCACGATCACGTTCCTCACCGCGCAGCTCGACGCGGGTGTCGACGCGGTCCAGCTGTTCGACTCCTGGGCCGGTGCGCTGTCGCTCGCAGAGTACCGCGAGTTCGTTCTGCCGCACTCGACGCGCGTGTTCGACGCCGTGGCCGCGGCCGGCGTCCCTCGCATCCACTTCGGCGTGGGTACCGGCGAACTCCTCGGGGCGATGGGCGAGGCGGGCGCGGACGTCGTCGGAGTCGACTGGCGTATTCCGCTCGACGTCGCCGCGACGCGAGTCGGACCGGGCAAAGGTCTGCAGGGCAATCTCGACCCCGCCGTGTTGTTCGCCGGTCCCGATGCCGTTCGCCGTCAGGTCGAGCGCATCGTCGGTGAGGCCGACCGTGCTCTCGCGGCGGGAGCGACCGGGCACATCTTCAACCTCGGCCACGGCGTGCTCCCCGCCACCGATCCCGACGTGGTGACGTCGGTGGTGGAGCTGGTGCATTCGCTGTGACCGCCGTGGCCGTTCTCGGCGCGGGGATCAGCGGCCTCGTCGCGGCCTACCGATTGCGACGGACCCTCGGGCCGTCCGCCCGCATCCTGCTCGTCGACGACGCCGACCGGGACGGCGGGAAGCTGCGCACCGTGGACATCGGGGACGTGCCGGTGGACGTGGGTGCGGAGGCGTTCGTCGCTCGGCGCCCGGAGATGCCGGCCCTGCTGGTGGAGCTGGGCCTGAGCGACCTGCTGGTGCGTCCGTCGGCGACAGCGCGTCCGTTGGTGCGCTCCGGTGGAGCCCTCCACCCGCTGCCCGTCGGGACGCTCATGGGCATCCCCGCCTCGGCGGAGTCGGTGGCGCACCTCGTCGACGCGGCGACCGTGGCGCGTATCGAGGCCGAGGCGACCACGCCGTTCCGGTGGACGCCGGGCCACGACGCCTCCCTCGGTGATCTGATTTCCGAGCGGTTCGGTCCGCAGGTCACCGCACGGAGCGTCGATCCGCTCCTCGGCGGGGTGTACTCCGGCCTCTCGGTCACCACCGGTGTGCGCGCGGCGCTGCCCGGTCTCGCCGCGGCGCTCGACGCGGGGGCCACGAGCCTGACCGACGCGGTACTGCGGGCGCGTCCCGCGCCGACGTCGGGCCCGGTCTTCGGCGGGCTGCGCGGGGGCTATCGCCCGGTCCTCGAGGCCCTGGCCGCCGAGGCCGACGCGGAGCGCGTCGTCACGCGGGTGGGATCCGTGACGAGGGCCGGTTCGGAATGGACCGTCGACGGCGTGGGCGTGGTGGACGCCGTCGTCGTGGCCCTCCCCGCACCCGCCGCCGCCGCTGCCCTCGCGACCTTCCCGACTCTCGCGGACCGCCTCGGCGCGATCGAACTCGCGTCGTCCGCCGTCGTCGCCCTGCGCTTCGACGGGGTGGACCTGCCCGACAACTCGGGCGTGCTCGTCGCGACCGGGGAGCTGCGTCACGACGGAGAGCCGTTGCGGGCCAAGGCGTTCACTCTGTCGAGTAGGAAGTGGCCGCACCTCGCCGACCGCGGCGGCGAGTTCGTGCGAGCGTCCTTCGGGCGCTACGGCGACGCCGCGATCGTGGACGAGCCGGACGGCGTGCTGATCGACTCGGCGCGGCGCGATCTCGCGGACGTCCTCGGGGTGGACACCGCGCCGACCGCCGCCGTCGTCCAGCGGTGGTACGGCGGGCTGCCGCAGTATCGCCCCGGCCACCTCGACGTCGTGGCCGACCTCGAGGCCGCGGCGGCGGAACTGCCCCGGCTCGAACTCGCGGGTGCCTACCTGCACGGGGTCGGTGTGCCCGCCTGCGTCGCGGTGGCGAGCGCCGCCGCCGAGCGCACGGCGGCCGCGCTCGCCTGACCGCAGGCTCAGCGCGAGAGAATGCGCTCGAGATCGTCGAGAACGGCCTGGCCGCCCTTGGGTCCGACGCCGGTGATCCACGAGGCCTGATCGACCGGGTGAGGATTCGGGAACACGGCCGGGTTGGCGACGATCGGCGCCGGCAGCGGAGCGTCGGCCCCGGGGTCGACGGTGGTCACCAGCACCAGATCCGCCGCGGCCTGCGACACCAGCTCGGGAGAGAGGTCGACGCTGATCTCGTCGGCCCACTCCGCCCGAGGCGGTGTGGTGAAACCGGCGCATTCGAGCGTGCTGCCGGCGAAGGACAGCGGGCCGTAGAGGGTGAGAATGTCGTCGCGCGGGCGGATCAACTGGGCCGTCCGGCCGGCGGTGTCGTGCGCGGCGGCGACCTCCGCGCAGCGGGCGGTGTAGTCGCCGAGCACCTCCTCCGCGCGGTCCTCGCGGCCGAGTGCGCGGCCGACGAGCCGCACGTTGTCCTGCCACGGGTCGGACTGCGACGCCATGAAGACGGTCGGCGCGATCGCCGCGAGCTGGTCGTAGAAGTCCCCGTGCCGGGTGTCGGTGCCCAGGATCAGGTCGGGCTCCAGGGCGGCAATCGCTTCGAGGCGCGGTTCGGCCACCGTTCCCACTGTGGGGATCTGCTCCGCCTCGGGACCGAGGTACGCGGGAACGCCGGTGGCCTCGCTCAGCACGGAGGTACCGACGGGGATCACGCCGAGGGCGACGGCGGTGTCGAGCTCGACGGGCTCGAGGGTGATCACGCGGACGGGATCGGCGGGCACCTCGGTGGCGCCGCGGGCGTGGTCGACGGTGCGGGTGGCATCGGGTGCGCCGGCGTCGGTGTCCGGCGTCGAGCACGCGGACAGCACGAGCGCGGCGGCCGCGACGGCCGTGATCACGAGGGCGACGGGGCGCACGGAACTCCTGACGATCGGGGACGAGGCGGGGACAAGGCAAGGGGAGCCTAACCTCATGGCGGGGTCGAGTGGGCGGCCAGGTCGGTGACACTCCTGACAGTTCCGCCGCGACCCGTGGGTGGCACGATGAGGCCATGGCACGTCTGGACTTCGACAAGCTCAACTCGACCCTGCGGTACTCGATGCACTCGGTGTTCACCGCCACCCCCGGCGCCCTCGGCGACGACCGCGCGGCCGCCCTCGACGATGCGCGCGCCTTCTTCGACGACCTCGCCGAGACGGACGTCGTGGTCCGCGGCATCTACGACGTGTCGGGACTGCGCGCGGACGCCGATTTCATGATCTGGTGGCACGCGGAGAAGATCGAGGACCTGCAGTCGGCGTACTCCCGGTTCCGCCGCGCCACGCGACTCGGCCGCGCCAGCACGGCCTTCTGGAGCAACGCCGCGTTGCACCGTCCGGCCGAGTTCAACAAGTCACACGTCCCGGCTTTCATCGCGAACGAGGAGCCCGGCGCCTACATCTGCGTCTACCCGTTCGTGCGATCCCTCGACTGGTACCTCCTGCCCGACGAGGAACGCCGCACCATGCTCGCCGACCACGGAAAGGCCGCCCGCGGGTACAAGGACGTCCGCGCCAACACCGTGCCGTCCTTCGCGCTCGGCGACTACGAGTGGATCCTCGCGTTCGAGGCGCCGGCGCTCGATCGCATCGTCGACCTCATGCGCGACCTGCGTGCCACCGAGGCCCGACGCCATGTGCGCGAGGAGATTCCGTTCTTCTCCGGACCGCGGGTGAGCCTCGAACAGCTGGTCGAGTCCCTGCCGTGACGCGCCCGCCGGACGCCGTTCTCTTCGACTTCTCGGGAACTCTCTTCCGGCTGGAGGAGGACGAGAGCTGGTTCGCCGACTTGCGTGTCGGCGACGACGAGGAGATCGACGGTCACTACCAGGCCGAGCTGATGCGCCGGCTCACCCAACCCGTCGGCGCGACGGTCACGTTGGACGACGAAGGTCACCGGGCGTGGGAACGTCGGGATCTCGACCCCGCCATGCATCGTGCGGCGTACCTGGCCGTGCTGGCGGCGTCGGGCGTCCATCGGCCCGAGCACGCCGAAGCGCTGTACGGACGCGTCGTCGACCCGGACTCGTGGACCCCCTACCCGGACACCGCCCGCGTGCTGCGCGGCCTGGCCGACCGCGGCATTCCCGTCGCGATCGTCAGCAACATCGCCTTCGACCTCCGCCCGGCGTTCGCTCGACTCGGGGTCGACGGCGCCGTCACGTCCTTCGTTCTGTCCTACGAGGTCGGGGCCATCAAACCGGACCCCGACATCTTCCGTGCCGCGCTCGGCGATCTCGGCGTCCCTGCCGAGCATTCCCTGATGGTGGGCGACAGCGAGGAGGCCGACGGCGGCGCTCGCGCCGTCGGCGCGGCCTTCGGGCTCGTGGACCCGCTTCCCACCGTCGACCGCCCGACCGCGTTGCTCGACGTGCTGGCCGCACACGGACTCGACCTGCGGTGACCGCCCGCTCGATTCCTCACGGCAACACTCGGTGCGTCCCGCACAGCAACGATTGGTGCGTCCCGCACAGCAACGATTGGTGCGTCCCGCACATGGCCCATTACGGGCGCTTCTCCGTCGACACCGACGGAGCCGACGTCGTCGCCGTGCGGCCCGCCGCGGAGGACGGGGATCCGTCGCCGCTGATCGGCAACGTCCCCGGCTCGGTCACCCACCCGTCGCGTATTCGGCGGCCGGCCGTGCGACGCGGGTGGCTCGAGCACGGACCGGGCCCGACGGCGTTGCGCGGCAACGACTCCTACGTCGAGATGGACTGGGACGAGTTCGTCCCGCTTCTCGCGGGCGAACTCCGTCGGGTCATCGACCGGCACGGCAACGAGGCGATCTACGGCGGGTCCTACGGGTGGGGGAGCGCCGGGCGGTTCCATCACGCGCAGAGCCAGGTGCACCGCTTCCTCAACACGATCGGCGGTTACACCCGCTCGGTGGGCAACTACTCGCTCGGCGCCACCAACGTGGTGATGCCGCACGTGATGGGCAGCCATTGGAAGTTGTTCTCCCGCTCCACGTCCTGGGACGTGATTGCCGAGCACACCGATCTGCTGGTGGCGTTCGGCGGCGTGCCGATCAAGAACACCTTCGTCAATCACGGTGGAACGAGCCATCATCCGACGCGCGACGCCCTGCATCGCCTACGAGCGCGCGGTGGGCGGATCGTGTCGATCTCGCCGCTGGCCGACGACCTCGAGGGGACCGCCGAGCGCCTCGCCCCGGTGCCCGGCTCGGACGTCGCGCTCATGATGGCGCTGGCCCACGTCCTGGCGACCAACGGATGGCACGACACGCGGTTCCTGGAGCGGTACACCGTCGGCTACGACCGGTTCGAGGACTACCTGCTCGGACGGACCGACGGGATGTCGAAGTCACCGGAGTGGGCCGAGGCCCTCACCGGCATCCCCGCGTCCGTCACCCGAGATCTCGCGCGCCGCATGGCCCGCAGCACCACGATGATCACGGTGACGTTCTCGCTGCAGCGCACCCGTCACGGAGAGCAGGCCCCGTGGATGGGCATGACGCTCGCCGCGATGCTCGGCGGAATCGGTGTTCCGGGAGCCGGTTTCGGCCACGGCTACGGCTCGATGAACGAGCCCGGCATCGGGCCGGTGCCGTACCCGTTGCCGACGCTGCCGCAGGGAACCAATCGGGTGCCGACGTCGATTCCCGTCGCGGCCGTGTCCGACATGCTGCTGAATCCGGGTGCCCCGTACGACTACGACGGCGAGCGTCGAACGTTCCCCGACATTCGACTCGTCCACTGGGCAGGCGGCAATCCCTTCCACCATCACCAGGACCTCGGTCGTCTGCGCGAGGCGTTGGGCCGCCCGGACACCGTGGTCGTCCACGATCCGTTCTGGACGCCGATGGCCAAGCACGCGGACTTCGTCGTGCCGTCGACCACCTCGCTCGAGCGAGACGATCTGAGCTGCACGCGCAACGATCCGTGGTTGGTCGCTATGCCGGCCGCGGTGGCCCGGTTCGCCGACAGCAAGGACGACTACGAGACGTTCACCCTGCTCGCCCGCGAGCTCGGCATCGAGCAGGAGTTCACGGAGGGACGCAACGCCGCGGACTGGCTGCGGCATCTCTACGAACCCTGGCGCGCGTTCGTCTCCGCCGCCGGCCGGGTCACTCCGCCGACGTTCGCCGAGTTCTGGCGGGACGGGGCGTTCCGAATGGACACCGAGGACGATCTGACGTTGCTCGCGGACTTTCGGGACGACCCCGCGCGTGCGCCACTCCGGACGCCGAGCGGCCGGCTGGAGATCTTCTCCGAGACCATCGACGGCTTCGGCTACGACGACTGCGCCGGGCATCCCCGGTGGTACGAGCCGCAGGAGTGGCTGCACGGCGAGCGTGCCGGTCGCTTCCCGCTGCACCTCGTCGCCAATCAACCGAGAACTCGCCTGCACAGCCAGCTCGACCACGGTGCCGTCAGCCAGGCCTCGAAGGTCCAGGGCCGGGAGCCGGTCCGCATGCATTCGGACGACGCGCGGGCGCGAGGGCTCGCCGACGGTGATGTGGTGCGGGTGTTCAACGATCGCGGCGCGTGCCTGGCGGGTCTGCGGGTCGACGACGGCCTCCGGCCGCGCGTGGTGCAGTTGGCGACGGGGGCCTGGTACGACCCCCTCGATCCCGTGGACCCGCGCTCGATGTGCGTGCACGGCAACGTGAACGTGCTCACCGAGGACCGGGGCACCAGCTCACTGGCGCAAGGCTGCACCGGGCAGCACGTCCTCGTCGAGATCGAGAAGTGGACGGGCGCACTGCCTCCCGTGCGCGCCCACCAGCCGCCCGAGTTCGCCGAGCGACCTCAGAAGTAGACGCGCGAGATCACCTGCGCGACGAGTGCGGGCTTGTCCACACCCTCGATCTCGATGGTGGAGTCCACCGTCATCTGCACGGCGCCGTCGGCCAGACTGTCCGCCGCTCCGAGGACGGCGACCAACCGGATCCGCGACCCCACCGGCACGGGGTGAACGTAGCGAACCTTGTTGCTGCCGTAGTTCACACCCATGCGGGAGTTCTCGACGGTGTACGTCTGCCAGGACAGCATCGGCAGCAGGGACAGCGTCAGGTAGCCGTGCGCGATGGGCCCGCCGAACGGGCTCTCCTTCGTGGCCCGCTCGACGTCCACGTGGATCCATTGATGGTCGCCCGTGGCGTCGGCGAAGGTGTTCACCCGCTCCTGGGTGATCTCGAGCCAGTCGCTCGTCCCGATGGTCTCGCCGACCGCGCCGGTGATGTCGTCTGCCGAAGTGAAGGTACGCACCCCCGGGACCCTAGCGGCCCCGGTGGGTGCGCGGTGTCACTTCCCGTCCGGCACCAGGGTGAGCGAGATGGAGTTGATGCAGTAGCGCTGGTCGGTCGGGGTGGGGTAGCCCTCACCCTCGAAGACGTGCCCGAGGTGGCTGTGGCAGTTGCGGCACAGCACCTCGACGCGCTTCATGCCCATCGAGCGGTCCTCGCGCAGGATGACGGCGTCGGTGTCGGCCGGGTCGTAGAAGGACGGCCAGCCGCAGTGGGACTCGAACTTGGTGGTGCTGCGGAACAGTTCGGCGTCGCACGCGCGGCAGCGGTACACGCCCTCGGTGGTGGTGTCGGTGTACTCGCCGACGTAGGGACGCTCGGTTCCGGCCTTGCGGAGCACGGCGTACTCGGCGGCGGTCAGCTTGTCCCGCCACTGCTCGTCGGTGAGGTCGTAGGCCGGTCGATCGGTGTTCGTGTCTCGAGCGGAAGTCATGCGACCACGCTAATGCGTCTCGGCGGCGTGCGCCGTCGTCGCTGGTGAGGGGGTGCGCACGGGCGCCCGAGCGGTGAGGAAGTCGGGATCGATGCCGGTGTCCAGGCGGCTCTCTCGCTTCGCGGTGAGGTAGCGGCCCACGAGCACGGCGAAGATCACCACGATGATCAGCGACCACCCCCACGTCACGCGCAGGTACTCGAGGGTGCGTCCGAACTCGGGGAAGCGGCCCACCAGCCAGCTGTCGTAGCTGAGGAACCCGTACGCCGCGAGCCAGGCCGGCCAGTTCCGCATCACCGAGTTGCGCAGCACCACCGACATCAGCAGCGGGAACAGCATCATCGAGTAGTACATCTGGCCGAGGGAGGCCAGCAGGAACGAGGCCACCAGCAGCAGGCCGCCGGCGGTGACGACGAAGAAGAGCTCGTCCTGGCGGTAGTACTTCCACAGCAGCCAGAGAGACACCGCGACCATGGCCGCGAACACGGCCCGCAGACCGACGACGAGTCCGGTCGGCAGTCCGTAGTACAGGCCGTTGCCCACGATCGAACTGTTGAAGTAGTCCCGCGTCTCGAGCAGGTAGGGCACGGTGTGCGAGACGAAGGCGAACGGGTCCACCGACAACGGGAGGGCCAGCAGAGTCAGGACCACCGGAACCCCGATCGCGGTGACGAAGACTCGCCATTCCTTCCGCACGAGCGGAAGCAACAGCAGCGGCGCCAGGGTGGGTTTCACCGCGATCGTCAGTCCGATCGCCGCGCCCGCCCAGTACTGCCGCTTCCGCAGCAGCAACATCATGAAGAGCACTTCGCCGAGCAGGAGCAACCCGTTGATGTTGGTGAAGACCAACGTATTGGTGACCGTCTCCGTCGAGAACGCCGCCAGAAGAACCGCAGGGGCGGCGACGGACGTGACCGACAGATCGAAGAGGCGAAGCAATAGGTACAGCGCGGCGACGACGGCGACGGCGTTGATGCCGATGTACAGCCAGCGGGCCTTCTCCGGGTCGAGGACCGCGATGGGCGCGATCAGCAGGGTGCCGCTGGGCGGGTAGAGATAGTGGGGATCCACCGAGTCGAAGTCCGCCGTGTAGATCTCCCGACGGTTCAGGAACGCGAGTGCGGCGTTGTACACCGGGCGGAAGTCGTCGGTGATGTTGCCGTTGACGGCTTTGACGATCACCCGGTTGACGGCGGTGAGAATCGCGATGGGCCAGAGGGCGTAGGTGAGGACCTGCGCAGTGGTCCGCCCCGTCCTCGGTTCGAGGGCACTCAGTGCGGACGAGACCGGCGATTCACGGAAAGACACGAGGGGACGGTACCGCGAGCGTCAGGCAGGACAGGCATTCCCGCCCGTCGGCACGTCGCCCGCGGAGAGGTACGTCGTCACCGCTGCGCGCCCGCAGGCCGAGCCCACCAGCACGGGGTGGCCGAGGCCGTCCCAGGTCACGGTGGCGGTCCGCGTCCCGGCCGACCCGAGGGCGCCGGTGACGGTCGGCAGCTGCTCGGTGCCGGAGACGGCGTCGCCCCGGCCGCTGAGGATCAGCACCGGAACGCCCGGCGCCGACGGCACCGGCGGGGGCGGCGACGACGGCCACGCGGAGCAGACGAGGAGCGAGCGGGCCGCCACGGCACCGAACGCGGGATAGAGCGACGACCACGCCGACGACAACTCGCGCACGCGGTCCGGACCCGGCCATTGCTGACCGTCGGTGCAGCGGCCGACGAACACGCCGTCCGTCGCGGTGAAGGACCGCGCCAGATCGACCTCGCGCGCGAGTGCGGTCGTGTCGCCGGACCGGGCCGCCGCCAGGGTGTCCGATGCCGTGCGGACACGCTCGGCCGCGTCGGCGGTCCGGGGATAGGAGAGCAGCGTGACGACGGCGTCGCGCACGGTGGCGCCGGACAGCGGTGCGAAGTCGCCGGCGTCGGCCCGCGCGAGCAGGTCGACGACGGCGGCCCGCGGGTCCGCGCCCAACGAACACCCGAGCGCCGCGCACCGCGTCGCGAACTCGGTCAACGCGCTCTCGCGCGCACGGACCACCTGCTCGGCCGCCGGCACGGCGTCGGTGACGACGTTCGCGGGGGAGTCCAGCACGAGGCGCGCGACGTGGTCGCCGTAGGCCGAGGCGTAGGCGAGGGCGACGAGTGCGCCGTTGCCCGACCCCACGAGAGAGAGTGTGGTGACACCCCAGGCGCGGCGGAGCGCCTCGAGGTCGTCCGCGGTGTTCGGCAACGCGAACGCCAGCGCGTCGGGCTGGAGGAAGTCGGTACAGGCGATGGTCGCGTCACGGGCCAGCGCCGCGGTCGCCTCGACGGGATCGTCGCCGGGGGAGTACTGCCCGAGGTCGACGAGGGCGTTCCGGGTGGACGTCGCGCCGGAGTAGCAGTCGAACGGCGCCGAGTTGCCCGTTCCCCGGCGGTCGACACCGACCACCGGATGTGTGGCCAGCAGTGCGGTGTCCGGCTGGGCGGCCAGGGCGGCCACGTCGGCGAACGACGGTCGATCGGTTCCCGACGTGTAGACCACCGGAACGGCGTCCGCGGGGGTGGCGGTGGTTCGCACGCGTGTCACCGCCAGTTCGAACGTGCCGTCCGAGGCCACCTCGGTGTCGATCGGCGTCGTGACGGTGGCGCACTCGACCACGGTGTCCGGCGCAGCCGTGACCCCGACGGTCGCGGTCAGGCGGGCGGTGCAGTCGCTCCAGTTCAGATCGGTCACCGGAGCTTCCAGGGCCGGCGGTGCCGCCGGCGCGGCTGACGACGTGGGGGCCGTTCCCCCGTCGGTCCCGCCGTCCACGGCCACGTCCGGTCGCGCGGACGGGCCTGCACCGCACGCGCCGAGCAGGACGGCGGCGACCAGCACCGAACCGACGGAAACGGAAAGCCGTCCGGCTCGGCGCGTCTGCATGCGCACCAGCGTGCCAGAGTCCCGCCCGATCACCGGGTGCGGTCGCGCACCCACCGGACGAGGACGGTGCCGTCGTCGTCCAGGAGAACGTGGGCGGGCCTCATCGCCCGGGGCGTCGCCGAGTCGGACGTCGCGATGCGCCCGGCGTCCCCGGCGGTGACCACGGGGCTCGTGGTGAGACACACCTCGTCGACGACGTCGTCCGCGAGCAGAGTGGAGAACAGTCCGGGGCCGCCCTCGCACAACACTCGCCGCAGCCCGAGACGATCGAGCACGGCGACCACACCGTCGCCCGTGACGTCGCCGTCCAGCTGCTCGACCCGGGCGCCCGCGTCGCGCAGGGCCCGCACCCGGTCGGCGTCGGCCGCGGCGGAGACGACGACGACCGGGGGGACCTCGGTGTCGGTGATCACCGACCAGCCCGGTTCGACGGACGCCGACCCGCTCACGATCACCACGGGAGGCACCTCGGCCTGGCCGCGGTCCCGTCGCGCCGTTCGGGCCCGGTCGCTCACTTTCACACCGCCGTAGTCCTCGGCGGACACCGTCGACGCCCCCACCAGAACCGCGTCGGCGAGGTCGCGCAACGTGGTGAAGACGGCGTGGTCGGCGTCGGTGCCGAGACCACCGCTCCGTCCGTCGACGGACACGGCCCCGTCGATGCTCGAGACGAAGTTGACGCGGATGCGCACACGATCGAGCTCGGCCGGATAGGCGTAGAGCTGGACGAGGTCGTCGTCGGTCACTGTGAGGTAGGTCCCATTATCGATACGCTGCACAAAAGGCATCCCACCACGTCGTTAACCTCGTCGTCATGCCGATACGTCTGGTCGATCGCAATCCCGTGGTGCCCGCGGACCAGCTGATCGCCAACATGGTTCCGCCCACCATGTTCGACGACGTCAGTTTCGCTTCGTACATCCCCGATCCCGCCGAGCCCACGCAGGCCGAGGCCGTGGCCAAGGCGGAGGAGTTCGCCGGCAAGGTCGGCAAGATCCGGTCGGGCGGCAAGCGCGGCCTGTTCGGCAAGAAGACGCAGGCCACCGGGGCCGGGCTCTACCTCGACGGCGGCTTCGGTGTCGGCAAGACGCACCTGCTGGCGTCGATATACCACGCCACTCCGGAGCCCAAGGCGTTCGGCACCTTCGTGGAGCTCACCCACGTGGTGGGCGCGCTCGGCTTCACCAAGGCGCTCGAGGAGTTCTCGAACCACAGCGTGTTGTGCATCGACGAGTTCGAGCTCGACGATCCCGGCGACACCATGCTCGTCTCCCGGCTGCTGACGGAACTGTCCGGCCGCGGGGTGTCCATCGTCGCCACGTCGAACACGCTGCCCGGTCAGTTGGGCGAGGGTCGCTTCGCGGCTCAGGACTTCCTGCGGGAGATCAAGAAGCTCGGCTCGATCTTCGAGGCGGTGCGCGTCGACGGTCCCGACTACCGGCATCGCGACCTGCCCCCGGCCCCGGACCCGTTGTCGGACGAGGACCTCACCGCGGCCGCCGAGCGCATCGAGAATGCCTCGCTGGACGACTTCGACGAGCTCGTGAAGCACCTGAGCACGCTGCACCCGTCGCGCTACGGCAAGTTGATCGAGGGTGTCGAGCAGGTCTTCGTCTCCGGCGTGCACGCGGCTCCCGATCAGTCGGTGGCGCTGCGCATCGTCGTGCTCGCGGACCGCCTGTACGACGCCGGCACTCCCGTCACCGTGTCGGGCGCCAAGCTCGACGAGCTCTTCACCGAGGAGATGCTGCAGGGCGGGTACCGCAAGAAGTACCTGCGCGCGACGTCGAGGCTGCTCGCGCTGTCGCGCTTCGCATCGGTCTGATCCGGGGCTCTCGCTCTACAGGACGCGTTCGTAGACGAAGTCCTCGTGCAGGACGTCGCCGAGCGCGAAACGACGGTGTCCGACGGGCACGAATCCGCACTTGCGGTAGAACGCCTGCGCCCGAGCGTTGACGTGGTTGACGCCGAGCCACAGCGACGCCCGACCGAGTTCGCGCGCGAGGTTTACCGCCGCCTGCATGAGCGCACCGGCCGCGCCGCTGCCGTGCGCCGCGGGGTCGGCGTACATCTTGTTCACCTCGACGGCGGGAGTGTCGCGTACTGCGGCGCGCACGTCGGGGTCCTCGGACGGCCGGAGGCCCAGCATCGTGTACCCGACCAGAGTGCCGTCGCGCTCCGCGACCAGAACGCGGCGTCCGTCGTCCGCGAGATAGCCGCGAAAGGCGTTCTCCGACAGCGCCGTCGACACGAAGTGCCGAATGTCGGCCTCCTCTGTGCCCGGTGGGCACGCGAGGGGGAAGGTGCGGGCCGCCAGGGCGGCGAGCTGAGGGATCTCCGACGGGTCGGCGGGGCGGACGGTGACCGTCATGCCGCGCCGGGGTGGTCGGCGCGCGACGACACAGCGCCGTGGTGGCGCGACTTGCGGGCGCCGTCCGTCATGGCGTCGACGGTGTCCTTGGCTTCGCGGAGCGGCATGCCGGTACGCCGACGCAAGAGCGCCATGGCTTCGGCGGTGCGGTGCTCGCCGACGAGCGCGGAGACCTCGGTCCGCGTCTCGGCGTCGACGGCGTGACCTGGTTCGCGGTTCACCGCGGCGGCCGCGGATCGGTGTCGCAGGGCGAACCACGTGACGACGACGGCGAGGTCGACCACGACCAGGGCGACCACGAACCACACCCAGCTCGACATGGTCTCCAGTGAACCACCTGCACAAGGGTGCTCCGGCCGAGTTCGGCCGATTCGAGCAGACCGCGGGGTGTGAGTCCGCTTTCGTGGTGGGGTATAGGTGGCACAGACGACAATCGGGCACACCGACGGAGGAGTCGAGATGACGGACCGGATCACCGAGCAGTGGTTTCTCGCCCGCGCGGATCGGGTGAAGGCTGCGGTGCAGACGGCGGTCGACGAGGCCGGGGCGTACGGCAGCGACCAGCTCGTCGCCGACCACGAGTGGATTCGATACGTGCACGACCACGTGCACGTCGTCGAGGAGGACGGTCAGCGGGTGGTCGACGACCAGGCCACGACGCGCCGGCTCGAGGAGTTGGCTGAGCGTTATCGGGTGTGAACGGTCGTTTTTCTGTCGTCTCGACGCGGCCATAGCTTGAGACGGCCTGAGGAAACGAGGCCCATAGGGCGACTGATCATTTTGCGGTGCCCATTTCGTGGTCGGTCCCGATTTGCTGACTCTCTCAAGAACGTAGGGTCGCGACGAAGGATGTGTCAGTCTGGGTCTTCTTAAGCCCCGTCGTGCAGCAGGCTTCTGCGGTACGTGCGTGTTATCGTTTGATCGCTTTGAACAGGAGCACGCCCGCGGAGCGTCGATCGCCAAGCAAGTATAAGTGCGGAGCTCTGTGCGCGGTTCGGTGGCCTTGAACGGGATCGGGGTTGGGCGTGACGGGGTGGCGATTCAGACGACAAGTGCTGCTACGGCCAGGCTCGGGGGCATCTTCGAAGAAAGAGCACTGGTCGCGGGCGCACAGATTGACCGTCGCTTTTGGTTGCATATCTAGTATCGGCGTCATCCTGGCGGCTGCCACTTTTTTTTTCTCGGGCAACCGAATCAGAACGCGCCACACCGACGCCAAATCATACGACAATGAACGGTCCGGTCACCATATTCAACGGCGTACAGCCAAACCTTGATCTAACTTCGCCGGAGCTTCGCCCCGGCAGAGATGCCAGCTTTCACAAGCCGGGCCCATGCCCCACGGAGGCCGTTCGAGCCGGATATGGACCTGAAAGGAAGGTTCTGTCGCCAGATGAGTACAGTTCTGTTCCGTCGTTCAATCTAGACGACACCCCGGAAGTAATCGGTGACGAGCGTGGTTTCTACGGGGTCAGAGATAACGCCGATATTGACGGAATGTGGTTATTCAGCAGCGGCGTAGAGGAAGGGCGAACCTACCGCCTGCGAATTTACATTCATAATAGCGCTCGCGCGCAGATTTCAGCGTTGAACACCCGCTTAGCTGTGTCCCTTCCCAGCTGCACGGGTCGAAGAATCGGAACTAACGCTTTCATCTCCGCGACCAATTCATCACCGGGGGAAGTGTGGGGAGGCGTAAATCTGTATTCGGACCGCCCGTTTGCGATCAGGTATGTGCCAGGTTCTCTCACTTATTGCAATAACTTTTACACGTGTCGATCCGGACCCAGTGATGCGGACTTGCCGGAGGAAGAACTATTCACCAGCAAGGGTGTAGCCGTGGGATACGACACACTTAATGGGGTGTTTCCCGGCGGCTACACGCATTCTGCCTACGTGAGCTTTCTTGTTGAACCCATTTTCGACGTAAACTCCTAGTATGAGATTGGATTTTTCGAGATCCACCACCGCGCCACCAGAAAGCTGTTAGAGCGGGAAGGTTTCGAACGCGCCTATTCGGTGGTCCGCACCCGTGGGTCGGAGCGCGTTTCGACAGGGGATTAAGCCGATACCGCCGTCCGTGAGAACGCTTCGAGCATTCGACTCCTCGAACAAGAAAACGGCGTCGACATTTTACCCCCGATGGCGTGAGAGGCTTCGGAGCTCCGCGGCACGCCGAATCTCGGCAGCTGTATTCCGGTGGACCGGGCCGCGCAACGACGGTGGGGCCTGCGACTCGCGGTCTCGAAAGCTGTGCCGGTGAGTACCGGGAACCTGTTAGATGTGTCGGCCCTGGCGGTGGTCAGAGACCGCAACGTGCGGACGCAGTGGTCCAGCGGCGTGGCCGACGACTTCAAGCGCAGTCAGGTCCGAGCGCGCACCGAGGGACGGTTCGGGCTCGACGTCTACAAGCCCAAGGGCATCGTGACCCTGGACCTCGGCGTCACCGCGTAGCAGCGGCGTCGGCGCGGCGTCACCCGCCGCGTCACAACGACCACCGCCCCCGGCCCTCGCAACAAAGGGGCCGGGGCGGTGGTACGCGGACATGTGTCGAAGCGTCCCAATAGGGTCGACCCGTCAACGCCGCCGACTCCTTGGGAGCCTCGTATGTACCGTTTCCGGCCAACCGGCCAGGTCGACTACTTCGACCTCTATCTCCGCACGATCCGTGACCTCGCCCCGAACTTTGACGAGGTGAATCTCGACCAGTTGAGTTGGTCCGACGCGGAACGTCCGTTCGATGAGGTCTCGTTGCGGCTCGCGCTCCGCCACGGACACGCGACGGGCAAGGGCATCGTTGTCGACGGCACCGATCTCGTCGTACGGGACAAGTACGAGCAGGCTCGCGCGATCAGTCCCGACAGATTGTCGGACCCCCTGCCGGGGGATGACCTCATGGAAGCCCTCTCGCCGGGTTGGCAGGAGCACGGACGAGTTCTCAACAAGAGAATCGTGGCCAATCATGTCGCGCTCGTCGAGCGGTTCCGTGTCGAACTCGAGACCGAACTCGCCACGCCACCAAATACCGACCTCGCACGTCATTGGTCGGCACTCGGCGGGATGCTGCCAGGTAGTCCGTAGATCGACACGTCCGCCGCCTTTACGTCTCACGTGGGCCGAGGCGGCGGCGCTCCGTGCAAGCAGGGCACGTGAGGTTCGATCAGAGGAGAGGATCCGCCTGCGAATAATTGAGGGGCCGGTGAATGCCGTAGTGGTCGATTGCCGAAACGGCGGTCTCGACGAGTTCACCCGACGTGCGTCGGATCCAGTGACGTCCAGCTCGGTCGGTAAACGCGACTTCGACACCCGGCTGACCCTGCATCGGAGAGCTGTCTGGACCCTTCACCTCGACAACGAACCGACCAGGGGGCAGGTTCTGAACTACCGCGCGAATGTCATAGGTGCTAAACCCATGCCCGATCATTCGGTTGCCGTACACCTCAGCGTCCTCGCCGATTCTATACGCGGCACCTTGCACCCACACCAGGTAGGCAACGACCTCGTACACGGGCTCGTTCGAAGAGTTGCCAAGGTAAATTCCGACCGCGTTCGCCTCTGCAAACGTTCGGGACTCCCGCTCGGGAGGTGATCCATGCCAAGCATAGATGCGCTGAGCCTGCTGTCTAAGGGCTTCCTGCTCGGCCTTGGACTTCTCGACTGCACTCGCCTCCGCTACGAGCCGGGACTTCTTGGCCTCGTCGAGGGCGGTTTTGACGGCCCATACCAGAGCCGCGACGGTGGCGATCGCTCCGATCGCACCTCCGATTGAACCGACCCAGGTAGCCAGGTCTCCGGATTCCACGGCGGGCCTCCATCGAAAGGGTGTCGAGGCGAAATTTTGGCGAGACAGGACCGGAGCGTAAAGGCGTCCCCCAGGGTCCGACAATGCCATGGTCCACACCCGATGAACGGTGGCACAGTTCACGACGAGTTGTCGCAACAAGAAAGGCCCCCTCGAAAGGGGGCCTGACCTGTATTTACCGTGGTGCGCGATACTGGGATTGAACCAGTGACCTCTTCCGTGTCAGGGAAGCGCTCTCCCGCTGAGCTAATCGCGCGGGACCCGGTGGATCACGGACCGGGTAACGAGGTGGAGACGGGAATCGAACCCGTGTGCACGGCTTTGCAGGCCGTTGCCTCACCACTCGGCCACTCCACCGTGGTGACGGGATCCCTGAATCGGAATCTCGATACCCTCGAGCGGACGACGGGATTCGAACCCGCGACCCCAACCTTGGCAAGGTTGTGCGCTACCAGCTGCGCCACGTCCGCACGCTCCTCGGTGGCGTTGCCGCCTCCGTGGTGCGGTTCGAAACATTAGCCCACTGCGTCCGAGAGTCACAAATCGCCTGTTCACACGGCGTGTGCGACGGATTCGCGTCCCGTTCTCCGGGCTGCGGGGCAACCGTGGATCGGGGCGTTCGGCCTCGGCATGCGCCGCTTTGGGAGTGGCGAACGGTGCGTGCTAGTGTTCCTCCTCGTTCGAGCGTCCGGTTCCGACCGGAAGCGCGTACGCGGTCCCGTGGCTCAGTGGAAGAGCGTCCCGTTCACACCGGGGAGGTCGCTGGTTCGAACCCAGCCGGGACCACCGCAGACCCAGGCCCGCACCGACTCCGGTGCGGGCCTGTTGTCGTCTCCGGGGCGGGTTGCGCCGGTAGTGTGGTCCCGTGCACAGCGACGACACGAGCGTTCGGCCCACCGCCGCGGCATCCCGGCGGACCCGTGAGCCGAGTGGGTACCGCCGGTGGCGTGACGGTCTCGCGTCCCGCCCGACCGTCGATCGGGCCTACCGCATCGGCGTCGGCGTCGTCGGGACCCTGGTCCTCGCGGTCGGCATCGTCGCCATTCCCTACCCGGGTCCCGGGTGGCTCATCGTCTTCGCCGGACTGGGCATCCTCGCCTCGGAGTTCGCGTGGGCCAAGAAGGTTCTCCGCTGGGTGCGGGCGCGTTACGACGCGTTCATGGCGTGGTTCGAGAAGCAGAACCTCGTGGTCAAGGGCATCGGTGTGCTGTTCACGGCCGCCGTGGTCGTCGCCACCCTGTGGGTGCTCGGCGCGCTCGAGCTCGTCGGCGGGTGGGTCGGCCTGGACTGGGCGTGGCTCCAGAGCCCGCTCTGACTCCGCGTCCCGGCGACGAGTCGACCGACGCCGGCGAGGTCGTCGCCGACACGTCGCGCGCCCTGCCGTGGGTGGCGGCTCTGTCCTACGTCCCGCCCGGATCTCCGTCGCTGCGTGGCCTCGACCTCGAGGACGTCCTGGAGCGTGCGGTGCAGCGATGGCCCGACGTGACGCCGGCCGTCCTGGCCACTCTGTGGTGGTACGGGTCCAGCTCGACGCTCGCGACGGTGCTGACGACGCAACTGGCCGTGACGGGCCGGTGCGTCGACCTCGCCCACGAGTCGGCCCGAGTCACGGTGGGGGAGACCGGGACCGTGGCGTCGTCGACCGCGGCGGTCACCGTCGACAGTTCACGAGCAGGGGCGTCGTTCGCCGATGCCGTGGAGGACCTGGTCGAGGCCGTCCGGCGTCGGGTCCCATCCGTCTCGGGAGCGAGTCTGTGGGCGATCGCGTCGGACAGCGTGGCCAACCGTGCTCTCGACGTCGCGTCCGCGCTGGATCGTGTCGACGACGCGCCGTGTTGGGCGGAACTGCTGACGAGCGAGCGCGGTCGGCACCCGTTTCCGGCTCCGCGATTCGTCGACGTCACGGCGAACGGGCGGTCGCGGCGGTTCCTGCGCCGCAGCTCGTGCTGCCGCGTGGTCGACGCCGGCGAGGACCTCTGCACCAGCTGCCCGCGACGCACGCCGGCGGACCGTGCGGCGCGCTGGGCGGCCCTGGTCGGGCGCTGACCACCCGCGCTCGCGACGCGCGGCGAAACCGGCGTCGGCCGGTGCCGATACGCTGTCACCGATCCATCCCGTCCGCCCTCCCAGTCCGTCAGTCGAGGAGCACATCACCGTGAGCATCACCGAGTCCGCTGGTCCCGCACCCCGCATCAGCGTGGCGGCCGGGACGACCGCCGGGACGGCGCTGCGTGACGCGGACCTCCCGAACAAGGGACCGGGAGCCATCGTGGTGGTCCGGGACGCCGACGGGCGCCTGCGCGACCTGTCCTGGACTCCGGAGACCGACACCGTCGTCGAGCCGGTGCGCGCCGATTCCGAGGACGGGCGCAGCGTCATCCGCCACTCCGCCGCGCACGTGCTGGCCCAGGCGGTGCAGGAATTGTTCCCGCAGGCCAAGCTCGGCATCGGTCCGCCCATCGAGAACGGCTTCTACTACGACTTCGACGTCGCCGAGCCCTTCACGCCCGAGGATCTGGCGAAGCTCGAGAAGAAGATGAAGCAGATCGTCAAGAGCGGTCAGCGGTTCTCCCGGCGGGTGTACGAGTCCCTGGACGCGGCGAAGGCCGAGCTGCAGGACGAGCCGTACAAGCTCGAGCTGGTCGACGACAAGGGCTCGGCGGACGACCCCGAGGTCATGGAGGTCGGCGGGGGAGAGCTCACCGCGTACGACAACCTCAATCCCCGCACGGGCGAGCGGGAGTGGGGCGATCTGTGCCGCGGCCCGCACGTGCCCACCACCAAGTACATCCCGGCGTTCACGCTGACCCGCAGCTCGGCGGCCTACTGGCGCGGCAACCAGGACAATGCCGGGTTGCAGCGGGTGTACGGCACGGCGTGGGAGTCCCAGGAGGCCCTCGACGCCTACCTCGAGCTGCTGGCCGAGGCGGAGCGTCGTGACCATCGGCGACTGGGGTCGGAGCTGGACCTGTTCAGCTTCCCGGACGAGTTGGGATCCGGCCTGCCGGTGTTCCACCCCAAGGGCGGCATCGTCCGCAAGGAGCTCGAGGACTACTCGCGCAGCCGCCACGTGGCCGAGGGCTACGAGTTCGTCTACTCCCCGCACATCACCAAGAGCACGCTGTACGAGGTGTCCGGTCACCTGGACTGGTACAAGGACGGCATGTTCCCGGCCATGCACCTGGACGCCGAGCTCGACGAGAACGGCGACGTGCGTAAGCCCGGCCAGGACTACTACCTCAAGCCGATGAACTGCCCGATGCACAACCTGATCTTCGACTCGCGCGGGCGGTCCTACCGCGAACTGCCGTTGCGGCTGTTCGAGTTCGGCTCGGTGTACCGCTACGAGAAGTCGGGCGTCATCCACGGCCTCACCCGCGTGCGCGGCATGACGCAGGACGACGCGCACATCTACTGCACGCGCGAGCAGATGCGCGGCGAGCTCACCCGCACGCTCGAGTTCGTACTGGGGCTGTTGAAGGACTACGGCCTCGACGACTTCTACCTCGAGCTCTCCACCCGGAACCCCGAGAAGTCGGTGGGGTCCGACGCGGTGTGGGAAGAGGCGACGGCCACGCTCGCCGAGGTCGCCGAAGCGTCGGGGCTGCAGCTGGTTCCGGATCCGGGCGGCGCCGCGTTCTACGGCCCGAAAATCTCGGTGCAGGCCAAGGACGCTCTGGGCCGTACGTGGCAGATGTCGACCATCCAACTCGACTTCAATCTGCCCGAGCGCTTCGAGCTCGAGTACACCGGTCCCGACGGCACCAAGCAGCGGCCGGTCATGATCCACCGGGCACTGTTCGGGTCCATCGAGCGGTTCTTCGGCGTGCTCACCGAGCACTACGCGGGCGCGTTCCCGGCGTGGCTCGCTCCGGTGCAGGTGGTCGGCATCCCGGTCGCCGAGGCGCACCAGGACCACCTGTTCGCGGTCGTCGGCGCATTGAAGGCCGCAGGCGTGCGCGCCGAGGTCGACGCGGGTGACGATCGGATGCAGAAGAAGATCCGCACCCACACCACGCAGAAGGTGCCGTTCATGCTCCTCGCCGGTGAGCGCGACGTCGAGGCCGGCGCGGTCTCCTTCCGGTTCCGCGACGGCACCCAGGTCAACGGCGTCCCGGTGGACACGGCCGTCGCGGCCGTGAGTGCGTGGGTCGCGGAGCGACGCAACGAGTCCCCCACGGCGGCATTGTTGTCGGACCTGGTTCCCGCGACGGAGTCGGCGTGAACGGGCCCGACGGCACCATCGTCGACCACGGCGTCGGTGACGAGGATCGGCTCCAGCGATTGTGGTCGCCGCACCGGATGTCGTACATCGCGACGGCGCCGGGCAACGGCGACGACAAGGCCGTCACGGAACCGTTCACCCACATCCCGACGCTCGCCGACGAGGACGGCCTGGTGGTCGCCCGCGGCGAGCAGGTGTACGCCGTGCTCAATCTGTACCCGTACAACCCCGGTCATCTCATGGTGGTGCCCTACCGCAAGGTCGCGGCGCTCGAGGATCTGACCGACGCGGAGAGCATCGAGCTGATGCGGTTCACGCAACACGCGATCCGCACCATCAAGAAGGTCTCGCGGCCGCACGGGTTCAACGTCGGGCTCAATCTCGGTGCGCCCGCCGGTGGTTCGCTGGCGGAACACCTGCACCAGCACGTCGTGCCCCGGTGGGGCGGCGACGCCAACTTCATCACCGTGATCGGCGGCGCGAAGGTGATGCCGCAGTTGTTGCGGGACACCCGCGCGCTTCTGGCCGACGCGTGGAAGGACTGACCACGTGCTGAGCATCTTCGGGCGGGCGTCGGCCTCCAAGGTCACCGCGCCGCTCGGCCGAGCGCTGAACAGCACCGGCCTGACCCCCGACTCGGTCACGATCATCGGCACCGTCGTCAGCGTCGTTGCGGCCGTCACGCTGTTCCCGAGCGACCATCTGCTGATCGGCACGCTCGTCATCTGGCTCTTCGTGATGTTCGACATGCTCGACGGGGCGATGGCGCGGGCGCGCGGCGGCGGCAGCAAGTACGGCGCCGTGCTGGACGCCACGTGCGACCGTGTGGCGGACGGCGCCATCTTCGCGGGGCTGTCCTGGTGGGCGATCTTTCACCAGAACGACCGACCGTTGCTCGCCGCGATGCTGGTCTGCCTGGTCACCTCGCAGGTCATCTCCTACGCGAAGGCGCGCGCCGAGGCCAGCGGTCTGTCCGCCGACGGCGGCTGGATCGAGCGGCCCGACCGCCTGGTCATCGTGCTGGTCGGGTCCGGCCTGACCGGAATCGGACAGCTCGCGTCGTGGGACTGGTTGCAGTTCGCCCTCCCCGTGGCGACGTATTTCCTGGCCGCCGCCAGCATCGTCACCGTCTTCCAGCGCGTTCTGGCCGTGCGGAATTCGGCGGGGGCACGCGACATCATCCCCATCCAGCCGGATCGGAATCGGATCGAACCCGGCGCGAACCCGTGAGCCTCGGCGAGCAGCTCGGCGCCGCAGGGTACGTCGCCGGGTGGCGGGTGGTCCGGGCGTTGCCGGACGGTCTCGCACGCCGACTCTTCGACGCCGGCGCGGATATCGCCGCTCGCCGCGGCGGCGGCCCGGAGCAGCTGCGACGCAACCTCGCTCGGGTCCTGGGGACGGCTCCGGCGGACGTCCCGGACGAGATGATCCGGGCGTCGGTGCGCTCCTACGCCCGGTACTGGCGTGAGGCGTTCCGGCTGCCGTCGATGGACCTCGCCGCACAGGCGCGCAGCATCGACGCCTCGGTGACCGGAAAAGAGCATCTCGAGGCCGCTCTCGCCGCGGGACGCGGCGCCGTGCTCGCCCTCCCGCACAGCGGCAACTGGGACATGGCCGGGGTGTGGCTGACACAGACCCACGGGCAGTTCACCACCGTCGCCGAGCGATTGCGGCCCGAGTCCCTGTACCGGGAATTCGTGGCCTACCGCGAGTCGCTGGGGTTCGAGATCTTCCCGCTGAGCGGCGGCGAGCGGCCCCCGTTCCCGCAGTTGCGGGACCGACTCGAGGTCGGCGGCGTCGTGTGTCTGCTCGGCGAGCGGGACCTCGCTCGACACGGGGTCCCGGTCACGTTCTTCGGTGAGCCGACCCGCATGCCGGCGGGACCGGCTCGGTTGGCGATCGACACCGGGGCCGCCCTGCTGCCCGTGCACTGCTGGTTCACCGAGACCGGGTGGGGTTTCTCGGTGGAGCCGCCCGTCGACGTCTCCGGCGGCGTCGAGTCGGCGACGCAGTCGCTCGCGGATCGCTTCGCTGCGAACATCGCCGCGCACCCGCAGGATTGGCACATGCTGCAGCCGCTCTGGTGGGACGACCTGTCCGAGGCCCGTCGGGCGCGGATGACGGGGGACACGGCGTGAGGATCGGCATCGTCTGCCCGTACTCCTTCGACGTCCCCGGCGGGGTTCAGGCGCACGTCGCCGAGCTCGCGGAGGTCCTCATCCAGCGTGGGCACAAGGTCAGCGTGCTCGCACCCGCGAGCGACGACACCGAGCTGCCGGACTTCGTCGTCTCCACCGGCAAGGCGCTGAGCTTCCCGTACAACGGGTCGGTGGCGCGCCTGGCGTTCGGCCCGGTCACCTACAGCCGGATCAAGGCGTGGATCGACAAGGGCGAGTTCGACGTGCTCCACATCCACGAGCCCAACGCGCCCAGCCTGTCGATGCTCTCGCTGAAGATCGCGGACGGTCCCATCGTGGCCACGTTCCACGCGTCCACCACGAAGTCGTTGTTGCTCAGCACCTTTCAGGGTGTTCTTCGGCCGTACCACGAGAAGATCGCCGGCCGGGTCGCGGTGAGCGAACTCGCCCGCCGCTGGCAGGTCGAGGCTCTGGGCACCGATGCCGTCGAGATTCCCAACGGTGTCCACGTGCCGGCGTTCCGCGAAGCGCCGGTGCTGCCGGGTTATCCGCGAGAGGGCCGGACGATCCTGTTCGTGGGGCGGTACGACGAGCCCCGCAAGGGCATGGCGACTCTGCTCGCCGCGCTCGGTCGGATCGTCGCGACGCATCCGGACGTCGAGGTGCTCGTGGTCGGGCGGGGCGACGAGCAGAAACTCCGTCACGAGGCCGGCCCGTCGGCACGGCACTTCCGGTTTCTCGGCCAGACCACCGACGCGGAAAAAGCGTCGGCGTTGCGGTCGGCGGACGTCTACTGCGCCCCCAACACCGGCGGCGAGAGCTTCGGCATCGTCCTGGTGGAGGCGATGGCGGCCGGCGCGCCCGTCGTCGCGTCCGACCTCGACGCGTTCCGCCGCGTGCTGCGCGGCGGCACCGCCGGCGCGTTGTTCCCGGTGGGCGACGCCGACGCCCTCGCCGACGAGGTGATCTCCCTGCTCGACGACGACGTGCGCCGGACGACGCTCGTCGCGGAAGCGTCGCGCGTCGTCGTGAACTACGACTGGCCCGTGGTCGCCGAGCAGATCGTGCGGGTCTACGAGACCGTGGCGGTCCCCGGGCGCGTCGTGGGGGTGGCGGAGTGACCACGACGCTCGTCGCGGTCGGGCTCCTGCTCGCCGTTCTCCTCGTGCTCGCGGCACTGTGGTCGTACTCCACGGCGCATCGACTCGACCGACTGCACGTGCGCTACGACCGTGCCTGGCAGTCCCTCGAGGCGGCGCTGGCCCGGCGCTCCGTCGTCACGCGCGCGGTGGCCGCGACCCTGGACGGGCCGGACACGCCCGCGCGGACGCTGACCTCGCTGGCGGATCGGGCCGAACGCGCGGACCGACCGGACCGGGAGAGCGCCGAGAACGCCGTGTCGGTGGCCATCGGCCGGATCGATCTGACGCGGCTACCCCCGCAACTGGTGTCGGAACTGGCGGACGCCGAGGCCCGCGTGCAGATCGCGCGCCGCTTCCACAACGACGCGGTGCGGGACACGCTGGCGCTGCGGTCGCGTCGCCCGGTGCGGTGGTTGAAGCTCGGGGGCACGGCGCCGATGCCGACGTACTTCGAGATCACCGAGCGCGACACCACTACGGCGCCGGTGGCCGCGGCGCGGACGCGCACCTCGGCGCGCGTGGTCCTCATGGACGAGCGGGGGCGCGTCCTGCTGCTTCGCGGCCACGATCCGCAGGTGCCCGAGGTCCACTTCTGGTTCACGATCGGCGGCGAGGTCGAGGTCGGGGAGACGCTGCGCGACGCCGCCGTCCGGGAACTGCAGGAGGAAACCGGCCTCCGGGCGTCGCCCGACGAGCTGC
The DNA here is from genome assembly GCF_001620025.1 of Rhodococcus sp. PBTS 1. Taxonomy (NCBI): domain Bacteria; kingdom Bacillati; phylum Actinomycetota; class Actinomycetes; order Mycobacteriales; family Nocardiaceae; genus Rhodococcus; species Rhodococcus sp. PBTS 1. The sequence goes on from NZ_CP015219.1 coordinate 1,692,122, forward strand.
GCGGGCCGATGTGGCGCCGGACGGCGACGTTCACGTTCGACGGCCGGGTCATCAAGTCCGAGGAGCTGTTCTTCGCCCTCCGCGCCGAGGCGTTCGAACCGGTCTCGACCGGTTTCACCGATCTCGAACGTCGCGTGGTCGTCGACCACCGGTGGTGCACGGCCGACGACATCCGCCGCGTCGCGGCCTCGGGCGAGGCGGTGTACCCGCGGGCGATGGCCGAGCTGCTCGACGAGGCGGACACGGTGCTCGCGATGCGGACGGACCCCGACGTGCGCGCCATCGCCTGAGCGGCGGGCAGGCCAGCCGACCGCGACTGGTTACTGCGAAGGGGTCCAGTCGGTCCTACTGTCGGTCGTGTTCTCGGCACCTCGTGTGCCGCGTCGACGTGACAAGGAGTTCGTTCGTGACCACCGCAGCAGCCCCCGAGCGCAACGGAGCCACCCACCGGTCCGACACCCCGGAGACGGGAACGGCCCGGGTGAAGCGCGGCATGGCGGAAATGCTCAAGGGCGGCGTCATCATGGACGTGGTGACCGCCGATCAGGCGAAGATCGCCGAGCAAGCGGGCGCCGTCGCCGTCATGGCCCTCGAGCGCGTTCCCGCGGACATTCGCGCGCAGGGCGGGGTCTCGCGCATGAGCGACCCCGACATGATCGACGGCATCAAGGCCGCGGTCTCCATCCCCGTGATGGCCAAGGCCCGCATCGGCCACTTCGTCGAGGCCCAGATTCTGCAGAGCCTCGGCGTCGACTACATCGACGAGTCCGAGGTTCTGACCCCCGCCGACTACTCCCACCACATCGACAAGTGGCGCTTCACCGTGCCGTTCGTGTGCGGTGCCACCAACCTCGGCGAGGCCCTGCGCCGCATCACCGAGGGCGCGGCCATGATTCGCTCGAAGGGCGAGGCCGGCACCGGCGACGTCTCCAACGCGACTACGCACATGCGGACCCTGCGCGACCAGATCCGGCACCTGACCTCGCTGCCCGAGGACGAGCTCTACGTGGCGGCCAAGGAACTGCAGGCGCCGTACGACCTGGTCGTCGAGGTGGCTCGGGCCGGCAAGCTCCCGGTGACGCTGTTCACCGCCGGCGGCATCGCCACTCCGGCGGATGCGGCGATGATGATGCAGTTGGGCGCGGAAGGCGTGTTCGTCGGCTCGGGCATCTTCAAGTCCGGCAACCCCGAGCAGCGGGCGGCAGCCATCGTCAAGGCCACCACGTTCCACGACGACCCCGACGTGCTCGCCGACGTCTCCCGTGGGCTCGGCGAGGCCATGGTGGGCATCAACGTGGACGAGATCCCGCAGCCCCATCGGTTGGCCGAACGCGGCTGGTGACCCGCGCGCTCAGGACTCACGTAGCGCCGGGCGATCGGGGTGGTCGACCTTCACCTCGACGTCCGGCGCCTCGCCGTGCCGGTCGGTGTGGGTCAGGAGCGCGTCGACGGTCCAGCGGTCGTCCTCGGGGGTGAGGCGTCGCAGGGCCGCCGGTGACATCGTGAGCGCCACGGTGAGGTCGGTGCGCAGGCCCCGGCCGAGCAGCATCGGACCGGCGACGATCAGAACCTGATCCGGACCGGCGTCGACGGCGCGGAGCCGCGCCGAGCGGTCGGACTTCGCGTCCCAGATGGCGGGCAGCCAGTGGCCGCGGTCGTGGAGCGCGGCGACGACTTCTCGTGCGACGCCGTCGTAGTCGAACCATGCCGTGCGGTAGGACAACTCGTCGGTGCGGCCGTATTCGAGCCGAAGCGACGCGGGCCGGACCCACCCGCGGAGGTCGACGACGTCGGCGGCGCGGCCCTCGGTGCGTAGTCGCTCGGCCACGCGACCGGCGAGATCGACGGGGCGAGCCGCGTCAGATCCGTCGATCAGCACGATTCGGCGACCCGCCAGTGGTCGGAGACGGTCCGTCACGACCTCGGCGACGCCATCCGGGGTGACGGGGGAGTAGGTCGGCATCGGTTCGATTGTCCCCCTCGGCGAGCGCTCTGGAACACTGTCGCGCAGTGTCGGTCGGGTCGAGGGCCCGGCCGGTCCGATCGTCAGAAAGGCAGCCATGGCCGGCATCGAAGAGATTCTCGAACTCGAGCGCATCGAGAACGACATCTACCGGGGCAGTTCCATCCCCAGCGAATTGCAGCGGACCTTCGGTGGTCAGGTGGCGGGTCAGGCTCTGGTGTCGGCGGTCAAGACGGTCGACGCCGCGTTCCGGGTGCACTCGCTGCACGGGTACTTCCTGCGGCCGGGCAACCCGAACGAGCCGACGGTGTTCACCGTCGACCGCATTCGCGACGGCCGGTCGTTCGCCACGCGCCGAGTGACCGGCATCCAGGACGGCAAGGCGATCTTCACCATGTCGGCGTCGTTCCACGTCGAGGACGAGGGCATCGAGCACCAGGATCGGATGCCCGCGGTCGTCGGGCCGGAGGAATTGCCCGATCTCGCCGACGACGAGTCGTCCGCCCGCAAGCTCTTCTTCCGCGAGTGGAGCCGGTGGGACGTCCGCCTCGTCCCGTCGGAGAAGCTGACGCGGAGCGCGAGTCTCGCTGCGCAGCAACAGGTCTGGATTCGCTACCGGGACCCGCTGCCGGACGATCAGGTGTTCCACGTCTGCGCGCTGGCGTACATGTCCGACATGACGCTGTTGGGGTCGGCGAAGGTCCCGCACGAGGACGTCGCCACGCAGACGGCGTCCCTCGACCACGCGTTGTGGTTCCTGCGACCGTTCCGTGCCGACGAGTGGTTGCTCTACGACCAGACCTCGCCGTCCGCCGGGCTGGGTCGGGCGCTGACCCAGGGCCGAATCTACGACCGGGAGGGACGGATGGTCGCGGCCGTGACCCAGGAGGGACTCATGCGATTCGACCGCACTGCCACTCACACGCCGGGCCTGGACGCCGAGCGATGACCGACCCGGTCGTCGGTGTTCTCGCGCTGCAGGGGGACGTGCGCGAGCATCTGGCGGCGCTCACCGCGTCGGGCGCGCGGGCGGTGCCGGTGCGGCGGCCCGCCGAGCTCGCGGCCGTGGACGGCGTGGTGATTCCCGGCGGTGAGTCCACCACGATGGGGCTGCTGCTGCGCACGTTCGATCTGCTGGAGCCGCTGCGCGCGGCCGTCGCGGGCGGCCTGCCGACCTACGGCTCGTGCGCCGGGATGATTCTGCTCGCGTCCGAGATCCTCGACACGCGGCCGGACGCCGTGCACCTCGACGGGCTCGACGTCACCGTGCGGCGCAACGCCTTCGGCCGTCAGGTGGACTCCTTCGAAGCCGACCTCGACGTGACCGGAGTGTCCGGCGAGCCGGTGCACGCGGTGTTCATCCGGGCGCCCTGGGTGGAACGCGTCGGCCCGGAGGTCGAGGTTCTCGCGACCGTTCCCGCGGGTCCGGCCGCGGGCCGCGTGGTCGCGGTACGCCAGAACTCGGTGCTCGCGACGTCGTTCCATCCCGAAGTGACGGGTGATCGACGCATCCACGCGATGTTCGTCGACATGGTGCGGACGGCGGTGGAGCGCGCGGAGTCGGCCGTCAGCACGGCGCGGGCCGACGGTCGGCCCTCGCTGTCCGCGTAAGCTGGATCCGTTCTCCGCCGGTACGAAAGGGGCATTTGCCGATGAGCGGCCACTCCAAATGGGCTACGACCAAGCACAAGAAGGCCGTCATCGACGCCCGTCGTGGCAAGTCCTTCGCCAAGCTGATCAAGAACATCGAGGTCGCCGCGCGGACCGGCGGCGGTGACCCGGCCGGCAACCCGACGCTCTACGACGCCATCCAGAAGGCGAAGAAGACCTCGGTGCCGAACGACAACATCGAGCGCGCACGCAAGCGCGGTGCCGGTGAAGAGGCAGGCGGCGCCGACTGGCAGACGATCATGTACGAGGGCTACGGGCCCAACGGCGTGGCGGTGCTCATCGAGTGCCTGACCGACAACCGCAACCGCGCCGCCGGCGAGGTGCGCGTGGCGATGACCCGCAACGGCGGCAACATGGCCGATCCCGGATCCGTCGCCTACCTGTTCTCGCGCAAGGGCGTGGTGACGCTCGAGAAGAACGGTCAGAGCGAGGACGACGTCCTCATGGCGGTGCTCGACGCGGGCGCCGAGGAGGTCAAGGACAACGGCGACACCTTCGAGGTCGTCTCCGAGCCGACCGACCTGGTGGCGGTTCGGTCCGCGCTGCAGGAAGCGGGCATCGACTACGACTCCGCCGAGGCGAGTTTCCAGCCGTCGGTCAGCGTTCCCGTGGACGCCGAGGGTGCGCGCAAGGTGTTCAAGCTCATCGACGCGCTCGAGGACAGCGACGACGTGCAGAACGTCTACTCGAACGTCGACATCAGCGACGAGGTCATGGCGGAGCTCGACGCCGAGTAGCGCGCCGTGTCGCTCGCCGGTCACTTCCGCCCCGGGCGTTACAGTATCGAACAACAGTTCGTAGGTGGCCGGCTCGCGTCCGGTGCCCGCCCGGCGGAAGGAACGGTGTCCGGTTGCGTGTCATGGGTGTCGATCCGGGTCTGACCCGGTGCGGCCTGAGTCTCGTCGAGGGCGGGGCGGGACGCGCCGTGACCGCGCTCGACGTCGACGTCGTCCGCACGCCGGCCGATCTGGACCTGGCCGAGCGGTTGCTCCTGATCGCGGAGTCGGCGGAGTACTGGCTGGACACCCATCGACCCACCGTCGTCGCCGTCGAGCGGGTGTTCTCCCAGAACAACGTGCGCACCGCGATGGGCACCGCGCAGGCCGGCGGGGTCATCGCGCTCGCCGCCGCCCGGCGGGGGATCCCGGTCGCGTTCCACACGCCGAGCGAGGTGAAGGCCGCGGTGACGGGCAACGGTTCGGCCGACAAGGCCCAGGTCACCGCCATGGTGACCCGCATCCTGGGGATGCAGCGGGCACCGCGACCGGCCGACGCCGCCGACGCGCTCGCCCTGGCCATCTGTCACTGCTGGCGAGCCCCGATGCTCGCGCGCATGGCCGCAGCCGAGAAGCAGGCCGCCGCCGCCAAGGCGGCGTACGAGAAGAAGCTGGCCCAGCAACGTGCCGCGCACCGGGCGCGCACCATCACCCCGGGAGCGACGCGCTAGATGATCTCCTCCGTCCGCGGCACCGTGCTGGACATCGCCCTCGACCACGTCGTCGTGGAGGCGGGTGGCCTCGGCTACCGCGTCAACGTCACCCCGGCCACGCTCGCGTCGCTCACGCGCGGAGCCGAGGCCACGCTGGTGACATCGATGATCGTGCGCGAGGACTCGATGACGCTCTACGGGTTCACCGACGGCACGTCACGTGACCTGTTCGGACTCCTGCAGACCGTGTCGGGCGTGGGTCCGCGGCTCGCCATGGCCGTGTTGGCCGTGCTCGAACCCGACGCGCTGCGCACCGCGCTCGCCGACGGCAACACCGCCGCGTTGACGCGGGTACCGGGGATCGGCAAGCGTGGCGCCGAACGCATGGTCGTCGAACTCCGGGACAAGATCGACGGCGTGGTCGCGGCACCGCCGACCGCCGCCGGTCCCGCCGGCACGGGGGCGGTCCGCGATCAGGTGGTCGAGGCGCTGGTCGGTCTCGGCTTCCCGGTCAAGCATGCCGAGACCGCCGTCGACGCGGTCCTCGCGGACACGCCCGATGCGACCACCGCCACCGCACTCCGATCGGCCCTGTCGACGCTCGGACGGTCGCGATGACGGACGCGGATCGGCCCGAGGACCCCTCGCCCGTCACCGCCGAGGTCCGGCCCGACGACGGTGATCTGGACGCGAGCCTGCGCCCGAAATGCCTCGACGATTTCATCGGTCAACCGCGGGTGCGCGAGCAGTTGCACCTGGTGCTGCAGGGCGCGACGCAGCGCGGCGGCACACCCGACCACATCCTGCTGTCCGGTCCGCCCGGTCTCGGCAAGACGTCCATGGCCATGATCATCGCGGCCGAACTCGGCAGCGCCCTGCGGCTGACCTCCGGGCCGGCGCTCGAGCGCGCGGGCGACCTGGCGGCGATGCTCAGCAATCTGGTCGAGGGCGACGTGCTGTTCATCGACGAGATCCACCGCATCGCCCGGCCGGCCGAGGAGATGCTCTATCTGGCGATGGAGGACTTCCGCGTCGACGTCGTCGTCGGCAAGGGGCCGGGAGCGACGTCCATTCCGCTCGACGTCGCGCCGTTCACGCTCGTCGGGGCCACCACTCGATCCGGCGCCCTCACGGGCCCGTTGCGCGACCGTTTCGGCTTCACCGCACACATGGACTTCTACGACCCGCAGGAACTGCAGCGCATCCTCACGCGCTCGGCCGGAATCCTGGGGGTGCGGATCGACGCCGACGCGGCCGCCGAGATCGCGGGCCGCTCCCGCGGGACGCCGCGGATCGCGAACCGGTTGCTGCGCCGCGTGCGCGACTACGCGGAGGTCCGCGCCGACGGTCGGGTCACGCTGGCCGTGGCGCGCGCGGCACTGGACGTGTACGACGTGGACGAACTCGGGCTCGACCGTCTCGACCGTGCGGTTCTCGGCGCGCTGGTGCGCAGCTTCGGCGGCGGACCGGTGGGGGTGTCGACGCTCGCCGTGGCGGTGGGGGAGGAACCCGCCACCGTCGAGGAGGTGTGCGAGCCCTATCTGGTGCGCGCCGGGATGATCGCCCGAACCCCGCGGGGACGCGTGGCCACGGCCGCGGCGTGGGAACGGCTGGGCCTGGTTCCGCCGCCGGACCTGGCCGTCGGCGGCATCGCCGTGCGCGTCAACGAGCCCCAGCGGACCCTGTTCGACGAGTCCTGATCGCCCGAAACGGGCATCGTCGTGGCACACTGGACACGCGGTGGGCAGCCGTTCCCACGGTCGAACCCGCCACCATTCACCCCCGATCACGAGGATTGACGTTTCCGATGGAACTGCTGTTTCCCCTTCTCATTCTTGCGCTCCTGGTGCCCATGTTCATGGGTATCCGCCGACAGAAGAAGGAGATGGCGAAGGTCTCCGAGCTGCAGCAGTCCCTGAGCGTCGGTGACCGCGTGATCACCACCGCCGGACTGCACGGCCTGGTCGACGATCTCACCGACGACACGGTCGATCTGGAGATCGCCCCCGGCATCATCACCACGTGGTCGCGTGTCGTCGTGCGCGAGGTCGTCGCCGACGAGGACGAGACCGACGAGCTCGCGGAGACCGCCGGCATCGACCACGACGAGACCGTCGACGCCGGCGCTCGGGTCGACGCACTCGAGAACGGCCGCACCACGGACCCCGACGCCGCGGCGCCCCGCCTGACCAAGGACTGAGCGGCCCCACCGAACCACCCACCGCCCCCGAGGACGTCCTCGGGGGCGGTGGCGTGTCCGCGAGAGGGTACGGTCGATCGGGCTCCGGACCCCCGTTCCCAGCCGACCCGTGTCGTTTCGACACCGACCCGAGCATCCGAGGAGAAGCAGCAATCGTGGCATCGTCCAGCGGATCGTCGTATCCGGTGCGGTATCTCGCCCTGTTCGGGGCGTTCGTCGCACTGATCTACGGCCTGGTGTTCCTCACCGGTGACAAGTCGCCTACCCCCAAGCTGGGCATCGACCTCCAGGGCGGTACCCGCGTCACGCTGACCGCACGCACCCCGGACGGCAGCGCGCCGAGCCAGGACAGCCTGCGTCAGGCGCAGCAGATCATCGAGACGCGCGTCAACGGTCTCGGTGTGTCCGGCTCCGAGGTGGTCATCGACGGTCAGAACCTGGTCATCACGGTGCCCGGCGACGACTCCTCGCAGGCGCGCACGTTGGGTCAGACGGCTCGCCTCTACATCCGGCCGGTCATCCAGGCGACGTCCCCGACGCCGCCCGGAACCCCCGCGGCCACGGATCCCGGTGCTCCGGTCGATCCTGCGGCCCCGGTGGACCCCGCTGCGCCGGTCGATCCTGCGGCCCCGGTGGACCCCGCTGCTCCGGCCGACCCCGCTCCGCAGAACCGACCGTTCCCCGCGCAGGATCCGACGGACCCTGCCGCGCCGACCGACACGGCGCCGACGGACACCGCGCCGGCCGAGGAGCCGAGCGAGCAGGACGCCGGCTCCGAACCGGGTGCCGCGCCGACCGAGTCGAGTCCCGACGAGACCGCGGATGCCATCGCCGAGGCCAAGGCGCTGCGCCAGAGCGAGGACCCGACCGTCCAGCAGCAGGCCGCGGCCACCATCGACTGCTCGGCGCCGGACCCCCTGCAGGGCAACGACGATCCCGCCCTGCCGCTCGTGGCCTGTTCGACCGACGGCACCGCGGTGTACGTGCTCGGACCGTCGATCATCGACGGTCAGCAGATCGCCGACGCATCGTCGCAGTTCGACACGCAGCAGTCCCGCAACGTCGTCTCCCTCAGCTTCGACACGGCCGGTGGCGACACCTGGGCGCAGTTCACGGCGGCGAACATCGGACAGCAGGCCGCGTTCACGCTCGACTCCAAGGTGGTGAGCGCGCCGGTCATCCAGGGTGCGACGCCGTCGGGCAGCGCCACTCAGATCACCGGCAACTTCACCGCCGACAGCGCGCGGGAACTCGCCAACACCCTCAAGTACGGGTCGCTGCCGCTGTCCTTCGCCGCGTCGGAGGCGGAGACGGTGTCCGCCACCCTGGGTCTCGCCTCGCTCGAGGCCGGACTGATCGCGGGCGCGGTCGGCCTGGTGCTGGTCCTGCTCTACTGCCTCCTCTACTACCGCATGCTCGGCATCCTGACCGCGCTGTCGCTGGTGCTGTCCATGGCCGCGATCTACGGCATCCTGGTGCTGCTCGGTCGGTGGATCGACTTCACCCTCGACCTCGCGGGTATCGCCGGGCTCATCATCGGCATCGGCATGACCGCGGACTCGTTCGTCGTCTTCTTCGAGCGCATCAAGGACGAGATTCGCGAGGGACGTAGTTTCCGGTCCGCCGTGCCACGAGGGTGGGCCCGAGCCCGGCGCACCATCCTGTCCGGCAACGCGGTGAGCTTCATCGCCGCTGCCGTGCTCTACGTCCTCGCCGTCGGACAGGTGCGCGGCTTCGCCTTCACCCTGGGTCTGTCCACGCTGCTCGACATCGTCATCGTGGTCCTGGTGACGTGGCCGCTGGTCAACCTCGCGTCCCGGTCCGAGTTCTGGTCCCGGCCGTCGATCAACGGCCTCGGCGCCGTCCAGGAGATCGCCCGGGCCCGCAAGCGTGCCGCCGCCGCCAAGACCGCTGCCGCCGCCGGCGCCGAGAAGGAGGCCTGAATCGTGGCCGACACCACCACCCTCACCGACACCGCGCCCGAGCCCGCCGAGCAGGGACGTGGCCTGCTCTCCCGGCTGTACACCGGCACCGGCGCGTTCGACATCATCGGTCGTCGCCGGCTCTGGTACATCGTCACCGGCGTCATCGTCGCGGTGTCGCTGCTGTCCATCCTCGTGCGCGGCTTCACCCTCGGCATCGACTTCGAGGGCGGCACCCGCGTGCAGTTCCCCGCCGCCGACGGGGTCGAGACCTCTCAGGTCGAGCAGATCTACACCGACACCCTCGGTGCCGACCCGGTGGCCGTGCAGACGGTGGGATCCGGCGCCGGGGCGACCATTCAGATTCGCTCCGAGACGCTCGACGCCGGGCAGGCGTCGTCCCTGCAGACCGCACTGTTCGACGCCTTCGCGCCCCAGAACTCCGCGGGCGAGGCCACCCCGGACGCCGTGACCTTCACGGACGTCAGCGAGACGTGGGGGTCGCAGATCACCGAGAAGGCGCTGATCGCACTCGCGGTCTTCCTGGTGCTGGTGAGCGTCTACATCGCGATCCGGTACGAGCGCGACATGGCGATCGCCGGTATCACCGCGCTCTTCTTCGACATCCTCGTGACCGCCGGCGTCTACTCCCTGGTGGGCTTCGAGGTCACGCCGGCCACCGTCATCGGCCTTCTCACCATTCTCGGCTTCTCGCTCTACGACTCCGTGGTGGTGTTCGACAAGGTCGAGGAGAACACCCGCGGCATCCTCCACCTGAACCGGCGCACCTACGCCGAACAGGCCAACCTCGCCGTCAACCAGACCCTCATGCGCTCGATCAACACCACCGTCATCAGTGTGCTGCCGGTGCTCGCGCTCATGGTCATCGCCGTCTGGCTCCTCGGCGTCGGCACTCTCAAGGACCTCGCGCTGGTCCAGCTCGTGGGCATCGTGGTCGGCGCGTACTCGTCGATCTTCTTCGCGACGCCGCTGGTGGTGTCGCTCAAGGAGCGGTGGGGGCCGGTCGCCGCCCACACCCGCAAGGTGCACGCGAAGCGCGCCGAGGCCGCCGAGCGCCGCGCGGCCGCCGGGGCGGGTGACGCCGCGCCGGTCTCGGTCCGCAAGGACCAGGTCGGTTCGGATGGGCCGCGTGGGGGCGCGCGGAGCGGTGCCGATGGGCCGCGCGCGGGCGCGCGGAGCGGTGCCGATGGGCCGCGCGCAGGCGCGCGGGGCGGTGCCGATGGGCCGCGCGCGGGCGCGCGGGGCGGTGCCGATGGGCACCGCGCGGGCGCGCGGGGCGGTGCCGATGGGCCGCGCGCGGGCGCGCGGCCGACGGGCAAGCGGGCCAAGAAGAGGCGCTGACATGACCCGGGGAACGAGACGTCTGGTCGCCGGAGCGGCCGCGGTCGTCGTCGCGGTGTCCGCGGCGGCGTGCAGCACCGAGGAGGATCGCGTCCCGTCCATCGGTTACGCCGTGAACGGGCCGATCACCACCTACAACGCGGGCTCCACCGAGGGCGCGTATTCGGCGGCGCGTCAGGCGCTCTCCCGCGTTCTCCCCGGGTTCTCGATGATCGGGCCGGGGGGAACCGCGGTCGCCGACACCGACATCGGCACCGTCACCGAGGTTCCCGGCCAACAACAGGTCCTGACCTACGCGTTCGCCCCGGCAGCCGTCTGGTCCGACGGGGTCCCCATGACGTGCGACGACCTCGTGCTCGCCTGGGCGGCGCGACGCGGGACCACCGAGACGTCGGGCACCGCGTTCGACGCCGCCGAGACCGCCGGGTACTCCGACATCGAGCGCATCGACTGCGTGCCCTCGCAGAAGGAGGCCACGGTCACCTTCCGGGCCGATCGCCCCCTCGTCGACCGTGAATCCCTGTTCGGTCCCGGCACCATCCTGCCGGCGCATGTCGCCGCGCGGACCGCGGGCGTTCCGGACGTCACCTCGACCCTCGCGGGCGGCGACGCCGACGCCGTCGGTCGCCTCGCCGAGGCCTGGAACACCGGATGGACCCTGCCGTCCGGCGCGGTTGACCCCGCCGTCTTCGCCGCGTCGGGTCCGTTCCGCGTCGAGTCGTTCTCCGCGGACGACGGCCTGGTCCTCGTGCCCAACGACAACTGGTGGGGCGTCCCGGCCCAGACCGACCGCATCGTGGTGTGGCCGTCCGGGATCGACCTGGCCGAGAAGGCGAGCTCGGGCGACCTCGAGGTCGTGGATCTGCCCGGAGGCGCCGCCGCACCCGACGGGTTCACCGCCGCGGCCCAGCCGAGCTTCGGCGTCGAGCAGCTGATCTTCGCGACGTCGGGAGTGTTCGTCGACCCCGCCGCCCGCCGCGCCGTCGCCTCGTGCGTGCCGCGCACGGCGTTGTTCGACGCCCATGGGCACCCCGGCTACGACGCCGAGACCGGCCGCGGATCCGGTGTCGTCGACAGCCGGGTGATGCTGCCCGGCACGCTGCCGTACCGCAGTGTGGCCGCGGTGGCCGCCGACCGGTACCGCACCACCGACGTCGCCGCCGTGACGGCCGGTCTCGCGCAGGCCGGGCTCACCGACCCGACCGTGCGCATCGGCTACCGCGGACCCGACTCGCGTCGTGCCGCGATCGTGGCCGACATCGCCGCCGCGTGCGGGCCGCTGGGAGTCGACGTCGTCGACGCCTCCTCGGACACCCTCTCGCCGCTCGCTCTGCGCGCGGGCGAGGTCGACGTGCTGCTCGCCGGGACCGCCGGCGGGTTCGGCCCGACCGGCACCGCGACGCCGGGGTCCGCTCGGACGGCGCTGCTCGGCGGGCAGAACGTCAACCTCGGCGGGTATGCGAACGGGCGTGTCGACGAACTGCTGAACCGTCTCGCCGTGGACGGCTCGGACGCCACGGCGCTGTCGGCGGGGACGGACGTCGAGAGAATCCTCTGGGACGACCTGCCGACGTTGCCGCTGTGGAACGTGCCCGTCGTCACCGCGACCGCGTCCGGCATGCGTGGGGTCGACGCCAACCCGAGTGTCGCCGGAGCAGGATGGAACATGGACAAATGGGTCTTCGTCCGATGAGCGACTCGACGGTCACGCCCGCCGGTCTCGCCGTGGAGCGCCTCACCCGGTGGGCCGACGACTTCCCGACGCCCGGCGTCCGGTTCGCCGATCTCACCCCGGTGTTCGCGGACGCGGAGGGACTGCGGCTCGTCATCGACGCGCTGGCCGAGGCCGGTCGCGACGCCGACGTGGTCGCCGGGATCGATGCCCGTGGCTTCCTGCTCGGAGCCGGTGTGGCGCTGGCTCTGAACACGGGGGTCATCGCCGTCCGCAAGGCAGGCAAGCTGCCGCCGCCCGTCCACCGGCAGTCCTACGCGCTCGAATACGGCACCGCCGAGCTCGAGATCTCGGCCGACGGCATCGCGCTCGCCGGGCGTCGCGTTCTCGTCGTCGACGACGTCCTCGCCACCGGTGGAACACTGGAGGCGGCGGCGGAGCTGCTCACCCGCTGCGGCGCCGAGGTGGTGGGCGCCGCCGTGGTGCTGGAGGTGGAAGCGCTGGGCGGCCGGAAGCGTTGGAATCATGGTCCGCTCACCACACTGGGCTCCGTCCAGTGAATTCCGTCTAGGCTGAGCGAGCCGGAACTGCGGGAGGTGGTCGAGATGACGCGCTACATCGGACAAGCGCCGACGGACGCCGAGCCCAGCGCTGTCCCCGATACGCCCGCCGCGACCGAGTCGAGTGCCGCCGACGCCGCTGCCGACACCCAGCAGGTACCGACCCCACAGGCGCCGACTCCGCAAGCACCGTCGTCCGCCTCGCGGCGAGTGCGGGCCCGCCTCGCCCGTCGCATCACCGCGCAGCGCAGCACGGCGGTCAAGACCGTGCTCGAGCCGCTCGCCGGCACGCACCGGACCCTCTATCCCAAGGCCGACCTGGGGCTGCTGCAACGCGCCTACGACGTGGCCGAGGAGCGCCACGCCTCGCAGATGCGCAAGTCCGGGGACCCGTACATCACGCACCCGCTGGCCGTCGCGAACATTCTCGCCGAGCTGGGGATGGACACCACGACTCTGGTGGCCGCGCTCCTGCACGACACCGTCGAGGACACGGGCTACTCCCTCGATCAGCTGCGCGCCGAGTTCGGCGACGAGGTGGCCCACCTCGTCGACGGCGTCACCAAGCTCGACAAGGTGGCCCTGGGCACCGCGGCCGAGGGCGAGACCATCCGCAAGATGATCATCGCGATGGCGCGTGACCCGCGGGTCCTGGTCATCAAGGTCGCCGACCGGCTGCACAACATGCGCACCATGCGCTTCCTGCCGCCCGAGAAGCAGGCGCGCAAGGCCAAGGAGACCCTCGAGGTCATCGCGCCGCTGGCGCATCGCCTCGGTATGGCGACGGTCAAGTGGGAGCTCGAGGACCTCGCGTTCGCGATTCTGCACCCCAAGAAGTACGACGAGATCGTGCGGCTCGTCGCCGACCGTGCCCCCTCACGCGACACGTACCTGGCCAAGGTGCGGGCCGAGATCAACAGCACACTCGCGGCTTCGCGCATCGGCGCCGTGGTCGAGGGTCGCCCCAAGCACTACTGGTCGATCTATCAGAAGATGATCGTCAAGGGCCGCGACTTCGACGACATCCACGATCTGGTCGGCGTTCGCATCCTGTGCGACGAGATCCGCGACTGCTATGCCGCCGTCGGCGTCGTGCATTCGCTGTGGCAGCCGATGGCGGGACGGTTCAAGGACTACATCGCCCAGCCGCGCTACGGCGTGTACCAGTCGCTGCACACCACCGTGGTCGGCCCGGAGGGCAAGCCACTCGAGGTGCAGATCCGCACGCGGGACATGCACCGGACCGCCGAGTTCGGCATCGCGGCCCACTGGCGGTACAAGGAGACTCGCGGCAAGCACTCCGGCGACGCCGCCGAGGTCGACGACATGGCGTGGATGCGTCAGCTGCTCGACTGGCAGCGTGAGGCGGCGGACCCGGGGGAGTTCCTCGAGTCGCTGCGCTACGACCTGGCGGTCAAGGAGATCTTCGTCTTCACCCCCAAGGGCGACGTGGTCACCCTTCCCGCCGGATCGTGTCCCGTGGACTTCGCGTACGCCGTCCACACCGAGGTCGGGCATCGCTGCATCGGGGCGAGGGTCAACGGCCGTCTGGTAGCGCTCGAACGTCGGCTCGAGAACGGTGAGGTGGTGGAGGTCTTCACCTCCAAGGCACCCACGGCGGGGCCGAGCCGGGACTGGCAGACGTTCGTCGCGTCCCCCCGGGCGAAGACCAAGATCCGTCAGTGGTTCGCCAAGGAACGGCGGGAGGAAGCGCTCGACGCCGGCAAGGACGCCATCGCGAAGGAAGTGCGTCGCGGCGGACTTCCGTTGCAGCGCTTGATGAACGGCGAATCCATGTCGGCCATCGCGCACGAGTTGCGGTACGTCGACGTCTCCGCGCTCTACACCGCGGTGGGGGAGAACCACGTCTCGGCGCAGCACGTCGTGCAGCGGCTGGTGGCGCATCTCGGCGGCGTCGGCGACGTCGAGGAGGAACTGGCCGAGCGGTCGACACCGTCCACCATCCCCACGCGGCCCCGCCGGGTCGGTGACGCCGGCGTCCTGGTGGCCGGGGCGGACGGTGTGGTGGCCAAGCTCGCCAAGTGCTGCACGCCGGTCCCGGGTGACGACATCCTGGGCTTCGTCACGCGCGGCGGCTCCGTCAGCGTCCACCGCACCGACTGCACCAACGCCACGTCGCTGCAGCAGCAGGCCGAACGGCTCATCGAGGTGGAGTGGGCGCCGTCGCCGTCGTCGGTGTTCCTCGTCGCCATCCAGATCGAGGCGCTCGACCGCCACCGTCTGCTCTCGGACGTCACCGAGGCGCTGGCCGACGAGAAGGTCAACATCCTCTCCGCGTCGGTGACCACGTCGGGTGATCGCGTGGCGATCTCCAAGTTCACGTTCGAGATGGGTGACCCCAAACATCTGGGGCACGTGCTCAACGTCGTCCGCAACGTCGAGGGCGTCTACGACGTCTACCGGCTGACGTCGGCGGCCTGACCGACTAGCCGGCCAGGTCGTCGCGGTCCGATCCCGGCGCGTCCCACACCGCGGCCGCGTCGGCGACGGGGATGTCGAGCGCCGCGCACAGTCGGACGACGGTGCCGAAGCCGGGGCTCGGGATGCGACCGGTCTCGATCTTGCGCAGGGTCTCCGCCGAGATTCCTGCTGCGGCCGCGACCACGGTCGTCGTGACGCGGGACGCCACCACCGCCGATCCGCAGGACCTCGCGCTGATCGAGTCGACCCGCCGCGCACTGGACGCCGGTATCGCGGCTGCCGTCGCGGGCGCCCGGCTCGGTGATGTGTCCGCGGCCATCGGTGCGGTGGCGGCCGAGGGCGGCTACCGCGTCAGCACGGAGTTCGGTGGACACGGCCTCGGCCGCACGATGCACGAGGATCCGCACGTCCCCAACCTCGGCCGACCCGGCCGCGGCATGGTGCTGCGGCCGGGGACCACCCTGGCGCTGGAGCCGTGGTGGGGCCGCGGAACCGAGCGGCTCGTGGTGGACGGCGACGGGTGGACCCTGCGGTCCGCCGACGGCTCGAGGACGGCGCATTCGGAGCACACCGTGGCGATCACCGAGGACGGACCGCGGGTGCTCACGGCCGGGTAGGCCTCGATGTCACCGCTGTCTGGGTTCCGGGCGTCAGACCAGGTCGAGCCGGACGGAGTTCAGCGTCGTCGCCGCCGCGGGCGGACCGTCCTGGCCACCGCCCTCGACACCGGCCGCGGCGATGGTGTCCAACGTCGCCAGCCCCGTCTCGTCGATGGTGCCGAAGACGGTGTAGTTCGGCGGCAGCTGCGAGTCGCCGTAGACCAGGAAGAACTGGCTGCCGTTGGTGTCGGCGCCGGCGTTGGCCATGGCGATCGTGCCGCGCGGGTAGAGCACCGGCGACTGCAGGCCGGCGGGATCGTCGCCGTACTGATCGGTGGGGAACTCGTTGGCGTACTGGTATCCGGGGCCACCGGTGCCGGTGCCGGTGGGGTCACCGCACTGCAGCACCTTCAGGCTGTCCGCGGTGGTGAGACGGTGGCAGGTGGTCCCGTCGAAGTACTGCTGCCCGGCGAGGGAGGCGAAGCTGTTCACGGTGCACGGGGACTCGGTGGCGTTCAGGGACAGCCCGATGTTGCCCTGAGTGGTTTCCATGCTGACGCTCACGTTGTCGTCCGTGGTGGGGACGTTCTCGGTCTGCGGGGCGGTGTTGGGCTTGGCGGCCTCGCCCGCGGCCGGGTACGCGCAGCTCACGGTCTCCGTAAGCGGAGTGGAGCGGCCGGCGGGCAGCTGACCCTCGGGCGTCGGGGTGGACGAGGTCTCGGCGGCCTGCGTGGTGGCGTCGTCTCCGCCGCGCGTCACGCCCACCGCGACGGCGATGCCGCCCAGGACGACGACCGCCGCCACGGCGATCCCCGCGATGGTGGTCTGCTTGCGGCGGCGGGCACGGGCGGCGCGGTTGGCCAGCTGGCGGTCGAGCTTGCGCTTGGCGGCTTCACGACGCTGTTCGTTGGTCGGCACGAGGCGCGGTCCTACTCTCGTCTGGGGATCGGTCGGGGCGACAAGAGTCTGCCAAACCCACCTGAGAAGAGCCCGAGGCGGTGCGGAGCCTAGAGTGGAACGACCTCTCCGTCGCCGACATCAGGAGTCCTGCTCGTGCGCGTCACCGGATTCCCCGCCGGTCTCTTCCAGACCAACTGCTACGTCGTGGCCCGCGACGGGTCGAGCGACTGCCTCGTCGTCGACCCCGGTCAGGACGCGGCGGGTCCGCTGACCGACTTTCTCACCGAGTCCGCACTGACCCCCGCCGCCGTGTTGCTGACACACGGTCACCTGGATCACATGTGGGATGCCACGCCGATCTGCGAGCGGTACGGCGCTCCGTTGTACGTGCACCCGGGGGACCGGCACCTGCTCACCGACCCGGCCGCCGGCATCGGGCCGACTCTGTCGCCGCTGATCGCGGGCGTGCAGTTCGTCGAGCCGTCCGTGGTGCACGAACTCGGGCACGGCCACGACGTCGAGGCGGCGGGCATCACCGTCACCGTGACGCACACTCCCGGCCACACGCAGGGGTCGGTGGTCTTCGGCGTCGACGCCGGCGCGCAGCGCCTCGTGTTCTCGGGCGACACGCTGTTCGCCGGTTCCATCGGCCGCACCGATCTTCCGGGCGGCGATCACGGTCAGTTGCTGCGGTCGATCGCGGACCGGCTCCTGCCGCTGGCCGACGACGTCGCTGTTCTGCCCGGGCACGGCGAGGCGACCACCATCGGCGCCGAGCGCGCCGGCAATCCGTTCCTGGTCGGGTTGCGGACCGAGCACGCGTGAGTCGCGTCCGCTCCCGGCACACCGCACCGACACTCCAGCCTCGAGGACACCGATGAGCAAGAACGACCGGACCTTCGCCGCCCCGAAGGGCGTGCCGGACTACCTTCCCCCGGACTCGGCCACCTTCGTGGCCGTCCGCGACGGCCTCACCGCCGCGGCGCGGGCCGCCGGCTACGGGCACGTCGAGTTGCCGGTCTTCGAGGACACCAGTCTGTTCGCGCGCGGCGTGGGCGAGTCGACCGACGTGGTCAGCAAGGAGATGTACACCTTCGCGGACAAGGGGGACCGCAGCGTCACCCTCCGCCCCGAGGGGACCGCCGGTGTCATGCGCGCGGTCATCGAGCACGGGCTCGACCGGGGTGCCCTGCCGGTGAAGGTCGCGTACTCGGGACCGTTCTTCCGCTACGAACGGCCCCAGGCGGGCCGATACCGCCAGCTCCAGCAGGTCGGGGTGGAGGCCATCGGCGTCGACGACCCGGCGCTCGACGCCGAGGTCATCGCGATCGCGGACGCGGGCTTCCGGAGCCTCGGGCTCACCGGGTTCCGGCTCGAGGTCACCTCGCTGGGTGACGACACCTGCCGACCGCAGTACCGAGAGTTGTTGCAGCAGTTCCTGTTCGATCTGCCGCTGGACGAGGAGACGCGTCGGCGGGCCGAGATCAACCCGCTCCGGGTGCTCGACGACAAGCGTCCGCACGTGCGCGAGATGACCGCCGACGCACCGCTGATGGTCGATCACCTCTCGGACTCCGCGCGCACGCACTTCGACACGGTGCTCGCCCACCTGGACGCGATGGGTGTGCCCTACACGCGGAACCCGCGCATGGTGCGCGGGCTCGACTACTACACCAAGACCACCTTCGAGTTCGTCCACGACGGTCTCGGTGCGCAGTCGGGCATCGGCGGCGGCGGCCGCTACGACGGGCTCATGGCGCAACTGGGCGGACAACCGTTGTCCGGCATCGGCTTCGGTCTCGGTGTCGATCGCACGGTGCTCGCTCTCGCGGCGGAGGGCGTCGCGCCGGCGGACACCGCCCGGTGCCAGGTCTACGGCGTGCCGCTCGGCGACGAGGCGAAGGTGCGCCTCGCCGTCCTCGCGCACCGATTCCGTGCGGCCGGGGTGTCGGTCGATCTCGCCTACGGCGACCGCGGGATGAAGAGCGCGATGAAGGGTGCCGATCGGTCCGGTGCACGGGTCGCGCTCGTCCTCGGCGACCGCGACATCGAGGCCGACGAGGTCGGGGTGAAGAACCTCGCCACCGGAGAGCAGGAGGCCGTCCCGACTGCGGACGTCGTCGCTCGCGTGACGGCCCTGCTCGGCCGGGACGCCTGAGCGCCGTGCCGGACCGGAGCGCGGTCGCCCTCGACCTGGTGCCACCCGAGCTGATCCTGCCGCGTCTGCGCGTCGCGGCGGGGATCTTCGCCGGCTTCGGACTCGTGCTCGGGGTCGTCGCGGCGCTCCTGCTGACCCCGGAGGTCGGACTCGCGCTGGCGCTCGCCCTCGTGGCGTCGGCGGTGTGGGCCGTGATCTCCGGTGGGCGCCGTCGACTGTGGATCGACCACGGCGTGGTCTCGAGGCGCGGGGCGCTGCGCACCCGGCGAGTCAACGTCACCGACGCGACGAGCGTGGAACTGGTGGTCCGGGTCGCTCGGGTCAGTCAGGTGGTGCTGCGGGTGGGGGACGACGGCACGACGGTGACCGTGCCGCTCGCGCTCTACACCGGTGACAGCGGACGCGAACTGGGCCCGGTGGCCCTGCGCGCGATCGCCGACGCGTTGGCGCGGTCCTCGACGGCTCCGGCGGCGGCGATGGCGTCGGTGTTGATCACGCAGCTGCGGGCGGAGGCGCGCGACGCCGGTGCGGCCGAGCGGCCGCTTCATCGCGCCGTCGGCGTGATCGAGCGGGCCGGCCGCGCGCCGGTCGGGACGCTCACCGACAGCGAGGTCGCGAGCCTCGTCGACTGAGCGTCGACCGAGCGTCGCCGAGCGTCGACCGATGGGAGTCTAGGTGGCCAGGAAGGCGTCGAACACCGTGTCGGAGCCGTGCCGTGCGCCGGAAGTGACCACCAGAGCGCGGTTCAGGTATCCCAGGGTGCGCGATGCCGTCGACACGTCGAGGGTTCCGCGGAAGTAGTAGGTGGCCGAGTCCACCTCGTCGCCGCGGTCGAGCGCGCCGATCACCTCGGCCGTGCCGAAGAGGAACCCCCGCAGCGTCAGGCGCATCACGTCGCTGCCGTCGTCCGCCGCCGCCACCAGATCGATGGCGTAGGAACTCGATCCGTCCGCCCGCACTAGACGGGACTCTGTGCCGACGGGCTGCACCACCGCGTCGATGCCGGGGCCCGTGAGCAGCCCGCCGGACACGGCGGCCACGGTGTGCGCCCCGGCCGGTGTCTCGCCCACCGACACCGGTTCCGCGGTACGGATCACGAGACGGAACAGCGGTTCGAGGGTGGGGGAGACGGGATCGAGCGGCGAGGGGCCATCGGCTGCGTTCACGCGCCCGACGCTAGCGGACGGGTCTCACGCGCTCGATGCCCGCGGACCTCGATGGCTGCGGCGCCACGCGCTGAAGGAGCGCACCGACTCGGTGCCGGGCCGCACGAGCCAGGGCCAGGGATGGACCTCGACGGGCGCGAGCGCCGCGGCACGACGGGCGAAGCCGGGTACCGGCGCGTGCGTGACGGCCAGGGACCGCCCGGCCAGCTCGTCGGTCACCGTCCCGCGACGGACCTCGACCTCGCGGGTGTCGCCGAGCTCGCCCAGCGTCTCGGCGAGGAACACCAGCCGCTTGCCGGACAGGCGGAGCCGACGAAGCAACGGTTCGTCGAAGACGAACACCGCCGGGCGCGTGTCGTTCGCGGCGAGCGCCGGGTCCTGCTCGCCCAACGATTCCGCGGTGAGCCACACCTGCTCGGCGGACTCCCCGTCCACCTCGGCCGGGCCGGCCGGTACCGACCCCGAACCGAGATCGGGCCCGTCGACCCGGGGGCCGGCGTCGGCGTCCGGCCAGTCCTCGACGGGGCAGGCCGAGTTCAGGGCGCAGTCCCGACACAATGCCGGGGCCCGCTTGCGGACCTGCCAGCGACTGAACCCGTAGACCTTGCCGCCTCCGGTTCCCACCGTCCACTGCCAGCCCAGCCGATTCGCGGCGCGGGACCCGTCGAGCAGGTGCGAGAACATGCGATCCTCGCCGTCCCGCCAGTCCGCGCCGGCTCGGACGGCCCACTGCGACGCCAACCACATCCGGGTCTGGTTGACCAACCACCCGTCGTCGTGCAGCTCGGTCACGGTCTCGTCCATGCAGCGCATCGCGGCCGGCCAGGGATCGTCCGCCCACACGTCCGACGGGCGGCGCGGAGGGCGAGGCTGCTCACGGACCAGCGTCGAACCCAGCGTGGTCCCCACCCGGGCGTAGAGGTGGCGAGCGAACTCCTGCCAGAGCAACTCGTCGCGGTACTTGCCGCGGTCGCGGGCCGGCGCGTCGGCGACGGCGTCCCACACCTCCCGCAGCGAGACCAGACCGTGCCGGATGTAGGGCGACATGCGGCTCGCTCCGCGACGTGCTCGGGGGAGGACGGTGCTGCGATCGCGCGCGTAGCCGGTCACGTCGAGCAGCGCGAGAGCGGAATCGGCGGCGCTCTGCCCGCCGCGGATCGCTCCGGCCGTGACGTCGGACGGGTCCTCGAGGGCGAGGTCGCCGAGGTGCTCGGCCACCCACCGGACGACGTCGGCGGGGTCCGCACCGGCAGCGAGGCTCGGTGGGGTCGGAAGGCGCGTCATGACTCGACAGTACGGGTCGCCGGACGGGTGCGGACGAACATCTGTTCGACGTGGACCGACTGCCGCGGTAGAGTCCGCTTCGACCATATGTTCGGACGGAGGCCTCGAATGCGATGGGACGCGCAGACGCTCGACGCACCCGACGGCGCGTTGCCGGGGTTGGAGCGGTCCGGCCTGGTGCGCGCGGGCCTGGTCCGCACCGTGCGCACCCCGCAGTTCGAGGGCATGACCTTCCACGAGGTGTTGTGCAAGAGCGCCCTGAACCGGGTGCCCGAGCAGTCGCGGCTGCCCTATCCGTGGACGGTGAACCCGTTCCGCGGATGCACCCACGCCTGCGCGTACTGCTTCGCTCGGCCCACGCACGAGTACCTCGACCTGAACGCGGGCCGAGACTTCGACTCGCAGATCGTGGTGAAGACCAACGTGGTGACCGTGCTGCGCCGCGAACTCGCCCGCGCGTCCTGGAAGCGCGAACCCGTGGCGCTGGGTACCAACACCGACCCCTATCAGCGCGCCGAGGGGCGGTACGAGCTGATGCCGGGCATCGTGCGCGCCCTCACCGAGTCGGGTACGCCGTTCTCGATTCTCACCAAGGGCACCATGCTGCGCCGTGATCTGCCGTTGCTGGCCCTCGCCGCGCAACAGGTGGACGTCCGAGTCAGCGTGAGTCTGGCCGTTCGCGACCCGGACCTGCAGTCGTCGCTCGAACCCGGTACGCCGTCGCCGCGGGCGCGCCTGGATCTGGTGCGGGCGATCACCGAGGCGGGGCTCGGGTGTCACGTGCTCATCGCACCCGTCGTGCCGTTCCTCACGGACAGTCCCGCGCAGTTGGACGCCCTCATGGCGGACCTGCGTGACGCCGGGGCCACGGGGGCGACGGTGATGCCGCTGTACCTGCGGTCGAGCACGCGCGAGGTGTTCCTGGCCTGGCTCGGGGAGAATCACCCCGCGTTGCTGCGGCGGTACCGGACGCTCTACGGCCGCGGCGCGTACGTCAGCGAGGAGTACACGTCGTGGTTGCGCGGCAAGGTCGAGCCGCTTCGGCGCAAGCATGCGCTGACCGGCGTGGACCCGCTCGCGGCTCGGCCCCGGCCGGCGCCGCGCCGCCCGGCCGACACACCGCAACCCACCCTGTTCTGACGGTCGGACGTCAGAAGTCGGGCGTCAGGCCCAGGTGTTCGAGATACCGCCGCGCGGATCGCACCACGACGCCGCTCCCGTCGGACTCGACCACCTTGCCCCACCAGGCGCCGTGGACGGTCTCGAACTCGAGGTCCCGCAGCAGGCGGACGGTGCGGCGCACCGTGTCGGGGTGTTCGGGAATCAGGTTGGGGTAGCTGTACATGAAGGACACCCACCGTCGGTCCGCGACCACCTGCACGATGTCGCCGGAGCAGAGGTCCCCGCGTCCGTCCGGGCCGGGCCAGTGCAGGACGGTGCCGCCGGCGAAGTGCACCCGGGTGTTGATCAGCGTGCGCCCGGGCAGGATCTCGAGGGTGTCCCCGTCCCAGGTCCGAACGGATCCGCGGCGGGGGATCCACCGCCGGTCATCGGCGTGCACGTAGATCGGGGCACCGCCGAACGCATCGCTCCACTCCACCATGGCGCTGTAGTAGTGCGGGTGGGACACGGCGATCGCCGCGACGCCGCCCAGCTCGGTCACGCGGGCAATCGCGGCGTCGTCGATGCTGGACACGCTGTCCCACAACACGTTTCCGCCCTCGCCGGGCACCAGCAGGGCCCGCTGGCCGATGGCGAAGCCGGGCTCGGTACCGATTCCGGTGAGGCCGGTGATCTCCGGACGCACCACCGTGCGGTGCCCGGCGGAGACCTCGGCGACGGTCGTCCACCGCTGTCCGCCCGCGCCCACGTACTGCCGATCGTCGGTGCAGATCGGACAGACCTCGGGATCGACGTCGTCGTACTGGACCCCGCACGTCGTGCAGACGGGCAACCTCGTGCGGGTGGAGTCGCCCGGGCCGGTCACCGGATCGACGACGGGTCGTCGAGGTTCCGGGCGGAGTAGGTGTCGCACGCGGCGACCTGCCCGGTGCGGTAGCCGGCGGTGAACCAGGCCTGTCGCTGCGCGGACGAGCCGTGCGTCCACCCCTCGGGGTTCACCCGGCCCGACGACGCCTGCTGGATCCGGTCGTCGCCCACCGACGACGCGGCGGACAGCGCATCCGCGACGTCGCGGTCGGTCAGCGGCTCGAGCAGTGGTTCCGAGCCGCCCGGCGCGGGCTGGTCGTCCGCCCGGTTGGCCCACACCCCGGCGTAGCAGTCCGCCTGCAGTTCCGTGCGCACCGCACCCGACTCGGCACCGGCCGGATCCGCCTGTGCCCGTCCGATGTCGCCGAGCTGGTTCTGGATGTGATGACCGAACTCGTGCGCCACCACGTACTCCTGTGCGAGAGGGCCGCCGCTCGAGCCGAAGCGGTCCACGAGCACCTGGAAGAAGTCCGTGTCGAAGTACGCCGTGGAGTCCGCCGGGCAGTAGAAGGGGCCGACCTCCGAAGTCGCGTTCCCGCACCCGGTGGAGACGGATCCGCGGAAGATCTGCACGTCCGGCTGCACGTAGGCGACGCCCGTCTGTGCGGCGAGCTGGGCGTCCCACACCTGGTCGAGACTCTGCACGGTGGCGGTGACGCGGCAGTCGACGTTCGCGTTGGCGTCCGCGCCCGTCTCGCAATTCTCGATGGTGCCGTTGCCGGATTCCTGCGTCGTCCCCGCGTCGCCCCCGAGCCCGCCGAGGACCTGCGACGGATCGCCGCCGAGGAGCAGCGCGATCACCACGACGACGATTCCGCCGAGCCCGCCGCCCACGGCGATGCCTCGGCCGCGCCCGCCCGAGGACCGCTGCACGCGGGAGGAATCGATTTGTGCATCGGGGTCGAAGGTCATCGGTCACCACTTTCTCGAGGCGTGTGCGGTTCACAGCTTCGCACGGGGCCTTCCCCCGACACAGCGCTGTTTCTCCCGGCGTCGAGGTCACCGCGCGTGGTCCGTAGGATCGTCCCCTGTTCCCGTTCATCCCCGGAAGGACTCCAGTGCTGCGCACGCACCTCGCCGGCTCGCTCCGAGCCGAGCACGCGGACCGACAGGTCACACTCACCGGATGGGTCGCGCGTCGCCGCGACCACGGCGGGGTGATCTTCATCGATCTCCGCGACGCGTCGGGTGTGGTGCAGGCCGTGTTCCGCGACGGCCCCGCGGCCGAGCAGTCCCACCGCCTGCGCGCCGAGTTCTGCGTCCGCATCACCGGCACCGTCGAGATCCGCCCCGAGGGCAACCAGAACTACGAGATTCCCACCGGCGCCGTCGAGGTGAACGTCACCGAGCTCGAGGTGCTCGGTGAGAGTGCGCCCCTGCCGTTCCAACTCGACGAGAACCCGGGCGAGGAGGCGCGCCTGAAGTACCGCTACCTCGACCTGCGCCGCGAGGGGCCGGGCAAGGCGATCCGGTTGCGGTCGAAAGTCAACGCGGCCGCCCGCGAGGTGCTGGCGCACCACAGCTTCGTCGAGGTCGAGACGCCGACGCTCACGCGGTCGACGCCCGAGGGCGCCCGGGACTTCCTGGTCCCCGCCCGCCTGCAGCCGGGCAGCTTCTATGCATTGCCGCAGAGCCCGCAGCTGTTCAAGCAGCTGTTGATGGTCGGCGGCATCGAGCGGTACTACCAGATCGCGCGCTGCTACCGGGACGAGGACTTCCGTGCCGATCGGCAGCCGGAGTTCACCCAACTCGACGTCGAGATGTCGTTCGTCACCCAGGACGACGTGATCCTCCTGGCCGAGGAGATCCTGACCGCGCTGTGGAACCTGGTGGGCCACGAGATCAGTGGTCCGATCCCGCGGATGACCTACCACGAAGCGATGCGTCGCTTCGGCTCCGACAAGCCCGACCTGCGGTTCGGCGTCGAGCTCGTGGAATGCACCGACTACTTCGCGGACACGCCGTTCCGGGTGTTCCAGGCGCCCTACGTCGGTGCGGTCGTCATGCCCGGCGGAGCGTCGCAGCCGCGTCGGCAACTCGACGCGTGGCAGGAGTGGGCCAAGCAGCGCGGGGCCAAGGGTCTGGCCTACGTGCTGGTCCAGGAGGACGGCACGCTGGGTGGCCCCGTCGCCAAGAACCTGTCGGACGCCGAACGCGACGGACTCGCCGCCCACGTCGGCGCGCAGCCCGGTGACTGCGTCTTCTTCGCCGCCGGACCGGCCAAGGCGCAGCGCGCCCTGCTCGGCGCGGCGCGCGGTGAGATCGCCCGCAAGCAGGGCCTGATCGACGAGAACGAGTGGGCCTTCGTCTGGATCGTCGACGCGCCGCTGTTCGAGCCGGCGTCCGAGGCCACCGCCAGCGGTGACGTCGCCGTCGGGTCCGGCTCCTGGACCGCGGTGCACCACGCCTTCACCTCGCCGAAGCCGGAGTCGATCGACACCTTCGACACCGACCCGGGATCCGCCCTGGCCTACGCCTACGACATCGTCTGCAACGGCAACGAGATCGGCGGCGGCTCCATCCGCATCCACCGCAAGGACGTGCAGGAACGCGTGTTCGCGATGATGGGCATCGACGCGGAGCAGGCGCAGGAGAAGTTCGGGTTCCTGCTCGACGCCTTCGCCTTCGGGGCGCCTCCGCACGGCGGTATCGCCTTCGGCTGGGACCGCATTACCGCGCTGCTGGCCGGGGTCGACTCGATCCGCGAGGTCATCGCCTTCCCCAAGTCCGGTGGCGGCGTCGATCCGCTGACCGACGCTCCGGCGCCCATCACCGCGCAGCAGCGGCGGGAGTCCGGCATCGACGCGAAGCCCGCGGTGCGCGGCGACAAGGGCGCCACGAATCCGGGCGACGGGGGCGCCGCCGCCACGTAGGGTGCGGCATGCAGAACCTCCGGGTGATCAGTCCCGCCGACCGCACCCCCGACGTGCTGCGGATGCTCGACGGCACCGCGGGAGTGGCGACCGTCTCGGTGGTGCGGGGCGCGTCCGTCACGCCCGCCGGTGACGTCGTCGACGTTCTGCTCGCGCGCGAGTGCACCGACGCGGTGATCGCCGACCTGCGCCGCTTCGGACTCACCCACGAGGGTGCGATCGCGCTGACCTCCGTCGAGACGGTGCTCGCCGACGCGGCCCGCGAGGCCGAGAAGCGCGCCCCCGGCGAACCCGACGACGCAATCGTCTGGGACGAGCTGATCGCCCGGACCCGCGAGGAGTCGAGCCTCAACGCGACGTTCCTGGCGTTCCTCACCATCGCCTGTCTGTTGTCGGCGGTCGGGGTGATTCTCGATTCCCCGGTCACGATCGTCGGTGCGATGGTGGTCGGCCCGGAATTCGGCCCGCTGGCCGCCCTCGCCGTCGGATTGGTGCGCCGACGCGGGTCGATGATCCGGCGTTCGCTCCTCGCGCTGACGGTGGGCTTCCCGCTGGCCATGGTGGTGACCGCTCTCGGCGCCCTGGCCGCCGAGGCCGTCGGATGGGTGCGCCCGGACTCCATCGACGATCTGCAGCAGGTCGACTTCATCTACCAGGTGGGGCCGTTCTCTCTGGTGGTCGCGCTGCTCGCGGGTGCGGCGGGCATGTTGGCGCTCGTGTCGTCGAAATCCGCTGCCCTGGTGGGTGTCTTCATCTCGGTGACCACGGTCCCGGCCGCGGGGTTCGCGGTGGTGGCGGCAACCGTGGGGTCGTGGCGGATCGCGCTGCTCTCGGCGGGGCAGCTCGGCAGCAACCTGGTGGGCATCGTGGTGGCGGCGTCGATCGTGTTGTTGCTCCATCGGCGGTCTCGTCGACTGCGAGTCAATTAACATGCGGGCATGGACGCCGTGCCGAAGCGCATTCTGGGGACGGCGGTCGCCGTGGCCCGCCTCTACCACCGGATGGAGACCGACATCCGCGCACCGCTTCCCGCGGGACCGGTTCTCTTCGTCGCCAATCATGGCTTCGGCGGCGTCTTCGATCTCAACGTCCTCGCGTTCTACTCCGCCTACGAGCGCATCGGCGGTCGCCGGAAGGTCGCCGTGCTGACGCATCAGATCGCGTGGACCCTCAAGGTGGGACGGCTGGTCGAGCTGTTCGACGCCACGCCGGCCAACCATCGCAACGCCGTGAACGCGCTGCGCTCGGGCAGCCACGTGCTGGTTTTCCCGGGTGGCGACATCGACGGCTTCAAGCGCTGGAGCGACCGCAACCGGGTGCTGTTCGCCGGCCGAACCGGATACGCGCGGGTGGCCGTGGAGGCGGGGGTGCCCATCGTCCCGGTCGTGACCGCGGGTGCCGGGGAGTCGCTCGTCGTGCTGGCGGAGGGCAAGCGCCTGGCCCGGTGGACCCGCGCGGACAAACTCCTGCGGGTCAAGACCGTGGCGACGTCGGTGTCGATTCCATGGGGGCTGAACGTGGGTCTGGTCGGCCTCCTGCCCTACTTGCCGTTACCGTCGAAGATCTCCACGACCGTGTTGCCGGCGATGGAGCCGGCGGACGGCGAGTCCGTCGAGGACTTCGCCGCACGCGTCCACCGTGCCATGGACGACGAACTGCAGGCGATGACGACGGAGAGGACCCCGATCGTCGGCTGACCCGCGCCCGGTAGGTTCCTCTGTCGTGGACCGAGCAGCGGGGAGCGCGACCGAGCACCCGTTCGCGACGCACGACGACGCACGCCTGCGCGCCGCGCAGGCGCGGGTCACCCGCGCCGTCGACGAACTCGGGGTGACGTTCGGCGGCGGGGACACGGCGCCGGTGGGTCGGTGGGAACTCGACACCGTGCCCCTGGTCCTGGACGCCGACGAGTGGGCTCGTCTCGATGCGGGCGTCACCCAGCGGTCGCGGCTGCTCGACGCCGTACTGACGGATCTCTACGGCGAGCGCACCGTGCTCCGGCGCGGTCTCGTGCCGCCCGAGGTGGTGTTCCGGCACCGCGGCTATCTCCGCGCCGCCCACGGCGTGACCGTGCCCGGACCCCATCGGCTGTTCTTCCACGCCGTCGACCTGGTGCGGGACGCCGGAGGCGAGTTCCGCGTCCTGTCCGATCGCACGCAGGCGCCGTCGGGCGCCGGATACGCCCTGGCCGATCGGTCGATCCTCGCGCGCGCGGTGCCGGGCGAGTTCCGCGCGGTGAACCCACGTCCCGTCGGCACCTATGTCGGCGCCGTCCGTGTCGCGTTGGTGGAGGCGGCGCCCCCCGCGGCGGAGGATCCGACCGTGGTGGTGCTCAGCCCTGGCGCCGGCTCCGAGACCGCCTTCGATCAGGCGCACCTCGCCTCGGTCCTGGGGTTCCCTCTGGTGGAATCGGCGGACCTGGTGGTGCAGGACGGCGCGGTGTGGATGCGCTCGCTCGGGCGACTGCGTCGTGTCCACGTGGTGGTGCGGCGCGTGGACGACGACCACGTCGATCCCCTCGATCTGCGTCCGGAGTCCCGACTGGGCGTGGTGGGCCTGCTGGACGTGGCGCGCCGCGGCGCGGTCACCGTCGTGAACACCGTCGGCAGCGGCGTGCTCGAGAACCCGGCCCTGGCCGCAGCCGTGCCCGAGCTCACGCGCGCGCTGTTGGGGGAGGAGCCGCTGCTGCCGAGCGTTCCGACGTACTGGGCGGGCACGGACGCGGTGCGCTCCCATCTGCGCGCGACGGTGTCGAGCCTGGTCTTCCACCACGCGACCACGGGAGAGGCGGTGGTCGGAGCCCGCCTCACCGCCGCCGAGTCCGCGGACCTGCTCGCCCGCGTGGACGCCGACCCGACGGCGTGGTCGGCCCGGGAGATTCCGGACCTCGGGGCCACTCCGGTCGGGCCGGCCGGGCACCGTCGGCCGGGCGTCGGCCTCGACGCGCGTCCGGTGGGACTGCGGGTGTTCGACGTCGCCACCCGCGCCGGGTACGTCACGATGACCGGCGGTCTCGGCCAGGTCCTGGTCACCGACCCGCTGACGGAGCCGATGACCAGTACCGCCGCGCAGGACGTGTGGGTCTCGCCCGGCCGCCGCGACTCCGACACCGCGACGTCGGTCCGTCGGGACGACGGCCCACGGACCGCACGCCGTCGTGAGACCGCCGATCCGGTGTCGAGCCCCCGTGTGCTGAACGATCTGTACTGGATGGGGCGGTACGCCGAGCGGGCCGAGAGTGTCGGCCGGTTGCTCGTCGCGGGCAGCGGCTGTGTACGGGAGTACGGCGTGGAGTCGCCCGCGTCTCGCGTGGTGCTCGCGGCCATCACCCGGGTGTCGGGCACCGAGCCCGGGTTCGCGGCGGCGGGCACTCGGGCCGACGTCATCGCCGAGTTCCGCTCGCTCACCGTGGACCCGCGACGCCTCGGGTCGGCGGCGCAGTCGGTGGCCGCCCTCGCACGCTGCGCACGAGCGGTGCGGGACCAGCTCGGCCAGGACACGTGGGCGGTACTGCACCGGGTCGATCAGGTGCTGGCCGAGGCCGCCGTCGCCTCCGTCGCCGACGAAGCCACGCTCTGGGCGACCCAGAGTCGCGTCGTCGGCTCGATGCTGGCCGTCGCGGGACTGACCGCCGAGTCGATGGTCCGCGATCCCGGATGGCACCTGATGGACCTCGGACGCCGACTCGATCGCGCCGCCGCGATCACCGCCCTGGCGGCCGCCGCGATCGAGGGGGACCACCCGCCCGACGTCACCGAGATCGTCCTGTCCGCGGTGCTGGCCGCCGCGGACTCGTCCGTGACCTATCGGCGTCGGTACCGGGGCGTCCCGACCCTGGGCGCAGTCATCGATCTCGTGCTCGCGGATCCGATCAATCCCCGGTCCATCGTGTTCCAGATCGACCGGATCGCCGCGGACCTGGCGGCATTACCGGGAGCGGAGGTGACGTCGCGTCCGATGCGGGCACTCGACGTCCTCCGGACGACCGTCCGCCGCCTCGAACCGGGCGACGTCGACACGGAGAGCGGTCGCGCGGACCTGCGCGTCGTCCTCGACAGCGTGCTCGGCGATCTGACTCGGCTGGCGGACGCCGTGGTCGAGACGCACCTCTCCGGGCCCGGCGGCACCCAACCGTTGTCGGGCCACGGCGCCGGGCGGGTGCTCTCGTGACCGCGGTCCCGGTCGCGCCGCCGCATCCCGACGTGCGGTGGTACGCGATCACGCACATCACCGACTACCACTACTCGGGCCCGGTGACGTCGTCGTACGGGCGCGGGCACCTCTTCCCCCGCACCACCGCGACGCAGCGGTGTCTCGACGCCACGGTGACCGTGGCGCCGACACCGACGGACGCGTCGTCGGGAGTCGACGTCCAGGGCAACGAGACCGTCTTCTTCCACGTGACGACGCCGCACGAGCATCTGCGGGTCACGGCCCGGTCGCTGGTCGCGGTGACAGCGCCGGATCCGGCGCTGCGCGCCACCGGCGCCGCCGCGGCGCCCTGGGAGCAGTCGCGGCCGGGCGGTCGACCCGACGCCGCGCTGGACGTCGAGTTCGCGCTGGATCTCGACCCGCCCGAGATCACCGCGGACGTCCGCGAGTACGCCGCCGTGTCGTTCCGGCCGGGGCGTCCGCTCGCGGAGGCGGTGTTCGACCTCCAACACCGCATCCACGAGGACTTCACGTATCTGTCGGGTTCGACCACGACGACCACCACCGTCGCGCACGTCATGGCCACCCGGACCGGGGTGTGTCAGGACTTCGCGCGGGTGGCGGCGGCGTGCCTGCGCTCGCAGGGTCTCGCCGCGCGCTACGTGTCCGGCTATCTCTCGACGACCCCGCCGCCGGGCAAGGAGCGGCTGGTGGGCGTCGACGCCAGCCACGCCTGGGTGTCGGTGCGCTCGGCGGACGGGCGCTGGTTCGACGTCGACCCGACCAACGACCAGTGGTGCGACGATCGCTACGTCACCGTGGCCCGCGGCCGCGACTACGACGACGTTCCGCCGCTGCGGGGAATCATCTACACCGACTCCGCCCGTAGCCGTATCCACGTGTCGGTGGACGTCGCCCCCGTGACACCGCCGGTGCGATAGGGTCGGGGAAACAGCACGAACGGGTTGTTTTCGCGTGCCCGTTTCGGGGAACGCCCGAGTGTTCGAGTGCGCGGTGGGACCGCGCCTCGCCCGAGAACGGCGGCATCCGCCGCACCAGACGACGGAAACGAGGAATGGCCCGGTGGGTTCCGCGCAGGACCGACCGGTCGACACACCGATGACGGCAATGCTGGCAGACCCGATCACCGAGGCCGTCGCCGCGGCCACGGAGCTTCTCACCCGCCGCACCGGAGCCCCGGTCACCCTGGTCGACCCCGTGGACCTCGGGGGCAGCGGGCGCACGGTCGTTCTCCGGGTGCGCGTCGCCGAGAACCCGTTCCTGCTTCCGCGCACACTCGTGATCAAGCAGGTACGCGAGAGCGCCCACGAGTCCGTGGCCCGGACCGGCCTCGGTGCCGGGGACGATTCGGCATTCGTACGCGAGGCGGCGTCCTATCAGTTCGCCACGGCGTTGGCCACCGATTCCCGCCCCGGTCCGTCGCTCATCGCCTACGACCTGACCGAGCGCCTGCTCGTGCTGAGCGATCTGGGCGACAGCGCGCCGTTCGCCACGTTGCTGGGGCAGTCCGACCCGGCCGCGGTCACCAACTCGCTGATGGCTCTCGCCCAGGCCCTGGGCCGGATGCATGCGGCCACTGTCGGCCGCGAGGAGGACTTCGGTGCCCTGCTCGCCCGCGCCGGTGTGACCCAGACCGGCGCAGGACTGGGCGATCAGGTCAGCGCGGCGGAGGCAGCCGTGCCCGGCCTCTTGGCCGACCTCGGGGTCGACGTTCCCGCGTCCGTGACCGAGGCGATCGGCCGCGCGAATCGTCTGTTCGGCACCGGCGGACTGCGCGCCTTCTCGCCCTCGGACCTGTGTCCGGACAACATCATCGTCAACGACGAGGGCGTGCGGTTCCTCGACTACGAGTGGGGTGGCTTCCGGGACGCCACCCTGGACATCGCCTACACCGTGATGTCCTACCCCGGGTGCCTCTGCCGGCTCGAGCTGTCCCCGGAGCGCGCCGAGGCGATGGTGGAGGCGTGGCGTGCCGAGGTGGTCGGGATGTGGCCGCACCTCGCGGACGATGCCGTGCTGCACGCGAAACTGCTCGACGCCCAGCTGATCTGGGCGTGGCTCACCACCTTCTGGTTCGTCCCGGACGACGACGCGCGCAACGCCGCCCTCCGTCGACACAATCTGTCCGTGCCGCGGGCGGTCGCACTGACGACGCGCTGGACCATCCTGGCCGACTACGCGCGGTCGGTGGGTCACACCGACCTGGCCGACTTCGCCGACGACGTCCGAGACGCCCTGGGATCGCGGTGGGCGACGTCCTGAGCCCGGACGGTGGCCCGGACGGTGGTGGCCCGGACGTCGGGGGGTGGTTGTTCGAGCCCGCCGACACGGCGCCCGACGACGGTCCACCGTCGGTGATCTCCTCACCGGCCCCCGGCTCGGGCGGCCCGCTGCCGGTCCGGATGCGGCCGACCACGCTCGACGAGGTCGTCGGTCAACAGCACCTCCTCACACCGGGTGCGCCGCTGCGTCGACTCGTCGAAGGGTCCGGCGCGGCCTCGGTGCTCCTGTACGGCCCACCGGGCACGGGCAAGACCACCCTGGCCTCGCTCATCTCCGGGGCCACCGGCCGCCGTTTCGAGGCGCTCTCCGCGCTCTCGGCCGGTGTCAAGGACGTCCGTGCGGTCATCGACCTCGCCCGTCGCCGGGCGGCGCACGGCGAGCAGACGGTGCTCTTCATCGACGAGGTCCACCGGTTCTCCAAGACGCAGCAGGACGCGCTGCTCGCCGCCGTGGAGAACCGCATCGTCCTCCTGGTCGCCGCGACCACCGAGAACCCGTCGTTCTCCGTCGTCTCGCCGTTGCTGTCCCGGTCGCTGGTACTCCAGTTGCGGCCCCTCACCGACGACGACGTCCGGGCCGTGCTGACGCGCGCCGTCACCGACCCGCGCGGCCTGAACGGCAGCGTCACCGTCGACGACGACGCGCTCGACCACCTGGTCCGTCTCGCCGGAGGCGACGCCCGTCGCGCCCTGACGGCGCTCGAGGCCGCGGCGGACACCGCCGTCGGGCTCGCGACGCAGGATCCTCCCGTGGTCGACCTGACGGCCGTCGAGACCAGCGTCGATCGGGCCGCCGTGCGCTACGACCGCGACGGCGATCAGCACTACGACGTCGTCAGCGCATTCATCAAGTCCATCCGCGGATCCGACGTCGACGCGGCGCTGCACTACCTGGCGCGCATGATCACCGCCGGCGAGGACCCGCGGTTCATCGCACGGCGGTTGGTGGTGCACGCGAGCGAGGACGTCGGGATGGCCGATCCGACCGCGCTGCTGTCGGCCACCGCCGCCGCACAGGCGGTCGCGCTGATCGGGATGCCCGAGGCGCGGCTCGCCCTCGCCCAGGCGACGGTCCATCTGGCGACGGCACCGAAGTCCGGCGCCGTCACCGCGGCGCTCGGGGCGGCGATGGCCGACGTCGCGGCGGGCAAGGCCGGTCCGGTCCCGCCGCATCTGCGCGACGGGCACTACGCGGGCGCCGCCGCGCTGGGCAACGCGCAGGGGTACGCCTTTCCCCACGACGACCCCGACGGTGTCCTGGCGCAGCAGTACCCGCCGGACGAGTTGGTGGGCGTCGACTACTACCGGCCGACGACCCACGGCGCGGAGCGAGATCTGGCGACACGGGTGGGCAAACTCCGACGGATCGTGCGGCGGTCGTCGCGATAGGGTGACCGTCGTGCAGACCCACGAGATCCGTCGCCGCTTCCTGGACCATTTCGAGAAGTTGGGCCACACCCCGGTGCCCAGCGCCTCGCTGGTTCTCGACGATCCGAATCTGCTCTTCATCAACGCCGGCATGGTCCAGTTCGTGCCGTACTTCCTGGGTCAGCGCACGCCGCCGTTCGATCGCGCCGTCAGCGTCCAGAAGTGCGTGCGCACCGGGGACATCGAGAACGTCGGCGTCACCACGCGGCACAACACGTTCTTCCAGATGGCCGGCAACTTCTCGTTCGGCGACTACTTCAAGCGCGAGGTCGTCGGGTTCGCCTGGACGCTGCTGACGTCCCCCGTGGAGGAGGGCGGCTACGGCTTCGATCCCGAGCGCATCTGGGCCACCGCCTATCTCGACGACGACGAGGCCATCCAGATCTGGAAGGACGTCGCCGGTCTGCCCGACGAGCGCATCCAGCGTCGCGGGATGGCGGACAACTACTGGTCGATGGGCATCCCCGGTCCCTGCGGACCGTGTTCGGAGATCTACTACGACCGCGGTCCCGAGTACGGCCGCGACGGGGGTCCGGAGGCGGACGAGGACCGCTACATCGAGATCTGGAACCTCGTGTTCATGCAGAACGAGCGTGGGCAGGGGACCGGCAAGGACGACTTCGAGATCCTTGGGCCGCTGCCGCGCAAGAACATCGACACCGGCATGGGTGTCGAGCGCGTCGCGTTCCTGCTCCAGGAGGTCGACAACGTCTACGAGACCGACCTGGTGCGTCCGGTGATCACCGAGGCGGAACGGCTCTCCGGTCGCACCTACGGCGAGAACCACGAGGCGGACGTGCGCTTCCGGGTCATCGCCGACCATGCGCGGACCGCGGTCATGCTGATCGCCGACGGCGTCACTCCCGGCAACGACGGGCGGGGATACGTGCTGCGTCGGCTGCTGCGCCGCATCGTGCGCAGCGCTCGACTGCTCGGCGCCACCGATCCGTCGATGTCCCGGTTCGTCACCGTCGTGCGCGACACGATGGCCGAGTCCTACCCCGAACTGGTCGAGGACTTCGCGCGCATCGAGTCCGTCGCCGTGGGGGAGGAGCGGGCGTTCCTCACCACCCTCAGCTCGGGTTCCAAGCTGTTCGAGAGCGCGGCGCAGTCGGTCACCGCCGCCGGCGGGAAACGCATCGGGGGCTCCGAGGCGTTCGTGCTGCACGACACCTACGGCTTCCCGATCGACCTCACGCTGGAAATGGCCGCCGAGGCGGGCCTCGAGGTCGACGAGGACGGCTTCCGCACGCTGATGGCGGAGCAGCGCAGTCGCGCCAAGGCCGACGCGCAGGCGCGCAAGCACGCACACACCGACCTGTCGGTGTACAAGGAGTTCGTCGATCGCGGGCCCACCGAGTTCACCGGATTCGACGAGCTCGACAGCGAGGCGACCGTGCTCGCCCTCATCTCCGGCGGCGTCCGCGTCCCCACCGCGGCCGCCGGGGAGGACGTCGACGTCATCCTCGACCGCACTCCGCTCTACGCCGAAGCCGGCGGTCAGCTCGCGGACATCGGCACCATCACCGGTCGGGGTCTGCGCGTCACCGTGCGTGACGTGCAGAAGATCGCCAAGACCGTGTGGGTGCACAAGGTCACCGTCGACGAGGGACAGCTGACCGAGGGCGACGCCGTCACCGCGCACACCGATCCGCAGTGGCGCCGCGGCGCCACGCAGGGCCACTCCGGCACCCACCTCGTGGGTGGCGCGCTGCGGCAGATCCTCGGCCCGAACGCGGTGCAGGCAGGGTCGCTCAACAAGCCCGGTTATCTTCGCTTCGACTTCACCTACCAGGGCGCGCTGAGCGAGTCCCAGCGCGAGGACATCGAGGCGGTCACCAACGACGCCGTCGGGTCCGACTACGCGGTGAACACGTTCACGACCGGTCTCGACGAGGCGAAGGAGATGGGCGCGCAGGCACTGTTCGGGGAGAACTACGGCGACGAGGTCCGCGTCGTCGAGATCGGCGGCCCGTTCTCCCTCGAGCTGTGCGGCGGAACCCACGTGCAGCACTCGTCGCAGATCGGCCCGGTCACCATCCTCGGCGAGTCCTCGGTGGGCTCGGGGGTGCGCCGCGTGGAGGCGTTCGTCGGACTCGACTCGTACAAGTACCTCGCGAAGGAACGGGCGCTGCTCGCCGGTCTCGCGACCTCGCTCAAGGTGCCCACCGACGAGGTGCCCGCTCGGGTGGAGAACCTCGTCGAACGGCTGCGCGTCGCCGAGAAGGAACTCGAGGCCACGCGCGCCGCCGCAGTGCTGTCCTCCGCCGGGTCGTACGTCGACGCGGCGCGGACGGTCGGAACGGTGCGCGTGGTCGCCGCCCCGGCACCGGCAGGTGTCGCCGCGGGTGACCTCCGCACCCTCGCACTGGACATCCGTGGCCGATTCGGGTCCGAGCCTGCCGTGGTCGCGCTGTTCGGCGACGTCGACGGCAAGGTGCCGTTCGTCGTCGCCACCACCTCCGGTGCCCGCGACCTCGGGATCGCCGCCGGTGAGCTGGTCTCGTCGTTCGGCCCGTCCATCGGTGGACGCGGCGGCGGCAAGGCCGACGCTGCCCAGGGGTCCGGTTCCGACGCGGCCGGTATCCCCTCGGCGATCGACGCCGTCGTCGCGCGTATCGCCGAGATCGCGTCCTGACCGTGCCGGAGGCACCCCGCGACACCGTGCCGGACACACCCGGACCGACGGTTCCGGATCGGCCCGGGGCCGACGATCCGGGACGCGGGCGCCGCCTCGGCATCGACGTGGGCAGCGTCCGCATCGGCGTCGCGTCGTCCGATCCCGACGGCGTCCTCGCGACGCCGGTGGAGACCGTGGCGCGCGCCGCGAAGACTCACCCCGACGCGTCCGACGTTCGACGCATCGTTGCGCTCGCCGAGGAGTACGAGGCCGTGGAGATCGTCGTCGGGCTTCCGCGCACGCTGCGGGGGGAGCGCGGGAAGGCCGCCGACATCGCTGTCCGGTTCGCCCGAGTTCTCGGGCGCGCCCTTCCCGGCACGCCGGTTCGCCTCGCGGACGAACGCTTGACTACGGTGAGTGCGGCGCGCGGACTTCGCGACAGCGGCATCCGGGCCCGGAACCAGCGGTCGGTGATCGACCAGGCCGCTGCCGTGGCAATCCTGCAGGGGTGGCTCGACGAGCGTCGGCGGCCCGGGCGCGACGAGACGACCGCGCCGAACGAGACGGAGGGGGCACCGATGCCCGACAACGGTGACGACGGCGCGGGAGCCACGCAGTGAACAACGGCGCAGGAGCCACGCAGTGAACAACGGCGCAGGAGCCACGCAGTGAACAACGGCGCAGGAGCCACGCAGTGAACGACGAGTGGGACACCGACCGCATCCCCGTGGTTCGCGACGGACGAGCGCGGGACGGCCGAGCACGCGACGGTGCGCGGGAAGGCCGGCCACGACCGGTGGGTGATCGAGGCGCGCCCGCACCGGACGCCGGCCGGGCCGGTGCCCGACGCCGCCGGGCCGCGGAGGGCCGCAAGCGTCGCGCACGGATCGTCGGAGGTCTCGCGGTGATCGCACTCGTGGTGCTCGTCGGCGCGGCCGGCGTGTGGGCGTTCTCGGCGTTCCGGGGTGGCCCCGAGCCCGCGGCGGACTTCGCCGGACCCGGCGGCGCCACCGTCGTCGTCGCGGTCCAACCCGGAGACACCGCGGAGCAGATCGCGGGGGAGATGGCCGACAAGGGTGTCACCGCATCGTCCGCCGCGTTCTACGAAGCGGCACTGCAGAATTCGGCGATCACCGCGGTCCAGCCGGGCTACTACCGGTTGCAGGAGGGGCTACCGGCCGCGGATGCGGTGGCCACGCTGGTGGACCCCGCCGCGCGTGTGGGTCAGATTCAGATCGCCGAGGGGCGGCAGCTGCACGACACCACCGACGTCAACACCGGCGCGGTGCGCAAGGGCATCTACACCCTGATCTCCGAGGCGAGTTGCGCTGTGGGCGATGGTGTTCCGTGCGTGACCTATCAGCAGCTCGACGAAGCCGGGGCGGGCGATCCCGCCGAGCTCGGTGTCGCCGACTGGGCCCGCGACGCCGTCTCTCGCGTCCCCGATCGCGATCGCCAGCTCGAGGGGCTCATCGCTGCCGGCACCTGGAACGTCGACCCCAGTGCCTCGCCCGCGGAGATGATCCGTCAGCTGGTCACCGAGAGCGCCGAACTCTACGAGAGCACCGGACTGCTCGAGACCGGCGCGAACTCCGGCCTGGACCCCTACCAGGTGCTGGTCGCGGCGTCGCTCATCGAACGCGAGTCCCTGCCACAGGATTTCGCCAAGGTGGCCCGCGTCATCCTCAACCGGCTGGCCATCGGGCAGAAGCTCGAATTCGACTCCACCGTCAACTACGCGCTGGACACCACCGAGGTGGCCACCACGGACGTCGACCGCGGCACGGTGACCCCGTGGAACACGTACGCGAGCGAAGGTCTGCCGGCCACCCCGATCTGCTCCCCGGGCGTCGGCGCCGTGCAGGCCGCCGAGAATCCGGAACCGGGCAACTGGCTCTACTTCGTGACCATCAACGCGCAGGGCGACACGCTCTTCACGGACAACTATCAGACCCACCTGGACAACATCCAGAAGGTCGAAGGCGGGTTCCTCGACAGTGGCCGATGAACCGGTGCCCGCGGAGGTGGCCGATGACCCGGGTGCCCGTCGAGCGGCCGTTCTCGGATCGCCGGTCGCCCACTCCAAGTCGCCGATCGTGCACCGGGCCGCGTTCGCCGCGCTGGGCCTGACCGGCTGGACCTACGAGCGCATCGAGTGCACCGCGGACGACCTCGCGCCGCTCCTCGATTCGTTCGGCCCCGAGTGGGTGGGGGTCTCGGTGACCATGCCCGGCAAGTTCGCCGCTCTGGCGTACGCCTCGGAGCGCACCGCACGCGCGGACGCGGTGGGGTCGGCCAACACCCTGGTCCGCACCTCCGACGGGTGGCGCGCGGACTGCACGGACGTCGACGGCGTGACCGGCGCGCTCGGCACCGTCGGGGTCACCGATCTCACCGGTGCATCGGTCGTCGTCGTCGGGGCGGGGGGCACGTCGCGGCCTGCCCTGGTCGCGGCCGCGGACCGCGGCGCCGCGTCCGTCACCGTCGTCTCCCGCGACCGCGGCCGCGCCACCGGAGCACTGGACTGCGCGGCGCGCTGCGGTCTCGACGCCCGGTGGGCCGATTTCGAGGACCCGGGGCTCGCCGGCACCCTCGCGGGTGCCGCCGCCGTGATCTCCACCGTGCCGGCGGACGGAGCGGAGGCGTTGGTGCCCGTGGCCGGGCACGTGGCGGTGCTGCTCGACGCCATCTACGACCCGTGGCCGACGCCGTTCGCCGCGGCCGTCGACCGGGCCGGCGGAACCGTGGTGGGCGGGGTGCAGATGTTGCTGCACCAGGCGTTCGGCCAGACCGAGCAGTTCACCGGCCGTCCGGCGCCGCGCGAGGTGATGACCCGAGCACTGCTCGGCGACTGACCGTTCGTCCCCGGGCGGGCGGCCGTCCCCGGGTCGAGATGCGCGGCCGTGCCGCGGGGCGTCGAGGTGCGAGCGTCGGTCCGTGACCGACTCCGTTCCGCTCTGGCTCGTCGTGGCGACCGCCGCGGCTCTGGGTGCTCTCGCCGTCGCGACGATCGGCCGGTGGACGCGCCCCACCCCGACAGACCACGCGGCGATCGCGCTCGCGTGCGGGTGCGCCGCCGCGGTGAGCGCCGGTTCCGGGATCGCGGACACGGCCGCCGTCGTCGCCCTCACGTCGTGGGCCGGGGTGCTGTGCATCGTGGACGGCCGTCTGCTCCGCTTGCCGGACGAGCTGACCCTGCCGGCCGCCGGTGCCGTGATGGTCGCCGCGCAGCACCCGAGTGCGGCGATCGTGGGGGCGGCCGCGTACGCGGGACTGCACTGGCTGGCCGCCGCGGCGGTGCCGGGTGCGATCGGCGGCGGTGACGTCAAGCTGTGTCTGACGCTCGGTGCCGTGGGTGGGCAGGCGGGTGTCGAGGTGTGGGTGTCCGCGGCGGTCCTGGCGCCGGTCCTCGGACTGGTCGCGGCGGCCACCGCGGCAGCGGTCGGCGTTCGTGGCCGGTTCCCGTACGGACCACCGCTCTGTGCGGCGACCCTGGTGGCGTGGCTCGGCGCCGCGGCGTGAAAAGATGGGGCTCGTGTTGCGATGGATCACGGCCGGCGAATCCCACGGCCCTGCACTGGTGTCGGTTCTCGAAGGCATGGTTGCCGGGGTCGAGGTGACCAGCGAGGACATTGCCGCCCAGCTCGCCAGGCGGCGACTCGGGTACGGCCGCGGTGCGCGCATGAAGTTCGAGGCCGACCAGGTGACGGTGATCGGCGGCGTGCGGCACGGCCGCACCCTCGGAGGACCGGTCGCGATCGAGGTCGGCAACACCGAGTGGCCCAAGTGGGAGCAGGTCATGTCGGCCGATCCGGTCGACCCGGACGTCCTGGCCGACCTCGCTCGCAACGCGCCCCTGACCCGTCCCCGCCCGGGTCATGCCGATTACTCCGGCATGCTCAAGTACGGATTCGACGACGCCCGCCCGGTTCTGGAACGCGCCAGCGCACGGGAAACCGCCGCGCGTGTCGCGGTGGGTACCGTCGCGCGCGGCTTCCTGCGCCAGGTCCTGGGTGTGGAGGTGCTCTCCCACGTCGTGTCGATCGGCGCGTCGGAGCCGTACGTCGGCCCGGAGCCGCAGCCCGGCGACCTCGACGCCATCGACGCCAGCCCGGTTCGTGCTCTGAACTCCGAGACCGAACAGGCGATGATCGCCGAGATCGAGGCCGCCAAGCGCGACGGCGACACGCTCGGCGGTGTGGTGGAGGTGGTGGTCCACGGACTGCCCGTCGGACTCGGCTCCTTCGTCACCGGTGACAGCAAGCTCGACGCTCGGCTCGCCGCGGCGCTCATGGGTATCCAGGCCATCAAGGGTGTCGAGGTGGGCGACGGGTTCGAGACGGCGCGTCGGCGCGGCAGCGCCGCCCACGACGAGATCGCGCCGGGTGACGACGGCATCGTCCGCTCCACCAACCGCGCCGGCGGTCTCGAGGGCGGCATGACCAACGGTGCGCCGTTGCGCGTCCGGGCGGCGATGAAGCCCATCTCGACGGTGCCGCGTGCGCTGTCGACGGTGGACATGTCGACGGGCGAGCAGGCCGTCGCGATCCATCAGCGCAGCGACGTCTGCGCCGTTCCGGCCGCCGGGGTGGTCGCCGAGACCATGGTGGCCCTGGTGCTGGCGCAGGCGACCCTCGAGAAGTTCGGCGGCGATTCGGTCGCCGAGACCGCGGGCAACGTGCGTCGCTACGTCGAGAACGTGTCCCAGCGCCCCCCGCGATGACCGGCGAGGCCGGGGGGCGGTCGGATTCGCTGCCGGGGGTTCGGCCGCGGGTCGTGTTGATCGGGCCGCCGGGGGCGGGGAAGTCGACGATCGGCCGTCGCGTGGCGAAGGCCCTCGGCGTGGAGTTGTACGACACCGACGCCGCCATCGAGGAACGCACCGGCCGGACGATTCCGGACATCTTCGCCGTGGACGGTGAGGCGGCGTTCCGGGAGATCGAGGAGCAGGTCGTCGTGGAGTCGCTGCACTCGCAGTCGGGTGTGGTGTCGCTCGGCGGGGGTGCGGTGCTGTCTCCTCGGACCCGCGCCGCGCTGCAGGGCCACACGGTGGTCTACCTCGAACTCGGTGTCGGGGAGGGGCTGCGTCGGACGGGCGCGCTGAACGCGAACACGTCGCGCCCGTTGCTGACGGGCGTGGATCCGAAGGCGAAGTACCGGGAGCTGATGCGGATTCGCCGTCCGCTGTATCGGGAGGCGGCGTCGATCCGGGTGCGGACCGACGGGCGCAGCCCGTCCCGGGTCGTGGCTGCGGTGCTGGACCGGTTGGGTGCACCGCGCGAGCCGGCGGAGACCCGACCGGAGCGGCCCCGGCGGACCGGAGCCCGTCGGCGGTCGCGCCGGGGAGCCGGGCGTTCCGCGTCGCCGCGTTCGGGTACGCCGCCACCCGGGGCGATGCCCGCACCCGATCAGCCGACCACACCTTCGGGGCGACCCGCCCCTCGATCACAGGAGCCGACATGAGCCCGGACACCGACGGCCGCAGCGACACCGAGACCGGAACGGTCGTCGGCTCCGAGCCGGTGACGATCACCGTGAACTCGGCCGATCCGTATCCCGTCGTCATCGGCCGCGGCCTGCTGACCGAGCTGGTCGATCAGCTGCGCGGGACGCGGACGGTCGCGATCTTCCACCAGCCGCCGCTCGCCGAGACGGCGGAGGTGGTGCGGGCGGCCCTGGCGGAGACGGGCGTGGACGCGCATCGCATCGAGATCCCCGACGCGGAGGACGGCAAGGAACTGCCCGTTG
The DNA here is from genome assembly GCF_001620025.1 of Rhodococcus sp. PBTS 1. Classification (NCBI taxonomy): domain Bacteria; kingdom Bacillati; phylum Actinomycetota; class Actinomycetes; order Mycobacteriales; family Nocardiaceae; genus Rhodococcus; species Rhodococcus sp. PBTS 1. Next base: position 1,734,563 of record NZ_CP015219.1, read on the forward strand.
CCGGCTTCTGCTGGGAGGTGCTCGGCCGGATCGGACTGACCCGCAGCGACGCCGTCGTCGGGCTCGGCGGTGGCGCCGCGACGGACCTGGCCGGCTTCGTCGCCGCCACGTGGATGCGCGGGGTGCGGGTGGTGCACGTGCCGACGACGTTGCTCGCGATGGTCGACGCGGCCGTGGGCGGCAAGACGGGCATCAACACCGACGCAGGCAAGAACCTGGTGGGCGCGTTCCACGAACCGTCCGCGGTCCTGGTGGACCTCGCGACGCTCGAGACGGTGCCGCGTCACGAGATCGTGGCCGGAATGGCCGAGGTGATCAAGACCGGGTTCATCGCCGATCCGGTGATCCTGGATCTGATCGAGGCGGACCCGGAGGCGGCTCTCGATCCGACCGGCGACGTGCTGCCGGAGTTGATCCGGCGGTCCATCGAGGTCAAGGCCCGCGTGGTGGCGGCGGACCTCAAGGAATCGGACCTGCGCGAGATCCTCAACTACGGGCACACTCTCGGCCACGCCATCGAGCGGCGCGAGAAGTACCGGTGGCGCCACGGCGCCGCGGTGTCGGTGGGCCTGGTGTTCGCGGCGGAGCTCGCCCGCGTGGCCGGTCGCCTGTCCGACGAGGTGGCCGACCGCCACCGGCGGATTCTCGAGCTGGTGGGCTTGCCGGTCGGCTACGACGGCGACGCCTTCGGCCAACTCCTCGAGGGGATGCAGACCGACAAGAAGAACCGCAAGGGGCTGCTGCGCTTCGTCGTCCTCGACGACCTGGCGAGGCCGGGACGACTCGAAGGCCCGGATCCGTCGCTGCTCGCCGCGGCGTACTCCGCGATCGCGCGCGACGCGGGCCCGGCGGGCTCGACGACCGTCCTGCTCTAGATCGTCAGGACCGGTCGCGGGCCGGCGCGAAGACCTCGGTGTCGGCGGTGTCGTCGCCGGCGCCGCCGGAGGAGTCGGCGCGACGCTCGTCGGGGTCCGCGGAGCGGCGGCGGGGGCCGTCGTCCACCCCGCGCCGCGCCCACCACCGGCCGATCGCGACGGCGATGGTGGCGGGGACGAACACCAGCAGCACCGTGAAGGCGGCACCCGCGGTGATCTCGAAGATCAGGGAGTTGGCGCTGACGGCGAGGTTCGCGACGGCGGTGAACAGCCAGGAGAGGAACCCGGCGCCGACGCCGGCGACCAGCGAGGCCTTCAGCCAGACCATGGTGTGATCGGTGGCGTCCGCCTCACCGCGTCGACCGGCGGCGATGCCGTCGAGGGCACCCCAGACGATCGCGACGAGCAGCACCGCCACCAGGGTCAGCATCTGCAGCATCGACCCGCGAGTGGGCGCGGCGGCGACGGCCAGAGCCAGCACCACCCGGGCCACCACGTGAACGAGCGCCATCCCCACACCGCGTACCACCCAGCCAGTCATGGAGGACACAGTAGCCACCTCGCCGTGACGCCGGGCGTACACCGGTCAGGTCCGTACCGGTCACGGCGCGGCCGAGAGGTACGTTCGGGTGATGCCCACCGCCGATCATGCCGCCCGCCGCGACGCCCTCCGTTCCCTCGTCCGCACCGCGGGATGGGACGCGATGCTGGTCACCGACCTGCTGAACGTGCGCTACCTGACAGGGTTCACGGGGTCCAACGCGGCGCTGCTGGTGTCGGCGTCCGACACGGCGGCGGGGGAGGACGGCACGGTCATCTGCACCGACGGCCGGTACGTCACGCAGGTGGCCGGTCAGGTGCCCGATCTGCGGGCGGTGATCGACCGGGCGGGCCCGGTGCGCCTGCTGTCCGACACGCCCGCGCGTCGGGTGGGTTTCGAGTCGCACGTGGTGTCGGTGGACGACCACGCCCGGTGGACCGAACGAACGGACGTCGAGTTGGTGCGTGCGGCGCGCCCGGTCGAGGAACTGCGTGTCGTCAAGGACGAGTCCGAGGTCGCGCTGCTCCGTCAGGCGTGCGGGGTGGCCGACCGGGCGTTGACCTCCCTGATCGAGCGGGGTTCGCTCCGGCCGGGACGGACGGAGAAGGAGGTCGGGCTCGAGCTCGACCACACGATGCTGGGGCTGGGGGCCGACGGCATCTCCTTCGAGACCATCGTCGCGACGGGCGCCAATTCGGCTGTCCCGCATCACCGTCCGGACGCCACGGTCCTCCGGCACGGCGACCTGCTCAAGCTGGACTTCGGCGCCGAGGTGGGCGGTTACCACTCCGACATGACCCGCACCTACGTGCTCGGCGCGGCACAGGAGTGGCAGCGCGAGCTGTACGAGCTCGTGGCGCGGTCCCAGGCCGCGGGGCGGGCGGCGCTTCGGCCGGGAGCCGAGGTGCGGGCCGTCGACGGCGCGGCCCGCGCCGTCATCGACGAGGCCGGGCACGGCGAGCTGTTCCTGCACGGTCTCGGGCACGGCGTCGGTCTGGAGATCCACGAAGCGCCGGGAATCGGCGCCACCGGCACCGGTACACTGCTTGCCGGTGCAGCGGTGACGGTGGAGCCCGGCGTGTACTTCTCCGGTCGCGGAGGCGTACGGATCGAGGACACGCTCATCGTCCGCGAGGACGAGCCGGAACTGCTCACGCTGACCAGCAAGGAGTTCACCGTCCTCTGACGGCCCCCATCCCGTGCCCTCCGCGGCGCGCGGTGCGGTGCGCCGGACGGCGAGTCCGACGCGGAAGTGCACCACCGAAGAGTTTCCACCGCGACACGAGGAGATGCGAAGCACGTGGCTTCCACCAGTGATTTCAAGAACGGGCTCGTCCTGAACATCGACGGCCTGCTCTGGTCGATCATCGAGTTCCAGCACGTCAAGCCGGGCAAGGGACCCGCCTTCGTCCGCACCAAGCTCAAGAACGTGACGTCGGGCAAGGTGGTCGACAAGACCTTCAACGCGGGCGTCAAGGTCGAGACCGCGACGGTCGACCGCCGCGACATGACGTACCTGTACCACGACGGCAGTGACTACGTCTTCATGGACGGCGACACCTACGACCAGATCTCGATCGGCGAGGCCACGATCGGTGACGGGGCGCGGTTCCTGCTCGAGAACATGACCGTGCAGGTCGCGATGCACGAGGGTCTGCCGCTCTACGTGGAGCTGCCAGTCACCGTCGAGCTCGTCGTCCAGCACACCGATCCCGGCCTGCAGGGTGATCGTTCGACCGGCGGCACCAAGCCGGCGACCCTCGAGACCGGCGCCGAGATCAACGTGCCGCTGTTCATCAACACCGGCGACAAGCTCAAGGTCGACTCGCGCGACGGCAACTACCTCGGGCGTGTGAATTCCTGAGTGAGCGAGTCCGCGAAGACCGGTCGCCCGGCACCGAAGAAGCTCGGCGCGCGGCACAAGGCGCGCAAGCGCGCCGTGGATTTCCTCTTCGAAGCGGAGGCGCGTGACCTCGACCCCGTGGCCCTGGCCGCGGACCGTCGTGCGCTCTCCGCGGAGGACGACGCCGTCGCTCCCGTCAACGCCTACACCGACACCCTGGTCGCCGGCGTGGCGGAGAGCCTGAACCGCATCGACGCGGTCATCTCCGACCACCTGCACCAGTGGACCCTGGCGCGCCTGCCCGCCGTCGACCGCGCCATCCTGCGCGTCGCGGTCTGGGAGTTGCTGAACGCGACCGACGTGCCGCCGGTGGTGGCCGTCGACGAGGCGGTGGAGTTGGCCAAGCAGCTCTCCACCGACGAGTCGCCGTCGTTCGTCAACGGCGTGCTGGGGCAGATCGTGTCGGTGGCGCCGCAGGTGCGTGCGGCCGCCGCCGCTCGGCCGGTGGCAGAGCAGACAGCCGCCGCTCGGCCGGCGGCAGAGCAGACAGCCGCCGCTCGGCCGGCGGCAGAGCAGACAGCCGCCCGGCCCGCGGCGGAGCAGCAAGCCGACGACGCGGGGGACCGCACCGACTGACACCGAGCGCGGTGAGCGGTCGCGCGCATTGCTAGACTCTGCTCGTTCGACATCCTTTAACGATCCGTCCCGTGAGGCGGAGAAGGAGGTCCCGTTTCTCGTGTCCGACGACGAGAACGCTACCCAGCACAGCCGCGAGCTGTTGTCCGCCGCCGACGTCGGCCGGACCGTCGCGCGCATGGCGCATCAGATCATCGAGAAGACCGCCGTCGGCTCCGACGGCGCGCCGCCGCTGATCCTCATCGGGATTCCCACGCGGGGGTCGATCCTCGCGCAGCGGCTCGCGGCCCGCATCGAGGAGTTCGCCGGCACCCGGCCGCCCGTGGGGTCGCTGGACATCACGCTCTATAGGGACGACCTGCGCAGCAAGCCGCACCGCGCGCTCGAGCGGACCTCGGTGCCGGACACGGGCGTCGACGGCGCCCTCGTGGTTCTGGTCGACGACGTGCTGTTCTCCGGCCGCTCGGTCCGCGCCGCGCTCGACGCGCTGCGCGATCTGGGTCGGCCCCGCGCGGTGCAGCTGGCGGTCCTGGTGGATCGCGGGCACCGCGAACTGCCGCTGCGCGCGGACTACGTGGGCAAGAACGTGCCGACGGCGCGGTCCGAGGACGTGTCGGTGCTACTGGTCGAGCACGACGGCCGGGACGGCGTCGAGCTCCGGTCGGCCGGGTCGGCGGGGGAGGACCTCCGATGAGCCGGCACCTGCTGACCACGGCCGCCCTGAGTCGCGTCGAGGCCACCGAGATCCTGGACGAGGCGGAGCGCTTCGAGCAGGCTCTGCTGGGCCGGGACGTCAAGAAGCTGCCGACTCTGCGCGGCAAGACGGTCATGACGGTCTTCTACGAAAACTCCACCCGCACCCGCGTGTCGTTCGAGGTCGCCGGGAAGTGGATGAGCGCCGACGTCATCAACGTCAGCGCGTCGAGTTCGTCGGCGTCCAAGGGTGAATCGCTGCGGGACACCGCGCTGACCCTGCGCGCGGCGGGTGCCGACGCCCTGGTGGTCCGGCATCCGGCGTCGGGGGCCGCGCACCGGATCGCCGACTGGACGGCGAACGCCGACGGCACGGGTCCCGCGGTGATCAACGCCGGGGACGGTACGCACGAACACCCGACCCAGGCGCTGCTCGACGCCCTGACGTTGCGCCAGCGCCTCGGCGACATCGAGGGCCGTCGTGTCGCGATCGTCGGCGACGTCCTGCACAGCCGCGTCGCCCGGTCGAACGCCACGTTGCTCGCGACCCTCGGGGCCGAGGTGGTGGTGATCGCGCCGCGCACGCTGCTGCCGGTCGGCATCGAGACCTGGCCGGTCACGGTGGCGTCGTCGCTCGACGCGGAGCTGCCCGCCCTGGACGCGGTCATGATGCTGCGCGTGCAGGCCGAGCGGATGAACGGCGGGTTCTTCCCGTCCGCGCGGGAGTACTCGATCGGCTACGGACTGAATCAGCGCCGACTCGAGCTGCTCCCCGAGCACGCGGTGGTGCTGCACCCCGGCCCGATGCTGCGCGGCATGGAGATCGGCTTCTCCGTCGCCGACGCCCCCGAAACCGCTGTCCTGCAACAGGTTCAGAATGGAGTTCACGTGCGCATGGCCGTCCTGTTCCGCCTCCTCATCGGATCGGAGGAGACGCGATGAGCGTGCTGCTGCGGCGGGTGCGTCCGTACGGCGAGGGCGACCCGGTGGACGTACTGATCGAAGACGGGATCATCACGCGGATCGAGGCGGACCTGGACGCGCCGTCGGCCGAGGTGGTCGACGGCGCGGGCGCGATCGTGCTGCCCGGTTTCGTCGATCTGCACACCCACGTCCGGGAGCCCGGACGGGAGGACACCGAGACCATCGAGACGGGGTCGGCCGCTGCGGCGCGCGGCGGTTACACCGCGATCTTCGCCATGGCCAACACCTCGCCGGTCGCCGACTCGGTGGTGGTGACGGACCACGTGTGGCGTCGCGGTCGCGAGGTCGGGCTGGTGGACATCCACCCGGTGGGTGCGGTCACGGTGGGTCTGAAGGGCACCGCGCTGGCCGAGATGGGCACGATGCACGCCGGGGAGGCCGGAGTGCGGCTCTTCTCCGACGACGGTCACTGCGTCGCCGATCCGCTGCTGATGCGGCGGGCGCTCGAGTACGCCGCCGGTCTCGGTGTCGTCGTCGCGCAACACGCGGAAGAGCCGCGCCTGACCGAGAACGCCGTGGCCCACGAGGGCGCCACCGCGGCACGACTGGGCCTGACGGGGTGGCCCCGCTCCGCCGAGGAGGCCATCGTCGCGCGCGACGCGATCCTGGCCCGCGACGCCGGCGCCCGCGTCCACATCTGTCACGCCTCGACCGCGGGAACGGTGCAGCTGCTGGACTGGGCGAAGAAGCAGGACATCGCCATCACCGCCGAGGTGACCCCGCACCACCTCTTCCTCGACGACTCCCGCCTCGAGACCTACGACGCCGTGAACCGGGTCAACCCGCCCCTGCGTGAGGCCTCCGACGTCGCCGCGCTGCGCGAGGCTCTGGCGTCGGGCGTCGTGGACTGCGTGGCCACCGACCACGCGCCGCACGCCGAGCAGGACAAGTGCTGCGAGTTCTCGCAGGCGCGCCCCGGCATGCTCGGTCTCGAGACCGCGTTGTCGGTGGTCGTGGCCTCGATGGTCGAGACCGGCCTGCTGGACTGGCGCGGCGTCGCCCGCGTCATGAGCGAACGGCCCGCGGAGATCGTCGGTCTCACCGATCAGGGGCGTCCGATCGCCGTCGGCGAGCCCGGGACGCTGACCGTCGTCGATCCGGACACGCGCTGGACCGTCGCAGCGCAGGATCTGGCCTCGCTGTCCGCCAACACCCCGTTCGACGCGCTGGAGCTGCCGGCGGTGGTGACCACCACGGTGCTGCGCGGCCGCGTGACGCACCGCCGCACGACGAGTGAGGTGTCCTGATGGATCGTGTGCTGCTCGTGCTGGCCTTCCTGCTCTTCTGGTTGGCGATGATCGCGCTGATCCTGTGGGGCTGGCGAAACCGACAGCGACGCCAGCAGGACGTGATCGGTGAGCTGCCGGCCGTGCCCGCCGACCTCGGGGCCGTGCTCGTCCCGCCCTGCACGGGCCTCTACGTGGGTTCCACCATCGCGCCGAGCTGGCAGAACCGCATCGCCGTCGGTGACCTCGGGCATCGCGCCACCGGCACCCTCACGCGCTACGAGGCGGGCATCCTCCTCGAGCGCACGGGGGAGTCGGCGGTGTTCGCACCGACGGACTCGCTGCGCGCGATCCGAACCGAGCGGGGACTGGCCGGAAAGGTCATGACCCGCGACGGCCTGCTGGTGATCCGGTGGGAGTTGCCCACCGGCACCGAGATCGACACCGGCTTTCGAGCCGACGACAAATCGGTGTACCCCGCGTGGGTGGACCGTCCCGACACCACACCGGACGACGGTCCGGACGATTCGATCGAGAAGAAGGAGACGGCGTGAGCAAGCCCGACGCCGCGGCACTGGTCCTCGAGGACGGGCGGGTCTTCCGCGGAGCCGCGTACGGCGCCGTGGGTCAGACCCTCGGCGAGGCCGTGTTCTGCACCGGCATGACCGGCTACCAGGAGACGCTGACCGATCCCAGCTATCACCGACAGATCGTGGTCGCGACCGCACCGCAGGTGGGCAACACCGGCTGGAACGGCGAGGACAACGAATCCGTCGGCCCCGACGGGTCCGCGAACGACGCGAAGATGTGGGTGGCGGGGTTCGCCATCCGCGACGCGAGCCGCCGCGCCTCGAGCTGGCGCGCGAACGGCACGCTCGACGAGGAGATGCGTCGCCAGGACGTCGTCGGCATCGCCGAGATCGACACCCGCGCGGTGGTCCGTCACCTGCGCACCCGCGGCTCGATGAAGGCGGGCATCTTCTCCGGCGACGCGCTGGCCGACGTCGACACGCTCGTCGAGCGGGTGCAGTCCCAGCCGTCGATGGCCGGGGCGGACCTGGCCGGCGAGGTCAGCACCACCTCGGGCTACGTGGTCGAGCCCGAGGGTGAGGCCCGCTACTCGGTGGTGGCGGTGGACCTCGGGATCAAGTCCAACACTCCGCGCATGTTCGCGCGACGCGGGATCCGCGTTCACGTGGTGCCGGCGACGGCGACCATCGATCAGGTGCGCGAGATCGGCGCGGACGGCTTCTTCCTCTCCAACGGTCCGGGCGACCCGGCGACCGCCGACTCGGTGGTGCGTCTGACCGAGGAGGTCCTCGGCGACGGGACGCCGATGTTCGGCATCTGCTTCGGCAACCAGATTCTCGGCCGCGCCCTGGGCCGCGGGACCTACAAGATGAAGTTCGGCCACCGCGGACTGAACATTCCGGTGATCGAGCACGAGACCGGCCGGATCGCGATCACGTCGCAGAACCACGGGTTCGCACTCGAGGGCGAGGCGGGCGAGGAGTTCGACACGCCGTTCGGCCGCGCGATCGTCAGCCACACCTGCGCGAACGACGGTGTGGTGGAAGGGGTTCGACTGCTGGACGATTCGGCCTTCTCGGTGCAGTACCACCCCGAGGCGGCCGCCGGTCCGCACGACGCCGAGTACCTCTTCGACCGGTTCCTGACCCTCCTCGACAAGAAAGTCGGCAAGTAATGCCACGGCGTACCGACCTGAAGCACATCCTGGTCATCGGCTCCGGGCCGATCGTCATCGGACAGGCCTGCGAGTTCGACTACTCGGGCACCCAGGCCTGCCGTGTCCTGCGCGAGGAGGGCCTGCGCGTCAGCCTGGTCAACTCCAATCCGGCCACGATCATGACCGACCCCGAGTTCGCGGACTCCACCTACGTGGAGCCGATCACGGCGTCGTTCGTGGAGAAGGTGATCGAGAAGGAGGCCGCGGCCGGCCACCCCATCGACGCCGTGCTCGCGACCCTCGGTGGTCAGACCGCGCTCAACTGCGCCGTCGCGCTGCACGAGCAGGGCATCCTGGCCAAGCACGACGTCGAGCTCATCGGCGCGGACTTCGACGCCATCCAGCGCGGTGAGGACCGGCAGAAGTTCAAGGACATCGTGGCGAAGGTCGGCGGCGAGAGCGCCCGCTCGCGCGTCTGCTACACGATGGACGAGGTCCACGACACGGTGGCCGAGCTCGGACTGCCGGTGGTCATCCGCCCGAGCTTCACCATGGGCGGACTCGGCTCCGGCATGGCGTACACGCACGAGGACCTCGACCGGCTCGCCGGCGGCGGACTCGACGCCTCGCCGTCGGCCAACGTGCTCATCGAGGAATCCATCTACGGATGGAAGGAGTACGAGCTCGAGCTGATGCGCGACAACCGCGACAACGTGGTGATCGTCTGCTCGATCGAGAACGTCGACCCCATGGGCGTGCACACCGGTGACTCGATGACGGTGGCGCCGGCGATGACGCTGACCGACCGCGAGTACCAGACCATGCGCGACCTCGGCATCGCGATCCTGCGCGAGGTCGGGGTGGACACCGGCGGCTGCAACATCCAGTTCGCGATCAACCCGGCGGACGGCCGACTCATCGTCATCGAGATGAATCCGCGCGTGTCCCGGTCGAGTGCGCTGGCCTCGAAGGCGACGGGCTTCCCGATCGCGAAGATCGCGGCCAAGCTCGCCGTCGGGTACTCGCTGGACGAGATCGTCAACGACATCACCCGCGAGACCCCCGCCTGCTTCGAGCCGACGCTCGACTACGTGGTGGTCAAGGCCCCGCGGTTCGCCTTCGAGAAGTTCCCCGGCGCCGACGGCACGCTCACCACGACCATGAAATCGGTGGGCGAGGCGATGGCTCTCGGCCGCAACTTCACCGAGGCGCTGGGCAAGGTGCTCCGGTCTCTCGAGACCAAGGCCGCCGGATTCTGGACGGTGACCGACGACGTCCTGGCGGGCGAGCGTGCCCGTGACCTCGACGCCGTGCTCGCGGACCTGAAGGTCGCGACCGAGGGTCGGATCTACGATGTCGAGCTCGCCCTGCGGCTGGGCGGCACCGTCGAGCAGGTCGCCGCGGCGTCCGGCGTGGACCCGTGGTTCGTCGACGAGATCGCCGGGCTGGTGGAGCTGCGGGCACGCCTGATCGATGCGCCGGTGATCGACGAGGACCTGCTCCGGCGCGCGAAGCACGCCGGTCTGTCCGACCGGCAGATCGCTGCTCTGCGGCCGGAACTGGCCGGCGAGGACGGTGTCCGCTCGCTGCGCCACCGGCTCGGCGTGCGACCGGTGTTCAAGACGGTGGACACCTGCGCCGCCGAGTTCGAGGCCAAGACGCCGTACCACTACTCGTCCTACGAGCTCGACCCCGGCGCCGAGACCGAGGTCGCCCCGCAGACCGAGCGCGGCAAGGTCCTCATCCTCGGATCGGGTCCCAACCGCATCGGGCAGGGCATCGAGTTCGACTACTCCTGCGTCCACGCGGCCACCACGCTGTCCGCGGCGGGCTACGAGACCGTCATGGTCAACTGCAACCCCGAGACCGTCTCGACGGACTACGACACCGCCGACCGCCTCTACTTCGAGCCGCTCACGTTCGAGGACGTGCTCGAGGTCTACCTGGCCGAGAAGGAATCCGGTCGCGGCGGACCCGGCGTGGTGGGCGTGCTCTGCCAGCTCGGCGGGCAGACCCCGCTGGGCCTGGCGCAGCGCCTGCAGGACGCCGGCGTGCCCATCGTCGGCACCTCGCCCGAGGCCATCGATCTCGCCGAGGATCGCAAGGAGTTCGGCGAGGTCCTCGTGGCCGCCGGCCTTCCGGCGCCGAAGTTCGGCACCGCGACCACCTTCGACGGGGCCAAGCGCATCGCCGGCGAGATCGGCTACCCGGTCCTCGTCCGGCCGTCGTACGTCCTCGGCGGGCGCGGCATGGAAATTGTCTACGACGAGGCGTCGCTGGACGACTACATCTCCCGCTCGACGGAACTGACGCCCGAGCATCCGGTGCTGGTGGACCGATTCCTCGAGGACGCGATCGAGATCGACGTCGACGCCCTGTGCGACGGCACCGAGGTCTACCTCGGCGGGGTCATGGAGCACATCGAGGAGGCCGGCATCCACTCCGGCGACTCAGCGTGCGCCCTGCCGCCGATCACCCTCGGTCGCACCGACATCGACGCCGTGCGACGGTCCACCGAGGCGCTCGCCCGCGGTATCGGCGTGCGCGGCTTGCTCAACGTGCAGTACGCCCTCAAGGACGACGTGCTGTACGTGCTCGAGGCGAACCCCCGCGCGTCGCGCACGGTGCCGTTCGTGTCCAAGGCGACGGCGGTGCCGCTGGCCAAGGCGGCCGCGCGGATCGCGCTGGGCGCCACCATCGCCGAGTTGCGGGCCGACGGCGTGCTGCCGGCCGAAGGCGACGGCGGACACGCCGCGTTCGACGCCCCGGTGGCGGTCAAGGAAGCCGTGCTGCCGTTCAACCGCTTCCGCAAGGCCGACGGCAGCAGCGTCGAATCGCTGCTCAGTCCCGAGATGAAGTCCACCGGCGAGGTCATGGGCATCGACGGCGATTTCGGCACCGCTTTCGCCAAGTCGCAGACGGCCGCCTACGGCTCGCTGCCCCTCGCCGGCTCGATCTTCGTGTCCATCGCCAACCGCGACAAGCGGTCCATGGTGTTCCCGGTCAAGCGGCTCGCGGACCTGGGTTTCCGCATCCTCGCGACCGAGGGCACCGCAGAGATGTTGCGCCGCAACGGCATCGCCAGCGACGTGGTGCGCAAGCACTCCGACGTGGTTGCCGAGGGGGAGCGCACCGTGGTCGACCTCATCAAGGACGGGGAGGTGCACATGGTGTTCAACACCCCGTTCGGCAACAACGGGCCGCGCGTCGACGGCTACGAGATCCGCAGCGCCGCCGTCGCCCGCAACATCCCGTGCATCACCACGGTGCAGGGCGCGGCCGCGGCCGTGCAGGGCATCGAGGCGAGCATCCGCGGTGACATCGGGGTTCGGTCCCTGCAGGACCTGCACAGCACGCTCGAGGCCTACTCCACCGCCGGGGAGGGCCCGGTCACCGGAGTGGCCGAGACGGCGGCTGCGTCGTCGTGACCGCCCCGGTCGTGACCGGACCCGGCGTCGGACGGTGGCGGACCCGCCTCGAGGCGGCCGTCACCGCCCGGGGGCGGCTCTGCGTCGGTATCGACCCGCACGCGGCTCTTCTGGATTCCTGGGGGCTCGAGGACACCGCCGCGGGCCTCGCCGCCTTCGCCGAGACGTGCGTGGCGGCGTTCGCGGACGAGGTCGCCGTCGTCAAGCCGCAGGTGGCGTTCTTCGAGCGCTTCGGATCGGCCGGCTACGCCGTGCTCGAACGCACCATCGCGTCGCTGCGCTCGGCCGGGGTCCTCGTGATCGCGGACGCCAAGCGCGGGGACATCGGGAGCACGTCGGACGCGTACGCGGCCGCGTGGCTGGACCCGGTGTCGCCGCTGGCCTCCGACGCCGTGACGGTGTCCCCGTACCTCGGTCCGGGTGCGCTCGAGCCCTTCGTGCGCCGCGCGGTCGCGCACGGGGCGGGTCTGTTCGTCCTCGCCCGGACATCCAACCCCGAGGGCGAACAGGTCCAGACCGCGCGCACGCTGTCCGGTGACACCGTGGCCCAGCACGTCGTCTCCGCCGCCGAGGCGGTCGACCGGGAGGCCGGGGACGCCGTCGCGGGCCTGGTGGTCGGCGCGACACGCGGACACGGTCTCGATCTGCGGGAATTCTCGGGTCCGATCCTGGCTCCCGGGCTCGGCGCGCAGGGCGCATCGGCCGCCGACCTGCCGTCTTTGTTCGAGGGTGCATCGAAGTTGTTGCTGCCCAACTCTTCTCGTGACATCGCGCGGCACGGCCCGGACGTGATGGCGCTCCGCGACGCCGCACGGCGGGTTCGTGACGAGGTCGAACGGGCCCTCGCATAGCCGACGCACCGTCCGCGACACGGGCGGGGGGCCGGTTCGCAATCGTGGGCAGGCCCGACTACGGTCGCTATCGCCGCTGGTCGACACCGGTGGCACACCGGTCGACCGACCTCTCCGCCGCGCCGCACCCCGTGCGGGACTCACCGTCTCGTACGCGCCGTTCGGCACGGACGGATGGCGGACGCCGACCGATACACAAACGACGAGACGGAGGAACCGTGGCCCTTCCCCAGTTGACCGACGAGCAGCGCGCTGCTGCTCTGGAGAAGGCGGCAGCTGCACGTCGTGCCAGGGCAGAGCTCAAGGAGCGCCTCAAGCGCGGCGGCACCGATCTGAAGCAGGTGCTCAAGGATGCCGAAGAGGACGAGATCCTCGGCAAGATGAAGGTCTCGGCGCTGCTCGAGGCCCTGCCCAAGGTGGGCAAGGTCAAGGCGCAGGAGATCATGACCGAACTGGAGATCGCCCCGACGCGTCGTCTCCGCGGTCTCGGCGATCGTCAGCGCAAGGCGCTGCTCGCTCGGTTCGATTTCGAAGCCTGACAGGCGCGTGTCCGACAGTGACACCCGGGCGCGAGCGTCCGACCGTGCCACCGTCACCGCACCGGGGAGGGGTCGGCTGGTAGTTCTGGCCGGCCCCTCCGCCGTCGGGAAGTCCACCGTGGTGGCCCGCGTGCGCGCGGCCCTGCCGGACCTGTTCTTCAGTGTCTCGGCCACCACGAGGGCGCCCCGACCCGGCGAGGTGGACGGACGGGACTACCGCTTCGTCGCCCCCGCCGAGTTCGACCGCATGATCGAGGCCGGTGAGCTGCTCGAGTGGGCCGAGATCCACCGCGGTCTGCACCGCAGCGGAACGCCGGCCGAACCGGTCCGCCGCGCACTGGCCGCCGGGGACCCGGTCCTGCTCGAGGTGGACCTCCAGGGCGCCCGCGCCGTGCGGGCCGCCGCGCCCGAGGCTCGGCTCGTCTTCCTCGCCCCGCCGTCCTGGGAGGATCTGGTGACGCGACTGACGGGTCGTGGGACGGAACCACCGGACGTCGTCGCGCGTCGGCTCGACACCGCACGCGAGGAATTGGCGGCACAGGGCGAGTTCGACACGGTCGTGGTGAACGACGATGTCGAGCGAGCGAGTGCCCAGTTGGTATCCTTGTTGGTCGACGGCGACCCGGTGGACCCCGCAGTCCCCGGCGACGACCGTCCCTAGTCGGAGCATCCGCTCCGGCCACAGCGTTCGAAAAGCATTCAGGAGCATTTCGTGAGTAGTCCCGTAGCAGGCGTGTCGCGTTCCGAGATCGCTGCATACGACACCCCCCTGGGCATCACCAACCCGCCCATCGACGAACTGCTCGACCGCACGTCGTCCAAGTACGCCCTGGTGATCTACGCCGCCAAGCGTGCTCGCCAGATCAACGACTACTACAACCAGCTCGGCGACGGCATCCTCGAGTACGTCGGCCCCCTGGTCGAGCCGGGTCTGCAGGAGAAGCCGCTCTCGATCGCGCTCCGTGAGATCCACGCCGACCTGCTCGAGCACGTCGAAGGCGAGTGAGTCCGCTGTCCTCGCAGCGCCGACGCGTCGTCGTCGGTGTCGGCGGCGGCATCGCCGCCTACAAGGCCTGCGGAGTGATCCGTCACTTCACCGAGGCCGGGGACGACGTCCGCGTCGTCCCCACCGAGTCCGCCCTGCAGTTCGTCGGGCGGGCCACCTTCGAGGCACTGTCCGGTAACCCCGTGCACACCGGCGTCTTCGCCGACGTGCCCGAGGTCCCGCACGTGCGCCTCGGGCAGGAGGCCGACCTGGTGGTCGTCGCCCCGGCGACGGCCGACCTGATGGCGCGTGTCGCTGCGGGCCGGGCGGACGACCTGCTGACCGCGACGCTGCTCACCGCCCGGTGCCCGGTGGTGTTCGCCCCCGCGATGCACACCGAGATGTGGGAACACCCCGCCACCGTGGACAACGTCGCCACGCTGCGGCGGCGCGGGACCGTCGTGATCGAGCCCGCGTCGGGCCGCCTGACCGGCAAGGACACCGGTCCGGGCCGCCTTCCCGAGCCCGACGAGATCGCCGCGATCGCCGAGCTGCTCGCCGAGCGCGCCGATGCCTTGCCCCGCTCGCTCGACGGTCGTCACCTCGTGATCTCGGCGGGCGGCACCCGCGAACCGCTCGATCCGGTGCGCTTCCTGGGCAACCGCAGTTCCGGCAAGCAGGGGTACGCCCTCGCCCGCGTCGCCGCCCAGCGCGGCGCGCAGGTCACACTGGTCTCGGGGTACACGTCCGATCTCGCGCCGCCGTCGGCGGTGACCGTGGTGCCGGTCCGGACCGCGCAGGACATGCAGACCGCCGTTCGGGAGGCCGCCGGGCACGCCGATGCCGTGATCATGGCCGCCGCCGTCGCGGACTTCCGGCCCAGCACCGTCGCCACCAGCAAGATCAAGAAGGGTGCGGACGAGCCGGACACCGTGCCGCTCACCCGTAACGACGACATCCTGGCGGGCCTGGTCGCCGCGCGCGCAGACGGCGAGTTGCGGGCCGAGACGGCCATCGTCGGATTCGCCGCCGAGACCGGTGACGAGAACGGCGACGTCCTCACCCACGCCCGCGCCAAGTTCGCGCGCAAGAAGTGCGACCTCCTCGTGGTGAACGCCGTCGGTGAGGGCAAGGCGTTCGAGATGGACAGCAACGCCGGCTGGATCCTGTCCACGGACGGATCCGAGACGGCGCTCGCGCACGGGTCGAAAGCACTCATGGCCTCGCGGGTGCTCGACGCGTTGACCCCGCTGCTCGCGCCGACCACCGCGGACGGGCAGTGTACGAACACCGGCGACTCGCGCTGATTCGTGCGCGAGTGGTCGGTGACGCCCGGTCCTGCTGTCCCCACCGATTCGGGGTACCCGGTCGGCGGTAGCCCTGTCCGTGTACGAGAGGAAACATCTGTGAGCACGTCCGCACGTCGGCTCTTCACCAGCGAATCGGTCACCGAGGGTCATCCCGACAAGATCTGTGACGCCATCAGCGACTCGATTCTCGACGCGCTCCTCACCGAGGACCCCCGGGCACGGGTCGCGGTGGAGACGCTGGTGACCACCGGCCAGGTGCACGTCGCCGGCGAGGTCAACACCACCGCCTACGCCGACATCCCGCACATCGTGCGCGAGAAGGTGCTCGAGATCGGCTACGACTCGTCGGCCAAGGGCTTCGACGGCAACTCCTGCGGCGTCAACGTCGCCATCGGTGCTCAGTCGCCGGAGATCGCGCAGGGCGTCGACAACGCGTACGAATCGCGCGTCGAGGGCCTCACGGACGACGAGATCGATCGCCAGGGCGCCGGTGACCAGGGCCTGATGTTCGGGTACGCCATCAAGGACACTCCCGAGATGATGCCGCTGCCGATCGCGTTGGCGCACCGTCTGTCGCGTCGACTCACCGAGGTGCGCAAGACCGAGGTGCTGCCGTACCTGCGGCCGGACGGCAAGACGCAGGTCACCATCGAGTACGACGGCGCTCGTCCGGTCCGGCTCGACACGGTCGTGGTCTCCACTCAGCACGCGGCCGACATCGACCTCGAGAACATGCTCACCCCGGACATCCGGACGCACGTGCTCGACGCGGTCGTCGCCGATCTCGGCCACGACACGCTCGACACGTCGTCGGTGCGCCTGCTGGTCAACCCCACGGGCAAGTTCGTCCTCGGTGGCCCGATGGGCGATGCCGGGTTGACCGGTCGCAAGATCATCGTCGACACCTACGGCGGCTGGGCCCGGCACGGCGGCGGCGCCTTCTCCGGCAAGGACCCGTCGAAGGTGGACCGCAGCGCCGCATACGCGATGCGCTGGGTCGCGAAGAACGTCGTCGCGGCAGATCTGGCCGAGCGGGTCGAGGTGCAGGTCGCCTACGCGATCGGCAAGGCCGCGCCCGTCGGATTGTTCGTCGAGACCTTCGGTTCGGAGAACGTCGACCCTGCGAAGATCCAGTCGGCCATCACCGAGGTGTTCGATCTGCGTCCCGGCGCGATCATCCGGGATCTCGACCTCCTGCGTCCGATCTACGCGCCCACGGCGGCCTACGGCCACTTCGGTCGCACCGACATCGACCTGCCCTGGGAGAACACCGACCGCGCCGAGAAGCTGCGGTCGGCCGCGGGGCTCTGACCGGCACTCCGCGACCGGCGAAGCGCGCGCCGATCGCGCGCGTGATCCCGCTGCTCGCGCTCGCCCACCTCGACCGGGACTTCGACTACCTGGTCCCGGTCGAGTGGGACGAGGCCGCGCAACCCGGCGTGCGCGTGCGCGTGCGCTTCGCCGGTCGGCTGGTCGACGGGTTCCTGGCCGAGCGTCGTGACGCGACCGACCACCCCGGCAAGCTGGGCTTCCTGGACAAGGTGGTCTCCCCGGAAGTGGTGCTCACCGCGGAGGTCGCCGACCTGGTGACGGCCGTGGCGGCGCGATACGCGGGCACGCGGTCCGATGTGCTGCGCCTGGCCGTCCCGCCGCGTCACGCCCGCGTCGAGACGCAGGCACGAGCGTCCGGCGCATCCGCCGCGCCCACCGTGTCGAGCGACGGGTGGGCACGGTATCGGCACGGCCGGGAGTTCGTCGCCGCCCTCGCCGACGGACGGGCGCCGCGGGCGGTGTGGCAGGCCGTGCCGGGGGAGGACTGGCCGGCTCGCCTCGCCGACCTGGCGGCCGCGACGGTCGCGACGGGTCGCGGCGCCCTGCTCCTCGTGCCCGATCAACGCGACCTCGACCGGGTCGAGGCCGCCTGTCTCGGAGTCCTCGACCCCACTGCCGTCTCGGTGCTGTCCGCTGGCCTCGGGCCCGCCGAGCGCTACCGTCGTTGGCTCGCCGTCGCCCGCGGCACGGCCCGGGTGGCGGTCGGCACGCGCAGTGCCGTGTTCGCACCCGTCCATGACCTCGCGCTGGTCGTGGTGTGGGACGACGGCGACGAGTCGCTGGTGGAACCGCGCGCGCCCTATCCGCACGCCCGCGACGTCGCGCTGCTGCGTGCCCATCGCGCCGGGACCGCGGCGGTGGTGGGCGGCGTCGCGCGCACGGCCGAGGCGCAGGCGCTGGTCGAATCCGGGTGGGCGCAGGATCTGCTCGCCGCGCGGGACACCGTGCGCGCCGCGGCGCCGCGCATCACCGCGCTGGCCGACAGCGAGCACGCCCTCGTGCGCGACCCGTCCGCCCGCGCCGCCCGACTGCCCGCGGTCGCCTTCGCGGCCGCCCGCACGGCGTTGGCCGCCGGCCGGCCCGTCCTGGTCCAGGTGCCTCGGCGGGGCTATGTGCCGTCGCTGGCCTGCGGGAAGTGCCGCACCCCGGCGCGCTGTCGCCGATGCCACGGTCCGCTGGCGTTACCGTCGGCACCCGGCGCCGACGGCGTCGGTAGTCCGACGTGCCGCTGGTGCGGCACCGCGGACGCGGCGTACTCGTGCCCGACCTGCGGGTCGCGAGCGCTGCGAGCGACGGTGATCGGTGCGGGGCGCACGGCGGAGGAACTGGGCCGGGCGTTCAGCGGCGTCACGGTGCGACAGTCCGGGGGCAGCGCGGTGCTGGCGTCGGTGCCCGCCGGACCGTCCCTGGTGGTCGCCACGGTCGGCGCGGAGCCCGTCGCCGAGGGGGGATACGGCGCCGCGCTGCTGCTCGACGGGTGGGCGATGCTGGGCCGGGCGGATCTGCGGGCCGCGGAGCAGACGGTGCGTCGCTGGATGGCCGCCGCGGCCGCCGTCGTCCCCGCGTCGGAGGGCGGCGAGGTGGTGGTGGTCGCCGAGGCGGACCTGCCCGCCGTCCAGGCGTTGATCCGGTGGGACCCGGTCGGTCACGCCGCCACAGAGCTCGCCGAACGCGTCGAGGTGGGATTTCCGCCCGCCGTGCACCTCGCCGCGGTGGACGGTGCGCCCGACGCGGTGCGGACGCTGCTCGACGCCGCACGGCTGCCCCCGGACACCGTCACGCTCGGACCCGTCGACCTGCCGCCGGGGGAGCGCCCACCGGTCGGCGCCGACAGCGCCGAGGATCCGTCCGCCCCCGTCGAACGCGTGCTTCTGCGGGTGCCCCGACGGTCGGGGTCGGCGCTCGCCCGCGCCCTGGCCGAGGCCCGCGCGGTGGTCGGGGCGAAGAAGGCGACGACGTCGGCGCTGCGCATCCAGGTCGACCCGCTCCGCATAGGCTGACCCGCGTGCGTCTCGTCTTCGCCGGAACTCCCGAACCCGCTCTGCCCGCTCTGCGACGTCTGCTCGCCTCGCCCCGACACGAGGTGGTGGGCGTGCTCACCCGCCCCGACACGGTTGCCGGACGGGGTCGCCGGGTAGTGCGCTCGCCCGTCGCACAGTTGGCGGACGAGCACGCGATCCCGGTGCTCCAGCCGCACCGACCGGGCGACGCCGACGCCCTGCGCACGCTGGCCGAGTGGGAGCCGGACTGCTGTCCCGTCGTCGCCTACGGGGCGCTCCTGCGTCCGCCGCTGCTCGAGCTGCCCCGCCACGGCTGGGTCAACCTGCACTTCTCGCTGCTCCCGGCGTGGCGGGGCGCCGCTCCGGTCCAGGCCGCCCTCGCCGCGGGAGACGAGGTGACCGGTGCCACGACGTTCCGCATCGAGGAGGGTCTGGACACGGGGCCGGTGTTCGGAGTGGTCACCGAGACCGTACGCGCCGACGACACCGCGGGCGATCTGCTCGGCCGCCTGGCCGAGAGCGGCGCCGGGCTGCTGGAGGCGACGATGGACGGTCTCGAGGACGGCGCACTGACCGCGGTGCCGCAGTCGACCGACGGCGTCTCGGTGGCCCCGAAGGTCACGGTGGACGCCGCGCGTGTCGACTTCACCCGTCCCGCGGTCGCCGTGGACCGCCACGTGCGCAGTGTCACACCGGCACCCGGGGCGTGGGCCGAGCTCCACGATCTGCGCCTCAAGCTGGGTCCCGTGACCGTCACGGAGGAGTCGCTGCCCCCCGGGGTCGTCGAGGTGCGCAAGCGGGCCGTCCTGGTGGGAACCGCCACCGCCGCGGTGGAGTTGAGTTGGGTACAGGCTCAGGGGAAGAAGCAGATGGCGGCGACCGACTGGGCACGAGGAGCGCGGGACGTGGACGGGGCGGTGATCCGATGAGCGAGAATCAGGGTCGCTCCGGCAAGCGTCGCCCGTCCAGGACCCGTGCCGGCAACCCGGCGCGGAGCAACACTCGACCCCGCCAGGCGAACCGCCCGAACCCCGCGGAGGCCGGACTCGACCCTGCCCGCGTCGCGGCGCGCGACGTCCTGCGCGCGGTCCGGGAGCGCGACGCCTACGCCAACCTCGTTTTGCCCGCCCTGCTCCGCGAGCGGCGTCTCGGTGAGCGGGACGCGGCGCTGGCCACCGAACTCGCCTACGGCGCCTCGCGAGCTCGCGGGCTGCTGGACTCCGTGATCGCGCACGCGGCGTCGCGCCCGGTCGAGGAGATCGACGGGCCGCTGCTGGACGTCCTCCGCCTCGGCGCCTACCAACTTCTGCGCACCCGTATCGCCCCGCACGCCGCGGTGGCGACGTCCGTGGACATGGTGCGCGCCGAGGCCGGCCCCGGGAAGTCCGGCTTCGTCAACGCCGTGCTGCGGCGCGTGTCCGAACGCACCGAGGCCGACTGGGTCGCGGAGTTGGCCCCGCCAGCCGACCGCGACCCCATGGGGAACGCGGCCTTCCGTCATGCGCACCCGACGTGGATCGCGCAGGCCTTCCACGACGCTCTCGGCGCGGACGCCGGCGAACTCGACGAACTGCTCGCGGCGGACGACGCGCGCCCGGCCGTCCACCTGGTCGCACGGCCGGGGGAGATCTCGGCGGACGAGCTGGCCCTGGTCACCGGTGGCGAGGTCGGTCCGTGGTCGCCCTACGCCGTGCACCTGGACGGCGGGGATCCCGGCCGCCTCGACGCGGTACGCGAGGGACTGGCCGGCGTGCAGGACGAGGGCAGTCAGCTCGTCGCCCGAGCGCTCGTCGAGGCGCCCCTCGAGGGTGACGACGGCGGCCGCTGGCTGGACCTGTGCGCGGGGCCCGGCGGCAAGGCCGCACTGCTGGGCGCACTGGCGGCCGTGGACGGTGCGACCGTCGACGCGGTGGAGCCGTCCGAGCATCGCGCCGATCTGGTGCGGTCGTCGACGCGCGACCTGCCGGTCACGGTGCACACCGTCGACGGTCGGTCCAGCGGTCTCGAGCCGGGCTACGACCGCATCCTCGTCGACGCGCCGTGTACCGGGCTCGGAGCACTGCGTCGCCGCCCCGAGGCGCGCTGGCGTCGTCGGCCGGAGGACGTCGCGGGCCTGGTCGCTCTGCAACGCGAGCTGCTCGCCGCAGCCGTCGCGCTCGTCCGCCCGGGCGGGGTCGTGGTCTACGCGACCTGCTCGCCGCACCTGTCCGAGACGATCGGCGTGGTCGGTGACGCGGTGCGACGCCATGGGTTGATCGGTCTCGACACCGGGGTGACGGTGCCGGGTGTGCCGCGATCGACGCGGCCGACGCCGGGGCGCGACGGATCGGCCGGAACCCACGTTCAGCTGTGGCCGCACCGGCACGGCACCGACGCCATGTTCTTCGCGGCCCTGCGACGTCCCGGCGGTGCGCAATGACCACGCGCGGTGCGGTGGCCGTACTCGCCGGGCTGGCACTGCTGGGCGCCGGGTGCGCGGCCGGAACGACGTCGACCGCCCCGGTCGCCGCTCCCGATCCGGTGCCGGCGTCCGTCGCCGTCGCCGAGAACGCCGCGACGGCGTCACCGGAGCGGGTGGCCGTCCTCGGCGACTCCTTCTCGTCGGGCTCCGGCAACGACGTGGTCTGGCCGGAGGTGCTCGCCGACGAACACGGCTTCGACCTGATCAACGTCAGTCTCGGCGGTGCCGGCTACGTGGCGGGTGACGACGAGTGGGGAACGTTCGGCGACGAGGTCGACGACGCCGTGGCCGCGGATCCCGACGTCGTGCTGGTGGTCGGCAGCGAGAACGACGTGGACGAGGACCCGACCGAGGTGTACGACGCCGCCCTGACGCTGTTCGCCCGGCTGCACGCCGGAGCTCCGGCGGCCGAGGTCGTGGCCGTCGGCCCCATCTGGAGCGGCGACGTCCCGGTCCCGGCGGAACTGCGCGACGTCGATTCCGCGGTGGAGGCCGCGGCGCTCGCCTCGGACGTGGACTATGTCGACACCCTCGACGCGGGATGGCTCGCCGACCCGGCGATCATCCGGGACGACGGGGATCACCCCACCGACGCCGGCCAGTTCCTGCTCGCCGACGCCATCGACGACGCCGTGGACGTCGTGGAACCGGGGCTGCTGGGGTGACGGGGACCCGGTTAGGCTCCATGCCCGTGGCTCCTACCGATGCGTCCCCGACCCCGCGGCACCCGATGATCGCGCCGTCGATTCTCTCGGCCGACTTCGCGCGACTGGCCGACGAGGCCGCCGCCGTCGCGGGAAGCGACTGGCTGCACGTCGACGTCATGGACGCCCACTTCGTTCCCAACCTCACGCTCGGACTGCCCGTGGTGTCCAGCCTGCTGAAGGCGACGGACATCCCGCTCGACTGCCACCTGATGATCGAGGACCCCGCACGGTGGGCGCCGCCGTACGCCGAGGCGGGCGCCTACAACGTCACCTTCCACGCCGAGGCCGCCGACGATCCGTCCGGGGTGGCCCGCGACATCCGGGCCGCCGGGGCCAAGGCCGGTCTGTCGATCAAGCCGAACACCCCGATCGAGCCGTACCTCGAGATCCTGCGCGACTTCGACACGCTGCTGGTGATGAGCGTCGAGCCGGGATTCGGCGGCCAGAGCTTCATGCCCGAGGTCCTGGACAAGGCCCGCACGGTGCGCCGACTGGTCGACGCCGGTGAGTTGCGTCTGGTGGTCGAGATCGACGGCGGCATCAACGACGACACGATCGCGCAGGCCGCCGAGGCCGGCATCGACTGCTTCGTCGCCGGGTCCGCCGTCTACAACACCGACGATCCGGGGCGCGCGGTGGCGGCTCTGCGCGCCGCCGCGGCGTCGGCGTCACCCCACCTCACCGCCTGATGGTTCCGCTGCCGTCGGCGGTCGTCGACGAGGCGATGCGGATCGCCGTCGCCGTCAGCGAGTCGGCGCGCGGAATCAGCACGCCGAATCCGCCCGTGGGCGCGGTGATCCTGGACGCCGAACACCGCGTCGTGGGCACCGGGGCCACGGCGGCCCCGGGCGGACCGCACGCGGAGGTGGTCGCCCTGCGCGAGGCCGGTGCCGCCGCGGCCGGCGGCACGGCCGTGGTGACCCTCGAGCCCTGCGACCACACCGGCCGCACCGGCCCGTGCACCGAGGCGTTGCTCGCCGCGGGTGTGGCGCGCGTCGTCCACGCCCTCGCCGATCCGACGCCCGCCGCGTCCGGCGGTGGCGAGACGCTCACCCGTGCAGGCGTCGCCGTGGAGTCCGGGCGCCTCGCCGACGAGGTCGCTCGCGGTCCGTTGCGGGCCTGGCTGCACCGGCAGCGCACCGGTCGACCGCACGTCACGCTGAAGCTCGCCTCGACCCTCGACGGGCGTATCGCCGCACCGGACGGCACCAGCCGGTGGATCACCGGTCCCGCCGCGCGCGCGGACGTGCACGCCGAACGCGCCCGGCTCGATGCGATCGTCGTGGGAACCGGCACGGTCCTGGCCGACGATCCCGCACTCACCGCGCGGGGCGACGACGGCACGCTCGCGGCGCGGCAGCCGCTGCGGGTGGTGGTCGGCCGTCGGGACCTGCCCACCGGTCTGCGCGTTCTCGACGACTCGGCGCCCACCAGGGTCGTGCGCGACCACGATCCGCACGTCGTCCTGGCCGCGCTGGACGACGTGAACGACGTCCTTGTGGAAGGCGGCGCCACACTGGCCGCGGCCTTCCTCGACGCCGACCTGGTGGACCGACTCGTCGTGTATCTCGCGCCGACGGTGCTCGGCGCCGGCCGCAGCGCCGTGGAGTCCACGGTGGTGGGAACACTCGCCGACGCCCGGCGGTTCCGACGGGAGTCCGTCACCGCGCTCGGCGAGGATCTCCGCCTCGACCTCGTCCCCGCCGCAGCCCCCTCCCACCCCGCCGCAGCCCGAACCCAGCAGGAGCAGACATGTTCACCGGAATAGTCGAAGAACTCGGCACGGTCACCGCGAAGGAAGACCTGGCGGACGCCGCCCGGTTCACCGTCGAGGGCGCCGTGGTCACCTCGGACGCCTCGCACGGGGACTCGATCGCGGTCAACGGCGTGTGCCTGACCGTCGTCGAGGTCCGCGAGGGGGCGTTCACCGCGGACGTGATGCAGGAGACCCTGTCGCGCTCGTCGCTCGGGTCGCTCCGAGTCGGCAGCCGGGTCAACCTCGAGCGCGCGGCGTCGCTCGGCTCCCGTCTCGGGGGACACCTCGTGCAGGGCCACGTGGACGGCACGGGCACGGTGATCTCGCGCACGCCGTCGGAGAACTGGACGGTGGTGCGCGTCGCCCTGCCGCGCGAGGTCGCCCGGTACGTCGTGCACAAGGGATCGATCACCGTCGACGGAGTGTCGTTGACCGTGTCGGCGCTCGATGGAACCGGCGACGACCAGTGGTTCGAGGTCTCCCTGATCCCGACCACGCTCGGCCTCACGACCCTGGGTACCGCCGAGCCGGGAACCACCGTCAACCTCGAGGTCGACGTGATCGCCAAGTACGTCGAGCGGCTGCAGAACGCCGACTGAACTCCGACCGATCGCCGGGCCGACGGTGCCCGGACCGTAGTCTGATAGGACCGACCCCGCCCGCACCGCCGCGGGCGGCCTGACGTGGGGAGCGCGACGCGTGACCAGGTTCGACACCATCGAGCGAGCAATCGCGGACATCGCGGCCGGCAAGGCCGTCGTCGTCGTGGACGACGAGGACCGCGAGAACGAGGGCGATCTCATCTTCGCCGCGGAGAAGGCCACCCCGGAGCTGGTGGCGTTCATGGTGCGCTACACCTCGGGTTACCTCTGTGTTCCGCTGTCCGGTGAGGACTGCGACCGCCTCGGTCTGCCGCCGATGTACGCGACCAACCAGGACAAGCACGGCACCGCGTACACCGTCACGGTCGACGCCCGCGAGGGCATCGGGACCGGCATCTCCGCGTCGGACCGCGCCGCGACGATGCGTCTGCTGGCCGATCCCACCACCGGTGCGCACGACTTCACCCGGCCCGGTCACGTCGTCCCGCTGCGGGCGAAGGAGGGCGGCGTCCTGCGCCGCCCCGGCCACACGGAGGCGGCGGTCGACCTGGCCCGGATGGCCGATCTGCGGCCGGCCGGCGTCATCTGCGAGATCGTCAGCCAGAAGGACGAGGGCGCGATGGCGCAGACGGACGAGCTGCGGGTCTTCGCCGACGACCACGACCTCGCCCTGATCTCCATCGCCGACCTCATCGCGTGGCGACGCAAGCACGAGAAGCATGTGGTCCGCGTCGCCGAGGCCCGCATTCCCACCCGCCACGGCGAGTTCCGCGCCGTCGGCTACCAGAGCGTGTACGAGGACGTCGAGCACGTCGCGCTGGTGCGCGGTGACATCGCCGGGCCCGACGGCGACGGCAGCGACGTGCTCGTCCGGGTGCACTCGGAGTGCCTGACCGGCGACGTGTTCGGATCGCTGCGCTGCGATTGCGGCCCCCAGCTCGACGCCGCTCTCGACATGGTGGCGACCGAAGGTCGCGGTGTCGTGCTGTACATGCGCGGCCACGAGGGCCGAGGCATCGGACTGCTGCACAAGTTGCAGGCCTACCAGTTGCAGGACGCCGGCTCGGACACCGTCGACGCCAATCTCGCCCTGGGTCTGCCCGCCGACGCCCGCGACTACGGCATCGGCGCACAGATCCTCGTCGACCTCGGCATCTCGTCGATGCGCCTGCTGACCAACAACCCGGCCAAGCGGGTCGGGCTCGACGGGTACGGGCTGCAGATCACCGAGCGCGTGCCGATGCCGCTGCGCGCCAACGCCGAGAACCTGACCTACCTGCGCACCAAGCGCGACCGGATGGGGCACGACCTGATCGGGCTCGACGCCTTCGACACCCCCACCATCACTCCCGACGCAGGAGGTCTGTGACATGAGCGGCGCCGGCGAACCCGTCCTGCAGCTGTCCGGGGCCGAGCGGTTGCGCGTCGCCGTCGTGGCCGGCCAGTGGCACGAGAAGGTCAGCACCGCCCTGATCGAGGGGGCCATGCGCAAGGCCGAGGAGGTCGGTCTGACCGACGTCACGCTGGTGCGCGTCGCCGGTGCGATCGAGATCCCCGTGGTGGCACAGCAACTGGCCCGCACGCACGACGCGGTCGTGGCTCTCGGTGTCGTGATCCGCGGCGGCACCCCGCATTTCGAGTACGTCTGCGACGCCGTGACCGCCGGACTCACCCGCGTCTCGCTCGACGAGTCGACGCCCGTGACCAACGGCGTCCTCACCGTGAACGACGAGCAGCAGGCGCTCGATCGCGCCGGCCTGCCCGGGTCCAAGGAGGACAAGGGCGCGCAGGCCGTCGCCGCGGCGGTGGACACCGCGCTGACCCTGGCCACCCTCCGAGGGGAACCCACATGAACGAGAAGGCCGAGACGATGCGGACGACGAGTGCCGAGGGCTGGGAACTCGAGGCGCGTCCCCGCAAGAGCGCCCGCTACGCCGTCGCCGTCGCCGCCCTGCTCGTGGCCGTCCACACCGTGCTCGGCATCCTGCTGCGCACCGGCAACACGGGTGTCTACTTCCAGCGCGTCGACCAACTCGCCATGATCGCCATCGGCTGTGGCATGGGCGCCGGCGTGCTGTTGCTCACCCGACCCCGCATCCGCGTCGGGGCGCAGGGTGTCCTCGTGCGCAACCTGCTGTCGGAGAAACTCGTGCCCTGGGACCTCGTGCAGGGACTGTCCTTCTCGCCGGGAGCGAGCTGGGCACGCATCGAACTGCCCGACGACGAGTACGTCCCCGTCATGGCCATCCAGGCCAACGATCGCGAGTACGCCGTCCACGCCGCCCGCACCTTCCGCGCCCTCGAGGCGAAGTACACCGACCCGGCCCGTTAACCGCCGGCCACGGTTCCTTCCCGACGCGGATCCGCGCCGCCGGACCAACCGGTCTCCGTCCGAACGAGTGCGCTCGACCCGCTCGTCTGGTCGGCGAGCGACACCAGGTGCCCGCGCTCGCGCAATCCCTGCACCAGAGGGTCGTTCGCTCCGTCGTTCGCGGTGTCGACCGCCGGATGCTCGCCGCCGACGTTGGTGGTCGGGGAGTTGGACGCGCCCACGTTGACCATCGACACGGCCTGCTGCGGATCGAGGCCCCAGTCGAGCATCGCGACCAGGTTCTTCACGACGTACTGGATGATCGCGGACCCGCCCGGTGACCCGGTCACCAGACGGACGTCACCTCGCCCGCCCGCGTCGTCCCGGTCGAAGACCACGGTCGGCGCCATCGAGCTCCGCGGCCGTTTGCCCGGCTCGACGCGGTTGGCGACGGGCCCGTCCGGGCCGTCGGGAGCGGCGGAGAAGTCCGTCAGCTGATTGTTCAGCAGGAACCCCTCCGTCATGTGGAACGAGCCGAACGCCGATTCCACCGTCGTCGTCATCGACGCCACGTCCCCGTCGCGATCGGCGACGACGATGTGGGACGTGCCCGACTCGGGACCCCGATAGCTGCTCATCGGCACCGGCCCGAAGTCGCCGGCGACGGCGGTGCCCATGCTGCGACCGGGATCGATGGTCACCGCCCGCGAGCGCAGGTAGTCCGGGTCGAGCAGGGCGTCCGGCGATCCGCCGGGCAGCGGGATGTAGTCGGGGTCGGCCACGTACTTGTCCCGGTCCGCGTAGGCGAGCCGCTCGGCCTCGGCGATCAGGTGGGCCGCCCGCGGATCGGGCACGCCGCCGTCGGTCTCGGTGTGCTGGGGCGGGTACCGGTCCAGGTCGAACGCGGACAGGATGCCGAGGGTCTGCGCGACGGCGATTCCGCCGGACGACGGACCCGGCATGCCGCAGACCACCGCGTCCCGGTAGTCGCCGCAGACGGGATCACGGTCGATCACGCGGTAGGACGCAAGATCGTCCAGCGTGAGGCGCCCCGCGGTGCGTCCGGCGGTGGTGTCGGCCACGGCGTCGACGATCGACTGCGCGATCGACCCCGTGTAGAACGCGTCGGCGCCATCGGTGGCGATCGCACCGAGAGTCTTGGCCATCGCGGGGTTGGTCAGCACGGTGCCCGCCGACTTCGGCGACCCGTCCGGCTCGAGGAAGTAGGCGGCCGACGGCGGATCGAGCGCGAGCTGCGGCGCGGACCCGGCGATCGACGACGCCATGCGCTCGCCGATCGTGAAGCCGTCGTCGGCCAGCCGCACCGCCGGGTCGAACAGCTCGCGCCAGTCGGTGCGTCCGTGATCGGCGTGGACGCGCTCGAGCAGGCGCACCGCACCCGGAACCCCGACGGCCCGCCCGCTGGACCGGGCGTCGGGCACCGGTGCGCCGAGGTTCGCCGGGCGGTCGGTCGGGGGGACGTCGTCGACGTACCGGAGGTAGTCGCCGGTCGCCGAGGCCGGCGCCGTCTCGCGTCCGTCGTAGGCCTGCAACTCTCCGGTCTCGCCGTCGAGGTACATCAGGAACGCACCGCCGCCGATCCCGGAGCTCTGCGGCTCGACGAGGCCGAGGACCGTCTGGGCGGTCACGAGGGCGTCGGCGGCGGTGCCGCCGTCGCGCAGCACGGCACACGCGGCCTCGGTGGCGAGGGGGTTGGCGGTGGCCACCGAGTACTCGGGTGTGGTCACCGCGACCATCCCTGTCCGGTAGCCGGTGCCGATCTCCGGCGCACCGTCCGCTCCGGTGCCCGGCGCGCCGATGACGGGTGTGCCCCCGCCGGCGGCCACGCAGGCTTCCGGGGCCGCACCCTCGGCCGAGGACGAGTCGTCGTCGGATGACGATCCGGACGTGCAGCCGGTC
Organism: Rhodococcus sp. PBTS 1; assembly: GCF_001620025.1. Classification (NCBI taxonomy): domain Bacteria; kingdom Bacillati; phylum Actinomycetota; class Actinomycetes; order Mycobacteriales; family Nocardiaceae; genus Rhodococcus; species Rhodococcus sp. PBTS 1. The sequence continues at coordinate 1,763,250 of NZ_CP015219.1, forward strand.
GCGGCGAGGGATGCGGCGATCATCACCGCGACGGCGCGTCGGACGGGGCGGCGGGTGTACCGATCGGCGGGCGTCATCGGTCCATCACACCCTGCCCGCGCGTTCCCCGAGGCACTTCGGCGAACTCGTTCGGTGCGCGAACCACCGCCCGGCGCCGCGGCGGACGTGTCGCACCCGGCGACTAACCTGGAGACTGTGCCCGACCCCGCTACATACCGCCCGGCCACCGGGACCATCCCGGTCGAGCCCGGCGTCTACAAGTTCCGCGACCCGCACGGACGAGTGATCTACGTCGGCAAGGCCAAGAGCCTGCGCAGCCGTCTCAATTCCTATTTCGCCGACATCGCGGGTCTGCATCCGCGCACCCGCCAGATGGTCACGACGGCGGCGTCCGTCGAGTGGACGGTGGTCACCACCGAGGTCGAGGCGCTGCAGCTCGAGTACAACTGGATCAAGGAGTTCGACCCCCGCTTCAACGTCCGGTACCGCGACGACAAGAGCTATCCCATGCTCGCGGTCACCATGAACGAGGAGTATCCGCGGCTGTTCGTCTACCGCGGGCCGCGCCGCAAGGGCGTGCGGTACTTCGGCCCGTACGCCCACGCCTGGGCCATCCGCGAGACCCTCGACCTGCTGCTCCGCGTCTTCCCGGCTCGCACCTGCTCGGCCGGGGTGTTCAAGCGCCACGGTCAGATCGGCCGCCCCTGTCTGCTCGGCTACATCGACAAGTGCTCGGCGCCGTGCATCGATCGCGTGTCCGCCGCGGAGCACCGTCGCACCGTCGAGGACTTCTGCGACTTCCTGTCGGGCAAGACGGACAAGCTGGTGCGCGAGCTCGAGAACCGCATGCAGGCCGCGTCCGAGGACCTGGACTTCGAGGCCGCCGCCCGCCTGCGGGACGACATCGGCGCCCTCAAGCGCGCCCTGGAGAAGCAGGCCGTGGTGCTCGGCGACGGGACGGACGCCGATCTCGTCGCCTTCGCCGGCGACGATCTCGAGGCCGCGGTGCAGGTGTTCCACGTCCGCGGCGGCCGGGTCCGCGGACAACGCGGTTGGGTCGTGGAGAAGGCCGGCGAAGTCGTCGAGAGCGGCCTCGAATCGGACTCGGGCTCGACCACCGACCCCGGCGGCGCCGCCGCGATCGACCCCGGCGGCGACGCCGCACTGGTCTCGCAGTTCCTCACCCAGTTCTACGGCGAGCAGGCCGCGTTGTCGGCCACTACCGACGAGGGTGCGGCCACCGCCGTGCCGCGGGAGGTCCTGGTGCCGGTGCTCCCGCCGGACGCGGAGGAGATCACCGCCTGGCTCTCGGAGCTGCGCGGATCCTCGGTCAAGCTGCGGGTGCCGCAGCGCGGCGACAAGAAGGCACTGGCGGAGACGGTGGCGCGCAACGCCAAGGAGGCGCTGCAGCAGCACAAGATGAAGCGGGCCGGCGATTTCACGTCGCGCTCGGCCGCACTGCAGGGGATTCAGGAGGCCCTCGACCTCGACACCGCCCCGCTGCGGATCGAGTGCATCGACATCTCGCACGTCCAGGGCACCGACGTGGTCGCCTCGCTGGTCGTCTTCGAGGACGGTCTGCCCCGCAAGAGCGACTACCGCCACTACGCCATCAAGGAGGCCGCGGGCGACGGGCGCTCCGACGACGTCGCCAGCATCGCCGAGGTCACCCGCCGGCGGTTCCTCCGGCACGGCAAGGACTCCGGCGGCGATCTCGCTCCCGAGGCCGCCCTGGACCCGCAGACGGGTCGGCCGCGTCGGTTCGCCTACCCGCCCAACCTGTTCGTCGTCGACGGCGGTGCTCCCCAGGTGGCCGCGGCCGCCGCGGTGCTCGACGACCTCGGGGTCACCGACGTCGCCGTCGTCGGGCTGGCCAAGCGGCTGGAGGAGGTCTGGGTGCCGGGCGAGGCCGATCCGGTGATCCTCCCGCGAACCAGCGAATCGCTGTTCCTGCTCCAGCGCGTCCGCGACGAGGCCCACCGGTTCGCCATCACCTTCCACCGCAGCAAGCGCAGCAAGCGGATGACCGCGTCGGCCCTGGATTCCGTCCGCGGACTGGGCGAGGCGCGGCGGAACGCGCTGGTGTCGCACTTCGGATCGGTGGCCAAGCTCAAGCAGGCGCAGGTGTCCGAGATCGTCGAGGTGCCCGGCATCGGGGAGACCACGGCGCGTGCCGTGCTCGACGCCCTCGGGGTGGGCGCGGTACCCGACTCGCCCGAATCGTCCGATCCCGTGGACCCCGGCGTCGCGGTCGCACCGGACGAGCCGGTGCGCGATGATGGGGCCGACGACGAGGCCGGAGTCGACCGTTCCGCAGCGGAGCCGGCGAGCGCGGTCTCGGGAAGAGGATCGGTCGGCGAGTGACATCACCACGGACGGACAGTGATACCGGTGACCTCCGGAACGTCGGCAGCGACACCGGTGACCTCCGGGCCATCGGCGACGACGACATCGAGGTCGCGCTGGTCACCGGACTCTCGGGTGCGGGACTGGGGACGGCGGCCAAGGTGCTCGAGGACCTCGGGTGGTACGTCGCGGACAACATGCCGCCGGAGCTCATCGGCCGGATGATCGAGATCGGGCGGTCGGCCGAGCCTCGGCTCGAGCGGTTGGCGCTGGTGGTCGACGTCCGTAGTCGATTGTTCAACGGCGACGTCCCGAGCCTGCTCGGTGATCTCGCGGCGGCCGACGTGCGACCACGGGTGCTGTTCCTCGACGCGTCCGACGACGTCCTGATCCGACGCTTCGAGTCGGTGCGGCGCAGCCATCCGCTGCAGAACTACGGCGCCGACGGCACGTTGAGCGAGGGCATCGCCCGTGAGCGTGCCCGGCTGGCCCCGGTGAAGGAACGCGCCCACCTGGTGATCGACACGAGCGTGCTGTCGGTCCACGGCCTGCGTGAGCGGATCGCCGCGGCGTTCGGCGACGAGGCGGCCGGCACAGTGGCGGTCACCGTCGAATCCTTCGGCTTCAAGTACGGCCTGCCGCTGGACGCGGACGTGCTGTGCGACATGCGCTTCCTGCCCAACCCGCACTGGGTGCCGGAGCTTCGCGCCCGCACCGGGCAGGACCCGGACGTCGCGAGCTACGTGCTGAACCAACCGGGCGCGGACGAGTACCTCGACCTCTATCACCGGTTGCTGGTGCTGACCCTCGCCGGGTACCGGCGCGAGGGCAAGCGGTACATGACCGTCGGGGTCGGCTGCACCGGCGGCAAGCACCGCAGCGTCGCGGTCACCGAGGCCCTGGCGGCCCGACTGCGGAGCGACGCCGACACGACGGTGCGGGTGGTGCACCGGGATCTGGGCCGCGAGTGAACTCCGGTTCCGTGGTGACCGCGCCCCGCATCGTCGCACTGGGTGGCGGTCACGGTCTGTACGCCACGTTGTCCGCCGCCCGGCGCCTGTCCGCCGACGTCACGGCCGTGGTCACCGTTGCCGACGACGGAGGATCGTCGGGCCGACTGCGGGCCGAGCTCGGCATGATCCCGCCCGGTGATCTCCGCATGGCGCTCGCGGCGCTCGCGGGGGAGGACCCCCGGAGCCGGCTGTGGGCCGACGTGGTGCAGCACCGCTTCGGCGGCAACGGCGCGCTGGCCGGACACAGCGTGGGCAACCTCGTGCTCGCCGGACTCACCGAGGTCCTGGGCGATCCGGTGCTCGCGCTGGACGAGCTCGGGCGCGTGCTCGACGTGGCCGGTCGCGTTCTGCCGATGTCTCCGGTGGCCCTCGACATCGAGGCGGACGTCTCGGGTCTCGAGGAGGACCCGCGCGTCAGTCGGGTGATTCGCGGGCAGGTGGCCGTCGCGACCACTCCGGGCAAGGTCCGCCGAGTTCGCCTCCGGCCGGCCGATCCGCCCGCCACCGAGTCCGCCGTGCGCGCGATCGAGCGGGCGGACCTGGTGGTGTTGGGTCCGGGGTCCTGGTTCTCGAGCGTCCTCCCGCACGTTCTGGTGCCCGACCTCTTCGCCGCCCTGGCCGCCACCGCGGCGCGCAAGGTGCTCGTGCTGAACCTGGGCCCGGAGCCGGGGGAGACCGCGGGATTCTCGGCGGAACGTCATCTGCACGTACTGTCCCAACACGCCCCCGGTTTTCGGGTGCACCACGTGGTGGTCGATTCCGCGTCGGTCCCGCCGGGGTCCGAGCGCGACCATCTGGCCCGCGCGGCCGCCCTCTTCGGTGCGGACGTCGTCTACGCCGACGTGGCGTCGGACACGCTGCGCACGCACGACCCCGCCAAACTCGCGGACGTCGTCGCGTCGTGGACCGGCGGCACCCCCAGCAGTGACAGGAAGGACACCTCGTCGTGGCCATGACCGCCGACGTCAAGGACGAACTGAGCAGACTGACCGAGTCGAAGGCGTCGTCTCGGAAGGCCGAGGTTTCCGCCCTCCTGCGGTTCGCCGGCGGACTGCACATCGTCGCCGGCCGCGTCGTCGTGGAGGCCGAGGTGGACCAGCTCTCCATCGCGCGGCGCCTCCGTAGGGAGATCTTCGACCTGTTCGGGTACGGCGCGGACGTGCACGTGGTGGGAGCCGGCGGTCTGCGCAAGAGCACCCGCTGGGTGGTCCGCGTGGCCAAGGACGGCGAGGCGCTCGCCCGGCAGACGGGACTGCTGGACCTGCGGGGCCGACCCGTCCGCGGTCTTCCGGCGCAGGTGGTGGGCGGCACCGTCGCCGATGCCGGCGCGGCCTGGCGCGGCGCGTTCCTCGCCCACGGTTCGCTGACCGAGCCCGGTCGGTCGTCCGCCCTCGAGGTCAGCTGCCCCGGGCCGGAGGCGGCCCTGGCGCTGGTCGGGGCCGCACGTCGTCTCGGCGTCGCCGCGAAGGCGCGTGAGGTCCGCGGGGCCGACCGCGTGGTGGTGCGCGACGGGGAGGCCATCGGCGCGCTGCTCACCCACATGGGCGCGCAGGACACCCGGTTGACCTGGGAGGAACGCCGCATGCGTCGGGAGGTGCGGGCCACCGCGAACCGGCTCGCCAACTTCGACGATGCCAACCTGCGTCGATCCGCCCGTGCGGCCGTGGCGGCCGCGGCTCGGGTCGAGCGTGCCCTGGCCATTCTGGGCGACGACGTCCCGGACCATCTCGCGGCCGCCGGTCACCTGCGGGTCCAGCATCGCCAGGCCTCGCTCGAAGAGCTGGGCCAGTTGGCGGATCCGCCGATGACCAAGGACGCGGTGGCAGGACGGATCCGCCGGCTGCTCTCGATGGCGGACCGCAAGGCGAAGGACACCGGTGTCCCGGACACCGAGTCCGCGGTCACGGCGGAGTTGCTCGACGAGGCCTGAGGGCACCCGTCGAGAGCGCGGCCCGCGGGCACTAGGCTGACCGGTACCGACGCGGTCGGATCGACGTGTCCGTAACAGCACCCCCGGGTGCAGACGCAGCTGCGGCAACACGGTCCGCAGCCAGAAGCAAAAGGAGCGAACAGTGACGGTTCGGGTAGGCGTGAACGGCTTCGGTCGTATCGGACGCAACTTCTTCCGGGCGGTCGATGCGCAGAAGGCGCTCGGCACCACCGACATCGAGATCGTTGCCGTCAACGACCTCACCGACAACGCGACGCTCGCTCACCTGCTCAAGTACGACTCCATCCTCGGCCGCCTGCCCTACGACGTCTCGCTCGAGGGCGACGACACCATCGTCGTCGGCGACCAGAAGATCAAGGCTCTCTCGCTGCGCGAGGGACCGTCCGCGCTGCCGTGGGGCGACCTCGGCGTCGACGTGGTCGTGGAGTCCACCGGTATCTTCACCGACGCCGCCAAGGCCAAGGGCCACCTCGACGCCGGTGCCAAGAAGGTCATCATCTCCGCGCCCGCCAAGGGCGAGGACATCACCATCGTCATGGGCGTCAACGACGACAAGTACGACGGCAGCCAGAACATCATCTCCAACGCCTCGTGCACCACCAACTGCCTCGGCCCCATCGCGAAGGTGCTCGACGACGAGTTCGGCATCGTCAAGGGCCTGATGACCACCGTGCACGCCTACACCCAGGATCAGAACCTCCAGGACGGCCCGCACTCCGACCTGCGCCGCGCCCGCGCCGCCGCCCTGAACGTCGTGCCCACCGGCACCGGCGCCGCCAAGGCCATCGGCCTGGTGCTCCCGCAGCTGCTCGGCAAGCTCGACGGCTACGCCCTGCGCGTGCCGATCCCCACGGGTTCGGTCACCGACCTCACCGCCAACGTGCGCAAGAGCGCGTCGGTCGACGAGATCAACGCCGCCATGAAGGCCGCCGCCGAGGGCCCGCTGAAGGGCATCCTCAAGTACACCGACGCGCCGATCGTGTCCTCGGACATCGTCACCGACCCGGCGTCGTCCATCTTCGACTCGGGCCTGACCAAGGTCATCGAGGACCAGGTCAAGATCGTCTCCTGGTACGACAACGAGTGGGGCTACTCCAACCGCCTCGTCGACCTGCTCGGCCTCGTCGGCAAGTCCCTCTGACGCGATGGCGGTCCAGACACTGCAGGACCTGATCGACGCCGGAGTCTCCGGTCGCGGCGTCCTGGTGCGGGCGGACTTCAACGTCCCGCTCGACGGCGGCGAGATCACCGACGCCGGGCGCATCGAGGCGTCCCTGCCCACGTTGAACGCCCTGCTCGAGGCGGGCGCCAAGCTCGTCGTGGTGGCCCACCTGGGTCGCCCGGAGGGCGCGCCGGACGCGAAGTACTCGCTGGCGCCGGTCGCCGCGAAGCTCGGTGAGCTGCTCGGTCGGCACGTCCAGCTGGCCGGCGACGTCGTCGGGCAGGACGCCGAGGCCCGCGCCGAGGGACTCACCGACGGCGACGTCCTGCTGCTCGAGAACGTGCGGTTCGACCCGCGCGAGACCAGCAAGAACGACGACGAGCGACTGGCTCTGGCGAAGGAGTTGGCCACGTTGGCCGGCGACGATGCCGCGTTCGTGTCCGACGGCTTCGGCGTCGTCCACCGCAAGCAGGCGTCGGTGTACGACGTCGCGACGCTGCTCCCGCACTACGCGGGCACGCTCGTCGCCACCGAGGTGGACGTGCTGACCCGGCTGACCGAGACCCCCGAGCGGCCCTACGCGGTGGTGCTGGGCGGGTCCAAGGTCTCCGACAAGATCGGGGTCATCGAGGCGCTCGCGCCCAAGGTGGACACCCTGGTCATCGGTGGCGGCATGGCGTTCACGTTCCTCGCCGCGCAGGGCTACTCGGTCGGTTCCTCGCTGCTGCAGGAGGATCGGATCGATACGTGCAAGGACCTGCTCGAGCGGTTCGGCGACGTGATCCACCTGCCCACCGACGTCGTGGTGGCGGACTCGTTCTCCGCCGACGCGGACTCGAAGGTCGTGAAGGCCTCGGAGATCCCGGACGGCTGGATGGGCCTGGACGTGGGCCCGGATTCTGTGGATCGCTTCGACGCGGTGCTCGGCAACGCGAAGACGATTTTCTGGAACGGTCCCGCCGGCGTCTTCGAGTTCGAGAAGTTCTCGTCCGGCACGGCGGGGATCGCGAAGGCCATCATCGCGGCCACCGCCAAGGGCGCGTTCAGCGTCGTCGGCGGCGGCGATTCCGCGGCGGCCGTGCGTACGCTGGGTCTGCCCGAGGACGGCTTCTCGCACATCTCCACCGGTGGCGGTGCCTCCCTCGAGTACCTCGAGGGCAAGACCCTGCCGGGCCTGTCCGTTCTGGAGGGTGACGCATGAGCAGGACGCCGTTCATCGCGGGCAACTGGAAGATGAACCTCAACCACCTCGAGGCCATCGCTCTGGTGCAGAAGATCGCGTTCTCGCTGCCCGCGAAGTACTTCGAGAAAGTCGACGTGGCGGTCATCCCGCCGTTCACCGACATCCGCAGCGTCCAGACGCTGGTCGAGGGCGACAAGCTCCTGCTCACCTACGGTGCGCAGGACCTCTCGCCGCACGATCAGGGTGCGTACACCGGTGACATCAGCGGCGCGTTCCTGGCCAAGCTGGGCTGCACGTACGTCGTGGTGGGCCATTCCGAGCGTCGCGCCGGTCACGGCGAGGACGACGCGACGGTGCTGGCCAAGACCACGGCCGCGCTGAAGCACGGGCTCACCCCGATCGTCTGCATCGGCGAGGGCCTCGACGTGCGCGAGGCGGGCGAGCACGTGGCCCACAACCTCGAGCAGTTGCGCGGATCGCTCGCGGGACTGTCGGCCGACCAGATCGCGAAGGTCGTCGTCGCGTACGAACCGGTCTGGGCCATCGGGACCGGCAAGGTCGCGAGCGCGGCCGACGCCCAGGAGGTGTGCGCCGCGGTGCGCACCGAACTCGCGTCGTTGGCGAACGTCGACACCGCCGCCGCGGTCCGCATCCTCTACGGAGGATCGGTCAGTTCGAAGAACGTCGGCGAGATCGTCGGACAGACCGACGTCGACGGCGCGCTGGTGGGCGGAGCGTCCCTGAAGGCCGACGAGTTCGCGACGCTGTGCGCGATCGCGGCCGGTGGGCCGCTGCCCTGATCGTCCGCTTTCCGATCGAGAAAGGGCACGTCGGACGACGTGCCCTTTCTCGTCGGTCGGAACCGGGCCTGTAGGATCGTCCATCATGCGCACGTTCCTGGACATCCTGCTGGTGGTCACCAGCATCGCTCTGCTGGTCTTCGTCCTGCTGCACCGCGGCAAGGGTGGCGGCCTGTCGAGCCTGTTCGGCGGCGGCGTCCAGTCCTCCCTGTCGGGGTCCTCGGTGGTCGAGAAGAATCTCGACCGCGTCACGGTCTTCACCGGCATCGTCTGGCTGATCTGCATCCTCGGCATCGGCCTCGAGATCAAGTTCGCCTGACCCCGAACACCCCGGTGTGATCGGGAGCACCCGTCGGCTGCACCGTGTCCGAGCCGGTCGGCGACGATACTGACTCCATGACCACCGTCGATCCCGGTTTGCCCGCCACGGAGCCGCTGCGCGAGGACATTCGCTTCCTCGGCGGCATTCTCGGTGACATCGTTCGAGACCACGAGGGTCCGGAGATCTTCGATCTCGTCGAGCGCGCCCGCGTCGAGTCCTTCCGGGTGCGCCGGTCGGAGATCGATCGCTCGGAACTCGCCGATCTCTTCTCCGGAATCGACATCGCGCGCGCAATCCCGGTCATCCGCGCGTTCAGCCATTTCTCCCTGCTGGCCAATCTGGCCGAGGACATCCACCGCGAGCGCCGCCGCATGGTGCACGTGCGGGCCGGCGAGCCGCCTCAGGACAGCAGCCTGGCCGCCACGTACGCCAAGCTCGACGCCGCCGACCTCGACGCGGACCGGGTGGCGGATCTGCTGCGCGACGCCCTCGTCGCGCCCGTCATCACCGCGCACCCGACCGAGACCCGGCGGCGGAGCATCTTCGAGACGCAGTCCCGCATCACCGAGCTCATGCGGTTCCGGGAGCGGACCGAGCTCGATCCGGCCGAGGCGCGGGAGACCGAGGTCGGCATCCATCGGCAGATCCTCACGCTGTGGCAGACGGCTCTGATTCGCCTGTCCCGCTTGCGTATCCAGGACGAGATCGACGTGGGCCTGCGGTACTACGACATGTCCCTGTTCGACGTCATCCCGACCATCGACGCCCGCGTCCGCGACGAGTTGCGTCGACGGTGGCCCGAGGCGAACCTGGTGCCGCGTCCGGTACTGCGGCCGGGATCCTGGATCGGCGGCGACCGTGACGGCAACCCGAACGTCACGGCCGAGGTGGTGCGGACCGCCACGGGCCGGGCCGCCACCGTGGCGATCGAGAAGTATCTCGGCCACCTCGCGGAGCTCGAGCGCGAGCTGTCGATGTCGGCGCGTCTGATCGACGTCGACGACGATCTGCAGCGTCTCGCCGACGCCTCCGGCGACGAGTCCGCATACCGTGCGGACGAGCCGTTCCGCCGCGCCGTGCGCGGTCTGCGTCGACGGCTCTCCCGCACGGCGTCGCGCGTTCTGGACTCGGTGCCGACCGGCGCGTTGCCGCCGGAGCAGGTGGGCGACGCCGAGCCGTACGAGCGGCCGCAGGAGCTCCTCGCCGACCTCGACGTGCTCGACCACGCGCTGCGCGTGATCGGGGACGACAGCATCGCCGACGACCGGCTGGGGACCCTGCGTCGTGCGGTCGACACCTTCGGGTTCCACCTCTCCGGGTTGGATCTGCGGCAGAACTCCGAGGTGCACGAGTCGGTGATCGCCGAACTCCTCGCCTGGGCCGGCGTCCACGCCGACTACGCCTCGCTGAGCGAGGACGAGCGGGTGGCCGTGCTGTCCGCCGAGCTCGAGACCCGGCGTCCGCTGGTCGGCGCGCGGGCGGAGTTCAGCGAGCAGACGGCCAAGGAACTGGCCATCGTCACCGCGGCGGCGGAGGCGGTGCGGCGGCACGGCCCCGAGTCGGTGCCGAACTACATCATCAGTATGTGTACCTCCGTCAGCGACATGCTCGAGGCCGCTGTGCTGCTCAAGGAAGCGGGCATCCTCGATCCGGGCGCACCGGGGGAGGGCCCGACGTCGTCGGTGGGCGTGGTGCCGCTCTTCGAGACCATCGACGATCTGCGTGGGGGCGCCGCGACCATCAGGGCGACGCTCGACGTGCCCGTGTACCGCGCGCTGGTGGAGGCCCGCGGCATGCACCAGGAAGTCATGCTGGGGTACTCCGACTCCAACAAGGACGGCGGCTACCTCACCGCCAACTGGGCGCTGTACCGCGCGGAGCTGGACCTGATCGAGGCCGCCCGCGAGACGGGCATCCGACTCCGTCTCTTCCACGGTCGCGGCGGCACCGTGGGCCGCGGCGGTGGTCCGAGCTACGACGCGATCCTTGCGCAGCCGCACGGTGCGGTGACGGGTTCGCTGCGCCTCACCGAGCAGGGCGAGGTCATCGCGGCCAAGTACGCCGAACCGAAGTCCGCCCGGCGCAACCTCGAGACGCTGCTCGCGGCGACGCTCGAGAGCACGCTGCTCGACGTCGAGGGCCTCGGCGACGGCGCGGACGCGGCGTACGCCGTGCTCGACGACCTCGCGGACCGGGCCCGTGCTGCCTACGGCGCGCTGGTCCACGAGACCCCCGGCTTCGTCGACTACTTCCGCCTGTCGACGCCGGTCGCGGAGATCGGCGAGCTCAACATCGGCTCGAGGCCGGCCTCCCGCAAGCCCACCAATTCCGTGTACGACCTGCGCGCGATCCCGTGGGTCATGTCCTGGAGCCAGTCCCGCGTCATGTTGCCCGGGTGGTACGGCGTGGGGTCCGCGTTCGAGGGCTGGGTCGGCGACGACCAGGAGCGCCTGCGCACCCTCTCCGATCTCTACCGCCGGTGGCCGTTCTTCCGCACCGTGCTGTCGAACATGGCCCAGGTCATGGCGAAGTCGGACCTCGGCCTCGCCGCGCGCTACAGCGAGCTGGTGCCGGACGAGGAGCTCCGTCGCACCGTGTTCGCGATGATCTCCGACGAGCACGCGCGCACCGTGTCCTGGTACCTGAAGATCACCGGACACGACGGACTGCTGGACGACAACCCGGCTCTCGCTCGCTCGGTCTTCAACCGCTTCCCCTACCTCGAGCCGCTCAACCACCTGCAGGTGGAGCTGCTCCGGCAACTCCGTGCGGGGGACGACCGGGAACAGGTCAAGCGCGGCATCCTGCTCACCATGAACGGGCTCGCCACTGCCTTGCGCAACAGCGGGTAGCGGAGTTCGGCAGCGGGGAACCGGACGGTGGCCGGCGGCGTCGAATTCGATGAGCCGCCGGCCCGATCGGGTCGTCGGCACCGTCGACGGAACGAGGGCCGCATGTCCGACTCGCGCGAGAACCGCTGTGCAGCAGCCTCGTCGGCCTGGCGACGCGGGGTCCCGCGACGGTCGGGTGGGGGCCGCGTCCTGTACTCGTGCCGTCGGGATCACCCGGGCGGGACCGACGACGCCCGGCGACGGGGTGACCCGAACACCGCCGGTCGGTGACGGTCAGAGCCGGGACGCGGAACCCTCGTCGAGGAACCACACAGTGGAGTCCAGACCGACCGCGCCCGCGGCGGGGTGTTCGATCGGGTCGGCTCCACCGACGCAGGCGGCGACGGCGTCGGCCTTGCCCTCACCCGACACGAGCAGGAACACGTGGCGCGAGCGCCGCACCGCGGGGAGCGTGAGCGTGATGCGCTCCGGCGGGGGCTTGGGGGAGTCGGTGACGGCCAGCACCAGGCGCTCGGTCTCGCGCACGGCGTCCGTGCCGGCGAAAATCGAGTTGACGTGGGAATCGGGACCCATGCCGAGGAGGTGAACGTCGAACGTCGGCTCCCCGGACGGACCCGCGAACGCCGCGATGGTCTGGTGGTACGCCGCGGCCGCCGCGACGATGTCGCCGGGCGGGGTGTCGGACGCCGCCATCACGTGGACGCGCGCCGGGTCCACGTCGACGTGATCGAGCAACGCTTCCCGAGTCTGACGGTGGTTGCGCTCCGGGTCGCCCTCGGGCAGAAATCGGTCGTCGCCGTAGAAGACGTCGACGGCCGACCAGTCGACGTCCCCACCCAGGTCACGAACGGCGGTCAGCGTGGCGACGCCCGTGCCGCCGCCGGTGAGGACGAGCGATGCCGAGCCGCGGGCGCGTTGTGCCTCCACCAGGACAGCGACGATGCGCTCGGCGGCCGCGCGGGCCAGGGACCGTTGATCGGCGGAGCGGACGATCTCACTCATACGTCACCTTCCCGAGAGACGCCAGGGCCTCCTCGTAGATCTCGTCGCGGTCGAGGCGCCGCAGTTCCTCGGCCAGGCAGTCGCGGGTCTCGCGCCGCGCGAGCGAGACGAGGGTGTCGGGTTGGCCGGTGCGCCGCAGAGTCGCGGTGGTGCCGGTCTGCGGTCGGGAGATGGAGACGACACCGCCACCGACCAGCCGCATCTCGACGGTCAACGGTCCCACCCGGCGTGTGACGGGCACGGACAGGCGTCCGGCCAGCCACCCGGCGAGGATGTCGAGTGCCGGCTCCTCCCACAGACCCGACACCGAGACGGACTCGACGGGTTCGCTCACCTGGTCGAGCGCAGTGGTGAGCAGGGCGCGCCAGTAGGTGATGCGCGACCACGCGAGGTCGGTGTCGCCCTTCGTGTACGACGCCAGACGACCGGCGATCGCGGAGCGCGGATCGGGCGCGTGGGTGGCGTCCGTGATGCGGCGGATGGCGAGCTTGCCCACCTTGTCCTTGCCCGGAACCGGGGGAGCTTCGTCGGGCCACCAGGCGACGACGGGTGTGTCGGGCAGGAGGAACGGCACGACGACGCTGTCCTCGTGGTCGGCCAGTTCGCCGTGCAGACGCAGGATCACCACCTCGGACGCGCCGGCGTCCCCACCGACGCGGATCTGCGCGTCCAGTCCGGGAGGGGCGTCGCGGTCGTCGGGGGCCAGCACGATGACGCGGCAGGGGTGTTCTCGACTGGCCTCGTTGGCGGCGGCGATGGCGTCCTCCGCGCCGGACACGCTCTTGGTGAGCACCACCAGCGTGAGCACCCGGCCGAGGGTGACCGCACCGCCGGACTCGCGGATCTCCACCAGCTTCTTCGACACGTCACCGGTCGTGGTGGCGGGGAGGTCGACGATCACGGTCTTCTCCATTCACGTCCGGTGCGTTCCATCATCTCGTTGGCCGACTCCGGTCCCCAGGTGCCCGCCTCGTAGGGATCGGCGGTCCCGCCCGACGCCCAGAACTCGAGGATGGGGTCGAGGATCTTCCAGGAGAGCTCGACCTCCTCGTTCACCGGGAAGAGGGACGGCTCGCCGAGCAGCACGTCGAGGATGAGCCGCTCGTACGCCTCGGGGGAGGATTCGGTGAAGGCCTGCCCGTAGCTGAAGTCCATGCTCACGTCGCGCACCTGCATCGACGATCCCGGGACCTTCGAGCCGAAGCGCATGGTCACGCCCTCGTCGGGCTGCACGCGGATGACCAACGCGTTCTGTCCGAGCTCCTCGGTCATGGTCGCATCGAAGGGCAGGTGGGGGGCGCGCTTGAACACCACGGCGATCTCGGTGACCCGGCGACCGAGCGACTTGCCGGTTCGCAGGTAGAACGGCACTCCGCTCCAGCGGCGGGTGTCCACCTCGAGGGTGATCGCGGCGTAGGTCTCGGTGTTCGACTCGGCGTCGAACCCGTCCTCCTCCTTGAGTCCCTTGACGCGCTGGCTGCCCTGCCACCCGGCGGTGTACTGGCCGCGGGCGGCGGTCTCGGCGAACGGTTCGGCCAACTTGGTGGCCGAGAGCACCTTGATCTTCTCGGTCTGCAGCTCGGAGGGCTTGAAGCTGACCGGTTCCTCCATCGCGGTGATGGCGAGCAGCTGGAGCAGGTGGTTCTGGATGACGTCGCGCGCCGCGCCGATGCCGTCGTAGTACCCCGCGCGACCGCCGAGGCCGATGTCCTCGGCCATGGTGATCTGCACGTGGTCGACGTAGTGGGCGTTCCAGATCGGGTCGAACAACTGGTTCGCGAAACGCAGCGCCAGGATGTTCTGGACCGTCTCCTTGCCGAGGTAGTGGTCGATGCGGAACACCGTGTCCTCCGGGAAGACCCGATTGACCACCGCGTTCAGCTCCTTGGCGCTCTGCAGATCGCGACCGAAGGGCTTCTCGATGACGACGCGCCGCCAGCTGCCGTCGTCCCCGGTGGCCAGGCCGGACGCCGACAACTGCTCGCACACCGTGGGGAAGGCCCCGGGCGGGATCGACAGGTAGAAGGCGTGGTTGCCGCCGGTGCCGCGCTCGACGTCGAGCGTCGCGAGCGTGCTCTTCAGACGCTCGAACGCGGCGGCGTCGTCGAAGGTGCCCTCGACGAAGCGGATTCCCTCGGACAGGCGCTCCCAGACGTCCTCCCGGAACGGCGTCCGGGAATGCTCGCGCACGGCGTCGTGCACGATCGTGCCGAAGTCCTGGTCGGACCAGTCCCGGCGCGCGAACCCGACCAGCGCGAAGCCGGGGGGCAGCAGGCCGCGGTTGGCCAGGTCGTAGACGGCCGGCATCAGCTTCTTGCGGGCGAGATCGCCGGTGACGCCGAAGATCACCAGGCTGCAGGGCCCGGCGATCCTCGGCAGTCGCTTGTCACGCCCGTCGCGGAGAGGGTTCACCGGCCCGGTCGGATCCGGCCCGGCGCCCCCGGCAACGTCGGCCACCGATCAGCTCTTGGCTGCGTCGAGTTGCTCGCGGGTGGCGTCCAGCAGCTCGCCCCACGCGGATTCGAACTTCTCCACGCCTTCGTTCTCGAGAACGAGGAAGACGTCGGTCAGGTCGACACCGAGTGCCGCGATCCGGTCGAAGATCTCCTGCGACTGCGGACCGGTCCCGGTGACCGTGTCGCCGGTGATCTCACCGTGGTCGGCGACGGCATCCAGGGTCTTCTCCGGCATGGTGTTGACCGTGTTGGGTGCGACGAGCTCGGTCACGTACAGCGTGTCGGGGAGCGACGGGTCTTTTACCCCGGTCGAGGCCCAGAGCGGCCGTTGCGGCCGTGCGCCCTTGTCGAGCATGCTCTGGAAGCGCGCGCCGACCTCGAACACCTGCTGGTAGGCGCTGTAGGCGAGACGGGCGTTGGCCAGCGCCGCCTTGCCCTTCAGCTCCGTCGCCTCCGGCGTGCCGATCGCGTCGAGACGCTTGTCCACCTCGGTGTCCACGCGGGAGACGAAGAACGACGCCACCGAGTGGATCGTGTCGAGGTCGTGGCCGGCCGCAGCGGCGGCCTCGAGGCCCTCGAGGTAGGCGTTCATGACGGCCTCGTACCGCTCGACGGAGAAGATGAGCGTGACGTTGACGCTGATGCCCTCGCCGATCACCTTGGCGATCGCCGGGATGCCGGCCTCCGTGGCGGGAATCTTGATCAGCAGGTTCGGGCGGTCGACGATCTTCCACAGCTCGATCGCCTGGGCGACGGTCTTGTCCGTGTCGTGGGCGATTCGCGGGTCGACCTCGATGGAGACGCGACCGTCCACGCCCGCCGTCGCCTCGTACACCGGGGCGAGGACGTCGCACGCGTTGCGGACGTCGTCGGTGGTGACGGTCCGGATCACGGTGTCGACGTCGGCGCCCTGCGCGGCGAGCTGGTTCACCTGCTCGTCGTAGGTGTTCCCGGCACTGAGTGCGGCCTGGAAGATCGACGGGTTGGTGGTGACGCCCACCACCGACCTGGTGTCGATCAGCTCCTTCAGGTTGCCGGACTCGATGCGGGTGCGGGAGAGATCGTCGAGCCAGACGGACACGCCGGCGGCGGAGAGCTGCTCGAGGTTCGTGTTCTGTGTCATGGGGGTCTATCCCTTCACGGAGGTGACGGGTCGCTGCGCGACGTTGGCGATGGAACGCTGCGCGGCGGCCACGACGGCGTCGGCGGTGAAGCCGTACTCGCGGAACAGCGTGGCGGCGTCTGCCGATTCCCCGAAGTGCTCGAGCGAGATGATCTCGCCGTGGCCGCCGACGATGCGGTACCACGGCATCGCGATACCGGCCTCGATCGAGACGCGCGCGGTCACGGTGGGCGGCAGAATCTGGTCGCGGTAGTTCTGGTCCTGGCTGAAGAACCACTCCACACACGGCATCGAGACGACGCGCGCGCCGATGCCCTGGGCCTCGAGGGTCTTCTGCGCCTCGACCGCGTACTGCACCTCGGATCCGGTGCCGATCAGCACCACGTCGGGTACTGCCTTCGAGGACTCGACCAGGACGTAGCCGCCCTTCGAGACACCCTCGTAGTCGGTGCCCTCGAGCACCGGAACGCCCTGGCGGGTGAGGGCGAGTCCGACCGGACCGCTGCTGGACGACCGCGCGAGCACGGCGCGCCAGGCGTGCGCCGTCTCGTTGGCGTCGGCGGGACGGACGACGGAGAGGTTGGGGATCGCGCGCAGTGCGGCGAGGTGCTCGACCGGCTGGTGGGTCGGTCCGTCCTCGCCGAGGCCCACCGAATCGTGGGTCCAGACGTAGATGGGATCGATGTCCATCAGCGACGCGAGTCGGACGGCGGGGCGCATGTAGTCGCTGAACTGCATGAACGTGCCGCCGTACGCGCGGGTCGGGCCGTGCATGACGATGCCGGAGAGGATCGCGCCCATCGCGTGCTCACGGATGCCGAAGTGCAGCGTGCGGCCGTAGGGCTCCGCGTCCCAGTCGTCGGTGGAGATCGACGTGGGGCCGAAGGACTTCGCGCCCTCGATGGTGGTGTTGTTGCTGCCCGCGAGGTCGGCCGAGCCGCCCCACAGCTCGGGCAGGACGGGGCCGACGGCACCGAGCACCTTGCCCGACGCCGCACGCGTCGCGACGGCCTTGCTGCCGGGCTCCCACGTGGGGAGCACGTCCGTCCAACCCTCCGGGAGGGTGCCCTTCGTCAGTCGGTCGAGCAGGACGCGCCGGTCGGGCTCGCGCTCGCTCCAGGCGTCGAAGTCCTTGCTCCAGGCCTCGTGTGCCGCGCGGCCCCGCTGCTGCAGGCCGCGAGTGTGCGCGATGACCTCGTCGGAGACCTCGAACGTCGCGTCGGGGTCGAAGTTCAGCGCCTTCTTCACCGCGGCGACCTCCTCGTCGCCGAGGGCGGCACCGTGGACGGCGCCGGTGTTCATCATGGTGGGTGCCGGGAAGCCGATGATGGTGCGCAGCACGATGATCGACGGCTTGTCGGTGACGGCCTTGGCCGCCTCGATCGCCTCCTCGATGGCCGTGACGTTCTCGCCGCCCTCGACCACCTGCACGTGCCAGCCGTAGGCCTCGTACCGGGCGGCGGTGTCCTCCGACAGAGCGATGTCGGTGGAGTGTTCGATCGAGATTTTGTTGTCGTCGTAGAACAGGATCAGGTTGCCCAGCTGCTGCGTGCCGGCGAGCGACGACGCCTCGCTGGTCACGCCCTCCTCGATGTCGCCGTCGGAGGCGACGACGTAGATGTAGTGGTCGAACGGGCTCTCGCCCCACGCGGGCTCGGGATCGAACAGGCCGCGCTCGCGTCGGGACGCCATGGCCATGCCCACGGCGGAGGCCAGACCCTGGCCCAGCGGCCCGGTGGTGATCTCGACACCCTTGGTGTGGCGGAACTCCGGGTGACCCGGAGTCTTGGACTTGAACGTCCGCAGCGCCTTCAGGTCCTCGAGCTCGAGACCGAAACCGCCGAGGTAGAGCTGAATGTAGAGCGTGAGGCTCGAGTGGCCGCAGGAGAGCACGAAGCGGTCGCGGCCGATCCAGGTGGTGTCGTCCGGATCGTGACGCATGGTGCGCTGGAAGAGGGTGTAGGCCAGGGGAGCGAGGCTCATGGCGGTACCGGGGTGGCCGTTGCCCACCTTCTGGACGGCGTCGGCGGCGAGGACGCGCACGGTGTCCACGGCGCGGGTGTCCAGGTCGGTCCAGTCGCTGGGGTGGTGCGCCCTGGTGAGGGCGGTGACGTCGTCTGTGATCGACACGAGCGAGGGTCTCCTGACACTGTCGGGGTGGGTGGCCAGTAGCAACGGTGCGAGCGGTGACCGCTCACACCGAAGAGCCTAGTTCCCCGGGGTGGGCGGCGCAGTCGTGGTACCCGCCGATTGGGGCGATGACACCGGCGGCGTCTACCATCGCCTGTAGTAGTGCCATCGGTCCGATGGTGACGCGCGCGTGGATGTGGTTGGGAGAATTCGAGTGGCGATGCGGCAGAGCCCGAGTGGACACGGGTTCGCCGACAGTCCGCAGGTGAGCTCCCGGCCGGCACCGACGTCGTTGCCCGGTCGACTGCTCGCGCGGCCTGCGGCGTACCTCGCTCTGACCAAGCCGCGCGTCATCGAACTCCTTCTCGTCGCGACCATCCCGACGATGTTGCTTTCGGACCGCGGCACCGTGAACCTGCCGCTCCTCTTCGCCACGCTCTTCGGCGGGTGGATGGGCGCCGCCAGTGCCAACACTCTCAACTGCGTGGTCGATGCGGACATCGACAAGGTCATGAAGCGCACCGCGCGTCGTCCGTTGGCCCGCGAGGCGGTTCCCACCCGCCACGCACTGGTCTTCGGTGTCGTCCTCGGCGCCGCGTCGTTCCTCTGGCTGTGGTGGGCCGCCAACCTGCTCGCGGGCTCGCTCGTGGTGGCGACCATCCTGTTCTACGTCTTCGTCTACACCAAGGGCCTCAAGCGCCGGACCTCGCAGAACGTCGTCTGGGGCGGAGCCGCCGGGTGCATGCCCGCCCTCGTCGGCTGGTCCGCGGTGACCGGCACGGTGGGCTGGCAGGCCGTGGTGCTGTTCCTCGTCATCTTCTTCTGGACGCCGCCCCACACGTGGGCGCTCGCGATGCGCTACAGGGACGACTACGAGGCCGCGGGCGTTCCCATGCTGCCCGTGGTGGCCACCGAGCAGGTGGTCACCCGCCAGATCGTGATCTACACCTGGCTCACCGTCGCCGCCACGCTGGCCCTCGTGCCCGCGGCCGGCGTGATCTACGCGGCCGTCGCCCTGGTGGCCGGCACGTGGTTCCTCGTCATGGCCCACCAGCTCTACTCCGGGGTGCGCAAGGGTCGGCCGGTCAAGCCGTTGCGTCTGTTCCTGCAGTCGAACAACTACCTCGCCGTCGTGTTCCTCGGACTCGCGGTGGACGCCGTGATCGGCGGCGCCACCGTGAGCGAGATGCTCGGCTTCTAGGCCGTTCCGGCCATCACGGCTCCAGCACGATCGAGCCCGTGGTCCGCCGTCCCTCGAGGTCCTCGTGCGCCCGCCGCGCCTCCGCCAACGGATAGCGATTCCCGACGCGCACCGTCAGCGTGCCGTCCGCCAGCGCCCGCATGACGTCACCGGCCCGCCACTCCAGTTCGGCGCGGTCCCGTACGTGGTGAACCAGGGTGGGCCGCGTCAGGAACAGCGAGCCCCCGCGGTTGAGAATTTGCGGATCGACGGGTGGGACCGGTCCGCTGGCGGCGCCGAACAGCGCGACGGTGCCGCGCACGCGCGTGCTCGCGACGCTCGCGTCGAACGTGCTGCGGCCGACGCCGTCGTACGTCGCGGCCACTCCCTCGCCGCCGGTGAGGTCGCGGACACGAGCTGCGATGTCCTCGTCGTACCGGAGTACGTGCGTGGCGCCGGCCCGGCGGGAGAGCTCGGCCTTCTCGTCGGTGGAGACCGTCGTGATCGCGGTTGCGCCCTTCGCGACGACGAGCTGGGTGAGGAGAAGCCCCACGCCACCCGCGCCGGCGTGCACGAGCACCGTGTCCCCGGCCTGCACGGGGTACGTGGACTCGACGAGGTAGTGGGCGGTCATGCCCTGCAGCAGCACGGACGCCGCCTGCGGCGCGTCCACCCCGTCCGGCACGCGGACGGCGACCGCGGCGGGGACGACGGCGAGTTCGGCGTAGCTGCCCGGCGCGGAGGCCCAGGCCACGCGGTCCCCGACCGAGAAGTCCCCGTCGGCACCGTCGACACCGTCACCGACCGCCTCGACGACGCCGGTTCCCTCGTCGCCCGGGACGTAGGGCAGGTCGCGCGGATAGGTTCCGGTGCGGAAGTAGGTGTCGATGTAGTTGATGCCGGCGGCGTCGACGCGCACGAGCAGATCGCCCGGTCCGGGCGATGGATCGGGCACGTCGGTGAGGTCGAGGACGTCGGGTCCGCCGGTTCGGGTCACGAGAATTGCGCGCATGAGCGCAGTCTTCCACCGGCATCGGCGGCGGGAAGGATCCGGCGGAGGTTACTCGTCGGTAGCCTCCGGTCGACCTCGCACCCGGATCGGCTATCGTCGCAGTCATGACCTCCGAGAGCCTCGAGAACGCGCCGAAGGGCGACTCGCCGCAGAGCACGGAAACCGCGGCGCCGCCGTCACGCCTGCGCTCGTCCATCTCGTCCTTCGTGGACGCGCACGGCGGATCGGCCACGGCGGTTCTGCAGCCGCTCGGGCGGGCGGGGGTGCGGGTCACTCTGGTCGGAGCGGACGGCATCCTGGGCGATCGAGTGGCGCCGGATCTACGCACCGCTCACGCGGTGGTGGACAGCCTGGACTCGGTCACCGTGGGCGAGTGGGACCGCGACCTCAGCTCGGTGGTGACTCCCCGCAAGGGGCACTTCGCCCAGATGGCCGGCTGGGTGGCCGGTCAGACGCGGTTCCCGAAGGCCCGCAACGGGCTCTGAGCCTCGGCGCCGGGCGCTTCCTCGCGCTCTCGACAGGCCGCCCACACGGCAGCTGTCGCGGCGGTGCACAGCGCGGCTCCGGCGACGTGCACGGCCACCAGGGCGGCCGGGACGTCGGTGAAGTACTGGACGATGCCGACGACGGACTGGGAGATCACGAGTGCCAGCAGGACGTGCAAACGGCGTTTGAGCGGAGTCACCCCGGCGCGGCCCACGGCGTACACGCCGAACGTCAGGCCGACCAGCAGGGCGAGATAGCCCACCAGCAGTTCGGCGTGCAGGTGCACCAGGGTGACGATCTCCACCTCGAGGCGCGCGACGTCCGCGTCGCCGGCGTGCGGTCCCGCGCCGGTGACCATGGTGCCCGCGACCAGGACGCCGGCGAGGACCGTCGCGGACAGAGCCGTGAGCCAGCGCAGCGGTGCGGGCACGGTCGCGACGGACACCGCGTCGTCCTGCTCGCCGATCTTGTGGAACAGCAGGGTGGCGAGCCAGACCATGAGCATGGAGATGATCAGGTGGACGGCCACCGTCCACCACAGCAGGCCGGTGAGCACGGTGATGCCGCCGACGCCCGCCTGGAGCACCGTGCCTGCCGGCATGAGCCAGGCGTAGGCGACGATCTCGCGTCGGCGACGGGCGCGGGTGACGGCCAGGACGATCGCGGCCGCGGTCAGGACCACCAGGAACGTGAGCATCCGATTGCCGAACTCCACGGCCTGATGCAGGACGGGGACCTCCGAGACCCCCACCGGCGTGAAGCTGCCGGGGAAGCACTGCGGCCAGGTGGGGCAGCCCAGTCCGGAGCCCGTTACGCGCACGACGGCGCCGGTGACCGAGATGCCGCCCTGGGTCAGAATCACCAGGAACGCGATGATGCGCTGCGCGCGCACAGACGGGAGAGGAAGCCGGTCGACGAGGGAGAAGTAGGCGCGACGCACGGGACCGATGGTAGTCGCCAGACTCCTACACGCTGTAGTTGACGGCCCCCGGCCGGTCGACGACCCCGTGCGCGCGATCTCCGCCGGTCAGGTGAACGAGAACTTCCGGGTGGCCCACACACCGCAGACGGCGGCCCAGATCACCAGGACGAGGATGCCCATCGAGTCGACGTGCCCGACGACGGCTTGTTCGAGCGTCTCGGTCATGGCACCGCTCGGAATGCACCGGGCCAGCGTCCGCACGATGCCCGGCAGGGCGTCGGTCGCGAAGACCACGCTGCCGACACCGAGCATGACGAACCAGGCGATGTTGGCGAGGGCGAGCACGATCTCGGCGCGCAGGGTACCGCCGAGCAGCAGGCCCATCGTGGCGAACGTCACCGTGCCGAGGGCGATGACCACCGCACCGACGCCGAGCCCGAGCAGAGTCGGGCGCCATCCCAGCGCCGCGCCGATGATGCCGAGCACGACCGACTGCAGCACCACGACCACGCTGACCGCCAGCGATTTGCCGGCGATGATGCCCCAGGAGGGCAGCGCGGTGGCGCCGAGGCGTTTCAGCGCGCCGTAGCGCCGGTCGAATCCGACGGCGATCGCCTGCCCGGTGAAGGCCGTGGACATGACGGCGACGGTCATGACCGCGGGCACCACGGTGTCCACCCGGACACCGCCGAGATCGCCGAACGGCAGCAGCGTCAGGCCGACCAGCAGGGTCACCGGAATGAAGAGGGTGAGCAACAGCTGCTCGCCGTTGCGGAGCAGCAGCACCAGTTCGAGGCGCGTCTGCGCGGCCAGCATCGACGCGCGGGCCGCTGGGCGGGGATCGGGGGAGAACGTGCCGGGGGCGAAGCGCGCGGTCGAGGCGCCACCGGGCAGATCGGAGGACCCGCTGGGGTCCGACATCGTGGTCACTCGTCCGTCTCGCTTCCCGGTCTTCAACTTCTCAGTTCCCGACCGGTGAGGTCGAGAAAGACGTCCTCGAGGCTGCGCTGCTCGACCCGCAGATCCGTCGCGAGCACGTTGATCCGCGCGCACCACGAGGTGACCGTGGCGATGACCTGCGGATCGATGGTCCCCTCGAGCAGGTAGGAACCCGGCGCGGTCTCCTGTGGATCGAAGCCCTCGGGCAGCACGGTCTGCAGCAACGTCAGGTCCAGACCGGGAGGTGCGCTGAAGCGCAGTTGTCCCTCGGCGCCGCGCCGCGTCAACTCCGCGGGCGTTCCCGACGCCACCACCCGGCCGTGGTCGATGATCACCAGATCGTCCGCGAGCGTCTCGGCCTCGTCCATGAGATGCGTCGTCAAGAGGACGGAGACGCCGTCGCGGCGCAGGGCCCGGATCAGATCCCAGACCAGTAGGCGGGCCTGAGCGTCGAGCCCGGCCGTCGGCTCGTCGAGGAAGACCAGTTCCGGTCGCCCCACGAGCGCGCACGCGAGGGACAGGCGCTGTTGCTGCCCGCCGGAGAGTCGCCGATAGGGGGTGCGCACCTGGTCCGCCAACCCGAGTTGCGACATCAACCAGGCCGGATCCAGCGGGGCGGCGGAGTACGCGGCGACCAGATCGAGCATCTCGCCGGCCCGCGAGCCCGGATACGCGCCGCCGCCCTGCAGCATGACGCCGATGCGCGAGCGGACCTGGTCCGATGCGCGCGTCGGGTCGAGCCCGAGCACGCTCACGGTGCCCTCGTCCGGGGCGAGAAAGCCCTCGCACATCTCGACGGTGGTGGTCTTGCCGGCTCCGTTGGGGCCCAGGAGTGCGAGAACGCGGCCGCGTTCCAGCGTGAAGTCGAGACCGTCGACGGCCGTGGTGGAGCCGAACCGCTTGACGACGCCGGAGACGCACACCGCGGGCGACTCGGTGGTCGCGGCGGACGGGGTGGGTCGATCGGTCACGAGGGTCCAGCGTAGGCGTCGGCCTGTGGGGGTGGCGTTCCTGCCCCGTCCGACGTCGTGGTGCGCGCCCGCCAGGGCAGCGACCTACGCGTCGCCGCGTACACGACGCCGAGGGTGACCACGGTCGCCAGCGCGGCCTGGACGATCACGAACGGCTGCACCTCGCCACCGGTGGGCATGACGATGAGGGAGACGAACGCGGAGAACGCGATCACGGGAACCCGGAACGCCGGGCGCGTCGCCCACGCGGCGAGCGGGGTGACCGCCCAGAGCAGGTACCAGGGCTGCACCACGGGGAACAGCAGGACGAGGGCACCGATCGAGACACCGAGTCCGCCGATCGGGTGGAGGCGCCCGAGCAGCGTGGCGACCAGCATGCGGGCGATGACGACGGCGGCGACCGCGGACGCGATCGGTCGGGTGAGCGACAGGACCGCCGTCGTGTGGTCGCCGATGCCCAGGAGCACGCCGGCGCCCCCCGTCGCGAGACCGAGCAGGGTGGGCAGGGACATCCAGCTGCGCACTGCGTTCGCCGTCCCCAGGGTGCCCAACCAGCCGAAGCCGAGGCCGCTGACCAGGCTGACCCCGACGATCACGACGGCCGCGACGACACCGAGGACGACCGCCGCACGGACGACGTCTCGAAGCCGCCCGCCCCGACGCCGGGCCAGGGCCATGCCGACGAAACCCAGGGCGATGAGCGACGGAATCTTCACCGTCGCCGACAGTGCGATGACGGCGGCGCCGACGAGGAGAAGTGCGCGGCCGGTGCGGCGACGTGTCACGTCGTCGAGTGCGTCGATGCCGCGGAAGCACAGTTCGAGTCCGGCCAGCATGAGGCCGAGCATCAGCGCCTCGTTGTGGATGCCCGCCACGAGGTGGAACAGCAGGAGCGGGTTCGCGGCACCGAGCCACAGGGCGGCGACGGAGGACACTCCGCAGCGCGCCGCGAGGCGGGGGAGCGCCCACACGATCAGCGCCACGCCCACCAGCGCCACCGCGCGGTGCAGGAAGATGCCGGAGACGATGTCGTCGCCCGTCAGCGCGGTGATACCGCGGCCGATCCACAGGAAGAAGGGTCCGTAGGGCGCCGGCGTCTCGCGCCAGATGTTGGGCACCGTGCGGGTGAGGACGTGGTCGACGCCGAGCGCGGCCTGGGGGCCGATCTCGTACGGGTCGAGTCCGCGGGCCGTGATCTCGCTCTGCGCGAGGTACGAGTAGACGTCCTTGCTGAACATCGGCGGTGCGACGCACAGGGGAAGGATCCAGAGCGCCAGCGTCCGGTCGAGCTGGGATCGGGACAGTCGACGCGGGGAGGTGCCGCGGCCGAACGATCCGATCGCCAGTCGGCCGAGCAGGAGCCAGGCGACCACCACCAGAACCGTTCCGATCAGGGTGACGGTGAGCGCCGCGGGCAGCGCGCGGGCGAACAGGCCGAGGACGCGGACGCCCTGCACCGGGTTCTGCAGAACGGGCTGTGCGCCCGCCCCGAGGGCGCCGAGCGCCATCATGCCCGCGCCGACGGCGCCGAAGCGGCGGATGCGGGTGAGGTCCCGGATCTCGGCGGCGTCGAGCGGAGGACGTTCGGGTTCGTTGTCGTGGAGGTAGGCCACCCGATCCGTGCGTGAGGTCCCGTCGATGCCGAGCGCCCGGCGTGTCACTCGGCGCACCTGTCCGCGGACGCGCTGGGCGCGGGGCCGGTCGGCCGCCTCGACCGTGTCGGCCGTCGCTCCGGCATCCTGTGCACCCACGGTTCGGAGCGTAGGCGACCGGGCCGGTCCCGCGGAGCGGCGGTTCGGTCGCGTCTACCCAGGGTGCCCTTGCTGGAACCGCCCTCCCAATTCCGTCACACTGGTGTTGTGAAAACGACCGAACACCGATCCGCGAGTGGCGACGCGCCGCTCGAGGGCGGCGGGTCGACGGACGGCAGCACGCGGTCCGCGGTGGTCGACCTTCTCCTCGAGGAGGGGCCGATCAGCGCCTCCGAGGTGGCATCGCGCCTGGGTATCAGTGCCGCGGGCGTCCGGCGCCACCTCGATGCCCTCGTCGAGTCCGGGGCGGCGCGGGTGTCGTCGGCCGTCGGTCCGCGTAGTCGCGGTCGCGGTCGTCCCGCCAAGATGTTCGCCCTTACCTCGCATGGTCGGTCCCGTCTGGGCCACGCCTACGACGATCTGGCGGGGGCCGCGATGCGCGAGATCCGCGCGATCGGCGGCGACGACGCCGTCCGCGTCTTCGCGAAACGCCGGATCCTGTCCATCGTGCGCGATGTCACACCGGCCGACGGATCCGCCGAATCCGCGGCGGCGACGGCGGACGCGATCGCCCGAGCGCTCAGCGAGGCCGGGTTCGCGGCCTCGACCCGCCCGGTCGGCGCCGGGGTGCAGATCTGCCAGCACCACTGCCCGGTCTCGCACGTGGCCGAGGAGTTCCCTGAACTCTGCGCCGCGGAGCGGGAAGCGTTCGCCGACCTGCTGGGCACGCACGTCCAGCGCCTGGCCACCATCGCCAACGGCGACTGCGCCTGCACCACCCACGTGCCGCTCGGCACACCCGCCGTCTCCCGGGACGGCAATAAGTCGGCGTCCGAACGCGTTGCACGAGACACCGACACCTCAGCCACAGTTCAGCCCAGCCCCACCCGTGATCGCCTCCGGAAGGAGCCCGCATGACCGTCACACCCGACCAGGTGACCCCTCCCACGGCCCCGCTCACCCAGGACGAGACCATCGCGTCCCTGGGCAACTACGGGTACGGCTGGGCGGATTCCGACGTCGCCGGCGCCGCCGCGAAGCGCGGCCTCAGCGAGGCCGTGGTGCGGGACATCTCGGCCAAGAAGAGCGAGCCCGAGTGGATGCTCGAGGCGCGCCTGAAGGCGCTGCGCACCTTCGACCGCAAGCCGATGCCGAACTGGGGCTCGGACCTCGACGGCATCGACTTCGACAACATCAAGTACTTCGTGCGCTCGTCCGAGAAGCAGGCGGCCACGTGGGACGATCTGCCCGAGGACATCAAGAACACCTACGACAAGCTCGGCATCCCCGAGGCGGAGAAGCAGCGCCTGGTCTCCGGTGTCGCGGCGCAGTACGAGTCCGAGGTGGTCTACCACTCGATCCGCGCGGATCTCGAGGAGCAGGGCGTCATCTTCCTGGACACCGACACCGGCCTGCGCGAGCACCCGGAGCTGTTCCAGGAGTACTTCGGCTCGGTCATCCCGGCCGGGGACAACAAGTTCTCCGCCCTGAACACTGCGGTGTGGTCCGGCGGCTCGTTCATCTACGTCCCGCCGGGCGTCCACGTGGACATCCCGCTGCAGGCGTACTTCCGCATTAACACCGAGAACATGGGCCAGTTCGAGCGGACGCTCATCATCGTCGACGAGGGTGCCTACGTGCACTACGTCGAGGGCTGCACCGCGCCGATCTACAAGTCGGACTCGCTGCACTCGGCCGTCGTCGAGATCATCGTGAAGAAGGGCGGCCGCTGCCGCTACACGACCATCCAGAACTGGTCGAACAACGTCTACAACCTGGTGACCAAGCGCGCCAAGGCCGAGGCCGGCGCCACCATGGAGTGGATCGACGGCAACATCGGCTCCAAGGTCACCATGAAGTACCCGGCCGTGTGGATGACCGGCGAGCACGCCAAGGGCGAGGTGCTCTCCGTGGCGTTCGCCGGCGAGGGCCAGCACCAGGACACCGGCTCGAAGATGCTGCACCTCGCGCCGAACACGTCGTCGAACATCGTGAGCAAGTCCGTCGCCCGCGGCGGTGGCCGCGCGTCGTACCGCGGTCTGATCCAGATCAACAAGGGCGCGCACGGGTCGAAGTCGACCGTCAAGTGCGACGCGCTCCTCGTGGACCAGATCAGCCGCAGCGACACCTACCCCTACGTCGACATCCGCGAGGACGACGTGACCATGGGCCACGAGGCCACCGTGTCGAAGGTGAGCGACGACCAGCTGTTCTACCTCATGAGCCGCGGTCTGACCGAGGACGAGGCCATGGCGATGGTGGTGCGCGGGTTCGTCGAGCCCATCGCCAAGGAGCTCCCCATGGAGTACGCCCTCGAGCTCAATCGCCTGATCGAACTGCAGATGGAGGGATCGGTCGGATGACCGTGCCGCAGACCGAAGACAAGCGCGCGATCGTCGCCAACAAGGGCGCGCAGTTCTCGTCGTACGACGTGAACGCGTTCGAGGTGCCGTCGGGGCGCGACGAGATCTGGCGCTTCACCCCGCTGCGCCGCTTGCGGGGCCTGCACGACGGCTCCGCCGTGGCCACCGGTTCGACCACGGTCACGGTGTCCGGCGCTCCCGAGTCGGTGCGCGTCGAGACCGTCGGGCGTGACGACGGTCGTCTCGGCACCGCGGGTGTGCCCACGGACCGCATCGCGGCCCAGGCCTACACGTCCTTCGCCGACGCCACCGTGGTCACCGTGGCGTCCGAGGCCGAACTCGACGAGCCGCTGACGATCACGGTCGAGGGGCCCGGCGTCGACGCGGTCGCGTTCGGCCACGTGCAGATCCGGGTCGAGGCGTTCGCCAAGGCCACCGTCGTGCTCGAGCAGCGCGGCAGCGGAACGTACGCGGAGAACGTCGAGTTCGTGGTCGCCGACAGCGCGCAGCTCACTCTGGTCGCGCTGCAGGAATGGAACGACGACGCCGTTCACGTCGCCTCCCACCACGTGAAGGTCGGTCGTGACGCCACCCTCCGCTACTTCTCGGTCAGCCTGGGCGGGGACCTGGTGCGCCTGACGCCGGTGGTGGAGTTCGACGGTCCCGGCGGCGACGCGGAACTGCTCGGCCTCTACTTCGCGGACGACGGTCAGCACCTCGAACAGCGTCTGCTGGTCCACCACAGCGCCCCGCACTGCCGGTCCAACGTGGTGTACAAGGGCGCGCTGCAGGGCGATCCGTCCTCGGCCAAGCCGGACACCCACACCGTGTGGATCGGCGACGTCGTCATCGGTGCGACGGCCGAGGGCACGGACACGTTCGAGCTCAACCGCAACCTCATCCTCACCGACGGGGCGCGTGCCGATTCGGTTCCGAACCTCGAGATCGAGACCGGCGAGATCGCCGGTGCGGGGCACGCCAGCGCCACCGGACGGTTCGACGACGAGCAGCTCTTCTACCTGCGTGCGCGCGGCATCCCGGAGGCCCAGGCCCGCAAGCTGGTGGTGCGTGGGTTCTTCCACGAGATCATCGCCCGGATCCCGGTGGACTCGGTGCGGACCCGCCTGTCCGACGCGATCGAGGCCGAGCTCGCCGTCACCGGCGTCTGATCCGGCCGCTCGCCAGCATTCATCCACTCGTAGACGAAGGAAGTACATGTCCACCCTCGAAATCCGCGACCTGCACGTCGACGTCGCCCAGTCCGACGATGCGGCACAGCCGATCGAGATCCTCAAGGGCGTGAACCTCACGGTCTCGTCCGGCGAGACGCACGCCATCATGGGCCCCAACGGCTCCGGCAAGTCCACGCTGTCCTACGCCATCGCCGGCCACCCCAAGTACCGGGTGACCTCCGGGTCGATCACGCTCGACGGCGAGGACGTCCTCGAGATGTCGGTCGACGAGCGTGCCCGCGCAGGCCTGTTCCTGGCGATGCAGTACCCGGTCGAGGTGCCGGGCGTGTCGATGTCCAACTTCCTGCGGACCGCCGCCACCGCCGTCCGCGGCGAGGCGCCGAAGCTCCGCCACTGGGTCAAGGAGGCCAAGGAGGCGATGACCGAGCTCGACATCGATCCCGCCTTCGCCGAGCGCAGCGTCAACGAGGGATTCTCCGGTGGCGAGAAGAAGCGCCACGAGATCCTGCAGCTCGGGTTGCTCGCACCGAAGATCGCCATCCTCGACGAGACCGACTCGGGTCTGGACGTCGACGCACTGCGCGTCGTCTCCGAGGGTGTCAACCGGTACAAGGAGCGCCAGAACGGCGGCATCCTGTTGATCACGCACTACACGCGCATCCTGCGGTACATCACCCCGGAGTTCGTGCACGTCTTCGCGGGCGGACGCATCGTCGAGTCGGGTGGGGCGGAACTCGCCGACGAGCTCGAGACCAACGGGTACGAGCGCTTCACGAAGTCCGCCGCGAGCGCATGACCGCGGCCGTCGCTCTCGACGTCGCCCGGGTGCGGGCCGACTTCCCGATTCTCGGACGGACGGTCCGCGACGGGAAGCCGCTGGTGTACCTCGATTCCGGGGCGACGTCGCAGCGGCCGACGCAGGTGCTCGACGCCGAGCGGCACTTCCTCACCACGTGCAACGCCGCGGTTCACCGCGGCGCGCATCAGTTGGCGGAGGAGGCCACCGACGCCTACGAGGGTGCTCGCGCGGCCATCGCCGCGTTCGTCGGTGCGGACGCCGACGAGGTGGTCTTCACCAAGAACGCCACCGAGGCGCTCAACCTGGTGACCCACGTTCTCGCGGACGACCGGTTCGACCGGGCGCTGGGTCCGGGCGACGAGATCGTGATCACCGAGCTCGAGCACCACGCGAACCTCGTGCCGTGGCAGGAGCTCGCCCGGCGCACCGGGGCGACGCTGCGGTGGTACGGCGTGACCGACGACGGCCGGATCGATCTGTCCTCGCTCGAGCTGACGGACCGCACGCGGGTGCTCGCCTTCACACATCAGTCCAACGTCACGGGTGCCGTCGCTCCGGTCGAGGACCTGGTGAGCCGGGCCCGAGCGGTCGGGGCGCTGGTCGTACTCGACGCGTGCCAGTCGGTGCCGCACATGCCGTTCGACTTCCGCGCCTTGGGCGTCGACTACGCCGCGTTCTCCGGGCATAAGATGCTCGGGCCGTCGGGCGTCGGCGTCCTACTGGCCCGGCGCGACCTGCTGGCCGCGATGCCGCCGTTCGTGACCGGCGGCTCCATGATCGAGACCGTGACCATGGAGGCCACCACGTACGCGGCGCCGCCGCAGCGCTTCGAGGCGGGTGTCCCCATGACCTCGCAGGTCGTCGGTCTCGGTGCCGCGGTCGACTATCTGACGGCACTGGGCATGGACGCCGTGGCCGCCCACGAGCACGAGCTCACCGCCGCGACGCTGGCGATGCTGGCCGATCTCGACGGGGTCCGCGTGATCGGCCCCACCGACACGGCGGATCGCGGCGGCGCCGTGTCCTTCGTGGTCGACGGGGTCCATGCACACGACCTGGGTCAGATCCTCGACGACGAGGGCGTGGCCGTGCGGGTGGGCCACCACTGCGCGTGGCCGCTGCACCGCCGGTTCGGCGTGGCCGCGACCGCGCGGGCGTCGTTCGCGGTGTACAACACGCTCGCCGAGGTCGATGCACTCGCAGCCGCGATCGTGCGTGCGCAGGACTTCTTCGGGGTGCGCCCGTGAGAATGGACGCGATGTACCAGGAGGTCATCCTGGACCATTACAAGCACCCCCACGGTCGCGGACTGCGCGATCCGTTCGACACCGAGGTCCACCACGTCAACCCGACGTGCGGTGACGAGGTGACTCTGCGCGTGCACGTGGTCGACGGCACCGTGGCCGACGTCTCCTACGACGGTCAGGGTTGCTCGATCAGCCAGGCCGCGACGTCGGTGCTCACCGACCAGGTCATCGGCAGGGCGGTGACCGACGCCCTGCGGACGGTCGACGCCTTCGCCGAGATGATCGGCAGCCGCGGCCGCGTCGAGGGCGACGAGGACGTCATCGGTGACGGCATCGCGTTCGCCGGCGTCGCGCAGTACCCAGCGCGGGTGAAGTGTGCCCTGCTCGGCTGGATGGCGTTCAAGGACGCCGTCGCGCAGTCCGCCACCAGCGCTCCCGACCCCGTTCCCACCCTGCCGCACCCCATCGGAGGACAGTCATGACCGACACCAACGAGGCCCCCGTCACCCCCGAGACGTCCGAGACCCTCGAGAATGCCGAGACCCCGGAGAACGCCGCGATCATCGCCGATCTCGAGGAGGCGATGCGTGACGTGGTCGATCCCGAACTCGGCATCAACGTGGTCGACCTCGGTCTCGTCTACGGCATCGCCATCGACGACGACGCGGTGGTCACCCTGGACATGACCCTGACGTCGGCCGCGTGCCCGCTGACCGACGTCATCGAGGATCAGAGCCGCAACGCGCTGGTACGCAGCGGTCTGGCCGAGGAGCTCAAGATCAACTGGGTCTGGATGCCGCCGTGGGGTCCGGACAAGATCACCGACGACGGCCGCGAGCAGCTGCGCGCGCTCGGGTTCACGGTGTGATCGGGCGCTCGTAGATGCGGTAGGTCCGCGTCGGATCCACCGGATAGGACGCGAGCACGGAGCGGAACCATCCGCCGTCCGACTGGACCGGCGCGGCCTCCACCGACCGGTAGCCCTGGTCGTGAATACGCTCGAACAGCTCGAAGATCAGCAGCGCGGACACGCCGCGGTCGGGGCACGACGGGTCGACGAACATCATGTCCAGGCGGACGTGGTCCCGACGGGCTCGACCGCCGGGTCCACGCCAGCGCAGCAGGGTGTGCAGGTCCCGCACCAGCCCGAACCGAGACCGGACGGCGCCGAGTGCGGCGCGGTTGACGTCGGGCAGGCCCATGACGAAGCCGACCAGCTTGCCGTCGAGTTCGGCGAACAGGACGATCTCCGGGTCCATGACGGGCCGCATGGTGGCGGCCAGGGCTCGCATCTCGTCGGCGTCGACGGGCGTGAAGCCCCAGAAGTCGGCGAACGCGGTGTTGTACAGCACGCGGACGCGTTCGAGGTCCTCGTCGAACGTCGCCGGGTTCATCGGCCGCACGGTGACGGAGGACCGCGCCTTCCACCTCTTGCCCATCTCGTACTTGCGGGCGAAGATCGGCGTCTGCACCAGGGTGTGCGGGTCCTCGCTGAAGAAGCTGTGGAAGTCCTTCGCGCCGGTCAGACCCCACGACTCGAGGTGGTCCGCGTAGTACGGCGGGTTGTGCGGCATTCCGACCAGGGGAGGAATGTCGTTGCCGTGCACCAGAACTCCCGCACTCCAGAGCATCGACGGGCTCATCGGGCCGACGACGGTGGTGAGCGAGCGTGCACGTCCCCACGCGGCGACGGCGTCGAGCAGTGCGTGCGAGACGGCCGGGTCGTCGACCGCCTCGAAATACCCGAAGAAGACCGTCGACGCTCGGTACTGCCGATCGAAGACGTGATCGTGGATCGCGGCGATGCGCCCGACGGCGCGACCGTTGCGGTACGCGAGGAACGCTCGCGTGGTGATGCGACTGCGTGTCCCCGCCGACGGCGATACCAGGATGTCGCCGACGTCCGCCGCGTCCCCCGGGATCCAGTTCGGATCGTCGCGGTAGACCAGGAAAGGCACACCGCGGAAACGCGCCCAGTCGCGACGGGTGCGGACGGGCCGCACGTCCACGTCGGAGCGTCGGGTGATGGTCACGGTCATGTCGTCCTCCTCGGGCCGAGGCCCCTGATCGCCCCGACCGTCGGTTCGTCGGGTTCGGTGGGGGTGCGGGCCGCCGCCCTCACGCGGGCGAGCACGGATTCGCCGGCCCACACGTACTGGCCGGGCCGGACGTCGACGGCCGACACGAGCGAGTCCGGCAGGAACACGTCGCACTGCGAGCCGAACCGGATGAGTCCGTACTGCTCACCCCGGGCGAGGTGGTCACCGGGCCGGGTGTGGGCGACGATGCGATCCACCCACAGGTCGGCGATCTGCGTGACGTAGACGACCGCCCCGGTGGCGTGCCGCAGTCCGATGGTGAGACGCTCGTTGGTGAGCAGGTACTCGCAGTCCCGGTCGTACGGCCGTTGCCGCAGAACGAGATTGGCGGTCATGCGGGCCATCGACCGGTTGAACGGGGCCGCGCCGCGGTGCTCGCGCAGGGTCACCGTGCCCTCGACGGGTGCCCGGTTCCGGTGGACCGAGTGCTCGGTCATGTAGGTCCCGACCAGCCATCCCGAGACGCCGGGTTCGGAGGGGTCGGCGGCGGCCACGCCCGCGTACTCGGTGAGCGGGATGGACCGCCGTTTCTTGATCGCGACGGGTACCTCGCCGTCGTCGACACGCTTGACGTAGGTGACGTACCCGTCGGCGGCGGCGACGACGGTGTTCTCGTCCTCCGGAGGAACGCGCACGGGGTCGCGCAGGAAGGCGGCGCTGCGCCAGTACGAGTACCCGGCGACCACCGCCGCTGCGGTTGCCGCCGCCGCAGCCCGCGGCCGGGTCATGCCGCCCCGCCGTGGTCGATGCGTTCGGCGAGGCTCACGAACCGGTCGTACAGCCGAGTTCCCAGAAGGCGGTCGATCAGCACGGCGGGTGCGCCGAGCGCGACGACGGCGAGGTAGTAGACGAGCCCGAGGACGAACTGCACGAGGTCCCCGGTCCAGGTGCGGACGGCGTACCGACGCCCCGGCTGGACGAACACCGGTTGCGTCGGTACCCGGCCGGAGGGCGGCGGGCGGTGCGGGTGGGGACGCGGCGTCACGCCGAGACGAGGCCGGTACGCCGACCGGTGATGTCACGGAACTCGATGTGCGCGAGGTACTTCGCGAACAGCGCCGTATGGTCCCACCACGAGGTGTCCGTGCCGGCGGGCAGCACCGACGGAGCGTTGGAGCGGCGGATCAGATCGTTGACGTCCGACCCGAGCAGAGCCGCGGTGCGCGCCGGGGGGATGTGCTGGTTCACGCGCCGGACGAACTCGTCGAACGGCACCAGATCGAGGCCGAGAGCGTCGGCGAGCACGGCGTTCGAGTACGGCTCGGGGTTCGACGGCACGAGGTACGCCAGCGGGGAGTCGGCGAGCGCGTTGTCGGCGAGGACCTGCGTCAGCACGTCCACCGGTGCGTAGTTCATGCCCGGCCCGTCCCACAGCGCACCGACGCTGTTGCCCAGCTCGATGGCGCGCCAGAAGCTGTAGACGCGACCCGGGTCCTTGCCGACGGTGGTCGATCCGAGCACGTACGGGGACTCGCACAGCGTCACCGAGGCGAGCGCGTCGGCGTTCAGCCACCGCAGCAGACGGCCGTTGATCCACTTCATCTGGCAGTAGCCCGAGTACCACCACGAGTCCGGGCGCAGGAAGTCCTCCGGATTGCAGTAGAGGAAAGCCCCGATGGAGCCCATGTAAGTGAGGTGCTTCCGGCGCGACTCGAGGGTGAACTGCACGACGCGCAGCAGGGACTCGAACCAGTCGCGGCGCAGGTCGAGGTACGTGGCGTCGTAGTCGGTGCTGCTCGCGGAGTTGAAGACCTGGTCCACCGTCTCGCGGAGATGGACGAAGGTGGCCTCGTCCAGACCGAAACGGGTTCGGGTGGGCACCGCCTCGATCACGGTGATCTTGGACCGGTCGATGTTCGTGATGTCGTAGCGCGCGACAGTCTCCTCGAACCGATCGGCCGCGGGCACGTCCGTGCTTCCGCGGACACCGGCGTAGACGGTGGTGACGTCGTCACGGGTCGACAGTTCCGCCACCAGGTGCGCGCCCACGAAGCCGTTGGCGCCGAACACCAGGGCGACCTCGTGCCGCGGCTCGGGCATGTCCGCCACCGCGTCGGCGGTCGCGGAGTCGAGGACCGGTCGCAGCAGAGTGGCGTCGCCTGCGCTCAGAGCGGCGATGTCCGCGTACTTGCGCGGAAACAGCAGCGACGGTGCGTCCGCGGTCAGTGCCACGACCGGACTGACGAGATGGGCGTCGTTTGCGACGGTCGTGAACTCGTGCTCGAACATGTGTCTCTCTCCCCGACTGGTTCCCCCGACAGCCGACTCGGCCGACGTCGACCACGTTCGTTGCGTGGCGTCAGGAAGGAACTCTAAAGACGGGTTCTCTGTGACATAACACCTTCGGCGTTGTGAGGCTTACGGATACGACCCCGGCGAATTGTGTTCGTGTCACGCGCCTTTGCGTTCGCTGTGGTCCGCTGCACCACTGCTTTTCTTGGCGGGAGCCTTCTTCGCGGCAGTCTTGTTCGCGGCAGTCTTCTTCGCCGCGGTCTTCGTGGCCGCCGTCTTCTTCGCGGGAGCCTTCTTCGCCGCGGTCTTCTTCGCCGGGGTCTTCTTCGCCGGGGCCTTCCTGGCCGGGGTCGTGTCGGTGTCCTTCTCGGAGTCACCGTCACCGCTGTCCGACGCGCGCCCGCGCCCGGACCGGCCGGCGGCCTCGACGCTGCGCTGCAGTGCGGCAACCAGATCGACGACCTCGGCGTCCTCGCCCGTGTCCTCGTCCTCGCGCTCGAAGTGGACGACCTTCTCACCGCCGTTCTCGATGGCCTCGTCGAGAACCTTCCGCAGCTCGATCTGATAGTCGTCCGTGTACTCCGACGGGTCGAAGTCGCCGGACATGCTCTCGACCAGCGCACCCGCCATCTTCAGTTCCTGCGGCCGCGGCGCACTCACGCCGTCCAGCGAGCCGAACTCGGCGGCGCGGACCTCGTCAGGCCAGAGCAGGGTCTGGATCATGAGTACGTCCTCGTGCACCCGCAGGGCCGCGAGCCGGGTCTTCTGCCGAAGGGTGAAGTGCACCAACGCCGTTCGATCCGTCTCGGTGAGGGTGTCCCGCAACAGGACGTACGCCTTGGGCGACGTCGAGTCCGGCTCCAGGTAGTAGCTCTTGTCGTAGAGGATCGGGTCGATCTGTTCCGTCGGGACGAACTCGAGCACCGGGATTTCGTGCTTCTCGGCGGCAGGGAGCGAGGAGAAGTCCTCGTCGGTGAGAATCACGCGATCGCCGTCGGGCGACTCGTACGCCTTGTCGATGTCGGCGTACTGGACGGATTCGCCGCACACCGAGCACTTGCGGTCGTACTTGATGCGACCGCCGTCCTTGCCGTGGACCTGGTGGAACTTGATGTCGTGGTCCTCGGTGGCGGTGTACACCTTCACCGGCACGTTCACCAGCCCGAAGGCGATGGCGCCTTTCCAGATCGATCGCATGGTGTCAATCTTGGGCCACGGATCGTCACGGCGCCACCACCCGTCACGGCAACCACGGAACCGACACGCGTGCGCGTCGGCCGACGGTGCGGACGATGGCACGTCGGTGGCCTGATCCGGCCCCGCGAAAGAGCTCGCCCATGGCCCGCGCCGTCCCCGGGAGGTCGCCGTCGCCGGAGAGGTAGGCGCGCTGCGCGGCCACGGGGAGCTCGAAGAACCGGTCGAAGAAGTCCGCGAGCTCG
Source organism: Rhodococcus sp. PBTS 1 (assembly GCF_001620025.1). Classification (NCBI taxonomy): domain Bacteria; kingdom Bacillati; phylum Actinomycetota; class Actinomycetes; order Mycobacteriales; family Nocardiaceae; genus Rhodococcus; species Rhodococcus sp. PBTS 1. Next base: position 1,800,223 of record NZ_CP015219.1, read on the forward strand.
TCCGGCGGCAGACCCAGCAGCACCTGTCCGCCGAGTCGCCGCAACGACGTCACCGCGGCGGTGGCCCGGGAGGTCACCGGGGTGCCGTCGACGACGTGGCGGGCGAGCGCGTCGGCCCGGCGCAGGGACGACGCGACGCTGTACCCGGTGGCCGGGTGCAGCGCCGCGCTGCGGGCGCCCGTCACCTCCACGCCGGCCGGCGTTACCGACGGCGGGGCCATGGCGAACCGCACGCGTTCGACGGCCTCGTCGCCGCGGAGCGCGACGCCGCGATGCTGCAGGCGGCGGTGCAGTCGCGCGGCCAGCTCGGGTTGGTCGGGTCCGGGCTCGCCGACGAGCGACGTCTCCTCGAGCAGCACCCGATCGGCGTCGAGCTGCACGCCGTAGAGGAACGTGGGGTGTTCGTGCGGGTCCGTGCCGTTGTCATGCCGCCAATCCATGACCAGGGTCTCGGCGCCCCCCAGCGCCGGTTCCGCGACCTCCGGACGCACGATCACCCCGTACGCCCGTTGCTCGGGGACTCCCGGCCCGACGGCCGAACCGCGCGCGTCGATCACGACGCCCGCGCCGAGGCGGCCCCCGCTGCGGAGTGTCACGCCCCGCGCATCGACGCTCACCGCGACGTCCCGCACCACGGCGGCCGGGTCGACGGTCAGGGCCCGCTGCAGGGCCACGGTGTCGAGCACCGTGTAGGCGCGGGCCACGTGGTGCCGACGGGCGCCGACGACGGTGGCGGACCGGGTGGTCGTCGCGCGCACGTCGGCCGGGAGCCACGCCGGCAGTTCGTCGTCCCACATCGCGTAGGTCTGCGTCCACCGACGATCCGGGTGCGGGTCGACGAGGACGACGACGGCCCCCGCCGCCGCAATGCGGTGCGCCGCGGCGCGTCCGGCCGGTCCCGCACCGACCACCACGGCGTCGGGTGAGGGGAACACGGTCAGAGCGATCCGGTGGCCAGCAACCCGCCGTCGACTCGCACGGTCTCGCCCGTGATCCAGGAGGCGGCGTCGGAGGCGAGGAACCCGACGAGCGCCGCGACGTCCTCGGGCGTGCCCAGTCGCTTCATCGGGTAGCCCTGCGACGCCGCGTCCTCACCGCCGGCGACGAGGGCCTCCGCGAACTTGGTCTTGACGACGCCGGGCGCGACCGCGTTGACGCGGATCCGGGGTCCGAGTTGCCAGGCGAGCTCCTCCGTCAGCCGGATCAGGGCGGCCTTCGAGGCGCCGTAGGCGGCGATGACGCCGGTCGAGCGCAGGCCGGCGACACTCGCGAGATTGACGATCGCGCCGCCGTGCTCACCCATCCAGGCGTGGTAGGCGCGCTGCGTGTACCCGAGGGTGGCGACGACGTTGACGTCGAAGATCTTCTTGACCCCGTCCAGGTCGGCGTCCATGAGGGCGCCGTAGACGGGATTGATCCCGGTGTTGTTGACGAGGATGTCCAGCGATCCCAGTTCCGCGACGGTCCGGTCGACGGTGGACTGCCGGGAGTCCGCGTCCCCGGCGTTGCCCGCGATGGGCAGGACGACGCCGCCGGGCACCGCGGCACGCAGGTCCTCCGCCGCGGCGTTCAGCTGGTCCTCCTTGCGCGCGGTGATGGTGACCGCGGCGCCGCGGGCGAGCAGGTCGGCGGCGACGGCCTTGCCGATGCCGCGACTCGCTCCGGTGACGAGGGCGACGCGGCCCTGCAGATCGGTGTGGGTGCTCATGGCGCAGACGTTAGCGGAGTCACTCTCGGGCGGTGAATTCACTGGTTCGCGGCGGATAGAATGAGGGTTTGCCGCATCGTCGACGTTGGGAGTTCGTGCCGTGATCACCGCCACCGACCTGGAGGTTCGTGCCGGTGTGCGCACCCTTCTCTCCGCCCCGGGGCCCGCGCTGCGGGTGCAGGCGGGCGACCGGATCGGCCTGGTGGGCCGCAACGGCGCGGGCAAGACGACGACGCTGCGCATCCTGGCGGGGGAGGGCGAGCCCTACGCGGGGTCCGTCACCCGCACGGGCGAGCTGGGATACCTCCCGCAGGACCCCAAGGAGGGCGATCTCGACGTCCTGGCCAAGGATCGCGTCCTCTCCGCGCGTGGCCTCGACTCGCTGCTCCGGAAGATGGAGAAGCAGCAGGCCCTGATGGCCGAGGTCGCGGACGACGAACGCCTGGACAAGGCGGTCCGGAAGTACGGGGAACTCGAGGAGCGGTTCGCCTCGCTCGGCGGGTACGAGGCCGAAAGCGAGGCCGCCCGCATCTCCAACAGCCTGGGGCTGCCGGACCGCATCCTCGCGCAGCCGCTGCGCACGCTCTCCGGCGGTCAGCGTCGCCGGGTCGAGCTCGCCCGCATCCTCTTCGCCGCCTCCGACGGCAGCGGCGGCCGGTCGGGCACCACCCTCCTGCTCGACGAGCCGACCAACCACCTCGACGCGGACTCCATCACCTGGCTGCGCGGGTTCCTGCAGAATCACGAGGGCGGGTTGATCGTCATCAGCCACGACGTCGAGTTGCTCGCGGACGTCGTGAACCGCGTGTGGTTCCTCGACGCCGTCCGCGGCGAGGCCGACGTCTACAACATGGGGTGGAAGAAGTACCTCGACGCACGCGCCACCGACGAGCAGCGACGACGCCGCGAGCGCGCCAACGCGGAGAAGAAGGCATCGGCACTGCGGGCGCAGGCTGCGAAGATGGGCGCCAAGGCCACCAAGGCCGTCGCGGCGCAGAACATGGTCAAGCGTGCCGACAAGCTGCTCGCGAACCTCGACGAGGAACGCGTGTCGGACCGGGTGGCGCACATCCGATTCCCCGAGCCGGCGCCCTGCGGCAAGACACCGCTCATGGCGTCGAACCTCACCAAGGTCTACGGCTCGCTCGAGATCTTCACCGGCGTCGATCTGGCGATCGACCGGGGATCGCGCGTGGTGGTGCTCGGTCTCAACGGCGCGGGCAAGACCACGCTGCTGCGCATCCTGGCGGGGACGGAGAAGTCCGACTCGGGCGGTCTCGAGCCGGGCCACGGTCTGCGCATCGGCTACTTCGCGCAGGAGCACGACACGCTCGACGACATGGCCTCGGTCTGGGAGAACGTGCGCCATGCCGCGCCCGACACTCCCGAGCAGGAACTCCGGTCGCTGCTGGGTGCGTTCATGTTCACCGGGCCGCAGCTCGAGCAACCGGCCGGCACGCTGTCCGGCGGTGAGAAGACCCGTCTCGCGCTGGCCGGCCTGGTGTCCTCGGCCGCGAACGTGTTGCTGCTCGACGAGCCGACCAACAACCTCGACCCCATCTCGCGCGAGCAGGTCCTCGAGGCGCTGCGCAGCTACAAGGGAGCGGTGGTGCTGGTGACACACGATCCCGGAGCGGCCGAGGCGCTGTCGCCCGAGCGCGTGATCCTGCTGCCCGACGGCACCGAGGACCACTGGTCGCAGGACTACCTGGACCTCATCACGCTGGCCTGACAGCCAGCACTCCGTTCTCGTCGGTCACCTCGATCGTGCGCCCGACCAGCGGGAGCGCATCGGGCCACGCGCCGGACGCCGTCGTGCGTCCGGCGACGCGGCGGCCGTCCGCGGTCTCGGCGATCAGCAGGGTCGCGTCGGGAGTGCCGTCCCGTCCGTAGGTGGTGGCCGCGGTGAGGACCCTGACCGGTCCGCGGTGATCGGTGACGACATCCGCCGCTCCCGGTGCGATCGTGACGACGTCGCTGTCACCCACCCGTCCTCCGGGGCGCGGTTCCGCGCCGAGCAGGACGACGTGCTGGTGCGTCAGGTACCCACCGTTGGCGTGGACCAGAGCCGGGCCGGCGGTGCGATCGCGGCGGAGCCGGCGTACCGCCTCGGCGATGCCGTGGAGGCTGTAGCTCGACAGGGGACCCCCGAAGAACGAGTGGCCGCCCAGCAGCGTGGGCAGCAGGTCCTCGGCCGCGCCGATCGACTGCAGCTCTGCCAGCAGCAGTTTGGGAACGATCGGGAAGCAGCTGTAGGCATCGACGAGGGCCGGCGGACCCGCGACGCCCAGGCGCTCCATCACGGAGGCGAGAGCGGGGGAGTGCTCGAAACTGCTGCGCCGCACCACGTCCGGGGTGTCGGCGGCGCCCGCACCACCCCACACGTGAACGACGCGATCCTCGGGAACGCCCTTCTCACGCGCGGTCTGCAGCGAGCACACTACCACGGCCGCGGCCTGGTCGACGAAGGGCATGGCGTTCATCGACAGCGGATAGGCGTCGGAGACGGCCCGGTTGTCCGCTGCGACGGAGGCGATCTCGTCGGCGGTGCGGGCACCCGGGTTCCAGGCCGCGGGGTGGTCCGCGGACACCGCGGAGAACCGCGCGTACAGTTCGGCCGACTCTGCGCGAGCACGCTCGGCGGTGAGACCGAGGGCGTGCGCACGGGCGTTCTCGAACAGCGGGTAGATCTGGACCGGAGCGAGGATGCCCGCGCGCTGCATGGCTGCGCTGCCGAGGTCCTCCGGGTCGAAGGCGGGCGGTCCGCCGGGTTCCGCGGTCCACCCGGCGTCCACCGGATCCCGACCGGCCTTGCCCAGCCCCCGCAGCGACGCCTGCGCCTCGCCGCCGACCACGAGAGCCACGTCGTCGGATCCGTCGGCGATCCCGTCGGCGACGGCGTTCAGCAACGCCACCGGCCAGTGTCCGCCGACCGTCGTCGTGAACGACGTCCGCAGGGTCCACCCGTGACGACGGGCGAGCAGGCCGGGCAGATCGTCGTACCGCCAACTGGTGGTCCGGACGGCGTCCACCCGCGTCACGGCGTCCGCCAGTCCCGAGGCGCCGGTGTCTCTCAGCGCACGCTGGACGGCGTCGTCGACGAGACCGAGCGGTTCCGCCGGTGTCGGCGGCCGGGTCGCCGAGCCGCGGGAGAGGTCGGCGACGCCGACGATCACCGGCAGTCGGCGTGGATCGATCCCGGTCATGCGCGCTCCCGTCGGACGGATTCCTCGACCAGGTCGAGGACGGCGGACAGGTCGTCGGTGTCCTGCCCGGAGGCCAGGCGGGTCACGAGTCCGTCCATGACCAGGTCGAGAAAACTCAACAGGACGGTGGTGGGTACGTCGTCACGCAGTCGGCCCGCGGACCGCTGACGCTCGAGGCGCGCGAGCACGGCCCCACGCAGTTCCACCGAGCGTTCCGTCCACCCGGCCCGGAACTCGGCGTCGGTCTTGAGGCGGCGCGCGATCTCGAGACGCGTGCCGAGCCAGTCGAAGTCCTCCGGTGCGGCCAACATGTCCCGCATGACCTGCACCAGTCCCTGGTCCGCGGCGACGTCGGCCATCCGGTGGGCGTCGTCCCGCGCCAGGGCGAGGAAGAGCCCGTCCTTGTCCTTGAAGTGGTGGAAGATCGCGCCGCGGGACAGCCCGGTGGCCTCCTCGAGCCGACGGACGGTGGCGCCCTCGTAGCCGTACGCGGCGAAACAGCGCCGGGCACCGTCGAGGATCTGACCGCGACGAGCGGCGAGGTGGTCCTCGCTGACCTTCGGCACTTTCCGTCTCCTGTTCTTCTCGGGGCACCATCGCAGAACGCGCACGACCGCCGAGCGATCGTGCGCGTTCCGCGTGGGGTGTCCGGCTACGGACCGGTCGATGTCCTGGTCGGACTCAGCCGATCATATTGCGCAGCACGTACTGCAGGATGCCGCCGTTGCGGTAGTACTCCGCCTCACCGGGGGTGTCGATGCGAACCACGGCGTCGAACTCGATCTTCTCGCCGTTCTCCTTGGTCGCGGTGACGTGCATCGTCTTGGGCGTGCGGCCCTCGTTCAGCTCCGTGATGCCGGAGATGTCGAAGGTCTCGGTGCCGTCGAGCTTCAGCGACGCCGCCGACTCGCCCTGCGGGAACTGCAGCGGCACGACGCCCATTCCGATGAGGTTGGAGCGGTGGATGCGCTCGAACGACTCGGTGATGACCGCCTTGACGCCGAGCAGGCGCGTGCCCTTGGCCGCCCAGTCGCGCGACGAGCCGGAGCCGTACTCCTTGCCGCCCAGCACGACCAGCGGGATGCCGGCCTCCTGGTAGTTCTGCGACGCGTCGTAGATGAAGGCCTGCGGGCCACCGTCCTGCGTGAAGTCGCGGGTGTAGCCGCCCGAGACGTCGTCGAGGAGCTGGTTGCGCAGACGGATGTTCGCGAACGTGCCGCGGATCATCACCTCGTGGTTGCCGCGTCGCGAACCGAAGGAGTTGTAGTCCTTGCGCTCCACGCCGTGCTCGTCGAGGTACTGCGCCGCCGGTGTTCCCGGCTTGATGGCACCGGCCGGCGAGATGTGGTCGGTCGTGACCGAGTCACCCAGCAGCGCCAGGACGCGGGCACCGGTGATGTCGGAGACGGGCTCCGGATCCTTCGGCATGCCGTCGAAGTACGGAGGCTTCCGCACGTAGGTGGACTCGCTGTCCCACTCGAACGTCTTGCCGTCCGGGGTGGGCAGTCCGCGCCAGCGCTCGTCGCCCTTGAAGACGTCGGCGTAGCCCTTGGTGTACATCTCCTTCGAGATCGACGAGTCGATCGTGTCCTGGATCTCCTTGGGGGAGGGCCAGATGTCCTTCAGGAAGACGTCGTTGCCCTCGGAGTCCTGACCGAGCGCGTCGTGCTCGAAGTCGAAGTCCATGGTGCCGGCCAGTGCGTACGCGATCACCAGCGGCGGCGAGGCCAGGTAGTTCATCTTCACGTCGGGGGAGATGCGTCCCTCGAAGTTGCGGTTACCGGAGAGCACCGCGGTGACCGTGAGGTCGTTGTCCTGGATCGCCTCGGAGATCTTCGGGTCCAGCGGGCCCGAGTTGCCGATGCAGGTGGCACAGCCGTAGCCCACGAGGTAGAAGCCGAGCTTCTCGAGGAACGGCCAGAGGCCGGCCTTGTCGTAGTAGTCGGTGACCACCTGCGAGCCGGGCGCCATCGAGGTCTTGACCCACGGCTTGCTGGTCAGGCCCTTGTCGACGGCGTTCTTCGCCAGCAGGGCCGCACCGAGCATGACCGACGGGTTGGAGGTGTTGGTGCAGGACGTGATCGACGCGATGGCGACGGCGCCGTGGTCGAGAACGAAGGAGCCCTGCTCCTCGGACTGCACCCGCACCGGGTTGGTGGGGCGTCCCTCGGAACCGTTCGCGGCGGAGTGCAGCGGTGCGGCGTCGTCGTCCGCGAAGGACAGCGTGGCCGGGTCGGAACCGGGGAAGGTCTCGTCGAGGGCCTCGTCCAGCTTGGACGGCGTCGCATCGGTCTTCTCGCCGCCCACGTAGTTGTGGATGTCCTTGCGGAACGCGGTCTTGCTGTCCGAGAGCAGGATTCGGTCCTGCGGACGCTTGGGTCCGGCGATGGAGGGGACCACGTCGCCGAGGTCGAGCTCGAGGTACTCGGAGTACGCCGGCTCGTTCTCGGGGTCGTGCCACATGCCCTGTTCCTTGGCGTACGCCTCGACCAGGGCCAGCTGCTCCTCCGAGCGACCGGTGAGCCGCAGGTAGGAGACCGTCTCGTCGTCGATCGGGAAGATCGCGGCGGTGGAGCCGAACTCGGGGCTCATGTTGCCCAGGGTCGCGCGGTTGGCCAGCGGCACCTCGGCGACACCCTTGCCGTAGAACTCGACGAACTTTCCGACGACGCCGTGCTGGCGCAGCATGTCGGTGACCGTGAGGACGACGTCGGTCGCGGTCACGCCCGGCTTGATCTCACCGGTGAGCTTGAAGCCGACGACGCGGGGGATGAGCATGGAGACGGGCTGGCCGAGCATGGCCGCCTCGGCCTCGATGCCGCCGACGCCCCAGCCGAGCACACCGAGGCCGTTGACCATGGTGGTGTGCGAGTCGGTGCCGACGCAGGTGTCGGGGTAGGCCTGACCGTTCCGGACCATGACGGTGCGCGCGAGGTGCTCGATGTTGACCTGGTGCACGATGCCGGTGCCGGGCGGGACGACCTTGAAGTCGTCGAACGCGCCCTGGCCCCAGCGCAGGAACTGGTAGCGCTCGCCGTTGCGCTGGTACTCGATGTCGACGTTGCGCTCGAAGGCGTCGGCGCGACCGAAGACGTCGATGATGACGGAGTGGTCGATGACCATCTCGGCGGGGGCGAGGGGGTTGACCTTCTCCGGATCGCCGCCGAGAGCGGTGACAGCCTCACGCATGGTGGCGAGGTCGACGATGCAGGGCACACCGGTGAAGTCCTGCATGATCACCCGGGCCGGGGTGAACTGGATCTCGATGGACGGATCGGCGGACGCATCCCAGTTCGCGATCGCGTCGATGTGATCCTTGGTGATGTTGGCGCCGTCCTCGGTGCGCAGAAGGTTCTCGGCGAGAACCTTCAGTGCGTAGGGCAGCTTCTCGGTGCCGGGGACGGCGTTCAGACGGAAGATCTCGTACGAGTTCTCTCCGACCTCCAGCGTTCCCTTCGCGCCGAACGAATCGATACTTGCGCTCACGTCAGCTCCAGTCGTCTTCTCTTCGCTACCGCCGACGGGGCTGTGTCGACGGTCTACGAGAGGAAGCGGGTCACCCGCGATCGGGTCGGATCGGGCTGGATCCGGCGCCGCTGCTCTCTCGGTTCGATCCTAACAGTACGCTTGTCCTGTAAGAAAGGCGCGAACCGTGTCCGGTCGGCGCGCCGTGGACCGGCGTACGGCCCTCATCGTTCTCCACCGACGACACAGGTGCAACGAGCGGGGTCCGCGAGCCGACCGTGCCGTAGGGTTCAGGCGCGATGTCGCTCTCATACTCCGTCCCGGTTCACGCTGCCCCCGCGGCGGCGGAGATCCCGCCGTTCGTGGACGTTCCGTCGACCCTGGCCGATGTCGCCGACGACGGCGTCTCGGCGCCGGCCGAGCTGGTCCCCGGCCTCGAGGCCGTCGTGGCTCGGGCGCAGGACGAGGGCATCGCCTTGAACGTCGTCGTTCTCGAGGAGCCGGCTCGGCTCGACTCGAACCTGCGGGATCTGGCCACCGAGGTAGGCGCTGCGGACGGGGGCACCGTGCTGGTGCTCGGTCCCGGCCAGGTGGGTACGTTCAGCGACAGCATCGACCGCGTGACGCTCGAGGCCGGCCAGGACAGCGCGTACACCTCGGACCCCGTTCTGTCGGCGAACCAGTTCCTCGACGTCGTGATCGCGCCGGGTCCGTCCTGGACCGGGCTGACGCTCGCCCTCGTGGCCCTGGTCGCGCTGGTCCTGGGTGCCACGGGGTGGGCCAACGCACTCCGGTTCCGGGCACGGCAGGACGGATCTGCACAGGACGCCGACATGCCCGGTGCCGCGGGAACGACCGCGGTGTCGGATACCGCCGACTCGAGGCGTGTCACCACGACAGACGCCGTGCGGCCGAACGATTAGGGACATCTCCCGAAGAAATTTTGCCCGGCCATTTCCGGACAACCTCCTGATCAGCGCAGATGCCGTTGTCGAACGACATCTGTGTCATTTGTGACTGGAGTTCCCTCAGCGATCAGAGTGTCGTACGGTTCACGTGGCACTGCTTGGGGAAGAAGTGTCGCAGAGGGGCGTTCGTGGTCTCCGGGTCGTGCGTGTCGGGCGTGACGATCGGTGTCGATCCGTCGTATCCGTGCTGCGTCGTGCCTTCCCTCGGCGCTGCGGGGTGACACGCGCGGCCGACACCAGCGCGGGGGACACGAGGGAGACACAGGTGAGTCGAACCGGCCTGAAGGGTCGACGGAGCGCTGCGGGCCGAACGCGGCGTCGGTCGATCGGTGTCGCGGTCCTGCTGGCGCTCTCCGTCGCGACGGCCGTCACGCCGCCCCTGGCCTCGGCAGTCCCGCCTCCGCCGCCCAATCCGTCGGACGCCGACATCGCGGGTGCGCAGGCGCGGGTCGGCGACGGCATCGCCCGCGTCAGCGACCTCATCGACCGAGTCGCCGCCGCGAATCAGCAGCTCGCCGCGCTCGACGCCGCCGTCGCCGTCAAGCGCGAGGACGTCAACAAGGCCCTCGTCGACCTCCAGAACGCGCGCTCCGCGGCCGACGCCGCGGCCGCCGCGGTGACCCTGGCGCAACGCGCGCTCCAGGACGCCGGCCAGGTCATCACGGATGCGCAGCGCAAGTTCGACAGTGCCGCCGTCACCGACTACATCCGCGGCACCGGAGCTGCCGGCGCATCGTCCCTTCTGGACGCCGACGGGCCGCAGGACGTGCTCGACCGCGCCCAGCTGCTGCGGTTGCTCTCCGCGAAGCAGAACGCCGTACTCGACGGCCTCCAGCGCGCCCGCACCGAACAGGCCAACCGGGACTCGGCCGCCCGAGCGAGCAAGCTCGAGGCGGACCGCGCTTCCGCCGCCGCCGACGCGAAGAAGGCCGAGGCGGAACAGGCCATCGCCGCTGCGGTCGCCGCGCAGCAGGACCAGTCCGCACGCAAGGCGGCCGTCGAGGCCAACCGCGACGCGGCCGCCGCCGAGCTGGAATCCGCCCGTGCCGGCGCCGCAGGCCTCGAAGGTCAGCGTGACGCGTACACCCGGTGGGACGCCCAGCGCCAAGTAGAGGAAGCCGCCGCGGCCGAGGCCGCTCGGCAGGCCGAACAGGCGGCCGCAGCAGCCGCAGCACGGGTCGCCGCCGATCAGGCCGCAGCCGACCGGGCAGCCGCGGCAGCGGCAGCCGCACCCGACCACACCGACCTCGTCGGGGCGACCCGACCGGGTGCCGGGACGTCCTCCGGGTCCGGCGCAGGTACGTCGGGGGGCACGGGCACGTCGGGAGGCACGGGTACGTCGGGCGGGAGCGGCACGTCGTCGGGCACCGGGACTTCGGGCACCGGCACGACGACGCCGAGCAAGCCGAGTGTCGGCAAGCCCGCGGTGACCGGTAGTGCGGCGATCGAGTTGGTGATCGACCGCGGAATGTCGGTGCTGGGGACGCCGTACTCGTGGGGTGGGGGTAACGAGAACGGGCCCACCAAGGGCATCCGTGACGGCGGTGTCGCCGACAGCTACGGCGACTACAACAAGGTGGGCTTCGACTGCTCCGGGTTGATGATGTACGCCTTCGGCGGCCTGGGCATTTCCCTGCCGCATTACACCGGGTACCAGTACACCGCGGGCAAGCAGGTCCCGTCCTCGCAGATGAAGCGCGGCGACATGCTGTTCTGGGGTCCGGGCGCATCGCAGCACGTGGCGCTGTACCTCGGTGACGGCACCATGCTCGAGGCGCCGCAGTCGGGCGACGTGGTGAAAGTGTCACCGGTGCGGTGGAGCGGCATGACGCCGTACGCCGTGCGCATGGTGGAGTGACACGCGCCCCCGCCCCCGCCCCGATCAGAACGGGGGTGGGGTGTCATCCGGTGGGATGACCCTGCGGAGTCGGTTGCGGTTGCGTTCCTGTCGTCGGCGGGCGTGTTTCTGCTCGGTGCGTGGGGCGGGTCGTTGGCGCTCGGCCGCAGCCCGTTTCGGGGGCGGTTTCGGTGTGCCTGCGGCGGGTGGGTCGCCGAAGACGATGGCGTCCAGTCCGGGGTGGACGTCGTGTCCGGTGAACGCCGGTCCGAGGACGGTGCGCCCGTCGGGGATGGTGATGGTGCGGATCAGCCGGCTCGGGTCGGTGGGGTCGGGGTACTGGTCGTCGACGAAGTCCCCAAACGTTTTCAGTAGGTGGTGGAAGCGGCATTTGGCGCCGAGTCCGGTCGCGTCGGTACGCCCACCCCGGTCGGGGTGGGTGTTGTCGTATTCGGTGATGTGGTCGAGGTCGCCGTCCCACGCTGGTCGGTTGCAGCCGGGCCAGGTGCAGAACAAATCCCGGGCACGGATGTACGCGTCGAGGGCGGCGGAAGGCCGGTAGGGGTTCGACGGTTGCGTCGCCGGGAGTGGGGTGTCGGTGCCGTCGCCCAATGGTCGGATGACGGTGCGGGGGTCGGCGGCGAGGTCGCGGACGTGGGCACCGGAGATGGTGCCGATGCCGGGGAGGAATCCGACGCCGTCGACGGTGTCCAGGCCGACGGACTTCTCGCACCTCCATGAGTTGTCACCGGCTCCGGCGGTATCGATCCGATCGGCGTCCGCGGTGACGTTCGGCCGGCCCGAGAACTCCGGTTCCGCCGCAACCGTTTCCGTAGCAACCGTTTCCGTAGTAACCGTTTCCGTAGTAACCGTTTCCGTAGTATCCGGTTCCGCCGTAACCGGATCCGTCGTAACCGGTTTCGGTGCGATCGTCTCGGCTCCGGCCGCGTTCGCGGTGGGATCGGCGCCGGGCCGCAGCGGTACATCCGAGTGGCCCATGTCCGGTCGCGCTGGGTGCTGGGTCGACCGGCAGACTCGCTCGGCCTCCGGCGCCGGGACGGGGCCGTCGAGGGTGGTGGTGTCGGTGACGAGGTGGATCACGATCCGCGGGGCGGTCGCCGCGAACTTCTCCAGGTCGATGTTCTTGTAGCGGCAGTCGGTGATGGGGCGGTCGCAGTCACACCCGAACTCCGTCTGGGTGACCAACGCGTAGTGCGCATCGGACGCGCGCGCGGCCTTGGAGCGGGTGTCCTTCGGGCACACCTGCTCCGCCAGTCGCCGCACCGCCTCGGCGAGAGCGGCGACGTCTTCGGCCGACCGGGTGTCCATGGCGGTGGCCATGCCGTCGCGGCCGGTCTCGACGGTGAACTCCCGATTCTGCTTCGCGGCGTCTCGGCGTTCGCGGACGGCGTCGGGATCACGGCGGTGCACCATCTTGTCGACCATCGTCTCCATCCGCGCCGGCGACCACGACCCGGGTCTGCGGAGGGCGCGGGCGATGTCGGCGTCGACCAGGGCGGCGTAGCACTGCCCCTCGATCAGTTCGGTGCGGGAGACGATGGTGCGGATGTGGTGAGGGGTGACGACACCGTCCCGCAGGCATTCCGCCACGAGAGGGAGCCGGTCCCGCAACGCGACGGCGTCGGTGAGCAAGGTGCGGGCGGCCCCCTGCGTGACCGACATCGTGGTGGCGATGGTGGCGGCGCAGCGGGTGAACGCATCGAGCTCACGCCGGTCCTCGTCCTCGAACGGCTCGACCAGTCGGGCGTGCATGGCGGCGGCGAGTCGGTATTCGAACCACTTCAGGTAGGCGACGCCGGCGGCAGCGTGGACCAGAGCGTCCAGCGCCCGGGCGGAGGGGAGGTCGGTGGTGGCGGGAAGACCGAGGGCGGCGTGGTCGAGCGCAGCCCACGGAACGGTGCTCGTCGCACCTGCCCCCACCTGCACACCGACCATGCCTTCGACCCCCCAGTCGCTCGTATGTTCGAGTGTACCGGCACCCACCGACACGGTCCATGACACGCACGCACGAACCCCGTGGCTCCAGCGGGGGAGTAGGCCGACGGCGTTTCGCATTGCACCCGGGCCGCCCGTCGTCACCGCTACCGGTCGACTGTCGGTGACACCTGCCATAGTGGGGGAGGTCAGCAGTGCACACAGGGCATCCGGCGCGCGGTGTCCCGGGCAGAAAGCGGTGGTTCCGAAGGTGACCTCACGAGAGACCGACACGACCGACATGGCGCGGGACGTGCAGACGCTCGAGAAGGCCGTCTACGAGGTCAAACGGGTCATCGTGGGTCAGGACCGGCTGGTCGAGCGCATCCTCGTCGGGTTGCTGGCCCGCGGCCACGTGCTGCTCGAAGGCGTTCCCGGCGTGGCGAAGACGCTGGCCGTCGAGACGTTCGCGACGGTGGTCGGCGGCTCGTTCTCCCGCGTCCAGTTCACCCCTGACCTCGTCCCGACCGACCTGATCGGCACTCGGATCTTCCGGCAGGGCAAGGAGGAGTTCGACATCGAGCTCGGCCCGGTGGTCGCCAATTTCGTTCTCGCGGACGAGATCAACCGCGCACCCGCCAAGGTGCAGTCGGCGCTGCTCGAGGTCATGGCCGAACGGCACGTGTCCATCGGCGGTCGTACGTACCCGATGCCGGATCCGTTCCTGGTGATGGCCACGCAGAACCCCATCGAGAACGAGGGCGTCTACCCCTTGCCGGAGGCCCAGCGTGACCGATTCCTGTTCAAGGTGGTCGTCGATTACCCGTCGGTGGAGGAAGAGCGGGAGATCGTCTACCGCATGGGCGTCGCACCGCCGACGCCCCAGCAGGTGCTGAACCCCGACGAGTTGGTGCGGTTGCAGAAGATCGCGGCGTCGGTGTTCGTGCACCACGCACTGGTCGACTACGTGGTTCGGGTCATCGCGGCGACGCGCAACCCCCGCGACGTCGGGCTCGACGACGTCGCGTCCTGGATTGCCTACGGTGCGTCCCCGCGCGCGACACTGGGCATCATCGCGGCCTCCCGCGCCCTCGCGCTGCTGCGCGGTCGCGACTACGTGGTTCCCCAGGACGTCCTGGAGGTGATTCCCGACGTGCTGCGCCACCGGCTCGTGTTGTCCTACGACGCGTTGGCCGACGAGGTGACCCCCGAGCAAGTCATCACGCGCGTTCTGCAGACCGTGGGCCTCCCGCAGGTCGGGGTCCAGGCCGTGCCCCAGCAGAACCGGCCGGCCCCGCAGGGTCCGGCACCGCAGCAGGGTCCCGCGCCTCAGCAGGGCCCGAACCCCCAGCAGGTCCCGGCACCGCAGCAGGGCCCGTCACCGCAGCAGGGCCCGGCATCCCAGCAGGCTTCGGCGACCGACTCGTCGCGGTGACGGACACCGAGCATGGTCGGCCCCCGTCGTTCGCGTCGGGGTCGCTGGAGGATCCCCGGCTGACGTCGGCGCTGCGCACCCTGGAGCTGACGGTTCGTCGTCGTCTCGACGGCGTGTTGCACGGCGATCATCTCGGCTTGATCCCCGGTCCGGGTTCGGAGCCGGGTGACGCCCGCGAGTATCAGCCCGGCGACGACGTCCGTCGGATGGACTGGTCGGTGACGGCGCGGACGACTCAGCCCCACGTTCGTCAGACCGTGGCGGACCGGGAGTTGGAGACGTGGCTGGCGATCGACCTGTCCGCCAGTCTCGATTTCGGAACGGCCGGTTGCGAGAAGCGCGACCTGGTGGTGGCGGCGGCCGCGGCGATCGCGCACCTCACCAGCGGTGGCGGCAATCGCCTGGGCGCGGTGATCACCACCGGCGACCGCGTCGTACGCGTACCCGCGCGCGGGGGACGGCCCCATCTGCAGTCGCTGCTGAAGACCATCGCCACCACGCCCCACGCCGCGGAGGGTACTCGCGGCGATCTGGCCGGCGCGATCGACTCGCTCCGACGCCCGGAACGTCGGCGCGGCCTCGCCGTCGTGGTCAGCGACTTCCTCGGATCGACCGACTGGGAGCGCCCGCTACGGGCGATCGCGGCGCGTCACGACGTGCTCGCCGTCGAGGTGTTGGACCCGCGCGATCTCGAGCTTCCCGACGTCGGTGACGTGGTGCTGCACGATCCGGAGTCGGGGCGCACCCGCGAGTTCTCCGTGACGCCGCAACTCCGATCCGACTTCGCGCGCGCCGCGAGTGATCACCGGCGCGACGTCGAGAAGATCCTGCGTGGTTGCAATGCACCGCGGTTGACCTTGCGGACGGACGGCGACTGGATCGCCGACGTCGTCCGATTCGTGTCCCGGCGACGCTTCGGCGCGAGCGTGGGGGCGAGCACGCGATGAGCCTCTCCGGATTCTCTGCGCCCTGGTGGTTGCTGTTCCTCCTGGTGGTGGTCGGCCTCGTCGTCGCCTACGTGTGGGCGCAACGCCGGCGGGTGCGCAACACACTCCGCTTCACCAACCTGGAACTGCTCGAGCGGGTCGCCCCCGCCCGCCCCGGCCGATTACGTCATCTCCCCACGGCGCTGATGCTCGTCGGACTGCTGTTCCTCGGGATCGCACTGGCCGGTCCCACGTCCGACCAGCGGGTACCCCGCAACCGCGCCACCGTGATGCTGGTGGTCGACGTGTCGTTGTCCATGGAGGCCACCGACGTCGAACCGACCCGCCTGGCCGCTGCTCAGGAGGCGGGCAAGCAGTTCGCCGACGGGCTCACGCCCGGCATCAACCTCGGACTCGTCGCGTTCGCGGGGACGGCCTCGGTGCTCGTGTCCCCGACGGTCGACCGGGACGCGACCAAGTCGGCCATCGACCGGTTGCAGCTGGCCGAGCGGACGGCGACCGGAGAGGCGATCTTCACGGCCATGCAGTCCATCGACACCCTGGCGGCGGTGCTCGGCGGTTCGGACGCAGCGCCGCCGGCCCGCATCGTGCTGCTCTCCGACGGGAAACAGACGGTGCCGGACGATCCCGACGATCCGCGGGGCGGGTACACCGCGGCCCGTGAGGCCGAAGCGAAGGGCATTCCCATCTCGACGATCTCCTTCGGCACCAGCTTCGGCACAGTCGACATCACCGACGAGCAGGGGGACACCCAACGCGTCGCGGTCCCCGTCGACGACCCGTCGCTCGAGGAGATCGCGAACCTGTCCGGCGGCAGTTTCTTCACCGCGTCGAGCCTCGAGGAACTCACCGAGGTCTACGACACCCTCGAAGAGCAGATCGGGTTCGAAACCACGCGGGGCGACGCCAGTCGGCCTTGGCTGATCGCCGGAGTCCTGTTCGTCACGGCAGGATTCGTCACAGCATTGTCGCTGCGCCAGCGGGTGCCCTGACGCACGTCGGTAGAGTACCGGCGGGCCGCCTGGCCCTCGATCGTCCGCGCTGCGGCCGTCGTCCCCGAGAGAGAGTCGAGAGTTCATGTCGTCCGCACCCGAATCGTTCGTCGCCCGGTCCGTCCTGGTCACGGGAGGCAACCGGGGTATCGGACTCGCCGTGGCGCGTCGACTCGCGGCGGACGGGCACAAGGTCGCCGTCACCCACCGCAGCTCGGGTGCCCCCGACGGCCTGTTCGGCGTGCAGTGCGACGTCACCGATTCGGACTCGGTCGATGCCGCCTTCACCGAGGTCGAGAAGCACCAGGGACCGGTCGAGGTGCTCGTCGCCAACGCCGGCATCACCGACGACACCCTGCTCATGCGGATGAGCGAGGAGCAGTTCACCTCGGTGATCGACGCCAACCTCACGGGTGCGTTCCGGGTGGCCAAGCGGGCCAGCCGGTCGATGCTCCGGGCCCGCTTCGGCCGCTTCGTCTTCCTCGGCTCGGTGGTCGGTATGGCCGGTGGCCCCGGCCAGATCAACTACGCGTCGTCCAAGGCGGGCGTGATCGGCATGGCTCGGTCGTTGACCCGTGAGCTCGGGTCGCGCTCCATCACCGCCAACGTCGTCGCGCCCGGGTTCATCGACACCGACATGACCGCCGCCATGGACCAGAAGTACCGGGACATGGCGCTGCAGGCGATCCCGCTGCAGCGTGCCGGCACCCCCGAGGACGTGGCCGCCGTCGTCAGCTTCCTCGCCTCGGAGGACTCGGCCTACGTCTCCGGCGCGGTGATTCCGGTCGACGGCGGCATCGGCATGGGTCACTGACCACTCTTCTTCTCTCGTCGACGAAAGGCTCGAAGACCTCATGGGCGGACTGCTCGAAGGCAAGACCATCCTCATCACCGGCATCATCACCGATGCCTCCATCGCGTTCCATGCGGCCAAGGTCGCGCAGGAGCAGGGCGCGACGGTGATCATCACCGGGTTCGATCGGTTGCGACTGATCGATCGCATCGCCCAGCGGCTCCCGCAGCCGGTCCCGCCGGCCATCGAGCTGGACGCGACCAACGAGGAGCACCTCGCGGCGCTGGCCGACCGGGTGCGCGAGGTCGCGCCGAACGGTCTCGACGGCGTGCTGCACTCCATCGCGTTCGCCCCGCGCACGCTCATGGGACCGGACGCCAAGCCCTTCCTCGAGGGACCGGGCCCGGATGCGGCCGCGGCGTTCCAGATCTCGGCGTGGAGCTACGCCTCCGTCTCCCGTGCGGTGTTGCCGGTCATGAACGAGGGCGGCTCC
Source organism: Rhodococcus sp. PBTS 1 (assembly GCF_001620025.1). NCBI lineage: Bacteria > Bacillati > Actinomycetota > Actinomycetes > Mycobacteriales > Nocardiaceae > Rhodococcus > Rhodococcus sp. PBTS 1. The sequence continues at coordinate 1,818,002 of NZ_CP015219.1, forward strand.
ATCGTCGGTATGGACTTCGATCCCCGCACGGCCATGCCGTACTACAACTGGATGGGCGTCGCCAAGGCCGCACTGGAATCGGTCAACCGTTACGTGGCGCGCGAGGTGGGTGCGGCGAAGAAGGTGCGGTCCAACCTCGTGGCGGCCGGCCCGATCAAGACCCTTGCGGCCAAGGCCATTGCCGGGACCGCCACCGGCGACGCCGCGAAGATGAACCAGCTCAACGAGTACTGGGACGGCGCCTCGCCCATCGGGTGGGACGTCGAGGATCCGACCGCCGTGGCCAAGTCCATCTGTGCGCTGCTCTCGGACTGGCTTCCCGCCACCACCGGGTCGATCGTCTACGTGGACGGCGGCGCCAGCCACAACACCTGGTTGCCCGAGAACCTCTGATCCTGCTCGGGCCGGGCGGAAGCGACCCGCCCGGCCGGGCAGAATGGAGCCATGAACTACGACGCGCTGTTGGTGCTGTCCTTCGGTGGCCCGGAGGGCCCGGACGACGTGCGACCGTTTCTGGAGAACGTCACGCGCGGCCGAGGAGTCCCACCGGAGCGTCTGGACGCGGTGGCCGAGCACTACTTGCACTTCGGTGGTGTGTCGCCGATCAATCGGCTGAACCGAGAGATCATTGCCGCGGTCGAGGCCGAATTCGCGCTCACCGGTGTGGATCTGCCCGTGTACTTCGGCAACCGAAACTGGCATCCGATGGTGGAGGACACCGTCGCCGGCATGCGTGACGACGGTGTACGGAACGCTCTGGTGTTCCCGACGTCCGCCTGGGGCGGGTATTCGGGGTGCCGCCAGTACCACGAGGACATCGCCCGGGCGCGTGCTGCGGTCGGCGAGGGTGCCCCGCAGCTGACGAAGCTACGTCAGTACTACGACCACCCGTTGCTCGTCGACGCCTTCGCCGACGCGATCACCGCTGCGCTGCACCGACTTCCGGCCGACAAGCGCGCCGGTGCGCGCGTGGTGTTCACCGCGCATTCCGTACCGGTCTCGGCGGACGCCGCCGCGGGACCCCCTTCGGCGGGTGGCCATCTCTACAGCCGGCAGGTCGCCGAGGCCGCGCGGCTGTGCGCGGCGGCCGCCGGAGTCGCGGAGCACGATCTGGTGTGGCAGTCCCGGTCCGGTCCGCCGCAGATCCCGTGGCTGGAACCGGACATCTGCGATCACCTCGAGACCCTCGCCGACAGCGGGGTGGAGGCGGTGGTGGTCTGTCCCGTCGGCTTCGTCTCCGACCACCTCGAGGTGATCTGGGATCTGGACACCGAGGCCGTCGAGAAGGCCGCGGAACTCGGCATGGCCTTCGAGCGCGCCGGAACCCCGGGCGACGACCCGCGCTTCGCCACGTTGGTGCGAACGCTGGTGCAGGAGCGCACATCCGGGGTCGCCGCGGCGCGTCTGGGTTCCGAGCCGGCGTTCGGTACGACGGTGGACGGCTCACCGTGCAACCCCGGGTGCTGCGAGCCGCCCGTTCGCCGGCGACCCGCCTGACCGATCAGGAGTGCAGGAAGCGGTCCACCGCGTCCGTGACGGCGACGCGGCGGGCCGTGCGCACCGCGGTGCGCAACGAGCGCACGGTGGTCTCGCGCGTCTCGGCGCCCGTGCTGGTGGGCGCCTCCGACGGGGCCGCGAGGTCCGCGGCGTCGAGGATGGCGTCCACGCGGTCCGCGGTGTCGAGAACGCGCGTGATGCGTTCGGACAGAGGCGGATACGGGTGCGCCTGAGCGGCGGCCAGACGCTCGGCGATGAGAACGTGCGGGTCACCGAGCCGCCGGGTGACCACGGCGGGCGCGGAGCCGAGGACGTCGGCCGCCTCTCGCACCACCTCCCGCATCGCGTACTCGACCTCACCGAGCGCGGTGTCGCGACGTGGATGGGGCTGCGGGAACCGGAACACGGTCCAGCGCAGCACGTCCGGACCCTCGACGGTGGGGACCAGGCCGATTCCTGCGCCGCCGGGTACCCCGACCATGACACCCTCGCCCGCAGTCAGGGCGGCGGTCGCGAAGGTGGTGCCCGTCGGCAGACCGGCGACGTCGCCGGGGACGGGGAGCACCAGCTCGACCGTGGCCGCCTCGCCGGCCGGGGCGGCGAGACGGAGAACGCTCAGCAGCGTGGCGGATCCGACGTCGCGGGGCGTCGGCCACGGTAGATCGAGTTCCTCGGCGACGTCCTCGTCGTCGGCGACGACCAACGTCAGCGGGGCCCACCGACCGAGCGCGTCCAGAACGTCGTCGGGCGCGGCCCGTCCGCCCAGCCAGGCGCCGGACCAGATCGCGAGAGATGCCGAGGGTGAGGACACGAGAGACGAGTTTAGGCGGGGACGCCGACAGGAACGGCGTGGCTGCCGCGCCCCGAGTGCGACGCCGACTAGCGTGGATCGGCCCGGTGACGGAACGGACGAAGGCAGGTCGCGATGGCGAGCCAGGGATACGGGGACATCTTCGCGGGCCACGCGCGACGACGACGCACGGCGGCACCCACCGTCGCGGCCGAGCGTGACCTCGTCGTGGAGGACGCCGCGACCGGGTTCTGCGGCGCCGTGGTGGGATTCGAGCGCACCTACGACGGCGAGTTCGTCCGGCTCGAGGACGGACGGGGGCGCACGCGACTCTTCGCGATGCGCGAGGCGGCGTTCCTCGTCGACGGATCACCCGTGACGTTGACCCGGCCTGCTCCGAGAGCCACCGCCGCACCGCGACGCTCGGCGTCCGGCTCGACGCGCGTCGAGAACGTCCGCGCCAGTGTCGCTCTGCCGAGCCGGATCTGGGTGGAGGGCGTCCACGACGCCGCGATCGTGGAACGGGTCTGGGGCCACGACCTGCGCGTCGAGGGTGTCGTCGTCGAGTATCTCGAAGGCCTGGACAACCTGGCGGATCGCCTGCAGGAATTCGGGCCCGGTCCGAAGCGCAAGGTGGGGGTGCTCGTCGACCACCTCGTCTCCGGAACGAAGGAGGAGCAGCTCACGCGCTCGCTCGGACCGTTCGTGGAGGTGACCGGTCACCCGTACATCGACGTCTGGCAGGCGGTGAAGCCGTCCGCGGTCGGCATCGCGGCCTGGCCCGTCGTTCCGCGCGGGATCGACTGGAAGACGGGGGTCTGCGACGAATTGGGTTGGGGCACACCGCGCGACGGGTGGCGTCGAGTCTACGAGTCCGTGTCGTCGTTCCGCGACCTCGAGGCGCCGTTGATCGGTGCCGTGGAGCGGCTCATCGATTTCGTGACCGACCCGTCGTGACCCGACGGACGGGATCCCGCCGTCGACCGAGGTCCTGCTCCGTGTCCGATTCGTCCCGTTCAGGGACAGCTCGATAACGATCCGTCTCGACCCCCGGCACGCCGACGCCCGGGTCGGTTTTCGTCGCTAGTGTGGAGTCGTGGTTGCACTTCTGTGGGTCTTGGGTGCGGTGATCCTCGCCGCGGGCGAGGCGCTGTCCGGCGACTTCTTCCTGCTCATGCTGGCCGGTGGCGCGCTGGGCACGGCGGGCGTCTCGGCACTCACCGATCTTCCGGTATGGGGCGACGCGCTGGTGTTCGCGGCCCTGTCGGCCGCGCTGATCCTCGGTGTCCGGCCGGCCCTGACGCGGCGGTTCTCGACGCCGCCCCCGACGCCGACCGGCATCCAGGCGCTCACCGGAAAGACGGCACAGGTGCTCGAGCCCGTCGACGAGGTCTCCGGGACGGTGCGTCTGGACGGTGACGTGTGGACGGCGCGTCCCCTCGATCCGACGGAGGTGTACGCGGCCGGAACGACCGTGACCGTGATGAAGATCGACGGCGCCACGGCCGTCGTGTGGAAAGGACCCTAGATGGCTGATTACATCGCCTTGATCGCGCTGGTCGTCGTCGTCCTGTTCGTGGCTCTCGTCGTGGCCAAGTCGGTCACTCTCGTGCCGCAGGCCGAGGCCGCGGTGATCGAGCGTCTCGGTCGGTACTCGAAGACCGTGTCCGGACAGCTGACGTTCCTCGTTCCGTTCGTCGATCGGGTGCGGGCGAAGGTGGACCTGCGTGAGCGGGTCGTGTCCTTCCCGCCGCAGCCCGTCATCACCCAGGACAACCTGACGGTGTCCATCGACACCGTCGTCTACTTCCAGGTGACCAATCCGCAGGCCGCGGTCTACGAGATCAGCAACTACATCGTCGGCGTCGAGCAGCTGACCACCACCACGCTCCGCAATGTGGTCGGTGGCATGACGCTCGAAGAGACGCTGACCTCCCGGGACTCCATCAACGGGCAGTTGAGGGGTGTGCTCGACGAGGCCACCGGTCGGTGGGGCCTGCGCGTGGCGCGAGTCGAGCTCAAGAGCATCGATCCGCCGCCGTCGATCCAGGAGTCGATGGAGAAGCAGATGAAGGCGGACCGCGAGAAGCGGGCCACCATCCTCACGGCGGAGGGCAACCGCGAATCGTCCATCAAGACGGCCGAGGGTGCGAAGCAGAGCCAGATCCTGTCGGCGGAGGGTGCCAAGCAGGCCGCCATCCTCGAAGCCGAGGGCGAGCGGCAGTCGCGAATCCTGCGCGCGCAGGGTGAACGTGCCGCCAAGTACCTGCAGGCCCAGGGCGAGGCAAAGGCCATCGAGAAGGTCTTCGAGGCCATCAAGGCGGGCAAGCCGACGCCGGAGCTACTCGCGTACCAGTACTTGCAGACGCTGCCGAAGATGGCGCAGGGCGACGCCAACAAGATGTGGGTCGTGCCGTCCGACTTCGGCGACGCGCTGAAGGGCTTCGCCAAGCAGCTCGGCGCCCCGGGCGACGACGGCGTGTTCCGGTTCGAACCGAGTGCGCACGACGACGTCCGGAGCAAGCCGGAGGACGATTCGGACGAGGTCGCGGAGTGGTTCACCACCAAGACCGATCCGGCCATCGCCGAGGCCGTCGCCGCCGCGGAAGCGGTGGCGCGCAAGCCCGTCGACACTTCGCTCGCGGCGGCGGCACGGGATCAGCGTGCGTCGGAGATCGAGCAGCCGGCGGTGTCGTCCCCGGAGCAGACCAAGCAGCTCGACAGCTGAGTCCGGCCGGCCGGGGTCATCGGAGCAGAGCGAGTCCGATGCCCCCGGCCGCGGCGGCCCAGAGGACGCTGGCGAACGTCCCGATGATGAAGTACTCGGACGACTGCGCGCGGCGGAGTTCGGGGTAGCGCGCGAGACCCTTCACGGCCAGCACCACGGCGATTCCCTCGGGCCAGCCGGCCAGGATCGTCACCACGACGGCGGTGCGTTCGAGCGCGCCGATCACCAGTCCGCCGCGGAGCACCGTGTCCGGTCGGTCGTCGTCGCGGTCCGTCCCGGACACCGTCGGCGCGAGGCGAAAGACGCTGGGTGCGAGCGTGAGTCCGCCGAACACGGCGGCGAGACCGCACAGCACGATCGAGACGGCTGCGGGGACACCGGTGACCGGTGTGGACCGCGCCACCGAGGCGACGCCGGCGACCGTCAGCGCACCGGTGGCCGTGACCGAGGGCAGCCACCACGCCACTCGCGCGACCGGGGGAAGGGCTGCCGCTGTCGCGGCGGCGAGAGCGACGATCACCAGGACGATCACGGGACCTCCTTCTCGGCGAGACGGTCGGCGGTCGCGAGCATTCGCGCGACGACGGGCCGTGCGGCGCGTTCGAGATGCCACCCGGCGACGGCGAGGCGTTGGGACACCGCCTGCGGAGTGATCGACAACTCTTCCGCGACGGCGTTCTGCGAGCCGAGTCGGCGGAGCGCGGCGATCGCGTCACGGCCCTGGTCGGTGCGCCGGGCGACGAGCACGGCGAGGAGTGCGAGGACCGCGTCGGCGTCCGCAGCGGAGTCGGCGTCGACGCCGCGGACGGCGATGCGGGCAGGGGCGCTCTTGGCGCTCTCCACCGCCTCCCGTGCCGACTCGAACGCCGCTCCGCGCCCCGCGCGGGTGGAGTCGGGAAGCGGGTGTTCGACCGGCCCGATGCCGATGCCGACGCTCCAGTGGCCGTCGTCGACGAGATCCAGCGCGACGTCGAGCACGGTGTCGGCGGTGTCGACGACCGCCTGGATTTCGTCTCCGGCGGTGCGCTCGAACGGGCGCACCAGAGCGGGACGGGGGGAGCGCAGGACGTCGGCCACGCGGTCGACGTCCCGCCGACTGCCGCGTTGGTCGACCGTCATTACGAACATGAATCAACCCTAGAGACTTGAATCTGCCGAATCAAGCGTGCAGCGTTGACCGGTGACGTCAGAGGGCCTCGTCGATGCCTTGATCGGGCCGAATCAAGTACCGAGGCTTGTCGGCGAGGATTCACGCGACGCCGACGCGTCCGATGATCCCGTGACGGGGAGCCGAGCGTCGACGAGCAGTCCGAGGACTCCCACGGCGATGCAGACACCGGACACGGCCAACATGAGGGGATCGGCATCCCCGGCGAGGGCGTTGCCGAGCAACACCACTCCCACCGTGCCGGGAACGACACCCACCACCGTGGCGAGCGCGAACGGAGCGAGCCGCACCGAGGACACCGCCGCCGAGTAGTTCACCACGGAGAACGGAACGGGCGCGATGAGGCGCAGACTGCCGACGGCCAACCACCCCCGCCGTTCGAGGCGGGCGTCGACGGCACGCACGAGCGGATGGCGAAGGTGGCGGGCCACCACGCTGCGTCCGAGAGCACGCACCGCCACGAAGGCGAGAACGGCACTGACCGTGGTCGCACCGACCGCGACGAGCAACCCCGTCACGGGCCCGAACAGCACGCCGGCCGACACGGTGAACAGGGTGCGCGGAACGGGCAGGACCGTCACCAGGGCGTGCGCGAGAAAGAACACCAGGACGAAGGTCGGCCCGACGGCCGTGGCCCATTCGCGCACCCGCTCGACGGACGGCAGCGGAACGAGCGCGGCGAGCACCACGAGCGCGGCGACTGCAAGCAGCGCCCCCGCCGCGCGCACGCCCGGCCGGCGGTGGGCGGGACGCGGAGTCGTGGTCACGTTCGCCGAGCCTAACGGCGCGTACGCCGCGACCGCCGAGAACGATCGGAGGACCGACGCTCGGACGACCTAGCATTGTGAAGTTTGTCTCAGGTCCGGGGCCGTGCATGACGGTCCGAGGTGTCGGACGGTGCGGTTAACATCACAATCGTTCCGCGTCCGAAGCAGTGTCGCCGAAGCAGTGTTCGAGAGGCAGTCCGTGTCCCCAAGCCAGTCGCAGGTGCCCACCGAGGGTGGTGTTCCGTCGCCGGTGAAAACGACCGACAGCACGGACCCGGTGGGTGCGGAGGTCCCGGTCCGCAGCGCCGAGGACGGTCTCGCCGCCTGGCGCGACGCCGTCGCCGGAGTGCTGGCGAAGAGTCGCCGCACGGATCGCTCGACACTGCCGGACCGTCCCGAGACACTGCTCGAGACCACGACGTACGACGGCGTGACCATCGCCCCGCTCTACGGGCCTCTCGACGAGCAGCCGGAACCGCCGTTGCCGGGCCACTTCCCGTTCGTCCGCGGTGGTGACCGGCACCGCGACGTCCACGTGGGGTGGCGCGTCGCCGGGCGGTACGGCCGCGACGGCGCCGACGCGGCGACGGTCAACACCCGCATGCTCGACGGTCTGCAGAACGGAGTCAGTGCCCTCTGGCTCTCCACCGGCGTCATCGGTGCCGGTGGTGTGGCCGAGGCGCTCACCGGCGTGCTGCTCGACCTCGCCCCGCTCACCGTGGACGCCGGGGCGGATCTTCCCGCGGTCGCCGACGCCGTGTTCGGCGTCCTGCCGGCCGAGACCCGGGTGTCGGTGTCCCTGGGCGCGACTCCGTTGACCGACGCGGTCGCCGGAGTTCCGACCGTCTCGCTCGAGGACACCGTCGCCCTCGCTCGCCGGGCCGGCGCGGACGGTCGCGGCGTCCGTGCGATCACCGTCGACGGCACCGTGTTCCACGACGCGGGCGCGGCCGACGGGCAGGAGATCGGGCTCGCCGTGGCCGCGGGCCTCGAATACGTGCGCGCACTTCTGGCCGCCGGCGCCACTGCCGCGGAGGCTCTGTCGCAGCTCGAGTTCCGCTTCGCCGCCACCGACCAGCAGTTCGAGACCATCGCGAAGTTCCGTGCGGCGCGCCGTGTCTGGGCCCGCGTCGCGCAGGTCCTCGGCGCGCCGGACCACGGCGCCGCACCGCAGCACGCGGTCACGTCCGCCGCGATGATGACGCAGCGCGATCCCTGGGTGAACATGCTGCGCACCACCCTCGCGGTGTTCGGCGCGGGCGTCGGTGGGGCCGACGCGGTGACGGTGCTGCCGTTCGACGTCGCCCTGCCGGGCGGCGCACCCGACGTCAGCGAGACGTTCGCCGCACGCATCGCGCGCAACACGCAGCTGCTGTTGCTCGAGGAGTCGCATCTCGGCCGGGTCCTCGATCCCGCGGGCGGGTCCTGGTACGTCGAATCTCTCACCGACGCCACCGCAGAGGCCGCGTGGACGGTGTTCCAGTCGATCGAGCGCGCCGGGGGCTACCGGGCCGCCCTCGACAGCGGCGAGATCGCGCGGACGGTCGAGCGCACGCGCGTCGCCCGTGAGCAGGACATCGCGCACCGACGCACGTCGGTGACCGGGGTCAACGAGTTCCCGAATCTGCAGGAGCCCCCGGTGACACCCGGCGACGGCACCGTGGACGGTCGCCCGGTCGCCCGGTACGCCGCCGCCTTCGAGGCGCTACGTGACCGTGGCGACGCCGTCGCGGCCGAGCGGGGGAGTCGCCCGGTCGTCCTCCTGGCACCCCTGGGGTCGGTCGCGGAACACAACGCCCGCACCACCTTCGCGGCCAACCTGATGGCCTCCGGCGGCATCGAGGCCCTGAACCCCGGCGCGAACGCCGACCTGACGGCCGTCGCGACGGAAACCGGGTCACCCGTCGCCATCGTGTGCGGCACCGACAAGCGCTACGCCGAGGAGGGTCCCGCCGCCGTGCGAGCTCTGCGCGACGCCGGCGTCACCACCGTCCTGCTCGCGGGGAAGAGCTCGACCTTCCCGGCCGACACGGATTCCGCCGCGCGGCCGGACGGCGACCTCACCCTGTCGATCGACGCCGTGGCCGAACTGAGCCGCATCCTGGACCTGCTCACGGGCACCGACCCCGCTCCGGAAGGACAGCCCGCATGACGCCGAACGCCGAGATGCCGAACGCCGATGTCCCGAACGCCGAAGTCCCGAACTTCGGGGACATTCCGCTGGTCGACCCGGGGGCCGACACCACCCCCGCGGACGGCCCCGACGCCGCCACCCACATCGCCGCCGGTGCGGAGGCCAACGGGTACACCACCGACCAGGTCACCTGGTCCACGCCCGAGGGCATCGACGTGCGTCCGGTCTACACGCGAGCGGACCGCACGGAGGCCGGCGAGCAGGGCTACCCGCTGGATTCCTACCCCGGCGCCGCACCGTTCCTGCGCGGCCCGTACCCCACGATGTACGTCAACCAGCCGTGGACCATCCGCCAGTACGCCGGTTTCTCCACGGCGTCGGAGTCCAACGCCTTCTACCGTCGCAATCTCGCCGCCGGGCAGAAGGGCTTGTCGGTCGCGTTCGACCTCGCGACGCACCGCGGTTACGACAGCGATCACCCGCGCGTGCAGGGCGATGTCGGCATGGCGGGCGTCGCCATCGACTCCATCTACGACATGCGCCAACTCTTCGACGGCATCGACCTCGGGTCGGTGTCGGTGTCGATGACCATGAACGGTGCCGTGCTGCCGATCCTCGCGCTCTACGTGGTGGCGGCGGAGGAGCAGGGGGTGGGGCCGGAGAAGCTCGCCGGCACCATCCAGAACGACATCCTCAAAGAGTTCATGGTGCGCAACACCTACATCTATCCGCCCGAGCCGTCCATGCGCATCATCTCGGACATCTTCGAGTACACCTCGACGCACATGCCGAAGTTCAACTCGATCTCCATCTCCGGCTATCACATCCAGGAGGCCGGAGCGACGGCCGACCTCGAGCTGGCCTACACCCTCGCGGACGGTGTCGAGTACATCCGTGCCGGACTCGCGGCGGGCATGGACATCGACACGTTCGCCCCGCGGTTGTCCTTCTTCTGGGCCATCGGGATGAATTTCTTCATGGAGGTGGCCAAGCTGCGCGCCGGCCGTCTGCTGTGGGCGGAGCTGGTGCAGCAGTTCGAGCCGTCGAGCCCGAAATCGCTGTCCCTGCGCACCCATTCGCAGACCTCGGGGTGGTCGCTCACCGCACAGGACGTGTTCAACAACGTCGCCCGCACCTGCGTCGAGGCCATGGCGGCCACCCAGGGGCACACGCAGTCGCTGCACACCAACGCACTCGACGAGGCGCTGGCCCTGCCCACCGACTTCTCGGCCCGCATCGCGCGCAACACCCAGTTGCTGCTGCAGCAGGAATCCGGGACCACCCGGCCGATCGACCCCTGGGGCGGGTCGTACTACGTCGAGTGGCTCACCCACCAGCTCGCCGACCGGGCCCGGGCGCACATCGCCGAGGTCGAAGCCGCGGGCGGCATGGCGAAGGCCATCGGTGAGGGCATTCCGAAGCTCCGCATCGAGGAGGCAGCCGCGCGGACGCAGGCGCGGATCGACTCGGGACGCCAGCCGCTGGTGGGAGTCAACAAGTACGTGCCCGACGAGCCCGATTCCATCGAGGTGCTCAAGGTCGAGAACTCCCGCGTGCGGTCCGAGCAGCTCGAGAAGCTCGAGCGACTGCGGGCGGAGCGCGATCAGGACCGTGTCGACGCCGCGCTGGCGGCGCTGACGGCCGGTGCCGAGTCGCGCGAGGGCGGGATGGACACCAACCTGCTCGCGCTCGCCGTCGACGCCGCGCGCGCGATGGCGACGGTCGGCGAGATCTCCGACGCGCTCGAGAAGGTCTACGGTCGGCACCGTGCGGAGATCCGCACGATCAGCGGTGTCTACCGCGACGAGGCGGGGAAAGCGAGCAACATGGTGCGCGCCGGAGAACTCGTCGACGCCTTCGCCGAGGCCGAGGGACGACGCCCCCGCATCCTGGTGGCGAAGATGGGTCAGGACGGCCACGACCGCGGCCAGAAGGTCATCGCCACGGCGTTCGCCGACATCGGATTCGACGTGGACGTCGGCCCCCTGTTCCAAACGCCCGACGAGGTGGCGCGTCAGGCCGCGGACAACGACGTGCACGTCATCGGCGTGTCCTCGTTGGCGGCGGGCCACCTCACGCTGGTCCCCGCGTTGCGCGAGGCCCTGGCGGAGGTCGGACGCCCGGACATCATGGTCGTGGTGGGCGGGGTCATCCCGCCCGGTGACTTCGACGCGCTGCGCGAGGCCGGCGCTGCGGCGATCTTCCCGCCCGGCACGGTCATCGCGGACGCGGCGGTCGATCTGGTGCAGGCGCTCGCCGAGTCGCTCGGACACGGAGCGAACGCCTGACCATGGCCGATCGACCCACCGTCGCCCGGCCCGTCGTCGACGTCGACGCTCTCGCCGCGTCGGTGCGCGCGGGGGAGCGCGCGGGACTGGCGCGCGCCATCACGCTCGTCGAGTCGACGCGCGAGGACCACCGAGACCGGGCGCAACAGTTGCTCCAGCAACTGCTCCCGCATGCCGGTGGCGCTCATCGCGTCGGGATCACCGGTGTTCCCGGGGTGGGGAAGTCGACGTTCATCGACGCGCTCGGGATGTACCTGATCGGACAGGGGCATCGGGTGGCGGTGCTCGCGGTCGACCCGTCGTCGTCGCGCACGGGGGGATCGATCCTCGGGGACAAGACGCGCATGGCCAGGCTCACGGTGTCGGACCGGGCCTACATCCGGCCGTCGCCGACGTCGGGCACGCTCGGCGGCGTCGCCAAGGCCACCCGCGAGACCATCGTGCTGCTCGAGGCCGCCGGCTACGACGTGGTTCTCGTCGAGACGGTCGGCGTCGGCCAGTCCGAGATCACCGTCGCCGGGATGGTCGACTGCTTCTGCTTCCTCACCCTCGCCCGCACCGGGGATCAGTTGCAGGGCATCAAGAAAGGGGTTCTCGAGCTTGCCGATCTGGTGGCGGTCAACAAGGCCGACGGCAACCACATCCGGGACGCGAAGAGCGCCGCCCGCGAACTCGCCGGGGCGTTGCGCTTGATCCACCCGCACGACGCCGTCTGGGTGCCGCCGGTGCTCACCACCAGCGCCATCGAGGAGACGGGTCTGGACGAGTTCTGGGCCACCGTCCTCCGTCACCGTGAGACCCTCAGCGCTGCAGGACAGTTCGAGGAGAAGCGCCGCACCCAGACCGTACGGTGGGTGTGGACGATGGTCCAGGATCAGGTGATGCGCCGCCTCGAAACCGACCCGGACGTGCGGACCGTTCGAGGCGACGTGGAGCGACGCGTGGCCGACGGGTCGCTCACCGCGGCGCTGGCGGCGCAGGAAATTCTGGCGGCCTACGATCGTCCGAGCGGAGCCTGAGCGCGCTGAGCTGCGAAGGCGCCGACTCGCGCGATCAGGTCGTCGAAGAAGGCCTCCGGATCGGTCGCCACGGCGATGGCCGCGTTCGGCGGCCGCCCCCAGTGACCGCGTCGGTCGGCCACCGTCGTCCCGCGGGTGAGGGTTCCGGTGAGTTCGACGTCGACCGTGGCCGTGCGGTACTCGGCGATCTCCGGGCGCAGGGCGACCGCCGCGGCGAAGGGGTCGTGCATGTGCGCGAGGTAGCCCTCGCCCTGCGCCTCGTGGAACTCGAAGTAGAAGCGGATGGCGTCGGCGAGGTGCCGCACGATCGGCACGTCGGGTCCGCCCGCCGCTTCGATCATCCGGTCCACGTGGTGCGGGTGCATCTCGATCGACTCGGTGAGGTTCAGGCCGCAGACGATCGGTTCGCGTCCCGCCGGTGCCGCGGAGAAGGCGTCGAACACCTCCTTCGCGGCCTCGGGATCGACCGCGACGTTCCACTCCGTGGTCGGCGTCGTGTTGCCGGGGTGATCGAACGATCCACCCATGATCACCACCCGCCGCAGCAGGGTCGGCAGGGCGGGCTCGAGGCGGAGAGCGAGGGCGAGATTGGTCAGCGGGCCGGTGACCAGGCCCGTCAGCTCGCCGGGATGGGCGCGCGCCAGCTCCACCCAGGCGGTGGCCGCGGACCGCGCGGACAGCGACCGCGTGGTCGGCGGGAGCTCTGCGTAGCCGACGCCCAGGGGGCCGTGGGTGTCCTCGGTGGTCATGAGCGGCGCGACCAACGGACCGTCCGCCCCGACGCACACCTCGACCCCGTCGAGTCCGCAGAGATCGAGCCAGGACGCCGTGTTCCGGGTGACCTGCGCCGTCGGCACGTTGCCCGCCGTGCAGCAGACGGCGACGATCTCGGCGGCGGGGTCCGCCGCGAGGAGGACGAGGGCGAGGGAGTCGTCGATACCGGTGTCGACGTCGACGACGAGGCGGGTGGTCACACGATCTCCGAAGTCGGGTAGCGGGCCTCGTCCGAGCCCCACGGTCGGGCGGGCCACGGGTAGTCGTCGTACTCCGCCAGAGCGGGACGCGCGGTGCGGACGGATCCGTGAGTCACGGTGTGCGACTCGGGAATCGGCGTTCGCTCGGGAAACTCCCTCGGGCGTGGCAATGCGAGCAGATGCGCCGCCGTCCGGGCCAAGGACGCCGTGACGGTCCGCCCGATGCCGCTCTCCGCGCGCAGGGCCAGAGCGTCCACGATGCCGGCCGCGAGGAGGTATCCGGTGGCGTGGTCGAGCGCCTGCACCGGCAACGCGCCGGGGCGGTCGTCGCTGCCGCTCAGCACCGCGATCCCGGACGCGGCCTGCACCAGACTGTCGAACCCGCGTCGACCGGCGAACGGACCGCGCGTCCCCCACGCCGACACCGACGCGACCACCGCCCCGCCGGGCCGGACGGACTCGACGACCGACATCACCGTCGAGCCCGGCCGATAGCCGCACACCACGACGTCGGCGGTCGTGGCCAGTGCGGCGAGACGATCGCGCTGGTCGGGGTCGTCGACGTCGAGAAGGGTCGACGCCTTGCCGGCACCGGTGTCGAGGTGCTGCGTCTCGATCTCCGGCAGCCGCGGCGAGTCCACTCGCAGCACCGACGCGCCGAGCAGTGCCAGGGCGCGAGTGGCCACGGGGCCTGCGAGAACGCGCGTGAGGTCCAGGACGCGGATACCGGCCAGCGGACGTCGGGCGTCGGTGGGCGGGTCGGGCAGCGACGAGGTCCCGTCCGGGCGTACCGACGTCGTCACCAGGGGACCGGTCGCGGCGAACCGCCCCGCCGGCTCCTCGTTCCACTCCGACGGCGTGCGCACCGCGACCACCAGCGCACCCGCCGGGGCCGCGGCGTCCTCGATCTCTCGCGCCGAGACCCGCGCGAGGGCGGCGGCGACGGCGCCCGGCTCCTCGGGCACGCCGAGCAGGGCGCACAGCCGATCGCGGTGGTGGGGGTAGTTGGCGTGGGTGCGCACCCATCCGTCCGCGGTGGGCCAGAAGCCGGACAGAGGTGCGAATCCCGCTGCGGCAGCGCCGTTCACGCGGAGCAGGTCGCCGCCGGCGAACGACGACGCCACACGGTCGCCGTCGACCGACCACGGCAGGAGCTCCAGACCCACCTGCCGGCGATAGCGATCGACCGCCGAGCAGAGCGCCGCCACGCTGCCCGTCGCGAGTGCGGCGACCGGCAGCGGGCCGGCCAGGACGCCGGGTGACGACGACACGACCGGGATGTGCTGCCGACGCTCGTGACCGTGGTCGGCGTCGTACTGCGCGGACGTGTCGAGCACGCGCTCAGACCTTGCGCGCCGAGATCTCCATCCCGGCGGCGCGCAGGCGCGTGATCAGCGCGGTCCCGATACCCGACGCCGGGGTGAGCACGCCGCCGCCGAGCGAGGGCAACTCGTCGCGGTTCTTCACCAGAGCCAGCGCGGACTCGCCGAGCATCATCGCCGTGGCGGCGTAGCCTGGGTCGCCCTTGGCCTTCACCCGCGAGACGTAGTGCTCCCCGCTGGTGGTGGTCGTGTAGATGTCGACGACGAAATGGCCCTTCTGTCGGGTCTTCTCGCTGGGGCCGCTGCCCGGAGCGGGCAGCACCTTGTCCAGGAGGAACCGCGTCGGCTTGAACGCCAGCCCGGCCACGAACGCGCCCAGACCGGCGAGGACACCGGCCGCGAGGACGGGGGAGACGGGGGACGAGCCCACGCTCATGACCTCGTTGTACTTGAAGGTCTTGCCGTAGGGATAGCCGAGGATGGCGTTGGTGCGCCGCACCACGCGGGTGTTGTACGACGCCATGACGAACGGCGCCTTCCACCCCTTCAGCGACGGGTGAATCGACGATCCCTTGAGCACGGGAGCGTCGTTCTGCCGGCCGAAGTCCGGCTCGATCGAGCGGTCCGGGCTCAGGGAGTACGGGCTCGCGGCGAGCTTGGCGGCCGCGCGGTCCTTCGTGATCTCGTCGATCTGACCGCGCAGCGAATCGATGGTGCCGCCGCTGACGCCGCCGCTCATCGACGTCACCACGAGCGTGGTGTCGGTGAGGTCACCCGCGCCGTCCTCGGTGACCTTGCGGTGCAGTTCGAAGACACCGATGTCGGACGGCACCGAGTCGAAGCCGCAGGAGTGGACGATGCGCGCGCCGGTCCGGACGGCGGTCTCGTGGTTCTCGTCGGCGCTCGCGCGGGCGAAGAGGACCTCGCCGGTGAGGTCGACGTAGTCGGTGCCCGACTCGGCGCAAACGCGGGCGAGGACGCGGCCGTACTTGGCGTAGGGACCGACCGTGGTGAGGACGACGGACGTGCGCTGCGCGAGAGCGGTGAGCGCGGCCTCGTCGTCGGCGTCGGCCACGACGAGCGGCCAGTCCGCCGCTCGCGCCGGCAGTCCCCGGCGGGTGGATTCCAGCTTGTCCCGACTCCGGCCCGCCAGCGCGACGGTGGTGCCGTCGGGAGCGTGGCGAGCGAGGTACTCGGCGGTCAGAGCCCCGACGAATCCCGTTGCGCCGTAGACGACGATCTCGAATTCGCGGGCGGTGGACTCACGCGGGGAATCGGCCATTCCCCGACACTACTAGCGCGCTCACCAGGACCACGTGTGGACCGGCTCGCCGTCGTGCATGCGGTCGAGATAGTCCGCGAGCATGCCCGCGAGCGCGCGGCCGCGGTCGTCTCCGGCTCGCTCTCGCGCGGCCAGCGCCGAACGCTGCCACACGGCGCCGTTCTGCCGGCGCAGGCACCGACCTTCGATGACCCGCAGGTACCGGTCTCGGACGTCGGGGTCGACCCCGAAGGCGTCGAGGCCCGCCTCGGCCATCGGGAGCAGGCGCCGCAGGACCAGCTCCTGGGGCGACACCCAGCCCACCTCCGGCCAGTAGCAGCGGGCGTCGATGCCGCTGCGCGCCGCGGAATGCAGGTTGTCCTGCGCGGCGTCGAATGACATCTGGCTCCACACGGGACGGTCCGCGTCCACCAGCGAGCGCAGCGCGCCGTAGTAGAACGCGGCGTCGGCCATCACGTCGATCACCGACGGTCCGGCGGGCAGCACCCGGTTCTCGAGACGCAGGTGGTGCTCGCCGTCCGACGTGTCGTAGATCGGCCGATTCCACCGGTAGACCGTGCCGTTGTGCATCTTCAGCTCGGTCAGTTCCGGGGTCCGGCCGGCGGCGAGCTCGGCCA
This sequence comes from Rhodococcus sp. PBTS 1, assembly GCF_001620025.1. NCBI lineage: Bacteria > Bacillati > Actinomycetota > Actinomycetes > Mycobacteriales > Nocardiaceae > Rhodococcus > Rhodococcus sp. PBTS 1. Next base: position 1,834,588 of record NZ_CP015219.1, read on the forward strand.
TCGGATCCTGGTCCGACACCACCGGCAGCAGCGCGGGGAAGTAGCGGGAGTTCTCCTCGAAGAGATCGAAGATCGACGTGATCCACCGTTCCCCGAACCAGACGCGCGGTCTCACGCCCTGGTTCTTGAGCTCCTGCGGGCGCGTGTCCGTGGCCTGCTCGAAGAGCGGGAGTCGGGTCTCGTGCCACAGGGCGCGTCCGGCGAGGAAGGGGGAATTGGCCGCCAGGGCCACCTGGACCCCGGCCAGTGCCTGCGCGGCGTTCCAGTGCGCCGGGAACTCGTCCGGCGCGACCTGCAGGTGCAACTGCACGGACGTGCAGGCCGCCTCCGGCAGAATCGTGTCGACGATGCGGTGCAGCGACTCCGCCTCCCGACTGCCCGGCAGCGGCACCCCGGTGACGTTGAGCTCGATGTCCTCGCCGCGGGCGGCGAAGATCTGACTGTTCAGCAGGTCGTACCGCGGGTTCTCCGACAACCACTGCGCGGCGAAGTGTTCTTCGCGCAGCGTAGGCAGCATGCCGATCATGGCGAGGGCGGAACCGGTCTCCTTCGCCCTCGCGTCCGCGTGGTCCAGCGACGCGCGGAGTTCGGTCTCGAGGGTCCGCATCCGGTCCCCGGCGAGCGGGGCGGGCGCGACGTTGATCTCGATGTTGAATCGGCCCAGTTCGGTCTGGAAATCCGGATCGGCGATCGCCTCGAGCACGGCGGTGTTGGCCATGGCCGGATCCATCGCGTCGTCGACGAGGTTGAGTTCGATCTCCATCCCGATCCGCGGCTCGTCCACCGCGAAGGTGTCGTCGGCCAGCATCGACGCGAGGGCGTCGAGGCACTGCTGGACCTTGCGCCGGAAGTCCTGCCGGTCCTGGCGGCTGAACGTGCGCTGCTCGACCTCGTCACCCATGGGGACATCTCATCACGCACGGACCTCGGCAACGAGACAGAGGGGGACGACGAGACACGGGGCGTGAATACAACGAAGGCCCCGGATCCGGTGATCCAGGGCCTTCGTGAGAATTTTGTCGACGTGTCCGAGGGGGGACTTGAACCCCCACGTCCGTTAATAGGACACTAGCACCTCAAGCTAGCGCGTCTGCCATTCCGCCACTCGGACCTGCTCGCACCGCTTCTCGCGGTGCGCAGATGAATGTAGTCGATGCGCCGCGTCCCACCAAAACGGCACGTCACACGGTGCCTACCCACCGCGCCCACCCACTACCCACCGGCACCGCCGATGGTAGGAACGAAGCCGTGTCCACCAGCGAGCAGAACCCCGAGACCAGTTCCGAGACCACCGCCTCCGGCACCGTCGCCGTCGAGGAGGTCGTGGACCTGGTGGCGTCGTTGATCCGCTTCGACACCACCAACACCGGCGACCCGGCGACGACCGTGGGGGAGCGAGAGTGCGCCGAATGGGTGGCGCGGCAGCTCGAGGAGGTCGGGTACGAGACGGAGTACGTCGAATCCGGGGCGCCCGGGCGCGGCAACGTGTTCGCCCGGCTGCCCGGCGCGGACCGCTCACGCGGCGCACTCCTGGTGCACGGCCACCTCGACGTGGTGCCGGCCGAACCCGCCGACTGGAGCGTGCATCCCTTCTCCGGTGCGGTCGAGGACGGCTACCTGTGGGGCCGCGGCGCGGTGGACATGAAGGACATGGTCGGCATGGCGCTGGCCCTCGCGCGGCAGTTCCGGTCGCAGGGCACCGTGCCGCCGCGCGACCTCGTCTTCGCGTTCCTCGCCGACGAGGAGGCCGGCGGCAAGTGGGGTTCGCACTGGCTGGTCGAGCACCGCCCGGACCTGTTCGAGGGCGTGAGCGAGGCCGTCGGCGAGGTGGGCGGCTTCTCGCTCACCGTCGCCCGCCCGGACGGGGAGGAGCGGCGGCTCTACCTGGTGGAGACGGCCGAGAAGGGCCTGGCCTGGATGCGCCTGACCGCGAAGGCCCGCGCCGGTCACGGGTCCTTCCTGCACGACGACAACGCCGTCACCTACCTCGCCGAGGCCGTCGCGGCCCTGGGCAAGCACCAGTTCCCGCTGGTGATGACCGAGTCGGTCACCGAGTTCCTCGCCGCCGTGTCGGCCGAGACGGGGCTGGAGTTCGACCCGGGTTCGCCGGACATCGACGGCACCCTGGCCAAGCTCGGCAGCATCGCGCGGATCGTCGGCGCGACCCTGCGCGACACCGCCAACCCCACCATGCTCGACGCCGGCTACAAGGCCAACGTCATTCCGCAGACGGCCACCGCGACCGTGGACTGCCGCGTGCTGCCGGGCCGCAAGGAGGCTTTCGAGAAGGAGGTCGACGAGCTGATCGGCCCGCACGTCGAACGGTCGTGGATCGCCGATCTCGAGCCGTACGAGACCACGTTCGACGGGCATCTGGTCGACGCCATGAACGACGCGATCCTCGCGTTCGACGAGAACGGCCGCACCGTGCCGTACATGCTGTCGGGCGGAACGGACGCGAAAGCCTTCGCCAAGTTGGGGGTTCGCTGCTTCGGCTTCGCGCCGCTCAAGCTGCCCCCGGAACTGGATTTCGCTGCGCTGTTCCACGGGGTCGACGAACGGGTACCCGTGGACGCGTTGGTGTTCGGCACGAAGGTGTTCGAACACTTCCTGCTGCACAGCTGACCCGACACCGGGTCGGCCCACCGCTCTCCGAGAGGAATCGCCGATGTCACGGGACCCCTACGCCGACCTGCCGACGCTGCCCACCTTCGAGCTGACGTCGTCGGACATCACCGACGGTGAGCCGCTGAAGAAGGATCAGGTCAGCGGCATCATGGGCGCCGGCGGACACGACAACTCGCCGCAGCTGTCGTGGTCGGGCTTTCCTGCCGAGACCAAGAGCTTCGCCGTCACGGTCTACGACCCCGACGCCCCCACGGGCTCCGGGTTCTGGCACTGGGCCGTCGCGAACATCCCGGTCGGCACGACCACGCTGGTCTCGGCCGCGGGCGACGACTCCTCGACTGGTCTGCCGAACGAGGCGATCACGCTGAAGGGCGACGCCGGACTGGCGCGCTACATCGGCGCCGCTCCGCCGCAGGGGCACGGCGTCCACCACTACTACGTGGCCGTGCACGCCGTCGACGTCGAGCGGCTCGAGATCGACGAGACGGCCACCCCGGCGTACCTCGGTTTCAACCTGTTCTCGCACGCCATCGCCCGCGCGGTGATCCACGGGACGTACGAGCAGTAGACCGCACCGGGCACGGTCGGCAGCGTCAGGCGTGCAGGGTTACGTGAGGTCGCTGCCGACCGCGTCGGATACCCGCGCATAGCCTGCGGCGCGGGCGCGCTCGGCGAGTCCGGTCGCGAGGCGCCGCGCCCAGAACGGTCCCCCGTAGACGAAGCCGGTGTACCCCTGCACCAGCGTGGCCCCGGCGCGGATGCGCGCCCATGCATCGTCCGGCGTCTCGATGCCGCCGGCGGCGACGAGCGTCACGCGGTCACCGACACGCGCGCGCAGGCGCCGCAGGACCGCGAGCGACCGGTCGGCCACGTACGGTCCGGACACCCCGCCCGCTCCGAGTTCCGCGGCTCCGGGAGTGCGCAGCCCGTCTCGAGCGATGGTGGTGTTGGTCGCGACGATGCCCGCCGCGCCCAGGTCGAGCGCCAGATCGGCGACGGCGTCGACGTCGTCGTCGGACAGGTCCGGTGCGATCTTCACCAGGACCGGCACCGACACCGCCGAGATGACCGCGCCCAGCAGAGGACGCAGCGACTCCACGGCCTGCAGGTCGCGAAGACCGGGGGTATTGGGGGAACTGACGTTGACCACGACGAAGTCCGACAACGGGCCCAGCAGGCGAGCGCTGGTGGTGTAGTCGACCGCCGCGTCGGCGGCCGGCGTCACCTTGGTCTTGCCGATGTTCGCCCCGATCGGCAGATCACCGCGGCGGCGCCGAAGACGGTCGGCCACGGCACCCGCGCCCTCGTTGTTGAAGCCCATGCGGTTGAGCAGACCGCGATCCTGCGGGAGACGGAACAGCCGGGGCGCCGGGTTTCCCGGCTGTGCGTGCGCGGTGACCGTGCCGATCTCCGCGAAACCGAAACCCAGGGGCCCCCAGGCGTCGACGCCCTCGCCGTTCTTGTCGAAACCGGCGGCCAGGCCGACGGGGGTGGGGAACTGCACACCGAATGCCTCCGTGCGCAGCGCGGGATCGTCCACCACCAGCACCCGCGCCACGAGCACACGGAGTGGGGCGAACCGGGTGACCAGCCGCATCGCCGCGAAGGCGAGGTGATGGATACGCTCGGGCGGTACCAGGAACATCAGGCGCAGCAGGATCCGGTAGGGACTCACGTCGGTGCGGTCTCCGTCTCTCGTCACAGTTCGGGGTCGGGAACGTGCTGGGCGGTCTTGCGCCGCTTGAGCAGCACGCGACGGCTGCCGTCGGTGTACAGCCGCACGCGGGAGAGCTCCCACCCGCCGAACTCCGCCGAGATCGCGAGCCGCATCGACGCGGTCACCCGCGTCACGTCGGGCGGCAGCTTGATCGGCACGTACTCCCAGTCGTCGGACTGGATCTGCCAGCTCGCGGGGACGGCTCGGTTCGGCATGGGCATCGCGACTTTCGGTCGGGGTCACTCGCGGGTCGGTATCACCTGCACACCGGCACCGTCGTTCGAGCCTACGAACAATCGTCCGGAACGCGAATCGACCGCGAGGGAATCGGGCTGCTTCACGGTGGGGAACCGTGCCGTCTCCACGGGAATTCCGCCGGAGACGTCGAAGCCGACCACCTCGTTGGTGGCCGTGGTCGTGACCCACACCGTGCCGCCGTCGTCGCACGCCAGCGCGAACGGCGACCCGGCCACCGGATAGCGCTGGCGCATGATCAGGTCGTCGCCGGTGAAGATCATCAGCTCGCCGTCGGCGGTGTCGGACACCGCGATCGCGCCGGTCGCACACCCCACCGTGCGGGTGGCGCCGTCCCCGGCGCGCAGTGCTTCCCCGAGGCGGTCTCCCTCGACGTTCACCGTGGTCATGGACGTCTGCCGGGTGTCGAGGGCGACCAGGTCGTCCCCGGCGGGGACCAGTCCGTCCACCGAGGCGAGTCCGCCCACCGTCGACGTCACCGCGCCGTCGGCGTCCAGCACGGACACCCGGCCGGTCGCCGAGCCCACGGCGTACCCGTCGTCGAACACGGTCGCCGAGATCGCGCCACCCTCGACCGGCCACTCCGTGGTGGCGCCCGAGTCGGCGTCGACCCGCACGAGCCCGTCCGCCGTGGTGACCAGGATCTCCCCGGCGCGGCCGGGATGAACCGAGGTTCCGGGCGACGGCAACGTCACTGCGCGCGGCGCGCCGTCGTCGCCGGCCAGGAGCACGCCGTCGTCGGTCAGGATCGCCAGGATCGAGGTCTCCGGGTCGACGGCCAGCCCGCGTACGGTGACCGGCCCGCCGAGCGAGGCGGGTGCGACGGTGCCGGCGGGCGTCGTCGACACCTCGGGCGAGGCCGCCGCCGTTTCCGGCTCGCGTGTGTTGGTCGGCGTCGATTCGCTCTGTTGCCCACCACACGCGGCCAGGAGCAGTGCGATCACGCTCACCGCGACCGTCCCCGCCGACCGGGACGTCCGTCGTCGCACATTCGTCGTCGTCGCAGGTCCCACGGGTCGTCTCGTTTCCTCGTCGCTCGCCATCGCGTCCATCCGATCACGCCCCGCGGCGGGGAGACGCGACAGCCCCCGCCGACGGTGGGTACGGTCCGAAGTGTCCGTTACCGCAGGTTCCACGGGAGTGTTCATCGTGAGCCGTCCGACCATGCCGGACCCCACCGGCCCCGAGTTCTCCGTCGACGACGTCACCACCGGCCCGCACGCGCACGGCTTCGGTACCGCCGCCGACGGTCGCGCGTTCGCCTTCCGCGTGCGCGGCAAGACCCTGCGCGTGGAGGTCTACCGTCTCGGGGCCACCGTCACCGTGCCCGCGGACGTCGACGTCGACGGGGTAGCGGACGTCGACGTGACCGACGTGGACCTCTGCGACGAACGCTCGGTCACCGCCGCCGTGCGGGACGCCGTCGCCACGGTGCACGCACCCGACGACCCGCGGTCCGCCGACACCACGCTGGTCCGCGCGCTGCTCGGCCGACTCGGCGCCCTCGATCCACGGGGTGGATCCGACTAGCGCCACGGCGAGCTGACGTCGTCCAGGGCCGCTGCGATCGCCGACGGCAGGTCGACGTCCTCGGCCGCGAGTACGCCGGTGAGCTGGCCGATGTCGCGAGTTCCCACCACGGTCGACGCCACACCGGGCCGATCGCGCGCCCACGCAAGAGCCACGGCCAGCGGCGAGGTTCCGAGACCGTCCGCCGCGGTCAGCACGGCCTCGACGACCTTGCTCCCGTCCTCCCCGAGGAAGGGTGCGATGCCCGCGGATCGCACGGGATCGGCGCCGCGGGCATCGGCGGGGACGCCGTCGCGGTACTTGCCGGTGAGCACCCCTCCGCCGAGCGCCGAGACCGCCAGGACCCCGACACCGTGCCAGGCGGCGGCGGGAATCAGATCGTCCTCCGTTCCGCGCGCCAGCAGGGAGTACTCGGCCTGCGCGGCCACCACCGAGACGCGGGACGCCAAGGTCGCCAGCTGCCATCCGCGGTACCCGCGCACCCCCGCGTAGCGCACCCGCCCGGACGACACGGCGGTCTCGAGCGTCGCCGCGATCTCGTCGAGCGGGGTCCGCGTGTCCCATGCGCCGACGCTCCAGAGATCCAGGTGATCGGTGCCGAGATCGCGCAGGGTGCGGTCGAGACCGGCGAGCAGCGCCCGCCGCGAGCAGTCGACGGTCCAGTGCCCGGCGGCGTCGGCCGGACTGAGGCCGGAGTCGACGCTGAGCACCAGATCGGCCCGCGGGACGACGTCGTCGAGAATCTCCGCCAGGACTCGCACGGCCCGGCCGTCGCCGTACGTGTCCGAGGTGTCCACCAGGGTCCCGCCCGCCTCGACGAACGCGGTGATCTGGGCGGCGGCGTCGTCACCGTCCACCCCACGCCCCCACTCACCGGTGCCCAGTCCCAGGCGGGAGACGCGAAGTCCGCTGGTACCGACGGTTCTGTGCTTCATGGTGGTGACTGCTCGCTTCGTTTGCGGACGGCGGGTGACCCCGTGATCGAGGGACGACCCTAGTACGGTCGGCACTCGTGACGTCGACCGTGATCGCCGATTCCATGTCCTGGCTGCAAGCCGTGGTGCTCGGTGCCGTGCAGGGCCTGACCGAGTTCCTGCCGATTTCCTCCTCCGGCCACCTGCGGATCGTGTCCGAGGTGTTCTTCGGTGACGACGCCGGCGCGTCCTTCACGGCGGTGACCCAGCTCGGGACCGAGGCGGCGGTACTGCTCTTCTTCGCGAAGGACATCGTGCGCATCGTGCGGGCGTGGCTCCGCGGACTCTTCGACGCGTCCCACCGCGGCGATCTCGACTACCGCATGGGTTGGTACGTCATCTTCGCGACCATTCCCATCGGCGTCATCGGCTTCGTGTTCAAGGACGCGATCCGCACGGGTGCTCGCAACCTGTGGATCGTGGCCACGATGCTGATCGTGTTCGCCCTGGTCATCATGATCGCCGAGAAGGTGGGCAGGCAGCGTCGTCCGATCGAGAAGCTCACCACCCGCGACGGCCTGGTCATGGGTCTGGCGCAGTGCCTCGCGCTGATCCCCGGCGTGTCCCGGTCCGGCGCGACCTCCAGCGCCGGTCTGTTCCTGGGGCTGACGCGGCCCGCCGCCGTGCGGTTCTCGTTCCTGCTGGCCATTCCCGCCGTCACCGCGTCGGGTCTGTTCTCGCTGCCCGACGCGTTCGCGCCGTCGGGCGAGGGCCTGCAGGCGTCCGGGCCGCAGCTCTTGGTCGCCACGCTGGTCGCCTTCGGGCTCGGCTACGCGTCCATCGCCTGGCTCCTTCGCTTCGTGGAGAATCACTCGCTCAACTGGTTCGTCGGGTACCGCATCGTGCTCGGTCTCGCCGTCATGGCACTGCTCGCCACGGGGACCATCGCCGCGACCTGACGCGCGATCCCTAGGCTGGTCCCATGACGGTCATCCTGCTGCGGCACGGGCGTTCGACGTCCAACACCGCCGGTACCCTCGCCGGCCGGTCCGAGGGCGTCGAACTCGACGAGGTCGGACGCGAGCAGGCGGAGAAGGTCGTCGCCCGACTCGACGGCATTCCCGTCGCCGCGATCGTGCGATCGCCGCTGCTGCGCTGCGAGCAGACCGTCGCGCCGCTCGCGGCTGCGCGCAGCCTCGACCCGGTGGTCGAGGATCGACTCCTCGAGGTCGACTACGGCGAGTGGACGGGCCGCGCGATCAAGGACCTGACCGGAGAGAAGTTGTGGAAGGTCGTCCAGCATCATCCGTCGGCGGCGGTGTTCCCCGGCGGCGAGGGGTTGGCCGATGTCCAGGCTCGCGCCGTCCGCGCGGTTCGAGACCACGACGAGCGGCTGGCGGCCGAAGCCGGTCACGACGTCGTGTGGGTCGCATGCACGCACGGCGACGTCATCAAGTCCGTGCTCGCGGACGCCCTCGGCTCGCACCTCGATCAGTTCCAGCGCATCGTGGTCGATCCGTCGTCCATCTCCGTCGTGCGCTACACCGAGACGCGGGCGTTCGTCCACCGTGTCGGTGATCTGGGCGGTGATCTACGTCAGGTGGTGCCGCCGCCCCCGAAGGACCCCGAGAACGCCGACGGTGGCGAGTCGTCCGACGCCGTGATCGGCGGCGGAGCGGGTCGCTGACCGCGCACGCTGGACAGCACGCGGATAATGACGATGGAGGTCGCCAGGCCACCATCACCGCCGGGCACGTACCCCCACACGGGGCCCGGCGCGGATACGGAAGGTGAAAGTATGTCCCGCGCGATTCACGTCTTCCGCACTCCCGATCGGTTCGTCGCCGGCACGGTGGGCGAACCCGGTGATCGGTCGTTCTTCCTGCAGGCCGTGCACGAGGCCCGCGTCGTGTCGGTGGCACTCGAGAAGCAGCAGGTGCAGGTGCTCGCGGACCGTGTCGGGCTGCTCCTCGACGAGGTGGCCCGGCGGTTCGGTGCCGAGGTGCCGCCGTCGGACACCGATCCCTCCGACATCGACCCCCTGGTCACCCCCGTCGACGCCGAGTTTCGCGTCGGCACGATGGGCCTCGGCTGGGACGCCGACGCCGGGGCCGTCGTGGTGGAACTGCTCGCCATCACCGAGACCGAGATCGACGAGTCGGTGGTTCTCGACGACACCGAGGAGGGCCCGGACGCCGTCCGCGTCTTCCTCAGCCCCGAGCAGGCGCGCGAGTTCGCCGCGCGCAGCGAGCGGGTGATCGCCGCCGGTCGGCCGCCGTGCCCGCTGTGCGGGGAGCCGCTCACGGCCGGCGGACACATGTGCGTGCGCACCAACGGCTACCGGCGCGGACCGGTGTCCGGATCCGCCGTCACCGACTTCGGGGACGACTCCTGACCGCCCCCGACGATCTCGACCTGCTGACCACGGCCGAGCTGACCATCGTCGGTCGCGTCGTCCAGGCGTCCAACGCGACCCTGGTCTGCGAGATCTCCCGGGCCGACGCCGATACGCCCTTTCGCTGCGTCTACAAGCCCGTACGCGGCGAGCAGCCACTGTGGGACTTCCCGGACGGCACGCTCGCCGGCCGCGAGGTGGCGTCGTACCGGGTGTCGGAGGCTCTCGGTTGGGGGACGGTGCCGACCACCGTGTTGCGCGAGGGTCCCGTCGGCCCGGGCATGGTGCAGCGATGGATCGACACCGTCGAGCGACACCCGGAGTCGGGTGACGGCATCGACCTGGTCGACATCTGCCGGCCCGACCTCGTTCCCGACGGCTATCTCCCGGTCCTGCGCGGTCACGACGAGACGGGGGAGGAGATCACCCTCGTGCACGCCGACGACCCCCGGCTGCATCGCATGGCCGTCCTCGACGTCGTGCTGAACAACGCCGACCGCAAGGGCGGTCACGTCCTCGAGGGACTCGACGGCGCGGTGTACGGCGTCGACCACGGTCTCGCGATGCACCGGGAGAACAAGCTGCGGACGGTGCTGTGGGGGTGGGCGGGGGATCCGATCGGCCCGGACCTCGTGGCCGATCTGGAGCGGGTTCTCGACTCGCTCGGGGGGTCGCTGGGCGACGAGTTGGCACCGCTGATCACCGACGCGGAGATCGACGCGCTGCGGCGGCGCATCCGCACCCTGGTCGAGCGGCCCGTGATGCCGGCGCCGACGTCCTCGCGGCCGCTGCCGTGGCCCGCCTTCTGAGCCTGGCGAACGGTCCGTCCCCGGTCACCGGATAGTCTGGGGGCCATGCAGTCCTGGCCCGATGTCGCTGTCCCCACGGTTCCCGGAGAGGGCCCGGCCCTGCGTTTGTACGACACCGCCGATCGCGCCGTCCGGCCGGTCACGCCGGGCTCGACGGCCACCATGTACGTCTGCGGCATCACCCCCTACGACGCCACGCACCTCGGCCACGCCGCCACCTACCTCACCTTCGACCTGGTGCAGCGCGTGTGGCGCGACGCCGGCCACGACGTCCACTACGTGCAGAACGTCACCGACGTGGACGACCCGCTGTTCGAGCGTGCGGCCCGCGACGGCGAGGACTGGCAGTCCCTCGGGCAGCGGGAGACCGACCTGTTCCGGTCCGACATGACGGCGCTGCGCGTGCTCCCGCCCCGCGACTACATCGGCGCCGTCGAGTCCGTCGCCGAGGTGGTCGACCTGGTGGAGAAGCTGCTCGCCTCCGGCGCGGCCTACACCGTCGACGACGCCGATTACCCCGACGTGTACTTCCGCGCCGACGCCACCGAGCAGTTCGGGTACGAGTCCGGCTACGACCGCGACACCATGGCTCGCTTCTTCGCCGAGCGCGGGGGCGACCCCGACCGCGCCGGCAAGCGGGACCCCCTGGACGCGTTGATCTGGAAGGCCGCCCGGCCCGGCGAGCCGTCCTGGCCGTCACCGATGGGTCCCGGCCGCCCGGGCTGGCACATCGAGTGCGCGGCCATCGCGCTGAACCGCATCGGCTCCGGGTTCGACGTGCAGGGCGGCGGCAGCGACCTCATCTTCCCGCACCACGAGTTCTCGGCGGCGCACGCCGAATCCCTCACCGGCGCCGACCGTTTCGCGCGACACTACGTGCACACCGGCATGATCGGGCTCGACGGGGAGAAGATGTCGAAGTCCCTCGGCAACCTGGTGCTGGTGTCCAAGCTCACCGCCGCCGGCGTGGACCCGGGCGCCATTCGCCTGGGCTTGTACGCCGGCCACTACCGCCAGGACCGCACCTGGGACGACGCCACGCTCGCCGCCGCGCAGCAGCGACTCGAGGCCTGGAAGGCCGCGGCGGCGCTGAAGTCCGCGCAGTCGGCCGAGGACACCGTCGCCCGCGTCCGCCAGCACCTCGCCGACGACCTCGACACCCCCAAGGCCCTCGACGCCCTCGATGCCTGGGCGCGCGACGCCGTCACGATCGGTGGCTCCGACACCGCCGCGCCGGGGTTGATCGCCGACACCGTCGACGCGCTGCTGGGTGTGCGGCTGCGCTGAGCGCCCCGTGCGGCTCGGACTCCGTGAACGCGGTTTCCCGCCGCAATCGAGGCTCGAAGGGGGAGTCGACGGCATCCCGCGCGAGAAGCCGCCGAGACGCACACCGTGCTCGGCGACTACACCTCCGCGAAGTCGAGTCCCCCCGACACCGGGGTGGGCACCCGCCGCCGCTGGGGTGAGCCGAGGGCGGCGGCGAGGTCGGACCCGTCGTGTTCGGCGAGGAGTTCGCCGTCGTCCCAGACCAGCAAGGCTGCACTGACGGTGTTCTCGGCGGCGGAGTGCGCCAGGTCGTAGTGCGCGCAGCCGGGAACGCCGGCGTAGGTGATCCAGAGGTCATAGCCCGTCATGAACAGGTCCAGATCGAATTGCACACTGAGGCCGAGCAATTCGCGGCGGCCGTTGTCGTCCACACCGGCGAACGCCTCGTCCAGCGCCAGCAGCCGGGGGGAGTGCGGGTCGGCCGACGAGAGCATCACGTGCGCCGCCGCGAAGAGCGGTAGGTGCAACGACACCGACTGCTCGCCGCCGGACAGAGCGCTGTGCCGGGCGACGGTCAGCCGATCCTCGGACCCGTCCGCACCGAGCAGCGTGAAGGCGAACACCCGCCACTGCCGGTAGTCGAGTGCCTCCGTGAGGATCTCGGGGTAGGACCGCTCCGGATGCGCCGCCCGGGCCGTACGGATCCGCGCCGCGAACCAGGCCCGGATCCGCGCGAGGTCGTCCGGCGACAAGGCGGCGCTGTCGCGCTCGAGCAGTTTCGAGACCGCTCGCCCCTCCTCGTCGAGCGTGTCCGCCAGCACCCAGTGGACGCCGATGGTGGAGCCGGACGACATGCGCCGTTCCTTCATCTCGGCGCCCATCCGAGCGATGAGGGCCCGCGCGTCGACGGTGCGCTCGTGAATCTGCTGCGCCAGGCCCGTCAGCAGCGCGTCCTCGAGGATGCGGCGTTCGGCGTCGGTCAGCAGGGACTCCTGGTCACGCCGCGCCTCGGCCACCCGAGAGGCGAACTCCGCCACGGTCGTTCGGCCGCGCTCGTCCTGTACCCGCACCACCGTCACGCCGTCGACGGCATCCCACTCGAGGCGGAAGTCCTGACCCGACGCCGCCAGACCGGCATCGAATTCCTGCAGCGCCGCGGTGAGGGCGCTGCGGGTGGATTTGCGCGTGGAGTCGGTGGCCTTGACCTCGGTGGTGGCGGACTCCAGGGCGTCCAGCAGCGCGCGGACCTCGGTGGGCAGCACGTCGGGCACCTCGTCGGGTGTGTCGGCCGCCTCCGCCCGGTAGAGCACCTGATCCGGTGTGGACCAGGCGGCCTCGCTGGTGGGCCACGGGTGATACGGGGCGCCGAGGACGGTCAACAGGTCGCGTTCGGCGTACGGGGCCAATCGTCGCGCATCCGTGAGGCTTTCGGTGACGGCCGCCGTGAGTTCTGCCGTCGCGGTGCGCAGAGCGCCGTCGGCGGCTCCGGTGTCCTCACCCGCAGCGGTCGCCGCCTTGCGGGCCGCGGTCTGCTCCTTCTTGCACTCCTCGATGCGCCGGCGGACCGCCGCGAGTTCGGCGTCGATCTGTTCCGCGTCGGCGCCGAGCGACTCGCGCAGGACCTCGAGTTTCGCCGACTGCTGCTCGTACCCGGTCTCGGCGATCGCCGCTTCCTCCGCGTACTCCTCCGCGTTCCCGACGGCTTCCTCGAGGCGTGCCGACGCCTCCCGCTCGCGTTCGGCGGCGCGGTCGACGTCGCCGCGGTGCCGGAGAAGGGCGTGTCCGGTGTTCTCGAAATGGCGGATCGCGGCGGCGAGGGCGTCGAGCTCGCGTCCCGAGGCGGGCACGCGATGCGTCACCGCGGCGGTCCGCAGCGCTCTCTCCGCGGCTGCCTGCGCCGCGACCGCGCGGTCGAGGTCCTGGTCCGCCGCGGCCGCGGACTCCGAGACCGAGCGCAGTGCACCGGCGGCCTCGACGGTGCTGCGCAGCGCCGCCGTGATCGAGGACGTGCCGGGCAATCGGTCGACCGACCGCTGGACGGCGTCGAGACGCGCGCGGGCCTCGACGGCGGCACGGTCGGCGGCGTCCGCCCGACCACGGGTCCGGTCGATCTCGGCGTCGAGTTCCGCCGCGCGGGCAGCTCGTCGGCGTGCCCGCGCCGTGGCGCCGATGTACTCCGCGGCGTGCTTCGTGTGCGAACCCCGCAGCACCCCGAGGGCGAAGGACCCGTCGGCGGCGACGCGAACGGGCCCGTCCCCGCCGAGCGCGACCGACTCGAGGACCCTTCGCACAGTGCCCGCGTCCACGGCGGGATCGTCCTCGACCGTGAGCACGTCGGCGAGCGACGGTCCTCGGGCCGGCTCGAGCGCGGTGAGCGCAATGTCGCCCGGCACGTCCTCGCCGACGAGGGCGTCGAGAATGCCTGCGGCCTCGAGTGCGGCCTCGAGACCGGCCGCGTCGGCGTCGTCGACATGCTCGGCGAAGCGCACGAGCTGCCAGAGCGCCACCCCGTTCTCACGCGGCCGGCGGGTGTGCGGCACGGGCGGCGCGTCGTCGTGCTCTGCGGCGACGCGAGCACGGTCGGACTCGAGCTCGACGAGGAGTCCGCGTGCGTCCTCCGCGGCGCGCACCGCTTCCCGTTCGGCGGTCCGGAGGGCGTCGACCGTGTCGCGCAGACGCTCGCGCAGCACGTCACGGAGCGACGGAGCGTCGTCGTTCCCGATCGCGTCGAGCGCGTCGGCGAGCGCCGCGGGAACGCCACCGTCGTCGACGACGCGCGAGGCCTCGATCCACCACGACCGCAGTTCCCCAGCACACCGTGCCCGCGCCGCCGCGACCGTGGCCTCGGCGTCACGCAGGGCGGCCGACGCACGGTCGCGCTCGTCACGGCCGCGGTCCGCCGCCCGCTCGGCACGGGCACGGTCGGCGGTCGCGCGGTCGACCTGCTGCGCCGCCGCGCGGACCGCCCGGACGTCGGCGTCGCGCTCCTCCGCGTGGCCGCGCACGGCCGTGGTGATGCGATCGACGCGTGCGTCGGCGGGCAGGGCTGTCCAGGCGATCCCCGCTTCCTCCGCGGCGGCCGTCAGCTCGTCCTCGGCGCGGGCGACGACGGCGGCCACCTCCCGGGCTCGCTCCGCCGCGGCGTCGGCGTCCGCTCGGCGACCGGCGACGGCCTCCTGCGCCCGGCGGGCCTTCTCGGCCTGCTGCTGGGTGGAGATCTCGAGGCGCCGCACGGCGTCGGCGAGGTCGTCGAGTTGCTGCTTGCCCTCGTACGCCGACGAGCGTTGCAGCGTCTGCTGATCGGTCAGCGCGCGATCGAGGGCGCGGTCGGCCTCGTCGAAGCGGAGTTCGGCGGCCTCTCGCTCGGCGCGGCGTCGGTCCTGTAGTGCGCGCGCGGCGAACACGGCGGTGACGGCGTGATCGACCGCGTCGAGGCGGCGGGAGACCTGGTCGACGTCGGTCCGCGCCTGCACCGCCAGATAGCGGCCGTAGACGTCGAGAAAGGACGTGGCGGCACGATCCGCTTCGGCGATGCCCTCGAGCGCGCGGCCCACTTCCTCCATGTCGCTGAAGGACCGTGCCGCGTCCAGGACCAGATGGTCGTCCAGCGGGCGCAGGCCGTCCGACAGCGCCCGCGAGAGGCCCTTGGGATCGAGGTTCTTCGCGAGTTGGGGCCGTCGGAGCGTGAGGACGAGGGTGATGAGCTGGTCGTAACGCTCGGCCCCGAGTCCGAACATGCGAGCGTCGATCGCCGCGCGGTAGTCGATCGGACGATCGACGATGGCGTCGCTGCCGATCTGTTCGGCCAGCTGCTTCTTGGTGAGTGGTCGGTCGTCGTCCCCGAGCAGCGAGAAGTCCACGCCCACCCGGCCGTCGACGACGAAGTACCACCGAGTGACCTTGTCGACGGACCGGGTGGCGCGCATGCCGATCCCCACCGTGACGCATTCCGGGTCGTCGGCGCGGCCGCGCCCGAACTCCATCCACACGTAGCTGTGTGCCGAATCCTGGCCGCGGTACAGAAGATTGGACTTCATGGTGCGTTCCTCGCCCGCGAAGGGGTTGAGGCGACGCGGCTCGATGCGGCCGTCGAGCACGAAGGGGTAGAGCACCTCGAGGGCCTTCGTCTTGCCGGAACCGTTGGGCCCGCGCAGCACCAGGCGACCGTCGGCGAAGGAGAACTCCTGGTCCCGGTAGTCCCACAGGTTGACGATGCCCGCGCGCGTGGGGCGAAAACGGGAACTGCGTGTCACGAGAGATCCTCCGTGCGTGCGGGTTCGAACAGGTCGGGGGCGGCCGAGCGCTCACGCACCGTCACCACCACCCCCCGATAACGCGCAAGCGCCGGCAGCGCCGCGACGCCGCCGTCGACGGGAACGATCAGCGTCAGTCGCTCGAGCACGGTGAGCGCAGCGCGTCGAAGTCCGTCGGCGTCCGCCTGCCACTGGGCGGCGAACGTCCGCCCGTAGGACCGAACGACGGACTCGACGGTCTCGGCGAGCCAGTCGTCCGACACCACCGGGTACAGGTGCGATTCGGCCGCGTCGTCGTCCGGGTCCGCCTCGAATTCGTGCTCGTCACTGAGGGTCTCGAACACGCCGCCCATCGGGACCGCCGTGTCCAACGCCGCGACCAGGTCCGCGGTGCGGTCCATCGTCGCCGCCGCCCGGGGCAGCGGATCGCCGTCGGGGTCGAGCACTCGATCGGCGATCTCCCCGGCCAGCAGCAGCGCCACCTGGGCGACGGTGCCGGTGGACGGGAAACGCAGATCGGACAGCCGGCCCGACGTGTCGATCAGTGCGACGCCCTCGGCGCGGCGTTCGGCGGTCAGGCCGGTGAGCAGCGCCACGTCCGCGATCGACCGCGCGTCGGGCACGTCCTGCTCGGCCGGCGCGCCGTACACCACGGGCCGTTCCACGAGGGCACGGCGGGCGCGGCGAGCGCGGTCCGCGCCGTCGCGGGGCGGGTCGGCGAGCAGACCCGCTGCACCGCCGAGGTGTTGGACCGGTCGGGGTGGGCGGAACAGGGCGGCGACGATGCTCGGGTCGATGTCGTAAAGCGCCTCGCCGGACTCCGGGTCACGGGCCCAGCCGCCCGCGTCGCCGTCGGCGAGGCTGATCGCGCCGCGGGTGGCGAGCCACGAGACCGCGTCGACGAAGGCGTCCCGGTCGGCCGACCGCTCGGTGTCGAGGTCGACGCCGACGACGCGGCCGGCTTCCGACGTCACCGCGTCGGCGAGTTCGGACAGCGTGACCTGGTCGCCCGCGCGGCCGAGCGCGGCCAGCACCAGGGCCACCAACGCGTAGCGACGACGGTCGAACACCCGGTCCGCAGCCGTGCGGGCCGGCCGGGTGGCGTCGAGGCGGTCGACGACGGGATGCAGGCGCGCGGTGGTCTCGGTGACCTCGAGCCGGTAGCCGAACGCCTCCTGGAGATCCTCCCGCAGTTCCGTCGCCCACCGCCGGACCAGCGGCAGGGCGATGCGGTCCGGGTACGTCCGGGTGATCAGGTGGTGGGACAGGACGGTCCGGACGGCGCGTTGGTAATTGTCGAGCGCGAGGCCGGGGACAGAGTGCACCCTCATCGGCGCGTTCCGGTGCGTCGAGTCACGGTGACGGCCAGCTTGTCCAGGTGCAACGTGCCGCGGTGAGTCCGGACGACGGTGGAGTGCTCGCACGGGGCGAGGGTCAACGACGTCGCTCCTTCGGTTCCGGTGGTCGACCGGATTCGCCCGGTGACCGGCACGCGCGCACCGAGGGCCGCGTCGAGGAGGGAGAGCAGGACCTCGGTTTCCTCGGGTCCGAGGACGCGACCGTCGACACCGCCGTCCCCGAGCGCCGTCGCGGCGTCGGCACGGCGACGCTGCGCGTCGAGCTGGCGCTCCCGCAGACGGCGCATCCCGGCGTCGTTGCGGTGCACGCGCGCGGGCGCACCCGCGGCCGGAGCCCGGCCCGTCTCGGCGAGGGTGCGGGCGATCTCGACGGGGGGAGCGTCCCACCACGATCGGTGGTCGGGAATAAGCTCGGCGTCTGGATGCGCCATCGACAGATGCCGTGGTCGACCCAGCCCGAACGTGGCGTCGAACAGCGCGTGCGCCGCGTCCTCGGTGGGAGCGGCGGCGAACCAGCCCGCGAGGTGCCGCAACTGCGACTCGCGGCTGACGCCGGTGCGACGACTCTCGGTCACCCGCCGCAGCAACGCGAGCACCGCGGTGATCGCACTCATGGTGCCGTCGCGGAGCCGGTCGACCTCGGCGGTCCCGTCGTCGGCCGAGAACCAGTGGACCAGACCCGCCCAGCGGGCCGCGCGGTCGGCGCGGCGATCGGCCCGCGCGAGGAAGACGCGCTCGTCGCTGTCGGCCGCGCGGTCCAACAGGGCGTCGAGGCCGGTCCGCTCGACCGCCTCGATGGCCGCCGTGAGCTTCGGCGCGTAGCGCGCGAGGTCGGAGGAGAACTCCCGCATGTGCGCGAGCAACGCGTCCTTGTGGGCGAGGAACGCCTCCGGGGTGACGTCCGTGGTGCGCACCAGGTCCCCGAGCGAGAGGTAGAAGTGTGCGGCGCGGGTGGCCAGGTCGTTCAGCGCCGCGTCGAGGCGGACGAGCTTGCGGTGCACCAGGTCCGCGTCGCCCGCCCGGTTGGCGGCGGCCAGGCCCTCGAGGTCGGCGAGCAGTTCGGGCAGGGCCAGTCGCGACAACGACGCATCGTCGGGGCGCGCGGCGACGACGTCCTCCACCGCGCGGTAGGCGTGGTAGCCCACCTGCCCGAACTGGTACACGTAGTGGCGGTTGCGGTACTCCGCCAAGGTGGCGGCCCGCGACCCGTCGTAGCTGCGTTCGAGCACACCCCAGGTGTGCAGCTGGTCGAGCAGCGGCCCGATCTCGGCGGCGGTGAGAACGTCACCGGTGTCGGTCCGGGCCAGGATGTCGGCGACGTCGCCGGCGTGCAGGAGCACGACGTACCCCGTCCGGGCGTGGTCGAACGCCCGGAGGACCCGCAGGTAGTCGAGCCGCTTCTCGGCCGTGGCGAACGACAGCAGCCGGAGCCGGTCGTCGAGCGCGGTCGAGTCGGTCACCGGAACAGGGTAGGGGGCGGTCTCGACCCGCCCCGCGGGGGCGGCTGTGTTCACCGGACGGTCCCGCGCAGCACGAGCAGTGGAGCGGCGACGGCCAACAGCAACGCCGGGACGACGAACGCCACGTGCGGGTGCACCGTGTAGAGCGGGGTCAGCGCTAGCGGCGCCGCGGCCGCCCCGAAGAAGCGGAACGACTGCACGACGGACACCGCGCCGCCGCGGTTGGCGCCCGACGATCCGAGGACGGCGGTGTTGACTCCGACCAGGATCATCTGGGACGCGACGCCCGCGGCCGCCCAGACGAGCGCCACCACGAGCAGGAGGTCGACGGTGCCGGCGACGAGTACCGCCGCCGCGCCCAGCGGTGCGGCGAGGACGATGGTCCGGCGCGCGCCCCACCGATCGATCAGCCCGCCCGCGCGCCGCGCCGTGAGGATGCCGGCGACACCGAAGACGGTGAGCAGCAGTCCGCGCTGCGCGGCGGTGAGTCCGAAGGTGTCCTCGCCGCGGAAGGCGACGAGGAAGCTCAGGCCGCCGAGGGCACCCCACCCGAGGAAGGCGACCGTCGCCACGCGCAGGACCGGCAGGGTCAGGGCGTCGCGCAGCCGTCCCGCCGGCGCGCCCTGCTCGGAGGCGTCGTCGGCGTCGACGGCACCGGGGAGTCCGGCGGCGCCGAGCGCGACCGACACCACCGCGAGGATCACGAAGGCCAGCCGCCAGTCGAGCTCGGCGGACAGTCCGCCCACCAGGGGCGCGGTGGTCTGTCCGGCCGCCTGGCAGGCACCGAACGTGCCGAGGACGCGCCCGAGGCGCTCCCGAGGGGTGACCGCGGCCAACGCCGCCAGCAGCAGGGGAGTGGTGAACGAGTTGGCGACACCCTGGACCGCCCGAGCACCGAGCAGCAGACCCAGCGTGGGCGCGAGAGCGCAGGCCAGCGAGGACACCGCGTAGAGGGCGTACGCCCAGCGCACCGTCCGTACGCGTCCCCACCGGGCGCCGAGCGTGCCCGAGACGAGCATGACGGCCGCGAACGGCAGCAGGTACGCGGTGAGCGACGACGACGCGGTGCCCGGCGTGACCCCGAGGTCGCGGCCGATTTCGGGCAGCATCGACGCGACGACGCCGCCGCCGAACGGCCCGAGGAATCCGCCGGCATAGAGCGCGGCGACTCTCAGCGACGCCCGACGGTCCCCGCTCACCACCGGCGCGGGGGACGAGCGGGGCTCACGCGCCGAACCGGCCCGGTCCGCGTCGTCGCAGGTAGCGCTCGAACTCGGCCGCCAGCGCGTCGCCGTCCACCTTGGCGACGGCCTCGTTCATGTCGACCTCGGCGTCGCCGCGCTCCTCGAGCGACCGGACGTACTCGGCGATCTCCTCGTCGTCCTCGGTCATCTCGGTGACCTGCTGTTCCCAGTCCTCCGCCTGCATGGGCAGCTCGCCCAGGGGGACTTCGATGTCGAGCACGTCCTCGACGCGCTGCAGCAACGCCACCGTCGCCTTGGGGTTCGGCGGCTGCGAGACGTAGTGCGGCACGGCCGCCCACAACGACACGGCGGGCACCCCGGCGCGGACGCACTGGTCCTGCAGGACCCCGGTGATGCCCGTCGGGCCCTCGTAGCGCGTCTGTTCCAGGTTGAACTGCTCGGCGGCCTCGGTGCTGTACGCCGTGCCGGTGACCGGAACGGGCCGGGTGTGCGGCGTGTCGGCCAGCAGCGCGCCGAGGATGACGACGGTCCGCACACCCAGTTCCTCGACGAAGTCCAGCAGGTCGTCGCAGAAGCTGCGCCACCGCATGTTGGGCTCGATCCCACGGAGCAGGACCACGTCGCGGTCGCTGCCGGGAGGCGAGCACAGCGACAACCGGGTCGAGGGCCAGTCGATCTCGCGGGTGACGCCGTCGACCTGCCGGACGGTGGGCCGGTTTACCTGGTAGTCGTAGTAGTCCTCGGAGTCGAGCTCGGCAAGCGGCGTCGCGTCCCAGATCAGTTCCAGGTGCTCGACGGCGCCGCTGGCCGCGTCCCCCGCGTCGTTCCATCCCTCGAAGGCCGCGACCAGAACGGGGTCACGCAGCGTCGGCACGGCCCGATCGTCGCCGTCGTCCGTCTCGCGTTCGCCCGGGGGCTCGAATGGCTCGCTCACCCACCCAGCCTACGACCCCCCTCTCCCGCGCCGATGTGTCGTGGTCGCCCTCTACGCTTGGACCATGCCTGTCGAATTCCGGTCACGCCTGCTCGATGCGCTGAACCAGCGCGTTGTCATCGGCGACGGCGCCATGGGCACGATGCTGCAGGCGGCGGATCTCACGTTGGACGACTTCCGTGGGCTCGAGGGGTGCAACGAGATCCTCAACGACACCCGCCCCGACGTGCTGCGTTCCATCCATCGCGCGTACTTCGAGGCCGGTGCGGACGCGGTGGAGACCAACACCTTCGGCTGCAACCTCCCGAATCTGGCCGACTACGACATCGCGGATCGGATTCGGGAACTCGCGTACAAGGGCACGGCCCTCGCCCGCGAGGTCGCCGACGAGATGGGACCGGGCCGGGACGGGATGGGCCGGTTCGTGCTCGGCTCGCTCGGTCCGGGAACCAAGCTTCCGACGCTCGGGCACGCCCCGTTCCGCTCGCTGCGCGATGCCTACACCGAGGCCGCGCTCGGCATGATCGACGGCGGTGCCGACGCCGTGCTGATCGAGACCTGCCAGGACCTGCTCCAGGTCAAGGCCGCGATCCTGGGCTCGCAGGCCGCCATGGAGCAGTTGGGCGTGCGGATCCCGATCATCACGCACGTCACGGTCGAGACCACCGGCACCATGCTGCTCGGCAGCGAGATCGGGGCGGCCCTGACGGCCATCGAGCCGCTCGGGGTCGACATGATCGGACTGAACTGCGCCACCGGTCCGGCGGAGATGAGCGAGCATCTGCGTCACCTGAGCAAGCACGCCACGGTGCCGGTGTCCGTCATGCCGAACGCCGGCCTGCCGCAGCTCGGGCCGAACGGCGCGGAGTACCCCCTTGCGCCCGACGAGTTGGCCGAGGCCCTCCGCGGGTTCGTCACCGACTACGGGCTCGCGTTGGTGGGTGGCTGCTGCGGAACCACCCCCGAGCACATCCGCCAGGTCGCCGACGCGGTCCACGACGCGCCGCGGGCGCAGCGCACCCCGGCGCCGGAGAACGGGGTGTCCTCGCTCTACGCGGCGGTGCCGTTCGACCAGGACTCGTCGGTGCTCATGATCGGTGAGCGGACCAACACCAACGGCTCCAAGGCGTTCCGCGAGGCGATGATCGCCGAGGACTACCAGAAGTGCGTGGACATCGCGAAGGATCAGACTCGCGACGGCGCCCACATGCTCGATCTCAACGTCGACTACGTGGGACGTGACGGTGCGGCCGACATGGCGGCACTGGCATCGCGGTTCGCGACGTCGTCGACGTTGCCGATCATGTTGGACTCCACCGAGCCCGCCGTGCTCGAGGCCGGTCTCGAGCACCTCGGCGGCCGCTGCGCGGTGAACTCGGTCAACTACGAGGACGGCGACGGGCCGGGCTCGCGGTTCGAGCGCATCATGCAGCTGGTGACTCGCCACGGCGCGGCCGTGGTCGCCCTGACCATCGACGAGGAGGGTCAGGCGCGGACCGCGGAGTGGAAGGTACGCATCGCCGAGCGTCTCATCGCCGATATCACCGGGAACTGGGGTGTACCGAAGTCGGACATCATCATCGATGCGCTGACCTTCCCCATCTCCACCGGTCAGGAGGAGGTGCGGCGCGACGGCATCGAGACCATCGAGGCCATCCGGATCCTGCACGAGCGGCACCCGGAGGTGCACTTCACGCTGGGCATCTCCAACATCTCGTTCGGCCTGAACCCCGCGGCGCGCCAGGTGCTCAACTCGGTGTTCCTGCACGAGTGCACGGAAGCCGGACTCGACACCGCCATCGTGCACGCGTCGAAGATCCTGCCGATGGCTCGGATCCCCGAGGAGCAGCGCCAGGTGGCGCTCGACCTGGTCTACGACCGCCGCCGCGACGGGTACGACCCGCTGCAGGCCCTCATGTCCCTGTTCGAGGGAGTCTCCGCGGCGTCGGCGCGCGAGTCGCGGGCGCAGGAGCTCGCCGGGTTGCCGCTGTTCGAGCGGCTCGAGCGGCGCATCGTCGACGGTGAACGCGCCGGCCTGGACGACGATCTCGACGAGGCGATGCAGACCACGCCGCCGCTCGCCATCATCAACGAGACCCTGCTGTCCGGCATGAAGACGGTGGGCGAACTCTTCGGCTCGGGTCAGATGCAGTTGCCGTTCGTGCTGCAGTCGGCCGAGGTGATGAAAGCCGCTGTCGCGCACCTGGAACCGCACATGGAGGCGAGCGACGAGGACGGCAAGGGTCGCATCGTGCTGGCCACCGTCAAGGGCGACGTGCACGACATCGGCAAGAACCTCGTCGACATCATCCTCAGCAACAACGGCTACGAGGTGGTCAACCTCGGCATCAAGCAGCCCATCCAGGCCATCCTCGACGCGGCGGTGGACAAGCGGGCCGACGTCATCGGCATGTCCGGACTGCTGGTCAAGTCCACCGTGGTGATGAAGGAGAACCTTCTCGAACTGAACGCCAAGGGGGTCGCGGAACAGTTCCCCGTGTTGCTCGGCGGCGCGGCGCTCACCCGCAGCTACGTGGAGAACGACCTCGCCGAGGTGTACGAGGGCGAGGTCTCCTACGCCCGCGACGCGTTCGAGGGTTTGCGGCTCATGGACAGCATCATGAGCACCAAGCGGGGTGCGGCTCCCGCCCCGGACAGTCCCGAGGCGCTCGCCGCCGCCGCCAAGGTGGCCGAGCGCAAGGAACGCCACGAGCGCTCGCGGCGGATCGCCGAGAAGCGCAAGGCCGCCGAGGTTCCGGTGGAGATCCCGGCGCGGTCCGACGTCGCGGTGGAGAAGGAGCTGCCGGCCCCGCCGTTCTGGGGCAGCCGCATCGTGAAGGGCATCGCCCTGGCCGAGTACTCGGGGCTGCTCGACGAGCGGGCACTGTTCCTCGGCCAGTGGGGTCTGCGCGGTGCCCGCGCCGGGGACGGCCCGACGTACGAGGATCTGGTGGAGACGGAGGGCCGGCCACGCCTGCGGTACTGGCTGGACCGACTCAGCACCGATGGCATCCTGGCCCATGCCGCGCTGGTCTACGGGTACTTCCCGGCGGTCTCCGAGGGCAACGACGTGGTGGTGCTCGAGGCCCCGGAACCCGATGCGCCGGAACGGTTCCGATTCACCTTCCCCCGTCAGGACCGTGGCCGGTTCCTGTGCATCGCCGACTTCGTCCGCTCCCGCGACCTCGCCCGCGAGACCGGGGTGGTCGACGTCCTGCCGATGAACCTGGTGACCATGGGCCAGCCCATCGCCGACTTCGCCAACGAGCTCTTCGCCGCCGATGCCTACCGCGATTACCTCGAGGTGCACGGCATCGGCGTCCAGCTCACGGAGGCGCTGGCGGAGTACTGGCACCGCCGCGTGCGGGAGGAGCTCGTGCTCCCGGGCGGTCGGTCACTGGTCGACCAGGATCCCGACGAGGTGGAGGGGTACTTCAAGCTCGAGTACCGGGGCGCGCGCTACTCCTTCGGCTACGGCGCCTGCCCCGAGCTCGAGGACCGCATCAAGCTGGTCTCGCTGCTCGAGCCGCAGCGCATCGGCGTCGACCTGTCGGAGGAGCTGCAGCTGCATCCGGAGCAGTCGACCGACGCGTTCGTGCTCCACCACCCGGAGGCCAAGTACTTCAATGTGTGAGAACTTCGATGTCTGAACTCCAGGCCGTCCTGTTCGACATGGACGGCACGTTGCTCGACTCGGAACGGCTCTGGGACGTCGCCGTCTACGAACTCTCCGCTCGGCTGGGCCGCGAGCTGACGCACGAGGTCCGGGAGTCGACGCTGGGCAACTCCATGCAGGGTGCGCTGGCCAAGGTGTTCGCTCACGTGGGCCGCGAGGCGACGCCGAAGAACCTCGCCGAAGCCGCGGAGTGGCTGAACGGGCGCGTCCGGGTGCTGTTCGCCGAGGGCCTGCCGTGGCTGCCCGGGGCCGCGGAGACCCTGGATGCGGTGAAGGCCGCCGGCCTGGGCTGCGCGCTGGTCACCAACACCGAACGGGCCCTCACCGAGGTCGCGCTCGAGACGCTCGGTCGACACCGGTTCGACGCCACCGTGTGTGGCGACGAGGTCGCCTCCGCCAAGCCGGCGCCCGACCCGTACCTGCGGGCGGCCCGCCTGCTCGGGGTCGACACGACGTCCTGTGTCGCCGTCGAGGACTCGCCCACGGGGACGCAGGCCGCGAGCACCGCCGGGTGCGCGGTTCTGGTCGTCGGCACCGAGGTGCCGGTGCCCGCGGGACCCGGGCGTACGTTCCGCAACGGCCTCGTCGGCGTCACCGTGGACGAGCTCCGCGACGTCGCTTCGCGGCGACCCGCGTGACAGTCACGCGGCGACCCGCGTGACCGCTGCAGATCGCGTCGCCGCGGCGTGGAACAATCTAGCCCCGTGAAGAACTTCGATTCCCTGTTCGCCGAGCTCACCGATCGTGCCGCGACCCGCCCCGAGGGGTCGGGCACGGTGGCTGCGTTGGACGCCGGCGTGCATGCGCAGGGGAAGAAGGTTCTCGAGGAGGCCGGCGAGGTCTGGATCGCCGCGGAGCACGAGTCCGACGAGGCCCTGGCCGAGGAGATTTCGCAGCTTCTCTACTGGGTGCAGGTGCTCATGGTGGGCAGGAACATCTCGCTCGAGGACGTCTACCGACATCTGTGACGCCCGCCGTCGACCCTCCCTCCCACTGCAAGCCGAAAGTCGAACCATGTTGCGTGTCGCCGTTCCCAACAAGGGCGCCCTGTCCGAACTCGCCGCCGAGATCCTGACGGAGGCGGGCTACCGTCGCCGCTCCGATTCTCGGGATCTCACCGTGCTCGACCCCGCCAACAACGTCGAGTTCTTCTTCCTCCGTCCGAAGGACATCGCCATCTACGTCGGGTCGGGGGAGTTGGACCTCGGCATCACCGGGCGCGACCTCGCGCTCGATTCCGGTGCACCCGTGGCGGAGCGCCTCGCCCTGGGCTTCGGGTCCAGTACGTTCCGGTACGCCGCGCCCGCGGGCCGGGACTGGTCCCCGGAGGATCTCGCGGGGCTCCGCATCGCCACCTCCTACCCCAACCTGGTGCGCGCCGATCTCGCCCGACGCGGCCTCGAGGCCACCGTCATCCGGCTCGACGGCGCCGTCGAGATCTCGATCCAGCTCGGTGTGGCCGACGCCATCGCCGACGTCGTCGGCTCCGGACGCACACTGCGTCAACACGATCTGGTGGCCTTCGGCGAATCGCTGTGCGACTCCGAGGGTGTGCTCATCGAGCGCGAGGGGTCCGACGGCGACGACCGCGCCCGTAACCAGTTGATCGCCCGCGTGCAGGGGGTGGTGTTCGCCCAGCAGTACCTGATGCTGGATTACGACTGCCCCCGCACGCTGCTCGACCAGGCGGTCGAGATCACCCCCGGACTCGAGTCGCCCACCCTGTCGCCGCTGGCCGACGAGGCGTGGGTGGCCATCCGCGCGATGGTGCCGCGCAAGGGCCACAACGCGGTGATGGATCGCCTCGCGGATCTGGGTGCGAAAGCGATTCTGGCGTCCGACATCCGGTCCTGCCGGGCGTTCTAGGTCCGCGCACGCACCTCGAGCGTCTGGAAGGACCGGCCCACGGGGCCGTGCTCGTCGTGCAGGACGGCCGAGCACAGCCCGACGCCGTCGTCGCTCAGCGCGGTGCTCGCCTGCACCCCGACCCACTCACCGCGCGGCACGCGCACGACCTCCACGGTGAGGTCGGTGTTGAGGAACGTGTGGCGGGTGGGATCGAGGCGTGCGGCGACGCCGTTGGCGATGTCGGCGACGGCGAACAGTCGCACGATCGGTGAGGTCGACTCGCCCAGCACCACAGGGTGTTTCGGCCGGGCCCAGACCGATCCGGGCCCGTCGTCGGTGGCGGGTTCGCCACCGCGGAAGTCGAGACTGTCGAGGAACCCGCCGTGCCAGTGCTCGGGGAAGACCCACCGGGACTCGCTCTCGTGCGGGCCCGGACGCAGCGGCGCGTCGACATCGTGCGCGACGTCGGCCGTGTCGGAGGTGGCGATGCGCCATCCGGTCGCCCGAGCGACCGCACGCGCGGTGCCGTCCGGACCGTCCGCGACCAGCTCCGCCGACAGCATCGACACGCGGCGCCCGGGCCGTTCCACCCGGGCACGCACGTCCAGCTCGCCGACCGGAATCGGCCCGAGGATCTCCATGGAGACCCGAGCGAGGCGACTGCCCTCCTGCGGCGCGCACTGCTCGAGCGCGCGGGCGAGCAGCGCGGACGGGGGAGCGCCGTGCTGCATCGTCTCCGCCCACACGCTGGTGGTGAAGGCCGTCGCGCGGACGCTCGCGTAGCCCTCGCGCCGCGCCGCGATCGGCACGAAGAGGGCGGTCACGACACCGCCTCCGCCCCGGGCCACCCGGGATACTCGGGCGGTGTGCCGCCGAAGGACGGGCACAGCGCCTGGTAATCGCACCACGAACACAACCGGCTCTTGCGGGGCCTGAAGTCCCCGGTCTCGCCGGCGGTGCGGATGGCGGCCCAGATGGCCGTCAGCGTCCGCTCGAACCGGACGAGCTCGTCGGCGTCCGGTGTGTAGGTGAGTTCCTGACCGTCCGCGAGGAAGATCAGCTTGAGCTGCGCGGGCACCACGCCGCGGGTGCGCAGCAGCACCAGCGCGTAGAACTTCATCTGGAACAGCGACTTGGGCTCGGCGAGCTCGCGCGGAGCGCGGCCAGTCTTGTAGTCGACCACCCGAACGGCGCCGCTGGGGGCGACGTCGATGCGGTCGACGATGCCACGCAGCACCACGCCGTCGGCCAGTTCGGTCTCGACCGACTGCTCGCAGGACTCCGGCTCGAAGCGGGTGGGATCCTCCAGCGCGTAGTACCCGGCGACCAGCGCCTGCGCCTCCGCCAGGAACTTCTCCACCTCGTGCTCGGCCACCACGTCACCGGCGAACTCGCGCTCGGCCTTCACCTCGTCCCACGACTGGTCGATCAGCGCGACCGCGCGTTCGGTCACGCGATCCGCCGCCGGCAGTCCGAAGAGGTTCTCGAGCACGCGGTGGACGAGGGTGCCGCGCAGCTGCGCCTTGGACGGGGGCGCCGGGATGCGGTCGATGGCGCGGAACCGGTAGAGCAGCGGGCACTGCTTGTAATCGGCTGCGCGGGAGGGCGACAGCGCCGGACGACGCCGTACCCGCGGTTCGGTGGAGATGCTCACGGCTCACGACACTAAGCCCGACCACCGACAACCGCGGGCACCTGCCCTACAGTTCTCGAGGCGCGTCGCGCGTCCCGTGATCCCCGTTCGAGAGGAACCCCCCACCGTGGAGCCCACCGGCACCGAGTCCGCACCGAGCCGGAGCGGACCCTTCCGGGTGGGCGACCGGGTCCAGCTCACCGACGCGAAGGGTCGGCACTACACGGTGGTGCTCGAGGAGGGCAAGGAATTCCACACCCACCGCGGCGGCATCCGTCATCAGGATCTGCTCGGCGCCGACGAGGGCTCGGTGGTCACGTCCACCAACGGCACGCCGTACCTCGCCCTGCGTCCGCTGCTCGTGGACTACGTGCTCTCCATGCCCCGCGGCGCGCAGGTCATCTACCCCAAGGACGCCGCGCAGATCGTGCACGAGGGCGACGTCTTCCCCGGCGCCCGTGTCCTGGAGGCCGGCGCCGGGTCCGGCGCCCTCACGTGCTCGTTGCTGCGCGCGGTGGGGGAGTCCGGACGGGTCGTCTCCTACGAGGTGCGCGACGACCACGCCGAGCACGCCGTCCGCAACGTCGAGACGTTCTTCGGAACGCGCCCGGCGAACTGGGATCTGGTGATCGACGACGTCGCCGCGTTCGACGTCGCGCGGCACGGCGGTCTCGTCGACCGCGTGGTGCTCGACATGCTCGCGCCGTGGGACGCCCTGCCGGCGGTGTCGCAGGCGATCGTCCCCGGGGGCGTGCTCATCGTGTACGTGGCCACCACCACTCAGCTGTCGAAGGTGGTCGAGGCGTTGCGGGCGCAGGAGTGCTGGACCGAACCGCGATCGTGGGAGTCCATGGTGCGCGGGTGGCACGTCGTCGAACTCTCCGTCCGGCCCGAGCACCGCATGCAGGGCCACACCGCGTTCCTCGTCTCCGCCCGCCGTCTCGCCGAGGGCACGGTCACCCCCAAGCCGCAGCGGCGGGCGGGCAAGACGGGGAACACGCCCGCCTGACGGCCGCCGCGACTCCCGGCCGCTGACCTCGACGTCCCGCACGTTCCCGTATCTGGCGGTAGCGTTGATCGATACGTTTCGGGAGGAGTCCTGCATGAGCCCTACTGATCACTCGGACCAGGCCGCACTGGCGGCGGAACTCGAGTCGCTGCGCGCGGAAGCCGCTGCCCTTCGTCGTCAACTCGCGTCGACCCGTGGGGGAACACTGCCGTCCGCCGAGGTGCGGGACCTCGAGAACAAGATCGACACGCTGACCACGCGCAACGGCAAGCTGCTCGAGACCCTGAAGGAGGCGCGCCAGCAGCTCATCGCGCTGCGCGAGGAGGTCGATCGACTCGGCGCCCCGCCCAGCGGGTACGGCGTCCTGGTCCACGTCTTCGACGACGGCAACGTCGACGTCTTCACCTCGGGCCGCAAGATGCGCCTGTCCTGCTCGCCCAACATCGACGTCGACGCCCTGCGTCCCGGCCAGACGGTGCGGCTGAACGAGGCCCTGACCATCGTCGAGGCGTGCGAGTTCGAGCGCGTCGGCGAGATCTCGGCGCTGCGGGAGGTGCTCGACGACGGCCGCCGCGCGCTGGTGGTCGGCCATGCCGACGAGGAGCGCGTCGTCTGGTTGGCCACGCCGCTGCAGGAGATGAACGACGACGAGTCGCCGGAGGATCCGGACGGACCGTCGCGGCGGCTGCGTCCCGGCGATTCCCTGCTGGTCGACACCAAGGCCGGCTACGCGTTCGAGCGCATCCCCAAGGCCGAGGTCGAGGACCTGGTGCTCGAGGAGGTGCCGGACGTCGGCTACGAGGACATCGGCGGCCTCGGTCGGCAGATCGAGCAGATCCGGGACGCGGTGGAGCTGCCGTTCCTGCACAAGGATCTGTTCCGCGAGTACGCGCTGCGTCCGCCGAAGGGTGTGCTGCTCTACGGCCCGCCCGGGTGCGGAAAGACCTTGATCGCCAAGGCCGTCGCAAACTCCCTGGCCAAGAAGATCGCGGAGGCCAAGGGCGAGGACGCGCGCGAGGCCAAGTCGTTCTTCCTCAACATCAAGGGCCCGGAGCTGCTGAACAAGTTCGTCGGCGAGACCGAGCGGCACATCCGGCTCATCTTCCAGCGGGCTCGCGAGAAGGCGTCCGAGGGCACCCCGGTGATCGTGTTCTTCGACGAGATGGACTCCATCTTCCGCACCCGCGGGTCAGGCGTGTCGTCCGATGTCGAGACCACCGTGGTACCGCAGTTGCTGGCCGAGATCGACGGCGTCGAGGGCCTCGAGAACGTCATCGTCATCGGCGCCTCGAACCGCGAGGACATGATCGACCCGGCCATCCTGCGGCCCGGCCGCCTGGACGTGAAGATCAAGATCGAGCGTCCCGACGCCGAGTCGGCGCTGGACATCTTCTCGAAGTACCTCGACGAGTCGCTGCCCGTCGCGGCCGACGATCTGGCCGAGTTCGGCGGCGATCGTGCCGCCTGCATCCGCGCGATGATCGAGCGGGTCGTGGAGCGGATGTACGCCGAGAGCGACGACAACCGGTTCCTCGAGGTCACGTACGCCAACGGCGACAAGGAGGTCCTGTACTTCAAGGACTTCAATTCGGGCGCGATGATCCAGAACATCGTCGACCGGGCGAAGAAGTACGCCATCAAGTCGGTGCTCGACACCGGGACCAAGGGCCTGAGTGTCCAACATCTCTTCGACTCCATCGTCGACGAGTTCGCGGAGAACGAGGACCTGCCCAACACCACCAACCCGGACGACTGGGCGCGCATCTCCGGCAAGAAGGGGGAGCGCATCGTCTACATCCGCACCCTCGTCACCGGCAAGAACGCGAGCACCAGTCGATCCATTGACACCGAGTCGAACACCGGCCAGTACCTGTAGTCCGACGCCGGACCGGCCGCCCGAGCCCCCGCGAGCACCCGCTCGCGGGGGCTCGTCGTCTCTCCTGGCCTAGGCTCGAATCATGGAGCGCATCATCGGTGTCGAGGTCGAGTACGGCATCTCGTCACCCACCGAGCCGACGGCCAACCCGATTCTCACGTCCACCCAGGCCGTCCTGGCGTACGCGGCGGCGGCCGGGGTGCCCCGAGCCAAGCGCACCCGGTGGGACTACGAGGTGGAGTCGCCGCTGCGGGACGCCCGCGGATTCGACCTCGGTCGCTTCAGCGGGCCGGCGCCGGTGATCGATGCCGACGAGGTCGGCGCGGCCAACATGATCCTCACCAACGGAGCCCGGCTCTACGTCGACCACGCGCATCCGGAGTACTCCGCCCCGGAGGTCCGCGACCCGCTCGACGCGGTGATCTGGGACAAGGCGGGCGAGCGCGTCATGGAGGCGGCCGCCCGACACGCCTCGTCGGTGCCCGGAGCACCCCGGCTTCAGCTGTACAAGAACAACGTCGACGGCAAGGGTGCCTCCTACGGCACCCACGAGAACTACCTCATGTCCCGCGAGACGCCCTTCTCGGCCATCGTGGCGGGACTGTCGCCGTTCTTCGCCTCGCGGCAGGTCTTCACGGGCTCGGGACGCGTCGGGCTGGGGCAGTCGGGTGACGAGCCGGGCTTCCAACTCTCGCAGCGCGCCGACTACATCGAGGTCGAGGTCGGGCTCGAGACGACGCTCAAGCGCGGCATCATCAACACCCGCGACGAGCCGCACGCCGACGCCGACAAATACCGCCGCCTGCACGTCATCATCGGCGACGCGAACCTCGCCGAAATGGCCACCTATCTCAAGGTGGGGACGACCGCGCTGGTCCTCGACGTCATCGAGGCGGGGGTCGACCTGACGGATCTGCAGCTCGCCCGGCCGGTGACGGCCGTCCACCGCATCAGCCACGATCCGACGCTCCGCACCACGGTCGCACTGGCCGACGGCCGCGAGCTGACGGCGTTGGCGCTCCAACGCATCTACCTCGAACGGGTCTCGCGCCATCTGGACAGCCGCGGCGAGCGGGATCCGCGGGCGGACGACGTCGTCGAGAAGTGGGCGATGATCCTGGACAAGCTCGAGCGTGACCCGATGGAATGCGCGACCCTGCTCGACTGGCCCGCGAAACTGCGTCTCCTCGGGGGATTCCGCACGCGGGAGAACCTGGGGTGGTCGGCGCCGCGCCTGCATCTGGTGGACCTGCAGTACTCCGACGTCCGCCTCGACAAGGGGCTCTACAACCGCCTCGTCGCGCGCGGGTCGATGGAGCGCCTGGTCACCGAGCAGCAGGTCATGGACGCGGTCTCCACGCCGCCGTCGGACACGCGGGCCTACTTCCGCGGGGAATGCCTGCGGCGCTTCGGCTCCGACATCGCCGCCGCCAGCTGGGACTCCGTCATCTTCGATCTCGGCGGGGAGTCGCTGGTGCGCATCCCCACGCTCGAGCCGCTGCGGGGGAGCAAGGCCCACGTGGGCGCGTTGCTCGACTCGGTGGATTCGGCCGCCGAACTGGTCGATCAACTCACCGGCTGATCCGCCCGACCGCGCGTTGCCACCCCCGCCCGCGACGCGCTCGGTAGGCTCGAAGATCCACGCGACGAACCGGTGGTACGACGAGGAGGCCCGCAATGGCACAAGAGCAGACCACACGCTCCGGTGGTGGCGACGACGACGAAGGCGGCGCCGAGGGCGCATCGGGCCAGGAGCGCCGGGAGAAGCTCGCCGAGGAGACCGACGATCTGCTCGACGAGATCGACGACGTGCTCGAGGAGAACGCCGAGGACTTCGTGCGGGCCTACGTTCAGAAGGGTGGCCAGTGACGGAACCCGAGCGCCGCAACACGGGCGACACCCTCGCCTACGGTTCCCCGTTCTCGTCCTTCACCGATCACCTGCGGGCGTACGCGCCGCACCTGTTGCCGGAGAACCGATTCCGCTCGGATCCCACGACGGAGCTCGCGCAGGAGGCCGCCATGAGCGACATCGCGCCGCACGGCACCACGATCGTCGCGGTCACCTACGACGGCGGCGTGATCCTCGCCGGTGACCGTCGGGCGACGCAGGGCAACCTGATCGCGAGCCGCGACGTGGAGAAGGTCTACGTCACCGACGAGTACTCGGCGGCCGGTATCGCGGGCACCGCCGGCCTGGCCATCGAGTTGGTCCGGCTGTTCGCCGTCGAGCTCGAGCACTACGAGAAGATCGAGGGCGTTCCCCTCACCTTCAACGGCAAGGCGAACAAGCTGTCGTCGATGGTGCGGGCCAATCTCGGTGCGGCCATGCAGGGCCTGGCCGTGGTTCCGCTGCTCGTGGGGTACGACCTCGACGCCGCGGACGCCCGGCGTGCCGGGCGCATCGTCTCCTACGACGTGGTCGGCGGCCGGTACGAGGAACGGTCCGGATACCACGCGGTGGGGTCGGGCTCGCTGTTCGCGAAGTCGGCCATGAAGAAGCTCTACCGTGACGGGCTCACCGAGGACGACGCACTGAGGGTGGCGGTCGAGGCGCTCTACGACGCCGCGGACGACGATTCCGCCACGGGCGGGCCCGATCTGGTGCGCGGCATCCTGCCCACGGCCGTGACCATCGGTGCGAGCGGAGCAGCGTTCGTCGAGTCGACGCGCACCGAGGCCCTGGCCCGGGCGATCGTGCAGGACCGCACGGAAGGGGGACAGCGCCGATGACCATGCCGTACTACGCGTCCGCCGAGCAGATCATGCGCGATCGCTCGGAGTTGGCGCGAAAGGGAATCGCCCGCGGGCGCAGTGTCGTCGTCCTGACGTACGCCGACGGGGTGCTCTTCGTCGCCGAGAACCGATCGTCGGCGCTGCACAAGGTCAGCGAGCTGTACGACCGGCTCGGCTTCGCCGCCGTGGGGAAGTACAACGAGTTCGAGAACCTGCGCCGCGCGGGCATCGTGCACGCCGACACCAAGGGCTACACCTACGACCGCGCGGACGTCACCGGCCGCTCGCTGGCCAAGGCGTACGCCCAGACCCTGGGCACCATCTTCACCGAGCAACTCAAGCCCTACGAGGTGGAGATCTGTGTCGCGGAGGTGCCCCGGCCGGGCGAATCCGGTGTGCCGCAGCTCTATCGGATCACCTACGACGGGTCCATCGTCGACGAGCGTGACTTCGTGGTGATGGGCGGGACCACCGAGCCCATCACGGCGGCGCTGCGGGAGGCGTACCGCGGCGATCTCGACCTGGCGTCGGCGGTCGGTATCGCGATCACCGCGCTGCAGGACGGGACGTCGGCTCCGACCAACGGAGGCGGCGAGCCGGCGGAACGCCGGGTGCTCGAGGTGGCCAGTCTGGAAGTGGCCGTGCTGGAACGCCATCGGCCGCGGCGGGCGTTTCGCCGCATCGGGGGAGCGGCGCTCGAGGAGCTGCTGCCGTCGTCGGGTACCGGGTCCGTCGACCCGCCCGCCGGGACGGGGTCCGATCAGCCGACGCCGCCCGGTCCGTAGACCGTGAGGAGCGAGGGTCGGGCTTCGAAATCGAAAGCCCGGCCCTCGCCCGCGATCTCGCCGTCGACGGCCACCGCGACGGGTGGACCGTCGTGCCGGACCGACAGCGTCGTCACCCGCTCCTGTCGATAGGTCGGTGACGAGCCGAGGCTGCCGGTCAGGGCGGCCAGCGCGAGGCGGGTCCGCGAGAACCGAATCCGCGCCCGCAAGTAGCGCACGTCGAGGACGCCGCCCGCGATCGACGGCCGCGACATCGGCACCTGATCGGCCGGGGCGTAGCTTCCGTTGCCCACGAACAACATCCAGACCGGATCGACGCGCCCGCCGACGACGGCGTGCAACGGCCGCGCGACGGCGAGGACGGCCACCATCGCGGCCGCCGCGGCGGGCCACTTTCCCACGCGGTCCGTCCATCGATCGCGCAGCCGCACCGTGTCCGGGTAGCCGCCGATGCTCGCGGTGTTGACGAACAGCGTCGGCTCCCCGCCGTCGATGGTCACGCTGCCGAGATCCACCCGCGCCGCATGCCCCTGTTCGACGGCGGCCGCGGTGGTGGACACCCGCGTCAGACCGATGTCACGCGCGAAGTGGTTGAGCGTGCCGCCGGGGAAGACGGCGAGCGGCAGCTCGGTCCGGACCGCGGCGGCGACCGCCGCGGCCACCGTGCCGTCGCCGCCGCACACGCCGAGTGCGTGGACGGACCCGTCGACCTCGGCCTGCAATCGTGCCGAGAAGTCCTCGCCCTCGTCCGGCTGGACGAACCGTACGTCCGGGAGCGCCTCGGCCACCGCGGCGACCACCTCCGAATTGTGTGTTCCCGCAGCAGGATTGACCAGGACGACCAGCCCCCGGCCTCGATGCAGAGCAGGGGCCGAGCCGCGCCCGCCCACCTGCGCGGGGGTGGCCGAGCGCACCGCCCACCACCGCCGGGTCGCCAGTGCGACGCCGGCTCCGACGCCCGCGCCGACCACGACGTCGGACGGCCAGTGGACCCCCACGTGGACACGGGAGTACGCGACCGCGAGGGCGAGGGGCGCGACGAGCACCCCGGCGACGGGAGACTCCAGAGCGACACCCGTCGCGAACGCCGCCGCGGACGCCGCATGACCCGACGGGAACGACGACGAGACGGGGCGGACGCCGAGCCGACGCAGGGCCGGCACCTCGAGAGCCGGAGGTCGGTCGCGCGGGAGCAGGGGCTTGAGAACGCCGTTGGCCACGGAACTGGCGCCGGCGACGGCGAGCAGGCCGCGGACCGCCCCGCGACGGCGGGCACCACCCGTGGCGCCGAGCGCGCCGGCCACGAGCACCCACAGCACGCTGTGGTTCGCCAGGGAGGTGAGGCCGCGCAGGACGGGATCGGCCGGTCCGGGCCGGGTCGCGTAGCTCGACCGGACCAGCGCGAGATCGACGGCTCGGGTCCGGTTGCGAAGCGATCGTGCGCTCATCGCTGCCACCCTACGGTCCGCCGGTGGTTGTACTGTCGAGTCGTGGAGCGACGAATCATGGGGATCGAGACGGAGTTCGGTGTCACGTGCACGTTCCACGGACATCGTCGACTCAGCCCGGACGAGGTGGCGCGCTATCTCTTCCGGCGCGTGGTGTCGTGGGGGCGCAGTTCCAACGTGTTCCTTCGCAACGGTGCGCGGCTCTACCTCGACGTCGGGTCGCACCCCGAGTACGCCACGGCCGAGTGCGATTCGCTCGAGCAACTGGTCGCGCACGATCGGGCCGGGGAGCGGGTCCTCGAGGACCTGCTGATCGACGCCGAGCAGAGGTTGTCCGACGAGGGCATCGGCGGCGACATCTACCTGTTCAAGAACAACACCGACTCGGCGGGCAACTCGTACGGCTGCCACGAGAACTACCTCGTCGTCCGCGCGGGGGAGTTCTCCCGCATCTCGGACGTTCTGCTGCCGTTCCTCGTCACGCGCCAGCTGATCTGCGGCGCCGGGAAGGTTCTGCAGACCCCGAAGGCGGCTGCGTTCTGCCTGTCCCAGCGCGCGGAGCACATCTGGGAAGGCGTCTCCTCGGCCACCACGCGGTCCCGGCCCATCATCAACACGCGCGACGAACCGCACGCCGACGCCGAGAAGTACCGCCGGCTGCACGTGATCGTCGGCGACTCGAACATGGCCGAGCCCACCACCATGCTCAAGGTCGGCAGCGCCGCGCTGGTCCTCGAGATGATCGAGGCGGGCGTGTCCTTCCGAGACTTCGCGCTGGACAACCCCATCCGCGCCATCCGCGAGGTCTCGCACGATCCGACCGGTCGACGGCCGGTGCGCCTGGCCGGCGGACGGCAGGCAAGTGCGCTCGAGGTGCAGCGCGAGTACCACGCACGGGCCGTCGAGCACCTGCGCAACCGCACGCCCGACGTGCGGATGGAACAGGTCGTGGACCTGTGGGGCCGCACCCTCGACGCGGTCGAGGCCCAGGACTTCGCCAAGGTCGACACCGAGATCGACTGGGTCATCAAGCGCAAGCTGTTCGAGCGCTACCAGGACCGGTACTCGATGGACCTCTCGGATCCGAAGATCGCGCAGCTCGACCTCGCGTACCACGACATCAAGCGCGGCCGGGGCGTCTTCGACGTCCTGCAACGCAAAGGCCTGGTCACCCGGATCACCGAGGACGCCGCGATCGACGAGGCCGTGGACACACCGCCGCAGACGACGCGCGCCAAGCTGCGGGGGGAGTTCATCGCCGCCGCCCAGAACGCCGGGCGCGACTTCACCGTCGACTGGGTGCACCTCAAGCTCAACGACCAGGCTCAGCGCACCGTGCTGTGCAAGGACCCGTTCCGGTCCGTCGACGAGCGGGTCGAACGGCTCATCGCCTCCATGTGAGCGTTCGTCCCCGGGTCGGCGTTGCGCCGCCGGGCACGGGGGAGCCGACCCACTAGTCTGGGTCGGTGGCGGTGTCCAAAGTCGAACGACTCATGAACCTGGTGATCTGCCTGCTCTCCACCCGGCAGTTCCTCACCGCGGAGCGCATCCGTGCGTCCGTCGCCGGCTACGAGGAGTCGGTCAGCGACGAGGCGTTCGGGCGCATGTTCGAGCGCGACAAGAACGAACTCCGCGATCTCGGAGTGCCGTTGGAGACCGGCCAGCTGTCCCGGTTCTCCACCACCGAGGGCTACCGCATCAACCGCGATCGCTACGAGCTTCCCGACATCGACCTGGCGCAGGACGAGGCCGCCGCCGTGGCCGTGGCGGTGCAGCTGTGGGAATCCCCCGAGCTCACCTCCGCCGCGCAGAGCGCGATGCTCAAGCTTCGCGCCGCCGGGGTCCAGGTGGACACCGAGCACTCGCCCGCGGCCGTGACCGCCATTCCGGCCCGCAGTCGAGGATCGGAACCCGCGCTCGGCAAGTTGCTCGCCGCCATCGACGCGGGCAAGTCCGTCCGCTTCCCGCACCGCGCCTCGCCCACGGCGGAGGCCGTCACGCGCACGGTCGAGCCGTGGGCCGTCGTCACGCAGTCCGGACGGTGGTACCTCGTCGGTCACGACGTCGATCGTCGAGACGTCCGCACCTTTCGACTGTCGCGGATCGGTGACGACGTCGTCGCGTTCGGCCGCGCGGGGTCGGTGCGCAAGCCGGACGACGTCGACCCGGCCGCGCTGGTCGCCCGCCTCCGCGGCACCGGGGGCGTCGCCGGGACGGCGCGGGTCTGGGTGGCCGACGGGCGCGCCGAGGAGGTGCGGCGGTTGGGATCGGTAACCGAGACCCGCACCGTCGCCGGTCGCGCGGGCGAGGTCGTCGACCTGTCGGTGCGGTCCTGGGAGTGGGTGGCCCGGGTGATCGCCGGCCACGGGGCCGACGCGATCGTGCTGGAGCCGGAGGAGCTCCGCGACCAGGTGGTCCGCATCCTCACCGGGGTCGCGGACCGCGACGGAATCGGCGAAGTCGCGGACCGCGACGGAATCGGCGAAGTCGCGGACCGCGACGGTGCGGCGGTGTCGCCGTGAGCGTTCGCCTGTCGTCGCGCCTGGCGCGGCTGCTCAACCTGGTGCCGTACTTCATCGCCAACCCCGGGATCAGCGCGGCCGACGCGGCCGCGGAGCTGGGGGTCACCACCAAGCAGCTGATGGAGGACCTGAATCAGCTGTGGATGTGCGGCCTGCCGGGCTACGGCCCCGGCGATCTCATCGACCTCTCCTTCTCCGAGGAGAGCATCCAGGTGACCTTCTCCGCCGGTATCGACCGTCCGTTGCGGCTGACGTCGACCGAGGCGACGGCGCTGCTCATCGCCCTGCGGTCGCTGGTGGAGATGCCCGGCATGGTGGACCCGACGGCCGCCCACCGCGCCATCGCCAAGATCGAACAGGCGGCCGGAGTCGCCGCACCGACGTCGGGACCCGCCGACGACGACGCGCCGGAGGAGAGTCCCGCCGTCGCCACCGTGCGCGGGGCATTGGCCCGGGGACGTGCTCTCGATCTGACGTACTACTCCGCGTCACGGGACGTGGTGTCCATGCGGACCGTCGACCCGGTACGGATCGTCCTGGTGGACGAGCACAGCTATCTGCAGGCGTGGTGCCGCTCCGCCGAGGGTGTGCGACTGTTCCGGCTCGACCGCATCGACGCCGCCACCGAACGAGCCGAGCCGTCGACCCCGCCCGAGAGGGCCGTGGGCGGCGACGAGGCGTTGGACCTGTTCCACGACGACCCGTCGCTGCCGGTCGCGCGCCTGCTCGTCCGGCCCGACCACATCTGGATCCTCGACTACTACCCGATGGTGCGCGTGCTCGATCATGCCGACGGGTCGGTCGAGGTCACCATGCGGTTCGCCACGTTGGACTGGATGTCCCGGTTGGCGATCGGCCTGGGTTCGGGCGTGACGGTGCTCGGACCGGACGAGCTGGTCGGGGCCGTCACCGAACGGTCGCGCGCGGCGCTCGCGGCGTATCGGCAGGCGCGAGAGGCAGCCGATGAACACTGAGCGAATCCTGCGGTTCCGGGCCGATTCACGGCCGCTGACGCACACCTCGGTCCGGTAGCATCGGCTCCACCGATACTGGGAGGTTTCAACATGGGTGCCCTACAGCCCTGGCACTGGATCGTTCTGATCATCGTGGTCGTTCTGCTCTTCGGATCCAAGAAGCTGCCCGAGGCGGCGCGTGGTCTGGGTCGCTCGATGCGCATCTTCAAGAGCGAGGTCCAGGAGATGCAGAACGACGGCAAGAAGGGCGATGCACCGGCTCCGCAGGCTCCCGCGCAGCAGCCGCCGGCACAGTTGCCGCCCTCCGCCGCGCAGGTCGACCCCAGCCCCGTCGCACCGTCGTCCGACGTGCGCGACGAGCACCCGCGTTCCGCCTGACCGTTCGTTCTCCTCGTCCGCTGCCGTGACCGTTCCGCGGTCACGGCAGCGATGAGTCGATCCGGAAGACTTGATCCGTGCGCATACCGTTCGACCCGCGGCAGAGACGTCGCCGCGTCAATCCCGACGGCACCATGTCGCTGGTCGAGCATCTGTACGAGCTGCGGACGCGGTTGCTCTGGTCGATGTTCGCCGTGCTGCTCACGACGGTGATCGGCTTCTTCTGGTACTCCCACTCCCTGTTCGGCATCGAGTCCCTCGGTGACCTGCTGCGCGGGCCGTACTGTTCGTTGCCGCCGGAGAGTCGCGCCGAGCTCAGTGCGGACGACGCGTGTCGCCTGCTCGCGACGGGGCCGTTCGAGCAGTTCATGCTCCGCTTCAAGGTCGCCATCACCGCGGGCGTCGTGCTCGCCTGCCCGGTGTGGCTGTACCAGATCTGGGCGTTCATCACGCCGGGGCTGTACAAGCACGAGCGTCGCTACGCCGTCGCGTTCGTCACCGCCGCGGCCGCGCTGTTCGTCGCCGGCGCCGTCCTCGCGTACGTCGTCGTGGCCAAGGCCTTGCACTTCCTGCTCACCATCGGCGACAACGTGCAGATCACCGCGCTGAGCGGTGCCGAGTACTTCGGGTTCGTCATCAACCTGCTGGTCATCTTCGGCGTCAGCTTCGAGATCCCGCTGCTCATCGTCGCCCTCAACGCCGTCGGCGTCCTGCGCTACGAGAAACTCCGCAGTTGGCGACGCGGCCTCATCTTCGCGATGTTCGCCTTCGCGGCCGTGGTCACCCCCGGCGGCGATCCCTTCTCCATGACCGCGCTCGCGCTCGCGTTGTGCATCCTCGTCGAGATCGCCATCCAGGTTGCGCGCCTCAACGACCGGCGGCGAG
Source organism: Rhodococcus sp. PBTS 1 (assembly GCF_001620025.1). Lineage (NCBI taxonomy): Bacteria > Bacillati > Actinomycetota > Actinomycetes > Mycobacteriales > Nocardiaceae > Rhodococcus > Rhodococcus sp. PBTS 1. The sequence continues at coordinate 1,875,081 of NZ_CP015219.1, forward strand.
CCCGCCGAGACACCGAACAGTGGGGCGACCTGTCCGACGACGAGGCGTCGCCCCTCGAGACACGGGCCACCCCCGTCGGCACACCGACGCCCGTCGAGAGCGCCCCGACGCCGGTGTCGCGGCCGACGTCGGTCCGACTCGACGAGCGGGCGGACTACTCCGACACGGTCTGACGCCGGTCGACGGTTACTGTGGATTTCGTGTCCACCGAGAGCGACCGCGTCATCGTGGCAGACCTGGACGGGCCCCGGCTGACGGAGTTCACGTCGCTGCTGCCGTTTCCCCTCGATCCGTTCCAACGGCGGGCGTGCCGCGCCCTCGAGGACGGGCACGGAGTTCTCGTCTGCGCTCCCACGGGTGCGGGCAAGACCGTCGTCGGCGAATTCGCCGTCCACCTCGCCCTGTCGTCGGGCGCCAAGTGCTTCTACACGACGCCGATCAAGGCGCTCAGCAATCAGAAGTTCGCCGAGTTGACCGCCCGTTACGGACGCGGCCACGTCGGGCTGCTCACCGGTGACCAGAGCATCAACTCCGATGCGCCGATCGTCGTGATGACCACCGAGGTCCTCCGCAACATGCTGTACGCGGAATCGCCTGCGCTGCGCGGACTCTCGCACGTGGTGATGGACGAGGTGCACTACCTCGCCGACCGGTTCCGCGGCGCCGTGTGGGAGGAGGTCATCCTGCACCTGCCCGAGGACGTCCGGCTGGTCAGTCTCTCCGCGACCGTGAGCAACGCGGAGGAGTTCGGCGCCTGGATGGAGACCGTGCGCGGCAACACGGCCGTCGTGGTGGACGAGACTCGCCCGGTCCCGCTGTGGCAGCACATTCTGGTGGGTCGGCGCCTGTTCGACCTCTTCGACGTCGACGCGAACGCGGGCGCCTCCGGACCGGTGATCGACAAGACGCTCGTCCGCTACGTCAAGGAGAAGGTCAACGCCGAGCGGATGGGTGCCTGGGAAGCACCGCGCGGGCGTGGGCGCTCCGGACGCGGAGGTGGCGGCCGGCCGGGGCGGCCCGAGAGTCGACCCATCCCTCGGCCGGAGGTGATCAAGCTCCTCGACGAGGAAGGCCTGCTGCCGGCGATCACGTTCGTCTTCAGCCGCGCCGGCTGCGACATCGCGGTCGATCAGTGCCTGCGGTCGGGGTTGCGTCTGACCACCGACGAACAGGCGGTGCAGATCGGTGAGGTGATCGAGCGTCACACCGCCGAGATCCCGCGCGGCGACCTCGAGGTGCTGGGGTTCTGGGAATGGCGCGACGCGCTCGAGCGAGGGCTCGCCGCACACCACGCCGGGATGTTGCCGGTGTTCCGCCACACCGTCGAGGAGCTGTTCGTCCGCGGCTTGGTGCGGGCGGTGTTCGCCACCGAGACGCTGGCCCTGGGCATCAACATGCCCGCCCGGACGGTGGTCCTGGAACGTCTGGTCAAGTTCAACGGTGAGACGCACGCCAACCTGTCGCCGGGGGAGTACACCCAGTTGACCGGCCGTGCCGGTCGACGCGGCATCGACGTCGAAGGGCACGCCGTCGTGCTGTGGCAGTCCGGCGTCGAACCGACCGAGGTGGCCGGCCTGGCGACCACGCGCACGTTCCCGCTGCGCAGCTCCTTCCGGCCGTCGTACAACATGGCGATCAACTTGGTCGAGCGGATGGGTGTCGACGCCTCGCGGGCGCTGCTCGAGCGGTCCTTCGCGCAGTATCAGGCCGACGCGTCGGTGGTGGGGCTGGTCCGCGGCATCGAACGTGGCGCGGCCACCCGCAACGAACTGCTGACCAAGCTCGGCGGCGCCGATTCGCCGTACGTGGAGTACACCGAACTGCGTGCGCGGCTGAAGGAACGCGAACGCGAGTTGGAACGCCAGGGCCGCACGGACCGTCGCAACGACGCCGTCACCTCGCTCGTGAGCCTGCGACGCGGCGACGTCATCTCCATCCCGTCGGGCCGACGGTCCGGACTCGCCGTGGTGCTCGAGACCGATGCGAACTCCGTGGACCCGCGGCCCCTGGTGCTGACCGAGGACAAGTGGGCTGGGCGGGTCTCCTCGGCGGACTTTCCGACGCCCGTCTCGGCTCTCGGCTCGATGCGGCTGCCGCGCCACGTCGATCACCGGACGGCCCGCACCCGGCGCGATCTGGCCTCGGCGCTCCGCAGCACCGGCATCACACCGCCGGGACGGGGCCGCCGCGTGCGGTCGTCCGCCGCCGACGACCGAGAACTGTCGACCCTGCGGCGGGCCGTGCGGTCCCACCCGTGTCACACCTGGCCGGACCGCGAGCACCTGGCCCGGTTGGCCGAGAAGTACAGCCGCGTGGAGCGCGAGACCGACGCCATGCGGCAGAAGGTCGCCGCGACCACGAACTCGTTGGCGCGGACGTTCGACCGCATCCTCGCGCTGCTGTCCGAACGGGGATACGTCGAGCACGTCGACGGAGAAGTGCGCGTCACCGAGCGCGGTTCCAAGCTCACCCGGCTCTACTCGGAATCGGATCTACTGGTGGCCGAGTGTCTTGCCGAGGGTGTATGGCGCGGACTCGGACCGGCGGAGCTGGCATCGGTGGTGTCCGCGGTGGTCTTCGAGTCCCGGCAGGAGGGGGAGAGCATGGCGCAGGGCCCCACGGGCAACATCCGTCATGCCCTGGCGCGGACGTTGGCCACGTGGCACGACCTGCGCGCCGACGAGATCCGACTCAAGCTGCCACCCACGCGGGAGCCCGACACCGGCTTCATGATCGCCGTGTACAAGTGGGCGCGGAAAGAGTCCCTCGAGGACGTGCTCTTCGCCGCGGGTCAGCACGGCCGGGCCCTGTCCGGCGGCGATTTCGTCCGATGGTGTCGGCAGGTGATCGACCTCCTCGACCAGATCCGCACGGCCGCCCCCGACACCGAGGTCTCGTCCGCGGCGAGCAAGGCGATCTCGGCGATCCGACGCGGCGTCGTCGCCGTCGACGCCGCCTGACCGGGTACGGTGCGACCGGAGCAGCCGACGCGGTGATTGCACGATCCGCGCCGGCGCTACGCACGCGGACTCGACCGATGCAGTGGAGGCGACCATGACCGGCCCGTACGACAAGAACGATCCGTCGCAACAGAGCGACGGCGGGTCGGACCCGTCCACCCGGTCGTTCGAGGGCCAGTACCCGCCGCCCGGGCAGAGCCCGTACCAGCAGGGGTACGGGCAGCAACCGGCTTACGGCCAGCAGCCCCAGTACGGCCAGCCCCAGTACGGCCAGCCTCAGTACGGACAACCCCAGTACGGGCAGCAGGGCTACGGTCAGCAGCCCCAGTACGGTCAACCCCAGTACGGACAACAGCCCCGGTACGGGCAGCAGGCGTACGGGGAGGCCCCGGCCTACGACCAGCAGCCCTATGGCCAGCAACCGCAGTACGGTCAGCAGCCCTACGGCGGCCAGGGGTGGCAGAACCCGCAGCAGTCGTCCTCGTCGTCGAAGAAGGTGCTGCTCATCGTCGGCGGAATCATCGCGGCATTGGTCGTGGTGGTCGTGGTGGCGGGGTTGATCCTGTTCCGCAGCAATACGTTCGACAACGCCGCGGTGCAGGACGGTGTTGCGAAGATCGTCACGGAGAGCTACGGCGCCATCGACGTGTCCGACGTGTCGTGCCCCTCCGGTCAGAAGGCAGAGACGGGCACGCAGTTCACGTGCACCCTCACCACCGACGGTGTGCCTGGATCCGTGACGGTCACCGTCAAGGACGACGACGGCACGTACGAGGTCGGCCGCCCCCGCTGACAGGCTCGACCGCCCCCCGTCCGTCAGAACGGGGGTGGTTCGTAGTCCGCCGCTTCGGCCGGGGTTGCCGGGAGTCCGAGGTTGCGGAGGCGGTTGCGGTTACGTTCCTGTCGGCGGCGGGCGTGTTTCTCCTCGGAACGGGGCGCGGGTCGGCGGCGTTCGGTGAGACCTGGTGGCCGCGGCGCGGGTGGGTCGCCGAAGACGATGGTGTCGAGGCCGGGGTGGACGTCGTGGCCGGTGAACGCCGGTCCGAGGACGGTGCGCCCGTCGGGGATGGTGATGGTGCGGATCAGCCGGCTCGGGTCGGTGGGGTCGGGGTACTGGTCATCGACAAAGTCCCCGAACGTTTTCAGTAGGTGGTGGAAGCGGCATTTGGCGCCGAGTCCGGTCGCGTCGGTACGCCCACCCCGGTCGGGGTGGGTGTGGTCGTATTCGGTGATGTGGTCGAGGTCGGCGTCCCACGCGGGTCGGTTGCAGCCGGGCCAGGTGCAGAACAAATCCCGGGCACGGATGTACGCGTCGAGGGCGGCGGAAGGCCGGTACGGATCCGACGGTTGCGTCGCCGGCAGTGGGGTGTCGGTGCCGTCGCCCAATGGTCGGATGACGGTGCGGGGGTCGGCGGCGAGGCCCCGGACGTGGGCGCCGGAGATGATGCCGATGCCGGGGAGGAAGCCGACGCCGTCGACGGTGTCGAGACCGACCGACTCCTCGCATCCGTGCGGGCCCTCCTCCGCTTCGTCGCCCGGCTCCTCCTCGCCCGCCGCCTCGTCGTCCGCAATGATGTCGCCCGCCGCGTCGCCGCCCGCCGCTTCGGCGTGCGCAGTGACGTCGGGCTGATCCGGCGACACGGAGCCCGCCGCGACCTCGGCGTCGGGCGACACGGGGCCCGTCGCTACCTCGGTGTCGGGCGACACTGGTTGCGCGGCAACCGGATCGACCGAACCCGATTTCGTCACCACCGATTCCGTGAGGGTCGTGTCAGCGGCGGATTCGGCCTGAACTTCGAAGTCGGCGCCGGACGACACCTGTTGCGCCGCCACAGCTTCCGTCGATACCGAAGCGGCCGATGCCGACGCGGCCGAGCCCGAACCTGCGCCGGTGTCGGACTCGGCCGCAGGAGTGGACTCGGTGGTCGGTCGCGGTAGGTGCTGCGGCGACCTGCACACCCTCTCGTTCTCGGGTGCGGGGACGGGGCCGTCGAGGGTGGTGGTGTCGGTGACGAGGTGGATCACGATCCGCGGGGCGGTCGCCGCGAACTTCTCCAGGTCGATGTTCCTGTAGCGGCAGTCGGTGATGGGGCGGTCGCAGTCACACCCGAACTCCGTCTGGGTGACCAACGCGTAGTGCGCATCGGACGCGCGCGCCGCCTTGGAGCGGGTGTCCTTCGGGCACACCTGCTCCGCCAGTCGCCGCACAGCCTCGGCGAGAGCGGCGACGTCTTCGGCCGACCGGGTGTCCATGGCGGTGGCCATGCCGTCGCGGCCGGTCTCGACGGTGAACTCCCGATTCTGCTTCGCGGCGTCTCGGCGTTCGCGGACGGCGTCGGGATCACGGCGGTGCACCATCTTGTCGACCATCGTCTCCATCCGCGCCGGCGACCACGACCCGGGTCTGCGGAGGGCGCGGGCGATGTCGGCGTCGACCAGGGCGGCGTAGCACTGCCCGTCGATCAGTTCGGTGCGGGAGACGATGGTGCGGATGTGGTGCGGGGTGACGACACCGTCCCGCAGGCATTCCGCCACGAGAGGGAGCCGGTCCCGCAACGCGACGGCGTCGGTGAGCAAGGTCCGAGCCGCACCCTGCGTGACCGACATCGTGGTGGCGATGGTGGCGGCGCAGCGGGTGAACGCATCGAGCTCGCGCCGGTCCTCGTCCTCGAACGGCTCGACCAGTTCGGCGTGCATGGCGGCGGCGAGTCGGTATTCGAACCACTTCAGGTAGGCGACGCCGGCGGCAGCGTGGACCAGAGCGTCCAGCGCCCGGGCGGAGGGGAGGTCGGTGGTGGCGGGCAGACCGAGCGCGGCGTGGTCGAGCGCAGCCCACGGCACGGTGCTCGTCGCACCTGCCCCCACCTGCACACCAGCCATGCCACCGACCCCCCAGTCGCTCGTATGTTCGAGTGTACCGGCACCCACCGACACAGTCCATGACACGCACGCACGAACCCCGCGGCCCGTCGGCCCTACCGACCGCGGGCCATCGCCTTCCGAAGGCGCTCGGCGGAATTCTCGAGCCCCAACTCGGCCGCAAGGGCGTCCAATCGCCCGGGATCGACGGGCTCGGTAGGGAGGTCGTCGGACTTCGACCACAGGATGTCCGCGTCGGTCACCACCCGCACCACGGGGAGGGCCGCGTCGATGTACTCCCGCGCTGCCGCGAGCTTGGCGCGCATCCCTGCGGCGAGGTCCGTGTCGCCCGAGTCGGCGGCGGCCAGCAGGGCCTCGAGCGATCCCCACCGCGTGATGAGCGACGACGCCGTCTTCTCGCCGACGCCCTTGACCCCGGGTAATCCGTCCGACGAATCCCCGCGCAGCAGAGCGAGTTCCGCGTAGGCGGGTCCGGGCCGATCGGTCGGCACGCCGTACTTCTCGGCGACCTCGGCAGGCCCGAAGAGCTCCGCCTTCGCCAACCCGCGGCCGGCGTAGAGAACCCGGACCGGAACCGGCTCGTCCGCCACCACCTGCAGCAGGTCGCGGTCACCGCTGACGACCACCACGCGGTCGCGACGTTCCGTGGCGGCGAGGGTGCCCAGAACGTCGTCGGCCTCGAGTCCTTCCGCGCCGGCAGTGGCGATCCCCGCCGCCGTCAGGAACTCGAGAATGAGATTCACCTGCGGGCCGAGCGCGTCGGGCGCTTCCTCCGCATCCGGCCCGGCCGCCGACTCCTCGAGCACCCGGTGCGCCTTGTAGGACGGAACGAGGTCGACCCGGAACCTCGGCCGCCAGTCCAGATCGAGGCACACGGCGAGCCGCGTGGGCTGCGTGCGGGTGATCAGGGAGGCGACCATGTCGACGAACCCACGGACCGCGTTCACCGGCCGTCCGTCGGGCGCGGTGATGGATTCGGGGAGCGCGTGGAACGCGCGGAACCACAGACTGGCGGCGTCGAGCAGCAGGACGGTGCCGGGGACGGAATCGTCGGTCATGGTGGCTCATCCTGCCGCATCGGGCCGTCCGGGCATCGACGGACGGCCCCACCTCGATAACCTGGCGGCATGACGCGTTTTCCTGCCGAGGTGTACCGAGATCGACTGAGCCGGGCGGCGGAGCTGATGCGCTCCGCCGGCGTCGGCGCGCTGCTGGTGACGCCGGGTCCGGACCTCGCCTACCTGCTCGGATCCCGCGCCGAGTCCTTCGAACGTCTCACCTGCCTGGTGGTCCTGGCGGACGCGGCGCCGTTCGTCGTGGTCCCGCGAATCGAACTGGCGGCCCTGCAGGACTCGGCTGCCGAGGACCTCGGCCTCGAGCTCCGCGACTGGGTGGACGGGCAGAATCCGCACCGCATGGTGACCGACGCGGTGCCGCCGCAGGCACGCGTCGCCGTGGCCGACGCGATGCCCGCTCTGCACCTGGTCCCGATCGCCGACGAGCTGGGATCCGTGCCCGCTCTCGCGACACCGGTGCTCCGCGAGCTGCGCATGGTCAAGGACGCGGCGGAGATCGACGCCCTGCGGCAGGCCGGGTCGGCGATCGACCGCGTCCACGCCCGCATGGCCGAGCTCTTGGTGGTCGGGCGTACCGAAGCCGTGGTGGCGCAGGCGATCTCGGCCGCCATCGTCGAGGAGGGGCACACCGAGGCGGCGTTCGTCATCGTCGGCTCCGGCCCCCACGGAGCCGATCCGCACCACGAGGTGTCCGACCGCGTCGTCGAGACGGGCGACGTCGTCGTGATCGACATCGGCGGGCCGGTCGAACCCGGCTACTACTCCGATTCGACGCGGACGTACGTGATGGGGGAGCCGACCCCCGAGGTCGCGGCCCGGGTCGCCGTCCTCGAGCGCGCCCAGCAAGCGGCCGTCGACGCGGTGCGCCCGGGCGTGACGGCGGAGGCCGTGGACGCCGCCGCACGCGACGTGCTGGCCGCCGAAGGACTCGCCGAGGTGTTCCTGCACCGCACCGGCCACGGCATCGGCCTGTCGGTCCACGAGGAGCCGTACATCGTGGGCGGCAACGACATTCCGCTCACCGAGGGCATGGCCTTCAGCATCGAGCCGGGCATCTACTTCCGCGGGGACTGGGGTGCCCGCATCGAGGACATCGTGGTGGTGACGGCCGACGGGTGCGAATCGGTCAACACCCGCCCGCACGGGCTGACCGTCCTCGCCGGCCGATGACACTCGACCACCTCGCGACCATCGCGCGCGAGGGAGACCGCCTGGCCGCCATGCCGGCCGACGCGCTGTCCGCGCCCGTCCCAACCGTGCCGGGGTGGACCCTCGAACACGTCGTGCGCCACACCGGCAAGGTGCATCGGTGGGTCGCGAGCGTCCTGCGGGCCGGCCCGGGTGCCGACGTCGCGCGCATAGCTCGGGAAGACGTCGCGTCGTTGCCGAAGGGTCCGGACGCGCTGGAGGCCTACCGCGACTCCCTGCGCGACGTGATCGAGGTGCTGACGGAGACCGATCCGGAGCGCCCCACCGAGACGTTCGTCGGACTGCGGACCGCCGCGTTCTGGAGCCGCCGTACCGCGCACGAGGTGAGCGTGCATCGAATCGACGCTGCCGACGCCGTGCATGCCGCCGGGGGTCCGGTTCCCGAACCGCTCGACGCGGAGTCCTCGGCGGACGGTATCGCCGAGCTCACCGAGCTGCAGTACCGATTCCGGCTCGCCGCGGACCGCATCGACCCTGCGGCCGTGGGATCGACGGTCCACCTTCACGCCACCGACCGCGCCGACGTCGAATGGGTGATCACCCTCGGCGAGGACGGAGTCACGGCGCACCGGGGGCACGAGAAGTCCCCGGTGGCACTGCGGGGGGACACGGCCGCGCTGTATCTCACGCTGTGGCGTCGCCGCCCGGTGGAGGCGCTCGACACGGTCGGCGATCTCGCCGTCGCCCGAGCCCTGCTCGAGGCGTCTCGCTTCTGAGGATCGCGCTCCCGACGTCAGTCGCGCAGCGAAGCCGACCCCAGGACGCGCTGCACCGTGATCTCGACGACGACACGCTGCGGGTTCTCCCGCGGCGGCTTGTAGCGGGCGGCGTAGCGGTTCTCGGCGTCGCGCACGCTCTCGACGTCGCGAACCACGCGCGACGGGCCTTCGAGGGTCAGCCACCGGGCCCCGTCCACCTGGGTCACCGCGGCGTACCCGCCGCGCTCGGCGTTGCGCACCTTCTGCGACCCCTCACGGGTGATGACCCGCGCGACTCCGGCCTCGGGGTCCCACGTGAACCCGACGGCGACGACGTGCGGCGTCCCGTCCGGACGCAGCGTGGCGAGCGTCGCGAGATGGCGCTCGGTGAGGAACGCGACGGCGTCGGCGTTCAGGGACGAAGCGTCGCTGGGCATGCCGTCACGGTACCGGGGGACCGCGACCGTCGGTCGGTGGAGGACGTGGAGGACACTGGTGCGGTGACCGATCCCGGAACCGTGCTGCTGTTCGGCGGACGTAGTGACATCGGCGTCGAATTGGCCGCCCGGCTCGCGCCCGGACGACGGGTCGTGCTGGCCGCTCGGCGCAGTCACGACCTGGCGAACTCGATCGCCCGTCTGGACTCCGCCGGCGCCACGGCGGTCGCGACGGTGGAGTTCGACGCCGACGACCTCGGGTCCCACGCCGACGTCCTCGCCCGAGCGGAGTCCGAGCACGGGCCGATCGGCACCGTGGTGGTCGCGTTCGGCATCCTGGGCGATCAGGGACGCGCCGAGACCGACGCCGCGCACGCGGCCGCGATCGTGCACACCGACTACACCGCACACGTCCACCTGCTGACGCTGGTCGCGGATCTCCTGCGGCGGCGAGGGTCCGGTGAGATCGTCGTCTTCTCCTCGGTGGCCGGGGTGCGAGTTCGCCGCGCCAACTACGTGTACGGCTCCGCGAAAGCAGGTCTCGACGGGTTCGCCTCCGGTCTGCAGGATGCGTTGCACGGCAGCGGAGTTCGGCTGGTGCTGGCGCGGCCGGGCTTCGTGATCGGGTCGATGACGGAGGGCATGTCGCCCGCGCCGATGTCCAGTACGCCCGAGCAGGTGGCCGACGCCGTCGCGACGGCGCTGCGGACCGGACGCGACACCGTCTGGATTCCGGGGAGATTGCGTCCGGTCTTCGCGGTGATGCGTCTGCTGCCGCGGGCGGTGTGGCGGCGGATGCCGCGATGACGCCGATCGATGTCGTCGGGATCGGCGCCGACGGATGGGACGGCCTGGCGCCGGCGTCGCGCGACGCGGTGGCCGCGGCCGAGGTGTTGTTCGGTTCGCCTCGTCAGCTCGATGCCGTGCCCCTCGACGCCGCCGGTGCACAACGCATCCCGTGGCCGACGCCCCTGCTTCCGACGCTGCGGTCGACACTCGACGAGCACGCCGATCGGCGACGGTGCGTCCTGGCGAGCGGCGATCCCATGTTCCACGGGATCGGAACGACGCTGGCGCGTCTCGTCGGCGCCGACACCCTCCGGGTGTTCCCACATCCCAGTTCGGTCTCGTTGGCGTGTGCGCGACTCGGGTGGTCGCTCCCCGACGTCGAGGTGGTCTCCCTCGTCGCCCGCGACCCCGCCACCGTGCTGCCCGCGCTGCACCCGTCGGCGCGGCTGATCGTGCTCGCCGAGAACGACACCACCCCGACTGCCGTCGCGATCCTGCTGCGGGAGAACGGGTTCGGCGATGCCCGGATGACTGTGCTCGAATCGCTGGGTGGCCGGACCGAACGCGTCCGGAGCACGACGGCGGGCGACTGGCGGGCCGACGACGTCGATCCGCTGAACGTGGTCGCCGTGGAGGTACCGGTCACCGGACCACGCCGGACCCGCAACCCCGGTCTGCCCGACGACGCCTATTCCGGCGACGGTCAGCTGACCAAGCGCGAGGTTCGTGCCCTCACGCTCGCCGCGCTCGATCCCGTACCGGGAGAACGGCTCTGGGACGTGGGCGGCGGATCGGGCAGCATCGCGATCGAGTGGATGCGGACCCATCCGCGGTGCCGCGCCGACACCTTCGAGCGGGTTCCGGAGCGGGCCCGCACCATCGCCGACAATGCCCGCGCGTTGGGCGTCCCCGGTCTCGAGATTCACGGCGCCGCCCCGGCCGCCCTCACGGACGCGCCGTTGCCGGACGCGATCTTCGTCGGGGGCGGGGCGACGGCACCGGGCATGCTCGACGCCTGCTGGGCCGCACTGCGACCCGGTGGGCGCATGGTGGTCAACGCCGTCACCGCCGAGACCGAGGCCCTGGTCTTTCACTGGTTCACCGAGCACGGCGGCACGCTGCGCCGCATCCAGATCCAGCGGGGGGAGCCGGTGGGCGGCTTCACCGGGTGGCGCCCGCAGATGCCGGTGACGCAGTGGTGTGTGGTGCGCGCATGACCGTGTACTTCGTGGGCGCGGGCCCCGGCGCCGCGGACCTGATCACCGTCCGGGGCGCGAGGATCATCGCGTCGAGCCCGGTATGCCTGTACGCGGGATCGCTGGTGCCACGGGAGCTGTTGGCGACCTGCCCGGCCGAGGCGCGAGTGATCGACTCCTCCCGGATGACCCTCGACGCCATCGTCGCCGAGATGGTCGACGCCACTGCCCGCGGCGAGGACGTGGCCCGCGTCCACTCGGGCGACCCGTCGCTCTACAGCGCCGTCGCCGAGCAGGCCCGCCGCCTCGACGCGGCCGGTGTCGACTACGAGATCGTGCCGGGCGTCCCGTCGTTCGCCGCCGCGTCGGCCGCCCTGAAACGGGAGCTCACCGTCCCGGAGGTGTCGCAGACCGTCGTCCTGACGCGCATCTCGACGCTGTCGACGGCGATGCCGGACGGCGAGGACCTCGCGACCCTCGCGCGCAGTCGCGCCACGATGGTGATCCACCTCGGCGCGCGGCAGATCGACCCCATCGCCGTCGAACTGGCGCGGCACTACGGCGCGGACTGCCCGGTGGCCGTCGTCGCGTTCGCGAGCCGGGACGACGAGACGATCGTGCGCGGGACCCTCGCCGACATCGCGGCGGCGACCGTGGCCGCCGGCATCGTCCGCACCGCCGTCATCGTGGTCGGCCGTGTCCTCGCGGCGGAGGGATTCCCGGACAGCTTCCTGTACTCGAGCGCCCGACGCGCGCTCGATCACTAGCCACCGGCTGCTCTCGTCGGGTCCTGGTTAGGCTCGATCCATGCACGTTCTTCTTCTCGGCGGGACGTCGGAGGCCCGCCAGCTCGCGGCCGCACTGCACGGACGCCGAGGCGTCACGGTGACGTCGTCGCTGGCGGGCCGGGTCGCCGATCCGGCACTGCCCGTCGGCGAGGTCCGCAGCGGCGGCTTCGGTGGAGTCGACGGGCTGCGCGCGTGGCTGCGCGAGCACGACGTGACGCACCTGGTGGACGCCACGCACCCGTACGCGGAGACCATGACACGCCACGCGGTGCAGGCCGCCGCCGACGAATCCGTGCCGCTGATGGTGCTGCACCGGGCGCCGTGGTCGCCGCTACCCGACGATCGGTGGGTGTCGGCGGCGTCGACGGCGGACGCGGCCGCCGTGATCGCGGATCACCCCGAGTGGCGCCGCGTTCTGCTCACCATCGGACGGCAAGGTGTCCATCACTTCGCGCACCTCGACGATCGCGAGTTCACGGTGCGGTGCATCGACCCGCCGGAGGACCCGATGCCACCGCGGACGACGGTGCTGGCCGAGCGCGGACCGTTCGACCTCGACTCCGAACGAGAGTTGTTCGCGCGCACGGACGTCGACGTTCTGGTGACCAAGAACAGCGGCGGCAAGCTGACCTCCGCCAAACTGCGCGTCGCGCGTGAGCGTGGTCTGCCCGTCGTCGTGGTGGAACGTCCGCCGTTGCCCGAGAACACCCCGTTCGTGTCGACGGTGGCGGACTGCGAGCGCTGGGTGCTGACCACCCGACCCGTCAGGCCCGAGCGGGATCGTTCGAGTACCGACGAGACGTGAACACCCGCGGCGACGGACCCGAGCGGTCCACCGCCGTCGTCGACGCGCCGATGATGAGCAGGCATCGCATGTCGATCGTCTCGGGATCGAGGTCGATCAGATCGACCACCGTCACCGTCTCCTCGGGACCGGAGACGTCGCGGCCGACGATCACCGGCGTCGCCGGATCCCGGTACTCGAGCGCGATGTCCTTGAGCGCGGCGACCTGGTGCCGACGAGTGCGGGAGGCGGGGTTGTAGATCGCGACGGCCATGTCCGCCGCCGCCACCGCCCGCAGACGACGCTCGACGACGTCCCACGGCTTGAGCCGGTCGGACAGCGAGATCACGGCGTAGTCGTGCCCGAGCGGCGCACCCACCCGGCTGGCGACGGCGTTGGCCGCCGTCACTCCGGGACACACCCGGACCGGAACGTGCTGCCATCGCGGCTCGGCCGCCACCTCGAGCACGGCGGCGGCCATCGCGAAGACGCCGGGATCACCCGACGACACGACCACCACCCGCGACCCGCGATCGGCGAGGTCGAGGGCCATCTCGGCCCGCTCGGACTCGACGCGGTTGTCGCTGGCGTGCCGACGCTGTCCCGGCCTGACCGGCACCCGGTCGATGTAGGTGGTGTAGCCGACCAGGTCGGTCGCGCGCGCCAGTTCCTCGCGGACCTCCGGCGTCGTCCAGCGGTCGTCGCCCGGACCCAGGCCGACGACGACCACCTCGCCCGCGGCGGAAGCCTCGGTCGCGGCGTACGACGGGCTGGGGACGACGGCGATGGAGAAATACGGCACGGACGACTCGTCGACCTCGGCGAGCGAACCGACTCGCTCACCGACGGTGCTGGCACGCTCGACGTACCGGGCTTCGGAAAGCCGTCCGGCATCCGAGAGCGCTTGTCGCACAGCGGGAAACGTGCGTCCGAGTTTGAGAATCGCCGCCGAGTCCGTCTCGCGGAGCCGGCGGGTGAGCTCCGGCACCGGCAGGGTCCCCGGCAGCACGGTGAGCACCTCCTCGCCTTCGACCAGGGGCTCACCGAGCGCGGCGGACGCGGCGCTGACGCTGGTGACACCGGGCACGACCTCGGTCTCGAAGCGATCCGCCAGGCGCACGTGCATGTGCTGATACGAGCTGTAGAAGAGGGGATCTCCCGCGGCGAGCAGCGCGACCGACCGCCCCGCCGCGAGGTGCGCGGCCAGACGCTCCGCGGCCTCGGTGTAGAAGTCGGCGATGGCACCGTCGTACCCCAGCGGATGATTGGTGGTCCCAGTGGTGACCGGGTAGACCAGGTGCTCCTCGATCTGATCGCCGCGCAGGTACGGCTCCGCCGTGCGCCGGGCGATGCTGCTGCCGCGGGCGCTGTGAAACGCGACCACGTCGGCCTCGGCGATGACGCGGGCGCCCTTCACCGTGACCAGCTCGGGGTCACCCGGGCCGATCCCGACGCCCCACAGCTTGCCGGTCACTCCTGCTCCGTCGCCAGCGCGTTGACGGCGGCCGCCGTGATGGCGCTCCCGCCCCGACGTCCGAGCACCACCAGGTGATCGAGTCCGAGGGCCGACGCCACCAGGTCGTCCTTCGACTCGGCCGCGCCGATGAAGCCGACCGGGCCGCCCACCACGGCGGCCGGCCGCGGCGCGCCCGCCTCGAGCAGCTCGAGCAAGCGGAACAGTGCGGTGGGCGCGTTCCCGATCGCCACGACCGCGCCGTCCAGCCGGTCGACCCAGAGATCCACCGCCGCAGCCGTTCTCGTCGTGTCCAGGGCTCGCGCCATCTCCGGAACCCGCGGATCGTTCAGCGTGCAGAGCACCTCGTTGTCCGCCGGCAACCGTCGCCGCGTGACCCCCGCCGCCACCATCGTGGCGTCGCACAGCACCGGCGCACCGGCCCGCAACGCGGCACGGCCCTTCGCGACGACGTCGGGCGTCGAGGCGATGGACTGCGCGAGATCCACCTCGCCGCAGGCGTGGATCATCCGCACCACGACCTGGGCCACGTCGGCCGGAAACGCCGACAGATCCGCCTCCGCGCGGATGGTCGCGAACGAGCGCCGGTAGATCTCGTCGCCGTCGCGCACGTAGTCGTACATGGGACTCCACGATAGGGAGACGGGTCGCTAACGGTGCCGACGCCCCCGACGATGTGACGGTCACCACCATCACGCCGACGATCCCCAGGAGCAACCGTGACCCACACCGTCCGCCGCGCCACCCTCGCCCTGCTCACCGCCGGCGCCGCCGCCGGAGCGGTCCTCGTTCCCGGCGCCGCCGCCGCCGCGCCGGTGCGGGGGCCGGACCTGCAGGTGGTGCGCTCGACGGAAACGTGCTCGGGCGCCGTGGTCAACCGCGGCGATGTCACCGCCGGCGGCGTCCGAGTGCAGTGGGCCGGTCTCGTGTTCGACAACATCGGCATCGGCGACATCCCGCCGGGAGGCTCCGCGCCGTTCGGCTATGTCGGGTGCGGCATCAGCAGGTCGATCCCCGTCTTCGTGGTCGCCTACGCGGGCAACGGCGAGGCCTACCCCTTCGACAACGTCGCGCAGGTGAATCCCTAGGTACGGCGGTACCCGTCGTCCGTCGCGACGACGTCGGTGACCTCGCCGACGGGTCGGCCGCACCGACGCTCGCAGCCCACCCAGTGTTCGCGGCCCGCGCCGATCTCGTCCGCGGCCACCGCCGCGTCGAGGTCCGCGCGGACGTCGGCGCGGGACTTGGCGCAGCCGGGGGAGCCGACGCACGAGCTCACGCGAGCCCAGGGCGACTCCGCGTCGAAGATCAGCCCCATGGGGGCGAGGACCCGCACCACCTGTTCGGCCGCCCACTCGTCGAGGTCCACCAGGACGAGCGAGCGCCACGGCGTGACGATCACGTCGCGGTCCACCGCGGCGAGGAATTCCGCCGTCCGGGCCGGCAGCACCCCGTGCGCGACCGTCGCCCCCAGGGCCACCGTCGCATCGTGCTGCACGAACCACCCGATGGGGGCCGTCTCGGACGGTGGGAAGGGGAGGGGCGACGCGGACGCCGACATCGACAGCCGGTCCAGGACGTCGGCCGCGCCGCCGGGCAGTTCCGTGACCCGCCAGTGCCCGTCCCGCGCGTCACGGAAGGCGCGCGCCGCCGCGAGCATCACGTCGACGGCGTCGGCTCGGCCGAGTCGCACCCCGGTGTCGTCGCCGCCGAGGACCAGCGCGAACTCGTCGTCACCCGTCGCATGGACCCCGATGTCGGCGCCGAGCCCGGAGACGTCGCCACGCCCGTCGTCGAGCGAGAACAGAATCCGGCCGGGCAGATCGGCGAGAGAGGGGTCCGCGCGCAGTCCGGCGTCGAGGTCGGCGACGAGGCCCCGCACGTCCGTGCCGGCGGGCCCGGTCCCGTCCACCCGACCCGACAGCGGGGAGGCGAGGATGTTCCGCACCCGCTCGTGCGTCTCCGACGGCAGCAGTCCGGCTTCGGCGAGACGCCGGGCGAGCTCGTCGGGATCCGATACCGCTCGCAGTTGCACGTTGCCGCGCGAGGTGAGCACCAGGTCACCGTCGCCGAGCTCGGTCGCCGCACCCGCGAGCACGGCCAACTGGGCGGAGGTGACCCGGCCGCCCGGGAGACGCACTCGCGCGAGGGCCCCGTCCGTCGCGACGTGGACCTGCAACGCGCCGGGGCAGGCGTCGGGACGGGTGCGGTCGGGCGAGCTCACCGGTCCAGATTACGGACGGGCCCGTGCTCGCCGTACGATCACGCCAGGAGCAGCGGGGAAGCCGGTGGGAATCCGGCGCGGTCGCGCCACCGTGACCGGGCATGTCTCGCCCGGAAGTCGGACCTCGGGCTGCTCGCCGACACTCTGCCGATGGGGCGCGAACACCCCGAGGAAGGCACCACCGCATGATTCTGCTGCTCTCGACCTCCGACACCGACCTGCTCAGCGCCCGCGCGAGCGGTGCCGACTTCCGGTGGGCCAACCCCTCCCGTGTCCTGGTCGACGAGCTCCCCACACTCCTCGACGGCGTCGACCTCGTCGTCGTCCGCATCCTCGGCGGCCGCCGCATGTGGGAGGCGGGCATCGACGCCGTCCTCGGGTCGGGTCTGCCCGTGGTGATGCTCGGCGGCGAACAGGCCCCGGACGCGGAACTGATGGAGCTGTCGACCGTGCCCGCCGGTGTCGCGGCGCAGGCGCACCAGTACCTCGCCGAGGGTGGTGCCGAGAACCTCCGCCAGCTCGCCTTCTTCCTCTCGGACACCGTGCTGCTCACCGGACACGGGTTCGCCGAGCCCGCCCACCTCCCGACGTGGGGCCACCTGGAACGACCCGACAGCGCCTCCCACGGGCCCACCGTCGCCGTCCTGTACTACCGCGCCCAGCATCTCGCGGGGAACGTCGGTTACGTCCACGCGCTGTGCGACGCCCTCGCCGCGCACGGTGCCCGGCCCCTGCCGATCTACTGCGCGTCCCTACGCAACGCCGACGGCGACCTGCTGGCGACGCTGCGGCAGGCCGACTCGATGGTGGTGACGGTGCTCGCCGCCGGTGGCACCAAGCCCGCCGGTGCGTCCGCCGGTGGCGACGACGAGGCGTGGGACGTGGCCGAGCTGGCCGCCCTCGACGTTCCGATTCTCCAGGGACTCTGCCTGACCAGCCCGCGTGCGACGTGGGAGGCGAACGACGACGGCCTCTCACCGCTCGACGTCGCCACCCAGGTGGCGGTGCCGGAATTCGACGGCCGCATCATCACGGTGCCGTTCTCGTTCAAGGAGTTCGACGACGACGGCCTGAGCACCTACGTCCCGGATCACGAGCGGTGCGCGCGCGTCGCGGGCATCGCCGTCCGGCACGCGCGGCTTCGTCACATCCCGGCCGCGGACAAGCGCGTCGTCCTCATGCTGTCGGCGTACCCGACCAAGCACGCCCGCATCGGCAACGCCGTCGGGCTCGACACCCCCGCGTCGGCGATTCGCATGCTGACCATGATGCGCGAGCACGGATACGACGTCGGCCCCGAGACGGGCGACGACGCCGTACCGGGGCTCGCCGCCCGCGACGGCGACGCCCTGATTCACGCCCTCATCGCCGCGGGTGGGCAGGACGCCGACTGGCTGACCGCCGAGCAGCTCGAGGGCAACCCGATCCGCATCTCGGCCGCACGGTACCGCCGGTGGTTCGCGACGCTGCCGGCTGATCTGCGGGACGGTGTGACGGGGCACTGGGGCGAGGCGCCCGGCTCGCTCTACGTCGACCGCAGCGCCGACCCGGACGGTGAGATCGTCATCGCCGCACTGCGATTCGGCAACGTCGTCCTCATGGTGCAGCCGCCACGCGGGTTCGGCGAGAACCCCGTCGCGATCTACCACGATCCGGACCTGCCCCCGAGTCACCACTACCTCGCCGCCTACCGATGGCTGGCGGCCCCCGTCGACGACGGTGGGTTCGGCGCCGACGCGGTGGTGCACCTGGGCAAGCACGGCAACCTCGAGTGGCTGCCGGGCAAGACGCTGGGCATGTCCGCCTCCTGCGGGACCGACGCCGCGCTCGGCGATCTGCCGCTGATCTACCCGTTCCTGGTCAACGACCCCGGTGAGGGGACCCAGGCCAAGCGCCGGGCCCACGCGACGCTGGTGGACCACCTCATACCGCCGATGGCGCGGGCCGAGAGCTACGGCGACATCACCCGGCTCGAGCAGCTTCTGGACGAACACTCGAACATCTCCACCCTCGACCCCGCCAAGCTCCCGGCGATCCGTCAGCAGATCTGGACGCTGATGACGGCGGCGCAGATGCACAAGGACCTCGGCCTCGAGGAGCGGCCCGACGAAGAGGTCTTCGACGACATGCTCCTGCACGTCGACGGCTGGCTCTGCGAGATCAAGGACGTCCAGATCCGCGACGGGTTGCACGTGCTCGGCGAGGCCCCGCATGGCGAGGCCGAGGTGGATCTGGTGCTCGCGATGCTGCGCGCCCGGCAGATGTGGGGCGGCGAGCGGACCGTGCCCGGACTGCGGGAAGCGCTCGGACTCAGCGAGGACGGCGACGAGGCCCGCACGTCCGTCGACGCGATCGAGGAGCAGGCGCGCGGTCTGGTGGCGGCCCTCGCCCGCGCGGACTGGGCGGAGAGCGCGGTCGACGACATCGCGGCCGGCCTGCCGGCCACCGTCGCGGACATCCTGCGCTTCGCCGCCGTCGAGGTGGTGCCGCGCCTGCGTGCGACCGATCAGGAGGTCGAGCGCGTCCTGCATGCCCTGAACGGCGGATTCGTCCCCGCCGGACCCAGTGGCTCGCCCCTGCGCGGGCTGATCAACGTGCTACCGACCGGGCGCAACTTCTACTCCGTGGACCCGAAGGCCGTGCCGTCGCGCCTGGCGTGGGAGACGGGCCAGGCGATGGCGGAATCCCTCGTCGCCCGGTACCTGGCCGATCACGGCGAGTACCCGTCGTCGGTCGGGCTGTCGGTGTGGGGGACCAGCGCGATGCGGACCTCGGGCGACGACGTCGCGGAAGTGTTCGCCCTACTCGGCGTCGCGCCCGTGTGGGACGAGGCCTCGCGCCGCGTCACCCGCCTCGAGGCGATCTCGCTCGCGGAGCTGGGCCGCCCGCGCATCGACGTCACGGTCCGCATCAGCGGGTTCTTCCGCGACGCCTTCCCGCACGTGCTCGCCCTTCTCGACGACGCGGTTCGCCTGGTCGCCGGGCTGGACGAGCCGGCCGAGCAGAACTACGTGCGCGCCCACATGCAGGCGGACCTCGCCGAACACGGCGACGAGCGTCGGGCCACCACCCGCATCTTCGGGTCCAAGCCGGGGACGTACGGCGCGGGGCTGCTGCAGCTGATCGACAGCAAGAGCTGGCGCAGCGACGACGATCTCGCACAGGTCTACACCACGTGGGGCGGCTTCGCGTACGGGCGCGGCCTGGACGGCGTCCCGGCGGCGGACGACATGCGCGCGTCCTACCGTCGCATCGCGGTGGCGGCCAAGAACACCGACACCCGCGAGCACGACATCGCCGATTCCGACGACTACTTCCAGTACCACGGCGGCATGGTGGCCACGGTGCGGGCGCTGACCGGATCGTCGCCCGAGGCCTACATCGGCGACAGCACCCGGCCCGAGTCCGTGCGCACTCGCACCCTGCACGAGGAGACCTCGCGCGTCTTCCGCGCCCGCGTGGTCAACCCCCGGTGGATGGACGCCATGCGGCGCCACGGGTACAAGGGCGCGTTCGAGATGGCCGCCACGGTCGACTACCTGTTCGGGTACGACGCCACGACGGGCGTCGTGCAGGACTGGATGTACGAGAAACTTACCGAGAACTACGTCCTCGACGAGACCAACCGCAAGTTCATGGAGACCTCCAATCCGTGGGCGCTGCACGGGATCTCGGAACGTCTGCTCGAAGCCGTCGAACGCGGCATGTGGGCGGAGCCGGACCCGGCGATGCTCGCCGACCTGCGCGCGGCCTACCTCGAGACCGAGGGCGAGCTCGAGGGCAGCTGAACGCCTAGTCTGGTGCGCATGACGAACCCCTTCGGTGAGGTCGGTACCGCGAAGTACGTCCTGTTGACCACGTTCACCAAGGACGGCACCCCCAAGCCGACGCCCATCTGGGCCGCCCTGGACGGCGAGGAGTTGCTCATGTGGACGCAGCGGGAGTCGTGGAAGGTCAAGCGGATTCGAAACACCCCGCGCGTCACCGTTGCCACCTGCGACCGTAGCGGCAACAACGCCGGACCCGCGCTCGAGGCCACCGCGGAGGTTCTCGACGACGCCGGGACCGAACGGACGCGGAAGGCCATCGCCGCCAAGTACGGCCTGGTGGGGAAGATCGGTGTCACCTTCTCCGCCCTGGTCAAGGGCAAGTCGAGCACCGTGGGTCTGGCCGTCCGCCGCGCGTGAGCGGTCAGCGCGCCGCGCTGATGCCCCCTAGCGCGCCGCGCTGACCGACGACATGTGGAAGTCCGGGACGCGCAGCGGCGGCATGGCCGCGCGGGTGAACCAGTCCGACCACTCGCGCGGGAGCGTGGGGACGGTCGCACCCGCCTCGGTGGCTCGCCGGAGCAGGTCGAGCGGGCTCTCGTTGAAGCGGAAGTTGTTGACCTCCGCCGTGATCCGGCCGTCCTCGACGAGGTAGACCCCGTCGCGCGTCAGTCCGGTGAGCAGCATCGTCGTCGGATCGACCTCGCGGATGTACCAGAGCGTCGTCAGCAGCAGGCCACGCTCGGTGCGGGCGACCAGGTCGTCCATCGTTCCCCCGGTGCCGCCGGTCATGACGAGGTTGTCGCCCAGCGCGGTCGGGCGGGTACCGAACTCCGCGGCCGCGCTACGCGGATAGGCCAGCGCGGAGATCACGCCGTCGTCGATCCACTCGACGCGCTCGGCGTCCACACCGTTGTCGAACACCGACACCGAGTCCGACGAGGACTCGGCGACCACGAAGGGCGCGTATTCGAGGCCCGGTTCGGCCGGGTCGGAGTACAGCGTCAGGCCGAGTGTGCCCAGCCGCTCGCCGACGCGAGTGCCACCGCCGGGCGCGGACAGTGCGGTTCGGCCCTCCTGCGCACCGCGCCCGTCCATCGACCACATGAGGTCGATCATGAGATCCGCGACCGCCGACGGCGGCAGGATCGTCTCGTAGCGACCCGCCGACAGCTCGACCCGCCGCGCGGACCAGTCGAGGCGCCGGGACAGCTCCGCCAACATCCCGTCGACGTCCAGGCCGACGAAGTCCCGCGTGTGCGTACCCACCCAGGCGCTGGCGCCGTCCAACAGCCCGCCCCGCTTGCCGTTGATCTCGAACGACCCCGTGGGTTCGACGGTGCGTCGGCGCACGCCGGTGGAGGTGCCGAGCCACAGAGTGCGCACGGTGTGCCGGGCGAATCCGTAGAGCGCGTCGGCGCCGTCGAATCCCCGGGCGAGACCGGGCACGATCGACTCGAACACCTCGATGCTGCTGCGGGCGGCCACGTCGCCCCAGCCGGCGTCCGGTTGCTCACCGGCGATCAGCGCCACCGCGTCCGAGGCCGGGGGAGCGGTGCGCGCCGCGTCCTCGGCGGCGCGGACCACGGCGACGACGTCGTCGGGATCGGCGCTGGTCGACGACACCGTGCCCACCCTCGTCGTCTCGCCGTCGCGCACGATGGACACCACCGTCCACGCCCGACTGTCGGCGATGCCGTTGGTGGTCATGGAGTTTCCTGCCCAGCGCAGCGACGATTCGGAGACGTCGGCGACCAGCACGACGGTGTCGCTCACGGTCGCGGCGAGCAGGGCACGCTCGACCAGGTCGTGTCCGGCGAGAACCACGGGTGCGCTCATCGGTCACCCTCCGTTCTGGTGTTGAGGACGTTCACGCCGCGGAACAGCGCGGCCGGGCATCCGTGCGAGACCGCCGCCACCTGACCGGGTTGGGCCTTGCCGCAGTTGAAGGCGCCACCGAGGCGCCACGTCGACGGTCCACCGACCGCCTCCATCGAGCCCCAGAACTCCGTCGTCGTCGCCTGGTACGCGAGGTCGCGGACCTGCCCCGCCAACCGGCCGTTCTCGATGCGGAAGAAGCGCTGGCCGGTGAACTGGAAGTTGTAGCGCTGCATGTCGATCGACCACGACTTGTCCCCGACGACGTAGACGCCGTGCTCGACGTCGGCGATGAGATCGTCGACGGTCCGATCGACCGCCGGATCGGGCTGCAACGACACGTTGGCCATCCGCTGGATCGGCACGTGCTGCGCCGAGTCGGCGTAGGAGCACCCGTTGGACCGGTCCAGTCCGAGACGGTGGGCGAACACGCGATCCAGCTGGTAGCCCACCAGGACGCCGTCCCGCACCAGGTCCCACGACTGCGCGGCCACACCGTCGTCGTCCCAGCCCACCGTGGCCAGGCCGTGCGGCTCGGTGCGGTCGGCGGTGACGTGCATGACCGGACTGCCGTACTGCAGCGTGCCGAGGCGATCGGGCGTCGCGAAGGACGTGCCCGCGTAGGCCGCCTCGTAGCCGATCGCGCGGTCGTACTCCGTGGCGTGGCCGATCGACTCGTGGATGGTCAACCACAGATTCGTCGGGTCGATCACCAGATCCGTCGGTCCCGGCTCGACCCCCGGTGCGGCGATCTTCTCGCGCAACCAGTCCGGGATCCGCGCGAGCTCGTCGTCCCAGTCCCACAGACCGTCCGGGCCGGCGCCGTCGCCCACCAGGTACTCCCAGCCCCGACCGGTCGGCGGCGCGAGCGTGCGCATCGAGTCGAACCCCGCGTCCCCGCCCACGGACACCGCCTCGAGCTGAGGGTGCAGTCGCACGCGCTGCTGGGTGATGCGGGAGCCCGCCAGATCGGCGTAGAACGTCTGCTCCTTGACCTGCTGCACCGACGCGGTCACGTGATCGACCCCGTCCGCCGCGGACAGGCGAGCGGACCAGTCGGCCAGCAGGTCGGTCTTCTCCGCCGTCGGCACCTCGAACGGGTCGATCGCATAGTCGCTCACCCGCACGGCGTTCTCGTACACCGGCTCCGGCGCCAGGATCACCGGGTCCCGGTTCAAATCCCGCAGCGCCAACGCGACCCGGACCGCGGCGCTCGCCGTCGCCACCGCGTCGTCGACGCGCAGCCCGGCACCGGACGCGAACCCCCACGTGCCGTCCACGACCACGCGCACGGCCAGGCCCACCGCGCGGCCGTCGACCGCCGACTGCACCGCGCCGTCGCGCAGATGCAGGGACTGCGTGAGCACGCGGTGCACGCGCAGATCCGCGTGGGTGGCGCCCGCCGCCCGGGCCGCGGTGAGGGCCGCGTCCGCGAGGGCGTGCAGGGGGAGAGCCAGGAAATCGGCGTCGACGTCTCTCACCGGCGTCACGCTAGCCGAACTGTTGCCACCCGAGACGGATGACGAGGGCCACGACCACCACCAGCAGCACGACACGCACGAAGCCGGCGCCGCGCGCCAGCGCCATCCGCGATCCGACTACGGACCCCGCGACGTTCGCCGCCGCCATGGCGAAGCCCAGCGCCCACAACACGTCGACCGTCAACGAGAAGAACGCCAGTGCCCCGAGGTTGGACCCGAGGTTGATCACCTTTGCCATCGCCGCGCTGCGCACGAACTCGGTCCCCAGCAGGGTGGCGAAGGCGATGATGAGGAACGTTCCGGTCCCCGGCCCGAGGATGCCGTCGTAGAACCCGATCGCCACAGCGGCCGTGATCACCACGACCGTGATGCGACGACGGGTCGGCGGCTCGCCGATCACCACTCCCACCGTCGGACGCGCCGTCACCAGGATCGCGACACC
This sequence comes from Rhodococcus sp. PBTS 1, assembly GCF_001620025.1. NCBI lineage: Bacteria > Bacillati > Actinomycetota > Actinomycetes > Mycobacteriales > Nocardiaceae > Rhodococcus > Rhodococcus sp. PBTS 1. The sequence continues at coordinate 1,899,164 of NZ_CP015219.1, forward strand.
GACCAGCACGACCAGCACGATGGGGACGAAGAGGTCCTTGTCGATCAGACCGACCACCGCGGCCCCGCACGCCGACCCGGCCGCGGCGAGCATTCCGGCCGGCGCCATCAGCCGCCACCGAAGTGGGACCTTGCGGGCGAACGTCACCACCGCGGCGGACGTCCCGGCCACCGCGGCAAGCTTGTTGGTGGCGAGGATCGTCTGCTGCGTGGTCGCCGCGGGGGTCACCAGCAACAGGGCGGGCAGCAGGATCAACCCACCGCCGCCCACGACGGCGTCCACCCAGCCGGCGGCGAGGGCGGCCGCGAGCAGCACCGACCAGTCACCGACTCCCATGCGGGTCATTCGATCACAGCTAGAGTTCGACTCCGATGCGCCCGCTCACCACCTGGTTCCGGTCCCACCCGTTCGCGGCGGACGGCCTGCTCGCCGCCGCGCTCTTCGCGCTGGAGCTCACCGGCCTGGCGGGCGTCGGTGAACCCGTGGTCACCGTCGCCCTCGCCCTGGCGCTGGCGACGGCCCTCGCCTGGCGTCGCCGCGCCCCGCTGGTGAGCGCCTGGGCGATCTATGCACTGCTCGTGCTCGGCATCGTCGCCGACCGCATCGTGCGGTTCTCCGACGCGCCGCCGCCGGGCCAGCTCTTCGCCGTGGTCATGCTCTACACGCTCGTGCTCTACCGAGACCGGCGCCTCGCGGCCCTGTACGCGGCCGCGCTCCTCGTGGCGGAACTGGCCTCGCGGCTCGTCCTCGGGACGGACTTCGTCTTCACCGCGTTCTTCTTGCTGCTCTACCTGCTCGCCTGGATCACCGCCGCGTACCTCGGCGCGCGCCGCGCGTACATCACCGAGGTCAGCGCCCGGCTCGCCGTGGCGGAGGCCGACCGGGACCGGCGGGCCGTCGACGCCGTCTCCGCCGAACGCACCCGCATCGCGCGCGAACTCCACGATGTCGTCGCCCACGCGGTCAGCGTCATGATCGTCCAGGCGGACGGAGCCGGGTACGCCCTCCGCGCCGACCCGGACCGCGCCGAGGCCGCGCTGCGCAACATCTCCGCCACGGGCCGGTCCGCCCTCGCCGAACTGCGTCGCACCGTCGCCCTCCTGCGCACCGACGACGCCGGGACCGCCCACCCGGAGTACGGCACGGCCGCCCTCGCCCGGGTCGTCGAGATGATGCGCGCGGCCGGACTCACCGTCTCGATGGAGATGACCGGCGACCTCGACGCCGTGCCCCCGTCGATCGCGCTCGGCGTCCACCGCGTGGTCCAGGAGTCGCTCACCAACGCCCTCCGGCACGGCGGGGATCGGCCGCGCGCGGCCGTCGTCGTCACGCGGGCGGACGACGCGGTGACGGTCTCGGTGACCAACACCCCGCGTCGACCGGGGGCGACCCCGCCGCCGGACACCGCGGTGCCGGGCGTCGAACTCGCCGGCAGCGGGTCGGGATTCGGGGTGATCGGCATGCGCGAACGGGTGGCCGTGCTCGGGGGCGACCTTCAGGCCGGCTCCCTCCCCGCCGGCGGTTGGCGGGTGCGAGCCGTCCTGCCGCTCGATCCGGCGGACACCCCGGCGCAGAAGAGTCTCGGGGCATGACAGGGTGTCCGGCATGACGGTGTCGGTGCTGGTGGTCGACGATCAGGAACTGATGCGTATGGGCTTGTCGATGGTCCTCGGGGCGCAGGCCGACCTCGAGGTCGTCGGCGAGGCCGCCGACGGGGCCTCGGCCCTCTCGGCGGTAGAGCGGCTCCGTCCCGACGTGGTGCTGATGGACGTGCGCATGCCGGGTCTCGACGGGGTCCGCGCCACCGAGCGCATCACGGCGGATCACCCCGACGTCCGGGTCGTCGTGATGACCACCTTCGATCTCGACGAGCACGCGCTGGGCGCGCTGCGGGCGGGCGCCAGCGGATTCCTGCTCAAGGACACGCCGCCGGAGGACCTGGTCTCCGCGATCCGCAGCGTCGCGGCCGGGGACGCCGTCGTCTCGCCGCGCGTGACCCGTCGGCTGCTGAGCAACCTCATCGCCGAACCCCCCGCCGAGCCCCGACCGAGTCCCGAGATCGACTCGCTCACCGACCGCGAACGCGAGGTGCTTCTGCTGATCGCGGCGGGGAAGTCCAACGCCGAGATCGCGGCCGAGTTGGTTCTGTCGGAGGCCACCGTGAAGACCCACGTGGGCCGCGTCCTGGCCAAACTGGGGTTGCGCGACCGGGTGCAGGCCGTGGTGCTGGCGTACGAGCGCGGGCTGGTGCGGCCGGGCGCCTGACTCGGGAGGCCGTGACTCGGGAGAAAATGACATCGCTCGTGCGTTGACCGGACATGCCGCTGCTCACGTTCGTCCTGTACCTCGTGGTGGAGGTCGCCGCCCTGGTGTGGCTGGCCTCGACCGTCGGAATTCTCTGGACCGTGGTGACGGTCCTCGGACTCTCCGTCCTGGGCGTGATCGCCATGCGATCCCAGGGTCGGCGGGTGCTCGGGGAACTGCGCGCCGCGAACGGGCGACGGGTGCGCGGCCCGGCGGACGCGGCGGCCTCGGCCGGCGCCGTCACCGACGGCGCACTGGTCGCGATCGGGTCGGTGCTGCTGCTGATCCCGGGTCTGGTGTCGTCCGTTCTCGGCCTGCTGCTCATGATCCCACTGACTCGTGCGGTCCTGCGGCCGGTGGTCGCGCGGGTCGCCGCGCGCCGCGTCGAGACCCTGGTCGCGTCGGGTCGGCTGGTGACCACGCGGAGCCGATTCCGGTCCGGTCACGTCGTCATCGACGGCGACGTCGTGGCCGAGCCGACCGACCCCCGGCCGCAGTCGACCCCGCGGGTCATCGAGGGCACCGTGATCGACACCACCCCGGAGGCCGACGGGCGATGACCCGACGATCCGTCGCCTCGGCGTGGACGGGCAGACTGGGCTCGTGAGCACGCAACTCCTCGTCGGCGGACGGATCTACAGCCCCACCAATCCGGACGCGACGGCCATGGCCGTCACCGACGGCACCGTCTCCTGGATCGGCGAGGACCGACCGGCACGCGCCCTGCACCCGGACGCCGACATCGTCGACCTGGCCGGCGCATTCGTCGCTCCCGCCTTCGTCGACACGCACGTGCACACCACGGCGACCGGTCTCGCCCTGATCGGACTGGACCTCGGCTCCGCCGCGTCGCTGGCGGAGTGCCTCGACCGCGTGCGTCGGTATGCCGCCGATCACGCGGACGCCGTGCTCTGGGGGCAGAACTGGGACGAGACGGCGTGGCCCGAGCAGCGGCCGCCGACCACCACGGAACTCGAGGACGCGGCGCCGGGGCGCGCGCTCTACCTCACGCGCATCGACGCCCACTCGGCGGTGTGCTCGGCCGCGCTCCGGCGCGCCGCGGGGGTGAACGCCGCCTCCGACGCGCCCGTCGTCGCGGACGACCATCACGCCGTGCGCCGCGCCGCACGCGCGATGCTGACCTCCGCCGACCGTCACCGCGCCCGCGTCGCCGCCCTCGACCTCGCCGCCTCCCGCGGCGTGGTCGCCGTGCACGAGTGCGCCGGGCCGGACGTGTCCGGCCGCGAGGACCTGCGGGAACTGCTGGATCTGAACCACGGGGTGGAAGTCCGGGCCTACTGGGGCGAGGCCGTCCGCACGGCCGACGAGGCGCGGGACCTGCTGGCCGCCACCGGCGCCCACGCTCTGGGCGGAGACCTCTTCGTCGACGGATCGATCGGCTCGCACACCGCGTGGCTGCACGAGCCGTATTCCGACGCCGCGGGACACGGTCTGTCCTACCTCGACACGGACGCAATCGCGGCCCACCTCGCCGCCTGCACCGAGGCGACGATCCAGGCCGGGTTCCACGTGATCGGCGACGCCGCCACGAGCGCCGTCGTCGAGGCGATCGAACGCGTCGCCGCCGACCTCGGCGGGCCCGCCGTCGCCGGTCGAGGACACCGGCTCGAGCACCTCGAGATGGTCACTCCCGAGCACGCGGCCGTGCTGGGCGCCCGCGGGATCGTTGCGAGCGTGCAGCCGGTCTTCGACGCCTACTGGGGCGGCGAGAACGGGATGTACGCGACCCGTCTCGGTGCCGACCGCGCTCGTGCGCTGAACCCGCTCGCGCTCCTCGCGTCCGCCGGGGTGTCGCTGGCGCTGGGCTCCGACTCGCCGGTGACCCCGCTCGATCCGTGGGCCGGCATCCGGGCCGCCGTCCACCACCGGACCGCGGGGAGCGCGATCTCCCCGCGCGCGGCCTTCGCCGCCGCCACCCGCGGGGCCTGGCGCGCCGGCGGAGTCCGCGACGGTGTCGCCGGCACGCTGGTGGCCGGTGCGCCCGCGAGCTACGCGGTGTGGGACGTCGACGAGCTGGTGGTCAGTGCCCCGAAGGACTCGGTGCAGCGGTGGTCGACCGATCCCCGCTCGCGCGTGCCCGCGTTGCCGCGACTCGACGACGCCGCCCGCGCCCCGCGCTGCCTGCGCACGGTCCACCGCGGCGTCACGGTGTTCGCCTCGTGACCCTGCTCGTCCGCATCCTCGCGTCCGCCGCAGCCGGCGTTCTCCTGTTCCTCTCCTTCCCGCCGCGCACCCTGTGGTTCCTCGCTCCGGTGGCGATCGCTCTCGTCGTGCTGACTCTGACCCTGCCCGGACGCGACGGGCGCACGCCGGGACTACGAGCGGGCGCTCTGCTCGGCGCCGTGTTCGGACTCGGCTTCTTCCTGCCCCTGCTGCCGTGGATCGGGGAGTACGTCGGCCCGGTGCCGTGGATCGCGCTGTCGGTCGCCGAGTCGGTGTTCCTCGCCCTGTTCGGCGTGCTCGTCGTCCTCGTGGCGCGGTTGCCGTTCGCGACGCTGTGGATCGCGGCCGCCTGGTCCGCCACCGAGTGGCTGCGCAGCACCGTGCCGTTCGGCGGGTTCCCCTGGGGCCGACTGGCGTTCGGGCAGTCCGAGTCTGTGCTGCTGCCGATCGCCGCGGTGGGCGGAGCCCCGCTGCTGTCCTTCGCGGTGGCGCTGATCGGCACCGCACTCGCGGCGGTGGTGACGGCGGCCCCGGGACGATCCCGACGGTCCGCCGGACGTCGGCGGACGGTGGCCGTCGGGCTGATCGTCGTGATCGCGGTGCCGGCCGTCGGCCTCGCCCTGCGGCCGACGCTCGCCGGCCCGACGGACGGCGACCGGACGGTCGTCGTCGCCGCCATCCAGGGCAGCGTGCCCCGGCTGGGGCTCGACTTCAACGCGCAACGACGGCAAGTGCTGGACAACCACGTCCGGGAGACCCTGCGCCTGGCCGACGAGGTCGACGCCGGGCGCAGTCCACGTCCCGACGTGGTCGTGTGGCCGGAAAACGCCTCCGACGTCGATCCGACGCGGGACCGCACCGCGGGGGACGAGATCTCCGCCGCGTCCGTCCGGATCGGCGCGCCGATCCTGGTGGGTGCGGTGCTCGCCAACGCGGACGGGACCAGCACCAACTCCGTTCTGGTGTGGGACGGTGCGGCCGGGCCGGGGGAGCGGCACGACAAGAAGATCGTCCAACCGTTCGGCGAGTACCTGCCGTACCGGAGCTTCTTCCGGCTGTTCTCCTCCTACGCCGATTCGGCCGGCAACTTCGTCCCCGGCAGCGGCGACGGCGTCGTGCATCTACCCGACGCCGGCGCGTCCGGTGAGGCCGATGCGGTGGCGCTCGCCGTCGGAGTCGCCACCTGCTACGAGGTGGCGTTCGACCGCGCCCCCGCCGAGGCGGTGGCGGCCGGCGCGCAGATCCTCGCGGTCCCCACCAACAACGCCACGTTCGGCGACACCGAGATGACCTACCAGCAGTTGGCGATGTCGCGGGTGCGGGCGGTCGAGCACTCCCGGACCGTCGTGGTGGCCGCGACGAGTGGGGTGAGCGCGATCGTCGCCCCGGACGGGACGGTGACGTCCCGCACCGCGCTGTTCGACGCCGACCATCTCGTCGCCACCGTCGGCGTGCGCTCGACCCTCACCCCGGCGACCACGTGGGGTGCCCGAGTCGAGGCGCTGCTGGTGATCGTCGGCGCTGCGGCGGCCGTCGTCGGTGCCGTGCGGACGGTGCGACGTCGGCGGGAACCGGGACCGGGTCCGAACAAAAACGACTAGTACTCCTCGGACGTCGTTCGGTCCCCGTTCATGTAACAATTCACCGGTCGAATCCGACGAAACAAGTGAGAAGTCACCAATCCATCACCCCGGCTGGCGCGAATTACCGACCAAGAGTCCTGTTACCGCCGACGGGGAGAACTACATCCGATAAGTCAGCCAGCACCACCACGTACGGAGCGACCACGGTCGGGGACACCGAGTCACACGTACTTCTGCGGCCGCACCGCGCGGTCGCCGTCAGCGCAGCATTGTTCGATTCTCGGTGAGATGTGTGTGTCGCTCGTCGCCCACGACGAGCGAACGGAGCATGTCCGATGACGTCGTCCACGACGGTCGAGCCCACCGGCGGCACGCCGGACCACCGCCCGGCCGACACCGCCGCCTTCCCGCTGAGCCCGGCCCAGACCGGCTTGTGGTTCGCCCAGAAGCTCGCCCCCGAGGTCCCGTTGACCGTCGCGCAGTACGTCGACGTGGCGGGCCCGCTCGACGTCGACCTGCTCGGCGAGGTGGCCGGACAGGTCGGCGCGGAACTGCAGTCCGGCTGCGTCCGCATCCTCGACGTCGACGGACGGCCGCACCAGGTGGTGGACACCCGCTCCGTCCACACCCGACGGCTCGATCTCCGGGCGGAGGCCGACCCCGAGGCGGCCGCGCACCGCTGGATGCGCGACGAGATGCACGCTCCCGTGGACGTCGAACGCGACCCGCTGACGGTCAACGTGCTGCTGCGCGTCGAGGACGAGCGGTGGTTCTGGTACACCCGGATGCACCACCTCGCCGGTGACGGCTTCGGCGCCGTGACCGCGCTGCGCCGCGTCGCCCAGCTCTACACCGCGCGGACGACGGGCGTCGACGCGCCGCCGCAGCGCGCCCACGACCTCGCCGAGCTGTACCGGGCCGAGGAGACCTACCGCCGGTCGCCCCGGTTCGCGACCGACCGCGAGTACTGGGCCGGCAAGACGGCGGGGCTCCCGGAACGCTTCTCGCTGGTGCCACGCTCGGCTCCGGCGGCCGCCACCCGGCGCCGGGTGGACGGCACCGCACCGACCTCGGTCACCGACGCCATCGCCGCGGTCGCCGCCCGCGTGGACGGCACCGAGGCCGCCGTGCTCGTCGCCGCCATCGCCGCCTACCTGCACCGCGTCACGGGATCGACCGAGGTGGTCCTGAGTCTGCCGGTGTCGGTCCGCACCACCGCCGCGCTGCGCCGCTCCGGCGGCATGTTCTCCAACGTGGTTCCGTTGCGCCTGCGGATCGAGGACCACACCACCCTCGACGACCTGATCGCCGCGGTGACCCTCGAGATCACCGGCGCGCTCCGACATCAGAAGTACCGGCACGAGGACATCCGCCGCGACCACGGCAGCAGCACCGACCAGCGCGGCTTCTTCGGCCCGATGGTCAACATCATGCTGTTCGACTGGAGCGTGCGGCTCGGCGACCTGACCGGCCGCCTCCACAATCTGTCCAGTGGACCGGTCGAGGACCTCGCGTTCACGATCTACAACAGCAGCACCCCCGGGGCCGGGTTGAACATCGACCTCGAAGCGAACCCCACCCTGTACGACGACGCCGACCTCGGTGCCCATCACCGCCGGTTCCTGGCGTTTCTCGGCGCGCTGCTCGATCGGCCCGCGGCGGCCCCCGTCACCGACGCTCCGGTCTTCCTACCGGACGAACTCGACACGGTCGTCCGGACCTTCAACGACACCGCCGCGCCCGTCGAGCCCGACACCCTGTGGAGTGCTTTCGCCCGTCGGGTCGCGGCGACGCCGGACGCACCCGCCCTGACCTTCCGCGCGACCACCCTCACCTACGCCGAGACCGCGGACCGAGCCGGCCGAGTGGGCACCGCGCTGCGACGACGCGGCGTCGCGCCGGGCGACGTCGTCGCGTTGTCGATGCCGCGGTCGCTCGAGCTGGTGCTCGGGATGTACGGCATCCTGCACGCGGGCGCCGCGTATCTCCCGCTCGATCCCGAGCAGCCCGACGAGCGCATCGCCACCGTCCTCGACACCGCGCGTCCGCGCTGCGTCCTGACCGCCGACGACGTCGCCGCGGCGGTGTCCGACGTCGCCGCGGCGGGGGCCGACGCGGGCGCCTCGGCCGCGCCCGCGCCGGTCCGTCCCGACGACCTCGCGTACGTCCTGTTCACCTCCGGCTCCACCGGTCGACCGAAGGGCGTCGCCGTCACGCACCGGGCGATCACCAACCGACTCGAGTGGATGCAGCACGAGTACCCGCTGACCGACGACGACGTGGTTCTGCAGAAGACCCCGTCGACGTTCGACGTGTCCGTGTGGGAGTTCTTCTGGCCGCTGCGCGTCGGCGCTCGGCTGGTGGTCGCCGACCCCGGTGTGCACCGCGAACCTCGCCGGTTGCTCGCCGCGATGATCGACGCCGGGGTGACCACGGTGCACTTCGTCCCGTCCATGCTGGCCGCCTTCGTCGCCGAACTGCGCGAATCCCACGTGATCCCCACCCGTCTGCGGCGAGTGTTCAGCAGCGGCGAGGCGCTTCCCGCCGACACGGCCGCCGCCTTCACCGACGCCACGGCGGTGCCGCTGCACAACCTGTACGGCCCCACCGAGGCGGCCGTGGACGTCACCTATCGCCGCTTCCGGCCGGGCGACGTCGGGTCCGTGCCCATCGGGCGCCCCGTGTGGAACACGCGGGTGCACGTGCTCGACGCGCGGTTGCGCCCGGTGCCCGTCGGGGTGGCGGGGGAGCTCTACCTCGCCGGCATGCAACTGGCCCGCGGCTACCTCGGGCGACCCGACCTCACCGCCGACCGGTTCGTCGCGGACCCGATCGCCGGTGACGGGAGTCGGCTCTACCGCACCGGCGACCTCGCCCGGTGGCGCGCCGACGGCGATCTGGACTACCTCGGCCGCACCGACTTCCAGGTCAAGGTGCGCGGCCTGCGCATCGAGCTCGGCGACGTCGAGGCCGCGTTGCTCGCTCATCCGGGCGTCGATCACGCCGTCGCCGTCGCGCGCCCCGACAACCGCGGCGGCACTCGACTGGTCGGGTACGTGGCCGGGCCGACTCCCGCGTCGATCGCGCCCGACGACGTCCGGGCCACCGCTGCGGCGCGCGTGCCGGCGTACATGGTTCCCGACGTCGTGACCGTGCTGGACGCCCTGCCGCTGAACAGCAGCGGCAAGGTGGACCGTCGCGCTCTGCCGGAGCCGACCACCCCGTCGCCGGGTGACGACGTCGCCCCGCGCACCGAACTCGAGCGCCGCATCGCGGCCGTGCTGGCCGACGTCCTGGACATTCCGGCTCCCGGCGTTCACACCAGTTTCTTCGATCTCGGCGGCAACTCGCTCTCCGCCACGCGCGTGGTCGCGCGACTCGCGGACGATCTCGGCCGACACGTGGGTCTCGACGACCTGTTCTCCGCGCCGACGGTCGCTCGACTCGCCGAACGACTGTCCGCGGTGGACGTCCCGGCCCACCGACCGCCGTTGGTGCCCGTCGCCCGACCCGACCTCGTGCCGCTCTCGCCGGCGCAGCAGCGGCTGTGGTTCCTCAACCGCCTGGATCCCGAGTCGGCCGTCTACAACATGCCGCTCGCCCTCGAGCTCACCGGAACGCTCGACCTGCCCGCGTTGCGGCAGGCGCTGACGGACGTGGTCGGCCGCCACGAGAGTCTGCGCACCGTCTTCCCCGACGGCCCCACCGGACCGCACCAGCTGGTCGAGGACCCGGGCACACCGGATCTCGAGCCCGTCGACGTCGCCGAGTCCGAGCGCGACCGCGCCGTCGCCGAGGTCGTCGGGCGCGGCTTCGACGTCCGCCGCGAGCACCCGATCCGCGTGCGTCTGTTCCGGCTCGGCCCCGACCGCCACGTGCTCGTGGTGGTCCTGCATCACATCGCCGCGGACGGCTGGTCGTTCGGCCCGCTGGCGTCCGACGTCGCCCGCGCCTACGCGGCGCGTGCCGCGGGGCAGGCACCCGCCTTCGCGCCGCTGCCGGTCCAGTACGCCGATGCCGTGCTGTGGCAGCGCGCCGTGCTCGGTGACCCCGCGGATCCGGGCAGCGTCCTCGCCGCCCAGACGGCGTTCTGGACCGACCGGCTCGCCGGCCTGCCCGAGGTGCTCGACCTGCCCACGGACCGTCCGCGTCAGGCCGCCCCCGCCGTGGCGGGTGCGGTCCACGACTTCGAGCTCGACGCCGACCTGCGCGCGGCGATCACCGCCCTCGCCACCGCCCACTCGGCCAGCACCTTCATGGTGGTCCACGCCGCGCTCGCGGCACTGCTCGGCCGGCTCGCGGACACCGACGACGTCGCCGTCGGTACCCCCGTGGCCGGGCGCGGCGACCGGGCGCTCGACGGTGTCGTCGGCATGTTCGTCAACACCCTCGTCCTGCGCGCCTCACCGCGCGTCGACCGCTCCTTCGTCGACCTCCTGCACGCGGTGCGCGACGACGACCTCGAGGCCTTCGCGCACGCGGACGTACCCTTCGACGCGGTGGTCGACGCCGTCGCGGCCGACCGGACGTCGGCGCACCACCCGCTGTTCCAGGTCATGCTCTCCTTCGACAATCTCGCGCCCGCGACGGTGCAGCTGCCCGGCCTGACCGTCGCCGCCGGCGAGATCGACACCGGCACCGCGAAGTTCGACCTGACCGTCGAGGTGGTGGACCGCCCGGGCGGCGGATTCCAGGCTCGCCTCGGCTACGCGACGGCTCTGTTCGACCACACCACGGCGGCGGACCTCGCCCAGCGTTTCCTCGCGGTCCTTCGACAGGTCACGGCCGATCCGAGCGTCCGCGTCGGCGACGTCGACCTGCGTCTGCCCACCGACGTCGCGCCCGAAGCGGACGTCGTCCTCGTCGGCCCGCCCGGCGGCGCGCCGACCACGCTGCCGGAACTGCTGCGCGCGACGGCCGCACGATTCCCCGACCGGGACGCGGTGATCGAGGCCCATCACACCCTCACCTACGCCGAGCTCGATCGTCGATCGGATCTGCTCGCCGCGGCGCTCGTCGACCTCGGGGTCGGACCCGAGGTCCGGGTGCCCGTCTGCGTCGGCCGCTCGGCGGCGTCGCTGATCGCCCTGTGGGCCGTCGCCAAGTCCGGGGGCGCCTACACCCCGCTCGACCCGAAGTACCCGGTGGACCGGCTCGCCACGATGGTCGCCGATACCGGCGCCGTCGTCGGGCTGGCCGGCGACGAGCGCGCGATGCTCCCGGACACGGTCCGCTGGCTCGACCCGCGCACCGACCACGTGCTCGCGACGGCCCCCCTGGCCGTGCCGGCCCCGCATCCCGATCAGGCCGCGTACCTGATCTTCACGTCGGGCTCGACCGGCCGTCCGAAGGCCGTCGTGGTGTCCCACCGCGGCATCGCGGACCTCGCCGCCGACACCGCCGTCGCCGCGGGGGTGGACGAGACCACCCGCGCCCTGCACTTCGCGTCCCCGTCCTTCGACGTCTCGTTGATGGAACTGCTGATGGCGTTCGCGGTGGGCGGCGCGGTGGTCCCGGCTCCCACCGACGTCTACGGCGGCCGTGACCTCGCGGCGCTGCTCCGCGACCGCCGGGTCACCCACGCCGTGGTCACGCCCGCCGCACTCGAGACCGTCGATCCCGCCGGGGCACCAGATCTGCGGTTCGTCGCCGTCGGCGGCGACGTCTGCACTCCGGCGTTGGTCGAGCGGTGGGCCCCCGGTCGCACCATGCTCAACGTCTACGGTCCCACCGAGGCGACCGTCGTCGTCACCCGCACCGCGCCGATGATCCCGGGGGAGCCCGTCACCATCGGCCGCACCCGCACGGGCGTCGCGACGCGGGTGCTCGACCGCCGGCTCCGTCCCGTGGCGCCGGGCGTCCGGGGCGAGCTGTACCTGTCGGGACCGAGCCTCGCCCGCGGTTACCAGGGACGCCCGGGCCTGACCGCGGAACGCTTCGTCGCCGACCCCGACGGTCCGCCCGGGTCCCGGATGTACCGCACCGGCGACGTCGTGGCGCTCCGCACGAACGTCGGCATCACCGCCGCCCCGGACACCCGGGCCATCCACTTCCTCGGCCGTGCGGACCACCAGGTCAAGGTGCGCGGCCACCGCGTCGAACTCGCGGAGATCGACGCCGTCCTGCAGACCGAGCCGGCCGTGACGTGGTCGGTCACCCTGCTGGTCGACGCCGATCGCCGCGACATCGCCCGCCTGATCACGTACGGGGTGACCGACGCCGAGGACCGGGAGGCGCTGACCGATCGCCTCCTCGAGGCCGCCCGCCGCGCGCTGCCGGACTACATGGTGCCCGCCGGGATCGTCTGGCTGGATGCGCTGCCGCTCACGCCGGCGGGCAAGCTCGACCGTCGCGCCCTGCCCGTGCCCGCGCCCCCGCAGAGCGACGTCCCGCACGAGGAACCGGCCACCGAGACCGAACGGATCGTCGCGACGGCCTTCGCCAGGGCTGTCGGCCTGGAGCGGGTCGGGCGCCGCGACCACTTCTTCGACTCCGGGGGCAACTCCCTCACCGCGACCCGGGTCGCGGCGGCCCTGTCCGATGCACTGGGCCGGGACGTCGCCGTCCGCACGATCTTCGAGCAGCCGACCGTCGCCGCGCTGGCGGCGCGGCTCGACACCGACGCCGGCCCCGCCCGGGTGCCGCTGGTCGCGGGGGAACGTCCGGCACGGATCCCGCTGTCCCTGCCGCAGCAGCGGCTGTGGTTCCTGAACCGGCTGGATCCGACGGCCGACGCGTACACGATCGCACTGTCGGTCACGATCGACGGGCCGGTGGACCGCGATGCTCTGCGCCGCGCGGTCCTCGACGTGCTCGAGCGGCACGAGGCCCTGCGCACCGTGTTCCCCGAGACCGACGACGGCCCGCACCAGGTGGTCCTGCCCGTCGACCGGGTACGCGACCGTCTGGACGTCCGTGACATCGGAGAGACCACCGACGCGGACGGCGTGGGCGAGGCCCTGCGAGCGCTGGCTCATCGCGGTACCGACCTCACCACGACGGCCCCGGTGCGCGCGGTGCTGCTGCGCGTGTCCGACACGCGCCACGTCCTCGGGGTCGCGATCCACCACATCGCGGCGGACGGGTGGTCGATGCGGCCGCTCACCCGCGACCTCGTCACGGCCTACACGGCCCGCGTGGCCGAGCGGGAACCCGACCTGCCGCCGCTGCCCGTGCAGTACGCCGACTTCACGCTGTGGCAGCGCCGGATGTTGGGCGACGAGGCCGATCCGACGTCCCGCGCGGCCGCGGACCTGGCCTACTGGACCTCGACGCTCGCGGGCCTGCCCGACGAGTGCACCGTGCCGGGCGACCGGCCCCGCCCGGCTCTGCCCGGCCACCGCGCCGGGTCCCGCGAGTTCCTCGTCCCCGAGGCCACGATGTCCGCGCTCACCGCGGTCGCCGCGCGCCACGGCGGCACCCGCTTCATGGCCGTGCACGCCGTCCTCGCCTCCGTGCTGGGCCGGCTGGCCGACACCACGGACGTCGTGATCGGCACCCCGGTGGCCGGGCGCCACGACGCCGCGCTGCACGACCTGGTCGGCATGTTCGTCGGCACCGTGGTGCTGCGCACCGCGATCGAGCCGGGCGACAGCTTCGCGCAGGTCCTGAAGCGCGTCCGGACGGTCGACCTCGACGCCCTCGGCCACACCGAGCTGCCGTTCGAGCGCGTGGTCGACGCCGTGTCGCCGCCGCGCGTCGCCGGTCGGCATCCGCTGGTCCAGGTGGTGCTCACCGTCGACGAGAGCGTCGACACCACCGTCCGGGCGGGGGACCTCACCTGGTCGGCGGCCCCGATCGAGATCGACCGCAGCAAGTTCGACCTCGACGTCGCCGTGACCGGCGGCCCCGACGGATGGGCCGTCCGCATCACCTACAGCCGGGATCTGTACGACGAGTCGACCGTCGACCGCCTCGGCGAGCGATTCCTCGCGGTCGCCGCGGCCGCCGCGGCCCACCCCGAGCGTGCGCTGGGCGATGCGCCCCTCCTCACCTCCGACGAACGCGACCGGCTCGACGCGCGCGTCCCCGAGCCGGTCGACCCACCGGTGCTGCTGCCGGATCTTTGGACGTCCGCGGTACGCCGCGCCGGCGATCGACTCGCCGCCGTCGGCACCGCCGGCGAGCAGGTGACCCACGACGAGCTCGATCGCCGATCCTCCCGCCTGGCCCGGCGTCTGCTCGCGTGCGGCGCCGGTCCCGAGGACGTCGTCGCCGTCGCGTTGCCGCGCTCGCTCGCGGCGATCACCGCCGTTCTCGCGGTGGCGAAGACGGGTGCCGCCTGGGTTCCGGTGGACCCGCGCTATCCCGCGGACCGCGTCCGCCACATGCTCACCGACAGTGGTGCCCGGCTGGGGCTCACCACGGCCGAGTACCGACCGGACGACGACCTCGCCGACGTGCAGTGGCTGGACGTGGAGCACGACCCGACCGGCACTCTCGACCATCCCGTCACCGACGCCGACCGCCGCATCCCGCTGCGGCCCGACCACGTGGCGTACGTGATCTACACGTCCGGGTCGACGGGCGTACCCAAGGGTGTCTCGGTCACCCACTCCGGACTGTCGGCGTTCGCCGATGCCGAGCGCGCACGGTTCGCCGTCGACGCCGACGCCCGGGTGCTGCACGTCGCCTCACCGAGCTTCGACGCGTCGGTGTTGGAACTGCTCATGGCCGTCGGATCCGCCGCCACGCTGGTGATCGCGCCGCCCGACGTCTTCGGCGGGCGCGAGCTGGCCGACCTGATGCGTCGCGAGCGCGTGAGCCACGCGTTCGTCACCCCGGCCGCATTGGCGACGGTCGACCCCGCCGACGGCGACGGTCTGCCCGACCTGCGGACGATCGTCGTCGGCGGCGAAGCCGTCGGCCCGGACCTGGTCCGACGCTGGGCGCCCGGTCGCCTGATGGTCAACGGCTACGGACCGACCGAGACGACGGTCGTCGCGACGACGGACGTCCTCGAGGTGGACGGCCCGGTCACCGTGGGCACATCCATCCTGGGGGCGCGGGCAGCGGTCCTCGACGCCCGTCTGCACCCGGTTCCGGACGGCACGACGGGTGAGCTGTACCTGGCCGGGCCCGGGCTCGCGCGCGGCTACCTGCGCCGAGCAGCGCTGACGGCGGGCCGGTTCGTGGCCGACCCACGGGGCGCGGGGGAGCGGATGTACCGCACGGGCGACCTGGTCAGGTGGACTCCCGACGGACGACTCGAGTACGTCGGACGCACCGACACGCAGGTCAAGCTGCGCGGGTTCCGCATCGAGCCGGGCGAGATCGACGCGGCGCTCACGGCGCGCGACGACGTGTCCTTCGCGTACACGGCGGTCCACGTCGACGACGCCGGCATCCCGGCCCTCGCCTCGTGGGTCGTGCCCGCGGGCGCGGCCACGGTGGATCCGGACGCGGTCCTCGCCGACCTCGCCGGCCGGCTCCCGGCTCATCTGGTCCCCGCCACCGTCACCACGCTGGCGGCGGTGCCGCTCACCCCGGTGGGCAAGCTCGACGTCCGCGCCCTGCCCGCCCCGACCGCCCCTGCGCGCGGGGACCGAATCGTCGCGCCGCCGGAGACGCCGACGGAGCGGATCGTCGCCGACGTGGTGGCGGGCGTGCTCGGCGACACGTGCGGGCCGGTCGGCCGCGAGGACGACTTCTTCGCCCTCGGCGGCAACTCGCTGCTGGCCACGCAGGTCGCGTCGCGCATCGGCACACGAACGGGCCGCACCGTTCCGGTCCGTGCGCTGTTCGAGCACCCGAGCGTGCGCACCCTGGCCGCGCACGTGGACACCCTCACCGCCGACGACACCCCTGAGCTGGGCACCATTGCCCGACCCGACCGGCTGCCGCTCAGCCCGGCGCAGACCCGGCAATGGTTCCTCAACCGGGTCGACCCGTCGTCACCTCTCTACAACGTGCCGATCGTGGTGCGCCTCGACGGGCCGCTGGACGTCACCGCCCTGCAGACCGCGCTGGACGACGTGGTGGCGCGGCACGAGGTGCTGCGGTCGGTCTACCCGGCGTCGTCGGACGGTCCCGAGCAGGTGATCCTGCCCGTGGTCGACGTCCCGCTCGCCGTCCGCGAGGTGGTCGAGGACGAGGTGCGCTCGGCCGCCCTCGCTGCCGCCGGTACGGGGTTCGACGTCACCGTCGATCCGCCGCTGCGCGCCACTCTGCTGCGTCTCGATCCCTCGGCCCACGTGCTGGTGCTCGTGGTCCACCACATCGCCGCCGACGGGTGGTCCCTCGGGCCCTTGGCCGCCGATCTCGCCGGTGCCTACGACGCCCGGTCCGCGGGCCAGGCACCCGCGTTGCCCCCGCTCGAAGTGCAGTACGTCGACCACACCCTGTGGACGCGGGCGCGACTCGGCTCCCCGGGCGACCCGTCGTCGCTCCTGGCCACCCAGCTCGAGTGGTGGACCGAGACCCTCGCCGGCGCTCCGGACACCCTCGGCATCCCCACGGACCGGCCTCGCCCCGCCACGCCGTCGTACCGCGGCGGGTCCGTCGACGCCCGACTGGACGACGATCTGCACCGCCGTCTCCACGAGGTGGCCGCCGAGGAGGGCGCGACCCTCTTCATGGCCCTGCACACGGCCCTCGCCGTGACCCTGGGGCGTCTCGACGGCCGGTTCGACACCGTCGTCGGCACCGCCGTCGCCGGGCGTGGGCACGAGGCGATCGACCGCCTCGTGGGCATGTTCGTCGGCACCCTCGCGCTCCGCACGCGGATCGATCCGCGCTCACCGCTGCAGGACGCCCTGCGCGCGGTGCGGGCGGCCGACGTCGAGGCGTTCGCGCGCCCCGACGTGCCCTTCGAGCAGCTCGTCGACGCGATCGCGCCCGCCCGGTCCGCCGCGCGACACCCGATCTTCCAGGTGATGCTCACGCTGCGAGACGACGTCCCCACGCGGGCCCGTATGGGCGCGGGCGACGCCGCCGTCGACGCCCGGGTGGCCGAGATCGACGTCGCGGTGGCCAAATTCGACCTACAGGTCACCGTGACCGAGCACCGCACCGACGCCGGCGACCCCGCCGGGCTCACTCTGGGGCTCGACTACGCCACCGATCTGTTCGACGGGACCACCGCGCGGACGCTGCTCGACCGGCTCGGCGCCGTGCTCCGCACCCTCGCCACGCAGCCCGCCACGGCGGTCGGCGCGATCGACCTGCTGACGCCCGACGAGCGCGCCGCCCTGGTTCCCGTCGGCGGCGCACCCCGCGCGGACGCGCCGCGGACGCTGGCCACGCTCGTCGACGACGCCGTGCGACGCTCGCCCGACGGCATCGCCGTCGAGTACCTCGAGCGCGCGCTCACCTACCGCGAGCTCGACGCCCTCACCGATCGGTGGGCTCGGCGGCTCGTCGCGCAGGGCGTCGGCCCGGACACCCTGGTCGCGGTCGGCATTCCGCGCTCCCTGGAGTCGGTGCTGGCCGTGCTCGCCGTCACCCGCGCGGGAGCGGGATTCCTGCCGGTCGACCCGGCCTACCCGGCGGACCGCATCCGGCACATGCTCACCGACGCCCGACCCGCGCTCGGCCTGACCACCGCCGAGCACCGTGCGGCGCTGGCCGTGGACGGGGCCGGGACGGACTGGCTGCTGTTCGACGACGACACGCTCGCCGCCGGGCCGCTCGCCTCGGGCGCACTCCCACGGGCCGACCTCGCCCATCCCGCCTACGTCATCTACACCTCCGGCTCGACCGGAACGCCCAAGGGTGTCGTGGTCACGCACGCCGGGGTGTCGGCCTTCGCCGACGAACTCACCGACCGGCTGGCCGTGACGAGCTCGTCACGCGTCCTGCACTTCTCCTCGGTCAGCTTCGACGCGGCCGTGCTCGATCTGCTGTTCGCGTTCGGTGCCGGCGCCACGATGGTGATCGCTCCGACGACCGTCGTCGGTGGCCGGGAGCTGTCGGACTTCCTCGGCCGGGAGCGGGTGACCCACGCCTTCGTCACCCCGGCGGCACTGACCACCGCCGATCCGACCGCGGCCACCGCGCTCACGCACCTCGTCGTGGGCGGCGACGCCTGCTCCCCGGACCTGGTGGCGCGCTGGGCTCCCGGCCGGAGCCTGCACAACGCCTACGGTCCCACCGAGACGACCATCGTCACCGTGATGTCGGACGCCCTGACCGCGGGTGCCCCCATCGGTATCGGGTCACCCGTCCGCGGCGTCGCCGCCGTCGTGCTGGATCGCCAGCTCGAGCCGGTGCCCTACGGCGTGGTGGGCGAACTCCATCTCACCGGCGACGCGCTCGCTCGCGGGTACCTCGGGCGGAGCGGCCTGACGGCCGCGCGCTTCGTCGCCGCGCCGCACGGCAAGCCGGGGGAGCGGATGTACCGCACCGGCGACCTGGTGCGGTGGCGCCGCACCGACGACGGCCCCGTGTTGACCTACGTGGGTCGATCCGACCACCAGGTGAAGGTGCGCGGATTCCGGGTCGAGCTCGGCGAGATCGACGCCGCCCTCGAGGCGCACGACGACGTCGAGTTCGCGGTCACGCTCGGCGTGGCCGACGACGACGGCGCGGGGCCGACCACGCTCGCGTCGTACGTCCTCGCCCGTTCGGGGTCGGCGGTGGACGGCACGGCGCTGCGCCGCCATCTGACGCGGCGTCTGCCGTCGTACATGGTGCCGACGTCGGTCACGCTGCTGGACAGCGTTCCGCTGACGCCCACCGGAAAGCTGGACCGCCGGGCCCTGCCGGCACCCGCACCCCTCGCCGACACCGTCTATCGGGCGCCGGAGACCGAACTGGAGAACCTGGTCTGCTCGGTGTTCGCCGACGTGCTGGCGGTCGACCGGGTCGGCCGGGACGACGACTTCTTCACCCTCGGCGGCACGTCCCTGGTGGGCGTGCGCGCGGCTCACGAGCTGGGGGAGCGGCTCGGCCGACCGGTGCCGGTGAGCGTGCTGTTCGGGGCGTCCACCCCGGCCGAGCTGGCCGCCGCCCTCGGCGAACCCTCGGCCGCGGACACCGATCTCCTGGCGCCCGTGGTGACGCTGCGGGCGGGCCGCGGCGACGCCGCGCCGCTGGTGTGCGTGCACCCCGCGTTCGGCCTGGCCTGGACCTACCACGGTCTGGCGCGGCGCCTCGGGGGCGATCGGCCGGTCCTGGGTCTGCAGTCTCCGACGCTGGACGGCGAGCGGCCCGAGTTCGAGTCGATCGAGGACCTGGCCCGCGACTACGTCGACCGGCTGCAGTCGGCGCAGCCCGCGGGTCCGTACCACCTGCTCGGATGGTCCCTCGGCGGACTGATCGCGCACGCCATGACCGCGGAACTCGAGCGGCGCGGCGAGCGGGTGGCGACCCTGGCGATGCTGGACAGCTACACGCTCACGGCCGAGTACCTCGACCGCGTGCCCACGTTGCGCGACCTGATCGAGGAGGTCACGGGATCCCCGCTGCCCGACGGCGTGGACCCGACTCCCGCGGACGCCGCCGATCTGGCCCGCGCGGCGGGCGAGGGTGCCGCGGCGCTGACCGCCGACGTCGTCGAGCGTCTCCATCGTGGATACGTGCACGGCAGCACGCTGGCGCACCGCTACCGGCCCGCGCCCGTCGAGGCGGACGTGCTGTTCTTCTCGGCCACCGCCGACGAGGTCAACGAGCGCGACACCCGCCGCCGCGCCGCCGCCTGGGAGCCGTTCGTCCGGGGGACGGTGCGCGACCATCCGATTCCGTGCTCGCACGCGCACCTCACCACGGACCGGGCGCTCGACGTGGTCGTGCCGGTCCTGGACGAGCATCTCGACTGAGCCGCCCCCGAACGCACCTCGGGCCCCGACACCGGTGTGGTGTCGGGGCCCGAGGAATCGATCGAATCTAGACGCCGGCTCCGCGTCGCTGTGTCCTAGACGCCGGCTCCGCGTCGCTGTGTCCTAGACGCCGGCTCCGCGTCGTTTTGCCTTGAGCAGGTCCAGCCGCTCCTTCAGCAGCTCGTCCAACTCCTCGACGGAGCGGCGCTCGAGCAGCATGTCCCAGTGGGTGCGCGGGGGCTTGACCTTCTTGGCCTCCGGCGCGGTGCCCTCGACCAGAGTGCCCTCCATGCCGTTGCGGCACAGCCACGTGCCGGGGAGCTCGGCATCGTCCGCGAAGGGGACGTCGAAGATCTCGCCGTTGTCGGTCTTGTACCGAGCCATGCGCCGAGGCGCGAGGTCGTGGTCGCGATCGGTCTCGTAGCTCACCGCTCCGAGTCGGCTACCTCGAAGTACACGGTCTGCCATGGGGAGTCCTCTCTGTCGATGCGGCGGGGTCGATCCGGCGGCGGTCGATCCGACGTGCCTCGTGGTCAACGCGTCGAGCGACGGAAACGTTCCCGCACGAACGCACCATCCTACCCCCGGTATCGTCGACGACCGTGATCGGCAGACGGCGACCGGCGACGTGCGCATGGTGCGGGCGCCCGGTCGAGGAGTCCGCGACCGGGCGGCGGCGGCGCTACTGCCGACAGTCCTGCCGCCAGCGCGCCTACGAGCAGCGCACTGCGGGGCGTGGCACACCGGTGCCCGACGACGCCGTCCTGTTGACCGCCGCCGAGGCCGAGGCCCTGGCCGACCGCGCGTTCGGGGTGCGCTGCGCCGCCGAGGACGTCGCCACGGCCGTGGCGGAGGGTGCCGACGCCGAGGAACTCGCCGCGCTGTCGGCGCACCTGGTGGAGATGGCCCGCGACGCCGAGCGGCTCCGCTGACCCGTCGTCAGAGTGGGCCCAGGTCCGACGGGTGGTACCCGACGGGATAACCCGGGTAGGTGCGATTGCGCGGGTCCCGCGCGATCCGCGAGGTCCGCCGGGGCGGGAGATGCCGCACCGCCCGCGCCCGTGCTCGCAGGCCCGCCTCGGCGACCCGGCGAGCACCCGGCGCCGCGGCGGGGAACCCGAACGCGCGGCGCATGTCGTCGTCGATCATCGCGTGGACCACACCGCGGATCGCCGGACGCGACACCGCCGGATACCAGGAGGCGAGCAGCTCACGGGTGTAGGTCCCGATGCGGCGGTTGTCGGGCGCGAAGCCGAACCGGTCGTGCTCGTACTCCATCCGGAACGCGTGGAACTCGGCCACGGACTCGGGGACGTCGGCGATCCCCATCCGGGACCCGACGGCGCGGTAGAACTCCACCGCGGCCCGTCGCTCGTGGGGATGAAGTCGGCGCCAGCCGTAGCGGTCGATCCAGTCGAGGGGGTCGAAGGCGAAGGTCGACAGGACGTAGAGCATGTCGTCGCGGGCGATGTCGTACCGCGCGTGCAGGCGGTTGACCGTCCGCAGCGACGCTCGGCCCCGCTCGGAGTCGTACCCGTGCTCGACCAGTTCGGACATGAGCAGCGACGTGTCGTCGTACCGCTTCTGCGGACGCTTCTCGAACTCGCCGGTGCGCGCGAGCAGAGCCGAGATGCTCGGAACGCAGTAGGTGCGGAACAGCGCGAACTCGAGCGAGCGCTGGTAGTCCCAGGGGAACTCGTACCCGGCGGTGATGCGGTGGATCGCCTGCGCGTCGGCCACGGGATCGAGCCGCTCGATCGTCTCGAGCCAGCCGTACCGCCCGCGGCCGCGCTGCGGAAGCGTCGTGCTCACCGCCGGCGCCGACCGTGGATCTTGGTGAGCAGGAAACGGGCGATCGCGACGTCGCGCCGCTTGCGCGTCATGGTGACCAGGTTGAGCGGCGGCGCGAATCGCTGCGTCGTGACCGACTTGACGCGCGAGAACTCCCGCAGCCCGTCCGCGCCGTGGATGCGCCCGAAGCCGGAGTCGCCGACCCCGCCGAACGGGAGGGCACCGATGGCGGCGAACCCGAGCACCGAGTTGATGCTCACCACGCCCACGCGGAGGCGGTCCGCGGCGCGTCGCCCGGCCGCGGCGGATCCGGTGAACACCGACGCGCCGAGGCCGTACTTCGAGGTGTTCGCCCGGTCGATCGCCTCGTCGAGGTCGCGGACGCGGTTGACCACGACGGTCGGGCCGAACGTCTCCTCGACCTGCGCTTCGCTGTCCTCGGGGACGTCGAGCAGCACCACCGGGTCGACGTACGGCGGACGGACCGACTCGGGACCGCCGACGACGGCCCGGCCACCGCGTGCGAGCGCGTCCTCGACCTGCGACCGCACCACGTCGACCTGACGGGGGAGGGTCATCCGGCCGTACTGCGCGTCGGCGGCGTCGCCGACCCGCAGGTCGGTCACGCGCGCGACGAGCTTGTCGACGAACCGGTCGGCGAGTGCGTCCACCACGTAGACGCGTTCCACCCCCGCACACGTCTGACCGGCGTTGCCCATGGCTCCGAAGGCGGCGAACTCGGACGCGGCGTCGAGGTCGGCGCCCTCGTCGACGATCAGCGCGTCCTTGCCGCCGCCCTCGACCACGATGGGGGTCAACGTCTCGGCGCACGTGGCCATGACCTTCTTGGCGGTGGCCGTCGAGCCGGTGAACGCGACCTTGTCGACGCCCGCGCGGGCGAGGTGCGCGCCGACCGCTCCGTCGCCGACGACGGTCTGCAGGACCGAGTGCGGGGCCGACAACGAGTCCCACGTGTCGGCCAGCCACGTGCCCGTTCGCGGGGTCAGTTCGCTCGGCTTGAAGACGACGGCGTTACCCGCGGCCATCGAGTAGGCGATGGACCCCATCGGGGTGTAGACGGGGTAGTTCCACGGTCCGATGACGCCGACCACACCCATCGGCTCGTAGCGCACCGACGCTGCCTGATTGGCGCTGACCAGACCGGGCAGGACCGACCGTTCCCGGAGTACCCGGCGAGCGTTCTTCGCCGCCCACGTCAGATGCTCGACGGCCAGCATCACCTCGAGCAGGGCGTCGTCGGCCGGCTTGCCCGTCTCCTCACGGACGACGTCGACCAACGACGCCGAGTTCCGGGCGACGACGGACTTGAACTCGAGCAACCAGTTCTTGCGGTCGTCGTGGCTCAGTCCGCCCCACCACCGCGCGGCGTGACGGGCCCGCCGGACCGCGTCCTCGACTCGGTCCCGATCGGTGGGAATGGACGTCTCGTCGATGGTCATGCATGCCGACACTAGGCGCGCCCGCGGGGCCGGGCAATGACCGATCCGTCCGATCCGGGTGACCGTCAGAGACCCGAGCACCCGCTCACGGGAACGTCGGCGAACCGGTCCATCATGTAGCGCGCCGCCGCGCCCCCGTAGCCGTCGATCAGCTGCGGCCCGAAGTGATTCGGCAGCACCGCGCCGGGGAGGATCGGCGGGAGTTCGTCGGTCAGGAACGTCACCGCGCCGCCGCGACCGCACCAGTCCTCGGCGAGCCGACGCGCCTGGCCGTAGGGCACGGTGTCGTCGTTCCGTCCGCTGGTGACGAAGACCGGCGCCGAGGGACGAAGGCTGCCGATGCGCTGCTGCGCCAGGATCGGGCCTGCCTCCGGAATGGTGCCGAGGTTCTCGAGCAGCGGCCGGCCGTCCCGGGTCAGGGACTCGGTGCGCAGGAACGGGTGCCGCAGGATCGTGTCGGCGATGCACTCCGTCGACACCTCGGCGAGCAGGCGCTTGCCGGTCTCGGTGGTGCGCTCGTCGACCCGGGCCTGCAGCTCGGGGTGACGCTCGACGAAACCGTTGAGTGCGTAGCCGATCACGCCGCCGATGAGCGTGCCGTCGACGGTCCCGAGCACCTCGAGCAGATCGGCGGTGGGGGCACCGGCCCACGTTCCCTTGACGTTCAGCTCCGGTGCGTACTGCGCGGCCAGTTCCGCGGCGGCCGCGGTGGCGCCGCCGCCCTGCGAGTAGCCCCAGAATCCGACGGGCGCCGCGGGGTCGCCGGCGAGGGAGTTCGCGGCCCGAGCCGCGTCGAGCACGGCATGGGCCTGCTCGAGCCGGTTGACGTAGGTGTGCAGGCCGGGAGTCCCGAGGCCGATGTAGTCCGTGACGAAGACCCGCGCGCCCATCGCCCGCCAGAGAGTGGACGACACCAGCTCCTGGTTCGCCGAGAGCGACGGCGGGGACAGGGCCGCGTTCAGTCCGGTCGAGAACGCGCGGGACGGTGCGCACTGATCGCCCTGCCCGATGGTGCCCGGGGCCACCACGATCGTCGGGCGGGGCCCGGCACCGGTCCACGGACCGCCCGCGTCGAGGTACGTGCCGGTCACGGCGACGGGATCGCCCGCCTCGGTCCGCGAGGTGTACATGACGCGGGTGCCGGTGACCGGGTAGGCATCGCCGGGCGCCGGGGCCGCGAGATAGACCGGCATCGGCTCCGTCCGCACGACGGCGCCCGGCGTGGTGTCGAACTGCGCCGGGGGAGTGTAGAAGTCCGGTGCGGCGGCCGCGGTGGGGGCCGCGAGCACCGGCAGCGTGGCCGCGATCAGGGCGACGGCGACCGCGCCGACCGTTCCTCGGATCGAACGTGTCATGGTGACCTCTCGTGTCAGACGACGGTGCCGACGTCTCGGGCGGTGATGGAATCCATGGCGCGCTCGGCCACGGCGGCGATGGTCATGGACGGGTTGCAGGCGGCGCAGTTGCCGGGGATCAATGCGCCGTCGAGGACGTAGAGGCCGCGCTGCCCGAGCACGCGCCCGTCGAGGTCGCACACGGCGTTCATCGACGCGCCGCCGAGCGGATGCCACGTCGAGGGGAACGCGGCGTTGGTGTCGATCAGTACGCTCCCCGGCCCGGCGATCGCCTGCACGCGGGGGCCGATGGTGGAGTTCTGGATCGCGGCGTCGCCCTCGTACGGCCACCGCAGGATCGCGTCGTCTTTCGCGGCGTCGTAGACGAAGTGGCCCCGGGCGTCGCTGACCCCGTAGCCGACCAGCACTGTCGTGTGCTCGTTGATCCCGAGTTGCGGCATGGACGCCTGAATGACCGTCGACGCCGTGCGGGGATTCGACCAGTCGAGGCTGCCGTAGACCACCGGCCCGCCCTGGACCGGTCCGAAATCGTGCTCGGCGGTGGACCAGGCGTAGATGCGGTCGGCGTTCGACCCCCAACCCCGGCCGAGCGCGTCGGGCAGATCGGGGATGCGCCCGGCCGCCGCGGCGCGCATCAGCAGGCGGGTGGTGTTCATGGTGCCGGCCGCCATGACCAGCGTGCCCGCGGTGAGGATCAGGTTCTCCAGGACGGTGCCGCGCTCGTCGATGCGCTCGACGTACACCGTCCACCGGCCGTTGGCGGCGCGCTCGACGTCGGTGACGTGATGCAGGCTGCGGACGTCGACCAACCCCGTGGCCTCCGCGGCGGCGAGGTAGGTGACGTCCACGGAGTGCTTGCCACCGTTGTTGACGCCCATCGCCCCGTCGCCGTTGGTGTAGGACGGGCGCATCTTGCCGGCGAGCTCGTCGAGGGCGAACTGCCAGTCGATCGGCATCGGGATCTTCGACACCGGTTGCCCGGCCCGGTGGGCGTTGGCGGCGAACGCCCGCGGAGCGGCGTAGGTCGGGGACTCGATCAGCGCGTCCGGCGCCACCTCGAGGCCGAGCATGCGCGCCACCCGCGGGTAGTGGACGCGGTTCATCAGATCCCAGTCCAGCTCCTCGGGGAACTGGGTGAGGAAGACGTCCTTCGCCGGTTGGAGCGTCATGCCCTGGTACACGAGCGAGCCGCCGCCGACCCCGGCCGGGCAGAGCACGGTCATGTTCTCTCCGGGGACCGCCTCGACGAGGCCGGCGTACCGACCGACGTCGAGGGGGCGGCCGAAGAGGTTGGCGCCCGAGCCGTACCAGAGGAGCCGCTCGTCGGGGGCCGTCGCGGACGGGAACGTCGTCGAGTTCGGACCGCTGGGCCAGCGCCGACCGCGTTCGAGGACCGTCACCGGCACGCCTGCTTCGGCGAACCGCAGCGAGGCGACGCCGCCGCCGAATCCGGACCCGATCACGAGGACTCGATGGTCCTCGCGCGTGAGGGCGACTCGCCGCGGGCCGGCCGTTCCGCGGGGCGACGCGCTCGCGGTCGTCCCCACCACCGTGCCGGCCACGGCCGCCCCGAGGGCGCCCACCGCCCCCGTCACGAACGCACGTCTGGTCACCGTCATCGTCGGAATTCCCCCCTGGTGTCACCGGCGGTGACCAGTTAGACACTTTCAGCCGGAAGTGTCAAGCGTCACGGGGGTCCGGATCTGCCCGCATCGACCGGGGGAGGGTGCGACGCAGGAACGTGCGCAAGGCGTCGTCGTCCCGCGTCCGAGCGTCGTCGAAGATCACCACCGACAGCCCCAGTCGTACCACCAGCAGTGCGATGTCGGCGAGGGCCTCGTCGTCGATCGCCGGGTCGATCTCGCGGAGCGGGGCGAGCAGCGGGAGGAGCACGGGGAAGGCCTCGTCCACGACAGCGTCGCCCAGAATGGGATTCGCCGAATCGAGCCGGAGCAGGGTCGCGAGCACCGGATGATCGCGCACCGCTCGGCGGCCCGTGACCAGCAGATCGATCACGAAGTCCCGCGGCGAGACGGCCGAGGCCCCGCCCGCGCGCAACCGCCCGAGCACCTCGAGCGCCAGTTCCTCGAGAGACTGCGACACCATCTCCTCGCGCGACCCGAAGTGCGCGTAGACGGTCTGGCGAGAGACCCCGGCCACTTGCGCCACGGCGGCGATGGTCACGGCCTCGAACCCTCCGCGCTCGATGACCTCCCACGTCGCCCGCACCACCCGGTCGCGGGCGCTCACGCGGCCACCCGACGGTGCGCGCGGAGGGCGAGCGCACCCGCGACGGCGACGAGCGCGGCCACCACCGCGGCGAAGACGATGCCTGCCGTCGTCACGCCCACCGCGCGCGTCAGGAGGCCCTCGGCGACGACGGGGACGCTGATGGCGACGTAGGTGACGACGAAGTACGCCGACGTCGTCGATGCCTTGCGGTCCGGCGGTGCACCCGTGGCGATGCCCGCCAGTCCGCGTGCGAAGGCGATGCCCTGGCCCGCGCCGCCGGTCAGGCCGGCCGCGGCGAGCACCGGCCACCATCCGGTCAGCAGGGCTGCGACCAGCAGGACCATGCCCGCGAGCATCGCCCCCACGGCACCCGCGTCGGCGCCCCGCTCGGACAGTCGACGGCCGAGGAGTTGGCCGACCAGCGACCCGCCCATCACGGTCACCACCAGACCGGACTGGCCGAGCACGGACTCGACGCCGGCGACCTGTGCGGCGATCGTCGGTGCCAGGGCCGTGAACAGACCCATCACCGCGAATCCCGCGAAGCCCAGGATCGCGGCCCGCACGAAGAAGTCGCGCACGGTCTCGGGGACCGCGGGGGAGAGGGGGCGGAGGCGGCCGGGGCGCCGCGGCCGGGTCTCCGGCACCACGGCGACGATCAGGGCCGCGACGACGACGAGGATCAGGTGCACCGCGTACGTCGTCCGCAGCGGATGCGGCGCCAGCGTCACCAGCACCGCCGCGAGCACGGGCCCGGTGCCCAGACCGCCGATGGTCGCCAGACTGGCCAGCAGCGGTGCGCGCGCGGACCACCGGCCCTGCGCCATCTCGATGACGGCGACCGAGGCCGTGCCGACGAACACCCCCGCCGACAGGCCGGAGACCACCCGAGCGATCAGCAGGACCGTGGTGCCGTCGGCGAGCAGGAACACCACGTCGCTCACCGCGGCGAACGCCAGACCGAGCCCCAGCACCGGGCGGCGGCCGAGAACGTCGGACCAGGCGCCGAAGGCGACGAGCGCAGCGATCACCCCCACCGCGTACACGGCGTAGACGACGGTCACGGTGAGGATCGAGAATCCGAATTCGCGTTCGTAGTGGGTGTACAGCGCGGTGGGCATGGTGGTGCCCACCATGACCGTCAGCAACACCGCCGCGAGACCCAGCGTCTGCGACGCGCGCCCCGCCGTCGTCACGCGAAGGTCCGGCGCACGACGACGCGCGGGAACCCGCCGGCCACGGCGTCGGTGGTGGCGACCATCTCGAATCCGGCGGCCTCGAACACCGACCGCACGCCGACGAACGCCATCGTGAGGTCGACCTTCTCGCCCCGATTGTCGACGGGATAGGCCTCGACGGCCGGGGCGCCGTTCGTCCGCGCGTACTCGGCGGCGCCGCCGACCAGCGCGTGCGACACACCCTGCCCACGGTGTCCGGGGCGCACCCTGACGCAGATGATCGACCACACCGGAAGGTCGTCCACCGGAAGGATCTTGCGCGAGCGGGCCACCGGGAGCTCGGCACGCGGCGCGACCGCGGCCCACCCGACCACCTCGTCGC
Source organism: Rhodococcus sp. PBTS 1 (assembly GCF_001620025.1). Classification (NCBI taxonomy): domain Bacteria; kingdom Bacillati; phylum Actinomycetota; class Actinomycetes; order Mycobacteriales; family Nocardiaceae; genus Rhodococcus; species Rhodococcus sp. PBTS 1. Next base: position 1,927,390 of record NZ_CP015219.1, read on the forward strand.
CGACGTAGGCGAGGACACCCGGCGCGACGTCCCGGCTGCACAGCTCGAGCATCGCGTCCCGTCGCTCGGTGCCCTGCAGCTCACGGTGGACCTTCGCCGGCAACCGGTGACTGAGGCACCAACAGACGTTCGCGCCCGGGTTCTTCGGCCCGACCATGACCGCGACGTCGTCGAAGCGCTCGGCGGTCGCGGGCAGAATTCGTACCTCGCTCGTCATGACCCGCCTTCCGCGGACGCTTCGGCCCGCTCGTATCCGGCGCCGACGCGACCGACGGCGACACCGTGAAACAGTATGCTGGCCAACACCGTCAGAGCCATGACGTACAGAACGAAGAAGGCGTCGTCCAGGTCGGCCATCTCGTTCCAGGCGAGCAGACCGAAGACGATGGACGCCGAGCCGCGGGGGCCGAGCATCGCCACGGCGCTCCGATCCCGCCGGGTGAAGTCGCTGCGCAGCAGGGCCAGCCGGGTCGGCACGATGCGCACCACCGTGAGCGCCGCCGCGACGAACACCACGATCTCCCAGCCGGGGAGGCCGACCCCGATCAGGTACGACACCGTGGCACCGAAGACGAACCACATGGCGGTACTGCTGAGCACCGCCAGGTCCTCGACCATCGCCAGTTCCGTGGTGTCCACGGTTCGGCCCACCGTGCGGGACGCGTGGAACACGATCCCGGCGACGAATGCCGCCACGAACCCGTTGCCGGACAACACCGTGGCGCCCGTGTAGGACAGGAACACCAGCAGTACGACGGCGAGACGGACGCCGCGCGGATCGGCGAGGCCGCGGTCGACCACGAATCGGATGGCGCGCGCGCCGCCGTACCCGACGACGGCGCCCACACCGCCCGCCACCACCGACGCCTGGATTCCGTGCAGCACGGCCTCGGCGGTGCTCTCGTGCGGGCCGTTGTCGTCGATCAGCGCCAACGCGATCACGAAGATCGGCGCGACGATGCCGTCGTTGTACCCGCTCTCGACGTTCAGCAGCCGCCGAACGCGGAGCGGAATACGGCTGTCTCGCAGCAGAATCGACGCAGGGGAGAGGTCCGTCGGAACCACCACGCAGGCGATCACCGCCAACACCGCGAGCGGCAGGTCCGTGAACAACACGGCGCCCAGCCCGAGCGCGAGCGCCATGGAGCCGGGCAGCGCCAGCGCGAGAAGACGCACCGGAGCCGACCGCTCGCCGCCGAACAGGCCGCCGCGGACCTCGGTGGCGTCGACGAACAGCAGCAGGGCGAGGACCAGCTCGACCACCTTCTCCGTGGCCGGAGCGTCGATCAGCTCGGTCAGGTCCACGCCCGTCAGTGGGGCGACGATCATGCCGGCGACGACCACGATGAGCGGCGCCGAGATCCGACGCGCGTCGAGAGTGCGCGAGACGAGGAGGCAGGCCAGTCCGACACACAGTCCCACCACCACGAACGGTCCCACCGCGTCACCTCCCGAGTGTTGGTGCAGATCACCATGACACGACCAGTCTCGTCGTGCGAGGTTCGCCGATGGCACGACAGGGGCATGATGACGTCATGGGGCAACCGGGGAACGACGCACTGATCGACTTCGACCGGATCGACTTCACGGCGCACGGCCGATCGGCACCGGTGTACCGGCTCGGAACCGGCCCGGCGGTGGTGGTGCTGTCCGAGATGCCCGGCATCACCCCGCGGGTGGCCGACTTCGCCCGCACGGTCGCCGGGATCGGGTGCACGGCCGTGGTGCCGCACCTGTTCGGGCGCGACGGTCACGACCCCCGAGCCGGCCGGGTACCGGCCGTGGGCTTCGTGGCATCCACCGTGCGGGCCATCGTCCCCGCCTGCATCAGCAGTGAATTCACCGTCCTCGCGACGGGCAAGTCGTCACCGATCGTGACCTGGCTGCGGGCGCTGGCCGCCGAGGAGCACGAGCGCTGCGGCGGACCGGGTGTCGGCGCGATCGGCATGTGCTTCACCGGCGGGTTCGCGCTGGCCATGGCCGCCGACGACCGACTGATCGCACCCGTCCTGTCGCAGCCGTCGTTGCCGTTCGCGGCGACGCCGAGCCGCGTTCGGACGATCGACGTCGACACCGACGACATGCGGGTCGTCGAGAATCGCTGCGCGCGCGGCGACCTCAGCGTGCTCGGCCTGCGCTTCCAGGGCGACCGGATGAGCCCGTCGGGACGCTTCGCCTGGCTGAAGGAACGGCTCGGGGACGCGTTCACGGCCGTCGAATTGCCGGATGCGTCGGCGAACCCCGACGCCCCCGGGCCGCCGCACTCCGTTCTGACCGAGGGCCTGATCGACCGCCCCGGCGAGCCCACCCGAGAGGCGCTCGACCAGGTTCTGGACTTCTTCCGCGACCGATTGCTGAGGACGTAGCAGCGATGCAGCCGACCGTCCTCACGTGAGGTCGCGCCGACGCAGAGCCCAGAGCCCGATCCCGACGATAACGACCTCCGGAGTGGTCGCCGCCATATTGCCGACCCTCGGACTGATACGCGCGGTCGACCTCGGTCGCGGTATCGCCGCACTCATCGTCATCCTGGTCGGCGCGGCGATCGCCGTGTCGATGCTGCTGCACGATCCCAGCGCGACCCGAGTAGGTCTCTCCGCGTTCCTGTTCACGCCCGTCGTGGCGGGCGAAGCGGTCAGGCACCTGCGTCTGCAGTACCGATAATCGACATTATGTCAGCTTGGATCAGCGAGCAGGGTCAGGACCGCTCCACCACCGACACGATGACGGCACTCACCTCGTCGTAGGCCTCCTCGACCGTGAGCGTGCCCTCGGCCGCCGCGGCGGAGACAGCGTCGGCGGCACCGAGCATGCCGACCATGGCCGGCGTGGACACGTCGCCGGTGCGCGTGTGCTGCGCCAGGATCCGCCGGCACTGATCCGCGTACGCCTGGTCCGCCCGCCGCTTGTAGTCCGCCAGCTCCGTCGATCCCTCCAGGGCGGCGGCCACCCCGGCGAGTTCGCGTCCATGGCGCACCACGCAGTCCACGTACGAGACGGCGATGGCTCTCGCGGTGTCGACCACCCCGCCGTCGCCGACCTCCGCCACCGCCGCATCCAGTGCAGCGGACTGCTCCGCGTCGTACTCCTCGAACATGGCGACGACCAACCCGGCGCGTGTCGAGAAATGATCGTAGACAACAGGTTTGGTGACGCCCGCGACGTCGGCGAGGCGGCCGAGGGTCAGGGCGTCCGCGCCGTCCTCCCGCACCAGGGTCCAGGCGAGATCCAGCAACTGACGACGTCGGTTCGCCCTGGTCATCCGCTGCCGCACCATTCGACACTCCCCTTCGTCGCCCTACCTACCATCAGTAATTTAAGCGTGGTAGCTTCGGGGAGAAACCTACCATCGGTACATAGCCGGAAGGGGCCTTCCCGTGCGCACTCTCATCGTCGTCGACCATCCCGACACCACCTCGCTGACCCACCACGTCGCCCGTCGTCTCGCGGACGACATCGCCCACCGAGGCGACGACGTGGCGATCGCCGACCTCCACGCCGAGGGCTTCGACCCGCGGTTCACCCTGGCGGACCGACAGCGGTACAGCGCCGACGGGCCGCTCCCCTCCGACGTCGAGGCCGAACAGCGCCGCCTCGACGACGTCGACCACCTCGTCCTGGTGTTCCCCGTGTACTGGTGGTCGGTGCCCGCGACCCTGAAGGGGTGGATCGACCGAGTCTTCGTGCACGGGTGGGCCTTCGACGACACGACCGTCCCCGTGACGCGCAAGCTCGGACACCTCACCGTCCACCTCGTGGCCGTCGCCGGCGAGGACGCGGCAGGATTCGCGAAACGGGGCTACGACGCCGCGATGGCGACGCAACTCGAGACCGGAGTGATCGGATACTGCGGCGCGCGTCTCGGCGCGCGGGTGACGGTCCACTCCTCCGAAACCACGTCGCGGAACGAGCTCGCGCGGGCCGTCGACGGCGCGGTGACGTCGGTCGCCGCGGTGCAGGTCGGCGTCCCCGTGTGAACGTATGTTCGATTTCTGTCGGTGGGTCGGTCTAGTCTGTCGTCGGTGTCGGGGGGCACCTGATCGGCCGAGACCGTACGGGGGTGGGGCGTGACCGTGATCGACGACGTCCTCGCCTCACAGCGCGCCGCCTACGCCGCGCACGCGGCGACCGTGCGCGGCGCGGTCGCCTACATCACCGAGACCCCCTCGGGCCATCACGACGCCGACGCCGTCGAACGCGCCCTCGTCTCCGAGGTGGCCGCACGGCTCACGGTCAGCCGCCGCACCGTGCTGGACTGGATCGGAACCTATTGCGCGGCACCACCTGCCGTGCGCGACGCATTCCACTCGGGACTGCTGCCGTGGGCGGCGTTCCGGGCACTGTGCCGCGCGCTCGCGGGCACGACTCATCGTGACGAGCGGCTGCTCGGCCGATTGATCGACGCCGCGTGCGGCGCCACTCCGGGCACAGTGCCCGCCGCCATCGACGGTGTCCTGGCGGAGTACGACGCCACCTGGCATCGAAAGGCCCGGGAAGCGGCCACCGCCGAGCGCGGGATGACGGTGCGGCGGCTCCCCCGCGGCCAGGCCGAACTGCGACTGCGCGGGCCGGCCGAGATGATCGCGGACATGAGTCGGCGCGTGACCGACGCCGCGCGACGGCTGTGCGGCACCGATTCCCGGCCCCTTCCTGCGCGCCTGTTCGACGCCGCCCACGCCGTGATCACCCGCAGCGCTCTGTCCTGCACCTGCCCGGACCCCACCTGCCCGCACCGTGACGTCGACACGGCCGCGCTGCCGATCCCGCGCGCGTGCATCGTGATCGACGCCGCCACCGCGGCCGGCCTGTCCGGCGAGCCCGGTCACCTGCTCGGGTGGGGCCCGGTTCCGGCCGACACCGCGCGCCGCATCGCTGCGGACGCGACGTGGCAGGCCGTCATCACCGAGGCCACGACGAACCCGGCGGCGCGCCTCGATCGACCGTCCTCGCGCGCGGACTCTTCGCTGCCGGTGGCGAACCCTCACCGCCGCGGCCGGCCCCGTCCGCTACCGGGATGGGTGCCCGACGTCGGATCGACCGCGCGATCGACGGCCTGGACCGCGATGCGCACCGCGGTCGACTTCCTGCGTGCCCATCCCGACCAGGAGGATCGCTTCCGATTACTTCCGCCGAATCGGATCGCGACTCCCCCGCCACCGTCGGCGCTCGTCTACGCACCGAGTGCCGCCCTCCGCGCCGTCGTCGAGGCTCGATACGCCACCTGTGTCGCGCCGGGATGCCTCGTGCCCAGCTCCGACTGCGACCTCGACCACGTCGAGCCGTTCGACCACGACGAGCCGCTCCTCGGCGGCTGGACCGAGCTGAGAAATCTCGAACCGCTGTGCCGCACGCACCACAACGACAAGACGGCGGGCCTGTGGACCTACCGCATGCTGGACCACGGCATCGTCGCGATCCGAGATCCGCACGGGCACAGGTACTTCACCGCACCCGACAGGCTCGACAGATGAACGGGGCTAGAAGGACCCGCCGCCGAGGATGTGCACCAGACCCAGCACCAGAAAGCTGGCCACGTACAGCGGTCCGCGAATCGGATCTCCCGCAGATGCACCCTCGCGCAGCCATTCGACGATGTCGGTCACCATCACGTCCTCCTGTGCTCGTCGGCGTCCGTCGGAGACGAGGATACGAAGGAAACCGACCGGGCGTCATCCTGCCGCGTCGGCGGGATCTCCGAAGCGAACATCGAGGGGCCGCTGCGTCACCGGCGTCTCGTGCAACCGGAGATACTCCTCGGCAATGACGTCCGGGTCGTAGTCGGTGCCGGGCGCCACCGGGCCGCACACCGTGACCGTCGAACAGCCGATTTCCCGTGGTGCCCACTCGGTCGCCAGGAGTTCCACCAGCGCCCGCAGCCCCGCCTTGCCCAGTGACAGCGTGGTCAGGGTCGGCAACGGCGTCGGCATGCCGGCGGTGGCCAGGAACGATCCGCCGCCGAGGTCCGCCATCCGCGGCAGCAGGAACGCCGCCGCCGTCACCGCCCCACCGACGTTGACGGCGTACGTGTCCGCCACCGTGCGCGCATCGAGATCGGTCACGCGGTCGGTGCGGATGACCCCGGCGTTGTAGACCACCACCTCGGGCACCCCGAGACGGTCCACCAGATCGCCCAGCGCTCCACGGAGCCCCGCCTCGTCGGCGACGTCCGCGAGAACCCCGGCCTTCGGGGTGTCGAGGTCGGCCAGCACCCCGTCCACGGTGGTGCGCGAGCGCGCCGCGACGCCCACCGGCCGTCCGGTCGCGGCGAACCGCCGCGCCACCGCCCGACCGATTCCCGGACCCGCCCCGATCACGACCACCGCACCCATGCCGCCTCCTACCCCGCTCCCGGCGACGCTCGTCGCCGCCTCCGGTGCGGCATACCCCGTCTGTACCGTGGGCGATCGTGACTCTCTCCCGTACCGCCGTAATCCTGGCCGCCTGCGCCACCGCCTCGCTCGCCCTGGCGGGGTGCAGCAGCAGCGACACCGCGGCGCCGACCGGCACCACCTCGGCCGCCGCCGCGGCCACCACCACCGCAGGCACCGGCACCGCCGACTCCCCGCGCACGACGTGCCCCACCGCGGAGCCCGCGGACGACGCGGCGGCGGACTGGACGCTCGACGGTGACACCGGCTCGATCGCCGTCGTCGGACCGACGGCCGACACCGCTCCGCGCGTCGACGTGCAGGGACCGTTCTCGGTGGCCGAGACCCGTGTGCAGACCCTGACCACCGGCGACGGTCCGGTCGTGTCCGACTCGGCGCGGGTGTCGGTCTGCTACCAAGGCGTCAACGGCCGTGACGGGTCGGTGTTCGACAGTGCCTTCGAGCGCGGCGCACCCGTCGCGTTCCCGCTCGCGAACGTGGTCCCCGGCTTCCAGAAGGCGATCGCCGGTCAGACGGTCGGGTCGACGGTGGCCGTCGCGGTGACGTCGGCCGACGGGTACCCGAACGGCCAGCCGCGCGCCGGCATCGAGGCCGGCGACAGCCTGGTCTTCACCATCGACATCCTGGACGCGTCCGCCTGACGCCGCCGGTTTCTCGTCGCCGCGGGTCTTAGGTTAGCCTCTGCTCGGTCGCGCACCGGTGCGATCACGGCCCGTCGACGACCCGGCGGCCGATCACCGTGGAGAAGGATCCCTCGACTCGTGCGTGCTCGTCGTCTCGGCCTGGTGGCCGTCGCAACCCTGACCCTCGGCACTCTCGTCGCCTGCGGCGCGTCGGAGGAGGTGACGGACTCCACCGCGGCCACCACGGACGGCGGCACCGTCTACCCGCTGACGCTCGACAACTGCGGCGAGACGGTCACCGTCGACGCCCCGCCGTCGCGTGTCGTGTCCCTGGACCAGGACTCGACCGAGATCCTCCTCTCGCTCGGCCTGCAGGACCGGATGGTCGGCACCGCGTCGTGGACCGACCCGGTGCGCGCGAATCTCGCCGACGCCAACGCCGCGGTGCCGCGTCTGGCCGACAACGCCCCCACCTACGAGGTGGTGCTCGACACCGAGCCCGACTTCGTCACGGCGTCTTTCGGCCGTCACTACAAGCAGGGTGGCGTCGCCGAGCGTGCGCGTTTCACCGAGGTCGGTGCTCCGGCCTACCTGTCGCCCACCGACTGCGACAACGGACGCAGCGTCAACGGCGGCACCGCTCGCACCACCCCGCTGACCATGGACTCGCTGTACCAGGAGATCACCGAACTGGCGGCGATCTTCGACGTCAACGAGCGCGGTGCGGCCCTGGTCGACGAGCTGAAGACGCGCGTCGCCGCCGCCACCGACGGGGTCGAGAGCGGCGACATGACGGCGGCGTTCTGGTTCGCCGACACCACCAGCCCGTACATCGCCGGCGGTTACGGCGCGCCGAACCTGCTCGCGACGTCGCTCGGTATCGCGAACGCCGGCGCCGACATCCAGGACGACTGGGCCGCTCTCGGGTGGGAGAGCGTCGTGGACCGGGATCCGTCGATCCTGGTGCTCGGTGATCTCACCCGCGACCGCTTCCCCGGCGACCGGCTGGCCGACAAGATCGCCTTTCTCGAATCGGACCCGGTCACCAGCACCATGACGGCCGTCCGTGAGAAGCGGTACCTCACGCTGCACGGCGCCGAGATGAATCCGTCCATCCAGCTGGTCGACGGCCTCGAAAAGATGTCCGCCGGTCTGCGCGAGCTGGACCCGTCGTCCTGAGCGCGCCCGCCACGGACCGCCCGACGGCGATCGCCCCGTCTCCGCCGTCGGCGCCGCCGTCCCGCCGACTGCGGTGGATCCTGCTGGCCGTCGGGACGCTGGCTCTCGGCGTGTTCTCCGTCCTCGTCGCCATCACCCTGGGTCCGGCGAACATCTCGCTCGTGAACGTGCGCGACGTCCTACTGAACCACCTCGGCGTCACCGACGTGCCGGTGAAGGCGAGCAAGGACGCCATCGTCTGGGAGGAACGACTCCCCCGCGCCCTCGTTGCCGCGGCCACCGGCGTCGGTCTCGGAATCTGCGGGGCGGTGATGCAGTCTCTGCTGCGCAACCCGCTGGCCGACCCGTTCGTCCTCGGGATCTCCTCCGGCGCGTCCACGGGCGCCGTCGTGGTGGGTGTGCTCGGTGTCGGCGGCGCCGCGCTGGGACTGTCCGGCGGCGCGTTCGTCGGTGCGCTCGTCGCGTTCGCTCTGGTGCTGTTCCTCGCACGGATGTCCGGCGGGAGCACCGATCGGGTGGTCCTCGCCGGAGTTGCTGCAACGCAACTGTTCTCGGCGCTGACGTCCTTCGTCATCTTCGCGTTCGCGGACTCCGACGAGACCCGCGGCGTCATGTTCTGGCTGCTGGGTTCCTTCGAGGGCGTGCGGTGGAACGACGTCGCACTCTGCGCCGCCGTCGCGGCCCTCGCCGCGATCCTGTGCTGCTGGTACGCGTTCGTGCTCGACGCGTTCTCCTTCGGGAACTCGGTCGCGTCGTCGCTGGGCGTCGACGTCCGACGCGTCCGCCTGGCCCTGCTCGTCGGCACCGCGCTCGTCACCGCGGCGCTCGTCAGCGTCGCCGGCGCGATCGGCTTCGTCGGGCTCGTTCTCCCCCACGCCGCCCGGTTGCTGGTCGGACCGAACCACGCCCGCCTGATTCCGGCGACCGCGCTCATCGGTGCGATCTTCATGGTGTGGGTCGACGCCGTCTCCCGCGTGGCCTTCGCGCCCACGCCCTTGCCGGTCGGCGTCGGCACCGCCCTCGTCGGCGTGCCGGCGTTCATCGCGATCATGGCGAGAGGACGACGCGCATGACGTTGCGAGCATCCGCGGTCACCTGGAATCGCGGCGGCGCCCTGGTGGTCGACGGGGTGACCATCGATCCGCGACCCGGCGAGATGATGGGCCTCCTCGGCCCCAACGGGTCCGGCAAGTCCTCGTTGCTCACCCTCATGGCCGGCGCGGCCGCCCCGACGTCGGGACGGATCGAACTCGACGGCAACGACCTGACGACCCTGCGCCGCAAGCACATCGCCCGCGCGGTCGCCGTCGTGGACCAGCACGCACACACCGACGTCGACGTCACGGTGCGGGACGTGGTCCGGCTGGGCCGCATCCCCCACCGCGGGACGTTCGGACCGTCGGCCGACGACGAGACCGCGGTCGCGGCCGCGCTCGAGCAGACGGGCCTGACCGACAAGGCCGGGTGTCTGTGGCGGCGACTGTCCGGCGGCGAACGTCAGCGCGCGCACATCGCCCGCGCCCTGGCGCAGCAGCCGCGCGAGCTGCTGCTCGACGAACCGACCAACCACCTCGACATCCACCACCAGCTCGAGATCCTGGCTCTGATCGCCCGCCTGCCGATCACGAGCGTCGTCGCCCTGCACGATCTCAACCTCGCTGCACTGTTCTGCGACCGCGTCGTCGTCATGCAGGACGGGCGGGTGGTCGCCGCGGGCAACCCGGCCGACGTACTCACGGAGGATCTCGTGGCACGCGTCTACGGGGTGCGTGCCGTCGTGACCCGGGAGACCGGAGGGCGGGTGCACATCCGCTTCGAACCGGGGGCGCCTACTCCCCCGTCGGACGCACCGCCAGCTCCACCAACTCGGCCTCACGCGGTGTCGTCAGCGCGGTGACGATCAGGTGCGCGATCGTCACCGGCGACATGCCGTGGGCGGCGACGTCGGCACGGAATCTCTCGGCGTCCGACCCGCTGGCGGCGTCGGCGATCGGCGTGGCGACGTAGCCGGGAGCCACCGTGGTGACGCGGACCGGCTCGTCCGCGAGTTCGAGCCGCAATCCCTCGGCGATGGCGTGGGCGGCGAACTTGGTTCCGCTGTACACCCCCATCGTGTCGCGCGGCACCCGTCGTCCCGACAACGAGGACAACACGACGACGTCACCCGCGCCCGAGTCGATCAGGTGCGGGACCGTCGCGCGCAGGGTGTGCAGCAGGCCGATCACGTTGACCTGGACCAGGTTCGCCATGTCCGCCGGGTCGTCGGTGGCAACGTGGGTCGGGCGGGCGACGCCGGCGGAGGCGATCACGCCGTCGAGGCCACCGAGGTCCGTCGCCGCGCGATCGACGGCGGCGATCAGCGCGGCCGCATCGGTGACGTCGGCCGGGACGGCGAGGCCGCCGATCCTGTCGGCCAGCTCCGTGAGCTCCGCTTCACGACGGGCGATCAGCGCGACGCGGGCACCGGCGGACGCGGCGAGACGCGCTGTGGCGGCGCCGATTCCGCTGCTCGCCCCGGTGATCAGGAGGCGTCGCCCGGTCAGCGCGCCCGTCACGAGTCGAGTGTGATGGTCACCGTGACCGCGCCGGAGTTCGACTCGGTGGCCTGCGCCGTCCCGCGGTGCTCGACGCCGGCGATGTCGACGGTCACCGGAGCCGGGTCGGGGCGGAAGTTCCGCCACCACGACTTCTGGCTCGGCGCAACCACTTTCACGGTCACGACATCACCCCGCCTCGAGTAGGCGACCGGCAGGGAGATGCGCCGGCCCGACTTGCGCCCGGTGTAGGTCACGGTGGCGAGGCTCCGGCCGAGGAGCGACCCCAGCCCCGGCACGCGCATGAGCGGCCGCACGAGTGTGTTGGCGGCACCGGACACGGTCTGGAACAGCGTCATGGCGGTCAGTATGAACCAGAACGGTCGGCGGCGGGCGACGCGCACGGGTGGGCTTTTTCTTGAACCATTCCAGTTTGCAAGGCATACTGGGTCCCGTGACCACGACGACGTACACGGAGATGCTGCGCGGTGCGGCCCTTCGCGTCACCCGGCCCCGCCTGGCGGTGCTGGGAGCGGTTCACGACCACCCGCACGCCGACACCGAGACCGTGTTCGGAGCCGTCCGGGCCACCCTGCCCGGCGTCTCCCGGCAGGCCGTCTACGACGTCCTGCACGCTCTGACCGACAGCGGACTCCTTCGTCGGATCCAGCCGTCCGGTTCCGTCGCGCGCTACGAGACGCGGACCGGCGACAATCACCACCACGTCGTGTGCCGCGTCTGCGGCGCGATCGCCGACGTGGACTGTGCGGTGGGATCGGCCCCCTGCCTCACCCCGGTCTCCTCGCACGGGTTCACCGTCGACGAGGCCGAGGTCGTGTACTGGGGTCGGTGCGAAACGTGTTCCGCCCAGCGTCATTCCGTGACACACACCAGTGAACAGCCCACACTCCGGAGGGGAATTTCGTGACCGAAGATCACGTCACTCGCGAAAAAGAGATGAACGAGCACCAGCCCCAGGACGGCGACGCCACCGAGGGCGGCAAGTGTCCGGTCATGCACGACCGGATGCCCACCCCGGTCGAGGGTGGCGGCAACCGTGAGTGGTGGCCGAAGTCGCTCAACCTCAAGATCCTCAAGAAGAACCCCGCCGTGGGCGATCCGATGGGCGCGGACTTCGACTACAAAGCCGAGTTCGAGTCCCTCGACCTGAACGCGGTCAAGGAGGACATCCGGGCGCTGATGACGCAGTCGCAGCCCTGGTGGCCCGCCGACTTCGGCCACTACGGCCCCTTCTTCATCCGTATGGCGTGGCACGCCGCGGGCACCTACCGCAAGCAGGACGGGCGCGGCGGCGCCGGCTCCGGCATGCAGCGCTTCGCGCCGCTGAACAGCTGGCCGGACAACGCCAGCCTCGACAAGGCACGTCGTCTCATCTGGCCGGTCAAGCAGAAGTACGGCCGCAAGCTGTCCTGGGCCGACCTGATCGTGCTCACCGGCAACGTCGCCATCGAGGACATGGGCTTGCCGACCTACGGCTTCGCCGGCGGCCGCGTCGACTCGTGGGAGCCCGAGGAGGACGTGTACTGGGGGCCCGAGCAGACCTGGCTGGGCGACGAGCGCTACTCCGGTGATCGCACGAGCCTCGAGAACCCCCTTGCCGCGGTCCAGATGGGTCTGATCTACGTCAACCCCGAGGGCCCCAACGGTGAGCCCAACCCGCAGCAGTCGGCGCTGGACATCCGCGAGACCTTCGGCCGCATGGCGATGAACGACGTCGAGACCGCCGCACTGGCCGTCGGCGGACACACCTTCGGCAAGGTCCACGGTGCCGCCGATCCCGACAAGTACGTCGGTGCGGAGCCGGAGGGCGCTCCCATCGAGCAGATGGGCCTCGGCTGGAAGAACAGCTACGGCACCGGCCACGGCGCCGACGCCATCACCAGCGGCCTCGAGGGCACCTGGACCCCGACGCCCACCAAGTGGGACAACACCTTCCTCGAGACGCTGTACGGCTACGAGTGGGAGGTCCACAAGGGACCGGGCGGCGCGTGGCAGTGGCGTCCGAAGGACGGCGCCGGAGCCGACCTGGTCCCGGACCCGGCGGACCCGAACAAGCGCCACCAGCCGATGATGCTCACCTCCGACCTCGCGATGCGCGTCGACCCGATCTACGAGAAGATCACGCGCCGCTGGCTCGAGCACCCGGAGGAGCTGGCCGAGGAATTCCAGAAGGCCTGGTTCAAGCTCACCCACCGCGACATGGGACCGGTGTCCCGCTACCTCGGACCCGAGGTGCCGTCGGAGACCCTGCTCTGGCAGGACCCGATCCCGGCCGTTGATCACGAGCTGATCGGTGAGGCGGAGATCGCCGAGCTCAAGTCGACCATCCTGAACTCGGAGCTCACCCCGACGCAGCTGATCAAGGCCGCGTGGGCCGCGGCGTCGTCGTTCCGCGGGTCGGACAAGCGTGGCGGTGCCAACGGTGGTCGCCTGCGCCTGCAGCCGCAGATCGGTTGGGAAGTCAACGAGCCGGACGAGATCGCACAGGTCGTCCGCGTGCTCGAGGGCATCCAGGAGTCCTTCTCGGGGACCGTCTCGTTCGCCGATCTCGTGGTCCTCGGTGGCGTCGCCGCCGTCGAGCAGGCCGCGAAGGAGGCCGGCGTCGCCGTCACCGTCCCGTTCACGCCGGGCCGCATGGACGCGACGCAGGAGAACACCGACGTCGACTCGTTCTCGGACCTCGAGCCGAAGGCCGACGGGTTCCGGAACTTCCTCGGCAAGGGCCAGCGCCTCCCCGCGGAGTACTCGCTGGTCGACCGCGCCAACCTGCTCACGCTCAGCGCTCCCGAGCTGACGGTCCTGGTCGGCGGCCTGCGCGTCCTGGGCGCCAACCACGGCGGCTCCACCCACGGCGTGTTGACGAACTCGGTGGGCACGCTCACCAACGACTTCTTCGTCAACCTGCTCGACATGGGCACCGAGTGGGTCCCGACCGCCGAGGAGGGCATCTACGAGGGCAAGGACGCGGCGACGGGCGAGGTCCGCTGGACCGGTACGCGCAACGACCTGGTGTTCGGCTCGAACTCCGAGCTGCGCGCCCTCGCCGAGGTCTACGCCTGCGACGACGCCAAGGAGAAGTTCGTCCGTGACTTCGTCGCGGCCTGGGACAAGGTCATGATGCTCGATCGCTTCGAGCTCTCCTGATTCGTCCGGATCGCGGTCACGCGACCGACAGCGGCGCCCCCGTACTCACCGAGTGCGGGGGCGCCGCCGTGTGTGCGAGCGAATGGGTCGGCGCAGCACCGCGCGCAGGAGCGTCGACGCCATCGAGCCGTACCCCGCGACGCTTCGCCGCTGCGTCGCGATCGAGAACACCGTCGTCGTGATCCCCGGCGCGGGCGGTCGGCCGGCGACGCGGTCCGCGAGCCAGGCGAGGGACAACGGCACCGAGAGCGGCAACAACGTGATGTGTTCGCTGGTCCGGTCACGCAGGTACTCCACCGACGCTCCCGCGTCCCGGTAGCGCCGCACCTGCCCGTCGACGTCGTCGACGGCGATGATCTGGTCGTGCGTCGCCTGCACCACGAGCATCGGGAACTCGGGAGCCGTACCGCCGGGGCGGATCTCGTCGAAGATCGCCACCATCTCCGGCAGTGCCACCAGCTCGGTGAGCGGCAGTGTGGTGTGGCGAGAGAAGTCGTACCCCCGCAGCCGGACGATGGCGGCCATCGTGGTCATTCGCTCGACCGAGGTCAGGACGGCCAGGCCCTCCGCGGTCACGTACCGGTGCAACAGCCGGTCGAAATCCGGGTACGTGCGGCGGAGACCGGCCACGACCAGAATCGGGAGGGCGGCGTACGGAGTTCCGTTGAGCCGGAGGAAGGCCGACGCCGGGTCGCCCACCGGAGAGCCGAGCACCGCCCCCACGACGTTGAGTTCGGGCGCGTGCTCCGCGACACCTTCCGCGGCCCAGGACGACGCCAGTCCGCCGCCCGAGTATCCCCACATCGCCACCGGCGTGTCGGCCGGAGAGGCGGCGCGTTCGAAGGACAGGGTGGCCCGCACGGCGTCCAGCGTGCAGTACCCGGGTTCGGACGGAGCGCCCCAATGCCCCTCGGCCCCTTCGTGATCCGGGATGGTGACGGTCCACCCCAGGCGCATGGCGTGCAGCGCCAGGAGGAATTCGAACTGCGGCACCGTACCGCGCGCGTGCGCGTGCCACCGCAGCGCGTAGGACGGGAAGGACCGACCGGACACCGCGTCGATGGCGCATTGGTACGACAGCAGGGGTCGTCCGCCGGCGCTGCCCCGGCCCGAATCGGCCGGGAGCAGCACCGTGGTGACACTCACGTGCGGACGGTTCTCCAGATCACGGGTACGGAACAGCAACTGCCACGCGTCGATGCGCTGCCGTAGCCGCCCGAAGAGCGCCAGACGCACCGGCCGCGTGCGCAGCACGGTTCCGCACGCCACGGTCTCCCAGCCGTCGGGCGCGGTGTAGAACGGGTCACGCTCCGGCGGCGTCACCGGGCCTTCGGACCATTCCTCCGCCACCCACGATGTCGCGGTGGCGTCCTCCGGTTCGACCGGTCGCGGTGCAGTCATGGGGACTGTCTACCCCGTGAGGTCGGCCTAGCCCTCGACGGTACCCACGACGGTCGCGGGGTCGTCGTCCGTCGCGCGCGCCAGCGGCGGCACCAGCGCGTCGACGGCGTACGGCAGCGACAGCGGCGAGGCGAACCCGAGCGCGGCCGGCACGTCGGTGCCGAACTTACCGGTGTAGACGGTGCGGTCCTCCCGGACGACGGGCAGGCTCTGCAGCAGGGCGTCGTTCGCGACGTCCTCGCGGTCGACACCGAGGAGGACCAGGGTGTCCTGGTTCAGCAGGTCGTAGCGCTCCGCGCTGACCGTGCCCGTGGTCTCGGGGGTCACGAAGCCGAGGTCGGTGAAGAAGCGGTTGCGGGGGTCGCCCGCCTCGAGGATGTAGAAGGTGCCGTCGAGGTAGAGCGCCACGGCGGCGGTGCGGCCGGCGAACGACGGGTTCTCGGCGGTGGCCGTCGCGAACGACTCCTCCACCGACTCCCGCACGGTGTCGGCCTCCGCCGCGCGTCCCAGGGCCGTGCCGTAGGCCGCGAGTTGATCGCGCCACCCCGGCGTCTCCTCGCCGTCCGCTCCGGGGATGTCCCCGACGGTGGTGGCGATGCCGCCGAGCTGCTCGTACTGCGACGGCTCGAGGTAGGCGTAGGTGGCCATGATGAGATCCGGCGACGCCGCCGCCACACCCTCGAGGTCGAGCGTGTCGCTGCCGACCTCGGGAATGTCGGTGCCCGCCAGCTGCTCCTGCGCCCAGGGGCGGGTGCGGTACTCGTATCCGGTGAATCCGCGGGTGGCCACGGGCGTCACACCCAGCGCGAGCGCGAAGTCCTGGTCGTTGTAGCCGGCGGTGACGACGCGCTCGGGCGCCGACTCGACGGTGACCGTGCCGAACTTGTCGGTGATCTGCGCGGGGAACGCGCCGTCGGACGATCCGCCGGCGGGAGCGCCGTCGTCACCCGAACTGCACGCAGCGGTGCCGAGCAACAGAACCGCGGCGGCGGCGGAGAGGGCGACGGTGTGGCGCATGCGGGGCCTTTCGACGGAACGACGGGTCGAGGTAAGGCTAACCTCACGGCTCGGACGCGTCGGCGTCGGCACCTACCCCAGTTCCAGCGCGGCGGCGAGACGGCGCCAGTCCTCGACCGGCGGAACCGCCATCGACTCCCCCAACACCTGCAGCAGCACGGTCGTCGCCCCGGCGTCGAGGTGCTCGTGGACCCGGCGGACGGTGGCGTCGAGCCCACGCGTGACCATGGCGTCGGCCAAGCGGTCACTGCCTCCGCGGACGAAGTCCTCCTCGCCGAAACCCAGTCGCGCCCAGTTGTTCCGGTAGTTCGGCAGGCCGGTGTAGATGTTGAGGTGGGCGTGCGCACGTTCGCTCCACACGCTCTCGTCGGCGTCCGCGGCCGGGTCGACCACGGCGGCCTGCTCGACGATCAGTCGGGGCCGATCCGCGTCTCCGGCATCGAGGGTCTCGCGGGCCGTCGCCGTGTGCTCGGGCGTCACGAGGTACGGGTGCGCGCCGGCCGTCCGGTCGCGCGAGAGCTCGAGCATCCTCGGCCCCAGGGCGGCCAGAACGCGGGGTGCGTTCGCCTCCTCCCCCGCCACTGCGGCCGGCGCCGCGTCGAGCGCGTCCAGGTAGTCCCGCATCGCCGCGACGGGCTTGCCGTACAGGTGGCCGCGCATGCGCTCGACCAGGGGTGCGTGCGAGACACCGAGTCCGAGGACGAACCGACCGCCCGACGTCGCATGGAGCGTTCGGGACGCCGCGGCCGTCGCCACCGCGTCTCGGGCGTAGATGCTGGCGATTCCCGTGCCCACCTCGAGCCGCTCGGTCGCGGACAGGTAGAGCTGGGCCGCGGTGAGGGCCTCGCGCCCGTAGGCCTCGCCGAACCACAGGGACTGCCACCCCTGCGCCTCGATCTCGCGTGCGGCGTCCTGCGCCTGCCGCGCCGGGACGCCGTCGAGCGTGCCGGTCCAGAGTCCGATGGTGGGGCGTGGGTCCGGTGTCGTCATGGACGTCAGTGTGCCCCGCCGCGTTCGAGGACAACCCGGAGGCGATCGAGCGTCGCCTCGATGTTGGCGGTGTTCCCGGCTGCCCGGTCTCGCACGCCGGTCGCGAACCCGCCGAGCCCGACGAACCACGACGGCCGACGGTCCCACATGCGTTCGGTGACGAGCGTGCCGTTCTCGGTCGGCTCCAGGTCGTAGCGCCAGTGCGCGATCGGCACGATTCCGCGGGGGCCGTAGTCCACGTCGAAGGCGAAGACCCGGCCCTCGGTCGTGTCGGTGACGGTGCAGCGGGTCGACCACCGACGCAGTCCGTTGCGGTTGTGGCCGCGGAACACCGCCCCCGGCTCCGCCCGCGTTCCGGACACCCACTCCATCGACTCGGCCTCGACGGCGATCGACGCCAGTCCGGACAGATCCGTGACGAGGGCGAACACCGCGTCCGGGGCGACCCGGACCGTCGTGGTTCCGGAGGCGAGCGCGGGGCCGGTCGGAGTGGGCACGCGACGAGCCTAGGTGACCGCCGGCCTCGCCGGTCGAGAGTCGGACGTGTCGCGCAGAGTCAAGAACGCGGTCGAGCCATCCGGCAGTCTCGGGAGTCGCATCGTCTTGTCGTCGACCCCTCAGGAGAGCTCGTGCCGAAGTTGCCCCCGTTCCGTTTCCCCGGTTCCGTCGCGCTGGTCACCGGCGCCGCGAGCGGCATGGGCGAACAGATGGCCTACGAACTGGCGCGCCGGGGAACCGATCTGGTGATCCTCGACCGCGATCGGGAACGGCTGGCGGACGTCGAGAAGGCACTGCACGCGCAGTCGCCCGGGCGATCCGTCGACGCCGTGGTGGCCGACCTGTCCGATCTCGACGCCCTCGGTCTCGTGCTCGAGGGTGTGCTCGACCGACACCCCAGGATCGACCTGCTGATCAACAACGCCGGAATTGCCTTCGGCGGCTCCTTCGAGCAGCTCAGCGCCAAGGACTTCGACTCCGTGATGACCATCAACTTCACCGCCCCCGTCGAGATCACGCGACGCCTGCTCCCGACCCTGCTGAAATCACCGGGCGCGCACATCGTCAACATCTCGTCGCTGTTCGGCATCGTCGCCCCGCCCGGGCAGTCTGCCTACTCGTCGAGCAAGTTCGCCATCCGCGGCTTCACGGAGAGCCTGCGCCACGAGCTCGTCGGTCGCGTCGGCGTCACCTCGGTGCACCCCGGCGGCATCAAGACCCGCATCGCGGAGACGGCCGGTACTGCGGCCGGCGCCACGGAGAAGGAGATCGCCGACGGCAAGGCCACGTTCGCGCGGCTCCTGACCTACCCCGCCGACAAGGCAGCGTTGCGCATCCTCGACGGCGTCGAGAAGCGCAAGGGCCGAGTGCTCATCGCGGCCAGCGCGTTCAGCGTGGACGCCCTGGCCCGCCTGTTCCCGTCGTCGTACTACGCGGTGATGCGCCGCGCGATGTGAGACTCAGGAGAGATCGAGAGCGGCGACCAGGTCGGCTTCCACGCGTGCCTTGGTCACGCCGAGCGACGTGAGCAGACCGTCGCCGTTCTCGTTCTCCAGCAGGGCGAGCAGCACGTGTTCGGTTCCCGCGTAGTCGTGACCGAGCCGCAGCGCCTCGCGGAAGGTCAGTTCCAACGCCTTCCTGGCGGCGGCGTCGAAGGGGATCAGCGGTGCCTGCTCGGCATCCGCGTCGAGGGTCGGTCCGGTCACCGCCAGCGCGGCCTCGCGGATCTCGTCCGCCGACGGCCCCTGCGCGGCGAGGAACCTGTACCCCAGCGAATCTGGTTGCGCGAGCAGGCCGAGCACCAGGTGAGCCGGTGAGATGGCGGTCGAGCGCAGTCGGTGCGCTTCGTTCTGCGACACGACCACCACGTTTCGCGCCCGCGGCGTGAAGCGCGAGAAGCCTTGACTCGCGTCCATCGGCGCGTCGTCCGACGCTTTGGGGACGAATTTCTTCTGTGCCGCCTGCTTGGTGACGCCCATGCTCCTGCCGATGTCCGCCCACGAGGCGCCGGACCGGCGCGCCTGGTCGACGTTGCTCGGTCGGTCCAGGGCGTCGGGATGGGTCGAGGTTGACGACTGTGCATCGTCAACGAGCGGTTGACGCTCCGACGCGCTCGCGACGTGGCGTGCCCTTCAACGTCTTGCTCAGATCGCCCCGGAGCGTGGTGAGGCTGTCGAGCACGTAGTTCTGCCGCACCTGCCACGGGCCGCGATCGCCCTGGCGCGGGAACGCGTCGATGGACCGCTGGACGTAGCCGGACTGCAGGTCGAGCAGCGGCCGTTCCTCGAGCGGACCGTCCGGCGTGGGAACCACGGCACCGAAACCGCGCTTGTCCATGAACTCCAGAACGCGGCACACCAGGCGGTGGGTGATGTCGGCTCGCAGCGTCCAGGACGCGTTGGTGTACCCGATGCAGATCGCGAAGTTCGGAACGCCGGTCATCATCGCGCCTTGCCAGACGAACTGCTCGGACAGCGTCACCGGCGAGTCGTCGACGCGCAGCTCGATGCCGCCGAACGCCAGCAGCTGCAGGCCCGTCGCGGTGATCACGATGTCCGCGGGCAACGTGGCGCCCGAGACCAGCTTGATGCCGTCGGCCTCGACCCGCTCGATGCGGTCGGTCACCACCGACGCCTTCCCCTTCTTCATCGCCTTGAACAGGTCGGCGTCGGGCACCGCGCAGAGGCGCTGGTCCCAGGGGTTGTACTCGGGGGTGAAGTGCTGGGAGACGAGCTTCTCGTCCTTCAGGATCCGGGTCGAGAGGTTGGTCAGCAGCTTCCGGGCGGCCTGCGGACGACGGCGGCAGAACTGGTAGAACGCCGTCGTGAATGCGATGTTCTTCAGCCGGATCACCGTGTGCGCCAGCTGCGCCGGCAGGTACTTGCGCAGAGCGTCCGCCTGCTTGTCGCGACCGGGCACGGCGCTGATCCACGTGGGCGTGCGCTGCAGCATGGTGACGTGCTCGGCGTCGGGCGCCATGGACGGCACCAGGGTCACCGCGGTGGCCCCACTGCCGATGACCACCACCCGCTTGCCCGTCCAGTCCAGGTCCTCGGGCCAGAACTGCGGGTGCACCACCGTGCCGGCGAAGGTGTCGAGACCGGGAATGTCGGGGTCGTACCCCTTGTCGTAGTCGTAGTACCCGGCGCAGCTGTAGAGGAACGTGCAGGTCAGCGTCTCGGAGTGGGTGCGGCCCTGCTCGTCGGTGACCTGCAGATCGAGCGTCCACAGCGAGTCCGCCGTGGAGAAGTTCGCGCCGATAACCTTGGTGCCGAACCGGACGTGCTGGTCGATGCCGAACTCGCGCGCCGTCTCGTGGATGTAGTCGAGGATCGACGCCCCGTCCGCGATGGACTTCGCGTCGCGCCAGGGCTTGAACTGGTAGCCGAGGGTGTACATGTCGGAGTCCGACCGCACCCCGGGGTACCGGAAAAGATCCCAGGTGCCCCCGATGGCCTGCCGCGCTTCGAGAATGGCCCAGGTCTTGTCCGGGTGCTCGGTGGACAGGCGGTATCCCGCGCCGATGCCGGACAGTCCGGCTCCGACGACGACGACGTCGACGTCGAGATGGCGGGCGTGGTCGCGTTCGGTGGAGGTCATGGCATCCAGTGTCCCCATCGGACTCGACCGACGCTTGACTTCATACGACAAGTCCTTGACTCTGTGCGACATGCCCGCCATCAGATCCGCCGGTCTTCGCGGTTTCCGCGCCGCGGTGGCGGAACTCGGCGGCGACGCCGAAGCGTTCGCCCGGACCGCCGGGCTGCCGGTGGCCGCGCTGGACGCGGACGACCTCCTCGTCGAGGACATCGCCATGGCGGCCACCCTCGAGGTGGCGGCCAACGCCCTGCAGTGCCCCGACCTGGGACTGCGCATCGCCCGCCGGCAGGACCTCGGGATGCTGGGGCCGCTCGCGCTGGCCATCCAGAACTCGTCCACCGTCGGCGAGGCGCTCGAGTGCACCGAGCGGTACCTCTTCGTGCACGCGCAGTCGCTCTCGCTCGCCGTGGAGGAGGATCCGTACGGCGCCCCGGGCGTGGTGGCCCTGCGGTACGGCGTGCCCGCGGGCCTGATTGCGCCGATCCAGGGCACCGATCTCGGGCTGGGCTTCCTGCACCGCGCGACCGTCGCGCTCGTCGGCGGCCCCTACGGGCTGCGGTCGGTGGAACTGCCGTACGACCCGCCCGCTCCTCTCGAGGTCTACGAGCGATTCTTCGGCGTCGCCGTCCGTCCCGGCCGAGCCGCGGCCCTGTTGCGGGTGCCGGCCACCCTGGCCGCGCGGCCACTGCACGGCGGCGACGACGCGCTGCGCCGCCTGGCGTTGGCGTTCCTCGCGCAATCGGGTCCGGGCGGGGGTCCCGAGGTCTCGCCCCGCGTCCGCGCCATCGTCGGCCAGTCCCTCGGCACCGGGGTTCCGACGGTGTCCGGCGCCGCGCACCTGCTCTCGATGCACCCGCGGACACTGCAACGTCGACTGGCCGACGAGGGCACGTCGTTCGGCGCGATCCTCGACGACGCGCGCCGCGACGAGGCTCGGCGCTACCTCACCACCACCGACCTGCCGATGACCCAGATCGCCGCCGCCGTCGGTCTGGCCGAACAGTCGACGTTCACGCGAGCCTGTCGCCGCTGGTGGGGCCGAACCCCGACGGACGTCAGACGTCGAGGAACACCCTGATGGGTGGGCTCAGCCGAACTCGGTCGACGGCACGTCGGTCTCGTCGTCGGTGATCGCGGCGACAATGCGGTCGGCGACCACGTCCGGATCGAGTCCCTCGGGCATCCGCGGCGCCTCGCCGGCCACCGGTCGCGTCGCTAGACCGGTCTCGGTATGCGGCGGTCGGACGTCGACGATGCGGATCTTCCGCCGTCGGGCCTCGGGGCGCGCCGCCGCGAGGAACGCGCCGATGCCGGCCTTGGACGCGCTGTACGCGGCCATGCCTCCGACGGGTTTCTCGGCCACGACGGCGCCGAGGTTGACCACCACGCCGCCTTCCCCGACCGCGCCGAGCGCGGCGCGGACCAGGCGCAACGGTGCGATGAGGTTGACGAGCAGCAGATCGTCGACCGTGTCGTCGTCGACCTCGGCCGCGGGGCCGAAGGCCACCACGCCGGACGCGATCACCACCCCGTCGAGACGGCCCGCGTGCTCGGCGGCCTCGGCGACGAATCGCCCCGGCACGGTCGGGTCGATGAGGTCCCCCGTGAGCACGTGCGCGTCGGCGCCGCCCACCTCGGCGACCCGGTCCGCGTCGCGGCCGGCCAGGGAGACCGACGCGCCGGCGTCCCGGAGCCGCCGAACGATGCGCTGTCCGAGCGCGCCGGATGCCCCCACCACCAGGAAGTGCTTGCTGTCGAGGTCCATCTCACGCCCCCATCTCGGCGAGTGGAGCCACCACGGCAGCCGTCGCCGCCCGAGCCCATCCCGCCGGATCGTCGCCGTGCGGGTTCAGGCAGACCGTGTCGATGCCCATCGCGGCGTAGGTCTCCATCTCGCGGAGGAACCCGTCGCGATCGGCGACCGGGTCGAGGGAGGAGATGATGGTCTTCTCGATCTCGTCGGGATCGCGTCCTTCGCGCTCGCAGTGCTCGCGCAGCACGGCGAGCTTGTGCGCGACGGTGTCGGTGTCCGCGGCGAACAGGTTGCAGAGCGAGGCGTAGCGGGCCACGAACGCGAGGGTCTTCTTCTCGCCCGACCCGCCCACCATGATCGGCGGGGCCGGCGCCTGCAGCGGCCGGGGTTCGCAGATGGTCTCCTCGAGGGAGTAGTGCGCACCGCGATACGGGCCGTCGTCGTCGCTCCACATCTGCCGCACGATCTGCAGGGTCTCCTCGAGTCGCTCGAACCGCTCCTTCATCGGCGGGAACGGGACACCGAGACCCTTGTGCTCACGCTCGTACCACGCGGCGCCGATGCCGAGCAGCGCGCGCCCGCCCGAGAGCACGTCGAGCGTGGTGACGGTCTTCGCGAGCAACCCGGGATGCCGGTAGGTCACTCCCGTCACCAGCAGGCCGAGCCGGATCGACTCGGTCCGACCGGCCAGGAACCCCAGGCCGGTGTACCCCTCGAGCATCGGGTCCTGCGCGGTGGCGAGGTTCTCCATCTGGAACCAGTGGTCCATCAGGGTGAACAGCGTGCACCCGCCGTCCTCGGCGGCGCGGGCGGTGTCGGACAGCAGGGTCGCCGTCGCGGCCGCACCGCCCGGGTAGGAGAAATACGGGTAGTGGACGGCGAGATGCACGGCTGATCCTCTCGTTCCGGCGGTCACCGAGTGTGCCCGGTCACCGATGCTTCGGTCACACCGGAGCGTACGGACGAGTCGGATCGGGAACACCCATGTCGGGCTCGCGCGAATCCTGTCGGGACGGAAGACTAGCGTTGAGCCGTACACCGGACCTTTTTTCTAGGAGCGATACACATGAGCGAGACGAACGAGAAGAAGCGCCACCACGTCGTCGTCATCGGTTCCGGCTTCGGTGGCCTCTTCGGCACGCAGGCGCTCAAGCGGGCCGACGTCGACGTCACGCTCATCGCCCGCACCACCCACCACCTGTTCCAGCCGTTGCTGTACCAGGTGGCCACCGGCATCCTGTCCGTCGGCGAGATCGCCCCGGCCACCCGCGTCATCCTGCGCAAGCAGAAGAACGCCGAGGTGCTGATGGGCGACGTCGAGCGGATCGATCTGACGAACAACACCGTCACGTCGCGACTGCTCGAGCGGGAGACGGTGACCCACTTCGACAGCCTGATCGTGGCCGCCGGAGCGCAGCAGTCGTACTTCGGCAACGATCACTTCGCCGAGTTCGCCCCCGGCATGAAGACCATCGACGACGCTCTCGAGCTCCGTGGGCGCATTCTCGGCGCGTTCGAGCAGGCCGAGCTGTCCACCGATCCGGCCGAGCGCGAGCGTCTCATGACTTTCGTCGTGGTCGGCGCCGGCCCCACCGGTGTCGAGCTGGCCGGCCAGATTTCCGAACTCGCGACCCGCACGCTCGACGGCGCATTCCGCAACATCGACGCGCGCGACGCCAAGGTGGTCCTTCTCGACGCGGCCCCCGCGGTGCTGCCGCCGATGGGCAAGAAGCTGGGCGAGAAGGCCGCGAACCGCCTCCGCAAGCTCGGTGTGGACATCCAGCTGAACGCGATGGTCACCGGAGTGGACAACGACGGCATCACGGTCAAGGACAAGGACGGCAGCGAGCGCCGCATCGAGGCGCAGTGCAAGGTCTGGTCGGCCGGCGTGCAGGCGAGCCCGCTCGGCAAGCAGCTCGCCGAGCAGTCCGACGGCACGGAGGTCGACCGCGCCGGCCGCGTGATCGTCGAGCCCGATCTCACGGTCAAGGGCCACCCGAACGTCTTCGTCGTGGGCGACATGATGTCCGTGCCGGACGTCCCGGGCATGGCGCAGGGCGCCATCCAGGGCGCTCGCTACGCCGCCAAGGCCATCAAGGCCGGCCTCGACGGGCAGGAGCCGAGCCAGCGCAAGCCGTTCTCCTATTTCGACAAGGGCTCGATGGCCACCGTGTCGCGGTTCAGCGCGGTCTGCAAGGTGGGCAAGCTCGAGTTCGGCGGCTTCATCGCCTGGGTCGCGTGGCTGGGCCTGCACCTCTTCTACCAGGTGGGATACCGCAACCGGCTCACCACGGTCATCTCGTGGTTCGTGACGTTCCTCGGCCGCGGACGTGCGCAGATGGCGTCGACGGAACAGCAGGTGTTCGCCCGACTGGCCATCGAACAACTCAATTCACTGGAGAAGGAGAACCGCATCGACGACGCTGCTCTCCCCACGCGCACCATCGACGCGAACTCGGCGGCGGGACGTCGGGATTCGAAGGCCGACGCCGACGCCGAGGGGCGACGCAAGCAGGTCGACAGCACGGAGAAGCGGGCGGCGTCGGGGGCGTCCCCGACCAGCGCCGAACGCGCGGGCTGATCGGGGACGGAAGATCAGCGCCCGATGCTGCCCGTGTCGGCGATGTTCTGCAGGCGGACCTGACCGCGGGCGATCGGGCGGTTCTGCTCGTCCGTGATCGTGACCAGCCAGAGCTGCTGGGTGCGTCCTCGGTGGATCGGGGTCGCCTCACCGGTCAGGACTCCCTCCCGCGCGGCACGGAGGAAGTCCGTGGAGTTGTTGACACCCACCACGTGGCCGTCCTGGAACCACAGCCCGGCCCCGGTGCTGGCGAGTGACTCCACCACGGCGCAGTGCACGCCGCCGTGCACGATGCCGAACGGCTGCAGCAACTCGGGGCGCACCTCGTAAGTGGCGGTCACGCGGTCGGGGCCCAGCTCGACGAAGCGCAGGCCGAGGAGTTTGCCGAAGCCGGTGTCGAGCAGGGTGGCCATGTCCGGGCTCACGCCGACGGGCGCCGGGCCGGACGAGTGGGGGTCGGTGGAGGTCATTGCTTCAGTCAATCAACCCGGGTGGATCGGACGCACGGTGGGCCTCGCGAACGTCACTGTTCGCGAGGCCCACCGGGGCGCGGACCGGGTGTCACTGCAGCCCTCAGGACTCCGCTCGATCCGACGTGTCGAACTATATAGGACAGGCTTCCCTAAGTCATGCGTGTCGATCCGGCTCGTACCGGAACGCCGACGTCGGTGAACGCGTCGAGCAGCACCTGACCTCGGCGCCACCCTTCCTCCGCGTCCAGGGTGCCCAGATGCGGAATGCGCACGGAGGCTCCCAGCACCGAGTCGCCGACGATGCGTCCGACGGCGTCCGCGTCGATCGGGCCGAGCGTCGACAGTCCGCGGGTCACCACGTGCAGAGATCGCGACGCGCGGTGCGCGGTCCAGGCCGCGAGCGACCGTTCGCACGGCAGGGACACCACGCCGGCGCGCACCGCGAGTGACCCGCTGTCACGCAGCACGAGGTCCCACACCCCGACCCAGTCGATACCGCAGTCGCTGTCGAGGTGAATCCAGACGTTCTCCGGACCCGGATCCCAGACCCGTCCGACGCCGACGAACGAGGCCGCGACCCGGCCGACGACACAGTGGACGAGGTCGGCGGCGACCCCGAGCACGGCCTGCGCCGGGTCGCCGCGGTCGGCCATCGCCCGGGTCTGCAGCGCGGCGAAGCGGCCCGACGACTCCCCGGACGTCAGCGCCCACCATCGGCGCTTGGTCTGGTGACGCATATTCGCCACCGCGTACACCCGGGGAGCGACCGGGTCGAGGCCACGCAGCCACGTCATGGCCCGATCGAACTCCCCTGCCACTCCGACCTCGTCGACGACGGTCATCGCACACCTCCGTTTCGAATTGAGGTAAGCCTAACCTGATGAGATTCTGTTCTTCGGCGTGGGACCCGTCACAGACCCGAGACGACCATCGCAAGGGCTCCGCAGGACTATGGTTAGGCTTGCGTAACCCCGATCGACGACCAGGAGGCCCCGTGTCCGAGCGCACCGCTCGCGTCTCGACGCTGCCCTCCGACCGCGACTACGCATCCCTCGATCGCCGGCCGCCGGGCGCGACGCCCCGACTGGTCGCGCTCGCCGTCGACGTGGCCCTGCCCGTCCTCCCCCTGGTCATCGGTGCCGTCGTCGTCCGCTCGCTGACCGACGCCAACGGCGGCGGCGAGATCGACCGCGCCGTGTTCGCGTCCCTCGCCGTGCTCGCCGCCGTCGGAATCGCGTACTGGAACCGCGGCATCCGGGACGGACGGGCCGGTCAGAGCGTCGGCAAGACCATGGCCGGACTCGTCCTGCGCGACCGAGACCACCGCGGTGCCATCGGCACTCGCGCCGCCTTCCGCCGCGACGGTCGCACGGCGGAGGTGGTCCGCACGGAGGTCGCCGTCGCCGACGGTTTCACCGCGATTCCACCCGACACGACCTCCGCCGCGACGCGGCGACGACGCACCGGCGGACTGCTCGTCCTCGCGATCGCACTGGTGCTGGTGGTCGCCATGTCCATTGCCGTCGGCGCCCGCCCGCTGACCTTCGCCGAGATCGCGCACGCCCTGCTGAACTCGACCGGTACCGACACCGACGTGATCGTGCGGTCGCTCCGTCTGCCGCGCACGGCGCTCGGACTGCTGGTCGGCATCGCCCTCGGCGTGGCCGGAGCGTTGATCCAGGGCCACACCCGGAACCCGCTCGCCGACGCCGGGCTCCTCGGGCTCAACGCGGGCGCGGCGTTCTTCGTCGTGATGGCCATCTATCTCTTCGGCATCACCTCGCCCGGCGGGTACCTCTGGTTCGCCTTCGCCGGCGCCGCGATCGCCAGCGTGGTCGTGTTCGGCAGCGCGTCCATCGGTGGTGGCCGGGCCAACCCCCTCTCCCTGGCGCTCGCCGGGGCCGCCGTGGCGTTCTTCCTCCAGGCCCTCACCAACGCGGTCGTCCTGCTTGATCAGGCCACGCTCGACAGCTACCGCTTCTGGATCGTCGGCTCCGTCTCCGGCCGGGGCATCGACATCTTCTGGACGGTGCTTCCCTTCGTCCTCGCCGGCCTCGTCGTCGCCGCAGCCGGCTCGCCGGCGCTCAACACCATCGGCCTCGGTGACGACGTCGCCCGCTCGCTCGGCACCAACATCGCGCTGACCCGCACCGCGGGCATCGTCGCGATCACCCTGCTCACCGGCGCCGCCACCGCGGCCTGCGGTCCCATCGCCTTCGTCGGCCTGGTGGTCCCGCATATCGCGCGGTCGATCGTCGGACCGGACTACCGCTGGATCGTGCCCTTCTCCGGCGCGTTGGGCGGACTGCTGCTCCTCGTCGCCGACGTCGTCGGACGCGTGGTCGTGCGTCCGGGCGAACTGCAGGTCGGCATCGTGCTCGCCCTGATCGGGGGGCCGTTCTTCATCGCCCTCGTCCGGCGTCGGAAGTTGGTGGCGCTGTGAGTGCACTCGACACGACGGCACCCGAGACGCGGGTCGCAGGACGCCCGGCCTTCCGGCTCGGCCGCTTCTCCACCGTGCGGCGCCCCGCGCGAGTGCTGATCACCCTGGGCGTCACCGCGGCGCTCTTCCTTCTCTTCTGCCTGAACATCGGCCGCGGCGACTACCCGCTGTCCATCCCGGACGTGGTGAACGTGCTGCTCGGCGGCGGATCGCGCATCGAACGCTTCGTCGTGACGGAGCTCCGGCTGCCGCGCGCCCTCACGGGCGCCCTGGTCGGCGCGGCGCTGGCCGTCGCGGGTGCGGTCACCCAGTCGATCACCCGCAACGCCCTCGCGAGCCCCGACATCCTGGGCATCACCTCCGGCGCCAGTGTCGCCGCGGTCGCCCTGATCGTACTGGGCGGCAGCGGGACCGCCGTCGGGCTGCTGGCCACCCTCGGCACCTCGGGCGCGGCGATGGTGGGTGCCTTCCTGACGGCCGCGCTGATCTACGTCTTCGCGTGGCGCGGCGGCGTGGAGGGCATGCGGCTGGTGCTGATCGGCATCGCCATCAACGCGATGAACATCGCCCTCATCGGATGGCTGCTGGTCAGCGCCACCATCACCGACGTCACCCGAGCGCAGTTGTGGCTCACCGGAACACTGGCGGGGGCGACCTGGACGCAGGTGTGGCCGGTGCTCGCCGTGGTCGTCGTCCTCGGCACCGCCACGCTGGCGCTGTCCTTCCGCCTGAACGCCATGCGCCTCGGCGGGGACACCGCGCGCTCGCTGGGCGTGAACGTGCAGCGTTCCCAGGCCGCGCTGCTCGTCGTCGCCGTCGCCCTCGCCGCGGTCGCGACCTCCGTCGCCGGACCCATCGGCTTCGTCGCCCTGGCCGCCCCACAGATCGCTCTGCGCCTGACCCGGTCGCCGGAGCCGCCGGTCGTTGCCTCGGCGCTGACCGGCGCGGCGATCGTGGTGGGATCCGACCTCGTCGCCCGGACGATCCTGCCGGTGGAACTACCCGTCGGCATCGTCACCTCCGCTCTCGGCGGACCGTTCCTGCTGTATCTGATGATCAAGGCCAATCGAAAGGCGTCGGTATGAGCGCTTCCCCTCTCGCGCACGAGCATCGCCTCGCCGCCGACGGCATCTCGGTCGGCTACGGCGACCGGGTGGTGATCGACGGACTCGATCTCGCGGTGCACACCGGCGTCATCACCACGGTCATCGGACCCAACGGCTGCGGCAAGTCGACCCTCCTGCGCGCGCTGGGTCGGCTGCTGACCCCGCGCACCGGCCAGGTGACGTTGGACGGCAAGGCGATCGGCAGCATGAAGACCCGCGACGTCGCGCGGACGCTCGGCGTCCTGCCGCAGTCCCCGATCGCCCCCGAAGGGCTGACGGTCGCGGATCTCGTCGCCCGCGGACGCCACCCGCACCAGTCGTGGATCCGGCAGTGGTCCCGCGACGACGAGGCCGAGGTGGCGCGGGCACTCGAACTGACGGGCATCGAGGAACTGGCGGAGCGGCCGGTCGACCAGCTCTCCGGTGGTCAGCGTCAGCGCGCGTGGATCTCCATGGCTCTCGCGCAGGGCACCGACGTGCTCCTCCTCGACGAGCCCACGACCTACCTCGATCTCGCGCACTCCATCGAGGTCCTCGACCTCGTCGACCGGATGCACGACGAGATGGGCCGCACCGTCGTGATGGTGTTGCACGATCTCAATCTCGCCATCCGCTACAGCGACCGCCTCGTCGTGATGCACGAGGGATCGATCGTCGCGTCCGGCACCCCGGCCGAGGTGATCTCGGAGAAACTTCTGCTCGAGGTGTTCGGGCTGGCCGCCGCCGTCATCGACGATCCGGTGTCGGACCGCCCGCTGGTGGTGCCGATCGGGACGCGCCACGTCCACGATCGGCGCCCGGCCGAGAATCTTCTCCCCTAGCGATCCATCATCGTGCGCACCAGCCGCACGCTCTGCGCGATCGAGACGTCCGGCAGGTAGGCGCGGCCGATGGCGTTGCCGATGCTCGGCAGCGCCGCCGGGTCCGGGAACGTCATGTACATCGGCTCGTACACGGGCTGGAACTTCGACTTGAACGCGAGCAGCGACCGGAAGCCGTAGACCGGCTCGAGGGTGCGCCCGACGACGTCGAGCAGCCGCTCCAGCATCGTCGACAACGTCGTTGCCTGCGGGCTGTCTTCGGTGGGGTCGCCGACCTTGGCCAGCGGTGCGCCCGACAGGCTGAGGAACTCCGCGCCCTCCTCCTGCAGCGACAGCGCGGCCGAGGCGATGAGAAACTCCATCGCCGGGCGGAAGCCCTCGGAGCGGCGCCGCATGAAATCGAGCGTCCACCCCACCACGACGCCGTCACGATGGACCGGCATCCACGAGGTGACTCCGTGCACGGTGCGGTGCTCGTCGATGGCCACCAGGCAGCGCACCGCCGGATCGTCGACCTCGTCCAGCCCGCCGAGGGTGAAGCCCATCTCGGGCATCCCCTTGTCCGCGACCCATTCCTCCGAGATCGCGGTGATCTGATCGGTCACCGCCAGCGGCGCGGTCGGGAACGAGATCCACTCGGCCTCGACGCCGGCCTTCTTCGCCCGGTTGACCGCGGTGCGCACGTCCTGGAACTTCTTGCCGGTGAACGCGAGATCCTTCAGCGGCAACACCGTCTCCTCGCCGACCTGGATGCTCTCCCACCCGAGGTCCGACGTGATCGCCGCGGCGTCCGGCGTGACCGAGTAGAAGCACGGCGACCATCCGTTGGCGGCGGCGTACTCGGCGAAGCCCACGATGGCGGATCGTCGGTCGGCCGGCGGACCGACGGGATCCCCGGTGGTCAGTGCGACGCCCGAGATCACGCGGAAGGCGACGTAGCTGCGACCGTCGTCGGTGAACCAGTACCGGTTGCCGCGCCAGGTCGTCATCCAGGACAGCGCACTGCCGCTCGACGCGCGGAGCACCTCGCGCGCCCGTTCGGCCGCGTCGGAGTCGACGCCGTAGGTGACGCGGGAGAACGACGCCGCCGTGGCGACGACGAGAACCAGCCAGAAGACGATGCCGGTCCATTCGTAGAGCAGGGTGGTGGGCCCGCTGTTCGGGAGGAACGGTGCGTCGAACCACTGCAACAACACGGGCGGGACGAGCCGCTGGGGGTAGTCGAGCAGCAGCGCGCCGACCGACGGGTCGCCGTCGAAGCTGCGCCGGATCCAGGTGCCCAGCAGGACGTAGAGCACGCCGAGTCCGACGGCGGTGGCGGCGACGAGGGTCCACAGTTCGCGGTACGTACCGCGCGGCGCGGCGACGTCGAAACGCCGTCGGGTCACGACGAGCAGCGCCAGCACCAGTACGGGGACCACGAAGGGCACCACCGAGCGGTAGAGCGTCGGCTCGGCGGTGCCGTAGAAGATCGTGTCGTTGTCGTCGACGAAGCGGATGAGGACGTTGGCGGCGGCCAGCACCACCAGCGCCGCCTGGGCGACGACGGCCGCGATCCAGGCGAACCGTCGCCCGCGGCGCAGTCCGTCGGCCAGCACCAGGAGGTAGACGGACGGCAGCACGCTCGCGATCACGGGGCCGACACCGCCGAGGCGGAGATCGAGCAGCCCACGGCGGCAGTCCGCCGACGTCTGATCCGCGGCACACACCAGGTTGACCTCGTCCACCGTCCACGGCTGACTGCGGAACAGCTCGCGCAGTACGGCCAGCGGGCCGACGGCGTTCGGCGAGAACGCCGCGATCATCGGTCCGAGGGCGCTGGCCGCGACGACCAGAGCGACCAGCACGCGCTCCTCGCGCCGCGTCCCGGCCAACCGTGATCCACGCGGGGACCGGCCGATCACGAGCGGCCCGACCACCGCACCCACCGCCACGGTCGCCAGCGCCATGACGTCGCCGAGGTGGCCACCGAACAGGGCGAGCACGGCGGTGAACGCCACGAGGCCGACCCGGATACGTCGTCGCCACAGGGTGGTCGCCGAGGCACTCGCGGCCATGAGCGTGCCGAGGATCCACGCGAAGGGTCCCGAGAAGACACCGAGGTGCAGCTGGAACCCCCACGCCTCGTCGAGCACCTGCGCGGCCGCCGCGAACGCGAGCGCCACCAGCGCGCCGCCCACCTGCGTGAGCACCGCCACCAGTGCGAATCGCCGCGAGCCGAGTCGCTGCTCGGTGGGGGCCGCGACTGCGAGGAGGAGGACGGTCGAGGCAATCGCCGCGAGCCACCCCACCACCACGACACCCGAGGTCAGCGGGGTCCACAACCGCATGTTCTCGATCGGCACGATGCCCAGCGCCAGATGGTGGTCGACGAAACTGCGCACGCTCCGCGTGGTGAGCATGCCGACCACGAAGACGCCCCACATGATCGCGAGGACGGCCAAGGTCACCGGCGCGCGTCGGGCACCGTCGCGCACGGTCGGCGCCGCGCGGCCCACCTGGCGGGCGATCGACGACCGAAGGCGCCGCAGGGCGGACGGCGGCGAGTCGGCCGGGGTCTCGACGGCCCCGGCAGGCTCCGGGGCGGCGGTGTTCGGGGTGCCGGTGTTCGGGGTGGCGTTCACGCGGTGATTCCTGTTCTCGTTCCCAGCCATCCGATCTCGCGCCGGAGGCCTTCGGACCACGTCTGATAGCTGTGCCCACCGGGCACCTCGAGGTACTGCACGTCCATCCCCGCCGCCCGTGCGGCGGCCACCAACTGCGCGGCGTAGCCCTTGTACTCGGGGTCGTCCGCGCCGACGACGAACACGCCGGCGGACCCGTCGTAGCGGCGGGTGGCCATGAGGTTCATCGGGTTGACGGCCTCGAACGCCGCCTCGCTCCCGCCGAACGCCGCGTCGAGCGTGCGCTGCTTGTCCCCCAGCGTCGGCGCGAGCTGCCCCGACAGCACGAGGAACGTGGGATAGACCTGCGGGAAGTTCGTTGCCATCTGCAGCGCACAGGTACCGCCGTAGGAGAGCCCGCCGACGGCCCAGGACCTCGGATCCGGATTCACCTGCAGCGTGGCCCGGACCCAGGTGGGCACGTCGGTCGAGAGGTAGGTGGCGACGTTGCCGAGGGGGGAATCGACGCAGAGCGGGTTGGCGACGGCACTCCCGGTCGCGTCGGCCACCACCACGACGGGTGCGAGTCCGCCGTGATCGGCGGCGTACGCGTCCATGGTCTGCACCAATCGGCCACCGGTGAGCCAGTCGTCCGGAGCGCCGGGTTGGCCCGCCATGAGGACGAGGACGGGAAGCAGGGGACGACGCGGAGCGAAGTACGCGGGCGGCAGGTAGACCTGCGCGTTGCGCGCCGAGAATCCCGAGGCGGTACCCGGGATCGGGGTGTCGAGGATGCGACCCCCGGACGGCATATCCGGGGGCGGCGTCCAGACCGACTCGAGCGGCGATCCGGTGATCGGATCCGTCGACCGGTCCGTCGCCTCGTCGAGTCCGACCTGCTCGGCGGCGTCGAGCCCCAGAGCACTCCCGACGGTCGGGTAGGCCGCGAAGACGAGATTGACCTGCAGAGCGGCGGTGGCCACCACGGCGACGGCGGCGAGCACGGCGAGGATCTTCGTCCACCATCGGCGTGCGGCGACGATGCGGGGAACCAGGAGCAGCAGCCCCAGCAGCCCCACACCGATCCAGACGTAGACCGCGATCTGGATCGGGTCCGGGAACCCCCGCCAGATCTTCTCGACGACGACCCAGCCGAGGGCGGTGAGTGCGGCGGCGGCGAGCAGGGAGATCGGCACCGACCGCAGGAGGTGGGGCCGACGACGCGACACCACCAGGACGACCAGCCCGACCACGCCGACGGACGTCACGACGGTGGGAAGCGGTCCGCTGACCAGCGAGGTGTCGAGAAGGGCCACCGCGTCACAGTAGCGCCGTCCCGCCCCACCGCGTTCGGTTCGCTGCGGGTGGCCCGGCGCGCCCTACTACACCCCGTAATACGCACTCGTGTCGGAGAAGCACTACCATGATCCGAATGGCAGGCCTGGGCGATCTCGAACGTGCGGTGATGGAACATCTCTGGGCCAGCGACTCGCCGCAGACCGTGCGACAGGTCCACGAGGCCCTGGCGTCCCAGCGCGAGCTGGCCTACACCACCGTCATGACGGTGCTGCAGCGGCTGGCCAAGAAGAAGCTGGTCACTCAACGTCGGGACGATCGCGCCCACCGGTACGCCCCGGTCCACGGTCGAGAGGAACTGGTGGCGAGCCTCATGGTGGATGCGCTCGATCAGGCCGACCGATCCGGCGGACGCGCGGCGGCCCTCGTCCACTTCGTCGGCCGAGTGAGCGCCGACGAGGCCGCGGCACTGCGGCAGGCTCTGGCAGCATTGGACGAGCAGGACCCCGACACCCGCTCCGACTGAGCGCACGCCCGACGACGAACCCGAGGACATGAACGCACCGACCGCGCTGGTATTCGCCGCACTGGCGTTGCTGCTCGCGGGCCCGGTACCGGCGATGCTGGCGCGCGCGACGTGGCCGCATCGGACGCCGCGAGCCGCGCTCGTCCTGTGGCAGGCGATCGCGCTGGCCGCGGTGCTCTCGGCGTTCTCCTCGGGTCTCGCCATCGCCAGCCAATTGCTGGTTCCCGGCCCGGACGGTCGGCCCACCACGGCGCCCACCGCGGAGATCGCCGCCCTGGGTCTCCCGCTCTGGATCGTCTACGTCACGGTCTTCGTCGTCACTCTCGTCATCGGTGCGCGACTGGTCTGGGCGACGTCGCTCGTGGCGGTGAAGACGCGCCGTCGCCGCGCCCGACATCGGACCCTGGTGGACATCCTCGATCGGGGCTCGGACACTCCGTCGCGGCACGGCGCGGACGTGCGGGTACTCGACTCGCTCGACCCCATCGCCTACTGCCTCCCCGGTCTTCGGCAGCGCGTGGTCCTCAGCGAGGGCACCCTGGCCCATCTCGACGACGCCGAACTCGCCGCGATCCTGACCCACGAACGTTCGCACCTGCGGGCGCGGCACGATCTGGTGCTGGAAGCGTTCATGGCCGTCAACCAGGCGTTTCCCCGCGTGGTCCGCAGTCGGTCCGCACTCGGCTCGGTGCAGTTGCTGGTCGAACTGCTCGCCGACGACAGCGCCGTCCGCGTCACCGGCCCGAAGCCCCTGGCGCGCGCCCTCGTCGCCTGTGCCGGCTCGGCGGCGCCCAAGGGGGCACTCGCCGCCGGCGGGCCCAGCACCCTCGTCCGGGTCGAGCGTCTCGCCCGACCGGGACCGGATCACCGCGTCGCCGCGCTCGCCTATCTCGCGTCCGCCGCGATCCTCGTGGTGCCCACCATCTACGTCGCCGTGCCGTGGCTGACGGAGTTGCGCCGGCTGATGGGCCACTAGAGCCGGTCGGCCACCGGTGACGGTTGCGCTGCTCACACGAGTCGTGGCCGGACGTCCTCGTCGCGTAGGCTGATCGATGGTTCGCACGTCGAACCATCAGATATTCGATACGGCACGTTATTTCCTTCACCGCCGACCGTGATGCCCCGCGCATTCGGCTCCGTGGTCGTTCGAGACACCTTCTTTCGTTGTCCGGCGGGATTCCCCGCCCTGCGAGCCAGGTGATGTGTGCCCTGGCTCGTCTCGTCGATCGGCGCCCGAGGGTGCCGTCGACTTCGGCGCGCCCGTAACCCGAGAGGTCCCCCGCGTTGATCGACGCAACACCGCTGTCCCCTGCCGCCGCCGAGGCGGCCGTCGCCACCTTCGCCGAGCTCGGCCTTCCCGCCCCCGTGGTGACGGCCCTCGCCGCGAAGGGCATCACCGTTCCCTCCCCCATCCAGTCCATGGCGATCGGCGACGCACTCGCCGGCCGCAACGTGCTCGGCCGCGCGCAGACCGGATCCGGCAAGACCCTGGCCTTCGGCCTGCCGATGCTCGCCCGCCTCGCCGAGCTGGGTGACACGCCCGCCGCGAAGCGCCCGCGAGCGCTCGTCCTGGTGCCCACCCGTGAACTCGCGTTCCAGGTGGTCGACTCGCTGCAGTCCTACGCCGCTCCCCTCCGCCTGTCGGTCCGGCCCGCCGTCGGCGGCACCCCGTTCGGTCGGCAGGCCGACCAGCTTCGGCGCGGGGTCGACGTCCTCGTCGCCACGCCCGGTCGACTGGGCGACCATCTGCGTCAGGGCACCTGCCTGCTCGACGACGTGTGCATCACGGCCCTCGACGAAGCCGACCAGATGGCCGACATGGGCTTCCTGCCAGAGGTCCGCGAGATCCTCGGACTGACCGCACCCGGCGGCCAGCGCATGCTGTTCTCGGCGACGCTCGACCGTGAGGTCCAGTCCCTGGTCCGCCGGTTCCTGCCCGACCACGTGCAGCACTCGACCGGCGACAGCAAGGCCGCCGTCGAGTCGATGGAGCACTACATCCTCAACGTCGGACGCGGCCAGAAGGACATCGTGCTGTCCGAGATCGCCGCACGTCAGGGTGGCCGCACCATCATGTTCGCGCGGACCAAGCTCGGCTGCGAAGGCATCACCGACCGCCTGCGCGCCGTCGGCATCCACGCCGAGTCGCTGCATGGCGGCAAGGCGCAGAACCAGCGCACCCGGGTCCTGGACCGGTTCAAGAACGGTCGCACCCCGGTGCTCGTCGCCACCGACGTCGCCGCCCGCGGCATCCACGTCGACGGCATCGACCTGGTCGTCCACGTCGACCCGCCGGCCGACCACAAGGACTACATGCACCGCGCCGGCCGCACCGCGCGCGCCGGAGCCGCCGGGACCGTCGTCGCGATCGCCCTGCCGAACCAGCGCCGCATCATCGGGCGCCTCACCGGCCAGGCCGGCGTGAAGGTCACCGAGGTGAACGTCTCCCCCGGGTCGGCCGAGCTCGGCGCCATCACCGGCGCGCAGAAGCCGTCGGGCGAGCCCGTGCGGGAGGCGCCGCGTCGTGAGCGTCCCGCCGGCGCGCCGCGTCGAGAGGGTGGCTACCGCGGCCAGGGTGGACCCCGTCGCGAGGGTGGACCCCGCCGTGACGGTGGATTCCGTCGCGAGGGCGCACCCCGTCGCGAGGGTGCACCCCGCCGCGAGGCCGCGCCCCGCCGGGACACCGGCAGCACCTCCGGCGGCGGCTTCCGCAGCCGCGCATCGCACGCGGCCGACTAGAACCGACCCGCTCGCCGGCTCCTGCCCGGCCCCGGACTTTTCAGCCGGGGCCGGGCAGGGAAAGCTGGGCGCATGACCTCCCCTCGCGACACCTCCGACGGATCCACTCCCCTCGCCCCGATCGGCGTCACCGGCCTCGCCGTCATGGGTTCCAACCTGGCGCGCAACTTCGCCCGGCGCGGTCATGTCGTCGCCGTGCACAACCGCAGCAGCGCCAAGACGACCGCGCTGATCGAGAACCACGGGTCCGAGGGCACCTTCGTCCCGTCGGAATCCATCGAGGACTTCGTCGCGAGTCTCGAGAAGCCGCGCCGCGTGGTGATCATGGTCAAGGCCGGCGATCCCACCGATGCGGTGATCGAGGAGCTCGCGGCCGTGATGGACGAGGGCGACATCATCATCGACGGCGGCAACGCGCTGTACACCGACACGATCCGGCGGGAAGCGGATCTGAAGGAACGCGGTCTGCTCTTCGTCGGCGCCGGTATCTCCGGCGGCGAGGAGGGCGCTCTCAACGGCCCGTCGATCATGCCCGGAGGACCGGCGAAGTCCTACGAGTCCGTCGGACCTCTGCTGGAATCGATCGCCGCGCAGGTCGACGGCACGCCGTGCTGCACCCACATCGGTCCGGACGGCTCCGGACACTTCGTGAAGATGGTGCACAACGGCATCGAGTACGCCGACATGCAGCTCATCGGCGAGGCCTACCACCTGCTGCGCGACGCGCTCGGCAAGGACCCCGACGCGATCGCGGACGTCTTCCGCACCTGGAACGACGGCGACCTCGAGAGCTACCTCGTCGAGATCACCGCGGAAGTGCTCTCGCACAGGGACGCCAAGACCGGCGCGCCGCTGGTGGACGTCATCGTCGACGCGGCGGAACAGAAGGGCACCGGTCGCTGGACCGTGAAGTCCGCCCTCGATCTCGGTGTGCCCGTCACCGGCATCGCCGAGGCGGTGTTCGCTCGGGCGCTGTCCGGTGCCCGCGATCAGCGCGCCGCCGCGCGGGAGCTCGCCTCGGGCACGCTGGCCGACGGGCCGCAGGACGTCGACGCGTTCGTCGAGGACATCCGCTCCGCGCTCTACGCCTCGAAGGTCATCGCCTACGCCCAGGGCTTCGACCAGATCGCGGCCGGCAGCGCCGAATACGACTGGAACCTGCACCCCGGCGACCTGGCCACCATCTGGCGCGGCGGCTGCATCATCCGCGCCCGGTTCCTGAACCGTATCAAGGACGCGTACGACGAGAACCCCGAACTGCCGAGCCTCGTCCTGGCGCCCTACTTCCGCGAGGCCGTCGAGAACGCTGTGGACAGCTGGCGGCGGGTGGTGTCCACCGCGACGATGCTCGGTATTCCGGTGCCGGGCTTCGCCTCCGCCCTGTCGTACTACGACGGCCTGCGCGCCGAGCGTCTCCCCGCCGCCCTGACGCAGGGGCTGCGCGACTTCTTCGGTGCGCACACCTACGAACGGGTCGACGCCGAGGGCAAGTTCCACACCCTGTGGAGCGAGGATCGGTCCGAAGTCCAGGCGTGAGTCCATGACCTCGTCGGCGTCGTCCTCCCTCGCGATCGTCCTCGCGCTGGTCGCCGCCGCCCTCTTCGCCTGTGCGGCCGTGGCCCAGCAGTCCGCCGCCGCGGCCGTGCCGGACGGCGCGCTCGTCCGCGGCGTCCTGCGCAGCGGGCGGTGGTGGGCCGGGGTCGGGGGCGACCTGGGTGGCTATCTCGTCCAGGTCGCCGCGCTGGCGGTCGGATCGGTGGCGGTGGTCCAGCCGGTGCTGGTCAGCATGCTGCTGTTCGCGCTTCCGCTGTC
This sequence comes from Rhodococcus sp. PBTS 1, assembly GCF_001620025.1. NCBI lineage: Bacteria > Bacillati > Actinomycetota > Actinomycetes > Mycobacteriales > Nocardiaceae > Rhodococcus > Rhodococcus sp. PBTS 1. The sequence goes on from NZ_CP015219.1 coordinate 1,966,438, forward strand.
GGCGCGGTTCTCCGGGCTGCGCATGCGTCCGTCGACGTGGGTCGCCGCGGTCGGTTTGACGGCCGCCCTGGTGATCTTCGTCGCGGTCGGCGAGCCGACCGAGGGCGACGCCGACGCGCCGTGGTCGGCGTGGGCGGCTCCGTTGGCGGTGGTGGTCGGGATCGCCCTCGTCGCGGCCGCCGTCGGTGTCTCCGCTCGCCGTCGGGCGTCGCGGGCCGCATTGTCCTTCGGCATCGCCGGCGGGTTGCTGTTCGGCGTCGCCGTTGCGTTCACCAAGTACGTCACCGATCTCGTCGAACGGGGACTCCTCGTCGCGGCGACCTCCTGGCAGACCTACGCGCTGGTCGCCGCCGGTGTCGCCGGGTTCTACCTCCAGCAGCGCGCGTTCCAGGCCGGCCCGCTCGCCGCGTCCCTGCCCGCCGTGACCATCGGCGAACCGCTCGCCGCGGTCGCCCTGGGCGTCGTCGTGCTGCAGGAACGGATCGACGTCGGCGGCGTCCGCGGTCCGGTGGTGATCGCGGCCCTGGCCGTCATGATCGTCACGACGATCGCGCTCAGCCGCGTCCAGGCCACCGCGGGGGAACCGCAGACCGCTCGGTCCCCGGACGGTGTCCCACCCGCAGTAGGATGACGCTCCGTGCAGTTCCTCCACGATCGCCGCCCGCCGTACGACCTCACCTACGACGACGTCTTCCTCGTTCCCAACCGGACCGACGTCACGTCGCGGTTCGACGTCGACCTCGCCACCGTGGACGGGTCGGGGACCACCGTGCCCGTCGTCGTCGCCAACATGACCGCGGTCGCCGGCAAGCGCATGGCGGAGACGGTCGCCCGCCGCGGCGGCATCGTCGTCGTGCCTCAGGACGTGCCTACGGCGGCCGTCGCGGAAACGGTCGCCTTCGTCAAGAGCCGCCACCTCGTCGCGGACACCCCCGTCACCCTCGCTCCGGACGCGTCGGTCTCCGATGCCCTGGCGCTGATGCCCAAGCGCGCCCACGGAGTCGTCGTCGTGGTCGATCGGGGCCGAGCCGTGGGCGTCGTCTCCGAGGCGGCGTGCACCGATGTCGACCGCTTCGCCCGCCTCGGCACGGTCATGGACGCCTCGTTCGTCACCGCGCCCGTGGACACCGACCCGCGGTCGGTCTTCGATCTGCTCGAGTCGCGGCACGAGAATCTCGCCGTCCTCGAGACGCCGGACGGCCTGCTGTCCGGCGTCCTCACGCGTACCGGCGCGCTGCGCAGCGCCATCTACCGTCCCGCGGTCGACGACCACGGACGCCTCCGGATCGCCGCCGCGGTCGGGGTGAACGGCGACGTCGCCGCCAAGGCGAAGGACCTCGTCGACGCCGGAGCCGACCTGCTCGTGCTCGACACGGCGCACGGCCACCAGCAGAAGATGCTCGACGCGCTCGCCACCGTGGCCGGCCTCGGCCTCGGCGTTCCGCTCGCGGCCGGCAACGTGGTCTCCGCGGCGGGCACGCGCGACCTGATCGCCGCCGGCGCCGACATCGTCAAGGTCGGGGTCGGCCCCGGCGCGATGTGCACCACTCGCATGATGACCGGCGTGGGCCGGCCGCAGTTCTCCGCCGTCGAGGAGTGCGCGGCCGCGGCCCGCGAGTCCGGCAAGCACGTGTGGGCCGACGGCGGGGTCCGCCACCCGCGCGACGTCGCCCTCGCTCTGGCGGCCGGCGCCTCGAACGTCATGATCGGATCGTGGTTCGCCGGAACGCACGAGTCCCCCGGCGACCTGCGCGTCGACGCGGCGGGTGTCGCCTACAAGGAGAGCTTCGGCATGGCGTCCAAGCGCGCCGTCGCCGCCCGCACCGCTGCCGACAGCGCGTTCGACCAGGCCCGTAAGGGGCTGTTCGAAGAGGGCATCTCGAGTTCGCGGATGCGCCTCGACCCGGAACGCCCCGGCGTCGAGGATCTTCTCGACCACATCTGCGCCGGCGTCCGCAGCACCTGCACCTACGCCGGCGCCCGCACCCTCGAGGACCTGCACGCGAAGGCGGTGCTCGGCATCCAGTCGGTCGCCGGGTTCGCCGAGGGCCGCCCGCTGCCCACCGGGTGGTGATCGCGGCGGACTCCGCGGTTGACCGACGCCGCGGCCGGGTATCGCACCTCGCACGACCCGTTCGACCAGTAAGGACACCGGTGCCGTCGTGACCGTGCTCGTCCCCGTGCTCAGCCTCGTCGGTTTCGTCGCACTCACGGCCGGTACCGCCCTCTTCGTGGCGGCGGAGTTCTCGCTGACCGCGCTCGAACGCAGCACCGTCGAGGCGGCCGCCCGCGACGGCGACGCGCGGTCCCGCCAGGTGCTGCGCGCCCACAAGACGCTGTCCTTCCAGCTCTCGGGAGCACAGCTCGGGATCACCATCACCACGCTGATCACCGGTTACATCGCGGAGCCGGTTCTCGCGCGGTTCATTTCGCCGGTGGCGCTCGCGCTCGGCGCCTCGGACGGGGTCGCGACCGCGGCGTCGCTGGTCCTCGCGCTGATCATCGCGACGTCACTGTCGATGGTGTTCGGCGAGTTGGTGCCGAAGAACCTCGCCATCGCGAACCCGATCGGTGTGGCCCGCGTCGCGGCGGGCCCGCAGGCGGCGTTCTCCTTCGTGTTCCGGTGGGCCATCGACGGCCTCAACGGGTCCGCCAACTGGATGGTGCGTCGGCTCGGGATCGAACCGGCCGAGGAACTTCGCTCGGCTCGCTCTCCCCAGGAACTCGGCTCCCTCGTCCGGACGTCGGCCGAGCACGGGTCGCTCGACGCGCGCACCGCCCGGCTGGTGGATCGGTCACTGCAGTTCGGCGACCGCAGCGCCGACGAGTTGATGACACCCCGCGTGAAGATCGAGACCCTGTCCGCGCAGGACACGGTGGCCGATCTGATCGACACCGCGGCCCGCACGGGCTTCTCTCGATTCCCGGTGGTCGTCGCCGGCGACCTCGACGACACCCTCGGCGTGGTGCACATCAAGCACGCGTTCACCGTGCCCGCCGTCGAGCGCGCGACCACACCCGTTCGGACCCTGGCCGCCCGGGTCCCGACGGTGCCCGCGAGTCTCGACGGCGACACGGTGATGGACCGCGTGCGCGCCGACGGGATGCAGGTCGCGCTCGTCGTCGACGAGTACGGCGGCACCGCCGGAATCGTCACCATGGAGGACCTCATCGAGGAGATCGTCGGCGACGTGCGCGACGAGCACGACACCCCGGACGTCGACGTACAGAGAGTCGGCGACGGCTGGTTGTGCTCGGGCCTGCTGCGCATCGACGAGGTGATCGAACACACCGGGTACGCCGCGCCGAGCGGTGACTACGAGACGCTCGGTGGGCTGGTGCTGACCCGGTTCGCTCGCATTCCGGAGGCCGGCGATCGCGTGGTACTGCCCACGGCCGTCGGCGAGTCCGAGGACGACGCGCACGGCGGATGGATCGCACGGGTGGAGTCGATGGACGGGCGACGGATCGACCGGATTCTCGTGCGGCCCGCCGGTCCCGAGGAGATGGGTCGACTGCGCAGCACCGGGGTGGAGGACGACCGTGGGTGACGTCGCCGCGGTGGGCCTCGCCGTGATCCTGCTGCTGCTCAACGCATTCTTCGTCGGCGCCGAGTTCTCGTTGATCTCCGCTCGCCGAGACCGGTTGGACAGCCTGGTGGCCCAGGGGAAGAAGCGGGCCGCGGTGGTGATCGAGGCCGGTCAGAACCTGTCGCTGATGCTGGCCGCGGCGCAGCTCGGCATCACCATCTGCTCGATCCTGCTCGGCCGGGTGGCCGAGCCCGCCGTGGCCCATCTGATCGAGCGACCGTTCGAGTGGGCCGGACTGCCGGAGCAGTTGCTGCACCCGGTCGGGTTCACGCTGGCGCTGATGATCGTGGTGATCCTGCACATCCTCGTCGGCGAGATGGTGCCGAAGAACATCGCCATCGCCGGCCCGGAATCGACTGCGATGTTGCTGGTGCCGATGCACCTGCGCTGGCTCGCCGTCGCCAAGCCGTTGATCGCCTTCTACAACCTGTGCGCCAACGCGACACTGCGAGCCCTGCGAGTCGAACCCCGCGACGAACTGGAATCGTCCGTGTCCGCCGATCAGCTCTCGGACATGATCGGCGAATCCCGGTCGGAGGGCCTGATCGACGAGGAGGAGCACCGCCGGCTCGCCCGCGCGCTCGAGACGTCGGGACGGACGGTGCGCGAGGTCCTCATCCCACTGGACCGTGCCCGCACGGTCCGCACCGGTCCGGACGGCCCCACCCTGGGAGCCATCGAGGAGGCGGTGCGCGAGACGGGCTTCTCCCGTTACCCGGTGCGTGACGACGCCGACGGGCTCATCGGCTATCTCCACCTCAAGGACGTGCTCGACCTCATGGCCGACCCGGACGCGGACGCCGACACGGTGATCCCGCGCTCGGACGTGCGCATGCTGCCGGTGGTCGACGGCAGGACGCCGCTGGACGAGGCGCTGGCGCGCCTGCGCAGTCGCCGCAGCCACCTCGCGGCGGTCGCGGAACCCGGGCAGGGCACCATCGGCATCGTCGCGCTCGAGGACCTGGTCGAGGAATTCGTGGGCACGGTGCGCGACGGCACCCACCGCGTGGAGGACGTCGTTCCGGGGCCGGACGAACAGACGTGATCGTGCTGGATCCCGCCGACCTGGACACGCGACGGGCGGCACACGAGCAGCGCGTGGACGACGCGATCGGCGACTACCTCGCACGCCGGGCGAGCGGGGCGACCCATCCGGTCACCGACTTCCTCTTCACCTACTACAGCCTCAAGCCGGGGCATCTGCGCCGGTGGCATCCCGGCCACGGCACCGCGCTCGTCGGCGACGGCGCGGCAGCCTACCGCGACCGCACCGGCTACACGTCCGTCGTGGTCGGCGGCGTTCCCGCGGTGGCGGTGTCCGACGAGTTCCTCGTCAAGCGACTCGCGGCGGTCGAGTTCGTGCACACCCTGCTCACCCGTACCGCGGCGCGACCGGCCCGGCTGGGCTGCTTCGGCCTGCACGAGTGGGCGATGGTCTACCGGGGCGGCGACGACGCCCTGCGCCACGACGTCCCCCTGCGGCTCGGGCACGCGGGAACCGACCGGGTGGTGGAGGACATGCCGCTGCGGTGCACGCACTACGACGCGTTCCGCTTCTTCACCCCCGACGCCGTCCCCCGCAACGACACGGAGCTCTCCCCCGACCACCGTCTGCGGACCGAGCAACCCGGCTGCCTGCACGCGGCCATGGATCTTTACAAGTGGGTGGCCAAGCTGGGACCGCTGCTCCCGTCCGACCTCCTGCTGGACTGCTTCGACCTGGCACGGACCGCCCGCGAGATCGACATGCGCGCCAGTCCGTACGACCTGCGGGAGTACGGCTACGCCCCGATCGCGGTCGAGACGCCGGCCGGGCGGGCGGAGTACGTGCGGGCGCAGCAGGACGTCGCGGAGCGGGCGACCGGACTGCGAGCGCGGGTGATCGACGGGTGTCGGACACTCCTGGTGCACTCCGGCGTGAATACCAGTGGGTAACATCAGCCGTGGCGCGGCAACGGTGCCGCGGCCGACGAGAGTCGAGTGAGGGGCTACAGATGACGGAACGCGTCCAGGTCGGAAGTCTGCAGGTTGCCGCTGTTCTGCACGAGTTCGTGCAGTCGAAGGCCCTGCCGGGTACCGGTGTCGAGGCGGAGGCGTTCTGGTCCGGGGTGGAGTCGCTGCTGACGGACCTGGCCCCGAAGAACCGCGCTCTGCTCGACGCCCGTGACGAGATCCAGGGCAAGCTCGACGCCTGGCATTCCGAGCACCCGGGCGCCGGGTACGACAAGGCCGCGTACAAGGCGTTCCTGCAGGAGATCGGGTACCTCGAGGAGCAGCCTGCCCCGTTCTCGATCACCACCTCCGGGGTGGACCGGGAGATCACCTCCACCGCGGGTCCGCAGTTGGTGGTGCCGGTGCTCAACGCCCGCTTCGCGATCAACGCCTCCAACGCTCGCTGGGGCTCGCTCTACGACGCCCTGTACGGCACGGACGCCATCACCGAGGACGGGGGCGCCGAGAAGGGCACCTCCTACAACCGGGTCCGCGGCGACAAGGTCATCGCCTACGCGCGGGCGTTCCTCGACGAGGCCGTGCCGCTGGAGTCGGGCTCGCACGTCGACGCCACGTCCTACGTGATCGACGGCTCCGCCCTCGTGGTCACCCTCGCCTCGGGTGAGACCACCGGCCTGGCCGACCCCGCCCTGCTCGTCGGCTACACCGGCGAGCCGTCGGCGCCCACGGGCATCCTGTTCCGCCACCACGGCCTGCACCTCGAACTGCAGATCGACGCGGACAGCCCCATCGGCAGCACCGACGCCGCCGGCGTGAAGGACGTGCTGGTCGAGTCGGCCGTCACCACCATCATGGACCTCGAGGACTCCGTCGCCGCCGTCGACGCCGAGGACAAGGTCCTCGGGTACGGCAACTGGCTGGGCCTGATGCGCGGCGACCTCGCCGAGGAGGTCACCAAGAACGGCAAGACCTTCACCCGCACCATGAACCCCGATCGCGTCTACACCGCCCTCGACGGCTCCGAGCTGGTGCTGCACGGCCGGTCGCTGCTGTTCGTGCGCAACGTCGGGCATCTGATGACCACCGACGCGATCCTCGATGCCGACGGCAACGAGGTGCCCGAGGGCATCCTGGACGCGATCATGACCTCGCTGTGCGGTATGCACAGCCTCACCGGCGACGTGGAGCTGACCAACAGCCGCACCGGCTCGCTCTATATCGTCAAGCCGAAGATGCACGGCCCCGCCGAGGTCGCGTTCACCGACGAGTTGTTCGCCCGCGTCGAGGACCTGCTGGGTCTGTCCCGCAACACCCTCAAGGTCGGCATCATGGACGAGGAGCGGCGCACCACCGTCAACCTCGCCGCCGCCATCGCCGCGGCGAAGGAGCGGGTGGTGTTCATCAACACCGGCTTCCTCGACCGCACCGGCGACGAGATCCACACCTCCATGGAGGCCGGACCGGTGGTCCGCAAGGCCGAGATGAAGAAGCAGACGTGGATCGCCGCGTACGAGGACTGGAACGTCGACACCGGCCTGGCCGCCGGCCTCGAGGGGAAGGCGCAGATCGGCAAGGGCATGTGGGCCATGCCGGACCTGATGGCCGACATGCTCGAGCAAAAGATTGGCCACCCGAAGGCCGGCGCCAACACCGCCTGGGTGCCGTCCCCGACGGCGGCGACCCTGCACGCGCTGCACTACCACAAGGTGGACGTGTTCGCCCGGCAGGAGGAGATCGCGAAGGCCAAGCGCGCGACCGTCGATCAGATCCTCGAGATCCCGTTGGCCGCGGACACCTCGTGGAGCGCAGAGGAGAAGCAGCGCGAGCTCGACAACAACTGCCAGTCCATCCTCGGCTACGTCGTGCGCTGGATCGACCACGGCGTCGGCTGCTCGAAGGTTCCCGACATCGACGACGTCGCCCTCATGGAAGACCGTGCGACGCTGCGCATCTCGAGCCAGCTCCTCGCCAACTGGGTGCGCCACGGCGTCGTGTCCGAGGACGACGTGCTGGCCTCGCTGCACCGCATGGCACCGGTGGTCGACCGGCAGAACGCCGGCGATCCGACCTATCGGCCGCTCGCCGAGAACCCCGAGACCAACATCGCGTTCAACGCGGCGAAGGACCTCATCCTGCTCGGCACCCAACAGCCCAACGGCTACACCGAGCCGATCCTCCACGCCCGTCGTCGCGAGTACAAGGCCGCGGGCGCCCGATGACGATCCGTGGGTAACCACCGCCGCGGTCACGCGGATCGACGACGCCGCGGGGTCTCCCGCGGCGTCGTCGCGACCGTCGTGGTCCTGGTCCTGCTCGCGGCCGCCGTGGTCGGCTGGTTCGCGGTTCGCGACCGGTCCGCGGAGGAAGCCCAGCAGGCCGCCCGGGCCTGCGTCGAGGGCGAGGCCACCCTGGCCGTCACCGCCGATCCGGACGTCGCGGACGTGCTGCGCACGCTCGGCGAGTCCTGGACGGCCGGCGGCCCGGTCGTGCGGGATCACTGCATCACCACCGAGGTGACCGCCGCGCCCACGGCGGTCGCCGCCGAGGCTCTCGCCGCCCCGATGTACGACCCGTCCGTCGCGGGACCGGAGCCCGCGCTGTGGGTGCCCGCCGACACGGCGTCGGCGGCGGCTGCGGTCGCCGCCCGCGGAACGGACATCACCCCGAGATCGGTGGTCACCTCCCCCGTGGTTCTCGGCGCCGCGCCCACCGTCGCTGACCGCCTCTCGGCCACCGAGTCGCGGTGGACCGATCTCCCCGCTCTGGTGACGGCGGCCGACCCACTGCGACTCGCTCTGCCCGCCGGCCCCGCCACCGCGGCCACCGTGGTGGCGGTGGCCACCGACCCTGCATCGGAGACACAACCGCTCACGGTGGACCGCGCCACGTCGCTCGCCGCGGTCTCCGCGGTGTCCCGCCTCGCGCTGGCCGCCGGCGCCGTCCCGGCCGACATCGCCGACGTCGACACCGCCCTCGACGCGATCGTCCGGGCGCCGGACCCGACCGCGGCCCCGGTGCGCGCCGTCCCGGTGACCGAGCAGCAGCTCGCCACCCGCATCCGCGAGGGTCAGCAGCTGGCGGCGTTCCGACCGGCCGGGCCCACACCGATGGCGGACCATCCCGGACTGGTCCTCGCCACAGCCGACCCGACCGCTCGCGCCGCGGCCGCCGAGTTCCTCGAGTACGTCCGGTCGACGCCGGGGCGCGAGGCGTTCCTTGCGGCCGGGTTCCGTGTTCCCGGAGGATCCGCCGGGGCCACGGACGGATCCGCCGACACCGCCCCGGAGCCGATCGCCGGGTTGGACTTCCCCGCCGTCGACACGGTTGCGCCGGTTCCGACGCCCGACGCGCGGGCCGCAGTGCTCGGAACTGTCGCGGCGCCGAGTCAGCCGGCCTCGACCACGCTGCTGCTCGACGTGTCCGGGTCGATGGAGTCCATCGACGGCGGGAGCACCCGGCTCGACAACGTCCGCGCGGCCCTCGGCCAGGCAACGGGCGCGCTGTCCGGTGACGGCCGCCTCGGCGTGTGGATCTACAGCCGCGGGCTGGACGGATCCCGCCCGTACCGCGTCCTGGCTCCCCTCGGCCCGGCGGCGGAGAGCGCACGGACGGGTCTGGACGCCCTGGCGAGCATCACCCCGCAGACCGCCACCTCGACGTACGCGGCGGTGCTCGCCGCCTACCGCTCCGCCGTCGAGAACTGGACTCCCGACGGCCCCCAGTCCGTCCTGCTCGTGACCGACGGACCCAACGACGACACGTCGATCTCGTCGTCGACGTTCCTGCAGTCCCTGGCCGGCGCCGCCGATCCGGCGCGGCCGGTCCGTCTCGACGTCGTGTCGCTGGCGGACAATTCCGATATCGACACCCTGCGGAGCGCCGCGGGGCAGACAGGTGGAGAAGTGATCGTCACAGCATCGTCCGACCCCGGCCTGGCCGGAACCCTCGAGCGACTGACCTCCGCCCGGTGATCCGCATGGCGGTCTTCGCCGTCGTCCTCGGGCTCGTGACGTTCTGGCTCCACCGACGCCTCGTCGTCGCCGGCGGCCTTCGCCGCGGCACGGGGCGTGCGGTCGATGCGGTGCTCGTCCTGTTCTGGGCAGCGGCGGTCGTCGGCATCGGCTCCGGTGAGGTACTCGACCCCGCGTGGGCCCGGTACATCGCCTACCCGGGCCTGAGTTGGTTGGCCGTGCTGCTCTACCTCGTGCTCGGGTCCCTTCTCGTCGCCCTCCTCGCGGGGGTGATGCGACTCGGCGCTGCCGTTACCCGTCGGGACGGGTCGGACGCCCGCCGCACCACGGTGCGTCGGGCCAACACCGTGCTCGTGCTGGGCACGATTGCGGCCGTCGGCTACGGCGTGGTGGACGCGGCCTCGCCCGAGGTCACCCGCACCGAGGTGAGCCTGCCCGGCCTGCCCGCGTCGTTCGACGGCATGCGGGTGGCCGTGGTGTCCGACCTGCACGTCGGTCCTGCGCGCGGTGAGCGCTTCGTCGGCGGCGTGGTCGACGAGATCATGGCGCAGTCACCGGACCTGATTCTGGTGGCGGGCGACCTGATCGACGGCACCACGGAACTGGTCGGGCCGTCGCTGAGTCCGCTGAGTCGTCTCGACGCCCCGATGGGGGTTTTCGTCACCAGCGGCAACCACGAGTTCTACGCCGGAGACGGCGGACAGTGGCTCGACCTGTTCGACTCCCTGGGGCCCACCGTGCTCCGCAACGAGTCGGTTCGGCTCACCCGCGGCGTCGACACGATCGACCTGGTGGGCATCGAGGATCTCACCGCCCCGGAGCCGTACCGACCGGACCTGCCCGCAGCGCTGGAGGGCACCGACCGGGACGACTTCCAGTTGCTCGTCGCCCATCAGCCGAAACAGGCGGTCGAGGCGTCGGACCTCGGGGTCGACCTCCAGGTCTCCGGGCACACGCACGGCGGACAGATCTGGCCGATTCCCTACCTGGTGCCGCTGCAGCAGCCCACCGTGCAGGGGCTCGACACCATCGGCGACACCACGATTTACACCACCCGAGGCGCCGGGGCCTGGGGTCCGCCGGTCCGCATCGGCGCGCCGCCGGAGATCACGATGCTCGAACTCCGGACGGCGGCCTGACCCGACTACTCCGCGAACGCCTCGAGCGGCGGGCACGAGCACACCAGGTTGCGGTCGCCGTGCGCCCCGTCGATCCGGCGCACGGCCGGCCACACCTTGGGCCGCCCGAGTCCGGCGGGGTAGACCGCCTCCTCGCGGGTGTACGGGTGGGTCCACTCCGTGACCAGGCAGTGGGCCGTGTGCGGTGCGCCCCGCAACGGATTGTCCTCGACGGGCCACTCACCGGCCGCGACCCGGTCGATCTCCCCGCGGATGGCGATCATGGCGTCGACGAAGGCGTCGATCTCCTCGAGGTTCTCGCTCTCGGTCGGCTCGACCATGAGCGTGCCGGCCACCGGGAAGCTCATCGTGGGGGCGTGGAACCCGTAATCCGCCAACCGCTTCGCGACGTCGTCCACCGTCACGCCGGTACGAGCGGTGATGGGTCGCAGGTCGAGGATGCACTCGTGGGCGACCATCGACTTGTCGCCGGTGTAGAGCACCGGGAAGTACTCGTCGAGCCGACGGGCGATGTAGTTGGCGGACGCGATGGCCGTCAGCGTCGCGCGGCGCAGGCCGGTGGCCCCCATCATGCGGATGTAGGCCCACGTGATCGGCAGGATCGACGCGCTGCCGTAGGGCGCGGCCGACACGGCGCCGGTCTCCCCCAACCCGTCGACGTGCGGGTGGCCGGGCAGGAACCGGGCGAGGTGGGAACGCACGCCGATCGGCCCGACACCCGGGCCGCCGCCGCCGTGGGGGATGCAGAAGGTCTTGTGCAGGTTCAGGTGGCTGACGTCGCCGCCGAACCGTCCCGGACGCGCCACGCCGACCAGGGCGTTGAGGTTGGCGCCATCCACGTAGACCTGACCACCGGCGTCGTGCACGGCGGCGCAGATGTCCGCGATCTCGTGTTCGTAGACCCCGTGGGTGGACGGGTAGGTGATCATGATGGCCGCGAGCGTGTCGGCGTGCTCGGCGACCTTGGCGCGCAGATCGCTGACGTCGACGTCGCCGTTGGGACGGCAGGCGACGACGACGACCTTCATGCCTGCCATCACGGCGGACGCGGCGTTGGTGCCGTGGGCGCTGGACGGGATGAGGCAGATCGTGCGCCGGTCGTCACCGCGGTCGAGGTGGTAGTTCCGGATCGCGAGCAGACCGGCGTATTCCCCCTGGCTGCCGGCGTTGGGCTGCAGGGAGACGGCGTCGTAACCCGTCACGGCCACCAGCCACTGCTCGAGGTCCTGCACCACCCGCAGCAGGCCGGGGGCGTCCTCGGCAGGCGCGAACGGGTGCACCTGCGAGAACCCGGGCCAGGTGATCGGCTCCATCTCGGCGGTGGCGTTGAGCTTCATCGTGCAGGACCCCAGCGGAATCATGCTGCGGTCGAGCGCGATGTCCTTGTCCGAGAGGGAGCGCAGGTAGCGCAGCATCGCCGTCTCCGTGCGGTAGCGGACGAACGCCGGGTGCGTGAGGAACTCGGTGCGGCGCGCGAGCGCGTCGGGAATGGCCGGGTGCCTCACCTCGAGTGCCTCGATACCCTCGGCGCGCGCTCCGAACGCGCGCAGGACGGCGGCGACGTGCTCGTCGGTCGTGGCCTCGTCGGTCGCGATGCCGACGTGGTCGTCGTCGACGTGCCGCAGGTTGATGCCCGCGTCGCGTTTCGCGGCGGCGACCACCTCGGCGGCCCGGCCGGGGACGCGGGCGAGCACGGTGTCGAAGAACGACGCGTGGACCACCCGGACGTCCGCAGCGCGGAGTCCGGCGGCGAGGCCGGCCGCGTGCCCGGCGACGCGGCGAGCGATGGCGGTCAGACCGTCGGCACCGTGGTAGCTCGCGTACATCGCAGCGACGACGGCCAGGAGCACCTGCGCCGTGCAGATGTTGCTGGTGGCCTTCTCGCGGCGGATGTGCTGTTCACGGGTCTGGAGCGCGAGGCGGTAGGCGACGGAGCCGTCGGCGTCCTTGGAGACGCCCACCAGGCGTCCCGGCAGCTGCCGGGCATGCGACGAGCGCACGGCGAGATACCCGGCGTGCGGTCCGCCGAAGCCCATCGGCACGCCGAAGCGCTGCGTGGTACCGAAGCACGCGTCGGCGCCCTGCTCCCCCGCCGGAGTGATCAGCGTGGCCGCGAGCAGGTCGACGCCGACCGCGACCAGTGCCCCACGCTCGTGCGCGGCCGCGCACAGATCGGTGACGTCCAGCAGCCGACCCGACGCGCCGGGGGACTGGGTGATCACGCCGAAGCAGTCGCCGTCGGGCAGTCCGTCGGCCAGGTCGGCCTCGACGATCTCGATGCCGAGCGGCTCGGCGCGCGTGTCGATCACGGCGCGGGTCTGCGGGAAGAGATCGATGTCGACGATCAGCCGGGCCGACTTCGACTTGCCGGCGCGCCGCAGCAGCGTCATCGCCTCGGCGGCGGCCGTCCCCTCGTCGAGCATCGACGAGTTGGCGATCTCCATTCCGGTGAGGTCGGCGACCATGGTCTGAAAGTTGAGCAGGGCTTCGAGGCGGCCCTGGCTGATCTCGGGTTGGTACGGGGTGTACGCGGTGTACCAGGCGGGGTTCTCGAGGATGTTGCGCACGAGGACCGGGGGCGTGAGCGTCGCACTGTAGCCCGTGCCGATCATGGACACCGCCACGGTGTTCGACGCGGCGAGGGCGGCGAGTTCGGCCAGCGCCTCCTGCTCGGACACGGGCTCGGGCAGCGCCTCGAGTCCGTCGGCGATGCCGTGCGGCGCGTCGTCGAGGATGTCGGCGGGCACCGCCGCGGCGGCCAGTGCGTCGAGGCTGTCGACGCCGATGACGTCGAGCAGACGGGCGGTCTGCTCGGCATCGGGTCCGATGTGGCGGTCGACGAAGGTACGTGCGGTCACGGAATTCTCCCGAGGGGCTCGCGGTGAGGTGCACGTCCTCCGCGCAGGGAAGGACGCCCCTCCCCCTCTGTCGTGTGCCCGTGACCACGGGCGCCTGAGAGATTCGGCGCGGGTGCGCCTTTCCCCGTGGGCGGGTGGGCTGTTCCACCGCTTTCCAGAGGCGTCGGAGCCCGCACGGTCCGGGGGCCTGAGAGATTGACGGAGAGGTGCTGCTCCTTCGGCGCTCGACCCGTGCCGCGACCGGCTACGGTCGGACCGTGGTCGAAGCTCTCCCGTGCGGCGTCGACGCACCGCCGAGTATAGGCCGCGCTCAGCCGGTCTTGCGGTTGGCGCGGTTCTTACGCCGGGACGCCAGCTCGTCCTCGGGGGTCGGCTGCGCTTCCCCGCCGTCGGCCCGCTCGGCCGGGAAGTCGGCGATGGTGCCGGTGAGTTCCCGCATGGCGCCGCTGACGGCGATGCCGAAGACTCCCTGTCCGCCCTGGAGCAGGTCCACCACTTCCTCGGCGGACGTGCACTCGTACACGGTGGTGCCGTCGGAGAAGAGCGTGATGCGCGCCAGATCGGCCACACCGCGACGGCGGAGGTGGTCGACCGCGACACGGATGTTCTGCAGCGAGATCCCGGTGTCGAGGAGACGCTTGACGATCTTCAGGACCAGGATGTCCTTGAAGGAGTAGAGCCGCTGGCTGCCGGAGCCGGCCGCGCCGCGGATCGAGGGCACCACCAGGCCCGTGCGGGCCCAGTAGTCGAGCTGGCGGTACGTGATGCCCGCGATCTGGCAGGCACTGGGGACGCGGTAGCCGACCAGCTCGTCCGGCACGGAGTCGTCGGGGAAGAGGCCGGGCTGCACCTCGTCCGCACCGACTGCACCCACAGCACCGTCGTCGGACTGCGGAGTCTGCTGCGGCTCCAGCGGCTGATCTGCCACGTTGTTCTCTCCCTCTCGGATGTGTCTCTCGCGGTGAAACCGACGATGAACTCCGTGACATCCGACAACTCGACCTCTCGGGTCGAGACTACGCCAGTCGCGCCGACGGCACGTGCTTCATCGACCCGAACGCTAGAGACCGACGGGGTGCCGCACAACGCGCCACGCGGTGAGTCTCGACCTCAAGTCGAGGGTGAGACTCGATCGTTATCCGTCCGTGGCCTTGAAGTCGTCGGGCGAGATGGTGTCGAGGAATTCCTTGAACTTCTCCACCTCGTCCTCCTTCTCGTCGGGCATGACCAGACCGGCCTCGGCGAGCACGGATTCCTCCGCGTGGATCGGCACCCCTGCGCGCAGGGCGATGGCGACGGAGTCGGACGGCCGGGCCGACACGCGGACGTTCTGGTCGAACACCAGATCCGCGTAGAACGTGCCCTCCTGCAGGTCGACGATGCGGACTTCGCGCAGGGATCGCCCCAACGCGGTCACGATGTCCCCGATCAGATCATGCGTGAGCGGCCGCGGAGGTTGCACCCCCTGTTGCTCGAGCGCGATGGCCGTGGCCTCGGTCTGACCGATCCAGATGGGCAGATACCGCTCGCCGTCCTCCTCGCGTAGGAGAAGAACCGGCTGGTTCTGGGGTTGTTCGACCCTGATTCCGATGACGCGCATCTCACTCATCGCGCTTGCCTCCCACCTGCTCGACGCACCCGTTCGAGTGTAGTGACGCACCCCGACTCCCGTCGCGGGTCCGCCGGCCCCCGTCAGTCCAGCACACCCCGCACGGCCGCCTTCACCAGCGACGTGTGCAGGGTCAACGACAGCGCGGCGAGCTCGCGAACCAGCTCTTCCGCCCGGTCCCGTGCACCCGCGTCGCGACCCAGCGCCACCGGGCCCGCCACCTGTGCCAGCAGAGTGGCCTCGCGGTCCGCCGCGAGCTTGAACGCTCGCAGGTGCCGCACCTCGAGGCCGTACTGCGCCATCGCCGCGGCGGTGCGCACCAGGACCACCGCGTCCTCGTCGAAGTAGCCCGCGGGTCCCGCGGTCAGCAGGCCCGCCTTCTGCAGGTCGAGCAGGAACGGCTCGTCCACTCCCGCGCGCTCGAGCAGGTCCGCCCGACTCATCCGGACGCGGCGCTCGCCGAGAAACTCGGTGGGCGAGACGGCCGGGGCGAGCGCGAGCGCTCGCGGACCCCGGCGCGGCCCCCGCGCCGGGCCGTCGACGGCCGCCACGGTGGCGCCCTCGTCGAGGGCGTCGAGCTGCTCCTTGATCACCTTGAGCGGGAGGTAGTGGTCACGCTGCGCGGTGAGCACGTACTTCAGTCGCTCGCAGTCCTGAACGGAGAAGCGGCGGTAGCCCGACGCCGTCCGTTCCGGAGAGATCAGCCCCTCGGCCTCGAGGAACCGAATCTTCGAAATGGTGACGTCGGGGAAATCCGGGCGGAGTCGATCGAGCACCGTGCCGATCGACATTCCGCCGCTGCTGGATTGCTGCCCGACTGCGGTCATCGACTGCCCGCGGACGCCTCGCCGGCCGCGCCGCTGGCCTGACCCTTCGGGCCGGTCAGGAAGACCAGGCGGAACTTGCCGATCTGCACCTCGTCGCCGTTGGCCAGCACGGCCGAGTCGACGGGCTCACGGTTGACGTACGTGCCGTTGAGGCTGCCCACGTCGACGACCTGGAAGTTGTCCTCGTCCTGCCGGAACTCCGCGTGACGACGGCTGACGGTCACGTCGTCGAGGAAGATGTCGCTGTCCGGGTGGCGCCCGGCGGAGGTGGTCGGCTGATCGAGCAGGAAGCGCGATCCGGCGTTGGGGCCGCGCTTGACCACGAGCAGCGCCGACCCGACGGGCAGGCCCTCGACGCCCGACACGGGGGCTTCGGACGACGTCCCCTGCGCGGCAGCGGAATCCATCTCGTTCAGGAAATCCGCACGGAAGACCGAGGTGGTCTCCGCCGGGGCTTCTCCGTACACGCCGTCGTTGCCGTTGTCGCTCACGTTTCTCCTCCTCGGTCCGATCGGTCGTGACTCGACCGATCGGCTCGGCACGTATCGATGGTGCTTCTCCGGCGGACTGCCGGCTACTGCTGTCGGACACTCGGCCGTGGGGCCCGCGACCGACGTGAGGACCTTACCGACCGTACCTTGCGGACCCGGCCGCACGGGCATGCTTGCCCACCCGTCGACGTCGGCCGTTATGCGGCTGTGATGGACGCGTACGCCTCCGCGTCCAGCATCCCCTCGAGCGCGTCGTCGAGGTCCGACTCGGACGCCGCGGTCAGGTCGACGAGCCACCCGGCGCCGTAGGGGTCGGAGTTCACCAGCTCGGGGTCGCCGTCGAGGTCGCCGTTGACGGCGGCCACGGTGCCGCTCAGCGGGGCGTAGATGTCGGAGACGCTCTTGGTCGACTCGACCTCGCCGAACGACTCGCCGGAGGTCACGGCGTCGTCCTCGGCGGGGAGCTGCACGAACACCACGTCGCCGAGCTGCGACTGCGCGTAGTCGGTGATGCCGATGCGGACGGTGGTCGGCCCGGTGCGCTGCACCCACTCGTGCTCGGCCGTGTACCGCAGCTCGGCGGGAATGTCGGTCTGGCTCACGTGATCTCGGTCCTTTCGGTCACCGGGTGGCGAACGTGCGTCCCGGGCGGGTCACCGCTGCCGCGCCGAGCGTACCGTCACCGGCCGGTCCGTCGCGGCAGACGCCGGACGGGACCGAACGCCAACCGCAGATAGAGCGCGCCGGTCCAGACGTAGAGGCCCGTGCCCCAGATCAGCAGCGCGGACGCGACGGGCCGCACCGCGTCGGTCACCGCGGTGTCCAGGTTCGCCGCCAGCAGCAGGGGCAGTGCGACCATGACGACGAACGTGGCGGCCTTGCCCAGATAGATCACCTCGGGCGGACCGAGGCCGCGCCGCCGGTACAGCAGCAGCGCGGCGGCCAGGACGGCGTCGCGTCCGACGAGCACCACCGCGATCCACCACGGCACGATGCCGGCGATCGCGAATCCGGCGAGGGTGGCGACGACGTAGAGGCGGTCCACGAACGGATCGAGCAGCGCCCCGAGCGCCGACGACTGATCGAGGATTCGGGCGAGCTTGCCGTCGAGGAAGTCGGTGGCTCCGCTGACGAGCAGCAGGGCGAGAGCCCATCCGTAGGCCCGGTCGACGAGGAGCAGCCAGAGGAAGACGGGGACGCCGATCAGCCGAATCACGCTGAGCGCGTTGGGAACGGTGACGATGCGGTCCGCGAACACGGTCGCGATCGTGCCGGCGGGCCGGTCCGGCTCGGGTGCCGTCATCGCCCGAGCATGGCACATCCCGGTCTCGACCTGGTCAGCGCCAGGCGAACACGGGTTGCTCGAACTCGGCGACGCGCGTGGCCCGGCCGTGCAGGACCACCTCGCGGAACTGGTGGACCACGGCTCCGGTCGGGGCGTGGATGCGTGTGGTGCGGAAGGGCCACTGCACGACGGGTCGGGGCGACTCGGGGATCGTGACGAACTGCGCGTCGACGTCGATCTCGTCGAGGCTCACGCGGTAGAGCACCTCGACCTCGTCGGGGCTCGGTCGCAGCGGGCCGGGAACGTCGGCGATCCACACGACGAACGGGGTGATGACGTAGCCCGAGCGCGTGGCGTAGTCGTCCAGTCGACCGAGGACGGCGTCGCGGCCGACCCGCACGCCGATCTCCTCGTCCAGTTCGCGCAGCACGGCGTCCTCGGCGCTCTCCCCCTCGTCCAGTCGGCCGCCGGGCAACGCGAACTGGCCGGGATGGGCGCGCATCCGAGTCGGTCGACGGGTGAGTACCAGCTCACGGGCACCCGGCTCCCCCGCCACGGCGAGAGCGACCGCCGCCCGGCGACGCTCGCCGGTACTCAGCGGACGGGCGTCGAACGCCGCCAGCCGGGCACGGATCGCCTCGCGTTCGAGTCGAGTGTCGGTCACGCGCTCACTGCGCTACCCGGAACGGGCGCACGCCGGGCGCCGACGACTGCGGGAGCAACCGGGCACGGTCGTCCGGCAGCACGAGTTCGACGACGGCGGCGGGATCGATGCGGTAGGGCTGCGCGAGCACCACCCCCGCGAACGCCTTGCGAAGACGGGACATCTCGGCACGCACGGTGATCGCCCGGCCGTGATCGCCGAACAGGTCCGCCGCGAGCTCCGCGGCGGTGCGGCCGTCGCGGTGGACGGCGAGCAGGAAAAGGATCTCCGCGTGCCGCGGCGTCGCCTCGTGGCTCCACCGCCCGAATCGGCTCTGCACCTCCACCAGCGTGCGCGCGGTGTCGGAGACGTCGATCCGCAGAGTGGTCGGCACGCTCTCGCCTCCCACCACGGTGTCGGCGGGGTCCGCCGGGCGCACCATCCATCCGCCGGGCAGCGGCTCGACGTCGCACACGCCGAGGGACGGCACCCAGAGCTGCCCCGCGGCGACGTCGGTCGGCAGCATCACCCGTGAGCGCACCGGCACCGACGCAACGGCGGCGACCCATCCGTGTCCGTCGACGGCCAGCGCCGGTCGGTCGCACCGGGCGAGCATGGGCGCGGCCACCGACCGCAGGGTGTCGAGGGAGAGCCGGTGCTTCTCGCGGAGTTGCGCCTCCGCCAGGCGCGAGACCGCGTCGATCAGCGCCAGCGTGGTCGGGTGTACCGACGAGGCCGGACCGCTGACGTCGACCAGTCCGATCACCCGTCCCGTGCGTGGGTCCTGGATGGGCGAGCTGGC
Source organism: Rhodococcus sp. PBTS 1 (assembly GCF_001620025.1). Lineage (NCBI taxonomy): Bacteria > Bacillati > Actinomycetota > Actinomycetes > Mycobacteriales > Nocardiaceae > Rhodococcus > Rhodococcus sp. PBTS 1. The sequence continues at coordinate 1,985,606 of NZ_CP015219.1, forward strand.
GCAGGTCCACGCGTGGTGGGAGCGAACGTAGTGCTCGGCCGAGAAGATCTGCACGGCCGAGCGGGACACCAACGCCGTGCCGATCGCGTTGGTCCCCACGCTGTCCTCGGCCCAGTCCGCGCCCTCGACGAAACCGAGCCGGTCGGCCCGATCGAGCACCGAGGGCGCACCGCTGCGCCAGAGGACCCGACCCCCGCTGTCGGCCACCACCAGCAGGTTCTCCGAGTCCGCCAGCACCGACCGCAGGCTGCCGGTCAGATCGGGAAGTATCTCCTCCAGTCCCGATTCCCGGCGGAGTCGCTCGAGCTCGCCGGCACCGAGCGCGTCCGCGGGACCTCCGTGATCGGGGTCGACGCCCAGCCCCGCGACCCGTCGCCACGAGTCACCGATGACCTCGCGGGGCCGCGCGGGGGCGCGTCGACCGGACATCGTGGCGTCGTAGACCTCGGTGAGCAGTCGCGCGTAGCGACGCGGGTCCTCCCCGGCGGACACGGCGGGTTCGGGATCGGCGGTGGGGGTCATCGTCATCGATTGTGCTCCGCGTCACATCGCGCGGCCACCCCGGGGTGGGTCGGCGCGCCCTCGCTCACCGATAGACCAGCCCGCCGTCGATCAGACCCGACTGGCCCGTCATGTAGGCAGCATCGGGGCCCGCGAGGAACGAGACGTACCCGGCGACGTCCTCGGGTGTCTCAGCGCGGCCGAGGGCGATCCCGCCGACGAACTTCTCGTAGGTCGCACCCTTCGGTGCTCCGGTCAGGTCGGCGAACCGCTGGTCGATTTCCACCCACATGTCGGTGCCGACGACTCCCGGGCAGTAGGCGTTCACGGTGATGCCCGCCGAGGCGTACTCCTTCGCCGCGGCCTGCGTGAGCCCGCGTACCGCGAACTTGGTGGCGCTGTAGACGCCGAGCATCTCGAACCCGTCGTGGCCGGCGATGGACGACGCGTTGACGATGCGGCCCCGCACCCCGCGGGCGAGAAAGGACGCCGCCGCGGCCTGGATGCCCCACAGCACACCGTCCACGTTCACCCGCCAGATGCGGGCGACCTGCTCCTCGGTCATCTCGGACAGCGGGCCGACCAGGGCGATGCCCGCGTTGTTCACCATGATGTCGAGGCCGCCGAGTTCGGCGACGGTGCGATCGACCGCGTCGGCCACCTGCCCGCGGTCCCCGACGTCGGCCGTGACGGTGACGGCCCGGCGGCCGAGGTCCCGCACCTCGTCGGCGACCGCGGCCGGCGTGTCCGCGTGGACGTCGAGCAACGCCACGTCGGCGCCGTCGCGAGCCAACCGCAGGGCGATCGCCCGTCCGATGCCGCGGCCGGCGCCGGTGACCAGGGCGACCTGTCCGTCGATACTCATGTGTTCTCCTTCGTCGGGGGTGGGTGCGCTCAGCGGGTGGGGTCGACGAGCACCTTGGTCTTGCGACCGGCGTGCAGGGCGTCGAAACCCTCGGTCACGACGTCCTCGAGCGCGATGTGCTCGACCCATCCCGTGGTGTCGTAGGTCCCGGCGTCCATGAGGGCGATCACCGCCTCGTAGTCGGCCGCGGTGTAGCAGAGGGATCCCTGGATGCGGGATTCGTTCATGACCAGGTTCAGCAGCGGGGTCTCGAGGGGCGTCTCGTAGATCGCGACGCTCACCATCGGCCTGCGCGAGCCGACACAGGCCAACGCCGTCTCGACGGCGGGGCGTACTCCCGCCGCGTCGTAGACCGCGTCGGCACCGCGGCCGTCGGTGGCGTCCGCGACGAACGCGGGCACGTCGACGTCGGTCGGGTCCAGCGTGCGGGCGCCGAGTGCCTCGACGGCGGATCGTCGGTCCGCCGACGGCTCGACCACGTACACGTTCTCGAGTCCTTTGCCCCGCAACGCGAACCAGAGTCCGATCCCGATCGGCCCCGCCCCGAACACCAGGGCCGTGCCGTCGGCGGGCGGCTCGCCGAGGGTGGCCGCGTGATAGGCGACGGACATCGGCTCGACCAGAGCCCCGAGTTCGAGCGACACCGAGTCCGGCAGGCGGTGGAGCATGTGCACCGGCACCACCGTGCGCTCGGCCATGCCGCCGTCGGACATCAACCCGTGGAACCCGATCCGCTGGCAGACGTTGTAGTTGCCGGCCCGGCAGGGCGGGCACTGTCCGCAGCGGTGGATCGGCTCGACCGCGACCCGATCGCCCACCGCCCAGCCGTCCACGCCGGGTCCGACGGCGGCGACGGTTCCCGAGAACTCGTGGCCCATCGTCAGCGGCGCCTGCCGCCCCGTCAGCGGGTGCGGCGAGGTGGGCACGAAGATCGGGCCGGCGTAGTACTCGTGCAGGTCCGTGCCGCAGATGCCGTTGAACGCGACGTCGACGGCCACCTCCCCCGGACCCGGCTCCGGGGTGGGCACGTCCTCGATCTCGACTCGGTGGGGTCCGTGGTAGACGGCTGCGCGCATCGTGGGGTCCGTTCGGTTCGAATGTCGGTCTCGGCTTCTGAATCGGTGCGAGACCCCGATGCTGCTGTGGCGCAGACCACTCGCAGAAGAGTTGCATCCCGTTGCATAGGCTTCGGCCCGTGGCCGACGACCTCCCGCTCCCCCTGGCCGGCATCCGCGTTCTCGAGCTGGGGAACTACATCGCCGCGCCGACCGCCGCCCGGCTGCTGGCCGATTTCGGCGCCGAGGTGATCAAGGTCGAGCGTCCGCACACGGGCGACGAACTGCGGAACTGGCGGCTCTACGCCGGGACCACCTCGATGCTGTTCCGCACCCTCAACCGCGGCAAGAAGTCGGTGGTGATCGACCTGCGGACCGACGCGGGACGCCGCGACGTCCTCGACTTCGTCGCGGTGTGCGACGTGGTGCTCGAGAACTTCCGCCCCGGCACCCTCGAGCGGTGGGGTCTCGGCCCGGAGGAGATGAACGCGGTCAACCCCGAGATCGTGCTCGCCCGCATCTCCGCGTTCGGCCAGACCGGCCCCCTGGCGTCGCGGCCGGGCTTCGCGGCCGTCGCCGAAGCCCACGGCGGACTGCGCGAGCTGGTGGGCGACCCGGACCGCCCGCCGTCGCGCACCGGGGTGTCGATCGGCGATTCCATCGCCGGTCTGTACGCCGCGTTCGGTGCGGTGACGGCGTTGCTGCAGCGCGAGCGCACTCGCCCGGGTGCGGTGCCGCTGCGGGCGCGCAGCATCGACGTCGCGCTGAACGAGGCCGTGCTGTCGATGATGGAGTCGCTGATCCCCGACTACCTCGCGTACGGCGTCGAACGTCGTCGCACCGGTGGGCGGACCGAGGGCATCGCCCCGTCCAACGCCTACGTCTGCGCCGACGGCCTGTCCGTCGTCGTCGCCGGGAACAGCGACGCCATCTTCGGTCGTTACATGCGCCTGATCGGGCGCACCGATCTCGCCGACGACGCGGACCTGGCCACCAACGCGGGTCGATGGGCGCGACGGGACGAGATCGACGACGCCATCGGAGCGTGGGCGGCCGAGCTCACCCGCGACGAGGCGTTGCGCCTGCTCGATCAGGCCGAGGTGCCGGCCGGCCCCATCCACACCGCGCGCGACATCTGCGCGGACGAGCAGTACGCGGCCCGCGACATGATCCAGCACTTCGAGGTGGACACCGGCGCGCCGGAACCGGCGACGGTCGGCTTCCCCGGCATCGTCCCCGTCCTCGGCGAGCGCTCGCTGCCCGTCCGGTCGATCGGACCGGACCTCGGCGCTCACACCGACGAGGTCTACCGCAACCTGCTCGGTCGACCCGCCCCCACCCCCGACCGGAACGGACAGCCATGACCGACCATCGCATCCTCGTCACCTCGCTGATCCCCGAGCCCGGCCCGTCGATCCTGCGGGAGTACGGCGACGTCACCTTCTGCGACGAGCCGATCGACGCCGACGCACTGCGTACCGCCGTCACCGACGGCAGTCACGGTGTGGTGCTCGCGCAGCTGAGCGATCGTTTCGACGCCGACCTGCTGAGCCGAGCCACCCTCGCCGGCATCTCGAACTACGCGGTGGGCTTCGACAACATCGACGTCGACGCGGCGCAGCGTCACGGCATCATCGTCGGCAACACCCCGGGCGTGCTCACCGACTCCACCGCCGACATCACGGTCCTGCTCATGCTGGCGACGGCGCGACGCGCGGTCGAGGCCGATCGAGTGGTGCGCACCGGCGGGTTCCAGGGCTGGCAGCCGAATCTGATGCTGGGCACCGACGTCTCGGGGCGGACGCTGGGGCTCGCCGGTTTCGGTCGCATCGCGAAGGCCACCGCCCGGCGGGCGCTCGGGTTCGGCATGACCGTCCTGTTCTGCCCGCGTCCGCCGTCGGATCGCGACGTCGCCGATCACGAGCTGGGCGACCTCGTCGGCCGGGTCACGCACGTCGACTGGCCGACCCTCGTGCGGGAGAGCGATTTCCTCTCGCTGCACGTGCCCCTCACCGACGACACCCGCCATCTCGTCGACGCGGACGTCCTCGCTGCGATGCGCGACGACGCGATCCTGATCAACACCGCCCGCGGACCCGTCGTCGACGAGACGGCCCTGGTCGAGGCGTTGCGGGGCGGTGTCATCGCCGCGGCGGGACTCGACGTGTTCGAGCGCGAGCCCGAGTTGGCGCCGGGACTCGCGGACCTGCCGAACACGGTGCTGCTCCCCCACGTCGGCAGCGCGACGGTGTCGGTGCGATCGGAGATGGCGCGGCTCTCGGCGCTGAACGCCGTGGCGATCGCCCGGGGTGAGGAACCGCCGCACCGGGTGGTCTGACGGGCTGCAACCCCGTGCAACTCTCGCGGCGGGGTCCGGTCGGGGCGTGTGCTGTGCATCACAGCGTCCGTGTGACGCTCGACACGCACCGATCCTCGAACGGGAGAGCAGTACCCATGACCCAGACTCTCGAACCACCCGCCACCACCGACCGGTCGCCGCAGGCCCGGGTCGACGCCTGGCTGGCCGACTTCGAGCGCGCCCTCGCCGCTCGCGACGTCGCCGGCGTCGCCGCCCTCTTCGGGACCACCAGCTTCTGGCGCGACCTGGTGACGTTCACTTGGAACATCAAGACCGTCGAGGGCCGCGAGCAGATCACGGACATGCTCGGGGCTCGGCTGGACGACGTCGACCCCGGCGGTTTTCACACCACCGAGACCCCCGACGAGGCCGACGGCGTCCTGTCCGCCTGGATCGCGTTCGAGACGGCCACCGCGCGGGGGTCGGGCCACCTCCGCCTGCGGGAGAACGCCGACGGCGACCTCGAGGCCTGGACGCTGCTGACGACGATGCAGGAACTCAAGGGCCACGAGGAGCCCCGCGGGCACCGTCGGCCGATGGGCGCCGTGCACGGGTCGAACAAGGAGACCAAGACCTGGGCGGAACGACGCGAGCTCGAGGAGAAGGAACTCGGCTACTCGGTTCAGCCGTACGTGCTGATCGTCGGTGGCGGTCAGGGCGGCATCGCCCTCGGCGCGCGGCTGCGGCAGATGGGCGTGCCGGCCATCGTCGTCGACCGGAACGATCGGCCCGGCGATCAGTGGCGTGGACGCTACAAGTCGCTCTGCCTGCACGATCCGGTTTGGTACGACCACCTCCCCTACCTGCCCTTCCCGGACAACTGGCCCGTCTTCGCTCCCAAGGACAAGATCGGCGACTGGCTCGAGATGTACACGAAGGTGATGGAGGTCCCCTACTGGACCCGGACCACCGCCGAGTCCGCCACCTTCGACGAGGAGAGGAAGCAGTGGACCGTCGTCGTCGATCGCGACGGCGAGAAGGTGACGCTCACCCCGAAGCACCTCGTCATGGCGACGGGAATGTCGGGAAAGGCGAACATCCCGAACTTCCCCGGCATGGACGTCTTCCGCGGCGAGCAGCATCACTCGTCGCAGCACCCCGGCCCCGACGCCTACGTCGGCAAGAAGGTCGTGGTGGTCGGCTCGAACAACTCGGCCCACGACATCTGCAAGGCGCTGTACGAGACGGGCGCCGACGTGACCATGCTGCAGCGCTCGTCCACGCACATCGTCAAGTCCGACTCGCTCTGCGAGATCGCGCTGGGCGACCTGTACTCCGAGCGGGCCGTGCAGAGCGGAACCACCACGCAGAAGGCCGATCTCACGTTCGCCTCGCTGCCGTACCGGATCATGCACGAGTTCCAGATCCCCGTGTACCAGCAGATCGCGGAGAAGGACAAGGACTTCTACGACCGCCTCGCCGCCGCCGGCTTCCAGCAGGACTTCGGTGACGACGGCTCGGGGCTGTTCATGAAGTACCTTCGCCGCGGATCCGGCTACTACATCGACGTCGGCGCCTCCGAGCTCGTCGCGGACGGGTCCATCAAGCTCGTGAACGGCCAGGTCGACCACCTGACCGAGACCGCCGTGGTGCTCGCGGACGGCACCGAGCTCGAGGCCGATCTGGTGGTCTACGCCACCGGCTACGGCTCGATGAACGGCTGGGTCGCCGATCTGGTCGACCAGGAGACCGCGGACAAGGTGGGCAAGGTGTGGGGCCTCGGCTCGGACACCACCAAGGACCCCGGTCCGTGGGAGGGCGAGCAGCGCAACATGTGGAAGCCGACCCAGCAGGAGAACCTCTGGTTCCACGGCGGCAATCTGCACCAGTCACGCCATTACTCGCTCTACCTCGGGCTGCAGCTCAAGGCGCGGTACGAGGGCATCGACACCCCCGTCTACGGGCTGCAGGAGGTGCACCACCTGAGTTAGTCGGGGTCGTTCTCCCTCGGCACGGTGACGGGCCGCACCGACCGCTCGATGTCCTCGCGGTCGGGCTCGAGCCACGGCGGCAGCTTCAGGGCGCGGCCGAGCTCGAGCAGCGGCTCGTCCACGTCGAATCCCGGTGTGTCCGTAGCCACTTCGAGGAGGACACCACCGGGCTCCCGGAAGTAGATCGATGTGAAGTACTGCCGGTCGAGGATCTTCGTGACGTGGTGGCCGCGATCGACCAGGTGCTCGCGCCACAACTCCTGGGTGGCGTGGTCGGGGACCCGGAACGCGATGTGGTGCACCGTTCCTCCGGCCACCACCCCCGGCTCCCCGCGGGAGTCGGTCACCACGTCGACGAGGTGGCCGGGGCCGCCGGGGCCCGCCCGCAGCCGGGTGCGATCCGGCAGCTCGGACTCCACCCGCATGCCGAGGTCCTCGACGAGCGTCGCGACGGTCCGGTCCCCGTCCCCGACCGTCAGCACCGACGAGTGCTGACCGCGGATCGCGTGCTCCCCCGGCACCGACGCCGAGTCCCACGGGTTCCGCGGATCGACGACGCTCGACGCGACCAACTCGAGCCGCAACCCGTCCGGATCACGGAGCACCAAACGCTCCTCGTCCGAGGCCCCGGTGATCGTCGAGTCCACGCCCAGTTCGGCGAGATGCTCCTGCCACCACCCGAGGGATCCCTGCGGGATCGAGAACGCGGTGGCCGTCGACTGGCCCACACCGATCCGCCCCGTCGGCACCTTCTGCCACGGGAAGAACGTCATCAGTGTGCCGGGCGTGCCCGCCGAATCGCCGTAATACAGGTGGTAGGTGGACGGGTCGTCGAAGTTGACCGTCCGCTTGACCAAGCGCAGCCCCAGGACGGTGACGTAGAAGTCGATGTTGGTCTGCGGATCGTCGGCGATGGCTGTGACGTGGTGCAGGCCCTCGGTGCGCGGGATCATCGGATGCCGGCTGCTACTGACCGAGCCAGAGGCGCTTGCGGCAGACGGTCAGCATGGCCTCGGCCACGGCGGGATCGACGCGCACCGCCTTGCTCTCGAGAAGATCCTTGGCGCGCGTGAAGAATTGGGTGGTCGACAGGCCGAACTCGACCAGGATGTCCTCGGAGCGTCCGCCGCCGTAGGCGTACCAGCGTTGCAGAAAGGCGACCACGTGCTGGTCGTCCGGCGCCGGGAGGGTCTCGGCCGCCGGTGTCGCGCCGAGTGCTGCTGCTCGGGATGCGACAGGGAAAGGTGTACTCGTCACGGATGGAGTATTCACCATCGCTCCGACAGTCCGGTGTCGGTTCCGTGAACACGGTGCGCGCGTCGAAACGCCGTGGCCGTTGTTAGTGTCGGCGAATGGAACAGACGTATTCCTTCGCCGGTCACAGCCCCTCCGTCGCCGAGGATGCGTGGCTCGCTCCCGGTGCCGCCGTGATCGGCCGCGCCACCCTCGCGGCCCGTACGGCCGTGTGGTTCAACGCCGTCGTCCGTGCCGACGCCGAGACCATCTCGATCGACGAGGAGAGCAACATCCAGGACGGGTGCGCGCTCCACGCGGACCCCGGCGCACCGCTGACCGTCGGCAAGCGGGTGAGCGTCGGCCACAACGCCGTGCTGCACGGCTGCACCGTCGAGGACGACGTCCTGATCGGCATGGGCGCCACCGTCATGAACCACGCCCGCATCGGCACCGGCTCCATCGTTGCCGCCGGCGCGCTGGTCACCGAAGGCACGCAGATTCCGCCGAACTCGTTGGTGGCCGGGGTGCCCGGCAAGGTGCGGCGGGAGACCACCGAGCAGGAACGCGAGGCCATCGGCTTCAACGCCGCCGGCTACGTCGCGTTGATGGAGCAGTACCGGGGCTGACACTCGCCGGGTTCCTCCGACAACCAGCCCGCCGGAACGAGAAAAGCGGCTCCGGACGTGATGTCCGGAGCCGCTCGTCGCGTCGGGCTGACAGGATTTGAACCTGCGACCACTTGACCCCCAGTCAAGTGCGCTACCAAGCTGCGCCACAGCCCGCGGTCCTCGTGAAAAGGACCGTGCATCCCCTCTCGGGAACGGTGAAACACTACCTCAGGCGCGGCGCCGGAAGCCAATCGCCTCGCGGCCTCCGGTCACCCGCCTGCGGAGCTACTTCCGGCGCTCCCGCTTCTCCCGGATCCGCACGGAGATGCGAACGGGGCTGCCGTCGAAGTTGAACTCCTCCCGCAGCCGACGCTCGAGGAACCGCCGATAGCCGGCTTCGAGGAAGCCCGTGGTGAACAGCACGAAGGTCGGCGGCCGCGTCCCGGCCTGCGTCGCGAACATCACCCGCGGCAGGCGCCCGCCACGCATGGGCGGCGGGGTCGCGGCGACGACGTCCTTCAGCCAGGAGTTCAGACGGCCGGTGGGGATGCGCTTGTCCCACGAGTCCAACGCGGTCTCGAGGGCGGGCACCAGCTTCTGCACGGCGCGGCCAGTTCGGGCCGAGACGTTGACGCGCGAGGCCCACGGCACGCGCGCGAGGTCGCGATCGATCTCCCGCTCGAGCTGGTGACGTCGGTCCTCGTCGACCAGGTCCCACTTGTTGAAGGCGATGACCAGCGCGCGGCCCGCCTCGGCGACCATCGACAGCACCCGCAGGTCCTGTTCGGAGATGACCTCGGAGGCGTCGATCAGCAGGATCGCGACCTCGGCGGCGTCGATGGCACCGCGGGTACGCAACGAGGCGTAGAACTCCGCACCGCTGGCGTGGGTGACGCGCTTGCGCAGGCCCGCGGTGTCGACGAACCGCCACACCTTGCCGCCGAGCTCCACCAGCGAGTCCACCGGGTCGACGGTGGTGCCGGCGACGTCGTGGACGACCGAGCGCTCGTCGCCAGTCAGCTTGTTGAGCAGCGACGACTTGCCGACGTTCGGCTTGCCCACCAACGCCACGCGGCGCGGGCCGGCGACGCCGGTGCCCTCGCGCGGAGTCTCGGGCAGCACTTCGAGCACGTCGTCGAGCAGATCGCCGGTACCGCGGCCGTGCGTGGCGCTGACCGTGCGCGGCTCGCCCAGACCGAGCGACCACAGCGCCGCGGCCTCGGCCTCGGCGCGCTCGTCGTCGACCTTGTTGGCCACCAGGATCACCGGGGTCTTCGACCGCCGCAGCACGCGCGCGACGGCTTCGTCGGTGGCGGTGGCGCCGACGACGGCGTCGACCACCAACAGGATGGCGTCGGCGGTGCGCATGGCCAGTTCGGCCTGGCGGGCCACCGACTGCTGCATTCCCTTCGCGTCCGGCTCCCAGCCGCCGGTGTCCTGCACCATGAAGCGGCGCCCGGCCCAGTTGGCCTCGTACGAGACGCGGTCGCGGGTGACACCGGGGACGTCCTCCACCACCGCTTCGCGACGGCCGATGATGCGGTTGACGAGGGTCGACTTGCCCACGTTGGGCCGGCCGACGACGGCGAGGGTGGGGACGGCGAGCTCGGGCTCGTCACCCTCGGGTGCGTCGAGATCGACGTCGTCCCAGTCGGTTTCGTCGGTCCAGACGCCGTCGGAGGCGAAGACCTCGGTGACGTCGGTGAGGTCGTGGTCGCTCATGATCGAGCTCCTTGCAGGTCGTGGACCAGGCGCAGCAGGGCGTCGATGACGCCGTCCTTGGTCAGGTCGCTCGTGTCGACGGTGACGGCGTCGTCCGCGGGCCGCAGCGGCGACAGGGCGCGCGTCGAGTCCGCGAGGTCGCGTCGCTGGACGTCGGCGAGCACGCCGGCGTAGTCGTCGCCGCGGCCGTCGGCCACGTTCTGGTCGTTGCGCCGCGCGGCGCGGGTCTCCGCGGACGCGGTCAGGTAGATCTTGAGGTCGGCGTCGGGCAGGACGACGGTGCCGATGTCTCTACCCTCGACCACGACGCGGTCGCTACGCATCGCGATGTCCCGCTGCATCGCCACGAGCTTCTCGCGCACGGCGGGAACGGCGGACACGGCGGAGACGGCGGCCGTCACCTCGCCGCCCCGGATGGGTCCGGTGACGTCCTCGCCCGCAACCTCGACACGCTCGGTGGCCGGGTCGGTCCCGATCTCGAGCGGCAGCGACGCAACGGCTGTGGTCACGGCGTCGACGTCGGTGGAGTCGACTCCCTGCGAGAGCACCCACACCGTGGCGGCGCGGTACATCGCGCCGGTGTCGAGGTACGACGCGCCGAGGCGCGACGCGAGCAGTCGCGACACCGACGACTTGCCGGTTCCCGACGGGCCGTCCATCGCGACGATCAAACGCTCGGCTCCGGCGGCGCTCACAGTCCCACCGCCCCGTAGAGGCTGCCGACCTCGCCGCGACCGAGGACGCGGAGCGTGCCCGGTCGCTGATCGCCGAGGGCGACGGCGCCGATGTCGGTACGGACCAGGCGCCGCACCGGGAACCCGACCGCGTCGAAGAGGCGGCGGACGATGTGCTTGCGGCCCTCGTGCAGGACCACCTTGACCAGCGTGCGACCCTCGTTGACGTCCAGGATCGTGAAGGCGTCGACCTTGGCCGGCCCGTCCTCGAGCTCGACGCCGGCACGCAACTGCTTGCCGACGCTGCGCTCCATCACCCCGTGGACCGTGGCGAGGTAGGTCTTCGACACCTCGAACGAGGGGTGCATGAGCCGGTGGGCGAGGTCGCCGTCATTGGTCAGCAGGATCAGACCCTCGGTGTCGGCGTCGAGGCGGCCGACGTGGAAGAGCCGCTGCCCGGCCTGGACCCGCTCGGAGACGATGTCGCCGATGCAGGGGCGACCGAGGTCGTCGGACATCGTGGACTGCCAGCCCCGCGGCTTGTTGAGCGCGATGTGCACCAGGTCGGCCTTGACCACCACGCGGATGCCGTCGACCCGCACGACGGCGCTACCCGGGTCGACGCGCACGCCCTGCTCGGTCACGATGCGGCCGTCGACCTCGACGCGACCCTGCTCGATGAGTTCCTCGGCGGCACGGCGCGAGGCGACGCCGGCCTGCGCCAGCACCTTCTGCAGCCGCACCCCGTCCTCGGGCGCGACGTGGGGGCGCCGTGAGGTGTCGGTGTTCTGGTGCCGTGCCGGCTTGGCGTTGGAGATCGTCGGCGTCGCGGGAGTCGCCTTCTCGGGCTTCGCCTTGCGCGCGCCGGCCTTCGCCTTGCGGGGGTACTTCGCCCCGGTGGTGCGCGTCTCGGTCCGGCGGGTGTACGCCGCGGCGGCGACCTTCTTGTTGGGGCGCTTCTTCTTGCGTTCGGGATTGTCGTCCCGGTCCGGTGTGCCGTCACGGCGAGCGGAGTCTGTCACTGCGTCTACCTATTCGTCTGTCTCGGTTCCGAACTCGGTCGTCGGGTTCGGGTCGGCCCCGGCTCGGCGCTGTGCACGCAGAACCCGAGGGTCGCTGTCCATGCTGTCATTGATGTCGTCGATCATGTCGACGCCGGGCAGCAGCGGTGCCAGTTCAGGAAGATCGCCCAGGGACGACAACCCCAACCGTTCGAGGAACATGTCCGTGGTGACGTACTGCGTCGCACCGGAATCGGGATCGGGTCCCGCCTCGGCGATCAGTCCGCGGGCGAGAAGCGTCCGCATCACACCGTCCACGTTCACCCCGCGCACCGCACCGACCCGTGCGCGGGTAACCGGTTGACGATAGGCGATCACGGCGAGCGTTTCCAACGCCGCGCGCGTGAGCTTGGACCGGGCACCGTCGAGAAGCAGCCGTTCGACGTACGGCGCGTACTCCGTCCGGGTGTAGAACCGCCATCCGTCACCCACGAACCGCAGGTCGATGCCGCTGCCCCGCGCCGTGAAGTCGGCCGAGATCCGGGTGAGCAACGCCTCGATGCGGGGTCGGTCACATCCGGTCGCGGAGACCAGCTGTTCGACGGTCGCGGGGCTGTCGACCACCAGCAGGATGGACTCGAGGGCGCCGCGCAGCTCGACGTCGGTGAGCGTCTCGGCCGGCTGGTCGTCGGTCGGCTCGTGCTCCGGCTCGGTCATCCGTAGTCCTCCATGCGAGTGGTGTCGACGTCGTCCTCGTCGCCGGTCCACTGCACCTGCAGCGCACCCAGCGCCTCCGGCTGATCGAAGGTGACGGCCTTCTCCCGGTACAGCTCGAGCAGGGCCAGGAACCGGACGACGATCTCGACGGGCGCCGTGCAGTCGGCCACCAGGTCGGCGAACCCGGTCCACGCACCCGCGCCTCGCTCGCGCAGCATCGCCAGCACCGTCGCGGCGTGCTCGGCCACCGAGACGGGGGCCTCGTGCAGGTGGCCGAGTCCGACCGTCGGGACCTCGCGGGGACGAAACGCGGCGGCCGCGATGTCCGCGAACCGCGCCGGATCGACACCGAGCAGCACCTCCGGCAGCAGGCCCTCGAACCGCTCCTCGAGCGCCACCGACCGCGGGTACCGGCGCAGCGCCGCACTCTCGAGCTCGCCGAACAGCTGGGCCACCTGCTTGTACGCCCGGTACTGCAGCAGCCGGGCGAACAGCAGATCCCGCACCTCGAGCAACGCCAGGTCCTCGGCGTCGTCGACGTCCCCCGCCGGGAGCAACCGGGCGGCCTTGAGGTCGAGCAGCGTCGCCGCGACCACCAGGAACTCCGTGGTCTGATCGAGCTCCATCGCCGCACCGAGCTCGCGGGTGTAGGCGATGAACTCGTCGGTCACCACGTGTAGCGCCACCTCGGTGACGTCCAGCCGGTGCTGGCCGATGAGGGTGAGCAGCAGATCGAACGGACCCTCGAAGTTGTCCAGCCGGACCTGGAAGCGCGACCGCGTCGACCGCTCCGGCGGCGGGGTGTCGGGCCCCGCGGGCTCGACGGGCCCGGCCGGGGGCGCCGTCACCCGCGTGGCGCGGTGTCTCGGTGGATGACCTCGCGCGCCAGAGCTCGATATGCCTCCGCTCCCGACGATTTCGGCGCCCAAGTGGTGATCGGTTCGCCGGCCACCGACGTCTCCGGGAATCGCACGGTGCGGGCGATGACGGTGTCGAAGACCACGTCGCCGAAGACCTCCACGACCCGGTTCATGACCTCGCGCGAGTGCAGCGTGCGCGCGTCGAACATGGTCACGACGATGCCTTCGAGGGTCAGCCGCGGGTTGAGCCGGTCCCGCACCTTGTCGACGGTGTCGTTGAGCAGCGCGAGGCCACGGAGGCTGAAGTACTCGCACTCCATCGGGATCAGCACGGAGTCGGCGCACGCGAGGGCGTTGACCGTCAGCAGACCCAGCGACGGCTGGCAGTCGATGAGGACGTAGTCGTACCGGTCGAGAACGGGGTGGAGCACCCGGCCGAGCGTCTGCTCGCGGCCGACCTCGGTGACCAGCTGGATTTCCGCCGCGGACAGGTCGATATTGCTGGGCAGCAGGTCCATTCCGTCGACCCGCGTGCGCATGAGCACGTCGTCGATCGACACGCGCGGCTCGACCAGCAGGTTGTGCACGGTGAGCTCGAGTTCGTGGTGCGGAACACCGAGCCCGGCGGACAGGGCGCCCTGCGGGTCGAGGTCGACCAGCAGGACCCGTCGACCGAACTCCGCCAGCGACGCGCCGAGGTTGATGGTCGACGTGGTCTTGCCGACGCCGCCCTTCTGGTTGCACATGGCGATGACGGTGGCGGGGCCGTGCGAGGTCAACGGGGCCGGCTCGGGAATCGCGCGCGGGACGCGGCCGGTGGGGCCGAGATCGGTGCTCGGACCCGAGACGGCGGGCTCCGGCTCCGGTGCGCGCGTCCGGAACAACGCGCCGTCGTCGTGGGCCGTGGACACCCGCGCACCTCCCCTCGCCTCGTACGGACCGGTCACACGGGAACGCTACCGCGTGGACCGGTGGCGGCCGACGCGGACACGCTACCGAGCGCGCGGATGCGCTTCGGCCCACACCTCGCGCAGCGTCGTGACCGTCACGAGGGTGTAGATCTGCGTGGTGGTCACCGACGCGTGGCCGAGCAGTTCCTGCACCACACGCACGTCCGCCCCGCCGTCGAGGAGATGGGTGGCGAAGGAATGCCGCAGCGTGTGCGGGGACACCCTCGAGCCGATGCCGGCCCGCTCGGCCGCGGTCTGGAGCACCTGCCACGCGCTCTGCCGCGACAGCCGTCCGCCGCGGACGTTCAACATCAGGGCGGGGGTGCCGCGGGAGACGAGGGCGGGACGTCCGCGCACGAGGTAGGCGTCGACCGCGGACATGGCCGGTCGGCCGACCGGCACCACCCGTTCCTTCCCACCCTTGCCGCGCAGGATCACGGAGCGCGACACGGTGTCGATGTCGTCGACGTCGAGGCCCACCGCCTCCGAGATGCGGGCGCCGGTGGAGTACAGCAGCTCGAGCAGCGCGCGGTCCCGCAGACCGCGGGGCGTGTCGGACGACTCCCCCGCGGCCGCATCCAGCAGCGCGAACACCTCGTCGACGGGCAACGACTTCGGAAGGCGGCGGCCGGGTGCGGGCGGCTTGACCGCGGCGGCGACGTCCGTCTCCACGGTGCCCTCGGTCACCGCGAAACGGTGCACGCCGCGGACCGCGATGACCGCACGCGCCGCCGAGCTGGACGCGAGCGGCGGGAACTCGTCGGTGCCGACGCGCAGCGCCTCGACGAAGTCGCCGACGTCGTGCCGGGTGACGTCGGCCAGCCTCGTCCGCCCTCGATGGGCCAGGAAGGTCGCGTAGCGCCGCAGATCTCGGCGGTACGACGTCACGGTGTTGCGCGCCGCACCGCGCTCCACCGTCAGATGGTCGAGGTAGGCCTCGATCACCTCGGTCGGGCTGTCAGCCGCCATGGGCGCGGCGCTGCTCGAACGCCGTCGGACGGTCACGCCACGGCGCGTCGGCGGGCCGCATCGGGACGGACCGGGACCGCACCGCCGCGACGGCGAGGATGCCGGCGACCGCGGACGCGTTCACGATCTCCCCGGACAGCACCCGAGCGAGCGCGTCCTCGACCGACAACCGAACCAGCTCGATGTCCGCTTCCTCGTCGCGGGCCTCCGGACGATCGACCTCCGACAGGCCCTCGGCGAGGAAGATGCGGACGGTCTCGTCGGTGAACCCCGGTGACGCCGCGACGTCGACCAGCACCGAGAACGACTCGGCCGCCAGTCCGGTCTCCTCGGTCAGCTCCCGTCCGACCGCGTCGACGGGGTCCTCACCGGGCTCGTCGAGCAGCCCTGCGGGCAGTTCGATTAGCCGGCGGCCGAGGGGATGCCGGTACTGCTCGATCAGGACGATGCGGTCCTCGTCGTCGATCGCCACGACGGCGACGGCACCGTGGTGCTCGATCACCTCGCGCTCGGCCGTCCGGCCGCCCGGCATCGCGACACGGTCCCGCCGCAGGGCGAGGATCGCCCCCTGGTACTCGAGCTCGCTGCCCAGCACCTCGAAGTCGTGCCGCTCCGCCACGTCGCCTCAGGCCTTCGCGGTCGCGGTGGAGTCGGCGGCCTCGGCGGGCTTCGCCGGGTCGGCCGACGACGCGGATTCGACCGGCGCGGCGTCGCCGTGGACGTCGACGGGCAGGCGTTCCTCCGACTTGTACGCGAGCGCCGCCGCGATCAGTCCCGCGAACAGCGGGTGCGGACGGGTCGGACGGCTCTTGAGCTCCGGGTGCGCCTGCGTGCCGACGAAGAACGGGTGCGTCTTCTTCGGCAGCTCGACGAACTCCACGAGATGACCGTCGGGCGAGGTACCGCTGAACTGCAGTCCGGACGCCGCGATGCGGTCCCGGTAGCTGTTGTTGACCTCGTAGCGGTGGCGGTGCCGCTCCGACACCGACTCGCTGCCGTACGTCTGCGCGACCACCGAGCCCTTGGCGAGCGTCGCGGGGTAAGCGCCCAGACGCATGGTGCCGCCGAGGTCGGCCTCGCCGGCCACGGCCTGTTCCTGGTCGGCCATCGTCGAGATGACCGGCTGCGTCGTCTCCGGCTCGAACTCCGCGGAGTTGGCGTCGGTGAGTCCGACGGAGCGGGCCGCCTCGATGACCATGCACTGCAGTCCGAGGCAGAGTCCGAGCGTCGGGACCTTGTGCGTGCGGGCATGGGTGATCGCACCGAGCTTGCCCTCGATGCCGCGGATGCCGAAGCCGCCGGGGATGACGACGGCGTCGATGTCGGCCAGGGCGAGACGGGCACCGGCCGCGGTGTCGCAGTCGTCCGACTGCACCCACACCAGCTCCACCTTCGCGCGGTTCGCGAACCCGCCCGCGCGCAGCGCCTCGGTCACCGACAGGTACGCGTCGGGCAGGTCGACGTACTTGCCGACGAGCGCGACGCGCACCGTCTCGCGCGGCGAGTGCACCCGCTCGAGCAGCGTTCCCCACACCGACCAGTCGACGTCGCGGAACGGCAGGCCGAGCTTGCGGACGACGTAGGCGTCCAGCCCCTCGCCGTGCAGCACCTTGGGGATGTCGTAGATGGACGGGGCGTCGGGCGTGGAGATGCAGCCGTCGACGT
The DNA here is from genome assembly GCF_001620025.1 of Rhodococcus sp. PBTS 1. Taxonomy (NCBI): domain Bacteria; kingdom Bacillati; phylum Actinomycetota; class Actinomycetes; order Mycobacteriales; family Nocardiaceae; genus Rhodococcus; species Rhodococcus sp. PBTS 1. Next base: position 2,002,719 of record NZ_CP015219.1, read on the forward strand.
CCACGTCGCACATGAGCGCGATCTTGCGCTTGAGACCGTCGGGCACGTCGCGGTCGGACCGCAGGATGAGCGCGTCGGGCTGGATGCCGATGCTGCGCAGCGCGGCCACCGAGTGCTGGGTCGGCTTGGTCTTGAGCTCACCCGACGGCGCGAGGAACGGCACCAGCGAGACGTGCAGGAAGAAGACGTTCTCCCGGCCCACGTCGTGGCGGACCTGACGTGCAGCCTCGAGGAACGGCTGGGACTCGATGTCGCCGACGGTGCCACCGATCTCGGTGATGACGACGTCCGGCGCCTGGCCCTGCAGGTCCGGGCCGCGCATCGCCAGGATGCGCGCCTTGATCTCGTCGGTGATGTGCGGAATGACCTGGACGGTGTCGCCCAGGTACTCCCCGCGTCGCTCCTTCGCGATCACGGTGGAGTAGACCTGCCCGGTGGTCACGTTGGCGTACCCGGAAAGGTCGCGGTCGAGGAACCGCTCGTAGTGGCCGACGTCCAGATCCGTCTCGGCGCCGTCCTCGGTGACGAAGACCTCGCCGTGCTGGAACGGGTTCATCGTTCCGGGATCGACGTTGAGGTAGGGATCGAGCTTCTGCATGGTGACGCGCAAGCCGCGTGCGGTGAGCAGCTGGCCCAGGCTCGAGGCCGTGAGGCCCTTGCCGAGCGACGACGCGACGCCGCCGCTGACGAAGATGTGCTTGATGTCGGCCCGCGTGTGAATGCGTGACTGCAAAGAAACTCCCGTGACGGTGCGACCCGATGGTGGCGCGGAACCGGTGAACGGTCCTGCTCATCGAGTGGTTCGGAATACGGCCGACCCACGGGACTTCACGGTAACACCTCCGCGCCCTGCGATGGGCCACCGCGAGGCGTGTCCACCGTCCCGGACCGCACTCGTCTACGGGGTCGACGCTCCCACCGTGACGGCCGTCGCACCGGGACCGGTGCCGTAGCGCCCCGATGCGCCGCCGAGCTGCTCCTGCAGAGCCAGGACGGTGGTGATACGCCCCGACACCCGATCGACGTCGTCGACGGTGCTGGTTCCGGCGGCGAGCGCGGAATCCGAGCGCACGACGGCAATCGGACCGCTCCCCGTCGCGGACTCCGGCCGACCCGCCAGGACGACGCCCGCACCGCGGCCGTCCAACGACCCGGCGAAGCGGGCGACGATGGCGCCCCGGTTGCCGTCGGCACCCGGGTCCTGCGCCGCTCCGGTCACGATCACGGCCAGCTGCGCGGGAGCCACCGCTCCGTCGTCGTAGGTGAGGAATCCGCCGCCCCGCAGCGTGTCGAGGGCCAGCGCGAGTTCGTCCGGCGTGCTCTGCGGCTGCGCCGAGGCCGGGTCGAGCAGCAGGACGGTCCCCAGCAGGTCGCCCGCGAGGCTGCCCTGGTCGACGGCGCCGGTCCGCAGCTGAGCACCCGCGGGCACGACGTTGGTCAGCCGGGTCCGCAGATCGTCGCCGCTGGCCGCGGAGACGAAGGCCTCGGTCAACCCGATGCGACCACTGATCCGGCCCCCGGCGTCCCCGATCAGTCGGGAAACGCCGTCGACGTCGGCAGGGTCGGCGTCCGGCGTGGTGATCACGACGACCGACCGGTCGGCGAGAGCGCCGGCGACGACCCGCGTGGCGACGGCGTCGTCGAATCCGTCGGCTGCGTTGAGCCGCTCCCCCAGGGCGTTGTTGGTCGACTCGAGGTCGTCGACCTGGCTCTGCAGGTCGTCACGGTCGTCGCGCAGGCCGGACAGAACGCGGCCGGACAGCAGCCCCGAGCCGAGGACCACCCCCACGGCCAGCGCCAGGAAGACCGCGATGAGCGAGACGGTGTGCTGGCGGAGCGAGATCACCGAAGCAGCCCCTGAACCCACAGTGCGAAGGAGTTCCAGGTGTCGATCGCCCAGTCGAGGGTGGCGCCGCTGCCGTTGGTGACCACGAGCGCCACGATGACGGCGACCAGCGCCGCGAGCACCAGCAGTGCCACGGCCGCGCCGGACACCCGGCTGCGGTACAGAGTGGCCATCGCCTTGGCGTCGACGAGCTTGGGTCCGACCTTGAGACGGGTCATGAAGGTCGACGGGGTGCTCGCTCGCTTGCCGGCGTCGAAGAACTCGTCCAGCGACGCGGAGCAGCCGACGGTGACGATCAACGAGGCGCCGTGGTGGTCGGCGAGCAGCAACGCCAGATCCGACGCCGTCCCGGTCGCGGGAAAGGTCATCGCCCCGATGCCGAGGTCCTGAATGCGTTCGAGGCCCTTCGCGTGGCCGTCGGAGTCGGCCGGGAGCACCACCTCGGCGCCCGACTTCAGCGTCCTGCTGCTCACGTCGTCGGGATCGCCGACGATGAGGTCGGGGCGGTATCCCGCGTCGGCGAGGGTGTCGGCACCGGCACCGACGCCGATGAGGATCGGCGAGTACTCCTTGACGAACGGTCGCAGCGCCTTGAGGTCGGCGACGTGGTCGGGCCCCTCGGCGACGACGACCACGTGCCGGCCCGCCATCGCGACGTCCACGTCGGGCACGCCCACACCGTCGATCAACAGCGGCGACTCGGTGCGAATGAACTCGATGGTGTTGCCGGAGAACGCTTCCAGGTGATCGATGAGACCGGACTTGGCCTCGATCATCCGGTCGGAGACGTCGGCCTCGGTCTGTTCGGTGCCCTCGGCCAGGACCCGCTCGCCCGTGTACACGGTGCCGTCGTGCAGGCGCACCTTGGCGCCGTCCTTGATCTTCTTGAGCGCGTCGGGGCCGGCCTCGTCGATGAGGACGATCCCGTTGGCCACGAGCACCTCGGGACCGAGGTTCGGGTAGCGCCCGGAGATGGAAGCCGACGCGTTGACCACGGCGGTGACACCGGCCTGCACGAGCTGGTCGGCCGTGATGCGGTCGAGATCGAGTTCGTCGAGAACGACGACGTCGCCCGGACCGACACGGCGCAGCAGCTTGGCCGTGGAGCGGTCGACGCGGGCGATTCCCGTGACTCCGGGAAGCGAGTCGTGACTACGCGAGAGCAGAGCCGGCATCTTCATGCGTTCGATGATGCGGAACGACGCGCCACCGATGAGGGAGGCGCGCCGTATCAACTACCACATCGTTCACACGAGTCACATCAGCGGGTGCGTCGACCCGGGATCGATCGCAGGGTCAGGACGCTGCCGCCTGGCGCTCGGCGGTCGCCGTCGCGAGTAGCTCCTCCGCGTGCGCGCGGCCGGTCTCGGTGTCGTCGAGGCCGGCCAGCATGCGGGCCAGCTCGACCACGCGGTCCGAGTCGCTCAGCGTGCGCACCCCACTGCCCGGGCCGCCCTTGCGGGTGTCGGTCTTGTTCACCACGAGATGCGTGTCGGCGAACGCCGCCACCTGCGGCAGGTGGGTCACCACGATCACCTGGTGCGTGCGCGCCAGGCGCGCCAGCCGCTTGCCGATCTCCACGGCCGCGCGGCCACCGACGCCCGCGTCGACCTCGTCGAACACCATGGTCGAGCCGGCGTCCGATTGCGCCAGCACCACTTCCAGCGCGAGCATCACGCGGGACAGCTCGCCGCCCGACGCGCTCTTGGTCAGCGGCAGCGACTGCGCGCCGCTGTGCGCGGCCAGCCGGAACTCCACGTCGTCGACACCCGACGAGCCGGCGTGCAGACTCGTGCCCGCCACCTCCAGCGCGACGCGGTCGTCCGGCGCCGCCGGACGCGGGCGCACCGCGACCTCGAGTTTTGCCTTGCCCATCGCGAGTCCGGACAATTCCGCGCTGACGGCCTTGGCCAGCCGGGTCGCCGCCTTGGCCCGCGCCGCACTCAGGGACGCCGCGACCGACGCCGTCGCCGCGGCACCGGTCCGGACCTGCTCGGCGAGGGCGGCCAGGGCGTCGGCCGACACGTCCAGTCCGGTCAACCGTTCCCGGGCCTCGTGCGCCCAGGCGAGAACGCCGTCGACGTCGGCGGCGTACTTGCGTGTGAGGTTCTTGAGCTCGGCCTGCCGCGAGAGCATCGTGTCGAGTGCATCGGGATCCGCCGGGAGGTCGTCCAGGTACGCCGTCAGGTCCGCGCCGACGTCGGTGACCACGGCGATCGCCTCGGCGACGCGCGGCCCCAGCGCCCGGAGGATCTCGTCGTCGGCGGAGTCGAGGCGATCCCGCGCGGCACCGAGCAGGGCCATGACCGACACGTCGTCGGGGTCGTCGCCACCCGTGAGGGCACCGCGCGCCCCGGCCGCGGCGTCGCGCAGGCTGTCGAGATCACCCAGCCGACGCACGGCGGCGGAGATCGCGGTGTCCTCACCGGGTTCGGGGGCGACGGCGTCGATCTCCTGCAGGGCGAACGTCAGCTGATCCGCCTCGCGGGCCATCTCCCGGGCGCGCTCGGTTCGGTCCCGTAGTTCGTCCACCGCGGCGAGCCACTCGCGTCGCCGCGTGCGGTACTCGGCGAGCAGGGCCGTCACCGCCTCTCCGGCGAACCGGTCCAGCGCGGCCCGCTGCTGGTCGCTGCGTTGCAGGCGGAGTTGGTCGTTCTGCCCGTGCACGGTCAGCAACGAACCGGTGAACTCCGACAGCACACCCGCCGGCACGCTGCGGCCGCCGAGGTGGGCCCGCGAGCGTCCGTCCGTCGACACCGACCGCACCGCGATGATGCTGTCGTCGTCGTCGCGTCGAGCCCCGGTGGACTCGAGCAGCGCCTCGACCTCCCCGCGTGCGGGCTCGCCCACCGTGTCGGTGGTGAATCGGCCCTCGACCACCGCGCGGTCGGCCCCGACCCGGACCCGGCCGGCATCGGCCCGCGCCCCGGACAGCAGATGCAGACCGGTGACCACCATCGTCTTGCCGGCGCCGGTCTCACCGGTGAGGACCGTCAGTCCCGTCGAGAACGTCGCGGTGGCCTCGGCGATGGCGCCGAGCCCGTCGATACGAATTTCGGACAGCACGCGGTTACGTCACCCTCCCCCGCCAGCCGGTGACCGGCAGCGCGAACTTGTGGACCAGACGATCGGCGAACGGCGCGGAATCGAGTCGCACCCACTTGATGGGTTCGGACCCCCGCACCACCTCCACCCGCGCACCGGGCGGCAGCGTCATGGTGCGGCGGCCGTCGCAGAAGACCAGCGCCTCGCGGCCCCCGTCGAAGATCTCGACGGCGATGTGCGATTCCGGGCTGGTGACCAGCGGACGCGCGAACAGTGCGTGTGCGTTGCTCGGGATCACGAGGATCGCGTCCAACTCCGGCCACACCACCGGTCCGCCCGCGGAGAACGCGTACGCCGTGGACCCCGTGGGCGTGGCGAGGAGAACCCCGTCGCAGCCGAACGCGGACACCGGCCGGTCGTCCACCTCGAGCACCACTTCCAACACCCCGAGACGGGACGCGTTCTCGATGCTCGCCTCGTTGAGTGCCCACCCCCGCTCCACCACCTCACCGTCGACCAGCACGGCGATGTCGAGCGTCATGCGCGGTTCGATGCGATAGGTGCGCCGCACGACGATGTCGAGAGTCTCCTCGAGGGCGTCGGCCTCGGCTTCGGCGAGGAATCCGATGCGGCCCAGGTTGATACCCAGCACCGGGATCGACGCACCACGGGCCAACTCGGCGGCACGCAGAAAGGTGCCGTCCCCGCCGAGAACCAGGACGAGTTCGCACCCCACGGCCGCGGCCGGCCCGAATTCCACCACGGAGACGTCGGAGTGGGGCTCGGACAACGCGTCGACACCGGACGTGGACTCGAGCCGGGACGTGTCGTGCTCGTCGACCAGGACGCGCAGACCGATACCGTGCTCGTGGAACACCTTGGCGGCGCGGCGCGCGGTCTGCTCGATGTCCGGCCGACCGGGATGCGCGACGAGCAGCACGATCCGGTCCGGGGTGGGTTCGGTTCCCGGCAGCACGGTCATTGCGGTCCCTTCGCCACGGCCGCCGCCACGAGGTCTTCGATGGCCGGTGCGGCGCCGGATTCGGGCTCGGCGCCGTCGTCCACCGCCGTCAGCCAGAGGAAGTACTCGACGTTCCCGGCCGGCCCGGGCAGCGGACTCGGTGCCACGCCTCGGGTGCGCAGGCCGAGGGTCTCGGCGGCACGCGCGACCTCGACCACGGCGGCGGCGCGCATGGCGGGATCACGGACCACCCCGCCGGACCCGATCCGGTCCTTCCCCACCTCGAACTGCGGCTTCACCATGGGCACGATGCTGCCACCCGGTGCCAGCGAGGCGACGAACGCCGGCAGCACCAGCGACAGCGAGATGAACGACAGGTCGGCGACGATCAGATCGACCGAACCGCCGATGGTCTCGGCGTCGATGCTCCGGACGTTCGTTCGATCGTGGACGTGCACGCGGTCGTCGCTCTGCAGGCGCCAGACGAGCTGGCCGTAGCCGACGTCGACGGCCACCACCTCACGCGCGCCACGCGTGAGCAGGACGTCGGTGAATCCGCCGGTCGACGCACCGGCGTCCAGACAGCGCCGCCCGGTCACATCGAGCCCCTGCGGTGCGAACTCGTCCAGAGCACCGAGCAGTTTGTGGGCGCCGCGCGAGGCCCACGACACCTCGTCGGCCACCTCGACGACACGCAGCGCCGTCGCCGGCTCCACGGCGGTCGCGGGCTTGGTGGCCACCGACCCCGCGATGAGGACCCGCCCCTCGGCGATGAGTTCGGACGCGTGCTCGCGCGACCTCGCCAGACCCCGGCGGACCAACTCGGCATCGACCCGTGCTCGACGAGCCATCAGGACTTGTCCACCGAGCTCAGCGCATCCACCAGAACGTCGTGCGCACGACCCAGGATCTGCGCGCGACGAGTCAACGCGACCAATCCGTGGACGTCGGCCGTGCCCTCGCCACTCGGGATCTGCGACGCCCGATCGGCCTCGGTGAGAAGCTCGCCGACCTGCGCGCGAATCGCGTCCGGATCGGGCGCACCGTCGGCTCCACCGCCCTGCTGCGCGGGGCGGTGCTGACCGGGAAGAGGGACCGACGACGTCATCGCCGACAACGCTAGCCGATGGGCCCGACAGGGCCCCGTCGCGGCCGATCCCGACACCCTCAGGAACGGGCGCGCCACTCCTCGACGACCGCGCGGGCGGCGTCGTCGGCACCCTCGACCGTGTCGACGCCGTCCAGGGCCCAGACCGCGGGCAGGATCGAGCGCAACGCGTCGGCCCAGGCCGGCTCGCCGGCCGTCCCGTGGCCTGCATCCGTACCGGAGGACAGGCGCACCGTCGCCCCGTCGCGCGCGACGGACCAGCGGTCGGTCGCGGCGATCAGAGACGCGGATTCGTCCTCCAGCAGTACGGCGAGCGACGACGCGAGGTGCGTCGGGCGGCACTCGGGGCCCGCCCACAACACGTCGTCGACGGTGCTCACTCCCGTCAGCACGAGCAACGACGGAATGCCGACGGTGTTGGCCCCGGCGATGTCGGTGTCGAGTCGGTCCCCCACGACGAGCGGAGACGACGACTCGGACCGGGCCAGCGCATCGGCCATCAGCGGCGCCTCGGGCTTTCCGGCCACGCGCGGTCGCATACCCGTGGCAGCGGCGACGGCCGCGACCATGGCGCCGTTGCCGGGCCCCAGACCACGGGGTGTCGGCAGGGACGTGTCGGCGTTCGCCGCCACCCAGACCGCACCGGCGCGCACGGCGTACGTGGCCTCGGCGATGTCCGCCCACCCCGTGTCGGGCGAGTGCCCCTGCACCACGGCGTCGGGGGCGGGGTCGGCCGATCGGGTGGTCGTCAACCCGACGGCCTCCACCTCGGCCGCGAGCGCCTCGGTTCCCACCACCAGCACCGACGAGCCCGCCGGCACCAGTTCGGCAAGCAGCCGGGCCGCGGCCTGCGACGACGTGACCACCGACTCGTCGGGGGCGTGAAAGCCCAGGTCGCGAAGGTGTTCCGCCACGGCGGCCGGCGTGCGGCTCGCGTTGTTGGTGACGTAGCAGAGCGTCGACGAGCACTCGCGGAGCACGTCCACCGCGCCGTCGACGGGGTCCGGGCCACGGTAGAGCGTGCCGTCGAGATCGAGCAGCAGTGCGTCGTGGCGGTCGGTCAGCCGGGTCACGGGCCCGTCAGCTCGTCGACTCGATCCTCGGCGTCCGTCTCCCCGTCGGTATCAGCCGCAGCTGCGCGCAGGAACCACTGGAGTCCGTCCTCCGCGCGACCGGCCGCGACCAGAGCATCCGCGTAGGCGTAGTAGTAGCGAGCCGCGGCGGAGCCGTCGCGATCACCGTCGAGGTCGGCGGTCTGCAGGGTGACCACCGCCTGGTCGTACTGGCCCATGTCCATCCGCGCGCCGGCCACGACGATGCGCAATTCCGCAGCGTCGTCGCCGGTCAGCATTCTGGCCTCGTCGCTGCGGCCGAGCTCGATGGCCCGTTCGGGGCGACCCAGTCCGCGTTCGCAGTCCGCCATCACGGACAACAGTCCCGGACCGCCGGCCATGCGCCGCGCGGCACGCAGTTCCGACAGCGCCTCCGCCCACTCGCCGGCGTGGTACGCGGCGATCCCGGCGGTCTCCCGCACCACGGCGATACGGCCGGCCCGGCCACGGGCCGCCCGCGCGTGCGCGAGCGCCGCTGCGGGATCGTCGGCGATGAGTCGACTGGTCATCACCAGGTGCCGAGCCACGGTCTCGGCGTTCGACTTGTCCAGACTGAGGAGGTCACGACGCACCGCCCCTTCGAGATCCTTGGCCAGGGCGTCGTCGGGCAGATCCGGTTCGGGCGCCCGTGCCGGGCGGGAGTCGGCTCCGCGGCTTTGGCCGGCGCGGGGGCCGGACGCACCGTCACCGCCGCGACGGCGATGATCACCCTGCGGCCGTCCCCCTCGGTCGGGACGACCGGCGGACGGACCCTGCCGCGGGCCGAAGGTCCGACGGTCGCCGCCGCCGGATCGACTCTCGCCGCGGTCGTGTCCGCCGCGCTCGCCTCCGGCACGGCCGTCGGTGCGCCGGTCGGTGTGGCGGCGTCGATCCTGGCTGCCGGCATCGTCTCCGCGCCGCGGTGCACCCTGGTGGCCACCGCGGCGTTCCCGCGATCCAGCCGCGCGATCGTCACGTCGGGGGCGCTGTTCGCGTCCGCGGGCGTCGTCGGTCGGACCGTCCGGGGTGGGGGTGTCGGACACGGGGCGAACCTTTCGTCGATCGGCACTGCACAGAGAGAACCTGTGGAGGCAAATTACCGGAGAAACACGAAAGGGGACCCACGTGAATGGGTCCCCTTTCGGAATTTATGTTCGGCGGTGTCCTACTCTCCCACACCCTGTCGGGTGCAGTACCATCGGCGCTGGAGGGCTTAGCTTCCGGGTTCGGAATGGGTCCGGGCGTTTCCCGCTCCGCTATGGCCGCCGTAACTCTGTGAAACTGTCACACGTGGTGTGTTGTTTCAGATACTGCACAGTGGACGCGTAGCTTCTTCGTGGTAAGTCCTCGGCCTATTAGTACCAGTCACCTGCACCCATTGCTGGGCTTCCAGTTCTGGCCTATCAACCCGGTGGTCTGCCGGGGGCCTTACCCCCTCTGGGGGGTGAGAAACCTCATCTTGGAACAGGCTTCCCGCTTAGATGCTTTCAGCGGTTATCCCTTCCGAACGTAGCCAACCAGCAGTGCTCCTGGTGGAACAACTGGCACACCAGAGGTTCGTCCGTCCCGGTCCTCTCGTACTAGGGACAGCCTTCCTCAAGTTTCTTCACGCGCGCGGCGGATAGAGACCGAACTGTCTCACGACGTTCTAAACCCAGCTCGCGTGCCGCTTTAATGGGCGAACAGCCCAACCCTTGGGACCTACTCCAGCCCCAGGATGCGACGAGCCGACATCGAGGTGCCAAACCATCCCGTCGATATGGACTCTTGGGGAAGATCAGCCTGTTATCCCCGGGGTACCTTTTATCCGTTGAGCGACACCGCTTCCACTTGCCGGTGCCGGATCACTAGTCCCGACTTTCGTCCCTGCTCGACCTGTCAGTCTCACAGTCAAGCTCCCTTGTGCACTTGCACTCGACACCTGATTGCCAACCAGGCTGAGGGAACCTTTGGGCGCCTCCGTTACATTTTGGGAGGCAACCGCCCCAGTTAAACTACCCACCAGGCACTGTCCCTGAACCAGATCATGGTCCGAGGTTGAGGTATCCAATACGATCAGAGTGGTATTTCAACAACGACTCCACACACACTGGCGTGCATGCTTCACAGTCTCCCACCTATCCTACACAAACCGAACCGAACACCAATACCAAGCTGTAGTGAAGGTCCCGGGGTCTTTTCGTCCTGCCGCGCGTAACGAGCATCTTTACTCGTAATGCAATTTCGCCGAGTCTATGGTTGAGACAGCTGAGAAGTCGTTACGCCATTCGTGCAGGTCGGAACTTACCCGACAAGGAATTTCGCTACCTTAGGATGGTTATAGTTACCACCGCCGTTTACTGGGGCTTAAATTCTCAGCTTCGCCACCACGAGGGTGGCTGACCGGTCCTCTTAACCTTCCAGCACCGGGCAGGCGTCAGTCCGTATACATCGTCTTACGACTTCGCACGGACCTGTGTTTTTAGTAAACAGTCGCTTCTCACTGGTCTCTGCGACCCACACCAGCTCACACTGCAAGAGTGATCACCAGCAGGGGTCCCCCTTCTCCCGAAGTTACGGGGGCATTTTGCCGAGTTCCTTAACCATAGTTCTCTCGATCGCCTTGGTATTCTCTACCTGACCACCTGTGTCGGTTTGGGGTACGGGCCGTGTACCAACTCACTAGAGGCTTTTCTCGGCAGCATAGGATCACTGAATTCGCCTCATTCGGCTACGCATCACCTCTCAGGCTCATGTGAACGGCGGATTTGCCTACCGTTCGCCCTACAGGCTTACACCAGTACAACCACTGACTGGCCCAGCTACCTTCCTGCGTCACCCCATCGCTTGACTACTACCAGGAAAGGTCCCGTGCATCACTCCACCAGGCACCCGAAGGTGCTCACGGAAGATCTGGACGGTTAGTACTCCTGATTCGTCATGGGCGCGGATACACGGGTACGGGAATATCAACCCGTTGTCCATCGACTACGCCTGTCGGCCTCGCCTTAGGTCCCGACTCACCCTGGGCGGATTAACCTGGCCCAGGAACCCTTGGTCATTCGGCGGACGAGTTTCTCACTCGTCTTTCGCTACTCATGCCTGCATTCTCACTCGCGTGGCCTCCACACCTGGATCACTCCGGCGCTTCCCCGGCCACACGACGCTCCCCTACCCACCCACACACCTGGCCCACCATCCGCAGACGATGGACGGGATACATGTGAGTGCCGCGGCTTCGGCGGTGTACTTGAGCCCCGCTACATTGTCGGCGCAAAATCACTTGACCAGTGAGCTATTACGCACTCTTTCAAGGGTGGCTGCTTCTAAGCCAACCTCCTGGTTGTCTTCGCGACTTCACATCCTTTTCCACTTAGTACACGCTTAGGGGCCTTAGCCGGCGATCTGGGCTGTTTCCCTCTCGACTACGAACCTTATCGCCCGCAGTCTCACTGCCGCGCTCTCACATCCTGGCATTCGGAGTTTGGCTGATTTCGGTAAGCTTGTGGGCCCCCTAGACCATCCAGTAGCTCTACCTCCAGGATGAAACACGCGACGCTGCACCTAAATGCATTTCGGGGAGAACCAGCTATCACGGAGTTTGATTGGCCTTTCACCCCTACCCACAACTCATCCCCTCAGTTTTCAACCTAAGTGGGTTCGGGCCTCCACGACGTCTTACCGTCGCTTCACCCTGGCCATGGGTAGATCACTCCGCTTCGGGTCCAGAGCATGCGACTGAATTCGCCCTATTCGGACTCGCTTTCGCTACGGCTACCCCACACGGGTTAACCTCGCCACATACCACTGACTCGCAGGCTCATTCTTCAAAAGGCACGCCATCACCCACCACACCGAAATGTGCACAGGCTCTGACGGATTGTAAGCGCACGGTTTCAGGTACTATTTCACTCCCCTCCCGGGGTACTTTTCACCTTTCCCTCACGGTACTAGTCCGCTATCGGTCACCAGGGAGTATTCAGGCTTATCGGGTGGTCCCGACAGATTCACAGCAGATTTCACGGGCCCGCTGCTACTTGGGCATTCATCACGACAGTCGCACAGTTTTCGTCTACAGGACTCTCACCCTCTACGGCAGGCCATCCCAGACCACTTCGACTAACCACACGATTTCTCACTGTCGGCCGACCCGGCAGAATCGACAAGACAAACCCCACAACCCCACACGCACAACCCCTGCCGGGTATCACATGCACATGGTTTGGCCTCTTCCGCGTTCGCTCGCCACTACTGACGGAATCACTGTTGTTTTCTCTTCCTGTGGGTACTGAGATGTTTCACTTCCCCACGTTCCCTCCACACACCCTATATATTCAGATGCGGGTAACACGACATCACTCGTGCTGGGTTTCCCCATTCGGACACCCTCGGATCTCAGCTCGGTTGACAGCTCCCCGAGGCTTATCGCAGCCTCCTACGTCCTTCATCGGCTCCTGGTGCCAAGGCATCCACCGTACGCTCTTACACACTTACAACAAAGATGCTCGCGTCCACTGTGCAGTTCTCAAACAACACACACACAACACTGTTCACGCCAGCCTCAGACACTCCCCACAACGAGAAGCCGATAGACACAACCAGCATTGCCTGCATTCGTTCTTGCCAGAGAGGTAACACTCGCGTGTTCTCTCAGGACCCAACAGTGCGTCGATATAACCCTCGACCCCACCGGCACACGGGCCGGCAGTCAACGTCGAAGATGAGTTGTCAGTGTTCCACCCATGAGCTCCCACCCGACCCGCGAACGGGGCCGGCGTGGTCTCTGCGTCGTTTCCCTCCCACCTGTGTGGGTGGTACTCCGACGAGACATGCTCCTTAGAAAGGAGGTGATCCAGCCGCACCTTCCGGTACGGCTACCTTGTTACGACTTCGTCCCAATCGCCGATCCCACCTTCGACGGCTCCCTCCACAAGGGTTAGGCCACCGGCTTCGGGTGTTACCGACTTTCATGACGTGACGGGCGGTGTGTACAAGGCCCGGGAACGTATTCACCGCAGCGTTGCTGATCTGCGATTACTAGCGACTCCGACTTCACGGGGTCGAGTTGCAGACCCCGATCCGAACTGAGACCGGCTTTAAGGGATTCGCTCCACCTCACGGTATCGCAGCCCTCTGTACCGGCCATTGTAGCATGTGTGAAGCCCTGGACATAAGGGGCATGATGACTTGACGTCGTCCCCACCTTCCTCCGAGTTGACCCCGGCAGTCTCCTGCGAGTCCCCGGCATAATCCGCTGGCAACACAGGACAAGGGTTGCGCTCGTTGCGGGACTTAACCCAACATCTCACGACACGAGCTGACGACAGCCATGCACCACCTGTACACCGACCACAAGGGGGGCCGTGTCTCCACGGCTTTCCGGTGTATGTCAAACCCAGGTAAGGTTCTTCGCGTTGCATCGAATTAATCCACATGCTCCGCCGCTTGTGCGGGCCCCCGTCAATTCCTTTGAGTTTTAGCCTTGCGGCCGTACTCCCCAGGCGGGGCGCTTAATGCGTTAGCTACGGCACGGATCCCGTGGAAGGAAACCCACACCTAGCGCCCACCGTTTACGGCGTGGACTACCAGGGTATCTAATCCTGTTCGCTACCCACGCTTTCGCTCCTCAGCGTCAGTTATTTCCCAGAGACCCGCCTTCGCCACCGGTGTTCCTCCTGATATCTGCGCATTTCACCGCTACACCAGGAATTCCAGTCTCCCCTGAAATACTCAAGTCTGCCCGTATCGCCTGCAAGCCAACAGTTGAGCTGCTGGTTTTCACAGACGACGCGACAAACCGCCTACGAGCTCTTTACGCCCAGTAATTCCGGACAACGCTTGCACCCTACGTATTACCGCGGCTGCTGGCACGTAGTTGGCCGGTGCTTCTTCTGCAGGTACCGTCACTCACGCTTCGTCCCTGCTGAAAGAGGTTTACAACCCGAAGGCCGTCATCCCTCACGCGGCGTCGCTGCATCAGGCTTGCGCCCATTGTGCAATATTCCCCACTGCTGCCTCCCGTAGGAGTCTGGGCCGTGTCTCAGTCCCAGTGTGGCCGGTCGCCCTCTCAGGCCGGCTACCCGTCGTCGCCTTGGTAGGCCATTACCCCACCAACAAGCTGATAGGCCGCGGGCCCATCCTGCACCGATAAATCTTTCCACCACACGGCATGCACCGCGCAGTCCTATCCGGTATTAGACCCAGTTTCCCGGGCTTATCCCGAAGTGCAGGGCAGATCACCCACGTGTTACTCACCCGTTCGCCACTCGTGTACCCCGAAGGGCCTTACCGTTCGACTTGCATGTGTTAAGCACGCCGCCAGCGTTCGTCCTGAGCCAGGATCAAACTCTCCGTTGAAGACTCCAATCACACCACCAGACACCCACCACACAAGCAGCAGGCACCCCAGCGGTGCAATCAACACTAAAGAGCCGAATCCAGCAAACAAAAACTCACGCCAGCACAAAATGTACTGACAACACCGATCCTCCCCCGACGGGAAGAAGGAGAAGAACCGGAACCAAAAAATATTTGGCACTGACATTCATCGACACACTGTTGAGTTCTCAAAGAACACACGCACACCACCACCAACCCACCACAGGTGAACCGGATCCGGGGCAACCGTTCCAGACTAACCGGGCCTCCGGCGGACGGTCAAGGACCGTCGAGCCAGGTTCCGATCAGGGTGTCAGAGCCGGTAGGAAGCGGCCTTGCGGCTCGCTCTCCGTGTCCGTCTCGCTCTGACTCGACAAAAGTTACGCGCCGGATAACGGCGCGTCAAATCCGCTGGTCGCCATGCTGTCGGAGCCGAGTTGTCGCAGGTCGGCGGCCCCGGCTCGGGCTACGGCGCGCACCCGAGGCCGGATCACCGACCTGTGACCCCGGACACCCGAGGTCACGGAGCGCGGCGGACCCCCGCCATGTTTTTCTTGCCCCGTCGCAGCACGAGCCACTCGCCGTGCAGGAAGTCGGTCGCGTCGGGTCGCCAGTCCTCCTCGGCGATCTTCCGATTGTTGACCGAGGCGCCGCCCTCCTTGAGGACTCGACGCGCGGCGCCCTTGCTCTCGCACAGCCCGGACGACACCAGCAGGTCGACGATCGTGGGCTGCTCCCCCGCGTGGACCTCGACCACGCCGGCCTCGCGAAGCGCTGCGTCGAGCGTGGCCGGATCGAGTTCGTCGAGATCCCCGCGGCCGAAGAGTGCGCGGCTGGCCAGTTCGACCGCAGCGGTGTTCTCGGCCCCGTGGACCAGGGTCGTCATCTCGGCCGCCAGTCGCCGCTGCGCCTCACGTGCCTGCGGGCGCTCCGCCGTCGCGGTCTCGAGCTCCGCGAGTTCGTCCCGGCCGAGGAACGTGAACCACCGCAGGTACCGCACCACGTCGGCGTCGGCGGTGTTCACGAAGTACTGGTACCACGCGTACGGCGACGTCATCTCGGGGTCGAGCCAGAGGCTGCCACCCCCGGTCGACTTGCCGAACTTCGTTCCGTCGGCGGCCGTGACCAGGGGCACCGTCATCGCGTGCACGGCGGCCCCGTCCACGCGGCGGTTCAGGTCCACGCCGGCGACGATGTTTCCCCACTGATCCGAGCCACCCACTTGAAGCACGCATCCCAGTTCTCGGCGCAGGTGCAGGAAGTCGTTGGCCTGAAGCAGCATGTAGCTGAACTCGGTGTAGGACAGGCCGTCCGACTCGAGTCGCTTCTTCACCGTCTCGCGCGCGAGCATCACGTTCACCGAGAAGTGCTTGCCGAGGTCGCGCAGGAAGTCGATCGCGGTGAGCTGCCCGGTCCAGTCCAGGTTGTTCGCCATCACCGCGTCCGCGGGTGACCCGGTATCCAGGTCCACGAACCGCGACAACTGGCCGCGGATGCGGTCGGCCCAGTCGGCCACCGTGTCCGCCCCGTTCATCGTCCGCTCCCCGACGTCGCGCGGATCACCGATCAACCCGGTGGCACCGCCCGCGAGAACGACCGGACGATGGCCGGCACGCTGGAACCGGGCGAGCACGAGCAGAGGCACCAGATGGCCGGCGTGCAGACTCGGTCCGGTCGGGTCGAAGCCCGCGTACAGCGTGATGGGTTCCCGCGTCGCCTCGGTCAGGGCCTCGATGTCGGTCGACTGGGCGATCAATCCGCGCCAGGACAGTTCCTCGATGATGCTCACGACGGCTGATCTTTCCGCATGACCGGGGGGTCGACCACATCCGCCCGCACCGGTGCCCGCGGGCTGCGCCGATAGGTGGACACCGCGGGATCGCCCGGGATCCAGAAGCGCCAGGGCACGTCCGCCGCGGAACTGACCCCGACGCGCGGACCGGCGACGCAGGCCACCTCGGCACCGAGGTGGAAGCGAACCGGCGACTCGGACGACGCGAGGTCCAGCCCGTTGTGCTCGAGCGTCAGGCCGAGCGCGGACCCGAGATTCCCCGGCCCCCGTGCCCGTCCGGGTCCACGCGCCGACCCGCGGCGCACCGCCACCGTTCCGTCCCCGTCGATCACCGCACCGGCTCGGACGAGCACGGCCCCGGCGACACCGTCGGACGCGCACACGATGTTCGCGCACCGGTGCATCCCGTAACTGAGGTAGACGTACAGCCGGCCCGCCGGACCGAACATCACCGAGTTCCGCGGCGTGGGTCCGCGGAAGGAGTGCGCCGCCGGATCCGGCCACGGTCCGGCCGGGTCACCCCCGTACGCCTCGACTTCCACGATGCGCACGGCGACGTCGCCGTGGCGGAGGACGCCGCCGAGGATGCGCCGGGCAGCCGTGACCGGGTCGGACCGACCGAGCACGGACGCGGGGTCCGTGTCCGAAGCGTAGCTCGGATCGTTCTCCGAGGTCAGACCGCGGCCTCCGGCTCGACGGCGCGCGCGAGGATGTCGGCGTGTCGAGCATCGTCGGCATCGCGAGCATCGTCGACGAGCAGCACCGGAATGCCGTTCTCGATCGGGTAGATGCGGCGCAACCGAGGGTTGTAGAGCAGCTCGTCCTGGATCAGCAGCAGCGGACCCTTGTCCTGCGGGCACGCCAAAATGCTGTGCAGGCGGGCGTCGACACTCATCGGAACTCCTGTGCTCGGGGGAATGCTGTCACCCTACGATCCCGAGCGGCCGACGGACGAAGCACCCGCCGACGTCGAGAACCGGTCCGCCGCGACCGCCTTGGTCAGGCGGCGGTACTCCCCCAATCCGTCGGCGTACCAGGCGCGCGGGCCCGGCGTCGGCAGTCCGGCGGCGCGCAGAGCCTCGTCGACGGGCCGGAACGCGGCGCTCACCGGAATGTCGGCCACCACGTGGACGAGGTCCGGTCGCTGCTCCGCGGGCACAGCGGCCAGCGCCTCGCCGACGGCCCGTGCTCCGAGACTCGCCCCCGGACGCAGCGTCACGGCGCACACCGCCCACTGCTCTCCGGGATCGCCCACGCCGTAGGTCACGGCGAGGTCGACCTGGTCGAGGCCGGACACGGCGTCGACGACGGGCTGCGGGTAGACGGGCCCGTGCGCCGTGAGCACCACCGACCGCTTGTTGCCGAGCAGCCAGAAGTCACCGCCCTCGTCCCGGCGGAACATGAGTTCGGTGGGTGTCCAGACGTCCCCCGCCTCGAACACACCGCGCATGTAGGAGCCGCTGACGTCGTCGAGTCCGGGACGTCCCAACAGGACGCCGGGCTCGTCGTCGGCGCAGTCGCGGACGAACCCGTGATCGTCGGTGACGAACCGCGCGGTGACGGGGTCGTACGCCGCCAGGGCGACCCGCCCGCTGCCGGGGAGGGGACGGCCCTTCGAGCCGATCTTGACGCCGGCGACGTTGGCCAACACCACGTCGCCCTCGGTGGAGGCGTAGAACTCGAGCACCCGGGCGGGGGCCAGGCGGTCGACCGTGCGTCGCCAGAGGTTCACCGGCATGCCGGACCCGATGAACAACCTGATCGGATGCAGCCGCGGCTCGGGAAGGTCGGGATGATCCAGGAGATCCCGCATCATGGCCCAGGTGTAGGACACCACGGTCACGCCGTAGCGCTGGACCTCGTCCGCGAATCGCTCGGGTGCCAGCCCCCGCGAGAGCGCGATCCGTGATCCGCCCGCGAGCGCGCCGCCCACCGCGACCAGCAGACCGGCCGAATGATGCAGCGGGGCAAGGCAGTAGACGGTGTCACTGCGGGAGAGCCCCGCCGAGCCGGCGGTGCCGAATGCCGACAGTGCCCACCGGTAGTTGGTGACGTACTTCGCGGCGAGGGTGTCCCCGGATCCGCTGAACAGGACGAAGGCGAGTTCGCGCGCGCGGCCCGGGTTGGGGACGTACCACCCCGGGAGGTCGATACTGCTCGGATCGACCTGCTCGAGATCGACCACGGTGTCCGACGTCGGGATCGACAGGGCGCGACTCTCGCCGCCGCCGAGGACCAACACCTCGAAACCGAGGTCGACGGCCGAGTCCAGATTCTCCGGATCGACGATCACCATCTCCGCACGGCCGAGACGCAACGCGACGCCGACGTCCGGTGACGGCTGCACCAGGACGGCAACGGCGCCGATACGGGAGAGGGCGGCGACGGCTGCGAGCGCGCTCGGCCGGGTCTCCATCAGCACCCCGATGTGCATGGCCGGTCGGATTCCGTGCGCGATCAACCCGCGCACGACGTTGTCGATGCGCTCGTTCACCGCCGCGTACGAGTACACCCGGTCGTCGAAGACGAAGCACTCCGCCGACGGCGCACGACGGTTCTGTTCGGCGAGCAGGCGTCCCATCGACACCGGGGAGTGCGGCTGGAGCTGGCCGAGCTTGGCCAGCTTCGGCAGCGTGCGCACGGCTTCGGTCGAAATCTCCCGCGAGCCGCGGACCGCTCCGGCGGCGGCGGACACCGCACCGCGGCCGATTCCGACCCCCACTTCGGCGATGGTCGCCGCGGTGTGGACCAGTCGCGCGCTGACCGACACCCCGCTCTCCGACGGGGGGTGGTCGTCGTACGACATCGCGCGGACCTCCAGCGGTCGCGGTCCGTTGCCCTCGCGCCAGTCGAGCCACTTGGACGTGATCGGCCACGTCTGCGTCGCCGCCGTGCTGCCGACGACGAGGCCGAAATGACCGGCCCGCAGGTCCGCCTCGAACACCTGCGCACGCGGCGCGGCCCGTCGGATACCCCGCACGGCGAGCGGTTGGCCGATGTCGTCGACCTCGCCGACGAACGCGAGGATCGGGACCGTCAGCTCGGTCAACGACACGACCTTGCCCCGGATCGAGAACCCGCCGGTCATCATGCGGTTGTGGACGACGAACTGGGTCAGCAGTTCGGCCACCGCCGGGCCGGACCAGGCCACCCACCCGTCCATGGCGAGGAATCGACGCTGCGATTCGCGCGGCAGCAACGCATCTCGGTCGTGGAGCTGGAGCAGGAAGTCGATCCGACTCTTCACGGTCTTGGCCGGGTCGAGCAGTTGGAACCCGGTGCGAGCCATCCAGTCGGTCACCGCGAGCCGCGTGAACACGTGCTCCGCGAGGAACTCCGCACCGCGCGTGGCCACCCCCGCCGGGATGCCCAGTGGGAGTGCGGCGAGCGTGTCGACGGGACTGCCGAAGGTGACGATGCTGGCGATGTTGCGACTCGAGCGGTACGCAGCGGCCTGGTAGCAGAACATCCCGCCCTGCGAGTAGCCGGCGAGGTGCACGTCGCGACCGGTCTCCCGGGCCACGAGGTCGACGATCTCGCTGATCGCCACGATGTGGTCGGTCAGAGTGCGGTTCCAGCCGCCTTCCTCGGTGGCGGGCGAGCCGAAGTCGACCACCCACGGGTCCATGCCCGCGGCGTGAAGCAGGCCCACTCCCCCCTGATCACGGGTGACGTCGTACACGTCCGCCGCCATCATCATCGGCGGGACGAGCACGACCGGCGGTCCGGACGGGTTCTCGTCGGCGAAGTACCGACGCAGTCGGTACATCGGATCCCGCGCGACGACGGTGAACGACGACGGCACGGCGTCCGTCTCGAGCCCACCGAGGCGGAGAACCTCGAGCCCGTTCTGCGCGGTGGCGACGACGCGACGCAGCGACGTCGTCACGGACCCGGCGTCGAAACCCAGCACCTGTTCTCCTCCGTCACCGAACACTGCGCGCACCGATCACCGAGCACGGCACGCACCGACCCACTCGCCGCCGGCGCCCCGCCACCGGCGGATCACAGCGTCTCACACCGGCACGGGGTCTCCCGCGGACTCCGCCGGATCAGGCGTCGGGCCACTCCCGCAACCGCGCTGCGAGCGCCCGAACACCGGCCAACTGTTCGGCGACGCGAACCGGAGCGGTACCGCCGCGACTGTCTCGCGACGCGATGGACCCGTCGACGGTGAGCACGCTGCGCACCTCCGGACTCAGGGCCGGATCGATCGCGGCGAACTGGTCGTCGGTGAGCTGATCCAGCTCGCGTCCGCACTCCTCCGCGACGCGCACGCAGGCACCGGCGACCTCGTGGGCGTGCCGGAACGGAACACCCTGACGCACCAGCCATTCCGCGATGTCCGTGGCCAGCGTGAAACCGGCCGGCGCGAGATCCCGGAGGCGGTCGGTGTGGAACTCCAGCGTGCCGATCAGGCCGGTCAGTGCGGGCAGGAGCAGATCCAGTTGGAGCACGGAGTCGATCACCGGCTCCTTGTCCTCCTGCAGGTCTCGGTTGTACGCGAGGGGCTGCGCCTTCAACGTGGCCAGCAGACCGGCGAGATTGCCGATCAGTCGACCGGTCTTGCCCCGCGTCAATTCCGCCACGTCGGGGTTCTTCTTCTGCGGCATGATCGAACTGCCCGTGGACCACGCGTCCGCGAGTGTCACGTAGCCGTACTCGGGCGTGCTCCAGGAGACGATCTCCTCGGCGAGCCGAGACAGATCGACGGCGGTCATCGCGAGGACGAACGCCGCCTCCGCCGCGAAGTCGCGCGAGCTGGTCGCGTCGATGGAGTTCTCGGCCGACTCGTCGAACCCCAGTTCGGCGGCGATCTTCTCCGGGGACAATCCGAGCGAGGACCCCGCCAAGGCGCCGGACCCGTAGGGCGACACCGCCGCTCGCCGATCGAAGTCCCGGAACCGTTCGACGTCCCGCAGCAAGGGATGTGCGTGCGCGAGCAGGTGGTGAGCCAGCAGAACCGGCTGCGCCGCCTGCGAATGCGTCTTGCCGGGCATCACGGCGTCGGGGTGCGCCGCGGCCTGTCCGGCCAGCGCGTCGACGACGTCCAGTACGCCGATCGACACGCGGCGGACCGCGTCGCGGAGCCACATGCGGAACAGGGTGGCCACCTGGTCGTTGCGCGACCGTCCCGCCCGCAGCCGACCGCCCAGTTCGGGACCGACGCGCTCGATCAGACCTCGTTCGAGCGCGCCGTGCACGTCCTCGTCGGACTCGGCCGGCCCGAAGGCGCCGGAGTCGACGTCGGCGGCCAACGCGTCGAGACCGGCGAGCATCGCCTCGAGGTCCGGCGCGGTGAGCAGACCCGCCGAATTCAGCACGCGCGCATGCGCTTTCGACGCTCGCACGTCGTACGGCGCCAACACCCAGTCGAAATGGGTGGACTTGCTCAGGGCGGCCATGGCGGCCGCGGGGCCGGACCCGAACCGGCCGCCCCACAGGGCGCCCGTGTTGGTGCCGTGCCCGGCGGCGCCGGTCGGCTGGTCCGTCACAGGTCCGACTGTCCCTGTGCACCGACGGCGCCGCGGTCCCGACGCGCGGCGATCTTCGACGACAGACCGTGCAGCTGCACGAATCCCTTGGCGGACGACTGATCGAAGGTGTCGCCGGCGTCGTACGTCGCGAGGTTGAAGTCGTAGAGCGACTCGCCCGAGCGTCGTCCGTTCACCACGATGGACCCGGCGTGCAGGACCAGGCGGATCTCACCGGAGACGTGCTGCTGGGTGTGCTGCACGAAGGTGTCCAGCGCGCCCTTGAGCGGGGAGAACCACAGACCGTCGTAGACCTGCTCGGCCCACTTCTGGTCGGTGTGGCGCTTGTAGCGACCGAGCTCGCGCTCGAGGGTGACATGCTCGAGCTCCTCGTGCGCGCGGATGAGCACCATGGCGCCGGGGGCCTCGTAGACCTCGCGGCTCTTGATGCCCACGAGTCGATCCTCGACCACGTCCAGGCGACCCACGCCCTGCTTGCCGGCGCGGGTGTTGAGCTCTTGGATGGCCTGCAGCACCGACACCGGGCGCCCGTCGATGGCCACGGGACGGCCCTTGTCGAAGGTGATCACCAGCTCGTCGGGCGCGGTGAAGTTGGCCGTCGGGTCCTCGGTGTAGTCGTAGACGTCCTTGGTCGGCGCGTTCCACAGGTCCTCGAGGAAGCCGGTCTCGACGGCACGGCCCCACACGTTCTGGTCGATGGAGAACGGGGACTTCTTGGTGACGTTGATCGGGATCGCGTTCTCCTCGGCGAAGGCGATGGCCTTCTCGCGGGTCCACGCGTAGTCGCGCACCGGCGCCAGCACGTCGAGCTCCGGCGCGAGCGTGTTGAAGCCGACCTCGAAGCGCACCTGATCATTGCCCTTGCCGGTGCAGCCGTGCGCGACGACGGTGCCGCCGTGAGCGCGTGCGTTGTCGACGAGGTGCTTGACGATCAGCGGGCGGCTGATCGCCGAGACCAACGGGTACCGGTCCATGTACAGGGCGTTCGACTGGATGGTCGGCAGGCAGTACTCCTCCGCGAACTCGTCGCGGGCATCCACCACCACGGATTCGACGGCGCCGCAGTCGAGTGCTCGCTGGCGGACGACGTCCATGTCCTCGCCGCCCTGGCCCAGGTCGATCGCGACGGCGACGACCTCCTTGCCGGTCTCGCGGCCGATCCAGCTGATGGCGACGGAGGTGTCGAGTCCACCGGAGTAGGCGAGGATGACGCGTTCGGCCATGAGGTTGAGCTCCTTGTGTGTCGTGGTTCGGTTCGCGCGAATTCCGTGGTGCGGAACGTCAGTGCGCGAGATGTTCGATGCGGTCCGCGAGGTCGCGTCCGGTGAGTGGTTCGCGGGCGATCACGAAGATCGTGTCATCCCCCGCGACGGTCCCGACGACGTCGGGCAGCGATGCGCGGTCCAGCGCGCTCGCGAGATAGTGCGCGGCCCCGGGAGGCGTCCGCAGCACGGCGAGGTTGGCACTGGCGTCGGTGGACACCAGCAGCTCGCCGAGCAGGCGCGACACCCGTCCGGTCCCGCCGGACACCCCGCGGACGGGGCTGCCGTCCTCGGGGACGAGGTAGACGCCCGGTCCACCGTCCGCTCCGCGCAGTTTGACGGCCCCGAGCTCGTCGAGGTCCCGCGAGAGCGTGGCCTGGGTGGCCTCGATGCCCTCGGCGGCGAGCAGGTGCTGCAGCTCGGGCTGCGACCGCACCTGGTGCTCGCCCAGCAGCGCGACGATGCGCGCCTGGCGTCCGGCGCGCGTGGACGCCGTGACCGGCCCGCGCGACTCCGGCTCCACCCGGGGGGACGTCACCGCGACTGCTCCAGCAGCCACACCAGCACCGCCTTCTGCGCGTGCAGGCGATTCTCGGCCTCGTCCCAGACGCCGCTGTGCGGCCCGTCGAGGACGGTGTCGGTGATCTCCTCCCCGCGATGAGCAGGGAGGCAGTGCAGGACGAGCACGTCGGACGCCGCGCGCGCGAGAAGGTCCTCGTTCACCTGGAACGGACGCAGCGGACCGATCCGATCGAGCCCGTCGTTCTCCTGACCCATCGACGTCCACGTGTCGGTGACCAGGACGTCCGCATCGGTGGCGGCCGCGATCGGATCGGAGGTCACCGTCACCGACCCGCCGGTCTCGGCGGCGCGGGCCTCGCCGGCCGCGACCACGTCGGCGTCGGGCAGGAAGCCCTCCGGTGCGGCGACGGTGACGTGCATGCCCGCCGTGACGCCGCCGAGCACGAGCGAGTGCGCCATGTTGTTGGCGCCGTCACCGAAGTACGACAGCCGCAGCCCGGCCGTCCTGCCCTTGCGTTCGGCGATGGTCTGCAGATCGGCGAGCACCTGGCAGGGATGGAACTCGTCGGACAGGGCGTTGACGATGGGCACGGTCGCGCCCGTCGCCATCTGCTCGAGACGCTTCTGCCCGAACGTCCGCCAGACGACGGCGTCGACGTACCGGGACAGGACGCGCCCGGTGTCCTGCAGGGTCTCCTCGCGGCCGAGCTGGGTGCTGCGGCCGTCGACGACGACGGCGTGGCCGCCGAGCTGGGCCACACCCATCTCGAAGGAGAACCGCGTCCGGGTGGAGTTCTTCTCGAAGATGACGCCGACGCCGCGCGGACCCTCCAGCGGCCGCCGGGAGAACGGGTTCTTCTTGAGTTCCGCTGCGAGAGCGAGGATCTCGGCCTGCTCGGCCGGACTCAGATCGTCGTCCCGCAGGAAGTGTCGGAGCGTCACTGCGCTGCCTCCTTCGGTGCGGCGGCCCCGTCGAGGACCGCCGGCAGTGCGGCCACCAGCGCGGCGGCCTGATCGTCGGTGAGAATCAGCGGCGGCGCCAACCGGACGACGTCCGGCTGTGCCGCATTGACGAGGAAGCCCGCGTCGCGCGCGAGCCGTTCCACCTCGGGTGCGACGGGTGCGGTCAGCACGACGCCGAGCAGCAGACCCGCGCCGCGCACGTGGTCGACCAGCGGATGACCGAGGCTCTCGATGTCGTGGGCGAGCGACTTGCCCAGCCGGTCCGCCCGCGCGAGAAGATCGTCCTCGCCGATCGTCCGCAGCACGGCGAGTGCCGCGGCGGCGCAGACCGGGTTGCCACCGAACGTCGTGCCGTGCTTGCCCGGCGTGAGCAGCTCCGCCGCGCGGCCGACCCCGATGGTGGCGCCGATGGGCAGTCCGCCGCCGAGGCCCTTGGCCAGGGTGATCACATCGGGCACGATGCCGTCGCGCTGATGGGCGTAGAACCAGCCGGTCCGGCCGATACCGGTCTGCACCTCGTCGAGAACCAGCAGCGCACCCCGGGCAGCGGTGATCTCGCGCGCGGAGGCCAGGTACCCCGCCGGCGGCACGACGACTCCGCCCTCTCCCATGATGGGTTCGAGGAACACCGCGGCGGTAGTCTCGTCGACGGCGGCGTCGAGCGCCGCGACGTCCCCGAAGGGCACGTGCGTGACACCGCCCGGCAGCGGCTCGAACGGGGTGCGCTTGTCCGGCTGTCCGGTCAGCGCCAGGGCCCCCATGGTGCGACCGTGGAACGCCTTCTCGGCGGCGACGATGCCGGGGCGGCCGGTGAGCCGGGCCATCTTGAACGCGGCCTCGTTCGCCTCCGTCCCCGAGTTGCAGAAGAACACGCGCGCATCGGTGCCCGGCGCGTGACCCAAATGGTGGAGAAGCTGCTCGGCGAGGGCGACGGAGGGCTCGGACGCGTAGAGGTTCGACGTGTGGCCGAGCGTCGAGAGTTGCGTCGTCACGGCCTCGACGACGGCCGGGTGCGCGTGGCCGAGGATGTTGACCGCGATGCCCGCGAGGAAGTCGACGTAGTCCTTGCCGTCCGCGTCGGTCACCACGGCGCCCGCACCGCGCACCAGCGCGACGCGGGGTACGCCGTAGTTGTTCATCAGCGCGTCCGCGAAGCGGTGCTGGAGCTGCTCGGTGGCGGTCACGGGACCACCCGCGTCGTGTCGGACACCATGGTTCCGATCCCTTCTCCGGTGAACAGTTCGAGCAGGACCGAGTGCTCGGTCCGGCCGTCGACGACGTGCGCGCTCGGCACACCGCCGCGTACGGCGCGCAGGCAGGCTTCCATCTTGGGCACCATGCCGGCGTCGAGGGTCGGCAGCAGTTGCTCCACCGAGGCGGTGTCGATCTCGGAGACGAGCGAACTGCGGTCCGGCCAGCGGGTGTAGAGGCCCTCCACGTCGGTCAGCATCACCAACTTCTCCGCGCCCAGCGCCTCGGCGAGAGCCGCCGCGGCGGTGTCCGCGTTGATGTTGTGCACCACGCCGTCCGCATCGGGAGCGATGGTGGAGACCACCGGGATACGCCCGGCGTCGATGAGATCGTGCACCGCGTCGGGATTCACGCTCGTGACGTCGCCGACCAGCCCGATGTCCGTCGCCACCCCGTCCACCTGCACGGTTCGCCGCGTCGCGGTGAACAGGCCGGCGTCCTCGCCGGAGATGCCGACCGCATACGGTCCGTGCGCGTTGATCAGCCCGACCAATTCGCGGCCCACCTGACCGAACAGCACCATGCGGACGATGTCCATGACCTCGGGCGTCGTCACGCGGAAGCCGCCGCGGAACTCGCCGACGAGCCCGAGCCGAGAAAGCATCGCGGAGATCTGCGGGCCGCCGCCGTGCACCACCACGGGATGCACGCCCACCGTGCGCAGGAACGCCATGTCCGCGGCGAAGGCGGCCTTGAGGGTGTCGTCGACCATCGCGTTGCCGCCGTACTTGACGACGACGATCCGGCCGGACCACCGCTGCAGCCACGGCAGGGCGCCGGCGAGCACGCGCGCCGTCTCGGCGGCGCCCGCCGACCCCGTCTGCTCACGGTCGGCGCCCACCGACCCCATGTGCTCACGGTCGGCGCCGGCCGACCCCATGTGCGCCGTCACGACGAGTACGCCGAGTTCTCTTCGACGTACCCGTGCGAGAGGTCCGTCGTGCGAATGGCGGCGGCCGCGTCGCCGACGCCCAGATGCACGTCGACGGCGATATCGGTGGCCGAGAGGTCCACCTCGCGCGCCCCCGGTGCGCCCATGCCGTCCACGCAGACCGGCCGCCCCTGGAACGAGACCGAGATGCGGTCGGGTTCCATGTCCACCGGCGCCGTTCCCACGGCGGCGAGCACCCGGCCCCAGTTCGGGTCGGAGCCGAAGAGAGCCGTCTTCACCAGCGAGTCACGAGCGATCACCCGGGCCGCCACGACGGCGTCGTCCTCGCTGCGCGCGCCCCGCACGGTGACGGTGACGCGCTTGGTCACGCCCTCGGCGTCCGCCATGAGCTGATCGGCGAGGTCGTCGCAGACCGCGAGCACGGCGGCGTCGAGGTCCTCCTGCGTCGCCGCCACCCCGCTGGCACCCGACGCCAGGAGCAGCACGGTGTCGTTGGTGGACGTGGCGCCGTCCACGTCGAGACGGTCGAAGGACCGCGACGTCGCATGCCGGAGCGCGCGGTCGAGCTGCTCGGACGTGGCGACGACGTCGGTCGTCACCACGCACAGCATCGTCGCCAACGAGGGGGCCAGCATGCCGGCACCCTTGGCCATGCCGCCGACGTTCCATCCATCCGGATGGTGAAGGGCGGCCTGCTTGGGCACGGTGTCCGTCGTCATGATCGCGTAGGCCGCGTCGGTGCCGCCGGAAATACCGCCCGCGAGCTCGTGCACGATCTCGGTGACGCCCGCGAGCAGAGCGTCCATGGGGAGCCGGTCCCCGATGAGGCCGGTGGAACAGACGGCGATCTCTCCCGCGCCGGTCTCGGAGCCCCAGTCGCTGAGCACGTCGGCGAGGTGTTCGGCCGTGCGATGGGTGTCCTGGAAGCCCGGTGCCCCGGTGCAGGCGTTGGCGCCGCCGGAGTTCAGGACCACGGCGCGCAGCGCACCGGAGGAGAGCACCTGCTGGGACCACAGCACCGGCGCAGCCTTGACCTTGTTGGTGGTGAAGACGCCCGCCGCCGCGTGATCGGGACCCTCGTTGAGCACGAGTGCGAGGTCGGGCTTGCCGTTCGCCTTGATGCCGGCGGCGATGCCCGCGGCCCGGAAGCCGGCAGCGCAGGTCACCCCCTGGGTGCGCACCAGAACGCCGGATTGCGCGGTCACGGCGCCACCCCCACGGTGTCGAGCCCGTCGGTCTCCGGAAGACCGAGAGCAAGGTTCATCGACTGCACGGCCCCGCCGGCCGTGCCCTTGGTGAGGTTGTCGATCGCGGCGAACGCGATCAGTCGGCCGGCGTCGGCGTCGACGACCACCTGCAGCTGCACGGCGTTCGATCCGATCACCGATCCGGTCTGCGGCAACGAGCCCGCCGGCAGCAGGTGCAGGAACGGCTCGTCGGCGCAGAACTTCTCGTACACCGCCCGGGCCTGCTCGGCCGTCGCGGTGGTGGGAGCGGAGCACGTGGCGAGGATGCCGCGCGGCATGGGTGCCAGCACGGGGGTGAACGACACCGTCACCTCGGTGCCGGCGATCGCTCCGAGGTTCTGCGCGATCTCGGGGGTGTGCCGGTGCGCACCGGCCACGCCGTAGGGCCGGACCGAGCCCATGACCTCCGACCCGATGAGATCGACGCGCGCGGATTTCCCGGCGCCCGACGTGCCGCTGACGGCGACCACGCTCACCTCGGGCGAGACGATGCCGGCGGCCACCGCGGGCGCCATCGCGAGAGTCGACGCCGTCGGGTAGCACCCCGGCACCGCGATGCGTGTCGCGGTGGACAGGGCGGCCCGAGCGCCGGGGAGTTCGGGCAAGCCGTACGGCCAGTGGCCGGCGTACTCGCCGCCGTACCACCGATCCCACGCGGACGCGTCGGTGAGACGGAAGTCCGCGCCGCAGTCGACGACCAGGGTCGACTCGGGCAGCGCCGCGGCGATCTCCGCCGACTTGCCGTGCGGCAGGGCGAGGAAGACCACGTCGTGCCCGGCCAACCGCTCCGACGAGGTGTCGGTCAGCTCGCGGTGTGCGAGCGGCACCAGGTGCGGGTGATGCTGTCCGAGCAGGGTGCCGGCGTTCCCGCCGGCGGTGAGGGCGCCGAGCGACAGGCTCCCGTCGCGGTAGCCGGGGTGCCCGAGCAGGAGCCGAAGGATCTCTCCCCCGGCGTAGCCGCTCGCCCCGGCGACGGCAATCGTCCGTGCGGTGGTCATGTGATGATTATGCACCACCGTGCAAGCTCATTCGACAGGGGGCGGCTACCGCAGGTGCGCGCCGACCGCCGACGCAGCCGCCGCGACGGCTGCGTCACGCGCCGCGCTGGCCTCGTCCTCCGTGAGCGTGCGGTCCGGGGCGCGGAAGCGCAACGCGAACGCGAGGGATTTCCGGTCCGCACCCACCTGATCGCCGGTGAAGACGTCGAACAACCGGATGTCCTCGAGCAGGTCGCCCGCCCCGTCGACCAGCGCCTTCTGCACGTCCGCAGCCGCCACCGCGCGATCGACGACCACCGCGACGTCCTGCAGCACGGCGGGGAACGGGGAGACCGTCGGAGACGGCAGCACCTCCCGGACCTCGATCGCGTCCAGATTCAGCTCGACGGCGCAGGTGCGCGGCGGCAGGCCGGCCCGCTCGATCACCCCGGGGTGCAGCTCCCCCGCGTGACCGACCACGACGCCGTCGACCACCAGTTCCGCACACCGCCCCGGATGCCACGGCAAGTACTGCGCGGCGCGCAGTTCGAGGTCCACACCACACGCGTCGGCCACCGTTCGCGCCGCCGCGAAAGCGTCCGCCGCCTCGGCCGGTCGCCCCGGACCCCAGGGACCCGACGCGGTCACCGCACCGGTCAGCACCACACCGACATGGACGGGCTGGGCGGGCAGCGACTGGGTGAGCGCGGCGATCTCCTCCTCCGTCGGACGACGGTCCACTGCCAGTGCGTCGACGGGACGGGTGCCCTCACCGGGCAGCACGACCTGGGCGATCGAGAACAGCGCCAGATCGCGCTGTCCACGAGAGACGTTGCGCTGCAGGGTCTCCAGCAAACCGGGAAGGAGCGTCGTGGCCAATGCGGGCCGGTCCGCCTCGAGCGGATTGAGCACCGTGGTGGTCACGCGTCGAGTGTCGTCGGACGGCAGACCCCACACGTCGAACACACCCGCGGGCAGGAACACCGGATTCAGAATCTCGACGTGTCCGGTGTAGGCCAACGCCCGGCCGATCGCACGACGACGGCGCTGCACGGGCGTGAGTCCACGCCCGGCGGGTGCCGAGGGAAGCACCGACGGGATGTTCTCGAGCCCCTCGAGCCGCAGCACCTCCTCGACCAGGTCCGCGGCCTGGGTCAGGTCCGGTCGCCAGGTCGGCGGGGTCACCACCAGCACACCGCGACCGGCCTCGGACACCTCCACCTGCGTCTCGCACCCGATTTGCGACAGGCGACGCACCGAGGTCCCCGCGGGGTACTGCACCCCGGCGACCCGATCCGGTCGATCCAGGTCCATCCGCACGGCGGGGAAGGTGTCGGCCGCGCCGACGTCGGTCAGCGTCGACTCCACCCGACCACCGGCGATCGACACCAGCAGCGACGCCGCACGATCGAGCGCGCGCACCGGCAGCGCGGAATCGACGACCCGCTCGTACCGCCGGCTCGCCTCGCTCGGCAGCTTGTGGCGTCGAGCCGTGCGGAAGACCGCGAGCGGGCTCCAGATCGCCGCCTCGAGCACCACGTCGGTGGTCGCGTCCGAGACCTCGGTGGAAGCGCCGCCCATCACGCCGGCGAGCGAGACGACCCCCGAGTCGTCGGCGATGACGACGTCCTCCGGATCGAGCGTGCGCTCGACGTCGTCGAGAGTGCGCAGCGTCTCCCCCGCCGCAGCACGACGAACCACGAGCGGCCCCTGCAACGCGGCGGCATCGAACGCGTGCAACGGCTGGCCGAGCTCGAGCATGACGTAGTTGGTGACGTCGACCGCGGCCGAGATCGGTCGGACGCCGGCGAGCAGGAGCCGTCGCTGCAGCCACCACGGCGAGCGTGCCCCCGCGTCGATCCCGACCACGCGGCGCGCGGCGAAGCGCGTCGCGCCGGACTCCGCGCGCAGATCGACCTCCCACGCGGGACCGTCCGCCGCAGCCGCCGGCACCACCGGGTGCCGGGCGTCCGCCGGGTCGGCGTAGTCGAGGTCGAAACCGCACGCGAGCTCGCGCGCGAGACCGCGCACGCTGAGGGCGTAACCGCGGTCGGGCGTGACGTTGACGTCGAAGACCGTGTCGTCGGTGCCCAGCACCGCGCGGGCGTCGTCACCCGGCGTGACGACGGCGTCGGTGCCGGCGACCCGGGTGTCGGCGGGCAGCGTGAGAATGCCCGAATGGTCGGCGCCGATGCCCAGTTCGGAGACCGAGCAGATCATGCCGTCGGACGTGCGGCCGTAGGTCTTCCGCGCCGCGATGGCGAACCCGCCGGGCAGCACGCACCCGGGCAGCGCCGCGACCACCAGGTCCCCGACGGCGAAATTGCGCGCACCGCAGACGATGCCCCGCGGCTCCGCCTCGCCGACCTCGACCAGACAGAACCGGATCGGCTTCTTGAACTCCGTCAGTTCCACGATGGACTCGACGCGGCCGATCACCAACGGACCCGTGATCTCGGGCAGCGGCAGCACGTCCTCGATCTCGAAGCCCACCCGGACGAAGCCGGCGTCGAGCTCGTCGGCGGACACCTGCCATCCGGGAGCGGCCTTGGAGACCACCTCGGTCAACCAGGACTGGGGAACGCGCACGGCGGGAGCTCGCTTTCGTGAATCGGGTGGAGCGTAAATCGGAGGCGTGGGGACCGAGCGGTGTCAGCCCTGCACGCCGAACGGCAGTCCGAAGCGGACGTCGCCCTCGACGATGTCGCGCATGTCCGGGATGTCGTTGCGGAACTGCAGGGTGCGCTCGAGGCCCATGCCGAACGCGAACCCGCTGTAGACCTCGGGATCGACCCCGCACGCCCGCAGCACGTTGGGGTTGACCATGCCGCAGCCGCCCCACTCGACCCAGCCGGCCCCGCCCTTCTTGCGCGGGAACCAGACGTCCACCTCGGCGGAGGGCTCGGTGAACGGAAAGTAGTTGGGACGCATACGCGTTCGCGTCTCCTGTCCGAACAACGCGCGGGCGAACGCATCGAGGGTGCCGCGCAGATGGGCCATCGTCAGACCCTTGTCCACAGCGAGCCCCTCCACCTGATGGAAGACGGGTGTGTGGGTGGCGTCGAGTTCGTCGGTCCGGAAGGTGCGGCCGGGACACACCACGTAGATCGGCAGTTCGCGCTCGAGCATCGACCGCACCTGCACGGGCGACGTGTGGGTCCGAAGAACCTGACGGGACCCCTCCGGGGCGACGTGGAAGGTGTCCTGCAGCGTCCGCGCCGGGTGATCGGGCAGGAAGTTCAGCGCGTCGAAGTTGAAGTGCTCGGCCTCGACCTCCGGGCCGTCGGCCACCTCCCACCCCATGGCGACGAACACGTCGGACACCTGGTCGGCGATGACGGTGATGGGGTGCCGCGCTCCGATGGGGCGACGAACGGCCGGGAGAGTGACGTCGATGGCCTCGGCCACCAGGGCGGCGGCGTCACGTTCGGCGGCCAGGGCCTCGCGGCGGGCGTCGTGCGCCTCCTTGACGCGGTCGCGCGCCACCTTGACCTTCTTGCCCGCGTCCGCACGCTCCGACTTCGGCAGCTGCCCCAGGGCACGCTGGGCCAACGCCAACGGCGCCTTGGGCCCGATGTGCGCGGTCTTCGCCTCGGTCAGCGCGTCGAGGTCACCCGCTGCGTCGAAGGCGGCCTGCGCCTCGGCGACCGCGCCGTCGAGGGCGTCGTCCGTCAGCAGCCGGGCCTCGTCCCCACCCTGGCCCGCGCTCTCGTCCCGCTCCACGTCGACTGTCTCCGTTCGTCTCGACCGCCGTCGGACGGCGATCGCTGTGCGGCCCGCCCGAGCGGGTTCCGTCGGGGGGAAATCCTAGGCGATGGGCACCGGTCGACCCGCATCCCTCACGGTCGCCGGCGACGGTGGACGCGGGCGCTGGCATAGAGACACAGCGCGGCAGCCGTGGCCAGGTTCAGACTTTCGGCGCGGCCGTGGATCGGAATCGACACCCGGTGATCCGCGGCCGACGCCACCTCGGCGGACAACCCGTGGGCCTCGTTGCCGAAGAGCCACGCGGTGGGACCGGCGAGCAGATCGTCGGCGTCGTCGAGGTCCACCTCGCCGTCCACGGTGGTGGCCACGACGGTGAGGCCGGCGCCGCGCACGGCGTCCAGCACCGCGTCGATCGAGCGTTCCCGCGCGACGGGAAGGTGGAACAGACTGCCCGCGGACGCCCGCACGGCCTTGCCGTTCTCGGGGTCCACGCTGTCCCCGGCGAACACGGTGGCGTCGGCTCCCGCGGCGTCGGCCACCCGCAGCAGCGTGCCCGCATTACCGGGCTCGGCGATCTCGACGGGAACCGCCACCAGCCGTTGCCCCGGGGCGACGGCATCCGCCACGCCGACGACGACCGACCGCGCGACGGCGATCAGACCGGGCGGGGTCACCGTGTCGGACAACGCCGCGGCGGCGCGATCGGTGACGACGTCGACCGGCACTCCGGCGGCGCCTGCGGCCGTGACCGGTCCCCCGTCGCGGTCGACCCAGCGCTGCGTCGCGAAGAGGCGCAGGGCGGCGCCGGCGGCGACCGCCTCGACGACGGCGTTCTCACCCTCGGCGAGAAACAGTCCGGTCCGGCGACGTTCGGCACCGCGATGGAGCTTCACAGCCGACACGACCCGCGGTGTCCGCTCGGTGAGCGGAGCCGCGGGTCGCGTGGAGCTGTCGGAGGAGCCGGTCAGGCTGCTTCTCCCGGCTGGTTCACATCGGCGGGCAGAGCGGCCTTGGCGATCTCGACCAGGCTCGTGAACGCCGCTGCGTCGGACACGGCGAGCTCGGCGAGGATCTTGCGGTCCACCTCGACACCCGCGATCTTCAGGCCCTGGACGAAGCGGTTGTAGGTGATGTCGTTGGCGCGGGCCGCCGCGTTGATACGCGTGATCCACAGCTTGCGGAAGTCACCCTTGCGCGCCCGGCGGTCCCGGTAGGCGTAGGTGAGCGAGTGGAGCTGCTGCTCCTTCGCCTTGGTGTACAGACGCGAGCGCTGTCCGCGGTAACCGCTGGACGCCTCGAGAATCGAACGGCGCTTCTTCTGGGCGTTGACCGCCCTCTTGACGCGTGCCACTGGTGAATCCTTGTCGATCTGGGGCCGTGGGACGGCCCGGGTGGGAGGGTGTCAGAGACCGAGCAGCCGCTTGACGCGGGGAACGTCGTTCGCGCTCACGACGGCCTTGCCGTCCAGGCGGCGGGTGACACGCGAGGACTTGTGCTCGAGCAGGTGGCGACGGCCGGCCTTCTGGCGCAGGATCTTTCCGCTACCCGACACCTTGAATCGCTTCGACGTACCACTGTGCGTCTTCGACTTGGGCATGAATCCTCAGTTCTGTGTTGCGTCGACCCGCATCCGAGCGTGCGGATCGACCGTGTACGGACCGGGGCGCGCTACGCGCCCGGTGTGGGTGAAGCGGGAGGGGCAGCGGGAGCTGCCGGACGTGCCTGCGACTGCTCGGCGGCCTTGGCGCGAGTCTTGGCACCCTTGTGCGGGGCCAGAACCATCGTCATGTTGCGGCCGTCCTGCTTCGCGGACGTCTCGACGAATCCGAACTCCGCGACGTCTGCACCCAGACGCTGCAGCAGGCGGTAACCCAGCTCCGGGCGCGACTGCTCGCGTCCTCGGAACATGATGGTGACCTTCACCTTCGAGCCGGCTTCGAGGAAGCGGACCACGTGGCCCTTCTTCGTCTCGTAGTCGTGATCGTCGATCTTGGGGCGGAGCTTCTGCTCCTTGATGACCGTGAGCTGCTGGTTCTTGCGCGACTCACGAGCCTTCTGCGCTGCCTCGTACTTGAACTTGCCGTAGTCCATGATCTTGCAGACCGGCGGACGGGCATCGGGGGCGACCTCGACCAGATCGAGATCGGCCTCCAGAGCCAGGCGTAGCGCATCTTCAACACGCACGATCCCCACCTGTTCTCCACCCGGTCCGACAAGTCGGACCTCGGGAACGCGGATGCGATCGTTGATGCGAGTCTCAGTGCTGATGGGGCCTCCTCGGTAGTGCGGTGACGGACTGTGCCGGACCGGCGCCAGTGCGCCTCGCCTTCCGTCGACACCCCGAGCCGGTGAGATATTCCCGAGCACTGCTCGGGCCCATCGACGCGAAAGACCCCGTGGCCACGATCTCTCGTGGACAGCGGGGTCCGGTACCGACCGGTCCACCCGAGCCGAAGCTCGACGACGCCGCTACGAAACTCGACGTCACGCACCGCGGTGCGAGGGACCGGACCACTGAACGGCGAACCGAACAGAGGTGGGAGACGGACTCCACTTGCGGCCTCCGGGCGAACTGGTCACCTGAAGGCGGTCGTGGCACAACGGTACCACCCGGGCCGCCGGCGACCGAATCGCCTCGGCACTACTGGCCCGCCTCTTCGCGCGTGAGAAGGTGAGTTCATGAGCGACGCGGCCGACGCCGGCATTTCCTCCGACCCCACCGACTCGTCCCCCAGCGACCCGTCCCCCACCGGGCCCACGGCCGTGCGCGAGCTCGCCGACGTTCCTGCGGTCGAGGTCATCAGCCGCTCGGCGGTGATGCTCATGAGTTCCGCCGCGGAGAAGCTCGGCCTCTCCGACGAGGATCCCGAGAACAGCCCCCACCTCGATCTGGACGAGGCCCGACGCGTCATCACCGCCCTCGCGGGACTGGTGACGGCCTCGGTGGAGTTCCTCGGACCGCACGCCGGCCCCATCCGAGAAGGCCTGCAGGCGCTGCAGCGCGCGTTCCGCGAGCAGTCCGCGCACCCCGACGCGCCGGGCGCCGGGCCCGGCGAGAAGTACACCGGGCCCGTGTACTGACGATCGGGGGTCGGACGATCGAGAGCTCGACCGGTTCGGGGTCGAGGCGGGCTCAGACTCCGACGGGCTTGCGCTTCCGACGAGTCCGCACGGCCGGCGCCGGCGGCGCCTGACCCAGGACCTCGCGCAGGAACTTGCCGGTGTAGCTCTCCGGCGTCGCCGCGATGTCCTCGGGCGTGCCCTCGGCGACCATCGTGCCGCCGCCGGACCCGCCCTCGGGTCCCATGTCGATGACCCAGTCGGACGTCTTCACGACGTCGAGGTTGTGCTCGATGACGATGACCGTGTTGCCCTTGTCGACGAGCCCGTTGATCACCAGCAACAGCTTGCGGATGTCCTCGAAGTGCAGCCCGGTGGTGGGCTCGTCGAGAATGTAGACCGTGCGGCCCATCGACCGCTTCTGCAACTCCGCGGCCAGCTTGACGCGCTGGGCCTCACCGCCGGACAGGGTGGTCGCCGGCTGACCGAGGCGGACGTAACCCAGGCCCACCTCGTTCAACGTCTTGAGGTAGCGGTGGATCGAGGTGATCGGCTCGAAGAAGTCCGCCGCCTCCTCGATGGGCATGTTCAGCACCTCGGCGATGGTCTTGCCCTTGTAGTGGACCTCGAGGGTCTCCCGGTTGTAGCGAGCACCGTGGCACACCTCGCACGGGACGTACACGTCGGGCAGGAAGTTCATCTCGATCTTGAGGGTGCCGTCCCCGGAGCACGCCTCGCACCGACCGCCCTTGACGTTGAACGAGAACCGTCCCGGCTGATACCCGCGCACCTTCGCCTCGGTGGTCGCCGCGAAGAGAGTCCGGATCTTGTCGAACACCCCGGTGTACGTGGCCGCGTTGGACCGCGGCGTCCGACCGATCGGTGACTGATCGACGCGCACGAGCTTGTCCAGCTGGTCCAGACCGTTGATCCGGGTGTGCCGACCGGGCACCTGCCGAGCACCGTTGAGCTTGTTGGCCATGACGGTGGCCAGGATGTCGTTCACGAGAGTCGACTTGCCGGATCCCGACACCCCGGTCACCGAGGTGAGAACGCCGAGCGGGAAGCTCACGTCGATGCCCTGCAGGTTGTGCTCGCGCGCACCCACGACAGTCACCTTGCGCTTCGGGTCGACGGCGCGTCGAGCCTCGGGCACGGCGATGGCGGACCGACCGGAGAGGTACGCGCCGGTCAGGCTCTCCGTGTTCTCGAGCAGTTCCTTGTAGGTGCCGCTGTGGACGACCCGGCCGCCGTGCTCGCCGGCGAGGGGGCCGATGTCGACCACCCAGTCC
Source organism: Rhodococcus sp. PBTS 1 (assembly GCF_001620025.1). Classification (NCBI taxonomy): domain Bacteria; kingdom Bacillati; phylum Actinomycetota; class Actinomycetes; order Mycobacteriales; family Nocardiaceae; genus Rhodococcus; species Rhodococcus sp. PBTS 1. Next base: position 2,039,588 of record NZ_CP015219.1, read on the forward strand.
GAGGTGCGGATGGTGTCCTCGTCGTGCTCGACGACGATGAGCGTGTTGCCGAGGTTGCGCAGACGGGTCAGCGTGTCGATCAGGCGCCGATTGTCGCGCTGGTGCAGGCCGATGGACGGCTCGTCCAGCACGTACAGCACACCCACCAGGCCGCTGCCGATCTGGGTGGCCAGCCGGATGCGCTGCGCCTCGCCGCCGGACAACGTGCCGGCTGCACGGGACAGGGTGAGGTACTCGAGGCCCACGTCGAGCAAGAACCCCAGACGCGCCTGGATCTCCTTGAGCACCTGGCCGGCGATCGCCTCCTCGCGGGTCCCGAGCGTCAGCGTGTTCAGGAACCGCGAGCAGTCGGCGATGGACAGCGCACAGACCTGCGCGATCGAGAGCGCCCCGAAGTCACCGGCGGTGATGCTCACCGACAGAATCTCCGGCCGGAGGCGAGCGCCGTCGCACACCGGGCAGGCCACCTCCCGCATGTAGCCCTCGTACCGCTCCTTCATAGCGTCGGACTCGGCCTGATCCATGCGCCGATGCAGGAAGGGCATGACGCCCTCGAACTCCGCGTAGTAGGACCGCGTCCGGCCGTAGCGGTTCTTGTAGCGGACGTGAACCTGGTGCTCGCTGCCCTCGAGGACCGCCCGCTTGACCTTCGCCGGGAGCTTGCGCCACGGGGTGTCGATGTCGAAGCCCATCGCGTCGGCCAGGCCGCCGAGCAGCCGACCGAAGTACTCCGACGTCTGCCCCATCGACCACGGGGCGATGGCGCCGTCGGCGAGAGAGAGATCCGGATCCGGCACGACGAGATCCGGATCGACCTCCTTGCGGACTCCCAGACCCGCGCACTCCGGGCACGCGCCGTAGGGCGAGTTGAAGGAGAAGGACCGAGGCTCGAGTTCGTCGATCGACAGCGCGTGGCCGTTGGGGCACGCGAGCCGCTCGGAGAATCGCCGCTCCCGGTCGGCCGCACCCTCCTCACGGTCGACGAAGTCGAGCACCACGATGCCGTCGGCGAGCCGGAGCGCGGTCTCGACCGAGTCGGTCAACCGCTGCTTCGAGGACGCCTTGACGGTCAGGCGGTCGACCACCACCTCGATGTCGTGCTTGTCCTGCTTCTTCAGCTTCGGCGGGTCGGTCAGCTGGTGCACCGTGCCGTCGACACGGATCCTGGAGTAGCCCTGCGTGTTCAGCTGCTCGAACAGGTCGACGAACTCGCCCTTGCGCGTCCGCACCACGGGTGCGAGAACCTGGAAGCGCAGGCCCTCCTCCATGTCCAGCACCTGATCGACGATCTGCTGCGGCGTCTGCTTCGCGATGCGCTCACCGCACTGCGGGCAGTGGGCGGTGCCGGCGCGGGCGTAGAGCAGACGGAGGTAGTCGTACACCTCGGTGATGGTGCCGACGGTGGAGCGGGGATTGCGGTTGGTCGACTTCTGGTCGATCGACACCGCCGGCGACAGGCCCTCGATGAAGTCGACGTCCGGCTTGTCCATCTGGCCGAGGAACTGGCGCGCGTAGGCGGACAGCGACTCGACGTAGCGCCGCTGTCCCTCGGCGAAGATCGTGTCGAACGCGAGCGACGACTTCCCGGATCCGGACAGGCCCGTGAACACGATCAGGCTGTCTCTGGGCAGGTCGACGTCGACGCCCTTCAGGTTGTGCTCACGTGCGCCTTGCACGACCAGGCGATCCGCCACGGTCCGTCCTCTCGTCTCGCACGGCCGATCACCGTGCTGTCCGTACTGTCCCCGCGCCGTCGCAGTCCCGCGCCACTGTCCCCACGCCGTCGTGCGTCGGGTTCCTCCGACCGTCCGATTCGGCACCGAGGACCGCTCCCGACCATAGGCCGGACCACCGACACGTCGCGCCACACGTCGGCGCACGGCCCGGTCTCCGGCGCTCGACGGCGTCCGACGTGGGTAATCTCACGCTCATGACCCCCACCGAGCGCACCGTGTCCGACGACTACACCGGCGACGTGTCCGACGGCAGCGCCCAGCGGCGAACGCTGTCGCACGCCGCGATCGTGAAGACCTCGGTGGGCCCGATGGACAACAACGCCTATCTGGTCGTCTGTTCCCGGACGGGTTCCGCGCTGCTGATCGACGCCGCGAACGACGCCGAGACGTTGCGTGCGCTCGTCGCCTCCGCTGCGCCGCGCGTCGAGCTCGTCGTCACCACACACCAGCACGCCGACCACTGGCAGGCGCTGTCGGCACTCGTCGCTGCGACGGGCGCGCCCACCGCGGCGCACCCGCTCGACGCGGACCCGCTCCCCGTCGTCCCCGACACGCTGCTGCACGACGGTGACCGTGTGACGGTCGGCGACGTGGACGTCGACGTGATCCACCTCCGCGGGCACACGCCGGGCTCGATCGCCCTGGCGGTGACGGACCCGGCCGACGGCCGCGTCCACCTGTTCACGGGCGACTCCCTGTTCCCCGGCGGCGTCGGCAAGACCGACGGGCCGGAGAACTTCGAGTCGTTGCTGAACGACGTCGAGACCAAGTTGTTCGCGCGGTTCGACGACTCCACCGTCGTCTATCCCGGCCACGGCAAGGACACCACGCTCGGTGCCGAGCGCCCGCACCTCGGGGAATGGCGCGAGCGCGGGTGGTGACCGTGCGCGGTCACAGCAGCCGACGCCCGTCACGGGGATTGACCCGGGGGGCCCGGGGGTACTGCTACCGGTGATGCGGACCGGTCGCCCTCGTCGGCGGCGGGTTCGCACACCCGTTCCACCGTCCCAGACCGCCGTTCTGCAGGAGGCTCAGTGATTGTCCGCCGGATCGCCCGACCGATGCTTGCATCCATCTTCGTCGCGGGGGGCGTGGACGCACTGCGCAACCCGTCCGGCCGAGCGAAGGCCGCGAAGCCGCTGATCGACAAGAGTCAGGACGTCCTTCCCGACGAGGTCACCCAGAACGTTCCCGACGATCCGGAGACGCTCGTCAAGATCAACGCGGCCATCCAGATCGGTGGCGGCGTTCTGCTCGCGACGGGCAAGGCGCCGCGCATCGCGTCGGCCGTCCTCGCCGGCAGCCTGGTGCCGACGACGCTCGCGGGTCACGCCTTCTGGGAGGAGACCGACCCGGAGGCCAAGGCTCTGCAGCGCACCCAGTTCCTCAAGAACGTCAGCCTGCTCGGTGGTCTGCTGATCGCCGCCGTCGACACCGAGGGCAAGCCTTCCGTCGCCTGGCGCAGCAAGCGCGCCGCGCGCAACGCGAAGGTGGCCGTCGCCGGGGCCATCCCGCTCGCGTCGTCCTCGGACACCTCCGACACGCTGGCGTCCGCGGGCCACAAGGCGAAGGAGCTCGCCGAGGTCGCGGCCGAGCGCGTGCAGCCCTACGCCGAGGTCGCGGCGCACAAGGGAGCCGAGCAGGCCGCCGTCCTCGCGAACGTCGCGCAGGACCGCGGCGGGAAGCTGGCCGAGCTGGCCAAGGAGCGCAGCGCCAAGTGGGCCGACCTCGCGGCCGCCCGCGCCTCCGACCTCGCCGAGGTCGCCCAGGACAAGGGCAGCAAGTACGCCGACGTGGCCGTCGCTCGCGGTGCGGATCTGGCGGAGCGGGCCCGCAAGGACGGGTCCGACCTGCTGGACGAGTACGGCAAGAAGGCCCGCAAGGCCACCAAGAAGCAGCGCAAAGAAGCGCGCAAGCAGCTCGAGCAGGCGCGCAAGGACTACAAGAAGAAGTACGCCTCGGCAAGCAAGGACGCGCAGAAGCAGCTCCAGTCGTCGCTGAAGGACGCCGAGAAGCGCGCCCAGTCCGCGCGCGCGCAGATCGAGAGCGCCGTGCACCAGTACGTCTGATCCCCGGATCGGTCAGCAACTCCGTCGACGGCCGACGCCCTCCCTCCCGGAGGCGTCGGCCGTCGTCGTGTGCGACGCCCGTAGACTCTTCTGGCTCTCGTTTCTGCCTTCAGGAGGCCCAGTGCCGGATCCGGCCACCCCCTCGTCCCCCGGCGAACCCGACGGCCACACCCCTGCCGTCGACCCCGCGCTGGCCGACGAACAGCGCCACCTCGACGTGCTCTACCGACGTCTCGACGAGCTCCGCGCGTACGCGAAATCGCGCTTGGGCACCGTGCTGCTCGAGACCGGCGGGACGCCGCAGGCCCGCAGCGAACGGGAATCGTTCAGCGCGCTGTACACCGAGGACCTGGCCAAGTACGACTCGTCGGAGAACGGGCTGTGCTTCGGCCGCATCGACGTCGACGAGGACGACGCCCCCCGGTACATCGGGCGACTCGGCATTCTGGACGAGGACAACGACTTCGAGTCGCTCCTCTACGACTGGCGCGCGCCGCTCGCGCGCCCCTTCTACCTGGCCACACCGGCGGCCCCGGAGGGCGTGCGGCGCCGCCGCCACCTCCGCACGCGCGGCCGCACCGTCACGGGAGTCGCCGACGAGTTCCTCGATCTCGACGCGGCCCGCGATGCGGGCGTGGAGATCGGCAGCGACGGCGTGGCCGGCGAGAGCGCGTTGCTCTCCGCGTTGAACGCCGCGCGGACCGGACACATGACCGACATCGTCGAGACCATTCAGCGCGAGCAGGACGACATCATTCGGTCCACCCACCGCAGCGTGCTGGTGGTGCAGGGTGGGCCGGGCACCGGCAAGACAGCCGTCGCGCTGCATCGCGCGGCGTACCTGCTGTACACGTACCGTCAGCAGCTCGACAAGAGCGGCGTGCTGGTGATCGGCCCCAACTCGACCTTCCTCGACTACATCGGTCAGGTGCTGCCGTCGCTCGGCGAGACGGGGGTGTTGCTGGCCACCGTCGGCACGCTCTTCCCGGGTGTCGACGCGAGCCGGTCCGAGACGGCGCGCGAGGCGGAACTCAAGGGCGACCTCGCCGTCGTCGACGTTCTCGTCGCCGCCGTGCGCGACCGCCAGGAAGTGCCGCGAGAGCCCGTCGTCGTCCAGTTCGACGGCTATCCCCTGCGCATCGACCGGAAGACGGTGACGCGAGCGCGCGGCCGCGCGCGATCGTCGCGCCGCCCGCACAACCTCGCGCGCCCGATCTTCGTGTCCACCATGATCGACCTGTTGGCCGACCAGTTCGCCGCGCAAGTGGGCGGCGACGTGCTCGGTGGGGCGAACCTGCTCAGTCGCGACGATCTGGCCGACACCCGCGACGAGATGCGCGCGGACCCCGACATCCAGCGCGAGCTGGCACGCCTGTGGCCGGACCTGACCGCCCAGCAGGTGCTGGCGGACCTTCTCGCGTCTCCGGAGCGGCTGCGTACCGCGACCCCGACCTGGTCCGACACCGACCGGCAGGCTGTCGCGCGCGCGGACGACGGCCGCTTCGCCCCGTCGGACGCTCCCCTGCTGGACGAGCTGGCAGAGCTGCTCGGCATCGACGATGCCGCGGAGCGGGAACGGGAGCGGCGACGGTGGCGCGCGGAGATCGAGGACGCACAGGGTGCGCTGGACATCCTCACCGGCTCGGCACCGCAGGACCTCGAGGACGAACTGGACCCCGAGATCCTCATGGCCTACGACCTCGTCGACGCGGACCGGCTGGCGCAACGACACGAGAACACGCGTCGGTTGACCGCAGCGGAGCGCGCTGCCGGCGACCGAACGTGGACCTACGGACACGTCATCGTCGACGAGGCTCAGGAACTGTCGCCGATGGCCTGGCGCATGGTGATGCGACGTATCCCGAACCGGTGGATGACGCTGGTGGGAGACGTCGCGCAGACCGGTGCGCCCGCCGGCACGACGAACTGGCAAGACGTGCTCGGGCCGTACGTCGCGCGTCGCTGGAAGCTGACCGAGCTGACGGTCAACTATCGCACGCCCGCCGCGATCATGGAGCTCGCGCATCGGGTGCTGGCCGAACTCGACCCGGCGGCCACCCCGCCCCGATCGGTCCGGGAGGGCACCGATGCTCCCCGGGCGGACCACGTGCCGGCCGACGATCTCTCGGCCGCCGTCGGACGGCACGTCGCCACCCATCCGCGCCCGGGCACCTCGGCGGTCCTGGCTCCCGCCGCGCTCGTCGAGCCGCTCCGCGTGTGGGCGAGCGCCGACGTCACGGTGAGCACCGTGCGCGAGGCGAAGGGACTGGAATTCGATTCGGTCGTCCTCGTCGAACCCGCCGGCATTCTCGCCGACTCCGCCCGCGGACTGAACGATCTCTACGTCGCCCTCACCCGGGCCACACAGCGGGTGGACATCGTGCACTCACTCCCGCTGCCCGACGTTCTGGGCGACGTTCCCCCGTACTCGGCCCGACCGTAGGGGCGACGAGGGGGCGCCGCAGGGGCGACCTGGTGACGGTTCACCACCCGACGCCGCGAGCGGCGCGGGCGGTGAACGCCTCGGGAACCGGGACTCAGCGTGTGGTGTGGACGATGAGAACGTCGCACCGCGCCTTGCGTGCGGCATCCGACGGCACCGATCCCAGCAGCCGGCCGGTCAGCGAGTTCAGGCCGCGGTTGCCCACCACCAGCAGGTCCGCCTTCGTCTCGCCGACGAGCTCGAGCAGAGCGTCGACGGGGTTGCCGACGACGGGACGCTCCTCGATGGAGGTGGCGCCGGCGGACGTCGCCCGCTCCCGCGCCGTGCGCAGAATCTCCTGTGTCGGAGCGGATCCCGTGATCTGGTAGGCGTCCTCGCCGAGGACGTCGGCATCGTGGCCGGACGCCTTCGAGTCCGCCGGGTAGTAGGCGCATGCGATGAACAAGGTGGCGTCGGCGTCCCCCGCCAGCGCCGCCGCCTTCTCCACGGCCCGCAAGGACGAATCGGAACCGTCGGTTCCGACGACGACGGTGCGGTAAGCGCTCATGCATTCCTCCAGTGGGTCGATCGACAGGACGTTGTCGAGACGAAGGGTCCGAGATCGGACGGTGGTCGAGTGTCGGATAGACCTTAGTCGCAGGCCGAATGCCCCGACACGGCTTCGGGTAAGCCACGACGTCCCGGGTCGGTCGCCCCGGCGTTCCACCGGGCGCGCAGCGGGCGCACGGTCGGCCTCGGCGGCAGCCGACGGCCCGCTCGCCTACATTCGTTGCCATGCCCCGTCCCCGCGTCCGACCGTCCGGACGTTCTCTCCTCGCGCGCCCCGTCGTCATCGGACTCGTCGTTCTGGTGGTCCTGGCGATCGTGGGTGTCGTGGCCCTGCGCACCACCGCCTCCGACACGACGGCCGTGCGCACCGAGGAGGTCGTCCGCGAGGTACCGGAGGGGCCGGGGTCGTCGTCGACCGTGCAACTCGACGCCACCGTCTACCTTCCGGACGTGCCCGAGCCCGCCCCGGCGGTGATCCTTGCCCACGGCTTCGGCGGCGACAAGAGCTCGGTGGACGGTCAGGCGCGGGACCTCGCGTCGCGCGGACTGGTGGTCCTCGCGTACAGCGCCCGCGGATTCGGCGCCAGCACCGGGCGCATCGGACTGAACGATCCGGACCGCGAGGTCGCCGACGCCAGAGCACTGATCGACTACCTCGCCACCCGGCCGGAGGTGCGACTGGATGCCCCCGGCGATCCCCGGGTCGGTGTGGCCGGGGGGTCGTACGGCGGTGCGCTGGCGTTGATGGCGGCGGGCACCGATCCGCGGATCGACGCCGACGCGGCGTCCATCACGTGGAACGACCTGAACCAGAGCCTGTTCCCCAACTACTCCGCCGCCGCCGGGTCGGGCGCACCGACCACCACGCCCGCGCCGTCCGAGAACGGTGATGCGGGCGTCCTCAAGCGCGGCTGGGCAGGCATCTTCTTCGGCGCCGGCGCACTCCCGGCCGGTGCCGGTGGCAGTACCGATGCCGGTGGCGACACGTCGGGCCCGAGCGCGGCCGGGCAGGGTGCAGCCGCACCGGTCCTCGACCCGTCCGATCCCGCGGCCGCCTGCGGCCGGTTCGCCCTGAACGTCTGCGCCGCCTACGCCACCTCTGCCGTGGGTGGACAACCGTCGCCCGAGACCACCGAGTTGCTGCGCCAGCGCTCGCCGTCGTCGGTCGCGGCGTCCATCACGGCACCGACTCTGTTGGTGCAGGGCCAGCGCGACACCCTCTTCGGCCTCGAGCAGGCCGACGCCACGGCTCGCCAGATCGCCGACGCCGGCGGCTCCGTTCAGGTGCGGTGGTTCGACGGCGGCCACGACGCCGGAGGGACCGGTCCCGTCGCCGACGCCGCCGTCGCCGACTTCCTCGTCGACCACCTGACCGGTGACCCCCATCCGGCGGATCCGTCGTTCGCCTACACCCTCGCCGGAGACCCGACGGACCAGGGCGACCGGGCGCGGGACCTCGTGGCAGCGCGCTACCCCGGCCTGTCCGGAGAAGCGGACACCGAGCGCACCGAGTTCGCACTCACCTCCGCCACCGGCACGCCCACGCAGATCATCGCCCGCCCACCGGGTGCATCACCGTCCGCGGTGTCGTCGTTCCCCGGCGTGGGATCGCTCTCCGGACTTCCCGGCGGCGCGTCGGACGCGCTCGGGCCGCTGCTCGCCGGCGACCTGCCCGGCCAGACGGCATCCTTCGTCAGCGAGCCGCTGGAGCGGTCCTACACCGTCACCGGATCGACCACCCTCGACGTCACGGTCGGCCCGACCACCGCCGAGAGCGGAACGGTGCTGTTCGCCAAGCTCTACGACGTGTCCGACGACGGACGGCGGACGCTGCCGTCGGGTCTCGTGTCGGCCGTCCGGGTGGCGCCGTCGGCGACCCCGACGACGGTGACGGTGTCGCTGCCCGCGATCACCCACCAGATCGCGGCCGGCCACCGCATCGAGGTGGCGTTCGCCACCACCGATCAGAACTACGCGGTTCCGCTGGAGCCTGCCGCGATCTCCGTCGCTCTGACGGACGGGCGGGTGGCGCTGCCCACGGTTCCCGCCGAGAACACGACGTCGTCGTTCCCGGTGGTTCCGGTCGTCGGGATCACCGCACTCGCGGCGCTGGTGGCGGCACTGGCCGTGGCGGCGACCGTCCGCGCACGCCGACGCACGGCCGCGGACGTCGACCCCGCGCTGACCGACGTTCCCCTCGTGATCACCGATCTGGCCAAGAACTACGCCAACGGATTCCGAGCCGTCGACGGTGTCTCGTTCCGCGTCGAGACCGGCCAGGTTCTGGGACTGCTCGGTCCCAACGGCGCGGGCAAGACCACCACGCTGCGCATGCTCATGGGTCTGATCACCCCGTCGGCGGGGTCGATCCGCGTGTTCGGCCACGCCGTGACCCCGGGCGCTCCCGTGCTGTCGCGGCTCGGATCGTTCGTCGAGGGCTCGGGCTTTCTCCCGCACCTGTCGGGCCGGGACAACCTCGAGCTGTACTGGCGCGCCACCGGCCGTCCCCTCGCGGACGCGCACCTCGAGGAGGCGCTCGACATCGCGGACCTGGGACGGTCCGTCGATCGCAAGGTGAAGTCCTACAGCCAGGGCATGCGGCAGCGTCTGGCCATCGCTCAGGCGATGCTGGGACTGCCGGACCTCATGGTGCTGGACGAACCGACCAACGGGCTCGACCCGCCGCAGATCCGCACGATGCGCGACGTCCTCATCCGGTACGCGCGCACCGGTCGCACGGTCCTGGTCAGCAGCCACCTGCTGGCCGAGGTCGAACAGACCTGCACGCACGTCGTCGTGATGAACAAGGGCGTCGTGGTCAGCGCCGGGACGGTCGAGGACCTGATCGGGGCGAGCGGTCCCGTGGAGTTCCGGGTCGACCGGCCGGCGGACGCCGCCGAGGTGCTGCGGCGCCTCGACGGCGTGGGCGAGGTGGTCGTCGACGAGGACACCGGAGCCGTCAAGGCACAGCTGGGCGCCACGGATCCTGCCGTGGCGATCCGGACGCTGGTGACGGGCGGTATCGCGGTGTCGTCGGCGTCCCGGTCGACCCGCCTCGAGGACGTGTTCCTCGAACTCGTCCACGACGACACGGCATCCGGTGACCGACCGGAACCGACGACGACGTCAGGAGCACGCGCGTGAGCAGCACCGAAACCCAGCAGTCCGGCTCTGCCGGGGCCGGCGACGGGCGGGTCGCGGGATTCGACGCCGGCCGCACGCTGTCGATCCGCACCGAGCTGACCCGTCAGTTCACCCGCCGCCGCACGCAGGTGTCCCTCGGGTTCCTGGCCCTGTTGCCGGTGATCCTGGCCATCGCGTTCGCGGTCGGCGGGTCGGAATCCGACAGTGCCAGCGGCAGTCTGATCGAGTTGGGGACGCGCAGCGGCGTCAACTTCACGGTGTTCGCGCTGTTCGTCTCCGTCGGGTTCCTGCTGATCGTCGTGGTCGCGCTGTTCTTCGGGGACGCGGTGGCCAGCGAGGCGTCGTGGTCGTCGCTGCGTTACCTCCTGGCGGTCCCCATTGCGCGCGGACGACTGCTGCGGCAGAAGGCGATCGTGTCCGCGACCCTTTCCGTGGCGGCGCTGGTCACGTTGGTGGGTGTCTCGCTCGTGCTCGGCAGCGCGCTGTACGGGTTCGGCGCGCTGGTGTCCCCGTTCGGCGACTCGTTGGCCTTCGGGACCTCGCTGGGGCGACTCGTGATCGGCGTGGTGTTCATCGCGATCAACCTGACCTGGGTGGCCGGCCTGGCGATGGCCCTGTCCGTCTCGACCGACGCTCCGCTCGGGGCGGTGGGCGGGACCGTCATGGTGTCGATCGTCGCGCAAATCCTCGACCAGATCACCGCCCTGGGCTCGCTGCGCAACGCTCTGCCGGGGCATTACTCCACCTCGTGGACGAGCGTCCTCTCCCCCACGCTCTCGTGGAACGACCTGCTGGACGGGGCGTTCTCCTCCCTGGCCTACGCCACGCTGTTCGGCATCGTGGCGTGGCGGCGCTTCGCCACGAAGGACATCACCAGCTGACCGGAGCGGACATCACCAGCTGAGCGGGGCGGCCGCCGCCGATCGTCGTGTCACGACAGACCGGCGGCGTCCATCCCCCGCAGTTCCTTCTTGAGGTCCTGGATCTCGTCGCGCAGACGCCCGGCCAACTCGAACTGCAGCTCGCGCGCCGCGTTCATCATCTGGTCGGTGAGCTGCTTGACCAGGTCCGCCAGTTCCGCACGCGGCATCGTCGAGACGTCTCGTCCCTCGACCACACCGCTGCTGCCCGCGCGGCCGGCCTCACCCGGAGCACGCCGCCCGCGGCTCGCGTTGCGTCCGGACCCGCCGATGTCGATGACGTTGTCGGTGTCCTCCGCCTCCTCGTAGACCTGGTCGAGGATGTCCGCGATCTTCTTGCGGAGCGGCTGCGGATCGACCCCCATCTCCTCGTTGTAGGCGATCTGCTTCGCGCGCCGGCGCTCGGTCTCGTCGATCGCGTACTGCATGGACTCGGTGATCGTGTCCGCGTACATGTGGACCTGGCCCGACACGTTGCGCGCCGCGCGGCCGATGGTCTGGATCAGGCTGGTCCCGCTGCGCAGGAAGCCCTCCTTGTCCGCGTCCAGGATGGCGACGAGCGACACCTCGGGAAGGTCGAGACCCTCGCGCAGCAGGTTGATGCCGATGAGCACGTCGTACTCGCCGAGGCGCAGCTGCCGGAGCAACTCCACCCGTCGCAGCGTGTCGATGTCCGAGTGCAGGTAGCGCACGCGAACGCCGAGTTCGAGGAGGTAGTCGGTCAGGTCCTCGGCCATCTTCTTGGTGAGGGTGGTGACCAGGACGCGCTCGTCCTTCTCGGTGCGCTCGCGGATCTCGTGCACCAGATCGTCGATCTGCCCCTTGGTGGGCTTGACCACGATTTCCGGATCGACCAGCCCGGTCGGCCGGATGACCTGCTCGACGAACTCGCCGCCGCTCTGCCCGAGTTCGTACTTGCCCGGGGTGGCGGACAGGTACACGGTCTGGCCGATGCGCTGGGTGAACTCCTCCCAGGTCAACGGACGGTTGTCCGTCGCGGACGGCAGGCGGAAGCCGAACTCCACGAGGTTGCGCTTGCGGGACATGTCGCCCTCGTACATGGCGCCGATCTGGGGCACCGTGACGTGCGACTCGTCGATGACGAGGAGGAAATCCTCCGGGAAGTAGTCGATCAACGTCGCGGGCGCGGTGCCGGCGGGACGGCCGTCGATGTGCCGGGAGTAGTTCTCGATGCCCGAGCAGAAGCCGACCTGCTTGATCATCTCCAGGTCGTACTGCGTACGCATACGCAGCCGCTGGGCCTCGAGCAACTTGCCCTTGTTCTCCAGGTCGGCCAGCCGCTCGTCGAGCTCCGCCTCGATGTCCCGAACCGCGCGCTCCATGCGCTCGGGTCCCGCCACGTAGTGCGTGGCGGGGAAGATGCGCACGCTGTCGACCTCCCGCACCACGTCCCCGGTGAGCGGATGCAGGTAGTACAGCGCCTCGATCTCGTCACCGAAGAACTCGATCCGGACGGCCAGTTCCTCGTAGGACGGGATGATCTCGACGGTGTCGCCGCGCACCCGGAAGGATCCGCGGGTGAAGGCGAGATCGTTCCGGGTGTACTGCACGTCGACGAGCAATCGCAGGAACTGATCGCGCGGGACGTCTTGTCCGACCTTGAGATACACCGACCGGTCGACGTAGGACTGCGGGGTGCCGAGACCGTAGATGCAGGACACCGACGCGACCACCACCACGTCCCGTCGCGAGAGCAGGTTGGCCGTGGCCGAGTGCCGCAGGCGCTCGACGTCGTCGTTGATCGACGAGTCCTTCTCGATGTAGGTGTCGGTCTGCGCGATGTACGCCTCGGGCTGGTAGTAGTCGTAGTACGAGACGAAGTACTCGACGGCGTTGTTGGGCAACATCTCTCGGAGTTCGTTGGCCAATTGGGCGGCGAGGGTCTTGTTCGGCGCCATGAGCAGCGTCGGACGCTGGACCTGCTCGATCAACCACGCCGTGGTGGCCGACTTGCCGGTACCGGTGGCGCCCAGGAGAACGACGTCTTTCTCCCCACCGTTGATCCGGCGGGCGAGCTCCTCGATCGCGGCCGGCTGGTCGCCGGCCGGGGAGTACTCGCTGACGACCTCGAAGGGCCGGGTGCTGCGCTCGATCTCGCTCACGGGCCGGTGCTCGGAGTGTGCGAGAACCGGTTGTTCAGCCGCAAATGCCATGACACCAGAGTAGGCCCGACCACCGACACGAACCGGGCCCGGAACCGACGGGGCGCCACCGGTGTCGGTCCCCGAGTCCAGAATGGCCCCATGGACCTCGCGCGCATCGTCGACACCTCGGCCACCGTCGCCGCCACGCGTTCACGCAAGGCGAAAGTGGCGGCTCTCGCCGAGTTGCTCGGTGAGTGCACCGCGGACGAGGTGGGACTGGTGGTGCGTTATGCCTCGGGGATGCTTCGCCAACGGCGCACCGGGCTCGGCTGGCGGGGCCTCGCCCGCCTGCCCCGTCCGGCGGAGGCCTCGACGTTGACCGTGACCGAGGTCGACGGCGTCTTCGAGCGCCTGTCGGAGCTGTCGGGCCCGGGATCGCAGCGAGCGCGAGCGGAGGAGACGGAGCACCTCTTCGGCCGGGCGACCGCCGCCGAGCAGACCTGGCTGCGCGGACTCGTCACCGGCGAACTGAGGCAGGGCGCCCTGGACGCGCTCGTCCAGGAGGCCGTCGCCGCGGCGACCGATCTTCCCCTGGCCGCGGTGCGGCGCGCCGCCATGCTGTCCGGATCCACGCCCGCCGCGGCGGAAGCCGCCGTGACCGGCGGCGAGGACGCCCTCGCGGCGATCGGACTCACCGTGGGACGGCCGGTCTCGCCCATGCTCGCCTCGAGCGCCCCCACCGTCACCGACGGGGTCGTCAAGGCGGCCGGGACCGCGGGTGATCCGGTGGCCCTCGACACCAAGCTCGACGGGATTCGCATCCAGGTGCACCGCACCGGCGACGAGGTGTCCATCGCGACGCGCAGTCTCGACGACATCACCTCGCGACTCCCCGAGGTCGTCGACTACGTGCGCTCATTGCCCGTCGACTCGGTGGTACTCGACGGCGAAGCCCTCGCGCTGGGTGACGACGGCCGCCCCCGCCCGTTCCAGGACACGGCCTCGCGCACCGCGCAGGCCACCGGGGTGGCGGTGACGCCGTACTTCTTCGACGTCCTGCACGTCGACGGCGACGACCTGCTCGACCGCCCGTGGGCCGACCGCATCGCGGTGCTCGATCGCTTGGTCGACGCCGACCACCGCGTGCCGCGCCTGACGACGGCCGACGCCGCGGAGGCGGAGCGGTTCGCCGCGTCCGCCGTCGCCGCGGGGCACGAGGGCGTGGTGATCAAGAACCCGGCGGCGAAGTACGAGGCCGGTCGACGCGGGGCGGCGTGGGTGAAGGTCAAGCCCGTCTTCACCGTCGACCTCGTGGTGCTCGCCGTCGAATGGGGGTCGGGTCGGCGGACGGGCCTGCTGTCCAACCTCCACCTCGGCGCCATCGATCCCGCCGGGGGGTTCGTCATGCTCGGCAAGACGTTCAAGGGCATGACGGACGAGATGTTGGCATGGCAGACCGAACGCTTCCTGGGCCTCGAGACGCACCGATCCGACCACGTCGTGCACGTGCAGCCCGTGCAAGTGGTCGAGATCGCGATCGACGGGCTGCAGCGCTCCACCCGTTACCCCGGCGGCATCGCGCTGCGCTTCGCCCGCGTGGTGCGCTACCGCGACGACAAGACCGCCGAGCAGGCCGACACCGTCGAGAGTGTGAAAGCGCTCTTCGGCACCCCGCCCACGTAACGACGCGCCCTCGTGAGTCGCTGCGCCGGTACGGTCCACGCATGACGTCCGCGAAGCAGGTGCACGTGCATCCGCCCAAGGTCGAGGTGTTCGACACGCTCGCGCGCACCAACACCGACCCCAAGGGGTTCGTCCGTCCTGTCGACGTGTACGAGGCACACCCGTGGGGGCTGTACATGGCTCGCCCCGCCGATCACCGCCAGTTCCACTACGTCGAATCCTGGCTTCTGCCGGAGCTCGGCCTTCGTGCGACCATCTTCCACTTCGTCCCCGAGCATCGGCGCGATCAGGACCGCTACGTCGACGTCGGCGAGTACGTCGCCGACGGCTCGGTGTGGCGGTCGACCGATCACTACCTCGACATCGTCGTCCGCACCGGTCGCGGTCAGGAACTGCTCGACGTCGACGAGCTGTTCGGCGCGGTGCGGGCCGGTCTGGTGAGCGACGACGTGGCCGAGGCGGCCGTGTCCCGCGCCGCCGACGCGCTGGACGGGATCGCCGCGGCCGGGCACGATCTCGACGCCTGGCTGCACGGCCGAGGGATGCCCGTCACCTGGCGCTGACGCCTCGGTCCGGCTGCCACCCGGTGGACTCCGCCCACTCCAGGACGCGGGGGTAGGCGCCCTCGAAGTACGGCCCCTTCGCCGCCGCGTACGCCGCGACGGCCTCGGCCGGATCGTCGATCCCGTCCACCTCGTGCGCGGCACGCTCCTTCGCGGCGAGATACTCCGCGCGGGCAGCGGGATCGGCCCGCAATCGATCGCGAAACATGAGGGCGAACCGTTGCCCGGGCCACCCGTCGACCCGCAGGTGCACGAAGGCCGGTCGGCCCGGATCGGCACTGCCGTGCATCCGCTTCTCCCACAGCGCGGAATCGGCTTCACCGGGCACCGACGACGGATGCGGATCGTCGGATACAGCCCGCTCCAGGACGGGAAAAGCCGCGCCGGTCAACGGCTCTCGCAGGGCGTCGGCGTCGGCGAACGAGCGGACCGTGATCTGGATGTCGAGCACGTCCTTGGCCGGGAAGTCCGGGACGGACGTCGATCCGATGTGGTCGATGCGCACGGCGCGATCACCGCACGCGGCGCGCAGCCGACCGATGAGCCGCTCCGCCTGCGCGCCCCACGTCGGGTCGGCTGCCGCGATCGCCACCGGCCGACGGGCGACCACACCGTCGCGGACGTTCCGCGCGAACGGCACCAAGCGCGAATCCCACAGCGTGCGAACGGCTTCGACGAGGTCGTTCGCGGTCCCGGAATTGTCCAGCCACACGTCGGCCGCGGCGCGACGCTGATCGTCGGTGGCCTGCGAGCGGATACGCGAGCGCGCGTCGGCCTCGTCGACCCCGCGCGAGAAGACCAGCCGGCGGATGCGCTGATCCTCGTCGAGGTGCACGACGATCACGAGCGGAAAGAACGGGGCGGCACCGGTCTCCACGAGGAGCGGGATGTCCTCGACGACGATCGCGTCCGCGTCGGCCTCCGCGATCAGTTCCTCGCGACGGGCGCCGACCAGAGGGTGGACGATTCCGTTGAGTGCGAGCCGCGACTCGTCATCGGCAAAGGCGATGGCCCCCAACGCCGGTCGGTTCAACGTGCCGTCCTCCGCCAGAATGCGATCGCCGAACCGCTCGACGAGCGCCGTCAGTCCGGGCGTTCCCGGCTCGACCACCTCGCGGGCGATCGCGTCCGCGTCGACGACGACGGCACCGAGGTCGGCGAGTGCTCGGGCAGCGGTCGACTTGCCCGCACCCATGCCTCCGGTCAATCCGATTCTGATCACGTGCTCCAGTGTGGCGAACCCCTCGCCCGCGTGCAGCGAACACGCCGCGAATCACCAGTATCAAATACCCCGTGTTTCCCAACCCGTCGGTTATCTTCGAGGCGCACAACCGGCTTCGACGCTCGCTTCGGCGCGACGAGCCGGAGCAGGCCGGCACCGGCCGAGACGACACGACGCGACAGGCGGGGACACGGGCATGAACACGATCGCAGGAGAGAGGCGAACGCAGCCGGGGCGGCATCGCCTGGGCATGCCGGACGGCGTCCACTGCATTCTCATCCCCGAGGTCGCCGACGCCCTCGCCGAGCACCGTCGCAACTGGTTCACCTCCTTGCTCAGCCCCGCGCGCCACAGCTTCGCGACGATGCGCAAGCGCGGCAGCGCTCTCGGCACCGGGTGGAGTCCCGCCACCGCCGGCTGACCCCCGTATCGTCGTCACGACCCGGTCCTCGTCGTCGAGGGCCGGGTCGTTCTGCGTTCGCGCCGCTCGTTCCCGGCTGGTTCCCCGGATACGGGTCAGGCCCCGAACCGCGATGCGGTTCGGGGCCTGACTGGGTGAACTACCGGCGAATTATGCTCCGCCGGACAGCTTCTCGCGGAGAGCGGCGAGCTGCGCGTCGCTGGCGAGCGATCCACCGGTGGACTCCGACGCGGCTGCGGCGGGCGCACCCTGCGTGGATCCGGTCTCCGAGGAGTAGCCGGCGGCAGCGTTGGCTGCCTCCTGCGCCTCGTCGGCGGCGGTCTTCTCCATCTGAGCGGTGTGCATCTTGTGACGACGCTCGGCCTCGGCGTACCGGCCTTCCCACTCCTCACGCTGCTTGTCGAAGCCCTCGAGCCACTCGTTGGTCTCCGAGTCGAAGCCCTCGGGGAAGACGTAGTTGCCCTGCTCGTCGTACGAGTCGGCCATGCCGTACTTGGACGGATCGAACTCGGCGCTGTAGTCCTCGTTGGCCTGCTTCAGCGACAACGAGATGCGGCGACGCTCGAGGTCGATGTCGATGACCTTGACCAGCGCATCGTCGCCGACGGTGACGACCTGGTCCGGGACCTCCACGTGGCGCTCGGCCAGCTCGGAGATGTGCACCAGACCCTCGATGCCCTCCTCGACGCGGACGAACGCGCCGAACGGAACGAGCTTGGTGACCTTGCCCGGCACGATCTGGCCGATCGCGTGGGTACGGGCGAACTGACGCCACGGGTCTTCCTGCGTCGCCTTGAGCGAGAGGGAGACACGCTCGCGGTCCAGGTCGACGTCGAGAACCTCGACGGTGACCTCGGTGCCGACCTCGACGACCTCGGACGGGTGATCGATGTGCTTCCAGGACAGCTCGGAGACGTGAACCAGACCGTCGACGCCGCCGAGATCGACGAACGCACCGAAGTTGACGATCGACGAGACGACGCCCTTGCGAACCTGGCCCTTCTGCAGCTGGTGCAGGAACTCGCTGCGGACCTCGGACTGGGTCTGCTCGAGCCACGCGCGACGCGACAGGACCACGTTGTTGCGGTTCTTGTCGAGCTCGATGATTTTCGCCTCGATCTCCTTGCCGACGTACGGCTGCAGATCGCGGACGCGACGCATCTCGACGAGCGACGCGGGGAGGAAGCCGCGGAGGCCGATGTCGAGGATGAGGCCACCCTTGACGACCTCGATGACGGTGCCCTTGACGGCCTCGTCCTTCTCCTTGAGCTCCTCGATGGTGCCCCAGGCACGCTCGTACTGAGCGCGCTTCTTCGACAGGATCAGTCGACCCTCCTTGTCCTCCTTGGTGAGGACGAGAGCTTCGACCTCATCGCCCACGGAGACGACCTCGTTGGGGTCGACGTCGTGCTTGATGGAGAGCTCGCGGGAGGGGATGACGCCTTCGGTCTTGTAACCGATGTCGAGCAGGACCTCGTCGCGATCGACCTTGACGATGGTGCCCTCGACGATGTCGCCATCGTTGAAGTACTTGATCGTCGCGTCGATGGCGGCGAGGAAATCCTCGGCGGAGCCGATGTCGTTGACGGCTACCTGCGGCGAGGTGACGGTGGATGAGGCCATGTGGTGAGGTGCTCCGGACGGGTTGGTGTCGGTGGATGGATGTTCGGTCGGACAGACCCTCGTTTGCCGGGACACGTGGCGACCGCTGCCGTAGATTCGGCAGCGAACCAGTGCTCGGATCCGAGAGTCACGAGCGCCAGGCCCCTCGCACGCGACGTGCGGAGGGCAGACATTCGCGTATCGAAGACTACTCGGTGCCGCGTGGCGCGGGCAAACCCGGTTACCGTGTGGCGCGTGGCAGCCGACTCTCCTGGTTCGACCTCCTCCTACCCGGCCCGGCGGCGTGTCGATTCCGCCGCCAGCGAGCGCGCCTCCCGGTCCTGGTGGGACGTCGACGCCGGGGACTACCACCGGACGCACGGTGAATTCCTGGGCGTCGACAGCCCGACGGGCGAGTTCGTGTGGTGCCCGGAGGGTCTGCACGAGGGCGACGTCCACCTGCTCGGCGACGTCCGCGGGCGCGACGTCCTCGAGATCGGGTGCGGCTCCGCACCGTGCTCGCGATGGTTGGCTCACCAGGGAGCGCGGGCGGTCGGACTCGACATCTCGGCCGGCATGCTCGCCCACGGCGTCGCGGCGATCGACCGCGCTCACGCGAGCGAACCCGACTCCCCCGCGCCCGCCCTGCTCCAGGCCTCCGCGGAGAGCCTTCCGTTCGCCGACGCGTCGTTCGACGTCGTGTGCTCCGCCTTCGGGGCCGTGCCCTTCGTCGCGGACTCCGCGCGCGTCATGCGCGAGGCGGCCCGGGTCCTGCGCCCCGGCGGCCACTGGGTCTTCTCCGTCAACCACCCCGTGCGCTGGATCTTCCCCGACGATCCCGGTCCCGACGGCCTCACCGCTACGATCCCCTACTTCGACCGAACCCCGTACGCCGAGTTCGATCCGGACGGCACCGCGACCTACGTCGAGCACCACCGCACCGTCGGCGACCGCGTGCGGGAGATCGTCGCCGCGGGGCTGACCCTGGTCGACATCGTGGAGCCGGACTGGCCGGAATGGCTGGATCGCGAGTGGGGTCAGTGGTCACCCCTGCGGGGACGACTGTTTCCCGGGACCGCGATCTTCTGTACCGCGAAACCGGGCACGGCACCCGCGTAGCGGCTGGACTCCGGCAGCCGCGTCGCGGTCAGACTCCCCGAAGCGCGTGCGCGGCGACCGTCTCGACGAACTCCGACGTCGACGCCTGTCCGCCGATGTCCGCGGTCGCGACGCCCGACGCGACGGTGTGCTCGACCGCGCCGCGCACACGGTCGGCCACCCGCGCGAAGTGGCCGGGACCACCGGTGGCGGCGGCGTGGTCGAGCATCGCGGCGGCCGACAGCATCAAGGCGGTCGGGTTGGCCCGGTTGCGACCGGCGATGTCCGGGGCGGCGCCGTGCGCGGCCTGCGCCATCACCTTCTCCGCGGACGCGTTGATCGACGCGGCCATGCCGAGGGACCCGGACAGCTCACCGGCGAGGTCGGACAGGATGTCGCCGAACATGTTCTCCGCCACGATCACGTCGAAGGTCTCGCCGCTCCGGACCAGCTTGGCGGTCAGGGCGTCGACGTGCTCGTAGGTCACCTCGACGTCCGGGTGTCGCTCGCCCACCTCCGCGCACACGTCGCGGAAGAGTCCCGTCGTCAGACGAAGGACGTTGGTCTTGTGGACGACCGTCACCCGACGGCGACGCTGCTCGGCGAGGGCGAAGGCGCTCTCGGCGATGCGCTCGGCCGCCCGCCGGGTGAACACGCCCACGGCCAGGGCGACGTCCGGCGTCGGCATGAATTCCCCGGACCCGACGGCCATGTTGCGATCCGCGTAGAAGCCCTCGGTGTTCTCCCGCACCACGACGAGGTCCATCCGCGGGGACACGGCGCGGACGCCGGGCAGCGCGCGCGCCGGGCGGATGTTGGCGTAGAGATCGAAATGCTTGCGGATGCGGCCGCCGGGCGTGAGGTCTCCGCGACGCTCCGGCGGGTACGACGCGCTGTCGTGCGGCCCGAGAATCCACATGTCCAAATCCTCGAGGGCGGCGATGGTGCCGGCCGGCACCGCGTCGCCGTGCTCGTCGAGGGCCTCGCGGCCGAACGGCAGCCAGGCCCAGTCGGGCCCCGTCGTCCCGACGCCCTCGAACGCGGCGTCGACGACCTGGACGACGCCCGGGACGATCTCCTGTCCGATTCCGTCGCCGGTCAGCACGCCGATCCGCGGTCCGTGCCCCGACCCCGTGTTTCCTGCGTCCGTCATGACCGCCATCATTGCTCACCATGGTGCAGTCGCTCGAACTCCTGCTGGACCCCGAGAGCGATGCGGCCGTCCGGCGCGACTGGAACTACCTCGCGGAGTTGGGTCTGCCCAGCCAGGCGCGGCACACCGGGGCCTCGAATCGTCCCCACGTGACGGTCGCCGTGGCGTCGGCGTTCGACGTCGGCACCGAAGACCGGCTCGTGGAGCTCGTGACCACCGACGACGCCGTGCCCGGCACGCTGCGCCTCGGCGGCCTGGTGGTGTTCGGTGGCGCGCGGGTGACGCTGGCCCGCGCGGTGGTGCCCTCGGCCGAGCTGCTGGAGTTCCACGCCCGAGTGCACGACCGGCTGGGCGACTCCCCCGGAGTGCCGCCGCATCTGCTGCCCGGCCGGTGGACGCCGCACGTCACGCTGGCGATGAGGGGCAAACCGCACGAGATCGGTTCGGCTGCAACGGCTCTGAGCCCTGGACTGCACGATCTGGACGCCGCGGTCGCGGGCGTGCGGCGGTGGGACGGCGACGCGAAGCAGGAGTGGCTGCTCGGCGACGGTCAGAACCGATAGTCGCCGTGGCGCGTCACCTCACGATGGGTGTCGGGCACGCGATCTGTCAGCGCCAGCGCGGCCAGGACGATGTAGACGGCCAGGACGGCGAGAAGAAGCACCAGGAATGTCATACGAGACATGTTCCGTCGCAGTGCTTCTCGCGGCCAGTGGCAGAAATGACATGTTTCGTCGTTTTTCTGCCATACTGACGTGGTGCTGACGAAGGTGGTCGTCCCACTCCTGCCGTTGACCGAAGCGTTCGAACTCGGCGTCGCGTGCGAAGTCTTCGGCTTCGACCGGTCCGACGAAGGGCTGCCGGTCTACGACTTCTCGTTGATCGCGGCCGTCCCCGAGCCGATCCGCACGCGGTTCGGATACGACATCGACGTGCCCTACGACCTCGATCGACTCGACGACGCGGATCTGATCGTCGTGTCCGCAGGCGGCACCGCGGCGTCGCCGGACGGGACGTACGTCTGCGGAACCGGCGACGGGTACGACCTCGAGCCGCTCGCGGAGAAGCTCCGCGCCGCCGTGGCACGCGGCGCTCGCGTCGCGAGTCTGTGCACCGGCGCCTTCGTGCTCGGCGCGGCGGGCCTGCTGGACGGACGTCGATGCACCACCCACTGGCGCCACGCGGCGCAGTTGGCCGAGCGTTTTCCCGCGGCGACGGTCGATTCCAACGTCCTCTACGTCCAGGACGACAACGTCTACACCAGCGCAGGCACCGCTGCCGGCATCGACCTCTGCCTCCACATCGTGCGGTCCGCGCAGGGCGCCGCCGTCGCCAACGGCATCGCCCGACGCATGGTGGTGCCGCCGCACCGCGACGGCGGACAGGCCCAGTACGTCGCCGTGCCCGTGCCCGAGTGCGATTCGGACACTCTCGCCCCGCTCATCGACTGGATCGCCGAGAACCTCCGGGAGGATCTGTCCGTCGACGTCCTCGCAGCGCGGGTGGCGATGTCGCCCCGGACGTTCGCCCGCCGGTTCCAGGCCGAGACGGGCACGACCCCGGCGCGCTGGATCAGTGATCAGCGCGTCCTGGAGGCGCAGCGGCTGCTGGAGTCCACCGACCTTTCGGTGGACGCGGTGGCGACCCGCGTCGGCTTCGGCTCCGCGGCGGTACTGCGGCAGCATTTCCTGCGCCTGCGACGCACCACACCGCAGTCCTACCGACGCACCTTCCGGGCGGCGCCCGTCTCGGTGTGACACACGGGCGGGAACGATACGGGCGGGAACGACAGGGGCGGGAACGACAGGGGCGGGAACGACAGGGGCGGGAACGACACCGCCGGGAATGACACCGCCGGGAATGACACCGCCGGGCGGTCTGTTGCACGGCGAGAAGCCCACCGATTCCGACCCCAGCGAGGAGCATCACCAGTGGCTACGCAGACGCTGACCCAGCAGAACTTCGACGAGACCGTGACCGGGAACGACGTGGTTCTCGTCGACTTCTGGGCCGACTGGTGCGGACCGTGCAAGCAGTTCGCTCCCACCTTCGAGAAGTCGTCGGAGAACCACCCGGACGTGGTGTTCGGCAAGGTCGACACCGAGGCCGAGCAGGGTCTGGCCGCGGCCGCCAACATTCGGTCCATCCCGACCCTGATGGCGTTCCGCGAGGGCGTTCTGGTGTTCGCTCAGCCGGGCGCGCTCCCGCAGTCCGCGCTCGAGGACCTCGTGGGTCAGGTCAAGGCCCTCGACATGGACGAGGTGCGGAAGCAGATCGCCGAGCAGCAGGCTGCGTCGGAGTGACAGAGCAGCAGGCTGCGTCGGAGTAACGTCCGCAGATCACCCGGCACGAAGACGACACGACGGCGCGGAACCCACTAGGTTCCGCGCCGTCGTTCGTCGTCGCCGGTGCGGGGCGCTTCCGTCAGTGCGCGGCGTCGTCCCACGTCCGGCCGAAGCCGACCGACACGTCGAGGGGCACCGAGAGTTCGATCGCACCGGCCATCTTCGCGCGCACCAGTTCTTCGACCTGCTCGCGTTCGGACTCGACGACCTCGAGGACCAGTTCGTCGTGCACCTGCAGCAGCATGCGTGAGGTGAGTCCGGCCTCGACCAACCCGCGCTGGACGTCGATCATGGCCACCTTGATGATGTCCGCGGCCGTGCCCTGAATGGGCGCGTTGAGGGCAGCGCGTTCCGCCACTTCGCGGCGCTGACGGTTGTCGCTGGTGAGGTCCGGTAGGTAGCGACGGCGGCCGTACAGGGTGGACGTGTACCCCACCTTGCGCGCGGCCTCGACCACCTCGTGCAGGTAGTCGCGCACCCCGCCGAAGCGGGAGAAGTAGGCGTCCATCTGCTCCTTGGCCTCGTCGGTCGAGATCTTGAGCTGCTGCGACAGGCCGTAGGCACTGAGGCCGTAGGCGAGTCCGTAGGACATCGCCTTCACCCGGCGACGCAGCTCCGGGGTGACCTCGTCGATGGGCACGCCGAACGCGCGGGAGCCGACGAAGCTGTGCAGGTCCTCGCCGGTGTTGAACGCCTCGATCAGACCCTCGTCGCCCGAGACGTGCGCCATGATGCGCATCTCGATCTGGCTGTAGTCGGCGGTGAGGACGGAGTCGTACCCCTCGCCGACGACGAAGCCCTCTCGGATGCGTCGCCCGGCCGAGGTCTTGACCGGAATGTTCTGCAGGTTCGGTTCGGTCGAGGAGAGCCGGCCGGTGGCCGCGATGGTCTGGTTGAAGGTGGTGTGGATGCGCCCGTCGCTGCTGACCGACTTGAGCAGGCCGTCGACGGTGACCTTCAGACGCGTCGCGTCCCGGTGGTCGAGCAGGTGCCGCAGGAAGGGATGTTCGGTCTTCTCGAACATCGACTGCAACGCCTCGGCGTCGGTCGTGTACCCCGTCTTGGTGCGCTTGGTCTTGGGCATGTCGAGCTCGTCGAACAGCACCACCTGGAGCTGCTTGGGAGACCCCAGGTTGATCTGCTTGCCGATCACCGCGTACGCGGCCTCGGCCGCCGTGGACACCTCGCCGGCGAACTGGCTCTGCAGATCGTGGAGATGGTCGAGGTCGATCGCGATGCCGGTGTTCTCGACGGTGGCCAGCACCTCGAGGAGCGGCAGCTCCATGTCGGCGAGCAGCGGACGCGACTCGATCTCGTCCAGTTCGGCGTCCAGGGCGTCGGCGAGATCGGCTACCGCGCGTGCCTTGAGGATCTCGCCCTCGGCGACGGCGGCCTGTGTCTCGTCCGCGTCGTCGAGCAGGGACAGCTGGGAGTCGCCGCCGTCCTCCACCCGCAGCTCACGCTTGAGATAACGCAACGACAGGTCGTCGAGGGCGAAACTGCGCTGGCCCGGACGGACCAGGTAGGCCGCCAGGGCGGTGTCGCTGGACAGGCCCGCGACCGTCCACTCGCGTCCGCGCAGCGCGTGCAACGCCCACTTGGCCTCGTGGAACGCCTTCGGACGCTCGGCGTCGGCGAGCCACTGCCCCAGCGCGGCCTCGTCGGACTCGTCGAGCGCGACCGTCTCCACGTAGGCGCCCTCGCCGTCCGCCGCGGCGAAGGCCAGTGCGGTCGCGTCGCCGTCGAACGGCGAGCGCGATCCCACCACGGACAGGCCGGTGCGGCCCTGCGCGGTGTGCGTCTGCAGCCACTCGCCGAGTTCGCCGGGCACGAGCGCCCGCCCGCGAACCTCGAAGCCCTCCTCCGCTTCCGGCTCGGTGGACGTCAGCGTGTCGAACAGGCGATCGCGCAGCACGCGGAACTCGAGATCGTCGAACAGGGCGTGGACCCGCTCGCGGTCCCACGGTTGCAGCTGCAGCTGATCGGGCGTGTAAGGCAGGGGGACGTCGCGCACCATCTCGGTGAGCTGGCGGTTGAGCACCACGCTGGAGAGGTTCGCGCGCAGCGCGTCGCCGACCTTCCCGCGAACGGTGTCGACGCCGTCGACGAGGGCGTCGAGACTGCCGAACTGGCTGATCCACTTGGTGGCGGTCTTCTCCCCCACCCCGGGGATGCCGGGCAGGTTGTCGCTGGGATCGCCGCGCAGCGCCGCGAAATCCGGGTACTGCTGCGGCGTCAGGCCGTATTTGGCCTGCACCTCCTCCGGGGTGAAGCGCGTGAGGTCCGAGACACCCTTCCGGGGATACAGCACGGTGACGTGCTCGTTCACCAGCTGGATGGAATCCCGGTCACCTGTGACGACCAGCACCCGGTAGCCCGCCTCCACCGCCTGCGTGGTCAGCGTGGCGATGATGTCGTCCGCCTCGTACCCCGGCTCGGCCATGACCGGGATGCCCAGCGCCCCGAGGACGTCCTTGGTGATGTCGATCTGTCCGGCGAACTCGTCGGGCGTCTTGATGCGGTTGGCCTTGTATTCGGCGTACATGTCCGCACGGAAGGTCTGCCGCGAGACGTCGAACGCCGCGCCGACGTGCGTGGGGCTCTCGTCCCGCAGCAGGTTGATCAACATCGCGGTGAAGCCGTAGACCGCGTTGGTGGTCTGTCCGCTGGTGGTGCGGAAGTTCTCGGCCGGCAGCGCATAGAACGCGCGGTACGCGACCGAGTGACCGTCGATCAACATCAGCAGTGGCGACGTCGCGGCCGCCGACTTCCCACTCGTGGACGACGCGGCGGACGAGGTGCTGGCAGCGGGACTCACGCCGCCCAGTCTAGGGACGACCACCGACACCTCGGGGCGGCCCGCGCCCGACTCGCGGCCCACCCGACGGTGGAGGCATCGAAACAAGACCGCAACACCGAAGAAATCGAAGCGGCCCTGTCGGAAACCTCGATCGCTATAGAGTCCGACTCTTGCAGACAGTCGCCGAACACCTCGGCGCCATTCGATCGTCCGAGAGGACCCACCGCGTGCCCCCCTCGAGTCCTCGGCGACCCGGCTCGGCACTGGCTACCGCCACTGCCGTTCGCGCGTTCGTCGTCGTACTCCTGAGCCTGATCACCGCAGCCACGTTCGCCGGCTCGGCCCTCGCTCAGGAGCCCACCACTCCACCGGCCCCGGCCCCCGCCACGTCGTCGGACAGCCCCGGCGCCACCCCGGCCACACCACCCGCCGACGCCGTGAACGTCAGCGGCAGTCTCAACAACGGCGGCGACCGGCTGGTCGGCGTGGACGTCCTCGCCGTCGACGCGTCCGGCGCCGAAGTCGCGCGCACCACGTCGGAAACCGGTGGGCGCTGGACACTTCCGGTGTCCCCCGGCGACTACACGTTCCGCATCGACCCCGAGACGTTGCCGGACGGCGTGTCCGTGCAGGGCGACGTGCAACGCACCGTCGTCGAGGGCCGCGCCAACACGGTCATCTTCAGTTTCGGTGAGGCGCGCACGGCGACGGTGGTGCCGTTCTACGAACAGTTCCTGCGGACCACGATCGACGGCCTTCGCTTCGGTCTGGTGATCGCGCTCGCCGCGATCGGGCTCAGCCTGATCTTCGGCACCACCGGACTGACGAACTTCGCCCACGGCGAATTGGTCACCCTCGGTGCCGTGGCTGCGTGGATCTTCAACGTCACCTTCGGCATCCAGTTGATCCCGGCCACGATCCTCGCCGTGATCGTGGGTGTCGCGGTCGGCTGGTTGAACAACGTCGGTCTGTGGAAACCGTTGCGACGGCGCAAGACCGGCCTGATCGGTCAGCTGGTGGTCTCCATCGGTCTCGCCATCGCGCTCCGCTACCTGATCCTCATCTTCTTCTCCGATCGCTCCGAGCCGTTCGCCGACTACCAGGCACAGCAGCAGCGCGAGTGGGGACCGTTCGCCATCACCGACGTCAACCTCGCCTGCATCGTCATCAGCGTCGTGGTGCTCGTTCTGGTCGCCCTCATGCTGCAGAAGACGCGTATCGGCAAGGCCATGCGCGCGGTGGCCGACAACCGTGACCTCGCCGCGTCGTCGGGCATCAACGTCGAGCGCGTCGTCACCTTCGTCTGGTGCATGGGCGGCGGACTCGCGGCCCTCGGCGGCGTGCTGTTCGGACTCTCCGAACTCGGCGGCCGCGTCCAGTGGGAGATGGGCTTCAAGCTCCTCCTGCTGATGTTCGCGGGCATCACCCTGGGCGGGCTCGGCACCGCCTACGGGGCTCTGCTCGGGTGCGTGATCGTCGGCCTGCTCGTGCAGTGGTCCACGCTGGTCATCAACCCCGACCTGAAATACATCGGAGGACTGCTCGTCTTGATCGTCATCCTCATCGTCCGGCCGCAAGGCATCCTGGGCTCGCGGCAAAGGATCGGCTGACATGGACATCATCGGAGCTCTCCAGGTCTCCCTGGCCCAACTCGTCGGACCGTCGGCGATCTTCTACGCGCTGCTCGCCATCGGCCTGAACCTGCACTTCGGCTACGCCGGACTGCTCAACTTCGGTCAGATCGGATTCGCCCTCCTCGGCGGATACGGCGTCGGCATCATGACCATCACCTACCAGCAGCCGCTGTGGCTCGGCATCATCGTCGGCCTCGCCGCCGCCGGCCTGCTCGCGCTCGTCCTCGGCATTCCCACTCTGCGCCTGCGTGCCGACTATCTCGCCATCGTCACCATCGCCGCGTCGGAGATCCTGCGTCTGGTCTTCCGCTCCACGGCGTCGGACGGCGTCACCGGCTCCACCAACGGTCTCTTCGGCTTCGCCGATCCGTTCACGCGCCTGAGCCCCTTCGACTCCGCGAAACAGTACGACTTCGTCGGCGTGAAGTTCTACGGCGACGACCTGTGGGCCATGGTGGTCGGCTGGTCGCTGGTCCTGGTGCTGTGCGGCCTCGTCTATCTGCTCACCCACAGTCCGTGGGGACGCGTGCTCAAGGCCGTCCGCGAGGACGAGGACGCCGCCCGCTCGCTGGGCAAGAACGTCTTCGTCTACAAGATGCAGGCGCTGGTGCTCGGCGGCATGATCGGCGGCCTCGGCGGCGTGTTCAACGCGCTGCAGACCAAGTCGATCAACCCGGACTTCTACTCCACGGCGCAGACCTTCTTCGCCTTCGGCGCCCTCATCCTCGGCGGCGCCGCGACGGTCTTCGGACCGGTCGTCGGAGCAATGCTGTTCTGGTTCCTGCTCTCGATTCCCGACGTCCTGCTGCGCCAGGCGGCCGCAGGACCCGATCCGCTGATCCCCATGACCGAACAGCAGGTCGGCGCAACCCGATTCGTCCTCCTCGGCATCCTCATCGCGGTGCTGATGATCTTCCGCCCGCAGGGACTGCTGGGCAACAAGCGGGAGGTACAGCTCGATGCCAAGTAGTCAGACCGTGGCGGCACGAAAGCCGCTCAGCGCCGACGCACGCCGGTCGCTGTTCGCCGACGTCGCCAACACCCCCGGTGTCGCCAAACCCGATCCGACCCTCGTGGTCGACGGCGTCTCGCGCACCTTCGGCGGACTCAAGGCCGTCGACGTCGCTCATCTCGAGATCCAGCGCGGATGCATCACGGGTCTCATCGGCCCCAACGGGGCCGGCAAGACCACCCTGTTCAACCTGTTGACGGGCTTCGACCGACCGGACACCGGCACGTGGTCGATGGACGGCAAGTCGTTGGGCCGCATGACTCCTCATCAGGTGGCCCGTCACGGCGTGGTGCGGACCTTCCAGCTGACGAAGGCCCTGTCCAAGCTCACGGTGCTCGACAACGTGCGGCTCGGGGCCACCGGTCAAAAGGGTGAGCGCATCCTCA
Organism: Rhodococcus sp. PBTS 1; assembly: GCF_001620025.1. Lineage (NCBI taxonomy): Bacteria > Bacillati > Actinomycetota > Actinomycetes > Mycobacteriales > Nocardiaceae > Rhodococcus > Rhodococcus sp. PBTS 1. The sequence goes on from NZ_CP015219.1 coordinate 2,068,473, forward strand.
ACACGCTGATGCCGTGGTCCTGGAAGGCCCAGGAACGCGAGGTGACCGAGCGGGCGAACGACCTGTTGGCTCGCTTCAAGCTCGACGCCAAGCGTGACGATCTCGCCGGATCGCTGTCCGGCGGACAGCGCAAGCTGCTCGAGATGGCGCGTGCGCTCATGACCGACCCGGCCGTCGTCATGCTCGACGAGCCGATGGCCGGCGTGAATCCGGCTCTGACACAGAGCCTTCTGGGACACATCAAGTCACTGCGCGACGACGGCATGACGGTGGTCTTCGTCGAGCACGACATGGACGTCATCCGGGACATCAGCGACTGGGTCGTCGTGATGGCCCAGGGCAGCGTCATCGCCGAATCGGCGCCGGAGAACCTGGCCGACAACGAGGCCGTCGTCGACGCCTATCTCGGCAGCCATCACGATCAGGCGCTCGAGTTCGACGAGAACGGAAACCCGGTGGGCGCCACGGCCGAACTGGCCGAGGCGCTCGAGCAGGCCGAGGCCGAGACCCTCGAAGCGGGCGGCGATCTCTCCGACGCCGAACCGGAGATCGATCTGGACAGGAAGACCACGTCATGACCGAACCCGCTGCCTCGCAGCTGACTCCGGCCGAACACGCCGCCACGCCGGAGGAGCACCGGCGGCTCGCCGCCGACGCTCTCGTCCGCGCCGACGACCTGGTCGCCGGGTACATCCCCGGCGTGAACATCCTGCGCGAGTGCAACTTCTATCTCAACGACGGCGAGATCGTGGGCATCATCGGCCCCAACGGCGCCGGCAAGTCGACGTTGCTGAAGGCGCTGTTCGGCCTCATCCCCATCCGGAGCGGGTCGGTCACCCTGCGCGGGGACAACATCACCTCGGCCGAGGCGCACGTCCTGGTGACCAAGGGCGTCGGATACGTGCCGCAGACTCAGAACGTCTTCCCCTCGCTGACCATCGAAGAGAACCTCGAGATGGGAATCTATCTGCGGCCCAAGCAGTTCCAGGAGCGGTTCGACTTCGTGAGCGAGCTCTTCCCGCTGCTCGGCGAACGGCGCAAGGTCAAGGCCGGGGCGTTGTCCGGCGGTGAGCGGCAGATGGTCGCGATGGGCCGCGCCCTCATGATGGACCCGTCGGTGCTGCTGCTCGACGAGCCCTCCGCGGGTCTGTCCCCCATGTTCCAGGACGAGGTCTTCATCCGCTGCAAGAAGATCAACGCGGCGGGCGTGTCCATCATCATGGTCGAGCAGAACGCCCGTCGCTGCCTGCAGATCTGCGACCGGGGCTACGTGCTGGACCAGGGGCGCAACGCCTACACCGACACGGGCGCGAACCTGATGACCGACCCCAAGGTCATCGAGCTCTACCTCGGCACCCTCGCGGGGAGCAAGGAGAAGAAGTAGCGGCCCACTCCCCCGCACACGAGAAACGGGCCCCGACTCCGCGAGGAGTCGGGGCCCGTTCTCGGTGGGGCGTGTCAGCCGCCGACGACGATGTAGTCCTCGGTGGTCAACGTGTTGTCCGGTCCGAAGACCAGCTTGCCGTAGGAGCCGACGCCCGGCTCACCGGAATCGGTGAACGCGAGCTCACCGGTGACACCGTCGTAGTCGATGTCGGTGCCGGCCTGCACCAGCGGCAGGCACTCCTGGTAGGACGTGCACTTCTGTCCGTCCTTGGTGACCGAGTTGATGTTGGCCGCAATGTCGGTACCCGCGGTCGACTTCGCCTGCTCCGCAGCCAGAGCGGAGACGATCACGGCGTCGTAGGACTCACCGGAGTAGTTGAAGTCCACCAGAGCCGGGTTGATCCCCTTGAGGCGGTTCTGGAAGTCCGCGCCGGTGTCGGTGAGCGGCGTGGTGCCCTTCATCGTGTCCAGCAGGCCCGGTCCGACGGACTCGCCGAGCGCGTTGCCCATGTTGCCGTCGACACCGTAGACGGCCATGCCGTCGGACGGTCCGATCCCGATCTCGTGCATGCGGGTGATGATCTTGGCCGACTCCTCGAAACCGATGAGCGCCACCGCATCCGGGTCGAAGTTCTTCACCTGGTCGATCTCGGCGTTGAACGACTGCGCATTGGGGTCGTAGATGATCGTCTGGATCTGATCCGACGCGATGCCGGCTTCCTCGAGGTTGGCCTGCGTGTTGCGTGCGAGCCCCGTGCCGTAGGGATCGTTCAGCGCGAGGATGGACACGCGCTGGCCGCCGTCCTCGGCGATCAGCTGCGAGAGTGCCTGCGCCTGCAGCACATCCGTCGGAGCGGTGCGGAAGTACTGACCCTTGTCCGCGTAGCAGACGAACTGGTCGGAGGTGTTCGCCGGCGAGAACTGCACGACACCGGCGCTGGCGATCTTGTCGATCACCTTGAGCGACACCGACGACGACGCGGCGCCGACGATGACGGACACACCCGCGGCGAGCTCGCGGTCGACGGTGGTGTTGGCGGTGTCGGTGGTGGTGTCGCCCGAGTCACCGGGGATCAGCTCGACAGGCTGGCCGAGGACTCCGCCCGCGGCGTTCACGTCGTTGACGGCCAGCTGGACGCCCGCGACCTCCGGCGGTCCGAGGAAGGCAAGGCTGCCGGTCTCCGGCAACAGCGTGCCGATCTTGAGCGGGGTGGTGACGGGGGTCGCGCCGGCGGTGGCCTGCTCGGGTGTGCAGTCCGTGTTCACCGTCTGCTCCGCGGATGCGGACGCGCCGCCGGAAGCGCTGGTGTCGCCGCCGGAGCTCGAATCGTCGCTCGAAGAACAGCCGAACAGGGCGAGCGACGCCGCGCTCACCACCGCAGCCGTCCGAACGATGGTTCGTTTTGCCATCTGGGGTCTCCTCGAAATTGGGCGCACGGAATCGAAAGCCGTGACGCTCGTGAAGGTGAACTTAGCCCTCACGACGGCCCGGCGACCGGCCGATCGAGGCCTGTGACCCTACTGTGACGTGGGCACAGCCAGATTTGACGTCGTCGTAACGTGGCACCGCCGGGACGGCCCCGGGCACACCCCGACGGAGGTGATCACGGCGTGCCGGAGACCGGCCCGAGGGTCTCGACGACGATGCCCGCGACGGCTTTCATGGTGGTGCGTCGGTCCATGGCGGCGCGCTGAATCCACTTGAACGCCTCGGGTTCCGAGAGGGACTGCGACGTCATCAGCAGACCCTTCGCGCGGTCGACGAGCTTGCGCGTGTCCAGTCGATCCTTCAGATCGGCGACCTCGCCCTCGAGCGCGGTGATCTCTGCGAACCGACTGGTGGCCAGCTCGACCGCCGGCACCAGATCGGTCTTGGAGAACGGCTTGATGAGGTACGCCATGGCGCCGGCATCGCGAGCCCGTTCCACCAACTCGCGTTGACCGAACGCCGTCAGGATCACCACCGGCGCCACTCGTTCCGCGGCGATCTCGGACGCGGCGTCGATGCCGTCGCGCCGCGGCATCTTGATGTCCATGATCACCAGGTCCGGCCGCGTCTCGCGCGCGAGGTCGACTGCGCGCTGACCGTCCGCGGCCTCGCCGACCACCTCGTACCCCTCCTCGCGCAGCATCTCCACGAGATCGAGCCGGATGAGCGACTCGTCCTCGGCGACGACCACCCGACGAGCCCGTGACCCTGCACTCATCGAACACCTCCTCGGGTTCGCCGACCGCCGCGTCGCGCTCGGGCACTGCGAGGGTACCGGTGCGGCTCCGGCCGGCTCGATCTTCTACACTCGAACACCGCACCGCTCGCGCGGCGCACACGCCCTCGTATCCCAATTGGCAGAGGAAACGGATTCAAAACCCGTGCAGTGTGAGTTCGAGTCTCACCGAGGGCACCGAACTTCTCGCGCTTTACCAGTGAAGCCGGTCGTCGAGCCGTAACAGATGCCTCGACACAGGGTGCCTGCTCACCGTGAAGCGTCCCTGGTCTTGTGGATCTGCGATTGCACCAGAAGTGTGCCGATGCAGCTGCACTGAGGATCATTCACACGAAGATTCGTGTAGTTTGTCCGGCCCGCCGGCTCACAGGCTTCTGCTCCACGCACCGAGCCGGACACGAGGTCGGTGTGATTCTCGGTTGCACGACGTCTGTTTCGGCCGGCGAGGTTGCCGTTCGCAACATGGCCAGGCCCGTCAAGGGCGGTCGCGACCATCGGCGCACGTACCTGCTTCGAGCCGTGTTCTGGTTCGTCGGACACCCCGAGGCTTGGCGCTGCACATCCGTCGGGCCCAGACTGAGCCACGAGTAGCTGGACGACCGCTCGATGCACGACGCGACGCGCAGCGTGCCGTCCATGGCACGGCATGCGGGTTATTCGACGACTGCCAATCCACGATTGACTCGGGTGCGGCCGAGTTCGACGCCCGAGGGCTCGGGGGTGAACCGTCCTGGGTCTGGTGGAGACTGTGATCTCACCAGGAGAATGCAGTCATGGCAGCACCGAGGAAGTTCGACGAGGAGACCCGCCAGCGGGCGGTGAGGATGTATCGGGAACGGGTCGCCGAGCACGGTGATTCGAAGCTGGCGGCTCGCAAGCACGTCGGTGCGTTGCTCGATGTCAAACCCGAGACGTTGCGCAATTGGATCGACAGAATTGATCGTGACGATCTGCCCGAAGGGACGTCGACGGTATCCGATCGCGATGCCGAGCTGAAAAAGTTGCAGCGTGAGAATGCCGAATTGCGCAGGGCCAACGAGATTCTCAAGACAGCATCGGCGTTTTTCGCGGCGGCGGAGGTCGACCGCCGACTGCGGTGATCGTCGATTACATCGACGGCTACCGCGACCGATTCGGGGTCGCCCCGATCTGTTCCGTGCTCACCGAGCACGGAACGAAGATCGCCCCGTCCACCTACTACGCCGCCAAGAAGCGCGGCACCGTCTCCGCCGCCGCGTTGGTCGAGGCGTACGCCGCGAACACCGTCCACACGATGTTCGTGGCGAACCGGCGCCTATACGGGGTGCGCAAGATGTGGCACACCATGAAACGTGCCGGTCACGACGTCGGCCGTGATCAGGTCGGCCGGCTTATGAGTATCTGCGGAGCCGTCGGAGTGGTGCGGGGCCGCCGGCGCACGATCACCACCGAACGCGACGACCGGGCGCCGCGGCATCCGGACCTGATCGACCGGCGATGGGCCCTGCCGGACCGCCCGGATCAGTGGTGGGTTGCTGATTTCACCTACTGCTGGACGCTGGCAGGGTTCGTGTACACCTCCTTCGTCGTGGATGTGTTCTCCCGCCGGATCCTGGGGTGGCGGGTGATGACGACCAAGGCGACACCGCTGGTGACCGGTGTCCTCGAGCAAGCGTTGTTCACTCGCCGACGGGCCGACTTCGCTTTCACAGCAACGGGTTTGGTGTTCCACAGCGACGCCGGGTCGCAATATACGTCGATTGCCCTGAGCGAGGCTCTCGCCGAGTCCGGCATCGCCGGATCTATCGGGTCGGTCGGTGACGCGCTCGACAATGCATTGATGGAATCGACGATCGGACTCTACAAGTCGGAGCTGATCGACCGCCAACGGTCGTGGACCGGGCGCGCGGAGGTCGAGCGGGAGACCGCGGCGTGGGTGCACTGGTTCAACACCACCCGGGTGCACTCCTCGATCGGCTACACCTCGCCCATCGAGTACGAGAACGACTACCGTCAGAACAGCTCCACCGCCGCCTCCGACCGCGAGGTGGCCTGAACGAAGTCTCCATCAGGACCAGGACGGTTCAAGGCGAACAAGGACGTCTACGGACTGCTGCGTTACGGTGTGAAGGTCCGCCCTGGTGTCGGCGAACAGACCCAGACCGTCTGGCTGATCGACTGGAAGAACGCCGATGCCAACCACTTCGTGGTGGTCGAGGAAGTTACCGTCACAGGCCAGCACACCAAGCGCCCGGACGTGGTGCTCTATGTCAACGGCTTGGCGCTCGCCACGCTGGAACTCAAGCGCTCCAAAGTCGCTGTATCCGAAGGCATCCGGCAGACCATCGGCAACCAGAAGCCGGAGTTCATCCGGTCGTTCTTCTCGACCGTGCAGTTCGTCTTCGCCGGCAACGACGTCGAAGGACTGCGCTACGGCGTCATCGACACACCGGAGAAGTACTGGCTGGAGTGGAAAGAACCTTCCGACGTCGCTGACCCGCTCGACCGGGCGTTGCTGCAAATGTGTAGCAAACCGCGCCTGCTGGAACTGGTTCACAACTTCGTCGTCTTCGACGCGGGCGTCAAGAAGGGCCCACGTCACAACCAATACTTCGGCGTCAAAGCCGCACAGGACCGCATCGCCAAGCGCGAGGGCGGCATCATCTGGCACACGCAAGGATCAGGCAAGTCCCTGACAATGGTGTGGCTCGCTAAGTGGATTCGCGAGAACCAGCCCGTCGCCAGGGTACTGCTGATCACCGACCGCACCGAACTCGACGACCAGATCGAGAAGGTCTTCAACGGCGTCAACGAGCAGATCTACCGCACTAAGAGTGGTGTCGACCTGATCAGCACGCTCAACGCCAGCGAACAGTGGCTGATCTGCTCACTGGTGCACAAGTTCCGCGCTGCCGATAGCGACAACGAGGACGATGAGGCGACTGCCGAGTTCATCAAAGAACTGCACGCCACGATTCCGAAAGACTTCAAGGCTAAGGGCAACAGCTTCGTCTTCGTCGACGAAGCCCACCGCACCCAGTCCGGCAAGATGCACACCGCCATGAAAGCGCTGCTGCCCGAGGCCATGTTCATCGGCTTCACCGGCACCCCGCTGCTCAAGGCCGACAAGGCCACCAGCATCGAAACCTTCGGCTCGTTCATCCACACCTACAAGTTCGACGAAGCCGTCGCTGACGGCGTGGTGCTCGACCTGCAGTACGAGGCCCGCAACATCGACCAGGAGCTGACCAGCCCGGCGCAGGTCGACAAGTGGTTCGAGGTCAAAACCAAGGGCATGACCGACCTCAGCAAGGCCGAACTCAAGAAGCGCTGGGGCACCATGCAGAAAGTCGTCTCCAGCGAGCCGCGCGCCAAGCAGATCGTCAACGACATCCTGCTCGACATGGAGACCAAGCCCCGTCTGATGGACGGGCGCGGCAACGCCATGCTCGTCGGCTCCAGTATCTACCAGGCCTGCAAGTTCTACGAGATGTTCGTCGCGGCCGGCTTCAAGGGCAAGTGCGCCATCGTCACCAGCTACACCCCGAACGCCAGCGACATCGCCAAGGAAGACTCCGGCGCAGGCAAGACCGAGAAGATCCGCCAGTACGACATCTACCGCAAGATGCTGGCCGACTACTTCGACGAACCCGAAGACACAGCCGTGAACAAGGTCGAGGAATTCGAGCAAGCCGTCAAACGCCAGTTCATCGAGAACCCCGGCCAGATGCGGCTGCTGATCGTGGTCGACAAGCTACTGACCGGCTTCGACGCGCCTTCGGCCACGTACCTCTACATCGACAAGAAGATGCGCGACCACGGCCTCTTCCAGGCCATCTGCCGCGTCAACCGCCTCGATGGCGACGACAAGGACTACGGCTACATCGTCGACTACCAGGACCTGTTCAATTCCATCGAGAACGCAGTCGACGACTACACCTCCGGCGCACTCGACGGCTACGAGAAGAAGGACATCGAGGGACTGCTCTCCGACCGCATCGAGAAGGCCCGCGAGAACCTCGACGAAGCCCTAGAGCGCATCCGCGCCCTCGTCGAACCCGTTGCACCACCAAAGAACACACTGCAGTACCAGCAATACTTCTGTGCAGTGGAGCAGGGCAACGCCGAACAGCTCAAGGCCAACGAGCCCAAGCGCGTCGAGCTATACAAAGTGGTCGCGGCCGTCACCCGCGCCTACGCCAACCTGGCCACCGACATGACCGCCGCCGGTTACAGCCAAGCCGACGCCGAGGCGATCAAGTCCGAGATTGCGCACTACGTTGACGTGCGTGCTGAGGTGAAGCTCGGCGCGGGTGAGGACGTCGACTTCAAGCAGTACGAAGCCGGCATGCGGTTCCTACTCGACACCTATATCCAGGCCGGCGCGTCCGAAGTCGTCTCCAACTTCGAAGACACGGGCTTGATCGACCTGGTCGTCAAACTCGGTGCCGGGGCGATCGACAAGCTGCCTGCCGGAATCAAAAAGGACCCCGAAGCAGTCGCCGAGACGATCACCAACAACATGCGCAAAGTGATCATCGACGAGCACGCGCTGAACCCGAAGTACTACGACAAGATGAGCGAACTCCTCGACGCCATCATCGAACAGCGCCGCCAGCAGGCTATCGACTACCAGGAATACCTGGCCAAGCTCCTCGACGCCGCGAAGCAGCTCGGTGCCAAAGAGTCGGACACGGAGTATCCCGACTGGGCGGACAACGGCGCCCGCCGCGCGCTGATCGACTTCGGCTGGCCCGATCCGGCAACGCCGATCCAGGTAGACACCGCGATCCTGACGAGCAAGCCGCACGACTGGGTGGGCAACACGATGAAGGAGAAGGTCGTCAAGCGGGCGATCAGCCGCACGCTTCCCGACGGCTTCGACCGACTCGACGAACTGTTCGAACTGGTGAAGGCGCGCGATGAGTACCGCTAATGCCAACCTCACCATTCGAGGCATCGACATCGACGTCATCTACAAGGACATCAAGAATCTCCACATCGGCGTCTATCCGCCGCTAGGTCGCGTGCGCGTGGCCGCACCCAACCGACTCGACAACGATCAGGTGCGCCTGGCCGTGATCCAACGTCTGCCGTGGATCAAGCGGCAGCGCGACAAGCTGCGTGCGGCCGAGCGTCAGTCCGAGCGCGAGATGGTGACCGGCGAGTCGCACTACGTTTGGGGTGTTCGTCGTCGACTCAAGGTCGTCGAGAGGCTAGGTCGGGCGCACTTCGAGACGGACGGCGACCGGCTGCTGCTCTACGTGCCCTCCGAGACTACTGCTGAGAAGCGGCGCACCCTTCTCGACCAGTGGTACCGCAACCAGCTCCGCCAGGCAGTTCCTGGTCTCGTCAGTAGGTGGGAACAGGTACTCGACGTAACCGTGCCCAAGTGGACGATCCGTCGCATGAAGACCAAGTGGGGCTCCTGTAACCGCGAGACGCGGCACATCTGGTTCAACGTCGAACTCGCCAAGAAACACCCGGACTGCCTGGAGTACATCATCGTTCACGAGATGGTGCACTACTTCGAGCGCAACCACGGCGAGCGATTCACGAGCCTGATGGATCGACATTTACCGGATTGGCGTAGCCGACGAGATCAGCTCAATGCGGCACCGCTCGGACCTGAGGAATGGACAACGTAGTTGCGGCTGACACCCAGGCCCGGGACGTCAACCAATACAGGGGTTCGCGCTGGCCCTTGACCTCGCTGCTGACGGAGTGCCCGTCACAGCAACCTGCTGGGTTTTCGGACAACTGCCCAGGCCTCATACATCGGCAGCAGGACCCCGTCACGCAACACGATGAGACGACGCACGCCTCATCAACGCTGCCCGCGTCACCCCTGCTTATCTCCGTGCTCCAGCCAGCGCTTCTTCGCGGATGCAGAATCGAGGTCTCAGCACGAGCAGCCCTGCCGGCGCACGACAACCCCGTCGAAGCCCACCTCACCGCACAGCCGCCCAACGAGGTCGGGCTGACCGGCATCACCGAGCCTTCAGAGTGGCCACCCTCGAAAGTGCGATGCTTGCGCACGCCACTGGTCCAGTACAAGGCTTATCACGGTGAAAGGGTCCGAGCCGGGCGGGTACGAAACGTCGATAGCGCGGGACCGACCGCCCTGGCTGCCTGGAAACTGGTCCAGTCCGCTGGCGAGTGCGACCTCTCCATGAAAGGACCCACCGCCTCCTCTGCCCTCGAGTACCCCTACCTCGACACCGTCGAGGCGGATTCGGAGGTGGATGTCTGGATTCACGTACACATGGTCGCCCAGCCAAGGCGGTACGTGGAGCGTATCGGCGGATTTTGTGGTTCTCATGCCAACCGGGCGTGAAGAATCGCCAATGCAGGTCTCCGCATCCGTCCCGCCGAGGCCTAGCTCAAGTCTCACTGAGGGCACCACCGTCCACCGTCATCGAAGCGTCCGCACGTCCAGTGAGAACGTGAACCCCGGATCGCCCTCACGCATCGCGATCCGAATCACGTGGCGTCCGGTTGTTCGGCAGCGCAACGCAATCGGGAACGCCACGGCCTGCTGCTCGCCGTCGAGAGTCCCGGAGACCGGCAGCACGGCGGTGTGCACCGGCTCGTCGCTCACGGTGTCCGACACCGATACGCGCATCTCGCCCGGCACCCCGAGGTCGTCGGGCCCTCGCTGCAGGAGCACCACCAGGTACGCCTCCAGGCTGTGCGTCAGATCCGGCAGCACGCACCAGTCCCAGACCGCGCCGAGCACGTCGAGCTTGTCGTCCGCCCGACGGGCGTAGTCGGCCAGGAAGGCCCCGGTCACGATCATGGTGCGTCACTTTCGTTCTCGGCGTTCGCCTCGATCGCCGCCTCGACGACCCGCCGTTCGAGCTCCGTCAGGGCGGTCAATCGTGCTCGCACGGCGGTCACGTCCACCCAGAGGTGCTCGGCGAGTTCCGCCAGGGATTCGGTGCCGCACCACCGAACGGCGTCGACCAGCGCGTCGAGCGACACCAACCGCCGCGCCGCGATCTGCTCGACCACGCGTTCCTCACGGCGCCGACCGCGAGCATCACCGACGGGACGTCCTCGCTCCAGATGAACCAGCTCGTGCGCGAGCGTGGCGCGGCGGCCGGCCTGCCCCAGCCAACGATGGAGCCAGATTCGCCGGCCGACCAGCGCGCCGTCCAACCCCGCCGCCAGCGCATGTCTGGTCACGACCTGCACTGTCGGGTCGTCGGCGATCTCGCGCCACGGGTCGTAGGGCTGCACGACGCGAGTGTGCCGGGACGGTCCGACAGCGTGATCCCGTCAGCTCCCCGCGCGACGTGCGGCGTGCAGTTCGCTCACGGGCGGCGGCGCATCGTCGTCCCGGAGCGCATCGTCGTCCCGGAGCGCATCGTCCCGCGGGGCCTCGTGACCGCTCGCCGCGGCGCGCGCGAGACGACGGCCGATGGCCGTGAGCAGTTCGTCGTCGCTCAGCGCGGACGCGCTGGCCGCCAACTCGATCGTCGCGTCGACCTCACCGGCCTCGAGATACCCGGCCACGACGAGCGCTTCGACCGGATTGCGACCGAAGTGCCGCGCCACCGCGATCACGCGGTCCGCGCTCGGCGTGTTCTTTCCCAGTTTCCAGCGCGAGACCGATGCCGGATCCACCCCTGCGGCCCGCGCGATCTCCACCTGTGATGCCTTGTCGGTGACGCGGTTCAGGTACTCCCACCACGTCTCCCCACCCCCGGACGTCTCCACCATGGCGCGAACACTACTGACACGGACGCAACTCCTCTCGGAGTGTCGCGGATTGCCGGGCTGCTATTGCGTGTGTACCTTCCCTGTCGTGTCCGCAACACCTGCGGCACGATCGATGACTCGGGGGGATTGTCGATGGCTGTCGTCAAGCTGGACAGAGCAGGTCTGGAACGTCTGCGTCGCTACGCGGACATCACCACGGACGGCGAACTCGCCGCCCGTATCGGGGTCGATCCCGCCACCGTGTCGCGCATTCTCAGCGGTAAGTGCGCGCCCGGCACCAAGTTCATCGCCGGCGTCCTGACCGAGTTCGGGTCGGACGCGTTCGGCGAGGTCTTCGTGGTCGTCGATTCGGGGGACGAGCGGGTCAGCGCGACGGGAAGTGGCGGATGAGCCCTTCCTGAACCACCGTCGCGACCAGATCGCCGTTGCGCGAGAAGAACCGACCGGTGGCGAGGCCACGGGATCCCGCCGCGACGGGGGATTCCGTGGCGTACAGCAGCCAGTCGTCGAAGCGGAACGGGCGGTGGAACCAGATGGAATGGTTGACCGTCGCGGCGACGATGCGATCGAAACCCCACGACAACCCGTGCGTGGTGATGATGGAGTCCAGCACGGTGGTGTCGGACGCGTACCCGAGCGTCGCGACGTGCAGCGTCGGGTCCTCCGGGAGCGGCCCGTCGGCCTTCATCCAGACACGGTTGTGGTTGAGGCGTTCGCCCGTGCCCTTCATGATCCAGGCCGGATCGTTGGCGTAGCGCATGTCGATGGGCTTGAGCGCCTCGACGAACATCTGCAGCCGATCCTCGTACCCGTCGAAATGGTTGCCGAGCGGCGGCAGTTCTTCCGGATACGCGACCTCCGGGACACTCACGCTGTGCTCGAGGCCGCCGCGCGAATCCTGGAACGCGGCCAGCATGACGAACAACTCCTCGTCCCCCTGCAGGGCCGTCACCTGCCGGTTGGCGAACGCGCGACCGTCCCGGTGGCGATCCACGCGATACTCGATGTCGCGCTTGACATCTCCGCCGCGGATGAAGTGCGCGTTGATCGCGTGGACGGGCCGCCGGCCGTCGACGGTGCGACCGGCGGCCACCAACGCCTGCCCGATCAGCTGACCGCCGAACGTCCGACTGCCCACTTCCGCCGGATGGCGACCGACGAACGTGTCCTCGCCGGTCTGCCTCAAGTCCAGAATGTCGAGCAGAACGCTCAGATCACGCGAACGATCCTGCACGGCAGTGCGGTCCCCACCGCCTGCCGTCTCCCCCCGGTCGACCACTCAGCGGTCCTCTTCTCCGATTCGATGCACGTGGATCAAGTTGGTGGAGCCTACCGTGCCGGGGGGCGCCCCGGCGACGATGACCACCTGGTCACCGCGGTTGTACCGATCGAGTTGGAGCAGGGCCTTGTCGACCTCGACGACCATGCCGTCGGTGGTCTCGACGAACGGCACCAGGAAGGTCTCCGTGCCCCACGTCAGAGCCAACTGACTCCGCACCTCCGGGATCGAGGTGAACGCCAGCAGCGGCAGTCGCGAGTGCAGGCGCGCCATGCGGCGGACCGTGTCGCCGGACTGCGTGAACGCCACCAGCGCCCGGGCGTCGAGGCGCTCGCCGATGTCGCGCGCCGCGTAGGAGATGACGCCGCGCTTGGTGCGCGGAATGTGGGACAACTGCGGAACCGCGTCGCCCTCCATCTCGACGGTCTCGACGATGCGTGCCATGGTCCGCACCGTCTCCATGACGAACTTGCCCACCGACGTCTCGCCGGACAGCATCACGGCGTCGGTGCCGTCGAGCACGGCGTTGGCGACGTCCGAGGCCTCGGCACGCGTGGGCCGGGAATTCTCGATCATCGACTCGAGCATCTGGGTGGCGACGATGACCGGCTTCGCGTTGGCGCGCGCGATCTGGATGGCGCGCTTCTGCACCAGCGGCACCTGCTCGAGCGGCAACTCCACGCCGAGGTCACCGCGGGCGACCATGACGGCGTCGAAGGCGAGCACGATGGCCTCGAGGTTGTCGACGGCCTCCGGCTTCTCGAGCTTCGCGATCACCGGCACCCGGCGACCGACGCGGTCCATGACCTCGTGGACCAGCTCGACATCCGCGGGCGACCGCACGAAGGACAGCGCGATGAAGTCGACACCGAGTTCGAGGGCGAACTCGAGGTCGGCGATGTCCTTCTCCGACAGCGCCGGCACCGACACGTTCATACCGGGCAGGGACACGCCCTTGTTGTTGCTGACGGGGCCGCCCTCGACCACGCGGCAGACCACGTCGTTGCCCTCGACGCCGGTCACGACGAGCCCGACCTTGCCGTCGTCGACCAGCAGGCGGTCACCGGGCTGCGCGTCCTGCGCCAATTCCTTGTAGGTGGTCGACACACGATCGTGCGAACCCTCGCACTCCTCGACCGTGATGCGCACCTGCTCGCCGTTGGCCCACGTGGTACGCCCCTCGGCGAACCGTCCCAGGCGGATCTTCGGGCCCTGCAGGTCGGCAAGAATGCCGACGGCCTTGCCGGTGGCGTTGGACGCGGCGCGCACGCGCTGGTAGTTCGCCTCGTGGTCGGCGTGCTCACCGTGGCTGAAGTTCAGGCGGGCCACGTCCATTCCGCTCTCGACGAGATCCTTGATCTTCTCGTCGCTCGCGGTGGCTGGTCCCAGGGTGCATACGATCTTCGTCCGTCGGCTCACACGCCTCAGCCTAGCCCTACCGGGACCCGGTTCTCCATCGCCGCACGGCGGGTATGTCTTGACAAACGAGGCTACCGACCAGTAGTTCATCCGCCCGCCGTGTGCGGTTGGGGCAATCGCCGGCGATCAGGGCCGCAACAGCCGCCCGGCGCCGTCACGCGGCGTCCCCGCCAGGACGACGATGCCGTCGACCAAGCACCACAACCACCCGATGACGAGCAGCGGAAGACCGAACACGATGCCGATGATCGTCAGGCACAGCAGGACGCCGACCACGAACACCGACAGCTGCGCGATCGCGATGGCGTTGGTCCCCATGTAGAACCGTCCGATACCGAGCGGCAGCGCGAACACCAGGGGCACGAGCTGCAGCAGGCCCGCCACCACCTTCGACTTCTCGCCGTACGGCTCACCGGTCTGCTGGTGACGGCCGTACGGGGCCGACGGGTCGACCCACCCGCCGAACGGTGGCGGAGCGTAGGGGTTCGAGGCGTACGGGTTCGAGGCGTACGGGTTGGGCTGTCCGTACTGCTGGGTCCCGTACTGCGGAAACCCCTGCTGCGGAAATTCCTGCTGAGGGGATTCCTGCTGAGGGGATTCCTGCTGGGAGACGCCGTACTCGGGCAGCGGCGGGTAGGACGGGTACGTCCCCGAATCGCCGCTCGTGTCGCCCCACGATCCCGACCCCGCCGGGGCGTCGGACGCGGAGCCGTCGGCCCCCTTCTGCAGGTTCGGACGGTAGTGCTGGGTGTCCTGTGTCTCGTCCGGCCGATAGCGGTCGTAGGGCTCGGTCACGACGGCTCCTGTGTGCTCGATTCCTGCTGACCGGACTTCTGCGGGCCCGCCTTCTGCTCGGCCGACGACTCCGGCGGCGCACCGGCGGTCACGGTGCCGTCGGACCCGGTCTCGTCCCCGCCGGTGTCCGTGTCCTCGGGCTCGACCCGGGTGCGGTCCGTCGTCGCCAACGTCGCCGGGTCCTCGCGCCCCTTGCGGGCGAGCACCACGTACGCGGCGGCGAGCAGGAACACGATGCCCGAGGTGAAGGAGTTCACCCGGATACCGCCGATCAGCGTGGCGTAGTCGGTGCGCATCAACTCGATGACGAACCGGCCCGCGCAGTACCCCGCGACGTACAGGGCGAACACGCGTCCGTGACCGAGGCGGAACCGGCGGTCCACGATCACCAGCAGGACCACCACGACGACGTTCCACAGCAGCTCGTAGAGGAACGTCGGGTGGACGACCCGCTCGACCAGACCGGTCGAGACCCCGGCGAGGGAATCCACGCGACCGTTCGCGTCGACCCGCTGGTAGATCTCGAGGCCCCACGGCAGGGTGGTCTCCCGGCCGTAGAGCTCCTGGTTGAAGTAGTTGCCGATGCGGCCGATGGCCTGAGCCAGCAGGATCGGCGGCGCGACGGCGTCCCCGAAGGCGGGCAGCGGGATGCCGCGACGACGGCAGGCGATCCACGCGCCGATTCCGCCCAGCAACACCGCACCCCAGATACCGAGGCCGCCCTGCCAGATCTTGAGGGCGTCGACCGGGTTGCCGCCCTCGCCGAAGTACGTCGGCGCGTCGGTGATCACGTGGTAGAGCCGGCCGCCGATCAGGCCGAAGGGCACCGCCCAGACGGCGACGTCGAGCACCGTGCCCTTGTCGCCTCCGCGGGCCACCCACCGGCGATCGCCCCACACGATGGCGACGACGATGCCGATGATGATGAACAGGGCGTAGGCGCGCAGCGCCAACGGCCCGACGTACCAGACGCCCTGGGGCGGACTGGGAATGTACGCGAGCAGCGAGGTGGTCCCGAGTGGAGCGCCCGCGACGGGGAACGACGCCGCGGTCATCGACCGGACTCCGCTGCCGAGCGCACGCCGCGGGCGAGTTCCTCGGTCAGCGACGCCACGGCTCCCGACCCCTCGTCCACGGCCGAGACCAGAGCGGATCCCACGATCACGGCGTCCGCGTAGGCGGCGATCTCCGCGGCCTGCTCACCGGACCGCACGCCGAGACCGATGCCGATCGGGATGTCGGAGTGCACGCGAATGCGAGCGGCGAGCTCCGGCGCAGCCGACGAGACGGCGTCGCGGGCACCGGTCACACCCATGGTCGACGCGGCGTACACGAAGCCGGACGACGACTGCACGGTCCGCGAGAGGCGCTCCTCGGTGGACGACGGCGCGACGAGGAAAATGCGGTCGAGGTGATGGTCGTCGGACGCCTGCAGCCAGTCCCCCGCCTCGTCGGGAATGAGATCGGGCGTGATCATGCCGAGGCCACCGGCCGACGCGAGATCGGCGGCGAAGCGGTCCACGCCGTACTTCATGACCGGGTTCCAGTAGGTCATGACGACGGCGGCGCCCCCGGCCTCCGCGACGGCCTCGACGACGGTGAAGACGTCGCGCACGCGCGCACCGTTGGTCAAGGCGGTGCCCGCCGCGGCGGCGATGGTGGGGCCGTCCATCACCGGATCGGAGTAGGGCACCCCGACCTCGACGATGTCGCAGCCGGACTCGACGAGCGCGCGGACCGCGTCCACGGACCCGGCCACCGTCGGGAACCCGGCGGGCAGATAGCCGACCAACGCCGCCCGGCCCTCTCCGCGCGTGGTCTCGAAGACGCGGTCCAGCCGAGCCGGGCCCGCGTGCACCGGAATGGGAGTGGGAGTCTCGCTCACCGGATGTTGCCCTTCTCGTCCAGGATGCCGAAGTAGGTGGCGGCGGTGTCGACGTCCTTGTCACCACGACCGGAGAGGTTGATCAGAATCACCGCACCTTCGCCGAGCTCGCGTCCGAGGACCAGCGCTCCCGCGACCGCGTGGGCGGACTCGATGGCCGGGATGATGCCCTCGGTGCGACTGAGCAGACGGAAGGCGTCCATGGCCTCGGCGTCGGTGACCGGACGGTACTCGGCGCGGCCGATGTCGTTGAGGTAAGAGTGCTCGGGGCCGACGCCCGGGTAGTCCAATCCAGCGGAGATCGAATGCGATTCGACCGTCTGACCGTCCTCGTCCTGCAGGAGGTAGGAGAACGCACCGTGCAGCGCACCGGGCGAACCGGCGCCGATCGTTGCGGCGTGTCGGCCGGTCTCGACACCGTCGCCGGCCGCCTCCAGGCCCACCAGTCGAACACCCGGATCGTCGATGAAGGCGTGGAAGATGCCGATGGCGTTGGACCCTCCGCCGACACAGGCGGCGACGGCGTCGGGCAGCCGACCGAGGGTGTTCAGCACCTGCGCGCGCGCCTCGAGGCCGATGATGCGCTGGAAATCGCGGACCATCATCGGGAACGGGTGCGGGCCGGCGACGGTGCCGAAGCAGTAGTAGGTGCCGTCGGCGTTGGTGACCCAGTCGCGCAGCGCCTCGTTGATCGCGTCCTTCAGGGTGCGGGAGCCGCTGGTGACCGCGACGACGTCCGACCCGAGCAGCTTCATGCGAGCGACGTTGAGGGCCTGCCGCTCGGTGTCGACCTCGCCCATGTAGACGACGCACTCGAGACCGAGCAGTGCGCACGCGGTGGCCGTGGCGACGCCGTGCTGCCCGGCGCCGGTCTCGGCGATGACACGCGTCTTGCCCATGCGCTTGGCCAGCAGGACCTGGCCCAGCACGTTGTTGATCTTGTGCGACCCGGTGTGGTTCAGGTCCTCCCGCTTGAGCAGGATCCGGGCGCCCCCGGCGTGCGCGGCGAGGCCGCGGGCCTCGAAGATCGGGGACGGTCGGCCGGTGTAGTCCCGCTGCAGGCGGTCCAGTTCGGCGAGGAAGTCACGGTCCGCGCGAGCCTTCGTGTACTCGGTGGTGACCTCGTCGATCACACCCATCAGAGCCTCGGGGACGTACCGGCCGCCGTACTTGCCGAAGTGGCCGCCGAGGTCCGGATCGTGAGTCGTGCGATCGGTCAACCCGTCGCTGGACACGGGGAGCGGGTTCCGCCCGGGCGCAGAGATAGTCACTCCACGAGTCTGCCCGATGGCGCGCCCACCCGACGAGTCGGGTGAGGTCAGCGGCGAGGCTTGGGGCAGGACGGATGCGTCCCCGCGGCCACCAGGTCACGCACCGCGGTCCGGGGATCCCCGCTGGTGACCAGGCCCTCGCCGACGAGCACGGCGTCGGCACCCGCGCCCGCGTACGCCAGGAGGTCCGCGGTCCCCTTCACCCCGGACTCGGCGACGCGGACGATGTTGGACGGCAGCCCCGGCGCGATGCGCGCGAACGTGTCCTGATCGACCTCGAGCGTCTTGAGATTGCGGGCGTTGACTCCGATGACGGTGGCGCCGGCCTCGAGTGCCCGGTCCGCCTCCTCCTCGGTGTGCACCTCGACGAGCGGCGTCATCCCAAGCGACTCGGTGCGATCGAGCAGCGAGACCAACGCGTCCTGTTCGAGCGCCGCGACGATCAGCAGAATCATGTCCGCGCCGTGCGCCCGCGCCTCGTGGATCTGGTACGGGCCGACGATGAAGTCCTTGCGCAGCACGGGGATGTCCACGGCGCGACGGACCGCGTCGAGATCGGCGAGCGAGCCACGGAACCGCCGTTCCTCGGTGAGCACGCTGATGACCCGAGCGCCGCCCTCCTCGTACGCCCCGGCGAGCACCGCCGGGTCCGGAATGTCGGCGAGCGCACCCTTGGACGGGCTGGCGCGCTTGACCTCGGCGATGACGGCGATGCCGTCCTCGGCCAGGGCGGCGGCGGCGTCCAACGGCGGCCGCGCGGCGGCGGCGGCCTTCTTCACGCTGGCGAAATCGACGACTGCCTCACGGGCCGCCGCGTCGGCGCGAACGCCGTCGAGGATCGAGTCGAGAACGGTCATCGTGTCCCCCGCGTCCTTTCGCCAGGTGCGTGGATGTGAGGTGTGGCTCATCCACGCTCAGAGCCTAGAGGCCCCCGGAACGGCCACGGCCACTGGGTGTCCGGGTGGTCCGGATCGTCTCTCGTCAGGTGTGGTCGGGCCCGGTCGCGTCCGGCGCGGTCGGGTCCCGACCGGCGTCGAGCGCGTCCCAGAGCGCGCGCTCGGAGACGTCTCCCGTGTCCCCCGGGCTCCCGGAGCGCTCCCCTGCCGCGGTCGCGTTGCCGGCCCGTTCCCGGCGCACCGCCGGCGCGTCGTACCGCGAGGACAGTCCGCGCGTCGATCCGGCCGCCCGCGCGATGGTCACCGCACCGACGAGCGCCAGCACCGAGCCCAGCGCGGCCAGCGCGGCGGGCCACCGGGACGCGTCCGCCGAGAGCACCTCGGCACGGTCCGGCAGTTCCGCGAGCGCCGCCGCTCGGCCGAGGTCGACCGTCGTCACGAGCAGGGTCACCGCCGGAACGGCGGCCGCGACGGCGACGAGCACCACCACGGCGGCCACCACCAGCGTCCACCGTCCCCGTACCGCGAAGGTCGCGGCGATCGCGGCGATCAGCACCAGCGCCAACGGCGTCGTCGCGGCCGCCCAGGTCGCACCCAGCAGCGAGTCCACGCGGGGTTCGCCCAGGCCGTCCGAGCTGACCACCCGCACCCACGTGGCACGCGAGGACGCCCACAACGCGGCCGCACCGAGCGCGAACAGTAGGACCGCCACCGCGAGCGACCGGCGTGCCGACGTGCTCATCGGTCGTCCCCGTATCGACGCACCGTCTCCGCGGCCGCGACGGCGCCCAGGACGGCCATCGCCTTGTTGCGCGCCTCGGTGTCCTCGTACTCCGCCACGGAATCGGCCACCACGCCCGCGCCCGCCTGGACGAACGCCGTGCCGTCCTTCATCAGCGCCGAGCGGATGCAGATCGCCGTGTCGGCGTCGCCGGCGAAATCGAGGTAGCCGACGATGCCGCCGTAGACACCGCGTCGGGTCGGCTCGAGTTCGTCGATCAGCTCCATCGCGCGCACCTTCGGTGCGCCGGACAGCGTGCCGGCCGGGAAGCACGCGCGGACGGCGTCGAGCGCATGACGCCCGTCGTCCAACCGGCCGGTGACCGTGGAGACCAGGTGCATGACGTGGCTGTACCGCTCGACGTGCCGGTAGTCGGTGACCTTCACGGTGCCGGGCTCGCAGACGCGGCCGAGATCGTTGCGGCCGAGATCGACCAGCATGAGGTGCTCGGAGTTCTCCTTCGCGTCCGCCAGCAGATCCTTCTCGAGCAGGAGGTCGTCCTCCTCGCTCGACCCGCGCCACCGGGTGCCCGCGATCGGGTGCGTCGTCGCCACCCCGTCCGCGACGGTGACCAGCGATTCCGGACTGGACCCGACGATGGAGAACGCGGTGGACCCGTCGGGCGCCGGTACGTGCATCAGATACATGTACGGGCTCGGGTTCGACGCGCGCAGCATGCGATAGACGTCGATCGGCGCAGCCTCGGTGTCCATCTCGAAGCGCTGCGAGAGCACAACCTGGAATGCCTCGCCCGCCTCGATCTCCGACACCAGGCGTTCGACGTCGGCGCCGAATCCCTCGGACGTGCGCTGGCGGCGGTAGACGGGAGTGGGGCGGGAGAACCCGGCCACCGTCGACTCCGCGGGAGCCGACAGCGCCGCGGTCATCCGGTCGAGCCGGGCGACGGCGTCGTCGTACGCCTCGTCGACCCGCTCGTCGGTGCCGTTCCAGTTCACCGCGTTCGCGATGAGCGTGATCGCCCCTTCGTGGTGGTCCACGGCCGCGAGGTCGGTGGCCAGCAGCATCACCATCTCGGGGATCTGCAGATCGTCCTCGGTGGTCTCGGGGAGCCGTTCGATGTACCGCACGGCGTCGTACCCGAGGTAGCCGACCATGCCCCCGGTCAGCGGCGGCAGATCGGCGAGACGTTCGCTGCGCAGCAGTTCCAGCGTCGCCCCGAGCGCGTCGAGGGGATGCCCACCGGACGGCGCACCCGAGGGCACCTCGCCCATCCAGACCGCTTCGCCGTCGCGCACCGTCAGCGCCGACGGGCTGCCCGCGCCGATGAAGGACCATCGCGACCAGGACCGTCCGTTCTCGGCGGACTCGAGGAGGAACGTCCCCGGTCGGTCCGCCCCGAGCTTGCGGTAGGCCGACAGCGGAGTCTCCGAGTCGGCGAGCACCTTTCGCGTGACGGGGACGACGCGGTGCTCGGCGGCCAAGCGCCGGAAGACCTCGCGCGAGGTGGTGGCGGCATCGACGGGGTCGGTCGTGACGGACATGCGGTCATTGTCCCGGGTGGCGGCGTTCCGGGTGCCACGGCACCCGGGCGTTCGCGCCGGTGCGAGACTGACCGGCATGGCAGAGAAGCGGTGGCTGACCGCCGAACAGCAGACGGCGTGGCGGGTCCTGGTGGCGTTCACCACCCGCTTGCCGGCCGCGCTCGACACCCAGCTGCAACGGGACTCGGGGCTGACGCACTTCGACTACTTCGTGCTGTCCACCCTCTCGGAGGCGCCCGATCGCCGACTGCAACTGCGGGTGCTCGCGGACTTCGCCAACGCCTCGCTCTCCCGGTTGTCGCACGTGATGACGAAACTCGAGAAGGCAGGCTGGGCGCGACGGGAGTCGACGCCGGGTGTCCGGGGGTCGCAGGCCGTGCTGACCGACGCCGGCTACGCGAAGGTGGTCGACACGGCGCCGGGGCACGTCGACACCGTGCAGTCCCTGGTCTTCGACGGACTCGACGACGAGCAGGTGCGCATCCTGACCGAGCTCGGCACCACGTTGTTGGACACTCTCGACGCCGGGATCGCGCGCGGCCGTCGCTGAGCGCGACGGCGGGGGTCTATCGGTCGTCGGACAGCAACACGTCCGCGTCGAAGCAGGTGTGGTCGCCGGTGTGGCAGGCCCCGCCCTCCTGATCGACCGTGAGCAGCACGGTGTCGCCGTCGCAGTCGAGTCGCACCTCGTGCACGTACTGCGTGTGGCCCGAGGTCTCGCCCTTCACCCAGTACGCCCCGCGCGAGCGTGACCAGTACGTGCCCTTGCGGGTGGCCAGGGTCATGGCCAGCGCGGTGTCGTCCATCCACGCCACCATGAGCACGTCGCCGGTGCCGCGCTCCTGCGCGACGGCGCAGACCAATCCGTCCTCGGTGCGCTTGAGTTTCGCGGCGATCGCCGGGTCCAGAGTGGGGGTGCTCATCGGACCGGCACCCCCTCGCCGCGCATCGCGGTCTTGACGTCGCCGACGGTCATCTCCCCGAAGTGGAAGACGCTGGCGGCCAGGACCGCGTCGGCCCCGGCCTGCACGGCGGGCGCGAAGTGTTCCACGGCTCCGGCGCCGCCGCTGGCGATCACCGGCACCGACACTGCCGCGCGCACGGCGCGGATCATCGCCAGGTCGAAACCGGCCTTGGTGCCGTCCGCGTCCATGGAGTTCAGCAGGATCTCGCCGACCCCGAGCTCGGCACCCCGCTGCGCCCACTCGACGGCGTCGATGCCGGTCCCCCGCCGCCCGCCGTGGGTGGTGACCTCCCACCCGGACGGGGTCGGCGCCTCGCCCTCCGGCACCGTCCGCGCGTCGACCGACAGCACGATGCACTGCGAGCCGAAGCGAGAACTGAGCTCGCGCAACAACTCCGGGCGTGCGATCGCCGCCGTGTTGACCGACACCTTGTCCGCGCCGGCGCGCAGCAGGGCGTCGACGTCCTGCACGCTGCGGACGCCGCCGCCGACGGTCAGGGGGATGAAGACCTGCTCGGCGGTCCGAGTCACCACGTCGAGCATGGTGGCCCGCCCGCCCGACGACGCCGTGACGTCGAGGAACGTCAACTCGTCGGCACCCTCGGCGTCGTACTTCGCGGCCAACTCCACCGGATCGCCGGCGTCGCGGAGGTCGGCGAAGTTGACGCCCTTGACCACACGACCGGCGTCGACGTCGAGGCACGGAATGACGCGCACGGCGAGGCTCACGGGCGGGATCCTTTCGAACGATGATCGTCGGGGTCGCCGACACCCCGCACGAGGTCGAGCACCTCGTCGTGGACACCGGGGGCGGCGGCGAGGACCGATCGCGAGGCGATGGTCCACTCCTCGCCGGCGAGGTCGGTGACGACACCGCCGGCGGCGCGGACGAGCATCGCGCCGGCGGCGTTGTCCCAGGCGTGGTGACCGAACACCAGGGAGGCTCCGAGTGTTCCCGCGGCGGTGAAGGCGAGGTCGAGACCGGTCGAGCCGTGCATGCGGATGCGCGAGGACACCCGGCTGAGCTCGGTGAGGATCTGCAGCCGGTACGCGCCGGGCAGGCGCCCGCGACTGTCGGCGTTGAAGGCGCCGAATCCCACCATGGAGGACCCCAGAGTGGTCGGCTGCAGCGCGGGCAGCGCCTCGTCGCCGCGGTGGACCGGCCCGCCGTCGACCGCCCAGAAACGATGGCCGGACAGCGGCAGCCAGGTCAGGCCCACCACGGGCCGACCGTCGACGAGCAGAGCGAGAAGCGTTCCGGCCGTGGGTAATCCGTAGGAATAGTTGAAGGTGCCGTCGATCGGATCGAGCACCCATACGGCACCGGACTCCAGATCGGGGCCACCGAACTCCTCACCGTGTACCGGGATCGAGGTGCGATCCTCGAGCTCGGCCGTCAGGCGGCGTTCCAGCTCGAGGTCCACGGCGGTGGCGAAGTCGTCCGGCCCCTTGGCGACGGCACTGGGCGCGCCGACCCCGGCCAGGAAGCGGTCGTGGACACCGTCGAGCAGCACCCGCGCCTCGGCCGCCAACCGGTCGAGGTCCAGCGACGTCACGCGGACGCGCCCCCGGACACCGCGGCGAGCGCGTCGGGCAGCGTGAACTTCCCGGCGTAGAGCGCTTTGCCGACGATCGACCCCTCGACGCCGCGGTCCGTCAGGGTCGCGATGGCGCGCAGGTCGTCGATGGTGGACACTCCGCCGGACGCGATGACGGGCGCGTCGGTGGCGGCGCAGACCTGCTCGAGCAGCTCGAGATTGGGGCCGGTGAGCGTGCCGTCGCGGGTGACGTCGGTGACGACGTAGCGCGAGCACCCGTCGCGATCGAGGCGTTCGAGCACCTCCCAAAGATCCCCACCGTCGCTGACCCAGCCGCGTCCGCGCAGCCGGTGTTGCCCGTCGACGATGCGGACGTCGAGCCCGACGGCGACGCGGTCGCCGTACTCGCCGATCGCTCGACGGCACCACTCGGGATCCTCCAGGGCGGCGGTACCGAGGTTGACCCGGGCGCAGCCGGTGGCGAGTGCGGCGCGCAGCGACTCGTCGTCACGAATCCCGCCCGACAGCTCCACCTTCACGTCGAGCTCCCCCACCACCTCGGCGAGCAGCTCACGGTTCGAGCCTCTCCCGAAGGCGGCGTCGAGGTCGACCAGATGGACCCAGTCCGCACCGTCGTTCTGCCACGCGAGTGCGGCGTCACGGGGTGAGCCGTACGCGGTTTCGCTGCCGGCCTCCCCCTGGACGAGACGAACGGCTTGTCCGTCGGCGACATCGACGGCGGGAAGAAGTACCAGGCTCACGTGCGGAAAGATTACGCGAGGGTACGCACCCAGTTCTCGAGCAGGGTGGCGCCCGCGTCACCGGACTTCTCCGGGTGGAACTGGGTCGCGGACAACGGGCCGTTCTCCACCGCGGCGAGGAAGTCGCCGCCGTGATCGGCCCACGTGAGGACCGGAGCGGCGAGGCTGTCGCTGGGCAGCATCTCCCACGTCTGCACGCCGTAGGTGTGCACGAAATAGAAACGGGTGTCCGGGTCCATGCCGGCGAACAGAACGCTGCCCTCCCCGGGCCGCACGGTGTTCCACCCCATGTGCGGCAGCACCTCCGCCTGCAGCCGCTCGACCGTGCCGGGCCACTGGCCGCAGCCCGTGGCCGGCTCGTCGAACTCCACGCCGCGATCGAACAGAATCTGCATGCCGACACAGATGCCGAGCACCGGTCGGCCGCCGGCGAGCCGCTTGTCGATCAGCTCGTCACCGCGCACGGAGAGCAGTCCGTCCATGCACGCGGCGAACGCTCCCACCCCGGGCACCACCAGACCGTCCGCCGCGAGGGCCACCCGATGGTCGTCGGTGACGGTGACGTCGGCACCCACGCGCGCGAGGGCCCGCTGCGCCGAGTGCAGGTTGCCCGAGCCGTAGTCGAGCAGGGCGACCGACGGGGACGAGGTCACAGGGTTCCTTTCGTGGACGGCACGCCCGTCACGCGCGGGTCGGGCTCGACGGCCTGACGCAGCGCCCGCGCGACGGCCTTGAACTCCGCTTCGGTGACGTGGTGCTGGTCGCGGCCGTAGAGCACCCGCACGTGCAGGGCGATCCGAGCGTTGAGCGCGATGGACTCGAAGACGTGACGGTTGATCACCGTCGCGTAGGGCGTCCCGGGGTAGCCGCCGATCACGGCGTGCAGCAGGTGATCCGGCTCGCCGGTGTGCACGCAATAGGGGCGTCCCGACACGTCCACCGCGGCGTGGGCCAACGTCTCGTCCATGGGGACGAACGCATCGCCGAAGCGGCGGATTCCCTTCTTGTCCCCCAACGCCTCGCCGAGCGCCTGTCCCAGCACGATGGCGGTGTCCTCGACCGTGTGGTGCGCCTCGATCTCGATGTCGCCCTGCGCGCGCACGGTCAGATCGAACGACGCGTGGGTGCCCAGCGCCGTCAACATGTGGTCGAAGAACGGCACCCCTGTGGAGACGTCCACGGCGCCGGCGCCGTCGAGGTTCAGCTCGACGGAGATCGACGACTCCTTGGTGGTGCGCTCGATGCGGGCGATGCGCGGGGGGCTCACGGTGCTGGTCACGGGTGTCCGTTCTGCGTCGAGGACGTGGAAGTGGTGGGCGCACGGCCCGGGAACAGGGACGACGCGAGCTGCGCGCTCACCTCGAGGAAGCGATCGTTCTCCGACTCCAGGCCGATGGTGACGCGCAGGTGGCCGTCGATGCCGACGTCGCGGATCAGCACGCCGTGGTCGAGGTACGTCGACCACACGGCGGCGGCATCGTCGAAGCGGCCGTAGAGCACGAAGTTCGCGCTCGACGGAATCACGTGGAAGCCGAGCCGGGCGAGCTCGGTGGACACCCGATCGCGCTCGGCGGACAGGGCCGCCACCGAGGCGAGGGTCTCGTCCGCGTGCCGCAGCGCGGCCCGCGCGGCGACCTGCGTCAGCACCGACAGGTGGTACGGCAGACGCACCAGCAGCAGCGCGTCCACGACGGCGGGCGCCGCCACCAGGTAGCCGAGGCGGCCGCCGGCGAACGCGAACGCCTTGCTCATGGTGCGACTGACGATCAACCGCGTCGGGAACTCGTCGATCAGCGTCACCGCACTCGGCGCGTCGGAGAACTCCGCGTACGCCTCGTCGACCACGAGGATGCCGGTGGTCGCCTCGGCGAGCCGGCGCACGTCCTCGGTCGAGAGCGCGTGACCGGTCGGGTTGTTCGGGCTGGTGACGAACACGACGTCGGGCGCGAGCCGGTCGAGCGCGGCCACTGCCGCGTCGACGTCCAGCGAGAAGTCGTCGCGGCGATGGACGTCGAGGAACTCGGTCTGCGTCCCGGCCGAGATGATCGGGTGCATCGAGTACGACGGCACGAAGCCGAGCGCGCGGCGACCCGGCCCGCCGAAGGCCTGCAGGACCTGCTGCAGAATCTCGTTGGATCCGTTGGCCGCCCACAGGTTGTCGGCGGTCACCGGCACGCCGGTGCGTCGCGCGACGTACGACGCCAGGTCGGTGCGCAACGCGACGGCGTCACGGTCCGGATACCGGTGCAACTCGGCCGCGGCGTCACGGACCGACGTGGCAACGTCGTCGATCAACGCCGCCGTCGGCGCGTGCGGATTCTCGTTGGTGTTCAGGCGGACGGGCACGTCCAGTTGCGGAGCGCCGTACGGCGACTTGCCGCGGAGCGACTCGCGCAGCGGCAGGTCGGCCAGCTCGGCGCGGCGTCCGGGGATCGCGTCGGGCACGCCGACGGAGCCGGTCACAGCGCCTCGAATCGCACCCGCACGGCGTCGCCGTGGGCGGGCAGATCCTCCGCATTCGCCAGGGCGACGACGTGCTGCGCGACGTCCGCGAGGGCGTCGCGCGAGTAGTCGACGATGTGGATGCCGCGCAGGAAGGTCTGCACGGACAGTCCCGACGAGTGCCGGGCGCAGCCCGCCGTCGGAAGCACGTGGTTGCTCCCCGCGCAGTAATCGCCGAGGCTGACCGGCGCCCAGGGTCCGACGAAGATCGCGCCGGCGCTGCGGACCCGGGCGGCGACGTCCGAGGCGTCCCGCGTCTGGATCTCGAGGTGCTCGGCGGCGTACGCGTCGACGGTCCGGATGCCGTCGTCGATCGTGTCGACGAGGACGATGCCGGACTGGTCACCACCGAGCGCGGTCCGCACCCGGTCGACGTGCTTGGTCCGTCCGATCTGCTCCGCGACCGCCGCGTCGACGGCGTCGGCGAGCTCGGGCGAGGTGGTGACCAGGACACTGGCCGCGAGGACGTCGTGCTCCGCCTGCGAGATCAGGTCGGCGGCGACGTGGACGGGGTCGGCGGTCTCGTCGGCGAGGATCGCGATCTCGGTGGGTCCGGCCTCGGAGTCGATGCCCACGACGCCGCGGCACAGGCGCTTGGCGGCGGTGACGTAGATGTTGCCGGGACCGGTGATCATGTCCACGGGCGCCAGCTCCGCGCCGTCCGTGTCCTGACCGCCGTAGGTCAGCAGCGCGACGGACTGGGCGCCGCCGACGGCCCACACCTCCTCGACTCCCAGCAGCGCTGCGGCGGCGAGGATGGTCGGGTGCGGCAGACCGCCGAACTCGGCCTGCGGCGGCGAGGCCACCACGAGGGACGTCACCCCCGCCACCTGCGCGGGCACGACGTTCATCACCACAGAGGACGGGTACACCGCGTTGCCGCCGGGCACATAGAGGCCCACGCGATCGACCGGCACCCACTTCTCGGTGACCGTGCCGCCGGGCACCACCTCGGTCACGGTGTCGCCGCGCCGCTGGTCACCGTGCACGATTCGCGATCGCTCGATGGACACCTCGAGGGCGGCGCGCACGTCCGGGTCGAGCTCCGCCAGAGCGCGGTCGAGCGCCTCGGCGGGCACACGCACGGTCGCCGGGCGCACCCCGTCGAACTGCTGCCCGTAGTCCAGAGCGGCCTCGGCGCCGCGCTCGCGCACGGTGTCGACGATGGGCGTCACCAGATGCAGCACCGAGTTCACGTCCACTCCGCCTCGCGGGAGCACCGACCGGAGTTCGGTCGTGGACGGGGAGCTGCCGCGAAGATCGACGCGTCTCAGCTCGGTGCGGGCGGTCATGTGAGGTCCTTTCGGGGGACGGCTCGACGAGGGATTTGCCCGTCGATTATCGCGCATCGCCGACGCCGTCACCCGACCGGAGTGCCGACGCGGGCTAGCGGCGGTAGCGCGCGGCGAGCTTGGAGAGCGTGCGCTCGATTCCCTTCGCGTTCTGCGCAGGCATCTTCAGCAGTTCGAGCACCTTCGGTGCCTTGGCGGTGTCGTAGCGAAAGCTCTCGGTGACCTCGGTGGTCTCGGGACCGGTCGAGGCCAATTCCCAGCGCCACCGATGGCCCATCGGGTGCTGCCATTCCACGACGCGGTGATCACCGGTGGCGACCACCTCGGTCACCCGGCTCGTGATCTTGTAGGGCACTCCGTACTGCTTCATGGCCACGGAGAATCTGTCGCCGGTCGACACGGCCGTGGGACCGCTCACCTTGTCCTGCACGGTCCCGGAGCCGTCGAGTTCACCGTGTCGGTGCGGATCGGCCACCTGCACGAACAGCTCGTCCACGGGAGCGTCGACCGTCACCTTCCGCGCGACCGTCCGGGCACCTCTGTCGACCTTCTGCACTGTTGCCATGCCTGCCCTGTTCCCGCTCGGACCGGGTGGGCAAACGCCGCCCGCGTCGGACTCAGCGAAAGTCGAGCCCCAGATCGAGCACGGTCACCGAGTGGGTCAGTGCCCCTACGGCGAGGTAGTCGACACCGGTCGCGGCGTAGTCGGCCGCCTGCTCGAGGGAGAGCCCGCCCGACGATTCGAGGCGGGTCGCCGGGTTGATCCGATCGCGTCGTTGCACGGCCGTCTGGGTCTGCCACAGCGGAAAGTTGTCCAGCAGCACCAGGTCGGCGCCCTCGGCGAGCACCTCGTCGAGCTGTTCGAGGGTGTCCACCTCCACTTCGCAGGGCAGGTCGGGCGCGACCGCGCGGACGGCACGCAGCGCGGCGACCACGGATCCGGCGGCGACCACGTGGTTGTCCTTGATCAGCGCCGCGTCCCCGAGACCGAGGCGGTGGTTCTCTCCCCCGCCCGCGCGCACAGCGTACTTCTGCAGCAGGCGCAACCCCGGCAGCGTCTTGCGGCTGTCCCGCACCACGCAGCGGGTTCCGGCGACCGCGTCCACCCACGCCGCCGTCGCCGTGGCGATGCCGGACAGATGACACAGCAGGTTCAGCATCGTCCGCTCCGCCGTGAGGACGGGGCGGGTGAGTGCCTCGACCTCGAGGACCACGTCGCCGGGCGCCACTGCGTCGCCGTCGGTCAGCCGCTGCAGGATTCGGTACTCGCCCACCACCTCGTCCAGCACCGCGAGCGCCACGTCGACGCCCGCCACCGTGCCCTGCGCGCGAGACACGATTGCCGCGCGGGTGCGCGCGTCCTCGGCGACGGTGGCGAGGGTGGTGACGTCGGGCCCGTACCGCAGATCCTCGGCGAGCGCACGCCGGACGACGTCGAGAATCTCGTCGCGATCGACGGGAACGAGGGCGGTCATGACACTCCTGCGGGGACGAGGCGGCGGGCGAGGTCGCCGCGGCGGACGGTGAGGGCTCCGTCGCCGTCCCGGCTCAGCACGAGGCTGCGGGACTGCGCCGGGTCGGTGATCGGATGGTCGCGTCGGGTGTGGGCGCCGCGGGTCTCCGTCCGCAGCGCCGCGGCCGTCGCCGTCGCGTCCAGGAGCGTGGTCAGCGCTGCGTCCTCGACGTCGTGCACCGTGGTCAGCGGTCCGTCCACGGCACGCGCGGCGACCTGCCGGGCGGCGCCCACACCGTCGGCGTCGCGCACCACGCCGATGCCGGCCGACGCCGCGGCCTGCAGGACCGCGCGATCCAGCCGTCGGGCGGCGCGGGGCACCACCGGATCGCCGGGAGTGTCGGTGCCGACGCGATCGCGTGCGGCCGCAGCCACCCGCCGGCCGAGGACGACACCCTCGAGCAACGAGTTCGACGCCAATCGGTTCGCACCGTGCAGCCCCGTCCGCGCGACCTCGCCCGCGGCGAAGAGGCCCGGGACGCAGGTGCGTCCGACGAGGTCGGTGACGATGCCACCGCAGGCGTAGTGCGCCGCCGGGGCCACGGGGATCGGCGTCGTCGCCGGGTCGACGCCCCGCTCGCGACACGAACGGGTGACCGTCGGGAACCGGTGGGCGACGTCGGGCACGCCCCGAGCGTCGAGCAGGACGTGCGAGGCGCCCGACTCGGCGAGTCGCGCCGCGACGGCGCGGGAGACCACGTCGCGGGGAGCGAGGTCGCCGAGCGGGTGGGCGTCGCCGACAACGGGGCGACCGTCGAGGTCGACGAGCCTCGCACCCTCCCCGCGCAGCGCCTCGCTGATCAGCGGGAGCCGGCCGTGCCCACCGGGGGCGAAGAACACGGTCGGATGGAACTGGACGAATTCGACGTCGGCGATCTCCGCGCCGGCCGCCAAGGCGAGCGCGATGCCGTCGCCGGTCGCACCCGTCGGGTTGGTCCCGGTGGCGAAGAGCATGCCGCTGCCGCCGGTCGCGAGCAGGACCGCGGGCGCGTGGATCACGCCGACGGACTCGAGCGCGCCGGAGGGGGCGGCCGTCGCGACGACGACGCCCGCGGCGCCGTGCGGCCCGGTGATCACCGACAGCACCACCGAGTCGATGAGCGCGGTCGGGCCCGCGGCCGTGAGGGCGCGTTGGATCTCCGCGCCGGTCGCGTCGCCGCCGGCGTGAACGATGCGGGCCGTGCGATGCCCGCCTTCGCGTGTGCGCGCGACGCGCCCGTCCGCGGTCGTGTCGAAGCGCGCACCGAGGGCGGTGAGGGCCGCGAACGCCGCCGTGCCGTCGCCGACGACGGACCGCACGGCCGCCGGATCGCAGAGCCCCGCACCGGCCGCGATGGTGTCCTCGGCGTGTGCGGCGACGTCGTCGACCGTCGCGGTCGCCATGCCGCCCTGGGCGTAGCGCGTCGAGGTGTCCCCCACGTCCTTGGCGACGACCAGGACGCGCAGCCCGAGCCGGACCGCTTCCGTCGCCGCCGTCAGCCCGGCGACGCCGGCGCCGACGACCACGAGGTCGGCGGCGGCGTCCCAACCACCCGTCAGGGTCACTCGCCGCCGCCCGGCGATCCGATCGCGATCATGCGCTCGACGGACGTGCGGGCCCGCGCGGCGACGTCGGCGTCGACGTGGACCTCGTCGGCACCCTCGGTGAGGCACCGCAGCAACGCCGCCGGGGTGATCATCTTCATGTAGGGGCAGGACGCGCGATCGTTGACCGCGCGGAAGTCGACCTCCGGTGCGGCGCGGCGCAATTGGTGCAGCATGCCGATCTCGGTGGCCACCAGCACCTGCCGGGCACCGGTCTCCCGAGCCGCGTCGAGCATGCCGCCGGTGGAGAGGATCTTGACCTTGTCCTCGGGCACGAACCCCTCGCCCGCGAGGTACAGCGCGGACGTGGCGCAGCCGCACTCGGGGTGGACGTAGAGCTCGGCGTCCGGATGCGCCTTGGCCCGCGCGGTCAGCTCGTCGCCGTTGATGCCCGCGTGGACGTGGCACTCGCCGGCCCAGATGTGCATGTTCGTGCGACCGGTCTGCCGACGGACGTGCGCGCCGAGGAACTGATCGGGCAGAAACAGCACCTCGCGGTCCGGATCGATGGACTGCACGACCTCGACGGCGTTGGACGAGGTGCAGCAGATGTCGGTGAGTCCCTTCACCTCGGCGGTGGTGTTGACGTACGACACCACGACGGCGTCGGGATGTTCGGCCGTCCACTCGCGCAGCTGGGCGGCGTCGATGGAATCGGCGAGCGAGCACCCGGCCCGCGCGTCCGGGATCAGCACCGTCTTGCTCGGCGACAGGATCTTCGCCG
Organism: Rhodococcus sp. PBTS 1; assembly: GCF_001620025.1. Lineage (NCBI taxonomy): Bacteria > Bacillati > Actinomycetota > Actinomycetes > Mycobacteriales > Nocardiaceae > Rhodococcus > Rhodococcus sp. PBTS 1. The sequence continues at coordinate 2,100,494 of NZ_CP015219.1, forward strand.
TCTCTGCCATGAAGTGGACGCCGCAGAAGACGATGGTCTCCTCCTGCGCCTCGGCGGCGATGCGCGAGAGCGCCAGGGAGTCCCCCACGTGGTGGGCGATGTCCTGGATGGCCGGCAGCTGGTAGTTGTGCGCGAGGATGGTCGCGTTCTTCTCCGCGGCCAGGCGCCGGATCTCCTCGGCCCACTCGGGTCCGGCGTCGACGCCCGTCCAGCCGGTGGGTCCGTCGTGGATCTCCGTGAACAGCCGGTCGGCGGTGGTCGACGGCGTGGTGATCGACATGGGTGTCTCCTCGCGTGCGTCCGACGCGGGGGTCGCATCGGGTGCGGACCCACTCGAGTGGACCCGGCCGGGTTTTCGACTTAGGGTCGAAAACATGTCACATGGTAGCACCGCCCGTCACGAGGTCCTCTCCGTGGTGTTCCGTGTGTCACCCCCGGCCCCCGACGCACCCGCGGAACTGTGCGTCCTGCTGTGGCAACGCGCCCTCGCGCCCGACCGCGGTGCCTGGGCTCTCCCCGGCGGCACACTGGGCGACGACGAGAACCTCCCCGACTCCGCGCGCCGCCAACTCGCCGAGAAGGTCGACGTCCGGGAGGTTCGCCACCTGGAGCAACTGTCGGTGTTCGCCGAACCCGGACGTGTGCCCGGACTACGCACCATCGCCTCGACGTTCCTCGGGCTGGTCCCCCTCGTCGCCGATCCGGTCCTGCCCGTCGACACCCGGTGGCATCCGGTGTCCGCCCTGCCGCGGACGGCGTTCGACCACGGCACCATGGTGAGCCACGCCCGTACCCGGCTGGTGGCCAAACTCTCCTACACCAACATCGCGTTCGCGCTGGCCCCCGACGAGTTCACCCTCTCGACGCTGCGCGACATCTACTGCGCCGCACTGGGATACCAGGTGGACACCACCAACCTGCAGCGCGTCCTGACCCGCCGCGGCGTCATCGCCTCCACCGGCCGCACCGCTCCCCCGGGCCCCGCCGGCGGCCGGCCCGCCACGCTCTACCGCTTCGCCGACGCGCGGCTGCGCGTGACGGACGAGTTCGCCGCGCTCAAGCCGCCGGGCTGACGGGGCCGTCGTCCTTCCCGGGGCCGTCGTCGTCGCCCTCGGGACCGTCGGCGCCGGCGGTGTCGGTGTCGTCGTCGGTGTCGTCGGGCGCGAACGCGACGAGGACCACCAGCGTCACCGCCGCGGCCAGGGGCCCGGGCAGCACGGCCATCGGGGTGGCCAGATCCGGCGCGAGGGCCACCACGGTGCCGGCGGCGGCGTCGGCGGCGTCGGGATAGCGCCACGCGGCGAGTCCGAGACCCACACCGGCGGCGCTCACCGATCCGACCGCGGCGCTCGCGACGATGCCCAGTGCACGACGCGGAGTTCCCTGCCCCGCCCGCCACATCGCCGCGGCACCGACCACCCCCGCTGCCGCCGTCACCAGGGCGAACAGAGCCACCGCGTCGAACCTATGCAGGCTCTCACCGGTGAGCACGGCGGCCCGTCCGTCGCCGAGGACGCCGACGTGCCGAGGCGGGACGAGCAGCGCCCATCCGACACCGAGGAGGGCGCCGACCACGGCAGCGACGACGGTCCACCGTGCCCACTGTGTGGAGTGTGTCCACTGTGTCCACCCGGGGACGGACGTGCGAACGCCGGTTTCGACCACGACGACGACCCTAGTTCGTCGGCCCACCCGCTCGGCGGCCGTGCTCGCTAGGGTGGCGGCAGTTCGACGACCATCCGGCGTCGACGAGGCCGGGAAGGACGGACGATCGCGTGCAGCTGACTCGCACCGACGTGGTGGACGCCGCGGTCGCGCTGCTCGACGAGTACGGCCTCGCCGATCTGTCGATGCGTCGGCTCGCGACCTCCCTCGGCGTCGCCCCCGGCGCGCTCTACTGGCACGTCGCCAACAAGCAGGCGCTGCTCGGCGCGGTCGCCGACCGCATTCTGCTGCGCGCCGCCGCGACCGACCTCCCGGCCGAGGACGAGTGGGATGCACGCCTGCTCGCCGTCGCCGACGCTCTCCGCGACGCGCTTCTGTCCCATCGGGACGGCGCGGAGGTGGTCGCGGCCAGCCTCGCCGCCCGGCAGGTGAGCGTGCCGATCCGCGATCGTCTCGCGGAGCCGGTGCGCGCCGCCGGGTTGGCCGAGGACGAGGCCGACCCCGCCGCGCTCGCCGTGTTGCACTTCGTCCTGGGCGCGACCACGGACGAGCAGTCCCGGATGCAACTCGATTCCCTCGGAGCCCTGCCCGACGACGAGGGACCGGTCGCGCTGGGGACCGACGCCGCGGCCGGATTCGCCCTCGGGCTGACGCTGTTCGTCGACGGCATTCGCCATCGCGTCCGTACGCTGGAGCGGTGAGCGAGACCACCGTCACCATCGTCGGCGCCGGAATCTCCGGTGCTGCTTGCCTTCTCGCGTTGCGACGCGCGGGTGTCCCGGCGCGGCTCGTCGACCGGGGTCGCGCACCCGGCGGCCGCATGGCGTCGCCGCTCCTGCACGACCGTCGCGTCGACATCGGCGCCGGCTACTTCACGGTGCGGGACGACGACTTCCGCGCCCTCGTCGGCGACTGGGCCGAGCGTGGCCTCGTGCGCGAGTGGACGGACACCTTCACGGTCCTGCGCGCCGGCGCCGAGCCGGAATCCAAGACCGGGCCGACGCGCTGGGGCACGCCGGGAGGACTGCGCTCGCTCGTCCGGGATCTCCTCCGCGACGTCCCGGTCGAGCAGACCGACGTCGACTCCCTTCCGCCGCGTGACGTGGTGCTCGCGATGCCGGATCCGCAGTCCGCGCGACTCACCGAGGTACCGGACGCCGTCGACTACGACCCGGTGATCACCGTGGTGCTCGGCCTGGCCACCGCGTCGTCGCTCCCCTTCACCGACGCCGCCTTCGTCCAGGACGACCCGGACGTGGAGTTCCTCGCGCTCGACGGCGCCCGTCGCGGCGACGGCGCGCCCGTGTTGGTCGCGCACACCACCGCCGCGCGCGCCCGCCGTCATCTGGACGATCCGGACTCGGCCGTCGATCCCGTCGTCGACGCCGTCCGCCGACTCACCGGCATCACGGCGCCGGAGTGGACGCACGCCCACCGGTGGACGTTCGCGAAGCCGTCGTCGAGTCACGAGGCGTCCTTCGGCCTCGTCGAGCACGACGGCCGGCTCGTCGGCTTCGCGGGTGACCAGTGGTGCCCGGAAGGGTCGCCGCGGGTGGAGTCTGCGTGGCGGTCCGGGACCGACCTCGGCGCTGCCCTGGCGGCGCAGCTCGGCGCCTGATCGGCACGGCACGGCTCGGCGCCTGATCAGCCTCCACCAGCGGCCCTGGTCACAGACCGGGGGGTTCGGTCACCGGCGGGATAGGGTTCGGTCCATGTCCGTCGAACCCGCACGCGAGTCCTCGATCCAGGTTTGGCCCGGCAGTGCGTATCCCCTGGGAGCCACTTACGACGGAGCCGGTACCAATTTCGCCCTCTTCTCCGAGGTGGCCGAAGCCGTCGATCTGTGCCTGGTGGAGGCGGACGGAACAGAGACGCGCATCCGCCTCGAGGAGGTGGACGGCTACGTCTGGCACGCGTACCTGCCGAGCGTGCAGCCCGGCCAGCGCTACGGGTACCGCGTCCACGGACCGTGGAACCCCGGCGCCGGACAGCGGTGCGACGCCAGCAAGTTGCTGGTCGATCCCTACGGCAAGGCGTTCGTCGGCGCCTTCGACGGCGACCGATCGCTCTTCAGCTACGACATCGACCTCCCCGCACGGACGCCGCACATTCCGGTCACCGACGACATCGCCGTGATCCCGGGCGCCGCGCACGACACGGCGCCGGCGGGGTCGGCCGCCGCCTCGAAGACCGTCGACGCGATCCGCGACAACGCCCCCACCGCGGCCGTCGTGCCCGACGAGGCCGACGAGGCCGACGAGGCCACGAGCGCGCAGGACGAGTCGGCCGACGCCGACTCGCACTTCCCGCAACACGATTCGCTCGGCCACACCATGCTGACCGTCGTCGTGAACCCGTTCTTCGACTGGCAGAACGACCGGTCCCCCCGCCGCCCGTACAACGAGACGGTCATCTACGAGGCCCACGTCAAGGGCATGACGATGACGCACCCGGACGTGCCCGAGGATCAGCGCGGCACCTACGCCGGCCTCGCCCACCCGGCGGTCGTCGACCATCTCACCCGGTTGGGCGTCACGGCGATCGAACTCATGCCGGTGCACCAGTTCATGCAGGATCAGACGTTGCTGGACAAGGGATTACGGAACTACTGGGGGTACAACTCCTTCGGATTCCTCGCTCCGCACAACGAGTACTCGTCGTCTCCCGTGGCAGGGTCCGCGGTGTCGGAGTTCAAGACGATGGTGCGGTCCTTCCACGAGGCGGGCATCGAGGTCATCCTCGACGTGGTCTACAACCACACCGCCGAGGGCAACCACATGGGCCCGACCATCGCGTTCCGCGGCATCGACAACGCCGCCTACTACCGCCTGGTGGACGACGATCCGTACTTCTACATGGACTACACCGGCACCGGGAACAGCCTCAACGTCCGCCACCCCCACACGCTGCAGCTGATCATGGACTCGCTGCGGTACTGGGTGACCGAGATGCACGTCGACGGGTTCCGCTTCGACCTCGCCTCGACGCTGGCGCGTGAGCTGCACGACGTCGACAAGCTGAGCGCGTTCTTCGATCTGGTGCAACAGGATCCGATCGTCAGCCAGGTCAAGCTCATCGCCGAGCCGTGGGACGTCGGCGAGGGCGGCTACCAAGTGGGCAACTTCCCCGGCCTGTGGACCGAGTGGAACGGGATGTACCGCGACACCGTGCGCGACTACTGGCGCGGCGAGCCGGCGACGTTGGGCGAGTTCGCCTCACGACTCACCGGTTCGTCGGACCTGTACGAGGCGACCGGGCGACGACCGGGCGCGAGCATCAACTTCGTCATCGCGCACGACGGATTCACGATGCACGATCTGGTGTCCTACAACGAGAAGCACAACGAGGCCAACGGCGAGGACAACAACGACGGCGAGAGCCACAACCGATCCTGGAACTGCGGCGTCGAGGGCCCCACCGACGATCCGGAGATCCTGTCCCTGCGCGCTCGGCAGATTCGCAACATGCTGGCCACCTTGATGCTCAGCCAGGGCACCCCGATGCTCGCGCACGGTGACGAGATGGGTCGCACGCAGCAGGGCAACAACAACGTCTACTGCCAGGACTCGGAGCTGGCGTGGATGGACTGGTCTCTCGCGGAGACCAACGCCGATTTGGTCGAGTTCACCTCTCGCGTCATCGCGCTGCGGAACGCCCATCCAGTGTTCCGCCGTCGTCGGTTCTTCGAGGGCCGCCCCATCCGGTCGGCCGAGCAGACGCGCGACATCGCGTGGCTCACGCCCGCCGGTGAGGAGATGACCGAGGCCGACTGGGATTCCGGCTTCGGCAAGTCGCTGGCGGTGTTCCTCAACGGCGAGGGCATTCCGGAGCCGGACGCGCGGGGCAACCGCGTCGTCGACGACACGTTCTACCTCTGTTTCAACGCGCACCACGAGCCGCTCGACTTCACCACCGTCGACGGGGAGTACGCATCGGAGTGGACCGTGGCCCTCGACACCGCTGTCTCCACCGGAGTGCGCGACACCGTCGTCGCGGCGGGCAAGAGCGTTCGGGTGCAAGCACGGTCACTGTTGGTGCTGCGGAAAACGGGGTAACACGGGGCCATGACAGCCGACGCGATCAGCTCGACCTACCGACTGCAGCTCCGGGGTGATCGCTTCGGCTTCGCCGAGGCCGAGGCCCTCGTGCCGTACCTGGCCGATCTCGGCATCTCGCACCTGTACCTGTCGCCGATCCTCACGGCCGCCGAGGGCTCCACACACGGGTACGACGTCACCGATCCGACCACCGTGTCGGCCGCCCTCGGCGGCCGCGCGGCGTTCGAATCGCTCTCGGCCACAGCGCGATCGCACGGTCTGGGCGTCGTCGTCGACATCGTGCCCAACCATCTGGGCGTCGCGACCGCACGGGAGAACCCGTCGTGGTGGGACGTTCTGCGGCACGGCCGGGCCTCCGCTCACGCGCACGTGTTCGACATCGATTGGACCGCCGGCCGCATCGCCCTCCCAGTGCTCGGGGACGATGCCGACGTCGCCGAGTTGACCGTCGACCGCACCGGCGACGAGACCACCCTCGCCTACTACGAGCACCGTTTCCCGGTGGATCCGAGCACCGACGACGGAAGCGACGACGCTCGGGTCGTGCACGACCGCCAGGCCTACGAGTTGGTCGGGTGGCGATCGGGCCGGATCGGGTACCGGCGCTTCTTCTCCGTCAGCGATCTCGCGGGCATCCGTCAGGAGGATCCTGCCGTCTTCGATTGGTCGCACGAGCAGGTGCGCTCGTGGTTCACGGACGGGTTGGTCGACGGCGTACGCGTCGACCACCCGGACGGCCTCACCGATCCCGCGGACTACCTCCGCCGTCTCCGGGACCTGATCGGTCCCGAGTCGTGGCTGGTGGTCGAGAAGATCCTCACCGCCGCCGAGCCGCTCGACGCCACCCTCCCGGTGGACGGCACCACGGGGTACGACGCACTCGCCGACATCGGCGACGTGCTGCTCGACCGGCGCGGCGAGGACGCTCTGACGCGCCTCGCCGAGGACACCACCGGCGACGCGGCCGACGCAGCCTGGGTTCACGCGGCGGAACGGACCCTCAAGCGCGACACAGCCCGGACTCAGTTGGCTCCCGAGGTGCGCCGCCTCGCCGCCGCCGTCCTCCGGGACACCGGCAGCGACATGAATGCCGACTCCGTCGGAGAGGCCGCCGTCGAGGTGGTCGCCCGGATGCCGGTGTACCGCTCGGACTACGCCCCGCTGACCGGGCTGCTCCCTCGACTGATCGGCGAGGTGGAGGCCGACCGGCCCGAGCTGTCCGGGGCCCTCGCCGCGCTCGCGGCCGCCGTTGCCGTCGGAGGCGAAGCCGCCGCGCGGCTGCAGCAGGTGGCCGGCGCGGTGATGGCCAAGAGCGTCGAGGACTGCATGTTCTACCGTGCGGCCCGGCTGGTCTCGTTGCAGGAGGTCGGCGGCGACCCGGCCCGATTCGGTCTGTCGACGCCCGAGTTCCACGTTCGCCTGGCCGAGCGGGCGCGCTGGTGGCCGCGGGCGATGACCACACTGTCCACGCACGACACCAAGCGCGGCGAGGACGTGCGCGCGCGGATCGGCGTGCTCTCGCAGGTACCGGAACTGTGGAGCCGGTGCCTCGCCGACTGGAACGACGCCGCACCGGCGCCCGACGGGTCGACCGGACTGTTCCTGTGGCAGAACGTCATCGGGACGTGGCCCGCCGACGGGAACCTCACCGACACCTACCGCGAGCGACTGCACGCCTACGCCGAGAAGGCGATGCGCGAAGCCGGGTCACGCACGTCCTGGAACGATCAGGACTCCGAGTTCGAATCCGCCGTCCACACCTGGATCGACACCCTCCTGGGCGGACCGGTCGCGCAGTCCGTCACCGAGTTCGTGGCAGGCATCGCCCCGCACGGATGGAGCGATTCACTGGCCCAGAAGCTCGTGCACCTCACCGGCCCCGGCATCCCCGACGTCTACCAGGGCACCGAGGTGTGGGAGGACTCGCTGGTCGATCCCGACAACCGGCGCGACGTCGACTACGCGGCGCTGCGCACACTCGCCGAGACCACGACGTCGGCACCCGCGGTCGACGGAACGGGCGCGGCCAAGTTCTGGGTCACGCGCCACGCCGTCACGCTGCGGCGTGAACGCCCGGCGAGCTTCGTCGGCGGTGACTACGTCCCGGTCACCGCGTCGGGGTCGGCGTCCGATCACGTCGTCGGCTTCTGCCGGGGCGAGCACGGCGCCGCTCTGGACGTCGTCGTACTGGCCACCCGGGCGTCCCTGGCGTTGATCGACAACAACGGGTGGGGTGACACGGCGATCGCTCTGCCCGACGGCGAGTGGACCGACCGCCTCACCGGGGCGACGTACTCGGGGACGGCGCCGGCCGCGACGGTGTTCGGCACGCTGCCCGTCGCCCTGCTGGTGCGCTGACCCCGATCGTGTGCAGCAGTCCGCGTTGCACACGGACTGCTGCACACGGTCGACCGCCGACTGCTATCCGCGCGGCGGGAGCGGCACGAAGTAGCTGGTGCGCTGCTGGTACTCGCGGTAGCCCGGTCGCTCGGCCATGTGCCGCTCGAGCAGTCGGGCCCCGGTCGCGAAGACGAGGAAGTAGGTCATCGCGACCGGGGAGAGCACGGTGACCACGGCGGGCCCGACCAGCGAGCCCGCTCCGCCCGCCGCGACCAGATACACGCCCCACCACACACACGCGTCGCCGAAATAGTTGGGATGGCGCGTGTAGCGCCACAGACCGCGGTCCATGATGCTGCCCTTGTTCGCCGGGTCGGCCTTGAACGCGTCCATCTGGCGGTCACCGACGGTCTCGAAGGTGATCCCGAGCAGCCACAACGCCGCACCCACGACGGTCAGCACCCCGACGGTGCCGGCGGCGGACGCGGCGACCTGCACGGGGAGCGAGACGAACCACAGGGCGAGCGCCTGCGTCAGATAGATCTTGCGCAGCGCCGTGACCACCGGGTGTCCGCCGGCCCGAGCCAGCATGTCCTCGTACCGGGGGTCTTCGCCCTTGCCGCGGGAGCGCCGCGCCATGGAGACCGCGAGCCGAGTTCCCCACAGTCCCACCAGAATCGCCAGCAGAACGCGGCGCCACAGCTCACCCTCGCCTGCGATCGCGGCCACCACCGCGATCACCACGAAGCCGGCGCCCCAACTGACGTCGACGACGTTGTGCCGCCCGATGCGGAACCCGACGACGGCGGTGAGTCCGAGGACTGCCAGGGCCACCAGCAGCGACAGGCCGGCCAGCCCCGCGAACGCGGAGAGGTCGAACGACGAAGAGTTCACGCGTACGTCGCTCGCGTCGGCGGCATGGTGGTGTGGCCGTGCTCGTCGGGTCGCGTCGCCAGGATCTGGTCGACACCCATGCGCCCGTCGCGGAAAGCCATCCCGCCCCCGACGAGGTACAGGCGCCACACGCGGGCGACCTCTTCGCCCACCATCGCGACCACCTCTTCCCAGCGCGATTCGAAGGTCTCGTACCAGGCGTCGACCGTCCGCACGTAGTGCTCACGCAGCGCGTGGACGTCGCGCACCTCCAAGCCGGACTCCTCGATCATCGCGACGGTGGCACCCACCGGACGCATGAACATGTCCGGGGCGATGAAGGATTCGATGAACGCGCCGCCGCCCGGGTTGTCGCCGGCTCGACGCGACATCTGCTGCACCAGCACGCGTCCGCCGGGGACCACGTTCTCGAACAACGCACGCGCGTAGACGGGGTAGTTCTTCTCCCCCACGTGCTCACCCATCTCGATCGAGGCGACGGCGTCGAACGGCCCGCCCTGCACCTCGCGGTAGTCCTGGATGCGAATCTCCACTCGATCGGCCAGTCCGCGGTCCGCGATCCGCTTGTCCACGAACGCCTTCTGCTCGCGCGAGATGGTCACGCCCACCACCTGCGCGTCGAAATGCTCGGCGGCGTGCAGGCTCAGCGAACCCCACCCGCACCCCACGTCGAGGAACCGCATGCCGGGCCGAGCGTCGAGCCCGATCTTGCGGCAGACCAGGTCGAGCTTGTCGCGCTGCGCGTCGACCAGTCCGTAATCGGGGGCATCCGACATCCAGTAGCCGCTCGAGTAGGCCATCTGCGGATCCAGAACGAGTTCGTAGAAGTCGTTGGAGAGGTCGTAGTGGTGGCTGATCGCCGCACGGTCACGCATCAGCGAATGCAGTCGCCCGGTCACGACGGCCTGCGACGCCGGCGGGGGCAACGGCCGGCCGATCGCCCCGAGCGAGGACGCCGTGCGGACCAGATCGACAAGTGCGCGCGGGGACGGGCGCACCGCGGACAGCTGCCGCGTCCGCACGACCTCCCAGACGTGCGTCAGGGCCTCGTTCAGGTCACCCTCGACGTCCAACTCGCCGGTGACGTACGCCTGAGCCGCGCCCAGCTCACCGGGACTCCACAGCAGTCGTCGCAGCGCATCGGGGCTCCGCAGCGTCACCGCGGGGGCGTCGACGGGGCCGGCCGTCGAGCCGTCCCACGCCGTCAGGCGGACGGGCAGCTCCCCACCCACCACCGGCCGCAGGAGGGACTCGAGGCGGGCCGCCACGGTTCCGGTGGTGGTCATCGGTCGCTCCTTCGGTCGAGCACGATCTGATGGACGTCGAGGTACCCGGTGTCGAACCCGGCCTCGGAGTAGCAGAGATAGAAGTGCCACATGCGGGCGAACGTGGGGTCGAAGCCGAGCAGATGCACGTCCTCGAGGTTCTCGGCGAACTTCTCGTCCCACGCGCGCAGAGTCCGGGCGTAGTGGTCCCCCATCGAGAACCGTTCGCGCACCCGCAGCGACGTCTCCCGCTCGGTGACGGTGTCGATCGCGTGGACGGACGGGAGGAATCCGCCGGGGAAGATGTACTTGTGCACCCAGGTGTACGTGTTCCGCGTCGCGACCATTCGGTCGTGCGGCATGGTGATGGCCTGGATGGCGACGCGTCCGCCCGGCGCGAGCACCGAGTCGATGGTGCGGAAGTACGTGCCCCAGAACTGGTGTCCGACAGCCTCGATCATCTCGACCGACACCACGGCGTCGTACTCACCGTCGACCAGGCGGTAGTCCAGGAGATCCACCTGGACGCTGTCCGACCAACCTGCGGCGTCGATGCGCTTGCACGCCAGTTCGAGCTGCTCGGTCGAGAGCGTGACCGACCGGACGGTAGCTCCCCGCTCCGCAGCGCGGATGGCCAGTTCGCCCCAGCCCGTGCCGATTTCGAGAACCCTCGACCCGGCCGTCACCCCGGCCGCGTCGAGAAGGCGGTCGATCTTCGCCCGCTGCGCATCCGCGAGCGAGGTGGTCGCGTCCGCGAACAGCGCACTGGAGTAGGTCATCGTCTCGTCGAGGAAGAGCTCGAACAACTCGTTCGACAGGTCGTAGTGCCGAGAGATGTTGGATCGGGTGTTGCTCGTGGTGTTCGTCTCCGACCCGGGCGGCTTGGGCACGTACAACGACCGAAGGCGTTGCAGCGGAGCCGGAATCAACGTCGCCATGTGTTCGGCGAACACCGACAGCGCCGCCGTGAGGTCCGGTGCGTCCCAGTCGCCGGCCATGTAGGCCTCACCGAACCCGATGAGCCCGCTCTCACCGACCCGAGCGGCGAAGTCGCGAGGACGGTGCACGATCATCGTCGGCGCGGTCGGATCCTGCGCTCCCCCACCGACGACGACGCCACCGGGCATCTCGATCCGGATGTGCAGTCCGGCGGCGGCGCGGCGGAACAACGCGTCCGCGACGGGCGCGGCCAGGCGGGCCTTCGGCGACGTCGGAACGTGGTCGAGTCCCGGCCAGCGACGCGCGTCGACGACGGGTGGGGCGGCGAACGTGGTGGGCATCGGCTGACTTTCGGTGTGAAGGGACGGCGAGGTGGGGGTCTCGGCTCGGTTGCGCGGAACGATCGGCAGGCCGCGAAGCCAGAGTCCGATGCCCCGTCGACGGATACGAGCGGACACCAGATGTGGCGCCAGCGGCGCCCGCACGGCGGTCCGCACGAGAGTGCGGGTGGTGGCGGGGCGTCCGGTGCCGGTGACGGTGGCGACGAACGGCGGGTGACCGTCGCGGACGAGCACGACCGACAGGTCGAGCGTCCCGTCCGGTTCCGGAAGGCGCATGCGGTACTGGCCGTCGACGTCGTTGAAGGGAGAGACGTAGAACTCCTTGTCGACCCGGGCGCGACCGTTCGCATCGGGTCGCACCGCGTAGTGGTGCCGGCCGCCGTAGGTGTTGCGGACCTCGGCGACCACCCAGTCGAGGGCGCCGGCGTCGTCGTGCACCCAGTACACCGTCAACGGGTCGAAGGCGTGGCCGAGCGACCGGACCCCGGTGAGCATCGTGATGTGTCCGGTGGTCGCCGTACCGCCGTGGGCGGCGAGCACGTGGTCGATCTCCGCCCGCAGCGACCGGCCGTTCGCAGTGTGGTCCGCCGGATCGATGCGGCCAAGGGCCCGCAGCGGGCGCGGCAACGTCGGGAGGTCGTCGATGTCGACGAACCAGGCATGACCGCGGTAGGTGAAGTCACTGCGGACCGGCGCCGACCGCACGTGCCGAATCGTGGTGTCGAACACCGCGGGCATCATGTCCACACTCCGCCCAGCCGTTCGGCCGCACGCAGTCCCGAGGCGGCGCCGTCCTCGTGGAAGCCCCACCCGTGATAAGCACCCGCATAGGCGGTGCGGTCGGTGTTCAAGCCGGGCAACAGGCGCTGCGCCGCAACGGATTCGGTGGTGTACAGCGGGTGTTCGTACTGCATGGTGTCGAGCACCGCGGCGGCGTCGACCCCGACCCGCCGGTCGGTGGGGTCCCCGAGGGTGACCAGATAGCGTTCCCCGGTGTCGGGCAGTCGCTGCAACCGCGTCATGTCGTACGTGACGACGACGGCACCGGGCGTCGCCGCGCACGTGTCCATCCGGTAGTTCCAGGACCCGCGGGCTCGCGGGGTTCGGGGCAGGACGGAGGTGTCGGTGTGCAGTCGGGCCACGTTGGGCGAGTAGGTGATCGCGCCGAGCACCCGGTGCTCGGCCTCCGTGGGATCGGCCAGCAGCTTCAGGGCCTGCTGCGGATGCGTCGCGACCACGACGGCGTCGTACTCGGTCGACTCCCCCGCGGCGGTGTCCACGGTGACGCCGTCGGCGTGACGACGCACCGAGGCGACGGGTGACGACGTCCGCACGTCGCCGATGTGGGCGGCGACCCGCTCGACGTAACGTGCCGATCCCCCCGTCACCGTGCGCCAGGTGGGCGATCCTCCGACGCTCAGCATGCCGTGGTGGTCGAGGAACGTGAACAGGTACCGGGCCGGATAGTCCAGTGCGCGAGCGGGTTCGCAGGACCACACGGCCGAGACCAGCGGGGTCATGAAGTGGGACCGGAAGTAGGTCCCGAACCGGTGCCGGTCCAGGAACTGCGCCACGGTCTCCGGCGACTCGTCGGTCGACGGCCCGGTAGCGATCAGCGCGGCGGCGACACGGTGGAACCGCACGACCTCCGCCAGCATGAGCAGGTAGCGCCCACGGCGCGCGGTGCGCAGCGACGGCAGAATGCCCGAGATGCCCTGTCCGCCCGAGTACTCCAGCCCGCAGCCGTCGCATCGAATGGACATGCTCATGTCTGATTCCTGTGTGGGCACGGACAATTCGCGGAACAGACGCTGCAGGGTGGGGTAGGTCCGGTCGTTGTGGACGATGAACCCGGTGTCGACGGCGAGGTCGCCATGAGTGCGGGTGGCGACCGTGTGCGTGTCAGCATGGCCGCCGAGTCGCGCGTCCGCCTCGAACACGGTCACACGCTCGGTGCGGGACAGCACGTACGCGGCCGTGAGGCCGGCGACGCCGCTACCGACGACGGCGATGGACCGCGTGGTCCCGGAGCCGTGAGGCATGTGACTTCTCCCTGAGTTCCGCAGCCTGTGGTTGGACTGTCGATCAGGATTTCGTTGGCGACGGCGAACTAGATGGGTCTGTCGGACTGACCGATCCGGTCTCTGACCGCAGGATCCGGGGCGAACAGGACATCTCGGACGGCCTCCCGCGTGAGACGTGACCACCGCCACGAGCAGTACAGCATGAAGTGCCCGGCGCCGCGCATCGAGACGAATCGTGCGGTGACACCGCGTCGCTCGGCCCTCGTCGTCGCGGCGTGCGAGAGCGTCGCGTCGGTCCACCGATCGCGGGTGCCGTGCACGACGAGCAGGCGCGACCCCTGTGCCATCGTGTCGGTCTCGGTGCCGCTCGGCCACCACGGCGCCAGGGCCACCACACCGGCCACCGCGGGGTGGCCGGCCACCGCAGCCGCGGTCCGACCCCCCATCGAGTGACCGACCAGGACCACGCGTGTACCCGGGTCGCGTTCGCGGAGCACCTCGTCGATCGCCCACTGCGCATCGGCGACCGGGCTGCGCTCGGCACCGTTCCACCCCCGGTACCGACAACGCAGCAGCACCACGTCGGCGTCGGAGCCCACGGCTCGGCGCAGCATCCGGGCGATGGGGACCATGCGGAGGTACGACAGATGCCACGGGCGTACCGGGTCGTGACTGGCGACCTTGCCGCCGTGCAGGAGCAGCACGACGGGTGTCGACGACCCGGCGGAACCGGCGGAGCCGGTCCGGCCGTGCAGGGTGGGAGCGATCGGAGCCATGCTCTGTGTTCGTGGCCCCGCGCGCGACGGACGACCGCCTGTGGTGCAGTCGACGAGAAACGGCGGCTCGGACACTGGCCGTGTCCGAACCGCCGTTCGAGGTGGAGCTGCCGGGAATCGAACCCGGGTCCTGCGTCGTGTTACCAGGGCTTCTCCGTGTGCAGTTCGCTACGCCTCTGCTTGGATCTCCGGATCTCGCGAACACGTCCGGATGACGATCCCAGTCACTGTTGGATGTTCCACGTCAACCCGTGACCGGCTGACGCGGTGAGCCCTCTAGCTGATGCCAGTACCCGGCCCGAGGGCGAAACCGGACTGACAGACACGCAGTCGCTACTTAGGCAGCGAGTGCGTAGTCGCGCTGATTGGAATCGGCGCTTATATTTTTGCGATGACGCTTGCGGTGGTCTCTCGCCTGCACCGACACGCTTCCCCTGACTCGACGTACACAGTCGAAACCGTTCAGCCCCTTTCTCACCCGAGGGTGACGTTCACCCACCGATTTCCGGTGGGCTGCTCAGTCTAACGCGTCGCCGCGGGCGTTTCATCCCGGTTGTCGTGCGCGGCGCGTTCGGCCTTGGTGGTGATGTTCTCGAGCATGCCGCGGAAGATCACGCCGTGGAACGGCATGATGGCGAACCAGTACAGTCGGCCGCCCAGACCACGCGGGAAGAAGATCGCCCGCTGCTCGTAGCGGGACGTACGTCCGCCGTCCCGCGGGATCACTCGCAGTTCGAGCCACGCTCCGCCCGGGGCCTTCATCTCGGCACGCAGGCGCAGGAGCGATCCCCGGTCGATCTCCTCGACCCGCCACCAGTCGAGCGCCTCCCCGGTGTGCAGTCGGCGGGGGTCGCGGCGTCCGCGCTTGAGCCCGACCCCGCCGACGATCTTGTCCATCCAGCCGCGGATGACCCACGCGACCGGGAAGGAGTACCACCCGTTCTCGCCGCCGATGCCCTCGACGACGTCCCACAGCAGTTCCGGCGGTGCCTCGCAGTCTCGCGCTCGCTCGTCCAGATAAACGACCTCACCGGCCCAGTCGGGGTCGGACGGCAGCGGATCGGAGGGCGCGCCGGCGTCCGTGGCGTTGGACCAGGTGGTCTCGACCTCGCCGTCCTCGATACGCCGCAGCGCGAGGCGCACCGACTCCGCGTACCGCGTCAGGCCACCGTCCGGCGGCGGGATCACCCGGTCGATGTCCCGCTCGTGCGCGATGGCGTCGTACTGAAGGGACTCGATGAGCGGCATGGCCAGTCCCCGCGGGATCGGCGTCACCAGGCCGATCCAGTGACCGGCCAGGCGCGGTGTCAGGACGGGCAGCACCAGCATGCGTCTCTTCCGGAGACCCGCGACGGACGCGTAGGTGTTCATCATCTCGCCGTACTGCATGACGTCGGGACCGCCGATGTCCCAGGTGCGTGACGTCTCGAACGGCGCCTCGGCCGACTCGATCAGGTAGTGCAGGACGTCGCGCACCGCGATCGGCTGAATCTGGTTGTGCACCCACTTCGGCGTCGTCATGACCGGCAGGCGGTTGGTGAGGTGGCGGATCATCTCGAACGACGCGGATCCGGATCCGATCACCACGCCCGCCTGCAGCACCACGGTGAACACCCCGGACTCGACCAGGATGCGGCCGACCTCGGCGCGCGACTTCAGGTGCGGCGAAAGGTCGCCCGTCTCGGGATGGAGCCCGCCGAGGTAGACGATGCGTCGGACCCCGGCCCCCTTCGCGGCCTCGGCGACGTTCTCCGCACTCTGCCGCTCGGCCTCGGCGAAGTGGTCGGAACCGCCCATGGAATGCACGAGGTAGTAGACGACGTCGACGTCCCGGAACGCGTCGTCGAGCGACTCGCGATCGGACAGGTCGCCCTGGACCACCTCGACGCCGTCGGCCCACGGCACGTCGCGCAGTTTCTGCGGGGACCGCGCGAGGACGCGCACGCGGTACCCCGCCTCCTGCAACCGCGGAGCGAGTCGGCCCCCGATGTAGCCGGTGGCCCCGGTGACCAGGACGCGCGTTCCCGCAGAATCGTTCATGCACTCCATTCGTAGCAGAGGTGCGCCGTCAACGAGGTCGAGCGAACCGCTCAGCCCCTTCCCGCGATCAGCGCGACGGCCCCCAGCGCGACCACCATGCCCACCTTCTGCACGGTGCCCACCCGCTCGCCGAGCATCACCATCGCCAGGAGCACCGTCGCCGCCGGGTACAGGGACGCGATGACGCTGGTCAGGGAGAGCAACCCGTCCTGGAAGGCGAAGAGCAACGCGGCGTTGGCGACGACGTCGAGCACCGCGATACCGGCCGCGAGGTGCAACACGCTGCCGCGCGGCGCCGAGAACGCGCGCGTCGACAGCGCCACGATCCAGACCAGAGCGGTCGCGGCGAGACGGCTCGCCAGGAGAGGCCAGAGTCCGGTGTCGTCACCTCCGGCCTGATCGAGGCAGACGAAGGTCGCCGCGAACGCCACCCCGGATGCCACCGTGAGCAGAGCGATGCGCGGCGTGAACCGCAGGACCCGACCGCCCGCGACCTCGCCGGCCGCCTCGTCCGGTGACTCCCGACTGACCAGCACCACCGCGACGAGAGCGGCGACGATGCCGACGTAGGCGAGTGCGCTCGGTCGCTCGCCCACCGCGAGACCGATCACCACGGGAACCCCGGCCACGAGCACGGCGGTGACGGGTGAGACGACGGCCATCGGCCCGCCCGCCAGCGCCAGGTAGAACCACCAGACCGCGACGCCGCCGGCGACACCCGACAATGCGCCCCACACCAGGGACGACGGCGTCGGCGATCCCCCGACGAGCGGCACGGCCACGGCGACGACGACAACCGAGACGGGATACGACACGATCACCACGCGCAGTGCGGCGACCCGGCGCGAGGCGACTCCGCCCACGAAATCGCTGACGCCGTAACCGACGGCCGCGACCAGGGCGAGGAGAACGGCGGTCAGCGCATTCCCCCGACGACGGAGGTCGTCATCTCATACCCTTGATCCTGCGACCGAGTTCGCGGGTCACCTCGCGCTCGGCGGTACGTCGGGCGAGGTCCTGCCGCTTGTCGTAGTCCTGCTTGCCCTTCGCGAGGGCGAGTTCGACCTTGACCTTGCCCTCGTTGAAGTACATCGACAGGGGCACCAGGGTGATGTTGCCTTCGCGCGTCTTCCCCACGAGGTGCTCGATCTCGCGCTTGTGCAGCAGCAGCTTGCGGTTCCGCCGCGGGGCGTGGTTGGTCCAGCTTCCCTGCGTGTACTCGGGGATGTGCAGTCCGCGCAGCCAGACCTCGCCGTCGTCGACGGTGGCGAACGCGTCCGCCAGCGATGCCTTGCCGTCGCGCAGGCTCTTCACCTCGGTACCGACGAGCGCGACGCCGGCCTCGTAGACGTCCAGGATGGTGTAGTTGTGCCGGGCCTTGCGATTGGTCGCAATGGCCTTGCGACCCTTCTCCTTCACAGCGTGGATCCCCTTCGTCGGGTCGAGAGTGATCGGGCGGAACCGAACGGTGATCGAACACGGAACCGCCCGAGCCAAGAATAAGGACGGCGTCCAGCCGTTTGTTCCCCGGCGAGCGCCTCGTGCGGTTCTCTAGTGCCGCACGTAGAGACGCAACGTCACGTAGGACGTCACGGTCGCCATCCCGACGCCGACCACCAGGAGGACCGGCGAGACCAGCAGCACGTCGCTCGTGGTGATCCGCGCGAGGATGTTCGCCTGGTAGAGGTCACCGAGGACGGAGTCGACGAAGCCGACCTTCGCGGTGAACAACCCGGCGATCGCCAACGCCGCGCCGATCAAGGACGCCACCACCGCCTCGAGCAGGAACGGCAGCTGGGTGTACCAGCGGGTGGCACCGACGAGGCGCATGATCCCCACCTCCGTGCGGCGGGTGAACGCGGCGATCTGCACCATGTTGGCGATGAGCAGCACGGCCGCGATCGCCTGCACCACGGCCACGGCGAAGGCCGCGTTGCGCACTCCCGCCAGCACACTGAACAGGCGGTCGACCAGGTCCCGCTGGTTGAGCACGCTCTGCACGCCCGGCCGCAGCCCGAACTGGTCCTCGATCACCCCGAACCGCTCCGGATCGCTCAACTTCACCTTGAACGACGCCGGGAAGCTGTCGGGTGAGACCAACGACGCGAGCTCCGGCTGATCGCGGAACACCCGCTCCGTCGCGTCCGCG
This sequence comes from Rhodococcus sp. PBTS 1, assembly GCF_001620025.1. NCBI lineage: Bacteria > Bacillati > Actinomycetota > Actinomycetes > Mycobacteriales > Nocardiaceae > Rhodococcus > Rhodococcus sp. PBTS 1. The sequence continues at coordinate 2,118,985 of NZ_CP015219.1, forward strand.
ACGGCGTCGTCCCGGTTGAGGTACTGCACCGACACGACCGAGGGAGTGGACTCGAGGTCGGACCGCAGGCTCGCGCAGATGTCCGAGGTGCACTGCGGGTCCGACGTGGAGATGTCGTCGGTCAGGAAGATCTGCACCTCGACACGATCGAGGAAGATCTGCTGGGTCTTGTTGGCCATCTGCACGACCAGAAGGCCGCCGCCGAACAGGCCGAGCGAGATCGCCGTCGTCAGGATCATCGCGATGGTCATGGTGATGTTCCGGCGAAGGCCGGTGAGGACCTCGCCGAACAGGAAGCTTGCGCGCACTGGTCGTCTTTCGTCTGCGGTCTGTGGTGTCTGCCGGTGTGCGGGGCGGGGTCAGCGGCCGACGCCGTAGACGCCGCGCGCCTCGTCGCGCACCACGCGTCCGTTGTCGAGTTCGACCACGCGGCGGCGCATCGAGTCGACGATGTGGTTGTCGTGCGTGGCCATCAGCACCGTCGTCCCGGTGCGGTTGATGCGCTCGAGCAGCAGCATGATGTCCTGGCTCGTGTCGGGATCGAGGTTGCCGGTGGGCTCGTCGGCGAGCAGGACCAGCGGCCGGTTGACGAACGCGCGGGCCACCGCGACCCGCTGCTGCTCACCGCCGGAGAGTTCGCTGGGCAACCGGTCGGCCTTGCCGGACAAACCGACGAGGTCCAGGACCTCGGGCACCGTGCGCTCGATCATCGCGCGCTGCTTGCCGATCACCTCGAGGGCGAACGCGACGTTCTCGGACACCGTCTTGTTCTGCAGGAGGCGGAAATCCTGGAACACGCAGCCGATGGACTGACGCAGCTTCGGCACGCGCCGACCGGCCAACTTGGTGACGTGGAAGTCCGCGACGCGGATGTCGCCCGAGGTGGGCACCTCCTCGCGGAGGAGCAGCCGCATGAACGTGGACTTCCCCGATCCCGACGGACCGATGAGGAAGACGAACTCCCCCTTGTCGATGGTCACGGAGACCTTGTCCAACGCGGGGCGTGTCGACGACTTGTAGGACTTCGAGACGTTCTCCACGCTGATCACGGGTCGCCAGTGTAGCCACCGCGCCCCGGAGTCACGGCGCTGCGACGCGCGGGGACGGCGGCGGTCGCGACGGCCGCGGGGCGGACGTCAGGGCGCCGTGGTGGTCGTCGCCGGTGGGCCGAAGCCCGGAATGATCGGCAACTGCAGCCCCGGTGCGCGGGTGGTGGTGGTCGGCGCCGTGGTCCCGGTGACCGAGGTACCGGGATTCGCGCCGTCGGCGTCCGGGTCCTGCGTCGGCGTGACGGCGGTGGTGGTCGGCGTGGCCGAGGTGACCGTCGGCGCGACCGTCGAGCTCGGCACAGGGGCCGGCGACGTCGTCTCGACGGGCGTCGGTGGGACGTAGACCGGCGAGTTCTCGTTCAGCGTCGGGTCGAAGCGCACCGCGTTCCACAACAGCAGCACCAGGAGGAACGCGACGACCATCGCGACGGTCGTCGTCCGGAACCCGCCGGGAAGGTGGCTGGGGACGCGGGAGAGCCAACCCATGCCGGGTCGCGTCGGCGTCCGTTCCCCGTGTCCGACGGGCACCTGCTCGGGGCGGTCGCGATCGGGGTCCGGCCCCTCGGGGGTCGGCCCGTCGGGGGTCTGCTGGTCGGGTGTCACTGCGCACTCCCCACCGGACGGTCGGCCGACAGCTCCGGCGAGACGGTGATGCCGTTGCGCCGCAAGGTGATGGCGATACGTGCGCGCAGTTCACGCCCGACCTCGAACTGCTTGCCGGGCAGGGTGCGCGCGACCAGCCGGAGATTCACCTGGTCGACCTCGATGCTCTCGACACCCATCACGGTCGGCTCGTCGAGCAGGAGTTCGGCGAGTCGGCGGTCCCGGTGCGCCTCCTGACCGACGGTGCGTAGCAGCTCGGTGACCGCGGAGAGGTCGGCCGTCGGCGGCACCGGGACGTCGATGACGGCGCGGGCCCAGTCCTTGGACAGGTTCACTGCCTTGACGATCTGGCCGTTCGGGACGGTGATCACCTCGCCCTCGGCCGACCGGACCCGGGTCACGCGGAGCGTGACGTCCTCGACGGTGCCGACGGCGTCACCGGCCGTGCCGGTGATGGCGAGCTGAACGACGTCGCCGTAGCCGTACTGCCGCTCGGTGATGATGAAGAAGCCCGACAGAATGTCCTGCACGATGCGCTGAGCGCCGAAGCCCAGCGCGGCACCGAGCACCGTCGCGGGCGCGACGAGGCTGGTGATGGGAAATCCGAGACGCTGCAGCACCCGGATGGCGACCAGGACGTAGATCAGAGCGATGACGACCCAGGTCACCACCTGGGCCACCGAGTGCCGATGCTTGGCGGTCTCGGTGCGGATCAGCGCATCGGTCTGCTGGTACGTGCGGTCGATGCGCCCCGTGATCTTCGCTCCGGCCCAGTTCACCGCGCGCGCGGCCAACATGCCGCCGAGAATCCACAGGACGATCTCGAGGAAGTTGTTCTGGAGCCAGAAGACGAAGTCCGGAGGAAGGGGCCAGACAGCGCTCACCGCTTACTCCCCGTCGGCACGCATCCGCCACCGGATGCCGGACTCGATGAACCCGTCGATGTCACCGTCCAGCACCGCCGACGGATTGTTGACCTCGTGCTCCGTCCGCAGGTCCTTGACCATCTGGTACGGATGCAGCACGTACGACCGCATCTGATTTCCCCACGAGCTACCCCCGTCGCCCTTGAGCGCGTCCATCTCGGCGCGTTCTTCCTTGCGTTTGACCTCGAGCAGCTTGGCCTGGAGCACGCGCATGGCGGACACCTTGTTCTGCAGCTGCGACTTCTCGTTCTGACAGGTCACCACGATGCCCGTCGGGATGTGCGTCAGACGCACCGCCGAGTCCGTGGTGTTGACCGACTGGCCGCCGGGTCCCGACGACCGGTAGACGTCCACGCGGACGTCGTTCTCCGGGATGTCGATGTGGTCGGTGGTCTCCACCACGGGAAGGACCTCGACCTCGGCGAACGACGTCTGCCGTCGGCCCTGGTTGTCGAACGGGCTGATCCGCACCAGCCGGTGCGTGCCCTGCTCGATGGACAGCGTGCCGTAGCTGTAAGGCGCCTTGACCGCGAACGTCGCGCTCTTGATCCCCGCCTCCTCGGCGTAGGAGGTGTCGTAGACCTCGACGCCGTACCCGTGCTTCTCCGCCCAGCGGATGTACATCCGCATGAGCATCTCGGCCCAGTCCGCCGCGTCGATGCCGCCCGCCCCCGAGCGGATGTTGACCAGGGCGTCGCGCTTGTCGTACTCCCCGGACAGCAGGGTCCGCACCTCGAGCTGCTCGATGTCGCCGTGGAGCGACAGACGCTCGGCGTCCGCGTCCGCCGTCGCCTCGGCGGCGGCCGCACCCTCCTCGGCCTCGGCGAGCTCGTAGAGCACGGGCAGATCGTCGAGCCGCTGCCGCAGCTCCTCCACGCGGCGCAGTTCCGCCTGGGCGTGGCTGAGCGTGCTGGTGACCTGCTGCGCGTGCTCCTGGTCGTTCCAGAGCTCCGGGTCCGCCGCCTGGTGCTCGAGCTCGTCGATCCGGCGGCGCAGTTCCTCGACGTCGAGGACCGATTCCACCGTCTTGAGGGTCGTGTCGAGTTCGGCGATGTCAGCGGCTACGTCGGGATGCACGCAGACGAGGTTACCGCCAGCGCAGTAGCGTCCTGACCCGTGACTCCGTCCTCCCCCGAGACCACGCCCGACGATCTCCTCCTGGCACGGCAGCTCGCCGACGTCGCCGACGCCATCACCGCCGAGCGCTTCCTGGCCGTGGATCTGCGGGTCGACGACAAGCCCGATCTCACGCCCGTGTCGGACGCCGACCTCGCCGCCGAAACCGCCCTGCGCGAGGTGCTGTCGACCGAGCGGCCCGGCGACGACGTACTCGGCGAGGAGTTCGGCGGGCGCGCGTCGTTCTCCGGGCGACAGTGGGTGCTCGACCCGATCGACGGAACCAAGAGCTTCGTGCGCGGCGTGCCGATCTGGGCGTCCCTGATCGCGCTGTTGGTCGACGGCGTCCCGGTGGTCGGCGTGGTGAGTGCGCCGGCACTCGGGCGGCGATGGTGGGCCGCGAGCGGCCTCGGCGCCTTCGCCTCGGTGGACGGCGGCGAGCCGCGCCGGCTGTCCGTCTCGACGGTCCGGTCGCCCGGGTCGGCCAGCCTGGGCTTCTCGTCGCTGTCCGGATGGAAGGACGCCGGACTACGGGAGTCCTTCCTCGATCTCACCGACGAGGTCTGGCGCGTGCGGGGGTACGGCGACTTCCTCTCCTACTGCTTCGTGGCGGAGGGCGCCGTCGACATCGCCGTCGAACCCGAGGTGTCGCTGTGGGACCTGGCCCCGCTCGACATCCTGGTGCGGGAGGCCGGGGGCCGCTTCGGCGGGCTCGACGGCACGCCGGGTCCGCACGCGGGCAGCGCGGTCGCCACCAACGGGCTGCTGCACGATCACGTGCTGGGCGCGCTGCGGCCGGCTCGGGGCACACAACGCCCGTTGTGACTCGCGGTAACTTACCGCGTGGTAGACAACCCAACTTACCGCCGAGTAAGATCGGGGCGTCCCCGACCGAACACCGAGAAACAGCTGGTGATCATGACGAAGAACGGCACCGCCCCTACCGCCGGCACGGGAGCCAAGCGCCCGGTGCGCGACACGTCCGCCCCCGGCCTGAATCCGATCAAGCGTGATGCCATCGGCACCGCGATGCGGGTCCTCACCAAGCTGACCGGGTCCGAGCTGGCCGAGAAGTACAACCTGCGCCAGACCGTCGACCGCGTGACGTACGAGAGCACCAAGACCGGGTTCAGGACCCTCGGCGCCGCCACGCGCGCCTTCGGCAAGGTCTCCGGCGGCAGCGATCCCGCGCGACTGAGCGACTCGAGCACCAAGGGCTCGGACTACTTCGACCTCACGCCGGACGACGAGCAGAAGATGATCGTCGAGACCGTCCTCGAGTTCGCCGAGGAGATCATGCGCCCGGCCGCGCACGACGCCGACGAGGCCGCCGCATCGCCCGACGATCTGGTGGCCCGCGCCGCCGAGCTCGGCGTCACCATGATCAACGTGCCCGAATCGCTCGACGGTGTGGCCACCGAGCGCAGCGCCGTCACCAATGCGCTGGTCGCGGAGGCCCTCGGGTACGGCGACATGGGCCTGGCCCTGCCGATCCTCGCGCCCAGTGGTGTCGCGGTCGCGCTCACCCAGTACGGGTCGGACGCGCAGCAGAAGACCTACCTGCCCGCGTTCAGCGGCGAGAAGGTTCCGGGCGCCGCCCTGGTGGTGACCGAGCCGCGGGCGCTGTTCGATCCGTTCGCGCTGCAGACCAAGGCCGTGCGCTCCCCCAGCGGCTACAAGCTCACGGGCATCAAGAGCCTCGTGCCCGCGGCCGCCTCGGCCGAGTTGTTCGTCGTGGCGGCCGAGCTCGACGGCAAGCCCGCCCTGTTCATCGTCGAGTCCGACAGTCAGGGCCTCGTGGTCGAGGCCGATCCGAGCATGGGTCTGCGCGCTGCCGGCCTCGGTCGGTTGCACCTCGACGACGTCGCCGTGCCGGAAGGCAACCTCCTCGGCGAGGCCGACGCCGCCACCCGCGTCGCCGACTACACCGACGCGATCCGGCTGTCCCGCCTCGGCTGGGCCGCGCTCGCCGCCGGCACCTCGAAGGCCGTGCTCGACTACGTGGTGCCCTACGTCAACGACCGCACCGCGTTCGGTGAGCCGATCAGCCACCGCCAGGCGGTCGCCTTCATGGTCGCCAACATCGCGATCGAGCTCGACGGGCTGCGCCTGATCATCCAGCGCGGCGCCTCGCGCGCCGAGCAGGGCCTCTCCTTCGCCCGCGAGGCCGCCCTCGCCCGCCGCTTCGCCACCGAGAAGGGCATGCAGATCGGTCTCGACGGTGTCCAGCTGCTCGGCGGCCACGGTTTCACCAAGGAGCACCCGGTCGAGCGGTGGTACCGCGACCTGCGTGCCGTCGGTGTCGCCGAGGGCGTCGTCCTGATCTGATTCCCCACCCACTTCCGAAGGAACTCTCATGATCAATCTCGAACTCCCTCGCAAGCTCCGGGCGGGGGCCAACCAGGCTCACCAGGTCGCGGCCGAGATCATGCGTCCGGTCTCGCGCAAGTACGACCTCGCCGAGCACGCCTACCCGGTCGAGCTCGACACCATGGCCGCGATGATCGAGGGCATGTCCGACGCCGGCAACGAGGTCGGCGGCGCCAAGGGCGGCCGGGAATCCGGCGAGCCCAAGCCCAGCAAGACCGCCAACGCCAACGGCGGAAACATGGCCGCGCTGGTCAATGTCATCGAAACCTGCTGGGGCGACGTCGGTCTCACCCTGTCGGTGCCCTACCAGGGGCTCGGCAACTCGGCCATCGCCGCTGTCGCCACCGACGAGCAGCTCGAGCGGTTCGGCAAGGTGTGGGCCTCGATGGCCATCACCGAGCCCAGCTTCGGGTCCGACTCCGCGGCCGTCAGCACCACCGCCGTTCTCGACGGCGACGAGTGGGTGCTCAACGGCGAGAAGATCTACGTCACCGCCGGTGAGCGCTCCACCCACATCGTCGTGTGGGCCACCGTCGACAAGTCCAAGGGCCGCGCGGCCATCAAGTCGTTCGTCGTCCCGCGGGACGCACCGGGCCTCTCGGTCGCCCGTCTCGAGCACAAGCTCGGCATCAAGGCATCCGACACCGCCGCTCTCCTGCTCGACAACTGCCGCATCCCCAAGGACAACCTGCTGGGATCGCCGGACGTCGACACCGACAAGGGTTTCGCGGGCGTCATGCAGACGTTCGACAACACTCGTCCCCTGGTGGCCGGCATGGCCATCGGCGTCGCTCGCGCCGCGCTCGAGGAGCTGCGCAGCATCCTCACCGAGGCCGGTGTCGAGATCGACTACGACGCACCGACGTACAGCCTGTCGGCTCCGGCGGCCGAGTACATCCGCCTCGAATCCGATTGGGAGGCGGCGTATCTGCTCGCCCTGCGCGCAGCGTGGATGGCGGACAACAAGGAGCCCAACAGCCTTCAGGCCTCCATGTCCAAGGCCAAGGCCGGACGCAGCGCCTCCGACATCACGCTCAAGGCCGTCGAGCTCGCCGGCACTCTCGGCTACTCGCAGCATCTCCTGCTCGAGAAGTGGGCGCGTGACTCCAAGATTCTCGACATCTTCGAGGGCACCCAGCAGATCCAGCAGCTGATCGTGGCACGCCGTGTCCTGGGATTGAGTTCCGCACAGCTCAAGTGACGTCTCGCTGACACAGGAACGAACGGGCCCGACACCTCGGTGTCGGGCCCGTTCGGCGTGCGAGGGTGATTCGCATCGGTAGCGACGGCGCGGTTCGGGGTACTCACGGCTCGACAGAGCGACGAACACGCGCGAGGAGGCACCCGATGGCCGAGTGGGCGAAGAAGATCGAAGAGAAGACGAAGGAGTTCGTCGCCGAGGCCGAGGTCAACCTGGCTCACCTCGAAGGTGCGGATGCGGTGGATCTGGACGAGGCGGAGGACGGCGACTCTGCTGATCGCACCGCAGCCGATCGCACCGCGACAGGCGGCGAGGTGACCGAGAACGACGCTCCCACCACCGGGTCGGTCTCCGAGGACCCCGATCTGCGGGACTGACCACACTGCTCCCGCCGGTTGCGTCGGGTGAGGGCCGGTCGACACACCCCACTCCTGTCACAACCCGGTATCGGTACCGCCGGCGACCGCCGACGAGGTTCCGCGGTCTGTCAGAGTTCGAGTTGTGACTCCCCGCCCGCGTCGTCGCGCTGCCGCCGCTGCCGTGATGGTCGCCGCGTGCACGATCGCCTCGCCCACGACGGCCTCGGCGCAGCCGGAAACCTGGCGGTACACCATGGTGGCGTTCAGCAACGCCAGTGACCGCGACCTGGACGTCTACGAGTCGTAGGACGGAACGTCGTTCACCGCTGCGCGCACATCGGCCTACCGTCCGCCGTCCGGCGTGGTGCGAGACCCGAGCATCATCCGACACACCGACGGCCTCTATCACCTCACCTACACGACGGTCGACGGCGCGACCATCGGGTTCGCCACCAGTCCGGACCGACTGACGTGGACATTCGGTGGGAATCACGCTCTGCCGTTGTGCTGCGCCTTCCTGCCCGGTACCGGTGATGGGCGTGGAGTCGTCGACCTCCCGTTGTTCGGATCGGCGGGCTCCTCCGACGGGCCGTCGCTGTCCCCGTTCACCACCAAGGCCTGGGCGCCCGAATGGTTCGTCGACGGTGATGCGGTCCACGTCATCGTGTCGTTGTCCACCGGTGGAGGATTCGTCCCGCATCTGCTGACAGCGCAGAACGAGTCCCTGACGTCCTGGAGCGCCCCGGTGCCGATGGCGGGTCTGGGCGCCGATCGGATCGACACCACCGTCGTGAAGGTAGGTTCCGAGTACCACGCGTTCACCAAGAACGAGACGAAGAAAACCATCGAGCATCTGGCCTCACCCACCTTGGTCGGCCCGTATCGTCCACTGCCGCCGGGTGATTGGGGCGCCCTGCGCGAGGGGCCCGCCGTCGTCCAGCTGCCCGATGGCGCGTGGCGACTCTATCTGGACGCCTACACCGAGGGGCGCTACCTGTACTCGGACAGCGGCGACGGGCTGCGGACGTGGACCGAACCCCGGGAGCTCCCCGGGGTGTCCGGCACCGTCCGTCACATCGGCGTTCTGCGCGAGCCGGCCTGAGACCGGCTCCCGCCGGCGGGTCGGTAGACCGTTCCCGCTGACGCTGCACGCGTTCACGGACAGTGCACCGTCCGCGAACGCGTGGAGTAGCAGCGGGAATAGGTTCACAGAGTCCGCTGAGAGAAGAGCCCGCCACACCGACCCCGGGAACGACGAAAGCCGGCACCCTTTCGGATGCCGGCTTTCGCACGTGGTAGCGGGGACAGGATTTGAACCTGCGACCTCTGGGTTATGAGCCCAGCGAGCTACCGAGCTGCTCCACCCCGCGTCGGCGTCGGGAACCTCTCGGCTCCGTCTGCGGCTGCAAGCGGTACTGCGTTCTTGCTGAACACGAAGTTACCGGACGGCATCGCCGGATTGCAAATCGCCTGCCTGACCGCCGAAAGTGCCTGGCCGGCGGCCGAAATCGTTGCTCCCCGAGAGTGATCCACGTCTCGCCCGGGCGGTGATCCCGCTCACGGAACGCCGCGCCCGTTCCAGTGGCGCAGCCCCGGCGATCGCCCCGATCACCTGCACGGACGTCGTATCGACGCCGATCGGACCTCGGCGCGGGGTGCCACCCGGATGGGTCACGCCGACGTGACGACCCCGTGATCACTCCGTTACCGTCGCTCGCGGCCCACAACGAGGGCCAGGCCGACCCGCCGCTGGATTTCCCACTGCCCCGCGGGTCGGAGACCCGATATGCCACGGGGGCAGGGACCCGAGACACCGTCACGGTTCTCGCGTGTCCGACAGCGCCGAGAGGATTCACCCCGTATGACCACTGCACGAAACTTCACCACCCGCGCCCTCGGATACGCCGCAGTCGCCGGCGCCACCGTCGCGATCCCGCTCGGACTCGCCACCGGAACCGCAGGCGCCGCACCGACCCACAACTGGGACGGCGTCGCACAGTGCGAGAGCGGTGGCAACTGGGCGATCAACACCGGCAACGGCTACTACGGTGGCCTGCAGTTCTCGCAGAGCACCTGGACCGCCAACGGCGGCTCGGGCATCGCGTCCAACGCGTCGAAGGCCGAGCAGATCCGCGTCGCCGAGAACGTTCTGGCGACCCAGGGCGTCGGCGCCTGGCCGGTCTGCGGTCAGTACCTGACCCAGGGCTCGTCCGCGCCGTCCGAGGTGCCCGCCGAGGCGCCCGCTCCGGCTCCGGCTCCCGCCGCCGCACCCGCGCCGGCTCAGCAGTACATCGACCAGGGCGCTGCCGTGGCCGACCAGTACGGCGTCGGCCAGCAGTACCGCGACTTCGTCGCCGCCAACGCCGAGGTGCTCGCCGGACTGGGTCGCTGACACCCGGTTCACAGCACCCCGCAGCAACTGGAAGCGGCCGCACCCCATCGGGGTGCGGCCGCTTCTGTCGTGTCGGATCGAGTGCCGGTGTCAGCCGCCCACGCGGTTGTACTCGTCGATCGCTCGCTGGAGGTTGTCGAACGCCTGACCCAACTGGGCGAAGTCACCCGACTGCTGCGCCGTCCGCACGGCCGCGAGCGCCGAGTTCAGATTGCTCACCGCCGCGTTCCGGTCGGCCGGTGCCGGTGTGGACGGCGCCGGCGTGGACGGAGCCGGGGTGGCCTCACCCTCGGCCGGCGTGGCCGTACCCGGCGTTCCCGTGCTCGGCGTGTTCGCTTCCTCCTCGGCCTGCGGGGTGGCGGCGTCGCCGCCCGGTGCCGTGGCCACGTTGCCGGTTCCGGCCCCGAAGACCTGGTCCAGCGCCTCGGCCAACGTCGCGGCATACCCGACGCGCACGCCTCCCCCCGCACCCGGCTCGCGGTAGCTCACCAGCACACGCGACAGCTGCGGGAAGGTGGCCGCGTTCGCCGTGTTGCGTTCGGTGTAGAGCGGCTCGACGTAGAGAATGCCGCCCTGCGCGATCGGCAGCGTCAACAGGTTGCCGTACTGGATACGGTTGGACTGCTGGAGCAGTGTCCGGTCCGACGCCACACGGGTGTCCGACGTCATGGAGTTCTGCGCCTGCTGCGGACCCTGGGTCTGCGTGTCCGTCGGCAACTGCAACACCGTGAACTTGCCGTAGTTCTCCGGGTCCGACCGCACCGAGATGTACGCGGACAGCAACTCACGGTTGAAGCCCACCATCGCACTCGTCAGGCGGAACGACGGCTGCCCGGTGTCCGGGTCGCCGATCAGGACGTAGTACGGCGGCTGGTTCAGGTTGGTGCCGCCCTCGACCGTCGGGTCGCTCGGCACCGACCAGAAGGCGTTGTTGGTGAAGAACTCGCCGGGATCGTTCACGTGGTACTTCGCGAGCATCTCGCGCTGCACCTTGAACAGGTCCTCCGGGTACCGGAAGTGCTGGCGCAGTTCGTCGGTGATGTTCTCCTCCGGCTGCACCGCTCCCGGGAACGCGCCCATCCAGGCCTTCAACACCGGATCGTTCTGGTCGACCTGGTACAGGTTCACCGACCCGTCGTAGGCGTCGACGGTGGCCTTGACCGAGTTGCGGATGTAGGACACCTCCTCGCGCGGCAGCAGGCGACCGGTGTTGGCGTCGATGCTGTCCTGCACCAGACCCTCGAGCGAGCTGCGCTGCGCGTAGGGGTACTGGTCCAGCGTGGTGTACGCGTCGACGATCCAGACGATCTTGCCGCCGACCACGGCCGGGTAGGAGTTGCCGTCGGCAGTCAGCCACGGGGCGACCTTCTGCACGCGCTCACGCGGATCGCGGTTGAAGATGATCTTCGACTCGTCGCCGATGGCGCTGGAGAACAGGATGTTGCGCTCGGTGTACTTGGCGGCGAACGCCAACCGATTGAACCAGTTGCCGATGTCGACGCCGCCCGACCCGGTGTAGGTGTAGCGCGAGGTGTCGGTGTCGTACTCGCGAGCCTCGCCCTCGTTCGCCCCGACGATGGCGTAGTCGGGGTTCGACGACGCGATGACCTCGCCGTAGTAGATGCGCGGCTGCTCGACCGGGATGACCTGATCGCCCGCGGCCTGCGACGCGAGGTCGCTGACCGTGTAGATCGGGTAACCCGAGTTGGAGTTGGACTCGGCGTTGGTCGCGTCCTGCACCGCCGCGTTGACGCGGTTGGCCGGGGCCGCGACGAAGCCGTTGCCGTGGGTGTAGACCGTGTGCCGGTTGATCCAGTCGGTCTGGTTGCCGGTGAGGCTGCTCGGGGAGAGCTCACGGGCGGCCACGATGTAGTCCTGCAGCTGACCGTCGATCTCGTACCGGTCGACGTCCAGCGTGGACGGGAACCCGTAGAAGTTCTTGAGCTGCTGCTGCTGGGTGAAGGTGCGGGAGAGCACGTTCGGGTCCAGCAGGCGGGTGTTGGCGATGGTGGTCTGATCCGCCGGGACGTCACGCGGGGACGCGGTGCCGACGCCCGGGTAGTCCTCGTAGGTCACCGTGTCGTCGGTGATGCCGTAGGCGTCTCGTGTGGCGGTGATGTTGCGCTCGATGTACGAGCGCTCCTTGTCCGCGGCGTTGGGTCGCACGGAGAACTGCTCGACGACCAGGGGCCACACGGCGCCGACCAGGATCGAGGACAGCACGAGCAGCGCGGTGGCGAGCGCGGGGATCCGCAGGTCGCGCAGGAAGATGGCCGCGAAGAACGCCCCCGCACAGATGACGGCGATCGCCAGCAGGATCAGCTTGGCCGGCAGCACGGCGTTGATGTCGGTGAAGCCCGGACCGGTGAACGTCGGTTCCTTGCGGCTGCTCGACAGCAGCGCGTAGCGGTCGAACCAGTACGCCACGGCCTTCAGCACGACGAACGTGCCGGCCAGCACGGCCAGCTGCACGCGTGCGGACGAGGTGAGCGCACCCTCGCGGCCGCTGAGGCGCAGGCCGCCGAAGATGTAGTGCGTGACCAGTGCCGCGAAGAACGCCAGCACGACGGCGACGAAGAGCCAGTTGAGAATCGAGCGATAGAACGGCAGATCGAAGGCGTAGAAGCCGACGTCCAGATCGAACTGCGGATCGCGAACCCCGAAGGAACCGCCGTGCAGGAACATCTGCACCGTGATCCAGTTGCCCTGCGCCACCAGGCCGCTCAGCACACCGATGATCACCGGAACGCCGACACCGAACAGGCGCAGTCGCCCCATGACGGTCGTGCGATAGCGGGCGATCGGGTCGTTCGGACCCGCGGTGGGAACGAACACCGGACGGGACCGGTACGCGAAAGCCAACGCGCCGAACACGATTCCGCCGACGAGGACCGCGACCACGAGGAACGTGATCAGGCGGGTCAGCAACACCGTCGTGAAGACGTTGCGGAAGCCCACCTCGCCGAACCACAGCCAGTCCGTGTACGTGTCCACCAACCGGGGACCGACGAGCAACAGCACGGCCACCACGACCGCGACGACGAGCAGGGTACGACCGCGTCTCGACAGAGACGGCATGCCGGTTGGGGGCCTCATGCCCACGTGTCACACTCCAAGGTCTTTCGCGAGCACAGGTCGTGACACCACCGAGCGTGACACCACCGAGCGACACCGCATGTCCGTTTCGGACCACTGTACGGACAGCGTGCCTTCGCCGGGTGGGGGGCTCGGCCGACACCCGGTCGATGCGAGAATGACGGCCGTGACGCGCAGGACGACCGGCAGAGCGACCAGCGAGAGGCAGACATCGTGACCGACTTCGGGGACGTGACCGGTGAGGCCGCGCTCGCACGCGCCGTGCGCGAGATGGTGGCGTTCGTCGAGGCCTCCGGCTGGGACCAGGGGCCGCAACTCTTCGCGTTGGTCCCCACGGAGGATCTGGTGGCCGCCGAACCGGGCCTGCTCGCCGAACTCGAGGACGGCGCGGTGCTGACCCCGATCGCGCAGGACCGACTGCCGGCGGACGTCGCGGGTGGGTCACGTGCTCTCGACGAGTTCCTGGGCACCACCAGCTGGCCGTCGTCGGTCGCCGGCTGCGCGCTGGTGGAGGAGATAGTCGTCCTGCCGCCCGACGCGGAGGCCGACCTCGACAGCGCCCTCGCTCCCCTGCTGTCGGATCGCGACGCCGCCGACCACGCGGCCCGCGTCGCGGCCGAGGAACATCCCGGCCGACGCGACGCGCGTCTGATCGTCGGGGTCCTGCGCGACGGGCCGTCCCTGGCGCTGCTGCAGCTGCGCCCCGAGGACGAGGACGACGACGGCTTCGGATCCGACGGTGACCTGTTGACGTACGACGACCTCGCACCGAACGTCGTGGCGGCCCTCTACGCCACCCTCGACGCCGAGCCCGAGGACTGACCCGGGACTGACCCGAGGACCGCCCCGACCGCCGCAGACGCCCTAGGAGCAGCTCGGTGCGTCGCCGCCCGCGGCGAGACTGTCGAGCGCGTCGACCGCGCCGCCCACGTCCGTCACCCGCACGAGGCGCAGTCCGTCCGGCGCGTTCGCGGCGGCCTCGGCACAGTTGTCCGTCGGCACCAGGAACGTCGTGGCGCCCGCCTCGCGGGCGGCGACCAGCTTGTACGGGATGCCGCCGATGGGTCCGACGGTGCCGTCCGGGTCGATGGTCCCGGTGCCGGCGACGAACGCCCCGCCGCTCAGGTCACCCGGAGACAGTTTGTCGATCACCGCGAGGGTGAACATCAGACCGGCCGACGGTCCCCCGACGTCGGCCAGGTTGAACCGAACCTCGAACGGCACGTCGGGCTCCTCGGCGAGCGTCACGCCGAGATAGCCGCGCTCACCGTCGTCCGGCCGCGGACCGACGGTGACCGTGCGTGTGAACGGAGCGTCGTCACGGACCCCGTCGATGGTCACCTCGTCGCCCGGCGCGAGGGCACCGACGGCGTTGCGCACGTCCTCGGGGGTCTCGACGGCCGTGCCGTTCACTGCGGTCACGAGGTCCCCGTCGCGCAACACGCTCGCCGCCGGCACGTCCTCGCCGACCTCGGCGATCGTCAACACGGTCGGTAGATCGAGGTAGCGCAGCGCGGCCAGTTCGGCGCTGTTCTCGGACTGCGCGAAGTCCGCCTGATTGGCCTGCTCGACCTCCTCGCGGCTGCGGTCCGGCGGGTAGACCTGGTCGCGCGGAACCAACCCCTGCCGTCCGCTGAGCCACAGGCCGAGGGCGTCGAAGACGGTGAGGCCGTCGCGCACCGCCACGGTGGTCATGTTGAGGTGCCCGCTCGGCCGGTCGATCTCCGTCGCACCCGTGGGGTCCTCGACGTCGACCACCGGTGTGCCGTCGACGTCCCCGAGGGTGTCGAACGTCGGACCGGGACCCAGCGCGGCGAACGGGACGACGACCGTCGACCCGAGCACTCCGAGCACCACCACGGGCAGCAGTGCGACCAGCAGCGTCGCGATCCGTCGATTCACGGGAACCACCCTAGAGAACTCGACGGACGAGGCGGTGTTCGCGCTCGGCGCACGCCGAGGCCGGGTCCGCAGCGAGGTCGAGCCAGTACCGTTGGGGCATGGCGAACACTCCCTTCGGATTCTCGAACTCCGACGACGACGGCGACGACGCCGCCCGCCGCGACCCCTCGCGCGGCTCGGGAGGTGGGGAGAATCCGTTCGCGGCGTTCGGCGGGGGCGCGCAGGGCTTCGACCCCGCCGCTCTCGGGCAGATGTTCACGCAGATGGGTCAGATGCTCAGCGGGATGGGCCAGGGCGGGTCGCAGAGCGGACCGGTGAACTACGACCTCGCCGCCAAGCTCGCGCGTCAGCAGATGGGCACGACGGCGCCGGTGCGCGAAGGCTCGCGCACGGCGATCCGCGATTCCGCCCATCTCGCCGAACAATGGCTGAACGAGGCCACGATCCTCCCGGCCGGTGCCGCGCGGACCGAGGCGTGGACGCCGCAGGAGTGGCTCGATCGCACCCTGGACACCTGGAAGCGCCTGTGCGACCCGGTGGCGGAGCAGATCTCGGGGATGTGGACGTCGGCACTGCCGCCCGAGGCCCAGCAGATGATGGGCCCGATGATCGGAATGCTGGGCTCGATGGGCGGCATGGCCTTCGGTTCGCAGCTGGGCCAGGCTCTCGGTCAGCTCTCGAAGGAGGTGCTCACCAGCACCGACATCGGCCTTCCGCTCGGACCGGCGGACACCGCCGCCCTTCTGCCCGAGGCGGTGGCCGCGTTCGCCGAGGGCACCGAGCTGCCCGAGCGCGAGGTCCTCGTCTTCCTCGCCGCCCGCGAGGCGGCACACCATCGCCTCTACTCGCACGTGCCGTGGTTGCGTCAGCGAGTACTCGCCACCGTGGAGGAGTACGCCCGCGGTATCCGCATGGACTTCGGTGCCATCGAGGAGGCTGCTCGCGGTATCGACCCCTCCGCCCTGACCGACCCCTCCCAGCTCGAGAAGATCCTGCAGCAGGGCACGTTCGAACCGCAGACGACGCCGGAACAGAAGGCAGCCCTCGAACGCCTCGAGGTGCTCCTGGCCCTCGTCGAGGGGTGGGTGGACACGGTGGTGGCGGCCGCGCTGGGCGAACGTATCCCCGGTGCGATGGCCCTCGCCGAGACCATGCGTCGTCGTCGTGCGTCGGGCGGCCCGGCCGAGCAGACCTTCGCCACCCTCGTCGGGCTCGAGCTGCGACCGCGCAAGGTGCGCGAAGCGGCCGAGCTCTGGCGGCGCCTGACCGATGGCGCCGGCATCGAGGGACGGGACGGCGTGTGGGCCCACCCGGATCTGCTTCCGTCCGCCGCCGATCTGGACGACGACGCTGCCTTCGTCGACCGCATCGTCGGCGGGGACACCGGCACGTTCGACGATCCCATCGCCCAGCTCGAGGAGTTCGAGCGTCGGCGCGCGAAAGAGACTGCGCAGGAGCAGGATTCGGACGACGACGATCGTCGCGACGGTCCGGAGAGCGGCCCCGCGCCGGTGTGAGGTCGCCTGTGGACAACCGGCCGCCGACGACGGCACGGCCGGCTGTCCGTGTGCAACAGTGCCCGCCATGGTCGAGACGATCGTCGCGGGGCATCCGCGCCTGACACCGCATCTGGTTCTGCTCGCGCGGCGCGACGAGCGCGTGCAGATCGGGTGGTCGCCCGACACCCGAATGATCCTCGCCCCGCCGCCGGGACTGGACGCGGCCACGATGATCGGCGCGCTGAGGCTGCTCGACGGGCAGCGGTCTCTGCCCGAGGTGCTGTGGCGGGCCGCCGAACGCGGAGTCGACTCGGCGGCCATGTCCGCCGTGGTGCGAGTGCTGGACGAGGCCGGGTTCCTGCACCGGCAGCCCCCACCGGGTGCCGACCCCCCGCCCCCCGCAGTGCTGGTGGTCGGTCGCGGCCCCCTCGCCGACGCCGTGTGCGCGAGCCTGCGCCGCGGCGCCGCCGTCGATCACCGGATTGCTTACCCCCGCCCGCTGCCGACGGACCTCGCCGCCGTCGTGCTCACCGACTCGGTGGTGACACCGCCCGACGTGGTCCGGCACCTGATGCACGACGGCATCCCTCATCTCCCGGTGCGCTGCCGCGACGGCGTCGGCGTGGTGGGACCGTTCGTCGTCCCCGGCCGTACCGCGTGCCTGCACTGCGTGGAACTGACCCGGTGCGACCTCGACCGCGAGTGGCCGTTCCTCGCAGCCCAACTGGGCGGCCACGCCGCCTCCGCCTCGCCGACGACGCTCACGGCGACGGCCGCGTTCGCCGTGGGGCGAGTTCACGATTTCCTCGGCGACCGCCTGCCGTTCTCGCAGCGGACGACGCACACCCGACCCTCGCCGCTCGAGATGGGTCACAGTCAGGAGATCGACACCGCCGCCGGTACGGTGCGTCGACGACGCTGGCGGCGGCACCCGGTCTGCCCCTGCTCCGGGCACGCCCCCGCCTGATCCGGAATGATGGATCGTATGCCCGACATTCCGCGCAGCAGCTCCGCCCGAACCGCCAAGCTCGCCAGCATTCCGCTCGGCATGGCCGGCCGCGCCGCCCTCGGCTTCGGACGCAAGCTCGCCGGAGGCAACCGTGCGGAGATCGATGCCGAGTTGACGGCCAAGGCCGCCGAGCAGATGTTCGCCGTGCTCGGCGAACTCAAGGGCGGCGCCATGAAACTGGGCCAGGCGCTCAGCGTCATGGAGGCGGCGGTTCCGGAGGAGATGGCCGGTCCGTACCGGGAAGCGCTGACCAAGCTGCAGGCGGAAGCCCCGCCCATGCCGGCCAAGACGGTGCATCGCGTGCTGGATCAGCAGTTGGGCACCGCGTGGCGATCCCGCATCACCGAGTTCGACGACGAGCCGGTGGCGTCGGCCAGTATCGGTCAGGTGCACCGGGCCACCTGGTCGGACGGCCGGGCAGTCGCGGTGAAGATTCAGTATCCCGGTGCCGACGACGCCCTGCGCGCCGACCTCAAGACCCTGTCGCGTTTCGTCGGCCTGCTCGGCACGCTCGCCCCCGGCACCGACGTGCGGGCGGTGCTCGACGAGATGTCGGCCCGTACCGAGGAGGAACTCGACTACCGCATCGAAGGCGAGAATCAGCGCGCCTTCGCCGCCACCTACGACGGCGATCCTCGCTTCGCCGTTCCTCGGGTCGTCGCCAGTGCTCCCAAAGCCGTGATCACCGAGTGGATGGACGGCACCGCTTTGTCCAGGGTCGTCGCCTCCGGAACCACCGAACAGCGCAACACCGCCGGGGAGAACCTGGCGCGCTTTCACTTCGAATCGGCGCAGCGGGTGCGTCGGCTGCACGGCGATCCCCACCCCGGCAACTTCAAGCTCCTCGACGACGGCCGTCTCGGCATCATCGACTTCGGCGCCTGCCTGTCCCTGCCGAACGGCCTCCCGCCCGAACTCGGACGGATGGTGCGACTGTCCCGTGACGAGGAGTTCGACGAGTTGAACGCGCTCATGCGCGACACCGGATTCGTCCTGCCCGGCCACACCGTGACCGACCAGGAGATCGCTGACTACCTCCGTCCGTTCACCGATCCGATCAAGACCGACTCCTTCCACTTCACCCGGAAGTGGATGCAGGAGACGGCGGGCCGCGCGGCGGACTTCAACGGTCCTCAGTTCCGCACGGCCCGCTCCCTGAACCTTCCTCCGCAGTACGCGGTGATCTTCCGCGTCCTGATGGGCTCGGTGGGCATCTGCGCCCAGCTCGATGCCTCCGCCCCGTACATGGCCATCCTCACCGAGTGGATGCCCGGGTTCGCGGACTGACGCTCACGCGCCGGTTGCCACCGGGTTCTTGCGGGGCCGGCCCCGACCGCGCTTCCGTGCGATGACGGCGCCCTGCTCGAAGATTTCACCGCCCCAGACGCCCCACGGCTCGGCGCGCTCGAGAGCGGCCTCGAGACACCAGGCGCGAACCGGGCAGTCGGCGCACAAGGCCTTGGCGCGCTCGAGCGCCGCCGGAGATTCGGCGAACCACAGGTCGGGATCGCCGCGATGGCACGGTAGAGCGCGGCCGCCGGTGGCCGCGGGCCCGGCATCGACCTCGTACGCATGGTCGGCGCGGGTCGTGTCGAGTGCGAGAGTCACGTCGTTCTCCTGTTCGGACGTCCGTCACGAGATGAGGGATGATCCGCGACGGCGCCGAGACAGGCTCGAACGACGAAGGCCACGGATCGTGGGTACGAATCCGTGGCCGGCAGGCAGGGCGGGTGTCCTAGGCGGACGACTCCCGCAGGGGTCCTGTCATCACGGATTCCGGAGCTACCCGGCGCTCACGAGCGCCACGCGGCAGCAGTGCCACGGGTGCGACGCGAGACACCACGGGTGCGACGGCGGTGTTCCCGCCGCGGTAGGCAGCGGCAGCGGTGTTCCCGCCGCGACGCGTCGCGGTGATGGCGAATGCGGTGCGAATCTCCACCGGGAACACCTCCCTCGAGGACGACTGAACGACCGGCCGGAGCCGAGTCACGACCGGATGCGATCGGGACGAGAACGACAGTAAACGGGCCGGCGGAACCGCACAACTCTTTTTCGACCTGCGCAAACGACGGTCAGCGGGTCGCCCGCTCCCCGACCGCACCGATCAGCGGGTCGCCCGTTCCCCGACCGCACCGATCAGCGGGTCGCCCGCTCCCCGACGATCGCGAGGACGTCGGCCCCGAACCGCTCCAACTTCTTCGCGCCGATGCCCGGGATGGCCACGAGGGATCGGTCGTCGCGCGGACGCTGCTCGGCGATGGCCGTCAGGGTGTTGTCACTGAACACGACGTACGCGGGCACCTTCAACGTCTTCGACGTGGCCGACCGCCACTCCCGTAGCGCTTCGAGCAGGGGAACGTCCACGTCCGACGGACACTTCTCGCACCGACCCAGCATGGTGGCCACGGTCCCGATCACCGGCGAGCCGCAGACCCGACAGACCGGCCGCTTACGGGTGGGCGCCGGCGCGGCGATGCGGGAGGCCGGCGACGACTCGGGCACCAGGTCGACCAGGAAGCGCGACCGGCGACGGGACTTGCGCCCACCCTCGTTGCGTGCGAGAGCCCACGACAGCTCCAGATGGACACGGGCCCGGGTCACCCCGACGTAGAGCAGACGCCGCTCCTCCTCGACCGCGGCCTCGTCCGGCGCCGACGAGCTGTCCCCAAGAGCGTGACTGATCGGCAAGGTCCCGTCGACCAACCCCACCAGGAAGACGGCGTCCCACTCGAGCCCCTTCGCCGCGTGCAGCGACGCCAGGGTCACGCCCTCCACGGTCGGTGGGTGCCGCGCCTCGGCCCGCGTGCGCAGCTCGGCGAGCAAGCCGTCGAGGTCCAACTCCGGCACCTGCTCGAGAAGATCGGTCGTCAACGAGACGAGCGCCCGCAGCGCCGCCCACTTCTCGCGCGCCTGCGCGCCGGTGGGCTCGGTGGCCGTCAGCCCCTGCGGGGCCAGCACGGCCTCGACGAAGCGCACCATGCCCGGCCCCCGACGCGCGTCCTCCGGAAGGTCGTCACGCGCCGCCGCGGACCGAATGGCCGTTACGGCCGAGCGCACGTCCGCACGCTGGAAGAAGCTCTCCCCGCCCCGCACCTGGTACGGGATCTCGAGATCGGTCAACGCCTGCTCGTGCGCCTCGGACTGGGCGTTGATGCGATAGAGCACCGCGATCTCGGACGGCCGCACACCGTCACGAATCAAGCGCTGCACGGTCCGCGCGACACCGGCGGCCTCCGACACCTCGTCGTCGTATTCGACGAATGTCGGCGCCGGCCCCGTCGGACGCTGACCCACCAGTTGCAGGCGGGTGCCGGCGATACGGCCACGCGCGGCCCCTATGACCTGATTGGCCAGTTCGACAACCTGGGGCGTGGAGCGGTAGTCCCGCTCGAGCCGGACCACGGTGGCCTCCGGGAAGCGACGGGAGAAGTCGAGGAGGTACTTCGGGGTGGCCCCGGTGAAGGAGTAGATGGTCTGGTTCGCGTCACCGACCACCGTGAGATCGTCCCGCTCGCCCACCCATGCATCGAGCACGCGCTGCTGCAGCGGCGTGACGTCCTGGTATTCGTCGACCACGAAGCAGCGGTAGCGCTCGCGGAACTCCTGTGCCACCGCCGGGCTGGTCTCGAGCGCGGCCGCGGTGTGCAGCAGGAGATCGTCGAAATCGAGCAGAACGGCGTCGGGATCCCGGTTCTTGAGCTGCTCGTACCCCTCGTACACCGCGGCCACCCGGTCCGCGTCCGTCGGCGTGTCCCGGCGCAACCGCGCCACCGTGGCGGCGTAGTCCTGCGGGGCGACCAGGGAGGCCTTGGCCCACTCGATCTCCCCGGCGAGGTCCCGGATGCTGTCCGTCGAGGTCGAGGCTCCGGCGGCCGACGCCGCCTGGCCGACCACGCCGAACTTGCGGTCGAGCAACCGCCACTCCGTGGTGCCCACGACCTGCGGCCAGAAGTACTTGAGCTGACGCATGGCCGCAGCGTGGAACGTCCGCGCCTGCACCTGGCCGCCGTCGTTCGCGATGCCCAGCAGACGCAGGCGCTCACGCATCTCCCCGGCCGCGCGGGCGGTGAACGTGACCGCCAGCACCTGGCTCGGTTTGACGTGGCCACCCGACACCAGATGGGCGATCCGGCGGGTGATGGTCCGAGTCTTGCCCGTTCCGGCGCCGGCGAGCACGCACACGGGGCCGCGGGGGGCCAGTACGGCAGCCGACTGCTCGGGGTCGAGTCCTTCCACGGCGTCGGTTGCGGTCACCCGGCCATCATGTCAGCCCCCTCCGACAGGAACCCGGGCACCGTCGGAGCTCCGGACACCGGTCACGCAGGACGGAACAATCCGGGCACGGCCGCGCGTTGACCGAACGTGACCACAGCAGACACTTCGCACGCACCGGCTCTGACCATGTACTCGACGTCGTGGTGCGGCTACTGCCGCCGGCTCAAGACCCAGCTCGACGAGAACGGCATCGCCTACACCGAGATCGACATCGAAGCCGATCCGGCATCGGCGGAGTTCGTCGGCAGTGTGAACGGCGGCAACCACGTCGTGCCCACGGTGAAGTACGCGGACGGCACGACGGCCACCAACCCGTCCCTGGCACAGGTGCGGAAGGCACTCGGCATCGCCTGAGGTCCAGGCCGCCGGCTCGCCCTGCCCGGAAGCATCAGGGGCGGGCGACCCACGATTCCAGCATCGCGCGCGCGATGGAGATCGATCCGGGCAGGAGCAAAGGCGCCGACGTCGAGGCCGCCCAGTCACCGGCGGCCAGCGCGGCCTCGACCTCGCTGCGGTGGAACCACCGTGCCTCGGCGATCTCGCCGTCGGTGAAGGCGAGCGACGCGTCCGGATCCGCTCGCGCCGCGAAACCGATCATGATGGACCGCGGAAACGGCCAGGGCTGACTTCCGAGGTAGTCGATGTCGGTGACGCCCAGACCGACCTCTTCGCGCACCTCGCGCGCCACGCACGTCTCGAGCGACTCCCCCGCTTCGACGAACCCGGCGAGAACGGACATCCGTCGCTCGGGCCACGTCGGCTGACGCGCGAGCAGCACCCGATCGGCGCCGTCGTGGACCAGCACGATGATCGCGGGATCCGACCTCGGCCACTCCTCGTGCCCGGTGGCCTCCGACACTCGGGACCACCCGGCGGCCGACAGTCTCGTCGGCGAGCCGTCCCGCGCACTGAAGCGGGCGCTGCGATGCCAGTTCAGCAGGGCGACCGCCGTGACGACGACACCGGCGGAGGACTCGGTCAGCACGTCTCCGAAGGACCGCAGGTCGGTGGTCTCGCCCCCGAGCGACTCGACCGGAACCGCCCACAGATGCCGACCCTCGGCCCTGCCGAGGAACACGGCGTCGGTCGGCGGTGCGTCGGCGACGTCCGTCGCCGGGATCATGGCCACGGCCCCGTCGGCGACGGGGACCCGGCCGACCGGGTCGACGCGCAGCACCGACGCCGTCGGCCATCCCGCCGTCAACGCGTCGGAGTCCTTGCGGAGTTCCTCCGCCCGATCGAGCGGGGACCGCGACAGCATGGGCTCGGTGACGAGTGCGAAGGACACCTCACGACCCTAGCGAGCCGTCACCCGGCCGCCCGCCGCGCCGCCCCGATCAGGCGCTCACACGGCGGATGTACAGCAGGCGATCGTCGGCTTCGATGGCGTCGACCTCGGGCGCACCCACCCGGACCAGGCGACCGTCCCGCACCACGCCCAGGACGATGTCGGACAGATGGCGCGGTGATCCGCCCACCTCGTCGCGTTCGACCTCACGCTCGGCGATCGCGAACCCGGCTTCCGGCGTCAGCAGGTCCTCCATCATTTCCACCACCGACGGAGTGGTGGTCGCGATGCCGAGCAGGCGTCCCGCCGTCTCCGACGACACGACCACCGAATCGGCACCCGACTGACGCAGCAAATGGACGTTCTCCGCCTCGCGCACCGCCGCGACGATCTTCGCCTTGGGCGCGATCTCCCGTGCGGTCAAGGTGACGAGCACGGCGGTGTCGTCGCGGTTGGTCGCGACGATGATCGACGCCGCGTACTGCGCGCCGGTCAGGCGCAGGACGTCGCTGCGGGTGGCGGAGCCGTACACCGTGACCAGACCGACGTTGGCCGCCGCGTCCAACGCCGTCTGATCGGTGTCGACGACGACGATTTCGGACGCCGAGATCCCGTCGCCCAGCATGGCGTCGACGGCGGTCCGCCCCTTCGTTCCGTAGCCCACGACCACCGTGTGGTTGCGCACGTTTCGCCTCCATCGCTGAATCTTGAACGCCTGCCGCGAACGCTCGGTGAGAACTGCCAGGGTGGTGCCGACCAGCAGGATGAGGAAGAACACGCGCAGCGGCGTGATCACGAGGATGTTGACCAGGCGCGCGGACGGGGTGATCGGGGCGATGTCGCCGTATCCCGTGGTCGAGAGCGACACCGTCGTGTAGTAGAACGCGTCGAGGAACGACAGGTCGTCGCCCTGATTGTCGGCGTATCCGTCGCGGTCGACGTAGACCACCAGGGCCGCGACGAAGAGCACGATCAGGGCGATGACGATGCGGCGATAGATCGCCCGCCACGGGCTCGACTCGAATTCCGGGATGCGTAGCACGCCGACCAGCGCGAAGTCCGGCCGATCGGTGAGCGCGGCGTTGGTGTTCTGCAGCCGCCTACGCAACCGTCCCGCCATCGTCTGGTCGTCCTCGCTCCTCGGGCGTCGTCGAGCGCGCTCGCGTCGACCGATGCGACTGTAACCGAGCGCAGGGCCGGGTGACCCGAACCGACCGGAAGCCCGTCCGCTGCGCCCGTGGCAGGCTCGTCGGCATGACCCGACGCGCCCGCCCCCGACTCCGACTCGGACTCCGACGCAGTTCCTCCCGCACCGACGCCGCCGCGACGCGCCTCGCCGTTCTCCTCGGCGGCGCCGGCGTGCTGCACTTCGTCGCTCCGGCGCCGTTCGACGCCCAGGTACCCCGGGCGCTGCCGGGATCGGCCCGGACGTACACCTACGTCTCGGGAGCGGCGGAGGTCGCGTTGGCCGCCGGGCTCGCGGCGCCGCGCACCCGTCGGGTGTCCGGTGCGGCCGCCGCCGCGTTCTTCGTGGCCGTGTTCCCGGCCAACGTGAACATGGCCGTGCTCTGGCTGCGGAGCACCCGCACGTCGACAGCGCAGAAAGTCGGTGTGGTGCTGCGGCTTCCGTTGCAGATCCCACTGTTCACGCAGGCGTGGTCGGTGTACTCGCGGGGTCCGCGCTAGCCGCGGAGCCCACCAGTCGGGCGAGAGCGTCCGCGTCCGGGAGATCCTGCGGCGCCACCGTGGTTCCCGACCGGACGTAGTGGAACGCCGCCCGGACGCGGTCCAGGGGCACGCCGGCCAGCTCCGACCAGGCCACCCGGTAGGCCGCGAGCTGCAGTGCCACCGCCCGTTCCTCCGCCGGCGTCGGTCGGGCGCCGGTCTTCCAGTCCACCACCGTGAATCCGCCGTCGGTGTCGGCGAACACCGCGTCCATGCGGCCCCGGAGCACCACACCCCCCACCGACGTCTCGAACGGCACCTCCACCTCGATCGGACTGCGCAGCGCCCACGGCGAGGCGTCGAAGGCACGCTGGAGGCCCTCGAGATCGGCGTCCGATCCGGTCGCCCCGTCGGCGGCGCCGGGCAACTCGTCGAGGTCGAGCAGGCGGGTGGCCCCGAACCGCCGCTCCACCCAAGCGTGGAACGCGGTTCCACGGCGCGCCAACGGGTTCGGCGCGAACGGCACCGGCCGTCGCAGCGTTCCGGCCAGCCGATCGGGATCGGCCACCAGGTCCACCAGTTGGCTCACCGACAGCGTGTTCGGGACCGGCACGTCGGTGATTCCCGGGGCGACGCGCTCACGCTCGGCCAACAGCAGGTCGATGTCGCGGTGCCACCCCTCGGGATCGTCCCGTTCCGCCTCGGGGCCGGTCCCGTCGGTCGGGTCGTCCGCCCGACTCGCCATCGCCTCCCGGACCGCCGCGGCGCCCGCGTCGACGGCGGCACGCCGCACCCCGAGCGGGTCGGCCGGCCACTGCGCGGAGACCACACGGTCCTCGTACGGATTCGCGGCGCCGTCGGCCGGCGCGTCGTCCCACCGGACCACGGTGCCCGCGTCGGCCCTCGCGTCGGCGAGCGCCTTCAGCTCCGACAGGAACGGGGACGGCCCCTTGGGCCGACTCGACCCCGGCGACCAGTGGTGCCCCGAGACCAGGAGAACCCGTTCGGTTCGCGTCACGGCCACGTAGAACAGCCGGCGGTCCTCGTCGAGTCGACGTCCCGCGAGCGCCTTCTTGTGACGGTCGATGGCGGTCTCGAGGTCCGCGCGGTGCGCGGCATCCGACACGTCGAGCACCGGGACACCGTCCGCCGCCTCGCCCGGCTGCGCTCGGTCTCCTCGAAGGTCGGGCGGCAGCTCGGCGACGGTGGTCATCCAGGTCGGCTGACCACGGGTGGAGGGAAACACCCCGGCGCACACGCCCGGCACGGCCACGACCTCCCACTCGAGCCCTTTGGCCGCATGCACGGTGAGGATCTGCACCCGATGCGGATCGACCTCCACCTCCCCCGGCTCCAACCCGTCCTCGACGTCGTCGGCGGCGGCGAGGTAGGCCAGGAGACCGCCCAGGGTGGCGGTGCGCTGGTCGGCGAAATCGGCGACGACGTCCGCGAACGCGTCGAGGTGCTCGCGTCCCCCGGCGATACGCGCGGCACCGCCGGCCCCGGCGTAGCGCGTCCGAGCGCCGGCCTCGATGCCGAGCCCGAGCACTCGCTCGACGTCGGCCACCAGATCCGGGAGCGGCTGCCCCAGCCGGGTGCGCAGCGTCTGCAGTTCTGCACCGAGTGCGGTGACCCGCGCGTACCCGGCGGCGGAGTACTGGGACGGATCCCCCGGGTCGGCGATGGCGTCGACGAGTCCCGATTCCTCCGAGCGCTCCCCGGGGAGGACGTCGCCCAGCGCCTGCGCGAGATCGTCGACGTCGGTGACCGCGCCCGTGCGGCCGTGGCCGGCACCGGCGGCTAGGGCTCGGGCGCGTCGGGACAGCGCACGCAGGTCGGCGATACCGATCTGCCATCGCGCCCCGGTGAGGATCCGCACGGCGGCGGAACCCGCGAGGGGGTCCGAGAGCATGCGCAGTACCGCGACCAGGTCCGCCACCTCGGGTGTGCGCAGCAGTCCGCCGAGCCCGACCACCTCGACCGGGAGCCCGCGGCGGCGCAGGGCCTCTGCGATCGGTTCCGCGTCGGCGTTGCGACGAATCAGCACCGCCGCGGTGGGGGGCGGATCGTCCCGACGTCGAGCGTCCTCGTACTCCCGCGAGATGACGTCGGCCACCCAGGCGCGTTCCTCGTCCGCCGTGGTGGTGAGGGCGAGGCGTACATCGCCCGCCGACGCGCCCGGCCGGGCCGTGAGTTCCTCGACGGCGACCCCTCGCTCGCGGAGCGGCGACGCCACCGCGTTGGCCAGCACCAGTGCTTCCGGCGGGTTACGCCAGCTGGTGGAAAGGAACCGTCGATCGGCGAGTACCGCGGCACCACGCCGCCGGGCGGCGGGAAAGTCGGTCACGAACCGGGGCAGGTTGGCGGCGGAGGCTCCGCGCCAGCCGTAGATCGATTGCATCGGGTCGCCGACGGCCGTCACGGACAGCGCGGTGTCCTGCGCTCGGCCGAACAACGAGGACAGCAGAACTCGCTGCGAGTGCCCGGTGTCCTGATACTCGTCGAGCAGGACGAGCCGGAAGCGCTCGCGTTCCGCGCGTCCCGCCTCGGCGTGGTCGGCGGCCAGACGCGCCGCCAGTGACATCTGCCGCCCGAAGTCCAGCCGGCCCTCTCGCCGCAGCGCCTCGTGCAGTCGCTCGACGAGGGGCAGCATCGCGATGCGATCGTCCTGGACGGACACCACCGTGGTCAGTGCCTTGGTCGGATCCCCGTCGCGCTGCGAAGGACCCGGCGGAAGGGTGGCCACGAGTATCGCGAGCGCATCGCGGACCGCCGGAAGATCGGCCGGCTCGACGAGATGCTCGGCCAGTTGACCGGACAGCGCCAGCACCTGCTGGGTGACCGTGGAGGGGATCTTGTCGGTGTCGATGTGGCCGTCCCAGTCGGACACCACCCGGAACGCGATCTGCCAGAGCTCGGTATCGGAGACCAGCGAGGTCGCCGGTTCCAGCGGCAGCACCATGCCGTATCGGTCGAGGAGCCGCCCGGCGTACGCGTGATACGTGGAGACCTCCGGCTCACCGGACACGATGTCCCGACGGAGGTCGCCGCTCGGATCCAGACGCGTGACGAGGTCGGACCCCGCGAGCCGCGACAACCGCTGCCGGATGCGCTGCGCCAACTGCTGGGCGGCCTTGCGGGTGAACGTCAGGCCCAGTACCTCGTCCGGCCGGACGAACCGGTTGGCCACCATCCAGACCACCCGTGCGGCCATGGTCTCCGTCTTGCCCGCCCCCGCACCGGCGACCACCAGCAAAGGCCCTCGCGGCGCGGCGATCACCGCCGCCTGCTCGTCCGTGGGCGTCGGCAGACCCAGCGCACGAGCAAGGTCCGCGGGGTCGACCGTCGCGTCCACGCGCTCCTCGGATGCGGTGCCGCGCGTCATGCGTCGCCCCCCGTCATGCCCCCGCCACCCGACCTTTCACCGTCACCGGTCATCCTTCCGTCACCTGCCGCCCTCGATCCTGCGCGGGGCAGGCCGCCACCACCGGGCAGTGGCGGCACCCGTCGTTGACCCGCGCCTCGAACGTCGGCCCCCGCGTGGCCGCAGCCGCGGCAACGACGGTGTCTCGCCACTCCTCCAGCTGCTCCGTGGTGGGGGCGGGCTGTGTGCGTTCCACGGCACCGGTGGAGCGATGGGTCTGCGCCACGTAGACGAGCCGGCCACCGCCGGGTTCGGCCGCCGGTTCGCCCTCGACGGCGCCGGCCGCGAGCGCCACCTGGTACGTCGCCAGCTGCGGATGCTCGGCGGCGGCCGTCTTGGTCACCGCGTTCTTGCCCGTCTTGACGTCGACCACCACCGGGCGGCCGTCCGGATCGTGCTCGAGGCGGTCGATCCGGCCCCGCAGCCGCACCGTGGGCTCGTCGGGCGACCGCGGCTCGAGCACCCCGTCGACAGGCACCTCGACGCCTGCTTCGGTCAACTCGCCACGGGAACGCTGCATCCAGTCGCGGAAGGTGTCGATCATGGCCGCCGTCCGCGCGAGCTCCCGTCGCGAGTACCACTCCGAGCCGAGATCCACTGCGCTCCAGGCCCGGTCGAGCTCCCGGCGAACTTCCTCCGCAGGAACACGCCCGGCGACCGCCTGCACGATGGTGTGGACGAGGTTGCCGGTGACCGCGTGGACGGTGTCGCCGTCCCGACCGCCGTGCCGCTCGAGCGCCCAGCGCAACGGGCAGGTCGACAACACCTCCACGGTCGACGGCGACAACGCGACGGCGGCCCCGCCCTCGCCGTCCTCCCCGTCCGCAACCCACAGGGCCGCCGTGGTGCTCGCGCCCCCGGTGCCGTACCAGGTGTCCGGATGCGCACCGGGAATGCCGGCCGCAGCGAGCCGAGCCAGCGCACCGACCGCCCGGGCATGTCGCCCGGGGTCCACCCGCGCCGCCGTCTCGTCGCACACGACCGCGCGCAGTTCGGCCACGATGTCGGGCAGGGCCAGCACACGGCTGTCCGCGATCCGGTCCGCACCGTCCGGCGTCCCCGTCGCACCCTCGTCCGCCCGGACGCGGCCGGAGGCGATCAGCTCTTCGACGAACCGGGAGCGCAACGTCTCTTCGCCGCCGGTCACCGAGTCGACCGCGGTGACGAGCAGTGCCTCCCGCGCCCGCGAGCAGGCGGACAGGAACAGGCGACGCTCCTCGGCCAGCAGCGGTGCCGTGCGAGACAGTCGGCGGTCGACGTCGCCCGCGGCGGTGGTGACACCGGCGTCGACGTCGAGCAGGTCCTCGACACCGAGCAGCGTTCCGCGCGGACGGAGCGCCGGCCACAGCCCGTCCTGCACCCCCGCCACGACCACGACGTCCCACTCACGTCCGGCCGCCGCGTGGGCGCTCACGATTCGGACCGCGTCGGGGACGACGGTGGCGCGGCGCCCCTCGGTGGCCGGGATCTCCTGGTCGAGCACGTGATCGACGAAGCCGCCCAGGGTGCTGCGCGGAAGCGCGTCCACGTACGACGCGGCGGTGTCGAACAACGCGACCACGCTGTCGAGGTCGCGGTCGGCCTGGGCGCCGAGCGGGCCGCCCCGCGCCGACGCCGCGACCCAGCGCCGCTCCAGCGCGGTCGCCGTCCACGCGGCCCACAGCGCGTCCTCCACCCGGCGCCCGTCCGGACCGACCGCCGCGGCCGCGGCGCGCACCACCTTGCGCACTCGGCGCAAGGGCGCGGCCTCGACGTCGGTCAACGTGTCGACGAGAGAGCCGACGTCGAGCGAGGTGGTGCCGGAGCTGCCGTCGCCGAGCAGGGCGGTACCGGAGCTGCCGTCGCCGAGCACGGCGGTGCGGACCAGGTCCGCCGAGTCACGATCTCCGCCCCGAGCGACCTCCGCTCGGCGCAGGCCCCGGCGCAGACGGCGAAGGGACAGCGGGTCGGCCCCGCCGATGGGGCCTTCGAGCAGCGCGAACGCATCGTCGACAGTGAAGTCCGCCGCACCGGCCGGATCCGCGCTCCGGCTCGCGGCGACGGCGCGCAGCACCCCGAGCAGGGACGCCGCCCCGCGTTGCCGCGACAACGGCAGGGCGGCGGCCGAAGTCACCACGGGAACGCCGGCAGCCAGCAGCGCCCGCCGCAGCGGGGCCGCCGACCGGGGCACCGATCGCACGATCACGGCCATCTGTGACCAGGCGACACCGTCGCCGAGGTGCGCCCGACGCACGGTGTCCGCCACGACAGCCGCCTCCTTGGCGGCCGAGGTGGTGACGACCACCCGCGCCGGTGCGACGGCGCGGGTCCGCCTCGACGGGTCGGCCGCACCGCCGATCACCGCGTCGTCGACCGAATCGGCGGTCGGGTCAGCGGACCGGTCGACGACGACGTCGTCGCGATACCCGGATGCGCCGCGATGGTCGTAGCGACCGGGCAGGTTCCGGGCAACCTCCGCGGCCGCCGCGCCGACCGCGGCGGTGGCACGATGATTGTGCGTCAACACGATTCGCGTCTCCGGGTCCTCCAGGAGGAACGCCGGGTCCGCGCCGCGGAAGGAATACACGGTCTGGTCCGGGTCCCCCACGACGAGCACCGTCCCGGCCCCGGACGCGACGGCGCGCACGATCGTGGCGGCCTGAGGATCGAGATGCTGCGCGTCGTCCACCAGGACGTGGCGGATCCGCGCGCGTTCGCGAGCGAGCAGGTCCGGATCGGTGGCGAACGCGGTGAGGGCCGAGCCGACGAGTTCCGCTGCGTCGAGGCCTGGTGACGTCGCCTCCGGCGTCTCGACCCCGACCGACCCACGCAGGACCATCGCCTGCTCGTACTGCGCGGCGAACTGTCCGACGGCGACCCAGGCCGGCCGCGCGTGCCGGCGACCCAGCTTCACCAGATCCTCCGGGCCCAGACCGCGTTCCGCGGCCCGGAGCACCAGGTTCCGCACCTCGGAGGCGAAGCCGGACAGCCCCAGCGCCGGTCGCAGGTGCTCCGGCCACCGCGCCGCGCCGTCGGCCAGTTCCCCCTGCAGCATCTCGCGCACGATCGAGTCCTGCTCCGCGCTCGTGAGCAACCGGGGCGGCGGATTGCCGTGGGCGGATGCCTGCAACCGCAGCACGGCGAAGGCATAGGAGTGCACGGTGCGCACCAGCGGCTCCCGCGTGGCCCGCCGGACGGACGCGCTCTCCCCGCGCGCCAAGAGCCCCGCGGTGATGCGTTCCCGCATGTCGACCGCCGCACGACGGGACTGGGTCAGGACGAGCACCGATTCCGGATCGACCCCCTCGTCCCGGATACGAGCCACCGCGACGTCCGCCACCAGCGACGTCTTACCCGTCCCCGGTCCGCCGAGTACCCGCCGGAACCCGGCGTCACCGGGAGCGAACAGCGAGGCACAGTCCACCGGCCACCGACGCTCGACCCGCTCCACGGGCAGCGGGCGCACCAAGCGCGCGCCCGCGACCGGCGCCCCGGCCGAGCCACCCGACGTCCTCTCCCTCATGCCGCGATTGCATCATGGGGGTCCGACACGACCGCCGCGCGAGGAGCTTCGATGACCGACCCGTCCGTTCATCTCTTCGGCCCCACCGACGGCCCGACGGTGCTCGCCGTGCACGGCATGACCGGGCACGGTCGACGCTGGCGGGCATGGAGCGAGCACCTGCCGCACGCGCGGGTGATCGCGCCGGACCTCATCGGTCACGGACACGCCCCGTACACACCGCCGTGGTCCATCGAGGCGCAGGTGGCCCGGTTGTCCGCGGTCCTCGCGGCCCATGGCGGCGGGCCCGCCGTGGTGGTCGGCCACTCCTACGGATGCGCCCTGGCTCTGCACCTGGCCCGGACCGAGCCCGCCGCCGTCACCGGGCTCGTACTGCTCGACCCGGCGGCCGAACTACCGCCGGACAGCCTGCTCGAGGTCGCGGAATCGACCGTACGACACGACGACTACACCGACGCGGACGAGGCCCGCTCGGACAAGGTGCACGGCGCCTGGAACGACGTCCCGACCGAGCTGCTCGACGAGGAACTCGCGGAGCATCTGATCGACGCCGAGAACGGTCGGGTGCGGTGGCGCACGAGTACCGCGGCCGTGGTGGGGTCCTGGGGCGAACTGGCGCGCCCGATGGCCGTGCCGCCCGCGTCGGTCCCGACCGTGGTGGTGCGTGCGAGCCGGGTGCACCCGCCGTACCTGTCGGACGCGTGCCGGGAGCGACTGGCCGCGGAGCTCGACCACGTCACCTTCGTCGATCTCGACTGCGACCACATGGTCCCGCAGGCGAAGGGTCCGGAATCAGCGGCCATCGTCGCCGACCTGCTCACGACCACCGCGGCGGCGCCGCGTCAGTGACACCGCGGCGGCGCCGCGTCAGTAACACCGATCCGCTCGTGGACCACGGTCACACCACCGCCTCGGGAACCGCGCGCGACGGGACCCGTTCCCGCGGGCCGGCATTCGCGCCACCCATGAGCTCGGCCAACACGGCCACGGCGTCCTCGATCTCCTCGGGAGTGCGCGTGAACGGGATGCGCTGGCAGTCGTCGAACGCGTAACCGGTGCCGAATCGGGTTCCGGGGGCGAGCATCAGGCCACGCTCCCGCGCGCGATCGACGAGCTCCGTCGACCGCTCCCCCGCGGGCAGCGTGCACCAGAGCGACAGTCCGCCCGACGGCGACCGGAACGACCAGTCCGGAAGCGACCGGGTCAGCGCGGAGGTGAGCGCGTCGCGGCTCGCCCGCAGCTGATCGCATCGATGCGCGACGACGGCCTCGTAGTCGCCGAGCAGCTCGATCGCGGCGTACTGGTCGATCAGCGACACCGTCAACTGGCGCGCGCTGTAGACGGTCGCGACGGCGGCCAGGTGCGCCGCGTCGGCCCGGACCCACCCGACCCGGAGTCCGCCCCACACGGACTTGCTGAGCGACCCCACGGTCACCGCGGCGCGATCGGGCACCGGGGCGCCGAACGGTTCGGTCGGTCCGTGTCCGTCGAGGTCGAGGTCGACGGACACCTCGTCGATCACGGTCACCACACCGCGGCGATGGAGAGTCGCGGCCAGGCGACGACGCGTGTCGGTCGGCAGTACCGTGCCGGACGGGTTGGCATGATCGGGCATGAGGTAGGCGAGTACCGGATCGTGCTGCCGCGCAGCACGATCGGCGGCATCGACGAAGGCGTCCGGGTCACTCGGATCGAGGGCGACGGGGATGCAGGTCGCGCCCACGGCACGGAGCGTGTCCAGCGCACCGGGGTACGTGGGGTGCTCCACCAGGACGCGGTTACCGGGCCCGACGAGCGCGGCGACCACCGCGTGGATCGCGTCGGTGGCGCCCGCGGTGATCATGATCTGGTCCGCCGTCGTCGGCAGACCCCGAGCGGTGTAGCGCCGCGCGATCGCCTCCCGCAGGCGGAAGGCCCCACCCGGCACGTACCCGGGGTGCGCCGACGTCGTCGCGATCCCGCGGGCGGCTGCCTCGTACGCGGCGCCGAGGAAAGACGACGCGGGCGGTGCGGCGTTGACGAACTCCAGGACGTCGGGCCCGTCACCGGTGACCAGCCGGCCCCAGGGACGGGTGTCCGATCGCGGAACCACGAACGTGCCGGCCCCGTGCACCGACGTGAGCACGCCCTGCTCGCGAAGCTCCCGGTAGGCGGAGGCGACCGTGACCCGCGAGACCCCGAGGACGCGGGCCAGCACGCGCTCGGACGGCATGCGCGCGTCGGCCGCGACGGCACCGTCCTCCACGAGCCGCTGCAGATCGCGCGCCAGGCTCGCGTACATCGGCCCGACGCGTCCGAGCACAGCGGTCATGTCGAGGCTCTGCGCGAGTGTGCGGGCCGTGACGGACTCCCGGAGGCGGGACGGTTCGGTCATGAGTCCACTCTCGCACAGTGGACCGCTCGCGGACACCCTCGACCGGTCCACACTCGATTCCATGATGTTCGGTGGACTGCTCTTCCTCCTCGTACTGGCCCTTCTCGCCACGGCAGCGACGGTGCGCTCCGGTGGCCGATGCGCCCCGGCCGGCCCGCCGCGTAGCCACGTCGTCGGCGGCGACGCGGTCGACGGACGACGCCTGCACTAGGCTCGGGTGATGCCGGAACGCTCTCCTGGCGTCGACGCGATCGTTCTCGCCGGAGGTCGCGGCTCTCGGATGCCGGGCACCGACAAGGTCCTCGCGACGGTCGACGGACGCACACTCCTCGGCCACGCTCTGGCGGCCACGGCGTTCTGCGATCGGGTCGTGGTGGTCGGTCCGCGCCCTCCCGACCTCGATGCCCCCGCCGCGACCGATCTCCGATTCACCCGCGAGACACCGCATTTCGGTGGTCCCGTCCGCGCACTGCGCGCCGGACTCGCGGCGATCGACCGGGGCGAGGAGTACGCGACTCCGTCCGACGACGACGTGGTTCTCACGGTGTCCGCCGATCTGCCGTTCGTTCACGAGAACGCGCTGCGCAGCCTGGTCGGCGCCCTTCGCTCCCGGGAGGCGGACGCCGTGTTCGCCACCGACGGCGCGGGCCGCGTCCAGTACCTGGTCGGCGCCTGGCGCCGCGGCGCGTTGCAGCGCGGTGTCGCCGCCGCGCTGGACGGCGTCGACGACACCATGGAACGCGGGCCCTCGGTGCGTGCGGCGCTGCCACAGGCCACGGCGACGCTCGCCCTCGACGACGTCGAGGACGTCGACACGCCCGAGGACCTCGCGGCGGCGCGCACCCGGGCCGAGCGGCTCCCTGATCTCGACCGCGCGCGTCGGGCGATCCGCGCTCGCCTCGCTCCCCTGCCGAGTCGACGTGGCCGACCGTCCGATCATTCGGGTGGGTGCCTGGCGGACCCGATGGTGGCCGCGCGCCCGTTCCCGCACTTCGACACCTCTGCGATGGACGGGTGGGCGGTGGCCGGACCGGGACCGTGGGTGGTCGACGACCGCGTCGTCGTCACCGCCGGAGCCGGCGGGACGACCGCCGTCGCCGACGGACGGGCGGTCCGCATCGCCACCGGTGCACCGGTTCCCGTCGGCACCACCGTGATTCGCGACGAGTTCACCGTGCGCTCGGGTGCCGACCTCCGCCGACGGCCCGACGCCCCGGTGCGCGACGACGCCCGACGGGTCGGCGAGGACTGGGCCCTCGGGGCGGTACTCGCCCCGGTCGGTCACCCGATCACTCCCGCCCTGATGTCGACGGCGCTGTCCGCGGGCGTGGAAACGGTGTCGCTCCGTGCCGCGCCGCGCGTGGACGTGGTGCTCTCCGGCGACGAACTGTCGGACCTCGTGGACCCGCCGCCGGGGGCGATTCGCGACACCGTCGGTCCCGTTCTGCCGCAGTACCTTCGGTGGTGCGGCCTGGACCCGGTGTCGACCCGCCGCTGCCGTGACACCGACGACGATTTCGACGCGGCGCTCGCCGACGGCGACGCGGACGTGGTGGTGATCGTGGGCGCCACCGGGTTCGGCGCGGCAGACCCGCTGGCCGGTGCACTGGCCCGCGCCGGTGCCCGTCCGATCGTGCGCGGACTGGCGTGCCGCCCGGGCGGCTCGACGTCGGTGTCGGTGACACCGTCCGGTCGCCTCGTGATCGGACTCCCCGGCAATCCGTTCGCGGCGGTGGCCACCGCCTGCGCGATCCTGCCGGACGTCGCGCGAGCCCTCACGGGCGGACGCGCGCCGCGACGCCAGTACGGCCTTCCGGCGCACCCGATCTCGTCGTCCCCCGTCACGCGCCTCCTGCCCGCGACGACGACGGTAGACGGACGGTGGCGCGTCGCGGACTCCGTTCGCACGGCCCACCTGGCCGCGCTGGTGGACTGCGACGCGCTGGCGGCGGTCAGTCCCGGCCGGGAGCCGACCGATGCGGTCGAGATCGTGCCGCTGCCGCCGAGATGAGGTCGACCCCGGCTCGGTAACGGGCCACCACCAGCTCGGTCACACCCGGGTGCACGCCCAGCGGTTCGGTCACTCCGGCCGCTCCCGTCGCACCGAGCCGGGTGTGAAACAGCCCCGGCGCCAACAGATACGACGCGACGACGACACGATCGCCCTCGGCACGTGCCGTCGCCACGACGTCGGCGACACGGGGCTCCCCGGTGGCCACGTAGGCCACCTCGACCGGACGACCGACCACGGTCTCGAGCTGATCCGCGGCGGTCCGGACGTCGGCCAGCGCTCGCACGTCCGACGAGCCGGCCGCGGCCAGCACCACACGATCCCCGGGTCGCAGACCCGTGTCCCGGAGTCGCTCGCTCAGCACCCGTGCGAGCGCGGGGTCGGGGCCGATGGCCGGCGTGACGTGCACGTGCCGATGACCGCTCTCGATGATCTCGCGCGGAAGGTCGGCGTGAACGTGGTACCCGGACGCGAGGAACGCGGGAACGGCGATCACCGGGGCGTCGGCCGGGAGGTCCCGCAGGACGTCCGCGGGCGAGGGTCCGAGAACGTCCACGAACGCCACCCGCACCGACGGGCCGGGCAAGGAATCGGAATCGGACAGGACGACCGAGACGGCATCGGCCAGCCGGGCAATCGTCTCGACGCCGGCGGGGTTGCGCGTGCCGTGGGCGACGAGCAGCAGAACAGGATCGGTCACGGCACGCGCTCCTCGTGGTCGACGGTGGGGACACCGTCGTCGGGCGACGGGTCCAGGTCCAGGCGGTACCCCCGCTTCACGACGGTCGCGATCGCGCCCGGGGCGTCGAGGGCCGACCGCAGCCGGGCGACGGCGGTCTCGACTGCATGGGTGTCGTCCCCGCCGCCGGGCAGCGCCGCGAGCAGATCCTCGCGCGACACGACGGCGCCGGGGCGACTGGCCAGCGCGTCGAGGACGGCCAACCCGGCGCGGGGCACCGCACGCGGCTCCCCGTCGACGAGCACCGTGGTCGCGAGCATGCGCAGGGCGTGGCCGCCGCAGTGCACGGTGGGAACGCGGGCCGGCAGCTCGTCCGCAACGTGCCGCACCAGCGCACCGACGCGGGCACGCGCGGGAGCCGTCGTCGGAATGCCCATCGCGTCGAACGGTCCGGCCGTGACCGGTCCCACGCAGACCGGTACTACTCGGGTCCGGAACGCGTGTTGGAGCGGAGCGACCAGGCCGGTCTCCGCCGCCCGCATCATCATCGACGCGACCGCGGGGGCGCTGGTGAAGGTGACGGCGTCGAGCTCGCGGCAGACCGCCGCCTCGATCAGCCGGTCCATCGGTGCCGGGTCGTCCGGCGGCACCCACCGGTACACGGGCACCGGGACGACGGTGGCGCCGGCGTCGCGTAGCCCGTCGCAGAAGTCCGGCAGCGGTTCCCACTCGGTGGTGGCTCCGTGCAGCTGCACCGCGACGCGCAGTCCGCGGACCCCGTCGGCGAGCAGGTGCGAGAGCACCTCCGCGGAGGATTCCGATTCCGGGGACCACTCCTCGCGCAGGCCGGCGGCGCGCAACGCCCCGGTGGCCTTGGGGCCGCGGGCGATGACCCGCCCGGCCGAGAGCGCGCCGAGCAGCTCGTCCGCCACGCCCCATCCCTCCGCCGCCTCGACCCAGCCGCGGAACCCGATTCCCGTGGTGGCGACCGTCAGATCCGGCGGCGCGGCGACGATCTCGCGGGTCCGAGCCTCGAGTTCGACGTCGTCGGCCAGCGGCACGAGGCGGATGGCCGGCGCATGCAGCACCTCCGCGCCCCGCCGCGTGAGCAGCGTCGCCAGCTCGTCGGCCCGGCGCGCTGCCGTGATTCCGATCCGGAACCCGGTCAGCGGGCGGTCGGGGTCGGCCACTCCCACCGGAGAGGAGGGGTCGGACGATCGAGTCACGGCGTGGAGTACTCCGTTCCGCTCGTGCGGGGCCGGTCCGCGACGGCGATCAGACCGTCGCGCACCCGGACCTCGTAGGTGTCCAAAATGACGGTGGGCTCGTCGAGGCAACGGCCGTCCACCAGCGAGAATACCTGCTTCAACAGAGGCGAGGCGACGGTCGGCTCGCCGGCCCGGTCCCCCACCAGGCCGCGGGACATCACGGCGGCGCACCCGAAGGGGTCGATGTTGTCGACGGCGTACACGCTGTCGTCGCTCAACCGGAAGACGGCCACCTGCCGTCCGTTCGGCAGCAGGACGGCGGCGCCGCGGCCGGGAACGAGAAAGTCCAGGCGCGCGGCGGGAACCCACCGGTCGGTCGAGTGCGACGCAACGGGACGGGAATCGATGACGGTCATGGATACCTCCTGGAGTGGTGACCCGCAGCCAGTTCTACGGGGCAGGTGTTTCTCGTCGGTTACGGCGCCGTTGCCCGTGTGTGTGGTCCTGACGGTCGGCCCTAGCGGGTGGTGCTCGGCATCCCCAGCAGCACCGGAACCTTGCGGGCCCCGGACTCGTCGAAGGCGACGGTGGGGTCCGGCTCGGCGGGGGCGTTGACGAACGAGACGAACCGCGCCAGCTTCTCCTCGTCCTCGAGAACGCCCTTCCACTCGTCGCGATAGCCCTCGACGTGCGCGGCCATCGCCGCCTCGAGGTCGGCCGCGATGCCCAGGGAGTCGTCGCAGACCACGCTCCGCAGGTGATCGAGCCCGCCCTCGAGGCTCTCGATCCACGGCGCCGTCCGCTGCAGCCGGTCCGCGGTGCGGACGTAGAACATCAGGTAGCGATCGATGTAGCGCACCAGCGTCTCGTCGTCGAGACCGGAGGCGAGCAGGACCGCGTGCTTCGGCGACTGTCCGCCGTTGCCGCCGACGTAGAGGTTCCAGCCGCTCTCGGTGGCGATGATGCCGACGTCCTTGCTGCGAGCCTCCGCGCACTCGCGCGCGCAGCCCGAGACGCCGAACTTGATCTTGTGCGGTGCCCGCAGACCCCGATAGCGGTGTTCGAGATCGACGGCCATGCCCACCGAGTCCTGCACGCCGTACCGGCACCAGGTCGAGCCGACGCAGCTCTTCACGGTGCGCAGGGACTTGCCGTAGGCCTGACCGCTCTCCATACCGGCGTCGACCAGCCGCTTCCAGATCGCGGGCAGCTGCTCCACCCGGGCTCCGAACATGTCGATGCGCTGGCCGCCGGTGACCTTGGTGTACAGACCGAAATCGCGAGCCACCTCGCCGATCACGATGAGCTGTTCCGGCGTGCACTCCCCGCCCGGCATCCGGGGCACCACGGAGTACGTGCCGTTCTTCTGGATGTTCGCGAGAAAGTGGTCGTTCGTGTCCTGCAGCGCGGCCTGCTCGCCGCCCAGGATGTGCTCCGACGACGTCGACGCCAGGATCGACGCCACGACGGGCTTGCAGATGTCGCACCCGGCGCCGCGACCGTGCGCCGCGACCAGGCCGGAGAACGTCCGGATCCCGGTGGCCGACACGATCTCGAACAGCTCGCGTCGGGACTGGGAGAAGTGCTCGCACAACGCCTTCGACATCTCCACACCCGCCGCGGCCAGCAGCTGCTTGAGCGAGGGCAGGCAGCCCCCGCACGTGGTGCCGGCGGTGGTGCATCCCTTGAGCGCGGCCAGGTCGCACGCACCGTCCGCGATCGCCGAGCAGATCGCGCCCTTGGTGACGCCGTTGCAGGAGCAGACCTCCGCGTCGTCGGGCAACGCCGAGATCCCCATCTTCTCGCCGGCCGGCGAGATCAACGACGCCGGATCGCCGGGCAGCGGGCGGCCCACCATCGGCCGCAGCGTCGCGTACGCGGACGCGTCGCCGACCAGGATGCCGCCGAGCAGGGTCGAGGCGTCGTCGGACAGGACCAGCTTGGCGTAGGTCCGCTTCGCGGCGTCGTTGAGCACCACCTCGAGCGCGCCGTCGGTGACGCCGAGTGCGTCGCCGAAGCTGGCGACGTCGACACCCATCAGCTTGAGCTTGGTGGACAGGTCCGCACCGGGGAATTCCGCTGCGCCGCCGACCAATCGGTCGGCCACGACCTCAGCGGTGGAGTATCCCGGCGCCACCAGCCCGTAGCAGCGTCCGTCGACGGCGGCGCATTCGCCGATGGCCCAGACGTGCGGATCCTCGGTACGGCAGGTCGTGTCCGTGAGGACGCCGCCGCGCTCGCCGAGGGGAAGCCCGGCCTCACGAGCCAGGGCATCGGCGGGGCGCACGCCGGCCGAGAAGACGAGCAGCGACGCGTCGATCACGGTCCCGTCCGCCAGGGTGACGTCGATACCGTGGCCGTTGTCCGCGACTGCCGACGTGCCGACGCCGGTGTGGACGACGACACCCAGTTCGGAGACCAGCCGCTTCAGCAGCGCACCGCCGCCCTCGTCGACCTGCAGCGGCATCAGTCGCGGTGCGAACTCCACGACGTGCGGCGTCATGCCCAACTGCCGCAACGCATTCGCCGCCTCGAGTCCGAGCAGACCGCCGCCGACCACCACGCCCACCGCACCCTCGCCCGCCGCGTCGGCGCAGGCGCGAATCCGGTCGAGATCGTCGACGGTGCGGTAGACGAAGCAGCGATCGAGGTCGTGGCCGGGCACCGGCGGCACGAACGGGTACGAGCCGGTGGCCAGGATCAGCGCGTCGTACGCGACGGAGTCCCCGTCCGAGGTGACGACGACGCGTCGGTCGCGATCGACCGACACGGCCCGTACCCCGGTGCGCAGCGTGACGGCGTCGTCTGCGGCGTACTCGTTCCCGGCGAGCGCAAGCTCGCGGTGGTCCCAGGTACCCACGTAGGACGACAGGCCCACCCGGTCGTACGCCGGGATCGGCTCCTCGCACAGCACGGTCACGGTCCAGTCGCCGTCGGTGTCGCGGGCACGCAGCGCTTCCACGAATCGGTGGCCGACCATGCCGTGTCCTACGACGACTGCGGTGCGGGTCATGTCGAGCTCCTCACGAGACTGGTGGGGCGGGGATCGGGCGACGAAGCGGGGGCGAGTGGGTCGGCGGTGGGTGGGTCGGCGGTGGGTGGATCGGCGGTGGGTGGATCGGCGGTGGGTGGGTCTGCGGTGGGTGGATCGGCACGGTGCAGCCACTCGCAGAGACCGTCGACGGCCGAGACGCAGCTGCCGCAGCCGGTGGTGGCGCGGGTCGCCTGCGCCATCGCGGTGGTGGTGTGGCACCCGCGTCGCCATGCCGCCACCAGGTGCTTCTTGGTGACGGTGTTGCAGCGGCAGACCACGGCCGCGTCGGGCATGGTCGACGGCGAGCTCGTCTCGGCAGGACCGCCGGCGAGGTGCCCCAGCAGCAGGGTCATGCGGTCGCTCGGGACGGGCGTG
The DNA here is from genome assembly GCF_001620025.1 of Rhodococcus sp. PBTS 1. Lineage (NCBI taxonomy): Bacteria > Bacillati > Actinomycetota > Actinomycetes > Mycobacteriales > Nocardiaceae > Rhodococcus > Rhodococcus sp. PBTS 1. The sequence continues at coordinate 2,160,342 of NZ_CP015219.1, forward strand.
CCGGCGTCGAAGTACTGGCCGAGCGTGCCCACCACCTCGGGGTTGCCGAGCATGACGGCGCCGATCAGGCGGTCCTTGCGGACGAGCACCTTGGCGTAACGGCCACGGGTGGGGTCGCTGAGGGTGAGGACTTCGGTCTCGTCGTCGTCGGGCGTCTCGACGCAGCCCATCGAGGCGAGGTCGATGCCGTGCGCCTTGAGGCGCGTCACCACGGCGCTGCCCTCGTAGGCGGAGCCGTCGACGCCGCACAGGTCGTCGGCGAGGACGGCTGCCATCTCCCAGGCCGGCTGCACCAGTCCGTACACCTCGCCGCGATGCTCGGCGCAGTCGCCGATCGCGCGGATGTGGGGGTCGGAGGTGCGTAGCCGGTCGTCGACCACCACGGCGCGCCCGACGGTGAGTCCGCACGCGACGGCGAGGTCGGTGTTCGGGCGGGCGCCGGCGGTGACCACGACGAGATCGGCGTCGACGCACGTGCCGTCGGTCAGGTCGACCTGCAGCGCACCGTCGACGTGTCGCACGGCGGCGGCCCGGGCGCCCAGGGCGATGTCCATGCCCAGTTCCCGCAGGACGCGGGCGAGGACGGCTCCCCCGGCCCGGTCGAGCTGCTTCTCCATGGGGTGGGTCTTGGGATGGACGACGGTGACCTGCGCGCCGCGCAGCGCGGCGCCGCGGGCGGCCTCGACGCCCAGCAGGCCGGCACCGACGACGACGACGCGGGATCCGGGCCCGGCCGACGCGGCGATGGCGGCACAGTCCTCGAGGGTCCGGAAGGTGACGACGCCGGGCGCCGGTCGTCCGTCGTCGTCGCGCAGACCCGGGACGGGCGGCAACGCCGCCGACGAGCCGGTGGCGAGGACCAGCGTGTCGTAGGTGTCGGTGCGACCGTCGGATCGGGTGATCGTCCGGCGCGCGCGATCGATACCCGTCACGCTCACCCCGAGGTGCGTCCGGTCGGCATGGTCGTCGGCCCACGACGAGGGACGCAGCCCGATGTCCTCGGGGCGCAGTCGACCCGCGACCACGGTGGAGAGCAGGATGCGGTTGTACGCGGGGTGCGGCTCGTCGCCGTACACGACCACGCGGACGCGCTCGCCGGCCGGGTCGCGGCGGAGAACCTCGTCCTGCAGCCGTGCGCCGGCCAGACCGTTGCCGACCACGACGACGCGGTGCGGTGCGGTGGAATCGGTCATGACGCGCGCTCCAATCGCACGGCGGCGACCTTGAACTCGGGCATCCGGCTGGTGGGATCGAGAGCGTCGTTGGTCACCAGGTTGGCGCGCTCGGCCCCGGCGAAGTGGAACGGGAGGAAGACGGTGTCGAGCCGCATCGTCGCCTCGGTCTTCACCCGGGCGCGGGTGGTTCCGCGACGTGAGACGACGGACGCGGCGTCTCCGTCGGCGAGGCCGGCTCGCTCCGCGGTGTCCGGGTGGACCTCGACGAACATCGGTCCCGTCGCGGCGACCAGCTCGGCGACGCGGCGGGTCTGAGCGCCCGACTGGTAGTGCGCGAGCACCCGGCCCGTCGTGGCGAGCAGGGGGAAGTCCTCGTCGACGGTCTCCGCGGGTCCGACGTGATCGGCCACGGTGAATCGTGCACGCCCACTGGGGGTTCGGAACCGGTCGAGGAAGAGTCGGGGTGTCCCCGGGTGGTCGACGGCGGGGACCGGCCAGTGGAGAGCCTCGCCGGCGTCGAGCCGCTCGTAGGTCACTCCGGAGTAGTCGGCCGGGCCACCGGCCGAGGCACGGCGGAGTTCCTCGAACGCCGTGGCCGCGTCACGCGGGAAGCGGTCCGCGGGCTGGCCGAGCCGCTCCGCCAGGTCCGCGAGAATGTCCAGCTCACCGCGAGCGCCGTCCGGAGCGCGAAGTGCCCGGCGGCGACGCAGGATTCGCCCTTCCAGGGACGTCATGGTGCCCTCCTCCTCCGCCCATTGGAGCGTCGGGAGCACCACGTCGGCGCGAGCAGCGGTCTCGGACAGGACGAAATCCGTCACCACCAACAGCTCGAGGGCGTCGAGGCGGTCGACGACGTGCGCGGCACGGGGTGCGGAGACGGCGAGGTTGGACCCGTGCACCATCAGCGCGCGCGGCCCGTCGGCACGGCCGAGGGAATCGAGCAGTTCGTACGCACTCCGGCCCGGACCTGGAAGGTCGGCCGAGTCGATACCCCACACGCCCGCGACGTGCTCTCGCGCGGCGGGATCGGTGATCGATCGATAGCCGGGCAGCTGGTCCGCCTTCTGCCCGTGCTCACGTCCGCCCTGACCGTTGCCCTGCCCGGTGATCGCCCCGTAACCGGTCCCCCGGTTGCCGGGCAGACCGAGGACCAGCGCCAGGGCGATGACGGCGGAGACCGTGTCGGTCCCGGACGCGTGCTGTTCGGCGCCGCGTGCGGTGAGAACGTAGGCACCGGTCCCGGCGTCGCGGGACTCCGCGAGGGCGCGGACGGTCTCGCGCATCCGCGAGACCGGAACCCCGGTGACCCGCTCGGCCCGCTCGGGCCACCATTGCGCGGCCGTCGCCCAGAAGGCGTCGAACCCCTCGGTGCGCTCGTCGAGATAGTCGCGATCGGCGTAGCCCTCGGCGACGGCGAGGTGCGTCATGCCCAGGGCGAGAGCGAGATCCGTTCCCGGCGAGAGCTGGAGATGCACACCGCCGGCCGCGAGCGCCCGGTCGACCGTCGGGGTACGGCGCGGATCCGCGACGATCAGCCCCCCGGCCTCCGCGGCGGTGGCGAGGTGCGCCGTGAAGGGCGGCATGGTCTCCGCGACGTTCCCGCCGAGGATCAGCACGGCGCGGGCGGATCCGACGTCCGACACCGGGAACGGCAGGCCCCGGTCGAGTCCGAACGCCCGGTTACCCGCGGCCGCGGCCGACGACATGCAGAAGCGACCGTTGTAGTCGATGTTGGAGGTGCCCAACGCGACGCGCGCGAATTTGCCCAGCAGGTAGGACTTCTCGTTGGTCAGGCCCCCCGCCCCGAACACGCCCACCGAATCCGGCCCGTGCTCGGCACGGAGCTTCGTCAGGGTGCTCGCGACCAGGTCCAGTGCGTGCTCCCAGGAGGTGGGGACCAGATCCCCGTCCACCCGGACGAGCGGAGTGGTCAGTCGATCCTGGACGCGCAGCACGTCGGCCGCCGTCCATCCCTTGCGGCACAACCCACCCCGGTTGGTGGGGAACTGCCGTGGTTCGACCGTCGCCGTCGCGGGTCCGTCGCCGGTGACCGTCATGGCGCACTGCAGTCCGCAGTAGGGACAGTGCGTGGCGGTGCCGACGGCCGCGGGCTCGCGCCGGTCGGTGACCGGACCGATCTCGACGACGGTCATACCGCCACCGTTGCGCGATTCGACCGGCGCAGGTAGACCCCGTAGGTCACCCCGGCGCAGGCGACGTAGAAGCCGAGGAAGACCCAGAACGCGTTGGTGGCGGACTTGTCCGCGCCGGTGTAGGCCGCTCGCAGGACCAGGTTGATGCCCACGCCACCCAGGGCGCCGACGGCACCGGCGATGCCGATCAGCGCGCCGGACATGGTGCGGGACCAGGCGGCCCGCTCCTCGGCGGTGGCCTCGGTCATCGCCGCGGCCTTCGCCGCGAAAATGGCGGGGATCATCTTGTAGACCGACCCGTTGCCCAGCCCGGACAGGACGAACAGGGCGATGAAGCCCACCACGTACGCGGTCATCATGGTGCCGGTCGCGGCGCCCGGTGAGGCGTCGTCGATCATGCCGGTGGCCACCAGGATGCCGGCGGAGAAGATCATCGCCACGAAGGTGTAGAGCGTGATGCGTCCGCCGCCGAGTCGGTCGGCGAGCTTGCCGCCGATCGGTCGGGACAGCGAGCCGAGAAGCGGTCCGAGGAACGCGATCTGGGCGGCGAGCAGCGAGGCGCGCGCCTGCAGAGCGGGAGTGACCGGGCCGCCGTCGGTGAGGCCGGCGAGGAAGTTGATCTGCAACACCTGCCCGAACGCGAAGCTGTAGCCGATGAACGAGCCGAATGTGCCGATGTAGAGGAACGCGATCCACCACGAGTCGGAGTGGCGGAGAACGTCGATCATGGAGCGGCCGTTGGTCTTCTGGTTGTCGAGGTTGTCCATGAACATCGCGGCGCCGACGGCGGCGATCGCGATGAGCACGAGATAGACGGCGCAGACGATCTCCGGCGCGGTGTTGCCGACGGTCGCGATCACCAGCAGGCCGAGCAGCTGAATGACCGGGACACCGATGTTGCCGCCGCCCGCGTTCAACCCCAGGGCCCAGCCCTTCTCACGCTGCGGGTAGAACGCGTTGATGTTGGTCATCGACGACGCGAAGTTGCCGCCGCCGAGGCCCGCGAACGCCGCCACGATCAGATACGTCGTGTACGAGGCGGGGTTGACCATGAACCACAGCGTCAGCACCGTGGGGACCAGCAGCACCAGCGCGCTGAACACGGTCCAGTTGCGGCCGCCGAAGGTGGCAGTGGCGAAGGTGTACGGAATACGCAGGACCGCACCCACCAGCGTGGGGACGGCCACCAGGAAGAACTTCCCGGCGGGATCGATGCCGTAGACGTCCATCGGCATGAACAGGACCATCACCGACCAGATCGACCAGATGGAGAAGCCCACGTGCTCGGCCACCACCGACCAGATCAGGTTGCGTCGGGCGATCTGCTTGCCGCCGGCCTCCCAGGCCTCGACATCCTCGGGGTCCCAGTGAGCGATGCGGTGGTTGTGCACCACCGGGGCTGCGGACGTCGGTGCTGTGGACGTCGCTGCGTTGTGGTCCGACACACTGGTCACGGACGGCCTCCTGATCTCGGGGAAGCCCAAAGATAGGAAACTCGTGTTGCGGGAACGCTTCTGGTTGTGACCGGTCGATGAATTCGACCTCACGCTCGCAGCGGGGGCGCGGTGAGGTCGGTGTTACGGGGTGCTCGGTGCGCGACTGCGCCGGGTTCGAGCTGCGCTGCGCACCCGCGGTCGGCGAGATCCGCGGCAGTTTCGGTGATGCGCGCGGGTTGCAGCTGCGGCGGATCGCTGGAACCGGCGCGGATCGGGTTCACGCTCGGCCCATGCCGATCCGCGCGACTTCCAGTGGTTCTCGTCGGCTGCAGCTGCGGCGGATCGCTGGAACCGGCGCGGATCCGACCGCCCCCTGTCGCAACTGCGCTTGGTCCGGAACCGGCGCGGATCGGGTTCACGCTCGGCCGCTTCCGATCCGCGCGACTTCCAGTGATCCGCGTGGGCTGCAGTCGCGGCGGATCACTGAAACCGGCGCGGATCCGACCGCCCCCTGTCGCTACTGCGCTTGGTCCGGAGTCGGCGCGGATCGGGTCCACGCACAGCCGCTTCCGATCCGCGCGACTTCCAGTGATCCGCGTGGGCTGCAGCTGCGGCGGATCACTGAAACCGGCGCGGATCGGGCCCGGCTACGGGGTGTGGCGGGCGGCGAGCACGTCCTCGAGCACCCGCGGTCGGCACGCGGCGCGCGCGGCGACCAGCAGAACGACGACCGCTCCGATGAGGAAGGCGAAGGACCAGGTCCACGCGCCCGACGCCTCGTGCAGGGCGCCGAACAGCAGCGGACCGGAGCACGCCACCAGGTATCCCACTCCCTGCGTGAACCCGGACAGCGCGGACGAGCCCTTCTCGGTGCGGGTCCGCAGATTGATGAGGGTCAGGGCGAGAGGGAACGTCGTCGGGCCCGCGCCGACCAGCACGACCCACAGGAGCGTCAGGTGCCCCGGCGAGAAGTACAGCCCTGCGAACCCGGCGAGGAAGAACGCCGCACAGGCGACCGCGACGGGAAACGGATTCACCATCCGCGTCGCCAGCCACGGAGCCACCAACGACGCCGCCAATCCGAGCGCGCTGAACACACCGACGGCGACACCACCCGCACTCTCGGACACACCCGACTCGACGAGCAACGACGGCAGCCAGGCGAACAAGGAGTAGGTGATCAGCGACGTCATGCCGAACATGAGCGCCATCCCCCACCCGAGGGACGTCCGCCACGGAGCGACCCGCGGGCCGGCGGGGGCCGGGGACTCCGACTGCGGCGCGGTCACGGGGGTCGCCGTCGTGGTGCGGGACCGTCGGTCGATCACGCCGACCGCGAACCACGGCACGGCCGCCGCGACTGCCGCGAGACCCCAGACGGCGAGGGACGCTCGCCATCCGAGGGCATCGGCGACCGGAACGGCAGTGAGCGACGGGACGATCGTGCCGAACTGCAGGAAGCAGATGTAGACGGTGCTCATCACCGCCACGCGGTCGGAGAAGTACCGCTTCACCAGCGGCGGAATGACGACGTTGCCGACGCCCATGCCCGCCAGCGCCACCGCGGACAGCAGCACCAGGCTCACGGTCCCCGGTGCGTACGAGCGCGCGACAATCCCCACCGCCGTAACCAGCGCCGCCACCAGCGCCGTGCGTTCCAGTCCGAGGCGCACGGCGATCGCGGGTGCTGCGACGCCGAACACCGCGAACATGAGCGTCGGCACCATGCCCAGGACGCCGATGACCCCGGCCCCGAACCCGAGGTCGTCGCCGATGCGCGGGAAGAGCGGAGAGATGGAGGTCACCGCGGACCGCAGGGTGAACGCCGACAGCACGATCGCGGCGAACACGAGGACGCGCCCGCGGATCAGCGGCAGCGGCGCAGGGCGAGATGCGGTGGAGGTGGGCGTCGACACCGAAAAATCATAGGATGACTTCGTTCGTCGGGGCAAAGACCCGTCGTCGCAGACAAGAAAGACAGACCCGCCCCGATCGGAGGAGACAGCGTGCCGCCCGCCCGCCCCAGCCTGATCGACCGGGTCACCGAGCGCCTCCGTCGCGAGATCGAGAACGGTACGTGGCCCGTCGGGACTCGCATCCCCACCGAAACAGACCTGGTCGGCCTCACCGGCGCGGGCCGCAACACGGTGCGAGAAGCGGTGGGAGCCCTCGTCCACGCCGGCATGCTGGACCGTCGTCAGGGATCCGGGACGTACGTCGTCGCCGCCTCCGACGTCCAGGCCACCGTCGGGCGGTTCCTCGCCGCCTCGCGGTCCCGCGACGTGCTCGAGCTCCGACAGGCCCTCGACGTCACCGCCGCCACCCTGGCCGCTCGTCGACGGACCGACGACGACGTCCGGACCCTGTGCGACATCCGTGACCGACGGCAGCGGTCCTGGGACAGTGACCGCGCCGAGGCACTCGCCCTCGACACGGCGCTGCACCGCGCGATCGTCGCGGCCAGCCACAACGCGGTGTACCTCGAGTTCTACGACCTCGCCCTCCCCACCATCGAGGAATCCGTGTCCCGACACGTCGCCGAGACCCGCCGCGGGTTCCACGACGAGCACGGGGCTCTCGTCGACGCCGTGATAGCGGGAGACCCCGACGCCGCCGCCGCGGCCGCACGACAACTCTTCGCCGAGGTGTCGGCCCACTACTCGGACTGAGTTCGCGCCGAGCCCTCGCCCGATCCGCGCCGGTTCCAGCACTCCGCCGCAACTGCAGCCCACGCGGATCACGGAAACCCCAGCGGATCCGGAGCCACCCGAACCACACCCTGTCACCACACCGACCGCCACCGGTTGGCCCGCGTCACGACGGGCCGGACCGCGTAACACGGCTGTCACCTCGGATACGCAAGTGTCACACCGATTCTGCGGTCCGGAAACACCCGCTTCGTACCGTTCTCCTCGCATACAGCGCTGTATACGCCTCTGTACGCGCACACCTGCGCCGACCCGGAAAAGGTCGAGAACTGCTCGTGCGCACCATCATTCGTCACTGCATCGACCCGAGAGGTCCACCCGCCATGGAAGCACGCTCCCGTCGCCACCTTCGCTCTCCGCTCGTCGTCACCCCGGCCCTGATCGCCGTCGTCGGCCTCACGCTCTCCGCGTGCGGTGCCCGCGCCGGAGACACTGCGGAGTCCGGTGCTGCCGGCGCACCGGCATCCTGTGTGGACACCAGCGGAGACACCGTCAAGATCGGATCGCTGAACTCACTGTCGGGAACGATGGCGATCAGCGAAGTGACGGTGCGGGATTCGATCGCGCTCGCGGTCGAACAGATCAACGCGTCCGGAGGTGTGCTCGGCAAGCAGCTGCAGATCGTGGCCGAGGACGGCGCGTCCGAGCCGACGATCTTCGCCGAGAAGGCCGACAAACTCATCAGCAGTGACTGTGTCGCCGCGGTGTTCGGCGGCTGGACGTCCTCCTCCCGCAAGGCGATGCTGCCGGTCTTCGAGGACAACGACGCCCTGCTCTACTACCCCGTCCAGTACGAGGGCCTCGAAGCGTCGAAGAACATCTTCTACACCGGCGCGACAACCAACCAGCAGATCGTGCCCGCGCTCGACTACCTGAAGGAGAAGGGCGTCAAGTCCCTCTACCTGGTGGGCAGCGACTACGTCTTCCCGCAGACCGCCAACCGCGAGATCCGCGCCTACGCCGAGGCCAACGGCATCGAGATCCGCGGCGAGGACTACACCCCGCTGGGCTCCACCGACTTCTCGACCATCGTCAACAAGGTGCGGTCGGCCGACGCCGACGCGGTGTTCAACACCCTGAACGGAGACTCCAACGTCGCGTTCTTCCGCGAGTACACCAACGCCGGCCTCACCGCCGCCGACATGCCCGTGATCTCCGTGTCGATCGCCGAGGAGGAAGTGGCCGGCATCGGCGCCCAGAACATCGCCGGTCAGCTCACCGCCTGGAACTACTACCAGACCGTCGACAGCCCCGAGAACACGGCGTTCGTCGAGGCGTACAAGGCGAAGTTCGGCCAGAACAAGCCCACGTCGGATCCGATGGAAGCCGCGTACACCTCGGTCTACCTGTGGAAGAACACGGTCGAGAAGGCCGGCTCGTTCGCCGTGCCGGACGTCCAGGCCGCGGCCGACGGCGTCTCGTTCGACGCACCGGAGGGCACCGTCGTCGTCGACGGCGACAACCACCACATCTCCAAGACCGCGCGCATCGGCGAGATCCGTCCCGACGGCCTCATCTACACGGTGTGGGAGTCCCCCGCGCCGATCGAGCCCGATCCGTTCCTCGAGTCCTACGACTGGGCCGGCGACCTCAACTGACTGCCCGGCCCGCGTCGCGAGCGGGCCGAGCGGAGGAAGGAGAACACATGGACGTCGTGGTCGGACAACTCTTCACGGGTCTTTCGATCGGATCGATCCTCCTGCTCGCGGCGCTGGGCCTGTCCCTGACCTTCGGTCAGATGGGTGTGGTCAACATGGCGCACGGCGAGTTCATCATGGCGGGGTCCTACACCGCGTACGTGGTGCAACAGGTGACGAGCGCCGGTGGCGCGTCGCTGCTGATCTCGTTGGTGGCCGGGTTCCTCGTCGGTGGGCTCATGGGCGCACTGCTCGAGGTGACGCTCATCCGGCGGATGTACCACCGCCCGCTGGACACCCTGCTGGTCACCTTCGGTGTGGGGTTGATCCTCCAGCAACTCGCCCGCGACATCTTCGGCGCACCGGCCGTCAACGTCGTCGCACCGGACTTCCTCTCGGGCGGTGTGGATGTGCTCGGCGCCGTCGTTCCGAAGACGAGGATCTTCATTCTCGTTCTCGCCGTCGTGGCCGTGTCGGTCCTCGCCCTGGCATTGAAGACGACGCCGATGGGACGACGCATCCGGGCGGTGGTGCAGAACCGCGATCTCGCCGAGACGTCGGGCATCTCCTCGCGACGTACCGACATCTCGACGTTCTTCATCGGGTCGGGACTCGCCGGCGTCGCCGGCGTGGCGCTCACTCTGGTCGGATCGACGAGTTCCACGGTGGGACAAAGCTATCTGATCGACGCGTTCCTCGTCGTGGTGGTCGGCGGGCTGGGCCAGATCAAGGGTGCCGTCATCGCGGCCTTCGCTCTCGGCATCCTCAATTCGTTCGTCGAGTACAGCACCACGGCCTCCGTCGCCAAGGTGGTGGTCTTCGTGCTCATCGTCGCCTTCCTGCAGGCCCGACCGCAGGGCCTCTTCGCCGTCAAGACCAGGAGCCTCGTATGACCGTCTCCACGATCGTGCCGGAAAGGTTCCGCGCCGCAGCGGGTTTCGGTATCGCCGCGATCCTGCTGTTCGCGGTGGCGCCGGCGGTGCTCAGCGATTTCCGGCTGAGCCTGCTGGCGAAGTTCCTCTGCTACGCCCTGGTCGCGGTGGGCATCGGCCTCGCCTGGGGACGCGGCGGGATGCTCACGCTCGGGCAGGGCGTCTTCTTCGGCATCGGCGCCTACATCATGGCCATGCACCTGAAGATGGCCGACGCCACCCTGCGCGGCGACGCCGTGCCGGACTTCATGTCGATCGCCGGCATCCGTGAACTGCCCTCGTACTGGGTGCCGTTCGCCTCCCCCGTGGTCGCCGTGCTCGGCATCCTCGTCCTGCCGGGACTGCTGGCGCTGCTGCTCGGGCTCGGCGTGTTCAAGCGGCGCGTCAAGGGTGCCTACTTCGCCATCCTGTCCCAGGCGCTCGCGGCAGCGTTCGCGATTCTCCTCGTGGGCCAGCAGTCCACCGGAGGATCCAACGGCCTCAACCGTTTCCGGACGTTCTTCGGTTTCACCCTCAGCGATCCGGCCAACCAGCGCATGCTGTTCTTCGTCGCCGCGGCCACCGTGCTCGGCGCGGTGTACGTGGTGCGCGCCCTCATGAACTCGCGCTACGGCGAACTCCTGGTCGCCGTGCGGGACCAGGAGGAACGCGTGCGGTTCCTCGGCTACGACCCGGCGACGATCAAGGTGGTCGCCTACGTCGTTGCCGCGTTCTTCGCGGGTCTGGCGGGTGCCCTCTTCGTGCCCATCGTCGGCATCGTCTCCCCCAACGACGTCGGCGTCGTGCCGTCGATTGCCTTCCTCATCGGCGTCGCGATCGGCGGCCGCACCACCCTGCTCGGCCCGGTCCTCGGGGCGATCGGTGTTGCCTGGGCACAGACCACGCTCTCCGAACAGTTCCCGTCCGGGTGGACGTACGCCCAGGGCCTGCTGTTCGTCGTGGTGGTCGGCTTCTTCCCGGCCGGTGCGGCCGGTCTGTTCGCGCTGCGCCGACAGCGACAGCGCATGGAGCCGGCACCGCCCGCGCCGGGACAGCGGCCCGTCGAGCTCCACACGACCACCGCCCCTGCAGACGACGTCGCGACGAACGCGACCACCCCGACGACGGACAAGGAGCCGGTCCGATGACCCCGGTCCCCACCACCGCGGCACCCTCGGTGGGCCCGACCTACGGCGGCAACGCCGGCATGTCGAGCCAGTACCTCGAAGTCCGCGGTCTCACCGTCGAATTCGACGGTTTCAAGGCCAACACCGACGTCGACCTGACGCTGATGCAGGGCGATCTGCGCTTCCTCATCGGCCCGAACGGCGCAGGCAAGACCACCCTCATCGACGCGATCACCGGCCTGGTGCCCGCCACCGGGTCCGTCACCAAGTCGGGCGTCGAGTTGCTGGGGAAGAAGACTCACCGCATCGCCCGCCTGGGCGTCGGCCGCACGTTCCAGACCGCCAGCATCTTCGAGAACCTCACGGTGCTGCAGAACCTCGACATCGCCGCCGGTGCCGGGCGGCCCTGGCGCACCCTGCTGCGTCGTCGGCGTTCGGTGCCGACGGCCGTCGAGGACGCGCTCGAGACCATCGGTCTCACCGACCGTCGGGACACCCCGGCCGGGTCGCTGGCGCACGGGCAGAAGCAATGGCTCGAGATCGGCATGCTGCTGGTGCAGAACGCCGACGTGCTGTTCCTCGACGAGCCCGTCGCCGGCATGAGCCACGAGGAGCGAGAGGCCACGGGTCAGCTCCTGCGCCGCATCGGCGCCGACCGCACCGTCGTGGTGGTCGAGCACGACATGGAGTTCATGCGCCGCTTCGCGACGTCGGTGATGGTGCTGGCGGGCGGACGGGTCCTCGCCGAGGGCACCGTGGCCGAGGTCCAGGCGAACCCGGAGGTCCAGCGGGTGTACCTGGGCACCACCGCCGCCGTAGGCGGCTCCGCGGACACCGCCGCCGTAGGCGGCTCGGCCGACACCGCCGCCGTCCGCGGCCCCGACGACACCGCCAGTCAGGAGGACGACCATGTTGGAACTCGTTGACGTCCACGCCGGCTACGGCCGCAGCGACGTGGTGCACGGGGTGTCCCTGACCGTTCCGGACGACGCCGTGGTCGCCGTCATGGGGCACAACGGCGCCGGGAAGACCACGCTGCTGCGAGCCGCGGTCGGACTGCTGAAGACGTCGTCGGGACGCGTCGTCCTCGACGGCGAAGACGTGACGTCGATGCGGCCGAGTGCACGGGTCGCCCGCGGACTGGCCTACGTTCCTCAGGGACAACAGTCGTTCGGGCAGCTCACCACGGCCGAGAACCTGCAGGTGGTCGCCGACGGGCGCAAGCGGGGTCGCACCTTGATCGACGAGGCCCTCGACCTGTTCCCGGCCCTGAAGGATCTCCTGTCCCGCCGAGCCGGGCTGCTGTCCGGCGGGCAACGCCAGCAACTCGCGATCGCCCGAGCCCTCATCACCGAGCCCCGAGTGATCGTGCTGGACGAGCCGACGGAGGGCATCCAGCCGTCCGTGGTCGCGGAGATCGAGCGGACCATCGTGGCGTTGTCGCAGCGGGGCGGATTGTCGGTTCTGTTGGTGGAGCAGCACATCGGGTTCGCTCTGGGCGCGGCGCGTACCTACCACGTCCTCGAATCGGGTCGGATCACCGCGACCGGAGCCGGCGGTCTCGGCGCCGAGAGCGACGTGCGTGCGGCGATGGCCATCTGATGACCGGGACGTCCCCTCTGATCGGAACCGGACCGTTGCGCGACCGGGTGTACCTCACGTTGCGTCAGGACCTCATGGCCGGCGCTCTCGATCCCGCGGAGCGTCTCGGCGAGGAACGCCTCGCCGAGCTCTACGGGGTGTCTCGAACACCGGTCCGCGAGGCGCTGGCGCGGCTGCTCTCCGACGGGTTGCTCCGCCGCGACGACCGCGGCCTGCTCCCCTACCGTCCCCGTCTGGCCGAGATCGCCGACCTCTACGAGCTGCGGATCACCCTGGAGCTCAGGGGAATCGACCGCGTGACCGGCGACGAGGACAGCGTGCCGCGGCACGACCGCGCCGCGCTGGCGGAGATCGTCGAGTCGTGGCGTCGCCTGCGGCACGACCCGCCGGATCCCGACGCGGGGTTCGTCACGCGGGACGAGGAGTTCCACGTGGGGATCCTGCTCGCGTCCGGGAATGCGGCGCTTGCCGACGCCCTCCGCACCGTCAACGCGCGCATCCGTCCCGTGCGCATGTTCGACTACCTGACCCCCGATCGCATGCGGGCCACCGTCGACGAGCACGTGCTCATCGGCGAACAACTGCTCGACGGCGCACTCTCCGACGCCCGGACCACGTTGCTCGACCACATAGACCAGTCCCGCGCCGTCGTCGTCGACCGCGCCACGACCGCCTTGTCGATGGCCCACCTCGTCCACGCCGTGCGGCACTGACCGATCCGACCCGACCGACCCCGACCGACCCCGCCCGCCCCAGAACAGGACCGACTCATGACCGAACTGCTCGGCCGGACAACCGCCGGCCCCTCGACCGACGCGGCCACCGCCGCGGCGGCGAGCCTGTCCTTCGACACGCTGCTCGTCGCCAATCGCGGCGAGATCGCCTGCCGCATCGTCCGCGGTGCGCGGGAGCTGGGGTTGCGGACCGTCGCGGTGTACAGCGACGCCGATCGTGACGCCCGGCACGTCCGCATGGCCGACGAGGCGGTACGCCTGGGCGAGGCCCCGGCCGCGCAGTCGTATCTGCGGGCCGACGCCGTGGTCGACGCCGCGCTCGCCACGGGCGCCGGGGCAGTGCATCCGGGCTACGGATTCCTCTCCGAGAACGTCGACTTCGCGACGGCGGTCGAGGCGGCGGGACTTCTCTTCGTCGGCCCCGCACCGGACCATCTCCGGGTGTTCGGCGACAAGCACACGGCGCGCCGTGCGGCCGCCGAGGCGGGCGTCCCGTTGGTCGCGGGCAGCGGCCTGCTGGCCGGTCCCGACGACGCGGTGGCGGCCGCGGCTGCGATCGAGTACCCCGTCATTCTCAAGGCCGTGGGCGGCGGAGGCGGCATCGGAATGCAGGCGTGCCGAAGTCCCGAGGAGCTGGTCGCCGCCTACGATCGCGTGATCCGTCTGGCGGAGAACAACTTCGGCTCGTCCGGGGTGTTCCTCGAGCGCTTCGTCGAACGCGCCCGCCACCTCGAGGTGCAGGTGTTCGGCGACGGTGAGGGCCGGGTGGTCAGTCTCGGCACCCGCGACTGCTCCCTGCAGCGGCGCAATCAGAAGGTGATCGAGGAGGCCCCCGCTCCGGCGTTGCCCGAGGCCGTCGCCGAGCAGGTGCTCGCGTCGGCGCGGGCCCTGACGGCCGCGCAGCGGTACCGCTCCGCCGGCACGGTCGAGTTCGTCTACGACGTCGACCGCGAGGAGGCGTCCTTCCTCGAGGTGAACACGCGGCTGCAGGTGGAGCACCCCGTCACCGAGGCGGTCACCGGGGTGGATCTGGTGGGGTGGATGCTGCGGCTCGCCGGCGGCGACCGCTCCATGCTGACGGACGTCCCCGACTCCGGCCCCGCGATCACCGGACACGCCGTCGAGGCCCGCGTCTACGCCGAGGATCCGGGCCGAGACTACCGACCCAGCGCCGGATTGCTCACCGACGTGGCGTTTCCGGACGACGCGCGCATCGACACCCACGTCGAGACCGGCACCACCGTCAGCTCCTACTACGACCCCATGCTCGCCAAGGTGATCGTGCACCGACACGATCGCACCGATGCGCTCCACGCACTGCACGACGCTCTGACCCGGTCCCGGCTGCACGGGGTGTCCACCAACCTCGGCCAGTTGCGGATCGCGGCGGTGGCCGAGCCGGTCGTGCAGGCCGTGCACACCACGGGCACGCTCGCCGACCTCCCGACAGACGGCCCTCGGATCGACGTCGAGCGCGCCGGCGTCTCCACCACCGTCCAGGACGTTCGGGGACGGACCGGTCTCTGGAACGTCGGCATCCCCCCGTCCGGAGCGTACGACGACCTCTCGCTCACGCTGGCGAACCGACTCGTCGGCAACGACGATCTCCCGGCCCTCGAATGCACCCTCACCGGGCCGCGTCTGCGGTTCTCGCACCCGACCGTCGTCGCCGTCACCGGAGCCGACGCACCGGTGACCCTCGACGGCGAACCCGTGCCGATGTGGGAGGCCGTCACCGTGCCCGCCGGCGGCGTGCTCGACCTCGGCGCACCCGCGGACACCGGACTGCGGACGTATCTCGCCGTGCGCGGCGGGTTCGACGCGCCGGACTACCACGGCAGCGCGGCGACGTTCACGCTCGGCGGTTTCGGCGGCGTCACCGGCCGCGCGCTCGTGACCGGCGACGTGCTGCGTCCGGCCGGTACCGACGTCGGTGTCTCCGATCCGGCGCCCGTGGATCCGGCCGACCGACCCGAGTTCACCCACCACTGGCACCTCGCGGTCGGGGAAGGCCCGCACCCCGCTCCCGACTACTTCACCCGCGCCGATCTCGATCTGTTCTACGAGTCGGTGTGGACCGTCTCGGCGCATGCCAACCGGACGGGCATCCGGCTCGAGGGTCCGAAGCCGGAGTTCGCGCGCACGGACGGCGGCGACGCCGGACTGCACCCGTCGAACCTCCACGACTGCCCGTACAGCGTCGGCGCACTCAACGTCTCCGGCGACACCCCGATCCTGCTGGGTCCGGACGGGCCGAGCCTCGGCGGCTTCGCCTGCCCGCTCACGGTGGTCACCGCACATCGCTGGAAGCTGGGCCAGATACGGCCGGGCGACACGGTGCGCTTCGTCCCCGTCTCCGACGCAGGCGCCGACGCCCTGCGGTCCGATGCCGCACGCGCACAGGACCGTCCGACACCCGCGCTGCTCGGTCGCCGCGAAGACGACGACGGTGTTCTCGGCCGTCGCGACGCCGGCGACGGCCGGCCGGAAGTCCGCTACCTGCGCGGCGGGGACGACAACGTCCTGGTCGAATACGGACCGATGGAACTCGATCTCGGGCTGCGGATCCGGGTGCACGCGTTGGCCGCGGCGCTGGCCGAGCGGGCGCCCGCCGGCTTGCTCGACGCGACACCCGGCGTGCGATCGTTGCACCTGCACGTGGATCCGGACCGACTGCCGATCCGCACCGTGGTGGGACTGCTCGCCGAGATCGAGGAGGACCTCCCGCCGACGGCGGACATCGTCGTCCCCAGCCGCCGCATCACCCTGCCTCTGTCCTTCGACGATCCCTCGATCCTCGAGGCCATCGATCGTTACCGCGGCGGCGTCCGCCCGACGGCGCCGTGGCTCCCGTCGAACACCGAATTCGTCCGGCGCATCAACGGTCTCGACTCCGTCGACGACGTCCGACGCATAGTCTTCGACGCGGAGTACCTGGTGCTCGGACTCGGCGACGTGTATCTCGGTGCGCCCCTGGCCGTTCCGCTGGACCCACGACACCGCCTGGTCACCACCAAGTACAACCCGGCGCGGACGTGGACGCCGTCCGACGCCGTGGGCATCGGCGGCAAGTACCTCTGCGTCTACGGCATGGAGTCGCCGGGGGGCTACCAGCTGATCGGACGCACGGTGCCGATCTGGTCCGGTCACACCCAGCGAGCGCCGTTCGAACCCGGGGTGCCGTGGTTGTTCCGCTGGTTCGACCGCATCTCGTGGACACCGGTCACCCCCGACGAACTCACCGAGGCCCGCGCCGACGCTCGCGCCGGGCGATTCGACCCGGCGATCGAGCACGGCGACTTCTCCCTCGCCGAGCACCGCGGCTTCCTGGCCGAGCACGCCGAGTCCATCGCCGAGTTCGACAGCCGTCAACGCGCAGCCTTCGAGCGGGAGAAACAGACCTGGCGCGAATCCGGCGAGTTCGACGCCCGGCAGACCGACGTGGACCCTGCCGTCGCGTCCGGCGCGCTCGACCTCGACGTCCCCGCGGGGGGCACGGTCGTCGAGGCCCCGATGGTCGCCAGCGTGTGGCGCGTCGACGTCTCCGCCGGCGACGTCCTCGCGGCCGGCGACACCGCGGTGGTGCTCGAGGCGATGAAACTCGAACTGCCGGTGACCGTTTCGGACGCCGTGCGCGTCGTCGCCGTCACCGTCGCCCCCGGCGACCGCGTCGAACCCGGCAGTCCGCTACTGATCACCGTCCCCCTCCGGACCGAAGAACCCACCCCCGCAACCGAAGGGAACACCCTCGCATGAGCGTCGTCGCCGACCGCATCGATCCCACGCTGCCCCCGTCGCAGCGCGTGGCCCTGGCATACAAGCGCCTCGGCGAGGAGGACCGGCCGGAGGTGTGGATCGACCTGCGACCGGAGGGTGAGGTCCTGGACGACGCGCACGCCGTCGAGCAGCGCCTGGCCGACGGTGCCGACCTCCCTCTCGCCGGCCTGCTCGTCGCCGTCAAGGGCAACATCGACGTCGTCGGACTCCCGACCACCGCGGCCTGCCCGGAATTCGGCGTCGTCGCCGAGAAGTCGGCCACGGCCGTCCGACGGCTCGTCGACGCGGGCGCGCTGGTGCTGGGCACGACCAATCTCGATCAGTTCGCGACGGGCCTGGTCGGCACCCGCAGCCCGCACGGCGCGGTGCGCTGCGCGTGGGATCCCGAGCGGGTGTCCGGCGGGTCGAGCGCCGGATCGGCGGTGGCCGTGGCCCTCGGCGTGGTCGACGTCGCGCTCGGCACCGACACCGCCGGATCCGGTCGGGTGCCGGCCGCACTGCACGACCTGGTCGGCATCAAGGCCACCCTGGGTCTCGTCCCTACCGCGGGCGTCGTGCCGGCCTGCGTGGACTACGACGCGGTCACCGTGTTCGCTGCCGACCTCGCCACTGCGGCCGCCGCGATGCGCACGATGATCGGGCCGGACGACGAGGACCCGCGAAGCCGGTCGTGGCCCGCGGCCGTTCGCCTGGCCGCCGCGCCCCGGCCGCGCGTCGCGGTGCCGCGGGCGGACGATCTCACCGCATTGTCGCCGGAGTTCGCCGCCGCGTTCGCCGCGACCGTCGACGGGCTGGCCGACCGTGGGATCGACACCGTCACGGTGGACGTCTCCGCCCTGCTCGACGCGGCCACGCTGCTCTACGACGGAGCCATGGTGGCGCAGCGGTACGCGGCGGTGGGAGCGTTCCTCGAGACGGCGCCGGCGAGCACGGACCCGACGGTCGCCGCCATCGTGCGGGGCGCGAAGGCACCTGCCGCGCACGAGTACGTCGCCGACCTCGACCGCCTGACCCGGGTCCGGGCCCTCGCGGTGCGGATGCTCGCGGACGTGGACGCGCTGCTGCTGCCCACCACCACCGAGCACCCGACCATCGCGGCGGTGCAGGCCGAGCCCGTGGCGATCAACCGTCGGATGGGGACGTTCACGAATTTCTGCAACCTGCTCGACCTGGCCGCCGTGGCCGTGCCGGGCGTCGCGACCGCCGCGGGCGACCCGTTCGGCGTCATGCTCGTCACCGACCGCTTCGACGATCAGGTCGCGGTGGACGTCGCGGCGCGTCTGGTCGGTGAGCCGAGTCCCGACCTCGGCGCGGACGGCGTGGACGTCCTGGTGGTGGGCGCCCATCTCGCAGGGTTTCCGGCGCACGGCCAGCTCGTCGAGCGCCGGGCGCGGTTCCTGGGCGAGGTGCGAACGTCCACGGCCTACCGGCTCCGGGACCTGCACACCGAGCCGCCCAAGCCGGGACTGGTCCGGGTGGGCGACGGCGGCGCCGAGATCGCGGGCGAGCTCTACCGCCTTGCCCCGGCGCACCTCGGCACGTTCCTGGCGGCGCTGCCCTCGCCCATGGGACTGGGCCCGGTGGAACTGTCCGACGGGCGGTGGGTGACGGGTTTCACCTGCAGCCAGGAGGCCGCCGACGCCGGAACGGACATCACCGAGTACGGCGGGTGGCGGGCGTATCGGGCACGCTGACGGCGGCGGCCGTCTCGTCGGTACTGACGGCGGCGGCCGTCTCGTCGGTACTGACGGCGGCGGCCGTCTCGTCGGTGCCGACGGCGCCGCCCGGCTCTAGAGCAGGAGCCGCACCAGGTCGGCGGTCCGCGCGAGGCCGGGGTACGCCTCGGCCGTCGAGCGAGGGTGCAACGCGTGGACGGCGAGCCGGAACATGATGGCCCGCAACAACATCTGCGGCCATTCCGGGAGGTCCTCCCACCGGCCGACCAGGCCGTCGTCCGCGCCGCCCCAGGACACCGCGTCGACGACGACCACCGCCGCGGCCCATGCAGCGGGACGCCAATAGGGGGTGATGTCGGTCAGTCCGGGCGCGCGGGCGCCGTCGAAGAGCACGGTGCCGAACAGGTCCCCGTGGACCAACTGGTCCGGCTCCTGCACCGGTCGCCGCAGCGTCGCGAGCCGGCCGATCAGTTCCATGCTGCGTACCCCGTCGGGCGACGTCGGCTCCACCGCCCCGCCCGCGCGGGCCGACCGGAACGGAACCGGTTCCCACGCAGCACGATCCGCCGCGACGAACACGTCGACGTCGGACCACGGGGCCACCGGCGGCTGGGTGAGAAACCGCGGCTTCTCCAGCGCGGACGTGGCCACGTGCAGTCGGGTGGCCAAGGAGACCACCTCGTCGTGCCGAGGTTCGGGCGCGCCCTCGATGTAGGTGTCGGCGCGCCACCCGGACACGACGTACCGGCCGTCCGTGGACCGCACCGGGCGGGCGAGCCGCACCCCCTCGACCTCGAGCGTCTCGCGGACCTTCGCCGACCAGGCACCGCGCGCGTGATCGGCCACGGGCGAGAGCACGACGTCACCGAGACGCCATCCGCCGTCCCAGTCGTCGCCGAGCGGGACCGGGTCGGAGCCGCGGAGGCCGAAAGTGCCGATGACGTGCTGAGGTGGTTCCGGCATCATGCGTCCGACCGTACCGCCACCGCGGCCGACGTCCGGGACCTCGGCCCGTCGGGAGAACGGCGGGTCAGTAGGAGGGCAGGGACGGGTCGATGTCGCGGATCCAGGCGTCGAGGCCCCCGCGCAGATGGTGCGCGTCCGACACGCCTGCGGCTCGCAGGACGGCGAGCGCGTCCGCGGACCGCTCCCCCGTCTTGCAGTAGAGAACGACGGGCCTGTCGCGGGGAATGTCGCCGGTCGCGCTGCCGTCGAGCACCCCGCCGACCGGCACGAGAGTCGCACCCTCGAGGTGCGCGATGTCCCACTCGACGCGCTCGCGCACGTCCACCAGCGCGACCGGACCGTCGCCCGCGAGGAGCTCGCGGACCTCCTCCGGTTCGAGGTCCCCGTCGACCGTGAGCGGCGGCGTCGGCAGACCGCAGAGCACCTCGTAGTCCTCCGCGACCTCGGTCACCGGCGCCCGGCCGGGATCGCGACGCACCGTCACCGTGCGGAACGCCATCGCCCGCGCGTCGTAGATCAGCAGGCGACCGAGCAACGGGTCACCGACACCGGTCACGAGCTTGACGGCCTCGGTGGCCATGATCGATCCCACGACCCCGCACAGCACGCCCAGCACGCCGGCCTCGGCGCAGGACGGCACGGTGCCCGGCGGCGGCGGATCGGGGTACAGATCCCGGTAGTCGATGCCGCGGCCGTCCGGCGCGGCGTCCCAGAACACCGACACCTGCCCGTCGAAACGGTGGATCGACCCGAACACGTAGGGCACGCCCGCCACCGCGGCGGCGTCGTTCACCAGGTAGCGGGTGGCGAAGTTGTCGGTGCCGTCCACCACCAGGTCGTACTGCCGAAAGATGTTGGCGGCGTTGCGCGGAGCGAGACGCAGCTCGTGGACGCGCACCTCGATGCTCGAGTCGATGCGCCGGATCGCGTCCCGCGCACTGGCCCCCTTGCCGCGCCCGACGTCGGCCTCCCCGTGCACGATCTGACGCTGCAGATTGGAAGAATCGACCTCGTCGAACTCGACGATGCCGATGGTGCCCACCCCGGCCGAGGCGAGATACAGCAGCACCGGCGAGCCCAGGCCGCCCGCGCCGACCACCAGCACCCGTGCAGCGCGCAGCCGCCGTTGGCCGACCGTGCCGACATCGGGCAGCAGCAGATGACGGCTGTAGCGCGCGACCTGGTCGGGCGTCAGCGGCGGTCCCGGGGCGACGAGCGGCTCCATCACGTCCGCGGATAGGGCCAGGGATTGAATCGACACACTTTGCCGTCCATGGGGACGACGCCCTCCGGGTCGAGCGTCGCGATGTCGTCGTTGGCCGTGCCGAAGGTCTGCTGCATCATGATCGGCGCGAGGCCGCCGTCGGTCTCGCACGGCTGGTGCGCCTGGTACCCGATCGCATGGCCCACCTCGTGGTTGACGACGTACTGGCGGTAGGAGCCGATGTCTCCCTGGAACGCCGTCGCACCGCGCAACCATCGCGGCTCGTTGAGCACCACGCGGTCGATGCCGGGGTTGTAGCAGGACACCTCGAGCTGGATGTCGTAGCCGCAGACGTCCCGCACCGTCATCTGCGAGGTCAGGGAGACCCGGAAGTCGGGATCACCCGTGTCGACCCGCCGGAACGCGAACCGCGGGTCGTTGGTCCAGCTCTTCGGGTTGGACAGCGTGGCGTCGACGAAGCGGCCGAAGGACTCGTCACCGCCGAACCCCACGGTGTCGATGCCGTCCTCGATCTCCACGGTGTAGGTGAACACACGCTCGGTGCCCTGCCCCACCTGGTCGGTCGTTCCCGGCACGACGCGCCACGTGCTCGCCCCTTGGACGGCGAACGGTCCGCCGTCGGGCATCTCACCGGAGGGAATGCTGTCGGCGAAGTTCCCGTCGCCCGCGGGCGGTACGCCGATCACGTCGGTGCCCTCGGACGTGTTGGACAGGGCGGGGAAGCCGGGGGCGGAATCGGGCGACGCGGCCGTGCCCGGATCGCGCACCGCGTCGACGATGACGAGCACGGTGACGACGAGCAGGATCGGCAGGGCGTAGGCCCGCCAGCCGTAGGTGGCGACGAACCGACCCACCCGGCTGCGCTTCTTCGCGGTGCGTTCGGGGCGCGGCGGGCGCGGGCGACCGGCGTCGACGGCCGTCGGATCCCACTGCGCCCGGAGCGGCTGATGAGATCGCCGCGCCCGGTCCGCGCGCTGCGGATGCCCTCGATCGCTCACCGATCCAGGTTCTCACACGTGCCCGACCGCTCGGATCGGCGCGCCGGGGTATCGTCGACACGATCTGCAGAACGACATGCCGCGCCCTACCGCTGAGCCGAGAGATCCTCGTCCGTCGGCCGACGCGGCGGATGGGACGGTAGTACCAGATGACCGATGTCGCCGACCGAAGCTCGTCCGTCGGGGCGGGAGCAGGGCGCCGCAGCGCCCGCCTTCCCCGCGATGCGCGCCGCGCGCAACTGCTCACCGCGGCCGGCGAGATCTTCGTGGCCCGTGGCTACCACGCCGCCGGCATGGACGAGATCGCCGAGTGTGCCGGTGTCAGCAAACCCGTTCTGTACCAGCACTTCCCGGGCAAGCTCGACCTGTACGTGGCGGTTCTCGGCAACTACGTCGACACGCTCATCTCCGGACTGCGCCAGGCGCTGCGGTCCACCACGGACAACCGCAAGCGCGTGCGCGCCGCCGTCCTCGCGTTCTACGACTTCGTCGACAACGACACCCAGGGTTTCCGCCTCGTGTTCGAGTCGGATCTGATGGGCGATCCGCAGGTGCAGTCCCGCGTGGACCAGGCCACCGAAGCCTGCGTCGACGCCGTCTTCGATCTGGTCAGCCACGACTCCGGGCTCGACCCGCACCGCGCCCGCATCCTCGCTGTGGGCCTCGTCGGCGCCAGCCAGTTCACGGCTCGGTACTGGCTCGAGGCCGACCGGCCGATCACCAAGGAAGAGGCCGTGGACACCACGGTCACCCTGGCCTGGGGCGGCCTGTCGCACGTGCCCCTGCAGGCCGGGTCCTGACCGACCTCGAGCGTCACCGACCTCGAACGCACCGGACGACGAACGGCCCCGCACCTGCTCGGTGCGGGGCCGTTCGCTGTGCCGGAGTTGGTCCGGTCAGGACGCCGTGACGGTCGAGAATCCGACGCGCCGGCTGTCCGACGGGCCGATCTCGACGTAGGCCAGCTTGGCTGCGGGGACGAGGAACTTGCGGCCCTTCTCGTCGAGCAGGGTCAGCACGCCCTCGCCGCCGAAGGCTCCGGAGACCAGCGCCTCCACCTCGTCGGGAGTCTGGGCGCTGTTGATCACCAGTTCCCGTGGGCTGTCCGAAATTCCGATCTTGACCTCCACGGCCGACCTCCACGTCGTTGTCGTTGGTGCCTGTCTGTTCGTGATCCAGGCTAGTGCAGCGGCCGGGCGCGGCACGGCCTCCGACGCCACGCCCTGAGCGAACAGCCGGGCGAGTGCCGTCGGGGCCGCTCAGACGAGGCCGAGGGTGGCCATGCGCTCGGAATGCCGCACCTGCATGCGGTCGAACAACGCGACGATGCCGGTGAAGTCGCCCGACGCCGTCATCACCAGTTCGGTCAGTTCCTCGCGCTGGGCGAGGACGAACTGGGCCTGGGTGATCGCCTCGCCCAGCAGCCGCCGTCCCCACAGCATCAGGCGATCCTTGGCGGCGGCGTCCTCGGCGACACGGGCCACCACCTCGGAGACGACGAACTCCGAATGCCCCGTCTCGGCGAGCACCTCGCGCACCGTCGCGGCGACCTCGGCGGGCAGGCTGTGCGCGATCTCGCGGTAGAAGTCGGCGGCCAACCCGTCCGCGACGTAGGTCTTGACCAGGACTTCCATCCACGTCGACGGCAGGGTCGATGCATGGTAGGCGTCGAGGGCGGCGGCGAACGGTTCGGTGACCGACAGGACGTCACGCCCGCGGTCGCGGAGCGCGGCCTCGAGCACCTCGAAGTGGTTCATCTCGGCGGCCGCCATGCTCGCCATCGCGATTCGGTCGCGCAACGTCGGCGCCATCGCGGCGTCCTCGACCAGACGGTAGAAGGCGGAGATCTCGCCGTACGCGAGCACGCCGAACAGGCTCACGACGCCCGGGTGATCGGCGGACACGACACCCGGCGCGGACGCGCCGTCGACCTGCTGCGTCCGCCCGCTGACCCCAGTGCTCTCCATGGCCACCGACCCTACCGCCGGACACGTCGGAACGGCCGATACCGCCGCCCGAGCGACGCCGGGCTAGAATGGGCGTGACGGCGCTGCGTCCGTACGACGGCGGCCGTGTCTCGGACACGGTCGATTCACCGCTACGGCCACCGCGGCGCCGACACCCGACACTGTGCGCGCACTCGGTTCGTGCCTGCCGCCGATCGTGTCGCCGGGGTTGTCGCGACGGACCGTGTCCGTCGCCACCGCCGGCCGACGGCGCCGCGGGCTGCAAACGGACTCGGGGGCATCGACATCGGCCGTCACTCGGCCTGGCCCTCGTGGTGCGTGCGAGACCCGAGAGAGGCCGGACCCCTGAGCAAGATCACCGTCGACCACGAGAACGACGCCCCCGCGGAGACCACCGTGTCCGCCGCGTTGGACACCACCCACACTCCCCCCACCTTCGCCGAGCTCGGCGTGCACCCGCAGATCGTGCGCGGCCTCGCCGACATCGGCATCGATCGCACCTTCGCCATCCAGGAGCTCACGCTTCCGCTGGCCCTCGCCGGCGACGACCTCATCGGTCAGGCTCGCACCGGCATGGGCAAGACCTTCGGCTTCGGCGTGCCGTTGCTGCACCGCCTGGCCACCGGTCCCGCCGACGGCTCGGGCACGTCGGTGCTCGACGGCACCCCGCGAGCGCTGGTCATCGTCCCGACGCGCGAGCTCTGCGTCCAGGTCACCAGCGACCTCGAGAACGCCGCCAAGCATCTGCAGTCGGCCGACGGACCCGTCCGGGTCATGTCCATCTACGGCGGTCGTCCCTACGAGGCGCAGATCGCCACCCTGCAGGCCGGCGTCGACGTGGTCGTCGGTACCCCGGGTCGACTGCTCGACCTGGCCAAGCAGGGGCACCTGGTGCTCGGCAAGGTCGGCGTGCTGGTCCTCGACGAGGCCGACGAAATGCTCGACCTCGGCTTCCTCCCCGACATCGAACGTCTCATGGGGATGGTCCCGGACAGCCGCCAGACCATGCTGTTCTCGGCGACCATGCCGGGCCCGATCATCACCCTGGCCCGCACGTTCCTCACGCAGCCGACGCACATCCGCGCGGAGGAGGCGGAGTCCTCCGCCGTCCACGAGCGCACCGCACAGCACGTCTACCGCGCGCACGCGC
This sequence comes from Rhodococcus sp. PBTS 1, assembly GCF_001620025.1. Lineage (NCBI taxonomy): Bacteria > Bacillati > Actinomycetota > Actinomycetes > Mycobacteriales > Nocardiaceae > Rhodococcus > Rhodococcus sp. PBTS 1. The sequence goes on from NZ_CP015219.1 coordinate 2,185,584, forward strand.
TGGACAAGGCCGAGATGGTGGCCCGCGTGCTGCAGGCCGACGGACGCGGCGCGACGATGATCTTCACCCGCACCAAGCGCACCGCCCAGAAGGTGGCCGACGACCTCGCCGAGCGCGGATTCGCCGTCGGCGCCGTCCACGGCGACCTCGGGCAGATCGCGCGCGAGAAGGCGCTCGAGAAATTCCGCGCCGGCAAGATCGACGTTCTCGTCGCCACCGACGTCGCGGCCCGTGGCATCGACATCGACGACGTCACCCACGTCATCAACTACCAGTGCCCGGAGGACGAGAAGACCTACGTCCACCGCATCGGTCGCACAGGTCGCGCGGGCCGCACCGGCATCGCCGTCACCCTGGTCGACTGGGACGACATCCCCCGGTGGCAGCTGATCGACAAGGCGCTCGGGCTCGACATCCCCGAGCCCGCGGAGACGTACTCCAGCTCCGAGCACCTCTACACGGAGCTGAACATCCCGCGCGACGCCACCGGCAGCATCGCCCGGCCGTCCCGGACGTCGTCCGACGACACCTCGGCGGACTCGAAGTCCGGTGCCGACGGTGCCGCGTCGTCCGGTTCCGACCGCGCGTCGTCCGACGACGCCCCGCGTGCTCCGCGTCGCTCGCGGAACCGTCGTCGCACCCGTGGCGGCAAGGCCGAGACCGGTGCCGACCGCGGCGCGGCCGACACCACCGACACCACCGCCACCACCGCGCCCGACTCTCCCGGTGCGGACACGTCCGCCGCGGAGGGCAACGGCTCGACCCGTCCCCGTCGCCGTCGTCGTCGCGGCTCCGGCCGCGGCGGGGCGGCCGCGGGGTCTGCTTCCGCCGGGTCGACCGACGGCACCTCGGTGACCGCCGCAGCACGCGACTGACCGGCCGGCTCAACGGCCCGTGCTCGCACCCGAACGGCGCACCCGCGCCGACGTGATCGCCGCCGCCACCATCGCCGTCCTGGTGATGGTGGCGGCGGTCGTCGTCTGGTGGAACAGCGACGCCCGCGGCACCACGTCGGTGGTCGCCGAATCCCCGGTGGGGCCGCCGCCCTCGGCGCTGTCCGTTCCCGAGTCTGTCGGCGAGCTCTGGCGAACCGACGACGCCGGATCGGGCACGCCGTTCGTCGTGGGCGGCACCGTGATCGCCTCGGACCGCCACACCGTGCGCGGTCTCGACCCGGCGACCGGCGACACACGCTGGAGCTACACCCGCGATCGCGCGCTGTGCGCCGTCGTCGGCGCCTGGGACGCCGCCGTGGCCACCTACCGCGACGATCGCGGGTGCGGACAGGTCACCGAACTCGACGGCGCGTCCGGCGCGCGCGAGGACCAACGGACCAACGACGCGGACGATCCGGCGCGGCTGAGCTTCGACGGAACCTACGTCACCCAGGCGGGGTCGACGCGGCTCGAGGTGTGGCGGTCCGATCTGGTGCGCACACTCGAGTACGGACGCGTCGACGCTCCCGTGAACCCGGGCTCGCAGCCGCGCAGCGGATGCACGCTGATCTCGACCGCCTCGGCCAGCAGCCGAGTGGCCGTGCTCGAGCGGTGCCCCGGCGAGACCGGCCTGCGCCTGACCACGATGAACCCGGCCCCGAAGGACGCGACCGTCCCGGAGGTCTACGGGTCGACCGTGTTGGCCGACGTCTCCCCGGACGTCGAGACCGCCCGCGTCCTCGCGGTCGTCGGCGACCGCATCGCCCTCTACCTGCCGCCGTCGGACACCGTGGTGGGACGGGTGGCCCTCTTCGACGGCTCGGCGACGTTCCTCTCGGCCGTCCCGATGGACGAGCCGGTGACCACCACGTGGCCCACCGCACGCGCGTCGGACCTGGTCCGCACCGGATCCGTGCTGGTCTGGTGGACCGGATCCGTCGCGGTGGGCTTCGATCAGGCGACGCTCGAGCGCCGGTGGGTCCTGCCGACCGCTCTCGGGGCGGGAGCCATCATGGCCGGGCAGCTCCTCGTCCCGGTTCCCGGTGGCCTGGCCGTGACGGACACCGAGTCCGGCACCGTCTCCCGCACCCTCCCGGTCAGCCGCGGGGACGCGGCCGCACCCGTCTCCGTCACGGTGCTCGGCACCCGCGTCGTCGAGGGCAGACGAGGCGCGGACGGCGCCGGGACCACCGTCGTCCTCGGCTGAGTCGTGTCCCGGTAGGGACCCGGCCGGCGTCGGCCCCCTACTCGGCGTCGTACGTCTGCAGCGCCGCGCCGCCCGTCCAGTACGCGTCCAGGTTGCGCGCCAACTCGCGGTAGGCCTCGGCACCCTTGTTCTTGCGGCCCGAGATCACCGAGGTACCCGACGCCGACGCCTCGGCGAAGCGCACGGTCCGCGGAATGGGCGGAGCGACGACGGGAATGTCGTACTGACCGGACACGTCCGCGAGCACGTCACGACTGTGAGTGGTCCGCGCGTCGAAGAGCGTGGCGAGCGCCCCGAGCAGCTCCAGGTCCGGGTTGGTGATCTGCCGGACCTCCTCGACCGTGGTCAGCAGCTGCCCCACACCGCGATGGGCCAACGTCTCGCACTGCAGCGGGACGAGGACCGCCGTGGCGGCCGTGAGACCGTTGAGCGTCAGCACGCCCAGCGACGGCGGGCAGTCCAGCAACACCACGTCGTAGTCCGCCGCCACCGGCGCCAGCGCCCGCTTCAGCGTGTACTCCCGGCCGGGCCGCATGAGCAGAAGCGCCTCCGCACCCGCGAGGTCGATGGTCGCCGGCAGGAGATCCACGCCGTCGTCCGTCGACAGAATCGCCTCCCCGACGGGCAACGCCGCGGTGAGCACCTCGTGGACCGACGCGGTGAGCTTGTCCGGATTGTGGCCCAGCGAGAAGGTGAGCGATCCCTGCGGGTCGAGGTCGACGACCAGCACCCGTCGTCCCGACGCCGCCAGGGCCGCGCCGAGGGAAGCCACGGTGGTCGTCTTGGCGACGCCACCCTTCTGGTTGGCCACGGCCAGAATCGTCGTCACGCGCACGATCTTGTCATCACGGCCGACCCCGCGCCGCACCTCGCCCCGGTGTGGCGCGACGAGGTCAGTGCAGCAGCGTCGGTGCAGCGCCCGCCCCGGCGGTCGGCGTGACCTTGCGACGCGGCAGCAGGAACGCCGGGACGAAGGTGAACGCCACGATGATCGTCGCCACCAGGAAGGTCGACCCGAACGCGTCCGCGGCCTGGGCGAGCCCCGCCTCCACCGCACCCGGCGGCAGGGCCGCGGCGATCTCCGGGTCGCTCTGCGCGGCCATCGCCGGGCCCGCGGCGGCGCGATCGAGCAACTGGTTCGTCAGCACCACCGAGATGACCGCGGTACCCACCGAGCCGGCGGACTGCTGGATGATGTTCATCAGCGTCGATCCACGGGCCACCGACGCGTCGTCGAGCGTCTGCAGCGCGGCCGTCATGATCGGCATCATCGTCGCGCCGAGGCCCAGACCCATGACGAACAGGCCGCCCAGCAGGATCACGTAGGACGTCGACGGACCCACCTGCGTGAACACCGCCATACCCGCGGTGACCAGGGCCATGCCGGTGATCACGATGCGTCCCGGACCGATGCGGTCGGCGAGATTGCCGGCGATCGGCATGGACACCATCGCGCCGAGGCCCTGGGGTGCCAGCAGCAACCCGGCGGCCAGCGTGGTCTCGCCCCGCACCTGCAGGAAGTAGCTGGGGAAGATCAGCCCGGCACCGAAGAACGCGATCGCGAACAAGCTCATCGCCACGACGGCGACGGACAGCGAGCGGTTGCGGAACAGGCGCAGATCGATCAGCGGGTGCTCGGTCCGCAACGCGTGGACCACGAAGGCGGCGACGAGGGCCAGGCCCACCACCGCGGACACGAGCACGCGGGCGGACAGCACGGTGCCGGTCTCGGGAATCGACGAGACGCCGAAGAGAAACAGTGCGAGGCCCGGCGAGAGCAGCAGCATTCCGACCACGTCGAAGGACTGCGACGGCTGCGGAGCGTCCTTCGGCAGCACCGTCCACGCCGCGACCAGGGCGACGATGCCGATCGGCACGTTGATGAGGAAGATCCAGTGCCAGCTCGCGGCGTCGATGAGCCATCCGCCGAGAATCGGTCCGGCGATCGGGCCGAGCAGCATGGGCACACCGAGCACGGCCATGACGCGACCGATGCGATCGGGCCCCGCGGCGCGGGTCAGAATCGTCATGCCGAGGGGCATGAGCATGCCGCCGCCGAAGCCCTGCAGCACGCGGAACACGATGAGCGAGGTGATGTCCCACGCCACGCTGCAGAGCATCGAGCCCGCGACGAAGAGGACCAGAGCCGTCAGGTAGAGACGCTTGGTGCCGAAGCGGTCCGCGGCCCACCCGGTCAGCGGAATGACCGAGGCGAGGGCCAGCGTGTAGCCGGTCATCGTCCACGCCACACTCGCGTACGTCGTCCGGAACTCGGCCGCGAACGTCGGCAGTGCGACGCTGACCACGGTCACGTCGAGGATCGACATGATCGCACCGATGACGATGACGCCCGCGATCTTGAGCACGGTGGCGTCCAGCCCGCGCTCCGCGGCGGCGGTCGCCACGGCGGGCTCGTCCGCTCCGGTCGCCGGGACGGACTCGGTGGTTCGATCGGTCATGATCGGTGACTTCCTTCTCTCGCGCACTCGTTCCTCGCTTCGAGAGCGGTGGGAGGAACCCGAGAAGTAAACACGCATACGGCCGGTTTGTTCCAGCGAGTTCTCCGAGACCTGCGTCACCGATGAACCCGTGTCGTCGATGAGCCCGTGTCACCGATGAGGAAGGATCGCGTCGTGCTCGACGACCACGGCCGTGACCACCGCCCCGAATCCGATCCGCTGCGCCCGGACGCGCGCGTGGTGCTGCTCCGCCACGGGGAGACCGACTGGGCGCGCACGGGGCGGCACACCTCGGTGACGGACGTGCCGCTGACCGAGCGTGGCGAGGATCAGGCGCGGGCCGCCGGCGCGCGGATCGCGGCGCTGGGCCTGCGCGACCCGCTGGTGGTGACGAGCCCGCGGGCGCGGGCCCTCCGCACCGCGGAACTGGCGGGCCTGCCGGTCGACCGCCGGTGGGACGCCGTGCGCGAGTGGGAGTACGGCGAGTACGAAGGGCTGACCACCCCGGAGATCCGTCGGGAGGTCCCGCACTGGACGGTGTGGACTCACCCCTGCCCGGGTGGCGAGACGGCGGATGCGGCGTCGTCGCGCGCGGACCTCGTGCTGTCGGTGGTGTCGGCGACGCTGCCGGAACGAGACGTCGTCGTGGTCGGGCACGGGCACTTCTCCCGCGTCCTGATCGCCCGGTGGATCGGTGAACCCGTCACCGAGGGACGACGTTTCGCCCTCGGGCCGGCCGGGTCGACGGTCCTGGGATTCGAGCACGGGTTCCGGCAGGTGGTGTCGCACAACGTGCCGCCGGAGCACGGAGCGTAGCGGAGCTGCGACCAGAAAGGCCGGAGCACGGAGCGTAGGAGGTTCAGGCCGGTCGGTCGTCCGGTCGGTCGTCCGGATCGGCGTACTCGGTGACCATCCAGCGGGCGGCCGGCGGGCAGAACAGGCAGACCAGGACGACGACCACCACGACGCCGAGGACGGTGCCGAGGACCGGTCGATCGGAGTCGGTGAGCAGGGACCACACCACCGGGAGCAGCAGCAACTGAGCGACCAGCGCCAGTGCTCGTCCCCAGCGATGTCCGAGGACGAGGGCGATGCCACCGGTCAGGACGGCCCCGCCGAGGACGGCGAACCAGATGGCGCTGCCGAACCCGTTGACGACGGATTCGTCCGCTCCGGCGAGGCCGCGGACGACCAGCACGACGGCCACCACGACGGCGACGGCCCCCTCGACCGAGACCAGTGCGCCCGCGATCCGCACCGGGAGCGGGGTGGCGGTCGACGGGGGCGAGGCGGACACACGGTCACCCTAGAGCACCACCCGGCGCGATCGACGGGAGCCGACGACGTCCGCGTCTAGTCTGGAGCCTCGTGCGAGCCATCCTCATCGTGAACCCCCACGCCACCTCGACCACTCCGGCCGGTCGTGACCTGGTGGCACACGCGTTGGCGAGCCGGGTGAGCCTGCAGGTCGCTCAGACCACACATCGCGGGCACGCCACCGAGTTGGGTCGCGAGGCTCGTCGGGCCGGTCTGGACCTGGTGATCGTGCACGGCGGCGACGGCACGGTGAACGAGGTGGTGAACGGCCTGCTGGGCACGCCCGCGCCGACGTCGATGCAGTCGGTCACCGTGGGTCCGGTGCCGCTGCTGGCCGTGGTCCCGGGTGGGTCGGCCAACGTGTTCGCTCGGTCCCTGGGTATCGAGCGCGATCCCGTCGCGGCGACCAATCAGCTGATCGATCTGATCGGGGCCGAGCAGCGTCGACGCATCGGCCTCGGCTACTGCGTCCGGGTGGTCGACGGTCGATCGGACGATCGGCGCTGGTTTCTCTTCAACGCCGGGATGGGTCTCGACGCCGACGTCTGTGCGGCGATCGACAAGGGTCGGCGTAGCGGGGAGCCGGTGTCCCCGTCCCGGTACGTGCGCACGGCGATCGCGACGTTCTTCCGGCGCAAACGTGCGGACCCGAAGTTGTCGGTCCGGGTCGAGGACGGGCCCGAGGAAAACGGCGTGCATTACGTCTTCGTCACCAACACCGACCCGTGGACGTATTTGAACGATCGACCGGTTCGTACCAATCCGACCACGCGTTTCGAAACCGGACTCGGGGTGTTCGGGATGCGGACCACCGCGGTGTTCCCGTCTCTTCGTGTGGTGGCGCAATTGCTGTCCCCGTCGCGCGAACCGTCGTCGTCGAGACTGCTGCGTACCGACGACACGCGGTGCGTCGTGGTGCGCGCGAGCGATCCCGTCGGTCTTCAGGTCGACGGCGACTACCTGGGCGAACGGACCGAAGTGCGGTTCGTGTCCGCACCGGACGCGCTCGATGTCGTGGCGCCCCGAGCCGACCTCGGTGTGTCGAACCACGCGGAAACGGGTACGACGCCGCGATGAGCGAACGTCACCGCTCCTCGGTAGGTCCGACGACCGGATCGTCAGTGAGCTTGGCCACGGAGACCGCGTCGTCTATTGACTTATCCCTGGTTCGTGAAAGCATTCACAAGTAACAGCGCGGAAACATGCTTCGGCTCGCTCGCGAACTGTTCGACAACAAGCCCGTGAAAACCGGCTGAAAGCCCCCTGTAAGCCCTGAACGCGTCCGTCGACGCGACCACGAAACGACAAGCGCGTGCGCGCGCTCGGTGAGGAGTAAGAAGATGGATTGGCGCCACAAGGCTATCTGTCGCGACGAGGACCCGGAACTGTTCTTCCCGGTGGGAAACAGCGGCCCGGCTCTCGCCCAGATCGCCGATGCCAAGGTCGTGTGCAACCGCTGCCCCGTCACCGCCGACTGCCTGGCCTGGGCCCTCGAATCCGGCCAGGACGCCGGCGTGTGGGGCGGTATGAGCGAGGACGAGCGTCGCGCCCTGAAGCGTCGCAACGCGCGGACCCGCGCTCGCTCCGCCGTCTGACCCGAGGCAGAACGCTCGAAGAGGTCGAAAGCCCGGCACCCACGGGGGTGCCGGGCTCTGTCGTGTGCCGGGCTTTGTCCGTTCGGCGAATGCCGCACTCACCCGCGTCGCGTCAGCCCGACCGGGACCCGGACCGTCGCGTCGGTCCCCCCCTCCGGCCCACCCGCGACCGCGATGGAGCCGCCGAGTTCGACGTCGACGAGCGTGGTCACGATCTGCAGACCCAGTCGACCGGACGTGCGCGGGTCGAAGCCCGGTGGAACGCCGCGGCCGCTGTCGCGCACGGTGACGGTGAGCGTGTGCGCGGACCGCTCGGCCAGGATGTCCACCCGCCCCGACGCGCCCGACTCGAAGCCGTGCTCGAGGGAGTTCTGGATCAGTTCGGTGAGCACCATGACCAGCGGCGTCGCCCGTTCCGCGGGGAATCGACCGAGCGCGCCGTCGCGCCGCACCGCGACGTCCGCCGAGACCGAGCCCACGTCCGCCATCACCGGCAGCAAGCGGTCCACCACCTCGTCGAGGTCGACCACCTCGTCGACGGAGTTGGACAGCACGTCGTGCACCAGGGCGATCGACGTCACGCGACGCTCGGATTCCTGCAACGCCGTGCGGGCTTCGCCGTTCTCCGTCCGACGCGCCTGCAGCCGCAGCAGCGCCGCGACGGTCTGCAGGTTGTTCTTCACTCGATGGTGGATCTCGCGGATGGTCGCGTCCTTGCTGAGCAGGGCACGGTCGCGTCGCTTGACCTCGGTCACGTCACGGACCAGGACCACCGCTCCCAGCGGACGGTCCGCGCGCCGAAGGGCGAGCGTGCGCAGCAGCACGGTGGCTCCCCGTGCGTCGATCTCCATCCGGCGTCCCCCGGCGTCGCGCACGGCGGCGCCGATGTGCGCGGCGATCTCGTCACCGTCGAACGGGTCGGTGACCAACCCGCGTGTCGACGCCGCGAGGTCGTGACCCGCCAGATCGGTGGTCAGACCCATGCGGTGGTACGCGGACACGGCGTTCGGGCTCGCGTAGGTCACGATGCCCGCGGTGTCGAGACGGATGAAACCGTCGCCCACCCGGGGGCTCGAGTTGACGTCGCCCGGCTCGGCGGCGGTCGGGAACGTGCCCTCCGCGATCATGTCGCCGAACTGTGCGGCCGACTCGCGGTACGCCGCCTCGAGCAGACTCGGCGGTCGCCGGGACACCGGGGCGGACTCGCGCGTCAGAACCCCCACGACGCGTCCGCGGACCCGCACCGGCACGGCGTCGGCGACCGGGACGTACTCCCCCGCTTCCACGCCCGGTCGGGCCGCGGACCGCTCCACGGCACCCGAGTCGAAGCACTGCGCCACTTCGGGGTGCTCGTCGTCGTCCACGACGGCCCCGACCTTGTCCATCGGGATCACGGTCGGTGCGGTGGTGGGGCGACACTGAGCGACGCAGAGGATGCGAGCGGGCGCCGCCGTGGGAACCCAGAGCAGGACGTCGGCGAACGAGATGTCCGCGAGGAGTTGCCACTCGCTGACCAGCCGTTGGAGATGGTCGACGGCGTGACCGGGCAGATCGGTGTGTGCGGCGAGCAGTTCCGACAGCGTCGACACGGGCGGGTGGCGTGCGAGTCAGTCGATGACGGCGATGAGGTCGCCCTGCTGGACGACGTCGCCCACCGCGACGTCGACCGAGGCGATGGTCCCGGCGGACTCCGCCAGCACGGGAATCTCCATCTTCATCGACTCCAGGATGACGACGGGATCGCCTTCCGCGACGCGGTCACCCGGCGCGACCACGATCTGGAACACCGTCGACACCATCTCGGCCCGAACGTCCTCGGCCATCTCGCTGCCCACCCCTCGTCGTCGGAGAACCGCGCGGTCACCGTCGGCCGGTGCGCGGCCGGTCGCGGTACAGCCAACCACACGTGAGAAACTGGAGCGAACGAGAAGGAAGGAGATCGCGATGGGCAAGCGAGGACGCAAGAAGCGCAGCCGCAAGGGGAACGCCGCCAACCACGGCAAGCGACCCAACAGCTGAATCCTCACCACTCGGTGACGACGACGGGGCCGGACACGCATGGCGTGTCCGGCCCCGTTCTCGATCGTCAGCGACGCCCGGATTCGACGTCCGTGCCCCGAGTGTTCGTGTCGAGAGAGTCCGTCTCGATCACGGTCACGGTGCGACGTATCTCGATCTTCAACCGTTCCCGCAGACCGTCCGGCGCGCGGTCACCGCCGCACTTGCGGCCCACCAGCGACTTGATCTTCTCCTCGATGCCGTACTGGGCGAGGCAGGAACCGCAGGAGTCCAGGTGCTTCTGCACCCGCTGCCGACTGGCCTCGTCGCACTCGTTGTCGAGCATCACCCAGACGTCCGCGAGGACGGCGGAGCAGTCGAGCTCCTCGAACTGACTGTCGTCGTCGAAACCCCGCGCGCTCATCGCACGACCTCCTCGGGTGCGGTGGTGCGCAGGAAGCCGCGCTCCCGCGCGACCTCGGCCAGTTCGTGCCGCAACTGCTTGCGGCCGCGGTGCAGCCGGGACATGACGGTGCCGATCGGCGTACCCATGATCTCGGCGATCTCCTTGTACGGGAACCCCTCGACGTCGGCGTAGTACACGGCCATCCGGAACTCCTCCGGAAGGGCGGCGAGGGCAGCCTTGATGTCGTCGTCGGGCAGCGTGTCGAGAGCCTCGACCTCCGCCGACCGCAGACCCGTCGACGAGTGCTCGGCCGTGGCCGCCAACTGCCAGTCGGTGATCTCGTCGGTCGGGTACTGCGCCGGCTGACGCTGCTTCTTCCGATACGAGTTGATGTACGTGTTGGTCAGGATGCGGTAGAGCCACGCCTTGAGGTTCGTGCCCTCGCGGAAGCTCTTGAACGCCGTGTACGCCTTGATGTAGGTCTCCTGGACCAGATCCTCGGCGTCGGAGGGGTTGCGCGTCATGCGCAGCGCAGCGCCGTACAGCTGGTCCACGAGCGGTAGCGCGTCCCGCTCGAATCGCGCGGTCAGATCTTCGGCACTGGCCCGGGAACGAATTCCGTCCTCGGTCTCGAGCACCGCCGGATCGACTGCGCCCGTGGTGGTGCCGGGCTGGTCGTCCGTCACGGGGGTCCCTTCGGTTGCCGCGGTCGACACGGTTGCGGCGGACGTCTCGCCCACCGACACGGCAGCGGCGGGAGCCGCGCCGTCGACCTCGTACCACCACGATACCGGCGGGATGACACGCTTCGCGGTCACCGCCCGGGACCGTGCGACGCGCTCGTCGACTGATGTCGCGATCACCCGGTCGCCTCCTCTCGATGGAGTCCTTCTCGCGTGTCCGCATCGTCGCCGCGGCACGCTCTCGTCGTCGGTGCAACAGCGACCTCCGCCCACCTGTTCCCGGTGCCCACCCGGCGGACGTCCACCGGGCGATGCCGACCGCGGCCCGTCGGGCACGATGATCGACATGGCAGGAACGGCCACTCCGGCGACCACCGTCCTCGACCGGTCCGGCGTGTCGTACCGGCTGCACACCTACGTTCACGCGAAGGGCACCACGCGCTTCGGCGAGGAAGCCGCCGACGTCCTCACCGCTCGTCTCGGGGTCGACGCGGTCCGCATCCTCAAGACCCTCGTGATCACCGCGTCCGGCGGAACGGCCGCGCGGCCGTTCACGGCCGTCGCGGTGCTGCCCGTGACCGCGACACTCTCGACGAAGGCCGCGGCCGCAGCGCTGGGGGCCGGTCGCGCTGCGATGGCCGATCCGGCGGTGGCGCGCCGGGCGACCGGGTACGTGCTCGGCGGGGTCTCGCCCCTCGGGCCGTGGTGCACGGGCGCCCGGCACGCGCTGCCCACGGTCGTCGACGAGTCCGTCGCCGCCGCGGACACCGTGTTCTGCAGCGGCGGTCGCCGCGGGCTCGAGATCGAGATCGCCCCGACCGACCTGATCGCCCTGACCGGCGCGGTCCTGACGGACCTCACTCGCTGACGGGCGGGAATGAGAGACTGACCACCGTGACGTACTGGACCGCCCCCACCGCCACGCGCCCGGTGCGTGCCACCGTCGACGTACCCGGCTCGAAGTCGCTCACCAACCGTGCGCTGGTCCTCGCCGCACTGGCGGACGGCCCCTCCACGATCACCGGTGCGCTGCGCAGCCGGGACACCGACCTGATGATCGAGGCGATCCGCACGCTCGGCGCAACCGTGGAGGTCACCGGCGACCGCGTCCGGGTCACGCCCGGACCGTTGACCGGGGGCACCGTCGACTGCGGCCTGGCGGGCACGGTCATGCGGTTCGTGCCCCCGCTGGCGGCGCTGGGCTCCCGCACGTCGCACTTCGACGGAGATTCGCACGCCCGGAACCGGCCGCAGCGCACGGTGCTCGACGCGCTGCGCGCGCTGGGTGTCGAGGTGCACGGCGACAGCCTGCCCTTCGACGTGGTCGGCACCGGCTCGGTCCGCGGCGGCCGCGTCGAGGTGGACGCCTCCGGATCGAGTCAGTTCGTTTCCGGCCTGCTGCTGTCGGCCGCGCGCTTCACCGACGGGGTGACCTTCGAGCACGTCGGTCCCCCGGTGCCGTCCATGCCGCACATCGACATGACGGTGGCGATGCTGCGGGAGAGCGGTGTGCAGGTGGACACGCCGGCCGAGACCGGACGGGCGAACACCTGGCGGGTCCACCCCGGACCGATCGCGGCCGTCGACCGCACCATCGAGCCCGACCTGTCCAACGCCACGCCGTTCCTCGCGGCGGCTGCGGTGACCGGCGGCGCCGTCACCGTGCCGCGCTGGCCGGCCACCACCACCCAACCCGGCGACGAGTTCCGCGCCGTGCTCGCGGCGATGGGAGCGACCGTCACCGCGGACGAGGCCGGCGTGACCGCCCACGGACCCGACCGGCTGGTGGGCATCGACGTGGATCTTCACGACATCGGCGAACTGACCCCGACCGTCGCGGCGATGGCGGCGCTCGCGTCGTCGCCCTCGCGACTGCGCGGGATCGCGCACCTCCGCGGCCACGAGACCGACCGCCTCGCGGCCCTCGCCGCCGAGCTGACCGCGCTGGGCGGCGACGTCGTCGAGACCGACGACGGACTGGCCGTCACTCCGGTCGCGCTGACCGGCGCACCGTGGCGCGCCTACGCCGACCACCGGATGGCGACGGCGGGAGCCGTTGTGGGACTGAGGGTCCCGGGAGTGCGGATCGACGACATCGATTCCACCGCGAAGACGCTGCCCGGGTTCGCCGATCTGTGGCAGCGCATGCTCGACGGGGACGCCCCCGGCCCGTCGCGACGCGAGGCCCGGTCCTGACTCCCCGCCGCTACGACGAGTCCGACGTCCGGATCCGGCCGGGCAAGGGAACGCGGCCGCGGACCAAGACGCGGCCGACGCACGCCGACGCCCGACGCGCGATGGTCGTCTCCGTCGACCGGGGACGCTGGGGGTGTGCCCTGGACGAGGATCCGGCGCGCGTCGTCGTCGCGATGCGGGCGCGGGAACTCGGTCGCACCCCGATCGTGGTCGGCGACAGCGTCGGCGTGGTCGGAGACACGAGCGGCCGAACGGACGCTCTCGCGCGGATCGTCCGTGTCGAGGATCGACGAACGGTGTTGCGGCGCACCGCCGACGACACCGATCCGTACGAGCGGGTGGTGGTCGCCAACGCGGACATGCTGCTGATCGTCGTGGCACTGGCGGATCCGCCGCCCCGCTCGGGCTTCGTGGAACGGGCGATGGTGGCGGCGTTCGTCGGCGGGCTACGCCCCGTGCTGTGCCTGACCAAGGACGACCTGGCCGACGCCGACGAGTTCGCCGCGATGTTCGCCGGCCTCGACGTTCCGGTGGTCCTGGTGGGACGCGATCGGCCCCTCACCGAACTGACCGCCCTGATCGCCGGGTCGTCGTCGGCACTGATCGGTCATTCGGGGGTCGGCAAGTCGACGCTCGTCAATCGAGTGGTGCCGGGCGCCGACCGCGCCACCGGCGTCGTGTCCGGCGTCGGCAAGGGACGGCACACGTCCACGCAGTCGGTGGCGCTCCCCCTCGAGGGCGGCGGGTGGGTGATCGACACCCCCGGCATCCGCAGCTTCGGGCTCGCCCACATCTCCCCCGAGGACGTGGTGGCGGCGTTCTCGGACCTTGCCGAGACGGCCGCCGACTGCCCCCGCGGCTGCACCCACCTGGGTCCGCCGGCGGATCCGGAGTGCGCATTGGACACGCTGACAGGTCAGGCGACGCACCGCGTCGCCGCGGTACGTCGCCTGCTGGTGGCGCTCATGTCCAACGAATCCTGGTGACCTACACGCGCTTCGAGTGAGTCGACCGGGTCAGCGGCGACCGAACCGCGCCCGCAGACCCCGGCCGCTCTTCGACTCCGCAATCGCCGACAGCAGACCCTTGCGACGACCCGTCGCCGGATCGACCACCGCGGTGGTGTTCCCGCCGAAGCGGCGCTCGGATGCGGTCTCCGGGGCATCGTCCGCCGTGGCCTTGAGGAACTTGTCCGGCAACGACAACTTGGCGATGGTCCGCCAGGACTTCGCGTACTGGGCCGGGAACGACCCCGTGGTGTAGGGCAGGTCGTACTTCTCGCACAGCGCGCGCACCTTGACGCTGATCTCGGCGAGACGGTTGCTCGGCAGGTCCGGGAAGACGTGGTGCTCGATCTGGTAGCAGAGGTTGCCACTCATGAACGCGAGCGCGGGTCCGGCCTCGAAGTTGGCGCTGCCCAGCATCTGGCGCAGGTACCACTGTCCCTGCGTCTCGTCCTTCAGATCGTGGCGCGTGAACTTCTCCGCCCCGTCCGGGAAATGGCCGCAGAAGATCACGGCGTTGGTCCAGACGTTGCGAATCACGTTCGCCATGATGTTGGCCGTCAACGTCTTTCGGAACGACGCGGCCGGCGACAGCGACGACACCGCCGGGGTCAGCGCGTAGTCCTTGAGCATCTGCTTGCCGACCTTCTCGCCCACCTCGGCGAGCTTGCGGCGCGTCTCCTCCTTGGACACGCGGCCCTTGGCAACCTTGCCGAGCTCGAGGTGCTGGACGGCGACGCCGTACTCGAACAGCAGCATCAGCAACGTGTTGTAGACGAGGTTGCCGGCGTTGAAGGGCGTCCACTTGCGGTCACGCGTGACGCGGATCAGCCCGTAGCCGATGTCGTCGTCCATCCCGAGCACGTTGGTGTACTTGTGATGGATGTAGTTGTGGGTCTGCTTCCAGTGCTCGGACGGACCCGTGTTGTCCCACTCCCACGAGGTGGAGTGGATCTCGGGATCGTTCATCCAGTCCCACTGGCCGTGCATGACGTTGTGGCCGAGTTCCATGTTCTCGACGATCTTGGACACGCCGAGCATCGCACTGCCCGCCCACCACGCCACACGGTTGTTGCTGGCCAGCATGGTGGTGCGGCCGACGGCCTCGAGGGTGCGCTGGAAGCGGATGGTGTTGCGCACGTAGCGCGCGTCCTTCTCGCCCCGCGCGGCCTCGATCTCGCGACGGATGGCATCGAGCTCGTGCCCGATGGCCTCGACGTCGGCGTCGGTGAGGTGGGCGTATTCCTTGACATCGGAGATCGCCATGCATCCACTCCTCGGCAGGTGGGGGAACCCCGCACGCGGGGTCGTACCGTGGTTACCCTACCGGAAGTTACGCCTCCGTAGGTTACGGTGCCGCAGGTGTGTGCGCCTTCACAGCCCGACGGGCCTCACGCCGTGCCTCCTGTAGAGCCGACCGCAGCCCCCTCTTGCGTCCGGTGATCGGATCGAACCGCACGCGGTCCACGACGGCGGACGCCGGACCGTGGAATCGTCGCTCGGAACTGGTCTCCGGTGCGTCGTCGGACGTCCGGCGCAGCCAGCTGTCGGGCACCGACAGCTTGAAGATGGTCCGCAGCGCCTTCCAGTACTGGGCGGGCAGATGGCCCGTGGTGTACGGCAGGTCGTACTTGTCGCACAGTTGCCGCACCCGCTCGGCGATCTCCGGGTACCGGTTGCTCGGCAGGTCCGGGAACATGTGGTGCTCGATCTGGTAGCAGAGGTTGCCGCTGAGAAACGCCATGGTCGGGCCCGCGTGGAAGTTCGCGCTACCGAGCATCTGCCGCAGGTACCACTCCTCGTGCGTCTCGGTCTCGAACTGGCCCATCGTGAACTTCTCGGCGCCGTCGGGGAAATGACCGCAAAAAATCACCGCGTACGCCCACAGGTTACGAATCACGTTCGCGGTCAGGTTCGCCCCGATCGCCCGGCGCCACGCCGGTCCCGCCAGGGCCGGGAAGAACACGAAGTCCTTGCCCACCTGCGTCGCGACCTTGCGCGCGAACTCCTTGTTGGGTTCGGACAGCACCTGCCACGGATCGACGCCCCGCTCCTCCTTGGAGGCGGCGAGATCGTGCAGCGCGATGCCCCACTCGAAGGTGAGCGCCAACACCAGATTCGCCGCCGGCTGCAGCAGATTGATCGGCTTCCACTGCTCGTCCCGCGTCATGCGCAGAATGCCGAAACCGATGTCGTCGTCCATGCCGACGATGTTGGTGTAGGTGTGATGCGAGTAGTTGTGGGCGCGTTTCCAGTGCTCGGAGGGGCCCGTCTGATCCCACTCCCACGACGTCGAGTGGATCTCGGGATCGTTCATCCAGTCCCACTGACCGTGCGAGACGTTGTGGCCGAGCTCCATGTTCTCGATGATCTTGCTCGCCGCCAGCAGGCCCGTGCCGAGCAGGGCCGCCGGTCGCCACCGCGAACACAGGATCGCGAGCCGACCACCGACCTCGAGCGACCGCTGCAGGGCGATGGTGCGGCGGATGTAGTTCGCGTCGCGCTGGCCACGCGACTCCTCGACGTCGCGGCGGATCGCGTCGAGTTCTCGGCCGAAGGCCTCGATGTCCTCGTCGGTCAGATGAGCGAACTCGAGAATGTCGGTGATCGCCATAGGGGTGGTACTCCCTGAAGTCTCGTGGTGGCTTTCCCGCGCGGGCGCCGCGTCCGGTGGACGGGTCGTGCAGCCGGGGTGTGCCTCGCGCCGATGCGGCGGGCAGCCACGACCGACAATAGCCGACCCTCCTGAGAGCGGGGTGTGTCTTCTCCGCGGCCTCTGTCACATCGGACGGGGTTCGACCGCCCGGGCGCGCACCCGGAACAAGCGTGCGCGTGCCGGTGTACGGGCCTCAGAGTTCGAGGGTGCAGTCCCCCGCCGCGGCGGAGATGCACGTCTGGATGCGGTCGCCACGCGAGTGCTCCTTGCCCGACCGCAGGTCCCGCACGTGACCGTCCGACACCGCCACCACGCACGTCTGGCAGATCCCCATGCGGCAGCCGAAGGGCATCTGCACCCCCACGCGCTCCCCGGCCTCGAGCAGGGTGGTCGCGCCGTCCACCTCGATCGTGCGGCCGGACCGCGCGAAGGTCACGGTGCCCCCGTCCTCGGCCGAGCCGGTGCGGGCGATCTCGAACCGCTCGGTGTGCAGCCGGTCGATCACCCCGGCGTCGGCCCAGTGCGCCTCCACCTCGTCGAGCATCGCGATCGGCCCGCAGGCCCACGTCTGCCGCTCCCGCCAATCCGGGAACCGCTGGTCGAGCGACCGCAGGTCGAACTTGCCGTCGGACCGCGTGAGCTGCACGTGCGACACCACCGAGTCGTACTTCGCGTCGAGCGCCTCGAGCTCCGCGCAGAACATCACGTCCGCCCGCGACGGCGCCGAATGCACGTGGACCACGTCGGGCATCTGCCCGCGCGTGTCGAGACTGCGCAACATGCCGATGACCGGCGTGATGCCGCTGCCCGCGGTCACGAACAGGATCTTCTCCGGCGGCGGGTCAGGCAGCGCGAAGTCGCCCTTCGGCGCGGCCAGGCGCACGATGGTGCCCGTCTTCACACCGTCGACCAGGTGCGACGAGAGAAAGCCCTCCGGCATCGCCTTGACGGCGATGGAGATCTGCTTGTCCTTCCAGTCGGGCGCCGAGGTCAGCGAGTAGGACCGCCAGTGCCACCGGCCGTCGACGTGCAACCCGATACCGATGTACTGGCCCGGTCGATAGTCGAAGTCGAAGCCCCACCCCGGCTTGATGACCAGCGTCGCCGCCGTGTCGGTCAGCTTCTCGACGCGCACGATGCGGCCGCGCAATTCCCGCGCGGACCACAGCGGGTTGGCCAGGTGCAGATAGTCGTCGGGGATCAGCGGCGTCGTGATGCGGGTCAGCGCGCCGCGCACCGCGTTCAGCGCGGGCCGCTTCGGCGCGGCCACCCCGGACACCGGTGCCTCGAGCCAGTCCTTGAATCCCATGCGGTCATTGTCCCCGACCACGTCGCTGCCCGGGGCATCGGGCCGGACACGCCCACCGCCGCGTCACATGAGGTCGAGGAGGAACGGGATCTCCTGCGGCGCATACCAGGCGAGTTCGTGGTCCTCGGCGTCGCCGAGGACGAACTCCGCGTCCACGTCACCGAGGTCCGCCGCGTCGATCGCCTCCACCGCGGCACGGACGGCCGGCTCCGCCTCCGCGAGGTCGACGTGGACGGAAGCCACCTGGCGCAACGACAACGGCTGCGGCAGTCGCACCACCGCGTCGTCGAGGTCCGGACGCAGCGTCACCGGATCGACGTCCGCCGCGATCACCACGCGTCGTGGGGCCGACCCGGCGGCGGCGGCTGCGTCGACGTCGGCATCGGCGTCGGCGCCGCCATCGGTCTCGTCGACCTCGCCTTCACCACCGAGCAGCCGTAACGACGCGCGAGCCGCCTCCCGCAACGCGACGTCCGCCAACTCGTCGTCGTCACCGGACGAATACGCCTCGCGCAACGTCGGCGTGACCGCGAACGCCGTCCGCGAGATCGGCGAGAACTCGCCGTCGTCGATCAACGCACGCAACATCGTCGTCGTCGCGGGAACGAACACCCTCACGAGCGCCTCGCTTTCGGGATCGGTGTCGTCGGAATCGGCGCCCCGTCGGGGCCGGTCACCGCACGGACTTGTCGTCGGAGGCGGCGTCGACGAGCTCGTCGAGCGCTTCGTACAGCAGCGTGGTGACGACGTCGATGTCCGGCATCGCCGCGCGGTCGGCGTTGACGCCGTAGTAGACGTGGCCGTCGTACGAGGTGAGGCCGATCGTCATCGCCTGGTTGCGCACCAGCGGAGGCACCGGATACATCTCGATCATCCGTGCCCCGCCCGCGTAGAGCGGGAACTGCGGCCCGGGGGCGTTGGTCACGACGATGTTGAACATGCGCTGCGACAGGCTCGACCCGACGCGAGCACCCATCGCGTGCAGCGTGGCCGGCGCGAACCCGGAGAGCTTCATCAGGGTCGACGCCGTCACCCCGCGCCCCTGGCGCGCGTGCGCCTCGGTGGCGTGGGAGATGTGGGACAGGCGCACCACCGCGTTCGGCTCGCCCACCGGCAGATCGACGAGGAACGATTCGACCTCGCCGGCCGGATGCCCGATCGTGTCGGCCCCCGCGGCGACGGGCGCGTGCACCGACAGCGGCACCAGAGCGCGCACCGTCGTGTACGGCCCGAGCGGTTCTCCGCGGGACAACAGCCAGTTGCGCAGGGCACCCGCCACCACGGTGAGCACGACGTCGTTCACCGTGCCGCCGAAGCGCCGACGAACCGCCCGGTAGTCGTCGAGGTCCGTCCGGGCGACGGAGAATCGGCGGTTGCGGGAGATCGTGGTGTTCAGTGGGCTTGTCGGGGCCGTCTGCGCCGCCGTGCGCACCACGGCCGCGACCTTGCCGACCGCGCGCGCCGCGCCGTGTGCGGCCTCGGCGAGGTCACCGACCGCGCCCCGCACCGCCTCGACGGCCTCGCCGGGCCGCGACACCATCTCCGCCAGCGCCGACGCCACCAGCGCCCGATCGGACGGCTCCCGCGCCGGCATCCACAGTTCCTCGGCCATCGGCGGGGGCGACTTCGTGTCGTCGAGGATCACCTGGCTGATCTCAAGGGCCTGATCACCGTCGACCAGGGCGGAATGGGACTTGGTGAAGATCGCGAACCTGTTGCGCGCCAACCCTTCCACCAGATACATCTCCCACAGCGGGCGGGTCCGGTCGAGGGGTCGCGAGGTCAATCGCGCCACCAGATCGTGCAGCTGCTCCGTCGATCCCGGCTTGGGCAGCGCGGACCGCCGGATGTGATACGTGATGTCGAAGTCACGGTCGTCGACCCACACCGGGCGGGCCAGCCCGAACGCGACCTCGCGCACCTTCTGTCGGTACCGCGGCACCAGCGCCAATCGGCTCTCGACGAGCGTCAGCAACTCGTCGTACGTGAAACCGCCACGCGGAGTGCGAAACACCGCCAACGAACCCACGTGCATGGGGGTGGTCCCGGCCTCCAGGAAGTAGAACGACGCATCCTGAGTGGTGAGTCTGGTGGCCACCGCGCATCCCCCTCGATCGTCGGACCCACCGGGTCCGGCCTGCCGGTCCCGCAGCTCGTCGCTGTCGTGGCCCACAGTCTCGCACGACGTGGACCGTTCGGTTCGGGCGGAGGCACGCCGGCGGTTCCGTGCCCGGGTCGGGTGTTACCCCGAGTCGAACCCCGCCGACTGTGAGTCGAGCGGACATTCGCGCACGACCGTTCACGACGGCGGGCGGCGCGACCACACTCGGCCGCGTGACCGCTCCCGACGTCCGCCTGGACCACCCGCCCGCCTCCGAACCGGCGCTCGACGACGGCGGCAGCGCCTCGCCGTGCCCGTGCGTGTCCACGGCCGCAGGGCCCTGCATCTCGCCGCTTCGGGTGTCCGGGCGTCGGCCCGGCCCGCATTCCGGACGGTCACCCGACCGCGCCGCGTCCCGCAGGGGATCGGCACCCGATCACGCAGCCCCACGGTCCGATCCGGATCCCGAGCTCACCGCGGCGCGGGTGATCGCCGACCGTCTGCTCCGCGGCGCGTTCGAGGTGATCGATCGGAGGCGGGCACCCGCCTCCCTGCGCGCCGGAGTCTCCCCCGCCGTGCTCGGCATGATCGCGTCGCTGTCGACGGCCGAGGTACCCGGCCGAGCCGCGGGGGTCGCGGTGCTGCGCACGGTCCACGTCCGTCGCGGAGCGCGCGGACACCTGGAGGTGTTCGGCTCGTACTCGCGCGGGGAACGACGATTCGCGGTGGCGGCGCAGCTGTCGCGCCGGACTCCCGCAGGCTCGCCGTGGATCGTCACGAGCCTACGGTTGTCCTGATCGGGCGATCTACTTGCGGCGCTTCGACTTCGCGCCGCGCTTGACGGGCTTGACGGTGTTGCGGGCGGCCTCGCGGCGCTCCCGCCGGGTGGTCGTCGACTTCTCCGCCGCCCCACCGTCGGTCGACGCCCGGCGCACGCTGGTGCCGCCGGACTCGTCCGGTCCCGAGTACGTCAGACGGGACGGATCGCGCTCGTCGAGCCCCCTCGCCCGCAGTGCCGGGGGCGCCGTCTTCTCGGCCGCGACGGTGGCCGGCTCCCGGGTCGGCGACGCATCGCGGCCCGCGGGTGCACCGGGTCCGGCGGCGGGCGTCGGGGCTGCCGGCGGAGCCGGGGTGGGAGTGGCCCCCGTCGCGGCGGCCGATGCCGCGGCGCGCGCCGCGACCGGATTCTGCAGTCCCGCGCCCACCTGCAGTCCCGCCGACGCGGCCGGGCTCGGTGCCGAGGCCTCGACCTGCAGGTTGAACAGGAAGCCGACCGACTCCTCCTTGAGGCCGTCGAGCATGCCGGTGAACATGTCGTAGCCCTCGCGCTGGTACTCGACCAGCGGGTCGCGCTGCGCCATGGCCCGCAGGCCGATGCCCTCCTTGAGGTAGTCCATCTCGTAGAGGTGCTCGCGCCACTTGCGGTCCAGCACCGACAGCAGGACCCGACGCTCGAGCTCGCGCATCCCACCCTCGCCGGCGATCGCGTCGATCTCCGCCTCACGCCGGGCGTAGGCGGACCGGGCGTCGTCGAGCAGGGCCTCGCGGAGCTCGTCGCGGGAGAGGTCGCCCTTCTCGCCGAACTCGTTCTCCTGCGTGAGCTCCTTCTGGTCGACGCCGACCGGGTAGAGCGTCTTCAGCGCCGTCCAGAGCTGGTCGAGATCCCAGTCCTCGACGTAGCCCTCGGCCGTGGCGCCGTCGACGTAGGCGGTGACCACGTCGGTGATCATCTGCTCGACCTGGCCCTCCATGTCCTCGCCGCGCAGGATCCGACGACGCTCCTCGTAGATGACGGTGCGCTGCTGGTTCATCACCTCGTCGTACTTGAGCACGTTCTTGCGGATCTCGAAGTTCTGCTGCTCGACCTGGGTCTGCGCACTCTTGATCGCCTTCGAGACCATCTTGGCCTCGATGGGCACGTCGTCCGGCAGGTTGAGGCGGGTCATGATCGACTCGAGCGCGGCCCCGTTGAAGCGGCGCATCAACTCGTCACCGAGCGACAGGTAGAAGCGGCTCTCGCCCGGATCGCCCTGGCGCCCGGACCGTCCGCGCAGCTGGTTGTCGATGCGCCGCGAATCGTGGCGTTCGGTGCCCAGCACGTACAGCCCGCCCGCCTCGCGCACCTTCTCCGCCTCGGCCTTGACCTGGCTCTTGACCTCCTCGAGGGTGGGCTCCCACGCCTGCTCGTAGTCCTCGGCGGACTCGACCGGGTCGAGCCCGCGGCTCCGCAGCGCCAGGTCGGCGAGGATGTCGGGGTTGCCGCCGAGCACGACGTCGGTACCGCGACCGGCCATGTTGGTGGCCACGGTGACCGCACCGGACCGCCCGGCCTCGGCGATGATGGTCGCCTCCTGCTCGTGGAACTTCGCGTTCAGCACGTTGTGCGGCACACCGCGCTTGGTGAACTGCTTGGACAGGTACTCCGACCGCTCCACGCTGGTGGTACCGATCAGGACCGGCTGTCCCTTCTCGTGGCGCTCGACGACGTCGTCCACCACCGCCGCGAACTTGGCTTCCTCGCTCTTGTAGATGAGGTCGCCGTTGTCCACTCGGACCATCGGCCGGTTGGTGGGGATCGGGATGACGCCGAGCGAGTAGATCTGGTGCAACTCGGCGGCCTCGGTCTCGGCCGTACCGGTCATGCCGGAGAGCTTGTCGTAGAGGCGGAAGTAGTTCTGCAGGGTGATCGTGGCGAGGGTCTGGTTCTCGGCCTTGATCTCGACCTTCTCCTTGGCCTCGATCGCCTGGTGCATGCCCTCGTTGTACCGGCGACCCACGAGGATGCGACCGGTGAACTCGTCGACGATGATGACGTCGCCGTCGCGGACGATGTAGTCCTTGTCGCGCTGGTAGAGCTCCTTGGCCTTGACGGCGTTGTTGAGGTAGCTCACCAGCGGCGAGTTGGCCGCCTCGTAGAGGTTGTCGATGCCGAGCTGGTCCTCGACGAACTCGACGCCCGCCTCGTGCACACCGACCGTGCGCTTCTTGATGTCGACCTCGTAGTGCAGGTCCTTCTTCATCAGCGGGGCGATGCGGGCGAACTCCGCGTACCACTTGCTGGACGCGTCCGCCGGGCCCGAGATGATGAGCGGGGTCCGCGCCTCGTCGATGAGGATGGAGTCGACCTCGTCCACGATCGCGAAGTTGTGACCGCGCTGCACCAGATCGTCCAGCGAGTGCGTCATGTTGTCGCGGAGGTAGTCGAAGCCGAACTCGTTGTTGGTGCCGTACGTGATGTCCGCGGCGTACGCCGCCCGGCGCTCGGCCGGGGTCATGCCGGACAGGATCACGTCGACCGACAGCCCGAGAAAACGGTGCACACGGCCCATCCACTCGGAGTCGCGCTTGGCCAGGTAGTCGTTGACCGTGACCACGTGGACCCCGTCACCCGACAGCGCGTTCAGGTAGGCCGGCAGTACACAGGTAAGGGTCTTGCCCTCACCCGTCTTCATCTCGGCGATGTTGCCGAAGTGCAGCGCCGCGCCGCCCATGACCTGCACGTCGAAATGCCGCTGCGACAGCACCCGCTTGGAGGCCTCGCGAGCCACGGCGAACGCCTCGGGCAGCAGGTCGTCCAGCGTCTCACCACCCTCGATGCGGGTGCGGAACTCGTCCGTCTTCCCGCGCAGCTCCGCGTCGGTGAGCCCCTCGACGTCCGGAGAGAGGGAGGAGACGTGGTCGGCGATGTGCTTCAGCCGCTTGACCATGCGACCTTCACCGACACGGAGCAACTTGGACAACGACAACGACGGCACGGTCTTTACTCGTCCTCGGGTTCGGGTACAGGGGCGGGCGGAGTCGACGCCGGGCGTCGGCTCCACCGGGGGCGCGCGGCACCCTCGGCGCATTCATCGTAGGCGTCGCGCCTGACAGGTCGCTGTGAGGCCGACGCGACACCGCCGGGCACCCCCGCACGAGACGGGGGCACCCGGCGGACTCGGCGGGTCAGGACAGCCGGAGCAGTCCGTAGTCGAACGCGTGTCGGCGGTAGACCACCGACGGGCGGTCCGACTCCTTGTCGTGGAAGAGGAAGAAGTCGTGGCCGACGAGTTCCATCTCGTACAGGGCGTCGTCGACGGTCATGGGCACCGCCGGGTGCTCCTTCGTCCGCACGATCCGGCCGGGACCGTCCACGGGCTCGGTCTCGAGAGCGTCGAACGCCTCGGCGGGCGCGGCGTCGACGGTGTTCTGCAGCGCCGCGGTGGCCTCCGCGACGGAGACCGGACGCTTCTCGCCGTAGTGCACCTTGCGACGGTCCTTGGTGCGGCGGAGCCGGTTCTCGAGCTTGGAGATCGCCGATTCGAGGGCGCCGTAGAAGCTGTCCGCGCACGCCTCGGCTCGCACCACGGGGCCCTTGCCGCGGGCGGTGATCTCGACGCGCTGGCAACTCTTGGACTGGCGCCGGTTGCGCTCGTGCATCAACTCGACGTCGAACAGATGGATGGTCGGATCGAAGCGCTCGACGCGGGAGAGCTTCTGCGACACGTGAATTCGGAAGTGATCGGGAATCTCGACGTTGCGTCCCTTGACCACGACGTCGGCGGTCGCCTCGGTGGGCGACGAACCGGGAACAGGGGCCGGGGCGTCGTCGAACCAGTCGACGGGCGCGTCGGACGCGCCGGGTGACTCGGGCGGGGTGGTGCGGGTGATCTCGGGCCCGGGACCGTGGGTCTCGCGGGGATGAGCGTGCACCCGATGGGTGTTGGTCTGTGCTGCCGTCGTGTGAACTGCCGTAGTCGGCGACGTCGTCATACGTACCTCCCGATCGATGCTGCGCGAACAGTGTTGTCGCACAGGGACATGCGAGGCACCGGAGCGCTGAATGCCCGGCGCCAGGTGAAGAGGCATCACCTCCTGCCCTGGTGTCGAACGTGATCGAGCGTGGCCCCGACCGTAGTCGCTCACGTGCACGTCTGCCACCGTTAGCCGGATATTCACACGCGGTGTTCAGCAGGCCGCCGCCGGGCCGCTCAGCGCACCGCCCCGATCACCACCACCGCGTCCACACCGACGCCCGCGCGCCGCAGTGCCGCGACGGACTCCGCGGCTGTGGTTCCGGTGGTCAGCACGTCGTCGACGAGCACCACCGGCCCGCGCGGCGCCCGCGCGCGCACGCCGATGCGGCCCGCGAGGTTCTCGGCGCGCTGCGCGGCGGACAGACCCACCGAGTCGCGCACGCCGCCGTCGACCTCGAGCACTCGCGCCACGGAGACCACCTCGGGTGCCGACGCGGCGGACGCGGCCGTGCACAACCGGACCACCGGATCGCCCCCACGACGCCGCGCGGCCCGTCGACGCGACGGCGCGGGCACCAGCACCAACGGGTTGAGCTCGGCAGGATCGAGATCGCCGGCGTCGCGCAGCTGCGAGATCGCGTCGGCCAGGGCCCTCCCGAGAGGGACGGCGAGATCACGCCGACCCCGCTCCTTCGCCGCGACCACCGCTGCTCGATGCGGTCCGGCGTAGGAGCCGAGGGCGAAGCACGGGACTCCGACCGTCACCGCCGGGCGCACCGCGCGCGGCGGTTGCGCCAGAGCCTCGGCGCACCGTGCGCACCACGCGACGCTCGCCGCCCCGCATCCGCCGCACTCCCGCGGCACCACCAGATCGATCCCCGCCCGTACCGTCGCCGACCACCGTGCCCCCATGCGCGGCAGTGTGCCGGATTCCCCCGACAGGATGCGAGCGGCCGAGGCCCCGAGACGGTCGTCAGCCGGGGAGGACCGGGACCGCCTTCGCGCCGGTCAGCCCGGGCACCTCGCGCCAGTACCGGTCGGACGCCGGGTCGCTGTCGTCGATCTCGAAGACGGCGCGGGAGTCGGCGACGTAGGTGGTGCTCGGGGTCGCGTCCACGGACACCACGGGGGCGGTGAGATTGCGGCTCGGCAGACCGTCGAGACGCGACCCGTCCACGGCCACCTGGACGATCGGGATGTCCGTGGCGGCGCGTGCCACCACGACCGTGTCGCCGGTGCTCCAATCCAGGGACAGCGCGGCGCTGGCCAGACCCGCTGCCACCGCCTCGGGCTCGCGCAGGGAGTAGGAGCCGTCGGCGCGGCGCACCACCACCGCGACGTACACCGCGCCGTCGACGATCAACGCGGCGCGCACCCCGTCGCGGGA
Organism: Rhodococcus sp. PBTS 1; assembly: GCF_001620025.1. Taxonomy (NCBI): domain Bacteria; kingdom Bacillati; phylum Actinomycetota; class Actinomycetes; order Mycobacteriales; family Nocardiaceae; genus Rhodococcus; species Rhodococcus sp. PBTS 1. Next base: position 2,211,573 of record NZ_CP015219.1, read on the forward strand.
GAGCCGGAGTTCGGTGATCTGACCGCCGAGCTCGGCGATCTCGGACGACTCGACGTCGGTCAGCGACACCTGGCCGGTGGCCGGGTCGCGGACCGCGCGCCGCACCGCGGATCCGTCGATCACCGCCCACACTGCGTCGCGGTCCGGGCCCCAGGTGGGCCGGGTGATGGTGCCGCCCTCCGCCACCGGGAACGCGGACCCGCCGTAGGACCCGATGAGCAGCGCGTCCGGCGGTTGCGGCGCGGCCCGGCCGGTGTCGGAGACGGCGGCGACCAAGGTGCCGTCCGTCGACAGGGCGATCGACCGCATCGTGTTGACCGTGCCGAAGAAGCCGGGAACCGGGGTGACGGCGTTCGCCCCGACACGGACGAGACTGCCGTTGCGTAGCGCGTGCAGCCCGACGTCGGTCCCGGCCACCGCCGACGGGTCGAACTCGGCGAGGTCGGCGGTGGTCCAGCCGTCGGGAAACTCGGGATCGAGGGGGGCGCCGTCGGCGAGCAGCACGTACGGCCCCGACACCTCGGCCCGGGCCAGCGTCCAGACGATCTGGGCCGCCAGGAGGGTGCGCGTCGCGCTGTCGAGAGGGCTCGCCCCGCGCAGGTCGACGCGAACACCGCCCGGGCCCACGCCGACACCGGTGGGCCGCCCGTCGGCCTTGGTGATGGCCTGCGCGGTGGTCAGGCCGTTCACGACGTTGCGCACCGCCGGCTCGAGCGACAACCGCGGACCGGCCTGCAGCAGCGTGATCAGCGTGTCCGCCATCCGATCCTGCGACGTCGCGATCCACCGCTGGTCCGGGACGAGAGTGGTTCCGGTGGGATCGACGAAGTACAACGACCTGCGCTGATACGCGCCGAGGAACTGCGTCCGGTCCATGACGACGCCCGAGGGCAGCTCGTCGATCCGCCACTGCCCGTCGCGGAGGACGAGCGTGAGTCGGGTCTCGAAGGATCCCTGTTCGGCCCGGTACTGCCCGCCGGTGTCGAGCTGACCGACCCGGTTGGCGCGGATGGTGTACTCGATGGAGTCGTCCGTTCGTGACTCCTCGAGCACGTCGATCTTGTCCACGACGATCGCGATGGCACCGTCGTTCCACCGGTCCGCGGCCTCGGGGGTGAGGAATTGCCGCGCCCCCGCGTGGCGGTCCGTCGGGTCGGTGCTCGCCTTGACGAAATCGCGGACCAGCAGACTGGGTTCGCGGCCCGGTGCGGGCTCGGGCAGCTCCTCGGCGACGGGGCCACGCGCGACCGTGCCGATCGCCTGGGGTGCGGACGAGGTGGGCAGCGAGGCGCAGCCGGAGACCACCGTCGCCACGACCGCCAGCAGAACGAGGAGGGTGCGCCACCGGATTCCGGCGGTCATCGACGCTCCCCCGACGACGCCCCGACGCCTTCCGGCCGGGCCGCGGGCAGAGGCTGTCCGGAGGGATACCGCTGCCCGCTCGGCCGCAGCGGCAACGGGCTGGACACCACTTTGCGTCCGCGCACCCGCGGCAGCGTCAACCGGAAGCAGGCACCCTGTCCCGGCTCGCCCCAGGCCTCGAGCTTGCCGTCGTGCAGCCGCGCGTCCTCCAGCGAGATCGCCAGGCCCAGACCCGTTCCGCCGGAACGACGGACGCGGGAGGGGTCCGAGCGCCAGAACCGGTTGAAGACCAACTTCTCCTCACCGGGGCGCAGACCCACGCCCTGGTCGCGCACCACGAACGCCGCGGCGTCGTCGTCGGCACGCAGCCGCAGTAGGACGGGCTTGCCCTCCCCGTGGTCCAGGGCGTTCGCGAGCAGGTTGCGCAGGATGCGCTCGACGCGCCGCGGATCGACGGCGGCGTTCACCGGATCGTCCGGCATGTCGACGATCAACTCCGTCCCCGTCTCGCGCGCGAGGTGGCGCACGGTGGAGATCGCCGCCCGCGCGCACATGCGCAGGTCGAGTTGCTCGGACGCCAGCTCGGCCACACCGGCGTCGTGCCGGGAGATCTCGAGCAGGTCGGACAGCAACGTCTCGAAACGGTCCAGCTCCGCCACCAGCAATTCCGACGACCGCTTGAGAAGCGGATCGAGGTCGTCCGACCCGTCGTGAATCAGTTCGGCGGCCATCCGGACCGTCGTGAGCGGTGTGCGCAGCTCGTGGGAGACGTCGGAAGTGAACTGGCGCTGCAGGTTGCCGAACTCCTCGAGCTGCGTGATCTGCTTCGACAGACTCTCGGCCATCTCGTTGAAGGACATGGCCAGGCGCGCGATGTCGTCCTCGCCGCGCACGGGCATGCGCTCCTTGAGGCGGCCGTCGGCGAAGCGGACCGCGATGCGCGACGCGGACCGGATCGGCAGGACCACCTGGCGAGCGACCAACAGCGACACCGCGGCCAGCAGCACCATCAGCACCGCACCGCCGATCAACAGCGTGCCGCGCACCAGGGCGAGCGAGCGGTCCTCCCCCGCCAACGGGAAGACGAGGTAGAGCTCGAGGTCGGGCAGATCCGAGGCCGTCGGACTGCCGACGATCAGAGCCGGCCCGGAATACCCGCCCGGCTCGGACACCGGCGCGAACTGATAGCTGATCTGATCGGCCTGCACGAACGCACGGAGGGCCTCGGGGATCTGATCGGCCGGCCCCGTGGACAGTTCCCGCCGAGCGCCGTCGCCCCGCACCAGCAGGACCGGATCGAAGGTTCCCGCGGATCCGCCCTCGGACGCGGTATCGCCGTCTCGGCTGGTCAGGCTGCTCCGGGCGAGCTCGAGACGGTTGGCGACGGACGTGGTGTCGTCGCCGGCGAGCTGGCTCTCCACCGAGGCTCGCGCCCGGTCGAGCTCCTTGGTGGCCGCGTCGATCTTCGTGTCGAGCAGCCGATCGGTGATCTGCCCGGTGAGCACCACTCCCAGCACGGAGATGACCACGAACGACAGCGTCAGCGTCGACGCCACCACCCGCAGCTGCAGCGACCGACGCCACGCATGGCCGGCGGCGGCCCCCACGGAGCGCGCCCAGCGCATCACCGGCGAGAACGTGCCGTTGATGCGCCGTCGCGAACGGGACGTGAAGATCACCGACCTCCTCGTCCGGGGACCGCGTCGATCACGGCGGTCCGGCCTTGTACCCCACACCGCGCACGGTCAGCACCACCTCCGGGTTCTCCGGATCGGTCTCGACCTTGGCGCGCAGACGCTGCACGTGCACGTTCACCAATCGTGTGTCCGCGGCGTGGCGGTAGCCCCAGACCTGCTCGAGCAGCACCTCACGAGTGAACACCTGACGCGGCTTGCGCGCCAACGCGACCAGCAGGTCGAATTCGAGCGGGGTCAGCGAGATCAGCTCGCCGTCGCGCGTGACCTTGTGGGCGGGGACGTCGATGACGACGTCGCCGATCGAGAGCAGCTCCGCCGGTTCCTCCTCCGTGCGGCGCAGGCGTGCACGGACGCGGGCCACCAGCTCCTTCGGCTTGAACGGCTTCATGATGTAGTCGTCCGCGCCCGACTCGAGCCCGAGCACCACGTCGACCGTGTCCGTCTTGGCGGTGAGCATCACGATGGGCACGCCGGAATCGGCGCGCAGCACACGGCAGACGTCGATGCCGTTCATCCCCGGCAGCATCAGGTCCAGCAGCACCAGGTCCGGACGGTTCTCGCGGACGGCCGACAGCGCTTGCGTGCCGTCGCCAACCACGAACGGCTCGAAACCCTCACCCCGCAGCACGATGGTGAGCATCTCGGCCAGGGCCGTGTCGTCGTCGACGACCAGAATGCGTGGCTTCATGCGCCTATCGTGTCATCCCGTCCGACTCTGCGGTCCGATCCACCAGTTGCGCGGCGAGTCGGTCGCTGTCCGCCTCGATCTCGTCCGCCGCGCCGCTCTCGACGACCACCCACGGCGACACCCACGACCGTGCGGCGAGCCCCGCGTAGACCGCGGCGGTCCGCTCCTGCAGACCACCGTCCCGCTCGTAGACGTCGCGGGCCCGGGACTCGTCCGCCTGCTCGCGCCCGCGCGCCCGCTCCTCGGCCACCGACACCGGCACCTGCAGATAGAGCTGCACGTCCGGAACCGGGAGGACGAGCCGATCGAACTCGAGCGAACGGACCCACTCGACCGTCGGACCCGCGGCGTCCTCGTGGCGGCGGGCGGCCGAGTACGCCGCATTGGAGGCGACGTACCGGTCGAGCAGGACGACGTCGTGCCGGTGCAGCATCCGACGCAGGTCGGCCGCCGCGCCGGCACGATCGAGCGCGAACAGCACCGCCATCGCGTTCACCCCGTCGGCGAGATCGCCGTGCTCGCCGGCGAGTGCTTCCGCGGCGAGGTCCGCGTGGATCGACTCCCCGTAGCGGGGGAAACCGACGCGGACCGCGTCGATTCCCGCCCGCTCCCAGGCACGGACCAGCCGCGACGACAACGTGAACTTGCCGGCGCCGTCGACGCCTTCGACGGCGATGAGCGTTCCCACGTCGGTCGACCCCTCCGGTTCCGGTACCGGCGTCAGTACCGGTAGTGCTCGGGCTTGTACGGGCCCTCGACGTCGACGCCGATGTACTCCGCCTGCTCCTTGGTGAGCTTGGTCAGCGTGCCGCCGAGCGCCTCGACGTGGATCTTCGCGACCTTCTCGTCGAGGTGCTTGGGCAGGCGGTAGACCTCGTTGTCGTACTCGTCCGGCTTGGTCCACAGTTCGATCTGCGCGATGACCTGGTTGGAGAAGCTGTTGCTCATGACGAAGGACGGGTGACCGGTGGCGTTGCCGAGGTTCAGCAGACGGCCCTCGGAGAGGACGACGATGGACTTGCCCGACGAGAACACCCACTGATCGACCTGCGGCTTGATGTTGATCCGCGTCGAGCCGGAGCGCTCCAGTCCGGCCATGTCGATCTCGTTGTCGAAGTGGCCGATGTTGCCCAGGATGGCCTTGTCCTTCATCGACCGCATGTGCTCGAGGGTGATGATGTCCTTGTTGCCGGTCGAGGTGATGACGATGTCCGCGTCGCCGATCGCCTGCTCGACGGTGACGACGTCGAAGCCGTCCATGAGCGCCTGCAGGGCGTTGATCGGGTCGACCTCGGTGACCTGGACACGCGCGCCCTGGCCTGCGAGCGATTCCGCGCAGCCCTTGCCGACGTCACCGTAACCGCAGATCAGCACCTTCTTGCCGCCGATCAGCACGTCGGTGCCGCGGTTGATTCCGTCGATGAGCGAGTGGCGGGTGCCGTACTTGTTGTCGAACTTGCTCTTGGTCACCGAGTCGTTGACGTTGATCGCCGGGAAGGTCAGCTCGCCGGCCGCGGCGAACTGGTAGAGCCGCAGCACACCGGTGGTGGTCTCCTCGGTGACGCCCTGCACCGACTCCGCGATGGCGGTCCACTTGCCCGCGTCCTGCTCGAGCGAGGCCCGCAGCAGTCCGAGGAAGACCTTGTACTCGTCGGAGTCGCGCTCCTCGTCCACGGGCGGGACCACGCCGGCCTTCTCGAACTGCGCCCCGCGCAGCACCAGCATGGTGGCGTCGCCGCCGTCGTCGAGAATCATGTTGGCCGGACGGGCCGTGCCGTCCTCGGCGACGGGCCACGTCAGCATGCGCTCGGCCGCCCACCAGTACTCGGCGAGGGACTCGCCCTTCCAGGCGAAGACGGGCACGCCCTGCGGCGCCTCCGGCGTACCGTGCGGGCCGACGACGATCGCCGCGGCCGCGTGGTCCTGAGTGGAGAAGATGTTGCAGGACGCCCAGCGCACCTCGGCGCCGAGCGAGACCAGGGTTTCGATCAGCACGGCCGTCTGCACGGTCATGTGCAGGGAGCCGGAGATCCGCGCGCCCTTGAGCGGCTGGACGTCGGCGTACTCCCGCCGGAGCTCCATCAGGCCGGGCATCTCGTGCTCGGCCAGACCGATTTCCTTACGCCCGTACTCCGCGAGCGAGATGTCGGCGATCTTGAACTCGAGACCGTTCACGATGTCGGACTGCAGCGCACCGAAGGTGTCGGCGAGCGCCTGCGTCTCGGAGGTGGTCGTCTCGGATGTGGTCATGTCTGGAGGCACTCCCTGGTCGGCTGGCGATCGACACGGCTGGTGATCGCAGACCCAGGCTATCCCCTGACGGCGACCCCGGTGTCGGCGGTGGATCGCACCGGGTATCGAGCGCGCAGTCGGTCGGCAGCGCCCGGCGCGAGGTTCGCCCGATTCACGTCGCCGTCGTAGTGGCGGACGACCTTCGGATCCATGACCCGACGCCACAGCGGCGGCACCGCGGCCAGCAACACCATGGTCGCGTAGCCGGCGGGCAGTTGCGGCGACTCGTCGAAGCTGCGCAGGGTCTGGAACCGACGGCCCGGGTTGGCGTGGTGATCGCTGTGACGCTGCAGGTGGTAGAGGAAGATGTTGGTGACCAGGTGATCGCTGTTCCAGCTGTGTCGCGGCGAGCAGCGCTCGTAGCGTCCGGTGGCGGTGCGTTCCCGCAGCAGGCCGTAGTGCTCGATGTAGTTCACCGACTCGAGCAGCAGGATGCCGGTCACCGCCTGCACCAGCAGGAAGGGCAGCACGACGGGCCCGAACACCAGCGTCAGAAGCGCGACCAGCGCCACCGACAGACCCCACGCGGTGAGCACGTCGTTGTGCACCGAGAACACCCTCCGCCCACGACGACGCAGTCGATCGCGCTCGAGGACCCACGCCGATCGGACACCACCGAGAATCGTGCGCGGGAAGAAGCGGTAGAGCGATTCGCCGAGTCGGGCACTGGCCGGATCCTCGGGCGTCGCGACGCGGACGTGATGGCCCCGATTGTGTTCGACCACGAAGTGCCCGTAGCCGCACTGCGCGAGCGCGATCTTGGCGAGGCGGCGCTCCGCCCGCTCGACACGGTGGCCCAGTTCGTGCGCGGCGTTGATGCCGATGCCGCCGACCAGACCGACGGACACCGCGTACCCCAGGCGGTCGACGGTGGAGAGGGTTCCGAAGGCCACCAGCCAGCAGGCGACGATCAACCCGGCGTACTGCACGGGCAGGAACAGGAAGGTGCACCAGCGGTAGAACCGGTCGTGCTGGAGATCGCGGACCTCGTCGTCCGGCGGATTGCTACCGTCCGCACCCACTGTGACGTCAAGCAGCGGAATGGCGACGAAGAAGATCAGGACGCCGCTCCACCAGAAGATCGGCCACCCCGTGTGGAGCACCAGCTGAGACGGCAACAGGGCGGACGCCGGCGCCAGGATGCCCAGCGGCCACAGATACCTCTTCGGATCCCGCCATCCCCGCGTCACCGTTCCGCGCTCCTCCCCGGTGCCCCACCCGTCGGACACCCGAACCGACGTCCCGTCGGGCGGCTCGATTCGGGTGATCGAATCGTTACATCGCGTCGAAACATACCATCGGACCGTTTCGGGGCGTCACGAACGACCGAACCCCCGCCGTCGACGCAGGTCGAAGGCGGGGGTCGAGGGCTGGGGTCGAGGACCGACGCGAGGTGTACTACTCCAGCCCGGCCTGCTGCCGACCGAGCACGGAGTGACGCCGGGAGTACGCGAAGTAGACGATCACGCCCAACGCCATCCAGACCACGAACCGGAGCCAGGTCTCCACGGACAGGTTCAGCATGAGCCACAGGCAGGCGACGACCGCGAGGATCGGCACCAGCGGCACCAGCGGCGTCCGGAACCCGCGCTTCAGATCGGGCCGGGTCCGGCGCAGCACCACGACGCCGATAGAGACCAGGACGAAGGCGAACAGGGTCCCGATGTTGACCATCTCCTCGAGCGTCCCGATCGGGAAGAACGTCGCGAGAACCGCGACCACGACGGCCACCAGCACGGTGATGCGCACCGGGGTTCCCCGGGAGCCGGTCTTGGCCAGCGCACGCGGCATCAGTCCGTCGCGCGACATCGCGAACAGTACGCGGGACTGCCCGAGCAGCAGCACCATGACCACCGTCGTGAGACCGGCCAGAGCGCCGAAGGAGATGATCTGCTGCGCCCAGGTGATGCCGTTGAGCTCGAACGCCGTGGCCAGCGTCGAGGAGTCCCCGGCCAGCTCGGTGTAGTTGACCATGCCGGTAAGGATCAGGGTGACCGCGACGTACAGCACGGTGACGATGGCGAGCGAGCCCAGGATGCCGCGCGGCAGGGACCGCTGCGGGTCCACCGTCTCCTCGGCCGTGGTCGCGACGATGTCGAAGCCGATGAACGCGAAGAACACCAGGCTGGCGGCGGCGAGCAGGCCGTACCACCCGAAGTTGCTGCCCTCGGCCCCGGTGACGAAGGAGAACAGCGACTGGGTCAGCCCGGTCTCGCTCTCGGCGGGCTCGGCGGGCGGGATGTACGGGCTGTAGTTGGCCGCCTTGATGTAGAACGCACCGACCACGACGATGAGCAGCACGACGGCCACCTTGATCGCGGTGATGATCAGCGAGACGCGCGAGGAGATCTTCACTCCGGTCACCAGCAGTACGGACAGCACGACCACGATGAGCAGGGCGCCCCAGTCCACGTCGAGTCCGCCGATGGTCGCGACCGGCGAGGCCGTTCCCAGCACCTCACCGAGATAGAGCGACCATCCCTTGGCGACGACCGCCGCCGCGAGCGCGAACTCGAGGATGAGGTCCCACCCGATGATCCAGGCGATGAACTCGCCGAACGTGGCGTAGCTGAACGTGTACGCACTGCCGGCGACCGGGACGGTCGAGGCGAACTCCGCGTAGCACAGGGCCGCGAGACCGCAGGCGATCGCGGCGAAGACGAACGCGAGCGACACGGCGGGACCGGCCACGTTGCCGGCCGTGCGCGCGGTCAGGGTGAAGATGCCGGCGCCCACCGCGACGGCCACGCCGAACACCGTGAGGTCCCACGAGTTCAGAGTCTTCTTGAGTTTGGTGTCGGGCTCGTCCGTGTCTCGAATGGACTGCTCGATCGACTTGGTCCGCCGAAGACCTTGTCCGGAGCCGCTCACCGGCTCCCCCGTCGCACCCTTGCCGTGACTCGTCACCGGCGTGCTCCTTCGCGTCCGCGCGCCGTCGTCGACGGCGCTGTGCGCCCTATCGTCACACGGGGAGGCGTCACAACGGACCAACGGGTGCTCGGTGCGTCACACGGTCGGGCGTGACGGCCCCGGTTTGGCCGACGGCGGAAGAACCGGTCAGTCCACCGATCCCACCGCGGCGACGAAGACGGTGGCGTCGTCGGTCGCCGCGCAGAGTTCCGGAGCCGGGTCGGTCGCGGCCACCCACAGGGCGTGTCCGCGTTCGAGCGGGAGCGTTCGGTCGCCCGCGCGGACCTGCACGTGACCGTGCACGCACAGCAGGATGCGTGGGCGGTCCACGGACTCGAGTGCGTAGGGCGCCGAGTCGGCGGCCGACGATCCGCTCCGCAGGTCGACGCGGGTGAGCGCGAATTCCGGTGCCGGCGTCGGGTAGCGCACCGAGCCGTCCGGCAGCGTCCGCGCCTCGAGAACCGGGGAGGGCAACGGCTCGAAGTCCAGCACGCGCAGGAGCTCCGGCACGTCGACGTGCTTGGGTGTGAGGCCACCGCGCAACACGTTGTCCGAGTTGGCCATGATCTCCACGGCGGTCCCGCGCAGGTACGCGTGCAGATTGCCGGCATCGAGATAGAGCGCCTCGCCGGGCCGGAGGGTGACGCGGTTGAGCAGGAGCGCGGCGAGCACACCTGCATCCCCCGGGTAGTACTCCCCGAGTTCGAGCACCGTCCGCAATTCGGGAACGAAGCGTCGATCGCTCGTCGTCTCCGCACGCTCGAGCGCCCGCACACAGGCGTCGAGCACCGCGGGCAGCACCGCGTCCAGGGCGCGCTGCGGCAGCGTGATCCACGACGTGAACAGCGTGCGCAGACCCGTCGCGTCCGGCTGGTCCTCCAGCATCCGCTGATAGGGGGCCAGTTCCTCGGCGCCGAGCAGGGCGAACAGCTCGATCGTCTCGCGGGGCAGGCGGAAGCCGGCCAACGCGTCGAATTCCGTGAGTGCCACCACCAACTCGGGCTTGTGGCTGGCGTCCCGGTAGTTCCGGACCGGCGCGTCGATCGGCACACCGGCGGCGTTCTCGCGCCGGAAACCCTCCCGCGCCTGGTCCAGCGACGGATGCGCCTGGAGCGAGAGGGGCTCCTCGGCCGCGAGGAACTTCACCAGGAACGGCAACCGTGATCCGAAGCGCTCGGCGACGGCCTCCCCCAGCTGACCGGCAGGATCGCGGTCGATGACGTCCAGCAGCGACGTGGGACCGGTCTCGGTGACCAGCTGCGCGGGATCGCCCGGATGCGCGCCGAACCACAACTCGGCCTCGGGATGCCGGGTGGGCGACGCGAGCCCTCGCAATTCCGCGAGGGCCGTGCGCGACCCCCAGGCGTAGGACCTCGCCGCACCGTCGAGAAGGTTCACCGTCGACCGCCTGTCGTCACCGTCGAACCGTCGTCCGGTCGGACGACGGTGCAGAAGTCTGGTTCGGCGGCCGTCATCGGCCGCCGGCGAGCTGGACGTACGCCGCGGCCGCCTCGAGCCGCGCGGCGAGGACGAGGCAGTGCCGCACCGTCGTCGCCGCTTCCCCTCCGGACGGGGCGATCGCGCCGGGGCCCACTGGTCCGAACTCGGGCGTCGGGCGCAGCTCGGGCGCGGCGTCGCCGGACAGGTCGTCGGCCCGCACGACGTCCACCTCGCCGAGAACGGCGACGCGGCGACGCACCGAGGAGTCGTCCGGGTCGATCGAGACGGTCAGGATGCGGACGGGCTCGGTCGGCCTCGGACCGTCGATCTGGTCGTCGTGGAAGAGCGGGTCGTAGTCCTGCGCGGCGCCGCCGCTCCCGGGCGCATCGAGCGCGCCGAATTCGTGCACCACCGCGACGGCGTCGGCCAGTTCGCTCGCTGCCGCGACGACACCCGCGGTCCGCAGCAGCACCGACGCGCCGTGGCGAGCCAACTCGGTGGCGGCGACGCCGTCGCCGGTCACCAGCACGCGTCGTCCGGCCACGCGCGACGCCAGCGACTTCGCCGGGTTGCGGAACACCTCGATCGACGCGTGATGCCGTGCCGACTCCGCGTCGACCACGTCGGCGACGTCGGCCAGATCCCCCGGGGCGAATGCGGGATCGACGGCGGCGAGCACCGCCGTCATCGTGGCCACGTGACGGGCGAACCCGTGAATGTCGAGGACCCGCACCCGCGGCGGCAGGGCGAGCACCCGACCGGCGCCGGCGTCGGCGACCGGTCCTTCGTCGGGAACCGTCACCACCACGTCGGCGCGGCGGCGGACCGCGCTGTCGACGGAGCGCGCGAGGACGGGGTCACCCGCGTCGTCCCCGGCGACCACGACGACGTCCAGCGGACCGACCCACGGCGGAGTCGCCGGGGCGACGACCACCGGCACGCCCGCGGAGGCGACGAGGGAGGAGAGCAGCCCGGCGGCCCGACGTGCAGGACCGGACGGCGCGACGATCACCACCGCCCGCGGCCGCGCCCCGTCGAGCCGGGACAGCGCGCCCTCGGAGACCGCCGCCGCGGTCGCGCGAATCTGCGCTCCCGCGAGAGCGGCCGATCGCAGGACCCCGCCGCGGTCGGCGCGCGCCACGGCCTCGGCGTCGTCGAGGTCGACCGGCGTCGCCGGGACGGTCGTCGGCATCTCGACCACCTCACCCACCTCCCACGCTCGAACGGGACTCGCGACTGTGTGCTCTCACTCCACCATGCCAGGCGTGTACCCGGTTCACCCCCGAACGATGCCCAGGATCTCCGTCGTCAACCGGTCGACGTCGGCCGTCGTCGGAGCCTCGACGTTCAAGCGCAGCAACGGTTCCGTGTTGGACGCGCGCAGGTTGAACCAGGCGTGATCACCCAGATCGACGGTCACCCCGTCGAGGCGGTCGACGGACACCGTCCGATCGGCGAACGCGTCGACGACCGCGCGCGTGCGCTCCGCGGCGTCGTCGACGGTGGAGTTGATCTCGCCGGACGCGGCGTAGACCTCGTAGCGCGCCATGAGCTCCGACAGCGGCGCGTCCTGCGAGCCGAGGGCCGCCAGCACGTGCAGGGCGGCGAGCATGCCCGAGTCCGCACCCCAGAACTCGCGGAAGTAGTAGTGCGCCGAGTGCTCGCCGCCGAACACCGCGCCCGTCTCGGCCATGAGCGCCTTGATGAAGGAGTGACCGACCCGGGTGCGCACCGGGCGGCCACCCAGGGATTCGACGAGCTCCGGTACCGACCGCGACGTGATGAGGTTGTGGATGATCGTCGACGACGGGTGCGCGGCGAGTTCGCGCTCGGCCACGAGGGCGGTGATCGCCGAGGGCGACACCGGTTCACCGCGCTCGTCGACCACGAAACACCGGTCGGCGTCGCCGTCGAACGCCAGGCCGATGTCCGCACCCGTCTCACGGACGAACGCCTGCAGGTCGACGAGGTTGGCCGGCTCCAGCGGATTGGCCTCGTGGTTGGGGAAGGTGCCGTCGAGCTCGAAGTACAAGGGGTGCACGGTGAGCGGCCCGGGGCCGAGCACGGCGGGGACGGTGTGCCCGCCCATTCCGTTGCCCGCGTCCACCGCGACCGACAACGGTCGGATCGACGTGATGTCGACCAGCGTCCGGACGAATTCCGCGTAGTCGCCCAGGACGTCGCGGGTGGTGATCTCCCCGCGCGGACCGTCGGCCGCGGGCATCCCCTCGATCACGTCGGCGGTGATGGTCGCGAGCCCCGAGTCCTGGCCCACCGGCTTCGCGCCGGCCCGGCAGAGCTTGATGCCGTTGTACCGGGCGGGGTTGTGGCTGGCGGTGAACATCGCACCAGGACAGTCGAATCGGCCCGACGCGAAGTAGAGCTGATCCGTCGAGGCGAGTCCGATGTGCACGACGTCGAGGCCGCGTGCGACGACACCGTCGGCGAACGCCGCGGCGAGAGCCGGGGAGGAGTCCCGCATGTCGTGACCGATCACCACACGGCCGGCTCCCTCGGACCCGACGAGCCGCGCGAAGGACGCCCCCACGTCCCGGACGAAGTCCTCGTCGATCTGCTCGCCGACGACGCCCCGCACGTCGTACGCCTTGATGACCGCTGTGACCAGGTCCGCTGATCGAGCCACGTCATTCTCTCCTCGGTGTCTTGGGGGAACGAGCCGGTACGCACCGGATCTCGACGAACGCCGGGTGCGTCGGGCGCCACCGTCGGCGAATTACCCACACGGGGTTCGGTGGGTACGCCAGAGCCTAACGCCCGGCAAGCCGTCGGGAGGGGCAGGCGCGGGAGAACCGCGGCGGGTCCACTCGTGGCCGCGGGCCCGTCACGAGCCGGAGGATCGAATCAGGAGGAGGGATCGGGGAGAACGCGGAGATGGCCGCGGCGACCCGTGCGCGCGGTCGGCATCACCGGTACGTTTCCGACGCCCTCGCCGTCCGTCCGCGTGGACGCCGGCCCCGCGTTCGGCAGGGGCCGCGCGGACACGCGATCGCGGGCGCCGGCCTCGCGGACGGCCTCGGCCAGCGCGGTGAGATCGTCCTCGTCCGGTCCGGAGGTGGCGAAACCGCCCTCGTACCGGACCATGTCCCAGCCCTTGGGGGCGGTGATGGACGAGCCGTGCACCTCGCACAGGTCCCAGGAGTGGGGTTCGTCCACCGTCGCCAGCGGACCGACGACGGCGGTGGAATCGGAGTAGACGTAGGTCAACGTCGCCACGGCCGGTCGGTTGCACCCCGGTCGGCAACATCCCCGCACAGCTCTCACAGCCAGCACCCTAACCCGCGGGACACGCGGGGGAACAGCCGACACGACGGGATCGTGGGCGTGCACCGGTGCCGGCGCCGGGCCGTAGCATGACGCGAGTGTCGTCGTACCCCGATCCCGCACGCCCGTCGCGTTCCGACCGCACCCGACCGTCCACGTCGCGATCGGCGGCCCGGCGTGGGCGCGGCATGCGTGGGGTCCTGCTCCCCGACTCCGTTCCCGGACGCCGGTCCCGGTCCGAGCAGTTCGATGCGGCGGTGCTCGACGCCTTCGCGCCGATCGAGCGTCGGTGGCACGACCGGTTGCTCAAGCTCGACATCGCCGTCGACGACGTGCCCAAGATCCGGGCCGTCGATCCGTCCTCGGTGACGTGGCCGCCGGAAGTGGTGGCGGAGGGGCCGGTTCCGCTGTCGCGGCTCATCCCGGCGGGAGTCGACAGCCGCGGGGCGACCGTGCGCGCGCGGATCGTGGTGTTCCGCCGTCCGCTGGAGCGGCGGGCCAGGTCGATGCACGACCTCACCGACCTGGTGCACGACGTGCTGGTGGAGCAGGTGGCGACGTATCTGGGCGTCACGCCCGACGTCGTCGACCCCGACGCGATGGACTGAGTCGACCCCGGCGCGATGGACCGAGTCGGGTCGCTCGGTCAGACGATGCCGCGCTTGAGGCGACGACGCTCGCGTTCCGAGAGACCGCCCCAGATACCGAAGCGCTCGTCGTTCGCGAGGGCGTACTCGAGGCACTCGTCCTTGACCTCGCAGCCGAGGCAGATCCGCTTGGCCTCGCGGGTGGAGCCGCCCTTCTCGGGGAAGAACGCCTCGGGGTCGGTCTGCGCGCACAGCGCGCGCTCCTGCCACTGATCGTCCTCGTCCGCACCGTCGACCAGAACCAGGCCGGGTTGCGGTGCCGCCGTGGGCATTCCGAGAGTGACGAGCGGCGGATCGACGTCGACCTCGGACGCCTCGATCGGGTCACCCTCGAGATCGTCGGCCAGGTCGTCGGCCAGGTCGAGGTCGAGCCCCGTGATCGACTCGACGGCGTCGTCGGGCGCGACGCGGAGGCCGGCGCGATCCTGCAGACCGGAGTTCGAGTGCTGGTGGTCGGGCATCACGTCCGCCTCCTTATGTTCTTCGCGTCCCGCCTGGCAGCGGCGGTGCGGTCGGTGTCGGTCACTGGTGTCGATGATCGACCGTGAAGCCGGATCGCGATGCGAGCACTCGCGCCGAGGCGAGCGAACACGTGTTCGAACGATGGTTCGCTGCAAGCGATTCCACCGCCCGAACCGGTAATGACATGACTGTGATTAGACACGCCACGGTGTGTCGCGGTCAAGCGGAGCGCAGTTTTTCCCATACCATCACGCCCCGCGAAATCCGGGCACGCGGAGACCCCGGTGTGTTCGCTCATCGAACCCCGGTGCCACCCCCGTCTCACCCCGGCCTACTACCCGAGCGTCGCCGCGGGCAAACACCGTCACCGCGCGACGGCCTCCGCGACGCGAGGGCCTAGGGTCGACGGTCATGAAGGTGACTGTTCTGGTGGGCGGCGTCGGCGGTGCGCGCTTCCTGCAAGGCGTGCGTGAACTGCTCGGCGACGGCGACGAGATCACCGCCGTGGTCAACGTCGGGGACGACGTCTGGATGCACGGCCTCCGCATCACACCGGACCTCGACACCTGCATGTACACCCTCGGGGACGGCATCGACGTCGAGCGCGGTTGGGGGCGTCGCGGCGAAAGCTGGAGCGTCAAGGAGGAATTGGCGGCCTACGGCGCGCAGCCGGACTGGTTCGGTCTCGGCGATCGGGACATCGCCACTCACCTGGTACGCACTCGCATGCTGCGAACGGGGTATCCGCTGTCCGCTGTCGTCGAGGCACTGTGCGTCCGGTGGTCCCCCGGTGTCCGACTGCTGCCCGTCACCGACGATCGATGCGAGACCCACGTCGTGATCACCGATCCGGACTCCGACGGCGACGACCGCAAGGCAATTCACTTCCAGGAGTGGTGGGTTCGCCATCGCGCGGCGGTCCCCACGCACGGCTTCGCCTACATCGGTGCGGAGCAGGCCACGCCCGCCGACGGTGTGCTGGACGCGATCTCGGGAGCCGACGTCGTCCTGCTGGCCCCGTCCAATCCCGTGGTGAGCATCGGCGCGATCCTCGCCGTCCCCGGCATGCGGTCCGCGCTACGGACCACGTCGGCGCCGGTGGTGGGCCTCTCCCCGGTCATCGCGGGTCGTCCGCTCCGGGGCATGGCCGACGAGTGTCTCTCGGTCATCGGCGTGGAGACCTCCGCCGAGGGCATCGGGCGACACTACGGCGCGCGCAGCGGCACCGGCCTGCTCGACGCCTGGCTCGTCGACGAGGGTGACACCGCGGACGTCCCCGGCGTCACCGTCCGAGCCGTCCCCCTGCTGATGTCCGATCCGTCGGCCACCGCCGAGATGGTGCGCGCAGCACTGAGCGCGGCAGGCGTGGCGTGAGCGACCACGCTCCCGGTGGGACCGTCGAGATCCTGCCCGTGACCGGCCTGCCCGAATTCCGGCCGGGTGACGACGTCGGCGCCGCGCTGGCGACCGCCGCGCCCTGGATACGGGACGGGGACGTCCTGGTGGTCACCAGCAAGATCGTGTCCAAGGCCGAAGGGCGGTTGGTGGTCTCGCCGGCCGATCCCGACGCGCGAGACGCGCTGCGCCGCAGGCTGGTCGAGCAGGAAGCCGTACGCGTCCTCGCCCGACGCGGACGCACGCTCATCACCGAGAACCGGCTCGGCATCGTCCAGGCCGCCTCGGGCATCGACGGATCGAACGTCGTCGGCGACGAGCTGGCTCTGCTGCCCGAGGATCCGGACGTCTCCGCCCGGCGCCTGCGCGACGATCTGCGCGCGAGCCTCGGCGTCCGCGTCGCCGTCGTGATCACCGACACCATGGGTCGGGCGTGGCGAAACGGCCAGACGGACAACGCGATCGGCGCTGCCGGTCTCCCCGTGCTCCACGGGTACGCCGGCGAACGCGACGGCCAGGGCAACGAGTTGCTGGTGACCGAGGTGGCGCTCGCGGACGAGCTGGCCGCGGCGGGCGATCTGGTCAAGGGCAAGCTGGGCGGGGTTCCCGTCGCGGTGGTGCGCGGTCTCACCGTCACCGACGACGGCTCGACCGCACGCGATCTCGTGCGACCCGGTGAGGACGACCTGTTCTGGCTCGGCACCGAGGAAGCGATGGCGCGCGGGGCGCGGGCGGCCGTCCCCGGCCGACGATCCATCCGCGCCTTCACCGCCGACCCGGTGGACCCGGCCGCGGTACGAGACGCCGTCGCCGACGCCGTCACCGCCCCGGCGCCGCACCACACGCGTCCGATGCGGTTCGTCGAGCTGCTCGATCCCGAGCGGCGCACGGCTCTGCTCGACGCGATGGAGCGCCGCTGGCGCCACGACCTGAGCTCGGATCCCCGCACCGCGGGTTCGGTGGACGCCCGCGTCGCCCGGGGCCGCATCCTGCGCGACGCACCCGCTGTCGTCCTGCCCTTCCTGGTCCCCGAGGGCGAACACGAGTATCCCGACGCCCGTCGGCGCGGCGCGGAACGCACGATGTTCACGGTGGCCGCCGGCGCGGCGGTACAGGCGTTCCTGGTGGGGTTGTCGGTCCGGGGCCTCGGCTCGTGCTGGATCGGCTCCACGATCTTCGCCCCCGAGGAGGTGCGCTCCGTCCTCGACCTCCCGGAGTCGTGGCTGCCCGTCGGCGCGGTCGCGATCGGGGTTCCCGCCGAGCCGCCGACTCCGCGACCGAACGGCTCGATCGACGACGTGCTGGTGAAGCGATGAGCGCAGAGTCGTTGCACGTGTCCGCCACGCGCGTGCTGACCGAGTGGCGAACCGACGACCCCGCAGCCGACTCCGTCCGTCACACCATGCTGGCGTTCCTCGCCGCCGAGCCGCGAGCGTGCCTGCGCGAGAGCGCCGCCGGGCACATCACGGCGTCGGCGGTGGTCCTCGACCGGACCGGGCGCAACGTCCTGCTGACGCTGCACCCGCGCGTCGGACGGTGGCTGCAACTGGGCGGCCACTGCGAACCCGACGACGCGACCGTCCGGGACGCCGCCCTGCGCGAGGCGCGGGAGGAAAGCGGGATCGACGACCTGACGCTGGAGCCGGACCTGCTGGACGCGCACACCCACCCGATCACGTGTTCGCTGGGCGTGCCCACACGGCACCTCGACCTCCGGTTCGTCGTGCGCGCCGCCGCCGATGCGGAGAACGTCACCGCCGTGCGGAGCGCGGAGTCCACGGACCTGCGCTGGTGGCCGATCGACGCTCTGCCGAACGGCCCGGAGGGCGCCGAGCGCGACGCCCTCCGCGCGATGATCGAGCGGGCGAACTCCCGCTGATCGTCGCCGGCCGGGTGAAGCCCCGCCGCCGTCAGACGTCGGTGGAGAACCGAACTCCGCCGTCCGGCAACGTGACTCCCGGCCACACGCGTGCCCCGCGGAGCAGTTCGCAGCGCGCGCCGACGTTGGCGCCGTCGCCGATCACGGCGTCCCGCACCAGGGCCCGCGGTCCGATGCGTGCGCCGAAACCAAGGATCGACCGTTCCACGACGGCACCGGCGTCGACGACCGCACCGTCGAAGACGACCGCGCCGTCCAGACGGGCGCCCGCGCCGACCTCGGCGCCGCGTCCGACGACGGTGCCGCCGATGAGGAGTGCTCCCGGCGCCACCCCCGCACCGGGATGCACCAACGACTCGCCGCGAGCGCCGTCGAGCGCCGGCGACGGTGCGATGCCGCGAACCAGGTCGGCGGAGCCCTTCACGAAGTCCTCGGGAGTGCCCATGTCCCGCCAGTACGCGGCGTCGACGTGCCCGTAGACACGCTTGCCCTCCGCCAGCAGCGCCGGGAACACCTCGCGCTCGACGGACACCGGGCGACCCTCCGGGATCTGCTCGATCACGCTGCGACGGAAGACGTAGCAGCCGGCGTTGATCTGATCGGTCGGCGGGTCCTGCGTCTTCTCGAGGAACGCGGTGACGCGCCCGTCCTCGTCGGTGGGGACGCAGCCGAACGCGCGCGGGTCACCGACGCGCACCAGGTGGAGCGTGACGTCGGCTTCCGATGTGTGGTGGGTGTCGAGCACCGCCCGCAGGTCGGTGCCGCCCAGCACGTCTCCGTTGAACACCATGACGTTGTCGGCGCGCAGACGCGGCAGCACGTTGCGAATACCGCCACCGGTGCCGAGCGGCTCGTCCTCGAAGACGTACTCGAGGTCGAGCCCGCGACTGCTGCCGTCGCCGAAGTGCTCCTCGAAGACCTCCGCCTTGAAGGACGTGCCGAGCACGACGTGCTCGATGCCCGCGGCCCTGATACGGGCCAGCAGGTGCTCGAGGAAGGGAAGCCCCGCCGTCGGCAACATCGGTTTCGGGGCGGACAGGGTCAGTGGCCGCAGCCGAGTCCCCTTGCCGCCCACCAGGATCACGGCATCGGTTGCCGGAGCTGTCATCGCGTCCTACCTCTCTCGTCGTTCGCCGGTCCCGACCTGCGTGTGTGGTGCGTCG
This sequence comes from Rhodococcus sp. PBTS 1, assembly GCF_001620025.1. Classification (NCBI taxonomy): domain Bacteria; kingdom Bacillati; phylum Actinomycetota; class Actinomycetes; order Mycobacteriales; family Nocardiaceae; genus Rhodococcus; species Rhodococcus sp. PBTS 1. The sequence continues at coordinate 2,230,790 of NZ_CP015219.1, forward strand.
TCCCCCGGTACCCCATCGGCCCCGTCGCGGCGGCGTAACGCGGATGCCACGACGATGCGCGAGCGCACCGCCAGACCGAGCCGGAGTACCCCGCGCAGGGGAGCCTGCCACGGCGCGGGATGACGATCCGCCTGGAAGCGATAGGCGCTCTCGTGGTGCGCCGGAAGCATCGACTCCGGATGACGGCCCGCCGCATGACCTTTCGCGTGGGTGACGACGGCGTCCGGCACGTAGACGTTGAGCCACCCGGCCCGGCCCAGCCGGTCGCCGAGGTCGACGTCCTCCATGTACATGAAGTAGCGGGAGTCGAACCCGCCCACGGAGTCGAACGCCACGCGACGCAACAGCAGGCAGGACCCGGACAGCCAGCCGACCGGACGCTCGTCCACGGCGTCGGTGTCCTGCCGGTACCGCTGCGTCCACGGGTTGGTCGGCCACACCGAGCCGAGGATCGCGTGCAGCGACCCGGAGGTCAGATCGGGGACCCGACGGGCCGACGGGTAGCGGGACCCGTCCGGCTCCAGGATGCGGGGACCCAGCGAGCCCGCGCGCGGCCATCGCTCCGCGGCCGCGAGCAACTCGTCGATCGAACCCGGCGACCAGCGCACGTCGGGGTTGACCACCATGACGAACTCCGCCGCCGGGTCGGTCAGGGCCACAGCACGATTCGCGGCACCGCCGTATCCGATGTTCTCCCCCGTGCGGACCAGACGAACGTTCTCGCGCTCGTCCGCGGCGGCCTCGGGCGCACCGTCGGTGGACCCGTTGTCCGCCAGCAGGACCGTGACCGGTCGGGTGGTGGCCGACGCGAGGCTGTCGAGAAAGGTGCGCAGGTGCTCGCCGGGCGAGTAGGTGACCGTCACGACGGCGAGAGGGGCGTTCACGCCGGTCACCCTATCGGCCGCCGAACCGACCGCTCTCGTCCGCCCGAGCGGCCAACGCCGCGTCCACCGCGTCACGCCACGGACGCAGCGGCGTCAGACCGGCGCCGATCCAGGACCGCGGTGAGAGCACCGAGTAGGCCGGGCGGGGGGCCGGACGCGGGAAGTCGTCACTCGAGCACGGCCGAACTCGCTCGGGATCGGCCCCGACACCGGCGAAGGCGGCACGCGCGAGGTCGAACCAGGACGCCGATCCACCGCCGGCCGCGTGCAGCACGGACGGCAGTGCGCCGACGGTGCCCGCCGCCTCGAGCAGTCCGTCCGCCAGATCGGCCGCGTACGTCGGGGACCCGACCTGATCGCTCACCACCGTCACGGTGTCGCGCTCTCGTTCGAGCCGCAGCATCGTCGCCACGAAGTCGGTGCCGACGCCCGTGTAGACCCAGGCCGTCCGCACCACGGTCGCGCCGGGCAGGGCGGCCAGGACGGCCTTCTCTCCCGCCAGCTTGGTGCGGCCGTAGACGGTGCGCGGGCCCGTCGGGTCGCTCGGCTCGTACGGCGTCCGGGCGTCGCCGGGGAACACGTAGTCGGTGGAGACGTGCAGCAGCTGCGCCCCCACCTCGGCGCACCGCTCGGCCAACAGCCGCGGGCCGCGGACGTTCAGCTCCTCGGCAGCGTCGACGTCCGTCTCGGCCGCGTCCACCGCCGTGTGGGCGGCGCAGTTGATCACCACGCACTCGCCGGTGATCGTGGCGGCGATCGACGACGGGTCGGTGATGTCGAGCTCGTTCGACCCGTACCCCACGGCCGCGCCGCCGCTGCGGGCGACCACCTGCCGCCCCAGCTGACCGGCCGCTCCGGTGACGACGATCGGACGGACGGGTGCGGTTGGGGTCACAGGCGAAGAGTGTGGCACGCCGCCGCGGCTTGCGCGGACCACCGCGGCGGGGCCGTTAGCCTGGACCGGTGACGGATTCTGTGACGAACCCCGGGACGCCGCGCGGTCGCCACGAATCCGCGACAGACCGCAACGCCACCCGGCCCGGCGCACGCCGACCGGGCTCCGACGACCGCGCCCCGAATCCCGGCGCCGGCCGTCGCCCGACGCCGCGCACGCGCCACCGCTCCCCCGCGAGCCCCGGCCGGCCGTGGGGACGCATCGCCGTCGCCTCGCTGTCGGCGGCCGCGTTGCTGGTGACGGGCGTGGCGTGGCGCAGCGTCGACTCCCTGCGCAGCAACCTCGCGACGGTCTCCGACCTCGGTCTCGGCGGCGCCGCCGACGGCGCGGTGGACATCCTCATGGTCGGCACCGACAGCCGTACCGACGCCCACGGCAACCCGCTCTCGGCGAGCGAGCTCGCCTCGCTCCGCGCCGGCGAGGAAGTGGCGAACAACACCGACACGATCCTGCTCATCCGAGTGCCGAACGACGGATCCTCCGCGACGGCGATCTCGATTCCCCGCGATTCCTACGTGGCGGTCCCGGGTCTCGGCAACAGCAAGATCAACGCCGCCTACGGCGCCACCAAGGAGGAGAAGCGGCTCGAGCTCGTCCAGAGCGGGGTGCCCGACGACGAAGCCGACCGGGAATCCACCCAGGCCGGCCGAGAAGCACTCGTGTCCGCGGTCGCCGGACTGACCGGGGTGACCGTCGACCACTACGCCGAGGTGGGTCTGCTCGGGTTCGTGCTGCTGACCGACGCCGTGGGCGGTGTCGACGTCTGCCTGAACGCCCCGGTGGACGAGCCGCTGTCGGGCGCGAACTTCCCGGCCGGCGAGCAGACCCTGAACGGGTCCGACGCGCTCAGCTTCGTCCGACAACGGCACGACCTCCCGCGCGGCGACCTCGACCGCATCGTCCGTCAGCAGGTGTTCATGGCGTCGCTGGTGCGCAAGGTGCTCAGCGCCGGCACCCTGAGCAATCCCGGAACCCTCGGCCAACTGTCGAACGCCGTCTCGCGGTCCGTGGTCCTCGACGACGACTGGGACGTGTTGCAGTTCGCGACCAACCTGCAGAACCTCGCGGGCGGCAACGTCACCTTCGAGACCATCCCCGTCGCCGACATCAACGGCATGACCGACTACGGCGAGTCCATCGTCGCGGTCGACCCCACCGAGGTGCAGAACTGGGTTCGAGGACTGCTCGGCGACGACGCCCCGCCCGCCACCGACCCCGACGCGCCGGACGTCCCGCAGATCGATCCGTCGACGGTCACCGTGGACGTCGCCAACGATTCGGGCATCAGCGGCCTGGCGTCGTCGGTGTCGTCGACGCTGGGAGCCGAGGGCTTCCGGACGGGCGACGTCGGCAACAACGAGGGCGAGTCGGTGGACACGACCACCGTGTACGCCGGAGCGTCCGACGACGACGCCGCGAAGGCCGTCGCCGCGCGTGTCGGTGCGACGTCGACGGCCGTTGACGACTCGTTGCCGTCGGGCACGGTCCGCATCGTGCTGGCGTCGGACTACTCGGGCACCGGCACGCCGAGCTCCGCCATCACCGGCGTGACCTCGGCGGGCGATGCACCGACTCCGGCTCCCGTCGCGGCCGACCCGATCGACGCCGGGTCCACCGGACCCCAGTGCGTGAACTAGTGCGTGCACCAGTGCGTGAACTGGTGCTCGAACGGAGGAGCGACGTCCCGTGATCGACCCCACCCTGACCGACCTGCTGCTCACCCCGATTCTGGGGGCCGACCCCGCCGGCCCGCGCGTCACGTACTACGACGACGCCACCGGCGAGCGCATCGAGCTGTCCGCCCTGACGTTGGCCAACTGGGCCGCGAAGACGGCGAACTTCCTCCGCGACGAGCTGGGCGTGGCCCCCGGTGACGCCGTGCGCGTCGACCTGCCGGCGCACTGGCAGACCGCCGCCGTCCTGCTCGGGGCCTGGTGGGCGGGCGCGCACACCGTCGTCGGCGCGGCCGACGGCACCGCCACCACCGTGGCGCTGGTGACCGCCGCCGGTCTCGACGACGCCGACGAGAGCGAGGTCGCGGCGCTCTCCCTCGACCCCTTCGGGCGTCCGGTCCCGGATCTGCCGATCGGAGTCACCGACTACGCGACGGCGGTGCGTGTGCACGGCGACGCCTTCACGCCGTCGGGCACCGGTCCCGCCCTCGCCGGACGAAGCGCGGCCGACGTCCTGGGCGACGCTCGACGACGCGCGGCGGATCGCTCGTGGGACGCGTCGAGCCGGGTCCTGTCGACGGCTCCGTGGCCGGACGCGGACGCCGTCGTCGACGGACTCGTCGCCGTGCTGGCGGCCGGTGCGTCGCTGGTCCAGGTGTCGAACGCCGATCCGGCCGCGCAGGAGCGTCGGCGGACGACGGAGAAGGTCACCGCGTCCTACCCGGCGTGACGGGCGAGCGCGTCTACGGCCGGTAGCCGCCGTCGGACAGCCCGGCCTCGATCTCGAAGCGGTTGGCCGGTCCCGGTCGGCGCGCCTCCTCGACGAGGTAGCGGATCGCGAACGACACCCCGTACCGACGCCACTGCTCGGCGTGGACGGCCTCGTGCGTGAGCAGCGCACGTCGCCGCCGGGGGTCGGCGAGGGCGCGCCCCGCGGTCACCGGGCCGGTGAGGAAGACCGCACCGACGCAGGTACCGCCGCGGCCGTAGCCGGTCCGCATGCCGTGGCAGATCAACAGCGCCGACTCCCGGTCCCACTCGACCCGGCCGCCCCACAGAGCGCCCCACAGGAGCGCCACCCGCGTCGCGAACACCACCTGACGGTTGCCGCGCGACACCGCGCGGACGGTCGCCCGGGGCACCTGCAGCGGAGCGGTCATCCGAGCAGGGATCGCCGCAGGGCCTCGTCCTTCTCGAGCACCATCTGCTCGAGGCCGCGCTGGAAGTCCGCCATCCGCCCGCGCAGGGCGGGATCCGACGCACCGAGGATGCGTACCGCGAGCAGACCGGCGTTCCGCGCGCCGCCGATGGACACGGTGGCCACCGGCACGCCCGCGGGCATCTGCACGATCGACAGCAAGGAGTCCATGCCGTCGAGGTACTTCAGGGGCACCGGCACGCCGATCACCGGCAGCGGCGTCGCGGAGGCGACCATGCCCGGCAGGTGCGCCGCACCCCCGGCGCCGGCGACGATCACCTCGATGCCGCGGTCGGCGGCGTCGCGGGCGTAGTCGAGCATCCGCTGCGGGGTGCGGTGGGCGGAGACCACGCCCACCTCGAAGCGCACGCCGAACTCGGCCACGGCCTCGGCGGCGGCCTCCATCACGGGCCAGTCCGAGTCGCTGCCCATGACGATGCCCACCCGGGCGCCGGTGGAGGTGCTGTCAGCCATGGTGCGGGTCCCATCCGTCGGTCCACACGCCGTGCGAGAGCCAGTGCGCGGCCCGCTCGGCGCGTTCTCTGATGTCGGCGACGTACGCCGGATCGTCGGGCGACCCACCGGGTGCGCCGACGACGTTCACGTGACCGATCTTGCGATCGGGCCGCTCGCCCTTGTCGTAGAGGTGCACCTTCGCGTCCGGCATGCGGGCGAACAAGTGGTGCAGGCGTTCGTCCATCGACAGCTCGGGTTCGGCCGGCGCGCCGAGGACGTTGGCCATGACCGTGACCGGCGCCGTCGGCGAGCAGTCGCCCAGCGGGTAGTCCAGCACGGCCCGCAGGTGCTGCTCGAACTGCGAGGTCCGCGCGCCGTCCTGCGTCCAATGGCCCGAGTTGTGCGGGCGCATGGCGAGTTCGTTGATCGACACCGAGCCGTCGGCCTTCTCGAACATCTCCACCGCCATGACCCCGACCACGCCGAGTTCGGCGGCCACGCGCAACGCGATGTTCTGGGCGTCCGCGGCGGCGTCGTCGGACAGCCCGGGCGCGGGAGCGATGGCCACCGCGCACTGACCCTTCCGCTGCACCGTCTCCACGACGGGCCACGTGGCGCCCTGCCCGAACGGGGACCGCGCGACCATCGCGGACAGTTCGCGGACCATCTCCACCCGTTGCTCGACCATGAGCGGCGCTCCCGCGGCGAGTTGCTCGCGCACCACGGCGACTGCCGCGTCGGCGGTGTCGGGGAGCCAGACGCCGCGGCCGTCGTACCCGCCGCGAACCGTCTTGATCACGACCCTCCACTCGTGGGCCTCGCCGAACTCCGTCAGGTCGGCCTCGGAGGTCACCGGTGCGAAGTCCGGCACCGGCAGCCCCAGCTCGCGCAGCCGAGCGCGCATCTTCAGCTTGTCCTGCGCGAACACCAGCGCCGACGGCGGCGGCTGCACGTTCACGCCCTCGCCGACGAGAGTGTCCAGGTGCTCGGTGGGCACGTGCTCGTGATCGAAGGTGAGGGCGTGGGCCCCGCGCGCGACCTCGCGCAGGGCGGCCAGATCGGTGTGCGACCCGAGGACGACGTCGGCGCTCGCCCGCGCCGCGGGCTCGCCGGCGGTGCCGGACAGCACCCGAAGCGTCTGGCCCAGTTCGATCGCCGCCTGCTGCGTCATCCGGGCGAGTTGACCCCCGCCGATCATCGCGACCACCGGCATCGTTGTCATGCGATCGCGGGGCGGTTCCTCACGGGGCGGGACTTCCGTCGGGTTCTCCGTCACGGCCCACATCGTTCCACGAGGCCGTCCCGCGACGGACCGGGGCCGGGATTCGTGCGTGGCGAGATTAGGGATCGCGCCGATCCGTTCGTAAACTAACCAATCGTGCCTGTGATGGATCGTGTGGTAGCCAGCATTCCCCAACCGTTCAGGGATGTCGCGCTGCGCCACTCGGAACTGATCAAGTTCGCCATCGTCGGCGCCACCACCATGGTGTTCGACCTGACGATCTTCTACTCCCTGAGCCTCACGGTCCTCGAGTCCAAGCCCGTCGTGGCCAAGGTGCTCTCCGGCGTGCTGGCCACGATCCTCAGCTACATCCTCAACCGCGAGTGGTCCTTCAAGAACCGCGGTGGCCGCGAACGGCACCACGAGGCCCTGCTGTTCTTCACCATCAGCGGTGTCGGTGTCCTCCTCGCAGCTGCGCCCCTCTGGATCGCCAACAACGTCTTCGACATTCGCGAAGGCGCCACCAGCCTCACCGCGCTGGTGATCATCGACTTCGTCCTCAACTACATCATCGGCAACCTGCTGCAGATGGCGTTCCGCTTCTGGGCCCTGCGCCGGTTCGCGTTCCCCGACGAGAACGGTCGCGGCGTGATCGCCAACCCCCTCGACGAGTTCGACCACCACGGCAACCCGCGCGACCCGAACGCTCTCGACGACGCCGACCCCGACGGCCAGCAGGCGCCGTTCATGGGTCACAGCTGAGCCCGAACTCGTCACCGGCCCGAACGGCGCCCGCGTTCCGAAGCGGCGCCTCCGATTGGGGCCGCCGCATCGAAACAGGGGTGCCGCTCGCCTACCGCGGCTCCGCCGGCGGGCTCGTGACCCGGAGCGTCGTGGCGGGCAGGAAGACCGTGAACATCGCCGGCCGCCGTCGTTGCAGCTCGAGCCGCCCACCGTCGGCCTCGACCAACGCCCGCGCCAGCGCGAGCCCGACGCCGGTGGACCCGGCCCCGGAGAACCCGCGGTCGAAGATGTGCGGCGCGAGCTCGTCGGAGACGCCCGCACCGGCGTCGGCCACGTCCACCCGCACGGTCGGCTCACGGTGTTCGCGGCCGCCGACGGCGCGCACCGTGACCACGCAGTCCCCGCCGCCGTGGTCGAGAGCGTTGTGGATGAGCACCGAGACGGCTTCTCTGAGCCGGGTGTCGGTGACGGACGCCGTCAGGGCGGGGTCGCCGGTGAGGGTGAGGGTGCGCCCGGCGTCGTCGAACGTCCGTCGCCAGTCCTCCACCACCACCTGCAGTTCGGGCAGCACGGCCACCTCCGCGGCGCCGGCGGACCCGTCGTCGCGCGACGACCGGACCAGGTCGTCGATGGCGTCGGTCAATCGATCCACCTGGGCCATGGCCTCGTTGGCCTCGGTGACCACCTCGGGGTCCGGATGCTCGGACAGCTCGTCGAGGCGCAAGCGCACGGCGGTCAATCGACTGCGCAGTTGGTGGGACACGTCCGCGACCAGGGCGTGCTCGCGCTGCAACCGGCCCACGATCTCCACCGTGGCGGAGTCGAGGACGTCCGACACCCGGTCGAGTTCGGGAATCCCGTGGCGGGTCGCGTCCTTGCGGAAGTCGCCTTCCGCCAACCGCGCCGCGCGACCGGCCACTTGCTGCAGCGGGTCGGCGAGACGACGGGCGGTGAGCACCGCGACGACGGTTCCCGCAGCGATCGACGCCAGCACCACCAGAGCGACGGCGCCGACGGCCTGCGCCTGCGAGGTCCGCATCTGTGCCGACGGGATCTCGAGACGCAGGGATCCCGACGTGCCCATGGACAGCGATTCCTCGATGGGTCGATCGACGGACGCGGGGCCGATGTCGACGCGCGTCGCCGGGTTCTCCGGCGTCGGGTAGACCACCTCGAGGCGGCCCCCGGTGGGCACCGCGAGCCGCAGCGACGTGGTGTCCAGCTGCCCGTCGACGCGACCGTCGCCGCCCTCCTGCTCGATGATCTCCGCGGCGAGGCGGTCCAGACGCAGTCGCATGTCACCGCGGGTGAAGTCCTCGACCCAGAGCCAGGCGGTGTAGGTCAGCGGAATGCCCAGCAGCAGCCCGGTGAGAATGACCACCGCGAGGATGGCCTGGAGGAGGCGGCGGCGCATCGGATCAGTCCGTGTTGATGCGGAAACCCACGCCCCGCACCGTCGCGATGCGCCGCTCCGCGACGGGCCCCTCGTCACCGATCTTCCGACGCAGCCAGGACATGTGCATGTCCAGAGTCTTGGAGCCGCGCAGCTCCACGTCCCCCCACACCTCGCGCAGGATCGTTTCGCGGGAGACCACCTGACCGGCGTGGTCGAGAAGGATCTTCAGCAGCTCGTACTCCTTGTTGGCCAGGCTGATCTCCGTACCGTCCAACAGGACTCGGCGCGCGGCCGGTTCGAGCCGCAGGCCGCCCACCTCGATGGGGGTGTCCTCGGCCGTGGGGCCGCGTCGGCGGAGCAGGGCGCGCACGCGGGCCATCAGTTCGGCCAACCGGAACGGCTTGGAGACGTAGTCGTCCGCGCCGGCGTCGAGTCCGACGACGAAGTCGACCTCGTCCGTGCGGGCCGTGAGCATGAGGACGGCCAGCTCGGCGGTCGACGCGCGGATCTGACGACACACCTCGAGGCCGTCCATCCCCGGTAGACCGAGGTCCAGGATCAGCAGGTCGAACGAGCCGCCCAGTGCGCGCGCCAGCGCATCCGGACCCGTCCGTTCGACGGTCACGGTGTAGCCCTCTCGGCCGAGGGCCCGCGACAGGGGCGCGGCGATGGCCTCGTCGTCTTCGGCGAGCAGAACGTCGGTCACCGGACCACCCTACGAGGTTCGAAGCCCTCGTCCGGTCGGTCGTCGGCGTCGCTCACCACGTGGTGGTACAGCAGAGAGTGGACGCGTTCGACGTCGGGCACGTCGTCGAATTCGAGCGGATCGTCCGATCCCGCCACCACCACGAGCGTCCCGGTGCGCAGCAGACGGTCGATCAGCCCGTGACGGAACTGGACGTTGGCGATGCGCGCGAGGGGAATGTCCGTGCCGTGGTGGGCAAGTACGCCCTGGCGCACGATGACCCGCCGATCGGTGACGACGAAGTGGGTCGTACGCCACCGCATCACCGGCACCACCGTCCGCAGGACGACGACGGCGGCCCACGCCACACCGACGGCGGCGATGGCGATCGTGCGCGCCGTGCCCTCGGTGGTGCGCTCGGCGACGCCGGCGAGGAAACCGGCCAGGGCCGTCACGACCAACGCGGTCAGCGCGGGGAGGACGAGCATCTTCCAGTGCGGGTGCCGGTGGAGGGCGACGTCCTCGTCCGGTCCGATCGCGTCACGCGGGAACGCCACGGTCACTCCCCCGCATCGGGGACGGCGCGCAGGTGGGTGACATCGCCCGCGGAGACGGCCACCGGGGCGCACCCGTCCTCGGGAGCGATCACGATGCGCCCGTGTCCGTCGACGTCCGCCGCGGTGCCGACCAGCACCTCGTCGCCGGGCATCGTCACCCGGACGCGGCGCCCCAGCGTGTCGCAACGCGCGCGGTAGAGCTGAGCCAATCCGGCGGTGTCCCAGCCGCTGTCGCGCCACTCGTCCACGGCGGTGCCGAACGCCCGCAGGAACGCCCGCACGATGGTGCCGCGGTCCAGCACCGCCGCGCCCGCCGCCCGCAGCGAGGTCGCCGTCGGGACCGGAAGTTCCTCCGCCGTCGGCGTGACGTTGATGCCGACGCCGGCCACCACCGTCAGGGCCGGGGTGCTCCCGGCGACCTCCACCAGGATCCCGGCGACCTTGCCCGGTGCGCGGTCGCCGGTCAGCAGGACGTCGTTGGGCCACTTCAGGACGGCGTCCACCTCGCACACCGAGCGCAGCGTGTCCACCACGGTGATGCCCGTGAGCAGCGGCATCCAGCCCACGGCGTCGGGCGAGATCCCCGGCAACCGGACCAACGCCGACACCGTCACCTGCGACCGAGGCGGAGCGGTGAACGAGCGGGAGTGCCGACCGCGGCCCGCGTCCTGCACGTCGGCGATCACTGCGGTGCGGTCGGCCGCGGTCGCCGCGACGGCCACCAGATCGGCGTTGGTGGACCCGGTGCGGGGCACCACCGTCACCTCCGCCCACGACGCGCGGGGGCCGTTCACCAGGGCGCGGGTGATGGCCCGGCCGTCGAGAGGGGCCCGGTCCAGATCGGTCCAGGGCCCCGCTCCCTGTGCACGCTCCGCGCCACCGTTGTCCGCCATGGGGCCCGAGCATAGAGATGCACACGGCCCCACGGCGGAGCGTGACCGGGCGCACGGTACGACGGCGGGGGTCGTTACAGTGCAGGGCTATGACGAGTGTGCAGGACGCCGCAGCGCAGGAATCCGTTGCTCGGAACGACGCCGACGGGGCGGCCGCGACCGCACCCGACATCCACACCACCGCCGGCAAGCTCGCCGAACTGGCCGCCCGCCGGTCGCAGGCCGAGCTCCCCATGGGCGAGGCGGCCGTGGAGAAGGTGCACGCCAAGGGCAAGCTCACCGCCCGCGAGCGCATCGAGGCGCTTCTCGACGAGGGATCGTTCGTCGAGCTCGACGCCCTCGCCCGCCACCGCAGCGTGAACTTCGGCCTCGCCGAGAACCGCCCGTTCGGTGACGGCGTCGTCACCGGATACGGCACCGTCGACGGCCGCGACGTCTGCGTCTTCTCCCAGGACGCCACCGTCTTCGGCGGCTCCCTCGGCGAGATCTACGGCGAGAAGATCGTCAAGGTCATGGACCTCGCCCTCAAGACCGGCCGTCCCCTCGTCGGCATCAACGAGGGCGCCGGCGCCCGCATCCAGGAGGGCGTGGTCTCCCTCGGCCTCTACGGCGAGATCTTCCACCGCAACGTCCGCATGTCCGGTGTGGTGCCGCAGATCTCGCTCATCATGGGCCCCGCGGCCGGTGGCCACGTCTACTCCCCCGCGCTCACCGATTTCGTCGTCATGGTCGACAAGACCTCGCAGATGTTCGTCACCGGACCCGACGTCATCAAGACCGTGACCGGCGAGACGGTCACCATGGAGGACCTCGGCGGCGCCCACACCCACATGGAGAAGTCGGGTGTCGCGCACTACGTCGCCTCCGACGAGCAGGACGCCCTCGACTACGTCCGCGACCTCCTCGGCTACCTCCCGTCGAACAATCAGGCCACCGCGCCGCGCCTGGCGCCGACGGACCCGGTCGACGGATCCATCGAGGACTCCCTCACCGCCGAGGACCTCGAGCTGGACACGCTGATCCCGGACTCGCCGAACACCCCGTACGACATGCACGAGGTCATCCGCCGCATCCTCGACGACGACGAGTTCCTCGAGGTCCAGGAAGGCCGCGCGCGCAACATCATCGTCGGCTTCGGACGGGTCGACGGCCGCAGCGTCGGCATCGTCGCCAACCAGCCGACGTCGTTCGCCGGCACGCTCGACATCGATGCGTCCGAGAAGGCCGCGCGATTCGTCCGGACGTGCGACTGCTTCAACATCCCCATCATCACGCTCGTCGACGTCCCCGGCTTCCTGCCCGGCACCGGCCAGGAGTTCGACGGCATCATCCGCCGCGGCGCGAAGCTGCTCTACGCCTACGGCGAGGCGACGGTCGGCAAGATCACCGTCATCACCCGCAAGGCCTACGGCGGTGCCTACGACGTCATGGGCTCCAAGCACATGGGCGCCGACATCAACCTCGCGTGGCCGACGGCCCAGATCGCCGTGATGGGCGCCTCCGGCGCCGTCGGCTTCGTCTACCGCAAGCGTCTGCTCGAGGCCGCGAAGAACGGTGACGACGTCGACGCCCTGCGCCTCGAGCTGCAGAACGAGTACGAGGACACCCTGGTCAATCCGTACGTCGCCGCCGAGCGCGGTTACGTCGACGCGGTGATCCCGCCGAGCCATACCCGCGGGCAGATCGTCACCGCCCTGCGTCTGCTCGAGCGCAAGTACGTCACCCTGCCGCCGAAGAAGCACGGCAACATCCCGCTCTGATCGACCGGACGGCCGGTGGGGGCTCGCTCACCAGAACCGGTGATCGAGCCCCCACCGCGTCAACTCGCTCGACAGGGTGGCCCGCAGAGATGCCGTGTCTCCTACCAGATCCGGGTGGATGCCGAACACCGTGACGGTGACGGTGTCGGCGTACTGCACCGACCACGCCGCCAGCGCGGGGCCCTGCGCGCGCCGGTCGGCCGCGGAACGCCCTTGCATCACGGCGCGAATCGCGAACCGCTCGGCAGGCGTCCCCAACGGTGCCACCGACTCCGTCGGCGCCGCACCGAGATTCGACACGGTGACGTCGGGTCCCGGAACGGCCTTCATGAGCCGACCGAGCACGACGTCCGGCATCAGTCGCGCGATCGCCTGAAGGTGATCGACCACCGCGTCGTCGGTCACCGCGTACCGGGCGAAGGCCTCCTTGCTGAGCCGACGGACGGTCGCCAGACCCGTGTCCGGACCCACGGGCCCGGCGAGCCGGATCCACACTCCGCCCGACGCATTCGCTCGGTCGTCGCCGTCGGACCGCGTGTCCACGGCGATGCAGACGCGGGTGCCGCCCGGCGGCGCGACGTGTCCGGTCTCGCGCAGCACGCTCGTGAGCACCGCGGTGAACAGGCTGTTGGGTGTGCCGCCCAGTGCGGCGGCCCGCGCCTCCCACTGCTCCCGCGGAATGTCGACGACGGCGAGCGTGGTGTCGGCGTCGCGCTGCGGCGGGGCGGGGCGATCCTCCGCGGCGCCCATCACCTCGGGTGCGTCCGACACCGGGGCCGCCGCGGCCGACCGACCCAGCAGCGCCCGGACCCCCGCCCGACCGATGACGGCGGTCGCGCGGACGATCGCCGGCACCTGCGCGGCAGCGTCGAGCAGATCCCCCCGCACGCCCGACCATCCGGACACCTCGGACGCCGTCGGAAGACCGCGCACCGACCCGAGCCGGTTCTCGGCCGATCGTCGCGCGTCGCGGAGCGCGTCGTGCACGGCGTGACCGTCGGCGATCATGTGGGACACCAACAGTGTCAACACGACTCGTCCCGACCGGGTGTGGGCGTACTCCACCGTGAAGCCCCGCCCCGCACCGGGATCGAGATCGGCGTCCCGCAACCGGCGGTCCAGCCAGGCACCGACGGCGTCGTCCTTCACGACCGTCGGTTCCTCGTACACCGTCGGTGGTCGCTCCGCCCGGACCCAACGGTGCCGCGCGACCGGCACGCGCGTGCGCACGATGCGACGACCGAAACCGCCGCGCGCCAACGCCGTTGCCCAGTCGAGCACGGCGTCGTGGCCGGGATCGTCGGCCAGGACCCAGGCGAACTGGATCGGCGCGGTCCACCCGAACAGCCGCTCGGCGAGGTCGTAGGACTCGTCGGCGCCGGCCACCCGGTCCGCCGGGTCGATCACCGTGTCCGTGGTCTTCGCTGCCTCACGCGACGTCACCGCGCACCCCCCACGCTTCCAGTTCGGCCCGCACGGCGTCGCGCAGCGCGGACACGGATCCAACACGGGTCTCGTCGAAACCCGCCACGGCGAACGTCGTTCGGCCCTCGGTCTCGAGCAACCACGATTGCACGCCCTCCCCGAATCGCTCCGGACGGTCGGGCCGGACACCGCGCGAATCACCGCGGAACGACACGGTGGTCGCCGTCGCGTCGCCCACCCGGGCCAGTCCGTCGAACCGGCCGAGGTTCGAGGCCACCGCGTCCGGCATGCCGGAGGGCCCGGCCATGACCACGCGGGTGACCAGGGCGATCGGCAACACCTGAAGCAGCGACTGCAGGTGGTACGCGGCGGGTCGCTCGCCGGCGCCGACGGCGGTGAACGCGGCCCGGCACCGGGCCCGCAGAGGGCCGAGATCGCCACCCGCGGAGGGACGGTCGTCGACGACGACGGTCACCCCTCCGGTCGCGTTGCTGCGCTCGTCGTCGACGGCGTCGGGTCCGCGGAGGCTCACCGGCACGCCGACGCGCACGGGGTCGCCCGGTGCTGCGTATCCGGAGGCATAGAGAGCGCCGGCGACGACGGCCACGAACAACGAATTCGGTGTGCCGCCGAACCGCGCGGCGCGTTCCGCCCAGTGGTCGGTGTCGGTGTCGACGACCACCCACGACGGCTGCGCTCGCGGCGCCCGAAGCGCCGGCGCGGACCGCGCCGGGCGTACGGGGGTCGCAGCGGGAGCCTCCGCGGGCGGCGAGGTCACGGCGGCGCGCACGGCTCGGGCGGTCCCCAGCGCGGCACGGCCCAGTTGCAGGCCGGCGTCCACGAGGTCGTCGACGGGACCGAGGCGGGACACATCGAGCCGGCGGGGCGGGCGGGCCGACGGTGCGGGCGCGGGCGTTCGGGTGGCGACGGCGGCGTCGACCGCCGCCGAGGTGAGGGCGCGCCCGTCGGCCACCAGATGCAGACAAGTCAGCGAGAGGACGGCACCGCCGCGATCGTCCGGGGCGACGTGCACGGCCCAGCAGCGACCCGCCTCGGCGTCGAGGTCGGTGGTGCGCAGCAGCGCCCGCGCCCACTCGTCCCGCTGGTCGACGGGCACGGGATCGTGTCGAACGGACGGAGCAGGGTCGGTGGTCGAGCGCACCCAGTAGGGCCGGGCCAGCGGGACGCGAGGCCGCACGAGCCGTCGATGGAGTCGGCTCGCGGTCAGCGCGTCGGTGAAGGCCTGCAGGGCGGCCGTCCCCGGCGCACGGTCGAACGTCCACGTCAGTTGCAGGACGACGTCCCACCCGAACGCCTCGCGCAGAAACCAGTAGGTGAAGTCCTGATCCTGGAGACGGCTCATCGCGCGACCGGAATTCGGGACTCGACGAGGTCCGCCGCTCGGGCTACCGCGCGCTCCGGGTCGACGAGGGCGTCCTGCATCCGTCGCGCGCCGTCGGAGCGGGCCGCGGCCGCCTCGATCGCGGACGCCAGCGCCGACGGGGTCGGATCGTCCCCCCGCAGCATCACACCCGCGCCGACGTCCTCGAGGCGCCGGCCCCAGAACGGCTGATCCGCCGACACCGGCCGCACGACGGCGGGGCGACCGGCCCGCAGCACCGCCGCGGTGGTGCCCGCCCCGCCGTGGTGGACGACCACCGAGCAGCGCGGGAACAGCGCGGCGTGGTCGACGTGGCCGCTGAGCACCCGCACGTCCGCATCCGGCCCGAACTCCTGCTCGACGTCGCGATCGAGGTCGTTCCATCCCGGCGCGACCAGGGCGCGCAGACCGAGCGACCGCACCGCCTCGCTCACCCGGCCCAGGGACCTCTCGGCAGCCCGCAACGGCATCGAGCCGAACCCGATGTGGACCGGCGGGTCCCCGGCGTCCAACCACGCCGCCAACTCCGAGTGCAACGGCGACGGCGCCGGCGCTCCGCCGAGGAAGCCGACGAGGGGCCGACGGTCACCGTCGAACCCCGCGGGCGGCGGACACAGTGCCGGGTCGTACGCCTGAATCTCGACGGCGCCGGAATCGGCGAGTCGGTAGGGCACGGGACGACGCGCGGACGGCAATCCCAGCCCCGCTCGCACCGTGTTCTCCCGACGCCGGGTGGCGGTCCACAGCACGTTTTCGTAGGCGGACCAGGCGGCCCGGGTCACCGGAGCAGGCAGACCGTCCGCGCCGAAACCGGGCAGATGGACGTCGTTGGTGCGGACCGGCGCGTGGTGCAGACCGACCACCGCGGCCCGCACCGATTCGGCGAGGGGCGCGGCGACCTGCTCCGTGGTGATTCCGGTGACGACGACGTCGGGACGGTCGCGGTGGACGATCGCGGACAGGTCCCGGGTCATCTCGGCCCACCCGAGATTCCACAGTTCGCCGGCCGACCGCACGCGGTCGATCACCGACCCGTGCGAGCCGCGTCGGACCGCGGCCGAGGCCAGGTGTGCTCGGGTGTCGTATCCGAACGGCTCGACCGGGACGCCGTGGTCGGTCGCGAGCGAGGTCAGATTGGGTGGGAACGCGGCCACCACGTCGTGCCCGCGGGAGTGCAGCTCCGCCGCCAGATGGGACGCCGGCTGGACGTCCCCTCTCGTGCCGCTCACGGCGACGACTACACGCATCGGCTCTCCTTCGAGTCTCGACTCGGCTGTGCATTCGGTTGTGCACACCGCTCTGCGGTCGACCGCCCGTCACCGCGCTCGAACACACGTCACTGCCGCGGGTTCGGGTTCGGTGATGCCGCGGACGGGTCGATGCGCCGAATTTCCGTCAGGCGACAACGGACGATGCAGTGATCGCTGGATGGTCACAGACCTTGCCGCGTCATCACCAATGAGTATGTCTCACAATGCCTTGCGCCCGTTAACTCGATGTTTCGGCGATGAGTACGTTGCATGTCACCGTCGTTCGCGCCGGTCACGGCCCCGATGAGACCGATCACCCCGCGGCGACGGTGTGATCCGCACCGTCCCGATTGGCGGCCTTCACGATCGTCTGCCATCGTCGCAGAGACGCGACTCGGTACCCGCACGAACGATCCGGCACAAATGAAGACGGCTCGCCCGTCGGCCGGCGCGGCGCGGTCGCGCACCCGGATCGAGCATCGTCGATCCGGTCGATCATCACGCGGGAGAACGGTTTTCGTTACGGGAAGCGGTGAACTGCGGTGCCGACGAGAGCGACGCCGGTGTCGGGACGAGAGGAGGAATCGGATGGTGTCGACCCTGGTGTTCCAGGGCAGCCGAGGGGACGTCGAGCCGGGCGTCGCGCTCGCCGAGGAGCTCGTCCGCCGCGGCCGGACCGTGCGGGTCGCGGTCCCGCCCAACGTCGTCGACGACGTGCGTCGCCGACTGGCCTCCGCGCCGACGGTCGAGGTGTCGGCCTGCGGCCCGGACACGGCCCGGACACTGGCGTCCACCGTGGCGACTCGGGAGATCAAGTCTCGCAACCCCTTCCGTCGGCTCCGCGCGGCGACCGCTCTCGCCACCGAGGACGGGATCCGCACCCGTCGCGACCTGCTCGCCGTCGCCGACGGCTCGGACGTCGTGATCGGCTCGAACGTCGGCCAGGAGGCGGCACTCGACGTCGCCGAACGACTGGGGGTGCCGTACGTGCCCGTCCACCTGTGCCCGGTGCGTCCGACGCGCGCGGTCTCCTTCCCCCCGCTGCCCCAGCGAGTTCCCGGTCCGGTCCGCTTGGCCGGCTGGCACGCGCTCGATCGGGCCCTCTGGCACGCCTCCCGCGTGACCGAGGCCGCGCATCGACGCGATCTCGGCCTCCCTCCGTCGTCGTCGTCGGTGGCCCGCCGCCTGCGCCGACTCCGCACGACCGAGATCCAGGCCTACGACCCCGCACTCTTCCCGACGCTGCCGACCGAGTGGGGCGCGCGCCGGCCCCTCGTGGGTTTCCTCCGTCCCACCGGTGATCCCGCCGCGCTCGATCCCGACCTGGAGTCCTGGCTGTCCGCCGGGCCGGCGCCAGTCTACGTGGGCTTCGGCAGCATGACCGTTCCCGACGGGCCCGCCGTCGTCGGCGCGATCCTCGACGGGCTCGGGCGGCGGGGCTATCGCGTCCTCGTCGCCGGTGGGTGGTCCGGACTCGGTGCGGCCGAGGGCCTCCGGTCCGAACGCGGTCCGGGCAGCGACGGCGTCGACCGGGTGCGGTGGGTCGACCAGGTGGATCACCGGGCCGTGCTCCCCCGCTGCGCCGCCGTCGTTCACCACGGCGGGGCCGGCACCGTCGCGGCCGGGTTGGGCGCCGGATGCCCCACGCTGGTCTGCTCGGTCGGGGCCGACCAACCGCTGTGGGGCGCCCGCGTCACCGCACTCGGTGCCGGAGCGAGCATGCCCGTGCGGTCCGCTCGCGGCGCCGCCCTCGGCCACGCACTCGATCGCGTTCTGCACCCCGACACCCGCAGCCGCGCCGCCGCAATCGCCCGAGAGCTCGCACCGCCGGACGTCGCGGTCCGAGCAGCGGCCGACGTACTGGAGTCCGCAACCGACAGGAGAATTCCGTGTCCCGACTGACCCTCTCGGTGGTGATCCCCGCCTTCGACGAGGAGGAGTCCATCGGGTCGTGCCTCGACCTGCTGTGCGCCCAGGCGGCCGACATCGACGAGATCATCGTGGTGGACAACAACTCCCGCGATCGCACCGCCGACATCGTGGCCGACCGCGCCGCGCGGTCACCGCTGATCCGGACCGTCACGGAGCATCGCCAGGGACTGGTGTTCGCCCGCAACGCCGGCATGGACGCCGCCCGCGGCGACCTGATAGCGCGCATCGACGCCGACACGCGCGTCGGGCCCGACTGGGCCCGCACCGTCCGCGACTTCGTCACCCGCGACACCGACGGCCACTGGTGGGCCGTCTGCGGTCGCGGCGAGGCGTACGACCTGCCCTACGGCACCGCCGCGGCGCAGGCCAAGAGCCGGTTCTCGCCGTTCGGACGACGGCGCGCTCCGGAGGTGCGGGACGTGCCGGTCCTGTACGGCTCCAACATGATCCTGCGCCGCGCCACCTGGGCGGCCATCCGCGATCGGGTGTCCGACCGTCGCGACGTGTTCGAGGACGTCGACATGGGCCTGTGCGTGCGCGCCGCCGGAGGTCGCAACGGCTTCCTCGCCGATCTCACGGTGGGCGTCTCCCCCCGCCGAATGCACTCGCCCACCGGCGAATTCGTCCGCTACATGGTCTGCCTACCGCGAACGTTGATGCTGCACCGGCGCTTCGGTCTCGCGCTGGCCGCCGCCGCGCTGTACGTCCCGGGCGTGGTGGTCCTGCACGCCGCGCGCCTGATCGTCATCCGCGCGGCCACCCGAGCTCCGATCCCTGCCGCGCGCGGCATGCCCTGACAGTCCGTTCGACGAGTCCCCGCACCACCGGAGACGACCGCTACTCCCCCCAGATCAGGACGGCCGACATGCATTTCACCGAGCTCGCCGACTACCCCCTCCCGGACGGGATGGTGACGGAGTGGACCCCGTCCGTGTCGAACACCGCGGCGTGGCGTCCGGACGCGCGCCCGTTGGCGTTCACCCACGAAGCCCACCTGCGCCACAGCCTCCGGCGGACCCGCTCGCTGGACACCACCGGCCCGGCCGGTGACGCCGAGTGGATCGGCGCCGTGCTCGAGATCGACCGGACCTACGATCTCGAGGCGTTGCGACGAACGCTGCACCGGTGGATCGCTCGGCACGAGGCGCTGCGCACCACCGTCGACGCGGTGGGCGACTCCCTGACCCGGCGGACGATCGAGGAGTCCGCGGTCACGGTGACCGACCGCGTCGTCGGGCTGCGGTCGGGTGCGGACGCGCACGACCATCTGCTGTCCTACCTCGGGCGCGGCCTGTCGCCGTTCCGCTGGCCGCACGTGCTGATCGCCACGGTGTCCGAGACCGGGTTCCTCCACGTGGATCACGGCCGCTTCCTGGTGGTGTTCGGCGCCGACCACTCCGTCATGGACGCCTACTCCATGCTCCTGTCGGTCGGCGAGATCCGCCGCCTCTACGACCACGAGCTCGACGCCCGCGATCACGACCTGCCCGGAATCGGCAGCCATCTCGACTACAGCGTGCACGACCGCCGGACCGGCGACGACGTCACCGCCGATTCCGAGGCGGTCGCCCTCTGGGACCGCTTCCTGGGGGACGGCCCGTTCCCCGCCTTCCCGTCGCTCGCGGCGGAGGCCGGCGTTGCCGCGGGGTCACCCGACGCGACCCGGCAGGGCGCACTGTCGGTCTCGATCGCGTCGCCGGAGACCACCGCCGAGTTCGCTGCCCGATGCCGACGCAGCGACGCCTCGCTCACGGCGGGGATCGCGGCCGTCGTCGCCCTCGCCGGGCGCACCACCGCGCCCGGGCCCGGCGCCGACACCGACACCGGCACCGACACGGCCGGTCCGTGCCGGTTCGTCATGCCGATGCACACCCGGTACGCGCCCGAATTCGCCCGCGCCGTCGGCTGGTTCGTCGGCGTCGTGCCGGTCACCGTGGAGCTGGACTCCGACCACGCTGACACCGCACTCGTGACCGCCGCCGACAGCCTGCGCGCCGTGGCCGGCGCGGAGAGTCGGCCGTGGTCCGCCATCGCCGCGCTCCTCGGCGTCGTCGACGTCCCCCGCTTCGTCGTCAGCTATCTCGACCTGCGCCACGTCCCCGACGCGGACTCGTGGTGCGCGTGGCGGGTACAACCGCTCCGCAGCGCCACGTACTCGGACACCGAGGTCTACCTCTGGTTCCTGCGCACCCGGGAGGGGCTGTTCCTCTCGGCGCGCTTCCCCGGCACGGACGCGGCCACTACCGCGGTACACCGGTTCGTCACCCGCTGCCGCGGTGTCGTCGACGCCCTGGCGGCCGGCGCCGAGACCGTCGCCGAGTCGGCTCCCGTGACGACAACGAACGGCGCCGTGCGGCAGGAGGTTCGGGCATGATCATCACGGCGATGGCGAACTGGCGGCCGGCCCCCGGCGAGATGCTCGAGTGGCGTCCGACCATCCCCGACACTCCCGACCACCCCGACCGCGCCCGGGCCGTCGGGGTTCACGCGGTCCCGGCGTCCTTCCTGCAGGCCAACCACGTCCGCGGCGTCGACGCCGCGCAGCGCCGCGGCGATCGACACACCGGATTCCTCGGGTCCGCGACGGAGGTCGAGGGCGATCTCGACGCCGCCGCCCTGACCCGGGCCATCGCGGTGTTCCTCGCTCGACACGAGGGGCTGCGGACCTGGTTCTCCGTCCGCGACGGGGCCGTGCTGCGCCACCGCGCGCCGGCCGACGCGGCCTTGGTCCCCGTCGAGGCCGGAGCGGCGGCGACGACCGACAGTGCGCGAGAGGCCGTGCGCGACAGGCTCTCTCGTGACGCCACGCCCCTGTCGTGGCCCCCGGTGGCGATCGGCGCGATCCGCCGCCACGGCAGCTTCTCGCTGTACTACGGTGCGGACCACGCGTTCTCCGACGGCGCGTCCCAGGTCACCGTGATCGCCGAACTGGCGGATCTCTACCGCGCCGAGGTCACGGGGACCCCGGCCCTCGATCTCACCGGGCACGAGGGCAGCTTCCTCGATCACGTCCGGATCGAGGAGGAGGTCTCCCCGTCGTACGACCTTCACTCCCCCGAACTCGCCGACTGGATCGACGTGGTGTCCCGGCACGACGGCGGCCTCCCCCGTTTCCCGCTCGATCTCGGACTGGCCCCGGGTGAGACCGCACCGATGGAACCGGTGGAACGCGACCTCCTCACCGCGGCCGAGGCCGACGTGTTCGAGCAGGTGTGCCGCGACGCCGGCGGGTCGTTCACCAGCGGACTTTTCGCCGCCTGCGCCCTGGTCGAACACGAACTGGCCGGAACCGGCCGATACGACGGGATCGCCGTGCTCTCCACTCGGCACCGCGGTCCGTTCGCGTTGTCCCAGGGGTGGTTCTGTGCCTTCTCTCCGGTCACGTTCCCCGTGGACGACGCGGACGAGTTCGCCGACGTGCTTCGCTCGGCGACCGCCGCGTACGCGCGGGCCAAGACAGCGGCCTCCGTTCCCATCGGCCGTGTCCTCGAGCTGTTGGCCACGGGCGGTGTCGGCGGTGCGGGCCTCGCCCGCAGCCCACAGCTGTTGTCCTACCTCGATTTCCGCCGGTTCCCGGGTTCCGGCACACCGGCGGACGAGTGCGCCGTGTTGTTCACGGGTGAGGGCCGCACGGCCAATGCGTCCATGTGGTTCAACCGCGACCATCGGCACTTCTACGTCGGCGCGCAGATCCCCTCGACGCCGACGGCCCGCCGGGCGGTGCGGCGCTACCACGATCGCCTGATCGACCTGCTGGTGAGCGTCGTGCGGTCGCACGACACAGCGGACGTGCGATGCGCCTGATCGGTTCGGACGACCTGCTGCCTCGGCCGGGCACGGTCCTGCTGTGGTCGGTGTCGGCGGATCCGGCGGCCGCTCGGGTGCAGGAGGCGCCGCCGTCGTTCAATCAGCGCACCCACCTCGCCGGGACCGGTCGGCTCACCTGGCTGGCCGTCGCCGCCGAGGTGCCGGGGCCGATCCAGCGCGCCGATCTCGCTCGGGCCGTCCTCGGTCTGCTCGCCCGTCACGAGTCGCTGCGGACGTCGTTCCCTCGCACGCCGCACGGGCTGCGCCGCGCCGTTCACCCGGCCGAGTCGCTGACCCTGCGTCCCCGACCGGCCCGTGCCGTGGCCTCCCCCACGCTCGTGCGCGACGTCGTCACCGACTTCGTGAGCGAGTCGTGCTCCCGGCCGTGGTCGGCACCGGCCGTCGCCGTCGCGGCGGTGGATCGGCCGGACCGGTCGACCATCGTGATCGGAATCGACCACGCGCTCGGCGACGCGTGGTCGCTGACCGTGCTGCTCGACGACCTGGTCCAGCTCTATCGGGGCGCACCCGCCGACCCGGTCGCGACCCCGGCCTTCGGCCTGCACTGCGCCCGCGAGGCGGCCACCGTGGTCGACTCTGGCGATCCACGCCTCGCCGACTGGCTGCGGTTCCTCCGAGCGCACGGGAACGCGCCGCCGTCGTTCCCCGGCCCCACGGGCGTGCCGCCGGGTGAGGTTCGTCGGGCCGTTCTCCGGACCGACGTGCTGATCGGCGCGGACGACGCCGACGCCGCCGAGGCGTCGTGCCGCGCGCTCGGTGCCGGCCCCTTCGCCGGCGCCCTGGCCGCCCTCGCCCACGCCGTCGCCGCGGAGGACGACGATCACCACCGATCCCGGTCGCTGTCCCTGCTGTTCCCGCTGCACACCCGAACGCTGCCGGACGAGAACCGCGCCGTCGGGTGGTACGTCACCAACGCCCCGGTCACCGTGGCGGTGTCGAACAACATCCGGTCCACCACCCGGGGCGCCGGATTCGCCCTGCGGGCAGCACTTCCGCTGGGGGCGGTCCCGATCGACACCGTCGTCCGGGCTCTGGGCGAACTCCGCCGTCCGCGACACGACGTGTTCATGGCGTCCTACGTCGACTACCGGCGGTTGCCCGGGCACGCGACGCACGGGCCGCTCGACGCCCGGCACGTCTCCGCCGTCACCGACGCCGACGACGTGCAGATCTGGTTCACCCGCACCGACACCGGCCTCGCGGTGCGGACACGGGTCCCCGACACCGTCATCGCCCGCGCCACCGTCGACCGGCTGATCGAGCGGATGCGCGTGCATCTGACCGCGCTCGCGCGCCCGGCGATCCTCGCTGCCGATCCGGCCCCGGTACAGTGACGGCTCGACCGGTCGACCGGATGGAACGCAGCGAGGAGATCACGTGAGCGCAGCGGACGAGACAGCGACGGCCCCCGCCGTTCGAGTCGTACGGGGCAACCCGTCCGACGACGAACTGGCCGCGCTGGTGACCGTCCTCGCCGCCGCGTCCTCGGCGGCGGCGCCGGCCGAGGCGCCCGTGATCGACACCTGGGGGCACCCCACCCGTCTGCATCGCGACTTGCGGGCCTTCTCGCCGTATGCCTTCGGCAGCGGTATCGCTCGACCGCCCCGATGACCTCGGCGAGCCCGGCGCACCCCGTGCGTCTGGTCCTCGCGTCCCGCTCCCCAGCACGCCTGGCCCTGTTGCGGGCCGCGGGCGTCGACCCGGTCGTGCGGGTCTCGGACGTCGACGAGGACGCCGTCGTGACGTCCCTCGGTCCCGGCGTCGCCCACACGGTGGTGGTCACCGAACTCGCCACGGCCAAGGCCGAGGTGATCGCCGACGCCGTGGCCGCCGAGCCCGAATTCGCCGTCGGCACCGTCGTGATCGTCGGCTGCGATTCGATGCTCTCGATCGGCGGCAGCCTGGTCGGCAAGCCGCACGACGTCGACACCGCCCGGAACCGGTGGTCCGTGATGGCCGGATCGGCGGGCGAACTGCTCACCGGTCACTGCGTCCTCCGGCTCGACGACGGCCGGATCACCGCGAGGGCGGCCCGCCATTCGGGCACCGTGGTGCGCTTCGGCACACCCGATCCGGACGACCTGGAGGCGTACCTGGCCAGCGGCGAACCCCTCGCAGTCGCAGGGGCTTTCACGCTCGACGGACTGGGGGGCTGGTTCGTCGACGGCATCGACGGCGACCCGTCGTCGGTGGTGGGCCTCGGCCTCCCGCTCGTGCGGCGACTCCTCGCCGAGGTGAACGTCGGCATCTCGGCGTTGTGGGCGGGTCGGGGCGGCGACACCTAGGATCGCGGAAGGCAAGTCCATCCCGATCAGCTCAGGAGACGCACGTGTCCGTCGCGCCCGATCCCCATCCCGCCTTCGCGTCGTTCGCTCACCCCGAACGGCTCGTCACGACCCAGTGGCTGTCCGCCAACATCGGCACACCCGGCCTGAAGGTCGTCGAATCCGACGAGGACGTGCTGCTCTACGACGTCGGCCACATTCCCGGTGCGGTGAAGATCGACTGGCACCTCGATCTGAACGATCCCGTCACCCGCGACTACATCGACGGCGAGCAGTTCGCGGCGCTGATGAGCCGCAAGGGCATCTCCCGCGACGACACCATCGTCGTCTACGGCGACAAGAGCAACTGGTGGGCCGCCTACGCGCTGTGGGTGTTCACGCTGTTCGGGCACGAGGACGTCCGCCTGCTGGACGGCGGGCGCGATGCCTGGCTCGCCGAGAACCGCGACACCACCCTCGACGTTCCCGACGTCACCCCCACCGACTACCCCGTCGTCGAGCGTGACGACGCCGCCATCCGCGCGTTCAGGGACGACGTCCTGGCCCACCTCGGGTCGGGCCCGCTGGTCGACGTCCGCTCCCCCGCCGAGTACACCGGCGAGCGGACCCACATGCCGGACTACCCGGACGAGGGCGCCCTCCGCGGCGGTCACATCCCCACCGCCGTCTCCATCCCCTGGGCCAAGGCCGCCGCACCCGACGGCCGATTCAAGTCCCGCGCGGAACTCGACGAGGTCTACAAGGATGTGGACACCGACGCGGACGTGGTCGCCTACTGCCGCATCGGTGAGCGGTCGAGCCACACCTGGTTCGTGCTGACCCACCTGCTCGGTCACGAGAAGGTGCGGAACTACGACGGCTCGTGGACCGAGTGGGGCAACGCCGTGCGGACGCCGATCGTGCGCGGCGAGGACCCCGGGGCCGCTCCGTGACCGACGTGTTGCCGCCGCCGCTCGCCGAGATCGTCGACGACTTCAAGGCCGTCGACGGGCAGGACAAGATCACGCTGCTGCTCGAGTTCAGCCAGGACCTACCGGCACTGCCCGCCGGCCTCGAACAGGCCGCGATGGAACCGGTGCCGGAGTGCCAGTCGCCGCTCTTCCTGTCGGTGGACGCCGAAGATCGGTCCGCGGTGCGGCTGTTCTTCAGCGCGCCGCCCGAGGCGCCGACCACGCGCGGGTTCGCCTCGATCCTCGCGCAGGGTCTCGACGGACTGCCGGCCGACGAGATCCTCGGGGTGCCGGACGACTTCTACACCGAGCTGGGACTGGCCGACGCGGTGAGTCCCCTTCGCCTGCGCGGCATGTCGGCGATGCTGGCCCGCGTCAAACGGCACCTGCGCGGCTGATCGGTCGCTGCGGCCGGCCCGCCCGAGACCAGGGCACGCAACCTTTGTCCTGACATCCGCGGGACGGCCGCTAGACTGGGGGCGATTCGGCGTTGCCCGCCGACCATCCCCGGCGGGCCGCGTACAGCCCTCCGGTCTCGGCTCCCACCCCGATCGAGACCGACGCCTCGACAAGGACGGTCGTCACCCGTGGAATTCACCGAACTGGTCGACTACCCGGTCTCCGCCGGCACGATCACCGAGTGGATTCCCAGCGTCGGCCCGCACGCGTCGACCCCGGAGAACGCCGGCTGGCATCGGGACGATCGACCCACGTCCTTCGTCCACGAGGCGCATCTGCGTCGGACCCTCGCGCATCCCTCGGCGGGCAAGGAGTCCTGGCTCGGGACGGCGTTCGACATCGCGGGCCCGCTGAACGTCGATGCGTTCCGTGCTGCGGTGCTCGCGTGGATCGACCGGCACGAACCGATGCGCACCAACGCCACCGTCGACCCGCACACCGGCGAGCTGTCGCGCGTGACCGCGCCGGTGGGGGCCACCGACATCTGGGTCATCCGACAGGACGAGTGCACCCGCGGCGACGAGGTGTACGAGCATCTGCAGCACCTCTTCGACGAGTACACCTCGCCACTGGCCTGGCCGTCCTACGCCTTCGCGACCGTGGAGCCGTCGGACACGGACGGTGCCGAGCGGTTCACCGTGTTCTTCGCCGCCGACCACTCGATCATCGACGGCCTGTCGATCGTGCTCATCGCCCACGAGTTGACCCGGCTCTACACCGAGCAGCTCACGGGCGCACCCGCCGGACTGTTCCCCACGGCGAGCTACCTCGACTTCGGTGTCGCCGAGCGGGAACGGTGTGCCGATCCCGACGCCGTCGCCGCGGCCGCGGCGGAATGGAGCGACTTCCTCACCGAGGAGGACGGCCTCTTCCCGGCCTTCCCCGTCGCCATCGGCGACGAGCCGCCCCAGCGCGTCGTACAGAGCGGTCTCTCGGCCTGGATCATGGACGCCGACGAGGCCGAGGCCTTCACCCTCGCCTGCCGTCGGGCCGGGCCGGGGTTCCTGGCGGGATTGACGGCATCGATGGCCGCGGCGGCGCACTCGACGTCCGGCGCGGAACGCTTCCGCACGGTCACCCCGATGCACACCCGCCACGATCCGTCGTGGGCCGCCTCCCTCGGGTGGTTCGTCGGGTTGGGTCCGGTCGATGTCGAGGTCGCGGCGGGTGACTCGTTCGCCGACCTCGTGCTCCGCGCCGGCACCGAGCTGACCCGCACCCGCGCGGTCTCGCGGGTGCCGATGGACGTCGTCGGCCGTGCGGCGGGCATCGACACCGAGCCGCGCTTCGTCGTGTCGTTCATGGACGTGCGGTTCGCGCCCGACGCCGAGACGTGGCCCGACGTCCGGGCGCGGGCGCTGCGGAGCCGCAAGTACGACCACGACGTCTACCTGTGGTTCCACCGGACCCCGCAGGGCGTGAACGTCGCGGCGCGGTTCCCGGGGACAGAGCAGGCCACGGCGGCCGTGCACTCCTACCTCGCCGCCCTGCGCGCCGCGCTCGCCCGCGTGGTGCGGGACGGCACGTTCGTGGTCGGCGAGGACACGTCACAGGGTCGCGACGTGGACACGTCACAGGGTCACTGTGTCGGAGAAATGTCGCACACCTAGACTTCGATACGAGGACGTCCATTCGACGTGGCGCCCGCGTTCGCTCGGGTGCGTACGTCCACGTCCGGACGCGTCCGTGACCCTTCGACCCCCACAGGAGGCTTCGTGCCCAGCCATGCCACGTCTCGTATCAGCAAGGTCCTCGTCGCCAACCGCGGCGAGATCGCCGTTCGAGTGATCCGAGCTGCGGCCGATGCCGGCTACACCTCCGTCGCGGTCTACGCCGATCCCGACGCCGATGCCCCCTTCGTCCGGCTGGCGGACGAGGCGTTCGCGCTCGGCGGTCAGACTTCCGCCGAGTCGTACCTCGACATCGCCAAGATCGTCGACGCGGCGACCAAGTCCGGTGCGGATGCGGTGCACCCCGGCTACGGCTTCCTCTCCGAGAACGCGGACTTCGCTCAGGCCGTGATCGACGCCGGGCTCATCTGGATCGGGCCGTCGCCGCAGTCCATCCGCGATCTGGGCGACAAGGTCACCGCCCGTCACATCGCCGCGCGCGCGAAGGCGCCGTCGGTCCCCGGCACGTCGGAGCCGGTGAAGGACGCCGACGAGATCCTCGCGTTCGCCGACGAGCACGGCCTGCCGATCGCCATCAAGGCGGCGTTCGGTGGCGGTGGCCGCGGGATGAAGGTCGCCCGCACCCGCGAGGAGATCCCCGAACTGTTCGACTCCGCCACCCGCGAGGCCGTGGCCGCGTTCGGTCGTGGTGAGTGCTTCGTCGAGCGCTACCTCGACAAGCCCCGCCACGTCGAGGCCCAGGTCATCGCGGACCAGCACGGCAACGTCGTCGTCGCCGGCACGCGCGACTGCTCGCTGCAGCGTCGGTTCCAGAAGCTCGTCGAGGAGGCCCCCGCACCGTTCCTCACCGACGAGCAGCGCGAGGCGATCCACAGCTCCGCCAAGGCCATCTGCCGCGAGGCCGGGTACTACGGCGCCGGCACGGTCGAGTACCTGGTGGGCCAGGACGGTCTGGTCTCCTTCCTCGAGGTCAACACCCGTCTGCAGGTCGAACACCCCGTCACCGAGGAGACCTCCGGTATCGACCTGGTGCTGCAGCAGTTCCGCATCGCCAACGGCGACGAGCTCTCCATCTCCGAGGACCCGACCCCGCGCGGTCACTCGTTCGAGTTCCGCATCAACGGCGAGGACGCCGGCCGCGGCTTCCTCCCCGCCCCCGGCCCCGTCACCAGGTTCGTCGCCCCGGAGGGCCCCGGCGTGCGCGTCGATTCCGGTGTCGAGTCGGGCTCGGTCATCGGCGGACAGTTCGACTCCATGCTGGCCAAGCTGATCGTCACCGGCGCCACGCGTGAGGAAGCGTTGGCCCGCTCCCGTCGCGCCCTCGCCGAGTTCACGGTCGAGGGCCTCGCCACGGTGATCCCGTTCCACCGCGCCGTCGTCTCCGACCCTGCCTTCATCGGCACCGAGGACGGCTTCGACGTGCACACCCGGTGGATCGAGACGGAGTGGAACAACACCGTCGAACCCTTCACCGCCGGCGCCCCGATCGAGGAGGGCGACGACGCTCCCCGTCAGAACGTCGTGGTCGAGGTCGGTGGCCGTCGCCTCGAGGTGTCGCTGCCGGGAGCGTTCTCGATCGGTACCGGCGGAGCAGCCGCCGCCGGCGGTGCCGTGCGCCGCAAGCCGACGCCGCGCAAGCGGGGCGGCGGCGGCGGGGGTGCCGCATCCGGTGACGCCGTCACCGCTCCCATGCAGGGCACCGTCGTCAAGGTCGCGGTCACCGAGGGTCAGGAGGTCTCCGCGGGCGACCTCATCGCCGTCCTCGAGGCCATGAAGATGGAGAACCCCGTCAACGCCCACAAGGACGGTGTGGTGACCGGCCTGTCGGTCGAGCCCGGCGCTGCCATCACCCAGGGCACGGTGCTCGCCGAACTGAAGTGACGCGTGCGCCCCGCGGTATCGGGCGGACGGTCTAGGCTCGCGGCATGGCCGACAGTCCGGACGTGCGTATCGGTACCGCGGAGCGCGAACGTGCATTCTCGCTGCTCGGGGAGCATTTCGCCGCCGGGCGCCTGTCGCCCGCCGAGTTCGACGAGCGGTCGGCGGCGGCCGGTCGCGCCGTGACCCGGGGCGAGTTGGTCCCCCTGTTCGCCGATCTTCCTGGCGCCGCAGCGGACCTGGTGCCTTCGGCGACGGCAGCGTCTGCGCCGTCCGTCTCGTCCGAGACGGGTGCGCCGAAGACCGACGTCGGCCGCGACTGGCGACGCGCTGTCATGGCCCTGGTGCCGATCGCGGCGCTGGTGCTGTTCTTCGTGACCGGCACCTGGCTGTGGTTCCTCGCGATCCCGGCGGCGGGGGCGATCCTCTTCGCCGGCCGCGACGACCGATGATGGACGTCCGCGTCGCGCTGTTCGACGTCTTCGGCACCGTCGTGGACTGGCGGTCCGGCATCGCGTCGGACGCACGTCACTGGTTCGCGGCTCACGCACCCGATCGCGTCGACCTCGATCCGTTCGAGTTCGCGGACCGGTGGCGCGCCCGGTATCAGCCGTCGATGCAGCCGATCCGGGACGGCACGCGGGGTTTCACCGCCCTCGACGTCCTGCATCGGGAGAACTTGGTGGAGCTGCTGTCCGAACTCGACCTCGATGCGGACGACGAGGCCGTCGACGCGCTGAACGCGGCCTGGCACGCGCTCCCGCCGTGGCCGGATTCGGTCGCCGGTCTCACGGCGATCCGACAGCTGATGCCGGTGGCTCCGCTGTCCAACGGCAACGTCTCCCTGCTGCTGAACATGGCCCGGAACGCGGGGTTGCCGTGGGACACGATTCTCGGCGCGCAGGTCGTCCGGGCGTACAAGCCGACGCCGGAGAGCTACCTACGGACCGCCGAGCTCCTCGACCTCGAGCCGGGCCGCTGCCTGATGGTCGCGGCGCACAACGACGATCTTGCGGCGGCGCAGGCCTGCGGCCTGCGGACGGCGTTCGTGCGCCGCCCGCTCGAACACGGGCCCGACGGTGCGGATCCGGGACCGACGGGCGACTGGGACATCGTGGTCCGCGACCTCGTGGAGCTCGGCGCCGTGCTCGCTCAGACCCGTCGTTCGTAGACGCCGACCTCGCTGCCGAGTTCCCACGCGCCGATGCCGGTGAACGAGGCGAGAACGCGCTCGTGGTTCCAGTCCTCGTCCACGTGGATCTCGTGCGGATTGCCCTCGATCTCGTGCTGTGGGTAGTGCACGATCGGGATGGAGAGGTACACGGCCTTGCCCGCCGCCTCCGCGCAGCGCTCCCACAGCGTGAGTGCGTCCGCCTCCGTCATGTGTTCGGCGACGTCACCGACGATCACCACGTCCGCCTTCGGAAGGTCGACCTTCCGGGCGTCGCCGACGACGATCTCGTCGTAGTACTCGTGCAGCCGGTAGGTGTCGACGTAGGGCTGCCAGATCTCGATGCCCGTCAGCCGGCTCACGTGCTGACCGGCCAGCAGCTTGGCGTACGTTCCCACTCCCGGTCCGATGTCCAGCACGGATACCGGACCCTCCTCGGCCAGCGCGAAGACGCGATCGCGGGTCCAGGACTTACCTTCTGTCGAACTCATCGGCATGGGGGCTGTATGCCCCCACGGCCGGTCCGGTAACCCGTCTCATTCGTCGTAGAAGGTCTGCAGGACGATGGTGCTGCGCGTGTTCACCCCGGCGGTGGTGCGGATCCGCTGCAGCAGGTGTTCGAGGTCCCGCGGGGATCCCACCCGGACCAACAGGACGTAGCTGTCCTCGCCGGCCACGGAATGGCAGGCGCGGACCCCGTCGAGCTCACGCAGCCGCGCCGGGGCGTCGTCGGGCGCCGTGGGGTCGAGCGGGGTGATGGCCACGAACGCCGTCAGCGGCGTCCCGAGCACCTCGTGGTCGACGCGCGCGGTGTAGCCCAGCACGACGCCCGACGCCTCGAGTCGGCGCACGCGCGCCTGCACCGCGGACACCGACAGACCCGCTCTCTCCGCGAGATGGGCGAGCGTGGCCCGCCCGTCCCGGACCAGTTCCGCGACGATCACCGTGTCGACGGCGTCCAGCGTGGTCCGCGGTGCGTTCATGCGAACAGCGGGGGCATGGCGAACACCATGACCGTCGACCACGAGACGTGGGTCAGGATGGGCGCGAGGATGCCGCCCGACGCCCGCCGTTCGAGACCCAGGACGAACCCGAGCGTGATGGCGGCGAACCCCAGCATCGGGTTGCCCGTCGCGAGGGTGGCGATGGTGTAGATGATCGTCGAGATCAGCACCGGGCGCCCGCGACCGATGGCCGCGAACAGCGCGCCGCGGAAAAAGATCTCCTCGGCCAGGCCGTTGAAGAGCGTGATGAACACGATCAGGGCCAACGGACCGACGCGCGCGTGGTCGAGGACGTTCGCGGTGAAGTCCCGCAGCGGAGGGATCTCCCGCACGATCAGCGCGCCGACGACGAACACCCCACCCGCGGCGAGCCCGATCGCGATCGGGGTCAGGATCGGGCGGCGCAGGTGCCCGCGGAACGGTATGCGCCCGAGATGCAGCGGGCCGGAGAGGAACCCGCCCACGATCCACACCAGCGCGAGCGCGATGGTCAGCGTGTAGAACAGCGGATCGCCCGGCTTCACCGACAGCGAGATCCCGAGCAGCGTCGCCCCGACCACCAGCACGATCCCGACGACGATGCGACGTCGCAGGAAGGCGCGATCGGTCTCGGTGTGATCGCGATCGACCTTGTCGACCAGCGCCGACCGGACGACGCTCTCCATCCGGGTCTGCCAGGACACCATGGGCGAACCTCACCGTCCTTTCGGGTCAGCGGTGCAGGAGGGACCGTACCCGTGCGGAGACGGTGCCAACCACGCTCGCGGCCACGTCGAGGTTGGTGCGGACCACCGGCGCGATCGGCCACGAGTACAGGACGGCGCCCGCACCGAGCGACTCCATCAACTTCCAGCCGTCCTCGCCGAACAGGTCGGCACCGTAGCGACGGATGGTCCGGACGTCACCGCCCGTCCACTCGGCGTCGGAGTCCGCGAGGCGCAGTGAATCCGGGTTGCGGCTCACCGACCGCGGGTGCCCGGCGCCCAGCAGACTGCGACGCATCGCGTCGTCGACGCC
The DNA here is from genome assembly GCF_001620025.1 of Rhodococcus sp. PBTS 1. Taxonomy (NCBI): domain Bacteria; kingdom Bacillati; phylum Actinomycetota; class Actinomycetes; order Mycobacteriales; family Nocardiaceae; genus Rhodococcus; species Rhodococcus sp. PBTS 1. Next base: position 2,263,424 of record NZ_CP015219.1, read on the forward strand.
GGTGAGTCCCCCGTCCGGATCGGGAACGTAGCGCTCGATGCGCTTCTCCGACGCCGTCATCGAGTTCACCAGCGACTGCACCAGATCGTCGGCGAGAAGCCCGGGGACGGGAATCAACCGACCGATGACGAACCCGGCCAGCTTGGTGGGCACGGGCGGCGTCGGCACACCCAGACGGTGCAGGCGCGCGGCACGCACGTAGGCGAAGACGAGGTCGCGGTACGGCAGCACCTCGGGACCGGCGATGTCGTACGCCCCGGCCGGCACCGACTCGTCCGCCGTCGCCCGCAGGTAGTACACGACGTCGTCGACCGCGATGGGCTGCACGGGCTTGTCCAACCACGTCGGCAGCGGCAGGACCGGCAGTCGATCCGCGAGGTAGCGCATCATCTCGAACGACGTCGAGCCGGCGCCGATCACGATCGCGGCCCGCAGCCACACCACCTCGATCCCGTCGACCTGCAACGCCTCTCCGACCTCGGCGCGGCTGGCGAGGTGCTCGGACAGCTCCTCGCCCTCGGGCACGAACCCGCCCAGGTAGACGATGCGACCGACGCCGGCGTCGCGCGCCGCCTCCGCGAAGTGCCGGGCCGAGTCGAGGTCCGTGCGGCGGTACCCCGACTCCCCGATGGCGTGGACCAGGTAGTAGGCGACGTCGACGGACGACGCGCCGAGGGCGTCCCGGCAGGAGTCGGCGTCGGTGACGTCGAGGCGGACCGTCGTGACGGAGTCGTGCCAGTCGAACGTCCGCAACCGGTCCGGCGTCCGCGAGCCCACGACCACCTCGGCGCCGTCCGTGACCAGGGATGCGACCAGCCGAGAGCCGATGTAGCCGCTGGCGCCCGTGACGAAGACCTTCATGGAACCGAGGTTACGGACCTCCCGCGGCGGAGCCCGGTCCTGTGATCCCCCTCACGCGCCCGGAACGAACTCGGGGACGCGGGATGACATAGTTGGACGATGACGGCGGACCGAGAAGTCGAGGTACGAACCGTGCGACTGCCGGTACCGTCCGTGGGCACCGCCGTCGCGCTGATGCGGGCGACGGTGTCCTGGTCGGTGGACACCGTGGTTCTCGTCGCCGCTCTGCCGTCGCGTATCGACGACCTGTTCTCCCGGGTCGACGCGCTGATCACGTCCATCGAGGAGATCACCGCCCGCGCCGGCGGGGTGATCGAGGCAGCCGCACGGACCACGGACGACGCGGCGGGGGTGATCGTCGGGGCCGGCGACGCGTCGGAGCGAGCGCGGGCCATGATCGCCGACATCCAGCCGATCGCGGACCGCGGCATTCCCCTCGGTCGACGTTTCGTGGACAACTTCTCCGAGCAGGAGCTCGACGCGTCCATCCGCATGGTCGACCAACTTCCCGAGCTCATGGAGCGGATGGAGGCGATCATGCCCATCCTGGCCACCATGGACACCGTCGCGCCGGAGATCCACCAGCTGCTCGAGGTGACCAAAGACGTGCGCAAGGCCGTCATCGGGATCCCCGGGTTCAAGTTCTTCCGCAACCGCGGCGAGGAGAAGCTCGAGGACATCTGACGCGGCCGTGTCGGTGGGTCGGTGCACTATGGACCGGTGAGCACACCCCCGTCCGACGAGGTTCTGGCCCGGTTCTCCGCGCCCACCCGCGCGTGGTTCGAGGGCGCCTTCCCCGCACCCACCGGAGCTCAGCTCGGCGCGTGGGACTCCATCTCGAGCGGGGCCCACACATTGGTCGTGGCCCCCACCGGCTCGGGCAAGACCCTCTCGGCGTTCCTGTGGGCGCTCGATCGGCTGGTCCAGCGCGACGCCGCCGACGACGACGCCGCGCGGGGAACGCGCGTGCTGTACGTCTCGCCGCTCAAGGCGCTGGCCGTCGACGTCGAGCGGAATCTGCGCTCTCCCCTGGTCGGGATCACGCAGACCGCCAAGCTGCAGGGGGTCGCACCGCCGGAGATCTCGGTGGGCGTTCGCTCCGGTGACACCAGCCCCGCCGATCGGCGCGCCATGCTCAAGACGCCGCCGGACATCCTCATCACCACGCCGGAGTCGCTGTTTCTCATGCTGACCTCGGCCGCCCGAGAGACGCTGCAGACGGTCGACACCGTCATCGTCGACGAGGTGCACGCCGTGGCCGGGACCAAGCGCGGCGCCCATCTCGCCCTCTCGCTCGAGCGGCTCGACTACGCGCTGGAGCGTCCTGCGCAGCGCATCGGGCTCTCGGCCACCGTGCGTCCTCACGAGGAGGTCGGACGGTTCCTCACCGGCAGCGCACCCATCCGCATCGTGGCTCCCGCGTCCCCCAAGACCTTCGACCTCTCCGTGCGGGTGCCGGTGGAGGACATGACCGAGCTCGGCACCACCGAGCCGCAGGAAGGCTCCGCCTCGGCGGCGCCGCAGCAGGGGTCGATCTGGCCGCACGTCGAGGCACAGATCGTCGACCTCGTCCTCGAGCACCGGTCCTCGATCGTGTTCGCCAATTCCCGGCGCCTGTCGGAACGGCTCACCGCCCGCCTCAACGAGGTGTACGCGGAGCGGCTCGGCGAGGAAGTGCCCACGGACCACGCGCCGCCGTCGCAGATCGGATCCTCCGGCGAGGTGGTCCACGGATCGGAACCCCTGCTCGCGCGCGCCCATCACGGCAGCGTCAGCAAGGATCAGCGCGCCCTGATCGAGGACGACCTGAAGTCCGGGCGCCTCAAGTGCGTCGTGGCCACCAGCAGCCTCGAGCTCGGCATCGACATGGGTGCAGTCGATCTCGTGGTCCAGGTGGAGGCGCCGCCGTCGGTGGCCAGCGGACTGCAGCGGGTGGGCCGCGCGGGTCACCAGGTCGGCGAGATTTCCCGCGGTGTGCTCTTTCCGAAGCACCGCACCGACCTGATCCACTGCGCCGTCACGGTCCAGCGCATGACCGAGGGGCACATCGAAGCCCTGCAGGTACCGGCCAATCCGCTCGACATTCTCGCCCAGCAGACCGTCGCCGCCTGCGCGCTCGAACCGATCGACGCCGACGAGTGGTTCGACACCGTCCGTCGCACCGGCAACTTCGCGACGCTGCCCCGGTCCGCCTTCGAGTCGACCCTGGATCTGCTGTCCGGGCGGTATCCCTCGGACGAGTTCGCCGAGCTCCGCCCGCGCCTGGTCTGGGACCGCGACGGCGGCTCCCTGACCGGTCGGCCCGGCGCCCAGCGGCTGGCCGTCACCTCCGGTGGCGCGATCCCCGACCGCGGACTCTTCGGCGTCTTCATGGTCGGCGAGAAGGCCAGCCGGGTCGGCGAACTGGACGAGGAGATGGTCTACGAGTCCCGCGTGGGTGACGTGTTCGCCCTCGGCGCGACCAGCTGGCGCATCGAGGAGATCACGCACGATCGGGTGTTGGTCAGCCCCGCGTACGGCCAACCCGGCCGGCTCCCGTTCTGGCACGGGGACGGGCTGGGGCGTCCGGCCGAGCTCGGTGAGGCGCTCGGTGGCTTCCTGCGGTCCGCGACGGACGACGACGCGATGCGCGAGAGGTTGTCCGCCGGCGGTCTGGACGACAACGCCGTGACGAATCTGCTGGCGCTGTTGGCCGAACAGCGCACGGCGACCGGCCATCTGCCGACCGACCGCACGCTCGTGGTGGAGCGGTTCCGGGACGAGCTGGGCGACTGGCGGTTGGTGCTGCACTCGCCCTACGGCCAGCAGGTGCACGCGCCGTGGGCTCTGGCCGTCGGCGCGCGGCTGATCGAGCGGTTCGGCATCGACTCCCAGCCGACGGCGTCGGACGACGGGATCATCGTCCGGCTCCCCGACACCGAGGACGAACCGCCCGGCGCCGATCTGTTCGTGTTCGATCGCGACGAGATCGCCGACATCGTCACCGAGCAGGTGGGCGGGTCCGCCCTGTTCGCGTCTCGGTTCCGCGAATGTGCCGCGCGCGCACTGCTTCTCCCGCGTCGTAACCCCGGAAAGCGGGCGCCGCTGTGGCAACAGCGCCAGCGCGCCGCCCAGCTGCTGGACGTCGCGCGGAAGTACCCGACGTTCCCGATCCTGCTCGAGACGGTCCGCGAGTGCCTGCAGGACGTGTACGACCTCCCGTCGCTGGAGGCGCTGAGCACCCGTATCGCCCGGCGCCAGATCCGGGTGCTGACGGTCGACACGGACACGCCGTCGCCGTTCGCCACGTCGCTGCTGTTCTCGTACGTGGGTCAGTTCATGTACGAGGGCGATTCGCCGCTGGCCGAACGTCGCGCTGCCGCCCTGTCTCTCGACGCCTCGCTGCTCGCCGAGCTGCTCGGCCGGGTGGAGCTGCGGGACCTGCTCGACGCCGCCGTGGTCGCCGACACCGAGACCGAACTGCAGCGGCTCGCGGCGGACCGGAAGGCGCGCGACAAGGAGGGCGTGGCCGACCTGCTGCGGTTGCTCGGTCCGCTCACGACCGCCGAGCTCGAGGCACGGTGCGAGACACCGGACGCCGCGGCCGGATGGGTGGCGGACCTCGTGTCGGACCGGCGTGCCCTCGAGGTGTCGTTCGCCGGGTCGTCGTGGTGGGTGGCCATCGAGGACGCGAGCCGGCTGCGCGACGCCCTCGGGGTTCCGCTCCCGATCGGCGTTCCGGACGCGTTCGTCGAACCCGTCGAGGATCCGATGGGCGATCTCGTGAGCCGGTACGCCCGCACCCACGGCCCCTTCTCGGTGGCCGACGTCGCCGGCCGGTTCGGTGTCGGCTCCGCCGTGGCGCGTGACGTCCTGCTCCGCCTCGCCGCGGCGAAACGGGTGGTCGAGGGCGAGTTCCGTCCCGGCGGGTCGGGCAGCGAATGGTGTGACGCCGAGGTGCTCCGCCGACTGCGACGGCGCTCCCTCGCCGCGGCCCGTCAGGACGTCGAGCCGGTGCCGACGCACGTGCTCGGCCGATTCCTGCCGCGCTGGCAGCACGTGGGTGGCACGCTGCGCGGACTCGACGGCGTGGTCACCGTGATCGACCAGCTCGCCGGTGTCCCGATTCCCGCCTCGGCCTGGGAGTCGCTGATACTGCCGCAACGGGTGCGGGCCTACTCCCCCGCCCTGCTCGACGAACTCACGGCCACCGGCGAAGTGGTGTGGTCCGGCCAAGGGTCCATCTCGTCGAAGGACGGCTGGGTATGTCTGCATCCCGCCGACGCCGCGCCGGTCACGCTTCCCCTTCCCCGCGGCGACGAGCTGAGCGATCTCCAACACGCCGTCCTGCAGGCACTGTCGGGCGGCGGTGCGTTCTTCTTCCGGCAGCTCTCCGACACCGTCGGGACGGTGCTGCGCGAACGCGCGGTCGACCCGCCGGACGACACGACGCTCGCGGCGGCACTGTGGGACCTCGTGTGGACCGGGCACCTGACCAACGACACGTTCGCGCCGCTGCGGGCGCTACTGCACGGCACCGCGCGGTCGGCGCCGAGTCACCGCCCCGCCCGGCGTTCCCCCCGCGCGCGGTCGTATCAGCGCTACGCCCGGCCGACCCTGCCCACGCGCACCGGACCACCCACCGTCGGGGGTCGGTGGGCGCTGGTCCCCGAGGTCGACACCGATCCCACGGTGCGCGCCCACGCGACGGCGGAGATCCTGCTCGAGCGCTACGGCGTCGTCACGCGTGGGTCGGTGATGGACGAGGGCATTCCCGGTGGCTTCGGCGGGGTGTACAAGGTGCTCACCGGTTTCGAGGATTCGGGTCGCGCCCGGCGAGGCTACTTCGTCGACTCTCTCGGCGGCGCTCAGTTCTCGACGTCCGACGTGGTGGACCGCCTGCGCAGCGAATCCGAACGCAGCATCGGTGCCGTCGCATTGGCGGCGACGGATCCGGCCAACCCCTACGGCGCGGCCCTCCCGTGGCCCAAGAGCGAGATCGAAGGCGCGTCCGGCCACCGCCCGGGACGCAAGGCGGGCGCCCTCGTGGTGCTGGTGGACGGCCACCTGGTGCTCTTCGTCGAACGGGGCGGCAAGTCGATCCTGACGTTCACCGCCGACCGCGACGCACTGTCGGCGGCCGGCGCGGCGCTCGGGTCCCTGGTGACCACGAGGTCGGTGGACCGACTGCTGGTCGAACGCACCGACGGCGAGGACATCCACGGAACCGTGCTCGCGTCCGTGCTCGCCGAGTCGGGGTTCACGGCCACCCCGCGCGGACTCCGGATCCGGGTCACCTAGATGCCCGAAGGTGACACCGTGTGGCGCACCGCCAACACCCTCCGCGACGCGCTCGACGGCAAAGTTCTCACCGTCTGCGACGTCCGTGTGCCGAGGTACGCCACCGTCGACTTCTCCGGTCACCGGGTGCAGGCCGTGCACTCCGTGGGCAAACACCTGGCCGTCGAGGTGGCGCATCACGTCATCCACTCGCACCTGAAGATGGAGGGCGCCTGGCACGTGTACCGGCCCGGAACCCGCTGGCGTCGCCCCGCGTACCAGGCGCGCATCGTCCTCGCCACGGACGACCGCGTGGCCGTCGGGTTCGAACTCGGCGTGGTCGAGATTCTGGACACCCTGGAGGAGGCCGTGGGCTATCTCGGCCCCGACCTGTTGGGACCATGCTGGGATGCCGCACTCGCGGTCGCGAACCTGGCCGCGGACCCGAGTCGACCCATCGGACTCGCGTTGTTGGATCAACGCAACCTCGCCGGTCTGGGCAACGTCTATCGCAACGAGATCTGCTTCGTCCGCGGGGTCGACCCCCGCACCCCCGTCCGCGAGGTCGATCTCGCGCCGATGGTCGACCTGTCGTACCGCAGCATCGTCGCCAACAAGGATCGGAACGCCCGCACGTTCACCGGGGATCTCCGCGCCGGGCGTCACTTCTGGGTCTACGGCCGGGACGGCAAACCATGCCGTCGATGCGGCACGGCCGTGCGATTCGGTCTCCTCGGCGACGACCCCACCGAGGAGCGGCAGATCTACTGGTGCCCGCGCTGTCAACCGCCGGTGGGGGTCACCGCGGCGCAGTAGCCTGTCCGGCGTGGCGACGCTGCACCCGGACGCGCTCGGGGACACCGGCTCCGGTCCGGTCACGGTCTCCGTCCTGGGCCCCCTCGTGGTCACGGTCGGCGGGCGCGAGGTCTCGGCCGGCAGCCGCCGCCAGCGAGCATTGCTGCAGCGCTTGGTGATCGGCGGCTCCGACGTGGTTCCGGTGGACACCCTGATCGGCGATCTGTGGACCGCACCTCCCCCGCGTGCGCTCGCGGCTCTGCAGGTGCACGTGTCCAACCTGCGCCGCATCCTCGAACCGCACCGTCCGGCCCGTGGCCGTCCGCGGGTGCTGGTCGGGGCGTCCCCGGGCTACGGCCTGATCCTCCCGGAGGACGCAGTGGACACCCGCCGCGTCGACGGCGCGCTCATCCGCGCCCGCACGGCCGCCGACGCGGCCGACGCACGGCGGATTCTCGCCGACGCGCTGGGGCACTGGCGCGGCGCCGCCTACGCCGAGGTGCGCGACTTCCCCTGGGCGACCGCGGAAGCAGCTCGGCTCGACGACCTCCGCCTCGTCGCCCGCGAACTGCACGCCGCGTGCGGTCTCCGCCTCGCGGACCACGCAGCGGTCGTCGCGGAACTCACGGGCATCGTGCGGGATCGGCCGGACCGCGAGGAGAGCGTGCGTCTGCTCGCGACCGCGCTGTACCGATCGGGCCGCCAACTGGACGCCCTGGACGTGCTCGCGCGCAGCCGACGCCATCTGGCCGACGAATTCGGCGTCGATCCTGCGCCGCGGCTGCGGTCGCTGGAATCCGACATTCTCGCGCACCGGGACGTCGATGTCCCGACGCTCCCACCCGACTGGCAGGAACCGTCGACCACGCCCGTGGCCACGGTGCGGGTGCCACGCTCGCGACCGTCCGCCGAGCCCGCCGTCGACGCACGCCCGGCCGAGTCGGCCCGGCTGCGGGAGGTGCTCACGCGAACGAGGGTGCAGTCGCGCGCCACCACGATCTGGGTGACCGGCGAAGCCGGCGACGGCAAGACCACCCTGGCCGGCCGCGCGGCCGACGAGGTCCGCGCCCACGGGACGACCGTCGCGACGGGACGGTGCTCGGAAGTGCCGGGGGCGCCGCCCGGGTGGCCCTGGGAGCGGATCGAGCAGGAGCTGGCCGGGCAGGACCCCGCGGCGCCGCAGGACCCCACGGCGACACGGGTCCCCACGAGGTCGGCCTTCGAGCGCGCTCACCACCTCGAGGAGCTCTGCGAGCGCAACCTGGCCGGTGGCGGCGCTCTGGTTCTCGTCCTGGACGACCTGCACCGCGCCGACGAGACGACGGTGCACGTCCTGCGCCATCTCGTCGCGGCGTTCTGGGACCGCCCGCTCGCCGTCGTCGCCACCTATCGGCCGTCCGAAGTGACCCCGACGCTGCTTCCGGCGTTGGCCCCGGGTCGACACCGGTCGGACACCGTCGCGTTGGCCGGGGTGGGTTCCGAGGGCGTTCGGGCGGTGGCCCGCGCCGTCGGGGTCGTCCTGTCGCAGGACGTCGCGGACCGCATCGCCCGTCGCAGCGGTGGCAACCCGCTCTTCGCCCGCGAACTCGCCCGTCTGGTGGGCTCGCACGGACCGCGGCAGGCGGACGTCGCGGTGCCCGACGGCATCGACGCCGTCCTGCGGGCACGGCTGGCTCGTCTCCCCGAGAACACGACGGTACTGCTGCGGCGCGCCGCCGTCCTCGGCCGCGACGTCGATCTCGACGTTCTCGCCGACATCACGGACGAGGAGGACTGGCTCGACGCCCTCGAGCCGGCAATCGTCGACGGCGTTCTCGAGGACGTCGCACCGACGCGGGTCCGCTTCTCGCACACACTGTTTCGAGACGTGCTCTACGCGGACCAGCCGCGGCTGCGACGCGCTCGGGTGCACGCGCGGGTCGCCGCCGCCCTGCGCCGTCGGCCGCAGCCCGAGACGACGGCGGTCGCTCACCACGCACTCGCCTCGGCGACGGCGGCCACGGCTGCCGAGAGCGTCGCCCTCGCCCTCGCCGCGGCACGCGACGCGGACGAGGCCGGAGCGTGGTCGACGTCGTTGGATCTTCGGCGCCGAGCTCGCGAGGTCGCCGAGACCGCGGATCCACCCGACCCGGCCCTGCTGCACGACGTGCTGGTTCCGCTGATCGGGTCGGCGGCGCGCGCGGGCGACGCCACCGGCGCGCGTCGACTGCGCCGCGAGGCCATCGAGCTCGCGGACCGCCTAGGCCGGTCACCGTTCGCGGCGGCCACGGGGTGGACCGCGCCCCCGGTGTGGTCGCTCCGCGACTCGGCCGAGCCGGACCGGCCGATGATCGCCGTGCTCGACCGGTTGCTCGACGAAACCGTCGATCCCGGTGATCGCGCTCGCCTGCACGCCGCGGCGTTCTTCGAGTGGGAGGGCCTCGACGATGCCGCAGCGGAACGTCACGCCGTCTCCGCCGTGCGCGAGGCGGACCGCAGCGGCGACCCCGAGGCCGTGTGCCGAGCGTTGGGCGCCTTCGGGTACCTCGCCTACGGGCCCGACCACGACGACGCTCGCGAGCCGGCCGCTCGTCGACTGCTCGCGGTCGCCGCGGACCGGGAACGTGGCGACCACGTCGCGGTCGCGTACTTCCAGCTCTTCCTGGCGGCCTGTGCCCGTGCCGACCTCGTCGCCGCGCGGGCCGAACTCGACCGGGCGCTGGCGGCGGCCGCAGGCACCCAGCTGCTCGAACTCGTCGGGGTCGCCGAACTGTTCGACGCCCTGGTTCACGCCCTCGCCGGCGACGTCGACGAGGCCGTCCGCCGCTACGACGCCTTGTCCCGCGACATGGCCGAGCAGGGACTTTCGCTCGCATCGGTGTTCGGCCTGATCAGCCGGGTGATGCGGGCGCAGGCCACCGGCGTCGTCGACGACGACCTGTGGCAGCGAACCCGGCGAGCCGCGAACGACACCTGGTTCCCGGTCGAGGTGCCCACCGCGTTCGTCCACCTCCTCGCCGGCGACCGGGGAACCGCTGCCGCGCTGTATCGCCGGAGCCCGAGACCGGCGCGGGACTACGCGTGGCGCGCCTGGACGGTCATGCGCGCCCACCTCGCCGCGGCCGCCGCGGATCTCGAGGAGTGCCGGCTCGTCTACGACGCGCTGCTTCCGTTCACCGGCACGTTCGGCGGGCTCGACGCGGGCTCGTTCTCGGTGGGCACCGTCGACGCCGCGCTGGCGGCGACCGCCGCCGCGCTCGGCCGGGACGACGACGCCGCGGTCCATCGCCGCCGCGCCGAGGAGACGGAGGACCGGGTCAGGCATGCTGCGCGAGCACTGCTGACGGCCCGAACACCGCCCGTTCCCGACGGTGGTGCCGCGACGCCATCACCTTGATCATCAGGCGCGCCGGCAGCGGGAACTCCCGACGAATGGCCGGGCGCTCGGCGTCGGTCAGGCAGTCGAGCGCGCGGGCGATCTCGAAATCGGGCCGGGCACCCTTCTTGGCGGCCTTCTCCACCTGCGCCCACCGATCGAGGGGAACGAACCCGGTGATCATCGGGAAGATCGTCGCCTCTTCCTCCGCGATGTGTTCGGTGAGCAGATCGCGCAACCGTCCGAGATGGCCCGCGAGCGCCGCGGCCGCCGTGCGGTCGGGCAGCTGTGGGGCGAGCTCGCGTATGCCTGCCAGGATCGGATCGAGGGCGTCGTGGTCCTCGGTGAGCTCGGACAGGTCGACGTGGGGGCCGGCGGTCTCGACGAGGATCGGCCACAGGACGTCGTCCTCGGTGCGGTGGTGGTGCTCGATGCTGGTGCAGAACAGCTGCAGGTACCCGGCGACGGCCGCGCCGTGCCGGGCATCGGTGGGTGCACCCGCGGCCAGGCCGGCCAGCAGATCGGTGAGTCGACCCGCGTCGGCGATCATCGCGCGGTGCGACAGCCGCATTCCGAGGGTGTCGTCGTACGTGGTGGGGCGGGCGGGGCTGGTGCCCATGGCGGTTCCTCTCGTCGGGGGCCGGACCCGGGAGGTCGGGTCGGCCGTCACGAGGACTGTGCGCGGCGCCGCTTGCAGTTTGCTTGTACTCGACTTCTCGGGTCGGAACCGACGGTCCGGTGTCGGTGGGCCGTGATAACCCTGAAAGGTGAATGCCCGCACCCACGACCTGCTCGATCCTCGCCGCATCTGGGCCGAACCGGAGGCGATCGCTGACCTACGCGGCCAAGAGGTGCTGGCCCGCTTCCCGTCCGCCGAGTTGATCGAGGTCGACTCGCATTGGCAGATTCCGTCGCTGCACGGCAACGAGGGCAACATCGACCGATGGGTGCGGGTCAAGACCGAGGACCTGGTGCTCGGGGTCAAGAAGTCGCTGACCGCGCGGCCGAACGGACGGTCGGCGGACTGGATCGCGCCGTCCACGGCCAACGGGTGCGCGATGGCCTGCGCCTACTGCTACGTGCCCCGCCGCAAGGGCTACGCCAACCCGATCACGGTGTTCACCAACATCGACAAGATCGTCGGCTACCTCGGCCGCCACGTGACACGGCAGGGTCCCAAGCCCGCGCCGAATCAGTGCGATCCGACGGATTGGGTCTACGACATCGGGGAGAACAGTGATTGCAGTGTCGACGCCACGGTGAGCGACAACGTCGCCGACCTCATCCGTGCCTTCGCGGGGTGGGACGGCGCGAAAGCCAGTTTCGCCACCAAGTACGTCAACCGGGACCTGCTGTCACTGGACCCGCGCGGGGGCACCCGCATCCGCTTCTCGCTGATGCCGGAGCAGGAGTCGCGCCTGCTCGACATCCGCACCTCCCCCATCGCGGAGCGACTGGCCGCGCTCGACGACTTCGTGGCCGCCGGTTACGAGGTCCACCTGAACTTCTCCCCGGTCGTGCTCGTCGAGGGGTGGGAAGAGCGGTGGACCACGCTCGTCGACTCGATCGCCGCCGCGACGGGTGAGAACTTCAAGAAGCAGGCCGCAGTGGAGGTCATCATGCTGACCCACAACCGCGATCTCCACGAGGTGAACCTCGGCTGGCACCCGAAGGCGGAACGAGTGCTGTGGACCCCGGAGACGCAGCAGGCCAAGCAATCCCAGAACGGCGCGCTGAACGTCCGCTACCGGAACGACGTCAAGGCCGCGGCCGTGGCCCGGTTGACGGACATCATCGCCGAACGTGCACCCTGGCTCACCGTGCGGTACGCGTTCTAGGCCGCCCGGGCCGTCAGCCGAGAGCGACCAGCGCCACGGGATCCGACAGCATCGCGGCGACGTCGGCCAGGAACCGCGACCCCTGCTCGCCGTCGACCAATCGGTGGTCGAAGGACACGGCGAGCGTCGTCACCTGCCGCAGGGCGATCTCGCCCTCGAACTCCCACGGCTGCCGCCGGATCGCGCCCATGCACAGAATCGCGGCCTCACCGGGATTGAGGATCGGGGTGCCGGCGTCGACGCCGAACACGCCGACGTTGGTGATCGTGATGGTGCCGTCCTCGAGGTCGCGCGGACCCGTCTTGCCCTCCTTGGCGACGGCGGTCAGATCGGCGAGGGCGACCGCCAGGTCGCGCAGGCTCATCCGGTCGGCGTCCTTGACGTTCGGCACCATGAGTCCGCGCGGGGTCGCGGCGGCGATGCCGAGATTCACGTAGTGCTTGGTGACGATCTCCCGAGTTTCCTCGTCCCAGGCGGAGTTCAACGACGGGTTCCGACGGACCGCGGCGAGCACGGCCTTCGCCACCAGAACGAGGGGCGTGATTCGCACACCGGCGAGGTGCCTGGACTCGCGCAGACGGTCGAGCAGTTCCATCGTCGGCGTGACGTCGACGGTGACGAACTCCGTCACGTGTGGCGCGGTGAAGGCACTGCGCACCATGGCGTCGGCCGTGTGCTTGCGTACGCCCTTGATCGGCGTCCGGGTCTCCCGCGCCGAGGCGTCGAGCGGGGCGGAGTCGGCCGGGTGGGCGTTCCGGTCGAGATACGCGGTCACGTCCTCGCGGGTCACCTCGCCGTGTGGGCCGGTCGGCGGCACGTCCGCCAGATCGATTCCCTCCTGTCGCGCGAGGAAGCGCACCGGCGGAGCCGCGAGCGGCCGGGACGACTCCGCCGACGGAGCGGGGTGGTCGCTCGGCCCCGCATCGGCCACGGACCCGGTCGCCGGACGGCCTCCGCGGCGGCCGGCCGTCTCCCCCGTGACGCCGTAGCCGACCAGCACCGGCACCCGGCCCTCCCCGGTCGCCTCGTGTCCGTTCGTGGCAGGAGGAGCCGTCGAGGCGTCGGTCGGCGCCTCGCTCGGGGCCCCGGCCGGCTCGGCGGTGGCCGGCACGGTGGCGTCCGGCACGGCCTCGTCCTGCCCGTCGCCGATGTCGATGATCGGCGTGCCCACCTCGACGGTGCTGCCGGCCTCGACGTGCAGCGCCAGGACGGTGCCGGCGTACGGGGACGGCAACTCGACCGACGCCTTGGCCGTCTCCACCTCGGCGATGACCTGGTTCAGTTCAACCGTGTCACCCGGGCCGACCGACCAACTGATCAACTCGGCTTCGGTGAGACCTTCGCCGAGATCGGGAAGAAGGAAGCTGCGGGCGCCCATGGTGGGGTCCTCTCGTCGTCGGTGTCACCCCGAGAGATCGTCTCGGGTGTGATCCACACAACTCCAACACCGGGACGCAGTTCGCGCAACAGGTGTGCAGCGGATTGCGCACGATGCCCGATCGCTGGCCCGAACGATGCGACCCGACGTACCGTCTGCGTCACATCACCGCGGGCACGAAGCGACCCGTCGCCGGACGACCACCGTCGACACCTGGACTCGGCCCGCGCACCGTCTCGTTCGGAGGTGTCCGTGCCGTTCGATCCCCGCCGAGAACTCACCGGATACACCGCCCGGCGCGGCCGCGTCGACCTGCTCGAGCTGCCCGCGCGTCGCTACCTCGCCGTCGACGGTTCGGGCGACCCGAACACGTCGTCGTCCTACGCCGACGCCCTCGCGTCGCTCTATCCCGTCACCTACGGACTGAAATTTCTGTCCTCCCGAGAGCTGGGCCGCGCCTACCGCGTGCCACCGCTCGAGGCGTTGTGGTGGGCCGACGACATGAAGGCGTTCACCGCGGGCCGAAACAAGGATCGGTGGCACTGGACGGTGCTCACCGTCGTCCCCGAGTGGATCACCGACGAGCACGTGGGGACCGTGCTCGGCCGGGTGCGGGACCGCGCCGGCGGGCCGCCGCCACGCACGGTCGACCTGCGCACCGTCGAGGAAGGCACGGTCGTGCAGACCCTCCACGTCGGTCCGTACGACGACGAGGGACCGGTCATCGCGGCGATGCACGACGACGCAGCGGCACGCGGCCGGTCGCTCACCGGCCGCCACCACGAGATCTACCTGAACGACGCCCGTCGTACCGCCCCCGAGCGCTTGCGAACGATCCTGCGCCAACCGGTCACCGGGAGTTGACGGGCTCAGTCCAGATCGTCGTGACTGATGAGCTGACGCGCGGCCTCGGTGATGGACCCGGTGAGCGACGGGTAGACCGAGAAGGTCTGGGCGAGATCGCGAACGGTGAGGTTGTTCTGCACGGCGATCGCGATGGGCAGGATCAACTCCGACGCGGTGGGCGCGACCACGACGCCACCGATCACCACACCGGTGGCCGGGCGGCAGAAGATCTTCACGAAACCGCGCCGCAGACCGGACATCTTGGCGCGCGGGTTGGTGTTGAGCGGCAGCATCACCGTGCGGGCCGGCACCTCGCCGTTGTCGATGGCCGACTGACCGACGCCGACCGTGGCGATCTCGGGGCGGGTGAAGACGGCAGAGGCGACGGTCTTGAGCTTGATCGGGCTGACGCCCTCACCGAGCGCGTGGTACATCGCGATGCGACCCTGCATCGCCGCGACCGACGCGAGCGGGAGCAGGCCGGTGCAGTCACCGGCGGCGTAGATGCCGGGCACGCTGGTGCGCGACACGCGGTCGACGCGGAGGTATCCCCCACGGTCCAGTTCGAGGCCGACGTTCTCGAGCCCCAGTTCCGCGGTGTTGGGCACGGACCCGACGGTCATGAGCGCGTGCGAGCCCTCGACGGTCTGCCCGTCGGAGAGCGTCACCACGATGCCGTCCTCGGTGCGCGTCACCGAATCGGCGCGCGCCTGCTTGACCAGCGTGACACCCCGCTCGGACAGCACGTCCTCGAGCACGAGGGCGGCGTCCGCGTCCTCGCCCGGGAGTACGCGATCACGGCTCGACACCACCGTGACCTTGACACCCATCTCGGTGTACGCCGAAACGAACTCCGCACCGGTCACGCCGGATCCGACGACGATCAGATGCGACGGGAGCTCGTGCAGGTCGTAGAGCTGGCGCCAGGTCAGGATGCGTTCGCCGTCCGGCTGGGCACCCGGCAGCACCCGGGGGCTCGCGCCGGTGGCGACGAGCACCACCTCGGCGTCCATGCGCTCGGTCTGCCCCGTCGACAGGGCCGCCTCGACGGTGTGCGCGGCGAGTCCCGGCTGCGTGTCCACCACCTTCGCCGTGCCGGAGAGCACGCGCACTCCGACGGTCTGCAGTCGTGCACGGATGTCCGAACTCTGGGCCTGCGCAAGCGATTTGACGCGATTGTGGATCTGCGGCAGGTCGACGACGGCCGACGACGGATCGAGTTCGATACCGAGGTCCGTCGCGCGGCGCATGTCCGTCCGGATGCCGGTGGAGGCGATGAAGGTCTTGGAGGGGACGCAATCCCACAGCACGCACGCCCCGCCCACCCCGTCGGAATCGACCAGGGTGACCGACCCGCCGTGTTGTGCGGCGACCAGGGCGGCCTCGTAGCCGGCCGGTCCGCCGCCGATGATCACGATGCGGGTCATGAAGCCTCCGTGGTGGATGTGCGGGAGAAGAAGCGAGCGTGAGGGTCACTCACACCGTCCAACCTAATTCACCGCACCGACGGTCCGCTCCCCGACCCGAGCCCGTCGCGCGGACGGATTAGGCTGACCGCCGTGCCGATCTACGCCGCCTACGGTTCCAACATGCATCCCGAGCAGATGCTCGAGCGGTGCCCCCACTCCCCGGTGGCCGGGACCGGATGGTTGCAGGGTTGGCGCCTGACCTTCGGCGGCGGCGACATCGGGTGGGAAGGCGCGCTGGCCACGGTGGTCGAGGACCCCGACTCGCGCGTGTTCGTCGTTCTCTACGACGTGCCGCCGGAGGACGAGGACCGCCTGGACCGCTGGGAGGGATCCGAGCTCGGCATCCATCGCAAGATCCGCCTCCGCGTGGACACCCCGGACGGGCCGGTCCTGGCGTGGCTCTACGTCCTCGACGCGTACGAGGGCGGCCTGCCCAGTGCGCGCTACCTCGGCGTCATGGCCGAAGCGGCCGAGATCGCCGGCGCCCCCGCCGACTACGTGCGCGATCTGCGCACCCGCAATTCCCGCAACGTGGGGCCGGGCACCGCGCCCTGACCGCGCGGCCCGGTCGCCGACGGCTCAGGCGTGCTCGGGGCCGTCGAGTCCGAGGGCCAGTGCGGTCATGACCCGCGTCCCCACGGCGAGCGCCCGCTCGTCGAGGTCGAACGTCGGTTGGTGGATGTCGAGCTGCGGACCGTGGCCCGACCACACGCCCAGGCGCGCCATTGCCCCCGGCACGTGCTCGAGGTACCAGGAGAAGTCCTCCCCACCGCCGGACTGGGCCGTGTCCGCGAGCGCGTCCGGACCGAGCGTGCGGATGGCCGCCTCGAAGCGGCGCGTCGCGTGCTCGTCGTTGACGACGGGCGGGACGCCGCGGCGGTAGTCGACCTCGAACTTCACCCCGGTGGGTGCCAGCACCCCGGCCACGATCTCGCGCACGAGCGGTTCGAGGAGTTCCCACGTCTGGTGGTCGCCGGTGCGGACGGTGCCGGTCAGCATGCCCGTCTGCGGAATCGCGTTCGGCGCCTGGCCCGCGACCACCGCACCCCACACCATGACGGTGCTGGTCCGCGGATCCACGCGGCGGCTCAACAGTCCCGGCAGCGCCGTGACGACAGACCCCAGCGCGTACACGAGGTCGGAGGTCAGGTGCGGGCGGGAGGTGTGCCCGCCGGCCGAGTGCAGTCGCAGTTCGACCGTGTCCGCGGCCGAGGTGATCGCACCGACACGGATGCCCACCTTCCCCACCTCGAGCCGGGGGTCGCAGTGCAGGGCGTGGATCTGGGTGACGCCGTCGAGCACCCCGGCCGCCACCAGGTCCAGCGCACCGCCGGGCATGACCTCCTCGGCGGGCTGGAAGATCAGCCGGACCCCGTGCGGGAGACTCGGCAGCGACGCGAGCACCACGCCCGTCGCCAGCAAGACCGTCGTGTGCGCGTCGTGACCGCAGGCGTGGGACACCCCCGGCACCGTCGACGAGTACTCCGCCCCCGTGAACTCGGTGAGCGGCAGCGCATCCATGTCCGCCCGCAGCGCGATCCGCGGACCCGCGGGACCGATGTCGCACACCACGCCGGTACCACCCGGCATCACCGTCGGCGACAGCCCGACCGCGCGGAGGGTGTCGACCACGAGCGCGGTGGTCGCGAACTCCTGCCGCGCCAACTCCGGATGCGCATGGATGCGACGACGCCACGCCACCAGATCCGCACCGTGTGCATCGATCCAGGCGTCGGCGGGATTCATGGTCGTCTCGTCCTCTCGTGTGCCGCCGCGACGAGGCGGTCGCGGTGGTGCGTGTCGGTGGCCGCGAGCGCGGCGACCCGCGCCAGAGCTCGGGCACCGTCCACCACGGCGCGGTCGGCGGACTCGGTCACGCATGCCGCAGCGAACTGTGGTTGGTGGGTGACGGATCCCTGCGAATCCAACCCGATCACCGGGTGGATGCCCGGGACGCGCGCAGTCACGTTACCCATGTCCGTACTGCCGAACGGCCGCGACGTCTCGAACTCGCGGGGCGCGGCGGTGCGCCCGAGGTCGCCGACCACGTCGCGGTAACGCTCGACCAGCCACGGGTCCGGCGTCAGTTCCGTGTACGTGGGCGACACCGTCACCACGTCGTGGGTGCACCCGGTGGCCACCGCACCGGCCTCGAAGCACCCGCGTGCTCGCCGGTCCAGATCGGCCAACTCGTCCGCGGTGTCGGCTCGCAGGTAGTACAGGAGTTCCGCCGACCCGGGGACGATGTTGGGCGCCGTTCCCGCGTGGCCGACGACGCCGTGCACCTGCTGACCCGGCCGCAGATGCTGGCGAAGCAGGCCGATGCTCACCTGCGCGACGGTGGCGGCGTCGGCGGCGTTGATCCCCCACTCGGGCGCCGCGGACGCGTGGGCCTCCCGGCCGGTGTAGCGCACCGCGATGTCCGCCAGGGCGAGCGAGCGCGCCGCGACGATGTCGAACGGGCCGGGATGCACCATCATCGCCGCGCCCACGTCGTCGAACAGGCCGGCCTCGAGCATGACCACCTTGCCGCCGCCGGTCTCCTCGGCCGGCGTACCGAGGACCCGGACGGTCAGGCCCAACTCGTCCGCGACGGAGGCGAGCGCCAGCCCCGCCCCCACCGCCGACGCCGCGATGACGTTGTGCCCGCACGCGTGGCCGATCTCCGGCAACGCGTCGTACTCCGCGCACAGGGCGATCACCAGGTCTCCGGAGCCGAACCGCGCGTCGAACGCCGTCGGCAGCCCCGCCACGGCGCGGTCGACCTCGAAGCCGCCGGCGGCCAGGAGATCGGCCGTGGCCGCCGAGGCGAACGTCTCCTCGAACGCCAGCTCCGGGCGGGCGTGGATCGCGTGCGACAGCGCGAGGAGGTCCGGAGCGGCGGCGGTGACGACGCCGTCGAGAGCGTCGGCCGGGGAGGAGGTCACGCCCGACAGTCTGTCACCGGTCGAGTGCCACCGGTCACGAGCCGAAGGAGAACGAGCTCTCGCCGGTCTGCACCGACAGCGCGGCGAGCGTCCGCGTGTGGATGCTGTCCTTGATCGACGTCAGGTTCGGGCCGTGCGTCGCGGTGCGCGCGGCGGCGATCTCGACCGCTCGGGCGACGACGGCGTCCTCGGCCGCGCTCTCGCCGACGATGTGGTGCTCGACCGCGTCCGCGGCCCCGTACCGGCGGCCGGTCGTCATGGCCTCCACGGCCGTGGCGTTCGGCAACCGTTCGAGCAGCAACGTGGACATGCCCTCGGTGAACGGCATGCCGAGACTCACCTCGGGCAGGCAGAAGAAGCCGCGGTCGGCGCGCATGACGGACGTGTCGTGGCACAACGCGAGCATGGCTCCGGCCCCGAAGGCGTGACCGTTGATCGCGGCGATGGTGGCCATCGGGAACCGCAGCAACCGTGTGTAGACGGTGTGCACGAGGTCGAGGTACTCCGGAATGCGGTCGGCGTGCGCGAACAGGTAGTCCGTGTCGAGTCCGTTGGAGTAGAACTTGCCCGCCCCGACCGTCACCAGAGCAGCCGGCCCCTCGGTCGCGTCGACCTCGTCGAGCAGGGCGTGCACCTGCTCGATCCAGTCCGGGTGGAAGCGGTTCTCCGGATTGACACCGTCGGCATGGGCAAGCGTGAGGACGAAGACGTCCCCGTCGCGCTCGAGTGCAGGCATGATCGGATGGTACTCATCGGTAACCTCGGGCCGTCGGGCGCTGGCCCACGGCGACCGGACCACCGGCCCGTTCACGAGGTGCGCCGACCCCGATCGAAGGGAACGATGTCCGAGTGGACCTCGCCGCCGTGCTGCAGACCGTCGCGATAGTCCTGCTCGTGGCGGCGTCGGCGATGTTGGTGTCGGTGGGCGCCTACGGTTCCGGTGTGGTCCTCGGATCGGCATCCGCGGTGTGGTTCTGGCGGCTCTACCGGACCTTCTCGGATTGACGGTCCGGGGCATTAGGGTCGACGTGGTGAGCACCCCCAGCGCAGTCGCCGACCCGGAACTCGACCCCACCACCGCCGCCGAGGCCGCCGCGGCAGCCCTCGTGCAGATCACGGGCGTCGAGCGTCATCCCGTCGCCGTCGTGCTCGGGTCGGGGTGGCAGCAGGCCGCCGAGCAGTTCGGCGAGCCGGACCACGTCGTCCCGATGTCCGAACTGCCGGGCTTCGCGGCTCCGCGCGCGCTGGGTCATGCGAACGCCATGTGGTCGGTCGGGGTCGGCGAGACGCCGGTGTTGATCCTGCTGGGCCGCACACACGCCTACGAGGGGCATCACCTCGCGCGCGTCGTCCATCCAGTGCGGACGGCGGCTGCGGCGGGCGCGCGGACGGTGGTGCTGACCAATGCCGCGGGCGGTATCCGGGACGGGATGGCCGTGGGCGACCCCGTTCTCATCTCCGACCACCTGAACCTGACGGGCCGCTCCCCGATGATCGGGGCGCAGTTCGTGAACCTCGTCGACGCCTATTCCGCCGAGTTGCGCGCGGTGGCTCGGTCCATCGACCCGACGCTCGCCGAGGGCGTCTACGCCGGATTGCCGGGCCCGCACTACGAGACGCCCGCCGAGATCCGCATGCTCCGCATCCTGGGCGCGGACCTGGTGGGGATGTCGACGGTCCACGAGACCATCGCCGCGCGGGCCGTGGGAGCGCGCGTGCTGGGCATCTCGTTGGTGACCAATCTGGCCGCGGGCATCACCGGTGAGCCGTTGGACGGCGAGGAGGTCATCGCCGCCGGCGCCGCGTCGGCCGTCCGGATGGGAACGCTGCTGCGCGAGCTGGTTCCGCACCTGTGACCGCCCCGGAACAGGACCGCCGGGACCTCCGGGACCGCCTGGAACGCTGGCTCGCCGACGATCCGGATCCGGACGCGCGCGCCGAGCTCGTGGCGGCGTCCGACGACGACCTGGCCGATCGTTTCGCCGCCACACTCGCCTTCGGTACCGCCGGTCTGCGCGGTCCGGTCCGCGCCGGCCCGAACGGCATGAACGTCGCCGTCGTCGTCCGCGCGAGCGCCGGCGTCGCCGCGTACCTGGCGGCGCGCCACGAGCCGGGGTCGGAGATCGTGGTCGGTCGCGACGCGCGACACGGTTCGGCAGCGTTCGCCACCGCCGCCGCGGAGGTGTTCGCGGCGAGCGGTTTTCGCGTGACCTTGCTCCCGGACCCGCTGCCGACGCCGATCCTGGCGTTCACCACCAGGGCGCGCGGCGCCGTCGCGGGCGTCCAGATCACGGCCTCGCACAATCCGCCCGCCGACAACGGCTACAAGCTCTACCTCGACGGCGGAGCGCAGTTGGTCTCCCCCGCCGACCGGGAGATCGAGTCCCTCATCCGAGCCGCGGACGGCGCGGCCCGCATCCCCCGGACCGCCGTCACCCCGACCACCGACGACGTGGTCGGCCCCTACCTCGACCGGCTCCGGGACCGCGTGCCCCCGCGAGACGGCCACTCCCGCATCAGGATCGCGCTGACACCCCTGCACGGTGTCGGCGGCGCCATCGCGGTCGAGGCGCTGGGCCGGGCAGGCTTCACCGACGTCGTCACGGTCGACGAGCAGTTCGACCCCGACCCCGACTTCCCGACGGTCACGTTCCCGAACCCCGAGGAAGCGGGAGCCGCCGACCTCCTGCTCGCACTGGCCGAGCGCACCGGGGCGACCCTCGCCGTGGCCCTGGACCCCGACGCGGACCGGTGCGCCGTCGGCGTCCGAGGCCCCGGCGGGTGGCGGATGCTCAGCGGCGACGAAACGGGCGCCGTGCTGGCCGACCACATTCTGCGCACGAGCGCACCGGGCGCCCTGGTGGCCACCACCATCGTCTCGTCCACGCTGCTCGGTCCGCTGGCCGCGGCCCGCGGCGCACGCCACCGTCGGACGTTGACCGGGTTCAAGTGGCTCGTCCGCGCCGGCGACGGGCTGGTCTACGCGTACGAGGAAGCCATCGGCCACTGCGTCGACCCGGACGCGGTGCGCGACAAGGACGGGATCTCCGCTGCCGGCCTGCTCGCCCACCTCGCGGCGGACCTCGCCGAGCAGGGCCGCACCGTCCTCGACGTCCTGGACGACCTCGACGTCGAGTTCGGTGCCCGCGTCGGCGCGCAGGTGTCCCGACGGGTCGATAACCTCGCCGAGATCGGCGCCATGACCACGCGGCTGCGGCGGAACCCGCCGACCACCCTGGCCGGGTCCCCCGTCACGACGTCGGACATGAACGATCGCACCGACGAACTGCGCACCGACGCACTGGAACTCGTCGGCGATCGCTTCCGGGTGGTGGTGCGGCCGTCGGGAACCGAGCCGAAACTCAAGGCCTACCTCGAGGTGATCGAGCCCGTGGACGGCCGAGCGGACCTCGACTCGGCGCGGGCACGCGCGCGGGCCGTACTCACCGAGCTCGAGGAGTTCGCCCGGACGTTCTGACCGTCAGCGCGGTCCGAACTGCCGATCCCCCGCATCGCCCAGACCGGGAACGATGTAGGCGTTCTCGTTCAGGCCCTCGTCGACGGCGGCCGCGATCAATCGGACCGGCAATCCCGCCGCGCCGAGCGTCTCGACGCCCTCCGGGGCCGCGACGACGCAGATCGCCGTGACGTCGTCGGCGCCGCGTTGGACGAGCAATTCGATGGTGTGCACCATCGACCCGCCGGTGGCGAGCATGGGGTCGAGGACGTAGACCGGGTAGCCGGCCAGGTCGTCGGGCAGCGATTCCATGTACGGCGTCGGCTGGTGAGTCTTCTCGTCGCGGGCGATGCCGACGAATCCGACGCGCGACTGCGGGATGAGCGAGCTCGCCTTCTCCACCATGCCGAGCCCGGCGCGCAGGACCGGGACCAGCAGGGGCGGCGAGGCCAGGCGGTAGCCCGTGGTCGTCGCGACGGGGGTGTCGACGTCGAAGGTCTCGAGGGGCGCGTCCCGCAACGCCTCGTACACCAGCATCTGGGTGAGCTGTCGGAGCGCCGACCGGAAACCGGGGTTGTCGGTGGCCCGGTCACGCATCTGGGTCAACAGCGCGGACGCGAGGGGGTGGTCGAGGACGATCGTCTCCATACCGGGGGTGGTGGTCACGCCGTCGACCCTAGAGGGCGGAACCGGAACCGGCGGCGCGGCGTCCAAGACGACAGCGGCCGCTCCGTGTGTGGGCGGTGCCGCGACCGCTCGAGAGAGGACATGCCCATGACCACCCCCGCCGTCCACGTCGACCCGGAGCACCTGCTCGCCCTGGCCGCCTCGCTGCACCACACCGCCGCGACCACGGCGGACGTCGCCGGAGCCGGGCGCGCGGCCGCCGTCGTGGGTCCTGCCCTGGGCCCGATCGGGGGCGCCTTCGCCGCCGTCTTCGGCGAGGCCGTCGGCCGCCACTGCGCGTCGCTCGATTCGCTCGGCGAGGTGGTCGACGCCGTCGGCGCGCGGGTCGGGGCGGCCGCGCACGCGTACACCGAGGGTGACGACGCCACGGCCGCGGACCTCCGCGGATGAGGGCGTCCACCGAGCCGGCGTCCCCCGTCCGGCTGTCACCCACCGCGGCGCCGGACTCGATCACCGTCACCCTGACGGTGCCCGGCCTCGATTCCCTGCTCGCCCCGATCGACGGGGTGCTCGCCCAGCTGGGCCGTGGCGTCCTGCCGCCCGGCTCCGTGGACACCGTCCTCGCGGCCGGCGCGCAGGCCGCCGATGCCGTCGGCTCCGCGCTGCGGACCGCGGTCGACGACGTCGACTGGTCCGGTCCCGCCGCCACCGCCGCCGGTGACCTGGTGGCCCGCGCCGCCGAGGCCGCGACGGCGTTGGCGCGCGAATCCGAGGCGCTGGCGTCGCTCGCCGCTCGGGCCTGCGAGGTGGTCGCGCGCGGAACCGCCGAGGTCGGGGCAATCGCGTCCTCGTTCGTCGCGGCCGCGACGCCGTTGCTGCCGACCGCCGTGACCCCGGCCGGGGCCGCGGCCGTGGCGACACTCGCGGACACGGCCCTCGCGCAGGCGGCCGCCGTCGCCACTCGGGTCCGCGCGGAACTGGATGCGCTGGGCGGTGAGGTGGCGGCTCTGGTTCCGCCGGTCGTGCCCTCCCTGCCGGGCCCACCGTCCCTCGTCACCGACGTCGAGCGGTTCCTCCAGCGCACGCTCGACCCGATGCCCGGCACGCCGGACGCCGGACCCGCCGAGTCCGCACCCGGACACCGGGCCTACGACCCCGCCGCCGGAGGTACGGGCCGCGAGGTCGTGCTGCCGGACGGCTCCACCGCGCTGGCGCCGAACGCCCGCGCGGCCGAGGCCGTCCGATTCGCCCTCGCACAGCAGGGCACCCCGTACGTCTGGGGCGGCACCACTCCCGGCCAAGGGCTGGACTGCAGCGGCCTGACGCAGAGCGCGTACGGCCAGGCCGGAGTGGATCTCCCCCGCCTCGCGGCCGAACAGTCGGTCGGGAGCCCGGTGTCGGTGGAGAACCTCATGCCCGGAGATCTCGCCGTCTGGGACGGCCACGTCGCCATGGTGGTGGGCAACGGGCAACTCGTCGAGGCGGGCGACCCGGTGTCCGTCTCACCCGTCCGAACCACCAACGCGGGCATGGCCTTTCACGGGTTCTATCGGCCCACGGAATGAGGCCTCGGTGCGCGGACCGCCACCGCCCCGGCGCTGAGATAGGCTCGCGCGCATGGCACAGGACATCGTCCCGATCGAGCTCGGAGTCACCGCCGGCGACCTGGTCACCCTGTGGGCGCCGGAATGGCGCGAGGACGGCGAGGAGTGGGAGGCCTTCCTCGGCCGCGACGATGCGCTGTTCGCCTTCCCGTCGGTCGCCCACCTCGCGGCGTTCATCCGCGCCGACGACGACAACGATCTGGTCGACCATCCGCAGTGGCGCACCGTGCGCGCCCTGTCCGCCGAGCACATCGAGCCGGACGACGATCACGTGTACGACCTCGTCGGGGTCCCCGAGCTCGCAGCGGAGGAGCCGACCGAGGAGACCGTGATCGAGCTCGCCCGAGCACTGGGGATGGCGCGCACCCTCGGTGAGGTCTGCGAACTCGACACCGTCACGCGCTACTTTTCGGCCAACCACCTCTTCGCCGTGCTCGGACGGGGAGCCGACGCGTTCGTCGGCCGCGAGGGCAAGCAGCTGTGGAATCGCATCGGCGCGGCCCTGGCCACCGGGTGGGACGACGTCCTGGACGAGATCGACGGCGTGCTCACCACCCCCGAGGTCGACGACAAGGCAGTGGCGGACGCGGACGCCGAGATCGTCGCGGCCGCCGAGAACATCGTCGATGCCGACGCACCCGACGAGACCGACGATCCGGACCTCGACGTCGAGCCCCGCACCGACGCCGCCGCGATTCCCGCCGTCGGCGGGGCATCGGCGAGCCGGGGTGCCGACGACGCAGAGGACACTCTCGACGAGGAGGATCTCGACGAGGACGACTTCTGGGCCTCGGTGGGCATCGACCCCATCCGCATCATCACCGGCGAGAACACGTACTACACGCTGCGCTGCTACCTCGACGACGAGCCGATCTTCCTCGGCCGCTCCGGCGCGATCCTGGTCTTCACCAGCGAACGCGCTCTCGCGCGCTACCTCGCCGACGACCACGAGCACGACCTCGCCTCCCTCGAGACGTACGACGACGTGCGGACCGCGGCGATCGACGGCTCCCTCGACGTGACGGTCACCGACGAGAACGTCTACGTTCTGCCGGGCATCGCCGACGACCTCGCTCGCGGACCCGAGGCCGTCGACGCCGACCAGCTCGATCTGGCCGTCGAACTTATTACCGACGCAGCGGATTTCGCGGGCGACTCGTCGGTCGAGGAGGCACTCGCACCGTCCACGCCGCTGGGGTGGTTGGTATCGGGGATCCTCGAGCCGACGCCGGGCCGGATGGCGCCGAGCCCGCCGTTCGACGCCGAGGCGGAGTCCTGGCGCGACCTCGAGCGGGAGTTCGAGACGCGGCTGCGCGTCACCTCCTGATCGACCTGCCTCAGCGCACACAGGTCGGCCCGATCGACGGGATCCCGCCGATCGGGCCGACCTGTGTGCACCAGGGCATGCCCTCGGGGATGACACCCCGGCCCGTCACCCCACGCGCTCGTAGAACTCGAGGTGTCGGGCCGCGGCGTCGGCCCAGGTGAGCGACCCCGCAAGCGCACGCCCCGCGGCCGCCAGGGAATTCGAGTCCATCGCCGTCTCCAGGGCGTCGGCCGTCGCCTCGGGGGACCCCCCGTAGCGCACGGCGTGCCCGAACACCTCCCGGAAGACCGGCAGGTCGCGGACCACCACGGGGACCGACGCCGCCAGCGCCTCCATCGCGGCCAGCCCGAATCCCTCCTTGGTCGAGAGGAACGCGAACGCCGCGGCGCCGGCCACCACGGACGGGAGCACGTCGTGGTCGACGGTGCCCAGGACCTCCGGCGGTGTCCCGCCCAGCTCGGCGAGCCGCGCGTCGAACCGCGCGCGGTAGTCGCGGTAGTCGAACAGGGTCTCGCCCCCGGCGAAGACCAACCGCACGTCGGGACGCCGCTCGCGCAGCACCGCGTACGCCTCGAGCAGGTCGAGGCTGCCCTTCCGCGGTTCTATCCCGCCCACGGCGAGGACGTACCGATCCAGGCGGGCCCGCCACTCGTCGCCGTGCGCCGTCGCGAATCGCGCCGCGTCGACACCGTTCGGAATGACGGTCGGGTCGAGGCCCCAGCCCGCGGCCACCTCGTCCGCGACGGACCGCGACACGCAGAGATGCGCGTAGGGCTGCACGATGGCCTTCTCGTGACAGGCGGCCAGGGCGGGCGTGGTGAAGGTCTCGAGGTGATGGATCGTGCGGATGCAGCGCCCGACGGCGTTGGCCGAGATGCAGTCCTGGGCGTGGACGATGTCCGCCGAGCCGGCCTCGAACGCGCTGCCGAGCAACGCGATCGAACGCAGGATCCGGTCACCGACCGACTCGCCCTCACGGTGCGGGAACGGCACCAGCCGGACGGTGACGGCGGGATCGATCGGACGGTAGAAGCCCTCGTCGCCCCCGCGTGCGAGCGACCACAGCGTGACGTCGGCTCCGGCGGCGGCCAGCGCCTCCGCCAGTTCGACGGTGTGCACGACGCCGCCCCGCGGCTTGGTGGAGTAGGTCAGGAGTGCGACACGCACGGGTCCCCCTGGTCGATACGGTGATGGGAGCGATAGGTTTCCGGACGCCGTTCGCACAGGTGATGCAGGGTGCGGCGGGCCCGCTCGACCTCCGCGTCGATGTCGAGGTCGCACCACGCCAGGCCGCCCTTGTCCCGCGTGCGGCACAGCACCTCGCCGCCGGGGCCGACCACCTTCGCCTGCCCCAGGAACCGCAGGGAACCCATCACACCGGTGTGGTTGGACGACAGCAGCACCACCTGATTCTCGGCGGCCCGCGCTCCGTCGTAGAGGTCGAACAGGCGAGACTGCCTGTCGTTGGCCAACTTCGACGCCCGGTCGGTGACGCTGGCGGGCCACGCGGACAGTGCTGCGATCACGCGGGCGCCGTCGAGGGCGAGGGTGCGGGCGGCCTCCGGGAACGTCTTGTCGTAGTCGATCAGCAAACCCATCCGCCCGACGGGGGTGTCGAAGGCGGAGAACGACTCCCCCGCCGCATAGGCCAGATGCTCCCCGGCGGGTCGATGCACCTTGCGGTGCGAGCCGAGGATCCCGTCACCGGTGAGACAGACCGCCGCGTTGTAGCGCTCGCCGGCGGCACACTCCGTGTAGCCGAGGCAGACGGTCATGCCCCCGGCGGCCCCGACGATCCGCGTCAGTTCGGGGCCGCGGGGATCCAGCGCCGGCGGCAGGTCGTCCACGTCGGGGTCGGTCAGGTCGCCGAGATAGCCGCCGAGGCACGCGTCGGGAAACACGATCAGATCGACCCCGCGGCGGTGACCGTCCTCGATGATCCCCACGACCTTGTCGACACATCGGTCGACGTCCCGTCCGAAATGCCCGGCGAGCGCCCCGACGCGCATCGTGACCACGGTGCGCCCTCAGACCCCGGCCGGCTCGCGGGAGGAGATCGACGCCAGGTGTTCGGCGAGGTACTCGGCGTCGCGGGCGACGGCCGCGAAACGTCCCGACCCCCAGGTGTTCTGCCACGGCAGACCCAGGAAGCAGAGCCCCTCGGCACCGGTGACGCCACGGACGTGGGCGGGACGGCCTTCGCCGTCGAACACCCCGACCTTCACCCACCGATAGTCACGACGGAACCCGACCGCCCACACCACCGACGTGATGCCCGCAGCGGCGAGGTTCAGCTCGGTCGGTTCGACGTCCGGTCGCCACACCGGGGTGTAGCGCGGCTCGGTGGGCGCGTCGATGCCGGCGGCGTCGATGTACGCGTCGATGTCGTTCTTGATGCCGTCGGCCACGGCGTCCGCGGCGTCCAACGACTGCTCGAGGGTTGGCGCGATTCGCAGGATGCCGGTCGCGTCGACGTCGGTGAGCCGCCCGTAGAGGCGCATCCCTTCGAGCGCGAAGGCACGCAGGTCGATGTCGCGCCCGCCGTCCCGTCCCGTCACGTAGTGGTTGGTGCTCTCGCGCTTGGCGAGTCCGCCCGCATGGTCGGCGATCGAGACGTCGTAGACGCCCATGTCCTGCAACCACGCCACGCAGTCGCGTCCGCGGTAGAACCGTGCCACGCGCGGTGCGGACCCGGCGACCAGGTGCACCTGCCGCCCCTCGAGATGCAGATCCTCGGCGATCTGGGCGCCCGACTGGCCCGTCCCGACGACCAGCACGGAGCCGTCCGGCAGCGCGGCGCCGTTGCGGTACTCCGACGAGTGAATCTGCGCGACTTCCGGTGAGATGCGTTCCGCCAGGGGGGGAATCGACGGGAGGTGGTAGCCGCCGACGGCCACCACCACCTGATCGGCGGTCATCGCCCCGGCCGACGTCTCGAGGTGGTAGCCGCCGCCGAGTCGCTGCCGTAGCGAGTGGACCGCCACGTGCTCGCGCACCGGCGCGTCGAACGAGTCGGCGTAGCGACGGACGAAGTCGTACACCAGGTCCCGTGTCATGAACCCGTCGGGATCGTCCCCGTCGTAGGCGTATCCGGGCAGGACGCACTGCCAGTTCGGGGTCACCAGGGTGAAGTTGTCCCAGCGACCGTCGATCCACTCGTGCGCGACGGTGTCCCGCTCGAGGACCACGTGGTCGACGCCCCGCTGCGTCAGGTGCCAACTCATCGAGAGTCCGGCTTGGCCCGCGCCGATCACGACGGCGGTGCGATGCTCGGTCATCGCCCACCCCCGACGTCGTATCGAGCACCGACGGTGAGGTACTCGGTGATCACGAGGGACGGCGACCAATACCGCCGTCGACGTCCGTCGGGCCAGCGCACGGTGAAGGTCATCTCAGGCACGACTCATCACCCGATCCACGCGGGACATGCTGTCGTGGTCGACCAACGTGCCGTACACCGACGGTCGCCGGTCGCGCAGGTTGTACATGCCTCCGCCGCGTGCCGCCGCGATGGCGTCCCGGACGTCGAGGGTGGCCGTCGCGAGACCGGGGCGCACCCCTGTCCCCGCCAGGACCTCACCGCCCGGTCCGACGATCTTGGCGCTGCAGACGAAGTCGAGCGAGCCGAAGGATCCGGCCTGGTTCGACGCCACCCACACCACCTGGTTCTCGAGCGCGCGGGCCCGGTCGTAGATGTCGAAGCGGTGCGTCCACCGGTCGTCGGCCATGTTCTCCGCGCGCCCCGTCCGGGACGTCGGCCAGGCCGAGAGGGAGGTGATGATCTCGGCGCCGTCGAGCGCGAGCTCGCGCGCGGCCTCCGGGAAGGCCTTGTCGTAACAGATCTGCATCCCCATCCGACCGACCGGGGTGTCGAACGCGCGGTACTCGGAACCCGCTGCGTAGCAGAGGTTCTCCCCGAGCGGCTGGTGCACCTTGCGGTACGAGCCCAGCACGCCGTCCCCGTGGACCGTCACGGCCGCGTTGTAGCGGTCCGCTCCGTCCGCCTCGCAGAACCCGAAGGTCACCACCATGTCGCCGGCCATCGCCGCCACACGAGCGATCTCGGGACCGTCGAGGTCCAGCGCCGGCGGCAGGTTGCGGAGTCGGCGCTGTCGGGTCTCCTCGGACTCGTCGCCGCCGCCGAGGCTCGGCAGGTAACCCCCGAGGCATGCCTCCGGGAGCACCAGCAACGACGTGTCTCGGCGGCGCGCCTCGTCGATCAGGCGCCCGATGGTGGCGAAGGATTCCTCCATGTCGCGGCCGAACCGTTCCGCCGCTACGGACATCGTGATCATGCTCGTCCCAATCCTGTGACTGCGGACTCGACCGCAGTGGTGGTCACTCCGTCGGGCCACCGCAAGGTGACGCCCGGAGTGGAGGTGAGCCGTCCGCAGACGGCAGTGGTGGCCGGACCCGCATCCGGGACGGTGTGTCCCGGGCTGTCGGCCGTGATCATCGCGAAACCCGGGAAGCAGGTGAGCCAGCGTCCCGTCTCGACGCCGTCGGGCCGCGGTATCGCGGTCACGTCGAGTTCCACGCCGGTGCCCGACGCCTCGGCGAGCATGCCCGCGGTGCCGGCGAGGCCCGCCATGCTCACGTCCTTCGCCGCGTGTGGGGCGGCCCGCGCCACGAACGAGCCCATCGCGCGCAACTCGTCCGACGAGCGGGTCGAGGTCGAATCCCATTGCGTTCCGGTGTATCCGGGGCGCCAGCCACCGCCGAGATCGACGGTGAGACGCAGGTGGTCGCCCACCCGACCCCCGCCCGCGGGCACCGGCGACGACGTTCGTCCGAGTGCCGTCACGGACAGGGCCGCCGGGACCCCGACGTGCGTGTGGCCACCCGGCACCGGAACGCCCCAGACCTGCGACGCCCGGGCCAGACCGCGCACGACGCGCGCGAGGTGCGACGCCGTGGGCGCGCCGACCGCATCGAGCAGGCCGACCGGAGCGGCCCCCATCGCCGACAGGTCGTTGACGTTCACCAGGGCGGCGCACCATCCCGCCCACTCCGGATCGCGTTCGACCATCGACGGGACGATGGCATCGCACGCGGCGACAAGGTCGGAGCCTGGCACGGGGGCACCGTCGTCACCGCGGAACCCGCTGCCGCCCAGCCCCATCCGCGCGTCGGCGAACGGCGCGAGTGCGGTGGCGAGCACGGCTTTGGTCGAGTCGACCAGTCGCTGCACCGCACCGATCGGCCACCGCATCACCACGTGAGGCGTGCCGTGCACCGCGGTCCGATCCGTCGTGATCCAGCCGATCGACGCGAACATCGCCGCGTACCTCGCTTGCACCACCGCGTCGAACCGCAGCACCCCCGCCGTCTCCACGAACGCGCACGCGGCTCGCACGAGTGCCGGACCCACGGCGCCGCGACGACTCCCCCGCGCGACGACGAGCCGGCTTCCCGCCCACCAGCCGGAGTCGGGTTCCGTTCGGGGTGCGACACGCACGCCGCCCAGAACCGTGCCGTCGGGAGCGGTGGCCACCAGGACCACCGTGCGGGGATCGTCGTCCACCTCGTCGAGGTCGGTGCCGTCGAACAGCCCTTGCTCGACCACGAAGGCCTGCCGGCGCAGCGACCGGTACGCGGCCAGATCGGCGACCGATTCTGCCTGCCGCACCAGGAACGGTGCGGTGGGCGTCGCGGGTGGCCCGGTGAGAATGGACAGGTCGACGGTCATGTCAGCCGCCCATCGTCTGCAGGACCGAGCAGGCGCCGCAGGCAGCGCACCCCGCTTGCTGGTCGGCGCCGAGCATCCCGGCCTCGGTCAGCGCCGCGGCGACGCGGACGCTGACGTCGGTGAGCAACTCGGCGGACGGTGCGCCGGCCCCGTCCACGTCGACCGCCAGCGTTCCCGGATGCGGCCGGAACGGCACGACGAACGGGTAGACCCCCATCTCGATCAGCTCGCGGGCACCCGCGACCACCTCGTCGGGATTCTCGCCCAGGCCCACCAGCAGGTAGGTCGACACCTGGTTGCGGCCGAACACCCGCACCGCCTCGGCCCACGCCGCGCGGTATTCGGCGAGGGACACCGACGCCTTGCCCGGCATCCAGCGGCGACGCACGTCGTCGTCGAGCGACTCGACGTGGATGCCGATCGAGCGCGCACCCGCGTCGTACAGCTCCTGGATGGTCGCGAAGTCGCCCGGAGGTTCGCACTGCACCTGGATCGGCAGGTCCGGCACCGCGGCGCGCACCGCGCGTACGCATCGGGCCAGGTGCAGAGCGCCGCGGTCGCGCCCGGCCGACGTCCCTGTGGTGAGGACCATCTGCGTGATGCCGTCCAGACGTACGGCGGCCTCGGCGACCGCCGCCAGGTCCGCAGGCTTCTTCACCGCGACGGTGGCCCCGGAGCGGAGCGACTCCTCGATCGAGCAGAAGCGGCAGCGCTGCGACTCGTCGTAGCGGATGCAGGTCTGCACCACGGTGCTCGCGAGAACGCCGATGCCGTGCAGCTTGGCGAGCTTCTCGTAGGGCACGCCCTCGTCGGTGGTGAGGTCGTAGAACGCCGGCCGCGCGATGGCGGCGACGTCGAGACCGATGTCGTCGCCGTCGAAGAGGACCCGATCCCCCTCCAGCACATAGGGACTCGCTGGATTGCGGGGCAAGGCGGCGCCCAGTCCCCCGATGCTCAGATGACCGTCGTCGCTCGGGCCCGCCCCGGCCGTCCGTCGCACCGGAGGTGTGCCTCTGATGCCGAGCAGCGCGAGGTCCACCCGGTGGTTCCTCGTTCGTACGGTGGCGTCGAACACGGGTCTCGCCCCCTCAGACCATGTAGGTGGAATTGATGATCGCGCCCTTGCGTGCGTAGTGGATCAGCGCGTCCTGCACGTCGAGCGGGTGCGCGGGCACGACGCCCTCGATGAGGTCCTCCTCGCGACCACCGTGCAGCGCGAGCCCGAAGCGGCAACAGAAGACGGTGCCGCCCTCGGAGATGAACGTCGCCAGCGCGTCGTTGATGTTCTGTTCGCCGGGGAAGCCGGAGT
The DNA here is from genome assembly GCF_001620025.1 of Rhodococcus sp. PBTS 1. Classification (NCBI taxonomy): domain Bacteria; kingdom Bacillati; phylum Actinomycetota; class Actinomycetes; order Mycobacteriales; family Nocardiaceae; genus Rhodococcus; species Rhodococcus sp. PBTS 1. The sequence continues at coordinate 2,296,165 of NZ_CP015219.1, forward strand.
CACCGGTGGTGGGGAACCCGCGCGTCGCGAGGCAGTTGATCGCACCGGGGCCGTAGAAGTACATCGCCGACTCGTAGCCCTTCCGCAGCGCGCGGGTGGCCTGAAGGACGGCGACGAAGCTGACGGACGATTCGTGCGCGATCCCGTGCACCAGGGTGAAGTAGGACTCGCCGTTCTCCGCCTTGTAGTCCGGGAAGATCTTGGTGCCGCCGTAGATGGTGCTGCCCTTGGGCAACGACGGGTGCGGGATCTCCGCCAGCGAGGCGGACATGTTGTCGAGAATGGTCTGATCGAACGCGGCCATGGCGTGCCTCCCGGAGTCGTGGAAGGCGCGGGACCGAAACCTGTGGTGCGCCTTCGACATCGAGTACACGCTCGGCGCGTGTCCGGTTGGTCATCGCTGGAACACCACTGTGTTTCGTTGTGCTCACTCGCGTAACCCGGACGACACGCGGGGCTCTCCTTGGATCGACCTGCCCCAGCGCACACAGGTCGGCCCGATCGGCGGGTTTCCGTCGATCGGGCCGGGTCGTGTACATCCAGGCAGGTGCCGCCCGGTGCCGCCGAATCAAGTCCGCAGAATTTTCTCCATCGGACGGCCCTTGGCCAGCTCGTCGACCAGCTTGTCCAGTCGGCGGATGTTCTGCATGAGCGGGTCCTCGACGTTCTCCACGCGCACCCCGCACACGGACCCCGTGATCAGCGGTGCGTTCGGGTTGAGGTGCGCCGCGTCGAAGAAGTCGAGGAACGTGGTGTCCTCCGCGAGGTGACGGGCCAGTTCGGCGTCGTCGAAGCCCGTGAGCCATCGCAGGATCTCGTCGACCTCGTCCTTGGTCCGGCCTTTGCGCTCCGCCTTGGTCACGTAGTGCGGATAGACCGAGGACACCGGGGTGGTGAAGATGCGATGCACGGGCAGAGTGTAGTTCCGGGCGCGTCTGTCGGCGTAAGTTCGTCTCCGATGATGCGATCGTGGTTCGTGATGCTGTGTGCCACCACGGCACTCGTCCAGGCCGTCTACGCCGCGGTGCGCGTGATGATCACCTACAAGGCCCTCGAACTCGGGGGCGACGGCGTGACGGTCGGTGTGCTCACCGCCCTCTATTCGTTGGTACCGCTGGTGGCCGCGATGCGCATCGGCCGCGCGGTCGACGGTCGGCGCGCCGCCACGATCCTGCGCGTGGGCACCGCCCTGTCCCTCGTCGCCGTGGCGATCGTGCTGGTCAGCGAGGCGATACCGATTCTCGCGGTCGGCTGCGTCCTGCTGGGCTTCAGCCACATCCTCACAATGGTCTCCAGTCAGGGCTACGTCCCGGTCTGCTCACGGCCGGAGGACTACGACCGCAGGTTCGGCGGTCTCACGGTCTGGATCTCGGTGGGTCAGTCGATCGGCATTCCGGTGGTGGGCATCCTCGCCTCGCGCAGCGACATCGGGCACGTCGACACCACCGGCGCACTGATCGCCATGCTGGCCGTCGCCGCCGTCGCGACGGCTCTGACCGCCGCACCGTCGCTGACCATCCGCCAGGACTCCGCGCAGGTGCGCACCGAGTACGAGACCCAGTCGACGCGCGCGATGCTCACCACGCGCGGCATGCGGCCGGCGGTCTTCTCCAGCCTGATCATCCTGACGTCGATGGACCTCATGATCGCGTACCTCCCGGTGTTCGGTGAACACCACGGCTACAGCGTGCTGGTGGTGACGGTCATCCTGACCGCACGGTCGGTCGCCGCGATCGTCTCACGGACCCTGCTCACCCGCCTGCTCGCGGTGGCGCCCCGGAACTGGCTCCTGGTGTCGGGGAGTCTGTGCTCGGCGCTGCCGATGGTTCTGGTGCCCGTGCTCCCCCACCCCTGGGTGGTCGGCATCCTCGTCTCGATCGCCGGGTTCTTCTGGGGACTGGCGCAACCGTTGACCATGACGTGGGTGGCCGGCCTGGTGAACCCGTCCAACCGCGCCTCCGCCCTGTCGCTCCGGTTGACCGGAAATCGGCTGGGGCAGGTGGTGATTCCGCTGGCGGCGGGCGCCATCGCTGGATCCGCGGGCGCCGGCGCGGTGTTCGTGTTGACCGGGGGGCTGCTCGCAGGTGCCGCAGTGTCCACGTGGAGCGCCCTGTTCCGATCGAGACCGGCATGAGCTCCGCCCCTCGGAGCGACAATCGCCACCGTCGTCGACGGGAGGACACCCGTGCACGCCTGATCGCGGCAGCGTGCGACTACCTGGCGAGCGACGTCGGCACGGCCGCGAGCGTGCAGCAACTCGCCGCCCGCGCCGACGTGGGCGTCGGGACACTGTACGGGCACTTCGCCGACAAACACGCGCTGTTCGACGCCGCCGTCGCGTCCACCCTCGACGACTTCGGTGCCGCCTTCGACCAGGTCAACGCGGATGTGGCCGATCCGGCCCTGTTGTTCGCCAACGGCGTCCGAGCCACCCTGCTCCTGCGCACGACGCACCGCGGAGGCTCGGAAATCCTCCGGCGGCTCGGCTTCGAGTTCCTCGCTCGCGACACCGCTCTCGCTCCTCGGGCCGCGGCCGGTCTGGAGGCCGCCCGCGCGAGTGGACGCCTGGACCTGCCCGGCGATCTCGACACCGCTCTCGCCTGCACCGCAGGCGCGATCCTCGGCTGTCTGCATCTTCTCGCGTCGGACCCGTCCGTCGATCCGGACGCCACGGCGTCGTCGTGCGCACTGGGCCTGTTGCGCATGTTCGGTCTCGACGACGACGAGGCTCGGGACCTGTCGTCCCGGCCGCTCGCGACGGTCCGGCCCGGAACGTCGTCGACCGGGCCGGACACTCGATCCCAACACTGACTATTCCTCAAGGTCGAACGGTACCTCGTGGGCCTGGCTGGGGTTCGCCGACTCACCCATCCCGCCCGCTCTCGCCGACGCCGGGGTGCCCGAGATACGTCTGGTGTCGGCGCATGCGCTCGCCTCGCACCGCGTCCCGCCGGGTCACTGGATCGACAGCGAAGGGGTGCTCGAACGCCGGATGCGTCGCGTCCGAGTCCGCGGGCTGCTCGTCCGACCCGACCGCTTCGTCTTCGGCGGTGACCGCGAACTGACGGCGGAGGACCTTCGCCCGGCGCCGCGACGGTCAGATCTCCGTCCGCACCGCCGACTCACGCTGCAGCAGAGGCAGTTCGACGGTGAAGGTTGCCCCCCGACCGAGCGCCGAGTCGACCGTGACGCGACCCTCGTGTGCGGCGACGAGAGCCGCCACGATGGACAGTCCGAGCCCGCTGCCGCCGCTCTCTCGGGTGCGCGAGCGGTCCGCTCGATAGAAGCGCTCGAAGACGCGCGCCGCATCCTCGTCGGACAGTCCCGGCCCGGTGTCGCGCACCTGGAGAATCGCCGACTCCCCCACCGTCCCCACGGCCACCGTGACCACCGCTGAGGGCGGCGTGTGACGCAGCGCGTTGCTCACCAGATTGCCCAGCACCTGGCGCAGCCGCGCGTCGTCCCCGAGAACCTCCGGGACACCGCTGTTCGGCAGCACCTCCAGGTTCACGGTCCGGTCGGGGGCCGAGGCCGCGGCGTCGTGGACGGAGTCGGCCGCGATCTGCAACAGGTCGACGGGTGCGCTGGCGACAGGACGTTCCGCGTCCAGACGCGCGAGCATCACGAGGTCCTCCACCAGCATCCCCATCCGTGCCGCCTCGCCGCCGATCCTGGTCATGATCAGCTCGACGTCGGTGGTCGCGCCCTGCCGATACAACTCGGCGAACCCGCGGATGGTGGTCAGTGGGGTCCGGAGTTCGTGCGACGCGTCGGCGACGAACCGTCGCATCCGATCCTCGGATTCCCGCGCCGTGCGTTCCGAGGCCGCGGACTCGGCGACAGCCTGCTGGATCTGCGCCAGCATGCCGTTGAGCGCGGCCGACAACCGACCGACCTCGGTGCGCGGATCCCGTTCGGGAACACGGCGATGCAGGTCTCCCGCGGCGATCGCCTCCGCCGTGGCCTCCACCTCCCGCAGCGGACGCAGGCTGCGTCGCACCACCCACCAGGCCACGACGCCCAGCACGACCAGGACGCCGGCGCCGATCGAGACCTCCAACACGACCAGGCGTCCGACGATCGCGGCGTTCTCCGCCAGGGACACGCCGACGGTGGTCGACCCGTCCTGGTTCGAGACGGTGACCACGCGCCACTGCTCGTCGCCACCGCCCGCCGATCCCACCGTCACCGGGGTGGGGGACCCGGCCGCGGTGAGATCCGGTCCCGGCGAGGAGTTGTCGTTGATCGACGTGCGCACGGTGCCGTCGGCGGTGACGGACCGGACGTAGAACGACGTCGGCGGGCGACCCGGCCCGATGTCACCCGACGGCGGGGGTGGGCGGTCCTCGCGCGGGCGTGCCCACCCGGACGCGGCCTCCTCGAGTTGCGTGTCCACGCGGGCCAGCAGGGTGTTCTGCAGGGCGGTGGTCACCGCGAGTCCGGACGCCGCGAGACCCACCGCGACCAACAGCAGCAACGCCGCGACCAGGGTGACACGCAGCGGGACGGAACCGGGGCCTCTCACCGCCGCGGCATCCGCATCACGTACCCCACGCCGCGGAGCGTGTGCAGCAGGCGCGGTTCGGTGGTGTCGATCTTGCGCCGCAGGTAGGACACGTACGACTCGACCACGCCGACCTCGCCGCCGAAGTCGTAGTGCCACACGTGATCGAGGATGCGCGGCTTCGAGAGCACCGTCCCGGCGTTGACCATGAAGTACCGCAGCAGGGTGAACTCGGTGGGCGAGAGGGAGACCGGCTCCCCGGCCTTCCACACCTCGCGCGTGTCGTCGTCGAGCTCGATGTCGGCGAACGTGAGGCGGGACGGTTGCACCTCGGTCCCCGGGGAACGACGACGAAGAATCACCCGGAGCCGAGCCACGACCTCCTCGAGGCTGAACGGCTTGGTGACGTAGTCGTCGGCCCCCATCGTCAGCCCGGTGACCTTGTCCTCCACCGCATCCCGCGCCGTGAGGAACAGCACGGGCGCGTCGATACCGTCGGCGCGGAGTCGCCGCAGCAGCCCGAACCCGTCCATGTCCGGCATCATGACGTCGAGAATCAGGGCGTCCGGGCGCAGGCTGCGCGCTACGTCGATCGCCGCCGGACCGCTGCGGGCCGTGTGCACCTCGAAACCCTGGAACTTCAGACTGACGGCGAGCAACTCCACGATGGTCGGCTCGTCGTCGACCACCAGGACCGTCGCCTCGGGGGCGCCGGCAGCTCGATCGATCGTCACCACGGCATTCTCGCTCATGACGCCCATGATCGACCTCGACTCCGTGTGCTTCCCGGGACGAACCCGGGAACTTCCCGGGAGCCGATCGCGGCCGGTTCCGGCCAGGAGAACTCCCGGGTGACTCCCGGGGAGCACCCGGGCTCGACCCGGGCAGCCCCACCATCGTCGGACGACATGACCACCGACCAACTCGCCGCCCACCGGCCGCCCGACCGTCCACGCGCCACGGCCGTCACCGTCGACATCGTCGTCCCCGTGTACAACGAGGCCGACGTCCTCGAGGAGAGCATCCGGCGTCTGGACCGCCACCTCGGCGACCACGTGCCCTACCGCACCCGCATCGTCGTCGCGGACAACGCCAGCACCGACGACACGCCCGTCGTCGCCGCGGCCCTCGCCGCCGAGCTGGACCGCGTGGAGGTCGTCCGACTCGAACTCAAGGGCCGAGGACGCGCTCTCGACGCGGTCTGGCGGGCGTCGTCGGCCACGATCGTCGCGTACATGGACGTCGACCTCTCGACGGACCTGGGCGCGTTGCTCCCTCTCCTGGCCCCGCTGGCGTCGGGACATTCCGATGTCGCCATCGGCTCACGGCTGGCCCCGCAGGCGCGAGTCGTCCGAGGCCCCAAACGGGAAATCGTCTCTCGCGGTTACAATCTCATCCTGCGGACGTCGCTGCGCGTGCGGTTCTCGGACGCCCAGTGCGGCTTCAAGGCCATGCGCTCCGACGTCGCTCGGGAGCTCCTGCCGCTGGTGCAGGACACCGGCTGGTTCTTCGACACGGAACTGCTGGTCCTGGCCGAACGGGCCGGCCTGCGTATCCACGAAGTCCCGGTGGACTGGGTCGACGATGCGGATTCGAGCGTCGACATCGTCGCCACCGCGGTCGCCGATCTGAAGGGGTGCTGGCGGGTCGGCCGCGCGCTGGCGACGGGCGCGCTGCCGCTCGGCGATCTGCGCCGCAGCGTCGGGCGGGAGCCACTGATCGAGGGGGTGCCGGTGGGCATGGTCGGCCAGCTGGTGCGCTTCGCCGCGATCGGGGTGCTCAGCACGATCGCATACGCCGTGCTCTACCTACTGCTCCACCCCGTGCTCGGAGCCCAGGTGAGCAACCTCCTCGCCCTCGCGGTGACGGCCGTCCTCAACACCGCGGCCAACCGCGCCGTCACCTTCGGGGTCCGCGGTGCGGCCGGTGCCGTCGGCCACCACCTGCAGGGCCTGGCGATCTTCGCGCTCGGCTGGGCGGTGACCGCGGGATCGCTTCTGCTGCTGCACCGCTGGAGCCCGGACACGTCGAAGCATCTCGAGCTGACCGTCCTGGTCCTGGCCAAGGCCGTCGCCACCGTCATCCGGTTCGTCGCCCTCCGCCGGGTGTTCCGCTCCCCCGCCGCTCGTCCGTCCGGAAAGGACCTCGTTCGATGACCACCCTGCTGCCCTCTCGGCCCGCCCCCACCCCCGCACCCTCTTGCCGGGCACCGCGCTGGGAGACGCCCGCCGCGATCGCGCTGATCGTCGGCACCGCCGTCGCCTACCTGGTGAACCTCTCGGCGAGCGGATGGGGCAACTCCTTCTACGCCGCTGCCGTGCAGGCAGGTTCGCAGTCCTGGACGGCCTTCTTCTTCGGGTCCTCGGACGCCGCGAACTCCATCACGGTTGACAAACCGCCGATGTCGTTGTGGGTCATGGGATTGTCTGTGCGCCTGTTCGGCCTGAACTCCTGGTCGGTGCTCGCACCGCAGGTGATCATCGGGGCGGCCTCGGTGGCATTGCTATGGCGCACGGTGCGCCGCCACGCGGGCCCGGCCGCCGGACTGCTCGCCGGACTCACCCTCGCACTGACACCCGTCGCGGCGCTGATGTTCCGGTTCGACAACCCCGACGCTCTGCTGGTGTTGCTCATGATCGTCGCGGTGTGGGCTGCGCTGCGCGCCGTGGACGACGGTCGCACCCGTTGGCTCGTCGTGGCCGGCGTCGCGGTGGGCGCCGGGTTCCTGACCAAGCAGCTGCAGGTCATGCTGGTGGTGCCGCCCATCGCGCTCACCTACCTCCTCGCCGGTCCGGTGTCGCTGCCCCGCCGCCTCGGGCAGCTGGTCGCCGCGCTCGGTGCCGCCGTCGTCACCGCCGGGTGGTGGATCGCCGTCGTCGAGCTCTGGCCCGCCTCGTCGAGGCCGTGGATCGGTGGGTCGCAGAACAATTCGATTCTCGAGCTCACGCTCGGATACAACGGTCTGGGCCGTCTGAACGGTGAGGAGACCGGCTCGGTGACGGGCGGAGGGCCCGGCGGTAGCGGTGGCCGCTGGGGCGATACGGGCATCCTGCGACTGTTCGAACCGGCTCAGGGCGGTCAGATCGCCTGGCTGATTCCGGCCGCGCTGATCCTCGGCGTCGCCGCCCTGGTCTTCCGCGGCCGGGCGCCCCGGACGGACGGATTGCGCGCCGGCCTGGTGCTGTGGGGTCTCTGGCTGGTGGTGACCGGTCTGACGTTCAGCTTCATGGCCGGCATCTTCCACGCGTACTACACCGTGGCGCTCGCTCCCGCCGTCGCGGCCCTGGTGGGCACCGGGGCTGTCGTGATCTGGCGTCGACGGGACCGCATCGCGTCGCGACTCGTGCTCGCCGCGGCGGTGATCGCGACCGTCGTGACCGCGTGGATTCTGTTGTCGCGCAGCGCTGATTTCGTTCCGTGGCTGAGAATCGTCGTGGTCGTCGCGGGTGCGGTGGCGGTGGTGGGCCTGGTCGTGCCCCGGCTCACCCGCGGTCGCCTCGCCGCCGCCACGGTGGCGGCCGCACTGCTCGCCGGCCTGGCCGGCCCCACGGCCTACGCCGTGCACACCATCGCGACCCCGCACACCGGCTCGATCGTCTCCGCCGGCCCGGCCGTCGAGGGTGGCCGCGGCGGCTTCGGCGGCCCGGGCGACGGGCGTGGGCAGGGAGACGGGCGTGGACAGGGAGACGGGCGGGCCGCGGGAACGGTCCCCGGGGCTCCGACCGGGGGCTTTCCCGCAGGTAGCCCGGCAAACGGCTTGCCTGCCGGGGGCCCCGCCGGAGGTCCCCCGCCTGGTGCGCAGGCCGACGGTGCTCCGGGCGGTGGCGGCGCGGGTGGCCTGCTGAACGGCAGCACCCCCGGCGCCGAGCTGACCGCGCTGCTCGAGCAGGACGCCGAGAAGTACGCCTGGGTGGCCGCCACCGTCGGGTCGAACGCCGCCTCGGGTTACCAATTGGCGACGCAGGATCCGGTCATGCCCATCGGCGGGTTCAACGGCAGCGATCCGTCGCCGACGCTCGAGCAGTTCCAGCAGTACGTCGCCGAGGGGCGGATCCACTTCTTCCTCGCGGGCGGCCAGGGCGGCCGGAGCTCCGGCCCCGCCGCCGAGATCGCGGCGTGGGTGGAGTCCATCTTCACCGCGCAGACGGTCGACGGAGTGCAGGTCTACGACCTCACGGCCTGACGTTTCGGTGCAGTAGTCCACCTCAGAGGTGGACTACTGCACCGAAGTGAGAGGGGTCTCATGCTGGGCGTCGGGGGCCCGGCCCGATCCGCGTGACTCCCAGTGATCCGCGTCTGCTGCAACCGACGCGGATCGCCGGAACAGCAGCGGATCCGGTGGTCCTGGCACCCCGACCGATCCGCTGGACTTACAGCTGGGCGTCGGGGGCTGGGCCCGATCCGCGTGACTTCCAGTGATCCGCGCCTGCTGCAACCGACGCGGATCGCTGGAACGGAAGCGGATCGGCGGGCACCGACGGCCGGGCGTCTACCCCAGCAGCACCGCGTACCCCGGCTTCACGACGTCGTCGATGAGGGCGAGGCGCTCGTCGAACGGGAGGAACGACGACTTCAGCGCGTTGATGGTGAACCGCTCCAGGTCCGACCACCCGTAGCCGAAGGCGTCGACGAGGGCCTTCATCTCGCGGCTCATCGACGTGTCGCTCATCAATCGGTTGTCGGTGTTGACGGTGACGCGGAAACGCAAGCGCGCCAACACGTCGAAGGGGTGCTCGGCGATGCTGGCCACCGCCCCGGTCTGGACGTTCGAGCTGGGGCAGAGCTCGAGCGGGATGCGCTTGTCGCGCACGAACGCCGCCAATCGGCCGAGCTGCGGGGTGCCGTCGTCACCGGGGTGGATGTCGTCGACGATGCGCACGCCGTGCCCGAGGCGATCGGTGCCGCAGAACGCGATCGCCTCGTGGATGGACGGCAGCCCGAACGCCTCGCCCGCGTGAATGGTGAAGTGCGCGTTGTTCGCTCGCATGTACTCGAACGCGTCGAGGTGGCGACTGGGCGGGAAACCCGCTTCCTTGCCGGCGATGTCGAAACCGACCACACCCTGATCGCGGTAGCGCACGGCCAGTTCCGCGATCTCCCGTGACCGCGCGGCGTGACGCATCGCGGTGAGCAGGCATCCGACGCGGATCTGTTTGCCCGCCGCCCGCGCCGCACTCTCGCCCTGCCGGAACCCCTCCAGGGTGTGCTGCACCACCTCGTCGAGCGTCAGGCCCTTCTCGAGGTGCTGCTCCGGGGCGTACCGGACCTCGGCGTAGACCACGCCGTCCGCGGCGAGGTCCTCGGCGCATTCCCGCGCCACGCGCTGCAGGCCCTCGGCCGTCTGCATCACCGCGACGGTGTGGGCGAACGTCTCGAGGTACAGCTCGAGCGACCCGCTGTCGGCGGCGTCGCGGAACCACCGGCCGAGACTGTCGGCGTCGGCGGCGGGCAACCCGTCGTACCCGCAGTCGGCGGCGAGTTCCACCACGGTCGACGGGCGCAGCCCGCCGTCGAGGTGGTCGTGCAGGAGGGCCTTCGGCGCCTGCGCGATGTTGCGTAGATCGAGCGGCGCGGGGCCGCCCGTGGTCGTCGCGTTCGTTCCGGTCTCGTCCACCGCAGCCATGACTCCGACCCTACTGCGGGTCGCCGTGACCGCGGGTCGGCCGCTACTGCGGGTCGAGAATCCGGGTGAGGAACCGCTGCGTTCGTTCCTGCGTCGGGTGGTCGAGCACCTGCTCGGCGCTCCCCCGCTCGGCCACCACCCCGCCGTCGAGAAAGAGGACCTGATCGGCCACCTGCCGAGCGAAGCGGATCTCGTGGGTGACCACCACCATGGTCCAGCCCTCGCTCGCAAGCTGCTTCATCACCGCGAGCACCTCGCCGACCAGTTCCGGATCCAGGGCCGACGTCGGCTCGTCGAACAACACGATCTCCGGGTGCAGCGCGAGCGCCCGCGCGATCCCGACGCGCTGCTGTTGGCCCCCGGAGAGCTGGAACGGGAAGCGGTCCTCGGTGCCCGCAAGTCCGACACGGTCCAGCAGCTCCCTCGCCTCGCGTTCGGCCGCGGCGCGGGCATGCCCCTGCACCACCACCGGCCCCTCGGTCACGTTCTGGAGGACGGTGCGGTGCGGGAACAGGTTGTGGTTCTGGAAGACCATGCCGCTCTGCGCTCGCAGTCGCGCGATCGCCCGACGGGCCTCGCCCCGACCCGACGGCAACGCGCCGAAATCGACGGCCGCGTCCCCGATGCGCACCTGCCCCGCATCCGGGGCGTCGAGTGCGTTGAGACCGCGGAGCAACGTCGTCTTGCCCGATCCCGACGGGCCGATGACGACGGTGACGCACCCGCGCTCGGCGGTGAAGTCGATGCCGTCCAGGACGGTGCGGTTACCGAACGCGCGTCGCAGTCCGGTCACCTCGATCAACGGTGATGTCATCGCGCCACGTACCTGTCCAGTCGGGTCTCGAGCCTGCCCTGCACGAACGACAGGGCGATGCAGATCGCCCAGTAGTACAGCGCGGCAACGGAATACAGAGCGAAGAAGTCGAACGTCGGCGCTGCCGCCAGCTGCGCCGTACGGAGTAGTTCGGTCACGAGGATGGTCGACGCGAGCGAGGTGTCCTTCACCAGCGAGATCAGCGTGTTCGACAGCGGCGGCACGGCGGTCCGCAGTGCCTGCGGCAGCACGATCCGCTGCAGGGTCGTGCGGTAGCCCATGCCGATGGTCTGCGCGGCTTCCCACTGCCCCTTGGGAACCGAGAGGATCGCCGCGCGGATGATCTCCGCGGCGTATCCGCCCACGTTGATGCTGAACGCGACGACGGCCGCGGGGAACGGGGAGATGACGACGCCGAACTGGGGCAGCGCGTAGAACACGATGAACAGCTGCAGCAGCAGCGGCGTGCCGCGCACGATCGAGACGTAGAACCGGGCCGCCAGGGCGAGCGGCCGGATGGACGAGATGCGCGCCAGCGCGACGGCCAACGCGATCGCCAGACCGATCACGAAGCTGATCGCGGTGAGCGGCAGCGTCATCGTGACCGTCGCCTTCAGCATCGGTACGAGGTTGCGTGCGATCAGGTCGCCGGTCGAGGTACCGGACCCGCCGCTCGCCTCCTCGGTCGCCGCGAACTCGGCCTCGTCCGGCACCGCGACGTCGGACCCGAAGTACTGCTCGGAGATCCGCGTCAGCGTGCCGTCGTCGTAGAGCCCCTGCAGGGCATCGTTCACGCGGTCCATCAGGCCGCTGTCCTTGCGTGCGGCGAAGGCCTGCAGGCTGGTGTCACCCGTCTGCGCGGCCACGGCGACGCCGGTGTCGCCGGTCTGCGCGAAGTACTCCGCGACGGCGAGGGAATCGTTGACGGTGGCGTCGACGCGTCCGTCCTTGACCAGTTGCACGGCCTGGACGAACCCTTCGACGGCCTCCACGCGGGCACCGGCGTCGGCCGCCACCTCCGCCCAGTTGCTCGTGGACGACTGCGCGGTGGTGCGCCCGGCCAGATCGGCGAGCGAGGTGATCGACGTGTCCCCCGTCCGCGCGAGGATCTCGCCCTCGGACACCGTGTAGGGCCGAGAGAGGTCGTAGCGTTCGCGACGCTCGTCGTTGATCGTCACCTGGTTGGCGATCAGGTCGAAGCGGCCACTCTGGAGGCCGGCGAAGATGGAGTCGAACGGGGTCTGGACGAAGTCCACCCGCACGCCGAGCCGCTCGCCGACCGCCCGCACGACGTCCACGTCGTATCCGGTGAGCTGCCCGTCGTCGCCCTGGAAGCTGAAGGGGCTGTACGTGCCCTCGGTGCCGACGACGAGGACCCCGTCGTCGAGATCGGATGCACCGGTGCCCGACGAGCAGCCGGCCACCCCGAGAAGAGCGAGCACGCCGACGAGCGCGGCGAGCACCGCGCCGACGCGCCGCCTCCCGCCGGTCATCCGATCCGATCCAGGATCAGCCGGCGCTCCTGTGCGGACCCGTCCTCGACGGTCCAGCCGCCCGTGAGCGCGTCCAGCGCACGGTCGAACCGCTCGGGCGTGTCGGTGCACAGCGTGAGCAGCGGCTGACCCGCCGTGACGGTGTCACCGAGGGCGGCGTGCCACCGCACGCCCGCACCCGCCTGGACCGGTTGGCCCTGCCGTTCGCGTCCGGCTCCGAGCCGCCACGCCGCGATCCCGACGGCGCGGGCGTCGAGACGCGTGAGCACTCCCGAGCGCTCCGCCGTGACCTCGTGGGTGTGGCGCGCGACGGGAAGCGCGGCGTCGGGGTCACCGCCCTGCGCGGCGATCATCGCGCGCCAGCGGTCCATCGCGGTGCCGTCGGCCAACTTGTCGGCCGGATCGACGTCGAGCCCCGCCGCGGCGACCATCTCGCGGGCGAGGGCGAGGGTCAGCTCGACCACGTCCGCCGGGCCGCCGCCGGCGAGCACCTCCACCGATTCCTCGACCTCGAGGGCGTTGCCCGCGGTGCGACCGAGCGGGGTGTTCATGTCCGTCACCAGGGCGACGGTCCGAACACCGGCGTCGGTACCGAGGTCGACCATCGTGCGCGCGAGTTCCTGCGCGTCGCCGAGGGTGGACATGAACGCCCCGGAGCCGCACTTGACGTCGAGGACCAGCGCACCGGTGCCCTCGGCGATCTTCTTGCTCATGATCGACGCCGCGATCATGGGGATCGACTCGACGGTGGCCGTCACGTCACGCAGGGCGTAGAGCTTCTTGTCCGCGGGAGCGAGGTCGGCTCCGGCCGCGCAGACGACGGCCCCGACGGCCGGGTCGTCGAGGATGCGCGTCATCTCGTCGGCGGTGAGGTCGGCGCGCCAGCCGGGAATCGATTCGAGCTTGTCCAGCGTCCCGCCCGTGTAGCCGAGGCCGCGGCCGGACAGCTGCGGGACGGCCGCGCCGCACGCGGCGACCAGCGGCGCCAGCGGCAGGGTGATCTTGTCTCCGATGCCGCCGGTCGAGTGTTTGTCGACGGTGGGACGCGCGAGCGTCGAGAAGTCCATGCGGCGACCGGACGCGATCATGGCCGCCGTCCAGTCCGCGATCTCGCGGCGGTTCATGCCGCGCAGCAGGATCGCCATGGTGAGGGCGGACATCTGCTCGTCGGCGACCTCGCCGCGGGTGTAGGCGTCGACCATCCAGGCGATCTGGTCCGAATCGAGGGTGTTGCCGTCGCGCTTGGCCGCGATGACGGACACGGCGTCAGCCATGCTGCACCGCCCGGGGGGTCGAGGCGGCGGTGTGGGCCTGGCCCGTCGCGAGATCGTCGGGACCGAACGCATCGGGGAGGAGGTCACCCAATGGCCGAGGCCCGGACGTGGTGTCGACGATCAGCTCGGCGCCCCCGAACTCGAACAGCAGCTGCCGACACCGTCCGCACGGCAGCAGAATCTCCCCGCGCGCATCGCAACACGCGAACGCCACCAGTCGACCGCCGCCCGACGCATTCAGCGCCGACACCAGTCCGCACTCTGCGCAGAGCCCCAGACCGTATGAGACATTTTCCACATTGCACCCGGTCACCACCCGGCCGTCGTCCACCAGGGCGGCCGCTCCGACGGGGTAGTTCGAATACGGCGCGTAGGCGTGACTCATGGCGTCACGAGCACTGTCTCGCAAGGATTTCCAGTCGATGTCCTGCACGATCGCCGATCCTGTCACGTCCCGCCGCCCACCGCAGGCACTCCCGACGAGCCGACCTGCGAATTGGACAGGCAAACCTAACTTCTCGAGCGGCGCGAAACGTGAACGCGAGGCGAATTGGTTCCCGCTCCGAGAAGGGGATTAGAGTCGTTCTCAGTCGTTTCACATACACGATCGAGCTGGATATTTCCGGTGCCCACGGGGAGTCTGCGCTCGTCGCGTCCATCACCGATGTTGGAGGCACTGCACTCGATGGCTACCACGACCGAGACCGCGCCCGCGCGGGAGCGCACGCGGTCTCTCTACCGCGGAGATCCGGGCATGTGGTCCTGGGTTCTGCACCGGATCACCGGCGTCGTCACGTTCTTCTTCTTGTTCGTCCACGTGCTCGACACCGCCCTCGTGCGGGTCGATCCGCAGGCCTACAACGAGGTGATCGACACCTACAAGACGCCCATCGTCGGCCTGATGGAGCTGGGCCTGCTGGCCGCCGTGCTCTACCACGCGTTGAACGGCATCCGCGTCATGCTCGTCGACTTCTGGTCGAAGGGCACCCAGTACCAGCGCCTGATGCTGTGGATCATCCTCGGCCTCTGGTTCGTGCTGATGGTTCCCGCCGCCGGCCGCATCCTCTACAACACCTTCACCGGGGGGCACTGACCATGGCGACCACCGACGCCGGTTCCGCGCGCGCCATCACGCTGGGGACGTCTCACGACCGGCCCGCCGGCCTGGACAACCCCCGCTCGCCGCGCCGGAAGAACCGCGGCAACTTCGAGCTCTACGCCTGGCTGTTCATGCGCTTCTCCGGCCTGGCCCTGGTGATCCTCGTCCTCGGGCACATGTCGATCATGCTGCTGCTCGACGACGGTGTGCACCGCATCAACTTCGCCTTCGTGGCCGGCCGCTGGGCCAGCCCCTTCTGGCAGGTGTGGGACCTGACCATGCTGTGGCTCGCGCAGCTGCACGGCGGCAACGGACTGCGCACGGTCATCAACGACTACTCCCGCAAGGACTCCACCCGGTTCTGGCTGACGACGCTGCTGGTGCTGTCCATGATCCTGATCATGGGCCTGGGCACCTACGTGATCTTCACCTTCGACCCCAACATCTCCGCAGGCTAAGGGGGCAGGCAGATGCAGGAACATCGTTACGACGTACTGATCGTCGGTGCCGGTGGTGCGGGTATGCGCGCCGCCATCGAGGCCGGGCCGCGCGCCCGCACCGCGGTGCTGACCAAGCTCTACCCCACCCGCAGCCACACCGGCGCGGCGCAGGGCGGCATGTGTGCCGCCCTCGCCAACGTCGAGGAGGACAACTGGGAGTGGCACACGTTCGACACCGTCAAGGGCGGTGACTACCTGGTCGACCAGGACGCCGCCGAGATCATGGCCAAGGAGGCCATCGACGCGGTGCTCGACCTCGAGAAGATGGGGCTGCCGTTCAACCGCACCCCCGAGGGCAAGATCGACCAGCGTCGCTTCGGCGGTCACACCCGTGACCACGGCAAGGCGCCCGTGCGTCGTGCGTGTTACGCCGCGGACCGCACCGGCCACATGATCCTGCAGACGCTGTACCAGCAGTGCGTCAAGCACGACGTGGAGTTCTTCAACGAGTTCTACGCCCTCGACATCGCGCTGACGGAGACCGAGAACGGTCCCGTCGCCACCGGCGTCATCGCCTACGAGTTGGCCACCGGCGAGATCCACGTCTTCCACGCCAAGTCCATCGTCTTCGCGACGGGCGGGTCGGGACGCATCTACAAGACCACGTCCAACGCGCACACCCTCACCGGTGACGGCATGTCCATCATCTTCCGCAAGGGTCTGCCGCTCGAGGACATGGAGTTCCACCAGTTCCATCCGACGGGTCTGGCGGGCCTGGGCATCCTCATCTCCGAGGCGGTCCGCGGCGAGGGCGGCATCCTCCGCAACGCGGACGGCGAGCGCTTCATGGAGCGCTACGCGCCCACCATCAAGGACCTCGCGCCCCGCGACATCGTCGCCCGCTCGATGGTTCTCGAGGTCCTCGAGGGTCGCGGCGCCGGCCCCAACAAGGACTACGTCTACATCGACGTCACGCACCTCGGCGAGGACGTGCTCGAGGAAAAGCTCCCCGACATCACCGAGTTCTCGCGCACCTACCTCGGTGTCGATCCGGTGACGGAGCTCGTCCCGGTGTACCCGACGTGCCACTACGTCATGGGCGGTATCCCCACCAAGATCCGTGGTGAGGTCCTGCGCAACAACGACGACATCGTCCCCGGCCTCTACGCCGCCGGCGAGTGCGCGTGCGTGTCGGTGCACGGGTCCAACCGACTGGGCACCAACTCCCTTCTCGACATCAACGTGTTCGGCCGTCGCGCCGGCATCGCGGCCGCCGAGTACGCCAACTCCACCGAGTTCGTCCCGCTCCCGGAGGAGCCGGCGAAGATGGTGCAGGAGTGGCTCGAGCTGATCCTGTCCGATCACGGACACGAGAAGGTCGCCACCATCCGGACCGAGCTCCAACAGTCGATGGACAACAACGCGTCCGTGTTCCGCACGGAGGACACGCTCAAGCAGGCCCTAACGGACATCCAGGGTCTCAAGGAGCGGTACGGCCGAATCACGGTGCAGGACAAGGGCAAGCGCTACAACAGCGATCTGCTCGAGGCCATCGAGCTCGGCTTCCTCCTCGAGATGGCCGAGGTCACCGTCGCCGGTGCGCTCAACCGCAAGGAGACCCGCGGCGGACACGCCCGCGAGGACTACCCGGAGCGCGACGACGTGAACTACATGCGCCACACCATGGCCTACAAGGTGGGCGACGGGCTGCTGTCGGACATCCGCCTCGACTGGAAGCCCGTGGTGCAGACCCGTTACGAACCGATGGAGCGTAAGTACTGATGAGCGCACCCGCTATCGACAAGAGCGAAGACCAGAGCGACCTGCCGGAGGTGCCGGAAGGCGCCGTCATGGTCACCCTGAAGATCGCTCGCTTCAACCCCGAGAACGATCTCGGTGCGCACTGGGACAGCTTCCAGGTCCCGACGCTGCCGACGGACCGGTTGCTCAACCTCATGCTGTACGTGAAGAGCTACCTGGACGGCACGCTGTCCTTCCGTCGCTCCTGCGCGCACGGCGTGTGCGGCTCGGACGCCATGCGCGTCAACGGTGTGAACCGCTTGGCGTGCAAGGTGCTCATGCGCGACATGCTGCCGAAGGACAAGTCGAAGACGCTGACCATCACGGTCGAGCCGATCCGCGGTCTGCCGGTGGAGAAGGACCTCATCGTCGACATGGAGCCCTTCTTCGACGCGTACCGCGCCGTGAAGCCGTACCTGATGGTGTCGGGCAACGAGCCCACCCGTGAGCGCATCCAGTCGGCCGCCGACCGCGCGCGCTTCGACGACACCACCAAGTGCATCCTGTGTGCGTGCTGCACCACCTCGTGCCCTGTGTACTGGTCGGACGGCAGCTACTTCGGTCCCGCCGCGATCGTCAACGCACACCGGTTCATCTTCGACAGCCGTGACGAGGGTGCTCCGGAACGTCTCGACATCCTCAACGACGTCGAGGGCGTGTGGCGCTGCCGCACCACGTTCAACTGCACCGACGCCTGCCCTCGCGGCATCCAGGTGACCAAGGCGATCCAGGAGGTCAAGCGCGCGTTGCTCTTCGCTCGCTGACCCTCCCGCTCCACCCACGAAGCCCGCCCCTGCCACCGCAGGGGCGGGCTTCGTGTCTCTCAGACGAACGCCGAATAGCCGGTCACTCCTCGACCGACGATCAGGTTGTTCATCTGGGACGTGCCCTCGTACGAGTAGACGGCCTCCGCGTCGGCGAAGAAGCGAATCACGTCGTAGTCGAGAACGATGCCGTTGCCGCCGAGGATCTCTCGTGCCCAGCCGACCACCTCGCGCAGGCGGGTGGTGCAGTAGGCCTTGGATAGGGCCGCGTGCTCGTCGTGCCGCACCCCGGAGTCCTGGAGTTGCGATACGCGCAGGGCCATTCCCAGACTGGCCGTGATGTTCCCGGCCATGCGGGCGACGAGGTCCGAGATCAGCTGGAACGACGCGATCGGGGCGCCGAACTGCTCGCGCTCACGGGCGTAGTCGACGGCCCGCTCGAACGCGCCGATCATGATGCCGACCGCGCCCCAGGCCACTCCCCCGCGAGTCAGCGAGAGCACCTTCGCGGTGTCGGCGAAGGAATTCGCGTTCTCCAGCTTGTCGGCGGCCGGGATGCGGCAGTCCTCGAAGTACAGGTCGGCGTTCTCCACCGCGCGCAGCGAGTACTTCCGTTCGATCTTCTCGGCACGGAAGCCGTCGGGAAATCCGTTCTCGCCCTTCTCGAGGACGAAGCCCTTCACTTCGCTGTCGGCCTCGTCCTTGGCGAAGACCACGATGAGATCGGCGAACGTGGCGTTGCCGATCCACCGCTTGCTGCCGTTCAGTACCCACTCGTCCCCGTCGCGGCGGGCGGTGGTCTCGAGACCGCCCGCGACGTCGGATCCGCCGCGGGGCTCGGAGAGGCCGAACGCGCCGATCTTCTCCATGCGCTTCATCGCCGGCAGCCAGCGATCCTTCTGCTCGTCCGAGCCGAGAATGGCGATGCTGCTCATCGCGAGCCCGCTGTGCACGGTGAACATCGTTCCGGTCGACGGGTCGACGCGGGAGAATTCCAGGGAGAGCCACCCGCTGAGGATCTTGCGGGACGCCGGGTTGCCGTCGAATTCGTAGTCCAGGCCAACGATGTCGAGATCGGCGAGGCGCGGCAGCAGGTGGCGGGGCGACTCCGCCTTCTCCCAGAACTCGTTGGCGCGGGGACGGACCTCGTCCTCGAGGAACCGGCGGGTGCGCAGGACGGCGGCGTTCTCCTCCTCGGTGAGCAGGCCCTGGTAGCCGTACAGGTCGGCTGCGAGGTAGTCCTTGTCCAACGGTCCGAGGGGCTCGTGAGTGCTCATGTCCACGGAGTACCCGCGGAGGCCTCTCACTAGCGGACCGGTTGGCCGCCCTCGCCCGACTCGTACTGCACGGCGACGGTCCGACCCGTGGTCATCGATTCGACCGCGGCGTCCGCGACCAGAGCGGCACGCAGTCCGTCGTGCGCGGTGGCCAACGACGACGGGCCGCCGCCGGCGACCGCGTCGACCCAGGCCTGGAGCTGAAGTCGGTACGCGTCGGCGTAGCGCGGGATCCAGTCCGGCGGGTACTCCACGCCGCGGCGCCGGTCGGAATCGACGACGACCCGCGCCGGCAGCGTGAGGGCCGCGGAGCCCGTCTCACCGACCACCTCGCAGCGCGTGTCGTAGCCGTAGCGGGCGTTGAGGAAGACCTCGACGGTCACCAGCACGTCGGATGCGGTGCGCAGCACCAGGATCTGCGGATCACGACGATCCGGCGAGTGCCGCGAGGACCGGCCGGCGAACCAGGTCACTTCGGTGATCGGCGAGTCCAGCAGCCACGGCAGCACGTCGAGCTCGTGGATGGCCGAATTGGTGATGGTCGCGGCCGAGTCACCGGGACCGGACTGCACGGTGCGCGAGATGCAGTGGGCGGTCAGCGGGGCCCCGAGCTCGCCGGACGTCACGAGTCGGCGCAGGTCCGTGTAGGACGGATCGAAGCGGCGCATGAAGCCGACCGAGACCAGTCCCCGGTCCCCCTCGGCGTCGACGACGCGGCGGCACTCGGCCGCCGTCGGCGCGAGCGGCTTCTCGCACAGCACCGGCTTCCCCGCGTCCAGGGCGGCGAGCACGAAGTCCCGGTGCGTGGAGTCGTGCGACGCGACGAGGACGGCAT
This sequence comes from Rhodococcus sp. PBTS 1, assembly GCF_001620025.1. NCBI lineage: Bacteria > Bacillati > Actinomycetota > Actinomycetes > Mycobacteriales > Nocardiaceae > Rhodococcus > Rhodococcus sp. PBTS 1. Next base: position 2,316,088 of record NZ_CP015219.1, read on the forward strand.
CCACGTCGTCGGCCGCGACGACCGCCCGGGCGTCGTCGACCGCACGCGCGGAACGCATCTCGCCGGCCACCGCCGCGGCGCGCTCGGCGTCGTGGTCGGCGACGACGGTGACGGCCGCCCCGCCGACGCGGCGGTCGAGATTCCGGGCGTGGTCGGCGCCCATGACACCGACCCCGATCACACCGACACGAAGAGTCATGGCGCAAGTATGACATCTTATTGTCCTGACAAATACGTTTCCGCGACCTACGCTTTCCACGACCGCACCCCTGCGCTCCACCGACCCGAGGACGATCGATGATCACGGCCCTCCCCGCCGCACGCGTTCCCGATCCGCGCGACGCCCCCACGATGCGGTGGGGCATCGTCGGGCCCGGATGGATCGCCGAGCGATTCGCCCGGTCGCTTCGCCGCTTCACCGATCAGCAGGTCACGGCGGTGGCGTCGCGCAGCCTGGACCGCGCGCAGGCCTTCGCCGGCCGTACCGGCATCGACACCGCGTACGGCAGCTACGACGAGCTGTACGCATCCGACGCCGTCGACATCGTCTACGTCGCCACACCCCACACCGAACACCGGTCGTGCGCCCTCGGCGCGATCGCCCGGGGCAAGCACGTGCTGGTCGAGAAGCCGCTCGCTCTCGACGCCGCCGGTGCCACCGACATCGCCGACGCCGCCGCGCGTGCCGGCGTCTTCGCCGGGGAGGCGATGTGGACACGCTTTCTCCCGAAGTTCGACGTGATCGATTCCGTGCTGTCCTCGGGGATGCTCGGACGGGTGGACACCGTGATCGCCGATCACGGCGAGCATTTCGGCCCCGATCACCGCATCTTCGACCCGACGTTGGCCGGCGGACCGCTGCTCGACCTCGGCACCTACGTGATCTCCCTCGCGTACACGGTGCTCGGTCCCCCGGCGACGGTGTCCGCCGTCGGGCTTCCGGCGAACGACGAGATCAACGGGCAGATCTCGGCACTGCTCACCGCCGAATCCGGCGCGCACGCCGTCCTCACCACGACCATGACGAGCACCACCCCCACCACCGCGTCCCTCTGCGGCACCGAGGCGACCCTGCACGTCCCCGGGCCGTTCTTCATGCCGGGGCCGTTCACGGTCACCGCGCACTCGGGGGCGAGCGTGACCTACGACGAAGCACCGGGCCTGCAGGTGGACGGGTTGCACTACGCGGCCGTGGACGCCTCCCGCGCGATCGCGGACGGGCGTCTGCAGTCGTCCGTCCACCCCCTCGCCGACGCCGTCGGCACCCTCGCCGTCCTGGACGAGCTGCGCACGCAGGTCGGGATCGAGTTCCCCGTCTCGAGGTGAACTCGAGGTGTTTTCGGTCTTGTGAGCGCGTCCGACACGGGCCACGCTGAAGTCATGACCTCCACCGCCCCCGCCCCCACTGCCGCCCGAGCCGGCCGACTCTCCGCAGCCGACTGCCGACTCGACGACTTCCGCGCCCTCGTCGAGCGCACCACCGACCTCGCGGACTACCCGTTCGCCGACGACACCGAGCGCGGCGTGCTCGTCTACGACGCCGCCCGCCTCCGCACCCGCATCACCGACGAGTCCACCCGCGCCGAGATTCAGGACGAGCTCGCCCACGCCCTTCTCGACGGCCCCGGCATCGTCGTGTTCCGTGGCGCGTTCACCGACGAGCACGCCCTCACCGACACCACGGCCTACTTCACCGACACCATCGCGCGTCAGCACGCCGAGGGCTTCGCCGGTGGCGATCACTTCGCGAAACCCGGTGCGAACGACCGCATCTGGTCGGCTCTGCAGAAGTTGGCCGTCGATCGACCCGACCTGTTCGCCCGGTACTACGCCAACGACGTCCTCGCCCTGGTGTCCGAGGCCTGGCTCGGCCCGATGTACCAGGTGACGTCGTCGATCAACGTGGTCAATCCCGGTGGCGCGGCACAGAATCCGCACCGCGACTACCACCTGGGGTTCATGTCCACCGAGACCGCTGCGGCGTTTCGGGCGCACGTGCACCGCCTCTCACCCGCCCTCACCCTCCAGGGTGCCGTGGCGCACTGCGCGATGCCGATCGAGTCCGGCCCCACCATGTACCTCCCGTACTCCCAGCAGTACGAGCCCGGGTACATCGCGTTCGGACTGCCCGAGTTCCGGGAATTCTTCGCGGACCACTACGTTCAGCTCCCGCTCGAGGCCGGCGACGCGGTGTTCTTCAACCCGGCGCTGTTCCACGCCGCCGGCCACAACACCTCCACCGACATCTTCCGCATGGCGAACCTGCTCCAGGTGTCCTCCGCCTTCGGCCGCGCGATCGACAGCGTCGACCGTGACGCGATGGTGTGCGCGCTCTACCCCGAACTGCAGGCCCTGGCCGCGGCCGGGCGCGACGACGACGTGCGTACGGTCGTGGCGGCGTCCGCGGAGGGCTACGCCTTCCCGACCAACCTCGACCTCGACCCGCCCGTGACCGGCATGGCCGGGGAGACCCAGGCCGAGCTGGTGCACCGGGCCCTGCGGGAGTCGATGTCCCCGGAGCGCTTCGTCGACGAGGTCCGCGCCCTCACGGCCCGGCACACGCCCTGATCGCTCGGACCGGCACCTCGATCCGGACCGCTCAGACCGGAACGTTGTAGGGCGTCACCACGTGCACCGGGGAGGACCCCGTGCGCACCCCCGTCACCGCGCCTGCCGCCTGCATCAACAATCGGCAGGCGCGGTGGACGTCCGCCCGGAGGTCGTGGTGCAACACCGCCGACAACGCCCCCTCGGCGAGCAGGCGTCGATTGTCGGTGTCGAGGTCGTGCGCCACGAACACCCGGCACGGACGGCCCGACCGGGCGAACGCACGAACCGTCGCGGCGTTGCCCCCACCGATGGAGTAGACGCCGGCCACCGCGGGATCGCGCTGGAGCGCCTGCGTCACCAGGTCCTCCACGGTCTCGTCCAACCCGCTGCTCTGCGCGATGTCGACCACGCGCCGTGGCGGTCGGTGCTCGGCGGCGGCGAGATCGCGCAGCGCGCGCCGGAACCCCGCTTCGCGCTCGCCCTCGGCGCGAAACGAATCGTGGCTGAGCGTCACCAGGACGGCGGCGTCCTCGTCCCCGCGCCCGAACCACCGGTCCACCAGGTAGCCGGCCGTCGCCCCGGCCGCCCGATCGTCGATCCCGACGTAGGCGACGCGCGCGCTGGTGGGAATGTCGGACACGTACGTGACGACGGGAATGCCCCCGGCGACGAGGTCGTCGACGGCCGCCGCCACCTCCGGCCGATCGGGCGCCTTGAGGATCACACCGTGCGATCCCCGACCACGAATGCCGGCGAGGGTCGCCACCGCGTCGTCCACCGACTCGGTTTCGCGAAAGTGGAAGCGAGCGCGTACGAGCGCCGGTGCGAGCGTGGGCAATTCGGCTTCGAGCGCCGCGCGGACCTCGGCGCAGAAGCGCTCCGGGGCCTGCATCACGATGTCGACGAAGAACTTCCGGCCGTTCAGGCGCAGTTGCGTGCGCTGCTTGTCGAGGTCCTCGACGGCCTGCTGCACCTCGGCGCGCGTGTCCTCGCGCACCCCCGGCCGACCGTGCAGGACGCGATCGACGGTGGCTTCGCTCAGCCCGGCCTGCTGAGCGATCTCGCGCACCTTGTAGCGATGAGCCACCGCAGTCTCCTCGAGGTGTTTTTGATGTGCTCTGCAGTGTTGTCTCGACTGCGCTCGACCGCAAGACTCGGACGGGTGCGAGATCTTCTGGCGGACCGGGTGGTCCTGGTGAGCGGCGGCACCGCCGGCGTGGGTGCGGCGGTGGTGCGGAGCGCGCTGGCGCACGGTGCGCGCGTGGCGTTCTCGGGGCGCCGCACCGACGTCGGCACGGCCCTCGAGGCCGAGCTGCGCGCATCCGGTCACGACGTCCTCTACGTCGAGGCGGACGTCGCCGATCCGATGCAGGCCCGCGCCTCGGTCGAGCGGACCGTGACGCACTTCGGACGCGTCGACTCGGTCTGCATCAGCGCCGGACTGACCAGCCGGGGATCGCTGCTCGACACCACGCCCGAGCTGTTCGATCAGCACATGGCCGTCAACCTGCGCGGACCGTTCTTCGTCATGCAGGCCGCCGTCCGCGACATGGTGCGTCGCGGCGCACCCGGCACCATTGTGTGCATCGGGTCGATCTCCGCGCGCGGCGGCCAGCCCTACCTCGCCCCGTACGTCGCCGCGAAGGCCGGGCTCGCCGGACTGACGAAGAACGCCGCGCACGCGCACCGGTTCGACCGCATTCGCATCAACACCCTCGACATCGGCTGGACCGAGACCGAGGGAGAAGCAGTGACGCAGAAGCAGTTCCACGACGCGCCGGACGACTGGGCCGAGCAGGCCGCCGCGCGGCAGCCGATGGGTACCCTCGGGCGCCCCGAGGAGATCGCCGACGCCGTCGTCTTCCTGCTCTCGCCGCGCAGCGGCGTGGTCACCGGTTCGGTGATCGAGTGGGACCAGCAGGTCGTCGGGGGTCAGGACTGATGGGCGCACGTCTCGGCGTCGTCGGCCTCGGCCGAATCGGCGCGTTCCACTGCGACACGCTCGCGGCGCTCGACGGGGTGTCCTCGCTCGTGGTGCTCGACGATCGTCCGGACGTCACCGCGTCCGTCGCGGACCGACACGGCGCCACCGCGGTCACCACGCTCGACGACCTGCTGAGCGCCGGCGTCGACGGGGTGGTGATCGCCGCGGCGACCCCCGCCCACGCGTCGGTTCTGCTCACCGCCGTCGACGCGGGAGTACCCGTCTTCTGCGAGAAGCCATTGGCGTCCACGGCGGTCGAGAGCGCCGCCGTGGTGGCGGGACTCGCGGGCTCCGACGTCCCGGTGCAGATCGGGTTCAATCGTCGGTTCGATCCGGCCGTCGCCGCGGCGTATCGGGCCGTGCGGGCCGGGGACCTCGGCGCGCTGCACACCGTTCGCTCCACCACCCTCGACCCCGCACCGCCCCCGGCGGACTACATCGCGGCGTCGGGTGGCCTGTTCCGCGACTGCGCCGTGCACGACTTCGACACCGTCCGATGGATCGTCGGCCGTGAGGTCGTCTCGGTGTTCGCGGCGGGAACCGCGTCCGACGACCCCCGCTTCGTCGCCGCGGGCGACGTGCACACCGCGACCACCCTGCTCACGTTCGACGACGGCACCCTCGGCGTCGTGTCGAACTCCCGGTTCAACGGCCGCGGCTACGACTGTCGGCTCGAAGTGCACGGACGCGCCGACACCGTCGTCGCCGGGTGGGACGACGCCGCGCCCGTCCGCAATCTCGATCCCGCACACGGCGATCGGGGACCACACCCGTTCCCGTCTGCGACACCGCACTCGTTCTTCATGGACCGGTTCGCCGAGTCCTACCGCGCCGAGCTCGCCGCGTTCCTCGACGTCGTCGCCGGCCGACGTCCGTCGCCCTGCACCCCTGCCGACGCGCTGGAGGTGGCCTGGATCGCGGAGGCCGCCGCCGCGTCGCTCCGTCGCTCTGCCCCCGTCACCCTGGAAGAGGTTCGATCATGACCGTTCGTATCGCCGGAGCACCCATCTCGTGGGGCGTCTGCGAGGTCCCCGGCTGGGGCCATCAGATCAGCGTCGACCGCGTGCTGCGCGAGATGCGCGAGGCGGGCCTGACTGCCACCGAGAACGGGCCCGACGGCTTCCTGCCGTCCGATCCGCAGGAGCTCGCGCGGACGCTCGCCTATCACGGTCTCACCTCCGTCGGCGGGTTCGCGCCGGTCCTCCTGCACGAGCGCGGCCACGATCCCGTACCCGGAATCTCCGGTCTGCTGGACGGGTTCGTCGCCGCGCACGCGGACGTGATCGTGCTCGCCGCGGTGAGCGGGCGCGACGGGTACGACGCGCGCCCGGAACTGACCGACGACGAGTGGACGACGTTGCTGCGCAACCTCGATCGCCTCGCCGCGGCCTCTGCGGAGCGCGGCATCCGGGCCGTCCTCCACCCGCACGTCGGCACCATGATCGAGCAGCGCGACGAGGTCCACCGCGTGCTCGACGGCTCCTCGATTCCCCTCTGCCTGGACACCGGGCACCTGATGATCGGCGGGACCGATCCCGCCGAGCTGGCCCGTCAGGCGTCGTCGCGCATCACGCACACGCACCTCAAGGACGTCGACGCAGCGCTCGCGGCGCGAGTGCAGGCCGGCGACCTGACCTACACCGACGCGGTGCAGGCCGGGATGTACACCCCGCTCGGGACGGGCGACGTCGGCATCGGCGGGGTGGTGGAGACGTTGCTGGACGCCGGGTACGACGGCTGGTTCGTCCTCGAGCAGGACACCATCCTGACCGACGATCCCGCCGACGACGCGGGGCCGGTGCTGGACGTGAAGGCCAGCGTCGCGTATCTGCGCTCGGTGACCGACGCCCGCGTCGTGACCGTGTGAGACCGTGACCGCATGAGGATCGGAATTCTGGGCGCCTCCCGCATCGCGGAGTCCGCGATCGTCGGACCGGCGCACGCCCTCGGGCACCGGCTGGTCACCGTCGCCGCGCGCGACCGGGCGCGGGCCGAGGAGTTCGCGCAGCAGCACGAGGTGGAGCGCGTGTCCGACGACTACGCCGCGGTGCTCGCCGATCCGGAGGTGGACCTCGTCTACAACCCCCTCGCCAACGCCCTGCACGCACCCTGGAACATCCGCGCTCTCGAGGCGGGCAAGACCGTTCTGACCGAGAAGCCGTTCGCCCGCAACGCCGCCGAGGCGCGCGAGGTCGCGGCGGTCGCCGAGCGGACGGGCGGGCGGATCGTCGAGGCGTTCCACTACCTCTTCCACCCGGTGACCCAGCGAGTGTTCGAGATCGCCCGGTCCGGCGAACTCGGCGACCTCACCGGGGTCGAGGTGATCATGGCGATGCCGGAGCCCGACGCCCGGGACCCGCGATGGTCGCTCGAACTCGCGGGCGGGGCGATCATGGACCTCGGGTGCTACGGGCTGCACGTGTGCCGCATGTTGGCCGACGCGGCCGGCGCCGGCGGCGTACCGCGCGTGGTGTCGGCGCAGGCCGAGGAACGCGACCCGGGTGTCGATGCGGCCACCACGATCGACCTCGAGTTCCCCAGCGGCGTCCCGGCCCGCAGCGTCAACTCGATGGTGCATCCGCGTTTCGAGTTCACGATGCGGCTGCTGTTCGCCGCCGGCGAGGTCTTCGCGCACGACTTCATCCGCCCGAACCTCGACGGGCGGGTGTCGGTCACCGACTCCTCCGGCGTCCACGTCGAACGCCTCGACACCCGGCCGACGTACCTCTACCAACTGGACGCTCTCGCAGCACATCTGGAGACCGGGGCGCCCTATCCTCTGGACGTCGACGACGCCGTGGCCACCATGGACCTCGTCGACGACGCCTACCGGGCGGCAGGACTCGCTCCGCGCTGACCGCCGAACGACGAACGCCCCGCACCGGATTCGGTGTGGGGCGTTCGCCGGCGTCGGTCCGCCGGGGTCAGCGGCGCAGTTCGTGCGTGAGCGTCTCGAGCTCGTCGCCGCCGGCCATCTCCTTGGTCAGGTCGTCGAGGCTGATCTCGTCGTAGGTGCAGTCGAGCTTCTGCCGACCGCGGTTGAGCAGAACGAAGTGATCGCCGACCATGTACGCGTGGTGCGGGTTGTGGGTGATGAACACGACGCCGAAGCCCTGTTCCTTGGCCGCCGAGATGTACCGGAGCACCATGCCCGACTGCTTGACGCCCAGGGCGGCGGTGGGCTCGTCGAGGATCAGCACGCGAGCGCCGAAGAAGATGGCGCGGGCGATCGCCACACACTGACGCTGACCACCCGACAGAGACCCGATGGGGGCGTCGACGTCGGGCAGGTCGATGCCCATCTTGTGCAGTTCTTCCTTGGTGGTGGCGCGCATGGCTGCGGCGTCGAGGGCGCGGAACGGGCCCTTGCGCAGCTCCTGGCCGAGAAAGAAGTTGCGCCACACCGGCATCAGCGAGACCACGGCGAGGTCCTGGTACACCGTCGCGATGCCCTTGTTCAACGCGTCCTTCGGCGAGTCGAACCGGGTCTCCTCACCGTCGACGAGCAGCTGCCCTTCGCTCTGCTGGTGCAGTCCGGCCATGATCTTGATGAGGGTGGACTTGCCGGCGCCGTTGTCGCCGAGGACACCGGTGACCTCGCCGGCGCCGACGCGGAGGTTGATGCCGGACAGGGCGATGATGTTGCCGTAGGACTTGCCGACGTCCTTCAGCTCGATCAGGGGGGTCTTCCCGCCGCTGCCGTGATCCGACGGCTCCCGGGTGGGGGTTTCGGAGATGGTGGTCATCTTGGGTCACCTCTTGGCTGCGTAGGAGCGGAAGGAATTGTTGGCCACGACCGCGAACAGCAGCATCGCGCCGAGGAAGAACTTGAACCAGTCGGGGTTCCAGCCGGCGTAGACGATGCCCTGGTTGGTCATGCCGAAGATGAACGCACCGATCATGGCGCCGACGGTGGTGCCGAAACCGCCCGTGAGAAGGCAGCCACCGATCACCGCGGCGATGATGTAGAGGAACTCGTTGCCCACGCCCTGACCGGACTGCACGGTGTTGAAGGCGAACAGCAGGTGCATGCCGACGAACCAGGCGCAGAACGCGACGAACATGAACAGGCCGATCTTGACCTTGGTCACCGGGACGCCGATCGCCCGCGCGGAGTCCTGGTTGCCGCCGACGGCGAAGATCCAGTTTCCGATCCGCGTCTTCATCAGTACGAACGTCGAGATCAGGGTGAACAGCACCCACCACAGGACGGTCACGCGGATGGAGACACCGCCGATGGTGAACGACGAGGCGAAGACGGCCTTGGCGGAGTCGAAGCCCTGCATGTTCGAGATCGACTGCGTGGCCACCTGTCCCGTGACGAGCTTGGTCACGGCGAGGTTGATGCCGGTGAGCATGAGGAAGGTCGAGAGGGTGATGAGGAAGGACGGGATCTTCGTCTTCATCACCAGGTAGCCGTTGAGGAATCCGACGCCGAGGGCCAGGCCGAGGGCGAGGAGCGATCCCAGCCAGACGTTGAGGTGCAGGTTGTAGGCCAGCATCGAGGCGGCGATGGACGAGAAGGTCACGGCCACACCGGTGGAGAGGTCGAACTCGCCGCCGATCATCAGCAGGGAGACGCCGATGGCCATGATGCCGATCGTGGAGGAGGCGTACAGCACCGTGGCCAGGGCCTCCGGCGACCGGAACGGTGGGGCCACGATCGCGAAGAAGACGAAGATGATGATCGCGCCGAACAGGGCGCCGATTTCGGGACGAACGAGCAAGCGCTGGAACGGCTTCTGCTTCCGCACGCGCTCGTCGGTCACGACGGTGTGTTTCGACAGATCCAGATCGGCCTGGGTGGTCATGGGAGGTCCTTCCGTGCTGGGCGACACCCGGCGGCGACGAGGGTCTGCCGCCGGGTGTCGGGTATCAGCGAGTGCCGTTCCGGGCGTACTCGGCGACGGCGTCGATGTTGGAGGAATCGATGAACGCGGGGCCGGTCAGAACCGGGGTGCCGCCACCGATGGTGTTGCCGTTGTTCAGGTAGAGCCAGAGCGAGTCGACGGCGAGGTAGCCCTGGAGGTAGGGCTGCTGGTCGACGGCCCAGGCCACGTCACCGGCTTCGATGGCGTCGACCAGGGCGGAGTTGGTGTCGAAGGTGACGACGGTGGCGTTGCTGCCGGCGTTGGCCTTGGACTGCACCGCGGTGAGCGCGATCGGGGCGCCGAGGGCGACCACGTGGTCGATGGACGGATCCTGCTGCAACTTGGCGGTGATGGTCGCCTCGACGGACGGCATGTCCTTGCTGTTGACGTTGAGGATCTCGGTGGAGCCGCCCGTGAAGCCCTGCGTCACACCGGCGCACCGGGATTCGAGCGCGACCTGGCCCTGCTCCTGGATGATGCAGAGGGTCTTCTTGGCACCCTCGGAGGTCAAGCGCTCACCCACGGCCCTGCCGGCGATGGTCTCGTCCTGACCGAAGTACTGGCCGACGCCCTGCGCCTTCCAGTCGTCGTACCCGGAGTTGAAGGCCACCACGGGGATTCCGGCGGCCTCGGCGGCCTGCACGGCCGGCGCCATGGCGTCGGGCTTGGCCAGGGTGACCGCGATGCCGTCGACGTCGGAGTCGATCGCGCTCTGGACCAGGTTGGCCTGGTTGGGCGCCTCGGGGTCGGCCGAGTAGCGCAGCTCGATGTTGTCCTTCGCCGCGGCGGCTTCCGCACCCTTGCGGATGAGGTCCCAGAACGTGTCACCGGGAACCTCGTGGGTGATCATCGCGATGGTGGCGCGAGGGGTGTCGACGGTGCCGCCCCCACCCTCGCCGCCGCCACTGGATTCCGGTGCGCCCCCCGTGCTCGAGCACGCAGCGACGGACACGGCGACGACAGCGCCGAGCGCCAGTGCGGCACCCCGACGCCCGACGGCCCGGCCGCCACTGGTCGTACCCTGACGAACCTTCATTGATTGTCCTCTCGGAAAATGCGGGTCGGCTCGCTCGAGAGAAGGAGCCTGGCTCACTCGCCTGCAGTAGATGTAATACCGGTCACATCGGAATGTCAATACTTTGTTCGGACATTAGGACTGCAGCGGCTCACATGCGGGGAGCCGTCCAGGAGCCCGATTCGACCGACTCGACCATTGCGTCGAGGACCGCTGCACTGCGCACCGCGTCCTCGACGGTCGCCCCCAGCGGCCGACCGTCGTGAACGGACTGCAGGAAGTTGCGCGCCTCGATCACCTTGAGGTCGTCGTAACCCATCGCGGACGCCGACCCCGGCTGGAACGCGGCGTAGTCCCCCGCGCCCGGGCCGACGAACACCGTGGACATCGCCTGGTCCTGATAGGCGGTACCGCGGCCGACGACGAGCTCGTTCATCCGGCGAAAGTCCCACGTCACGGCGCCGGCCGTCCCGTGGATCTCGAAGCCGTACGCGTTCTGTTCGCCGACCGCGACGCGGCTGGCCTCGAGCGTCGCCCGCGCACCGGAGACCAGGCGCAGCTGCGCGCTCGCGTAGTCCTCGTTCTCGACCGGGCCCCGCTCACCGCCGCTGACGCGACTGTGACCGCTGGTCGCCCCGGTAGGCCGGGCGCGCTCGGGAACGAAGACCGCGGTGTCGGCGACCAGACTGCCGATGTCCCCGAGCAGGAACCACACGAGATCCGCTGCGTGCGAGGCGAGGTCGCCGAGCACACCGTTGCCTCCACGGGCACGCTCGAAGCGCCAACTCAGCGCGCCGTCCGGGTGCGCGGCGTAGTCGCTGAAGAACCGGAACCGCGCGTGGGTCACCGTGCCCAGCTCGCCCGCGGCGATCAACTCGCGCGCTCGGTCGACGGCCGGGGCGTTGCGATAGTTGAAGCCGACGGCAGTGCGCACGTTCGCGGCGGCGGCGGCCTCGGCCACCGCAGCGGCGTCGTCGCGGGTCAGACCGACGGGCTTCTCGATCCACAGATGCTTGCCCGCGCGAGCGACGGCGGTGCCGATCTCCCGGTGCAGGAAGTTCGGCGCCGTGACCGACACCGCCTCCACGTCGGGATCGGTGACGACGTCGCGCCAGTCGGTGGTGTGTCCGGCGAAGCCGAAGACCTCGGCGGCCTCGGCAGCACGGCCGGGCACGTCGTCGGCCACGGCGGCGAGGACCGGAGTCAGCGGCAGATCCGGGAAGTGGTGGCGCACTCGGGCGTAGGCCTGCGTGTGCACGCGACCCATCCAGCCGAAACCGATGACACCGACGCGAAGTGGACGAGAGGACATGGCAGGGAACACCTTTCGAGAAGTCGGGGACGGCCGAGCACAGGACGGTCCGGGCACGGCCGAGCACCCGTCGGGACACGACGGGGTGGATGCCGACCGCGTCAGCGGTCGACGAGGGTGGTCTCGAAGTTGTAGCGGGAGGCGCGGTAGACGTGAACGCCGTACTCGACGACCTTGCCGGAATCGTCGAAGGCGGTGCGGTTCATGGTGAGCAGCGGAGCCCGGAGCTTCTCGTCGAGCAGCTCGGCTTCCTCACGGCCGGCCGACTTGGCGCCGATCCGTTGTCGAGCCAGACGGACGTGCACACCCTTGGTACGCAGCGACTGGTAGAGCCCCTGCGCCTCCAGTTCGGCGGGCTCCGGAGCGAGGTCGAGAGGGAGGTAGTTCGTCATCAACGCGAGCGGCTCGCCCTGCGTGCTGCGCAGTCGTGCGATCGTGACCACGGTTTCGTCCGGACCGATGTTGAGTTCGCGCGCCACCTCGTCCCCCGGCAGGCCGACGGAGTACTCGAGCAGCTTGGTACTTGGGTGCTGCCCCGCGCGGGCCAGGTCGTCGAACAGCGACGTGAGCTCGACCGGACGGTGCACGGGGCTCTGCACCACCTGCGTTCCGACGCCGCGCTTGCGGACGAGCAGGCCCTTGTCCACCAGCTCCTGGATCGCGCGACGGGTGGTCGGCCGGGAGAGGTTGAGCCGTTCCGCCAGGGCCAACTCGTTCTCGAAGCGGTCACCCGGCGCGAGCTGCCCGGAGAGAACGGCCTCCTCGATGGCGCGGGCGAGCTGGTAGTACAGCGGGACGGGGCTGGATCGGTCCAACTCCACGGCCAGCTGCGGCGCGCTGAGCGGGTGGTTCACTCGGTCTCCGATCGACAGCGAGACGAGGCGTGGTCACCTCGGGATGCGGACTCGACCGTGACGCAGCGCACCGTCGAGTGGTGTGAGTGTAGGTGATCCGGGCCGATATGACATCAAGTTAGAATGTCAGGACAAACTGTTGACATCCCGGTGTGGTGCGGCGCACAGTAGTCGCGGGCCGTATCCGCTCACCGTTTACCGACACCGCCGACCCACACCCCGGGAGATCACGTGACCACAGCCGCACCCGACACGCCGCACGCCGGATTCGACGTCCTGGCCATCGGGCGCAGCGGTGTCGACATCTACCCGCTGCAGACCGGGGTCGGCCTCGAAGACGTGACCACGTTCGGCAAGTTCCTGGGCGGCAGCGCCGCCAACGTCGCCGTCGCCGCAGCGCGCCTCGGCCGGCGCAGCGCCCTGATCTCCGGGGCCGGCGACGATCCCTTCGGACGCTACGTGCGCGGCGAGCTCGAGCGCCTCGGCGTCGACGCGTCGTTCGTCGTCACCGATCCCGCCCACGCCACGCCCGTCACCTTCTGCGAGATCTTCCCGCCGGACGATTTCCCGCTGTACTTCTACCGGAAGCCGACGGCCCCCGACCTGCAGATCCGCCCCGACGACATCGACGCCGACGCCGTGCGGGCGGCCGCGCTCTACTGGTCCACGGTCACCGGACTGTCCGAAGAGCCGAGCCGCAGTGCGCATTTCACGGCGTGGGACGCACGCGGTCGGGCACCGCTCACCGTGCTCGACCTCGACTACCGGCCCATGTTCTGGGACTCCCCCGCCGCCGCGACGGAGCAGGTCCAGCGCGCCCTCGCGCAGGTCACCGTCGCCGTCGGCAACCGCGAGGAGTGCGAGGTGGCCGTCGGTGAGACCGATCCCGATCGCGCGGCCGACGCCCTCCTCGACCTCGGCCTGGATCTGGCCATCGTCAAGCAGGGCCCGCGGGGCGTGCTCGGCAAGACCCGCACCGAGCGGGTCGAGGTCCCGCCGAACCCCGTCGACGTGGTCAACGGACTCGGCGCGGGCGACAGCTTCGGCGGATCGCTCTGCCACGGCCTGCTCGCCGGCTGGCCGCTCGAGAAGATCCTGCGTCACGCCAACGCCGCCGGCGCCATCGTCGCCTCCCGGCTCGAATGCTCCACCGCCATGCCCACCGCGGACGAAGTCGCCGCACTCGCGGACGCGTCCGCAGCCGACCCGACGGAGCCCGCTCATGTCTGACACCGTCCTCACCGACACCGGTACTCGCGGGACCGATTCGGCCGCACCGACTCTCGGCGCCACGCCCGCCGCCCGGACCTACGCCGACGTGACCGCGGTGCGCGCGAGCGACCCCGGCGCGATCGAGCGCGCCTGGGCCACCCGCACCACGCGGCCCACCGTCCGCGGCAACGGCCGACTGATGATCGTCGCCGCCGACCACCCCGCGCGCGGCGCGCTGTCGGTCGGCTCGAACGCCACCGCGATGAACAGCCGCACCGAGTTGCTCGACCGACTGCGCACGGCGCTCGCGAACCCCGGCGTCGACGGCGTGCTCGCGACGGCCGACATCCTCGACGATCTCGTGCTCCTCGGCGCGCTCGAGGACAAGGTGGTGTTCTCGTCGATGAACCGCGGCGGACTGGCCGGCGCGTCGTTCGAACTCGACGACCGCATGACCGGTGCCACGGCCGCCTCCACCGCGAAGGCCCGGATGAACGGCGCCAAGATGCTCAACCGCGTCGCGCTCGACGATCCGGGGACGCTGTCGATGATGACCGCGACGGCGCGAGCCGTCGACGAGCTCGCCGCCCACGGCCTGATCGCGATGCTCGAGCCGTTCCTCAGCCGCCGTGAGGGCGGCAAGGTGGTCAACGACCTGTCCACCGATGCCGTCATCAAGAGCATGCACGTCGCCCAGGGTCTCGGGTCGACGTCGTCGCACACGTGGCTCAAGCTGCCCGTCGTCGCCGACATGGAGCGCGTCATGGACGCGACCACCCTGCCGACGCTGCTGCTCGGCGGCGACCCGCAGGAGGCGCCCGAGGAAACGTTCGCCAGTTGGTCGCGCGCGCTGGAGATTCCGGCCGTGCGCGGACTCATCGTCGGGCGCACCCTGCTCTACCCCCGCGACGGTGACGTGGCCGCGGCCGTCGACACCGCCGTGACGATGGTGCGGTGACGGCCGTGAACTCCGAGTACTACATCCCGGTCGGCGCCTCCGCCGACGCCCCGTTCGACGTGGTGGTCACCCCCGAGTCGGCCGGCTGGAGCGAGTCGAGCCTGCGCACGCTGCGCCTCGCGGCCGGCGAGTCCGCCGAGCTCGAGTCCGGTGACGACGAGATCATGGTGGTGCCGCTGTCCGGCTCGGCCACGGTCACCTGCGACGGCGAGACGGTCGACCTGGCCGGTCGCGCCACGGTGTTCGACGGCCCGTCCGATTTCGCCTACGTCGGGCGGGACTCGTCGTACACCGTTGCCAGCACCTCGGGTGGTCGCTTCGCCCTGTGCGGTGCCCGCGCACGGACGCGGCTGCCGTTCCGGTACGTGCCGGCGAGCGCCGTCGCCGTCGAGCTGCGCGGAGCCGGCAACTGCAGCCGCGAGGTCCACAACTTCGGGACCGCGGACACCTTTGAGGCGGACTCGCTCATCGCCTGCGAGGTCGTCACGCCGGGCGGCAACTGGTCCTCCTACCCCGGGCACAAGCACGACGAGAACACCGAGCACGAGTCCGCCCTCGAGGAGATCTACTACTTCGAGATCGCCGACGGCCCCGACGGATCCGCCGGCTTCGGCTACCACCGCGTGTACGGCACCCCCGAGCGACCCATCGAGGTGCTCGAGGAAGTCCGCACGGGCGACGTGGTCCTCGTACCCCACGGCTACCACGGTCCGTCCGTGGCCGCACCGGGCTACCACATGTACTACCTGAACGTCATGGCCGGACCGGGCGCCGAACGCGCCTGGAACATCGTCGACGACCCCGAGCACACCTGGATCCGCGGCACCTGGACCGACCAGCAGGTCGACCCCCGGCTCCCGCTCGAGCCGCATCGGACCCCCACCACCCCACCTCGAGGAGCATGACCGTGGTCTCCACCGCACCCATCTCGGCGAGCAAGACCGAGAACGCCGAATCGACCGTCCGCCTGACGGTCTCGCAGGCGGTCGTGAGATTCCTGGCCGCCCAGTACGTCGAACGCGACGGCCGGCGTGCCCGGTTCTTCGCGGGCGCGTTCGGAATCTTCGGACACGGCAACGTCGCCGGCCTCGGCCAGGCTCTGCTGCAGGCGGAGATCGACGCGCACGAGTCCGGCACCGAGCCCGCCCTGCCGTACGTCCTGGGCCGCAACGAGCAGGCCATGGTGCACAGCGCGGTCGCCTACGCACGGCAGAAGGACCGGCTGCAGACGTGGGCCGTCACCGCGAGCGTCGGCCCCGGCTCGACCAACATGCTCACCGGCGCCGCCCTCGCCACGATCAACCGACTGCCGGTGCTGCTGTTGCCGGCGGACACGTTCGCCACCCGGGCCAGTGCACCGGTGCTCCAGGAACTCGAGCTCCCCTCGAGTGGCGACGTCACCGTCAACGACGCGTTCAAGCCGCTGTCGCGGTACTTCGATCGCGTGTGGCGACCCGAGCAGCTGCCCGCCGCGTTGATCGGTGCGATGCGCGTGCTCACCGACCCCGTGGAGACGGGCGCCGCCACCGTCGCCATTCCGCAGGACGTGCAGGCCGAGGCGTTCGACTGGCCGGAGTCGCTCTTCGCCGAGCGCACCTGGCACGTCGGCCGGACACTGCCCCAGAGCGACGCGATCGAGCGCGCCGCGGCCGTGATCCGCAGCGCGCGTCGTCCGCTGATCGTGGCCGGCGGCGGCGTGATCTACTCCGGCGCCACCGATGCCCTGGCCGCGTTCTGCGAGCGGACCGGCGTTCCGGTGGGACAGAGTCAGGCCGGCAAGGGCGCCCTCCCCTACGACCACCCGCAGTCCGTCGGCGCGATCGGGTCCACCGGGACCACCGCCGCGAACGCCCTCGCCACCGACGCCGACGTCGTCATCGGAATCGGCACGCGCTACAGCGATTTCACCACCGCCTCCCGGACCGCCTTCACCGACCCGAGCGTGCGCTTCGTCAACGTCAACGTCGCGACGATCGACACGGTCAAGCAGGGCGGCGTGTCCGTCGTCGCCGACGCCCGTGAAGCGCTGAGCGCGCTGACCGCTGCGCTCGGCGACTGGTCCGTCGACGACGACTACCGCACGCGCACCGCGGAACTCGCCGCGCAGTGGGAGGACACCGTGTCCTCGGTGTTCGCCGTGGAGGACACGTCGGCTCCGCTGAACCAGAACCAGGTCATCGGCCTGGCCAACACCCTCTCCGACCCGCGCGACGTCGTGGTCTGCGCCGCCGGCTCCATGCCCGGCGACCTCCACAAACTGTGGCGCAGCCGCGATCCCAAGGGCTACCACGTCGAGTACGGCTTCTCGTGCATGGGCTACGAGATCGCCGGCGGCATCGGCGCCAAGATGGCGGAGCCGGACCGGGACGTGTTCGTCATGGTCGGCGACGGCTCCTACCTCATGATGGCGACCGAACTGGTCACCGCCGTGCAGGAAGGCGTCAAGGTCATCGTGATCCTGGTGCAGAACCACGGTTTCGCCTCCATCGGCTCCCTCTCGGAATCGCTCGGCAGCCAGCGATTCGGTACGGCCTACCGGTACCGGGACGGCCAGGGTCGTCTCGACGGAGACCTGCTTCCGGTCGATCTGGCGGCCAACGCGGCCAGCCTCGGCGTCGACGTCGTCCGCGTGACCACCGGCTCGGAGTTCACCGACGCCGTCAAGGCCGCCAAGGCGAGCGAAACCTCGACCGTCATCCACGTCGAGACGGACCCCCGCATCGCCGCACCGGACTCCGAGTCCTGGTGGGACGTCCCGGTGTCGGAGACGTCGACCCTCGAGTCCACACGGACCGCCTACGCCACCTACGAGCGGTGGAAGCGCATCCAGCGTCCGTATCTGCGCCCGTCCGAGTGACCCGTTCTTCCTTCCCAGCACATCAGGCACAACCAGTCCCGAAAGGCTCCACCATGAGCGTCATCCGCGTCGGTTCCGCCCCGGATTCCTGGGGCGTGTGGTTCCCCGAGGATCCGCAGCAGACCCCGTACGAGCGATTCCTCGACGAGGTCTCCGCGTCCGGATACGAGTGGATCGAACTCGGCCCCTTCGGCTACCTGCCCACCGACCCGCAGAAGCTCACGGCGGAACTCGAGGCTCGGAACCTGAAGCTGTCCGCCGGCACGGTCTTCGAGCATCTCCACCAGGACGACGCGTGGGACGCGGTCTGGACGCAGATCGAGGACGTCGCCAAGTTGACCGCCGCCGTCGGCGGCAAGCACGTCGTCGTCATCCCCGAGATGTGGCGCGACCCGTCCACGGGCGCCGTCCTGGAGGACCGGAACCTCACCGCCGACCAGTGGCGCAAGAAGACCGAGGGCATGAACGAGCTCGGCAAGCGGATGTTCGAGCAGTACGGCGTCAAGGCGCAGTACCACCCGCACGCCGACAGCCACGTCGACACCGAGGAGAACGTCTACCGCTTCCTCGACGGCACCTCGAGCGAGTTCGTGAACCTCTGCCTCGACACCGGCCACATCAGCTACTGCGGCGGCGACAACATCGCCATCATCGAGCGCGCTCCCGAGCGCATCGGGTACCTCCACCTCAAGCAGGTCGACGAAGCGGTGCGCGACAAGGTGCTCGCCGAGGACCTGCCGTTCGGCGAGGCGGTCCGGCTGGGCGCGATGACCGAACCGCCCCTGGGTATTCCGGCGATGCCGCCGCTGCTCGAGACCGTCGAGCGGCTCGCGACCGAGGGTCGGCTGACCGCCGATCTCTTCGCGATCGTCGAGCAGGACATGTACCCCTGCGAGGTCGACGCTCCCCTGCCCATCGCGCAGCGCACCCGGAAGTACCTCGGCTCCTGCGGCGTTCCCGCCGTCACCTTCTCCTGACACCTCCTTCCAGAACGGACGTCCCTGAAGTGAATTCCGAACTCCGCATCGCCGTCCTCGGTGTCGGGCGCATGGGCGCCGACCACGTCCAGCGCATCACCCGGACCATCTCCGGCGCTCGCGTCGCCGTCGTCAACGACTACGTCACCGAGCGGGCCCGCGAGATCGCCGACACCGTCCCCGGTGCCCGCGTGGTCGAGGACCCCATCGACGCCATCGCCGATCCCGAGGTCGACGCCGTCGTCCTCGCCACCCCAGGCCCCACGCACGAGAAGCAGCTGCTGGCGTGCCTCGAGCACGGCAAGCCCGTGATGTGCGAGAAGCCGCTGACGACGTCCGTCGAGACGTCGCTCGAGGTGGTCCGGGCGGAAGCCGCGACCGGCAAGAAGCTGATCCAGGTCGGCTTCATGCGCCGCTTCGACCGCGAGTACGAGCAGCTCAAGGCGCTCCTCGACTCCGGCGACCTGGGCCGCGCCCTCGTGGTGCACTGCGCGCACCGCAACCCCGAGGTGCCGCCCCACTTCGACAGCGCCATGATCGTGCGCGACTCGCTGGTGCACGAGGTCGACGTCGCCCGGTTTCTGCTGGACGAGGAGATCACCAAGATCCAGATCATCGCGCCGTCGGCCAATCCTGCTGCGCCGGAGGGGCTTCGCGATCCGCAGATCGCGATCTTCACCACCGAGTCCGGCCGGCACGTCGACGCGGAGGTCTTCGTCACCACGGGTATCGCCTACGAGGTCAGGACCGAGGTGGTCGCCGAGCGCGGCAGCGCCATGATCGGTCTCGACGTCGGCCTGGTGCGGACGTCCGCACCCGGCGTCCGCGGCGGCACCATCACCCCGGGCTTCGTCGAGCGGTTCGGGCAGGCGTACGACGTGGAGATCCAACGGTGGGTCGACGCCGTGCACGCAGGCGCCGAGACGGGCAACTACGTCGACGGCCCCGGCGCCTGGGACGGGTACGCCGCCGCTGCGGTGTGCGAAGCCGGTGTGCTCTCCCTCGAGTCCGGTGAGCCCGTGGCGGTCGACATGGTCGCCCGCGCCGACATCTCGGGAGCGTGACCATGAAGGTCGCTCTCGATCCCACCCCGTTCCATCACGAGCACTCGCTGCTGGAGCTGCCGGGCGTCGTCGCCGAGCTGGGGTACGAGTGGCTGCAGCTCACCCCGCACGTCGACATGATCCCGTTCTTCAACCACCCCAAGGCGAACGACGATCTGGTCAGGCGTTTCCGACGGGCCTGCGACGACGCCGGGGTCGGCATCGCCTCGGTCCTGCCGGTGCTGCGATGGTCCGGACCCGACGAGGACGCGCGGGAAGCGGCGGTGCGGTACTGGAAGCGCGCCATCCAGATCACCGTCGACCTCGGGGTGCAGCGGATGAACACCGAGTTCAGCGGCCGGCCCGAGAAGGCCGAGGAATCCGAGCGGGCCTTCTACCGGTCGATGGAGGAGCTGCTGCCGATCATCGAACGGGAGGGACTCGACATCCTGATCGATCCGCACCCCGACGACTTCGTCGAGGACGGGCTCGCGGCGATGCGGGTGATCCGCGGGGTCAACTCGCCGAACCTGGGCATGGTGGTGGTCGCCTGCCACCAGTTCCACATGGGCGGCGACCTGGATCGGATTCTCGACGAGGCCGGCGACATGATCCGCCTGGTGCACGTCGCCGACACGATGGACCACCACCGCTCCCACGGCCTGCGCTACATCACCAACCCGCCCGGCAATCCCGTTCGGGTGCACCAACATCTGAAGATCGGCGACGGCGACGTCGACTGGGACCAGTTCTTCGGCGGTCTCGACCGCATCGGGTTCTACGACCGCGACACCGTCATGGTGTCGAGCGTCTTCGCCGAGAACGAGAACGCGCGGGAGGTCTCCCGCTACCAGCTGCAGACGATGACCGACCACGTCGCGAAGTACGGAAAGTAGGAATTGTCATGACCACGAACACCATCGGGCACTGGGTGGACGGCAAGCCGTTCGCCGGCACGTCCGACCGCACCGCCGAGGTCACCAACCCCGCCACCGGTGAGGTCACCGGCCGGGTCGCCCTGGCCGACCTCGACGACGCCCGCGCCGTCATCGCCGCCGCCGCCTCGGCGTTCCCCGCCTGGCGCGACACCTCACTGGCCAAGCGCACCTCCATCCTTTTCGCCTTCCGCGAGCTGCTCAACTCCCGCAAGGACGAACTCGCCGCCATCATCACCGCCGAACACGGCAAGGTCCTCTCCGACGCCCTCGGCGAGATCTCCCGCGGCCAGGAAGTCGTCGAATTCGCCTGCGGCATCCCCCACCTGCTCAAGGGTGGCTTCACCGAGAACGCCTCCACCAAGGTCGACGTCTTCTCCATCCGCCAACCCCTCGGCCCCGTCGGCATCATCTCCCCCTTCAACTTCCCCGCCATGGTGCCGATGTGGTTCTTCCCCGTCGCCATCGCCTGCGGCAACACCGTCGTCCTCAAGCCCAGCGAGAAGGACCCCACCGCCAGCATCTGGCTCGCCGAACTGTGGAAGGAAGCGGGCCTGCCCGACGGCGTCTTCAACGTCCTCCAGGGCGACAAGCTCGCCGTCGACGAACTGCTCGAGAGCCGGGCGATCAAGTCGATCAGCTTCGTCGGCTCCACCCCCATCGCCGAGTACGTCTACTCCACCGGCACCGCGAACGGTAAGCGCGTGCAGGCCCTCGGCGGCGCGAAGAACCACGCCATCGTCCTGCCCGACGCCGACCTCGACCTCGCCGCCGACGCCATGGTCAACGCCGGCTTCGGCTCCGCCGGGGAGCGCTGCATGGCCATCTCCGCCCTCGTTGCCGTCGGTGACGTCGCCGACGACCTCGTCGCGAAGATCGTCGAGCGCACCACCCCCCTGCGCACCGGCGACGGCACCCGTGGCTCCGACATGGGCCCCCTGGTGACCAAGGCACACCGCGACAAGGTCGCCTCCTACGTCGACGCCGGCGAGAACGACGGCGCCACCGTCGTCGTCGACGGCCGCGGCGTCCAGGCCGACGGCGACCCCAACGGGTTCTGGCTCGGCCCGACGCTGCTCGACCACGTCACCCCCGAGATGAGCGTCTACACCGACGAGATCTTCGGACCCGTCCTGTCGGTGGTGCGCGTCGAGACCTACGACGACGCACTGCAGCTGATCAACGACAACCCCTACGGCAACGGCACCGCCATCTTCACCAACGACGGCGGCGCCGCCCGACGGTTCCAGAACGAAGTGGAAGTCGGCATGGTGGGCATCAACGTCCCGATCCCGGTTCCCATGGCGTACTACAGCTTCGGCGGCTGGAAGAACAGCCTCTTCGGCGACACCCACGCCCACGGCACCGAGGGCGTCCACTTCTTCACCCGCGGCAAGGCCGTCACCGCCCGCTGGCTCGACCCCAGCCACGGCGGAATCAACCTCGGCTTCCCCCAGAACGACTGAGCCACAGCACCACCGGCAGCCGCACCTCGATCGCGAGGTGCGGCTGTCGGCATACGCGGGCCCCTCAGAACGGGGGTGGGGTGTCGTCCGGTGGGATGACCCTGCGGAGTCGGTTGCGATTCCGTTCCTGTCGGCGGCGGGCGTGTTTCTGCTCGGTGCGTGGGGCGGGTCGGGTGCGTTCGGTGAGGCCCGGTTTTGATGCTCGGGTCTCGGGTGGGTCACCGAAGACGATGGCGTCGAGTCCGGGGTGGACGTCGTGTCCGGTGAACGCCGGTCCGAGGACGGTGCGCCCGTCGGGGATGGTGATGGTGCGGATCAATCGGCTCGGGTCGGCCGGGTCGGGGTACTGATCGTCGACGAAGTCGGCGAACGTCTTGAGTAGGTGGTGGAAGCGGCATTTGGCTCCGAGTCCGGTCGCGCTGGTACGCCCGCCCTTCTCGGGGTGGGTGTGGTCGTATTCGGTGATGTGGTCGAGGTCGCCGTCCCACGCGGGTCGGTTGCAGCCGGGCCAGGTGCAGAACAGATCCCGCGCACGGATGTACGCGTCGAGGGCTGCGGAGGGGCGGTAGGGGTTCGAGGGTTGTGTCGCCGGCAGTGGGGTGTCGGTGCCGTCACCCAACGGCCGGATGATCGTGCGGGGGTCGGCGGCGAGGTCGCGGACGTGGGCGCCGGAGATTATGCCGATGCCGGCGAGGAATCCGACGCCGTCGACGAAGTCCAAGCCCACCGGTTCCTCGCACCCGGCGGAGGCATCGGAAGTGACGTCTGCCTCGTCGTCCGCGGTGACGTTCGGCCGATTCGACGACACCGACTGCGGTGCAATCGGTTCCGAGTCGGACGGTTCCGGTGCCACCGTCACGGCCGAGGTGCTCTCGTCCGGTCGCGGCAGGTGCTGGGTCGACCGGCACACCCGCTCGGCCTTCGGCGCCGGGACGGGGCCGTCTAGGGTGGTGGTGTCGGTGACCAGATGGATCAAGATCCGCGGCGCGGTCGCCGCGAACTTGGTCAGGTCGATGTTCTTGTAGCGGCAGTCGGTGATGGGGCGGTCACAGTCGCACCCGAATCCGGTTTGGGTGATCAACGCGTAATGCGCATCGGAGGCCCGCGCGGCCTTGGAGCGGGTGTCCTTCGGGCACACCTGCGCGGCCAACCTCGTCACGGACGCGTGGAGAGCAACGATGTCCTCCGCCGGCCGGGTGTCCGTCGCCGACGCCAAACCGTCACGGCCCATCTCGACGGTGAACTCCCGATTCCGCTTCGCCTTCTCCCGCCGGGCGCGGACGGCATCGGGATCACGGCGGTCGACCATCATGTCGACCATCGCCTCCATCCGCGCCGGGGACCACGATCCGGGTCTGCGGAGAGCGCGGGCGATGTCGGCGTCGACCAACGCGGCGTAGCACTGCCCTTCGATGAGTTCGGTGCGGGAGACGATGGTGCGGATGTGATGCGGGGTGACGACCCCGTCCCGCAGGCACTCCGCCACGAGAGGGAGTCGATCCCGCAGGGCGACGGCGTCGGTGAGCAGGGTGCGGGCCGCCCCCTGCGTGATCGACAACGTGGTGGCGATGGTGGCGGCGCAGCGGGTGAACGCGTCGAGCTCACGCCGGTCTTCGTCTTCGAACGGCTCCACCAGTTCGGCGTGCATGGCGGCGGCGAGCTGGTATTCGAACCACTTCAGGTACGCGACGCCGGCGGCGGCGTGGACGAGCGCGTCCAGCGCCTGCGACGCAGGAAGGTCGGTGGTAGCGGGCAGACCCAGGGCAGCGTGATCGAGCGCCGCCCACGGAACGGCACCTGCCCCCACCTGCACACCCGCCATGTCGCCGACCCCCCAGTCGCTCGTATGTTCGAGTGTACCGTCACCCACCGACACGGTCCATGACACGTACGCACGAAACCTGACCGCACCACCTCCCCCGGACCCTCCGGACCGGCACCTACGCTCGACGGCGATGACCACGTATCGACGGCTGACCGCGGCACTCGCGGTCGGCGCACTCCTGGCGCTCGGCACACCGGCGGCAGCCCAGCCGGCAGCAGCTCAACCGGTGGCCCCGCCGACCACCACACCGTTCGCGACCCCCAGCACCGACTCGTGCCCGCACCGCGAGACGCCGCCCCCGGCCATCGATGCGTCGGAGGTGCCGGTTGCCGGATCGACCGCACCCGTACCGGTTCCCGTGCCCGACGCACCCGTCGGCGGCGACGAGCTCGGCGCCTGCGGCGTGATCGTGGCCGACGGCGCCCCGCCCGTCCCCGCCGACATCTCGGCGACCGCCTGGACGGTCTCGGACCTCGACACCGGGGCGGTCATCGCCGCCAAGGACCCGCACGGCCGCTACCGGCCGGCGAGCACCATCAAGGTGCTCCTCGCGCTCGTCGCGCTCGATTCCCTGGACCTCGACACGCGCGTGACGGCGACCGCCGAGGACGCCGCCACCGAGGGCAGCGCCGTCGGGCTGGGTATGGGCGGCGTGTACACCGTGCGGCAGTTGCTCCAGGGGCTGGTGATGGCGTCCGGCAACGATGCTGCTCACGCGATCGCCGGACAGCTCGGCGGCACCGAACGCGCCGTCGAGGCCATGAACGCTCGCGCTCGTGAACTGGGCGCTCTGGACACCAGGACCGCGACCCCGTCGGGACTGGACGGGCCAGGAATGGCGAGCTCCGCGTACGATCTCGCCGTCATCTTCCGCGCCGCCATGGAGGATCCACGCTTCGCGGAACTCGCTGCTGCGGAGGAGGTTCCGTTCCCCGGGTACCCGAAGGACCCCTCGAAGCCGGACAATCCGTCGCGTCCCGATCAGCCGGGTGTCCCGGTGAATCCCGACCTGCCGCTGAACGAGGACCGTCCCGGTTTCACCCTGGCCAGCGACAACGCTCTGCTGTTCCGCTACCCGGGCACGCTCGGCGGGAAGAACGGCTACACCGACGACGCCCGCCAGACGTTCGTCGGCGCCGCGGAACGGGACGGGCGGCGCCTCGTGGTGTCCCTCATGGCGGCCGATGTCCTGCCGATCCGTCCGTGGGAGCAAGCCGCCCGATTGCTCGACTTCGGCTTCGCCCAACCGGACGCGACGATCGGCACCCTGGACGGGGCCACAGGAGTTACACGGAACGAGACCGACGAACCGTCGTTCACCCGGATGGCGGAACCGGATTCGGCCGACGTCGGCAATGCCGACAGCGCCCTCGCCGCACCGTCCGGAGGCGCCTATCCGGGCGTCGACGACTCCGCCGACGGCGCGGTCCGCATCGGAGTGGGAGTCGTCGGGGGCATCGTCGTCCTCGGCCTGATCCTGCTGGCGCGCAGGCTCTCCCGGCGCTGAACGATCAGCGTCGCCGCCGTCCCAGGCCGAGCACGGCCACGACGGCGGCGCCGACCACGGCCGCGACGCCGACCGGCGAGACACCCTCACGGACAACGACGGTGGGCGCGATGACGGCCCCCTCCGGCACCGGCGTGGGTGCCGAGATCCGATTGTCCCGACTGGTGGCGGCCCACGCCGTCGAGAACAGCAGGAAGCGCGAGGTGAAGAAGGCGAACACCAGAATGCCGATGATCGGACCGAACGTCACCCCGGCCGGTCCGGACGTCACCGACTCCAGGTACACCGCGCCGAGTTGCTTGAACACCTCGAACACCACTGCCGCCATCAGCGCCGCCCGCGCGGCGCTGCGCACCGTGACCGGCTCCCGCGGCAGCCGGGCGATCACCCACGCGAACAGCGCCCACGTGGCCGCCACGGCCAGCAGGATCGACACGATCTGCACGGCGACCCCCACGCCCGGAACGTGATCGAGACCGACCGCCGTCAACAACGCCGGGACGACGGAGCCACTCGCGACCGCCGACAGGCCCAGCGAGACCACCAGGGCGAGTCCGAGTCCCAGCAGGGCCCCCAGATCGCGAACCTTGGTGCCCAGGAACGATCCGTCGTGGTGCTGGGTTTCCCACATGGCCGTGAGCGCGTCCCGCAGGTTCGCGGTCCAGCCCAGGCCCGCGTAGAGCGCGCCCAGCAGACCCAGCACCCCCACGCTCGTCCGCGACTCGACGGCCGCCGCCACGAGATCGTTGATGGTCCCACCGAAGCTTCCCGGCACGTTCTCCGCGATCTGCGACTGCAGTTCCGCCAGCAGATCGGGCCGCGCGCTCAGGACGAAGCCCACCACCGCGAACGCCACCATGAGCAACGGGAACAACGACAGCACACTGAAGTACGTGATGCCCGCGGCGTAGTAGTCGCCCTTCTGCTTCTGGTACACCGCGCCGGCGCGGGCGAGATGATCGAACCAGGGCCACTCCGCTCGTCGTCGTTCGACGATCGCCGCAACGTCGGGCATGGGTCAGCCTCTCGGTGGTAGGAATCCCACTCTGTCGTACACCTGCGCCAAGGTCCTCGCAGCGATCTCCCGCGCCCGCTCCGCGCCGACCGCCAGAATGCGGTCCAGCTCGTCCGGATCGGTCATGTACTCGTCGAAGGCCCGACGGACCGGGGCGACGAACTCCGCCACCGCATCCGCCGTGTCGGACTTGAGATCCCCGTATCCCTTGCCGACGTACCCGTCCACGAGCGTCGGGATCGGGGTGCCGGTGAGGGCGGACTGGATCACCAGCAGATTGCTGACCCCGGGCTTGCGCGCCACGTCGTACACGATGTCGCGCTCGGTGTCGGTGACCGCCGACCGAATGCGCTTGGCGGACACCGCGGGATCGTCCAGAATCTCGATGCGACCCGCCGGCGTGGCACCGGACTTGCTCATCTTGGCGGTGGGTTCCTGCAGGTCGTAGATCTTCGCGATGCCGGTGACGATGTGCGCCTCGGGCACGACGAACGTCTTCTTGTACCGAGAGTTGAAGCGCTGCGCCAGATCTCGCGTGAGTTCGAGGTGCTGACGCTGATCCTCGCCGACCGGGACCCGTTGCGGGCGGTAGAGCAGGATGTCGGCCGCCTGCAGGACCGGGTACGTGAACAGCCCCACCGAGGTGTGGTCGCTGCCCTGTCGCGCCGACTTGTCCTTGAACTGCGTCATCCGGCCGGCCTCGCCGAAGCCGGTGAGACAGTTGAGGACCCACGCGAGCTGCGCGTGCTCGGGCACGTGCGACTGCACGAACAACGTGGACCGCGTCGGATCGATACCCACCGCGAGAAGCTGCGCCGCCGCCCGCCGGGTCCTGGCCCTGAGTTCCTTCGGGTCCTGCGGCACCGTGATCGCGTGCAGATCGGGAATGAAGTAGAACGCCTCGTATTCGTCCTGCAGGTCCACCCACTGACGAACGGCGCCGAGGTAGTTGCCCAGGTGGAACGAGTCCGCCGTGGGCTGAATGCCCGACAGGACACGGTCCTTCCGGGTGGGGGCATCGGTCCCGGGTGCGGTGGTCATGATCTACAGATTCAATCAGACGGCCGAGTCGGCGAGACGCCGGTCAGCGGTAGACGACGGTCACCGGGGCGTGGTCGGACCACCGCGCGTCGTAGGACTCGGCGCGTTCGACCGTCGCCTCCTTCGCTCGCTCGGCGAGTGCCGTCGTGCACATCTGGTAGTCGATGCGCCATCCGGCGTCGTTGTCGAACGCCTTGCCGCGGTAGGACCACCAGCTGTACGGACCGTCCACCTCGGGGTGGAGTGCGCGCACCACGTCGACCCACGCTCCCCCGTCCCCGACGAGGGCGTCGAGCCACGCCCGCTCCGACGGCAGGAATCCCGACTTGGTGCGGTTGCCCTTCCAGTTCTTCAGGTCCCGCTCGGTGTGGGCGATGTTCCAGTCCCCGCCGACGATCACCTGCTCGCCCGACGCCGCGAGATCGGCCAGATGGTGCTCGAACGACGCCATGAAGCGCTCCTTCACGTCCTGCCGCTCGGTGTTCACCTCGCCCGACGGGAGATAGAGGCTGGCGACGGTCAGCGCCGGATCGACGTCGGTGGCCGCGAACCGGGCCTCGAGATACCGACCCGACTCCGCGAACTCCTCGTCGAAGCCGATCCGGGAGGACACGGACGGAACGCGGGAGAGGATCGCGACTCCGTTGCGGCCCTTGGCCGACGGCTCGGCCGACACGATGGACCAGGCGTCGGCGATGCCGTCGAGGCAGGCGCGGAGTTCCGCATCCGTCGCGCGGGTCTCCTGCAGGCACACCACGTCCGCGGACGAGGTCGCGAGCCAGTCGAGCATGCCCTTGCGGACGGCGGCGCGAACGCCGTTGACGTTGACGGTGGTGACGGTGCGAGACACGGCGACGAGGCTATCGGGCGTCGATCGACACCCCGGCGGGCGATGCGATCTCGCTCGGTCGGGCGCGCTTGTCCAGCGCCACCGACACGCTCAGCACCACCAGACCTGCCACCGCGAGACCCGCGCCGACCGCGGCGGGAGCGGTGTAGCCCAACCCCGCGGAGATGACCGCGCCGCCCAGCGCCGCACCGAGGGCGTTGGCGAAATTGAAGGCCGCGTGGTTCATCGACGCCGCCAGCGTCTGCGCGTCGGCCGCCACGTCCATCAGCCGCGTCTGCAGGCCCGGCACGATCGACGATCCGGCCGCGGCGATGAGGAACACCGTGATCAGCGCCGACACCGGGTGGTGCGCCGCGACGACGAAGCCGGCGAGCACGACCGCCACCGCCGTCATGGCGACGAACAGCCCGCGCACGAGCATGCGGTCGGCCAACCACCCGCCGACGTAGTTGCCCACCACCATGCCGAGCCCGTAGATCGCGAGCCCCAGGGGCACCGCGGCCTTGCTGAGACCGGTCACGTCGGTCAACGTCGTCGCGATGTAGGTGTAGACGGCGAACATGCCGCCGAAGCCGACCATCCCCACCAGCAGCGTCAGGAGCACCTGCGGGCGGCGAAACGCGCCGAGTTCGGTGCGGGTGTCGGTGGTCGGGAGCGCGTCGAGCCGCGGCAGCCACACGGCGAGCGCGGCCACGGTGAGCGCGCCGATGACGGAGACGACGGCGAACGCACTGCGCCACCCGACGGCCTGGCCCATCCACGTCGCCGCGGGCACTCCCACGACGTTGGCCACCGACAGCCCCATCATCACCAGAGCGACGGACCGCGCGCGCTTGCCCGGCTCCGCCAGGTGCGCGGCCACCAGGGCGGCGACACCGAAATAGGCGCCGTGGGGCAGTCCCGCGACGAACCGGGACGCCATCAGTTCGTGGAAGCTCGGTGCGAACACCGTGCCCAGATTGCCCGCGGTGAAGGCGACCATCAGCGCGAGCAGCAGCAGCCTGCGCGGCACCCGCGCGGCCAGCGCGGCGATGACCGGCGCCCCGACGACGACGCCGAGCGCGTAGGCGGAGATCACGTGGCCCGCCGTCGGTTCCGACACCGCCATGCTGCCGGCCATCTCGGGAAGCAGGCCCATCGACACGAACTCCGTCGTCCCGATGCCGAACCCGCCGAGCGCCAACGCCAGCATCGCACCGGTGCGTCGACGCCGTCGGGAGCGAGACGCCTCCACGTCGGTGATCGGGGGCGCGTCGGCCGACAGCACGGCGACGGAGGGGGGTGTCATGGCAGCGGTCCTTCGCGACGGAGGTGGTGGTGGGTGATCATCGGTACTGGATCGATTCAGAGCGTCCTGACGCAACGGACGACGCCCGAAGGGATCAGTCTGCTCGCCGGCGCCGGTCGTTCGCCAGTCGAAAGACCGTGAGATGGCACACCCGGCGGACCCGGGGTGCGTGCGTCCACAGCGCAGGTGTACACGCTAGGATTTCCGGCAAGGTCATGAGCGCCAGCTGTCAGCCCCGGCTAGCTGGCCGGCAACCCTCCAACCGCGGTGGGGTGCCCCGGGTGATGACCGGGTTACTCGACTCCGCGCACCACGCGCGGGACGTCGATGGCAAGCGCGGGTCCGTGTTCTCGGGCCCACCGACAAGGGCCGGCACCGCCGGTCCGCGACCGGCCACCGAACACGGTGGCCTCTCGGAGGTACTCCCATGTGTCGTAGCCCGCGATAGGCCCCGACCCTTCGTTCCCACGAATTCGGTTCGCCTCCGCGGTCTGCTCACGGGTGCCCGATTCGCACCGCGGCCGCGGTGTCCGCCGAGGCGAGTCGCCACCCCGTACGTCCTTCACGAGGAGCACGAGAACACATGACCGACCAAACTCCCGATGCCACCGGTTCCGACGTCGTCGACGCCACCGGCGCCCCCGTCGAGGATCCGGCGCTGAACTGGAGCTTCGAGACCAAGCAGGTCCACGTCGGCCAGGTCCCCGACGTCACCACTCACGCCCGGGCCCTGCCGATCTACCAGACCACGTCGTACACCTTCGACAGCACCGACCACGCCGCGTCGCTGTTCGGACTGGCCGAGCCCGGCAACATCTACACCCGCATCATGAACCCGACGCAGGACGTCGTCGAACAGCGCATCGCGTCCCTCGAGGGCGGTGTCGCGGCGCTGCTCGTGTCCTCGGGTCAGGCCGCGGAATCCCTCGCGATCCTCAACATCGCCGAGTCCGGTGACCACGTGGTGTCGAGCCCCCGCCTCTACGGCGGCACCTACAACCTCTTCCACTACACCCTGCCGAAGCTGGGCATCACCGTCTCCTTCGTCGAGGATCCGGACGATCCCGCCTCGTGGGAACGCGAGGTCCGCCCGGAGACCAAGGCGTTCTACGGGGAGACCATCTCGAACCCGAAGAACGACATCTTCGACATCCCCGGCGTCTCCGAGGTCGCGCACCGGCACGGCATTCCGCTGATCGTCGACAACACCGTCGCGACCCCGTACCTCATCCAGCCGCTGAAGCACGGCGCGGACATCGTCGTCCACTCGGCGACGAAGTACCTCGGCGGTCACGGGACCGCCATCGCCGGCGTGATCGTCGACGGCGGCACCTTCGACTGGACGCAGGGCCGGTTCGCGAACTTCACGACGCCGGATCCCAGCTACCACGGGGTGGTCTTCGCCGACCTGGGCGCACCGGCGTACGCCCTCAAGGCGCGCGTGCAGTTGCTCCGCGACCTCGGTGCGGCCGTCTCGCCCTTCAACGCCTTCCTCATCGGGCAGGGCATCGAGACGCTGAGCCTCCGGCTGGAACGGCACGTGCAGAACGCGACCGCCGTCGCGACGTTCCTGGAGGGCCGCTCGGAGGTGACGTCCGTCGCCTACGCCGGCCTGGAGTCGTCCCCCTGGTACCAGCGGGGTCGCGAACTGGCCCCGCGCGGCGCCGGCGCCATCGTGGCGTTCGAACTGGCCGGCGGGATCGACGCGGGCAAGCGCTTCGTCGACGCGCTGGAACTGCACAGTCATGTCGCTAACATCGGTGACGTGCGTTCCCTCGTGATCCATCCGGCGTCGACGACGCACTCGCAGCTGACTCCGGAGGAGCAGCTGGCGTCCGGCGTCACGCCCGGCCTGGTTCGCCTGGCCGTGGGCATCGAGGGACTGGACGACATCCTCGCCGATCTGGAGAAGGGTTTCCGGGCCGCCTCTTGACACTCGATGTTCGATCACCCGCTCGTCCGGCGGCGACCCTGCCGCCGCCGGACGGGCAGGTGGGTCTCGTGCCCGTCGGCGACGTCGTCCTCGAGAGCGGGGCCGTGATCCCCGATGTCGTTCTCGCCGTCCAGCGTTGGGGCGAGACGAACGCCGACCGGTCCAACGTCGTCCTGGTCGAGCACGCACTGACCGGCGACTCCCACGTCACCGGGCCGGCCGGAGACGGCCACCTGTCCCCCGGCTGGTGGACCGGAATGGTCGGTCCGGGCGCGCCGTTGGACACCGACCGGTGGTGCGTCGTCGCCACCAACGTTCTGGGCGGGTGCTCGGGCAGTACCGGTCCGTCGTCCCCCCATCCCGACGGCGGGTTCTGGGGTTCCCGCTTCCCTGCGATCTCCATCCGCGACCAGGTCGAGGCGGAGAGGCTCTTCGCGGACGCCGTCGGCGTCGACCGTTTCGCCGCCGTGGTCGGCGGCTCGATGGGCGGAATGCGGACGCTCGAATGGGTGGTGGGGCACCCGGACCGTGTCGCCTCCGCACTCGTGCTCGCCGTCGGCGCCCGCGCCTCGGCGGACCAGATCGGCACCCAGACCACCCAGATCGCCGCGATCACCGGAGACCGCGACTGGCACGGTGGCGACTACCTCGCCGCGGGTACCGCGCCCGAGCACGGGCTCGCGATCGCGCGGCGCATCGCCCACCTGACCTACCGGACGGAACACGAACTCGACACGCGGTTCGGCAACGCCTCCCAGAGCAACGAGGACGCGTACCACGGGGGCCGCTACGCGGTGCAGAGCTACCTCGAGCATCAGGCCGCCAAGCTGGTTCGCCGATTCGACGCCGGCAGCTACACGGTGCTGAGCGAGGCCATGAACCGTCACGACGTCGGCCGCGGGCGCGGCGGAGTGGAGGCCGCGCTGCGGTCCGTGCGCCTTCCGGTCGTGGTGGCCGGCGTCGACTCCGACCGGCTCTACCCGCTCCGTCAGCAGCAGGAGATCGCCGACCTGATTCCGTCCTGTGACGGGCTGCGCATCATCGAGTCGCGCGACGGCCACGACGGGTTCCTCACCGAGCCGGACGCCGTCTCCGCATTGTTGATCGCCACGATGACCCTGGCGGACGAGGCCCTGTCCGCACCGTCGCCCTCCTGACATACGAGTCTGTTTCCGGGCCATTCGTTCTGGGACACCTCACAGACCGAACTCCGGGACGGTCTCATAGCCCTCGAAGCAGTCTTCCGGTTTGTTAGCGTGAGGTTCGCAGCGCGCCCGCCGTGCTGTGTCGATCGCGAGTGCCGGGGGGAAGTCGATGACGGAGGGTGGGCCGGGAGTCGACCGCGCGCCGAGCGAGTGGCCCGACGAGCCCGGTGCGGAGTTCGAGGAGACCTTCGACCTCACGACGGCCCAGCGCGACATGTGGTTGCTGCAGGAACTCAACCCCGACGTCACCTTCGCCGTCGCGCACTACATGGAGATCCGCGGCGCCGTCGACATCGAACTGCTCGAGCGGGCCATGCGCATCGCCACCGTCGACACGGGGTCGATGCTCACCACACTCGTCACCGACGACGACGCACCCGGCGACGACGGCACGAGTCCGTCCGCGCCCACGGTGCGTCAGCGCCTCGATCGCGCGGTCATGGACATGGACCTCGACCACATCGACGTCCGCGACGAGCCCGACCCCGCCGAGGCGGCGGCGGACCTGATGACCGAGTTCACCCGGCCCGTGGACATGTACACCGAATCGCTGGGCTACACGGCGATCATCACTCTCGGCCCGGACCATCACTACTGGTACGCCCGTGGTCATCACGTCGCCATCGACGGGTACGGCGCCACCGTGGCCGCCGCGCGCACGGCCGAGGTCTACAACGCCCTGCTCGAGGGCCGCACTCCGCCGCCGTCCCGCGCCCGCCATCCCCGCGCGTTCGTCGAGGCCGAGCGGGCCTACCGGTCCTCGCCGCGGCACACCAAGGACCGGGCGTACTGGGCCGGTGTCGGACCCACCCTGGGCGACCCGGTGTCCCTCGCGGGGCGCACCGCGCCGCCGTCGGCGTACAACCACCGGTGCGACACCCTTCTGGGCACGGCGGCCGATCGCGCGGTCCGCGACGCCGTGGGTCGTTTCTCCACCACGCTCGGCGTGGTCGTGACGGCGGCGTTCGCCGCGTTCCTGTCGCGCGCGACGGACTCCGCGGACGTCGTGGTCACCCTGCCGATGGCGGCGCGGGTGACGTCGTGGATGCGGGAGTCGGCATGCATGACGGCCAACGCGGTCCCCGTCGGGGTGACGTGCGGCGGCGGTCGCACCGTGGGCGAGGTGATCACCGAGACGGGACACCGGGTCAGCGGCGCCCTGCGACACCAGTTGCTCCCCGCGTCGGAGATCGCCGAACTGCTCGGCCTGACCGGGGTGACTCTCGGACCCACCATCAACCTCATGCTGTTCGGCGAGCGCATCGTCCTCGGGGACGTGCCGGCCGATCTCGACCTGCTCACGTCCGGGCCGACCGCCGACATCGCGGTCACCGTCCACGAGAACCGCGCCACCGGACGGCTCCGCGTCGACCTCGAGGCGAACCCGGCGCTGTACACGGCGGACGACCTGGTGCTGCACAGCGAGCGGTTCGCGCGATTCCTGGTGGACTTCTGCACGAGCGACGCCGGGACCGAGGTGCGCTCCCTGCCCATGCTCGGCGACGGGGAGCCCGTCGCCCTCGCGTGGACGGCGCCGCGGGCGGTACCGCCCGCGTTCGCCACGTTCGCCGATCTGCTCTCCCGCGCCGACACCGTGGACGCGCGTGGTCTCGCCGTCGTCGACGGCCGGGTCTCTCTGACCCGCCACGAGCTGCGCCGACGATCGGATGCGCTGGCCCGCACACTGCTCGATCTGGGCGTCGGTCCCGACGTCCCGGTGGTGTCGGTCCTGCCGCGGTCGCACCTGTCCGTGACCGCGGTGCACGCCGTCGCCCGGTCCGGCGGGGTCCACGTTCCGGTCGATCCCGCGCTGCCCGCCGAGCGCATCGCCACCATCGTCGCCGACTGCGGCGCCGCGGTGGGCATCACCTCGCCCGACCTCGTGGACGAGCTGCCTTCCGGAGTGCAATGGGTGACCGTTCCCGCGGGCCCGACCCCGGCCGGGCCCGCACCGGACCTGTCGGACGCCACGCGGCCGGGCCCGGACCATCTGGCCTACGTCGTCTACACCTCCGGAAGTACCGGCACCCCCAAGGGTGTCGGCGTGACGCATCGCGGGCTCGCCGCCATGGCGACCGCGGCGATCGCCGCGCACGGTCTGCGACCCGGTCGACGGGTCATGCACTTCGTCTCCCCCGGCTTCGACGCGTCCGTGCTCGAGCTGGTCCTCGCCTTCGGCTCCGGCGGCACCCTCGTGGTGGTGCCCCCGGGTGTCCACGGCGGCACGGAGCTGGCCGACGTCCTGCGGTCCGGCCACGTCGACGCCGGTTTCGTCACGCCGTCGGCCCTGGCCACCGTGCCGATGACCGATCAGCGGGTGCTGACGGCCGTCGGGGTCGGCGGCGACGCCGTACCGGGCAGCCTGGTGGACGAGTGGTGTCCCGGTCGCCGCATGGTCAACGTCTACGGGCCGACGGAGACCACGGTCGCCGTCACGTTCGGTGAGTTGCAGGCCGGCCGGGAGGTCGAGTTGGGCGCGCCGTTCCCCGGAGTCCGGGCGGTGGTCCTCGACGCCGCGCTCCGTCCCGTCGCGCCCGGATGCGTGGGCGAGCTCTACATCGGCGGCGGCGGGGTGGCCCGCGGCTACCTGGGGCGGTCGGCGCTGACGTCCGAGCGGTTCGTGGCCGACCCGTATCTGCCCGGTGCCCGTCTCTACCGCACCGGTGATCTGGTGCGGCGCACCGCACGCGACACCCTGGTCCACCTCGGCCGTCGGGACCACCAGGTCAAGGTGCGCGGTTTCCGCATCGAACTCGGTGAGATCGAAGAGGCGCTGCGCACCGCGCCGCACGTCGCGGATTCCGCGGCGATCGTTCACGGCGTCGGAACGCGCCGCACGCTCGAGGCCTACGTCAGCCCGGCGGGTGACGAGCGCCCCGATCCCGACGACGTCCTCGACGCCGTGGCCCGGATCCTGCCGCCCTACATGCTGCCCAACCGGGTGACGGTGCTGGACCACATGCCGCTGGGCGTGAACGGCAAGATCGACCGCAAGCGACTTCCGGCGCCCCGCGCCCGCGACACGGCGGCGACGAGGCCGCCCGAGACGGAGCGGGAGATCCTGGTCGCGGAGGTCGTGGGCGAGATCCTGGACCTCGACGACGTGGCCGCCACCGACCACTTCTTCGAACTGGGCGGGAACTCGCTGCTGGCGACGCGGCTCGCGGCGCAACTGACGGAGCGGGCCGGCCGCACCGTCGGCGTCCGCGACGTCTTCACCCTCGCCACGGTCGAACGCCTCGCGCGTCGGCTCGACGACGAGCCCGTCGCGGACGACCGGCGACCGGGCCCGCGCCGCGGCGACCGGGAGGACCCGACACCGGCGTCGGCCGCGCAGCGTGGTCTGTGGTGGATCGAGCAGTTCCACCCGTCGTCGACGTACCACGTTCCGCTGGCCCTGCAGATCACCGGACCGTTCGATGCCGACGCGGCGCGGGCGGCGCTGCGGGACGTGGTGTCGCGGCACGAATCGCTGCGCACCGTGTTCCGCGCTCCCGCCGACGGCGAGACCGGGCCGATGCAGGTCGTGCGAGACGCCGCCGAGGTAACCGACTTGCTCGACGTCGACGGTGTCGAGGTCGAGCGCGCCGCGGACGTGACCGCGGCCCTGGGTCCCGCCACGGCCTCGCCCTTCGACCTCGCGACGGACCTGCCGTTGCGCGCACGGATCGTGCGCGTCCGGTCGGAGCCCGACCGACACGTCCTCGCCGTGGTGCTGCACCACATCTGCGTCGACGGATGGTCGCTCGGCGTGCTCGCCGCCGACCTGGCGACGGCGTACCTCGCGCGCGTCGTCGGCACCGCTCCCGCGTGGCCGGCCCCGGCCGTGCAGTACGCCGACGCCTCGGCGTGGCAGCGACGGGAACTCGGGTCGATCGACGATCCCACCTCCCGCATCTCGACGCTGCTCACGTGGTGGACCCGCACGGTGGCCGATCTGCCGACGCCGTCCGGGCTCGGCGCCGACCGGCCCCGTCCCCTCGTGCCGACCGGCCGCGGCAGCGTGGTGACGGCCCCGATCGGGGACCGGCGTCTCGCGGCCCTCGACGCCCTCACCTCCCGCACCGGCACCTCGCGATTCATGGTCGTGCACGCCGCGCTGGTTCTCGTTCTGCGCGGGCTCGGCGCCGGAGACGACGTCGCCGTGGGCACCGCCGTGGCCGGACGCGGACACGCGGATCTCGACGGCGTCCTGGGCATGTTCGTCAACTCGGTGGTGCTGCGCACCGCCACCTCCGGCGACCGCACCCTGGGTGAGCATCTCGCCGCCGTCCGCGCCACCGACCTCGACGCGCTCACCCGAGCGGACCTGCCGTTCGAGACGCTCGTCGACGCCGTCGATCCCCCGCGGTCGGCGGGCCGACACCCGCTCTTCGACGTCATGATCACCACGCGCACCACCCCCGACCTGCGCACGGCCGTCGGCGACGTCGTTCTCGAGCCGTTTCCTCTGGACGCCGGCCGCGCCAAGTACGACCTCGAGCTGGTGATCGACGAGTCCCCCGGCGCGCCCCTGCGTCTGGACCTCACCTACGCCGTCGACCTCTACGACCGCGGCACGGCGACAGCGCTGCTCGAGCGGGTCGTCGCCGTCGTCGACGCGATGGCCGCCGACCTGACGGTTCCGGTCGGCCGCGTGCCGCTCCTGCTGCCGCACGAGATCGCGGCGACGGTGCCGATGCGATCCCCGGAGCGCGAACCGCGACCGGTCGGGGTCGAGTGGACGCTGGATGCGCTGGTACGTCGGCACGCGGCGCTGACCCCGGACGCGATCGCCGTGATCGACGGTGCGCGCCGCACCACCTACGCCGAATTGGACGCGATGGTGCAGCGCGGCGCGGCTCGTCTGCTGGACAACGGTGTCTCCGCGGACAGCCGGGTCATCGGCCTGGTCCGGCGATCCACCGAGTCGGTCGCCGCCGTGCTCGCGGTCGCCCGCGCCGGCGGCGGCATCGTCCCCGTCGACCCCGACTACCCCGCGGACCGCCGAGCCTTCATGGTGCGCGACAGCAAGACTCTGCACGCGGTCTGCTCGGATCCGGCCGACGTTCCGAGCGACGGGTTCCTCTGGACCACCACCGAGGGGCTCTTGTCCGCCGAGGCCGTCCCCGCCGCGCGGGGTGCCGTGTCGGTGCCCCTGGACTGCACTGCCTACGTCACCTACACCTCCGGCACCACCGGCCGGCCCAAGGGCGTCCAGGTCACCCGACGCGCCTTCGCCAACATCACGCGGGAACTGGTGCGCGCCTACCGAGCCGACGCCACCGCGCGCGTCCTCGCGTTCGCCTCCCCCAGCTTCGACGCGTCGATGCTGGAACTGGGCCTCGCCTTCGGGGCCGGCGCCGCCCTGGTGATCGTCCCCGCCGGGGTCGTCGGCGGCGACGAGTTGACCTCGATCCTCGACGAGCACGCCGTCACGCACGCCTTCCTCACCCCGTCCGTGCTGTCGACGCTGTCCGCCGGCGACGGTCCGGTGCGCCGGCCCACCGTGCTGGGCATCGGCGGCGAGGGCTTCGGTGCCGACCTGCTCGCGGAGTGGGGACCCGGACGCCGGATCGTCGACATCTACGGCCCCACCGAGAGCACCATCTGCTCGCACGCGCCGCATCTCGCGGGCACGGAGGTCTCCATCGGCCTGCCCGTCTCCGGC
Source organism: Rhodococcus sp. PBTS 1 (assembly GCF_001620025.1). Classification (NCBI taxonomy): domain Bacteria; kingdom Bacillati; phylum Actinomycetota; class Actinomycetes; order Mycobacteriales; family Nocardiaceae; genus Rhodococcus; species Rhodococcus sp. PBTS 1. The sequence continues at coordinate 2,354,436 of NZ_CP015219.1, forward strand.
GTGCGAGCGACCGTGCTGGGGCGCGACCTTGCACCCGTGCCGCCGGGAACCGAGGGCGAGCTGCACCTGTCCGGGGTGCAATTGGCCCGCGGCTACCTCGACCGTCCCGCTCTCACCGCCGCGCGGTTCGTCGCCGACCCCTACGGCCCGCCCGGCTCGCGGATGTACCGCACCGGCGACCTCGCCGTGTGGCGACCGACCCGGGACGGCCGACCCGACGTCCGCATCACCGGTCGCAGCGACTTCCAGGTCAAGATCCGCGGCCAGCGCATCGAACCGGGTGAGATCGACGCCGTCCTCACCGACGCGCCCGGCGTGGCCGGTGCCGTCACCGTCACCGCGCCGGGACCCGCCGGCGAGACCGTGCTCGTGTCCTTCGTCCACCCGGCGCCCGGTGGATCCGCCGCCGACATCGACGTCGCGCAGGTGATCGCCGTCGCCCGTCGCGGCCTGCCGCGACACATGGTGCCCACCGCGGTGGTTCCCGTGGATGCGCTGCCGCTGACTCCCGTGGGCAAGGTGGATCGGGCCGCCCTCCCGATGCCGGAGACCCTCGACACGCCCGCCCCCCACCGCGCACCCGGGACCGCGGACGAGAAGGTCGTCGCCGAGGTGCTCGCCACCGTGCTCGGCCGAGACCGGATCGGGGTGGACGACGACTTCTTCGCCCTCGGCGGGACGTCGCTCTCCGCGACCGTGTTCACCGCCGCACTCACCGAACGCACGGGTGTCCGGGTTCCGGTGCGCGCCGTGTTCGAGCACCCCACCGTGGCGAGTCTCGCCGCGCGGGGCGACCTCGTCGGGATCGGCAGCGCGACCGCGCCCCGACCGGTGCTGGATCCGCCCGACCGACCGGCGTCGGTGCCGCTGTCGTCGTCGCAGCTGGCGATGTGGTTCGCGAACCGCACCCCGGCCGCGTCCGCCTACGTGATCGTCTCCGGGTTGGCCGTGACCGGTCCGCTCGACGACCGCGCCGTCATCGCGTCGCTGAACGACGTCGTCGCCCGTCACGAGTCGCTGCGCACGGTCTACCCCACGGTGAACGGTGTACCGACCCACCGGGTGCTGGGGTCGGTCGAGGTCCCCGTCCGGGTGATCGACGCGTCCGACGTGGAGGTCGGGTCCGGTCCGCCCACCGACCGTCCCGAGGTGCACTCCGCGCTCACCGACCTCGGCGAGCGTCCCCTCGATCTCGCGGAGGGCCCCGTCGTCCGCGCGTGCATCGTCCACCTGGCGGCCGACCGTCACGTGGTGGGCATCGCGGTGCACCACATCGCTGCGGACGGCGAATCGGTCGCGCCCCTCACGGGCGATCTGATGCAGGCCTACGCGGCCCGCACGTCCGGCGCTGCGCCGCAGTGGTCGCGGCCCCCGGTTCAGTACATCGACCACCTCCTCGCCCGACGCGCCGCCCTCGACCCCACTCGAGCCGCCGCCTCGCTCGACTGGTGGCGGACACGCTTGGCGGGCATCGCCCCGGAGCACCCGGTCCGGCCGGACCTCCCCCGACCCGACCGGACGTCGGGGCGCGCGGAGTCGGTGAGCGTCGAGCTGTCGGCGTCGACCCGTCGTGCGGTACAGGCGCTCGCCGCGCAGCACCGCGCCACGGAGTTCATGGTGATCCACGCCGCGCTCGCCGCGGTCGTCGCGGCGGAGAGTCGCGCCGGCACCGACACCGACACCGTCGACGTGGTGATCGGCACCCCGCACGCCGGTCGGCACGCCGCCGGTCTGGAGACGATGGTCGGCATGGCCGTCGAGACGGTCGTCCTGCGCACCGCCGTCGACCGGACGTCGTCGTTCGCCGAGACGGTCGACGCGGTCCGCGACGCCGACCTCGGCGCGCTCGATCACGCCGAGACGTCGTTCGACGACGTCGTCGCCGCGCTCGATCCCCCACGTCATCCCGCGCGTCACCCCGTCGTGCAGATCATGCTGTCGGTGCGGCCCGAGCCTCCCGTTCACGTCGAACTCGGGGAGCAGACCGTCGCGGCCCTCCCGATCGCGCCACGATTCTCGGCCTTCGACCTGGTCGTCACGATGACCGCACGCCGCGACGGCGGCGCCGACATCGAGGTGACGTTCTCGCGCGAACTCTTCCTGCCGGCCACGGCGGGTCGCCTGGCCGCCGCGGTGCGCGACGTCCTGGCCCGGGGCACGACCGCACCGGAGACCGCGGTGGGCGAGCTCGCGGCCGCGCCCGTCGAGCGCGGCTCCACCCTGGCGGATCTCCTCGTCTCCGCCGCCTCGGACCGACCGCACCGGCCCGCGGTCTCCGCGTCGGACGGCCGCCGGACCTACGCCGAGCTGCTCGCCTCCGCCGATGCGCTCGCCGCCCGATTGCGGGCGGCCGGCGCCGGCCCCGGCGAGGTGGTGGCCGTCGCGATGGGCCGGTCCGCCGCGTCCGTCACCGCGTTCTGGGGTGTGGCGCTCTCCGGCGCCGCCGTGCTCCCCGTCGACCCCACCTACCCGCGCGAGCGCCTGCAGTACGTCCTCGGCGACGCCTCGCCCGTCCTCGGTCTGACCCGAGCGGTCGACGCGGTGTCGTTGCCCGACTCCGTGACGTGGTGGTCGCTGGACTCCGCCGGCGTACCCGTGGAGGAAGACGGGTCGGTCGCCGATACGGTGCCGGCACGGCCCGCTCGCGCGGACGACGTCGCGTACCTGATCTACACCTCGGGCACCACCGGTCGCCCCAAGCCGGTCGCGGTGCCGCATCGAGGCCTGGATCGCTTCGCGGCCACCCTTCGGTCCACGTTCGACACCGACCACCGCTCCCGCGTTCTGCACGTCGCGTCCCCCGGCTTCGACGCCGCGGTGCTCGAACTGCTGCTCGCGGTGGGCAGCGGCGCCGCGACGGTGGTCGCTCCGCCCTACGCGTTCGCCGGGTCGGCGCTGGCCGCCGTGATCGATCGGGAGCGGGTGGACACGGTCTTCCTGACGCCCGCCGCCCTGTCCCTGCTCGAGCCCGCCTCGGTGCCCACCGTGCGCACCGTGGGCACCGGCGGCGAGGCCCTGCCCGCCGCCGTGGCCGAGACGTGGGCCGCGAGGCACCGCCTGGTGAACGCCTACGGACCGAGCGAGACCACGGTCGCCGCGACGATGGGTGTCCAGCAGGCCGGTACCGCCCCGCACATCGGAACACCGGTGGCGGGCACGCGGACTCGGGTGCTCGGGCCCACCCTGGCCGAGGTGACGGACGGGGAGACCGGTGAGCTGTACGTGGCGGGCGCCGGTCTCGCCCGCGGCTACCCCGGTCGCCCGGCCGCCACCGCCGCGCGGTTCGTCGCCGACCCGGCGGGGCCGCCCGGCAGCCGGATGTACCGCACCGGTGATCTGGTGCGGACCCGGCTCGCCACCGGCCGCGCGCCGCGCGTTCTCGAGATCCTGGGCCGCTCGGACGCGCAGACCAAGATTCGCGGCGTGCGCATCGAACCCGCGGAGGTCGAGGCCGTGCTCACCGGCCATCCCGCCGTCCTCGGTGCCGCGGTGCTGGTGGAGGCCGGTGCCGACGGGTCGCTCCTCGTCGCCCACGTCTGCGCCCCCGGGGCCGACGAGTCTGCGATCCGGGACCACGCGGCCGCCGCGCTGCCCCGCACGCACCTGCCCGGCCGCATCGTCCTGCACGACCGGTTGCCGCTGACCACCCACGGCAAGGTCGACCGCGCCGCCCTGCGCGCGGTGGGTGCGGCGGTGCCGGAGACGTCGGTATCGGACGAGGTCCCGGTGGCCGTCCCCGCGCCGACGCCTGCGCCGGTGTCGGCGCCGGTGTCGGTGTCCGACGACGACGGGCTTGTACTGGAATCGATGCTCCGGGCCGCGTTCGCGGAGGTTCTCGGGGTGGACGACGTCCCCGCGGACGCCGACTTCTTCGCGCTGGGCGGCAATTCGTTGGCCGCGGTCCGGGTGCTCGACCTGGTGCGCGACCGGATCGGCGACCGGGTGAACCCCGAGGCCGTGGACGTCACATGGTTCTTCGATGCCGCGACACCGGCATCGCTGTCCGCTCGACTACAGGAGGCGATCGTGCTCGACGACGGAATCGACACCCGGGAGCGGGAGGCCGTCGCACCGCCGCCGGCTTCGGCGGCCGTCCAGCCGCCGTCGGCACCCGCGGCCGTCCAGCCGCCGTCGGCACCCGCGGCCGTCCAGCCGCCGACGGTGCCGGGTGCCGCCGCCGGTTCCCACCACCGTGCTCCGCGGCGTGCCTCGCGCTCCGCGCCGGCGGGCGCGTCGTGGGACGTGGTGCTGCCCTTGCGGTCCGGGGCCGACGACGTGGCGCCGCTCGTCTGCGTGCATCCCGCGGTGGGCCTGTCCTGGAGCTACGCGGGGCTGCTGCCGCATCTCGATCCCTCGGTACCGGTCATGGGACTGCAGGCACGCGGAATCGCCACGCCCGCACCGGAACCCGCCTCGCTCGGTGAAATGGCCCGCGACTACGTCAACGTCGTGCGCAGCGAGTTCCCGTCGGGGCCCTACCGATTGCTGGGATGGTCCCTCGGTGGACTCCTCGCTCACGCGATGGCCGTGGAGTTCGAGAAGCTCGACGAGGACGTCGACCTGATCGTGCTCGATGCCTATCCGATCCCGGCCGACATGCCGCGTACCGAGATGACCGTCGCCGCGCTGGTCCGCGACTTCGTGCCGCTCGACGCGGAGGTACCGGACGACCTCGACGTCGAGGGCGCGATCGCGTTGATCCGCGGCGTGGGCGGCCCCACCGCGCACCTGGACGCCGATCGGATGCGTCGTCTGCACGCCCGGTACCGGCTGTTCGTCGACCTCGGACACGCGCACACCCCGGGACGATTCGGCGGTGACCTGCAGGTGTTCTCGGCGGCCGTCTCGTCCTCGGGGGCCGACACCGGGCTCGGTCCGTGGGCGTGGCGCCCGCACGTCGCGGGCTCCATCACCGACACCCCCGTCGACGCGGCCCACAACGCGATGGGATCGGCCGAGGCGTTGGCCGTGGTCGCGCGTCGGCTCGGCGGGTTCCGATCCGCCACCGTCGGCACTCGATGACGGCCGTCGAATCGCGCTGGTCCTCCGACGCGGCGGTCGAGGTGAGGGGTCTGGTCAAGGACTACACCTCGCGGCGCGGCTCCCACCGTGCGCTCGACGGGATCGACCTCACCGCCGCCGCCGGGGAGGTCACCGCGGTGCTCGGTCCCAACGGTGCCGGGAAGACCACCACCGTCCGTATCGTCGGCACGTTGTCCCGGCCCACCGCGGGCACCGTCACCGTCGCGGGAGTGGACGCCGTCCGCGATCCCCGTCGGGTGCGAGGACTGATCGGGCTCTCCGGCCAGTACGCCGCGGTGGACAACAAGCTCACCGGGTACGAGAACCTCCGCATGCTCGCCCGCCTCTACGGGGCGAGCGCTCGCGACGCTCGCGCCCGCGCCCGCCAGCTCCTCGAGAGGTTCCGCCTGGACGACGTCGGGGCACGGCCGGTGTCCACCTATTCGGGCGGCATGCGACGCCGCCTCGACCTCGCCGGAGCCGTGGTCGCGCGCCCGCCGCTGATCATCCTCGACGAGCCGACCACCGGGCTCGACCCGCGGAGCCGTAACGACATGTGGGACATCGTCGCCGAACTGAAGGCCGAGGGCACCGCCATCCTGCTCACCACGCAGTACCTCGAGGAGGCGGACCGGTTGGCGGACGCGATCGTCGTCGTCGATCGCGGCGTCGTCGTCGCCCGCGGCACCCCGACCGAACTGAAGGAGCGGGTACGTCCACCGACCGTCGACGTCCGCCTGAGCCGGCCGGAGGATCTCCGCTTGGCCGCGGACCTGCTGCCCAACATGAATTTCCGCGTCCATCGCAGCACGGTCACGGACGGGTGGTTCACGGTGGACGGTCGGCACGGCAGCGCGGCGCTGGTCGAGGTGCTCGCCCGCCTGCACCGCACCGGAGTGGACGTGCGCGACGCGCGGATGAACGTCCCGGACCTCGACGACGTGTTCTTCGAGTCCACCGGCCGGGCCGCCGAACCGATCGGCGCCGTCGAGGCGGTCGGGTCCGGGAGGCCGACGTGACCGTTCACCGAGCCGAGCCCCGCACACCCGTCAACACCGGCGGCGAACCCCGGCATGCCCGCCGGGCGGCGTCGGAACCCACCATTCCCTCGATGCGTCCGCAGAACGTCCGCAGTTTTCTCGTGGACTGCCTGACCATGACCCAGCGGAACCTGCTCACCATCCTGCGGGTGCCGCAGTTGCTGCTCGGGGCGACGGTGCAGCCGCTGATGTTCGTGCTGTTGTTCTCCTACGTCTTCGGCGGCGCCCTCGGCGGACCGACCTATCGCGAGTTCCTCATGGGCGGCATCTTCACCCAGACGGTGGTGTTCAGCGCAGCCTTCACCGCGATCGGCCTCGCGACGGACAGCAAGGAGGGCATCGTCGACCGCTTCCACTCGCTGCCGATGTCGCGCGTGTCGATCGTGTTGGGTCGCACGCTGTCCGACACGCTCGTCTCGGTGGTCTCGATCGCCGTCATGATCTCGGCCGGATACGCCGTCGGCTGGCGGATACGGTCCTCGGTGGTCGACGCCCTCGGCGCGGTCCTGCTCCTCATGTTCTTCGGCTTCGCGATGTCGTGGCTGGGCGCGGTGGTGGGTCTGGTGGCCGGGACGGCCGAGAGCGCCCAGAGTGCGCTGATGATCGTGCTGTTCCCCATCACGTTCATCTCGTCGGCGTTCATTCCGTCGTCCACGCTGCCGGGACCGCTGCGGGCGTTCGCGCAGTGGAATCCGATCACCTCGGTGGCCAGATCGACGCGAGAGGCCTTCGGGAACCCGGTGTCCCCCTCGCCGGCGGTGCGCGAGCCGATCAACTGGGCGTCGACGCACCCCACGATCTACTCGATCCTGGTGTCGGTGCTGGTGCTGGTGGCTCTCGTGCCGGTGGCGCTGCGGGTGTCGCGATCCTCCGACGGGTGAGCGCCGCCTGACGAGAACGCGCTCAGTCGGTCCCGAGCGGGTCGATGGAGACGGCCAGCCACACCACCGCGCCGCCGACCAGGGCCAGCGAGAAGGTGTCGAACGCGCGCGACCGCACCGCGAGGATGCCCACCCGGTCCTCGGTGAGGAGAAGCCGCAGGCCCGCCGCGACCAGCACGGCGATGCCGAAGACGAAGGCGCCGCGACGCCAGCGGTCCGCGAGCACCAGCACCACCGCCGCGACGATGACGCCGACCACCACGAGGACGGGGATCTGGCGGCGCAACGCGGTCATGATCCGTCGGCGCCCGTACCGGCGGTGCGCTCGGCGCGTTCGACGACGTTGGACAGCAGGAACGCCCGCGTGAGGGGGCCGACCCCGCCGGGGTTGGGCGAAAGGAACCCGGCGACGTCCTCCACGCCCGCGGCGACGTCGCCGCGCAGGCCGTCCTCCGTGCGGGAGACGCCGACGTCGACGACGGCCGCACCGGGCTTGACCATGTCCGGCGTGATGAGCCCGACCACGCCGGCGCCGGCGACGACGATGTCGGCGCGGCGCACCTCGGCAGCCAGGTCGCGAGTTCCGGTGTGGCAGAGCGTCACGGTGGCGTTCTCGGATCGCCGCGTGAGGATGAGCCCCAGCGGTCGGCCGACGGTGACGCCGCGGCCCACCACCACCACGTGGGCGCCGGCGAGCGGCACGTCGTAGCGACGAAGCAGGTGCACGATGCCGCGCGGGGTGCAGGGCAGCGTCGACTCCTCGCCGAGCACGAGGCGGCCGAGGTTGACCGGGTGCAGTCCGTCGGCGTCCTTGTCGGGATCGACCCGCTCGAGCGCGCGGTTCTCGTCGAGGTGCTTCGGCAGCGGCAGCTGCACGATGTAGCCGGTGCAGGCGGGGTCCGCGTTGAGGTCGTCGATGACGGCGTCCAGCTCGTCCTGCGTGATGTCCGCGGGCAGGTCCCGGCGGATCGACGCGATGCCGACCTTGGCGCAGTCGTTGTGCTTGCCGCGGACGTACGCGGCCGATCCGGGATCGTCGCCCACCAGAACGGTGCCGAGCCCCGGGACGATGCCGCGGTCGCGCAGAGCCGACACGCGGGCGGTGAGGTCGACGAAGATCTCGTCGCGGGTGAGTTTGCCGTCCAGTCGCGTCGCGGTCACGGCGTTCAGTTTCCCACGCGTCGTCGGGCGGACGCGACGTGGCAGGCTGATCCGGTGTTTCGTCTGATGTTCCACGAGCCCCGCATCCCGCAGAACACCGGCAACGCCATCCGCCTGGTTGCCGGTACGGGGTGCGAGCTGCATCTGGTCGAACCCCTCGGCTTCGACCTGTCCGAACCGAAGCTCAGGCGTGCGGGATTGGACTACCACGATCTCGCGTCGGTCACGGTGCATCCCGACCTGGCGTCCGCGTGGGAGTCGTTGGCGCCGGACCGCGTCTTCGCGCTCACGGCGCAAGCGACGACGTCCTACGCATCGGTGCAGTACCGGGCGGGCGACGTCTTCCTGCTGGGCCCCGAACCCACGGGGCTCGCCCCCGAGGTGCTTGCCGATCCGCACGTGACGGACCGGCTCCGCATCCCCATGCTGGCGGGACGCCGATCGATGAACATCACCAATGCCGCGTCGGTGGTGGTCTACGAGGCGTGGCGCCAGCTCGGGTTCGAGGGCAGCGTCTGAGCGAGCCGGCTCAGGAGCGGCGGGCGCGGCGGCGGCGACGCAGCCGGAGCACTCCGATCACGAGCCCGACGACTACCGCGACGAGCACCACCCACGGCACCGCGGCGACGAGGAACAACCCCACCGCGGTGAGAGACCGTAGAAGAGCGTCCCAGCCGTCGGCGAAGGCGCCGCCGATGCCACCGCGGCTCGCGGTGTCGGTCTCGGTGATCTGCACCGATACGGCGGCGAGGTCGATCCGCTCCCGCAGGGACTGCTGCTGACCGCGCAGACTGTCCAACTCGCCCTGCCGGTCCGCGAGGGCCGTCTCGGCGGCGAGCAGGTCGGCGGTCGACGACGCGGTCGCGAGGAGGTCGCGCAGTCGGGTCACGGTGGCGTCGAGAGCGGCGATGCGGGCGTCGACGTCGATCACCTGGTCGGTGACGTCCGTCCGGTCCACGCCGACGGCGGTGACGCGGCCGATCGTGCCGAACTCGTCGAGAGCGGCGTCCACCTCGGCGGCCGGGACTCGGAGCGTCAGGGATGCGGAGGCGGGTCCGTCGTCCACCGACGGTGAGTCGGTGCGTGAGTCGACCCGGCCGCCGCGCTGCTCGGCGAGGTCCTGTGCGCGGTCCGCCGCGGCGATCGGATCGTCGGCGACGAGGGAGACGGTGGCGTTCACGACGTCCTCGCGGGTCGAGGGGACCTGCGAGCGCGCGGGGGCGGCCTCCGACAACGCGATGCCGGAGTCGGCGCCCGGGGCGGTGACGGCACTCGCGTCGCGCGATTCTCCGCCCGGCCCGAGTTCCGCGGCCCGCGTGGCACATCCGGCCGCCGTCAGCACACCCGCGATGCACAGGACGGCCAGGAAACTGCGCAGGATCGCCGGTCTCGGGAGCGCGGTTCTCATGGGCGCATCGTAGGCACGAGATCGGGCTCCGGGGACGATCCGCGCCCCGGCTCAGCGGAAGTCACGACTACGCAGCAACACCCGGAGGTCGAGGGGCTCGAGCTTGTCCGCCACCAGGGTGACCACACCCTCGGCGTTCTGCACGATGCCGCGGACGTAGAGCGCCTGCGAGAGCTGCGCGGCCTGTTTGTACTTGTGCCACACCCCCACCGAGCAGACCACGTTGATCATGCCGGTCTCGTCCTCGAGGTTGACGAACGTGACTCCGGCGGCCGTCGCCGGACGTTGCCGGTGCGTGACGGCTCCGGCCACCAGGACCCGGTCCCCGTCCGTCACCGACAGGAGGCGGTTCGCCGGGACCACCTGCAACTCGTCCAGCCGCTCCCGGAGGAACTGCGTGGGGTAGCTGTCCGGGGAGACGCCGGTGGCCCAGATGTCGGCAGCGGCGAGTTCCCAGGCGCTCATGCCGGGCAGCGACGGCGCTCGGATCGACGCCCCCACGGCGGGCAGGCGATCGGGACGCTCCGCGGCGGCGGCACCCGCGGCCCACAGCGCCTCCCGGCGGGTGATGCCGAAACACGCCAACGCCCCGGCCGTGGCGAGCGATTCCGCCTGGGCCACCGTCAGTTCCACCCGGCCGGTGAGGTCGAGCAGCGTGCGGAACTGCCCCTCGGCCCGAGCCGCGACGATCTTCTCGGCCAGGTCGGTGCCGATGCCTCGCACCTCGGCCAGACCGAGCCGGACGTCGAGGCCCGCGTTCTCGACGGTGGCGTGCGCGAGCGAGGCTCGCACGTCCGGGCCGTGCACCACCACACCGTGCCGGCGTGCGTCGGCCACCAGGGACTGCGGTGAGTAGAAGCCCATCGGCTGCGCCCGCAGCAGTCCCGCGCAGAACGCCGCCGGGTGATGGAGCTTGAACCACGACGAATAGAACACCAGCGACGCGAAGCTCTGCGAATGACTCTCGGGGAACCCGAAGTTGGCGAAGGCGTAGAGCTTGTCGAAGATGCGGTCCGCCTTGGGTCCGGTGATGCCGTGCAGGTCGCGCATGCCGGTGTAGAACCGCTCCCGCATCCGGTCCATCTTCTCCGGGCTGCGCTTGGACCCCATGGCGCGGCGCAGCTGATCGGCCTCGGTGGCGGAGAACCCCGCCACGTCGACGGCCATCTGCATCAACTGTTCCTGGAACAGCGGAACCCCGAGCGTGCGTTCGAGGGCGCGTTCGAGCGACGGGTGGTCGAACGTCACGGGCTCGAGCCCGTTCCGGCGCCGGACGTACGGGTGCACCGAGTGGCCCTGGATGGGACCGGGACGGATCAGCGCGACCTCCACCACCAGGTCGTAGAACTCCCGCGGCTTCAGCCGGGGCAGGGTGGCCATCTGCGCCCGCGATTCCACCTGGAACACCCCCACCGAGTCCGCCCGCTGGAGCATCTCGTACACCGCCGCCTCACCGAGGTCGAGCTCGGCGAGGTCCACGTGAATCCCCTTGTGCTCCTTCACCAGGTCGATCATGTAGTGCAGCGCGGAGAGCATGCCGAGACCGAGCATGTCGAACTTCACCAGGCCGACGGCGGCGCAGTCGTCCTTGTCCCACTGCAGGACCGTCCGACCCGCCATGCGCGCCCACTCGACCGGGCACACGTCGGCGATGGGGCGGTCGCAGATCACCATGCCGCCGGAATGGATGCCGAGATGACGAGGGAAGTTCTCGATCTGCGCCGCCAGCTCGAGGACGGGAACGGGGATGGTCGTCTCCCGCGACTCGGCGTCGAGGTCGGTCGCTCCCACGCCGGACCATCGGGTGATCTGCTTGCTCCACGCATCCTGCTGTCCCTGCGAGGCACCCAGCGCTCGCGCCATGTCCCGCACCGAGGACTTGCCTCGGTAGGTGATGACGTTGGCCACCTGCGCCGCGTAATCCCGGCCGTACTTGGCGTAGACGTGCTGGATGGCCTCCTCGCGGCGATCGGACTCGATGTCGACGTCGATGTCCGGTGGCCCGTCGCGTTCCACGGAAAGGAAGCGCTCGAACAGTAGGCCGTTGCGCACCGGGTCGACGTGCGTGATCCCGATGGCGTAGCAGACGGCGGAGTTGGCGGCCGATCCTCGTCCCTGGCACAGGATGTCGGCCCGCTTGCAGAACGCCACGATGTCGTGGACCACGAGGAAGTAACCGGGGAAGTTCAGCTGCTCGACGACCGTGAGCTCGTGTTCGATCTGGGCGTAGGCGGCCGGGTCCTCCTCCGGCGTGCCGTAGCGCCGCGCCGCGCCGCGGTAGGTCAGCTCGCGCAGCCACGAGATCTCGGTGTGGCCGTCCGGCACGTCGAACGGCGGCAGCTGCGGCGCGATGAGGTGCAGATCGAACGCGCACTCCTCCCCCAGTGCCGCCGCGCCGGACACGGCCGTCGGATACGGGGCGAACATCCGGTCCATCTCCGCTCCCGACCGCAGGTGCGCGCCCCCGAGTGGCGGCAGCCATCCCGATGCCTCGTCCAGGCTGCGCCGGGCACGCACCGCCGCCATCGCCATGGCCAATCGGCGGCGGTCCGGGCGGGCGAAGTGCGCGGCCGTGGTGGCGACGACGCCCAGCCCGTACCGGGCCGCGAGGCCGGCCAGCGCGTCGTTGCGCTCGTCGTCCTCCGGAACGCCCTGCGTGGTGAGCTCGACACTCACCCGGTCCGAGCCGAACCGGTCGATCAGATCCCGCAGCGCGGCGTCGGCCCCGGCGAGGCCGTCGCGGGCCAGGCCCGCACGGACACTGCCCTTGCGGCATCCCGTGAGGATCTGCCAGTGACCACCGGCGGCCTCGGTGAGCGCGTCGAGGCTGTACTGCGGGCGTCCCTTCTCTCCGCCCGCGAGATGCGCGGCGGCGATCTGCCGGGACAGCCGCCGGTACCCCTCCTGCCCGCGGGCGAGCACCAGCAGGTGGACGCCGTCGGGATCGACGGTGCCCGCTCTCGACTCCGCCGGGCCCGGGACCCCGGACAGCGCGCCGGACCCCGAGACGGAGTCACCGGCGAGGGACAGCTCGGACCCGAACACCGTCTTCATGCCGAGTTCCTTCGCCGCCTCGGCGAAGCGCACCACTCCGTACATGCCGTCGTGATCGGTCAGAGCGATGGCGCTCAAGCCGAGACGAACGGCCTCCTCGACCATCTCCTCCGGTTGCGAGGCGCCGTCGAGGAAGCTGAAGGACGAGTGCGCGTGCAGTTCCGCGTACGGCACCGCCGCGGCCGGGCGGCGCACCTCGCCCTCGTACGGCGAGCGCTTGCGGGACCACGCGGGGCTGTCCCCGCCGTCGCCCACGAGAGGATCGACCACCCTCGAACGTGGTTGGGGACGGCCGGAGAGCAGCCGTTCCATCTCCGTCCAGGTGGGCGGGCCGTCGTTCCATCCCACGTCTGCCCTCCCGTCTCCCCGCGTATCGCGTCCGGCACCGATTCGAACACGTGTTCGTATCGAGGACACCATTGCAGCACGGCCCACCGACACGTCGCAAACCCCGTTTCGCAACAGGACGAAACGGGCACAGAGGCACGATGGCCACCACCCCGAAGACCCCGACGGCAATGGTGTTCGCACCGTCGCCCCTGTTGACGATCACCCTCGACACCGCGCCGGGGGGCAACACCGAACTGCACGTCCACGCCGGCGGTCAGGGCCATTGGATCGCTCGCATGGCCGCCAACCTCGGTCTCGACGTCACCCTCACCGGCGCCTTCGGCGGCGAGAGCGGCGGCGTGCTGCGTGACCTGATCGCGCGGGAGAACATCACGGTCCGCGCCGTCGACCTCGGCACCGAATCCGGCTCCTACGTGCACGATCGCCGCGACGGGGAGCGTACGGAGATCGCGACCATCGACCCGCCGCCGCTCGCTCGGCACGCGCTCGACGACCTCTTCGGCCTCGCCCTCGAATGCGGCGCCGGTGCCGACATCGCCCTCCTCGGCGGCCCACACACCGACCGGGTCGTCCCGCCCGACTTCTACCGACGCCTCTGCAGCGACCTCCGCTCGCTCGGCACACCGGTGGTCGCCGACCTCTCCGGGGACACCGCCACCGCCGCCCTCGCCGGCGGTCTCACCGTGCTGAAGATGAGCCACGAGGATCTGATCGAGGACGGCCGGGCCGACTCCGAGGACCCCGACGATCTCGTCGGGGCCATGCGGTCCCTGCACGAGGAGGGCGCGGAGACCGTCGTCCTCTCGCGTGCCGCCGAACCGGCCCTCGCCCTCGTCGACGGCACGGTGTTCGAGGTGATCACCCCGCCGCTGGAGCAGACGGACCACCACGGCGCCGGCGATTCCATGAGCGCGGGCATCGCCACCGGCCTGGCGCACGGCGCCTCGATGGAGGAGGCACTGCGGCTCGGCGGCGCCGCCGGAACCGCGAACGTGACGCGGCGCGGACTGGGTACAGGACAGCGTGGACTGGTCGACACGGTCGCGCGATCGGTCGAGGTGCGACCGTTCCGACCGTGACGAGAACCGACGAGCCGACCGGGAGGTCACCGTGCGTGCCCTGATCACCAACGACGACGGCGTGTCGAGCCGCGGGATCGCCGTCCTGACGCGGGTGGCTCTCGCCGCCGGACTCGACGTCGTCGTCGCCGCACCGCACGAGGAACGCAGCGGCGCGTCCGCCGCCCTGTCCGGCCTCGAGGACGGCGGCCGGCTCCGCAGCACGCGCACCGCCGTCGACGATCTGGACGTCGACGCCTTCGCGGTGCACGCCTCCCCCGCCCTCATCGCCTTCGTCGCCTCGCGCGGCGCGTTCGGTCCGCGGCCCGACGTCGTGCTTTCCGGTATCAATCACGGTCCCAACACCGGGTCGGCGGTCCTGCACTCCGGCACCGTGGGCGCGGCGCTGACCGCCGTCACCCACGGCATCCCCGGTCTCGCGGTCTCGCTGGCCGGGTCGCCGGGCCGTGCGCAGGCCGACCCCCGGGACGACCCTCGGGTCGGCACGGACGCGTCCGGCCGATCCTGGGACACCGCAGCCGACGTCGCCGCCCGCGCTCTGCGCTGGTTCCTCGACCATCTCGACCCGAGCCACGTCGTCAACGTCAACGTGCCCGCGGTATCGCCGGCGGAACTGCGCGGCATGCGCTCCGCCCGGCTCGCGACCTTCGGCGCGGTGCAGGCCGAGATCGGCGATCGCGACGACGAGTTCGTCACCGTGCGGTTCGACGAGATCCACACCGAGAACGACGACGACAGCGACGCGAGTCTCGTCGCGCACGGGTGGGCCACGGTCACCGCACTGCGCCCGCCCACCGCGGTGACCGTCGACACTTCCGAGCTGGTCGACACTCCCGACTGACCGTCCGGTCCGAACACGTCACAGAGTTCCCTCGAGTCCGTTCACTACAGTCACGTCGGGGGTCAGTCGACGTACCACCTCGAGAGGGAGAACTGCTGTGACACGTTGGGCATCGTTCGTCGTGTCCCGGCCGTGGTGGGTCCTGATCGCCGCCGTCCTGATCGTGCTGACCGGCGCCACCTGGGGCCTCGGGGTGTTCGGCAAACTCAGCCAGGGTGGTTACGAGGATCCGGGCAGCGAAGCGGTCGCGGTGGCGCGCCAGATCCAGGGCCTGGGAACGGCAGCCCCGGACATCATCGCGATCTACACCGCCCCCGAAGGCCGCACGCTCGACGACATCGGTCCCGAGGTCACCGGGGTTCTCGACGCGTTCGAGGCGGAGGTGCAGCCGGAAAACGTCACGTCCTACTGGACCGCGCCCGCGGCGCAGAAGGAATTCCTCGAGTCGACCGACGGCACCAAGGGCCTCGCCACCGTCTCGCTCGGTGGCAGCACGGGCGTGACGCTCGCGTCGTTCGCCGACCTGCTGCCGAAGCTCGAGGCGCAGGGCATCGAGACGCAGTTCGCCGGAGCGTCCGTCGCCGGCATCTCCTTCAACACCCAACTCCAACAGGACCTGGTCCGTGCCGAGATCATCGCCATTCCGGTCACCCTGATCCTGCTGGTCTTCATCTTCGGCGGCGTGGTGGCCGCCGCGGTGCCGGTCGCCGTGGGCGCCCTCGCCGTGGCCGGCGCGCTGACCGTGCTGCGGGTGTTCACGGAGTTCACCGACATCTCGTCGTTCGCCATCAACGTCGCGTCGCTGCTGGGACTCGGCCTCGCCATCGACTACGGGCTGTTCGTCGTCAGCCGGTTCCGGGAGGAGCTACGCAAGGGCAGCGACGGTCACGAGGCCGCGAGGCGCACGGTCCTCACCGCCGGACGCACCATCGCGTTCTCGGGCCTGCTGCTCATTTGTGCGTTCGCCGGAATGCTGGTGTTCCCGCAAGCGATCATCCGGTCGCTCGGCTACGGCGCCATGGCCGCCGTCGGCTGCGCCGCAATCCTGTCCCTCACCGCGGTGCCCGCCGTCCTCGCCATCCTCGGACCACGCATCAACGCCATCACGTGGTCCCGTACCGCGTCCGATCGTGGCGAGGAACGCGCGCACCGGTTGTGGGGCGGCATCGTCACCCGCGTCATGCGCCGACCGGTGATCGTCGCCGCCGTCATCACCGGCGGCCTGCTGATCGTGGCGAGTCCGCTTCTGAAGACGACGCTCGGCGAGGTCTCCTACACCGCGCTCCCGCCGAACGATCCGGCGCGCGTCGCCTACGAGACGCTCACCGAGGACTTCCGCAGCACCGGCGACAGCGCCACCCTGGTGTTGACCGGCGACACCGCGCGCCCCGACGGGCCCGCGATCAACTCGGTGATCACCGCCACCCGCGGCCTCGAGGGCATCGAGAACGTCCAGTTCGGCACGGCGAGCGGCAACTTCGTGGTCATCGACGCGACCTTCTCGTCCGGCGTCGATTCCACCGAACAGCAGGAGGTGGTCAAGGAGATCCGGGCCATCCCGCAGCCGGCCGGCACCACGCTCACGGTGGGCGGCGCGGCCGCGCTGGTGCTCGACGGCAACACCGCGATCCTGAACTGGCTGCCGGTGATGCTCGCCATCATGGTGGGCTCGACGCTGGTACTGCTCTTCCTCGCGTTCGGCTCGGTGGTGCTGCCGGTGAAGGCGGTGGCCATGGCGGCCCTGAGCATGGCCGCGACGTTCGGCGCGCTGACGTTCATCTTCCAGGAAGGCAACGGCGCGTCCCTGCTCGGCGTGACCCCGGCCCCACTCGAGGCGACGTTCGTGGTGCTCATCCTCGCCGTCGTCTTCGGCCTGTCCACCGACTACGAGGTGTTCCTCATGTCGCGCATGGTCGAGGCCCGCACGGCCGGCGCCACCACGGAGGAGGCCGTGCTGGTGGGTGCGCAGCGCACCGGACGCATCGTCACCGCCGCGGCGCTGATCCTCATCATCGTCACCGGCGCGTTCGCGATCTCCGGCCTGTCGATCATGCGGTTCGTCGGGGTGGGCATGATCATCGCGCTCCTCATCGACGCGACGATCATCCGCATGTTGCTCGTACCGTCCCTGGTCAAGCTCATGGGCGAGGCCAACTGGTGGGCCCCGGCGTGGATGAAGCGGGTGCACGCGAAGGTCGGGATCGGGCACTAGATTTCTTCTCGATGTCACGAACCGACGCCGCATCTCGTCTCTGATATGTCGGCACATCGGAGAGGAACGACCATCGTGAGAATCGCAGTGGCAGGTGGAACGGGAACGACGGGACGACGGGTCGTGGACCACGTCCGGGACGCAGGACACGAGGCCGTGGTGCTGTCCCGGTCCGCCGGGATCGATCTGAGAGCCCCCTCGGGAGCGCTCGACGACGCCCTCACCGGCGTCGCGGCGGTGATCGACGCGAGCAACGTCACCACCCTGTCCCGGCCGGCGTCGGAACGGTTCTTCGGTGCCGTCACGCGCACGCTGCTGGACGCGGAATCCCGACTCGGGGTGGGGCATCACGTGGCGTTGTCCATCGTCGGGTCGGACCGCGTCGACACCGGGTACTACGCCGGAAAACGGCTGCAGGAGAAGCTGATCCGCGAGTCCGACGTGCCGTGGACCGTCGTCCGCGCGACGCAGTTCCACGAGTTCACCGACCAGACCCTGGCCATGACGCGGGGCCCGATCGCCGTGGTCCCGGTGATGCGGAGTCAGCCGATCGCCGTCGACGAGGTCGCGGCGTTCCTCGTCGAGGTGGCCGCGGCCGGGCCGCGGCGGGCCGTCGTCGAGATCGCCGGTCCCGCACCGGAATCGCAGGTGGATCTGGCCCGGCAGGTGCTGCGCGCCCGAGGATCGCGCCGCTTGGTCCTGCCCGTGCGCCTGCCCGGGTCCGCCGGTCGCGGCATGGCCTCGGGCGCCCTGCTGCCGACCGGCGACGTCCGCCGCGGCGAGCAGGATTTCGCATCCTGGCTCGCCGAGACCGCGTGACCGAATCCGCGTCCACCGACCTGGCCGAGGCGTTCCTGCGCGCCCGGCCGCGGTTGGTGCGCGTCGCCTACGCCGTCCTGGGCACCCTGGCCGACGCGGAGGACGTCGTGTCGGACTGTTGGTTCCGACTCGACGCGGCACATCGCGACCGGCCGATCGAGGACGTCGACGCGTGGACGACGGTGGTCGTCGCCCGCGCCGCTCTGGACGCACTGCGGTCCGCCCGGGTGCGTCGGGAGTCCTACGTCGGACCGTGGTTGCCGGAGCCGCACGTGGGCGACCCGATCCGCGCGTACGCCGTCGACGAGCCGGCGGACCGCGTCACGCTGGACGACACGGTGTCCTACGCCCTGCTGGTCGCCCTGGAGGCCTTGACCCCGGCCGAGCGCACGGCCTGGGTTCTGCACGATCTGTTCGCCGTCCCATTCGACGAGGTCGCCGTGACGCTCGGGCGGACGCCGGCGGCGGTGCGACAACTCGCGTCGCGGGCGCGCCGGCACGTCGCGGCGCGCGCACCGCGGATCGACGTCGATCCCCGCGACCATCGCCGCGCCGTCGACGCGTTCGTGCACGCCGCCGGCACCGGTGATCTGGCGTCGCTGATCGCGGTACTCGACCCCGACGTCCAGCTGGTCAGCGACGGCGGCGGCCTGGTCTCCGCGGCGCGTCGTCCGGTGGTCGGGGCGGACCACGTCGCCCGGTTCCTGCTCGGGATCGCGGCGAAGATCGGCCGGGGTTTCCGCGTCGACCCGCGTCGCATCAACGGCTCGACCGGACTGGTCGTCGTCGACGACGAGACGGTGCTCGGCGTCATGTCGATCGTCGCGGACACCACCGGCCGGGTGGTGCGCATCGACCTGATCCGGACCCCCGAGAAACTGCGATCCGTGCGGGCGAACCCGGCGGAGTGATCAGATGTCGAGGTGCTCGAGCACGGTGAGCGTCGGCGGGGCGACCAGCACGGTTCCGAGTTCACTCCGCCCCTCGGGCGACGCACGGAAGGCACGGTAGGCGGCGTCGTGCTCGCGGCTCTCCCACGTCTCGACGACCACGACGTGCGCGGGATCGTCGACGTCCGCGGTCACCTTGACGTTCAGGCAGCCGTCGAATCCGCGGGTGGCGACGAGCGTCTCGGCGAGGACGCGGTGCGCCTCGGGAAGGCGATCGGGATCGAGGCGGACTTCGAGCAGAGCGGTGACGGCCATCGACGACTCCTCGGTGAGTGCTGGGGTATCAGGGCGTGCGCAACCATCCTGGCACTCGGTCCCGAACGGCCCCGAACCACAGGGGCAGGAAGCCGCGCGAGAGGTAGAGCAGTGGGCCGATGGTGCCCGTCCACTTCACCGCTGCCAACACGCTCGACGTCGTGGCGGTGGCGTCGGTGATCCGCCGGGTGTCCTCGTGCATCCAGAGATTCACCACGTTCTCCGCGATGTCGGCCGTGGCGGCGACCGCGGGTGCGGCGAGGAGCACCGAGCGGGTGATCGGGGAGACGGGCAGCAGTTCGGACAGGCGCACGGCGGCGAGCCGCAGCGCCTTCGCGTACAGCACCGGGTGATGAAAGTTGGCGATGTAGCCCTTCCTCAGGTCGCGCGCCGCTCGCGGGCTCAGGTTCTCGATCACCGAGCGGTAGCGCGCACCCGACGGGCACACCTGCAGTTGCACGTACGCGGAGCCACCCGCCCCGGTGACGGTGATGAGGCTGTACTCGGAGACCCAGTACATGGCCGCCCGTCCGGCCAGTCGGGCATCGGTAGCGGTAGGGGTGAACGGCTCGGTCGACCGAGCAGGCAGCGACATGGCGCCGACCGTATCGGCGCGCCCGCCGAGGAACGCCCGGTCGATGCGGAGTCTGGACGGGTCACAGCCCGGCGAGGAACGGCTCCACCGCAGTCCTGAACTCCTCGAACCGATCTCGGTGCACACTGTGCCCGCTGTCGACCACGACCACCCGGCTGCGCGCGAGTCCGGCGACCGCGGCCGCGAGCCGATCCCGGTCGACCATGCCGGTGGGCCCGCCCACCACGAGGAGGACGTCCGCGGTCACGGAGGCCAACGCCGACCACCACGCCGGATCGGGCGTTCGGAACTGCGTGAGCGCGGGCGCCGTCATCGACCGATCGAACGCCAGCACCGCGCGCGGGTGGCGCACGATCGACGACAGCGCGTGCAACAACTACCGCGGCGACGGCGCGGCGCCCATGATCGGCGGCGGGTCGCCGGGACGCAGCGGCAGCGGAGCTTCCTCGACCACCAGCTTGCGCACCGCGTCGCCCCGGCGCTGCGCGACGAGCGTGGCCGTGTGTCCACCGAGCGAGTGCCCGACCAGGTCCACGCGTGTCAGGCGCAGCCGGTCCAGCAGGTCCTCGAGATCGTCCGCGAAGGCGGCGAAGGAGTAGTCCGCGGCGCGGCCACTGCGGCCGTGACCGCGGAGGTCGGGCACGATGACGCGCCGACCACGGCGGATCAGGCTCTGCGCGAACCGGTTCCACGTGGCGCCGTCTCCGCCCATGCCGTGGACGAGAACCACCGGCGAGTCCAGAGCGTCCTCGCCGCCGGAGTCGCGGTAGTACACGTGCGGACGGGTCGGACCGCTGCCGGTCGGGACGTTCTCGCGCGGGGCGTCGTCGGTACTCACCGAGCGTCACTGTACCCGGGGCCGGCGGTCGTCTCAGTCCCCGAGCAGGGGCACCGACGGCAGCTCCCGGCGTCCGAGGAGCACGCCGCGGGTGACGGCGGCGGAGCCGAACCGCCGGTGCACGCCGTCGAGCGCGGCGTCGAGTGCCGCCCGGCCGACGTGCTCGTGGCTGTGCTCCTGCTCGTCGGGAGGCGTGTCGTAGGGCAGTTCCAACTGCAGGGCCGAGCCGTCCTCGAGGTTGGAGACGGCCACGCCGACCAGGGTGAGCCCCTGCATGGTGATGGTGGACATCGCCGCCTCGAGCAAGGACCGCGCGGCCGTGAGCACGATGTGCGTGTCGGCGGTGGCGCGACCGAGGGTGGTCGACCGGGTGGCGCGGCTGAAGTCGTCGAAACGCAGCCGGAGGGTCACCGTCCGTCCCGCGCGGTGCCCCTTACGCATCCGGTAGGTCACCCGGTCCACCAACGCGGTGAGCGCGGCGTCGATCTCCGCGGGGTCCTTGTGCCGCCGCCCCAGCGCGTGCTGCGCGCCCACCGACCGTCGACTCCGGCCGGTGGTGACCCGGCGACTGTCGACCCCGTTGGACAACGCGTGGAGGTGGCGACCGGCGGCGGACCCGAGTACCGCGGCCAGCGCGCCCTCCCGCTCGGCGGCGAGCTCACCGATGGTGCGGATCCCCTGCGCGTGCAACTTGCGGGCGGTGACCTTGCCGACGCCCCA
This sequence comes from Rhodococcus sp. PBTS 1, assembly GCF_001620025.1. NCBI lineage: Bacteria > Bacillati > Actinomycetota > Actinomycetes > Mycobacteriales > Nocardiaceae > Rhodococcus > Rhodococcus sp. PBTS 1. Next base: position 2,375,662 of record NZ_CP015219.1, read on the forward strand.
CATGCGTTCCACGGGCAGCGGATGCAGGAACTCCAGTTCGCGGCCCGGATCGACCACCAGCAACCCGTCCGGCTTGGCGACGGCACTGGCGATCTTGGCCAGGAACTTCGTCCGCGCCACACCGACGGTGATCGGCAACCCGACGTCCTCGGCAACGGTGCGTCGTAGATCGGCCGCGATGTCGACCGGCGAGCCGGACAGTCGCGCCAGCCCCGTCACGTCGAGGAACGCCTCGTCGATGGAGATGCCCTCCACCAGCGGGGTGACGTTCTCGAACACCTCGAAGACGTCCTTGCTGGCCTGCGAATAGGCGTGCATCCGCGGGGGCACGACGGCGGCCTGCGGGCAGAGGGCGCGGGCCTGCCGACCGCCCATCGCGGTCTTGACTCCGTACGCCTTGGCCTCGTAGCTCGCCGCGAGCACCACGCCGCCGCCGACGATCACCGGCCGACCCCGCAGCGACGGATCGTCCCGCTGCTCCACCGAGGCGTAGAACGAGTCCAGATCCGCGTGCAGGACCGTCGCCTCGTGCAGCCGGTCGCGTGCCCGGGCGGCGCCGGTGACGCTGCGCCGATCGGACGAGTGTTCGTTCATTCGTAGATGCCCTCCACGAACCATCGTCCTCCGTCGTGCAGGACCAGCACCGCGCGCGCGTCCTCGAGCATCATCTGTGCCCGCGCCACCTGCCGCGCCGTGGACGCCGCACCCGGGTCCCACCACCGCTCGTCGACGCACCACGGGCCGGCCCACCCGTGCAGCGACCACGAACTCGACCCCCACGTCAGCACCGCCGGGTCCCGATCGAACATCCCCCGCTCGGTCACCCCGACCGGCTCCCCCGCCGCGCCCACCAGGGTGATCTCCGGACGCGTGGTGGTGAGGGCGGTGGGTGACGGCGACGGCAGCCGACCCGGCCAGGGTGCGGCCGGATCGGCGTCGGGAACCGGCTCGTCGCCCCACGGCACCACCGTCACCCGCTCGGCCGGACCACGGCCGCCGCTGAGCACGCCCACCTGCACCGCCTCCCCACCGAGCAGGCCCTGCACCCGCACCAACGCGCGTCGTGCGCGCTCGTCCTCGTCACCGACCCCACCCCACAGTCCGAGTTGCAGCGCGCCGGCGCTGACCACCTCGACCGGTTCGAGCCGCAGCACCACCACTCCGGCGGTGGGCTTGCTGCCGCTGCGCCCGGTGAGCCACCCGTCGAGTTGCCACCGCACCCGATCCGCGGTGCCCTCCGGGGTGAGCGGCTCGGCGCACCGCCAGGTGCGGGAGAGATGCTCGCCGTTCGCGGTACGGGCCTGCACCAGCAGCCGAGTGCAGGCGACCGCGGCCGCCGACAGCGCGACGTGCAACTTCTCCGCCAGCGCGCGGCCGGCGAACGCGGCGGCGTCCACCCGGTCCAACGGCGGGTCGCAGTGGTACTCGACGTCGAGATCCGGCGGCACCACCCGCGCCGACGGCGGACGTTCCGGTTCCCCCCGCGCGCTGCGATGCGCCGCCACGGCATCGGTCCCGAACCGCGACGCCACGTCGACCGGCGAGAGCGCCGCGAAGTCCCCGATCGAGCGCAACCCGAGCCGCACCAGCAGGTCCACCAGATCCACCCGGTCCGGCGCCGCGAGCGACGGCTCCGCCGACAACTCCGCCACCGGCAGCGGCGCGAGGAATCCGGCGCCGTCGCCGGCGGGCACGATCATGCCGTGCCGCGCGGCGATCACCGCCGTGGAGACCTCGTCGGCGATGCCCACCTGGCACTCCACTCCGACGGCGGCGACCGCGTCGACGAGGCGTTCGGCCGCGCTCTCCTCCGACCCGAAGTACCGCGCCGCTCCCCGCGCCGAGAGCAACAGCAGACCCGGACGCAGCACCTCGATTCCCGGAATCAGCTCGTCCACCGCGGCGGCCACCGGCTCGAACGACCGCGCGTCTCGGTCCGGATCCGCCCGTGCCACATGCAGTTCCGGGCATCGTGCCTGCGACTCGCGGCGCGTCCCGCCGCGCCGGACCCCGGCCGTCCGGGCCGTCGCGGAGCAGGCGACCACCCGATTGGCCGAGACGACGGCCACCGGCGCGGACGCGGGGACGTTCGCCGCGGCCGCCGCCGCGACCGCCGGCCAGTCGGGACACCACACGGCGAGCACCCGGGCGCGTCGTTTCTGCGGGCCGGTCACGAGACCGGTCACGACGACAACGCCGTCATCGTCGGACCGCTCTCCCGAGCGGTCGTCCACTCGACGCCCTCCCCCGCCGACGCGACGACGAGACGACCCGTGCGCGGCCGGATCGCCCGACCCTGCACCTCGACGCCCAACCGCACCGCCCGCACCCGCCCGCGACCGCGGCGATCCCCGGACCCCGGGCCGTCGTACCCGTCGACGCGCGCGGACAGGGTGAGTTCCGCCCCGTCCCACCGACCGTCGGTGACGACGAGCGTGGCGCCCTTGGCGCGGGCTCGCGCCACCACCGCGCGCGCCCGGGACGGCGGCACGGCGGACCCGCCCAGGCCGAGCACCACCAGATCGATACCGTCCAGCAACACGGCCGCCACCTCCACCGGATCCGACCCGGGATCCGGCACCAACGCCAGCCGGTGGAGCTGGGCGCCCATCTCCGCCGCCGCGAGCAGACCGAGCCGCGGCATTCCGATCACCGCCGCGTGCCGCCCGGACGCCGTGACCGACGCCAGGATGCCGGTGAGCAGCGAGCCCGCCCCGGACACCGCGACCACCGATCCGCGGGCCAGTCCGCCCTCCGGCAGCAGCTCCGACAACGCACTCGGGACCGGAAGGACGGGCCGGGTGGGGCGCTGCGCCGCGGTGGGCACGGGCTCGAGAACCGGGGCGGTGGCCGCGGACGTGACAGGGGCTGCAGGGGCTGCAGCAGCAGGGCCGGCCGCACCGCTGATGCGGCGCCGCAGCACGGCGATCCGCTCGCTGCGCGACAGACCGTCGAGACCGTCCAGATCGACGGAAACAGGCATACTCACTCCCCGGATCGAGACTCGGGGGAAGACCGAGAATTCGAACATGTTTTCGAACGATCTCCAGTAAAGCCGTCCGCCGTTCGAACGTCAAGGTGGCCCGTCGACGGGTTGTAGGAGCGGTGTGCGGTGGCCACGATCTCCGCCGCCGTCATCGGTTGGGCGTCGACGGAAACGACTTCGAGGAACTCGACATCGCCGAACAACCGCACGGGGTGACGTGGAAGGACGCCGGACCCGGCCGGGCCCGCACCGAGTGGGGTCACTACCGGCACGACGGCACGACGTCGGTGGTATGGGAGATGGCCGCACCACCGGGAGTCGGTGTTCGCCGACACCGTCCTCAAACCGCTGCTCGCCCCGCACGACGACCTGCCCCGCAAACGCCTCACCCTGATCTACCGGCCGTATTCGGCCGGGGATGCGGCGTAAAAGGTCGAGAAGCAGCACCGAGACGCCCTGCACGCCATCAACTCCCGCGGCGCCAAGATCAGCTGCCCGCGGAGTGTTCGAGTCGATCCTCGCCCGTGACGGCGAAGAACGCGCCGCCACCGAGCACCTACGCGACGGGTTGGCCCGCGCGTCGGACCCGCACCGGTTCCGCGACTACAACTACGACACCGCCGTGGTCAAGCTCGGCGACGCCCACGCCCGGCACCTGCTGTCCGTGACGCTGCCGACCGCCATCCACACCGCCGCGACCGGGCAGCGGGGGTGGGACGCCGCCGTTGCCGGTGTCCGCGACGTCCTCGCGCGCGGCGTCGACCGCAACATGGTTATCGACCTGCTCGGTGACCCCGACCTGCACACCGCCCGCAACGTTCCCGTCGCGATCCTCGCCCGCCTCGAGACCGTCGAGGTGCCCGAGAACGGGTCGACGCTGCCGGTGCTGCCGCCCGAGCACCCCGGCGCCGACTCCGAACTACGCGCGTTCGCCGAGAACACCGTCGCCGCCATCGTCGACCCCCGCGGCGCCGACACCCAGTGGGCGACGGACCTGCACTACACGCACCCGCAGCAGCAGGCGTATCGGAACGCGATGCACGCGCTCGTCGACGCCGACGCCCTCACCGCAGTGCGCCGCGCCGTTCCCGAGCGCGTCGCGGCCGCCCTCACCGACCGAGAATGGGCCGACCTCGCCCGCCGTGTCGTCGACACCGCACTGGGCGCCGACCCCGACACCCTCGATCTGCACCTGACCCGCTTCGACGACGCCGAACGAGACGCGATCCGCGCGGTCGTCGCCGACGTCGCCGAGACCGTCACCGGAACCGACCCGGATCTGACCGCCTACACCGACGAGCTGCGCACCTACCTCGGCCTGACCGACGGCTGCGAATCGACCGCACCTGCGGCCGATCCGGTCGACGCGGGACCGCGGTCCGCCCTCGGTGAGCGACCCGAATTGGTGCGCACCCCCGCGCACGCGGACCTCGACGTCGCCGCCGCTGCTGAGCAGATGCGACGCAACCCGATCCGCGCGCTGGACGACGACCGACTCGGCGCCGCCGCCGCGCAGACCCGCACGCGACTGGCCGGCCTCGACCGCGACGTCCGCCTCGCCGCCGCCGCCAAGACCGCCGCACTCGGAGGAAAGGCCGTCGCCGCCGCGCGCGAGGACATCGCGCAGACCATGGCGGCGGCGAAGGCCGTCCAGACCGCCGTCGACACGCGAGCACGGGCCGAGCGGGCTCAGGCCCGACTCGCGGCAGCTCGAGCGAGCGAACGTGCCGCACGGGAACCGGAGATGGGACGGTTCGGTCGACGCACCGTCGACCAGGACCGTCTCGCCGCCGCGACCGCGGAGACCGCGTTGTGGTCCGAGCGGGCCCGGTCTGCCGCCGCGGCCGCCGGCGCCGACCGCACGACGGGCGCCGCGGTCGAACAGATCCCCACCGCCGAGCTGCAACGCCGTCTGCGCGTGGCCGCCGTCGCCCGCACGCCCGTCAGCGGCGCAGCCGCCGCGCGCAGTGAACGCACCCGGCAGACCTACGGGGACGAGCTCGACCGCCGCAACGCCCTGTCGCCGGCCGACCGGGCCGCCGAGGAGCGAGCGCGCACCGCCACCGCCCACAAGCAGGAGGCCGAGCAACACCTGCGGGACCGCACGACCGGCCTCGACACCGACCGAAGCCGCGACGTCGGACCGGGCCTGTAGCGACCTGCGAGACCAGCTGGACTGTCGGGAGCAGTGTTTACCGTGACGAGGTGACCTCGCCGCCGCCCATACGACTGTCCGAAGCTTTCCGGCGTATGGCAGCGGACGCGTCCGACGTCTCTGTGGCCGCTGCATCACTGTCACTTTCCCGGCGGTCAGGACCGCGTCGACCGCCGCGACACGCTCCGACGCTACGTCACCGACCCACCAAGCCCCGAAGTCGACAACCACCGCCGCCGCCGCCACCGCACCGACGAGCATCAGGCAAGCCGCGACCGTGGTCCAGTTCACGCGGCGAAGCAGCGTCTCCTTCCCGGTGGACGGGTCGCCGGGCGACACGGTCTTGCCGCCCCTGGCCTGATCCGATTCCGCCACGACCTCGCCGTCACCGTCCGTGGGTGGAGCGGGCACCCATGCCTGCACCACGCTGTCGGGATTCGACAGCAGCTCACCGAGCCGCACAAGGCCGGCGCCGGGTACCCCGTCCACAGCGACCGCGTGCGAGACGACGAGCAGCAACCTGAACCGTCCTGGTCCTGATGGAGACTTCGTTCAGGCCACCTCGCGGTCGGAGGCGGCGGTGGAGCTGTTCTGACGGTAGTCGTTCTCGTACTCGATGGGCGAGGTGTAGCCGATCGAGGAGTGCACCCGGGTGGTGTTGAACCAGTGCACCCACGCCGCGGTCTCCCGCTCGACCTCCGCGCGCCCGGTCCACGACCGTTGGCGGTCGATCAGCTCCGACTTGTAGAGTCCGATCGTCGATTCCATCAATGCATTGTCGAGCGCGTCACCGACCGACCCGATAGATCCGGCGATGCCGGACTCGGCGAGAGCCTCGCTCAGGGCAATCGACGTATATTGCGACCCGGCGTCGCTGTGGAACACCAAACCCGTTGCTGTGAAAGCGAAGTCGGCCCGTCGGCGAGTGAACAACGCTTGCTCGAGGACACCGGTCACCAGCGGTGTCGCCTTGGTCGTCATCACCCGCCACCCCAGGATCCGGCGGGAGAACACATCCACGACGAAGGAGGTGTACACGAACCCTGCCAGCGTCCAGCAGTAGGTGAAATCAGCAACCCACCACTGATCCGGGCGGTCCGGCAGGGCCCATCGCCGGTCGATCAGGTCCGGATGCCGCGGCGCCCGGTCGTCGCGTTCGGTGGTGATCGTGCGCCGGCGGCCCCGCACCACTCCGACGGCTCCGCAGATACTCATAAGCCGGCCGACCTGATCACGGCCGACGTCGTGACCGGCACGTTTCATGGTGTGCCACATCTTGCGCACCCCGTATAGGCGCCGGTTCGCCACGAACATCGTGTGGACGGTGTTCGCGGCGTACGCCTCGACCAACGCGGCGGCGGAGACGGTGCCGCGCTTCTTGGCGGCGTAGTAGGTGGACGGGGCGATCTTCGTTCCGTGCTCGGTGAGCACGGAACAGATCGGGGCGACCCCGAATCGGTCGCGGTAGCCGTCGATGTAATCGACGATCACCGCAGTCGGCGGTCGACCTCCGCCGCCGCGAAAAACGCCGATGCTGTCTTGAGAATCTCGTTGGCCCTGCGCAATTCGGCATTCTCACGCTGCAACTTTTTCAGCTCGGCATCGCGATCGGATACCGTCGACGTCCCTTCGGGCAGATCGTCACGATCAATTCTGTCGATCCAATTGCGCAACGTCTCGGGTTTGACATCGAGCAACGCACCGACGTGCTTGCGAGCCGCCAGCTTCGAATCACCGTGCTCGGCGACCCGTTCCCGATACATCCTCACCGCCCGCTGGCGGGTCTCCTCGTCGAACTTCCTCGGTGCTGCCATGACTGCATTCTCCTGGTGAGATCACAGTCTCCACCAGACCCAGGACGGTTCAACCCGCCCTGGCTCGCAATGCGCTCGACGAAAGAACTCGGCGGATCGGTGAGCTGGTATCCGCTGCCCATCCGATCGTCGACGACGACGGTGCCGGTCTCGTCGACGCGGCACGGCACCTCGTCGGGGGGCACCGACGGCAATGCCTGGTCGATGGAGGCGAACCCGCGGTGACGGACGCCGTCCAGCAGCAAGGATGCGGTGTCGGCGATCCTCCACCCGTCGACCGACGGATTGACGGCTCTTCCCAGATGAGGGTGTAGGTCGGCCGGGCGCGTCGGTCCGCAGATAGACGTCGAGGTCTCCCGACGATGGAGGTTCCTACGCCATCCATCCGAAAGACCTCGACGTGACCGACGCTACCCCGCCGGCCGGCTTCGGCCGCCCTGACCTGAGCGCCTTCGCGTCTCATCCCAATCGACCCTGATCGAGTCTGCTGACCCCCTCGACGAGAACGCAGCGACATCACAGCCACCCAACCCCGACCGTCCGGGAAGCCGGGACACGTCACATGACTTGTGCTGCGGGCGTGTCGAGTGGGTCGTCCACGGGCGACGCAGAGGCGTCGACGCGACGTGCTGAGAGGTGGTTCCAGTCGAGCACTAGGACACTGGCTACAGGTATGGCGATAGGTCAGGAACGGCGTCGCTCCCGGCGCAGGAGGGAGCGCAGAGTCTCGGCGTTCGCGTAGCCGACCCGTAGCGCGATCTCGGCGGAGGTGAAGTCCGTGGTTGCTGAGAGGTGCCGAGCTCGTTCGATGCGAAGCCGTTGGACGAAGCCGAGCGGAGTGAGGTTGAGCGCCGCACGGACTCGTCGTTCGAGGGTGCGCCGGCTGGTGCCGAGCGACTGCGCGACGAAGGCGACGTTGAACGGTTCGTCCAGGCGGGCGCGCACGAAGCGTTCGAACTCGACGACGATCGGGTCCTCGTGCCGGAGATGTTCGTAGGCGACGAAGGCCGCCTGCGACGGACGCTCGTCGATGATGAGGAGCTTGGCGACATGTTGGGCCAGGTCGGGGCTGATCGATCGCACGAGTGAGAGCGCGAGGTCGATGTGGGCGAACGCGGCGCCGGCGGTGACGAGGTTCCCGTCGACCACGACCATGGTGTCGAGATCGAGGGCGACGGTCGGATAGCGCTTCAGGAACTCCGGCCCCAGGAACCAGCTGGTCGTCGCCCTCCGATGATGCATCCGTCCGGTCTCGGCGACAGCGAACACGCCGGTGCACGCCGCGGCGATCCGGGTGGTCGCCTCGTCGAGGCGCCCGAGCGAGGCGATGACCGAACGAGCATCTCGGCTCTGGAGGACGTCGTTGGTGGCGGCGGACGTGAGGGTTCCAAGCGCAGGGACGACGACCACGTCGAACTCTGCGGACTCCGACAGCGGGTGCTCCACCGACAGGGTCATCGATGCCGTCGTGGTCACTCGCCGTTTCGGTCCGAGGATGGCGAGTTCGATCGGGTCGATCCGCGGGTCGACATCGCCGCGGGCTCCGTCGGCCACCCGCACGATGTCGATGATCGACGCGATAGCCGAACCGAAGCAGCCGTCGATCGCGATCAGTCCGATACGCATGACGTAAACAATAGCAATACTGCCGTATACGCCACTTCTCACATGCCCTTGCTCGTCATACGCTGAACTCGTCCCACGAAGAATCCCGACTTCAAGGAGAACCCGTCATGTCCACACCCGCATCACTTCCGTATGCCTTCGTCGCCAAGATCGTCGCGGCCGATGGACAGCACGACGCGCTCGCCGATCTGCTCGCCGGCGCTGTCGCACTCGCCAACGAAGAAGTAGGAACGATTGTCTGGTTCGCGGTCAGGACCCACGCCGACACCTTCTGGATCTTCGATGCATTCCCCGACGAGGCCGCTCGCGACGCCCACGCCAACGGCGCCATCGTCGCAGCCCTGACGGCCAATCAGCACCTCCTCGGCGCAGCACCCGAGATCCTGCCGGCCGACGTCCTCGCGTCCAAGCTCCCGTAGTCCGCCCACTCACGTTCGCAACGCGAAGCACAACACGAGCGCTGTCGGTCACAAACTCAACAGGCAAACCGACGGGCGGCTCTGGAGCGGCTCGAGCCACAAAGCGCACGCCACATTCGAAGGAGCAATTGACGCTATCTATTCCTACAATCTCGTTGGACGACGCCAAACGTGTCATCGCGGCAGCAGAAGCTGAATCCAGCACGCAGGGTCAACCCAGTAACATCGCCGTCGTCGATGCCGGCGGCAATCTCGTCGCTCACGTACGGATCGACGGAGCGTGGCTGGGCAGCATCGACATCTCGATCAACAAAGCCTTCACGGCCCGCGCGTTCGACACAGCCACCAAAGACCTCGGCGACCTCGCCCAACCCGGTGAGCAGTTCTACGGCATCCACGCCTCCAACGACGGTCGGGTGATGATCTTCGCCGGTGGCATCCCGCTCGAGCGCGGCGGCCAGGTCGTCGGCGCCGTCGGCGTCAGCGGAGGAACCGGTGACCAAGACCAGGCCGTCGCCGAAGCCGCCGCCAGCGCCTTCTGAGACCGACCCGCACCGAACGCGGCCCCCGGCCGGCAGCCCACCCACCGAAGGAGCCGCACCATGCGTGCTCTCGTGTACCACGGTTGTAAGAACGTCTCAGTCGACGAGGTCCCGGACGCCAAGATCGAGCGACGTCGGTGTCGGGCAGAGCCGTGAGGCCAGCGAATCGCGCGACCACCAGAACCGAACCAGTACCGACCGTTTCACCGGAGCTTGCGGCGGCGTCGAAGCCGAGCAAGCTCCATTCCTTTAGCTCACCGCGCCCTCCTCCTCGCCGGTCCCGTCGTCGTCGAAGACGTTTCATGGGTCTGTGCGGAAGGTGTGCCGGCGCAGCTGTTCGTCAACGACGCGGTGAACTGCGATCACGTCCACTCGAGGCGCGACGCGGAGTATCTCATCAACGCGTTCGTCAACGGTGACGTCGACAGCGCATGGGGGGAGCTTGGCGGCGGCGCCCGGTATACCGTCATTTTTGACACGTGAGGCCGCAGCAGAACTTGCCGGTGGCACGGCTGGCGAGATCGATCCGCAGTAGTGGTGGTCAGATACCTCTGAACTGTGTGCGGGGTATCGGAACAGCATCTGCACTGCGGTTATGTCAATATATTAATTATCGGTAATGATTATCGTGGTCGATACGATGCGGGATCACCTGGCGGCTGCGACACGAAACGCAGGCGTCGACGCGATGTCGATCACTTGGTCGAGCGTCAGCACGCCGTCAGCGTTGACGTCGACCTGGAACCCGCCGGGAGCGTGAACGGTCACGCGCCGTACGTCACCGTGTTGTCGCACATCGAGGACGGTTCCGTCCGGTCGAGAGATGCGTTCGTCGACCTGGCCGGCGAAGCACGGCCCGGCGGATCCGCCAGTGTAGGCGACCTCGACTGTCAGCCATCCGGACCGCCCGTCCGAGTAGATGCTCCCTTGCGCACTCGTGTTGCTGCCGAATGCGGTCAGGGTTAGCGGCAGAAAGCGCAGGTCCGAGCCGAAGTTGTTCGTCGTTCGCACCGTCCCCGGTGGTAACGCCGACGCCAGCGCTGATGTCATGGCCTCGGCGCCGGCCGGAGTCGCCCAAGGTAGCGTCGCGTCGGGGTTCGGGACGGCACCAAAGTCACCACCGCCAGCAAAACCGCTGCCACTGAATGCGAAGTTGACCCGTTCAAACTCGTCCTCCGGAATGACCTCGCTACATCCGGGGATCGCGACCGTGTCGGACTGCAAGTGGTGGGTCAGACCCGCCGCGAGGATCCCGCAGGCGACAATGGCCGTGACTACAGCGACATCGACCTTCGCACCACCGTCACGCAAGATCCCGGCCACGTAAAGACCCTATCCGGCTGGTCCGCGAGTTGCTGGGGCACTTGCGTCGAAACGGCGCCCTGGTGCCCGCATCCTTGATCCCGCACCCACAGATAGCTGCGCCGCCGGCGTGGGCGCAGCAGTTCATCTTCGCAATGACCTCGACCATCGCCGACAGGTTGGGCCGCCTCGGCGACGACCGCGGATTCACCACCGACAGGCCGTCTCATGCTCGGCGCCGCCAGGAGGGTGCAGGGTCCACCCCTAGCTCACGTAGCGTCCAGTGCGCCTCGGCGGAGTTACGCGAACGCGTCGGAGTCGGTGACCGTAACCGAGCGCCACCTCGCGTATGACGTGGATATCAGCTGGCCTCCGGGTTTACCGGTGGCGTGCCGACCACCTCGCGGCCTGGATGAAGCATGGTCTGCAGGTGCGCCAAAGTAGCATTCGTCAGGCTGTCTGGGCCGAGGTTCACAGCGCATGCCCAGTCGGACTCCTGCGTCGACCATGCTCGGATCGGAGTCGGGTAGTGCCGTGTCCAGTTCACGGGGAGGATCCAGTCGTCGTCAGATCGTGCGCGCCGCCACAACCGGCCGGCACCGTTCTCGAAGTCGGCCTCGAAGCTGTCGGGGTGTTCGGGGTCGCGGCGCACCTCTGTCGGTGTGAAGTCGACCAGAACGTGTGCCTGGATACGTTCCGAGCTGACGTTGTCGGTTGCGTCCATCAGAGTGGTGTACGAGCCACAGCTGAATGAGCTTGCTGGCGTGTCGTAACCGAACGAAAGACGGCCACCGCGTGATTCTCGAAGAGACCGACCAAAGTCACTCGAGACAGGACCACACGATGACCACTGCCCACGATATCGACCTGCGCAAGCTTGTCGACGACCGACTCACCGGTGCCAGCCCTGACCTGCTGCGCGAACTGCTGGCGATGTTCCTCGACGCCCTGATGAGCGCCGAAGCCGACGCACTGTGCGGCGCCGGCTACGGCCAACGCTCCGATGAGCGGAGCAATACCCGCAACGGGTACCGGCACCGGGACTTCGATACCCGTGTCGGCACTCTCGACGTCGCCATCCCCAAACTGCGGCAAGGCTCCTACTTCCCTGATTGGCTGCTGCAACGCCGGAAGCGGGCCGAGAGGGCCCTGACCACCGTGGTCGCGACGTGCTACCTACTCGGGGTCTCGACCCGACGAATGGAGAAACTCGTCGACACCCTCGGCATCACGTCGTTGTCGAAATCGCAGGTCAGCGTCATGGCGAAAGAACTCGACGAACAGGTCGAAGCCTTCCGCAACCGGCAACTCGACGCCGGTCCCTACACGTTCGTCGCCGCCGATGCGCTGGTGCTCAAGGTCCGGGAGAACGGGCGGGTCGTCAACGTCCACACCCTGGTCGCGGTCGGCGTCAATGCCGACGGCTATCGCGAGATCCTCGGTATCGATGTCACCTCCGCCGAGGACGGCGCCGGCTGGCTGAGCTTTTTCCGCGGGCTCGTCGCCCGAGGCCTGTCCGGAGTGCAACTCGTGACCTCCGACGCCCACGCCGGCCTGGTGTCCGCGGTCGGCGCGACCCTGCCCGGCGCATCGTGGCAGCGATGCCGGACGCACTATTCGACCAACCTGATGGCGGTGACACCGAAAGCGTCGTGGCCGTGGGTGAAGACGCTGTTGCATTCCGTTTACGACCAACCGGATGCGGATTCGGTTCACGCGCAGTACAACCGGGTGATCGACGCCTTGGAGGAGAAGCTGCCGAAGGTGGCCGAGCATCTCGACGGGGCGCGAGCGGATCTGCTGGCATTCACTGCGTTCCCGAAGCAGATCTGGCGGCAGATCTGGTCCAACAATCCGCAGGAGCGGCTGAACAAGGAGATCCGCCGCAGAACCGACGTCGTCGGGATCTTCCCGGATCGGGCTGCGCTGATCCGGCTGGTCGGTGCCGTGCTCGCCGAGCAGCACGACGAGTGGATCGAAGGGCGACGCTATCTCGGACTCGACGTCCTCGCTCGCTCTCGTAGCGATAGGACCGCTCAGAACGTCACTGAGTCTGACGAGGAGGTGGTACCGGCTTTGACCGCATAACCCGACAACGAGGAATCACGCGACGACGTCGCACACCACCTCACGGGACTTGACCACGTTGTCACGAAACCACTGCATGTCGCGTTGCAATCGTTCCAACGAGTGCGCCTGCTCTTCGGCGAACACGTCTCGGGGCTTTCTCACCGGGCCGGTCCACACGAAAGTCGATTCGGCCACGTCCTCCGACACGATGCAGTCGATGTACGCCGCGCTACCTTCGTCGCTGTCTTGTCGCAGCACCGCCCCAGTCTCGGTGTCTATCGTCAGCACCATCGGTGAACCAGTGGCTCCGGTCTTCAACCCCACTCTCCAGGCTCGCCGCCCGATGAACTCGACCTCCTCGATAGGGCCCGTGGGGCGGGTGAGCCCCGGCCGCGCCCAATGCTCGACCGGCCGTGACACGATCAGATCCCGGCCAGGGTCATGTATCCGGGTGTTCAGTTCATTGGTCTCGATCGGATGGTCCTGACCAGCCTGAAACACCCAACACTTTTCGCCGTCGGCAATGAACAGCGGCTGCCCGTCGAGCAGCTCCATGCGTGTCTTGCGGCCAAGTCGGGTCAGGCGGACCCCGCCAAGTCCGAAACCCACATACGACGGAGCGACACCGTAGTGCCCGTCGTAGACATGTCGCGGACCGGTGTCCGCGTGAACTGCACGCACGACACCCGACACCGGCCGTTGAGGGCCGTCGACGATCTTCAGCAGCACCTCGACCCAATGCGTCACAGGTGCAGACCTTTCGGCCCGTCGGCCATTCCGGCGAGAACTTGCATCCGCTGCGTCATGGTGTCCTCCATAGTCGTTGTGTGCTGTCGGGGCGACAGGATCGGTTTGTCAGTCTGCTGTGCGGCAGGTGTTCTCGTGGTGCTTGACTACGGGAATGGTTCTGCGAGTTCTGGAAGACCCCGCGCCAGCCGTGTGGCTCACCCGCTCGGGGATTGCGTGGGACGTGCTCGCCGCCTTCGGACCCCACACCCTGTTCCCCGCGCATGCCCGCTTGCGATACATCCCCGACGACGGCGACGCCCGAGGCCGGAGATTCCGCCGCGACCCCTCGGCGAGCAGGGCGACGGCCCCGTCATCGCCGAACTGTGCGACCTGCTCTCCTCGGACACCGCGACGCCGCAACTCTGCTACTTCTGCCTGTGGGAAGGGTGGCCGGGAATCGACGAGACCATCACGCCGAATCCACCCGTCGTCGCCATTCCGAATCGCACCTACCACCTGTTCTCCGGCCCGCTGAGCGACGTCGGACAGTGGTGCGCTCAGCCCACTCCCGACATGCCGCCGCCGGCGTTCATCTGGCCGGCCGACCATGCCTGGTGTGTGGCATCGGACGTCGACCCGACGTGGGCCTACATCAGCGGAAACGAGGCGACGATCTTCCGACTCGTCGCCCAGACCCAACTCGACATCGTCGCGGCCGACCCGCCACGAGACCGTTGAGCACGACGAGGGGCGGAGATCCGACTCCTCGTGTCGGTCGGCGTCGCCGACCAGCACTCGTGTCGTGGTCGTCGCGGTTAGGGTGAGTCGATGGGCACGTCGCCGTTGTCGCACGAGCGCGTCTACGCCGCGCTGACCGCCCCGCCGACACCTGCGGATCAGCGTCCTGACGCCCCGTCGTGGTGGGAAGCCTCCGTCGTCGTCGTCATCACCGCCGTTGCTGCGGCAGCCTGCGCCGTCCTGCTGTACTCGCTCACCCCACCAGCGGCCATGATTTGGCTACTCGCCGCATCCGGCTGGCTACTGGTCATCCTCGGTGCAGTGTGGCTCGTTCTGACGATTGTGGGATGGGTTCGGTACCGAGCCTGGAAACTGTCGTCGATCGCCGTCGTCGTCGTGGCTGCGACTGTGGTCCTGGCCGGCATGTCGGTGCCGTTCACCGTCGGGTTCGCGATGTCGAGAAGCTCACTGACCGAGGTCGCAGAGGACTGCACCGCACCCAGCGGCGACCGTATCGGGGCGTACGTCTTTGAACCGTCCTGGGTCTGGTGGAGACTGTGATCTCACCAGGAGAATGCAGTCATGGCAGCACCGAGGAAGTTCGACGAGGAGACCCGCCAGCGGGCGGTGAGGATGTATCGGGAACGGGTCGCCGAGCACGGTGATTCGAAGCTGGCGGCTCGCAAGCACGTCGGTGCGTTGCTCGATGTCAAACCCGAGACTTTGCGCAATTGGATCGACAGAATTGATCGTGACGATCTGCCCGAAGGGACGTCGACGGTATCCGATCGAGATGCCGAGCTGAAAAAGTTGCAGCGTGAGAATGCCGAATTGCGCAGGGCCAACGAGATTCTCAAGACAGCATCGGCGTTTTTCGCGGCGGCGGAGGTCGACCGCCGACTGCGGTGATCGTCGATTACATCGACGGCTACCGCGACCGATTCGGGGTCGCCCCGATCTGTTCCGTGCTCACCGAGCACGGAACGAAGATCGCCCCGTCCACCTACTACGCCGCCAAGAAGCGCGGCACCGTCTCCGCCGCCGCGTTGGTCGAGGCGTACGCCGCGAACACCGTCCACACGATGTTCGTGGCGAACCGGCGCCTATACGGGGTGCGCAAGATGTGGCACACCATGAAACGTGCCGGTCACGACGTCGGCCGTGATCAGGTCGGCCGGCTTATGAGTATCTGCGGAGCCGTCGGAGTGGTGCGGGGCCGCCGGCGCACGATCACCACCGAACGCGACGACCGGGCGCCGCGGCATCCGGACCTGATCGACCGGCGATGGGCCCTGCCGGACCGCCCGGATCAGTGGTGGGTTGCTGATTTCACCTACTGCTGGACGCTGGCAGGGTTCGTGTACACCTCCTTCGTCGTGGATGTGTTCTCCCGCCGGATCCTGGGGTGGCGGGTGATGACGACCAAGGCGACACCGCTGGTGACCGGTGTCCTCGAGCAAGCGTTGTTCACTCGCCGACGGGCCGACTTCGCTTTCACAGCAACGGGTTTGGTGTTCCACAGCGACGCCGGGTCGCAATATACGTCGATTGCCCTGAGCGAGGCTCTCGCCGAGTCCGGCATCGCCGGATCTATCGGGTCGGTCGGTGACGCGCTCGACAATGCATTGATGGAATCGACGATCGGACTCTACAAGTCGGAGCTGATCGACCGCCAACGGTCGTGGACCGGGCGCGCGGAGGTCGAGCGGGAGACCGCGGCGTGGGTGCACTGGTTCAACACCACCCGGGTGCACTCCTCGATCGGCTACACCTCGCCCATCGAGTACGAGAACGACTACCGTCAGAACAGCTCCACCGCCGCCTCCGACCGCGAGGTGGCCTGAACGAAGTCTCCATCAGGACCAGGACGGTTCAAGGTAACTTGCGCCGCGGCGGCGTCGACCGCTGTTTTCCCTCACGCGCAGGCATTATGTATGTGGTTGCAAGACGTGGAACGCAACGTCCTTCGCGGGTATCTGATGCGCCCGGAGATCACGATGGCCGCCGCCGACGGCATCCGCCGGACTGTGCCGACGCACCGCGACTACTTCGACGACTTCCTCTTCACCGCGACAGCCATGGCGGTCGGTGAAGGCGACGGGTACACCTTCGTGCGTGCGTGCCTGGCCTACAGGTCGGTCGTGGGAGCCGAACTCGGCAGCACACCACCCCTCGTCCCGCCCGCCGTCGCCGCGGTCGTCTCGGACGTCGTCGGGAGGTTCGAAGGCCGCTCCCGCGCCGATCAGCGGGTTCCCCACCGCGGCAACATCACTCGCACGCAACTCGACCTCGCCGAGGAGATGTACTGACCCTCGGCGAGGACCTCGGTGACGGCCCCCACGCCGCAGGCGCACGCGTGCACAGCAGGATGCTCTCCGCTCGCATCGCCGACGGGTTCGTCCACCCTGTGGTCGGAGCCCACATCTGGTGCGACACCCCCGCAGCACCCGCCCGCCGGCCCGACTCCGGCCACGCCATCACCATCCTCGACGACGTTGACACCGCGGTCCGCACCTGGGCGGCGTCGCCGGCGGAACGTCCCGAGATCGAACGCGTCATTCTCGCCGCGGCCCACAGCGTGGGATGGAACCGATAACGGGCGACGCGCGAATGGGAGCATCCGGCCGGCCGACGGTGTCGCTGTTCGTCGAGTACGGCTCCGACTTCCCCGTGTGGCTGTTCGACTATCCCTTCGTGGGCCGACGGGGCCCGATGAACGTCGCGACCAACGAACTGCAGCTGAGCGGTGAACTCATTCAGCGGCTTCACCGGTTTCAACGCAACTTCGACGAGAACTACGATGCAGTGACGGGCTGGCGGACAACAGCGGCCGAGAGCTTCCATCACGACGAGGCGTCGGCGCTGCTGGCGACACTGCGCGACGAGGTCAAGCACCTGGACGTCGCCGTCACGGTCGAATTGTGAACGCATATCGCTCGGGTCCGTCACCGCCGATTCGCCGCTCGCACCAGCTCGCTCTGCGGAAGCCATGACGTCGGTGGGTGGTGTCGAGCCTCAGCGGTTGTGCGAACAGGTTCCACAGCGGCACTGTTTCGCGACGGCGGGATTCACTGTCCGTAGGTGTGCCGCAACTGGCCGTTGATCAGCCATCCGAGTCGCTTGCGCATCGTGCGGATCGCGTCATCGTCGGGCAACGGCGGATCGAGTAGCAGCGTGAACTGCAGATCGGTTCCGGACCCGGCGGACGCCAGCTCGAACCGAACCCGGGCGTCAGGACGCGCCGGCCAGATCAACGACCACACGACCACCGACGCGTGCTCGGACACCAGCACTCGCGGGGCCACTTCGTCGGCGAGTAGGTGCAGCCAAGGTCCGATGAGTTGGTCGGCCGGGATGGGCCAGGTCGTCGAACACGACGTGAGGCGGAGGAGGTTGGGTCCTGCGCCTGATTGCCACGGCCTCCATAGAACGAACCGTACGCGCTTGGGCTGACGGGACCTTCGCGCAACCCAGCCGACACACGTAAGCGCTTCTCGGAAACCCTGGCGTGGTCGAGAATGCGTCTAACGGGGCCTGTTCAAGTAGTCCTCGATTTCCTCGTCAGGAATGGTCCTGAAACCGCCGCCACCTTCGATCGGCGTCCATCGCTCCCCCGGGTTTCGGCCGGACTCAGCGTCACGCCTGAATTCTTCGTCCGTTTCGGGCGGCGGGGACTCGTCGACGTATGCCTCCTCCGGATCCGATTCCACCGGAGGACTGCCGCCCGGCTGCTTGTCCACCGACGATTCAGCCGCAGGCGGTGCAGAAGGGACTCCAGTGGGCTCGCCGAGGCCGGAAGAAGCTGTGACGGCGACAGCGCCGGCAACGGCGGCGAGGAGCACCGCTCCGACGGCTACACCCCATCTCGGGATACGAGGCATACCGCCAACTTACCGCGTCGCCTTGCCAATCGTTCGGTCTGCCTGGTTCACGGCGCCACCGGAAGCCCACAATGAGGCATGGAGCAACAGCGCACAGAGCTCGCCGAGAAAGACGTCGTGAAAGGTCAATGTGTTGTGTACACCGGACCTGACAACGCAGAAGAGATATATGAGGAATGGTCGCGTCCTCGAATTCTGACTGCAGGTCATCCCGGGAAAATCTACGATCCGTCCGTTCAACACATTCGTGTTGAGTGGGTAGGTCTAGAGCATGAGCCAATCAGCTACGCCACCGGCTTCTGCACTAACCGATCGGAAGTCGGGTCTGAAGGCCGGGCGTTCATACGTGGTCTGGCGAAAATATCTACAGAGGAGTACGAGGAACTAGCGTCGAAGGTTGTGCGAGGAACCCCGCGCGGAGAGGTTTGACTCTTACGCTGCCGGCGTTTCGAGACCTGCGGCGATCAACAGGCCGGTTCCCGCTCGACACCGCGCACCCGCGCCAAGCAGTGCGAACACTCTCGATCCTGCGTCGATGGGAACGCGACGAAACGGACCGCATGGCATCCTTGTCGCATGACCGAGCGAGTCGAAGAGGGCGCGCCTGCACAAAAGGCCGGCAATGAAGCCGTTGCGGCTGAAGCTTTCGACGCGCAACGGCGGTCGCGTGACGTGGTCTGGTCGCAGGGGGCAGCGCTTGCGCCTCTGTTCTTCTTCGGCATGTCTGTTCCGGCCAACGTCGTCCTCGCCGGTGCCCCAGCACACATCGGTGACGCAGTGACGACGTGGATGGTGCTCGGTGCGTTCTCCTTCGTGGTGTTCTTCGCACTTGCCGCGCTGTCGTTCGTTGGTGCGGCCAGGCTTCGGTCCGCCCATGGTCCTCTGGGCCGATGGCTCGTCTCGATCGCGGCGGCCGCAGCAGTACTGGTGCACACCGGGGTTGTCTTCTCCGTTGTGGAATCCGTTGCCGTTCCGGCGACCCGTAGTCCGGAAAGCTGGGCCCCGGAGCTAACCGCGAATGCTGCTGCGCTGGTCGTATTTCCGTACATCGTGGCCGCCGCGGCCAATGTGTATGTCCTGATTCGACTCTGGCGCCGTCACCGCGCGCCACGCGACGTGAGAGCGATCGAACCCGGGACCGATCCGAGAGCCTCGACCCCTCGCTGAACGAATACAGACCACCGACAGGACGAGGTGCACAACCGATGTGGTGCCACTTTCGCGGCGGAAATCTCGACCAGCACACGCTCGATGTCGACGACGGTGCTATCACCCCGTACCGCGGCACAGCGATGTGCTCACCCGACCAAGACCCGAATATGGTGGACTCGCACGGGATGTGCGTCTACGCCGACACCGGACGCACCGAACAGGTCGACGGGCGCACCGCTCGCGTCTTCGAGCACTACGGCGACTGGCGGAGCGTCAACCCGCCCCCATTCCCCGACGTCGTCGGGTCACAGGTGGACATGAACGGCAGTGCGCACCTGTCCGGCCCGGGGCACTGGTCCTACGCCGACTTGCTCGAGGATGTGTCGGCCGGCGACTGGGTGCGCCAGCACATTCGAGCATTCGACCACACGGTGGCTGCGCTCGTTCCGGGCACCTACGAGACGTACCTGCGCCTGCTGCACCCCGCGTGGGCGTACTGGGACAACAACTTCGACGGCACCCCGGTTCGCTGGAGCACCATCGCCGAGGGGCTCGGCGCGGTGATGCATCAGAGCATCGCATGGGGGTCGATGATCGAAACCGGCGTCCGGTCAGGCCGAGGAACCGGCAAAGGGGACCTTTGGCATCGCTCCCCGACCGCCGGCGAACTCCCCGCGAACGAAATCGCAGCACTCGCTGCTGCCCTCGCCGAACACACAACCACCCCCGAGGACTGCTACTTCGGATTCTGGGAGGGCCTGGGCATGACCGGAGTCCCCGTCAATCACCCCAGACTGACCTTGCCGAGTCGCGAGCACCTGCTGTTTCGCGGGACGGTCGTCGACGCGGGTCGAGAACTGCACGGGTTCACCCCGAGCGTATGGTGGCCCGCCGATCGGGCGTGGTTCGTCGCCTCGGACGTGGACCTCACCTCCACCTACATAGGGGGACCGACCGCGCTGATGAACGCCCTGTACGGGGAGGTCGACCGTTTCGAAGCCGTCGGCTCCTGGCGTGGCGCCCGGATCACGTGGGACTGCGACACCATCAATCCCCGGGCGGCGGGTCCGTACACCTACGGCTGAAGCGGTCGGCCAACATAATCTTTATCATCGGTAACGATCACTTCGTCAATAATTGGTAAGAATCTTAGGTCTGATCGTCCGGTTGTGTCAGAGGTCAAGCAGTGTGACACCGGCCAGGGTGCATCGGACGGTCCCCAATGGAGCCGTTCCGTCGCCGTTGTGAGTCAGTTCATGCTCATGAGGTTGTTCCGTGAGGAAAACGCAGCGTGGCCACGGTGATGAGTCACCGCGGCCACGCTGTCCGTTCCACCCGAATCCAAAAGGTGTCCGTTCCCCGTCGGCCGCAGACATGCATTGTATTGTCCGCGGTGATGCGGGCTGATTGGACGCGACGATCGATTGCACTTAGGCCTCGACGATGAAGAGCTCCATCATCAACCCCGAACGGTCGGCGGGGTTGCCCGGTGTCATGACGCGGTCGATGATGGCGTCGACGGGCAAAGGCTTTGGGATTGCCTCCAATCGATTGACGATCCGACCCAGCCGCAGGACGTCGCTCCGGTCCACGCACTCCAGAACGCGGCGCACATCATCGCCGCTTGCGACGAACGAACTCCTCCCTATCAGGGTGAGAGCGTGAGCAATCGAGATCCAATCGCGGACCTCGTGCATCTCCTGGAGAATCCGCTTCTCCAAGTCATTGTGCGACATGTACCTTCCAGACTTGACTCAACGACGGGACGTTGAAGTCGATCGCGTATCCGCCGGAAGTGCTGGTGGTGCGGAAATACGAAATCGTTCCGTCGTCGAGATCATATCGCGGGCCGGGCTCGATCGACGTGGTGTTGTCGGTGTAGCGAATTGACGCCTCACCGGAGGTGACCCGGCACCACACGTCCCACACTTCGTCGTCGTCGGCGACTTGCCACACCCGTCCATTCCTGGCGTACCAGGAATCGAGGCTGGTTCGGAGACTGTCGAAACTGTTCCAGCCGAAGTACCCGTTGCTGCAGAATCTGCCCCCGACCGAGCGTCTGTCTCCGTCGACGAATCCACCGACCTCGATGAACCCGGGTGACGCGAGGGGATTCGTCTGACGTAGTTGCCCGTTCTGAAACTGTTGCGTTAGTCCGCTGCCCGAGGGCTGCGGAGCGCTGGTCGGGTAACCGAGCGTGCCGCGTTCGTAACTGTCGAACGCCCACGTCAAGAGTCCGAATCCGGTGACCTCATGCGCTCCGTAGCTCGGGTGCCAATAGATGACGCCGCGTTCGAAGCGGGCCATGCGTCCCTGTCCGTCGGGGAGTCCGATCTCGTCGCCGGTGATGTAGCCGAGGACGCTGCCCCCCGGCGCGTTGCCTCCGATGGCGTTCCACTTGTCGCGGATGGGGCCGTTGCGGATGGCGGAGCCGATGGCGTTCTGAAACGAGACGTAGATCGCGCCCTGCTGGAATTCCTGGCGGCGGCCGCCGTCGGGGAGGACGATCTCGTCAGTGGTCGGGTAGCCGAGCCAGCCGCCTTCGTAGCCGTGAATGCCCCAGCGGTTGAGGAAGCTGTTGACGACGGGGTGGGCTCCGCCGGCGGCGGACCAGTAGATGGGTCCGTTGAGGAAGGTGACTCGTTCGCCGGTGTTGCCGGGGTTGACGATGTTTCCGCTGGACGGGTAGGAGAGGAAGCTGCCGGGTCCACCGAGGGAGTTGTACTTGTCGCGGATCTCGCCGCAGACGTTGAACCAGGACGGCCAGTAGACCTGGCACGCCACCGCAGAGCGGGAAGTGCGCAGCCGGGCCTCGGCGATCTCGGCGCGGTCGGCGTCTTCCTTGGTGAACGGTGCCGGGACTTCCTCACGATCGGACCGCATCTGACCGGGCACGATCGTGGACTTGGGATCTTCGGTGGGAGTCCAGTCGCGGTCGGGTTCTGCGGTCTTCGACGACAGCTCCGGATCCGTGGGCGCGACGGGTTCGACCGGGGCGGGGTCGGCGGGCAACGGCGCCGGCGCGAGCTCCGGCTCCGCCGTGGGCGCTGCGGTGGGCGCGGTCGTGCTCGGTGCGGTGCCCTGCGTCGTCGCCGGTGCGGCGGGAGCGGCTGGTGCCGTGGTCGCGGTCGTCGACGGCAGTGCGGCCGACGGGACGGTGGTGCATGCCGCGGGGGTCGTGGTCGCCGTGGTGGTGGCCGGCGGTGTCGTGGTCGTCGAAGTCGACGTGGTGGCCGGTGCACACGAATCCACCGGGGCCGGGACCTGCGGCTGGATCTGCGGTGCGGAGCTCGTCGGTGTGGTGGGGGTGGTTGACGGTTGCGCGGTGGCCACCGCTCCCCCGCCGGTGGCGATCAACGCGGCGATCATGCCCGCGGTCAACACACCGCGCGGGGAGCCGAGTGAGACAACGGTTTCGGCCGTGGCGGCCGACGAAGGATCGACATGAGAGCTGCTCTCTGCAGAAGGAACGCGACCGGTCTTCCCCGACCGTCGCCCCCGCATCCTCAGGGCAGAACCACACGAAGCGCAACTGCATCAATCAACCCGTATCGCCCACAACGTGACGATCGGTACTGAGGTGCGTTAAGAAACCGGCGGCCATTCCATTGGAAGTCCCGAAAAGCTGCGATTGTCAAACGACACGCTGAAATCGGGCTTGACACAGCATGTTTCGCCTCTCGCTGCGTGCGGTACCGCAACGGGCCAGTGACGAGACGCCGAACCCCGCGTGCTGTTACCGTCCGGAATGCCCGACTCCCCCACCGGTGCACCCGATGCCCGGCCCGTCGCCCCAGCGCCGTCTGGTGAGGGGGCTACCACTAGACCCGCAGGAGCTGCACATGACCTCGACGACCACCACCACCGGCAACCGCCGGAGCACTGCGAGTTCGCCTCGTAGCGGCCGCGGCGATCGGCGCCGCGCTCACCTTGACCGGTGCCGGCCAGGCCCTCGCGCAACCCGCACCCACCACCCCGCAGGCCACCTCGGCCGCGACGTGCCAATCGTTCTGGCCCTCCCAGCATCTGGTCTGCGGGGAGATCCTCGACCTCTACAAGTCCCTCGGCGGCCCAGCCGGCACACTCTCCTACCCCCAGGGTTCCGAGGCCCCCGCCGGCGACGGCGTCGGCACCCGCCAGGTCTTCCTCGGCGGCACCGTCTACTACTCCCCCGCCACCAGCGCCTACATCGAATAAACCGTCGGCGCCGTCGCGGTAGCCGGTCAGGCAGACCGAGAAGGAGACCGAGAGGCTCTGATCGTTGCCGACGAGCCGCTTCACATGTCGAAGTCGCAACCTACTTCGGGCCGACTGAGCCTGGGTCTCGTCCCGACCGTTGCGACGGCGGGACACCTAACGCTGACCCCCGCGACAACGCCCGGGCCGGCGGCAGGTCGCTGTTAGAAGCATGCCTCATCAGAATCACGAAAGGTTTACCGATGCGAACGCGCGCACGAACAGTCCTGATTGCCTCGATCGTCGCACCGCTGGCGATTGCCGCCTCCGGCACAGCCGCTGCCGCCGACCCAAGCGACATCACCTACGCCTACGAGGTCGTCGGAAACACCGTCACCAATACGATCACCAGCACGGCGGACGAGACAGTCCGGTGCGCCACGTCCCTCGCCGATGCCCCCGGCGCGGAACTGCCCCCGCTCGAAACCGTTCTGTTCGAACAGCACCAGCTCTCCGCCGCCGGCACCGCGGCCCCGGGGACCACGGTCACCCAAACAGTGCTCGACGTACCGCCCGGCTCCTACGTCGTCCTCGCGACGTGCATGCTCGGCGAGGCGGACACCACCCAAGCATGGTGGCTCTCGGACTACCCGGGACTTGCCGAGTTCGCAGGGAACCTGGTGCCCTGGAGTACCTACACCGTTCAACAGCAATCGACCGTGGTGACTATCAAGGAGGCGGCGCAAGAACCCGTGCTTCCCGAATTCGGAGATCTCACGGACGCGTTCGGGAGCTGACGCCGAGGCCGGGCCGTTCGGATCATTCCCGAGGTGCCCGGCTCGACGCCACCGGGTACGCCACGACCGGGGCGGGTCGACTGGCGCCTAGAGATTGCATTGAGCGGGAACCGCACCGTAAGCGGCGGCGGTGACCATGACGGCGAGCACGCATCCAGCAAAGCGGAACAAGGACCTCGGCAACACGATCGGGCTTCGGAGTCCACCCTACCGCGGGCTACGCCCGCCGGCTCTCGACCGGCTCCCGGCGATCGCCAAACCCGCCACTTTCGGCCCACGTCGACACTCCCCGTTGTCGGGGCTCAGCCTTTCGGGGGGTTCGGATCCTTTTTACCGATGGTGTCGGTGTTCCTGATCTTGTTGTTGTCCTTGCGGTGGTCCCGCACTTCGCCGCCGCCACTGCGTTCGGCGTACCCGGCGGCCGCGTCGTGCGCTTCCGCCTGCGTGTCGTAGCGCCCCGCGGGTCGTGAGGCACCAGCTCTCTTCGCCGTCCAATCACCGGAATCACGGTCGTACTGCACGTCGTAGTCAGCCATTTGCACTCCTCTGCGCGTGAACCTTCGCGCTCAATGTACCGACCGTGTCGTTCGGTGAGCGGTCCAAAACGGCAAGCGGCCAAGCCAGGCGGCGTGATCGTGTAGCAGTCGCCGTTGATCGGGATGTTACCCGAGTGGTCGACGGGCGTTCTCAGCTGCGGCTGCCGCTGTTCGAACCCAGGGTGTTCTCAGGCATCGCTGTCCTCAGCTTGAGGTCGACGGCAAGTTCGCGGGGTTCTCGCATCGCGGTAGAAGAGTCATCTGTACTTGTGGTCGCGTTTCAGCCGCCTACTATTGTAGGCATGCTGATTATTATCGCAGGATCTGGGCTGAGCGACTGTGTGAGCAGCGGCCCTGAATGCTCGGCTGGGCTAGATTGGGCTTTGATGAAACTAGCCTTTGTTGGGGTGATGATTTGCGTATGGTTTTTTCTAGCTGTCTACGTTGCGTCTGTTGCGAACAGCGAAGACATTGGTAAAAAGGGCGTGTTGGTGTCAGTTATTTCCGCCTGGGTAATTCCAGTACTAGGGGCTTTAGTTTACGTCTGGTTGATTAGAAAGAATCGCAGCCGTAAGAATGCAAGACGCAGTAGACATTGATTCAACGAACACATAATGCCTTGGCAGTCACCCTCGAAATCATATAGATTTGCCTGCATCTGGCGATTGCCAGTCGATTGGGCTCCCAACAGCAGCTGATAGGTGCAATGCGCCAGGACCGTCACCCGCGTCTTCGGTCCTGGCGCATCAGGCGCCCGTGCGATTTTACGTCTTACCTAATTTCGCATCACCTGATTCCTTGCGAATAGTAGTCCACGCTCGTGCCGTAGGTCAAGAATGGCTTCGCTATCCCGAGGCGCATTCCTTCGTACGCGTTGTTGACGGCGATCTGTGAAAGCGTGGGATATTCGTTGGTGTTACTAGCGAAGTCATAAATGTCCTGCACGTGACCTGCCTGCCGTGCCGTCCAGGCCTGTTGCCCGACCTGACCCGGAGACGCTATGACCGCGGTGGTTGACGACATCGTGAATCGCCCAAGCGCGAGCACGCAGTCTCCGTCGGAAGAGGCTACGTTCCTGACCCAAGGCCCTGAGACGATTACTTTAACCTTACTATTGAGTCGTCTAGCTTCGGCCACTGCTAATCGCACCGTTTCTAACTGATTGCTGCGCGCGATAATTCCGGTTGGAGTAGGCAGAGGCTCGTCCGGGAAGTTTTGTGTCTCGGAACGTAGGCATCCATACAAGAAATTCGGATCTACTCCGTAGTCAAAACCAGTCTGTTCGTAATAATGATCGAACAGTAGCCGCGTGTTGGGAGCATTTAGATAGGTGGACATAGCCGTTCCGGTGCCGGCCGCAATAGATCGGTTGGCCTCAGCCGCTTTGCCGTCGGGATCAACAAGCACATCATATTCGCTTAGATCCGGCGAGATGTCGTATGCTGGATGCTGTCCTGTGTCATAAGACTTAAATGTCGGGTCCGCTGAATTCGAGGCGGGTATGACAAGTCCCTGGAAAGATTGATCCGGTGAAATATAGATCGATCCGGTAGTAAAAGATTGCTCTGCGGACCCCGATTCCCCAATGCGTGGAACGGTGTCGGAAACTGGAGCCGTATTCGCCCCCTTCGTAGCCTGCTTGACTCCATATGGTCAGTGTTCGACCGTTGACCCAGTGCGCTCCATGGGTGGGATGCCAGTAGATGACGCCGTTCTGGAAGCGGGCCATCTGGCCTTGGCCGTCGGGGAGTGTGCGTTTGTGGTCTTCGGTGAGGTAGCCGAGGAAGCTGCTGCCGGGGGTGAGTCCGCCGACGCTGTTGTACTTGTCGCGCAGGGGCCCGTTCTGGATGGCGGAGCCGATGGCGTTCTGAAACGAGACGTAGATCGCGCCCTGCTGGAATTCCTGGCGGCGGCCGCCGTCGGGGAGGACGATCTCGTCAGTGGTCGGGTAGCCGAGCCAGCCGCCTTCGTAGCCGTGAATGCCCCAACGGTTGAGGAAGCTGTTGACGACGGGGTGGGCTCCGCCGGCGGCGGACCAGTAGATGGGTCCGTTGAGGAAGGTGACTCGTTCGCCGGTGTTGCCGGGGTTGACGATGTTTCCGCTGGACGGGTAGGAGAGGAAGCTGCCGGGTCCACCGAGGGAGTTGTACTTGTCGCGGATCTCGCCGCAGACGTTGAACCAGGACGGCCAGTAGACCTGGCACGCCACCGCAGAGCGGGAAGTGCGCAGCCGGGCCTCGGCGATCTCGGCGCGGTCGGCGTCTTCCTTGGTGAACGGTGCCGGGACTTCCTCACGATCGGACCGCATCTGACCGGGCACGATCGTGGACTTGGGATCTTCGGTGGGAGTCCAGTCGCGGTCGGGTTCTGCGGTCTTCGACGACAGCTCCGGATCCGTGGGCGCGACGGGTTCGACCGGGGCGGGGTCGGCGGGCAACGGCGCCGGCGCGAGCTCCGGCTCCGCCGTGGGCGCTGCGGTGGGCGCGGTCGTGCTCGGTGCGGTGCCCTGCGTCGTCGCCGGTGCGGCGGGAGCGGCTGGTGCCGTGGTCGCGGTCGTCGACGGCAGTGCGGCCGACGGGACGGTGGTGCATGCCGCGGGGGTCGTGGTCGCCGTGGTGGTGGCCGGCGGTGTCGTGGTCGTCGAAGTCGACGTGGTGGCCGGTGCACACGAATCCACCGGGGCCGGGACCTGCGGCTGGATCTGCGGTGCGGAGCTCGTCGGTGTGGTGGGGGTGGTTGACGGTTGCGCGGTGGCCACCGCTCCCCCGCCGGTGGCGATCAACGCGGCGATCATGCCCGCGGTCAACACACCGCGCGGGGAGCCGAGTGAGACAACGGTTTCGGCCGTGGCGGCCGACGAAGGATCGACATGAGAGCTGCTCTCTGCAGAAGGAACGCGACCGGTCTTCCCCGACCGTCGCCCCCGCATCCTCAGGGCAGAACCACACGAAGCGCAACTGCATCAATCAACCCGTATCGCCCACAACGTGACGATCGGTACTGAGGTGCGTTAAGAAACCGGCGGCCATTCCATTGGAAGTCCCGAAAAGCTGCGATTGTCAAACGACACGCTGAAATCGGGCTTGACACAGCATGTTTCGCCTCTCGCTGCGTGCGGTACCGCAACGGGCCAGTGACGAGACGCCGAACCCCGCGTGCTGTTACCGTCCGGAATGCCCGACTCCCCCCACCGGTGCATGGAGCGCCGCGCTCTCCCCCACCATCAATCGTCGCCGCGGCCGACGTCGACCGGATCGACAGATGTGTGCGTGTCCCGAAGCCTGTTCACGCGTCTCCGTGTCGCAGGCCAAAGGCAGGACATTGGGCCAGAGCGAGTGCTCGGAGCTTGCGAGGTGCAGGTGACGTAATCCGCCGTTATCGGCAGTGGTTGCCGGCGGCGTTACGGCCCTCCGATGTCGCCGGAGGTCAGCTCGATCCGGCGTCGACGCCGAGTACCCTTCTCGCAGCGTCGGCGGAGCTACTGCCGCGGGCGTAGGCGTCGGCCCGTAGAAGTGCCTCCGCGTCGGTGGTGCTGACTCCCCGGCGCACGGCCAGGACGCCGATCGCACGGTTCACCACATCGGCATCGGTCCCCGAGTCGCGGACCAGTCCGGACGAGACGGCCGCTCTATCGATCAGGTGGTTGAAACCCAGTATGGGCGGTCAACGACAGCAATGCCCGCGCGCGCGGCACTACGACGACCGCGCGCGCCGAGTACAGCTGCACCGAACCCAACGCGCAGCGCTGACGGGTAGCGTCCCCCACCATCGGCGCGGCGTAGACGCTGCGCACCCCGACGGCAGATAATTCGGTCGTCAGGACAGGCCACGGGTCGAGTTCGGCATCATGGGCAGTGCTCGACACCGAGCACGTCGTCACGGCCGTGTGGTGCGGACCGAACCCCAGGACGAACTGAACGTCGGCCATTGCGGCTGCGATGCTGTCGCTGGCGAACACCACCTGCCGGCCGCGGGTTCCTGCAGGACCGCCCGCGCCCAAACCGATGACGACCGCGGCACCGTCCATTTCGCACCACACCGTGCAGGCCTTGACCCATCGCCGCTCGATGCCGTCCACCTCCGCCTCGGGCCCGACGCCATCGCTCACGGACCAACACCCCCTTGCCACGAGGGACACGCCTCGCATCGTCATACCCGACCGCACGCCGCCAACACGGACACAGGGACGCGCCGAGTCGTCCGGTGTCCGCCCGATCACGGACTCCCGTCTCGGTGCCGGCGATCCCGCAGCTTCCCGGAGAGCCACCCAACGCAACCCATGGCCATCATCGCCTCGGACGGAGGCGGCGGAGGCCGACCCCGAACCGCGCGAGCCTAGTGGTGGATTAGGTTTGGCTTTCCTCATCGAGATGGGATGGTCATGGTTGTAGTGCGGCGCGTAGCAAGTGTGATGGTGGTGGTCGCTTTCCTCGCGGGATGCGGCAGTAACGCCGACGACTCAGGGCAGTCGACGACGCAGGACTCGGTGTCGATCGAGCATCAGTTCGGCACGACGCAGGTCCCGCGCGGCGTCGAGAACATGCGCATCGTGACGCTCACTGCGCCGGCGACCGACGCCGTCCTGGCAATGGGCCTGCAGCCGGTGGCCTACTCCTCGGCCGATGCCGTCGACGCCGCCTCCGCGCGGTACCCCTGGCAGGGCGAACTCGGTGACAACGTCCCGTTCGTACCGATCCCTGCCGCGGACACGCTGCCCGTCGAGGACATCGCCACGTACGCACCCGACCTCGTACTCGGCGACTTCGCCGTGTCGACCCCCGAGTCCTACGCCCGCCTGAGCAGCATCGCCCCCACGGTTCCGGCGATCGGCGCCACCGTCTCCTCCTACGACGCTCTCACCCGAATCCTTGGGGACATCCTCGGCCGCACCGCGGACGCCGACGCCGCCATCGCGCGAACCGACACAGCGCTCGCCGACACGGCCGAGGAATACCCGGCGCTGGCCGACAAGACCGCCCTTCTCGCGCAGTACATCCCGGCGACACAGCAGATCGTCGTGGTCGCCGATCCCGACGACGGAGCCACCAGCTTCTATCGCGCGCTGAACATGCAGATCCCTGACCTCGGAGCAGCCGGAGTCGCCAACGGCCGTCTCGTCGTCGGGCCCGAACGCCTCGACGTCATCACCTCCGACCTGGCGATCATGCTCGTCAACGGCGGCACCGTCGACCAACTCGAGGCGTTACCCGGATACGCTGAACTGCCGTCGGTGCGGAACGGAGCAATGGTGGTCACCGATCTGCCCACCATCGTCGCCCTGAACACCCCCAGTCCGCTCTCACTCCTGTACGCCCTCGACCAGGTGAGGTTGGCGCTGGCCGCTATCGGCCGCGAATGAACCCACCCAGGGTCTCGGCCCGGTCGGCTTGGACGCGGAAGACCTGGGCATCGACCCGCACGCACGGCTACCTCCACACCGCCGTCGCTGCGGCACTTCCGTGCCGACCCAGCGGGCAGCCGAACCGGAGTGCATCGACCCCGAACGCACTGTCGAGAGCGCGAATCACGACTGTCGAGCCGGTCGCGGTCTCGGATCATGTGGCAACATCTGGAGAAGGTGGACGTACCTGCCGCTCGCGCCCCGGTCGGGGGTTCGGTGAACACGTCGTTTCGACGATCGGCCATCGGAATCCGTCGGGAAGCAGCTGACCGCCGGTAATGCGAGCATCCGCAAACCGGCGCGCTTCCAGCGGAGGATCTCTGATGTCCATTCCCATCACCGTCGACGAAGCGAAGTCCGCAGCCCGCTCACTGCGGAAGTCCCTGGCCGAGTCCGGCGCCGCTCGGTTGACACACGCGCAGGCGCTGGAGGCTGTCGCTCGCACCGTCGGATTTCGCGACTGGAACAGCTGCAGTGCAGCGCTGCTGGGACCACGGCCGCTCGCGGCGGTACCGGTCCTGCGGGTGTACGACGAGGCTGCGGCACGACAGTTCTACTGCGACTATCTGGGGTTCGCGGTCGACTTCGAGCATCGTTTCGCCCCAGACTTGCCGCTGTACCTGCGTGTCGCGCGTGGTGGTGTGCAGCTGGACTTGAGTCAGCACCACGGGGACGGGACGCCGGGAACGGTGGTGTGGCTACCGACGGTCGATATCGCCGCGTTCCACCGTGAGCTGCGTCGACGAGACCACCTGACCACCATGCGACCCGGCATCGATCGTTCCGCACCTGGCGGACCGACCGTGGAACTGTTGGACCCGTTCGACAATGCCCTGCGTTTCTGCGAACCCGACGGCTGACACAGCGTCTACCAGCTCGCGAGTCCAGGGACCCGGACCGGTGGAAGTCAGGTGCGAAATTGCGCGTACCCGAAGCAGCGTGAAGAACGCCGGCCGCGTGATAGGCGAACCGGGACGCCGGATCGGGGGTTGTCCGTTGGGCAGCGGTGTCCTCGCTTCCGACGGTGACGTCGACGTTCCGAATCCATGGAAGCCTCGCGAGGTGATCGTCGTCGCCGGCTCTGCAGGGTTCGATCACCCGGGCACGAACACCGGGCGTCGAGCGCCTGCGCGACGAACTCGATCGACAGTCGAACAACGCCGGCGACACCGCTGAAGGACGGAGCGACCGATGACCGATCACGACTCGCCGGACCCCGCGTCGGTGTCCGGAGCGCGCGGCGGCGAACACGACGAGGACCTGAAAGCGGCGCTGCGCCGTGCCGATCCCGCGGGGTCGTTGCCGCCGCTGCCCGACGACGAAGTTCGACACGCCATCAGCGCAGCGTCTTCCTCACCCGCTCTCGCGCCGTCACCGTACGGTGCGGGCGGAAATTCGACCCGCCGCAGGGTCGCCGGGTGGTCCGCTGCCGCGGCGGCTGCTGTCGCCGCGGCCGCTGTTGCCCTGACCGTCACATCGACGGGTACCGATTCCGTGTCGACGACGGTGATCGCGGCGCCCACACCGAGCGTCGATGCGAGTCCGGGGCCGGCCGCGTCGTGCGCGGTCATCACCCCCGAGTCGTTGCGAGACGGTACCGTGCTGGCGTTCGAGGCCACGGTGGACCGTATCGAGGAGACCAGGTGTACCTCAACGTCGACACCCGCTACGTCGGCGACGTCGCGGAAGTTGTTCGCATCCCGCAGCAACGATCGGACCTGCCCTCGGAGATGACGCCGGGCGCTTTCGTGGTGGGGACGTCGTACCTGCTCTCCATCACGCCCGACGGATACATCGCCGCGTGCGGGCAGAGCGGGCCGGCCAGGGACGAACTGCGAGCGGTCTACGACGAGGCGTTCACGCCGCGCTGACGATCGACGGACTCCGGCCGACTCCGGGAAGGTCACGCGCTGCGAGACCATACCAACACGGAGGAACCGTCGAGGCGCGGCGAGGATCGACGGTGGCGTTATGGTGCGATTCATGACGACGCGGCGTTCTGTTCCGCGGCCGGGGGCGCCGGTGCGTGGTTCCCGCTCCGGTCGCCCGATCATGGCCGTGCTGGACCTACTCGGTCGAAGAGGTGCCCTCTCGGTTCTCGTTTCCCTCCAGCACGGCCCCGCGACGTTTCGAGATCTACAGGATCTCGCCGGCGATCTGTCGGCCAGCACGTTGAACACCCGGCTCAAGGATCTGCGTGAGGTCGGGCTCGTCGGACGGTCGGACGCCGGTTACGTGCTGACAGCCGACGGGAACGACCTGATCGAGGCCGGGCAGCCGCTGCTGCGGTGGGCAACCCGGTGGGCGGCGAGCATGGACGGAACATCCACCGTCGATCCGTGACCGGGCGCAAGACTCGTTCTGCTCTTGAAATCGAAGCACTTGTCGGTTTGACTGTCGCGGTGACCACATCGACATCGGGGCCGCGGTTCGTCGGCCTGCTGGGGGCGATCATGGCGTGGAACGTGGTGTCCACGACGTTGCATTACACCCACAACTTCCTCATGGCGGAGGATTACCCTCCGGTTTCGCCGTTCTTCCCCAACGCCACCGCGTACCGCGTGGGCATCGCCGTCTTCTGGCCGCTGCTGACGGCACTCGGCATCTGGGCGTTCCGCCGCTATCGATCGGGCAGGTTCCGTGGCGTCGCCTCCGCGTTGATCGCCTACGCCATGCTTGGATTCACCAGCCCCGGACACTTCTTCGGAGGCGTTCCCGATATCCCGCCGTTCTTCATGGCCACCATTTTCACGGATTTTCTCGGTGGCGCAGCGTTGTTGGCGTTCGCAGCTCATCTGATCGTCGGGGGGCGCCGAGTTCGAACGCAGGGGGCGGTATCGGCATGAGCGCGCGCCGCGTCCTGATCTACGGAGTGACCGGATACACCGGAGCGCTCGTCGCGGAACACGCCCTGGCCTCCGGGTTGGAGGTGGTGTGCGCGGGCCGCGACGAAGCGCGGACCGCTGCTGCCGCTCAGCGACTCGCCGCGCCGTTCACCGTCGTCGATCTCACCGACACCGCCGCATTGCGACGTGCGCTCGACGATGTCGACATCGTCGCGCACTGCGCCGGACCGTACGAACGCACCGCTGCACCGATGATCGACGCGTGCCTGCACACGGGCACGCACTACCTCGATCTGACCGGCGAGGCCGCTGTGTTCGATGCGGTGTACGCACGGCACGAGGAGGCGGTCGAGGCGGGGGTGACGCTGGTGCCCGGGGTCGGTTTCGACGTGGTCCCCACCGACCACCTTGTCGCCGCCGCGTCCGCGCTCCTCCCCTCGGCCACAACTGCCGACATCGCCGTCGTCAGTCGCGGCGGCTTCAGTCGAGGAACACTCGCCACCGTCGTCCTCGGACTGTCCGCGGGTAACCGTGTCCGACGCAACGGGCGCATCGAACCGGTGCCGCATGGACATCGAACGATGACGGTCGACCTTCCGAGGGGGAAACGCGCGTCGGTGGCCTCGAGTCCGCTCGGCGACCTGTCCTCCGCTGTGCGCACCGCAGGTCTGCGCGATGTCACCACTTTCGCCGCTGTCCCGGCAGCGAGGTCACTGCGTCGACTCGATCGACCCCTCCGAGCTCTCTTGGCCCTTCCCGGTGTCGTGCCGCGACTCGAATGCCTCCTCATGCGCGTTCCGGGGCCGTCGTCGAACGCGCGCTCCTCCTCTCGTAGCGCGGGATGGGTGCGACTGTCCGACGAGGACGGTCGCTCCATCGTCCGGTCGATCGAGGTGCACAACACCTACACCTTCACCGCGAGGTCGATGGTCCACGCCGCGGTTCTACTCGGTGCCGGTGGAATCCCCACCGGGTCTCACACACCGTCGTCGGCGTTCGGAGCGAACTTCGTCCACGACATTCCCGATGTGCAGGTGACCGGCGCGGGGCGCATTCCCGAGCCCACTCGGTAATACCGGTGCGGGCCCTGTCGGAGTTACTGGCGCACAGCACCTTCGCTGTCGTCCTCGGCGCTGCGGTCGTGTTGTCGTCACGCCCGTCGACCGACACGCCGCCGCGGGCCTGGCGGCTGGTGGCCATCGCCTCCGCCGGGCACACACTGGCCTGTCTGGTGCTGCTCGGTGTGGTGGCTGCCGAGGTGGCCGGTCACTCGGCCGACCGAGTGACGCTCGGCGACGTCGTGTCCGTTCTGCATTCGCTCGTGCCGGCGCAGGCCGCGCTGGCCGGAGCGGTGACAGGTGTGGTGACGACGGTGATCGCACTCGATGCTCTCGGCGGCGGATCGGGGTGGTCGCCCTGGACCGTGGCCGGGCTCGCCGGAGTGGCCACCGCGGTCTCGGCCACCGGGGGTCATCCCGGCACCGGTGTCGCCGCGATCGGGGCCGCGCTGCACACCGTCACCGCCGCCGTCTGGGTGGGCTCACCCCTGGCGGCGGTGATCACCCTCCGTCACGCCGGTGAGTGGTCGATCTTCCTGCGCCGCTTCACCCGTGTCGCGTTCTGGTGTGCGGCGCTCACCGGCGTCAGCGGCGTCGCACTCGCCGCCGCGTTCCTCACCCACCCGGCCGACATCGTCACCAGCGACTACGGGCGACTCGTCGCGGCCAAAGCCGCGGTATTCGTGCTTCTGCTGTGGGCGGCCCACCGCCTCCGGCGGCACTGGGTCGCGCCCGCGATATCGCCGACCACGCACGTTCCCCCGTCCGTCTCACGCCGCCGGGGCGTCCGACACTCTCTATCCCTCCTTTGCGCTGTCGCACTCGCTGCGTGGCTCGCCGCAACCCCGCTGCCGGCGTGAGGGCTACCCGACCGGGACACGTGAGCGTGTTTCGGCGATCTCCGCTGCCCGACGGCATCGTTCGGTGCAGCGGCTGGCCGGCCGGAACGATGTCACCTGCGCCATTCGTCGGCAGTCCGGGATCGAACAGCAACATAATCTCAATTATCGGTGCCGGTTGCCGAGCTCCTAGCCACGTTGGGTCGTGCGCGGGATGATCTGCGACAGCGGTACCGGCTCGTCTTTGAAGAACGGTTTGGCCCCGACCTCGGTCAGTCTTCCCGGCTGCCCTCCCCCGGACGATGAACCCGCGCAGGCGCGGGATTCGGCTGTTGGGTCGACCCGGGACGCCAGTAGGGCGGCGCAGCAAGCCGCTGCCACGGCGATGACAAACGAGGGCCCGATGTTCAACTGGAGATTGTCACGGTCATTGATCGGTATTAACCAACGTCGCCGCCCTTAGATCGGACACGTGATCGAATGTCGATATCACTGCGTTCTCGAAATTGCGAGGTCGCCAATTACGAAATCAATCGGGGAGGTCGTCACCGGAGACGGAGGAGGCGAGCTCGCGTAGTCGGTCTCGCGATTGGACCAGTTCATCGATCCTGGCGTCCAGACTAGCGAGCTGCTCGTCGATCTGCGACTTGACGTGATCTGGAATGTAGCGACCTGGGTTCTCGTGGGAGGAGGTCAGTTCGTTCATGTGCGGTAGCAACTGTCCGATCTGGTTGCTGTTCAATCCTGCGGCGTAGAGGCGCTGGATCCAGGCGACGCGCAACGGGGCGCAGTCGAGGAACTCGCGGTGATTGCCCGAGGTGCGGCTCGCGACAATCAATCCTTGCTCCTCGTAGTAGCGGAGGCTTCTTGCGCTCACGCCCGATGCCTTCACCAGATCGCCCATACGCACCGGCGGTCACCTTTCCGACTTGATTCTCACATCCATGTCAGATTCTAGGATGTATTCGAGTCACGACGAGTTCGGACTCGACGCCGGTGCGCTTGTCGAATCTGTCCGCGGACAGTGACGATGCGGCGCTGACCCACCCACCCGCGCAAACCGTTGACTCTGTAGGAGGCTGTCATGGGCCGTCACGGGCATTCCCGCGAGCGCGCCGTTGAGTTGGCATCTCAGCTCGAGCTGCGGGAGAAGGTCGGACTGGTGTCCGTCGCCATGACCATCGGTGATGACGCGCCGCGGGACGCGCTAGGGTCTGCCGCGTACTGCCCCGGTGTTCCACGCCTCGGTATCCCCGCGTGGGACGAGAGCGACGCGAGCCTCGGCGTGACCAACCCCAACCAGGTCAGGGGGGAGGAACCTGCCACGGCTTTTCCATCGCTCAGCGCCTTGGGTGCCACATTCGACCGTGACCTTGCGGAGGAGATGGGGCGTGCGCTGGGTGAGGAATCGCGTCAGAAGGGGTTCTCGGTTCAGTTGGCCGGCGGTGTGAATCTCGTGCGTGAGCCACGGGGTGGACGGATCTTCGAATACATCGGCGAGGACCCACTTCTCTCCGGCGTGCTTGCTGGTGCGCAGACCGCAGGCATCCAGGCCGAAGGCGTCGTGTCGACCCTCAAGCACTTCGCGCTGAACCCGCAAGAGACCGGTCGCGTGATGGTCAGTTCGACGATAACCGAGCAAGCTCTGAGGGAATCGGACCTCCTCGCGTTCGAGATAGCCCTCGAAATCGGCGGCGCCATGGCGGTCATGCCGGGATACAACATGGTGAACGGCAAGTACGCCAGTGAGAACCACTTTCTTCTGACCGAGGTGCTGAAGGGCGATTGGCGCTTTCCTGGCTTCGTCATGTCCGACTGGGGTGCCACGCACTCGACGGTCCACGCGGCCATGGCCGGACTGGATCGCCAAAGCGGGAGAGACTTGGACACCGAGCACTTCTTCGGTGATGCATTGATGCAGTCCGTGCAGCGCGGCGACGTGCCCGTGAGCCGCCTCGATGACATGGTGCTGCGCATCCTGACCGCACTCGACTCGGTCGGAGCGCTCTCCGAGCGTCGAAGGCCCGGCCCGGTCTCCTTCGCGAATCATGCGACGGTCTCGCGACGGGTGGCCGAGGCCTCGATCGTCCTGCTCGCCAACGACAGTTGCGCCCTGCCACTCGATCCGCTGGGCGGGCGCATCGCCATCGTCGGCCACTCAGCGCACATCGGCGTACTCGCCGGGGGCGGCAGCACAACCGTGACCCCGCCGGGCTCGGATCTCGCGCAGGGGCTGTCCATACCGCAGATGGATCTCCCCCGAGTTCACCACGCCCCGGCCCCACTGACAACGATCACCGCGGCATTCCCGGATAGGGAGGTGGTGCACGTGAGCCCCGAGGAATTGCATCTGCTCGGTGACGACGACGTCGCCGTCGTCATCGTCGAGAAGTGGTCCAGCGAAGGTGCGGACTGGCCTGACCTGTCACTGGGCGACGGGCAAGACGATGTGATCACGACCACGGCCGCACATGCCGGCACCACCGTCGTCGTTCTCGAGACAGCGGGACCGGTGCTGATGCCGTGGATCGACTCGGTCGATGCGGTATTGGCAGCGTGGTACGGCGGCGATCACGGCGCGGACGCGATGGCCAGGGTCCTCTCGGGTGACGTGTGCCCGGGCGGACGGGTCACGGTCACCTGGCCGCATGCCGAGTGCGACCTGCCCCGGCCTCGGATGACCGACCCGTCGACGACCACCTCGTTCCCGGGTGCACCGCGCAAGGGCGGTTATTTCGGCGTCGACTACGACATCGAAGGGGCCGACGTGGGGTACCGCTGGTACGAACGAGAGCGGCTGAGCCCGCAATTCTGGTTCGGGCACGGGCTTTCCTACACGACGTTCGACTACAGGGACATCTCGGTAGAGATCGGAGCCGGCGGTCTTCCCGTTGTTTCCCTCACGATCGAGAACACCGGGGATCGTGCCGGAGTCGAGACTCCGCAGGTGTACATCGCCCCGCCTGCCGGGCAAGGCCAGGACACCTTCAGGCTGGCTGCGTTCCACCGCGTTCGCCTTCACGCCGGCGAAGCGAGCGCCGTGCAACTGGTCCTCACCGAAGAGCGCGTTTACTCGTCGTACGACCCGGACGGGTCGCGATGGACGCGCGCGGCGGGTGACTACCTGGTTCGCATCGGGCGTCGCGCGGGACACACCGAGTTCGAGGCATGCCTTCGATTGACGTCACGAACTTGGGGATACGCCGATGCCAATTGAGGTCGGCCCACCCTTCGTCGGGGAAGAGTCTCACGAGACTGCCCGACCTTTCGCTCAGACGATGACCACCGCCGGCCCGGCCCCGAGCCGAACGGGAGCGGCCGCGGCCACAGGGTGTCGTCGGCGGGCAATCCGAGCACCCCGGCCGCGAAACCACGGAACCGACGTGGGTTCGCAGTTAGGCCTCCTTCTGGCCGCGTAAATAACGCACCTGGACGACCACTTGTTTCTCAAGCACACAACGAAAGGCAAAGCCATGGCTGCAACGAAACCCGAGGATTGCGATGTTTTACTCTTCCGCTATCTGGGCGAGAACGACCTGGAATCTGCTCTGTCACTTTTCGAAAATGATGCGGTATTCATTCACCCGGACGGTGTTGCCCACGGGCGCGACGCGATACGCGATCAGATCAGTGGGATGCTAACCGCGGACAGCTTGGACTGGCTGGAAGGGCCCGAAGCGTTCGTCGATGCATCAGGAACGCTGGCGTTCGTCCGGGGGAAGTGGTCGACGACGTTCACGAACTCCGACGGGTCTCAGACGATCTCGACAGGTAGGAACATCGAGGTCGTGCGGAAGCAGGCCGACGGAACATGGAAGTTCGTCATCGACCACGGGAACGCGGCCGACTGATCGCACGCAGCTGCGGCCTTGGCGTAGTCGAGCGGGCGCAACGATTGCCCGCTCGACTACGCCGCATCAATCGACCCGATTCGTCTAAACCCGCCGGGCAGCGCGATCGCGTACTCGGCGGGACGCAGACTTGTTGGCGCTCGGTCGACCCCAACCCGCAGCTGGGCAACATCAACGCAGCCCAGTCCGCGCTTGCTACGTGCCCGTCGATACTCGTCGCTCGGTTGCCCGACACCAGCGAGGAGTAGAAATGAACCTCGTTCTGTGGATCGTGGCCGGCGTGCTGGCGGCGACGTTCGGTCTGGCAGGCATCACCAGATCCCTCCGACCACGGGACACAAGCGACCCGAGTGCGCAAGCCACCCCGAATCCGAGACCCGCTCGGCGACCGGCGCCGGAAATCAATGCCCTCTCCATGCATCAACAACTTTCTGGACGTGCCCGTGGTTCGACGACCTACACCGTAGCCGGGGATGCAGTTAGGT
The DNA here is from genome assembly GCF_001620025.1 of Rhodococcus sp. PBTS 1. Classification (NCBI taxonomy): domain Bacteria; kingdom Bacillati; phylum Actinomycetota; class Actinomycetes; order Mycobacteriales; family Nocardiaceae; genus Rhodococcus; species Rhodococcus sp. PBTS 1. The sequence goes on from NZ_CP015219.1 coordinate 2,415,065, forward strand.
TGATGGTCTGAGTGCGAGAGCAGAGGTAGCACTTCGGAAGTGTTCTGACTCCTCCGTAGGCACAGAACGCCCTAGCCGATTGACTGATCGGGGCTCGTCTAGTTCCCTACCACGGCTTACCGTACCTGATGGTTTCCGGGGTTAGAACCAATCTTCTAGTTTTCCTGTGGGCGGAGTTTTGCGACACCGAAGCTCTCAAAACATAAGACATACACGAGGGTCCAGAGCACCCACCAATCTATCCACCCGAGTGCGTTGCCGCTCAGGCGAGCGGTGATCGGCGGTTCATGTAATACGGATGACGCGGCGAAGAAGTAGTACAGAACAAAGGTCGCGATTCCGAGAACGAACGTCGTGACAATACGGGACACCACGTTGCGGGTCGCCGAGGCCGACGCCGGCATATTCCCGAAGCAAATAGCCCACAGGATCATCCAGAGTACCCAGCAGACTCCGATTTGCGCTGAGAAGATCGGCATGGTGGCGCCGAGTTCGGCCACGTCGTTCGGGCCGAGAACGAGGCGCGCCAAGGCTTGCAGTCCCAAGGCCGAGGAGCTCGGCCTGACCTGGCTCGCCGAGATCGGCGCCCACGGCACAACGGCGGCGCCATCGCCATCGGACACCCCCCATCGCTCACCTCGCACCACCTGGTACGGCCCCAGGCGTTCCGGCGGCCCCACCAGGGTTTTGATGCGCACGAACGTACTGTGCACTCCCCCACCGACAAATGCACTTCTTGCTTCGGACAGGGCGCTTCGTACCGTCCATCCAAATTGCTCGACCTCACGGCCTGCTTTCTGCCGGGCTGCGCGCGTACGCCCGACGTCGAACAACAGGTACGCGAAAGCCGTGGTGGAACTCGACAGAGCACAGTTCACCGCGACGAAGAGGACTTGTACCCGTGGCCAAGCAATACGTCGTCGAATTGACCGATGACATCGACGGAACCGCCATCGCCGATGGAACGGGAGAATCGATCAGCTTCTCGGTCAACGGGGTCGACTACAGCATCGACCTCAAGGACAAGAACGCCACCGAGTTCCATCGCAAACTCGACTACTACATTCAGCACGCCGAGCGTGTGGGTGGTCGTAAGCGCAAGGCCACCACACCGAAGCCGTCCGCGGCGGCCGAGTCGGCGCCGTCGACGAAGCGCGATCCCGAGCAGACCCGCGCCATCCGTGAGTGGGCGAACGCGAACGGTTACACCGTCAACTCCCGCGGCCGCATTCCCGCCGAGGTCGTCGAGGCCTACGACGCCGCGAACTGACCCCCGCCGTAACCCCCTTCGTCGCGCCGCGTCGCGACGCGGTGCTCGTGTGGTGGTCGTCGTGGCACCGACCCAGCGGTAGCCACGCCACGGTCAGCGGGCACTCAACGCTCCGGTGACGGTGGTCATCTCCGCGGCCGCGCGCCGCAGGTGCAGCACGGTGGTCTGATCGGGTCCGGCTTCCCACGGCACCGGTGGCCCGGACCGGGACCGCAGGTACCGCACGACGGACTCCACCGTGTCGGCGACCGCAGCCGCGAGCACCCGATACCCGGCGGCCGGGTCCTCGCAGGTGCAGTCGGCCAGTTGGAGCACGTCGCAGAGGTCGTCGAACGCGGCCCGCGCCTCCCACGCCGCGGTGCCGGCGTCGCGCCCGACCGCGGCGTACCAGCTCTCCGCGGCCCGGCACACGTGACCACGAGCGGTCTCGAGCGCGCCGGCAAGCTCCGGGTCGGCGTCGACGGTGCGGTGCACCAGCCGCAGCGCGAACGCCACCGTCTGCACGTCCGCGGGGGCGAGGTGATCGCCCCACGGCACCGACAGCAACGCCGCGGTGGCTGCGGCCACGGCCGCGGTGTCGCACCGGCCCGGTTCGGTGTGCTTGGTCTGCATCGGTCGCCCTCTTCCACGTCGGCCGTCGGAACCATTGTCGTCGATCACAAGGTGCTGCTCAGGATGCGATAGTTCGCCACTCTCCATGCGTCGTCGACCCGGTGCAGGGTGACGTCGGCGGTGTAGGTGGTGAACGGGGTGCTCTCCCGTGAGCGGTGCAGCACCGTCTGGCTGATGGTCACCGGCACCGTCGCCGAGTCCCCGTCGACGACCGTTTCCCCGGACGCCTCGACGGCGGCGGTGACGGTGTCGTCGAGGCGCGCCCACCCCGCCCACTCGCTGATCGGCCGCGGCGCCGGCGTCGGGGGTGTCGCGGCGGCGGTAGCCATCGGCCCGGTCAGGAACGCACTCTGCGCGTGGAGGGCGTCCCAGGTGGAGCCCTGCACCGACGGCTGCCAGGTGTAGATGCCGGCCATGACCACGGTGGCCACCGAGGTCGGATCGCCCAAGACGGGGTCGATCGCAAAGCCGGCGTCGGTACCGCCCCGCTCGCCCTCGCTGCGGGTGGTGCCGGTCAGAACGACCAGCGCGGTGCCGACCGCGATGAGAGCGGCGACGGCGACGGCCGCGAGGACCGCGCCGGCGACACCGGGTGCGCGGGAGGTGGTGCGGGAAGCAGGCATCGGTGTGTCCGTTCTGCTGTGGTCAGCGGGCGAGGTCGTAGGCGGCGGCGGTGCCGGTGATGGTGGTGACGTAGTTCTGTGTTTCTGCATACGGCGGGATGCCGCCGAACTGTTGGACGGCGCCGGGGCCGGCGTTGTAGCCGGCGAGCATCAACGCCACCGGATCACCGCTGATGGCACCGGATTCGATACCCGGCCGCAGCGCGCTCGCGACGGCGCAGTTGTAGCGGCCCTGCGCCATGACGGCGTCGACGACGTCGTTCGGGTCCCCGGCCCCGGCGGGTCCGGTGACCTGCCCGTTCTCGTCGACCGGGTAGCCGTAGGAGGCCCAGGTGCCGGGGAGGAACTGCGCGTACCCCTGCGCCCCGGACGGGCTGGTCAGCCCCGCGGTGAACCCCGACTCCTGTTCCAGTTGCGCGGCGAGGATCGCCGGGGACAGATCGCGGCACTGCGCCGCCGAGAGCGGCAACCACTTGGCGAACTCCGGCGGGATCTGCCCGGCGGCGAGGTCACCCGTGTCGCCCAACCCGCCGCCGGGAGCGGTGGTGCAGGTGCCGTTCGCCTTCGGCGCCGATCCGGTCCCGCCGGGGGCGGGTCCGTAGGTCTGGCCGGGTGCGGGCGGTCCGTGGCCGACGACGGTGACGTGGACGTGGTCGAAGTGGTTCTGCGTCGGTGATCCCCGGTCCTCCATGATGTTCGGCTCACCGGTGGTGGGGATGTATTGCTGACGCCAGATCATGTACTCGATCTGCAACACGTCGCGGTTGGCCCACAGGTAATCCTCGACCTGGTCGCCGAGGGCCTTTCCGTCCTCGGTGGACCAGTCGTCGATCATCACGTCGACCGCGCGGCCGGAAGGGTGGTCGTCGAATCCGCCGCCGTCGGCGCGCCACCCACCGATACGGGTGATCTGCGGAAACTTTGTATGGACGGCGCGGGCGACGCGGACGGTGTCGACCTGGAAGTGCTCCTCCGACCCGACGGAGGCGGGCAGCGCGGCCATCTCCGACGATCCGGAGGCGGAGACCGAGGTGTCCGGGGTGGACGGTTCCGACGGCGGCGACGGTGCCGACCCGGGCGCGCCGGTGCCGGGGTCGGCCGCGGCGGCGTAGTACGGGGCGGGGTCGATCGCGTTGCCGGGTGCCCAGCCGCCGGGGTGGTACTCGAAGTGCAGGTGCGCCCCGGTGGACTGGCCGTCGTTGCCCTCGTTGGCGATGTGCTGCCCGGCGGTGACCCGGTCCCCGACCTTCACCAGCACACCGCCCGAGAACATGTGGCCGTAGACGGTGGAGACGAGTTGGCCGTCGATGTTGTGGTCGAGGACGATCCAGTTGCCGAATCCGGACGCCGGTCCTGCCTTGGAGACGACGCCGTCGGCGTTGGCGTTGGCGTAGATGGGGGTGCCGATCGGGCCGGCGATGTCCATCCCGTTGTGCTGGGTTCCCCACCGCGCCCCGAACGGGCTGGTCACCTGCCCGTCGGAGGTTTTCATCGGCTTGGCGAACGACCCCGCCGGTACTCCACCGGCCGTCGAGCTGCTGCCGCCGCGCGGGATGCACGGATCCTCGGGTTCCGCGTCGATGGTGGTGACGAACAGGATCACGAAGAGCGCCGCCGCGAGGGCGGCGACCAACGCGACCGTTCCGCCCTTCTTCACCGCACGCCGCCGAACGGTGCACCGTCGAACGCACCGGTGCCGGCCTCGGCGGCGATGGAGCGGGGCGAGGCGGCGGCGAGCCGGTCGGACAAGTCACGGTTGACCCGCAGCAGGCGTTCGATCTCCGCTTCGGCGGCGCGGAGCTCGGCGACCACCTCGTCGGCCGCCGGTGCGCGGGAGGGCCCGAATTCGAGCTTGATCCACCGGTTCACGGTGTTGACGTGCGCGCCGATCTGACCGGCGATCGCGGTGACGCATTGGTCCCGTGAGGGGTAGTTCGGGCGGGAGGAGCGATACGTCTCGAGCGCCCACTCCTTGACCTCGGCGGCGTATTCGGCCCTCACCGGAGCACCTGCCCGGTCGAAGCGTCACCTGCAGCGGTGTCGAAGTAGTCGGCGAAGCGGGCGTTGGTGTCGTGGACACCGGAGTCGATCTCGAGGTCGGTGAACACCGTCTGGATAGGGATGCCGGGGGTGTTGTCCTTGGCCACTTTGATCAGGAACTTCCCCCGCCCGATCAGCGAGCGGGCGGTCCGCCGCTCGGCCGAGCGCAGTGCCGCGCCGCGGGACCAGGAGGTCACCATGTCCTGCTCGGCCGAGGTGAACTTCAGCTCGCCGGAGAGGCGTTCGACCTCACCGATGGGCAGGCCGCCGCAGACGACCATGCCGGCGCGGTCGATGAACCCCTTGGCGGTCTTGATGTCCGCTTCGGTGGGCAGGGTTTCGAGGTCGCGGCCGGTGTGGGTGATCATCAGCAGCCCGGTGGCGTCGGTGGGGTTCAGGCGGGAGATCTCGTTGACGCGGGCGACCATGCCGGGTCCGGCGCCGATGACCTGCCACAGCTCGTCGAGGGCGAGCAGGAACAACCGTTGCCGGTCCATGCCGACGTCGGCGAGCAGGTGCGCCGCCTCCACGGTCCCGTAGGCATCGGCCCAGCAGGAGAGCATCACCGCGGCCTTGAGGGCGGTATCGCCCCGGTCGAGGGAGGAGACGTCGATGCAGATCATGGGGGCGTCGAGGTCGAGGGGCTGGGAGGTGTGGTCGGCGAAGATCGTCCCCAACGGACCCGAGATCAGCGCACCGAGCGTCTGCATCAGCTCGGTGATGTGCGCCCGGTATCCGCCGCGGGTGGTTTGGTACGTCGCGCGCAGCATCGCCTCCGAGCCGGTGTCGATGCGCTGGTAGAGATCCCTGATCAGCGGCGGGTTCGCGTAGTCGAATCCACCGTCGGCGCCGTAGAGCTCGTCGAGGGCGATCCCGATGATGGAGTTCTCGAACGCCCGCACCGAATGGGTGTCGTAGCTAATCAGCTCGATCAACGCGCACACGGCGTTGACCTGCCGCGTCCGCACCGTCAGCTCCGCGGTGCCGAGCAGCTCCCCGAGATGCTCGACCCGCGCGGTGTCCCCGGCCGCGGCGGCGTCGGTGCGCGCGCTACGGAGTCGCACGACGGCGTGGCCGAGGGTGCCGGCGGCGAGGGGGTTGAGATGCCCGCCGCCGTGCCCGAGGGTGACGACCTGCCCGCCGAGCATCGTGGTCAGGGCCACGTACTCGGCTTTGATGTCCTCGGCGACGATCGGTGTTTGCCCCCACGCGGTGGCCCCGAGCAGCACTTTCCGGATCAGTGACGACTTCCCCAGCCCGGGGAGGGAGAGGACGAACATCGACGGGTTGGCGATGTGGTTGTCGCGGAAGTAGGCGAACGGATCGCACGCCACCGCTTCTCCGGTGACGGCGTGCTGGCCGACGATGGTGCCCGCGTTCGGGGCGGCCGCGCCGATGGCCCACGGGTTTAGCCCGCACAGCTGCACCGACGACGCCTCGTACTCGATCGGGGCGGGCACCGACGTCATCCGCCCGCCGCCGGCGCCCCGCGCCCCGTCCGCCGTGGTCGCCAGCGCCGACCGCCACGACGGGTCCGCGCGGTGCTTCCCCTGCGGCGCAGCGGTGGTGGAGCCGGAACCGGCATCGTCGCGGTGGGTGTTGCGCCAGCGGGCCAGTCCGATCCCGACACGGCTGAGCTTCGCCGGTTCGGGCGTCTCGCCGGCCTCGATGCGGGCGGCGAGGTCGGCGTAGTCGAGATCCGGGATGAACCCGCGCCGCAGCCGCAGCCGGGCGCGGGCGGCGAGCGATTCGGTACCCGAAAACCCCTGGTCGGACGCCTCGATCGGGACCGAGAGTCACGGAGAGCCACCGTCGGATAACCTCGACGCCGTGACGGATCCCCAGCCTTCCGGTGACGCCGCGACCCCTGCGCGCCGCACCCGCCCGGCCGTCGGACCCGACTATCTCCTGGCCGGTCGCTACCGCCTGGACAGCAAGATCGGCGGCGGCGGCATGGGCGCCGTCTGGCTGGCGAGCGACACCCTTCTCCGGCGCAAGGTGGCGGTGAAACAGGCCACCTCCACCGTCGATCTCGAGCCGGAGGCGGCGCGCGAAATTCGCGACCGCGCACTCCGCGAGGGCCGGATGGCCGCGCAGCTGAACAATCCCCATGCGATCGCCATGCACGACGTCGCGATCGACAGCGGCGAGCCGTGGCTGATCATGGAGTACCTGCCCGCCCGCAGTCTCGCTATGGCGCTCAACATCACCGAGACGTTGCCGCCGACCGAGGTGATCCAGATCGGCGCCCAGATCGCCGACGCCCTCACCGCCGCGCACGCCGCCGGCATCCTGCACCGCGACATCAAGCCCGGCAACATCCTGGTTGCCGACCGCGGCAGCGCCCTCGGCATGGTCAAGATCAGCGACTTCGGCATCTCCCGCGCCAAGACCGACACGCACGAGGAGAACAGCGCCGTCATCACCGGCACCCCGGCGTACTTCGCCCCCGAGGTCGCGCGCGGCGCGGATCCCACCGAGGCCAGCGACGTCTTCTCCCTCGGCGCCACCCTCTACACCGCCACCGAGGGGCAACCGCCGTTCGGCATCGACGCCGATTCCATCGCCCTGCTGCACCGGGTCGCCGGCGGTCGGATCACGCCGCCGCGGCGCAGCGGGCCCATGACGGCCACCCTGCTGCACATGCTCGAACCGGACCCGTCGCGTCGTCCGTCGATGGCCGAGGTCCGCGACCGCTTCGTCCGCCTGGCCGTCGGCAAGAACGGCAGCCCCTCCGCGGTGCTGAACACGCCGCTGCGCGCGCAGGACGGGCAGGTTCCGTTCTGGGCCTCCCGCGGAGCCCGGGTCCCGACGTCCACCCGCCGCGCCGAACGCATCCACGGCCGCACCATGACCGGTCTGCCGGCCGCTCCCACCGCCGTCCCGCTGGACCGGGTTCCGCGGCCGAGCGCCGACGGGACGACCCCCGACCGGGACGCACCCCGGCCCACGTACGCGCCGCCCCCCTTCGAACCGCCGACCCGCCGGTCGGGGCCGCCGGAGAACATGGTGCTGTGGCTCGGTGTCGGCGCGGGTGTCCTGGTGCTGATCCTGGTGCTCGTGCTGGTGCTCTGACCGACCTACCGGAGCATCAGGTCCACCACCAGCCCCCGATGGTCGGACCCGGCGATGTCGACGACGGCCAGGGACGTCGCGCCGACACCCCGCACCAGCACGTGGTCGATCCCCACCAGGGTTGGGTAGCTCTTGTCGGTGGGATAGGTCGGCACGATGCCCGCCCCGACGGCGTCCCCGACGTCCACGTAGCCGTCGGCCAGCAGCGCCCGGAACCGCGCGTGGGCGTGCGTGGCGTTGAAATCGCCGCCCACGATCACCGGCTCGGGAGAGCCTGCGGCCGTGCGGAGTTCGTCGCGAAGCATCGACATCTCCTGCGCCCAGACGGCCGTCGGCGTCGGATACGGCGGTACGGGATGCACGGCGTACACGCGGACCGGTCCCGTGCCGAGGTCCACGCGCGCGGTCACGCTCGAGAGCAGATAGCCGTCCAGTTCCCGGCCGTCGGTCACCGGAACGCGGCTGTAGATCCCGGCCCCCGCGCCGCCGGGGTAGGGCATGACGACGCGGTACGGCAGGACGTCGCCAATGCCCGCGTCGTCGAGGGCGTCGACGAACTCCGGGGTGAGTTCCTGCGCGGTCAGCACGTCGACGCCGCGGTCCCGCACGGACGCCACCAGGGCCGCCGGATCCGCCTCCCCCAGCATGACGTTGGCCTGCATGAGGGTGACCGGCGTGCCGGACGGGGAATTCCCGTCCGCGACGTACAGGGGCACCACGACCGTCGCGGCGATCGCCAGCACCAGCGCGGAGGCCCCCGCGATCCACCAGCGCCGGGCCGTGAGCGCGAGGAGCATCCCGACGACGGTGCAGCACAACAGGATCGGCGCGAACGACGCCGGTCCCACCACGATCATCCGGGGGACGTCGACCCCGGACGTCGCGACGGCCACCACCCCGGCGAGCAGACCGAGCACGGCGAGGACGGTCGCGACCGGGCGCAGTCGCCTCATTCGATCCGGCGGCGGTGGGCCCACCGGGTCAACGCGTTGCGGTTGGACTGCTGCGTCTTCCGCAGCACGTTGGACGCGTGGGTCTCGACGGTCTTGACCGAGATGAACAGCGTCTCCGCGATCTCCCGGTAGGTGTACCCGCGCGCGAGAAGGCGCAGCACCTCGAGTTCGCGCGGGGTCAACGAGTCCAATTCGGGGTCCAGCGCCGGTTCCGGCGCCGAGGACCGACCGGTGAAGGAGTCGAGAACGAATCCCGCCAGTCGCGGTCCGAACACCGCGTCCCCGCCCGCGACGCGGCGTACTGCGTCGGCCAGGTCCGCCCCCGAGATCGACTTGGTCACGTAGCCGCGTGCCCCCGCGCGGATGACCGCGATGACGTCCTCGGCGGCGTCGGACACCGACAGCGCGAGGCACACCGGGCCGTCGTCGATCGCCTGCAGAACCGCGACGCCGCCCCCGTCGGGCATGTGGACGTCGAGCAGCACGACATCGGGCTTCGTCGCGGTGATGCCGCGCACCGCGTCCGCGACGCCGCCCGCCTCGCCCACCACGGTGATGTCGTCGACCCGGCCGAGTTCGGCGCGAACCCCGGAGCGGAAGACCGCGTGATCGTCGACCAGGAAGACGGAGAAGGTGCGGGTGGCCGGGTCGGTCACGCGGATCGATCCTCTCGCTCGTGGTCGTGGTCACGACGGTCGTCGCGGTGGTGGTCCTCGACGGTGTCCTTCCGGCCGAGACCCCGCGGAACGACGATGCCGATCTCGGTGCCGCGGCCGGGAGTCGAGCGCACCTGCACGGTGCCGCCGCGGCGCTCGATGCGCCCCCGCACGCTCTTGGCGAGTCCCTGCCGGTCCGGCGCCACCGCGGCCGGGTCGAACCCGCACCCGCGATCGCGCACGTAGACCTCGACGGACTCCGGAGTCACCTCCGCATACAGGTCCACCGAGGCGACCTCGGCGTGCTTGGCGGCGTTCACCAACGCCTCGCGGGTCGCCCCCAGCACGGCGGTCGCGGCTTCTCGACCCAACCCGCCCGCCTCGGGTGTGTCGTCGAGGGGAAGATCGCCCACCGTCACCGGGTCGACGGTGATGCCGTAGTGGTCCTCGACCTCACCGGCGATGGTGGTGAGCGCGCGCACCAGGCTCGCGTGATCCTCCCGGCCACCGCCGAACAGCCACTTGCGCAGCTCGCGTTCCTGACTGCGTGCGAGCCGCATCACCTCGGCCGAATCGTGCGACTGCTTCTGGATCAGGGCCAGCGTCTGCAGAACCGAATCGTGCAGATGCGACGCGATGTCCTCACGTTCCTCGGTGCGGATGCGCGCCGCCCGCTCGTCACCGAGGGCGCGCCAGAGCCGCATCCACAACGGCACGGTCAGCAGCACGATGCCCACGACCGTGACGGCCACGGCGACGAACGAGGACTGCAGTGCCGCCATGTCCGCACGGGACAGCACGACGACGCACAGTCCGACCACGACGAGCGTGGCGCCGGCGACGATGCGCGCCCAGCCGAGAACCGTCGTGCGCTGTCCACGCGGCGACGCCGATCTCGTTCCGGCCGAATCGAGTTCACGCCACACCACCGTCGCGCCGACCGCGACGACGACCACCGGAACGACGACGGCCGAGGACAGCCCGATCGGGCCCGATCCCAGGACCAGTGCGCCGACGATGCCGAGGGCGGCCAGTCCCCACGCTCGACGCCGTTCTCGGCCAGTGGGTTTCGCGGTGTCGTCGCCCGCGGAGGTGAACACCCACAGCAGGGCGTAGGCGACGATGCCGGCGCCCGCCATCGCGCAGAGCACCGCGAACGTCGCGCGGACGCGGACCACGTCCACGGAGAGGTGATCGGCGAGTCCGCCTGCTACCCCGGCGATGACCCGCCCACCGGCACGGCGTCGCAGCTCCGGCGGTGCCGTGTCCGGGCGCGCCGACCCGGCGGGTACACGGGTCGACCCGGGAACGGGTTCGACGGCGGGCAGCGTGGACACGCCTTCGATCCTGACACGACGGACGGCGGAACGGTATCGGGGTTCACCCCCATGTCGCGGCGTCCGACGCGCGGTCCCGAATTCAGGGTTCGCCCCGATGTGCCGGGCGTCGGCGATCACCAGGATGAATGCCATGACCACGCCCACCGCTTCCGCGCAGCTGTCCGAGATCTGGCGAACCCGACCGTCCCGGCTTCCCGATGCCGGGCCCGGCATCGGCGTCGCCGCGGGTGTCGCGCACCGCTACCGGGTCGATCCGGTGCTGGTGCGCGTCGCGTTCGTCGTCTCCACCCTGTTCGGCGGTTCCGGCCTCGTGCTGTATCTCGCCGCGTGGCTGACGTTCCCCCGAGCGGGCGAGACCACGTCCGCCGCGGAGTCGCTGCTCGGACGCGGACGCAGCTCCGAGTCGCACACCACCGCCGTCGTCCTCGCGGTGGTGCTCGCGATCGCCCTGGTCAGCACCGGCCCGATCGGCGCCGGGTCGGGCCTCGTCTCGACGATCGCCATGCTGGGCGGCTGGTACCTCCTCCATCGTCGGACGCCGGAACCGCCGGCGGGCGTCGGCCCGCTCGTCGACCCCGGCGCGCACTGGCCCGCGACGCCGCCGGCGCCGGGAATGCCGCTGCCGCAACAGCAGTGGCCGGCGCCGCAGCAGCACTGGACGTCGCCGACGCCGCAGCAGTGGTCCCCGTACACCCGTCTCCCCGAGCGCTACGTTCCCGATCCGCAGCCCGCACGCGCCGCCGGGGATGCCCCGGTCTCCCTGAGCAAGGACACCGCCGACACCGCCGGGCCCACCGGCGCGACTCCGGCCGCACCGCCCTCCTGGGACCCGCTGGGCGTCGCGCCCTTCGCCTGGGATCTTCCCGAGCCCCGTCGTGCTGCCGTCCCGGCCGTCGCCGCACCACGGTCGTCGCACCTGACGTCCACCACGATCGGCATCGCCGTCGTCGCGTCGGCCGTCACGGTCGCCCTCGGCGCCGTGTTCGGAACCTCGTGGGTCTCCGCGACCACCGTCGGCGCCGTGGCCCTCGCCGTGATCGGGGTGGGGCTCGTCGTCGGCGCGTTCCGACGACGCGGCTACGGACTGCTCGTCGTCGCCACCCCGCTCGCCGGCTTCGTCGTCGTGTCCGCGTTGGTCGGCATAGACTCCGGTGCCCCGCGGATGGGCAACGTGACGGCGGCGCCGACGAGCATGGCGGCCCTGGCCGGCTCCTACTCGACGTCGGTCGGCAACGTCGACCTCGATCTGCGCGGCCTGACGTTGACAGAGGACCGCCGGATCCGCGTGGACACGTCGGTGGGCAACGCGAGCGTCACCGTGCCGCCGTCGATGAACGTGGTGGTGAACTGCGATTCGAGTGTCGGCAACATGGACTGCATCGGCAGCCCGGGCCAGCGCGTCGACGGAACCGACGGGGCCGACGCCCCGGTGCTCACCATCGACGCCGACACCGCACTCGGCAACGTGGAGGTCACCCGTGGCTGAGCAGACGCCCCGCGTCGGGGACGACTCTCTCGGCGACCCGACGGACGACCGTCGCCGGGGCCCGTCGATCGTGCTGCTCGTCTCCGGCCTGGCGACGACGGCCCTCGCCGCCGTCGTCCTGGCCGGGGTCGATCCGACCCCGTGGTTTCAGTGAGACGTGACCGGACCCGACCGGGCGGGACTCACTCCCACTCGATGGTGCCCGGCGGCTTGCTGGTCACGTCGAGCACCACGCGGTTGACCTCGCGGACCTCGTTGGTGATGCGGGTGGAGATGCGTTCGAGCACGTCGTAGGGCAGGCGGGTCCAGTCGGCCGTCATCGCGTCCTCGCTGGAGACCGGCCGCAGCACGATCGGGTGGCCGTAGGTCCGGCCGTCACCCTGGACGCCGACGCTGCGCACGTCCGCCAGCAGCACCACGGGGCACTGCCAGATCTGGGCGTCGAGCCCGGCGGTGGTGAGCTCTTCGCGAGCGATCGCGTCGGCGTGACGCAGGGTCTCCAACCGATCCGGGGTGACCGACCCGATGATGCGGATCGCGAGGCCGGGACCGGGGAACGGCTGGCGCGCGACGATCTCCTCCGGCAGCCCCAGCTCGCGGCCGACGGCCCGCACTTCGTCCTTGAACAGCAGCCGCAATGGTTCGACCAGGGAGAACTGCAAATCCTCCGGAAGACCGCCGACGTTGTGGTGGCTCTTGATGTTGGCCGTGCCCGTCCCGCCTCCGGACTCCACGACGTCGGGATAGAGGGTGCCCTGGACGAGGAAGTCGATGCTCTCCCCGTGCGCTGCGCTGTCGCCGAGCTCGGCCGACACGGCACCTTCGAACGACCGGATGAACTCGCGGCCGATGATCTTGCGCTTGGTCTCGGGATCGGACACGCCGTCCAACTCGCGCAGGAACGTCTCGACGGCGTCGACGGTCACCAGGCGTGCGCCCGTCGCGGCGACGAAGTCCTGCTGCACCTGCTCACGCTCACCGGCCCGCAGCAGACCGTGGTCGACGAAGACACAGGTCAACCGGTCCCCGATGGCGCGCTGCACCAGCGCGGCGGCGACGGCCGAGTCCACACCGCCGGACAGGCCGCAGATCGCCCGCCCGTCCCCGACCTGCTCACGGACCTGCTCGACGAGGGCGTCGGCGATGTTCGCGGCGGTCCAGGCGGGGGCGATGCCGGCGATGTCGTGCAGGAAGCGCGAGAGCACCTGCTGGCCGTGCGGGGAGTGCAGGACCTCCGGGTGGTACTGAACCCCCGCGAGTCGGCGGGCGCGGTTCTCGAATGCGGCGACCGGCGCTCCGGCGCTGGTGGCCACGACCTCGAAGCCCTCGGGTGCCTCGGTGACCGCGTCGCCGTGGCTCATCCACACCGGCTGCGTGCCGGGGAGCCCGTCGTGCAGGGTGCCGCCGGAGACGGTGAGATCGGTGCGGCCGTACTCGCGCGTGCCGGTGTGGCTGACGGTGCCGCCGAGCGCACCGGCCATGGCCTGGAAGCCGTAGCAGATGCCGAACACGGGAACGTCGAGGTCGAAGATCGCCGGGTCCAACTGCGGCGCGCCCTCGGCGTACACGCTGGACGGGCCACCCGAAAGGACGATGGCCGCCGGCTTCTTCGCCGCGATCTCCTCGACGGACGCGGTGTGGGGCACCACCTCGGAGAAGACCCGAGCCTCCCGGACGCGACGGGCGATCAACTGCGCGTACTGGGCACCGAAGTCGACCACCAGCACCGGGTTCGCGTTCCCAGTGGCTGCGGCAACCGTCTCGGTCTGGAGTGTCTCGTCCGTCTCGCTCACGCGGTCAGTCTAGAGAGCGCCGCATCGCTCACGCCGCGCCGGTGCTGCTGGGGACCCGGGTCTCCTGCTGCACCGCCGGGGTGCGGGACCCACTCGTGATCGCGACGATGGGCAGTCGCAGCGCCGCGGGCGCGTGCTCGGGCACGACGGGGCTGTGCGGGGCGATCGGCTGCAGCCGTCGGTACTCCTCGCCCTGCGCCGGACGCAGGTCCTCCTCGCCCTTGTTCGGCCACAGCGAGGCCGCCCGCTCGGCCTGCGCCGAGATGGTCAGCGACGGGTTGACACCGAGGTTCGCCGACACCGACGAGCCGTCGACGATGCTCAGCGTGGGGTAGCCGTGCACGCGGTGGTACGGGTCGATGACCCCGTCCTTCGCGTCCTCGGAGATCACGGCCCCGCCCAGGAAGTGGGCGGTGAGCGGGATGTTGAAGATCTCGCCCCACGTGCCCCCGGCGACGCCGTCGATCTTCTCGGCGATGCGGCGGGTGGCCTCGTTGCCCACCGGAATCCAGGTGGGGTTCGGCTCGCCGTGGCCCTGCTTGCTGGTGACGCGGCGGCCGAACGGCCCCCGCTTGGTGTAGGTGGTGATCGAGTTGTCGAGGTTCTGCATGACCAGCGCGATGATGGTGCGCTCGCTCCAGTGCCGGGTGTTCATCATGCGCACGAACCGGCGCGGGTTACGGCCCACCTCGCCGAGGAATTTCGCCCAGCGCGGCGTCCGGCCGCCGCCGTCGGTCATCAGCGTCTGCAGCAGGCCCATGGCGTTCGAGCCCTTGCCGTAGCGGCACGGCTCGATGTGCGTGTCCGACGTCGGGTGGAACGACGACGTGATGGCCACGCCGCGCGTGAGGTCCACCGAGGGATCGTGGGTCAGCTTGCCCGCACCGACGATCGACTCGGAGTTGGTCCGCGTCAGCCGGCCCACCGTGGGGGAGAGCTTCGGTAGCGCGCCGGAGTCCTTGTGCGCGTGCAGCAGCTGCTGCGTGCCCCACGTGCCGGCGGCCAGCACCACGTGCCGCGCGGTGTACTGCGTGCGGTCCTTGCGCACGCGGGCGCCGGTCCGCCGGGTGGAGACCACCCACGACCCGTCGGACTGCGGGGCGAGGTCGGTGACCGTCGTCATCGGAATCACCTCGGCCCCACCGCGCTCGGCCAGCCCGAGGTAGTTCTTGAGCAGCGTGTTCTTCGCATTGTGACGGCAGCCGGTCATGCACTCGCCGCACTCGATGCAGCCGCGCCGGTCCGGGCCCACCCCGCCGAAATAGGGGTCCGGGACGGTCTTGCCGGGCTCGTCGCCGAAGAACACGCCGACCGGGGTCTGGATGAACGTCTCCCCCACGCCCATGTCCTCGGCCACCGACTTCATGACCTCGTCCGCCGGTGTCATGTGCGGGTTCTGCACCACGCCGAGCATCTTCTGCGCCTGCTCGTAGAACGGGGTGAGCTCGTCGTGCCAGTCGGTGATGTGTGCCCACTGCTGGTCCTTGAAGAACGACCGCGGCGGCTGGTAGAGCGTGTTGGCGTAGTTGAGCGATCCACCGCCGACGCCGGCGCCCGCGAGGATCAGGCAGTCCCGCAGCAGGTGGACGCGCTGAATGCCGAAGCACCCGAGGGCCGGCGCCCAGAGGAACTTCTTCAGGTCCCAACTGGTCTCCGCGAATTCGTGATCCTCGAACCGCCGACCCGCCTCGAGCACGCCGACGCGGTAGCCCTTCTCCACGAGCCGCAGCGCGGTCACGCTGCCGCCGAAACCGGATCCGACGATCAGGACGTCGTAATCACGTGTGGGGGTCGACTGGCCACGCATGCGGGCACCTTTCGCCGGGATCGGTGAGGAACACCACTGATCCTAGCGTAGGTGTGAACGCCGGTGACAGAAACCGGCGGGGTTCGCGCTGCACTCAGCCGCGGATGTTCAGTCCCACCTTCTGGAACTCCTTGAGATCGGAGTAGCCCGACTTGGCCATGGACCGACGCAGTCCGCCGACCAGGTCGAGCGAGCCGAACGGATCCGTCGACGGGCCGAACAGCACCCGGTCGAGGCTCGGCCGATCGTCACCGAACGCGGCTTCGAGCAGCGCGCCGCGCGGCATCGACGGGTGTGCCGCCGCGGACGGCCAGTACCAGCCGCGGCCCGGAGCCTCCTCGGCCACGGCGAGCGGGGCACCGAGCACGACGGCGTCGGCACCGCACGCGATGGCCTTCGCCACGTGCCCCGACGTCGTGATGTCGCCGTCGGCGAGCACGTGCACGTACCGGCCCCCGGTCTCGTCCAGGTAGTCCCGACGCGCGGCGGCGGCGTCGGCGATGGCCGTGGCCATCGGCACGCCGATGCCGAGGACCTCGCCGGTGGTGGTCGCACCCTCGGTCGAGCCGTAGCCGACGATCACGCCCGCGGCGCCGGTCCGCATGAGGTGCAGCGCGGTGCGGTGATCGCTCACGCCGCCCGCGACGACGGGCACGTCGAGCTCGGCGATGAACGTCTTGAGGTTCAGCGGCTCCTCGCCGCCGGCGGACACGTGCTCGGCCGAGATGATGGTGCCCTGCACCACCAGCAGATCGACACCCGCGGCGACGAGACCCGGGGTGAGCGCGAGCGCGTTCTGCGGACTGACGCGCACGGCGACCGTCACTCCCGCCTCGCGCACCGTCGCGACGGCGGTGGCCAGCAGATCCGGCTGCAGCGGCGCGGCGTGCAGTTCCTGCAGGAACGCCACCGCGGCGTCCGCGTCGACCTCGCGGGAGGCGATGTCGGTGAGCCGCTCGATGGCTGCGTCGACGTTCGCGTGGCGCGCCCACAATCCCTCGCCGTTGACGACGCCGAGGCCGCCTCGCTTGCCGAGCTCGATGGCGAACGACGGCGAGACCAACGCGTCCGTCGGGTGGGCGACGACCGGGATGTCGAACCGGTAGGCGTCGAGCTGCCAGGCCGTCGAGACGTCCTTCGACGAGCGCGTCCGCCGCGACGGGACGATGTCGACGTCCTCGAGTTCGTAGGTACGACGGGCCGTGCGGCCCATGCCGATCTCCACCAGGTCGCGCACGCGCGTGCCTTCTTTCTTCGGGGTCCGACCCCCCAGCGGGTCGCTGTGAGGGTCGCTGTGGGGTCGCTGGGTGCAGCCGGAATCAGCGAGCGGTGTAGTTGGGGGCCTCGACGGTCATCGTGATGTCGTGCGGGTGGCTCTCCTTGAGACCCGCGGAGGTGATCTGCACGAACTGCGCCTCCTGCAGGTGCTCGACCGACGTGGACCCGGTGTAGCCCATCGCGGCCCGCAGACCGCCGGTCAGCTGGTGGATGACCTGCGAGAGCGGCCCGCGGAACGGCACCCGGCCCTCGATGCCCTCCGGCACCAGCTTGTCCTCGGCCAGCACGTCGTCCTGGAAGTACCGGTCCTTGGAGAAGGACTTGGCGGCGCCGCGGCCCTGCATCGCGCCGAGGGAGCCCATGCCGCGGTAGCTCTTGAACTGCTTGCCGCCCACGAGGATCAGCTCGCCGGGCGACTCGGCGGTGCCGGCGAGCAGCGATCCCAGCATGGCGGTCGACGCACCCGCGGCCAGCGCCTTGGCGATGTCGCCGGAGAACTGCAGGCCACCGTCGGCGATCACGGGCACACCGGCCGGCTTGCACACGGCGACGGCCTCGAGAATGGCCGTGATCTGCGGGGCACCGACACCGGCGACGACGCGCGTCGTGCAGATCGAGCCCGGTCCGACACCCACCTTGACCGCGTCCGCGCCGGCCTCGACCAGCGCACGGGCGCCGGCGCGGGTGGCGATGTTGCCGCCGACCACCTGCACCCGGTCGCCGACCTCGGCCTTGACCTTGCTGACCATCTGCAGCACCTGCGAGTTGTGGCCGTGGGCGGTGTCGACCACGAGCACGTCGACACCCGCGTCCGCCAGCAACATGGCGCGGGACCAGGAATCGTCACCGACACCCACGGCGGCACCGACCAGCAGGCGGCCGTCGCGGTCCTTCGTCGCCAGCGGGTGCTGCTCGGTCTTGACGAAGTCCTTGACGGTGATGAGGCCCGTCAGCATGCCCTTGCCGTCGACGATGGGCAGCTTCTCGATCTTGTGGCGGCGTAGCAGACCCAGGGCGGCGTCCGCGGTGACTCCTTCGCGCGCGGTCACCAGCGGCGCCTTGGTCATCACCTCCGCGACGGTGCGGGACTGGTCCACCTCGAAGCGCATGTCGCGGTTGGTGATGATGCCGACCAGTTCCCCGCGCTCGTCGGTCACCGGCAGGCCGGAGATGCGGAACTTCGCGCACAGGGCGTCGACCTCGGCGAGCGTGTCGGTGGGCTTGCACGTGACCGGATCGGTGACCATGCCGGCCTCGGAGCGCTTGACCACCTCGACCTGCGCGGCCTGATCCTGCGCGGAGAGATTGCGGTGCAGCACGCCCATGCCGCCGGCGCGGGCCATCGCGATGGCCATGCGGGCCTCGGTGACGGTGTCCATCGCGCTGGACACGAGCGGCACGCGCAGTCGGATGTCGCGGGTCAGCTGGCTCGAGGTGTCGACCTTGCTGGGAATGAGATCCGACGCGGCCGGAATGAGCAGCACGTCGTCGAAGGTGAGTCCGAGCATGGCCACCTTGTTCGGATCGTCGCCGCCGGTCCGGACCGCGGGTGCGACGTGGTCGGCGACACCGGACCCCGCCGTGCTCGAGATGTCGGGTGTGGTCATGTGAGCGGCCCCTCCTGAAGTGACGACGTGCCGTTCCGGCCGGTCCCGATCGTATCCGCCGCCCATGTCACGGAACGACCCGCATCGGTCCGTAGCGGTGGCGCGGACGGGCCCTCGCTGCGTACCGTGGTCGACGTGCGTGATCAATTGCCCCCCGGTCTCCCCCCGGACCCGTTCGCCGGTGATCCCGCCGACCCGTCGGCTGCTCTCGACGCGATCGAGCCCGGTCAACCCCTGGACCCGCAGGAGCGACTGGCCGTCGAGGAGGATCTCGCCGATCTCGCGGTCTACGAGGCGCTGTTGGCCCACCGCGGCGTACGCGGCCTGGTGGTGTGCTGCGAGGACTGCCAGCAGGACCACTTCCACGATTGGGACATGCTGCGCGCGAACCTGCTGCAGCTGCTGGTCGACGGCACCGTGCGTCCGCACGAGCCGGCGTACGACCCCATTCCCGACGCCTATGTCACGTGGGACTACTGCCGCGGATACGCGGACGCCTCGATGAACGACGCGTTGCACGGCGACGGCTTCGACGCCTGAGCCTCCCCCAGCACGACGAACGCCCACCGACCGCGAGGTCGGTGGGCGTTCGTCGTGTGGGCCGTCTCTAGTTCGGTGTCACGTCGCCGAGGTCCGGTGCCACCGTGGGCACGGTCGGCACGGTGGTGGGCACGACCGGGAGACGAAGGATCTCCGGCGGCACCGTCACGGTGGTGCTGGGCGCGGGCAGTCCCGGCAGCGCCGTGGGCAGCGGGAACGGCAGACCCGTCGGCAACGGCGGCAACGACGGAATCGACGGCAACGTCAGGTCCTGCGTCGGCAGCGGAATGTCGGACGGCAGCGGCGACAGATCCTCGGGGATCTGCGGAGCGTCCGGCACGGCGGTGTCCGGCGTGACCGGGGCCGCGGGCGGCACCGGAATCGCCGGCGGCGTCAGCTTGGACAGCTGCTCGTTGAGTCGGGTCCACCACCCCAGCAGCTCGGCACGCTGCTGCTCGTCCCGCACGGCCGGCGTCCGGGTGGCGGCTTCGGCGAGCAGGGTGCGCGCCTGATCGGCGTCACCACGAGCGAGGGCCGTCTCCACGTTCTGCAGCGCCGACGTGGTCTCCACGCGCGCTGCCGTGGATTGCGCCTCCTGGGTGAACACGACTTCCTTGACCTTCCACAGCGGGTCGCCCGGCTCGGCCCCGAAGGACACCGCGGACACTCCGCCGGCCAGGAACGCGACGGCTGCGGCGGCCCCGACGACCGGGCGCAGAAACCGGAGTCGACTGCGGGCACGGCCGCGGTCGGCCGCGTGGTGTGCTCGGTCCATGGCTGCCTGGATCTCGTCGAGCGAGGGACCGGCCGGCATGGGTGCGGAGACGATGTCCTCCCGCCACTCCGCCAGCAGCGCGGCCAGGCGGTACTCGTCCGCGTCCGCCGTGGCGACCGGGCCGTTCCCGGCGATCGCCTCGATGAGGGCGTCGTCCCTCCGCACGGCCATCAGATCGACGGGATCGTTCTCGTCGTCGAGCGACCGGTCGCGGTCCGCGCCGCGCCCCGTGTCACGGGCCATACTTGTCACCTGCTCCCACTACAGCCGTTTTCAGCTTCGCCAATGCCCGGTGTTGCGCCACACGAACGGCGCCCGCGGTGCTTCCCACCGCGGCTGCCGTCTCCTCCGCCGACAGCCCGACCACCAGGCGAAGCACCAGAATCTCGCGGTGCTTCTCCGGCAGGGTCGAGAGCAGCTCGGTCATGCGGCGTCCTGCCTCCGAGTCCAGCGCCCGTTGCTCGGGGCCTTCCTCGGTGGACATGACATCCGGAACATCGGCCATGGGTTCGGATTTGTTACGCGACGTACTGCGATGGGCGTCGGCGACCTTGTGCGAGGCGATTCCGTAGACGAACGCCATGAACGGCCGGCCCTGATCCTCGTAGCGGGGCAGCGCCGTCATGACGGCGATGCACACCTCCTGAGCGACGTCGTCGGCGGACATCTGCCCACGATCACCGGCGCCGACGCGCGCGCGGCAGTAGCGGACCACCATGGGGCGCACGGTCTCGAGCACGATGGCCATGGCGTTGCGATCGCCGAGGGCCGCCGCCGCGACGGCTGCGTCCAGCCGCTCGTCGGTGACGGTCATGAACTCACCCCCGCGCCGCTGCTCCCGACCCGCCCGTCGACCGGACGTGCTTCCCGGCCGACACCGCCGACCGGGAACAGACTCAGGATAGTCGGCGCGGAAGTTCGTGTGACCGAACAGTCCGCTTCTGCGCCGTAGCTCATCGGAACGGCCCACCCCGCGCACGCAGGATCGCCGCGAACCGGGCGCGATCCGCCGCGGCGATCGGGTCCCCCACCGCGTCTCCGATCGCCGCCGCCGCCCAGGCCAGCGGCAGGAAACCGCCGTCGTCGGCGTCCCGACGGGCTCGCTCCGCCCGTCGCCCCACCCCGTCTCGCCCGGCCACCAGCGCGGCCGCCGCGCCGACCACCGCCGACTTCACCCGGTGCCGCGGTGAGGCGAGGTCCGCGGCCAGTCGAGCGGCGTCGTCGGCCCAGAACTCCGCGGTGGCGCCGTCGCCGCGCGCCATGGCCAGTTCGGCGCGCACCCACCGACACCGCACGCCCGCGCGGTGCGCCTCTTCGTCCGGACCGCAACGGTCGAGGATCGCCACGGCGCGATCCAGCAGGACCTCGGCTCGTCGATACCGGCCGGGTCCGAGAGCGTCCGCAGCGAGACCCACCACCGCGTCCACCGCGGCCACCGTGGCGACGCGCAGCCCCACTTCGGCCACGGCCCGGCCGTCGAGGACGGCGGCCCGCGCGTGATCACCGCCCTGACGCACCAGGGACGCGCTCAGACACCAGGCCGACGACCGGACCACCGGGTCGGGCGAGACACACAGCGCGGCGGCCTCGGTGTGGGCGCGGGCGTACCACCCACGTCCCCCGACCTCCGCCGCGCGCCGCCAGGCCTCGAGATCAGTCACGAGAGCCACGCTAACGAGTCCGCCCTCCGGAGAGTTTTCCCAGTGTTCACACGGGGCGCCCCGAGCCGTGCAGTAACGCACGGTGGTCGCCGATGTGACGGCGGCGTTACGGGCGTGGCGCGGTGTCCGCGGCACCAGATCCACGTGACGGTCACGTTAAAAAATCGGCCGTGGACTGTGGAAATCACCACGAATCCGGACTGTTGACGCTCTTTCGGACCGCTTCGTACGGTTGCTCTGCTCCTGGTGAGAGGCCTCACCGGAGCCGGTGACCGTCGCCCCGCGAGATCCGCACACCACCGGTTGCCACCCGAACGCAGGAGGACGCCATGCCCCAGCCCGAGAACCTTCCCGGACCGAACGCCGACATCTGGGACTGGCAGATGCACGGTTCGTGCCGAGGCGTCGACTCGTCCGTGTTCTTCCACCCGGACGGCGAACGCGGGCGTGCCCGCGCGCAACGCGAGGCCCGCGCGAAGGAGATGTGCCGAGAATGCCCCGTGCTGCGACAGTGCCGGTCGCACGCCTTGGCGGTGAACGAGCCCTACGGCATCTGGGGTGGGCTCAGCGAGACCGAGCGCGACGCCCTCGCCCGCCGCAGTCGCCGACGCATCGCGTCCTGATCCCCCGCACGACGACCGAGACCCCACCGGATGGATCCGGTGGGGTCTCGTCGTACCGAAGGGGAAAGCCCGCCTAGTGGCTGTGGCCGTGCCCGTGGCCCTCGTCGCCCTCGTCCTCGACGGGCTTGTCGACGACGGTGGACTCGGTGGTCAGGATCATCCGCGCGACCGACGCCGCGTTGACGACGGCGGAGCGGGTGACCTTGACGGGGTCGATGACGCCGTCGGCAACCAGGTCGCCGTACGTGAGCGTCGCGGCGTTGAAGCCGGTGGTGTCCTCGGCGTCGGCGAGCTTGCCGACCACGACGGACCCGTCGACACCCGCGTTGGCGGCGATCCAGAACATCGGAGCCCGCAGGGCGAGGCGGACGGCCTCGACGCCGATGGCCTCGTCACCGGTGAGGCCCAGGCCGCCGGCCAGTCCGCGCGAGGCGTGGACCAGCGCGGCACCGCCGCCGGGGACGATGCCTTCCTCGACGGCCGCCTTGGCGGCGTTCACTGCGTCCTCGACTCGGAACTTGCGCTCCTTGAGGTCGGTCTCGGTGGCGGCGCCGACCTTGATGACCGCGACACCGCCGGCCAGCTTGGCCAGCCGCTCCTCGAGCTTCTCCCGATCCCAGTCCGAGTCGGTGGCCTCGATCTCGCGACGCAGCTGGGCGACGCGGTCGGCGATGGCCTCCGCGGTGCCCGCGCCCTCGACGATGGTGGTCTCGTCCTTGGAGACGACGACGCGACGAGCGGTGCCGAGCAGGTCGAGGCCTGCGTCCTTGAGCGTGAGGCCCAGGTCGGCGTTGATCACGGTGCCGCCGGTGACGACGGCGAGGTCCTCGAGGAACGCCTTGCGGCGGTCGCCGAAGAACGGCGCCTTCACCGCGACGGCCTTGACCGTCTTGCGGATGGAGTTGACCACCAGGGTGGACAGGGCCTCGCCCTCGACGTCCTCCGCGATGATGAGGACGGGCTTGCCGGCCTCGGCGATCTTCTCGAGCAGCGGCAGGAAGTCGGGCAGCGACCCGATCTTGTCGCGGTAGAGCAGGACGCGCGCGTCCTCGAGCACCGCTTCCTGGCTGTCGGCGTCGGTGACGAAGTACGGCGAGAGGTAGCCCTTGTCGAACTGCACGCCCTCGGTGACGACGAGTTCGGAGACCAGCGAGCTGGACTCCTCGACGGTGACGACGCCGTCGGTGCCGACACGGGTGAGTGCCTCGCCGACCATCTGTCCGATGACCTCGTCACGCGAGGACACGGTGGCGACCTGGGCGACGGAGGTCTCGCCCTCGACCGGCACCGCCGCGGCGCGCAGCGCCTCGGAGACGTGGTCGACGGCCTTGCCGATGCCGACGCCGAGCGCGATGGGGTTGGCCCCTGCGGCGACGTTCTTCAGACCTTGGCGCACCAGTGCCTGGGCCAGCACCGTCGCGGTGGTGGTGCCGTCGCCGGCGACGTCGTTGGTCTTGGTGGCGACGCTCTTGACGAGCTGCGCGCCGAGGTTCTCGAACGGGTCCTCGAGCTCCACCTCACGGGCGATCGAGACACCGTCGTTGGTGACGGTCGGTCCTCCGAACGCCTTCGCGAGCACCACGTGGCGGCCGCGGGGTCCGAGTGTGACCTTGACGGCGTCGGCGAGCTTGTCGACGCCCTTCTCCAGGCTGCGCCGGGCAGCCTCGTTGAATTCCAGTTGCTTGGCCATACGGCTGACGGCTCCTCGTCGGTCGGACGTAACGCAAGCCGCCCCGGGCCACTAGGGACACCGGGGCGGAGAGCGTGGGGCTTACTTGGAGATGACTGCCAGCACGTCGCGTGCGGACAGGATCAGGTACTCCTCGCCGGCGTACTTGATCTCGGTGCCGCCGTACTTGGAGTAGATGACGGTGTCACCCTCCTTGACGTCGACCGGGATGCGGTTCCCCTTGTCGGTCACGCGGCCTTCGCCGACGGCGACCACGGTGCCCTCCTGGGGCTTCTCCTTGGCCGTGTCGGGGATGACCAGACCGGAGGCGGTCGTCGTCTCGGCCTCGACG
Source organism: Rhodococcus sp. PBTS 1 (assembly GCF_001620025.1). Lineage (NCBI taxonomy): Bacteria > Bacillati > Actinomycetota > Actinomycetes > Mycobacteriales > Nocardiaceae > Rhodococcus > Rhodococcus sp. PBTS 1. The sequence goes on from NZ_CP015219.1 coordinate 2,439,225, forward strand.
GCCTGGACGAGGATCTTGTCCTCGAGCGGCTTGATGTTCACGCCTGCCACGATGAGCCCTCCACTTTCACACGTTCGGTGTCGCGGCCGAGGGTCGTCCTCGGCCGTCGTGTCTTCATGTCCACCTGCGCGAGCAGGATCACTTGCCGTGACGCTGTGGGTCGACGTCCCGTCGTCGCGGGTGCCGGGCCGTCGTCCCTGGCGTCGACTAGCACTCTATACATGCGAGTGCCAGCACTCAACCTCTTCGACTGCCCGATATCTCGGCCATGCGCTCCCGCACGCGCGGGGCCACCTCAGTGCCCAGGAACTCGATGCTGCGCAGCACCTTCTCGTGCGGCAGGGTGCCCACACTGATGTGCAGCATGAACCGGTCCAGACCCAGCAACCGGGACATCGACACGATCTTTTCCGCCACCGTGTCCGGGGATCCCAGCACCAGGGATCCGGCCGGTGACCGCGCCGCGTCGAACTGCCCGCGGCCGAGCGGCGGCCACCCGCGCTCACGGCCGATGTGGGACATCGCCGTGCGGTACGGATCGAAGAACTCGGCCGCCGCGGCGTCGTCGGTCTCGCCGACGTAGCCGTGCGCGTGCACCGCGAGCGGTGTCGGGGGCTTGCCGAACTCGTCCAGCGCCCGGCGGTAGAGGTCGCCGAACGGCGCGAACCGGGCCGGCTCGCCGCCGATGATCGCCAGCGCCACGGGTAGTCCGTAGGACGCCGCCCGGACGACGGACTGCGGGTTGCCGCCCACTCCCACCCAGACGGGCAGCGGGTCCTGGTGCGCGCGCGGGTAGACGGTCTGCTCGGCGAGGGCCGGCCGGTGCCGACCGCTCCAGGTGACCCGGTCGGAGTTCGCGATCGCCACCAGCAGGTCGAGCTTCTCGGCGAACAGCTCGTCGTAGTCCTCGAGCCGGTAACCGAAGAGCGGGAAGGATTCGGTGAAGGAGCCGCGGCCCGCGATCACCTCGGCGCGGCCGGACGAGAGCTGATCGAGCGTCGCGAAGTCCTGGTAGACCCGCACCGGGTCGTCGGAACTGAGCACGGTCACCGCGCTGGTGAGACGAATGCGCGACGTGCGGGCCGCGATCGCCGCGAGCACGACGGCCGGCGCGGACGCCGCGAAGTCCGCGCGATGGTGCTCGCCGACGCCGTAGACGTCGAGGCCGACCCGGTCGGCCAGCTCCGCTTCCTCGACCACCTCGCGGAGCCGCTGCCCGTGGCTGCGAACGGTGTCGACCCCGACCTCGGGGTACGTCTCGGCGAAGGTCGTGATGCCCACCTCGAACGGCGCGGGGTCGGCATTCCGGGGGTCCGACTGTTCTGACACGCGGGTTCCACATCCTTTTTCTCGTCGCGACGAAGGTGCTCGTCGGAGCGGGTTCTCCCGCCGCCGACACCCACAACGTCGCGAAACGGACGCGCTATTTCGCGCGAAGTTCGGTAACGTTCCCATAACGGCGCTCGCGACGTCTCGTCGGCGTGCCCGCGACACGACCCGTCGAACGAATCGAAGGAGGTGCTCACACCGTGCCCCACGCCGGCAGTACTCGGCCCGACCCGGCCGATCGTCCCGCGACCACCCTCGGCGTCTCGGCCGGCTCCGAGGTGGTGTGCTGCGCCGTCCTCACGACCACCGAGACCGGCCGCGAGATCTTCGACTACCGCACCCTCACGGTCGACGGCGTCCGCTCGGACCCCGCGGAACTGGTCACCACCTCGCTCGCCCTGGCCACCGACCACCTGCTGCGTGACGGCGCGGCCGACCGGCCCCGCGTCGGCGTCGCACACCGTCCGTCGTCCCGGACGCGCCCCCTGCTCGCGGCATTGCGCAGGCACGACGCCTCCCTCTCCGGCGACAACCTGGTGACCGACATCGACGCCGCACTGTGCTGGCTCCGGCACACCGGCGAGGTGGCCCGGTTCGGCCACATCCTGCTCGTCGACGTCGGCGCGAGCGGAACCTCCGTCAGCGTCGTCGACCAGGTCGACGGAACCGTGCGCGCGAGCACCCGCACCGACGTGATGAGCGGACGCGTGGTCGAGCGCGCTCTCGCCGCGACGGTCGAGTCCCGGCTGCCGGCCGTGCACGTGCTCGACCGCGCGCTGGTGGCCGCCCGCCTGACCACCGCGAAGGAGCAGCTGTCCTCCGCCGACAGCAGCAGCGTCGACCTGCCCGGCGGCGAGACCGTCACCGTCACGCGTGCCGATCTCGAGGACGCGCTCGCCGCGCCGCTGCGCGTCTTCCGTTCGGCCGTCACCGACCTCGTCGAGACCGCGATCGTCCTCCACGGCGAATCGGCGCGACCGGACGCCGCCGCCGTGATCGGCGGAGGGGCGTTCGTTCCCGCCGTCGTCGACGCCGTCGCCGACACCGTCGACGTTCCCCTCGTCACCACCACCGAACCCGACGCCGCCGTAGCCAAGGGCGCAGCCCTGCTCGCGCGCACGCTGGCTCACCCGGCCCGGTCGACGGCGCCGTCGACGTCCGGCGTGCGGACCGCCGGTGCGGTCGCCGTCGCCTGCGCCGTGCTGGCCGTCGTCCTCGCCTACGGCGTCCAGGCGCTCACGCCGATCGACGGTCCCACCGTCACCACCAGCGCCGCCACCGGTACCGCAGACGAGCCCGCCGTGACCACGTCCACCACCGTGGACACACTGCCCGCTCCCCCGCCCGCCCTCACCGGCGGCTGGGAGGACCCGGGCGCGGCCGCCGCACCGCCCGCCTCCCCGTACGACTACACCGCGCAGCCGCCGCCGACGTACGACTACACCGCGCCCCGGCCGAGGCCGTCGACGCCCGCCCCGGCGACCTCCACGACTACCGCGAGCACGGGTTCGCCGACGCCGACCACCCCCAGCCTGCGACCGGCACCGGACCTGCCGATCATCGAGATCCCCGGATTGCCGGGTCTGCCGCCCTGGTGGGTCACGCCGCCGAGCACCGCCCCGGTCGACCCGGGTCAGGCGACGCCCGATCCGTCGGCCACCGCACCGACCGGCCCGACCCCGGTCACCACCCTCCCCGCGCTGCCGGACGGCGTCACGGCGGTGCCGGTGCCCCAGCCGAACACGGCGACGGTGCCCCTCGATCCCTCGACGCCCGCCCCCACCCCGTAGGAGGCGAGCCGGTCACGGCACGAGCGAGGTGGACACCGGCAGTCCCGGATCCGTCGCCGAGGTCAGCGCGGACGGCGAGGCGCCCGAGGCGGCGATGTGCGCGCCCAGGGTGGCGATCATGACGCCGTTGTCGGTGCACCGCCGCGGCGTCGGCACCCGCAGTGTCACACCCGCTGCGGCACACCGCTCCTCGGCGAGCGACCGGATCCGGGAGTTCGCCGTCGCTCCGCCACCCAATACGAGAGTGTCGATGCCGCGGTCCTCCAGCGCCCGGATCGCCTTGAGTGTCAACACGTCCGCCACGGCCTCCTGGAAGGACGCCGCGACGTCGGCCACGACCACCGGGGTCCCGGACCGCTCCGACTTCTCGATGTACCGCGCGACGGCCGTCTTGAGGCCGGAGAAGGAGAAGTCGTACCGCGCGTCGCGCGGACCGGTCATCCCGCGAGGGAAGGCGATGGCGGTCGGATCCCCCTGTGCGGCCAGGCGATCCAGTACCGGCCCGCCGGGATAGCCGAGACCGAGCAGGCGGGCCACCTTGTCGAAGGCCTCGCCCGCCGCGTCGTCGACGGTGCTGCCGAGTTCGACGATCGGCTCCGCCAACGACGACACCTCGAGCAGGTGGGTGTGGCCGCCGGAGACGAGCAGCGCGACGCACTCGGGCATCGGGCCGTGCTCGAGCGTGTCGACGGCGACGTGGCCGCCCAGGTGATTGACCGCGTAGAACGGCACACCCCACGCCGCCGCATAGGCTTTGGCCGCCGCGACACCCACGAGCAGCGCCCCCGCGAGACCGGGACCGATGGTCACCGCCACGGCGTCCGGGCGCTCGATGTCGGCTGCCGCGAGCGCCCGCCGCATCGTCGGCACGATCGCCTCGAGGTGCGCACGCGAAGCGATCTCGGGCACCACACCGCCGAACCGCGCGTGCTCGTCGACACTGGAGGCCACCTCGTCGGCCAGCAGGTCGCACGTCCCCGCCGCCGGACCGCTCTCGTGATACCGCACGATACCGACTCCTGTTTCGTCACAGGAGCTTTCAATACCCAGGACGATCACGAGGGCTGCCCTTCCGTCGAGCCGCCGGGTTCGCGGCGCATCGTGTACGCGTCCGCGCCCGAGGGGCGGTAGTAATTGCGGCGGGTGCCGACGACGGAGAATCCCGTCGATCGATACAGGGCCAGCGCGGCCTCGTTGTCCGTCCGGACCTCGAGGAACACCGGGCCGCCGTGCGCGTCGGCCGCCGCCAGCGCATCCGTCAGCAACGCCCGGCCGATCCCCCGGCGCTGCGCCGACGGATCGACACCGATCGTGTGGATCTCCGCCTCGGCACCGGACCCCGTGCCCAGCAACGCAATTCCGGCGTAGCCCACCACGCCGTCGTCGTCGTCACGCACGACGCGATATCGCACGTGCGGGCTCCGCAGCTCCCCGAGGAACGCCTCCTCGGGCCACGGCCCGTCACCCGGGAACAGGATCCGCTCGAGCCGAGCACATCCCGCCGCATCCGCCGGAACCATCGGCTCGATACCCGTCACGACCGCGCTGCACGATCGGCCGTGGCCACGGCTGCACGATCGGCCGTCGCCACGGCTGCACGATCGGCAGTGGCCACGGCTGCACGATCGGCCGTGGCCACGGCGTCGGGCCGGCGGAGATACTGCGGCACCGGCTCGTCCGGCCGATCCCCACGGCGAAGCGCGGCCGCCGCCACCGCGACCAGCGACTCGGGCGACGGGCTCTCGACCGGCTCGACGGGCAGGTCCACCATGTCGACGTGCGACGCCGACCCGGCGACCACCTCCGCCGCACCCACCTCGACGTCACCGGGCGCCGACACCGCCGGACCGGCCACCGCACGGCCCCCGACGAACCGAGCCCAGTAGACCTCCTTGCGTCGGGCGTCGGTGATCACCAGCACCTCCCGCTCGCCCGGCACCGCCGCGGCGATCGCGTCCAGACTCCCGACCCCGTGGACCGGCACCCCCACCGCGTCCGCGAACGCCATCCCCGTGGCCATGCCCACCCGCAGGCCCGTGAACGGGCCGGGGCCGATGCCCACCACGACCGCGTCGATGTCGGCGGGACCCACGCCGGCCTCGGCCAGGCACTCGACGATCTGCGGAGTCAACACCTCGGCGTGCAGGCGGGCGTCGACCGTCACCCGCGTGGCCAGGGCGACGGGGGCCGCGGACGGGTCGGCATCGAGCCGCACGAGACCGGCGGTCACCGCGGGCGTGGACGTGTCGACGGCGAGAACAAGCACGGATGTCCAGGTTACTCGCCCGGACCGCGGTTCCAGTGCCAGGTGGCCGTGCGGACGTCCGACTCCGGTTCCCGACGCAAGCGGATCAGCAGGTGGCGATCGGCGAGCGTCTCCGCCAACCCCTCGCCCCACTCGACCACGACCACCGAGTCGGCCAACTCGGTGTCCAGGTCGAGAGCGTCGAGCTCGTCGGTCGCCGACGCTCCGGTGCCCAAGCCCAGGCGGTAGGCGTCGACGTGCACCAGACCCGGACCGGTGTCCGACCCCGGCCGGTGGGTGCGCGCGATCATGAACGTGGGCGAGCTCACCCGGCCGATGACGCCGAGACCGCGCGCGAGACCCTTCGTGAACGTCGTCTTGCCCGCGCCCAGCGGACCGTCGAGCACCACGACGTCCCCCGCGACGAGCTCGGCGGCCAGCCGTTCGCCGAGCTGCTCGGTGTCCTCGGCGGTCGCGAGCACGGCCGTCTCCTGCTCAGCCAACCGTGACCCTCCTCGGCGACGCGTCGATCCGGCCGCTGCGCACCCGCGCGACCAGCCGGTCGAGGGCGTCGTTCACCTCGTCCGGGAACTCCAGCTGCACCAGGTGGCCCGCGCGCCGGACCCGCACCATCTCCGCGTGCGGGAGCATCTCGGACAGCTCGCGGGACTTGTCGAACGGGATCACCCAGTCGTCGTCCCCGCACAGCACCAGCGTCGCCACGTCGGCGATCACCGGGAGCGCCGCCCGCTCGTCGTGCAGCTCGAGTGCCTTCAGGAAATTGACCATGGTGGTGACCGACGTGTCGTGGATCATCTGCTCCGCGAACGCATCCAGCGCCGGAGAGACGGTGGTGCCGAACGACGCCGCCCGCAGCACCGGCGCGATGACCGACCGCACCGCACCCCGACCGAACTGCACCACACCGGGCGCGGAACGCACCGCGAGGCGGAACGCGTCGACGGCCGGGTTCTGCAGATTCCGGCCGAGTCCGGTGGTCGCGATGCCCGCCGCCGTCGTCGACACGAGGGCCACGCCCACCACGCGGTCGGCCACGGCATCGGGGAAGAGACGGCAGGCGGCGAGGACCGACATCCCGCCCATGGAGTGACCCACCAGGATCACCGGGCCCGTCGGCGCCACCGCCCGGATCACGTCCGCGACGTCGGCGCCGAGCCGAGGTATGTCGCAGTCCTCCGGCGCGACGTCCCCGGACCGCCCGTGACCGCGCTGGTCGTAGAACACCATCCGGACGTCGTCGCCCCACCGCGCCGCGAGGTCACGACGCTGGAAGTACCAGCACTCCATCCGCAGGCAGTACCCGTGGACGAAGACGACCGTCAGCGGAGCCGTCGTCGGCCCCACTTCCCGCACCGCCAACGGGACGCCGTCGCTCGCCGCGACGATGCTGCCGCGATCAAACTCCACCGCCGCGAAGTCCTCGGGTCGCTCGACGTCCGGCACCGGATCCCCGACGCGGCGGCGGACCGCGGCGATCCCGGCGACGGCCGCCACCGCCGCGACGCTCGCCGCACCGCCCACGATGCCGACCAGACGTGGGCCGATCACGCGGCACCACCGCGGTACGTGCGCTCGACCCGCCCGCGCACGCCCGTGACCACCTCGTAGTTGATGGTGTCCAGCAGCTCGGCCCAGTCCTGCGCGGACGGCTCATCGTGATCGCCCGGGCCGAAGAAGTAGGCGTCGTCGCCGACCTCGACGTCACCGTCCGGACCGACGTCGATCACCACCTGATCCATCGACACCCGGCCCACCGCGGGGTGTCGGCGACCGCGCACCGCGACCTCGTATCGGCCGGTCAACCCCCGGACGACGCCGTCCGCGTACCCGAGGGGCACCAGGGCGACCACCGTGTCCCGCGGCGCGATCCACTGATGCCCGTACCCGACGCCGCCGCCCGCGGGGACGTTCTTGAGCAACACGACGGTCGCACGCAGCGTCATCACCGGGCGCAGGTCGAACGATCCGAGGTCGGGGGCGGGCGAGAGTCCGTAGACGGCGATTCCCGGACGCACCAGGTCGTAGGCGAGGTCGGGGCGCAGCAGCGTCGCCGCCGAATTGGCCAGATGCCGCACCCGCGGTGCGACGCCCGCCCGCGTCATGGCGTCGACAGCGGCGTCGAACCGTCGCTTCTGCAGGTCGGTCACCGGGTCCTCGGGATCGTCGGCCGCGACCAGGTGAGAGAACGCCCCGCGCACGTCGAGCACGCCCCGCTCGTGCGCGAGGAGGTCCAGAGCCTCGTCGACCACGTCGGGCGCCAGACCCCCGCGGTTCATGCCCGTGTCGAACTTGACGCTCACCGTCGCCCGGCGCCCGGCCGTGCGCGCCGCCTCGGCGACCGCGGCGATCTGACGCGGGGTCGACACCCCGATCTCCACGCCGGCCTCGATCGCCGCACGGAAATCCGCGCCCGGGGCGTGCAGCCAACACAGCACCGGAGCGTCCACTCCGGCCGCGCGCAGGGCCAGACCTTCCCGCACCGTGGCCACACCCAGCTCCGTCGCGCCCGCCTCCAGGGCCGCCCGCGCCACCGGAACCGCACCGTGGTTGTAGCCGTCCGCCTTCACCACGGCCATGACGCCCGCCGCTCCCGCCCGGGCGGCCAGCACCCGCACGTTGTGGGCCACGGAGTCGAGGTCGATCACCGCCTCGGCCTGGGGACGGGCCGTCGTGCCGGCCGTCGGGGTCGCGGTGCTCACCGCGGTGATTCTGCCATTCCCGCCTCGCCCGCTCGTGCCCGCAAGGTGCCCACCGCGTCACGTACGGCGCTCAGCAGGACCGACGCCGAGATCGGTGCCGGGGCCGACCGGGACGATCCGCCGGCCGCGAGAATCGCCGCGAGCGAATGCGCCCGGGCGGCGGCGGTGGCCGCCACCAGCGGGGACAGACCCGCGGCCAACAGCGCCCCGGCCATGCCGGCGAGGACGTCCCCCGATCCTGCCGTCGACGACCACGACGACCCCGCCTCGTCGACCATCACCCGGCCGTCGGGATGCGCGACGAGCGTCGCGCGACCCTTGAGGAGAACGGTCACGCCGCGGTCGGCGGCCAGCGCACGGACGGCCGCCACCCGATCCGGTCCGGGGTCCGAGCCCGTCAGACGCGCGAATTCACCCGCGTGCGGCGTGAGCAGGGTGGGTGCGCCGCGCCCGTCGAGCAACTCGGGGCGCGCGGCGAGAACCGTCAGTCCGTCCGCGTCGACGAGCACCGGCAGATCGGTGGCGAGGATGCCCGCGAGGCGCTCCGCGGCGTCGTCGTCCGTCCCGAAGCCCGGCCCCACCACCCACGCCTGGACGCGCCCCGCCTCGTCGACGGACCGGGCCGTCACCACCTCCGGGTAGTGGTGGAGCACCTCGGCTCCCCCGGTCCCGACGTAGCGCACCATTCCGGCCGTCGCCGCCACCGCCGCGCCGGTGCACAGCACGCCCGCGCCCGGATACTTCTCGCTGCCCGCCAGCACGCCCACGACGCCCTGGCTGTACTTGTCGTCGTGCGGGCCGGGCACCGGCCACACCGCGCCCACCTCCGCGTCGTCGGCGCAGGCGAGCTCGGTCGTCGCGTCCGGCAACCCGATGTCGACCACCACGACCCGGCCGCACCGCGGCGCCGCGAGCAGATGGACCGGCTTGCGCACTCCGAACGTCACCGTCACCGCCGCGGACACCGCCGGGCCGTCGACTGCCCCGGTGTCGACGTCGACCCCCGACGGCAGATCCACCGACACGATCGGCGCCGTCACCGCACGGACGTGCTCGGCCGCGGCCGGCCGCAACGCACCCCGTCCCGACAGACCGACGATGCCGTCGACCACCAGATCCACCGCGCCGAGCCGCGGAACCACCCGGCCTCCGGACGCCGCGAACGCCGCGAGGCCACCGCGATGGGTCCGGTCGGGAGCCAGCAGCACCGCGGTCACCGCCACCCCGCGTCGTCGCAGCATCGCCCCGGCGAACAGGGCGTCGCCGCCGTTGTCGCCCGAGCCCACCAGCAACCCCACCGCACGCCCCGCGACGGCGCCGCACCGCGTCCGTAACTCGGCCGCGACCACCCCCGCCAGGCCGAACGCGGCGCGTCTCATCACCGCGAACTCGGGTGCCGCCGTGACGACGGGACGTTCCAGCGACCGGGCCTCGTCGGCGGTGAACACGTACTCCATGACCCCACCGTAACGAGGTCTAGCGTGGAGACATGGCCCGCTCCGAGATGCCCCACCGTCGCCTCGCCCTCGTCGGAACCGTGGCGGCGCTGGCGATCTCGCTCACCGCCTGCACCGAGGACCCGCCACCCGCCGAACGACCCACGGGACCGAACGTCGTCACCGTCGCCGACATGGCCTACAGCCCCGCCACCGTCACCATCTCCCCCGGCGACACCGTCACCTGGTTCTTCGACGACGACCGCATGGCCCACAACGTCGTCGGCATCGACAACGCGTCGTCGCTGCTGCACAGCCCGATGATCGCGGCCGGGCAGTTCAGCCAGACCTTCGACGACCCCGGCACCTACAACTACTTCTGTACCGTCCACCCCAACATGACCGGGGTCGTCATCGTGCGCTAGCAGCGCTACTCGACCGTGCCCTCGGGTCGATCCGCGCCGCTACTCGACCGTGTTCTCGGGTCGATCCGCTCCGCTATTCGACCGTGTTCTCGGGTCGATCCGCTCCGCTACTCGACCGTCACCGACTTGGCGAGGTTCCGCGGCTTGTCCACGTCGTACCCCCGCGCCTGCGCGACCTCCGCCGCGAACACCTGCAGCGGGATCGTCGACAGCAGCGGCTGGAGCAGCGTCGGCGCGGCCGGGATCTCGATCAGGTGGTCGGCGTACGGCCGCACCGTCTCGTCGCCCTCCTCCGCGATGACCACCGTGCGCGCCCCCCGCGCCTGGATCTCGCGGATGTTGCTCAGCAACTTCGAGTGCAGCACCGCCCGCCCCTTCGGCGACGGCATCACCACGATCACCGGCAAGCCGTCCTCGATGAGCGCGATCGGCCCGTGCTTGAGCTCGCCCGCCGCGAAACCCTCGGCGTGCATGTACGCCAGTTCCTTCAGCTTGAGCGCACCCTCGAGCGCCACCGGGTACCCCACGTGCCGACCGAGGAACAGCACCGTCGGCGACGTCGCCAGCTCGCGCGCGAGCGCCCGGACCGGCTCCACCGTCTCGAGGACCGACGCGACGTGCGCGGGCATGGCCTCGAGATCGCGGTACTCGCGCGCCACCTCGTCGGGGTACTTGGTCCCGCGTGCCTGCGCCAGCGCCAGGCCCACCAGGTAGTTGGCGGTGACCTGCGCCAGGAACGCCTTGGTGGACGCGACACCGATCTCCGGCCCTGCCCGCGTGTAGAGCACGGCGTCGGCCTCGCGGGGAATCTGCGAGCCGTTGGTGTTGCACACCGCCAGCACGCGGGCCTTCTGCTCCTTGGCATGCCGCACCGCCTCGAGGGTGTCGGCCGTCTCGCCCGACTGCGAGATGGCCACCACCAGCGTCGACCGGTCCAGCACCGGGTCGCGGTACCGGAACTCGCTGGCCAGCTCGACCTCGACGGGCAGACGGGTCCAGTGCTCGATCGCGTACTTGGCCACCAGGCCCGAGTGGTACGCGCTGCCACAGGCCACCACGAAGACCTTGTCGACGTCGCGCAGTTCCTGGTCCGACAGTCGTTGCTCGTCGAGGGTGATCCGACCCTTGTCGAAGTGCCCGAGCAGCGTGTCCGCCACGGCCGCGGGCTGCTCCTGGATCTCCTTGAGCATGAAGTAGTCGTGACCGCCCTTCTCGGCGGCCGCGAGGTCCCAGTCGATGCGGAACGGGCGGCCCTGTGCCTCGGTCCCGTCGAAATGCATGATCGAGTACCCGTCGGCGGTGATCACCACCACCTGGTCCTGACCGAGCTCGACGGCGTCGCGGGTGTGCTCGATGAACGCAGCCACGTCGGAACCGACGAACATCTCGTCCTGCCCGACGCCCACCACCAGCGGCGTCGACCGGCGGGCGGCGACGATGGTGTCCGGGTGGTCGACGTGTGTGAAGACGAGGGTGAACGCCCCCTCGAGTCGACGCAGCACCGCCAGGGCGCTCTCGACGAAGTCCCCTGCCGTCGGGCCCTCCGCGTACGCCCGGGCCACCAGGTGGACGGCGACCTCGGTGTCGGTGTCGGACGCGAACTCGACGCCCTCCGCCTCCAACTCGGCGCGCAGCGGGGCGAAGTTCTCGATGATGCCGTTGTGCACCACGGCGACCGTGGCATCGGCGTTGCGATGCGGGTGGGCGTTGCGGTCGGTGGGACGACCGTGGGTGGCCCACCGGGTGTGCCCCATGCCGGCGGTGCCGACGAATGTATCGCGGCCCAGATCGTCCAGTTCGGCGTCGAGGTTGGACAACTTGCCGGCCTTGCGCTCGACGGCCATGCCGCCCGCGCCGTCCAGAACGGCCACACCGGCGGAGTCGTATCCCCGGTACTCCATCCGCCGCAGCGCCTCCACCACGATCGGCAGCGCAGGCCTGTGTCCGACGTACCCGACGATTCCGCACATGGGCGACAGCCTACGTCGGTACGGACCGCCCTCCGGCCACCCACCGCGAGTCCCTCCCCCGCACTCGACGGGCTCGGATACGGTTGACGACGTGCCGAAGACGCAGAAGTTGGTCACCGACCTCGCCAAAACCGGTCCGCATCGCGTGGTCCGGGGTGACCTGGCGCTGGCCGGCCTTCCCGGTGTGATCTACGCACCCAAGGAGGGCACCTCCCTCCCGGCCGTCGCGTTCGCTCACGGCTGGATGTCGTCGTCGAAGAACTACGACTCGACTCTGAAGCACCTGGCCTCGTGGGGCTTCGTCGTGGCCGCGCCGAACACCCAGCGCGGTCCGGTCCCGTCCCACGCCGCTCTGGCCCACGATCTGACCGTCGCGCTCGACATCTGCGCGGGCATCCGTCTGGGCACCGGGGACATTTCCGTGCACCCGGACAAGCTCGCCGTCGTCGGACACGCCATGGGCGCCGGCGCCGCGGTCCTCGCCGCGTCGCAGCGGTCCGACATCCGCGCGGTGGCCGCTCTCTATCCCGCCCCCACCAGTCCGCGCGTCCTCACCGACGGGATCGCCGACGCCGTGACCGCACCGGCCCTCGTGATCGGCGCGCCGACGGAACTGAACTCCCTCACCGCCGAACCGGTGGCTCTCGCGGGCGCCCTCGGCGGCCCCACCGTGCTACGGGTGATCGACAAGTCCGTCGGCGACGGCATCGTCGAGGGCCGCAAGCTCGCGAGCTTCTTCGGTGTCGGCAACGCACAACCGAAGACCCGTAAGACCGTTCGCGCCCTCCTCACCGGGTTCCTGCTGCACCGTCTCGCCCGGCACGAGGACTACGAGGCCTTCTCCGACCCCGAGGTCGAGTTCAAGGGCACGCGGGTCCTCGACCCGAACGAGCCGACCGCCGACGTGCCCGTCAAGGGCGGGGCTCTGCGTCAGCTCAGCCATCTCGCCGGTCGCTGAGGCGCCGGCACCTCCCGACGGGCGTCGTCTCCCGCCACGGGCGTGGCTCGGTCACGCACCGAGCGCATGATGGGCTCGATCGCCGTTCCGTGACCGCCCGCTGCCCCCGGGTCGTCCGAGCGCGCGTCCGCGTCGCGGGCGGCATCGCGCCGTAGCCGCTCCCGCAGGCGCGCGGTGGAGCGACGATGGTCGGCGACCACCTCGTCGATCAGCGCTGCGACGGTCCGGTCGTTCACAGCGGCCCTGCCTCGGCCAGCGCCGGTCGGGGGCCCGCGGCCGGGGCCGGCCCGACCGGCGGGTCCGGCTCCGATCGCGGGGCGGGCGGGGCCGGGGCCGGCACATCCGGAACGCACTCGGCCGGCGCCCCCGGCGATGGCGGTGCGTCGACGGGTGTGGGCTCGGGAGGTGCCGGGTCGACAGGCGGCGCCGGGTCGACGAGCGGTGCCGGGGCGACGGGCGATGCTCGGTCGACGGGTGGTTCCGCAGGGTCGACAGGCGGTGCCTGGGTGGGCTCCGAACCGGCAACGGGGCCTGCTCGGAACTCGATCGACCCGTCGGCGTGCACCTCGAGACGAGCCCGATGACCGGCCCACTCCGCCTCCACCCGACCGAGGTCCGACGCGGGCGTCGCGTCGATCGGACTCCGGGCCCCCGGCTCCGACCCGCACTCCGGCTCCGACACAGGCCGGACCTCTGCGGACTCGCAGGGCGTCTCGACCGCCCCCTCGTCGCTGGACAGCACCAGGGACACGGCCTCGGCCACGGCCGTCCGCACCACGTCGGCCAGGTGATCGTCGGACACGGCGTTCACCGACGCGGCCGGCACCGACACCGACGCGGGTGCGGCGGAGACGGCAGGCACGGTCGACACGACGGATCCTGCCGGCGCCACCGGCCCCGGCTGCTCCGGTGCCGCGACGGCCGGCGCCGAGGGCGATCCGGTCCCCGACGGGACCACACACTGCTCCGCCGCCGCCGGCGTGGTCGGCAGGGGCTCGGTCGGCAGGGGCTCGGTCGGTAGCGTCACGGAGTCGACCACCGTCGGATACGGGTCGGTGCAGAGATCGTCGAGCGCCGCGTCGACCACGTCGAAGATGCGCTCGATCGCGGCGTGGCTCTCCGAGCACAGGTCGTCGAAGCTCGTGGTGGCCTCGTCGACCGCGGGAAGGAACACCCCGTCGACCCAGTTGCGGCACGCCGTCACCACGGCGTCGACCACCTCGGGGCGTTCCCACAGTGCCACCGGACCCCGAGCGGCGGCGGCGCCCAGTTCGGGAACGAGCGCAGTGAGTCGGTCCACGGTGTCGACCGACCACGTCGACGGATCCTGCGTCGCCCCCACCACGGTCGCGTGCGCGTCGTCGAGGTCTCGGCCGGCGACGTCGCGGCGGTCGTGATCGGCGGCCGCGACCGCCTTGTCCTGCACGATGGCGCGAAGCCCCTCGGCCGCGCGGTCGAGCGTGCTCGCGGCCAGCTCGAGGTGGTCGACGTCGAGCGAGGCCCTGGTCGACTGCGCCGCGAGCACGTCACCGGCCGCGGTCGCTGCCGCACCGGTCCAGACCGTCGTCAACCCCGTGGCCGCCTCGGTGCGCGCGGCGAGTTCCGCGCGCAGGGTCGTCGCCACGTCGCGGCACCGAGCGGCGTCCGCACGCAGCACGTCGGTATCGAGTCCGCGTTGCGCGTCGTACCGCGCGCACAAGTCCAGGTAGGAGAGGCCGGTCCCGCCGGCCTCGTCCCGCCAGGGCACCACGCGGTCGAAGAAGCGCAAGCCGACCGCCCCCTCGTCGAGAATTGCCTCGAGCGGGCCGCTCACCGGTCGCCACCCGCCGCCCTCAGCGACGCCGCCCCCGAGGAGTCTGCCGCTTCGGCGGACGCCACCGCCGTCCCGACGGCGTCCGCCGCCGACCGCGTCACGCGGTTCCACGACGCGAGACCGTCCGCGAGTTCGCGCAGTCGGGCGTCGATTCGCACGGCGCGCGCGCCGTGGTCGCGCCCGGCGTGCGCCGCATCGAACGCCCGGTTCGACAGCCCGCTCAGCGCACTCTCGGCCCGGTCCGCCGACTCGGTCATCGCGCGCGCCGCCGCCCTCGCCGCTGCCGGATCCATAGTCGTCTCGTCGCCCATCCACGTCCCCCGTCGTCGCCGACACCCTCGTGCCCCACCCGACTTGGACGCGCCGAGGCACCTCGGCGGTTCCACGGCTCTGCGACCGCCCCCGCACCGTCGCGCTACCGAGCGGTAACGTCCGACGCACAGCGGGTGACCGACACCGGCAAGAGATGTCGAGGAGACTCATGCGAATCGGGATGCAACTCAACTACTCGGGAGGCTTCGAGGAGACCGTCGAGGAGGTCGGCGCGCTCGAACGGGCCGGGATGGACATCGCGTTCGTTCCCGAGGCGTACTCGTTCGACGCGGTCAGCCAGATCGGCTTCCTCGCCGCCAAGACCTCCACCATCGAGTTGGCGTCCGGCATCTTCCAGATCTACACCCGGACCCCGTCGCTGCTCGCCATGACAGCGGCCGGTCTGGACTACGTCTCGGGTGGGCGCTTCGTCATGGGTATCGGCGCGTCGGGACCGCAGGTCATCGAGGGCTTCCACGGCGTCAAGTACGACGCTCCGCTCGGGCGCACCCGCGAGATCGTCGACATCTGCCGTCAGGTGTGGCGCCGCGAGAAGGTGCAGTTCGACGGGAAGTACTACCAGATCCCGCTTCCGGCGGACAAGGGAACCGGCCTGGGCAAGCCGCTCAAGCTGATCAATCATCCCGTGCGCGAGTCGATTCCGATCGTCATCGCCTCGCTCGGGCCGAAGAACGTCGCGTTGACGGCCGAGATCGCCCAGGGCTGGGAGCCGATCTTCTTCCATCCGGAGAAGGCCGAATCGGTGTGGGGCGACTCGCTCGCCGAGGGCAAGGCCAAGCGCGATCCCGCGCTGGGAGAACTCGACGTCTACGCGAGCCCCACGGTGGCCATCGGTGACGACGCCGATCAGTTCCTCCCGTGGATCAAGCCGCAGCTCGCCCTCTACATCGGCGGCATGGGCGCCAAGGGCAAGAACTTCTACAACGACCTCGCCGTGCGCTACGGGTACGAGGCCGAGGCGGAGAAGATCCAGGACCTCTACCTCGCGGGCAAGAAGGAAGAGGCCACGGCGGCGGTGCCCGACGAGTTGGTGCGGTCCATCTCGCTGATCGGCACCGAGAGCTTCGTGAAGGAGCGGCTGGCCGCGTTCGAGGCCGCCGGCGCCACCACCTTGAACATCCACCCGATCGCCTCCGACAGCGCGGGACGGGTCAAGCAGGTCGAACTGCTCAAGTCGCTCATCGGCTGACGCGGGACAGGCGACGGCCCGCGGGCGTCGCCGTCGGTCGGCCGGCTGTCCTCGGGCAGGACCGTCAGCGACCGACGGCGGCGACCCGCTCGGCGATGCGGCCGGCGAGCCGCTCGGCCGTATCGGTGTCGGCCGCTTCGACCATCACGCGCACCAACTGCTCGGTGCCCGACGGACGCAGCAGCACCCGGCCCTCGTCACCGAGCTCGTGCTCGGCCGCGTCGACCGCCGCGGTGACCTCGGCGGCGGCGGTCGCGGCCTGCTTGTCCTCGACCCGCACGTTGATCAGGGTCTGCGGCAACGTCCGCATCACGGAGGCGAGCTCGCGCAGCGACCGCCCGGTGGTCGCCATGCGGCTCATCACCTGCAGGCCGGTCAGGACGCCGTCGCCCGTGCTGCCGAACGCCGGGATCACGATGTGGCCGGACTGCTCGCCGCCCAGACCGTAGTCGCCGGCGCGCAGCTCCTCGAGGACGTACCGGTCGCCCACGGCGGTGGTCCGTACGGTGATGCCGGCCTCGCGCATGGCGAGGTGCAGACCGAGGTTGCTCATGACCGTGGCGACCAGCGTGTTCTGCGGCAGGGTGCCGGCGTCCATCATGGCCAGGGCGAGGATCGCCATGATCGCGTCGCCGTCGACCACGTCGCCGTTCGCGTCGACCGCGAGGCACCGGTCGGCGTCACCGTCGTGGGCGAGGCCCAGATCGGCACCGTGCTCGAGCACGGCCCGCTGCAGGACGTCGAGGTGCGTGGATCCGCAGCCGTCGTTGATGTTCAGCCCCGTCGGCTCGGCGTTGATGGCGACGACGGTGGCGCCGGCGGCGCGGTAGGCGTCGGGCGCCGCGGAGGAGGCCGCGCCGTGCGCGCAGTCGACCACCACGGTGATGCCGTCGAGGGTGGTGGGGACGGTCTTGGCGAGGTGGTCCTCGTAGCGGGACAGCCCGTCGGGGGCGGAGCGCACGCGACCGATGTCGGCCCCGGTGGGCCCGGAGGGGGCGGCGTCGAGCAGGGCCTCGAGGCGGTCCTCCTGCTCGTCGGCCAGCTTGACTCCGCCGGCCGCGAAGAACTTGATGCCGTTGTCGGGCATGGCATTGTGCGACGCGCTGATCATGACGCCGAGGGCAGCGTCGTACGCGTCGGTGAGGTAGGCCAGCGCCGGGGTGGGCACGACGCCGACGGTGAGGACGTCCATGCCGGCGGACGACAGGCCCGCCACGATGGCGGCTTCGAGCATCTCCCCGCTTGCCCGAGGGTCGCGGCCGACGACGGCGACGGGCCGGGACGCGGACCCGTCCGGGGCCGTGCTTGCGTCCGAGGCACCCAGGACGGCGGCGCCCGCGCGGCCGAGGCGAAGAGCGAGATCCGCGGTGACGTCCGCGTTGGCGAGGCCTCGAACCCCGTCGGTTCCGAACAGTCGGCCCATGGCGGTTACCTCTTTCGAGCGGTGGTACGGGTGACGCGAGTGGCGTACGAGCGGGTCCGACACGACGCAGGCGCCCGCAGCCGTCCCGTGAGGGACCGGCCGGAGCGCCTGCGTCGGGTGAAGTGCCGAGGAATCAGCGCTTCGAGTACTGCGATGCCTTGCGGGCCTTCTTCAGGCCGTACTTCTTGCGCTCGACCGCACGCGGGTCGCGCGTGAGGAAGCCGGCCTTCTTCAGCGCCGGGCGATCGTCCGGGGTGGCCTCGATGAGGGCACGGGCGATCGCGAGACGCAGGGCGCCGGCCTGGCCGGAGGGGCCACCGCCGTGCAGGAGACCGGTCACGTCGAAGCTCTCGGCGCGCTCGACCAGCACGAACGGGCTCTTGATGAGCTGCTGGTGCACCTTGTTCGGGAAGTAGTCCTCGAGGGTGCGGCCGTTCAGCGTGAACTGCCCGGTGCCCGGGGTCAGACGCACGCGGACGACGGCTTCCTTACGACGGCCGACGGTGGTGACGGGGCGGTCGATGTAGACGGCCGGACGGGCCGCTGCCTCGATGTCGGAGACGACCTCGGGATCCTCGACGGAGACGAACTCGTCGGCGATCTCGACGTTCTCCTCGGGGGCGAACTCGGCGGTCTCGGTCACGACGTTCTCGTCGACCGACTGCTCGGGGGTCTGCTCGGGGGAGGTCACTGGGCCACCTGCTTGATCTCGAACGGAACGGGCTGCTGAGCCGCGTGGGGATGGTCGGGGCCGGCGTACACCTTGAGCTTGCTGGCGATGGCCGTACCCAGCTTGTTCTTCGGGATCATGCCCTTGACGGCCTTCTCCACGACGCGGTCCGGGTTCTTGTCCATGACCTCACCGATGCTGCGCGCGCGCAGACCACCCGGGTGGCCGGAGTGGTGGTAGTGGAACTTGTCCGTCCGCTTGTTGCCGGAGATGGCAACCTTGTCGGCGTTGATGATGACAACGAAGTCACCGCCGTCGACATTCGGGGCGTAGGTGGGCTTGTGCTTGCCGCGCAGCAAGTTTGCTGCCTGGACGGCAAGGCGGCCGAGAACGACGTCGGTGGCGTCGATCACGTGCCAGGTCCGGGTGGTATCCCCGGCCTTGGGCGCATACGTGGACACGAATGACTTCCTTGTCTCATCGTCGATGTGCTGGCCGACGTCCGATCGGTGGTTCTCGGCGGCCAGTGGAGACCCGAGAGACCGGCAGACACGCATCGAGGTGACTGCATGTATCGAACGCCAACGGAGTACCTTACCGGCCCGCCGGATCGCAGGTCAAAACGCCGTCAGCGGCGAAGGGCATTGCACTCGATGCATCGACGGGCCGCGGGAAGCGCGTCCAGCCGAGCGTCCGCGATCTCGCGTCCGCATTTCTCGCACGTCCCGTAGGTGCCGGCGTCGACACGCCCCTCCGCTTCGTCGAGGTCCCGCAGGTCCTGCCGTGCGTCCCGCAGCATCGACGCCACGGCGGCGCGTTCGAATGCGATGGTGGACCCCTCCGGATCGTGCTCGTCGTCGTCGGTGGTCCAGCGTGAGCCCTCGACGATGGCTCGGTGCTGATCCTCGAGGGATGCGACGCGCGCCGTCGCCTCGGCGCGGGCGTCCGCGAGCCGGGTCCGGGCCACGGCGAGATCGACGGTCATGCAGGCGAGTGTGCCCGCACCGACCGACACGATGGCGTTCGTGACCGGCCCCGCCCCCCGACACGACCGTTCCCGCCGTCCGGCCCGAGATCACCCACCCGGGGCGACCGGGTTCCGAACGGCGGGAACGGTGAGCGACAGCTAGACGAACATTCCCCGATTGGCCGCCTCACGTGCCTGCATGTCGGCGTTCCCGCGGCTCACGGCCGTCCCGACCTGCTCGAGCACCTGATTCAGTTCGAGCGCGGCAGCATCCCACTGCCGCTGCTTGTCCTGGTAGGACTCCGACGCGGCGCCCTCCCAGTCGGCGACGAGCGGGGAGATGATCTGCCGCAGCTCGTCGAGCTTGGCATTGAGCGCGGCCTGCTTCGCATCGATCTGCGCACTGACCTGGTCGATCGCTCCGAACACGTACCTCATGTCGATTCCTTTCTCGATGGTGAACGGGACGCGTCAGAGGTTCAGCGACCCGGCGACGCTGACCGCCCGCGTGTTGTCGTCCTCGGCCGCGGCGTACGCGGTGCCGGACGCCTTGATGGAATCGCCGATGGCTCCCAGGGCGACCTGCAGCTTGTTGGCGCTGGTGTCCCAGCTGTTCATCACGCTCTGGAACGCGACCGCGGCCGCGCCCTCCCAGCTGCCCCCGACGCTCGCAACGTCGCCGCGCAGCTGGTCGAGCAGCGCCTTGACCTCCAGCGTGAGCTGATCGACCTTGCCTGCCGTGACCTGCATGGTCTCGACGGTGGTCCTCATCTGTGACATGTACTCCCCCTCGATGGCGTGGGTTCCGCGGTGTCGCACCCCCCTGCATCTGTATGGACGCCGCCCGCCGCCGAACGGTTCCCTCGGCCCGGCAACGATCCCGGTGGACCTCGAGACACGGAGTCACTGGACCGACAGGCCGGCCAGCAGTGCGTCGCACACCGGGGTGAGCACCGAATGGGTGCCCGGTCCGCCCTGACAGCCGACACTGATCTGCTCGCCGCGCGCGGCGAAGACGGTCCATCCGGCAGTCGTTCCGTCCGGCGCCGATTCGAGGTATTCGAGCTGCTGACGGCCGTGGCCTTCGGTCCGGTGCAAACCGTGGACCTGCCGGGAACCCTTGGACACAGCGTCGAGCTCCGCCTCGATCTCGTCGAGACCGAGGCCGGCGTCGATCTCGCGGACGACGAGAAGGATGCGCATCGGTGCGCCGTCGTCGGGGCGCAGTTCGACCCGGTCTGGACCGGGCTGCAGGTGCCAGCCTGCCGGGATGGACACGCCAAGTGCCCCCACGCGGAACGGCGTGCCCGTCGGTGCCGGCGGCTCGATCGACCGCCGCGGGTCGCTGGTCGGGGCCGGCTCGCTCGTCGGGGTCACCCGGTTCTCGACCGGCGCGGGTGCGGCGGTCCGGGCCGGTGATACGACGCGCTCGACGGCGGACGGCGTGCCCACCGGCCACAGCACCACCAGCGCGCACGCGGCGGCGGCCGCGGCGAGCAGAGCGGCCACCCCGGCCCCGATCCGCAGCGCAGGACGGTGACGGTTCGCCGGTCTCGCGGCCGCGACCCGGTCCGAGAGCCAGGCACCCCGGCGCGGTGTGGCGGCGTCGAGATCGTCGTCCCAGCCGATCGGAGCGTCGCTCCGCGGTCCGCCTGTCCCCGCGGCCGCGCCTCCCGCCGGGTCCGTGGGACGCTCCCCGGCTCGGGGATCGATCACGTGCATGCTCCGGGCGGCGACCGCGAGGGATCCGTCCTCGACCTCGATCACGGGCACCGCCACGAGTTCCGCCACCGAGTCCGTGGACAGCACATCCGCGGGGCCGTGCACGACGGCCCGACAGATCGGCAGCGTCGCAGTGACCTCCTGCCACGCTGCGGTGAGGGCGGCGTCGACAGCCACGTCGTCGACGACGGTCGACGGCACCAGCAGGCGACAATCCGTGAGCACCGGACCGGCCGTGGACGTTGGCTCGGCAACGACCGTCGACAGCGTCACCCGGGCGGGCGTCCTGTCGAGAACGGCTGTGCGACAACCACCATCGTGAGCACAGGGGGACGCCGCGGTCGCCGCGACCACCGCGCCGACGGCACTGTCGACCAACCGCATCTCACGCGCGTGGGGGCGGCCGGCCACCGAGAGCACCCCGCAGCGCACCGGCCCCCAGTGCGGTGGATGCACGAACACCAGGGTGTCCGACACCGAGCCCGCCGACCCTCCGACGCGGCACGCCCGCTCGATCAACGCGCTCAGTGCTTCCGACGCCGGAACGTCGTGGCCGTCCAGCGGTACCGAATCGTCCACCCTGCCGAGCACGTCGACCGTGGGCGCGTCCTCGTCGGCGACGACGACGCCCGCGTAGCGCGTCAGACCCGTCGACATCGATCGGACCGCGGTGCCGTCGGCCCACCACACCGCAGCCACGCCGACGGCCAGGCCGATCACGAGTCCTCCGAGAACACCGTCTGGACGACCCTGGACGACGAGCGGTCGACGAGAGTTCCGCGACCCGGCGGCTGGTCTGACGGGCGCACCGTGCCGAGCAGCACACCCTCGTCGCGGTTGCCGCTCATGATCAGGCCCGGGCTCGCCAGGTCGCGTAGTCGCGCCAGCACCGGCTCGTAGAGCGCCCGCGCCGCGCCGCCGGCCCGACGGGCGATCACCAGGTGGAGCCCGACGTCGCGGGCTACCGAGAGCAGGTCGAGCAGTTCCGCCAGCGGATTGCCGGTGGGCGTGACCACGAGGTCGTAGTCGTCCACCACCACGACGACGTCGGGTCCCGTCCACCAGGACCGCGCCGCGAGTTGTTCCTTCGTGGTGTCGGGTCCGGGCCGCCGGGCGCGGAGGTGCCGCGCGAGTTCGACCACCATCGGGCCGGCCTCCTCGGCCGACGACGCCCGTCCGGCGAGCCGGTCGTCCGGGACGACGTCGAGAAGTGTTCGGCGATAGTCGATCACGAGGACGCGCAGAGATGCGGCGTCGTTCGCCTCGACCAGACCCGCGCACAACGCGCGGAGAACAGCAGTCTTCCCGCACCGCCCGTCCCCGAGGACGAGGAAGTGCGGGTTCTCCGCGAGATCGAGGTGCACCGGGGCCAGGTCGTCCTCGTCGACGCCGATCGGTATGCGCCCGTGGAAGCCGGCCCCCACGGTCGATGGCGGCCACGTGCGTTTCGACCCTCCCCCGAACGCTCCCGCGAGGAATTCGGCGCGAGACAGTCGGTGCGGCAGCAACCGCACCGCGGGCGCGGCGGGGACGTGGGCCCACCGAGCCTGCACCCCGGCGACCGCATCGCCCACCGCACCGGTCAGGCCGGCGACCGTCTCCCTGCCGTCGGTCCGGGGAAGGGCGATCAACAGGTGCAGACCGGTCGAGGTCACACCGCGCCCGGGCCGGGCCGGCACCTTCGACGCCTGCGCCCGACCGATGTCGGAGTCCAGCGGGTCGACCAGCCGGAGCTCCACCCGCGTTCCGATCGCGTCCTTGACCGCGGGCCTGATGTCCGCCCACCGCCCGGCCGTGAGGAGGAGATGCACTCCGTAGGACAGGCCGGTCGTCGCGACGCGGGTGAGCGCGGCCTCGAGGGACTCGAAATCGGATCGCACCGTCGACCACCCGTCGATCACGAGGATCACGTCGGCGGTGTCGACGTCGGGCCGCGCAGGCCGAGAAGCCCGCAGTTCCGCCATGGACGCGATACCCAGCCGACGGAACAACTCTTCGCGGCGCCGGACGACCGCTGCGGTGTCGGCGACGATCCGCCGCACCACCTCGTCCTCGGTCCGACCTGCGACCGCGGCCACGTGCGGTAACCCCCGCAGCAGGGATACCGTGCCGCCGCCGAAGTCGAGCGCGACGATCCGGCATTCGCCCGGTGCATAGCGGCGGGCGAGAGCGAGGAGGACGGTAGCCGCAGCGGTGGACTTGCCCGAGTGGGGTCCACCGACCACGGCCACGTGACCGGCCGCGCCGGTCAAGTCGACCCGCAGCGGATCGCGACGTTGGTCGAACGGCCGATCGACGACGCCGATCGTCGCCGACAGCGAGCCGACTGCGGTGTCCGGCGTCGCGTCCGCGAGGGTGTCGAGCGCGACCGGCCGGTCCAACGGGGGCAGCCACACCCGATGGGCCGGGCGGCCACGACCGCGAACACGATCGACGACGGCAGCGAGAAGCGTCGGCGCCGGACCCGCGGTGGGGGTGTCGGCCGCGGGGCGAACCACCTCGTGGTCGAGACTCGGGGTCGACGCTCGCGGCACCGACCGGTCCGTCGCGGAGAACAGTCGCACCGGCGGGTGTGCACGAGCAGACGACGCTGCAGCCGGTGCGCCGGTGGTCCGTTCGACGGGGCCGGACACGAACGACGCGGTGAAGCGCACCGGATCACCCGCGTCGTTCTTGAGGAACCCGGCGCCGGGACCGCCGGTCAGGTGATACGCGTCGGGGACGCCCAGAACCGATCGGGATTCTCCGGGCGAGAAGGTCTTGAGACCGATGCGGTACGACAGGTGGGAGTCGAGGCCACGGAGACGCCCTTCGTCGAGTCGTTGACTCGCCAACAGCAGATGAATGTGGAGCGATCGACCCAGTCGGCCGATCGCGACGAAGAGGTCCGCGAATTCCGGGAACCGGCTGAGCAGTTCGGAGAATTCGTCGACCACGACGAACAACGCCGGCAGCGGATCCAGCGCCGCACCTCGTGCCCGTGCTGCCGCGTAGTCGGTGACGTTCGCGAAGTTTCCCGCGGATCGAAGCAGTTCCTGACGGCGGTTCATCTCTCCGGCCAGCGCGTCGCGCATGCGCTCGACCATGTGCGCTTCCTCGGCGAGGTTGGTGATCACCGCCGCAACCTGCGGCGCCTCCTCCAGCCCGAGAAACGTTGCGCCGCCCTTGAAGTCGACCAGGACCAGGTTGAGAACGTCCGGGGAATGCGTGGCGATCAAGCCGAGCACGAGCGTGCGCAGCAGTTCCGATTTGCCGGAGCCGGTGGCACCGATGCACAGACCGTGCGGACCCATTCCGCCTTCGGCAGCCTCCTTGAGGTCCAACTCGACCACGCCGTCGTCCTGGTCGAGACCGAACGGCACCCGCAGCCGCGCGCTCCCGGCACGACCGCGCCAGGCGAGGTCCGGATCGAGAAGCTCCGGACGCGTCATGCCGGGAAGGTCCGCCCAGGCACCCGAGGGCCGACGCGTCGAGTCGGCGGCGGTGGCCGACTCGATCCGGTAGCGAGCGATCGCGCGGGCCAGACAGGTCGCCGTCGCCACGTCCAGGGAGTCGGCACGGCCGAACATCTCGACGCCGACGCTGCTGCGCGCACCGAGACGATCCCCGTCCAGCATGAGTTCGAGTGTGCGAGTGGACTCCTCGTCGGCGAGTGCGCCCGGGCCGGTGTCGGCGGTTCCCGCGACCGACGCGAGCACGGTCACACCGCGTCGGCCGAGCACGCCCCGCACGACGTCGGGATCGTCGCCCCACCCGTCCGCGACGAGCAGGATCCGGACCGTGGCCGGAACGCGGGACAGCGCATCGACGGCCTCAGTCGCGGAGTCGAAGCGGAGCGTCTCCCGGGTCGCCCCGCCGATCGACGTCCGGTGGTGCGGAAGCCACTTGATCCAGTCCCACGCGGCGTCCTCGACCGGTGCGACGACGACCACGAGCAGATCGTCGGGCCCGTGAAAGGCCACCGTCTGCGCGACGATCGCGCGCATGACCGCCCGGCCCCGCTCCGACGACGGGACCGTCACCGCCGAGAAGGCCGACAGCGACACCGCGGTGGGCAGCAGCGGAACGATGGCACGCGCACGCACGAGCTCCCGCAGCATGGACGCGCACGCGGGATCGACGTCCTCCGCCGGTCCGGTCTCCGGCGGAACGAGCCGGGTCACGAGCCGTTGGTCGCCCAGGCCCACCCGAGCATGGAGGAAGTCCGGGTCGGCGGCACGCCGCTCCCACATGCGGGCGGATCCGGCCAGCGCGACCAGGGACGCCGGCTCGGGGTGCGCATGGTCGAGAGCGTCTCGTTGCGCCGCGGCGGTGCGCTCGATCTCTGCGCGGATGCGATCGAGATAGACGGCGTAGTCACGACGCGACTCGGCCAACTCGGCCACGCGCGACGACCCGCCTCGTCCTCCACTCGCGAACATCGCGAGCATCGACACGGCCATCATGATCGGGAAGAGCAGCGCCGTGGGATTGGCGGCCGCACCGGACGTCACCATGAAGACGACCGTGCCGACCATCGCGACCACCATCACCACCGGGATCAACCTGGTCACCGGACTCGCCGGAGTCACCCGCGGGACGTCGGGCGGCGCTTCCAGAACGACGTCGCCGGTCGGCACCGACGGCGCCGTCACCCGCGACGGCGGCCGAGCGAACCCCACCCGGGCGCCGTCGGTCGGCGGCGAACCACCCGGTCGTTCCACGTCGAGCGACATGCATTCCCCCCTCGTGATCCGTCGCCCCGTCGACGAATCGGCACGACACTAACCCGACCGTCCGACACGGGCTCGGTGATCGTCGCGGACCCGGGGATCGTTCGACGGCCCCGAACCGACCACTCGGACCGTGTCCGAGCCGTGTCCTATAGTGCTGTCGGGTTCCGTCGGGCGGCGTTCGGCCGCACGGGGACACGAGACCGTTCGGGGGGACAGGTCGATGAGTGGGCAACACGGCACGGGAACGATCGCGCGGGGGTCGACCGCGCCTGCTACCGACAGGGCGGTGGGGTCCGACGGCGCGGTCGGGGCCGGTACCGCGACAGTCGACATGCAGGATTCCGTGAGGGCGACGGTGGTGGGACTCGGCGTCGAAGCGGACGTGAGCATGCCCGCAGGTCTGGCGGTGGCCGCGGTGATCCCCGCGGTGCTGGACATCGTGCGCCCGCCCGGATCCGCACCGGACGAGGGCCCGTCGCGACGTGCGGTGGGCGCCCCCACGGCCCACGAGTTGTGGACCCTGTCGGGTCGGCGTCTGGACCGGTCGTCGTCGTTGACGGACAACGGTATTCGAGACGGGGACGTGCTCGTGCTGCGCCGGGCCGACACGATCTCCGCTCCGGTGGTGGACGATCTCGCAGTCGCGGTCTCGGAGCCTCTCCGCGCGGATCGGGCGCCGCGGCCCGCCGCAGTGACGGGACCGATCGGGGCCGTACTGGCGGCCGCGGCGGCAAGTGTGGTGGCCGTCGGCGACGGTGTCGCCCTGATCGCGCTGGGAGTCGCGATCGCCGTTCTCACCACGATCGCCGCCCACGTCTGCGCCACGATGTCCAGGGACCCGGGCCTGATCTGTTGTGCCCGGGGGTCGGCGTGTCTGCTCGCCTTCGGCGCGGGAGCCGCCGCCGTCCCCGGTCGCGATCTCGGTGCCGACGCCGTCCTGGGCTTCGCGGCGGTGGTCACCGTGTGCGTCCTGACCGCCGTGGCCGCGGGTCCGGTGGGACGGGCGACCTTCACGACGGTCACCACCGTGGCCGTGATCGGGACGATCGTCGGTGCCGTCGTCGCGTTCACGACGTTCCCTGCGGCGTCCGTGGCGGCCCTGACCGCGCTGCTGTGCACCGTCGCGGTCACCCGCGCCCCACGCCTCGCGGCGACCAGGGCCGGCATCCGCATCCCACCGGTTCCGCTCGGCGACGCCGCGGGGGGACCAGTCGGCGGATCGGGGCGCGTCGTGCACCGACACACCCCCGCCACCCGAGCCGCGGCCACCGCGACCGTCGACACCGACATCGACCTCGTCGCCGCCCGCGCCGCCGCAGCACGCGCCTACCTCACCGGGTATGTCACCGCGCTGTCCCTGGCGGCCACCACCGCGGCGGTGATCACGGCGACAGCAGACCTCGGCCGCGACATCGACGCGGCCCGAACCACTTTCGCCGCCCTCGTCGGCGCGGTGTTCTGTGCGCAGAGCCGCGGACACGGCGACCGCACCCGTGCCGCAGTCACGGCCGTGTGCGGCGCCTGCGTCGCGCCGGCGGTGTGCGTGGTCGGCGTGATCCTGCGTCCGGAGCTCGCCCTCGTGTGGCTCGGCGCGACAGCGCCCGTCGCCGCGACTCTCGTGCTCTGGGGGCTGGTCGCGCCCCGACGACGTTTCTCACCGCCAGTACGACGAGCGGCGGATTGGGCCGAGTACGCCGCGACGGGAGCGCTGGTGCCCCTGACGGTCTCGATCGTCGGGGCCCTGTCTGCGGTGCGCGGCCTGTGACGACCCGTTGTCGACAACGGGCCGTCCTGGCGGCCGCCCTGGTGACCGTGCTGACCGCCGCCCCGACGGCGGCGGCAACGCCCCCCGTCGATCCGCGGGCGCTGCCGACCGCGGACCCGATCGGCCCCGATGAGCCGACCGAGCAGCGAACTGCGTGTGCGACGGTTGCGGAGGCGGTGTTTCCCACGGTTCCGCCGCCCGCCCAGCGTGACCTCCGGTTCGCGGACGTGTGGCACCTGACCCGCGGCGCGGGCCAGCTCGTGGCCGTCATCGACACCGGAGTCGCGCGTCATCCGTCGTTGCCCGGTCTGCGCGCCGGTGGCGATTACGTCGATGCCACCGGTGACGGCACACAGGACTGCGACGCGCACGGCACCGTCGTGGCCGGCCTGATCGCGGCGCGCGACGACGCGTCGTCCGGATTCGCGGGCGGGGCGCCGGACGCCCGAGTGCTCTCCATTCGTCAATCGAGCTCCGCCTTCGCCGCCGTGCGCTCGGAACCCGACGCCGAGGACGGATCGACGTCCAGCGGTTACGGCAACGTGGACACGATGGCCCGCGCCGTGGTGGCCGCCGCCGACGCCGGTGCCACGGTCGTGAACATCTCCGAAGTCGCCTGTGCGCGTGCAGGATCACCGCTGGGCGACTCGGCCTTGGGCGCCGCCGTGCGGTACGCCGCCGTGGAGAAGGACGTCGTCGTGGTCGCGGCGGCGGGCAACCTCGACGGCCGCCGGTGTCGCGACCGGAACGACGTGGTCCGCGGCCCACGGGCGGACGACGCTCCGGTGCGCACCGTCGCCTCGCCTGCCTGGTTCGACGACTACGTGCTCACCGTCGCGTCGGTGGACCCGGACGGTCGTCCGTCCGCCTTCACCCTGGGTGGCCCCTGGGTGGATGTCGCGGCCCCCGGCACCGGCATCGTCTCGCTCTCCCCCACCGGACGTGGGTCGGCCACCGGCACGATCGACGCCGACGGGCGGGTCCTGCCGTTCGACGGCACCAGTTTCGCGGCACCGTTCGCCTCCGCGACGGCCGCCCTCGTGCGGTCGCGGTTCCCATCGCTCACCGCGTCGGAGGTGATCGACCGCATCGTCCGCACGGCACATGCACCGGCCGGCGGAGTCGACACCGCCGTCGGGTACGGCACGCTCGACCCGGTCGCGGCGGTGACGTCCACCGCGACGGACGTGACACGCCAGGCCGCGTCCCGGCCGCTCCCCGCCGTCTCGGTGGATCCACCGCCCGACCGTCGAGCGGCTGTCCTCGCCGTGTCCGCGGCCGGAGCCTGCGCCCTCCTCGTCGCCCTCGTCTCCGCACTGCGCGCCCTCCGGCGTCAGCGGCCAACGGACGCCCTCCGGCGTCAGCGGCCCGGCGACGCCGCCTCGAGCGGAGGTCCGTCGTGAGTGCGTCGAGCCGCATCCCCGTCGAGTGTGGGACCCGCCGGGAGCCGCGCGATCATGGACCACGGCACGGGTACGGGTTCGCCGAGGCCCAGCGCCGTGGCGTCCTCGTCCGTCGGCACGCCGTATCGAACCCCGGTGTCCGACACGTAGAACCGGCCGTCGCGCCTGGTTTCCGCGACCAGGGGGTCGGTGGCGATCACGAAGACGCCGGCCCCGGCGTCGAGCTCGACCCGATCGACGGCATCTCCGCCGCCGTCGGCTCCCGGCTGCACCACCGCGTCGGGGCGACCCGCCGGTACGTCGTCCCCCGTGGTCACGACGACCGGACCGGCCGCGGGCGACGACCATGCGGCGCACACGTTCCCGACGGCAGCAAGTTGCGGCGGAGTCTCGGGGAAGGCCGACACGTCCAACGGGCGCTCCGTTCGCGGTGCCCGCGCGATGACGTCCGGAGCGATGGCGTCGAGTCCGACGCGTCCCGCGGAATCCGAGAAGCGCAGGACCTGCGCCACCGCCGGGCCGACCGCCTGGATCCCGTCGGCGAGCGCCACGTAGTGCCGGCTGCGATCACCGAGATCGACCGTGACCACCGAGCCGACGCGTCGGTCGCCCAACGCATACGCCACCGGAGTGCCGACGCCGTCGATACGGGGAACCTCGAGCGGCCGCGACTCGGGCACGGAATCCAGCAGCGCTGCGGACACGCGCACGGGCAGCGCATCGTCGAGTCCGAGCGCGCGCATCAGCACGGTGTCCGCCGGGTCGAGGCGGGACCGGACGCCGTCGTGCAGGAGGTAGGTGATCCCGTCGCGTTGCCAGAGCACCGCCCCGCCGGACTGCCGGGGACCGGGCGTGTTCGGATCGGTCGGATCGGACGTCACCCCGACCGTGGTCGCTCCTGCCTCGCTCGACGTCGCGCCGCGGTCGCACACGGACCACACGGTGGCATCGGTGCGCACCGCGATGGAATGCGGGGCGTCGACGATGCCGACAGCCGCACCGCGCGGGCGCTCGGCGATGCGCTCGGTGGGGACCCCGACGGGGTCGTCGGGCCGACCGACGATCAGGCGCGCGGAGGCGAGCCCCGTCGTGGGATGCAGCACTCCGTCGAGCACGACGTAGAGCGCCCCCGTGTCGTCGTCCCGCACGATGTCGGCGTCGCCGATGGTGGGCGCAGGACGGAGGAAGGCGAGGATCCCGCATCCCGCGAGCACGAGCACCGCGATCACCGCTCCCACGGCCGTGGCGCGCGACGACGCGCGCATCGGATCGTGACGCATCGTCGAATCACCTTGCACGAGAGCGACATCGACTCGTCGTGTCGCAAATCGGTGCGCCCCGACCTGCCACTTCGTGACCGGCTCTCGTCCCATCGTTCCCCCACCTCACCGGCCCCCCGGCCGCCCGCGGACGCCCCCCGAGGCCGTCCGTGTTGAGGGCACAGTACATCGGCTCACCGGCCGCCGACGACGCCGCCGGGGCGGCCGATGCTCGACCGACCGACCACGCGCGGGTGACGACGGCGACTGCGGTGGGCACCCTCGTCGGCCTCGGCTCGGCCTCGATCGGCGCACCGACCTGGGCTGCGTTCACCGTCGGCGCGGCGGTCACCGCCGCAGTCCTGGTCGTCCTGGCCACGATGATGCCTCCGTGGTCGCGGGCGCGGACCACGACCACGCTGTCCCTGAACGTCGGCGGGCGGCCGACGGCCGTCGTCTGGGACGGCGGGACGGCGTCCGTGACGGTGGATCTGGCACCCACCCGCGCCGAAGGGTGGACCGTCCTGGACGGCGACACCGCCGAGCCGGACCTCGCGGTCCCCGTGTCCGCGTTCCTGTCTCGCACCATCGACGGGGACGAGGCCCCCGTCGACCTCGTGCTCGACACCGTCACCCGTCGCCCCGACCCCACGACCCGGCCCGGCGCGACGTACCTCCCGATCACGAGCGCTGCCGGCGCCGTCGCCGGGCGAACGACGCGTTTGACCCTGGTCCTCGACGTGGCGCACGCGGCACCGGCCATCGCCCGTCGTGGGGGCGGGTCGCCCGGCCTCGCGGCCGTACTGGGTCTACACCTTGGCCGACTCGAGCAGGTGGCGGCGGAGCACCACGTCGGATTCCGACCGCTCGACGTCGACGACCTCGATCACCTCGGTGTCGCGTCCGTGCCGTTGCGGTGGTGGACCGCGCCGATACGGCGCCGCACGGAGCGCACTGCGACCACCGCCGTCGCGCAGGCCGAGGCCGCGTCGTGGTGGCTCACCTCCGCGGGGTCGTCACCACGCGGTTGTCTGCTCGTCGGCTCCGACGACGAGGCTCGCAGCCTGCCCGGCACACCCCGAGCCCGAGTGCCCGCGCGCGGAGTCGGTCCCGCACACGGGCGACGCCCCGCGCGACTGCGCCCGCTGCACCCGGACGCGCTGGACACCGTCACCGTTCCCGTGGCCGGCTGCGGACAACTGATCGGGGTGCAGGACGACGGGCGCGGCGTGACCGTTCGTCTGTGGGGTCCGGGAGTGCGCCGTGTCGCCGTCGCGGTCGACACGTTCGTGCTGTTCCAACTCGTGTGGCGCGCCGTGGCCACGGGCGCAAGCGTCGTCGTACTCACCGACCGCCCCGCGGTGTGGAGGTCCGTGATCGCCGCCGCCGGCGACACGACTCGGTTGTCGGTCCGAGCGCCACACCAGGCGCCGGACCCGGGAACGGACCTGCTGGTGCGCGATCACGCGGGCGCCGACGGACCGGACGACCGCACCTGCGTCCTCACCACGACCGGCGACGACGACGTCGCGGACATCGCCCTGGTACAGGAGGGAGGATCCGACCGCGTCCGATGCCGCGTCGGCACCCGCACGACGACGCTGCGCCTGGTGTCCACGGCCGCGGAAACCGAGGTGATCGGCCGCGCGGCCTGGTGACCGCGCGGGCGACTACCGCCCGGCCCAGGTGGCCAGCTGTCCCAACATCCGGTCGGCAGCATCGGGGGCCACCTCGTCCGGAGTGGCCCCGTCGGCATCGAACGCTCGCTTGACCCGCACGAAGGACACAGCGTCGCGCACCGACACCATGTGCAGCTCGGCCACCACCTGCCGGAGCTGCTCCACCGCGCGCACACCACCGGCCATCCCGCCGTAGGACACGAACCCCACCGGCTTGCCGCGCCATTCGTGCTTCACCGAGTCCAACGCCAGCTTGAGCGATGCCGGATAACCGTGGTTGTACTCCGGGGTCACCAGAACGAACGCGTCGCACTCCCCTGCCCAGGCCGCGACCGCGTCGGGCCCGTCACCACCCGACAGATCCAGCGGCAGAACCACATCCGCGAGATCGAGCACGCGGACGTCGAAACGCCCGTCCGCTTCCGCGTGCCGGACGAACCACCGCGCCACCTTCGGGCCGACACGTCCCGCACGGACGCTGCCGACGATCACGCCGAGAACCGGAGCCATGACCCGGACCCTATCCGCAGCAACCGGGCGCCGACGGCCGCACCGCCCGCGTGGTCGCGTTGCGCTCCGCCAGCTCCGACGCCGCCGGATAGTCCACACGCACGAGCGACAACCCGTGCGCGGGAGCCACCGTGATCGCACTGGATCGGTCCGACTCCGCGAGCAGCGACGCCGGCCACGTCACCGCGCGTCGACCCTCCCCGACCGCGAGCACCGCGCCCACGAGAGACCGCACCATCGACCAGCAGAAGGCGTCCGCGCTGACGAACGCCGTCAGGTCGTCGCCGTCCTGCACCCACTCGAAGCGTTGCAGATCGCGGATCGTCGTCGCCCCGTCGCGCCGCCGGCAGAACGCGGCGAAATCGCGCAGGCCCAGCAGCCTCGTCGACGCGTCGTTCATCACCGCCACGTCCACCGACCGCGGCCACCCGACCACGAAGCCCCGCCGCATCGGCGCCACGCCGAACCGCGCGGTCGAGAGCCGGTACTCGTAGTGGCGTCGGAGCGCGGAGAACCGGGCGTCGAACTCCGTCGACACCTCGGTCACGTCCGTCACCCGCACGTCCGGCGGCAGGAAGCGCGACAGGCGCCGCACCAGCACCCCGAGGTCGGGCGACACTCCGGGTCGATGGGAATCGATGCGCAGCAACGCCTCCCGCGGCAGATCGAGATGCGCGACCTGGCCCTCGGCGTGAACCCCGGCGTCGGTGCGGCCGGCGACGACCAAGCGAACGGGCTGCCCGACGACGGTGCTCAGCTTGTCCTCGAGCACCCCGCACACCGTGCGCTGATCGCGTTGAGTGGCCCACCCCGCGAAACCCGTTCCGTCGTAAGCGATGTCGAGGCGTAAACGGACGAGCCCGCCACCGGAATCGGTGGCGGGCTCGTGCGCGGAGTCCGAAACGGACACTTACTTCTTGTCGGCCTCGTCGGCGTTGGACGCGTGGGCGTCCTCAGCCTCGACACCCTCGATGACCGCGTCGGCGTTCTCCACCTGAGCGTCCGTGGCGTCGGCCTCGACGGCCTCCACGACGTTCTGCTCGGCCGCGGCCTCGTCGGCAGCGGTCTCGTCGTTGGTGGCGGCAGCAGCCGGAGCGGCCTGCGATGCCTGCACGCGACGAGCGCGATCCGCCTCGGAGGACACCGTCTGCTCGCGAACGAGCTCGATGATGGCCTGCGGGGCGTTGTCACCCTTGCGGGGGACGGTCTTGATGATGCGGGTGTAGCCGCCGTTGCGCTCCGCGAAGTGCGGGCCGATCTCGGCGAACAGCGTGTGGACGACGTCCTTGTTGCGGATGTCCTTCATGACCTCACGACGGTGAGCCAGCGTGCCGGCCTTGGCGTGGGTGATGATCTTCTCCGCGTACGGACGCAGGCGCTTGGCCTTCGACTCGGTGGTGGTGATGCGGCCGTGCTCGAAGAGCGCCGTGGCCAGGTTGGCCAGGATCGCCTTCTGGTGCGATGCCGAACCGCCGAGACGGCGACCCTTGGTGGGCTTGGGCATGTCAAATTCTCCTGATCAGGTGCTCGGAACGCGTGCGCGTCAGAGCTGTTCGGTCTCGGCGTAGTCCTGCTCGGCTCCGTCGGCGTCGCTCACGCTGCCGTCGGTGTCGCTCCAGGTTCCGGTGGCGGCGTCGTACCCGGCAACGGTGCTGGGATCGAAGGTCGCCGGGCTGTCCTTGAGCGAGAGGCCGAGCGAGTGCAGCTTGACCTTGACCTCGTCGATGGACTTCTGTCCGAAGTTGCGGATGTCCAGCAGGTCCGACTCGGTGCGACCGACCAGCTCGCCGACGGTGTGCACACCCTCGCGCTTGAGGCAGTTGTAGGACCGGACCGTGAGGTCCAGGTCCTCGATCGGCAGACCGAAGGAGGCGATGTGGTCGGCCTCGGCGGGCGAGGGTCCGATCTCGATGCCTTCTGCTTCGACGTTGAGCTCACGGGCCAGCCCGAACAGCTCGACCAGGGTCTTGCCCGCCGAAGCGAGCGCGTCCCGAGCGGTGATGGAGTTCTTGGTCTCGACGTCCAGCACGAGCCGATCGAAGTCGGTGCGCTGCTCGACGCGAGTGGCCTCCACCTTGTAGGTCACCTTGAGCACGGGCGAGTAGATCGAGTCGACCGGGATACGGCCGATCTCGGCGCCCGAGGCCTTGTTCTGCACGGCCGGCACGTAGCCGCGGCCCCGCTCGACGACGAGCTCGATCTCGAGCTTGCCCTTGTCGTTGAGGGTCGCGATGTGCAGGTCCGGGTTGTTCACGGTGACGCCGGCCGGCGGCACGATGTCGCCGGCGGTGACGGTGCCCGGGCCCTGCTTGCGGACGTACATGGTGACCGGCTCGTCCTCGTCGGAGCTCACGACGAGTCCCTTGAGGTTCAGGATGATGTCGGTGACGTCTTCCTTCACCCCGGGGACGGTGGTGAACTCGTGCAGGACGCCGTCGATACGGATGCTGGTGACAGCGGCGCCGGGGATCGACGAGAGCAGGGTGCGGCGGAGCGAGTTGCCGAGGGTGTACCCGAAGCCAGGCTCGAGGGGCTCGATGACGAACTTCGAGCGGTTGTCAGCGATGACCTCTTCGGTCAGCGTGGGTCGCTGAGAAATGAGCATTGATGTCCTCCTGGGATGAGCGTCCGCTATATGACGCTCGTGGTGGGGGCGACGAACCGCCTGCGAGCCTTGCGCGCATCACGGGGATGCGCGCAAGGCTCACAGGGCGGGCACGTCTTACTTCGAGTAGTACTCGACGATGAGCTGCTCCTGCAGCGGGATGTCGATCTGCGCGCGCTCGGGCTCCTGGTGGACCAGGATGCGGAGGCGGTTCGGCACGACCTGCAGCCATCCCGGAACCGGACGCTCGCCGTAGGTCTCACGGGCGATCTGGAACGGGAGGGTGCTCAGCGACTTCTCGCGGACGTCGATGATGTCGTACTGCGAGACGCGGTAGCTGGGGATGTCGACCTTCTTGTTGTTGACCAAGAAGTGGCCGTGCGTGACCAGCTGGCGTGCCTGCCGACGCGTCCGGGCGAGGCCCGCACGGTAGACGACGTTGTCCAGACGCGTCTCGAGGATGCGCAGCAGGTTCTCACCCGTCTTGCCCTTGAGGCGGTTGGCTTCCTTGTAGTACAGGGAGAACTGCTTCTCCATGACGCCGTAGGTGAAGCGTGCCTTCTGCTTCTCCTGCAGCTGGAGCAGGTACTCGCTCTCCTTGATCCGCGCGCGGCCGTGCTGGCCGGGCGGGTAGGGGCGACGCTCGAAGGCCTGGTCGCCTCCGACGAGGTCGACGCGCAGACGACGCGACTTGCGGGTGATGGGTCCGGTATAACGAGCCATGTTCTGTTACTTCCTTCCCGCTAGACGCGACGGCGCTTGGGCGGACGGCAGCCGTTGTGCGGCTGGGGGGTGACATCGGAGATGGTACCGACCTCGAGGCCTGCCGCCTGGAGCGAACGGATCGCGGTCTCGCGGCCGGAGCCGGGACCCTTCACGAACACGTCGACCTTCTTCACGCCGTGCTCCTGCGCCTTGCGCGCAGCGTTCTCGGCCGCGAGCTGAGCAGCGAACGGAGTCGACTTGCGCGAGCCCTTGAAGCCCACGTGACCCGACGACGCCCACGAGATGACGTTGCCACTCGGATCGGTGATCGACACGATCGTGTTGTTGAACGTGCTCTTGATGTGCGCGCTGCCGTGCGGGACGTTCTTCTTGTCCCTGCGGCGCGTCTTCTGGGTCTTCTTCGGACCGGAGGTGCGTGACTTCGGGGGCATTACTTCGCCTTCTTCTTGCCGGCAATGGTGCGCTTCGGTCCCTTGCGGGTGCGCGCATTGGTCTTCGTGCGCTGTCCACGGACGGGCAGACCACGACGGTGGCGAAGGCCCTGGTAGCAGCCGATCTCGATCTTGCGTCGGATGTCGGCCTGCACCTCACGGCGCAGGTCGCCCTCGACCTTGAGCGACTCCTCGATGTACTCGCGGAGCTTGGTCAGGTCCTCGTCGGTGAGGTCCTTGCTGCGCAGGTCCGGGCTGACGCCGGTGGCCGCGAGGATCTCGTGCGACCGGGTACGGCCGATGCCGTAGATGTAGGTGAGTGCGATCTCCATGCGCTTCTCGCGCGGAAGATCCACACCGGCTAGACGTGCCATGTGGCGGTTCCTTCATTCGTGCGGAGGTCTGCTCCCGGTCCGTCCCCATACGTGTGTGCTCGGGGCCCCGGCCTCCGCGGCCGAGGGTGCACCACCCGCGTGTGGGTGGCTGGTGCTGGGAGGTCTTCTTCTGGCGGTGGTGCCAAGTAGATCTTCGAGAGGGGGTCGATCAGCCCTGACGCTGCTTGTGGCGCAGGTTGTCGCAGATGACCATGACCCGGCCGTTGCGGCGGATCACTTTGCACTTCTCGCAGATCGGCTTGACGCTCGGGTTGACCTTCACGTCTGTTCGATCTCCTGGTCGTGCCCGGCCCCCGTGACCGGCGAACCGGTGACGAGCTTCGGACATGGTTGATCCCCGGCCCGCGAGGAACCGGGGACTGCTGTTACTTGTAGCGGTAGACGATTCGTCCACGCGTCAGGTCGTACGGGGAGAGCTCGACCACGACGCGATCCTCGGGGAGGATGCGGATGTAGTGCTGCCGCATCTTGCCGCTGATGTGAGCGAGCACCTTGTGACCGTTCTCCAGCTCGATGCGAAACATCGCATTGGGCAGGGGCTCGACCACTCGACCCTCGACCTCGATTGCGCCGTCCTTCTTTGCCATGTCCTCCGCGATCCTGGCGTGTCACACCTAGAATTGACTTCGTCGTCACCGACTCGTGCAGGCACGCGTGAGCGCACCGACGTTCGATACTACCGGGTCCTCGACGGGCCTACCAAATGCGTCCGAACCGCGCCACCCTGCGGCCACCTTCGGCCACCCGGCGGCCACGGCATGCCGGCCGTCAGCCCGAGTGTCCCGCGTAGGTCCCGACGGACCAGTGCACGCCCTCCGGATCGAGCACGGTGAACCCGCGCCCGCCGTGATCCTCGTCGCGCAAGGCCTCGACGACGCGCCCCGCCGACTGCCGAGCGCGGTCGAAGATCGCCTCGACTGCGTCGTCGTCCACCGCGAGATAGACGGCGCCGATCCCGGCCGGCAGGCCGGCGATGACGCTGTCCTCGCGCACCGAACCGAGCATGACCCCGCCGGGCGCTCCCCCCGACCCGGTCCACCGGAGCTCCGCGTGGTCGACGCGGTCGCCTTCGCCGTACACCGCGACGGCCTCGAATCCGAGGACGTCGGTCAGGAAGGCGATGGCGGCGCGAGCGTCCCGGTAACGCAGGGCCGGCCACGTCGCGAAGCCGGGACGTGTCGTCGATGTCACCACCTCACGGTAGAACGGTGTCGACGGTGACGGAAGTGCGGAACGAGACGGAGCGTGATCGATGGGCGTGGTCGATGGGTGAGCAGCCGGGCCGGGTCGAGCGGGCGGTGTCGTCGGTCCTCGACAACGGGAGCCGGCTCCAGGCCCCGGCCGTCGAGAAGTACGTGTGGCGTCTGCGGCGTGCGCACCCCGAGGAGTCGCCCGAGCAGATCGTTGCGCGCCTGGAGAAGATGTTC
Organism: Rhodococcus sp. PBTS 1; assembly: GCF_001620025.1. Classification (NCBI taxonomy): domain Bacteria; kingdom Bacillati; phylum Actinomycetota; class Actinomycetes; order Mycobacteriales; family Nocardiaceae; genus Rhodococcus; species Rhodococcus sp. PBTS 1. The sequence continues at coordinate 2,477,130 of NZ_CP015219.1, forward strand.
CTCACCGCGGTGACGTCGAGCGGGGGCGCCGCCGGGGCGACGGCCGCGATCCCCGGCGTGGGCACCGTGGCCTCGATCGCCGCGATCGGCGGTGAGACCGCGTTCTTCCTCGAAGCCGCGGCACTGCTCACCCTCTCCGTAGCGTCGGTCCACGGGATCTCGGTGACGGACCACGAACGTCGCAAGGCCCTCGTCCTGGCCGTCGCGCTCGGGGATTCCGGCAAGGAGATCGTCCAACGCAGTCTCGGCCGTACCGGCAACGTCGGGAAGATGCTGTCCGCCGGCATCCCCGGCGGCGCCAACCTGTCCGGGTTGAACAAGCGACTGATCAGCTCGTTCGTCAAGAAGTTCGCGGCGCGGCGCGGGGCGGTCATGCTCGGGACCCTTCTGCCCGCGGGCATCGGTGCCGCCGTGGGCGGCGCCGGCAACCGCGCCCTCGGCAAGACCGTGATCGGCAACGCGCGGGACGCGTTCGGACCACCTCCGCCGGACTGGCCGGCCGGCAACCGGCCCGTGGCCACCGGGCCACGGTGACCGGCCCGTACCGGCCCCCGCCGGCTCTGGCAGCACGCGGGTTGAGCAAGGCCTTCGCGGGGATCGACGCCGTCCGCGACGTGTCCTTCGTCGTGCCCACGGGCTCCGTCACGGGTTTGCTCGGACCCAACGGCTCGGGCAAGTCGACCACCCTGCGCATGCTGCTCGGTCTGGTGCATCCCGACGCCGGCGAGGCCGACGTGGCCGGACGTCCGCTCGCGGCGCACGACGTTCCCGGTCGCGTCGTCGGCGCGGTCCTCGACGGCCGCGGCGCGCATCCGCGTCGTACCGCCCGCGCACACCTCCGGTGCCTCGCCCCCGTCGTGGGGGTCTCCGACGCTCGGGTCGAGGAAGTGCTCGCGCTGGTCGGCCTCCACGACGTCGCCCACCGGCGGACCGGCACGTACTCCCTCGGGATGCGGCAGCGGCTGGCCCTCGCGACCGCGCTGCTGGGCGACCCGGCGGTGCTCGTGCTCGACGAACCGGCCAACGGCCTCGATCCGCAGGGCATCGTCTGGCTTCGGGATGTTCTGACGGCCCGGGCCCGGTCGGGGCGGACGGTCCTCGTGTCCAGTCACCTGGTGCGGGAACTCGAGCAGACGGTGGACCATCTCGTGATCATGTCGGCGGGGCGCGTGGCGTTCCACGGCAGCCTGGCCGAGTTGGGCGCGCTCCACCCGCCGCGCACGCTCGTCGCGTCCGCCGACCCCGCGGCACTGGCTCTGGCTCTGGCCGCGGCAGGACACACGGACGCGATCCTGGGGGCCGACGGTCGTCTCGTCGTCACGGGGATGGGCGCCGACGGCGTGGCCTCCGTCGCGCGGACCGCCGGCGTTCCCGTGTTCGGAATCGAGACGGCGACGACGGACCTCGAACGGATCTTCCTGTCCATGACGGGCGCTCCCCCGCCGGTCCCGGCCGGACCGTCGACGGGAGTGCGGCGATGACCGTGGGTGCAGCCGAGCTGCTGCGGTCCGAGTTCCGAAAGGCGTTCTCGCTGCGCACCTGGTGGGCTCTGGGCCTGCCGCCGATCGTCATCGGCCTGCTGTCGGGTGCGATCTACGGCGCGATCGCCTCGTCGGACGTCCTGGCCGGAGTCACCGACGCCGACGTCCTCGCCGTCACCCTGACCGCAGCGGTCACGGTGGGTGCTGTCGTGTTGTTCGCCGCCGTCTTCGGGGCGGTGCACGTGGCCGGCGACCTGCGTCACGGGTCGTGGGCCACCTCCCTGATCGCCGTCCCTCGCCGTGGGCGCGTCGTGTCCGCGCAGCTCACGGTCAGCGCTGCGGTCGGAGCGCTCTACGCACTGCTGTCGGTCACCGCAGCACTGTTCTCGCTCACCGTCGTCGGCGGTGACGCGGTGGCCGTCTCGGGCTCCCTGGTCGCCGGCCTGCTGCCCGCCGCCGTGGTGGCGGGCGTGCTGTGGAGCGCCCTGGGTTGTGGGCTCGGCCTGCTCACCGGATCCCCCACGTGGAGTGCCGTGGCCCTGGTCGCATGGCTCCCGCTCGGCGAGTCGGTGGTGGCCGTCGTCGCGAGCGGGCTCGGCGCGGACGCGGCGGTGCGCCTGCTGCCGGGCCTGGCGACCGTCGGCATGGTCACGCTCGGGCGCGGCCCTACCGACCTCCTGCTTCCCTTCGGCGCCGCGATCGTGTGCCTGCTGCTGTGGGCAAGCGGGATGGCCGGGGCCGGATGGTGGCGCGCGGTGACGCGGGACGTCGAGTGAGCTCCCGAGTGAGGCCCCGAGTGAGCCGAGCACGAGCATGAGCGGGTTCGGTCATCGCGTCTGAGTCCGCCGGATGGATCCGGCGGCTCACCGCGGAGTGCCTGACCCATCGCCGTACCGCGGTGGGGGCCCTCCTCGTGACCTTCGTGGCCGCCGGGATCGACGTCTGCTTCCCGCTGCTCACCCGCATCGCGGTGGACGACGCCGCGGCGTCGCGGACGGAGACGCTCGGGGCCGTCGCCGCCGCGATCGTCGGTCTCGGTGTGGTGCGCTTCGCGTGTCAGTTCGGCCGGCGGCTGCTGGCGGGTGCGCTGTCCGTCGACGTCCAGCACGACCTGCGCCAACGGTTGATGGGAACGCTGCTCCGGCTCGACGGTCCCCGTCAGGACGAGATCGCGGTCGGTCAGGTGGTGTCGCGCTCGATCAGCGACCTGCAACTGGTGCAGGGTCTGCTCGCGATGGTGCCGCTGTCCGCCGGGGCGGTGCTGCAGTTCGTCCTGGCTCTCGGGATCATGCTGACGCTCTCCCCCGCGTTGACCCTGGTCGCGCTGGCGGTGGTGCCGGCCATGTCGATCCTCGTGGTGCGCCGACGGCCGCAGCTCTACGCAGCCACGTGGTCCGCCCAGCAGCGCGCCGCCGAACTGGCCGGTCACGTCGAGGAGACGGTCACCGGCGTGCGGGTCGTGAAGGGCTTCGGCCAGGAGAGTCGGGCGGTCGACGTCCTCGTCGACATCGGCCGACGGTTGTTCGCCGAACGCCTGCGAGCGGCGCGGGTCAACGCCCGGTTCGCTCCGGGCATGGCTGCGCTCCCCCAGCTCGGACTGGTGGGGGTCATCGCCCTCGGCGGGTGGTTCACGCTGTCCGGTGCCATCACGGTCGGCACGTTCCTCGCGTTCGCCAGCTACGTGATCACCCTCGCCGCGGTGACCCGCACGGTGACGTCGGTCGTGGTGATGGCCCAGCTCACGCGCGCCGCCGTCGAGCGGGTGTACGAGGTGATCGACACCCGGCCCAGCGACGACCGGCCCGCCGGCGCCGCTCCGACGCCCGTTCCGGACGGCCCCCTCGGACTCCGCCTGCGGGACGTCCACTTCGGCTACGCCAGTGGTCCACCGGTGCTGGCCGGACTCGACCTCGACGTCGCTCCCGGGGAGACGGTGGCCGTGGTCGGCCCGTCGGGAAGCGGGAAGTCGACGCTGTCGATGCTGGTCCCGCGCTTCTACCGACCGACGACCGGGTCGATCGAGCTGACCTCCCCGGCGGGAACGGCGAACATCGCCGACGTGGACGCCGCGGCCCTGCGCGGCGCGGTCGGCGTCGCGTTCGACGAACCGTTCCTGTTCTCACGGACGATTCGCGAGAACGTCGCCCTCGCCCGGCCGGACGCGAGCGACGACGACGTCCTCGACGCCATCCGTCGCGCCGCGGCCGAGGACGTCCTCGAGACGGTGCCCGGCGGTCTCGACGCGCGTGTCGGCGAGCGCGGGCTGACCCTGTCCGGCGGTCAACGGCAGCGACTCGCGCTCGCCCGCGTCCTGCTGGCCAGACCCCGCGTGATGGTGCTCGACGACGCGACGTCGGCCGTCGACGCGCACACCGAGGCGACGGTCTACGCGCGTCTCCGGGAGACCGGGTCCGGCCGGTCCCGACCCACGATGCTGGTGCTGGCCCACCGACGGTCGACGCTCACGCTCGCCGACCGCATCGTCGTGCTGGACGGGGGCCGGGTGATCGACTCCGGGACCGAGAGAGAACTCGACGACCGGTGTTCGCTGTTCCGGATGCTGATGTCCGCGGACGCCGCCGCCGACCGTGTCGGTTCTGCCGACCCGGACGCCGAGGTCGATCTGTGGCCGGACGCCGCGGTGCCCGACCGTCCGACGGCCACGGCCGGCCCGGCAGGCGGCGCTGGACCCGGCGCCCACGGGCCCGGATCCGCGCTCGGGGGCGCGATGGCCGGCGACGAGATCGCCGCAGCGGTCGCGGCCCTGCCCGAGGCAACGGACCGTCCCGACGTCGACGAGTCGGCCGCGCGCACCGACGAATCGACCTTCACCCTGCGTCGCACGCTGGCACCGGTCGCGGGCCTGCTCGCGCTCGTCGCGACGTTCCTGGCCTTCGATTCGTTCGTCACCGTCGCGTTCCCGTCGATCGTGCGCTTCGCCGTCGACCACGGCGCCGCGGAGCGGAACACCGCGGTCCTCGCCGGTGTCTCCGCGGCGGCACTGGCGTTGGTGGCGGCCGACTGGCTGGTGGTTCGTGCGCTCACCGTGACCACCGCTCGCGCCGGCGAGACGGTGCTGTTCTCGCTGCGGGTCCGCAGCTACGCCCACCTGCAGCGGCTCGGACTCGACTACTACGAACGAGAACTGTCCGGTCGCATCATGACGCGGATGACCACGGACGTCGACGCGCTGTCGTCGTTCCTGCAGACCGGGCTCTCGACGGCGATCGTCGCCGTGCTGACCGTGGTCGGGGTGTCGATCGCGCTCGTCCTCACGGACGGGGTGCTGGCGGCGGTCACGTTGTCGGTGGTGCCGGTGCTGGCGGTCGCGACGGTGATCTTCCGACGCATCTCCTCGCGCGCCTACGCCACGTCGCGCGAGCGCATCTCCTCGGTGAACGCGGACTTTCAGGAGAACGTGTCGGGCCTGCGCGTCGCGCAGGCGGCGCGGTTCGAGGACGAGGCCCGCGAGGCCTTCCGTGCTCGGTCGTGGTCCTACCGCGCGAGTCGCATGCGGTCCCAACGCGCCATCTCCGTCTACTTCCCCTTCATCACCGCCCTGTCGGACGTCGCTCTCGCCGCCGTCGTGCTGGTCGGGGCACGTCGGGTCGCCGACGGCAGCGCGACGCCGGGAACGCTGGTCGCCTTCGTCCTGTATCTCGGGTTGCTCTTCGGGCCGATCCAGCAGCTGTCGCAGGTGTTCGACAGCTACCAACAGGCCACCGTCGGACTCCGACGCATCGCGGCCCTGCTCGCGACGTCGAGCTCCCTCGAGTCGGCTGCCGACGACCTCGGCTCGGCCGAGGCCGACCGACCGGCTCCGGCGACGCGTCTCGTCGGCGACGTCGAGCTACGTGACGTGGGCTTCCGGTACGAGGGGGCCGACCGGGACGCCGTGCGCGACGTGCGCCTGTCGATCCCGGCGGGGTCGACGGTGGCCCTGGTCGGACGTACCGGCGCCGGGAAGTCGACGGTGGTCAAGCTCATCGCTCGGTTCTACGACCCGACCGCGGGTGCCGTCCTCGTCGACGGGGTGGACCTGAGAACCCGGCCACTGACCGCCTATCGCCGACGCCTCGGAGTGGTCCCGCAGGAGGCGCACCTCTTCGGCGGCACGGTGGCGTCGAACATCGCGTTCGGACGGCCCGACGCGAGCCGCGCGGACATCGAGGCGGCCGCGCGGGCGGTGGGGGCGCTGCCGATGATCGCGGCACTGCCGTCGGGCATGAACACCCCGGTCGGTGAGCGCGGTCGGGGCCTGTCCGCCGGCGCCCGACAACTCGTCGCGCTGGCCCGCGCCGAGCTGGTGGACCCGGACGTCCTGCTGCTCGACGAGGCCACCGCCACCCTGGACCCCGCCACCGAGCGCGCCGTACTGGACGCGAGCCGCACGATCACCCGACGCCGCACCGCGGTGGTGGTGGCGCACCGACTGGCGACGGCCGCCCGAGCGGACACCGTGGTGGTGGTGCACGACGGACGCATCGTCGAGAGCGGGCCGCACGCGATGTTGATCCGTTCCGGAGGTTTCTACGCCGAGCTGTGGGACATCACCGAAGGACGCGGATCGGCGATAAGTGATGCAGACCACATCGTCATCGGAGACGATGACTCGACCACACAGCGGTGAAGCCCGTCACACGGCCGACGCGGCGGCGCGAGCACCGACCGGAAGGTCTAACCTGGAGTGGCCGTGCGCTGAGCGAGAACAAGAAGGAAACGAGGCGAACACCTGCCGTGAGCAGCAGTTCTACTACACAGTTCGGACAGAACCAGTGGCTGGTCGACGAAATGTACCAACGTTTCAAGACCGACCCCTCCTCGGTCGACGAGAGCTGGCACGAGTTCCTCGCCGACTACACCCCCGAACAGAACGGTGGCGGCGATCCCGCGACCGGACGCGAGTCCACCAGCGGTGCAGCATCTTCCGGTAACGGCAGCGCTGCCTCCGCCCCGAAGGCCGAGAAGCCGAAGGCCGAGCCGAGCAAGCCCGCGGCCGAGAAGCCCGCCGAGCCGAAGGCCGACAAGCCCTCCGAGCCGAAGGCCGACAAGCCCGCCGCCCCGAAGGCCGAGAAGCCCGCCGTCAAGGCGGAGCCCGCGAAGGCGGCGCTGACGAAGCCCGCCTCCAAGGCCGCATCCGCCACGCCGGCCGCCAAGGCCGGCTCGTCCGACCAGAACGACCAAGCGCCCGCCGAGGACACCTCGAAGGTCCTGCGCGGCGCGGCGGCCGCCGTCGCGAAGAACATGTCGGCTTCGCTGCAGATCCCCACGGCGACCTCCGTGCGCGCGATCCCGGCGAAGCTGATGATCGACAATCGCCTCGTCATCAACAACCACCTCGCCCGCACGCGCGGCGGCAAGATCTCGTTCACCCACCTGCTCGGGTACGCGATCGTGCAGGCCGTGAAGGCGTTCCCCAACATGAACCGGCACTTCGCCGAGGTGGACGGCAAGCCGAACGCGGTGACGCCGGCGCACACCAACCTCGGTCTCGCGATCGACCTGCCCGGCAAGGACGGGTCGCGTTCGCTGGTCGTCGCGGCGATCAAGGGCTGCGAGGACATGTCCTTCACCCAGTTCCACACCGCATACGAGGACATCGTGCGCCGTGCGCGCGACGGCAAGCTCACGGCTGCCGACTTCTCCGGCGTGACCATCTCGCTGACCAACCCGGGCACCATCGGCACCGTGCACTCCGTGCCGCGTCTGATGAACGGCCAGGGCGCGATCATCGGCGCCGGCGCCATGGAGTACCCCGCGGAGTTCCAGGGGTCGAGCGACGAGCGCCTGGCGGAGTTGGGCGTCGGCAAACTGATGACGCTGACGTCGACGTACGACCACCGCATCATCCAGGGCGCGGAGTCGGGCGATTTCCTGCGCACGATCCACAACCTGCTGATCAGCGACGAGTTCTACGACGAGATCTTCCACGGTCTCGCCATTCCGTACGAGCCGATCCGCTGGCGTCGTGACCTGCCGACGGGCACCGTCGACAAGAACACCCGCGTCCTGGAACTGATCGCGGCGTACCGCAACCGCGGTCACCTCATGGCGGACACCGATCCGCTCATGTTCACCAAGGACAAGTTCCGGATGCATCCGGACCTCGACGTCATCAGCCACGGCCTGACGTTGTGGGACCTCGACCGCGAGTTCGCCGTCGGCGGCTTCCACGGCGAGGACCGGATGAAGCTGCGGGACGTCCTCAGCGTCCTGCGCGACTCGTACTGCCGCCACGTCGGCGTGGAGTACACCCACATCCTTGAGACCGACCAGGTGGCCTGGCTGCAGGAGCGGGTGGAGGCCAAGCACGTCAAGCCGACCGTCGCACAGCAGAAGTACATCCTGAGCAAGCTCAACGCGGCCGAGGCCTTCGAGACGTTCCTGCAGACCAAGTACGTCGGCCAGAAGCGTTTCTCGCTCGAGGGCGCCGAGTCGGTCATCCCGATGATGGACTCCGTGATCGACCAGTCCGCCGAGCACACGCTCGACGAGGTCGTCATCGGCATGCCGCACCGCGGCCGGCTCAACGTGCTGGCGAACATCGTGGGCAAGCCGTACTCGAAGATCTTCACCGAGTTCGAGGGCAACATGAACCCGGCGGCCGCGCACGGCTCCGGCGACGTGAAGTACCACCTGGGTGCCGAGGGCAACTACATCCAGATGTTCGGCGAGAACGACATCAAGGTCTCGCTCACCGCCAACCCCTCGCACCTCGAGGCGGTCGACCCGGTGCTCGAGGGCTTGGTTCGCGCCAAGCAGGACCTCCTGGACAAGGGCGACGGTCGCGACGGTTTCTCGGTGCTGCCGCTGATGCTCCACGGCGACGCCGCCTTCGCGGGTCAGGGTGTGGTGGCCGAGACGCTCAACCTCGCACTGCTGCGCGGGTACCGCACCGGCGGAACCGTGCACATCGTGGTCAACAACCAGGTCGGCTTCACGACGGCACCGGAGTTCTCGCGCTCGAGCGAGTACTGCACGGACGTGGCCAAGATGATCGGCGCGCCGATCTTCCATGTCAACGGTGACGATCCCGAGGCCTGCGCCTGGGTCGCGCGTCTCGCGGTGGACTTCCGTCAGAAGTTCCACAAGGACGTCGTGATCGACATGATCTGCTACCGCCGTCGCGGTCACAACGAGGGCGACGACCCCTCGATGACCCAGCCGGCGATGTACGACGTGATCGACACCAAGCGCAGCGTCCGCAAGAGCTACACCGAGGCGCTCATCGGCCGCGGCGACATCTCCCTCAAGGAGGCGGAGGACGCTCTCCGCGACTACCAGGGCCAGCTCGAACGGGTCTTCAACGAGGTACGCGAGCTCGAGAAGTACGCCCCGGAGCCCAGCGAGTCGGTCGAGATGGATCAGCAGATCCCGCACAAGCTCACGACGGCCGTCGACAAGTCGATCCTGCACCGCATCGGCGACGCGTTCGTGAACGTGCCCGACGGCTTCACCGTGCACCCCCGCGTGCAGCCGGTGCTGGACAAGCGTCGCGAGATGGCCTACGAGGGCAAGGTCGACTGGGCGTTCGGCGAGTTGCTCGCCCTGGGCACGTTGATCGACGAGGGCAAGCTCGTTCGCATGTCCGGCCAGGACACCCGCCGCGGCACCTTCACCCAGCGGCACTCGGTGCTCATCGACCGTAAGACGGGCGAGGAGTACACCCCGCTGCACAACATCGGCAGCGACAACCCGGGCAAGTTCCTGGTCTACGACTCCGCGCTGAGCGAGTACGCGGCCGTGGGCTTCGAGTACGGCTACTCGGTGGGCAACCCCGACGCGCTGGTGCTGTGGGAGGCGCAGTTCGGCGACTTCGTCAACGGCGCGCAGTCCATCATCGACGAGTTCATCTCGTCCGGTGAGGCCAAGTGGGGACAGCTCTCGGACGTCGTGCTGCTGCTGCCGCACGGCCACGAGGGTCAGGGCCCGGATCACACGTCCGGCCGTATCGAGCGCTTCCTGCAGCTGTGCGCGGAGGGTTCGATGACCGTCGCGGTGCCGTCGACGCCGGCGAACTACTTCCACCTGCTGCGTCGTCACGCCCGTGACGGCATCCAGCGGCCGCTGGTGGTGTTCACCCCGAAGTCGATGCTGCGCAACAAGGCCGCGGTGAGTAACATCGAGGACTTCACCGACGGCAAGTTCCACTCGGTGTTCGACGAGCCCACCTACGAATCGGGCGACGGCGATCGCTCGAAGGTGGAGCGTGTGCTCATGGTCAGCGGCAAGCTCTACTACGAGCTGCTGGCGTACAAGCAGAAGAACAAGCGGGACGACGTCGCCATCGTGCGCGTCGAGCAGCTCTACCCGATCCCGAACCGTCGCATCGCCGAGGCGTTGGACGGCTACCCGAACGCCACCGAATACCGGTGGGTCCAGGAGGAGCCGGCCAACCAGGGTGCGTGGCCGACCTTCGGTCTCGCGTTCCCGGAGCTGCTGCCCGAGCGCCTGTCGGGCATCAAGCGCGTTTCGCGTCGCCCGATGTCGGCGCCGTCGTCGGGGTCGAGCAAGGTCCACGCAGTGGAGCAGCAGGAGATCATCGAGACCGCCTTCAACGGCTGATCTTCTCGCAGACGAGAAAGGGCCGCACCCTGCGAGGGTGCGGCCCTTTCTCGTGGCGTGCGACGGCCGGTCAGGTCGCCGGCGCGTCCGGCAACGTGACGACCTGTCCGGCGAACGAGAGTCCGGCGCCGAAGCCGAGCAGCAGCGCGGTGTCGCCCTTCTTCGCCTTGCCGGTGCGCAGCAGTTCCTCGACGGCCAACGGAATGGACGCGGCGGAGGTGTTGCCGGCCTCGGCGATGTCGTTGGCCACCGGAATGTCCTCGGCGAGCTCGAGGCTCTTCGCCAGCAGGTCGGTGATGCGCGAGTTGGCCTGGTGCGGAACGAAGACGTCGAGATCGCCGGCCGTGATGCCCGCCTTGTCGAGTGCTTCGCGTGCCACCTTGGCCATCTCGAACGCGGCCCAGCGGAACACGGCGATACCCGTCATCGCGATCCACGGACGATCCGCGGTGGGATCCTCCTTCAGGTCGGCGAAGTACTGCAGCCAGTCCTTGTCCTGCCGGATCGCTTCCCACTGCGAGCCGTCGGAGCCCCACACGACCGGTCCTATGGCGGGCTCGTCGGTGAGGCCGATGACCATGGCACCGGCGCCGTCACCGAAGATCATGCGCGTGCCGCGGTCGTCGGGCCGAGTGGTGACGGACAGCTGCTCGACGCCGATGACGAGCACCTTGTTCGCCGTTCCGCTGCGCACCATGTCGGAGGCCGTGGCAAGTCCGTAGCAGAACCCGGCGCACCCGGCGCCGAGGTCGAACGCGCCGGGACCGTCGAGGCCGAGGGCATCGGCGACGATCGGGGCGGCCGGCGGACTCAGCAGCAGGTGGGTGGACGTCGCGACGATGATGCAGCCGATCTCGGAGGGATCGACGCCCGAATTCTCCAACGCGCGCCGACCTGCCTCGATGGACATGTAGACGACGTTCTCGTTCTCCGCGGCGAACCGACGGGACTCGATGCCGGTGCGCGTACGGATCCACTCGTCGGAGGAATCGATGGTGCGACAGATCTCCTCGTTGGTCACCACACGTTCGGGTCGGAACGCGCCGATCCCGAGAATCCCCGAGTGTCGCGTCTCGCTCGGAACTGTGATCTGCGCGCCCATCGACGGCCGTCCTCTCCTCATCGGTCTTCGGCGTGGACGCCGGAGTTCGTAGTGTGTCTCACGGTACTTCCGCCTCGGGGCACGCGGTGCACCGACGCCACGAAAGACCGCGGCGAGTTCTTCCCCTTGTATCGCTACGCCACGGTCGAGCGTTCCGCCAGCAGCGCCGCCGCGTCATCGGGCCCGAGCGCCACCGCCGGCAGGGCTCGGGTGAGCAGCGCGATCAGTTCGTCACGGGAGAGCAGCTCGTCGCGCAACCAGTGCACGGTGGCCTCCTCGCAGAAGGCGATCCATCCGCGGATGGCGAGGTGGATCAGCGGAGTCGGCTCGATGCCGACGAGCGGCAGCTGCGCGAGCGTGCGATCGACCATGGCGTCCCGCGTGCGTTCGAAGACCGCTCGCGTGGCCGGGTCGCCGCTGGCGGTCCCGCGCAACAGGGAGACGTAGGTGGTGCGGTTGGCGGAGACGTAGTCCACATAGGCGGTGAGCGTGGACATGAGCGTCTCGATCGGCCCGAGGCCGTCCGGGGGTGCAGTGGACTCGAGCATCTCCCGGCTGATGTGCTCGACGATGGCCAGGTGGTACTCGTCCTTCGACGAGAAGTAGTGGAAGAGCAGGCCGCGCGACACCCCGGCCTGATCGGCGATCTCGTCGACGGAGATCTGCGACAAGGGGCGACCGGAGAGCATGGAGACGCCCAGCTCGATCAGCTGCGCCCGACGCTCGTCGGGGCTCAGCCTGGTCCGTTTCATGACCCCATCCTACTGAATGTCGGTCAACAACTGTTGACCATTGCTCAACAAGGCTCTAATCTTCGGTGCATGAGTCATCCAGTAACAGATACCGACGCGGTCGCTGCACGGTACGTCGACACCATCATCATCGGCAGCGGCTTCGCCGGATTGGGCGCTGCGATCAAGCTCAGCCAGCAGGGCAACTCGAACTTTCTGGTGCTCGAGCGAGGCTCGGACGTCGGCGGTACGTGGCGCGACAACACCTACCCCGGTGCCGCCTGCGACGTGCCGTCGCACCTCTACTCCTACTCGTTCGCGCTCAACCCCGACTGGACGCGCTCGTTCTCCCGTCAGCCGGAGATCCAGCGGTACATCGAGAAGGTCGCCCGTGAGCACCGCGTGTACGACCGGCACGTCTTCGACTGCCACGTCGAGTCCGCGCGGTGGAACGAGGCCACGGCGCAGTGGGACCTCGAGACCACGCAGGGCGCGTTCACCGCGTCCAAGCTGGTATCCGCCGTCGGTGCGCTGAGCGAGCCGAACCTCCCGGACATCCCCGGTATCCGGGACTTCCGCGGCGACATCTTCCATTCCGCCCAGTGGGACCACGAGACCAGCCTCCGCGGCAAGCGCGTCGCCGTCATCGGTACCGGCGCGTCGGCCATCCAGATCGTGCCGGCCATCGCTCCCGAGGTCGCGCACCTCGACGTCTACCAGCGCACCGCCCCGTGGGTGCTCCCCCGCCTCGACCGCGAGTACACCGCGCTCGAGCGCGCCGCGTTCAAGTACGTCCCGGGCTTCCAGCGCCTCTCGCGGACGGGCATCTACGCCGCCCGCGAGACACAGGTCGTGGGTCTGGCCAAGGCACCCGCCCTGATGAAGGTGTTCGAGTTCATCGCACGCCGCCAGATCGCCCGCGGCATCAGCGACCCGGAGCTGCGTCGCAAGGTCATGCCGAACTTCCGTATCGGCTGCAAGCGCATGCTCATCTCGAACAACTACTACCCGGCGCTCAGCCGGCCCAACGTCGACCTCGTCACCGACGGCATCGCGGAGGTGCGCGAGCACTCCATCGTGACGAAGGACGGCACGGAGCGCGAGATCGACGCCCTGGTGGTGGCCACCGGGTTCCACGTCACCGACTCGCCGACCTTCCAGGGCATCTTCGGTCGGGACGGTCGCTCGCTCGCCGAGGTCTTCGACGAGCGCGGCCAGCAGGGGTACAAGGGTGCGGCCGTCGCCGGCTTCCCCAACCTGTTCTTCCTCGTCGGCCCCAACACCGGCCTCGGCCACACGTCGATGGTGTTCATGATCGAGTCGCAGCTGAACTACGTGATCGACGCGCTGAACACCATGGATCGTCACAATCTCGGCGTCGTCGAGGTGCGGCGGGACGTGCAGGACCGGTACAACAGTGACCTGCAGCAGAAACTCGGCAAGTCCGTCTGGCTCACCGGTGGCTGTGCCAGTTGGTACCTCGACAAGCACGGCAACAACACCACGCTCTGGCCGGACTTCACCTTCGAGTTCCGCCGCATCACGAAGCAGTTCGACCTCGAGGCCTACGACGCGGTGGCAGCCGCGGACCTGACCTCGGACGAGGCCGAGCCCACTCCGACCGCCGTCGGCACGCCTGCTCCGGACACCACCCGGAATTCCGACGATCCCGCCGACCTCACACCGAAAGCGACTGCACGATGAGCGAATTCCCCGGACGCGTGGCCGTCGTCACCGGCGCCGGCTCGGGCATCGGCCGCGCCCTGGCGCTCGATCTCGCCTCCCGCGGTGCCCGCCTGGCCCTGTCCGACGTCGATTCGGTCGGCCTCGCCGAGACGGTGGCCGCCGTGACGGCCCGCGGCGCCGAAGTCCGCAGCGACCACCTCGACGTCAGCGAACGCGCCGGCGTCCTCGACTACGCGGAGACGGTGCGCAGCCACTTCGGCGTGGTGAACCAGATCTACAACAACGCCGGCATCGCGCATCACGGCGACGTCGAGCGCACGGAGTTCAAGGACTTCGAGCGCATCGTCGACGTCGACTTCTGGGGCGTGGTCAACGGCACCAAAGCGTTCCTCCCCCACCTGATCGAGTCCGGGGACGGCCACGTCGTCAACGTGTCGAGCCTGTTCGGTCTGCTCGCCATCCCCTCACAGTCCGCCTACAACGCGGCGAAGTTCGCCGTGCGCGGGTTCACCGAGGCCCTGCGCCAGGAGATGCTGATCTCCGGCAAGCCCGTGCGGGTGACCTGTGTGCATCCCGGCGGCATCAAGACCGCGATCGCACGCAACGCGACGGTCACCGACGATCACGATCAGCGCACCGTCGCCGAAATGTTCGACCGCAAGCTCGCGCGGACGACCCCCGAGGCCGCGGCGCGCACCATCCTGACCGGCGTGCAGAAGAACAAGGCCCGCGTGCTCATCGGAGCCGACGCGAAGGCGCTGGACATCCTCGTCCGCGTCGCCGGTCCGCATTACCAGGACCTCGTCGCCAAGGTCACCGGACGCATCATGCCCAAGCCCGTGGCCTGACCTGTGCCCGTCCCGCCGATGTCGCTCCCCCTGCCCGTGGTCTCGCGGGCAGTGGGAGCGATCTTCCGTCTCGCTCTGTCGCCGCACCTCCCCACCGCGGTGCACCGACGCGTCCTCGAGCTCCTCGCCGCAGGGCTCCCCCTTCCCGACGGCACCGTGGCGCGCACCGGCCGGCTCGGCGGGGTGCCCGTCGAGTACGTGACGGTGGGCGCCACGACACGGCCGACGACTGTGGTCTACCTGCACGGCGGCGCCTACGTCACCGGATCGCCGCGGACCCACCGCGCACTCACCGCCACGCTCGCGCAGGACAGTGGGGCCCGTGTCGTCGCCGTCGACTACCGTCTCGCGCCGGAACACCCGCATCCCGCTGCCCTGGACGACGCGCTCGCCGTGGTCGACGCCCTGCTCGCCGAGGGGTCGACATCGTCCTCGCTCGCCGTCGCGGGCGACTCGGCGGGCGGCGGGTTGGCCGCGGCTCTCACCGGAGCCCTGGTCGACCGGGGAGTGCGACCGGCGTGTCTGGCCCTGATCTCACCGTGGACCGATCCCGCCGATCGGGACTTCCCCGCCGACCGTGATCTGTTGCTCGATCGCCGGTGGCTCGAGCGGTCGGCGGCCGACTACCGCGGTCATCGCGACGCCGCCGACCCCGGCTACGCGCCCGCGCACCGATCGCCGGTGGGTTTCCCGCCCACGCTGGTGCACGTCGGCGCGGCGGAAATCCTTCACCCCCAGGTCCTCCGCTACGTCGAGGCGCTGCGCGCCGCGGACGTTCCCACCACGCTCACCGAATATCCGGACCTGTGGCACGTCGCTCACCTGCAGGCCACTCTGACCGAACCGGCCCGCGAGGCGGTGCGCGAGCTCGGTGCGTTCGTCCGGGAGCACCTCGCCCGCGCCTGACGCCGACCACCTCGTCGACGAGCCGCGTCAGCGGCCCCCGGCTTCGTCCACCCACCGCTGCGCGACGGCGTCCGCGGGTTCGCCGGCCGCGACCCGCTCGACGGACGCGGCGAGGTCGGCGGTGGTCAACTCGCCCGCGACGGTCTCGAGCGCGGATGCCGCGGAGTCGTCGAGCGCGCCCTTGCGCACGATCGGAACGACCTCCTGCGCGGGAAACGCTTCCCCATCGTCGGTCAACGTCGTCTCGTCGGCCGCCGCCGGCGGAAGCGGCGCGGTGAGCGCGCGCCCCACGAGCACTCCGGCGTCCTCGCCCTCCCCCACCCGGGCACGGAAACGGCAGTCGTAGACGTCGGCCAGCGTCGCGAGCACCGCCTCGCCGTCCGGGACGTCGGTCTCGCCGCTCACTCGCACCGTCGCGTCGGCGCACGACGGGGCGAACGCGGACAGCGTCGCCGCCCCGGTCACCGCCGACGACGTCCGCACGACGACGTCGTCGGCGGCGGTGGCGGAGTCCGCGACCGTGAGCCAGTCCGGAAGCGACCGCGCGAGCGCCTCGTGCACGTCGTCGGACGACCGGGCGTCCGAGGACGGATCGAGCAGGGCGAGGGCCGCGCCGGAGAGGGTGGGCAGCACCGACGCCCGCGTGTCGTCGAGCGCGGCGAGACCGTCCGGCAGCCCGCGGGCGGGGACCACCACCGCGTCCACCCCCGCGCGCGCGAACGCCGCGCGGTAGATCGCGGCGAGAGTCGTCCCCACGGGAGAACCGGTGTCCGCCACGGTGATCGGTGTCGACGCGAGCAAAGCCGCGCCGCTCTGCGGCTCGGCGGTGCCGCAGCCGGTCACCGCCGCCGGGACGACGGCCAGGGTGACGGCCACCGCCACTGCGTGTCGCTTCACTTCGGGCTCCCTCGCCGTCGCGGGCGAATATGCGCCGACGCCTGTGTTTGTCGGTCTCTATCGTTACACTCGCCCGGTGAACACGACACGTCGCACCCGTCACCCTCGTCGCGGATCGGTGCGCCTGGCCACCACCGCCCTCGTCGCGTCCGCCGCGCTCGCGCTGTCGGCCTGCGGCGGTGGCGATTCGAATCCGCTGAGCAGTGGAGGCGAGGGCGGCAGCGGGGGTGACACCAACGCGATCGTGGTCGGTTCGGCCAACTTCACCGAGTCGGAGATCATTGCCAACATCTACGCGGATGCGTTGCGCGCCAACGGGTTCGACGCCAGCACGCGTCTGTCCATCGGCAGCCGCGAGGCGTACATTCCGGCGGTGCAGGACGGCTCGATCGACCTCATCCCGGACTACACCGGCAACCTGCTGCTCTACTTGGACCCCGAGGCGACGGCCACGGCGTCGGACGAGGTCTCCGCGGCCCTGACCGAGGCGCTGCCGGACGATCTGTCCGCCTCGACCCCGGCTCCGGCCGAGGACAAGGACGCGGTCGTCGTCACTCGCGAGACCGCCGAGCGGTGGAACCTGACCAACATCAGCGACCTCGCCCCCTACGCCGGCGAGGTCCGGTTCGGTGGTCCGCCGGAGTTCGCCGAGCGTCCGGTCGGCCTGCCCGGCCTGCGCGACAAGTACGGGGTCGACATCCCCGCGGCCAACTTCGTCCCCATCTCCGACGGCGGCGGGCCGGCCACGGTGGCGGCGCTGGTCTCCGGTGAGATCACGGCCGCGAACCTCTTCACCACCACGCCGGCCATCGTGGAGAACGACCTGGTGCCCCTCGCGGACCCGGACAACAACTTCCCGGCCCAGAACGTGGTCCCGGTCTACAACTCGTCCAAGGCCTCCGACAAGTTGACCGCAGTGCTGAACGCGGTGTCGGAGAAGCTCACCACCGTCGAGTTGCTGGCCCTGAACCAGGAGGTCTCGGGCGCGAACAAGACCGAGCCCGCCGCCGCCGCCAGCGCGTGGGTGGCCGAGCAGGGACTGGACAAGCCCGTCCAGTGATCCGCTTCGACGGGGTCACCAAGCAGTTCCCGGACGGCACGACGGCGGTCGACCGCCTCGATCTCGAGATCGTCGAGGGTGCGTTCACGGTGTTCGTCGGCCCGTCCGGGTGCGGCAAGACCACCTCGATGCGCATGATCAACCGCATGATCGCCCCGTCGTCGGGTCGGATCGAGGTCGACGGCCGTGACGTCGCGTCGGTCGACGCGGTGGCGCTGCGCCGCGGCATCGGCTACGTCATCCAGAGCGCCGGTCTCCTGCCGCATCGCACGGTCGTGGACAACGTCGCCACGGTGCCGGTGCTGACGGGCACGTCCCGCCGCCAGGCACGCCGCGAGGCGATGGCCGTGCTCGAGCGCGTCGGTCTGGACGCGTCCCTCGCCACGCGCTATCCGGCGCAGCTGTCGGGCGGGCAGCAGCAGCGTGTCGGGGTCGCTCGCGCGTTGGCCGCCGATCCGCCGATCCTGTTGATGGACGAGCCCTTCAGTGCGGTCGACCCCGTGGTGCGGGAAGACCTGCAGAACGAGATGCTTCGTCTGCAGGCCGACCTCGAGAAGACCATCGTCTTCGTCACCCACGACATCGACGAGGCCGTGCGTCTCGGCGACCGCATCGCCGTGTTCGGTACGGGTGGTGTCCTGCAGCAGTACGACACTCCCGATCGTGTCCTGTCCTCCCCCGCCACCGATTTCGTCGCGTCGTTCGTCGGTCGGGATCGCGGGTATCGCGGCCTGTCCTTCCGAGACGGATCGTCGGTGCCCCTGCACCCGCTCTCCACCACCCGCGCCGAAGCGGCCACCGAGGTCAGGCTCGAGCCGAGCGAGTGGGTGCTCGTGGTCGACGAGGCCGATCGGCCCCGAGGGTGGATGGACGTCACCGGCCTCGAGGGAGTGCGTGCCGGCCACTCGATCGACGAGTCCACGGCCGCGGGCGGTTCGTTGTTCCCGGAAGGCGGTGATCTGCGCCAGGCACTGGACGCGGCCATCTCGTCGCCCTCCGGCATCGGCGTCGCGGTCCGCCGCGACGGGTCGGTGCTCGGCGGCATCGACGCCACCGAGGTCCTCGCCGTACTCGCCGCGCAGCGCGGCACCGAGGCGAGCGAGCGCAGCCGAGCGTTCACCGAGTCCGGGCCGGCCGCCGGCTGATGCGCTGGTTGATCGACAACATCGACACCGTCCTGGACCTGACCAGGACGCATCTCTACCTCTCGCTGCTGCCGTTGCTGATCGGCTTGATCATCGCGGTCCCGGTCGGCTCGATCGTCCGGGGGTCGCAATGGGCGCGGCGGCTGACGCTGGTGGTCGCCAGCATCGCGTTCACCATCCCCTCGCTCGCGTTGTTCGTGACCGTGCCGCTCATCGCCGGCCTGCGCATCCTCGATCCGCTCAACGTCGTCATCGCGCTCACCGTGTACTCCACGGCGTTGCTGGTACGGGCCGTCCCGGAGGCGCTCGATTCCGTACCGCCGGACGTCGTGGACGCGGCGACGGCCATGGGGTTCGGCCGGTTCCGCCGTACCGTCACCGTGGAACTCCCCCTGGCGCTTCCGGTCCTGACGGCGGGCGTGCGCGTCGTCGCCGTCACCAACATCTCGCTCGTCTCGGTCGGGTCGGTCATCGGCATCGGCGGACTCGGACAGCTGTTCACTCAGGGGTATCAGCGCAATTTCCCGGACCAGATCCTCGCGGGCATCATCGCGATCGTGGTCCTCGCGCTGTTCTTCGATGCGGCGCTCTACCTCGTGGGCCGTCTGCTCACCCCGTGGACCCGGACTCGGCGCAGCAGTGGCAGCCGGGTCGTCACCGAAAGGTCCGCCGTGGGAGAGCCCACATGAGCATCGTGTCCGACGCCGTCGCGTACATCGTCGACGGAGCCAACTGGTCCGGCGGGACGGGAATCGGTACCCGTCTGCTCGAGCATGCCTGGTACAGCCTGGTGGCGGTACTGATCTCGGCGGTGATCGCCGTTCCCCTGGGCCTCGCCATCGGACACCTCCGACGCGGCGAGGTGGTCGTCGTGGGACTGGTGAACAGCCTGCGATCCCTGCCCACCCTGGGTGTGCTGACCTTCGCGGTGCTCGCCCTCGGACTGGGCCTCGTGCCCCCGATTCTCGCGCTGGTCCTGCTGGGCATCCCGCCCATCCTGGCCGGCACCTACGCCGGTGTCGCCAACGCCCCGGCCACCGTCGTCGACGCCGCCCGCGCCATGGGGATGCGAGAGCGCCAGGTGCTCTTCCGCGTGGAGGTGCCGGTCGCGCTGCCGCTGATTCTGGGCGGCCTCCGCAACGCCACCCTGCAGGTCATCGCGACGGCGACGGTCGCGGCCTTCGTCAACCTGGGCGGCCTCGGCCGCTACATCTTCGACGGGCTGGCGCTCTACAGCTACGAGCGGGTCGTGGTCGGCGCCATCCTGGTGGCCGTGCTCGCGCTCGTGGCCGACGGCCTGTGGGCGCTCGCCGTGTGGGCCTCGCAGCCCGGCACGGGACGCCTGCGCCGCACCCCGCGCGTCTGACGCGCGGGGTCGGCGGACCGGATCAGACCACGCCATCCCGTCGAGCCGCCTCGGCGACGGCGGCGGCCACGGCCGGCGCCACCCGAGGGTCGAGGGGGCTGGGCACGATGCGATCCGGCGCGAGGTCGTCGCCCACCACCGACAGGATCGCCCCGGCCGCGGCGAGCTTCATGTTCTCGGTGATACGCCGCGCTCCGGCGTCCAACGCTCCGCGGAACACACCGGGGAACGCGAGCACGTTGTTGATCTGATTCGCGAAGTCGCTGCGTCCAGTGGCGACGATCGCCGCGTGACGACGCGCGTCATCCGGGTGGATCTCGGGATCCGGGTTGGACAGGGCGAAGACGATGGAGTTCGGGGCCATCGAGGCGATCGCCTCGTGGGCGACGGTGCCGGCGGAGACGCCGATGAAGACGTCGGCGTCCGCCAGGGCCTCGGCGGTTCCGCCGCGCAGGCCGCGCGGGTTGGTGCGGGCGGCGAGGTCGGTCTTGACCGGAGTCAGATCGTCACGACCGGACTCGACGATGCCGCGCGAGTCGAGCACGACCACGTCGGCCACACCCGCGGCCAGCAAAATGTCGGCGCACGCGACACCGGCGGCCCCCGCACCCGAGATGACCACCCGCAGCGGCGCGAGGCCGCGGCCCTGCACGCGCGCCGCCCCCTGCAGTGCCGCGAGCACCACGATGGCCGTGCCGTGCTGGTCGTCGTGCATGACGGGGCAGTCGAGGGCGTCGATCAGCTTGCGTTCGAGTTCGAAGCAGCGCGGCGCGGAGACGTCCTCGAGGTTCACCGCGCCATAGCTGGGGCGCAACCGCACGAGGGTCTCGACGATCTCGTCGACGTCGCCGGTGTCGAGCACCAGCGGGATGGAGTTGAGCCCGCCGAACTTCTTGAACAGGGCGGACTTGCCTTCCATGACCGGCAGGGAGGCACGGGGACCGATGTCGCCGAGGCCGAGAACGGCGGAGCCGTCGCTGACGACCACCACGAGCCGCTCGGTCCAGGTGTACTGGTTCACCAGATCGCGGTCGGCGGCGATGGCGCGGCTGACTTTCGCCACCCCCGGCGTGTAGGCGATGGACAGGTCGCGGACCGTCTCGAGGGGAGCGGTGACGCCCACGTCGAGCTTGCCGCCGACGTGGCTGAGGAAGATCTCCTCGTCGGTGATGTCGGCGGTGGAGGTACCGGCGGATTCGGGCGCAGCGGTCATGGCGAACTCCTCGCGGAAGCGTGTCGGGACACGGGACGTGATCGGCATCGAGGCGCACACCGGTGATCGGTAACCCTGGCGGCGGGTGTCGAGCGGGGCGGCGCGGCGGTGGCCGCGCGCTGTCACGCCGCGGGTGGCGGCGCTACGAGTGGGTCCAGTGTGCCAGATCGACGACGGCCTTGTTACCCGAGAGTCAGTTCCGCCGCGACGCGCCCCGTCGGTTCCGCCGCGACGCTCCGCGTCAGTTCCGCCGCGACGCTCCGCGTCAGTTCCACCACTGCGTCCACAGCAGAGCCCCGGCGACGGCGAGGACGCCGAGGGAGCCGAGGACGGACAGAGCCCGGGTCCGGTGGTCGGCGAGGTGCTGGAGGACGAGGGCGGCGACGACGGCGACCACGTGCCAGGCGACGGTCGCGGTACCGGGGCCCGGGAATCCTCGGTCGTCACCGATGACGGCGGCGGCGATCACGACGGCGGTGAGGATCACCAGTCCGGCCGTGACGGATCCGCTGAGCGCCCTCATCGGCTGCTCCCCGGGAGCACCACGTCGATGCCCGTCGCCCGGTCGAGGAGCATGGCGTACTGCTCGGGGTCGGTGGTGCGGGCGGCGAGCGGGGTGGTCTTGTTGGTGCCGTGGTAGTCGCTCGATCCGGTGGTGATCAGGCCGTGCTCGCGAGCGATACCGCGCAGCAACTCGGTGTCGGCCGGGCCGTGATCGGGGTGGTCGACCTCGAGGCCGCCGAGCACCCCACTCCGCGCGAGGTCGAGGATGTGGTCGAGATGCAGGAGTCGACCGCGCTTCCGCGCCCTGGCGTGGGCGATCACGGAGACGCCGCCGGCGGCGGCGATCATGGCGACGGCGTCGTCCAGCGGGGTGTCGGTCTTCTCCACGTAGAACCGCCCACCGGTCTTCAGCAGGTCCTCGAAGGCCTCGCCCACCGTGGACACGACGCCGAGGTCGACCAGCGCGCGGGCGAGGTGGGGACGCCCTGCGCTGGGACCGGCGGCATCGAGGATCGCGTCGGCGTCGACGTCGTACCCGGCGGCCGCCATCTTGCCGATCATCCTGCGCAGCCGCAGTTCTCGCTCCTCACGCAGTCGCCGCCGTTCTTCCTTCAGCGCCGGATCGTCGGCGTCGAAGAGGTACGCGAGCAGATGCACCGTGACCGGGTCACCGTCCTCGCCCCGGCCGGTGCAGGACATCTCCATCCCCCGCACCAACGTCGGCGCGTCGGCGCGCGTGCGCACGGCCTGCTCGGCCTCGGCCCACCCTGCGGTGGTGTCGTGGTCGGTCAGCGCGAGCACCGTGACCCCGGCGTCGATCGCGGCCTCGACGACACCGGCCGGGCTGTCGGTGCCGTCGGACGCGGTGCTGTGGGTGTGCAGGTCGATGCAGTCGGACACGGGGCCCAGTCTGTCAGCCCGCCGGACCGAGGGTGGCCGCGGTCCGGGTGGGGTCGCGCACGTCGATCCCGGCCTCGGCCCAGGCCTCGCGCAACGCGTCGGCTCCGCGCAGTCGGACCCAGGCGGCCTCCGTGGCGGTGACAGGGACGGCGGCGAGGAAGCGCACGGGGTCCATCGGCTCGGCCAGGGGCAGGTCCTCGACGTCCGACTCCCCCAGCAGAACGGCGGTGAACGGGGCGCCCGGCCACAGCGGTTCCCCGGCGTCGAGGAGCGCGTCGGTGGTGAGGACGACCCCCTCCACCGCGGGTGCGGCGGCCAGCACGGCAAGGGTCTTCCAGACGTCGGTGACGGACGGATGGGCCAGGCGCAGCGTCAGAACCAGCTCCGCCCGCGGTCCGCGCACGGGGTCGGTCAGCGCCGCCGTCGGGTCGGTCATCGGGTGTCGGGCACACCCGACGCTGACGAGGCGCAGCAGCCCGTCCGATGCGTGACCGAAGAGCAGGACGTCGACGGGTTCGAGACCGAGGAACGTGCGCGACGCCGTCACCGGCGCGCCGCCCCACCGGGGCGAGACGTGTGCTCGTACTGCCTCGATCGGGGTGCGTCCCGCGTCGTCCACCACCGCTCCATACAACCACCCGCGTGCCGACGCGCCCGGTACGGTCGTCTGCGTGGTGCGAGTCCTGACTGTGTCCGACGAGGTCGTCGAGGGACTGTGGAACGCCCGACGGCTGCCCTTCGAGGTCGATCTGGTGCTGGGCGCCGGCGATCTGCCGTTCGCGTACCTCGAGCACCTGACCAACGTCTCGAACGCGCCCTGCGTGTTCGTGCCCGGCAACCACGACGCCGATCTCACCGGCTACTCGGCGGGCCGCGTCGGCTGGATGCGCGCCGGATTGCCCACGTCGTGGCCGGGTCCCAGCGGGGCGATCAACGCCGACCGGCGCATCGTCGCCGCCGCCGGGCTGCGCATCGCCGGTCTGGGTGGGTCGATTCGCTACCGCAACGGGCCGAATCAGTGGACCGAGCAGCAGCAGCGGCGACGGTCGGGCACGTTGGTGCGCACCGACGCCTGGCATCCACGACTGCGCCGGACCACCGACGCCGACGGGTCCTCTCGCGGGGTGGACATCCTGCTCACCCACAGCCCGCCGGCGGGCGTCGGCGACGGCGACGACGCACCGCACCGCGGCTTCCGCTGCCTGCACACGCTGACCGAGAAGCTCCGGCCGCAGTTGCTGGTCCACGGTCACGTCCACCCGCACGGCACCCGGCCCGTCGACCACGAACTGCACGGCGCGCTGGTGCTCAACACCGTGGGCTACGCCCTGTTCACCTTGACCCCCGGCGGCACGGAGCCGCCCGTGATCGAAAGACGCCGCCATGGTTCGTGACACCGGATTCCCCGCCGCCGACGCGCAGAACGACTTCTCTCGCCAGCGTCGCCGCGCGGACGTGGCGCGCCTGGTCGGGTGGCTCCGTCGGCAGCCCGACGACGTCAACACCATCCTGCCGTTCGACGAGGTGGTCGCCGCCCTCGGCCGAATGGGTGAGCGACGTCTCGGGTTGGAGGTGATCCGCGTCGATTCGATCGTCGGCAGTGTCGATCGCACCCGCGATTTCGACCGCTACTTCCGCCCGACGTCGGCGCGCACGCGAGAGCGCTGGCAACGCTTGGCGACGGCGTGGCGTCGCGGTGAGTCCATGCCGCCGATCCAGGTCTATCGGGTGGGTCCGATGCACTTCGTCATCGACGGTCACCACCGCGTGTCGATCGCGTGCGCCATGCACCACAGCACCATCGAGGCGTACGTGACGGAGATCGTCACCCGGATCTCCCCCGACGGCATCTCGAGCCGTGGGGACCTGCTGGTGAAGGACCACCGCCGGATCTTCCTCAGCCGGGTGCCGCTGACGGGGAAATCGCGCGACGCGATCGAGTTCACGGATCCGTGGCAGTACGCCGAACTGAGTGATGCGGTGGAGGCGTGGGGTTTTCGCCTGATGCAGGAACTCGGCGAGTTCGTCGATCGCCGGACCGTCGCGCGTCGGTGGTTCGGCGAGGAATTCCTGCCCGTGGTCCGCATGGTGCGCTCGGTGGGCGGGATGCTGACCCGTCACACGGACGCCGAGGCGTACATGTGGGTGGCGCGCGAGCGGTATCGCCTGGTGCGCAGCCACATCTGGAACGACGAGATCCTGGCCCAGTTGAAGGACAACGCGCCCCGCTGATCAGTGGGGCGCGTCGTCCTGGTTCACGGAATCAGAGCGTCAGGTTGGCTCCGGACTCGGTGTCGAAGACCTGCACCCGACGCGGGTCGAACCACAGGTCGATCTTCTCGCCGATGCGGGCACGCGACTCGGCGGCGACGCGGGCGACCAGCTGACCGGTGACGTCCGTGCCGGCGTCTGCGGCGAGCTCGTCCAGTTCACGCGAGGAGACGCCGGGGCCCTCGGCGGAGAAGTACACGTACTTGTCCGACCCCATCGACTCCAGCACGTCGACGCGGGCGGAGAACGTGCTGCCGTCGATCCGCTGGTAGGACTCCATGAGTGCCGCGTCCTCGAGGTGCTCGGGCCGGATGCCGACGACCACCTCGCCCTTCGCGTTCTTGCCGGCCACCTTCTGGCGGGCTTCGCCGTCCAGTGCGATGTCGCCGAGCGGGGTGCGCACCCCGGCGTCGGTGAGGGTGCCGGGGAGGAAGTTCATCGACGGCGAGCCGATGAAGCCGGCGACGAACAGGTTGCGCGGGTGGTCGTAGAGCTCCTGCGGCGAGCCGATCTGCTGCACCAGACCGCCGCGCAGCACCACGACCCGGTCCCCGAGGGTCATGGCCTCGGTCTGATCGTGGGTGACGTAGACGGTGGTGGTACCCAACCGGTTCTGCAGTTGCGCGATCTCGGTGCGCATCTGCACGCGCAGCTTGGCGTCGAGGTTGGACAGCGGCTCGTCCATGAGGAAGGCCTTGGGGCTGCGGACGATCGCGCGACCCATGGCGACGCGCTGACGCTGACCGCCGGAGAGGTTGGACGGCTTGCGGTCCAGGTGCTGACCGAGGTCGAGAATCTTGGCGGCTTCCTCGACCTTCTGGTTGATCTCCGACTTGCTCATCTTGGCGAGCGTGAGCGGGAACGCGATGTTGTCGCGCACCGTCATGTGCGGGTACAGCGCGTAGGACTGGAACACCATGGCGATGTCCCGGTCCTTGGGCGCGCGCTCGTTGACGCGCTCTCCCGCGATCCGCAGCTCACCGCTGGAGATGTCCTCCAGTCCGGCAATCATGTTGAGGGTGGTGGACTTTCCGCATCCCGACGGTCCGACGAGGATGATGAATTCCCCGTCGGCGATCGTGATGTCGACGTCGCTGACCGCAGCGGCGCCGTCCGGGTACAGCTTGGTCACCTTGTCGAGAACGATTTCGGCCATGGGTCTATCCCTTCACTGCGCCGGACGTCAGGCCCGCCACGATACGACGTTGGAAGAAGAGCACGAAGATGATGATCGGGATCGTGATGACCACTGCGGCAGCCGCAATGGATCCCGTCGGCTCCTCGAACTGGGAACTGCCGGTGAACTGAGAGATGGCTGCCGGCACGGTGACCGAGCGCTCGGTGGCCGTGAGGGAGATGGCCAGCAGCAGGTCGTTCCAGGCGAAGATGAACACCAGGATCGCGGCGGTGACGATGCCGGGGGCGGCCAGCGGAGCGATGACCTTCCGGAACGCCTGGCCCGGTGTCGCACCGTCCATCTTGGCCGCCTTCTCCAGCTCCCACGGAATCTCGCGGAAGAACGCCGAGAGCGTGTAGATCGCCAGCGGCAGCGCGAAGGTGATGTACGGCAGGATCAGGCCCGGCCACGTGTCGAACAGCCCCAACGCACGCTCGATGTCGAACAGCGGTGTCACCAGGGAGATCTGGGGGAACATCGCGATCAACAGCGCGGAGCCCACCAGCAGCTTCTTGCCGGGGAAGTCCAACCGCGCCACCGCGTACGCGGCCATGGTGCCGATGACCACGGCGATGAGCGTCGTGATCAGCCCGATGCCGATGGAGTTGATCAGGGCGCTGGTGAACTGCGACGTCTGGAAGATGCCCTTGTAGTTGTCCAGGGTCCACGTGGTGGGGATGAACTTGCCGTCCGCGATGTTCGCGACCGGCTTGAAGGACAGCGAGATGATCCACACCAGAGGAATCAACGCGTAGAGCAACACCAGCAGGTTGACGACGGACCAGCCGGCTTTGGTCTTGGTGGTGGCGGCCATGGGTCAGCGCCCTTCCGTGTCCGAGCCGGGTGCGGAGGCCCCGAACAGTTTGATGAAGACGAAGGCGATGATCGCGACGCAGAAGAAGATCAACACGCTGATCGCCGATCCGAGCCCGAGGTTGAACGCCCCGAACAGGTTGTTGTATCCCAGGATCGAGACCGAGCCGGTGTTGTTGCTGCCCCGGGTGAGCACGTAGATGTTGTCGAAGATGCGGAACGCGTCCAGCGTGCGGAACAGCAGCGCCACCAGGATGGCGGGCTTCATCAGCGGAATGATGATGCGCACCAGGCGAGTCCACGCCCCGGCGCCGTCCACCTGGGCTGCCTTGAGCAGATCGTCCGGCACCAACGCCAGACCCGCGAGGAGCAGCAGCGCCATGAACGGCGTCGTCTTCCACACCTCGGCGAGGACCACGATGGCGAGAGACGGGATCTGTTGCGTCAGAGGCGCACTGCCGTCGGGCAGCAGGTTGGCCAGGTAGCCCGTCTCGGGCGTCCAGGCGTAGTACCAGCTGTAGGCCGCGGCGACGGTCACGATGCCGTAGGGAATCAGGACCACGGTGCGGACCAGTCCGCGCCCGAAGATGGTGCGGTGCATGATCAGGGCGACCGCGAGACCGAGCACGAACTCGATGGCCACCGAGATGACCGTGATGACCACGGTGACGGTGAACGCCGTCCACCAGTAGCCGTCGGTGAGGACGGCGACATAGTTGGACAGGCCGACGAACTGCCGCTCGTCGGGGAACGCCAGGTTGTACTTCTGCAGGGACAACCAGAACGCGTAGATGATCGGGTACGCGGTGACCGCCAGCATCATGATGGCGGCGGGCGCCACCAGCAGCAGTCCCAGTCGCCGCTCGGCCTTCTTGCCCTCCGAGCGTGCCTCCTCGGCCTGCTTGGAATGCTTGTGCGGCCGCGCGGTGTCGGCGGTAGCGGTCACGGGATCAGCCCTTCCGAGTTCACGGCCTGCGTCACCAGGTCGGCGAGACGGTCGACGTCACCCACCGGGTCGATGGACTGCGGCGGATGCATCGCGTCGGTCAGCAAGATCGAGATCGCCTGGTACGCGGGCGAGACCGGCCGGACCGCGGCGCTCTCGATCGACCCGAGCACGCCCTCCCACGCCGGGTAGGCGGCCTGGAACTCGGGATCGTCGTACAGGTCCCGAATCACCGGCGGCACACCGCCGTCGACCGCGTTGTTGCGCTGGTTCTCACGGTTCGTGAGGCATTCCACCGCCTCCCACGCCTCGTCGGGATGCTCGGTGGTCTTGGCGACGCCGATGTTGAAGCCACCGATGGTCACCTTCGCCGGCTCACCGGGAACCACCGCCGGGTACGGCGCACTGCGGAAGACCTCGTTCACCGCGGCGTCCTGCTGATCCGCCGGCACCGACGACAGGTCCAGGAACGACACGCCACCGGCCGCGGCGTTCTCCTTCAGACCGGGAAGAACGAAGGGGTAGTTGACCTCCGCGAACATGGAGCCGGCCTCGACGCCGAGGCGGGCGGTGCCCTCGTCGCTCTGCGAGATGGAGGGATCCGCACCGGGCGCCGTCGCGACCGCCTTGATGATCGACAGCGCCTTCTCGGTCGCCGCGCGGTGCTCCGGAGTGTCGTTGAGGTTCTGCGTCGTCCCGTCCTCGCCGACCACCTGACCGCCGGCGCTCTCGAGGAGGGTGTTGAACCACACCATGTAGCCCTCGTACTGCCGCGCCTGGACGCCGATCGCGGCCGGCTGTCCTGCCGACGCGTTCTCGCCGGCGACGGCGACCAGGTCGTCCCACGTGGCGGGCGGCTGACCGTTCGGCACGAGATCCGGCCGGTACCACAGCAACTGGGTGTTGGAGTTCAGGGGAACCGCGAAGAGCTTGGTGCGCTCACCGGTGGCCGGGTCCAGCCACCGCGCCGTCTCCAGCGGGCCCTCGAGCACCGATCCGTCCTGCAGCTTCGCGGACAGATCGTCCGGCACGGGCAGAGCCCACCCCGCCTCGGCGAACTCCGCGGTCCACACGACGTCGAGCGTCATCAGATCGAGGGAGCGATCGTTGCCGGCCAGACGCCGGGCCAACTGCAGCCGTTGATCGTTCGCGCTCTTGGGCAGCGTCATCTGCTGCACGCGATACCGACCGCCGGACGCCTCGGTGCACGCCTGCGCCGCCGCGGCGTACTGCTCGGCGCCGTCGGCCGCGGTGTAGAAACTCAGCACGATGCCGTCGTCGGACGAACCACATCCGGCCAACAGCCCGCCTGCCACCACCACCGCGGCGCCCGTCGCCGCGAGTTTCCTCGCCCTGTACCTCTTCGGCACGACCGCCTCCTCTGCCGCAGAAGGAAGGCACCGGACGGGGCCCCGACTCCGCAGCGTGTGCTTCGTTGGACACGCATTCCCTGCGAAGGGGAACCTAGTCCACAGCAGTGCGGAAAATCGGGGCTTGCGACAAGTCCGTGACCCATTCGGTACACGGAGGGTCGCGGCGGGGCGCCGACGGGGTCAAATGGCCAGTCGCGCCAACAGATCCCGTGCCTTCTCGGCGGTCTTGGGCTCGCAGAGGACGTCGTACCGACCGGCGACCAATTGCATGGTCGAGGCGAAGTCGCGCTGGCCCTTCGTCGCGGCGTACGGGATGGAGGCCGAGATCAGGCCGAACACCACGCCGCCGAGGACGCCGACGAGCAGCGCGCTGAAGTAGTTGGTGTTGGTGATGATCGCCAGGATCAGGCCGAGGAACACACCCAGCCACGCACCCGAGAGGATGCCGCCACCAATGACTTTCGGCCAGGTGAGCCGCCCGATGACACGCTCGACCTGCATCAGGTCCACACCGACGATCGTGACGTCCTGGACCGAGAACTCCTGATCGGAGAGATAGTCGACGGCGCGCTGCGCCTCGGCGTACGTGGGGTAGGACCCGATGGGCCATCCCGACGGCGGTGTGGGCAGTCCCTGACCGGGCCGACCCGGCTGCGACAGAGGATTCGTCATACCGTCATTGTGCCCGGTCAGCATCGGGCGTGCCCTCGCCCGTGACCGACATCCCCGCGGCCCGTCCCGCCGCGGCGACCGCCCGGGCGATCCGGTGCCCGGCCTCGTCGACCATCTCGTCGCCCACCATGACCGCGCCGCGATGCCCGCCCTCCGCCGAGAGGTGCCGCGCGTACGCCTCCACGATCGCGACCGCACGGTCGAAGTCGTCCTGTCGCGGCGCGAAGATCTCGTTCGCGGCTTCGATCTGGGTCGGATGCAGCACCCACTTGCCGTCGTAGCCCAGCGCCGCCGCGTGCCGCGCCGAGGCCGCGAACCCCTCCGCGTCACGCACCTGGACCCACGGTCCGTCGACGGCGGCGATGCCGTGCGAGCGCGCCGCGACGAGGATCGACATCAGGACGTGGTGGTAGGCGTCGCCGTGCGCGAGGCCCGGCGGCTGCGCACCCACGGTGAGGGTGCGCATGCCGATGTCCGCCATGAAATCGCCGGGACCGAAGACCAGCGCCTCGACCCGCGGCGAGGCACCCGCGATCGCGTCGACGTGCAGAAGTCCCCGGGTGTCCTCGATCTGCGCGTCGATGCCGATGCGCCCCACCGGCAGATCCCGCTCGCGCTCGAGCTGGGTGAGGATCAGGTCCAGCGCCTGTACCTCGCCGGCCGAGCGCACCTTCGGCAGCACGATCACCTCGACCCGATCGCCCGCCGGTCCGACCACGTCCGTCAGGTCGCGAAGGGTGTGCGCCGTGGTCCAGTCGTTGACGCGCACCATCCGACGCTGCGGACCCCAGTCGTCGGCGCGGAGGGCCTCCACCACCGAGGCGCGCGCCGCGACCTTGGCCGCCGGCGCCACCGCGTCCTCCAGATCGAGGAACACCGCGTCGGCGGGCAGGCCCCGCGCCTTGCTCATCATCGTCGGGTTGCTGCCGGGGACGGCCAGGACGGAGCGCCGTAGCAGCGCCGAGCGGTCGGAGAGAAGGGTCACGACGCCGACCCTAGTCACCCGTTCGGCAGGTCGGATGCCCCGTCTACTCTTGCGTTCCATGGCTGCTGTGAACAAGGTGTTCGCTGCCCGACTCGCGGGTCTGGTGGTGCTCGGACCCGACGGCGAGTCGATCGGTCGCGTCCGCGACATCGTGATCACCGTGCGTATCGGCCGACAACAGCCGCGCGTCCTGGGCCTGGTGGTGGAGCTGGCCACCCGGCGAAAGATCTTCGTGCCCATGCTGCGCGTGACCGCGATCGAACCCACGTCGGTCACGCTCACCACCGGGAACGTCAGTATGCGGCGGTTCTCGCAGCGCACCGGCGAGGTCCTCGCCCTCGCTCAGGTCCTGGACTCGAAGGTGCGCACCGACGATCCGGACGCCGAGGACCTGCACGGCGTGGACGCCGTCGTCGTCGATCTGGGGATCGAGCAGACCCGCTCGCGCGACTGGGTGGTCTCGCGTGTCGCGGTCCGGCCGCATCGGACCCGCCTGGGCCGGCGCGGCAGCATGCACGTCATCGACTGGCAGAACGTCCAGGGTCTGACGCAGATGGATCTGTCGCAGCCCGGTCAGGGCGTGTCGCAGTTGCTCGCCCAGTTCGACGGGCTGCGGCCGGCGGACGTGGCGGACGCGATCCGCGACCTGCCGGAGAAGCGTCGCCTCGAGGTCGCGTTCGCACTCGACGACCAGCGGCTCGCCGACGTCATCCAGGAGATGCCCGACGACGACCAGATCGATCTGGTCCAGACCCTCGAGCCCGGCCGCGCCGCCGACGTGCTCGAGGCCATGGATCCGGACGACGCAGCGGACCTGCTGGGCGAGCTGCCCGAACCCGAGGCCGAAGCGCTGCTGCGACTGATGGACCCACAGGATTCCGAGCCGGTGCGACGGCTGCTCGAGCACTCCCCCGACACCGCCGGCGGTCTGATGACCCCGGAGCCGGTGGTGCTCAGCGCGTCGGCGACGGTGGCCGAAGCGCTCGCCCGCGTGCGCAATCCGGACCTGACGCCCGCGCTGGCGTCGTTGGTCTTCGTGGTGCGCCCGCCCACCGCCACGCCCACCGGCCGCTACCTCGGGTGCGTGCATCTGCAGCAGCTGCTGCGAGAACCCCCGGCGTCCCTGGTGGGCGGGGTCATCGACACGACGCTCTCGAGCCTGTCTCCCGAGGACGGCCTCGGCGCGGTGACCCGCTATTTCGCCGCGTACAACCTGGTCTGCGGCCCGGTGGTCGACGAAGAGGAGCACCTCATCGGAGCCGTGACCGTCGACGACGTCCTCGACCATCTACTGCCGGACGACTGGCGCGAACAGGAGCACGTGGGTCATGACTGACGGGGGCATCTCCGCGCGGCAGCGGCTGGACACCCCGCGCGGTTCGCGGCGTTTCCGGGTGGACATCGACGTCGACGCGATCGGTCGGACGGGCGAGAACGTCGCTCGGTTCCTCGGCACGGGTCGGTATCTGGCGATCCAGACCATCATCGTGGTGGTCTGGATTCTGCTGAACGTGTTCGCGCTCAGCCTGCAGTGGGATCCGTACCCGTTCATTCTGTTGAACCTGGCGTTCTCGACGCAGGCCGCCTACGCCGCGCCGCTGATCCTGCTGGCGCAGAACCGTCAGGACGACCGCGACCGCGTCTCGCTCGAGGAGGACCGCGCTCGCGCCGCGCAGACCAAGGCGGATACCGAGTTCCTGGCGCGCGAGCTCGCCGCGCTCCGCATCGCCGTCGGTGAGGTGGCCACGCGCGACTATCTGCGGCGCGAACTCGACGATCTCCGAGCGGTTCTTGCCGATCCCGCACTGCGGGACGAGCGCGCGCGCAAGAAGGCGCGTCGACGTGGCGAGGAACCGGACGAACAGACTCGTTTCGACCACAACGAGGACACGCGACGGTAACCTCGGTCACAGTGCGCATCGGGTCCTGTCGAATGCGCGCACGGTGATCGGTGGGGGTTGGTGCGTATGCGAGTCGGCGGCGTCGTGAGTGCGTCCGTGCTCCTGCTCGGGGCGGTCACGGTGGCGGCCGGTGCGGCCACGCCCAGCTCCGCGAACCGGTTCGCGTCACCCCCCACGGCCGTCGTCGCCGCGGCTCCCGTGCCCTCCCGCGACACCGCGGTGGGCCTCGTCGATCCGCCCGAGCGGTCGGCGACCACGTTCCGTTCCCCGGCGCCGGCCGCGCCCGTCGGTGCTCCGATGACGGCGGCCGGGGCACCGGCCGCGAACATTCTGGTCGGCGCCCTCGGCATCCCCGAACTCGTCCTCCAGGCGTACCGCGCCGCCGAGGCGCGCACGGCCGTGACGACGCCCGGATGCAAACTCCCGTGGCACCTGCTCGCCGCCATCGGGCGCATCGAGTCCGGTCACGCGGGCGGCGGCCGGACCGACGTCGCGGGCACCACCCTGACGCCGATCCTCGGACCGCCCCTCGACGGCCGGTCGGCGGCCGACGCGGTCATCACCGACACGGACGGCGGTGCGCTGGACGGCAATTCGACCCACGATCGCGCCGTGGGACCGATGCAGTTCATCCCCTCGACGTGGGCGGCGTACGCCACCGACGGCAACGACGACGGCAAAGCCGATCCCAACAACGTGTTCGACGCCGCCGCCGCGGCGGGAAAGTACCTGTGTTCGGGCGGTCTCGACATGACCAAGGCCGCGGACGCGACGGCGGCCGTCATGCGCTACAACAACTCGGCTGCCTACACCGCGAACGTGCTGTCGTGGTCCGCCGCCTACTCCGGTGGCGCCAGCCCGGTCCCCGGACGCATCGGTGACGTAACGCCGATCCCATCGCCCGTGGACGCGCTCGCGATCGCCGCGGCCGCACCCGGGGCCGCCGACGTCGCGCCGGGCGCCGATCCGACCACGACGAGCGCGCTGCCGACGACGCTGACTCCCGCAACCACCACTGCACCGCCGGCGTTCGGGATCGAGGGACTGCCTCCGCTGCCCACCTTCGAGCTTCCGGTCATCCCGTGCCTGCTCTGCCCGCCGGCACCGCCCGCCGAGGCGGCCACCGCACCGCCCGTCACGGACAGCACCGCCCCCACTCCATAACGGCCGGATAACAGAACGGCAACGGATACGGTACCCTCGCTCCCGGCACGTACACGTCGGAGCAGTCGCTCACGGATCACGAGTTCGGTGAGTGGCGAGGAGGTACATCAGTGGGTCGGCATCGCAAGAAATCGACTTCCGCACTACGCAGGAACTCGGTGATCGCGTTGACCGGCCTGCTCCCCGCGGGAGGTATCGCCGTCGCCAGCAGTTACGCCGCCGGCGCCGACATCCCCTTCCTGCAGACCCGCGCCGCCTCCCACGAGGTGCCGCTGGACGCGAGCCGCGTCGACGCTACCCCGGTCGCCGCCCCCACCAGCTCCGAGGCGCCGTCGCCTGCGCCCGAGCCCGCACCTGCACCCGTCGTCGATCCCGGCCCCGCCCTCCCGGAGAGCGTCGTCGCGCATCCGCTGGGTGTGCCGGCCGTCAACGTCGAGGCCTACCGGAACGCGGAGCGGATCCTGCACGAGACGCTTCCGGGCTGCAACATGTCGTGGTCCCTCCTCGCCGGCATCGGACGCGTCGAGTCCACGCACGCCAACGACGGCAAGGTCGCGCCGGACGGCACCTTGCTCGAACCCATCCTCGGGCCGCGTCTCGACGGCAGCCTGGCCGGCAACAACGTGATCTACGACACCGACGGCGGCGAGCTCGACGGTGACCCGGTCTACGACCGCGCAGTCGGGCCGATGCAGTTCCTACCCGAGACGTGGAAGCGCTACGCCACCGACGGCAACGGCGACGGCAAGGCCGATCCGCAGAACCTCTTCGACAGCGCCGCGACCACCGGCAAGTACCTCTGCGACGGGGGCCTGAACATGGCCGATCCCGTCCAGGCCACGCAGGCCATCCTGCGGTACAACAACTCGATGGCGTACGTCGCCAACGTGGTGGCGTGGTCCGTCGCCTACTCCACCGGAATCGCTCCGGCCGAGGGCGACCTGCCTCGCATCCACTAGGCCCGCATACCATCGGGGTATGCCCGCAGTCATCGAATCGGACGTCCGCAGCGCGCTCGCGCGTGTGAACGACCCCGAGATTCGCAAGCCCATCACCGAACTCGGCATGGTCAAGAGCGTCGCCGTCGGTGACGACGGGTCGGTCGACGTCGGCATCTACCTCACCACCGCCGGCTGCCCCATGAAGACCGAGATCAGCGACCGGGTCCGCACCGCCGTCGCCGACGTCGCGGGAGTCGGCGAGATCCGCGTCGAGCTCGACGTCATGAACGACGAGCAGCGCACCGAACTGCGGAAGTCGCTGCGCGGCGATTCGGCGGAGCCGGTCATCCCGTTCGCTCAGCCGGGTTCGCTGACGCGTGTCTACGCGGTCGCCTCGGGCAAGGGTGGAGTCGGAAAATCCTCCGTCACCGTCAATCTCGCGGCCGCCATGGCCGCCAAGGGCCTGTCGGTCGGCGTGCTGGACGCGGACATCTACGGCCACTCGGTGCCCCGGATGCTCGGAACCGATGCGCGCCCGACTCAGGTCGAGCGAATGATCATGCCGCCCGTGGCGCACGAGGTGAAGATGATCTCGATCGCCCAGTTCACCCAGGGCAACACCCCGGTCGTGTGGCGTGGCCCCATGCTGCACCGCGCACTGCAGCAGTTCCTCGCGGACGTGTTCTGGGGCGATCTCGACATCCTGCTGCTGGACCTGCCGCCAGGCACCGGTGACGTCGCGATCTCGGTGGCGCAGCTGATCCCCGGTGCCGAGATCCTCGTGGTCACCACCCCGCAGCAGGCGGCGGCCGAGGTCGCCGAGCGGGCCGGTGCCATCGCCCTGCAGACCCGTCAGCGGGTGGTCGGTGTCGTGGAGAACATGTCCTGGCTCGAGCTGCCCGACGGCACGCGCATGGACGTCTTCGGCACCGGCGGCGGGCAGGCCGTGGCCGACCGCCTCACCACGGCGGTCGGTGCCAAGGTTCCGCTGCTCGGGCAGATCCCGCTGGACACCGCCGTGCGCGAGGGCGGAGACGAAGGCGTTCCCATCGTTCTCGGCGCACCGGACACTCCGGCCGCTCGTGCCCTCACCGAGGTTGCCGAGAAGTTGTCCGTTCGCAGCCGCGGGCTCGCCGGCATGAGCCTCGGCATCGACACCACGCGTCACCTCTGACCCCGCGCCCCTCAGAACGGGGGTGGGGTGTCGTCCGGTGGGAGGACCCTGCGGAGTCGGTTGCGGTTTCGTTCCTATCGGCGGCGGGCGTGTTTCTGCTCGGTGCGTGGGGCAGGTCGAAGGCGTTCCACCGGTGTCGGTCTCGGTCTGTGTCCGTTCTCGGTGGGTGGGTCGCCGAAGACGATGGCGTCGAGTCCGGGGTGGATGTCGTGGCCGGTGAACGCCGGTCCGAGGACGGTCCGTCCGTCGGGGATGGTGATGGTGCGGATCAGCCGGCTCGGGTCGGTGGGGTCGGGGTATTGGTCGTCGACGAAGTCGGCGAACGTTTTCAGTAGGTGGTGGAAGCGGCATTTGGCGCCGAGTCCGGTCGCGCTGGTGCGCCCGCCCTTCTCGGGGTGGGTGTGGTCGTATTCGGTGATGTGGTCGAGGTCGCCGTCCCAGGCGGGTCGGTTGCAGCCGGGCCAGGTGCAGAACAGATCGCGCGCACGGATGGACGCATCGAGGGCTGCGGAGGGGCGGTAGGGGTTCGATGGTTGCGTCGCCGGCAGTGGGGTGTCGGTGCCGTCACCCAACGGCCGGATGATCGTGCCGGGGTCGGCGGCGAGGTCGCGGACGTGGGCGCCGGAGATGATCCCGATGCCGGGGAGGAACCCGACGCCGTCGACGAAGTCCAGGCCGACAGGCTCCTCGCATCCGTGCGGGCCCTCCTCCGCTTCGTCGCCCGGCTCCTCCTCGCCCGCCGCCTCGTCGTCCGCAATGATGTCGCCCGCCGCGTCGCCGCCCGCCGCTTCGGCGTGCGCAGTGACGTCGGGCTGATCCGGCGACACGGAGCCCGCCGCGACCTCGGCGTCGGGCGACACGGGGCCCGCCGCTACCTCGGCGTCGGGCGACACTGGTTGCGCGGCAACCGGATCGACCGAACCCGATTTCGTCACCACCGATTCCGTGAGGGTCGTGTCAGCGGCGGATTCGGCCTGAACTTCGAAGTCGGCGCCGGACGACACCTGTTGCGCCGCCACAGCTTCCGTCGATACCGAAGCGGCCGATGCCGACGCGGCCGAGCCCGAACCTGCGCCGGCGTCGGACTCGGCCGCAGGAGTGGACTCGGTGGTCGGTCGCGGTAGGTGCTGCGGTGACCGGCACACCCGCTCGTTCTCGGGCGCGGGGACGGGACCGGTGAGAGTGGTGGTGTCGGTGACCAGATGGATCACGATCCGCGGCGCGGTCGCCGCGAACTTGGTCAGGTCGATGTTCTTGTAGCGGCAGTCGGTGATGGGGAGGTCACAGTCGCACCCGAACTCGGTTTGAGTGATCAACGCGTAATGCGCATCGGACGCCCGCGCGGCCTTCGAACGGGTGTCCTTCGGGCACACCTGCGCGGCCAACCGTCGCACGGCCGCGTGGAGCGCGACGATGTCCTCCGCCGGCCGGGTGTCCGTCGCCGACGCCAAACCGTCACGGCCCATCTCGACGGTGAACTCCCGATTCCGCTTCGCCTTCTCCCGCCGGGCGCGGACGGCATCGGGATCACGGCGGTCGACCATCATGTCCACCATGGCCTCCATCCGCGCCGGCGACCACGACCCGGGTCTGCGGAGAGCACGGGCGATGTCGGCGTCCACCAACGCCGCGTAGCACTGCCCTTCGATCAGTTCGGTGCGGGCGACGATGGTGCGAATGTGATGCGGGGTGACCACCCCGTCCCGCAAACATTCCGCCACCCGAGGGAGTCGATCCCGCAGGGCGACGGCGTCGGTGAGCAGGGTGCGGGCCGCCCCCTGCGTGATCGACAACGTGGTGGCGATGGTGGCGGCGCAGCGGGTGTGCGCGTCGAGCTCGCGGCGGTCCTCGTCCTCGAACGGTTCCACCAGTTCGGCGTGCATGGCGGCGGCGAGTTGGTATTCGAACCACTTCAGGTACGCGACGCCGGCGGCAGCGTGGACCAGGGCGTCCAACGCCTGCGACGCGGGAAGGTCACAGGTAGCAGGCAGACCGAGGGCGGCGTGATCGAGCGCGGCCCACGGCACGGTGCTCGTCGCACCCGCCCCCACCTGCACACCCGCCATACCGTCGACCCCCCAGTCGCTCGTATGTTCGAGTGTACCGCCACCCACCGACACGGTCCATGACACCCACGCACGAACCGGGAGGCGTCGCAGATCGGGTGGCGCAGATCAGGTGGCGTCGGGATCGATCGGGGGTCGCTCGTTGCCGGCCAAAGAGTCGCGCGCGGGGTCCTTCGACAGCGACGGGCGCGCCGACGGGGACTGAGATCCGGTGGCGGACGCTCCCCCGGCGGGCTTGTCGAAGTTGCCGGTGAAGATGGAGTCGTCGCCGTCGAGGAGGTGCTTGGTCACCACGGCGCGCGGGGTCATCTTGCGAAGCTGGTTGAGGTCGGCGAGCGGCTTGCGGAGGTCGTCGAAATCGGTTCCCAGCTCGCTCTTGAGCTGAGCGCTGGCGCCGGACGCGTAGTCACGCACCTGACGCAGGGACTTGGTCACCCAGGTGACGGCACCGGGCAGACGCTCGGGCCCGAGGACGACGAGTGCGGCGATGAGGAGGACGAGCATCTCGCCCCAACCGATGTTCGCGAACACCGCTACAGCCTACGGGTCCGAGCCACGATCACGCGTCCGACGTGGGTGTGACGGTGATGTCCACGGTGCGACCCGATCGCACCACCTGTACCGGGATGGACTGGCCGATCTGCTGCTCCTGCACGGCGACCACGAGTTCGTCGGCGCCGGACACGGACCGGTTGCCCACCCGCACGATGACGTCGCCCTCGACGATGCCCGCCTGCTGCGCCGGACCGCCGGCCGTCACGTTGGCCACCCGGGCACCACTGAGTGCGTCGTTGACGACGGTGCGCGCGGTGACCCCGATGTCGGGATGAGTCATCGACCCGGTGCGGATGAGCGACTGCACCACCTCGGTGACGTCGTCGATCGGGATCGCGAACCCCAGCCCGACGGAGCCGCCGCTCTCGCTCCGGATCGCGGAATTGATGCCGATGACCCGTCCCTCGGCGTCGACGAGGGGGCCACCGGAATTGCCCGGGTTGATCGCGGCGTCCGTCTGGACGGCGTCGATGACCGCGTCGGTGTCGGTCCCTTCGCCGGAGAGCCGCACCGGTCGATCGAGCGCACTCACGATCCCTCGGGTGACGGTCTTGCTCAGACCCAATGGAGATCCGACCGCGACGACGTCGTCACCGACCTGAACGTCCTCGGAGCGTCCCAGCTGCGCGACGGTGAGGCCGGCGACGTCGGTCGACAGGACGGCGAGGTCGGTCTTGGTGTCGCGGCCGACGATGCGCGCCGGCACCTTGGTCCCGTCGGAAAAGGTGACCGACAGGGTCGCGTCGGGATTGGTGGCGGCCATCGAGATCACGTGATTGTTGGTGACGATGTACCCCGCGCCGTCGACGACGACGCCGGACCCGGTGCCGGCGTTCTCTCCGAACGTCTCCTGCACCGACACCACCGACGGCAGGACCGCCTCGGCCACCCGGGTGACCTGGCCGGGCGGGAGGTCGCTCCCCTCCTGCGCGAGCGTCACGCGGGAGCTCGTCAGCGACCCCCCGAGATCGGCGGCAATACTGCCGACCACGCCACCCAGCAGGCCGATGACCAGCGCCACCGCGGCGAGGGCGGCGAGCGCACGAGCGCCGACACGACGACCGAACAGCACCTCCCGGACGCCCAGCTTCTCCCCCGGCGCCAGGGGCACCGGATCCGGAGGTACCTCGGCCGGGAATACCGAGGTCACCGGTGCGGCCGGGTCACGCCAGGGATCGACCGGTGCGGGGATCTCCTCGGCCGGACCGTCGTCCGTCGGCTCCCGCATCAGGGACTCGGTCGCCCCCGGCGGACGTCCGAACGCCTCGGCGAGCATCGGGTCGGGCGGTGGCGACGACGGAAGACCGTCGGAGGTGCGATCCGCGGGCGCCGTGAACGAGCCGTCGACGCCGTCGGGACGCCCGAACGCCCGGGACGTGTGGGGATCGACGACGGGTCGATAGAGGGGGCGCGGCGGCAGCCGACGCTCGGCGTCGGTCCGATCGGCCGGGGCGTCCGTTCCGTCAGGCTCCACTCGCGCAGGCTACCGTCGCCGGAATCGGCCGGACAGGCCGGACGCGATCCCCCCGCGGAACGACGGCAGCGCGCCGGGGCGGCTGTCACCGGGAGCGCAGGGATGACGGTCGGGGATCTGGTGGAGGAGTCCCATGAGCGAACTCGGCATGGTCACCTGCTCCGACGACCGCAGCGCGATCCGCGCCTGCTGCTGCGCATCCACCTCGGCCGCGCAGTCCGGACACTGCGACACGTGGTGGGCGGCGCGCAGGTATGCGTTCATCCGCAGTTCGCCGTCGACGTACGCCGCCACGGCCTCGCTGGCGAGGTGATCGGTGGGGTTGAACTGACGACGCTCGCGAGTCATGGTTCTCCTCCACTGCTGTGCGCAAACTGCCGGTGCGGTGACGCTCCCTACGAAGATACTGAACGGACGGCGGGACGGATCAGTTCCCGCGTGACCCGGCCCGCGCACCGCTCTCGGTGCGGGTGGCGGCCAGGTGGTCTCGCAGGGCCTGTCGACCGCGGTGGATGCGGCTGCGCACCGTGCCGAGCTTGACCCCGAGGGTCGCGCCGATCTCCTCGTAGGACAGACCTTCGATGTCGCACAGGACGATCGCCGCGCGGAACTCCGGCGCCAGGGAGTCGAGGGCGGCCTGCAGGTCCGGGTCGAGGCGAGCGTCGTGGTAGATCTGCTCGGGGTCCGGCCGATCCGACGGCACCCGCTCGTAGTCCTCGGGCAGGGCTTCCATCCGGATGCGGCTCCGGCGACGCACCATGTCCAGGAAGAGGTTGGTGGTGATGCGGTGCAGCCAGCCCTCGAACGTGCCGGGCTGGTAGTTCTGCAAGGAACGGAACACGCGGATGAAGGTGTCCTGCGTCAGATCCTCGGCGTCCTGCGCGTTGCCGGAGAGGCGGTAGGCCAGACGGTAGACCCGATCACCGTGCTCGCGGACCAACTCGTCCCAGGACGGCATGGACGTGGCGTCGCCGGTGGCGTCGAAGACCGCGGTTCCGGACAGCGGGGCCTCGGTATGGGAGGTGTCGGCCAGGGAGGTGCCGGGCAGGGCGTCTCCGGACGCGGAGGTCTCGGCGGCATGTTCGCGTGCACTGGTGTTCATGTGATCCTCTGGGTCCTCCTGGTCGGGGGATCGACGATCGGCCGTCGGCTCTGGCCGTGATTCGGTGATGCGGACAACTCGGACTGGTGCCCGTTTGTTCCGGTACCCGTTTCTGCCACGTCCGACGCCGTGCGTGCGCTCCGGCGAACTCGCGTAGTAGAAGCATGACCGCCGCGGGTGTGCGACCCGTGTGAGAAAGCTGAGCGAGCCCTGAGAGTCCGAGCCGCTGCATCGTCCGCCGCGGGCCGGACCCCGTTCGCTACTGTCTGCGCTGTGACTGTCGACGCCGCGACGATGCTGACCTACGCCGAGAACTCCGTCGTCGAGGACGACGTGCTGGTGGCCGCGCGCGAGCGGGCCGACGATCTCGGCGCTGCCCCGGTCCCCCCGTCCGTCGGCGCGGCGCTGAGCATGTTCGCGCAACTGTCCGGCGCCCGCACCGTGGTGGAGGTCGGCACCGGCGCCGGTGTCAGCGGACTGTGGCTGCTCGACGGCATGCGTGCCGACGGCGTCCTGACCACGATCGACAGCGAACCCGAGCACCAGCGTGCGGCGCGGGAGTCGTTCCGCGCCGGCGGCATCGCCCCGTCGCGGACGCGGCTGATCAACGGCCGGGCGATGGACGTTCTCCCCCGGCTCGCCGACGCGTCCTACGACCTGGTCTTCGTCGACGCCACACCGCGCGACCACGTCGGGTTCGTGACCGAGGGCGTGCGCATGCTGCGTCCCGGCGGCGCGCTGATCCTGCACAACGCGTTGCTCGGCGGGCGGGTGGCCGACACGGCCGCGCGTGACGAGGCCACCGTCGCGGTCCGGGCCGCGGCACGGGCGATCGCCGAGAACGAGGCGCTCACCGCCGTCGTCCTGCCGCTGGGCGACGGCCTGCTCTGCGCCTCGCGCCTGCCGGAGTGACGCGCGGGAGCTAGATCCACACGCCCTTGCCGACGGCGACCACGCCGCCCGCCGAGACGGTGAACCGATCCTTGTCGCGTTCGCGGTCGACCCCGATGATCTCGCCGGGGTTCACCACCACATTCTTGTCCAGGATGGCGTTGCGCACCACGGCGTTCCGACCGATGCGCACCCCCGGCATGATGACGCTGCCCTCCACGGTGGCCCCCGCGTCGATCATGACCGACGAGCTGAGGACCGAATTCCGGACCGTGGCGGCGGACAGAATGCTGCCGGCGCCGACGATCGACTCCTGCGCCAGTCCGCCCTGGACGAACTTCGCGGGCGGCAAATTCTCGGCGGCGCCGCGAATGGGCCACCGCTTGTTGTAGAGGTTGAACACGGGGTGCACGGATACCAGATCCATGTGCGCGTCGTAGAACGCGTCGATGGTGCCGACGTCGCGCCAGTAGCCCTTGTCGCGCTCGGTCGCCCCGGGCACCACGTTGTCCTTGAAGTCGTACACCGACGCCATGCCGGCCTCGACGAGAGCCGGAATGATGTTGCCGCCCATGTCGTGATCGGAGTCGGTGTTCTCCGCGTCAGCCTTGATCGCGTCGACGAGCACCTTGGTGGTGAAGACGTAGTTGCCCATCGAGGCGAAGGTCGTCGTGGGATCGTCCGGCGTCCCCGGCGGATCGGCCGGCTTCTCGAGGAACTGCGTGATGTTGCCCGCGGCGTCGCTGTCGATGCAGCCGAAAGCCGTTGCCTCGCTGCGCGGCACGCGAATACCGGCGACGGTGACCCCGGCGCCGGAATCGATGTGCTGCTGCACCATCTGCTCGGGGTCCATGCGGTAGACGTGGTCCGCGCCGAACACGACGATGTACTCCGGATCCTCGTCGTACACCAGGTTCAGGGACTGGAAGATCGCGTCCGCACTGCCGGTGTACCACCGCGGGCCGAGACGCTGCTGCGCCGGCACCGGGGTGATGTACTCGCCGCCGAACCCGGAGAGCCGCCACGTCTGGGAGATGTGCCGGTCGAGCGAGTGGGACTTGTACTGCGTCAGCACGCACAGGCGCAGATAGCCGGCGTTGACGAGGTTGCTCAGGACGAAGTCGATGAGGCGGTAGGCACCGCCGAAGGGCACCGCGGGTTTCGCCCGATCCGCGGTCATGGGAAAGAGTCGTTTGCCCTCGCCGCCGGCGAGCACGATTCCGAGTACATGCGGCTGGGTCCTCACGAGTACCAACCTATCGGGTTGTGACGGGGCAGCGTCGGATATGGATCGAATGGACTCCGACGCGTTACGTTTCTCTCATGCGCGTCGCGATGATGACCAAGGAATATCCCCCGGAGATCTACGGCGGCGCCGGTGTGCACGTCACCGAATTGGTCCGGCGCCTGCGCGATCTGTGCGAGGTCGACGTCCACTGCACGGGCGCCCCGCGGGACACCGCGATCGTCCACTCCCCCGATCCGGCGCTGGCCGACGCCAACCCGGCCCTGACCACCCTGTCGAGCGGGCTGCGCATGGCCGCGGCCGCCGCGGAGGCGGACGTCGCCCACTCGCACACCTGGTACACCGGACTCGCCGGTCACCTGGCGGCGGAGCTCCACGGCATCCCGCACGTGCTCACCGCCCACTCGCTCGAGCCTCGCCGTCCGTGGAAGGCCGAACAGCTCGGCGGCGGGTACCGCGTCTCGTCGTGGTCCGAGCGGAACGCCGTCGAGTACGCCGACGCCGTCATCGCGGTCAGCGACGGCATGAAGGCCGACGTCCTGGACTGCTATCCCCGTCTCGATCCGGGCCGAATCCACGTGGTGCGCAACGGAATCGACACCGCCGTGTGGCACCCCGGACCCGCCGAGTCGAACGACGAGCCCGCCCTGACCTCCCTCGGCGTCCGCACCGACCGCCCCATCGTCGCGTTCGTCGGCCGCATCACCCGCCAGAAGGGCGTCGGGCATCTGGTGGCCGCGGCCCACGCGTTCGACCCGTCGATCCAGCTGGTGCTCTGCGCCGGCGCGCCCGACACTCCCGAGATCGCCG
Source organism: Rhodococcus sp. PBTS 1 (assembly GCF_001620025.1). Taxonomy (NCBI): domain Bacteria; kingdom Bacillati; phylum Actinomycetota; class Actinomycetes; order Mycobacteriales; family Nocardiaceae; genus Rhodococcus; species Rhodococcus sp. PBTS 1. The sequence goes on from NZ_CP015219.1 coordinate 2,521,095, forward strand.
TTGAGACCGAGCGCGCCGTGGCCGAGCTGTCGGAGAAGCGCGGCAACGTCTTCTGGGTGCGCGAGATGTTGCCGACCGAGCAGATCCGCCAGATTCTCACCGCTGCTGCGGTGTTCGTCTGTCCGTCGGTGTACGAGCCGCTCGGCATCGTCAACCTCGAGGCGATGGCATGCGAGACGGCCGTGGTCGCGTCCGATGTCGGCGGCATCCCCGAGGTGGTCGCCGACGGCCGCACCGGCACCCTGGTCCATTACGACGCCGCCGACACCGGCGCCTTCGAGGCCGACCTGGCCGCCGCCGTCAACGCCCTGGTGGCGGACGAGGAGCGCAGCCGGGCCTTCGGCGTCGCGGGCCGCGAGCGTGCCGTCGCCGAGTTCGCGTGGGAATCGATCGCGCAGCAGACGCTGGAGGTCTACACGGCGGCCGGCCGGTAGACCGAGACGGTGACGGCGACGGTGACCTCGATCGGGGTCGGGAGGGCCGCCACGCGGGCCGCCAGGTCGGCGGAGCCGATGTGGCGTGCCGACGGGCCCATGCCGACCACGGCGCCGACCTCCTCCGGCGCCAGGGACATCGTGTAACCGACCGCACGGCGGTCCGCGCGGTCGAAGGTGCCGGCGAGGGAGTCGCCGAGTCGACGCGTCTTGTGCTCGTCCACCCGGATCAGGTCCAGCGCCGTCACCAGCTCCTGCAGGTGTCGCTCGGTGGGAGTGACCACGACCAGTCGGCCGCCGGGCGCCAGGACGCGCGCCAGCTCCGGCACGTTGCGTGGGGAGAAGATCGACAGCGCCGTGTCGATCACGCCCGTGCGCACGGGAAGTGCGGTCCACACGTCGGCGACGACGGACGCGGCACGCGGATGCGCTCGGGCGGCCCGCCGCGCGGCCGCCTTGGACACGTCGACTCCGACCCCCACTGCACTGTCGCCCACGGTGTCGAGGACACGCGCGAGGTACTGGCCCGTCCCGACCCCGACGTCGAGGATCCGGTGACCGTCCGCCACGTCGGCGACGGCATCCATGATCGGGTCGTAGCGGCCCGAGCCGAGGAACCGATCCCGCGCGGCCACCATCTCCGTGCTGTCGCCGGTGAACTTGCCGCCACCGCCGGACAGCAGGCTGACGTGCCCGCCCCGCGCGACGTCGAAGGTGTGGCCGCTCTCGCACAGCAGCGTGGGCGGGTCGGCGTCCAGTCCGGCGCCGCAGTGCGGGCAGGCCAGCAGGGCCACGGCCTCGTCGATCATCGGTGCAGCCTCCTCTCCGCTCGTGCAGGGCCCTGTGCCGGCGGCAGCCCCAGTGACGGCAACAGCCCCGCCGGAACATCCGACGGGGCCGTGCGCGAGTGCAGTTCGCTTCTCAGCCGGTGACGCCCTTGAGCTCGTCGCCCAGTGCGGCCGCCTCGTCGGGAGTGAGCTCGACGACCAGACGTCCTCCGCCCTCGAGTGGAACCCGCATGACGATTCCTCGTCCTTCCTTGGTCGCCTCGAGCGGACCGTCGCCGGTCCGGGGCTTCATGGCCGCCATCCTCTGCTCCCTCCAGATCTGCGCCGACCTGCTCCGCGCATGACATGTTCCTCTCGCGCTCCGCCGGGGTCCGGCGAGGTGCGTCACCATATTCTTCCCTATCGAACGGAACGACGGGGAACGGACACCCCCTTCCGCGCCCTGCGCACATCCCCTCCGCGCCCAGCGCACGCCCAGCGCACACCCCTCAGCGCGTCTGCGGAACCCAGCAGTCCTGCAGGTGGTCGTCGACCATTCCCGTCGCCTGCATGAGGGCGTAGGCCGTCGTCGGACCGACGAAGCGGAAGCCCCGTTTCTTCAGCGCGGTCGCCATCGCGGTCGACTCGGCCGTCACCGCCGGGACGTCGGCAGCGGTGATCGGCCGCGGACGCGGCGGGGGCGCGTAGGACCACAGCAGGGCATCGAGGTCGACGTTCTCCGACACCAGGACACGCGCGTTGGCGACCGTCGCGAGGATCTTCGCGCGGTTGCGCACGATGCCGGCGTCCGCGAGCAGCCGCTCGACGTCGTCGTCGCCGAACGTGGCGACGACGTCCGGGTCGAAGTCTGCGAACGCGGACCGGAACGCCTCGCGCTTGCGGAGCACCGTGATCCACGACAGGCCCGATTGGAACGCCTCGAGGCTGAGGCGCTCGAACAGAGCACGGTTACCGCGCACCGGTTGCCCCCACTCCTCGTCGTGGTAGCGCGCGTAGAGGGGGTTCTCGGCCGGGTCCGGAGACCAGGTGCAGCGGACCCGACCGTCGCTGTGGATCACGGGTCGGCCGGCTCCGGAGGGGGTGCGGTCCTGTCTCGCTCGGCGAGACGCGTTCGCAGCGAGTCGATCTCGTCGGCGAGACGGTCGAGGGCCCAGTCGACCTCGCCGCAGTCGTAGCCGCGCGGGCGCAGCCGGAACCGCAACGCGCGGACGTCGCGCCCCGTGACGCCCTGTGCGGGCAGCGCCGTGGCAGTGGTCTCGGGCGGGAGCGGTTCCATCTCCTCGCCCCGCCCGAACACCACCGAGGCGAGGAGGAACAGCACGACGGCCACGACCGCGATCGAGACGACGTACAGCAGGATCGTCACCATGGCGCCGATCCTGTCACGAGGGATGCGGTTCGAGTCACCGCGTGCGGTCGGCCCACGGTCGGACCGTGCGCATCGGCGGCCTGTCGGCGAGAGAGACGTCGGTGACCGAGGCGACGAATTCGCTTCCCTCCGGGCGGAACTGGGTGATGCCGACGCCGGAATCGGTGATCCCGGACCGGCCGAGCATGGTGCCGACGATCTGCCGACTCATGGCCCCCAACTGGTCGAGCGGGCGGTTCCGGTGCCGCCTCACCCCCAGATCCACCTGTCCGATCGCCCCGAGGCCGTACCGGTCGTAGGTGTCCATGAGCAGCCCGATCTCCACGCCGTACCCCGGCGCGAACGGCACCGCGGTCAACAGCTCGCGGGTGCCGGCGTACTCCCCGCCGAGCGGTTGCACGATGCCCCCCAGCTCCGGCCGCAGCGCGGCGAGCAGGGGACGGGCGACGAGTTCGGTGACCCGCCCGCCACTGTGGGCCTCGCTCGACCCGGCGAGCGGACGACGATAGAACCCTTTCACCAGATGCAGGCCGCGTCGGGTGAGCAACGGCCCGAGCAGCTTCGGGACGAAGCCCGGGTCCGGGTCGATGAGATCGGAGTCGACGAACACCACGATGTCCCCCGTGGTGGCGGCCAGTGACCGCCACAGCACCTCGCCCTTGCCGGGAGCAGTCGCGACCTCCGGGACCGCCTCCTCCCGTGTGACGACGTCCGCCCCGGCCTCCCGCGCGCGGGCGGCGGTGGCGTCGGTGGACCCCGAGTCCAGGACCACCAGTTCGTCGACGAGTCCTCCGACCAGCGGCGAGATGGAGGCGACGACGCCGCCGACGGTGGCTTCCTCGTCGAGCGCGGGCAGCACCACCGAGACGGTTCGATCGCCCTTCGCCGCGACGAGTTCGTCCACGGTCCACCGGGGATCGGACCAGGTGGTGCCGACGTCGGCGAGAGTGGGAACGGCCGACGAGGTCACGCGAGACCCCGCACCGTGCGAGCGGGCGGACGCGTTCCGGCGATCGCGGCGACCATGTCGACGACGCGTCGGGTGGGTCCGACCTCGTGGACCCGGAACATGCGCGCTCCGCGTTCGGCGCTCAGTGCTGTCGCGGCCAAGGTTCCCTCCAAGCGTTCGGCGAGTCCGACTCCCAGAGTCTCCCCCACGAAATCCTTGTTGCTCAGCGCCATCAGGACCGGCCATCCGCTGTTGACCAGACTGTCGACGTGCCGTAACAAGGCGAGCCCGTGGTGGGTGTTCTTGCCGAAGTCGTGCGTGGGATCCACCAGGATGCCGTCCTCGCGCACGCCGGCCTCGGCGGCGGCTTCGGCGGCGCGCGTCACCTCGGTCACCACGTCGTCCACGACGTCGGTGTACCGCACCCGGTGCGGGCGGGTGCGCGGCACGGCGCCACCGGTGTGCGAACACACGATGCCCGCCCCGACCTCGGCGGCCACGCCGACCAGATCGGGGTCGGCCCCCGCCCAGGTGTCGTTGATCAGATCGGCGCCCTCGGCGCAGGCCCGCCGCGCCACCTCGGCGCGCCAGGTGTCGACGCTGATCACCACGGTCGGATACGCCGACCGAATGGCAGCGACGAAGGGCACGACCCGTCGGGTCTCCTCCTCGACGTCCACGACGGCGCCTGGGCCGGCCTTGACCCCGCCGATGTCGAGGACGTCGGCGCCCTCGTCGACGGCACGATGCACGGCGGCCATCGCGGCGTCGTCGCCGAAGGTCGCTCCGCGGTCGTAGAAGCTGTCCGGGGTGCGGTTGACGATGGCCATCACCAACGCGCGGTCGGTTGCGACGGGACGGCCGCACAGAGTCGGGAACGGGTGCACCCGACCATCTTGCCTTCCCGCCGCACCGGCCTCGTTGGGCCCTGCGACGCTCAGCCCTTGGGCAGCTTGCCGCCGCCGACCTCGTCGACGTAGCCGTCGTAGAACTCGACGTAGCCGTCGGCCTTGCCCTTGAGCACGTACAGATCGCCGTCGCCGTCGCCGTACCCGGTCTTGCGCAGCTCGACCTTCTTGCTCTTGAAGGTGGAGGTGGCCTCGAGGGACTCGACCACCCGGACGAAGAGCGGCACCGCGTAGCTGGGCAGCGACTCGTACGCGTGGGCGGCGAGGGAGGCGCCGTCGAACTTCTTGCCGCTGCGCAGCGTCAGCGCCGCCATGCCGGCCTTGCCGTCGGTACCGGGGACGTCGACCCCGAAGACGACGGCCTGGTCGACGTCCGGGTGCGATCCGAGTGCGCCCTCGACCTGCGTGGTGGCGACGTTCTCACCCTTCCAGCGGAACGTGTCACCGAGCCGGTCGACGAACGAGACGTGGCGGAAACCCTGCTGGCGCACCAGGTCTCCGGTGTCGAACCAGCAGTCGCCGTCCTTGAAGCCGTCCTGCAGGAGCTTCTTCTTGGTGGCGTCCTCGTCGGAGTACCCGTCGAACGGTGCGCGGTCGGTGATCTTCGACAGCAGCAGACCCACGCCGCCGGCGGACACCTTGGTGAGCCGGCCGTTGCTGTCACGCTTGGCCTTGCCCGTCTCGTCGTCGTACTCGACCACGGCGTACGGCAGCGGACAGAACCCGGCCGTACGGTCGAGATTGAAGGCGTTGATGAACGCGATGTTGCACTCGCTGGCACCGTAGAACTCGGCGACGCGCGAGATGCCGAACCGGTCCTTGAATTCGTCCCAGATCTCCGGCCGCAGACCGTTGCCGACGATGAGCCGGATGGTGTTGTCCTTGTCGGTCGGCTTCTCGTCCTGGGTGAGCAGGTACCGGCAGAGCTCGCCGATGTAGGTGAACGCGGTGGCCTCGTTGGCCCGCACGTCGTCCCAGAACCGGGAGACCGAGAACTGGCGGCCGATGGCGATCGCCGCACCGGACGCGAGGACCGACGACAGCGACACCGTCAGCGCGTTGTTGTGGTACAGCGGGAGGCAGCAGTACAGCACGTCGTCCTTGCGGAGCCGCACACCCATGCTGCCCAGGCCGGACATCGACTTGAGCCACCGGAAGTGACTCATGAGGCTCGCCTTCGGCATGCCCGTTGTGCCGGAGGTGAAGATGTAGTATGCCTTCTCCTTGGCCTGGATCTCGGCCGTGACGGCGGGGTTCTCCGCACTGGCGGACTCGGCCAGCCGGTCGAGCTCGTCCGCGTGCAGCACCACCTTCTCCGGCAGGGCCTCGTCGAGGGAGTCGAGCGCCTCGAGGCAGTCCTCGTCGATGACGACCACCCGGGCGTCGAGGATGCCGAGGCTGTGCTCGAGGACGTCGCCGCGCTGGTTGAAGTTCAGCATGCCCGCGGTGGCGCCGAGCTTCACCGCCGCCAGGGCCACGAGCAGCGTGCGCATCGAGTTCTTGGCCAGCACGCCCACCACGTCGCCGCGCTGGACCCCCCGGTCCACGAGCACCGACGCGTAGCGGTTGACCAGATCGTTGGCCTGCCCGTACGTCAGGGTGTCACCTTCGAAGCGGACGAAGGGACGCTCGGGGTGCTTGGCCGCGGCACGCTGGAAGATGAAGCCGATGGACTCCTTGTCCGTCGGCTTGCGCAGGAATCCCGGCACTCCCCGGATCACCGTCGGCAGCGCCGGGGCCATCTTCGCTGTCGCGGTGGCGAGATCCAGCAATCCGATCTTGTGACGAGCGTCGGCAGCCATACGTTTCCTCCCTGACGAGCCGGCCTTCGTCTGTGTCCGGCTTGTGACGATGCTTACCTTACCGATTGGTAAGTTTCACCACACGTCACACGACGAGATTGCACGCGTCGAGCGCGGCGTCGACGGTGTCCACCCGAACCAGGCGAGCGAGGGACGACGGGGAGACGAAACCGGTTCCGGACAGACCGTCGAGCCAGTCGAGCAACGGCGCGAAGTGCCCCGTCGGGTCCAACACCACGACCGGCTTGGCGTGCATGCCGAGGTAGCCGGACGTCCAGGTCTCGAAGAGCTCCTCGAGCGTGCCGATGCCTCCGGGGAGAGTTACGAAGGCGTCCGCGCGATCGTCCATGATGCGCTTGCGCTCACGCATGGTCTCGGTGACGACCAACTCGTCGGCGTCGACGTCGGCGACCTCGCGTTCGACCAGCGCACGGGGGATGACACCCACGGTCCGACCCCCCGCCGCCCGGGTGGCACGCGCGACCGCACCCATCATCGAGACGTTGCCGCCGCCCGAGACCAGCGAGCCCCCCCGCCGGCCGATCTCGGTGCCCAGCGCGGTGGCCAGATCGAGGTGCCGTTGCTCGACCGGACCCGACGCGCAGTAGACGCAGACCGCCGTCACTGCCCCGCGCTCTCGTCGATCCACCGGACGACCTCGTCGACGTCGTCGGTGCACCGGATCAAGGCCACGTCGGACTCCGAAACGGTGCCCGCCTCGACCAGCGTCGTGGTGATCCACTCCAGCAGACCACCCCAGAATTCCGTGCCGAACAAAATGATCGGGAAGCGCGTGATCTTGCGGGTCTGGACGAGGGTCAACGCCTCGAACATCTCGTCGAGCGTGCCGAAACCGCCCGGTAGACAGACGAACGCCTGCGAGTACTTCACGAACATCGTCTTGCGCACGAAGAAGTAGCGAAAGTTCACCCCAAGGTCGACCCACGGGTTCAGGGACTGCTCGAACGGCAGCTCGATGCCGAGGCCGACCGAGAGTCCACCCGCTTCGCACGCGCCCTTGTTGGCCGCCTCCATCGCGCCCGGGCCGCCGCCCGTCACCACGGCGTAGCCCGCCTCGGCGAGCGCGGCGCCCAACCTGACGCCCGACTCGTACACCGGCGACTCCGACGGCGTGCGCGCCGAGCCGAACACCGTGACGGCGCGGGGCAGTTCGGCGAGCGCCCCGAACCCCTCGACGAACTCGCTCTGGATGCGCAGCACCCGCCACGGGTCGGTGTGCACCCAGTCCGAGGGTCCCCGATTGTCGAGCAGCCGTTGGTCCGTCGTCGAGTTCGCCCGAGTGCGGCGGTCCAGTATCGGGCCGCGGTAGCGCGCGGCCTGGCGATCCTGCGTCATGAGGGTGAGGTTAACGGCCCGACGCACCGCGTCCTGTGGTGAGGTGTCCGGTGGTGAGGTAGCGACGCAGGACGTCCGTCACGTGCGTGATCTGCTCGGTGGGCACGCGCTCGTCGCGCTTGTGGGCCAGATTGGGGTCGCCCGGCCCGTAGTTCACGGCCGGAATGCCGAGCGCCGAGAACCGGGAGACGTCGGTCCAGCCGTACTTGGCCCGGAACCGTCCCCCGGCCGCCTCCACCAGTGCGGCCGCGGCCGGCGCCGCGAGACCCGGCAGCGCCCCGGGCGACCGGTCGGTCACCTCGAGTCGCACGCCGTCGCCGGCCAGCACCTCCGAGGCGTGCGCCACGGCGTCGTCCACCGAGCGGTCCGGCGCGAACCGGAAGTTGACGTCGAGGGCCGCCTCGTCGGGCACCACGTTGCCCGCCACTCCCCCGACCACCCGAACGGCCTGCAGCCCTTCGCGATACACGCAGCCGTCGATGTCGACGGTCCGCGGCTCGTACGCCGCGAGCCGAGTCAGGACCGCGCCCAGCCGGTGAATCGCGTTGTCGCCCAGCCAGGATCGCGCCGAATGTGCGCGCACTCCCGTCGTCGTCACGCGGATGCGCAGCGTGCCCTGACACCCGGCCTCGATGAACCCGCCCGACGGCTCGCCGAGGATCGCGACGTCGCCGGCGAGCCACTCCGGCAGCTCGCGTTCGATGCGGCCGAGCCCGTTGGCGGTCGCCTCGATCTCCTCGCAGTCGTAGAAGATCAGCGTCAAGTCCGCGGCGGGGTCGGCCACGGTGGCCGCGAGGTGGAGGAACACCGCGTCGCCCGACTTCATGTCGACGGTGCCGCAACCGTGCAGGACGTCGCCCTCGGGTCCCCCACGCTCGCGCCGCGACGGCACGTTGTCGGCGATCGGGACCGTGTCGAGGTGGCCGGCCAGGATCACGCGCGTCGGCAGGCCGCGGTGGGTCCGCGCCAGGACCGCGTTGCCCGAGCGGATCACCTCGAAGCCGGTGGTCTGTTCCCGCAGGGCGTGCTCGACCGCGGCCGCGAGCGTGGCCTCGTCGCGGGAGACGCTCGGGACGTCCACGAGGGCGGCGGTGAGGTCGATCGGGTCTGCATGCAGGTCCAGGACCACGGGTGCGCTCACGATCGTCGACCCTACTGCCGTGCTCTAGGCTCGGGCACCGTGACCACAGGCGCATCGGCAACAGGACTCGCAACCATCACGACCTCGGGCACGGTGCTCGACACCTGGTACCCCGCTCCCGAACTGGGCGAGGTCACCGAGAGCGGTACCACCCGCCTGCAGGGCGCGGACGTCCCCGAGGACCTGGCGTCGCTGGTCGGTGCCGACGACGCGCGCGGCGTCGACGTCGTCGCCGTGCGCACCACCATCGCCTCGCTGGAGGACGCCCCCACCGACGCGCACGACGTCTACCTTCGCCTGCATCTGCTCTCGCACCGCCTGGTCGCGCCGCACGGGGTCAACCTCGACGGACAGTTCGGCCTGCTCGCCAACGTCGTCTGGACCAACCACGGGCCGGCCGCCGTCGACGGGTTCGAGGTCACGCGTGCGCGACTCAAGGCCCGCGGCCCCGTCACCGTCTACGGCGTCGACAAGTTCCCGCGCCTGGTCGACTACGTGGTGCCGACCGGCGTGCGCATCGGCGACGCCGACCGGGTCCGACTGGGCGCGCATCTCGCGTCGGGGACCACGGTCATGCACGAGGGCTTCGTGAACTTCAACGCCGGCACGCTCGGCTCCTCGATGGTCGAGGGGCGCATCTCCGCCGGTGTCGTCGTCGGCGACGGGTCGGACGTCGGCGGCGGCGCGTCGATCATGGGCACCCTCTCGGGCGGCGGCAAGGAAGTCATCTCCGTCGGCGAGCGGTGCCTGCTCGGCGCCAACGCGGGCCTGGGCATCTCGCTCGGCGACGACTGTGTGGTCGAGGCCGGGCTCTACATCACGGCCGGCACCAAGGTGACCGGACCCGACGGCACGGTGGTCAAGGCCGCGGCCCTCAGCGGGCGGTCGAACCTACTGTTCCGCCGAAACTCCGTCTCGGGCGCCGTCGAGGTGGTTCCGTGGAAGGGCACCGGAGTCGAACTGAACTCCATCCTGCACGCCAACGACTGACCGCGGGTACCGCGGTCGACAGATTCGGGGGGACCATGACCGAACCGCGACTCGAGACCGTCGCCACCGAGGACCTGAGCGAGCACGACGCACACCAGGCGGAAGCACTGGTGCGGGCGGTGTTCGGCAGCGAGTTCGAACCGCACGACTGGGTGCACGCACTCGGCGGAACCCACGTGCTGGCGCGGCTGGACGGTCTGGTGGTGGCGCACGCCGCGGCAGTGCCCCGGTTGCTCGTCCACGACGGCAAGGAGATCGACGGACGCTACGTCGAGGCCGTGGCGGTCGACTCCGACCGCCGCGGCACCGGACTCGGCCGCATCGTCCTCGACCGTCTCGAAGCGGTGATCGAGGACGAGGGTGCGCTGGGCGTGCTCAACTCGCTGCCCGGCGCGATCGGTTTCTGGGAGGGCCGCGGGTGGGTGCGGTGGCGTGGCCTGCTCGGGGTGGTCGGGAACGGCGAGGACCCCCGGCCGCCGGCCGACGGCGAGAACGTCATGGTGTTCCGCCCGCCCAGCAGCATCGACGTCGAGGGCACCCTGTGCGTCAACAACCGTGTGGGACCGCGCTGGTAGTCGCCCGTCCCGGCAAAACGTGAATTCCCGTTCCATCCTTGACACGTCCGCGGAACGGGCGTTCACTTCTTGCCGTGGTGTACCGACGAACCGCTGCGGTCCAGGAACGGCTGGACGCCGCCCGATCCCGGATCGTCACGGCCGCACTGTCCCTCGTGGCCGAACGCGGATACGCCGCGTGCGGGGTGGCCGAGGTCGCCGCCCGCGCCGGCATCGGCGTGGGCACCGTCTACCGCTACTTCCCCGGCAAGGGGGACCTGCTCGCCGAGGTCTTCCGTGATGCCTGCACCCGTGAGGTGGCCGCCGCGACGGCGGCCGGGAACCGTGCCGCCGCGACCGGCACCCACACCGACTCCGTGCTCGCCGCGGTCCGCACCTTCTGCGAGCGTGCCTGCCGCGCACCGACTCTCGCCTACGCCCTGCTGGCCGAGCCCATCGACGCCCTCGTCGAGACCGAGCGCCTCACCTTCCGGCGGTCGTTCGCCGACACACTCGCCGCAGCCATCCGCGCCGCCGTCCGAGACGGCGAACTCCCCGAGCAGGACGCGTCCCTGACGGCGGCCTGCCTCGTCGGCGCCATCGGCGAGGCGCTGGTGGTCCCCCTCGCTCGCGGAGACGTCGACGCCCGCGTGATCGACGCCCTCGAGACCGTCACCCTCCGCGCGCTCGGCGCACCGAATCCCGTCGTCAGGAGCACCACATGACCCCCACCCACACCGTCACCAACCAGGTCCCGCCGTTGGTCGAGTACGACGTCGCGGATCAGCCCGTGCTGCTCGAGGCGCTCCACCGCGAGGGGGCGGGCGACGCCGAGGCGGAGTTGCACCGAGTGGGCCGACTGGCCGGAAGCGCCCGCGCGCAGCGGTGGGGTGAGCTGGCCGAGGCCCATCCGCCGGTCCTGCACACCCACGATCGCTACGGCAACCGCGTCGACGAGGTGATCTACGACCCCGCCTACCACGAATTGATGCGCACGGCAGTCGATCTCGGCCTGCACGGCGCACCGTGGGCCGAGGAGTCGCCGCACGCGCACCTCGTCCGCGCCGCGACGTCGAGCGTGTGGAGCGTCGTCGACGCCGGGCACGGCTGTCCGATCTCGATGACCTACGCCGTGGTGCCGGCGCTGCGCGCGAACCCGGACCTCGCCGCGCAGTACGAGCCCCTGCTCACCACGCGGGTCTACGACCCGTCGTTCCGGCCGCCGCTGGAAAAGGGCGGGCTGATCGCGGGCATGTCGATGACGGAGAAGCAGGGCGGCTCCGACGTGCGGGCCAACACCACCACGGCCGTGCCGCGGCCGGACGGCACGTGGTCGCTGACCGGCCACAAGTGGTTCACCTCGGCCCCGATGTCGGACATCCTGCTCGTCCTCGCCCAGAGCGAGAGCGGGTTGTCCTGCTTTCTGCTGCCGCGGATTCTGCCGGACGGCACCCGCAACGCCATGGCCATTCAGCGCCTGAAGGACAAGCTGGGCAACCACTCCAACGCCTCGAGCGAAGTCGAGTACGACGGCGCCACGGCGTGGTTGGTCGGCGAGGAAGGCCGCGGCGTGCGGACCATCATCGAGATGGTCAACATGACCCGACTGGACTGCACGCTGGGCAGCGCGACGGGGATGCGCGACGCCACGGCGCGGGCGATCCACCACGCGACGCACCGGGCCGCGTTCGGCAAGCAGTTGGTGAACCAGCCGGCGATGCGCAACGTGCTCGCGGACCTCGCCGTGGAGGCCGAGGCCTCGACGACGGTGGCCCTGTGGCTCGCGGCACTCACCGACCGGGCCGCGGCGGGTGACGAGCGTGCCGCGCTGCTCCGCCGGATCGGGCTGGCGGTGAGCAAGTACTACGTGTGCAAGCGCGGCCCGGCGCACGCGGCCGAAGCGTTGGAATGCTTGGGCGGCAACGGGTATGCCGAGGAATCGGGCATGCCCAAGCTGTACCGGGAAGCACCGTTGCTCTCCATCTGGGAGGGCTCCGGCAACGTCGCCGCGCTGGACACGCTGCGCGCGGTGGCCCGTCAACCGGAGACGCTGACCGTGCTGTTCGACGAGCTCGACAGCGCGGCCGGCGCCGACGACGCCCTCGACGCGGCGGTGCGCCGGGTCAAGTCGGCGTTCACCGACGTCGCCTCGCTCGAACACCGCGCACGGCGCGTCGTGGGCGATCTCGCGCTGACCCTGCAGGGGTCGTTGCTGGTGCGGCACGGCCATCCCGCGGTGGCGGACGCGTTCACCGCCACCCGGCTCGGCGGCGACTGGGGCACCGTCTTCGGCACCCTGCCCACCGGGGTCGACACCGCCGCGATCATCGAGCGCAACACCCCGAAGGTGGGCGCGTGAGCGAGCGCCCGGCCGCCTGGCGGGACGGGTGGGACGAGGGTGCGGGCAGCGCGTTCGCCGAGCGCACCTCGCCGGCGGACGACCACCGTTACGCGACCCTGACCTACGAGGTCACCGGCCGCATCGCGCGGATCACTTTCGACCGGCCCGAGCGCGGCAACGCCATCACCGCCGACACGCCGCTGGACCTCGCGCACGCCGTCGAACGCGCCGATCTCGATCCGCGGGTCCACGTGATTCTGCTGTCCGGCCGCGGCAAGGGATTCTGCGGTGGGTACGACCTGTCGATCTACGCCGAGAACGGCGCGCGTCCGGCCGACGGTACGGACGGGTCCGGTGCGGAGGGCACCGCCCTCGATGCGACCGTCCAGGCGCGCAACCACGATCCGTCGCGGACGTGGGACCCGATGCTCGACTACGCCATGATGAGCCGCTTCAACCGCGGCTTCGCAAGTCTGCTGCACGCCACCAAGCCCGTCGTCGCCAAGGTGCACGGTTTCGCGATCGCCGGCGGCACCGACATCGCCCTCTACGCCGACCAGATCGTGTGCGCCGACGACGCCCGGATCGGCTATCCCCCGACGCGCGTGTGGGGCATTCCGGCCGCGGGCATGTGGGCGCACCGCCTCGGCGACCAGCGCGCCAAGCGACTGCTGCTCACGGGTGACTGTCTGACCGGGCGGCAGGCCGTGGAATGGGGCCTCGCCGTCGAATCGCACCCGGCAGACGAACTCGACGCGCGGACCGAGCAGTTCGTCGAGCGCATCGCGCAGATGCCGATCAACCAGCTGATGATGGTCAAGCTCGCTCTGAACAGTGCGTTGCTCGCGTCGGGGGTGGCGACGTCCACCATGATCTCCACGGTGTTCGACGGCATCTCCCGGCACACCCGGGAGGGGTACGCCTTCCAGACCCGCGCGGCGACGGTCGGGTTCCTTGAGGCCGTCCGCGAACGTGACGAGCCGTTCGGCGACGCCAAGCCTCAGGCGCGGGCGGCGACCTGACCGATCCGTCGCGGAGCGGCGTCGGTCATGAGGTCGACGAGCACGCGGGACACGCGCGGGTCGGACAGCAGGGCGAGGTGGCCCGTGCCGGGCAGGGTGTAGACCTCGGACACCGGACCACGCGCGCTGCGCAGGGTCACCAGCCCGTCCCCGACGGCGTCGGCCCACCAGGCGTGCGGATCCTCGGCCAGCGTCGCCTGCACGGCGACGTGTCGGATCCCCGGGGCCAGCGGAACGTCGGTGGCGAGCCGGAGGTCGTCCACGCCCCGGCTACGCACGTCCAGCAGGTCGGACCACACGGCGGTCTGCTTCACCCGCCGCAACGCGCGCGACAGGTGGTACACGCCGGTGGCCAGCGGGGCGCCCTCGTGCGGCGTGCCCAGGTAACAGGCCGTGTGCACCAGCGGTAACCAGGTGGCCCGGCTCGCCTCGACACCGCAGGCGCGGCGCAGCACCAGACCGCCCATGGAGTGCCCGACCAGGTCGATGCGCTCCACCGGAACAGGCCACGCCGTGACGACGCGGTCGAGCAGATCGGCCAGCGCCGCGCCGTTGTCGACGATGCCGGTTCCGGTGTTGTACCGCAGGCATACCGCCGAGATGCCGTGGGCGGCCAACGTCTCGCCGTAGCTGCCGCGACCGTCGTGCCGGTAGTACCACGCCTGTTCGGTCTCGCCGAGACCGTGGACGAGCACCGCGAGGTGCCCGGTCGCGAACGGGAACGCCGTCGTGAGCTCCGCCGTCTCGTTCGCGACGACGCGACGTCGGTGGTGCGGCCCCAGCTCGACGGCGAGGTCGTTCGCCTCCGCGACCAACCGGTCGCCGAGCAGCCCGTTCACCGCGCCCACCACCACCGATCCGGCCGCCGACGACGTCACCGCGTGCGAGACGGTCTCGTCCGGCAGCAGCTCGGACCCGACGGCCACCGCCTTCGCGACCGCGGCACTGCCACCCCGCACCGCGGCGTACACGGCGTCGGCGATGCCGTCGTTCAGCGTGCGGATCGGCGAGGCGGGCCGGCCCAGCACCCCGAACACGACGTCGTTCACCGCGCGATGGGTGCCCTGGACCGGCCGGGACAGGATGTCGACGGCCGAGGCCAGGACGGTCGCCGCGCCGGCCACCTCGTTGCGGCGGCGGGCGCGCGGGCTGTTCGAGTGCACACGTGTACTCTAATCGCGGTCGGCGACCTTCACCACGAGCTTGCCGAAGTTGCGGCCCTCGAGCAGTCCGAAGAACGCGTCGGGGGCGTTCTCGAGCCCCTCCACCACGTCCTCCCGGTAGCGGAAGCGACCGTCGGCAACCCACTCCGACACCTCGCGCTGGAAGTTCTTGTAGTGATCGCGGACGAACTCGTTCTGAATGAAGCCGCGCACGGTCAGGCTCTTGGTGAGCACCCGGGTGAAGAAGCCCGGCAGCCGGTCCGGCCCCTCGGGGGCCTGCGTGTCGTTGTACTGGGCGATCAGGCCGCACACCGGGACCCGGGCGTAGGTATTGAGTCGCGGCAGCACGGCACGCGCGACCGCGCCGCCCACGTTCTCGAAGTACACGTCGATGCCGTCCGGTGTCGCCGCCGCGAGCTGCTTCCGGAAGTCGTCGGCACGGTGATCGACCGCGGCGTCGAAGCCGAGCTCGTCGATCAGGTACGCGCACTTCTCCGGGCCGCCCGCGATGCCCACCGCGCGGGCGCCCTTGATCTTCGCGAATTGTCCCACCGCCGAGCCGACCGGCCCACTGGCCGCCGCGACCACCACGGTCTCCCCCTCCTTCGGCTGCCCGATCACGGTCATGCCCGCGTAGGCGGTGAACCCCGGCATGCCGAGCACACCGAGGGCCGTGGAGATCGGCGCGCGCTCGGGATCGAGACGACGCACCGACGCGGCGTCGACCACCTCGTGCGTCTGCCAGCCCGAGTAGGACAACACGACCGAGCCGACCGGCAGTGCGTCGCTGCGGGATTCGACGACCTCCGCGACGGTGCCGCCGCACATCACGTCGTCCAACGCGACGGGCTCGGCGTAGGACTCCGCGTCGCTCATCCGCCCTCGCATGTAGGGGTCGAGCGAGAGGTAGAGAACCCTCAGCAGCACCTGACCGTCACCGACCTCCGGGAGGTCGGCGGTCTCGGTGCGGAAGTTCTCGGCGGTCGGAGCTCCGGCGGGGCGGGAGGCCAGGACGATGCGTGTGGAGGTGGTCATGGCCACCGACGCTACTCCAGCAGTGCCTTGCGCACTTTTCCCATGGCGTTGCGCGGCAACGACTCCACGAACCGGACCTCACGCGGACGCTTGTGCGCCGAGAGTTGCTGCGCCACATGGTCGATCACCGCATCCGGATCGACGTCGGCGCCGCTGTCCGGGACGACGAACGCGACGATGCGCTGCCCGAGGTCGTCGTCCGGGAGACCCACCACGGCCACCTCGCCGACGCCCGGCACGCCGAGAATCGCGGTCTCCACCTCGCCCGCACCCACCCGGTAGCCACCGGTCTTGATCAGGTCGGTCGACTCGCGTCCGACGATGCGGTGGAACCCCTCCGCATCGATCGCGGCCACGTCGCCGGTGACGAACCAGCCGTCGTCGGTCCACGTCGCGGCCGTGGCCTCGGGCCTGCCGAGATAACCGTCGAAGAAGCGCCCGCGCAGCTGCAACGAACCGATGGACTCGCCGTCGTGCGGAATGTCGGTCCCGTCCTCGGCGCGCAGGCGGGTCTCGATGCCGCGCAACGGAAGTCCGACCCAGCCGGGCCGCCGTTCGCCGTCCGCGCGGGTGCTGACGGTGATCAGCGTCTCGCTCATGCCGTACCGCTCGATCGGCGCGATGCCGGTGAATGCGGCGAGCTTCTCGAACACCGGGACCGGAAGAGGCGCACTACCGGACACGAGCAGCCGTGCACGGCTCAGCGCGCGCGCCGACTCCTCGTCCGCCGCGATCCGCGACCACACCGTGGGGACACCGAAGTACACCGTGCCGCGCGTCGCCGCGTAGCGCTCGGGGGTGGGCTTCACGGTGTGCACCACACGGCTGCCGATGCGCAGCGAGCCGAGGATGCCGAGCACCAGTCCGTGCACGTGATAGAGCGGAAGTCCGTGTACGACGGTGTCGTTCGGCGTCCACGCCCACGCCTCGGCCAAGGCGTCCAGCCCCCGGGCCAGCGCGTCTCGGCTCAGTAGAACACCTTTCGGCGGCCCGGTGGTGCCGGAGGTGTAGAGGACCAGCGCAGTGCTTTCCCCCGCGGGCTCGGGATAGCTGTGCCACGACCGTGCGTGCATGCGCACCGGAACCGTCGGCAGTCCGCCGGCGTGCTCCGGCGCCACACCCAGCCAGGCCCGTGCGCCGGAATCGGCCAGCACGTGATCGAGTTCGGCGGGACCGGAATCCGGCGCCACCGGCACCACCGCGACACCCGCGATCAGCGCGCCGACCACGGCGACCACCGTGCGCGCCGTGGGCTCGGCCCACACGGCGACCCGGTCGACGCCGGCGATACGCTCGGCCACCGACGTGGCCGCGCCGATCAGGTCACTGCGCGAGAGGACGGTGTCCCCCACCGTGACGGCGTCCTCGACGTCGTCACCGCGCGCGACCAGGTAGGGGTTCAGCGATCGGAGCAGCACGTCACGACGCCTGCGAGACGGCCACGGAGACCTCGCACGAACACCCACCCGCGACCGCGACGCAGTCGACCACCAACGCGTGACGCTCCCGATGCGCGAGCACACAGCCCGCCTCGGTGCACTCGACGGTGAAGTCGCTGTGAACGACGAGGGTTCCGTGGCAGTGATCCAGCGACCCGGCGCAGTCGAGGCACGCGGGGTCGTGCGGCACGGAGTCGATCGTGACCTGATCCATGACTCCATCAGTACCACCGGCCACCGACACGACCGCCGTCCGACACGGCGGGCTGGTCGGTGACGGTCAGAACAGCACCGTGAGCAGCGTCGCAAGGGTCACGCCACCCAGCATGGCGAGGACCAGCACGGCGGCGACCAGTTTCACGCCGGACCGATCCCGGACCGTCGGCTCGGTCCATTCGTCGAACGCCTCGACGTCGACGCCGTCCTGGGCGACGTAGTGCACCTCGCCCGGCGGCTCCCAGTCGTCCCCCGCCGCGCGGATGCGGGATTCGAGCAGTGCCAGACGTTCCCGCGCCCGCGGTGGGTACGCGCGGGAGGGCGCGTTCATCGGCAGACGCCGCGCCAGCACCACCGACCGGTCGGACGACGCGGCGAACGCGGCCAGGGCGTCCCGCACGACGGGATCGGACTCGTCGCGGTCGGTGAGGAACCACGCCGCGCCGGCGCCGGCCACGTCGTCCATCGCCAGACAGGCGAAAGCGAGGAGGTCCAGCGCGGGTTGCGAGGCCGGTTCCCGCTCGAGCACCGCCCCCAGACGCTTGCGCGCGTTCCACGGTTCACCGCGGGCGAGGTCCTCCTGCACGCGGTCGAGGGCGCCCACGGGCCGCCTCAGACCGTCAGGCGCGCGACGGCGGCGGCGATCCGCTCGTCCGTCGCCGTGAGCGCGATACGCACGTGCTGCTCGCCGTCCGGGCCGTAGAACTCACCGGGGGCGACCAGGATTCCGCGGTCGGCGAACCACGACGCCGAGGCGCGCCCGGACTCGCCGCGCGTCGCCCACAGGTACAGACCGGCCTCGCTGTGGTCGATGCGGAATCCCGCGGCGGTGAGCGCGGCCGCCAGGGCCGTCCGCCGCGCGCGGTAGCGCTCGCGCTGTTCGGCCTCGTGCTCGTCGTCGGACAGGGCGGCCGTCATGGCCGCCTGCACCGGGAGCGGCACCATCATGCCCGCGTGCTTGCGCACCGCGAGCAGCTCGGCGACCAGGGCGCCGTCGCCGGCGACGAAGCCCGCCCGGTAGCTGGCGAGGTTGGACGTCTTGGACAGCGAGTGCACGGCCAGCAGACCGGTGTGGTCACCGCCGCTCACGTCGTCGGCGAGGATCGACACTGCCGGCGCGTCCCAGGACAGCCCCAGGTAGCACTCGTCGGACACCACCACCGCGCCGCGCTCGCGCGCGAACTCGACCACCTTGCGCAGGTGCGCCGCGCCGAGGACGCGCCCGCTCGGGTTCGACGGCGAGTTCACGAAGATCAAGGACGGGTTCTCCGGGCCGAGGCGGGTCAGCCCGTCGGCACGCAGCGTGCGCGCCCCGGCGAGCCGTGCGCCCACCTCGTACGTCGGGTAGGCGAGTTCCGGCACGACCACGAGATCGTCGGACCCGAGAGCCAGCAGCGTGGGCAGCCACGCGATGAGCTCTTTCGTTCCGATGACGGGGAGCACCGCGTCGTCGGCCACGCCCGCGATGCCGTAGCGACGCTGCAGAGCCGCCGTCGCGGCGGCCCGGAGTGCGGTAGTGCCGGCCGTCGTCGGGTAGCCGGCCTGCTCCGCGACCGATGCCAGCGCGTCACGGATGACCGGCGCCACCGGATCGACCGGGGTGCCGACGGAGAGGTCGACGATGCCGTGCGGGTGCGCCGACGCGGTAGTCTTCGCCTCCGCGATCGTGTCCCACGGAAAGACCGGGAGACGGTCCGACACGCGCCGCCGCGACACGCGCGTCGCGAGTCCGGCCGACGGCGCCTCGGTCACGCTCAGCTCTCGCCCATCGGCGGGAGCGACTTGATGAAGGGCGGGTCGTAGTCGGTCTTGCCGACCTTCGCCGCACCGCCGGGCGATCCGAGGTCGTCGAAGAAGTCGACGTTCGCGGCGATGTAGGCGGACCACTGCTCCGGGACGTCGTCCTCGTAGAAGATGGCCTCGACGGGGCACACGGGCTCGCAGGCGCCGCAGTCCACGCACTCGTCGGGCTGGATGTAGAGCATCCGGCCACCCTCGTAGATGCAGTCGACCGGGCATTCCTCGATGCAGGCCTTGTCCAGGACATCGACGCAGGGTTCGGCAATCGTGTACGGCACTGACGTTCTCCTTTAGCCTTTCCGAACTACGGGCGCGGACGTGCTGCGCCGCTCGATCCAGGTTCGACCCGACTTCGCCGCGCGGACGAGTGCGCCGCGCTCGCCGAAGTAGCCGGCCACCGCACCGACCACCGGCAGGTTACCGAGCCATCGATAAACGGTACGGCTGCGGGGTCGCTTGTCCAACTCGTCCGTCACCGCGCGGAGGATCTTGGTGACCGACCACAGCGTGGAGAGCAGTGCGAACGGGGATCGGGACAGCCGCTGCGAGCCGCGCTGCTCCTCCTCCGCGGCTTCCTGCGGAGCGGGGGCGTCCACCGAGGCCCCGACGGGCAACTCGCGGTTGCACAGCACGGACGCCAGCAGGCGGACCTGCTCGTCGCGATCGTCGATGCCGTACTCCCGGGCCACCGCCACCAGGACGATGGCCTGGTTGGCGAAGCCGAGCACGTCGCCCAGCGGCAGTCGCCGGGCCAACACGCCGAAGATGCCGGGGAACGCCACGGCGACCGTGCTGATGCCGCCGACGCGGCGGACCCACCAGTTCACGCGCTGGTCCACCGTCATGGACTCCCACGACTTCGTCCCCGGCGTGTCCGCCGCGTCGAAGACCTTGGCGACGGCGTTCAGGGCCGTGTCCACCGACCCGGTCGAGCCGCCGGTCCCGGCGTCGGTGAAGGTGCGCCGCTTGATGCCCAGCGGATCCCGATCGGCGAGCAGCTCGAGCATCGGGTCGATGACCCGGACGGCCGCCCGCAGCACACCGGCGACGCGCTGGTCACCCAGACGGTCGGGGCTCACGCCGCGGTCCGATCCGCGTAGGCGGTGGTGCGCTGCACCGCGGGCCGTCCGATGCCCGCTGCGATCTCGTGCAGTTCCGCCACCGTCTTCTCCGATCCGTGCTGCGATCCCGCCATCCGGCTGATCGTCTCCTCCATCAACGTGCCCCCCAGATCGTTGGCTCCGCCGGTCAACATCACCCGTGTACCCGCCACGCCCAATTTGACCCAGCTCGTCTGGATGTTGTCGATGCGGCCGTGCAGCATGATCCGCGCCAGCGCGTGGACCGCGCGGTTGTCGCGTTGCGTCGGACCCGGACGGGAGGCCCCGGCGAGGTAGAGCGGCGAGGACTGGTGCACGAACGGCAGCGGAACGAACTCGGTGAAGCCACCCGTCCGGTCCTGAATGCCCTTGAGCACGTTGAGGTGTCCGACCCAGTGCGACGGGTTGTCGACGTGGCCGTACATCATGGTCGAACTCGACTTCAGACCCACCCGGTGCGCGGTGGACACCACGTCGACCCACGTCCGCGCGGGCAGCTTGCCCTTGGTGAGCACCCACCGGACCTCGTCGTCGAGGATCTCCGCGGCGGTCCCCGGAATCGTGTCCAGCCCCGCCTCGCGCAACGCGATCAGCCAGTCCTCCACCGACTGTCCGCCCCGCGAGGCACCGTTGACGATCTCCATGGGCGAGAAGGCGTGCACGTGCATCGACGGCACACGGGCCTTCACCGCGCGGACCAGATCGGCGTATCCGGTGACGGGCAGCTCGGGGTCGATTCCGCCCTGCATGCAGACCTCGGTCGCGCCGAGAACGTGGGCCTCCCAGGCCCGGTCGGCCACCTCGCTCGCCGAGAGCGAGAACGCGTCCTCGTCCCCCTTGCGCTGCGCGAACGCGCAGAACCGGCAACCGGTGTAGCAGATGTTGGTGAAGTTGATGTTCCGGTTGACCACGTACGTGACGTCGTCGCCGACGGTGTCCCGGCGCAGGGCGTCGGCGAACGCCGCCACCGCGTCGAGCGCCGGACCGTCGGCCGTCGCCAACGCGAGGTACTGCTCGTCGGACAGGCCCGCCGGATCGTGCTCGGCCGCCTGCAACGCCGCTGCGACGTCGCGGTCGAGACGCTCCGGCGCGGTGGCCGCGCGCTCGGCCAACGCCGCGACCTGCTCGCGGACCGAGTCCCAGTCGCCGAACGCCGACCCGATGTCGCTGCGCGTCTCCGTGTTCCGGCCGTCGGTGTCGATGGCGGTGTGCAGGTCGGTCCGTCCGGTGGACTCCCAGACCTCGTCCGGTTCCTGCCACGGCAGACCGGTCGGACGGACGTCGGCCGCGAGGCCCGTGGCGGGGTCGGACACCGCGCGCACGTGGGCGGCGATCCGAGGATCGATCCACGGCGATCCGGCGCGGACGTACTTCGGTTGCGCCGCAGTGCGTTCGGTCAGGACGAATCCGGCGGCCGCGCTGATCTCGGCGAGGGTGTCGAGGTTCGGCCACGGCCGTTCGGGGTTGACGTGGTCCGGTGTCAGCGGCGACACCCCGCCCCAGTCGTCCACTCCCGCAGCGAGAAGCGACGCGCACTCGTCCGGCGACACCAGGTTCGGCGGTGCCTGGATACGCATCGCCGGGCCGAGCAGGATCCGGGCGACGGCGATGGTGGCGCGGAACTCCTCGAGGCCCGCGTCGGGCGCCGACCGCATCGCGGTGTCGTGCTTGGCCAGGAAGTTCTGCACGATCACCTCCTGCACGTGCCCGAACTGCTTGTGCGACGCGCGGATCGCGACGATCGACTCGGCGCGGTCCCGCACGGTCTCGCCGATTCCCACCAGGATGCCGGTGGTGAACGGGACGGTGAGACGGCCCGCGTCGGTGAGCACCTGCAGCCGCACCGCGGGATCCTTGTCCGGACTGCCGTAGTGCGCCTGCCCCTTCTCCTCGAACAGCCGACGCGACGTCGTCTCGAGCATCATGCCCATCGACGGCGCCACGGGCTTGAGCCGCGAGATCTCCTCCCAGCTCAGCACGCCCGGATTCAGGTGCGGCAGCAGACCGGTCTCCTCGAGCACCCGGATCGACATGGCCCGGAGGTAGTCGACCGTGGACCCGTAGCCACGGGACTCGAGCCACTCCGCGGCCTCGGGCCACCGGTCCTCGGGGCGGTCCCCGAGCGTGAACAGCGCTTCCTTGCACCCCAGTTCCGCTCCGCGGCGGGCGATGTCGAGCACCTCGTCCGGGTCGAGGAACATCCCTCGTCCCTCGGCGCGCAGCTTCCCCGGCACGGTCACGAAGGTGCAGTAGTGGCACGTGTCGCGGCACAGCCGGGTCAACGGAACGAACACCTTGCGCGAGTACGTCACGGTGCCCGGCCGACCCTCTGCCAGCAGCCCGGCATCGCGGACCCGAGCGGCCGAGGCGCACAGGTCGACCAGGTCCTCCCCGCGCGCGTGCAGCAGGGTGGTGGCCTCGTCGACACTGATCACCACGCCGTCGCGAGCGCGCCGCAGCGCGCGGCGCATCGCCGACGGGGTCGGGGCGGGCACCTCGGTTCGAGATCCCGCGTCGGTGCGTCCGGCGGTGTCGGTGCGCGCGGGTGTGGTCGGATCGGGCAACATCGTCACCGTCCGATCATGCGCCCTCCTCGTAGGGCCCGGCCACAGCAGGGGTGAACGACGTGTCCGACAGCACGACGCGACCGCAGCTCACCGTGCGCGACCCGGCGGAAAGGTTGGGCCCGCGCGCCGTCACGCTGTGGACCGTGGCCGCGGGTCTGCTGTGGGCACCGATTCTCCTCGGGCTCGTGGTGTGGGCCGTGCTCCTGGCCACGGTCGCGACCCGCCCGCTCTGGGCGCCGCTGCTGATCCTCGTCCCGATCGCGCTGGTGGCGGCCGCCGTCCACGTACTCGTCGTGCCCCGCTGGCGCTACGCGGTGCATCGCTGGGAGGTCAGCGACACCGCCGTCTACACCCGGACGGGCTGGTTCGACCAGGAACGGCGCATCGCACCGCTGAACCGGGTCCAGACCGTCGACACCGAGCGCGGGCCCCTCGAGCGCGCGTTGGGCCTGGCGACGGTGACGGTCACCACGGCGTCGTCCGCCGGCGCGGTGCGTATCGCCGCGCTGGACCTCGAGACGGCGGACCGGGTGGTCGCCCGCGTCACCGAGGCGGCGGCGCGCTCGCGGGGGGACGCGACGTGAGCGTGCCGGCACCCGAGAACTCGGCTGCCGCCGAGGCTCGCGAGGACGCGATGCCGTGGGCTCGCCTCGATCGCCGGATGCTGCTGGTGCACCCGGTCACCGAGGTGGTCCGGCTGCTGCCGGTCCTCGTGGTCTCCCTGGTGGTGGGCAGCACCAGCGGCAACCACCTCTGGAGCGCGATCGTGCTGGCCGTCGTGGTGGCTGCCGCGATCGCCCGCTGGGTGACCACCGGCTACCGGCTCGGCCCGGTGCACGTGCAGCTGCGCACGGGTGTCCTCCAGAAGAAGGTGCTCTCGATCCCGCGGGGCCGGATCCGCAGCGTGGACGTGCAGGCGGGGCCCCTGCACCGACTGCTCGGGTTGGCGGTGCTCACCGTGGGGACCGGTCAGCACGCCGGCAAGGGCGAGACGTTCGAACTGAACGCGCTCGACGCGCGCGTCGTTCCGGCGCTGCGCGAGGAACTGTTGGCGACGGCCGTGGCCCCACCACCCGATCCCGACGCCGGCGGAGACGTCCCCGCTCCCGCTGAGCGCGAACTCGCGCGCGTCGACCCGGCGTGGGTGCGGTACGCCCCGTTCACGCTGACCGGTCTCGCCGTCGTCGGGGCCGCGGCGGGACTGCTCGGGCAATCGGGCGCCGCCGGCGCCGTGGCGTCGTCGGCAGTGGTCGACGACACCTACCGCCGCGTCGTGTCGCTGGGCGTCGTCGCGGCGGTCGCGATCGCCGTGGTCGCCGCCCTCGTGGTCTCCAGCGCGATCGCCGCCGCGCGCTACCTCCTCGTCTACGGCAATCTGCGCGTGACCGACGACGGCGAGCGACTCCGGGTCGAACACGGTGTCCTCTCCACCCGTCACGCCAGTTTCGACCGCGCCCGGTTGCGAGGGGCGTCGATCCGCCGGCCGCTGCTGCTCCGGCTGGCCGGCGGCGCGCGCCTCGACGCGGTCATGACCGGGGTCAGCGCCTCCGAGCACGAGTCCTCGCTGATCCTGCCGCCCGCGCCGCGTGCCGCGGTGACGTCGACGGCGGCCACCCTGCTGCCCGACGCCGCGGACGCGGCGACCGCGCCGCTGACGGCGCACGGACCCGTGGCCCGACGACGACGCCTCACCCGCGCCCTCCTGCCGGTGGCGGCGGCCCTGGCGGCGACGGCCGGCTACGCGGTGAGTGGGCGGGCGGTACCGACGTGGGCGTGGATCGTGCTCGGACTCGTCGCCGTCGCCGCGATCGCGCTGGCGCTGGACCGGTACGCGGCCCTCGGTCATCGGGTCCGGCCCGGACTGCTGGTGACCGAGCACGGCAGCCTCGACCGCCGACGAGTCGTGCTCGACGCGCGGGGTGTCGTCGCCTGGACCGTGCGCCAGACCTTCTTCCAACGACGGGCCGGCGTCGCGACGCTCGTCGCCGCCACGGCGGCCGGAACCGGCGCCTACCGGGTTCTCGACCTACCCGTCGACCGCGCGTGGGCCATCGCCGAGGCGGCCGCGCCCGGCGCGACGGACGTCTGGGGCTGCGACCGATGACCCGCACCGGGCCGGCCGAACCTGCTCAGCCGCCGCCGCGCTCTCTCGCCGAACTCGACACCCGCGTGTCCGAGTGCCGCGCGTGCCCCCGGTTGGTGGAGTGGCGGGAGCGCGTCGCGCGCGAGAAACGCGCCGCGTTCCGCGACGAAACTTATTGGGGCCGACCGGTTCCCGGGTTCGGACCGCCCGATGCGCGGCTGCTGATCGTCGGACTCGCCCCTGCCGCCCACGGCGCGAACCGCACCGGCCGCATGTTCACCGGCGACCGCAGCGGCGACGTGCTCTACGCCGCCATGCACGCCGTCGGTCTCGCGTCGCAACCCACCGCGACCGCGATCGACGACGGACTCGAACTCGTCGGCACGCGTATCACGTCCCCGGTGCACTGCGCACCACCGGAGAACAAACCGACGCCGGCGGAGCGCGACCGGTGCCGGTCCTGGCTCGAGAGCGAGCTGCATCTCCTGGCTCCCACGGTGCGAGCCGTCGTGGTGCTGGGCGGATTCGGATGGCAGGCGCTGATGCCGGTGCTCGCCGGCGCGGGGTGGGACGTGCCGCGCCCGCGGCCGCGCTTCGGCCACGGCGCGCAGGTGACGCTCGCCCCGATCGCCCCCGATCTGCCCGAGCTCACCGTGTTCGGGTGCTTCCACGTCAGCCAGCAGAACACCTTCACCGGGCGCCTCACCCCGGCGATGGTCGAGGACGTGCTCGCCCGAGCCGCCGACGCTGCCGGGGTCTCGCGCAGCAGGTGAGTCAGCGCGCCCCGAGGGCGGTCAACCGTCGGAATCGCAGTGCGAAGAGCTGCACCACGGGCGGCAGCAGGCCACCGGCCAGGAGGACCAGCAGGCGCCAGTCGGCGAGCACGAGGACGTCGCCGCCGGGCCCGCCGAGCATCGCGAGGAGGAGGCCGAGGGCGAAGCCACCCAGCGGCAACGCCGCTCGGCCGCCGTTGTGCGAGACGGAGTACGCCACGCGGACGAGCAGAACGTTGACGGCCCCGGCGAGCAGGCCGCTCACCGGAAACGGGGTGCTGCCGAGGTACGCGGGCAGGAACAGGACCGCACCGAGAGCGCACAGGAATCCGTCGAGGGTGAGCGCGGCGAGGATGGCGGCCTTGACGCCCGTCACCACGGACTCTCCGGCGTGGCCGCTCACGCGGTCACCCACTCGCCGCCGGGACGGCGGGTCGTCAGCGCGGCGGGTAGCCGATGGAGGTGAGGAAATTGCTCACGGTGGTGGCGAACCCGGACACCGCGTCGAGGTAGATCGCCCGCTGCAGGTCCGCGGTGGGGCGCAGCGAATCGACGAACGCCACGATGGCGTTCTGCAGGTCGTAGTTGAAAATCACGCGATCTCCTGGTGACGGTAGGGCGAGATGTCGGCGCCGACGCCGGACCCCGCTCCGTGACAGCGCTCACAGCATAACCCGGCAGATTCCCCGTTTCGACGACGGGGTTCACGACACTCCCGCGAAGAGGTCCGTCTCACGGCCGGACGCGTCGACCTCGCCGAGGGTGCCGCGCACCAGCACGTACTGCTCGTCGGGCAGCACCGGCTGGGCGATGTCGTTCGACAGTGCGTAGGCGGTTCCCGCGTCGGAGACGGTGACCTGCGTCGCGTGGGCGCGCAGGGACGCCCGCTTGGCGTCCAGGACGTCCCGGACGTCGATGCTCGTCGTCACCTCACCGTCCGGAACACTCGGCAGCTCACCGGGTTCGGGCATCCGCCAGGTGTCCGGCAGGGGGCCGAGGGCGGCCAGTCCGTCCGAGAGTTGCGAGGCCCCGGTGACCGTCCAGTAGGCCTTGGCCACCGACCACGGCTCGCCCCGATCGGACGACGACGGGTCGGCGGCGCGGTCCAGGGCCGCCCCGGCGAGGCGGTGCACCTGCTGGTGGTCGGGATGGCCGTAGCCCCCCTCCGGGTCGTAGAAGACCACGACCTGCGGCCGAATATCCCGGATGACACCGACCATGGCGGAGAGCGCCTCGTCGACGTCCGCCCGGACGAAGGCCCGAGGGTGCAGCGCCGCCGGGGTTCCCGCCATGCCCGAGTCGCGCCACCGTCCCGCACCGCCCAGGAAGCGCGGCGGCCGCGCCCCAAGCGCCGCGAGCGCCACGGTCAACTCGTGAATGCGGTAGCCACCCAACTGATCCGCGCGATCCGCGGTCAGACCCGCCCAGCGGTCACCGATCACCTCGCCCTCCTCGCCCAGCGAGCAGGTGAGCACGGTGACGTCCACGCCGTCCCGACTTGCCCGGGCGATCGTGCCGCCGGTGGTGATGGATTCGTCGTCGGGATGGGCGTGGATCAGGAGCAGTCGGCGGGTCACGGAACCTCTCTCGCCCAGCGGTCGGCGTCACCGAAGATGCCCACCTCGATCGGACCGGTCAACGCGGCGCCGCTCACTCCGGGCCCCACGGCGACCACGGACGAGTCCTGGACGATCGGCAGCACGGTGTGCAGTGCCCACAGGCCCGGCTGTAGGGCCATCACCGCGGCGACCGGATCGGCCGCTGTCTCGGTCGCCGCGATCGCCGGGCCCAACGCGGGATCGCAGACACCGGACAGCGGGCCGACGACGGCGGCGTCCTCGGCGTCCGGACCGGTCACCTCCACGGGCGGCACAGCGGCGCAGCCGAACCGCGAGGCCAGCGCCGTGGCCGGGTCACCGCCGGCTCGCGACCACCCCACCACCGCGTCCACGGCGCCCGTCGCGAGCGCGGTGCCGTAGAGCTCCTCCGGGTCGAGCGGCGTCACCCGGGCGTCGACTCCCGCGTCGCGCAGTTGATCCGCGGCAGTGTTGGCCACTGCGACCGCGATGGCGTCGTTCTGCGGCGCGCCCAGCGTGAGGCTCAGCGGCTGCGCGCCCGAGACGAGCGGCGGCTCGGTCTCGGTCGTGGTGCTCGCCCCCGACGTCGGGGCCAGGGCGGGCGGCAACGGAACCGGGGTGAATCCCGCCGCGACGAGACCGGCGACGGCCTCCTCGCGCGGCAGCGGCGCGGGACGGGTCGGCGCGTACCCCGGCTGGGACGGGGAGACGATCTGCGCCCGGGCGGCCGAGACCCCCGCAGTGGCGCCCGAGGCCACCGTCGAGAGCAGGTCGACGTCGAGCAGACCCATGACGGACTGCCGCACCGCCGGATCGGCCAGTGCCGGCACCCGACCGTTGAGCGTGAGTTCCAGTGTGCGCGACCGGAATCGAGTGTCCGTCCGCACGTTCGGGATGGCGTCCAGTTGCGCCGTGAGCGACGGCCCACCGCGTACCTCGGCGAGTTGGGCGTCACCGGACCGCAGGGAATCCGCCACCTGCGCATCGGTTCCGCCGCGGCGCAACAGAATTTGGTCCGGCGTCGCGGGCGATCCCCAGAACCGATCGTTGCGCTCGAGCAGAATCTCGTCGCGGCCCCGGTCGACGGTGTCGATCCGGAAGTGACCACCCGAGACGGACACGTTGTCGCGCAGTCCCCGTTCGAACCCACCGGGCAGGTCCTTCAACAGGTGGGACGGAACCAGGTTGGTGAACAGTTCGCGCCACGCGGGATACGGACGCGAGAACACCACCGACACCGTTTTGCCACCGTCACCGGATTGGACGTCCTCGATCGCGGCGTAGCCCGCGGGGTCGACGACCCCGGGCGCATCGATCATCTGTTGCCACAGGTACCGGAAGTCCTCGGCCGCGATGGGCGCGCCGTCCGACCACTGCGATTCGGTCCGCAGCCGATAGGTGACGGTGAACGGCGCCTCGGAGGTGACGTCCGCGGAGACCAGGAGCGACGTGTCCGGCACCCACTCCGTGCGCGCACCGTCGACCGAGCGCACCGGGCGGAACGCGCTCGGAAACACCAGCGTCGACACGGCCGTCGTCGCCGGGGACTGATCGGCCGTCAGGTGCGGGTTGAATCCCGTTCCGACGTCGTCGATGGCGACCACCACCGGGTTGCCGGTGGCGGTCGGTGCGGCCGGGGGCGTGGTCGTCGCCGTCTCGGTGCTCTGGATGGCCGGCGGCGGGTCGGCGGTGCACGCGGTCAGGAGAGCGGCGGTGACCGCCAGCACCCGGACCGCGGGCATCGCCGCACGCGCGCCGACCACGTCAGAGAGCAGCCTTGTCGCGCGACTTCGCCCGCGACCGCTCGCGCGCACGCTCGTTGGAGTCCAGGTGCAGCTTGCGCACCCGCACCACTTCCGGGGTGACCTCGACGCACTCGTCGGCGGCGCAGAACTCCATGGCCATCTCGAGGTCGAGCTTCTTCGGCTTGGCCAGCGTCTCCATGACGTCCGCCGAGGACTGACGCATGTTGGTCAGCTTCTTCTCGCGCGTGACGTTGATGTCGAGGTCCTCCTGGCGCGGGTTGATGCCCACCACCATGCCCTCGTAGGTGTCCGCGCCCGGCTCGACGAAGAACGTGCCGCGGTCGGCCAGCTGGATCATCGCGAACGGCGTCACGCTGCCCTGGCGATCGGACACCAGCGACCCGGTGTGCCGCGCACGGATCTCGCCGGCCCACGGGGCGTACCCGTGGAAGACGGCGTTGGCGATGCCGGTGCCGCGGGTCTCGGTGAGGAAGTCGGTGCGGAAGCCGATCAGGCCGCGCGACGGCACGATGAACTCCATACGGACCCACCCCGCGCCGTGGTTGGTCATCTGGACCATCTTGCCCTTGCGGGCGGCCAGCAGCTGGGTGATGCCGCCGAGGTGCTCCTCGGGGCAGTCGATGGTCAGCTCCTCGTAGGGCTCGTGCGTCTTGCCGTCGACCTGCTTGGTCACCACTTGGGGCTTGCCGACGGTGAGCTCGAAGCCCTCGCGTCGCATCTGCTCCACCAGGATCGCGAGCGCGAGCTCACCACGACCCTGCACCTCCCAGGCGTCGGGGCGGCCGATGTCGAGAACGCGCAGCGAGACGTTGCCCACCAGCTCCTGGTCGAGGCGGGCCTTGACCATGCGGGCGGTCAGCTTGTGGCCCTGCACGCGACCGACGAGCGGGCTGGTGTTGGTGCCGATGGTCACCGAGATCGCCGGCTCGTCCACCGTGATGCGGTGCAGCGCAACGGGATTCTCCGGATCCGCCAGCGTGTCGCCGATCATGATCTCCGGGATGCCGGCCACCGCGACGATGTCGCCGGCCACGGCCACCTCACCGGGACTGCGCTCGACGCCGACCGTCTTGAGCAGCTCGGTGATCTTGACGGTCTTCACGCCGTCCTCGTTCATCCACGCGACGTTCTGACCCTTGCGCAGCTCGCCGTTGTGCACGCGGACGAGAGCCAGACGGCCGAGGAAGGCCGAGGCGTCGAGGTTGGTGACGTGCGCCTGCAGCGGCGCGTCGCTGCTGCCCTTCGGCGCCGGCACGTAGTTCAACAGCACGTCGAACAGCTCGTCGAGATTCTCCGCGTCCGGAGCCTGACCGTTCTCGGGCTGCTTCGTGGACGCCTTGCCCTCACGACCCGACGCGTACAGCACCGGCAGGTCGAGCGCGAGCTCCGCGGCCTCCGACGCCTCGTCGTCGAGATCCGACGCCAGGTCGAGCAGCAGATCGTGGCTCTCGGAGACGACCTCCTCGATCCGCGCGTCGGGACGGTCCGTCTTGTTGACCACGAGGATCACCGGCAGCGACGCGGCGAGCGCCTTGCGCAGCACGAAGCGCGTCTGCGGCAGCGGACCCTCGGAGGCGTCCACGAGCAGCACCACGCCGTCCACCATCGACAGGCCGCGCTCGACCTCGCCGCCGAAGTCCGCGTGACCCGGCGTGTCGATGACGTTGATGACCGTGACCGAACCGTCGGCGTGGTGCCGGTGCACCGCCGTGTTCTTGGCCAGGATCGTGATGCCCTTCTCCTTCTCCAGGTCACCCGAGTCCATGACGCGGTCGACCAGTTCCGCGCGGGCAGCGAACGCGCCCGACTGGCGAAGCATCGCGTCGACGAGCGTCGTCTTGCCGTGGTCGACGTGGGCGACGATCGCGACGTTGCGGAACGACGTGGGGGTGGTGGGGCTGGTCACGCGGGAATCTCCATCGTGTTCGAGTACGGGGCGCGTACGGCGGGTGAAGAGCAGGCGACTACCTCTCCCGGAGCACGCGCTGCGTCGCGAACGAGACGTGCGACTCGAAAAAGTTTACTCGGTCGGACCGGGTGACTGCGCTCACGCGGTCTCCGGTCCCCTCCGACCTGGACGCTCACGCGGTCTCCGGTCCCCTCCGACCTGGACGCTCACGCAGACCCATCACTCAGCAACACCACCAGATCGGCGATCCACTCACGGTCGGCGGGCACCCAGTCCACCTCGTGCAGGTCGCCCGCACCGACCCACCGCACCGCGTCGTGATCGAGCGCGTACGGCGTCCCCGCGACCCGCCGCACGGCGTAGGCCCGCAGGACGTGACCCGACGGCAGCGGCACGTCGACCCCCACCGGGTCGCCGACCGTGACGTCGATCCCGAGTTCCTCCCGCAGTTCGCGGACCAGCGCGTCCTGCGGCGTCTCCCCCGGTTCGATCTTGCCGCCGGGCAGTTCCCACCGGCCGGCCAGCTCCGGCGGCGTGGCGCGCTGGGCGAGCAGAACGCACCCGTTCTCGATCACCGCTCCGGCGACGACGGTCGCGGCGGCGGGCGGCGGTGGCACCATCGCAGTATGGCCGAACTGCTCACCGACGACGACGTCCGCCGCGTGCTCTCCGATCTCCCCGGCTGGTCGCGGGACGGGGACGCGATCACCCGCACCGTCACCTGCGCGTCCTTCCTCGCCGGCATCGACCTGGTGCGCCGGGTGGCCGACGCGGCCGAGTCCGCCGATCATCACCCGGACATCGACATCCGGTGGACGGCGATCACGTTCCGACTCTCCACACACTCCGCCGGCGGCATCACCGACAAGGACGTCACGCTCGCGCGGACGATCGACTCGCTGATTTCCTGACCGAGCGGCCGTGCGCGGCCACCACCCCGAACAGTCCGAGGGTGCCCACCGCGTACGCGGCGCCCGCCACCGCGAGGATCAGCGGACGGTCGATCTCCCAGATGGACGGCTGCAGGAAGCTCAGCACCCACGGCACGCCGACGAGGGTGACCACGAGCCAGTACCCGACCAGCACACGCACTCCCCGCGCGTGGCGCAGCGGCCCGTGCACGAGCCAGATCAGCATCGGCACGATCCACACCCAGTGGTGGGACCACGAGATCGGGGACACCGCGAGCCCCACGAAGGACACGATCACCAGCGTGCCCAGCCGATCGTCCGGTCCGAGCGCGCGCCACGCCGCCAGCGCGGCGAGGAGCAGGATCGCCACGGCGACGAGCCAGATCGGCCCCTGACCGACGTCGTGGCCGACCAGGCGGGAGAGGGCGCCGCGGAGCGACTGGTTCCACACCGATCCCACCGGTCCGATGCGATCGGCGTCGCCGAGCAGGGTGGTGAAGTACTCGGTGGCCGCGGACCCCATGAGCAGGAAGCTGACCCCGACGGTGCCGACGAAGGTCACCGCCGAGAACGCCGCCGCACCCCAGCGCCGCCGCGCGAGGAAGTACAGACCCGTGATCGCCGGGGTCAGCTTCACCCCGGCGGCGAGCCCCACCAGCGCGCCCGACACCCACCAGCGGGCGCTGCGCGCCGCGAGCATCGCCAGGAGAACGAGGAAGACGTTCACCTGGCCGTAGTCCAGGGTGGTCCGCAGCGATTCGGTCCACAGTCCGACGGCGGTCCACAGCAACGCGGCCCGACGCCACTCCACCGTGTTCGCCCGGTCGCCACCCACGAGGCCCAGGGCGATGCGAACGACGGCGTACAGCGCGAGGCCGGTCGCGATCATCCAGAGCGCGCCGACGAGCGGGAACGGCAGGAAGTGCAACGGGTAGAAGACGAGGGCCGCGAACGGCGGGTAGGTGAACGGAAGCGGAAAGTCCGGGGTCTCCTCCGAGTAGGTGAAGTCGTAGAGCGATCCGTCGAAGGCCGACGCCGACCCGTCCACGTAGACGTGCAGATCCACCCAGTTGCTGCCGTTGGGGGTGGCCACCGTCCACAGCACGCGCAGCAGCACCGTCACCACCAGCAGGGCGGGGGCCGCGCGAAGAAGCACGGGGAGCCGCGGGGCGGGGTTCGGAGCACTCACGGCAGGGGGTTCTCACGATCGAGAAGAGGGACAGGACCGTGCGCGAGGGTAGTCGGTGCGGTGACCCGCCCCGAAGGTCACGTCCGACGCACTGTCGCGCGTCACGGGTCCCAGCAGTCACAATCGCATCACTGTTCGCTCAAGCCCCATCCGTCGCTCTTATAACAGGCTAGCGTCGGGTACCCGCGCAACGACACGGTCCGAGCGCCCGAGCACACGCTGTACAACCGTCGAACGGTGTCATTAGAGTGACGTCGCCTGCCCGTCCACGACGGGCGGAGGGGGTCGTGGGCAGTCGTTCGAGCCGGCAGACGAGGAAGCGGGAACACCATGCAGACAACGGATTCGACACGCCGACGGGCCCGTCGACGCACGCGCAGCATGGTGGCCGGCATGGCTGTCGCCGCCGCCTGCGCCGTGGCCGCCCCCGGCGTCGCCGCCGCGCAGCCGGCGCTGCCGATTCCGAGCGACCCGCAGGTCGTCCCCGGCTACGAGGCGCTCGCCGCCCTCGCTCCGTCCCTGCTGGACGCCGCTGCCGTCGATGCCGCGAATCCCCAGAACGAGCTGCTCGCCCGCGCGAAGCAACTGCTCGACACCGCGCCGCTCTCGCCGGACGCCAAGCGGATCCTGACCTCGATCATCACGTTCCTGGACGGCAGCCGCGGCGGTGGTCCGGAGATCCCGCAGGACGGACCCGTCATCGCCCAGTTCCTCTACCCGACGGTCGGACGCGGGTGCATCTCCCCCACGGCCGATTCCGTGGGCGCCGCACTGGCGGTACCCGGCCCGGCCGAGCTGCCCCCGCCCGGACCCGCCGCGGGCACGGCGGGCTTCGTGTTCACGGCCCTCGGCACGGCGCCGCTCGCGGATCGCCAGGCCGCGCCGCTGACCGCCCAGTGGGTCAACGTCGACACCGGGAGGACCGGCGCGACCGTGCTCACCGGGGCCGCGAACATCAACCCCGACGGGCCCGCCACGCTGTCGGCGATCGCGGACACCGGGCGTGGCCGCGTCCTCGCGGCGATCTCGGGCTCCATCTCCACCGACGCCGGGATCACGTGCAGCTTCCTGCCCACGGTCGGCGCCTTCGTCGTGAACTGACGCCCCTGTCCGCAGAACCCGGACCGACGAGAAGACCGGTGGCCGAGTACGGCCACCGGTCTTCTCGTGTCGGGGGTCAGGAACCGAAGTACGCCGAGAACTGCGTGTAGAGCGCGCCGGCGATGGCGTAGAGCACGTCGATGAACGTCATGAGAATGCCTCCAGGGTGCGAATCAGGGTGGATGCAAGATCCGGTCGCGCGGCGGGGTCGCCGACCGGCGTCGTGGGAACCGAGGTGTCCGGTTCGGGCGTGACCACGTCGGCCGCGAGCGACCACTGTCCGTAGTCCGCCTTCAGCACCGTGTTGACGTCGATGCCGACGCCCTCGATGCGGCGCTTGTCGATCTCGATCTGGTGCAGGTGGGCGGCCGGGTGCACGAATCCCTTCGGGGTGCCCCAGTTGTGCTGCCAGTACCAGGATCCGAGTCCGGCCGCGGCGGCGAGGGTGATGGTGGGGGCGTTGGCGTACACCCCGGTGTTCTCCCGGCCGACGACGGAGTGCCAGCCGAGCAGGTAGGGCCCGATCATCGAGGCGAACTCCGCGGCCGTGGGGTTGTCGTCGATCGCGGCGTAGATCGGCCGGTTCGCGGGTCCGCCTGCAGCCATGTGCAATTCGAGTCCACGCGTCGCGTGCGTCACTCCGGCGTCGTACCCGCCGCGCCAGTCGGCGGTGGCCCCCTTGCCGAACTGGTAGCAGGACACCACCTGCAGACCCTCGCCCGTGAGGGCACTCGCCTCGGCGGCGGTCATCGGCTTGCCGGTCATCCACTCGGCGCCGGGGCGGCGGTCGGAGACGTACCGGATCGCTCCCACGTGTCCCGCGGCGGCGATGGCCGCGGCGGACGGAACGCCGGCTGCGTAGTCGACGATGGTGCCGAGACCGGGGTCCGCCGCGGCGACGGACCGTCCTGTCGCTCCGAGGCCGACGGCGACACCACCGACGGCCGCGTAGCGGAAGAGCTGTCGACGGGATACGTGCACGAGCACCTGCCTTCACGACTCGCCCGGCGCGCCTCCCCGGACGGACGACGACGGACTGCTAGCTTTCTCGGTTTCGGTCACTCCAGTGGCGCCGAGCCGCAATTGCACCACACACACCTCGAGGCTCGCCAGTCACTGCAGACACTCGACGACACGCTCCACGGCGTGTCGCAGGCGTGTCGCGTAGGCGTCGGGGTCGACGACTCCCGCGCTCGTCGTCACCGAGAGCGTCACGGTGTCCCCGATCCCGTGGATGCCGTGCGTCAGACCGACCGTCGGAGACAAGGCGGGGAAACCCGCCGTCATCAGGACCGGGTGACCGCCGAGCATCAGATCGGACGCACCGCGGTACACGCTCGACACGACGGTGTGCCCGCCCACCGTGGTCGGGACCGCCTCGAGATCGGCCCGCGCGACGTCCGCGCGGATCACGGCGGCCGGGACCGCCTCCGTCGCCCGGTCCCCCACCCCGAACGCCGGGTGGTCGAGCCGCCGACGTCGGTCGCGCAGCGAGTCGGCGATCGCCTCCGCGCGTCGGGAGAGGTCCTCGACGCCCGGGTGCAGATCGACCCCCGCGACGTGAAATGCGTTGCGAGCAACCGTCGTTCGAGACGCGGGCGGAATACTGATGGTGACCTCGGCGCCGAGGTCGTCGGGCACCTCCGCGCCCACGGCCTCGAGGTGGTCGGCGAGCGCCACCGAGATCGCGGTGAGCGCCGCGACGGTGACAGCGACGGGCCCACCGGACAGAGCGGTCCTCGGCAGGACCAGGCAGCGCAGCGCGAGGTCGCCGGACGCGGGGCGGGACAGCACAGTCGGAGTGCGGCCGACCGGGGGCGCCGGGAGCCGACCCGACGCGGTCGCCTCGCGTCGGTCTCGGTCGGCCGCGGCGGCGTCGCGCGCCCGTCGGGCCGTCCGCGCCACCCGCGCGGGGAATTCGAGCACGCCGAGCGCGGCGGCGATCGCGCCGGTCGGTGCCGCCGGTGGCTGCGCGGGGGTCGGCGGGTCGACGGCGAACAGTGCCCGCGCCGTCGCGGACGCTCGCGCGCCGTCGGCCAGCGCGTGCGCCACCTGCAGCACGGCCACGGAGGCGACGCCCGACGCGCCGGGCACGCCCGTGACCGCGGGAAACAGGTGCAGGCGCCACGGCGAGACGGTGGCGTCCACCTGGTCGGCGGTCGACGCCGCGACGCGATCGAGACACCCCTGCCAGTCCGGGGTGTCGTCGACCCGCACGAGATCGGGGGTCGGGGACCGCGGAACCCAGTACGGGTAGTCGAGCGCGGCCGGCGTCTCCCGCACCCGCACGCAGAGGTCCGCCACCGTCTCGGCCCGCGCGAGCAGCGCGCGCACCACCGACGGACCGTCGACCGCCCCGTCGAACGCGAAGAGCAGGAACTGATCACTGGCCAGCCGTCGGGACAGCCAGAACATCCGCGCGTCGACCGCGGTGAGGCGCGCTCCGGTCAGTCGCGGCGGCACAGGCAGAACAGGTGCCCCACCGGGTCCTGGAAGACGCGAAAGCCGGGATGGTCGGCGTCGTCGTCCACCGTGCGCGCGCCGATTCCGACGGCGTACTCGGAGGCCCCGTCCATGTCGTCCACGATCAGGTCGAGGTGGATGCGAATGCCCTCGCGAGGCCAGTAGAGGGGGACGAACTCGTCGGACTTCTGGAAGGCCAGCCCCTGGCCTCCGGGTCCGCGGACCACCGACCAGTCGGGGTCGTCCCGCTCGGACGGCCACCCCAGCAGGGCCGTGTAGAACCGCGCGAGGGCCTGCGGGTCCGGGCAGTCGAGGACCGTGTAGTCCATCTCGATCGTCGGACGGGACGCCGGGGAACCGGACGCGGACGGGGAGTCGGCAGTCATGTCCGGAGTCTAGGGACGCGGCGGCGGATCCGCCGCGACGCGCGGTCGTTCGGACTCGGTCCGAACATCCGCATCGCCCTCGGCGACGTCTCCCCCGGGCCGTCGCGCGTCGAGCACGATCCAGTCGGACTCCGGCCGCCACGGATCGAGCGACCACGTCGAGAAGCGTTGCACGGCGACGAACCCCACCGCCGCGAGGTCGCGCTGCGCATCGTCCGGCGAGTAGGCGCGATCGGTGGCGAAGCCCGCGATCATCCGGCCACCCGGCCGGAGGGCGTCGTACCACCGACGCAGGACCGTCGCCTCCGTGCCGGGGGCGAGGAAGACCAGCACGTTGCCCGCGGCGACGACGGCGTCGAACGACGCCGGATCGACGGGAACGGTGAGCAGGTCCCCCAGCACGACGTCGATCCCGGCGCGCGTCCGCGCCTCGGC
This sequence comes from Rhodococcus sp. PBTS 1, assembly GCF_001620025.1. NCBI lineage: Bacteria > Bacillati > Actinomycetota > Actinomycetes > Mycobacteriales > Nocardiaceae > Rhodococcus > Rhodococcus sp. PBTS 1. The sequence continues at coordinate 2,558,662 of NZ_CP015219.1, forward strand.
CACCAGAACGGGGTCGAGGTCGACCCCGGTCACGCGGTGACCGCGACGCGCGAGTTCGGCGGCGAGCCGCCCGGTGCCGCACCCCGCGTCGAGAATGCGCGACCCGCGGGCGACGGCCGCGTCGACCATGCGAGCCTCACCGTGCAGGTCGGCGCCGGATCGTTCGAGTTCGCGGAACCGCTCGACGTACGCGTGCGAGTCGGCCGCGGAGCGTTCGAGATGCCACCGCGTCGGCGCGCTCATCGGTCGAGGTAGAAGCGTGCGGTCTCGGTGGCGACCGCCGCGACGACGTCGGCGAGCGGTCGGTCGTCCGGTGTCAGGGCCGCCACGGCGTCGGCCAGGGCGGCGTCGCGCAATCCCTTCTCGCGCAGCAGGTCCCAGGCCCGGCCGATCAGTCGCACCGATTCGGCGTGGGTCAGGTCCGGCCGATGCGAACGCAAGGCGGTGGCCGCCCAGTCGGGATCGAACGTCCCGCCGGGCGGCCCGAACACCCGCTCCCCCGTGGTGTACGGAACGGGGTCCGAAAGCTGCTCGCCGCGCGCGTCGTCCGTCACCCCGCCACGGTAACCCGCGTCAGGCCCCCGCGGCGGTCCCGGCGGACGACTCGGCTCCGGCCGACTTGGCGCCGGCCGACCAGGCGTAGGGCAGATCCTCGCCGTTGAGGACGTGCGCGCCCACCGAGCGGGCCTTGTAGAGCACCGGGTTGTGCACCGAGATGGTGCGGGCGTTGCGCCAGTGCCGATCGAATCCCGTGCGCTCGGAGACGATCGAGGCCCCACCCACCTCGAACAGCTGCGTCGTCGCGGTCAGCACCAGATCGACGACGGTGTTCTGCGCGTGCGCCGTGGACAGTTCGGCGCGGTCGAGTGCCTCGGCCCCGTCTTCGGCCCCGCCGGCCTCGACCGCCCGCGCGACGTCGGCCGCCGCGGCGAGCACCAGGGCGCGGGACGACCACGCCGCCGCCTCCAGTCGGCCGATCAACTGCTGCACCACCGGGTCGTGCCGCGGCAGGTCCGCCGCGGCATGGGTGTAGCTGCGCGTGCGCCCGCGAACCCAGTCGATCACGTCGTCCGCGGCGCGACGCGCGATCCCGGCGAGCACCGCGAGCTGCACCAACTGCAGGTACGCCGTCGCGTAGGTGCGGCCGGGGCCGCCGTAGCCCGGCCCGAGAAGGCGATCCGCCGGCACCTCGACGTCCGTGAAGACCGTGGTGCCGCTGACGGTGAGGCGCTGACCGAAGCCGTCCCAGTCGTCGCGCTGGGTGACGCCCGGTGCGTCCGTGTCGACCAGGACCGACACTCGCTCCCCGTCCAGGTCCGCCGCGACGAGGATGTGGTCGGAGTACAGGCTCCCGGTGCTGTAGAACTTCTCGCCGGTCAAGCGCAGGGTGCCGTCGTCGGCGCGGGTCACCGTAGTGCGGTACCGGTCCACGGCGCCCACACCCGGTTCGGTGATGGCGTTGCCGACGAGGGTGCCGCCGGCCACGGCCCGCAGCCACCTCTCGCGCTCCGGGCTCGGGTCGGCCGCGAGCTGGTCCTCGACGAAGCTCCAGTGCACGCGCAGCGCCTGTGGCAGGTTCGATTCGGCAGCGGCAAGGTCGATCAGGAGCGCGAAGAGCTGCTCCACCGAGGCCCCGAGGCCGCCGAACTCCACGGGGACGCGCAGCGCGCCGAACCCCGCCTCACGGAGCAGGGCGATCTCGTCGTGCGCCAGGCGGCGGTCGCGCTCGCGATCGAGAGCACCGGCCGCGATGCGCTCGAACACGGGCCGGAACCGGGCGGCGAACTCGGCATCGGACGGGCGGGTGGCTGTTCTGCTGTCGGTCACGGCGGGAACGATGCCGTCCCGCCGTGGCCCGTCACAGCATTGTGCTCGAGCCGATTCTTTCCGCCGCCGCGGGCTCTACGGTCCGTGCATGTCCTCGATCGTCGACGTGCTGACCCGGCTGGGCCTGGCCGATCGGGTGCCCGCCGAGGTGCTCGCCGATCCGCATGCGGCGCTGCTCCCCACCCCGATCACGTCCGACCCGTTCTTCGTGGACCCGGCCCCAGCCGACACGCCCTCCTCCGACGTCCCGCCCGGCACCGTGCTGCGCAGCCGCGAGATCACCGGCCTCGTACCCAGGCCGCGCACTCGCCTGCGTCAGTTCGCCGTCGCATCGCGCGACGCGCAGGGCCGCCCGGTCACGGTCACCGCCTCGCTCATGGAACCGCGACGCCCATGGCGGGGGCCGGGGCCACGTCCGGTCCTGGTCCACAACGTCGCGATCGACTCGCTGGGGCTGGCCGCGACGCCGTCGTACCGCCTGGTGCACGGGCTCGGCCAGGACTTTCCGGCGGTGGTTCCGCTGTGGCTGCAACGCGGGTACGCCGTGCTGATCGTCGACCACGAGGGCCCGCGGATGGCCTACGCGGAGGGCACCATGGCCGGGCACGCCGTGCTCGACGGGCTGCGCGGCCTGCCGAGCCTCGACGAGACGTACCGCGACAGTCCCGCCGTCATGTACGGCTACAGCGGCGGCGCCATCGCCACGGTGTGGGCCGCGCAGCTGCAGCCGCACTACGCACCGGAGGTGCCGCTGATCGGGGCGATCGCCGGCGGCACGCCGACGAACGTCGGGCTGTTGCGCGAGACCATGAACGGCACCATCGCGTCGGGACTGTTCGGCGCCGCGGTGATCGGTCTGGCCCGCGAACACGAGGCGCTGGCCCGCGAGTTCGGGCCCCTCGGGCTCTATCTCGCCACGCGCATCAAGAACCTGTCCGTGGTTCCGCTCGCTCTCGGCGGACTGGCGCGGCTGCCCCTGGAGGCACTCGCGCACGATCCGAACGTCTTCGACTCCCCCGTCGCGCGCGCGGTGATCGACGCCAACACTCCCGGAGCCGCCGCGCCGACCGTACCGTTCGCGTTCTACCACGGCGGGCGGGACCGCTGGATTCCCGAACACGGCGTGCGGACCCTGGCCGACGACTGGCGCGCGCAGGGTGCGGACGTCGAAGTCCGCCGCGTCGTCGGCGATCACTTCGTGGGGTCGGTGTCCGCCCTGCCGTTCGTGACGCGGTGGGTGGCCGCGCGATTCACGACTCGGTGAACAATCGAGTCTGCGACTCGGTGATCCACCACGCGGCGTAGGGCGGCATCCAGGACAGACCGGCATCGTCGGGTCCGATGACGTGGTGAGACAACACCTCTCGCGGATCGGCGACGTGGCGGGTGATGACGTCGTACGGCACCGGGCGGTGCTCGCCGGTCACGTTGACCAGGCCGAGCAGGGTTCCACTGGGGTGACGACGCAGGACGCCGAGCACGCCGTCGTCGAGACCGGGAACGAGGTCCACCGGCGCCTCGGCGTGCAGCATGGGCAGGCCGGCGCGGGTTCGCATGATGTGAGCGAGACCGTCGTACGCCCGCTGGGCGTCCGATCCCGGCTCGCGGCACGCGGCACGATCGGCGTCGGTGACGGCCGGTCGATGCACCCATCTGTTGTCGGCGGCGTGCGCGGGGTCGTCGGCCCACGCGGGGTCACCCGGGGACGCGATCTCGTCCCCGCTCCAGATCACCGGGATGCCGCCCCACACGGCGGTCAGCGCGTGGGCGAGGAACAGCCGGGCGAACGCGCCGTCGGGATCGCGACGCGACGGCCCGAGTCCGGTGAGCGCCGCCGTCGTGCCGCTGATGCGCCGGTCACCGGTGTCCGGATTGTGTTGGAAGACCAGACCTTCCGCCGGAGAGCCCGGGAAATCGCCCGTGTACCAGTCCGACAGGAACCGACGATGGCCGTCTCCGCTCAGGCCCACCGCGGCGGCGTCGCCGTCGTCGATGGCCCACCCGATGTCGTCGTGACACCGGACGTAGGTCACCCACGTCCCGCTGGACGGCGTGGGCGGCAGGGCGCCGAGTGCGTGTTCGGCCAGTCGGGTGGAGCCCGACGCCAGCATCGACCAGATCTGCACCATCAGGCTGTTGTGATACGCGACGTCCGATACCCGGCCCGTGTGCCGGCCCTGCCCGAGGTAGGGCAGCAGCTCGCGGGGTCCCACGATGGCCTCGGCCTTGAACAGCACTGCGGGCGCGGCCATTCGAGCCGTGGCGCGCAGTGCCTGCGTGATCGCGTGCACCTCCGGCTGGTTCTGGCAGTCGGTGCCGAGGCGCTTCCACAGAAAGGCGATGGCATCGAGTCGGAGCACCTCGACGCCGAGATTGGCCAGATACATCACGATCTCGGCGAACTCCACCAGCACGGCGGGATTCGCCCAGTTCAGGTCCCACTGCCACGCGTTGAACGTCGTCCAGACCCAGCCGTTCACGTCGTCGTCGAACGTGAAGTTGCCGGGCGCGAAGTCCGGGAAGACCTCGGGCAGGGTGCGCTCGTAGGCGTCGGGCGTCTCGCGATCGGGGTGGATCAGGAAGTAGTCGCGGTACGCGGCCTCGCCGGTGCGGGCGCGTTCGGCCCACTCGTGTTCGCGCGCAACATGGTTGAGGACCAGGTCGACGACGAGAGAGATGCCGCGGGACCGGAGGTCCGTGGCAAGGTCGCGCAGGTCGTCGATCGTGCCGAGGTCCTCGCGGACGGCCCGGTAGTTCCGAACGGCGTACCCACCGTCGTTGTCACCGGGGCGCGGGTCCAGAAGCGGCATGAGGTGCAGGTAGGTCACGCCCAGGTCGGTGAGGTGATCGAGGCGCTCCCCCACCCCCGCCAGCGTTCCGCCGTAGCGGTCGGCGTAGCACGCGTAGCCGACCATGTCGGGGCGGCGGAACCAGTCGGGATTCAGCAAGCGACGGTCGTCCAGGGCGTGCAGCTCGGCGGGCCGGGCCGCGAACCCCGCGGCCGCCGTCGTCACCAGCCGAGCCGCGACGTCGTCGGGCGACGGGTAGACGGCCGCGACGGCGTCGTGCAGGTCCGGCCACCACCGCTCGAGTCGCAGCGCGAACGCGTCGCGACGATGTTGCGGCAGATCGGCCAGAGCGGCGTCGACGAGGTCGGTGATCGCATCCGGAACGGCGCTGCGCGGCATGCGCGGATTCTGTCACTGGTTTGACCGTCGAGGCCGTAGGGGTACTGCGACGCATGGTCAACTTCGGAGAGATCAAACGCAAGCTCGACGCCAACGAGGACAAGGTCGAGAAGGGCCTGGACAAGCTCGGCGACGCGGCGAAGAAGAAGTTCGCGGGCCACGACTCGCAGATCGACCAGGGCATCGACCGCGCCAAGGACGCCATCGGGGAGAAGAACTCCGAGCGTCGCGACGCCCCGCCGGCCTAGTGGTTCCGCTGGGGGGACGCATCGGGGGCGTGCTGGACACCGCGCTCGACCTGGCGATCGTGCCGGGGTACAGCCGTGTCGGCTCCTGGGTGCGGCGTCGATTCTGGGCCGCGGACGCAGCGCCCTTCCCGGCGACGGTCGACGTGGTGGTCACCGGAGGCGGATCCGGGCTGGGTGCCGCGACCGCTCGACGGTTGGCCGAGCTCGGCGCGCGGGTGCATCTGGTGGGGCGCACGGAACGTCGCCTCGACGCGTCGGCGTCGGAGATTCGGCACACGGTGCCGGGTTCCGCCGTCGAGACGCATGTCTGCGACGTCAGTGATCTGGACGCCGTCGCCGCCCTCGGGACGGAGCTCGCGACCCAGGTGACGTCGCTGCATGCCCTGGTGCACTGCGCGGGAGTGATGCCGCCGTCACGGATCGAGACGGCGCAGGGGCACGAAAGCGCCTACGCAACGCACGTCCTGGGCCCGACCCTGCTCACCTACGCCGTGCGGCCACTGTTCGACGCCGGCTCGCGGGTCGTGTTCGTCTCGAGCGGCGGGATGTACGCGGTGCCGCTCACCAACGCGGATTTCGAGTACCGGACCGGCCGATACTCCGGCACGACGGCCTATGCCCGCACCAAGCGCATGCAGGTGGTGATGGCCGGGCTGCTCGGCGACCGCTTCGACGGACCCGACGATCCGGTGGTCCACAGCATGCACCCCGGCTGGGCGGCCACTCCCGGCGTGACCGATTCGCTACCGCTGTTCGACACGGTGATGCGACCTCTTCTGCGCTCGGCCGACGAGGGCGCGGACACCATCGTCTGGCTCACCGCCTCCGACACACCGTTGGCGACGACGGGCGGCTTCTGGCACGACCGAGCCCCGCGCCCGACCCACTATCCCCCGTGGCGACGCGACGATCCCGAGGTGCGCGCCGCTCTCTGGCGCGACGTGACGGCGGCGACGGGAATCGGCTGATCGGTCACCGTGCGCGGCGGACGATGTTCACCACGGTGCCGTCGGGTGCCCCAGCCGAGGTCGAACTCCACCTCGCTCAGGCCGAGGACGTCGCGATAGAAGGGGGGCCGCCGACGGGATGTCGGCGACGGTCAGGTTGGCGGTGATGCGGACGACTCCACGGCGACCTCCTCGCGCTCCGCGGGTCGAGATTGACATGGCGTTCGCGTGATCGACACGGGTTCGTGCGTGCATGTCATGGACTGTGTCGGTGGGTGGCGGTACACTCGAACATACGAGCGACTGGGGGGTCGACAACATGGTCGGGATGCAGGTGGGGACGCAGAACACGGCGGTGCCGTGGGCGGCGCTCGACCACACCGCCCTCGGTCTGCCCGCTACCACCGACCTCCCCTCCCCGCAGGCACTGGACGCGCTGGTCCACGCCGCCGCCGGCGTCGCGTACCTGAAGTGGTTCGAATACCAGCTCGCCGCCGCCATGCACGCCGAACTGGTGGAACCGTTCGAAGACGAGGACCGGCGTGAGCTCGATGCGTTCACCCGCTGCGCCGCCACCATCGCCACCACCATGTCGATCACGCAGGGGGCTGCCCGCACCCTGCTCACCGACGCCGTCGCCCTCCGCGACCGGCTCCCTCTCGTGGCGGAATGTTTGCGGGACGGGGTGGTCACCCCGCATCACATCCGCACCATCGTCTCCCGCACCGAACTCGTCGAAGGACAGTGCTACGCGGCGTTGGTGGACGCCGACATCGCCCGTGCTCTCCGCAGAGCGGGGTCGTGGTCGCCGGCGCGGATGGAGGCGATGGTGGACACGATGGTCGACCGCCGTGATCCCGATGCCGTCCGCGCCCGGCGGGAGAAGGCGAAGCGGAATCGGGAGTTCACCGTCGAGATCGGCCGTGACGGTTTGGCGACGGCGACGGACACCCGGCCGGCGGAGGACATCGTCGCGCTCCACGCGTCCGTGACGAGGTTGGCTGCGCAGGTGTGCCCGAAGGACACCCGCTCCAAGGCCGCGCGGGCCTCCGATGCGCATTACGCGTTGATCACTCAAACCGGATTCGGCTGCAACTGTGACCGCCCCATCACCGACTGCCGCTACAAGAGCGTCGATGTGGAGAAGTTCGCGGCGAATTCTCCGCGGATCTTGATCCACCTCGTCACCGACACCACCACTCTCACCGGCCCCGTCCCCGCCCCCGAGAACGAGCGGGTGTGCCGGTCACCGCAGCACCTCCCCCGACCGGATCTGGCCGTGGACACCTCCGCGTCGGTGACGACCGAACCGTCCGCGGCGGAACCCGTTGCGTCGGAGCCTGCTGCAGCAGAAACTGTTGCGCCGGAGACCGTTGCACAGGGAACCGTTGCTACTGAGCCCGTTGCGTCGGAAACGGCTGCGGCACCGTCGGTGTCACCGGATCGCGTCGACGTCTCTGCGGACCGTGATGCGGCCGCCAGTGACGCTGCGGTGGACCACACGAGGGGGTGCGAGGAGCCCGTGGGCCTGGACTTCGTCGACGGCGTCGGGTTCCTCCCCGGCATCGGCATCATCTCCGGCGCCCACGTCCGCGACCTCGCCGCCGACCCCCACACCGTCATCCGACCCCTCGGCGACGGCACCGACACCCCACTCCCCGCGACACAACCCTCGAACCCCTACCGCCCCTCCGCAGCGCTCGACGCCTACGTGCGTGCCCGAGATCTGTTCTGCACCTGGCCCGGCTGCAACAGACCCGCCCGGGACGGGGACCTCGACCACATCACCGAATACGACCACACCCACCCCGAGAAGGGCGGGCGTACCAGCGCGACCGGACTCGGCGCCAAATGCCGCTTCCACCACCTACTGAAGACGTTCGCCGATTTCGTGGACGATCAGTACCCCGACCCCACCGACCCGAGCCGATTGATCCGGACCATCGCCATCCCCGACGGGCGCACCGTCCTCGGACCGGCGTTCACCGGACACGACGTCCACCCCGGACTCGACGCCATCGTCTTCGGCGACCCACCCGACACGCCAACGCCGCGACGAGCAACGCCGGGCCTCACCGAACGCCGACGACCCGCCCCACGCACCGAGCAGAAACACGCCCGCCGACGACAGGAACGGAATCGCAACCGATTCCGCAGGGTCATCCCACCCGACAACACCCCACCCCCGTTCTGACCTCGGGCGTTCAGGTCGCGGCGGGATGCACCATGGAGACGACCGTCGGGCCGTCGGGAATGTGTGTCGTCGCGGTGAGACCGAAACCGCACCGCTCGTACAGGCGGACGTTGCGCGGGTCCGAGGTTTCTAGCGCGACAGGAATATCGGCCGGTACGGCGTCGAGGGCTGCGCGCACCAAGGAGGCACCGAGGCCGCGTCCGCGACAGCGCGGGTCCACGCCCAGAGTTTCCAGGGTCCACGACCCGGTCGGAGGCGGCGGCGTCACCGCCCCGGCGACCGCCTCCCACCGATCACCGTGCAGGGCCACCACGTCCTGCTGCATGCTCGTCGGCGGCTCCGGCGGATCAGGCGGGAGCAGCGCCACCACACCGGTGACGTCCGCGTCGGCCAGGACGATGCCGTGCTCACGCGCATACTGGAGGTAAAGACACTGCAGTCGAGTCAGTCGGACCGTATGGTCCTGCGCGGGAACGGCCCACCGAGTCCACGGGTAGTTCTCGAACGCGGTCGCGAGCAGCGCCGCGGCGTCGTCGAGGGCAGCGACCGGGAGCGGGCGAAGGGCAAATTCGGTGGAACTCACGAATCCAGTGTCCGACAGGAATAGTTCGTTCGGCAACGAGGTTGAAGCTTCCATGAAGAAGATCGGGTTCCTCTCGTTCGGTCATTGGTCCGACTCGCCGCATTCGCAGACTCGAAGCGCGGCCGACGTCCTGCATCAGTCGATCGACCTTGCCGTCGCGGCCGAAGAACTCGGTGCGGACGGCGCCTACTACCGGGTGCACCACTTCGCGAACCAACTCGCGTCACCGTTCCCGTTGCTGGCCGCCGTGGGTGCCAAGACCAGCCGGATCGAGATCGGCACCGGCGTCATCGACATGAGGTACGAGAACCCGTTCTACATGGTCGAGGACGCGGGGTCGGCGGACCTCATCGCGGGTGGCCGCCTGCAACTCGGCGTCAGCCGGGGATCGCCCGAGCAGGTCATCGAGGGCTACCGCTACTTCGGGTATGCCCCCGCGGAGGGCAAGGATCACGGCGACATGGCCCGTGATCACACCCGCATCTTCCTGGACCTGTTGGAGGGCAAGGGCTTCGCCCAGCCGAACCCGTCGCCCATGTTCCCCAACCCGCCCGGCCTGTTGCGTCTCGAACCGCACTCCGAGGGACTGCGCCAGCGCATCTGGTGGGGAGCCGGGACGCGGGCGACCGCCGAGTGGACCGCCCAGCAAGGCATGAACCTCATGAGTTCGACGCTGTTGAGCGAGGACACGGGTGTGCCGTTCCACGAGCTGCAGGCCGAGCAGATCGAGCGGTTCCGCAAGGCGTGGTCCGACGCCGGTCACCCGTTCGAGCCGCGAGTGTCCGTCAGCCGCAGCATCTTTCCGATCGTCGACGAGACCGACCGTATGTACTTCGGCCGCGAAGGTGGCAGTGGCGATCAGGTGGGCTATCTCGACGGCGGAAAGGCTCGCTTCGGCAAGACCTACGCCGGCACACCGGATCGGCTGATCGAGCAGCTCGCCCAGGACGAGGCGATCGCCGCCGCCGACACGCTGCTGCTCACCGTCCCCAACCAGCTCGGAGTCGACTACAACGCCCACCTGCTGGAGTCGATCCTGACGCACGTGGCCCCGGAGCTCGGCTGGCGGTGAGTCAGGCCGTTCCGACGTCCCGCTGAATCGCCCGGATCACGTCGCCCGGGACACCCCGGGTGAGCAGACCCGCTCCCAGGGGACCGGACGTGCTCGTTCCGAGGGCGGGCAGCCGCGCCAGGGCACGGCGTTCGTCGTCCTTCAGCCGGTCGAGTTGCCACCGCGTCTCCTGCGAGACCGCGTGGGGGTCGTCGGGACGCGCCAGGGCCACCGCCTTGGCCGCGTATCCGGCGGCCCCCAACGCGTGAGCGCCCATGTGCGCCACCGCCGACGCCTGGGCGACGGCCCGCGCAGCGGCCGCACCGGCGGGCGTCGTCGCGGATCGTGCCGCCGTCACCGGCTCCATCCGCCGAGCGATCTCGAGGGCCGCGGTGCTCTCGCCCCGGGCGTAGGCGCGCGTGCGGTCGAGAGCATTCCGCACCACCCCCACCGAGTCGTCGTCGGCGACGAACAGGTCGACCGCTCGACCCGCGCAGTCCGCAGCCCACCGCGCCAGGACGCGTCGATCGTCGTCGGACAGCGTTTGCGGTGACGGCATCCCGCGATCGTCCCACGCGGCACCCACCCGTCGTACCCTGTCACGATGGCGCTCGACGACGGCCCGTTCTACCACGGCACCAAGGCCCATCTGAGTCCCGGCGATCTGCTCACCGCCGGTCGCCGGTCGAACTATCGGCCCGACGTCGTCATGAACCACATCTACTTCACGGCCCTGATCGGCGGCGCCGGCCTGGCCGCCGAATTGGCCGCGGGCGACGGCGACCCCCACGTCTACCGGGTCGAGCCGACGGGCGAGTGGGAGAACGATCCCAACGTCACCGACAAGAAGTTCCCCGGCAACCCGACGCGCTCCTACCGCAGCCGGGACCCGCTGCGCGTCGTCGAGGAGATCCACGACTGGCCGCGTCTCGCCCCGGAAGCGTTGCGGCGGTGGCGCGACCGCATCGCCGTCATGCGAGACGAGCTCGCCGAGATCATCAACTGACCTTGCCCGTCACACGTTGAAGCGGAACTCCACCAATGTTGGTATGTCGACCACTCGCGCCGCCGTTCCACTGAATCCCCTGCGCCGTCTTGCCGGGCGGCGCTCTACCTGCGAATATCGCTCGACGCGACCGGCGGGCGGCTGGCCATCGACGGGCAACGGGACCTGTGCCGAGAGATCGTCGAGCGGCGCGGGTGGACCCTGGTCGGCGAGTTCGTCGACAGCTCGATCAGCGCCTCCGACGCCCGCAAGGTCCGCCCCGGGTGCGACGCCCTCGTCACCGCTTACGCCGAGGGGCAGTTCGACGCTCTCGTCTGTAACGACATTGACCGCCTCACCCGCCAGCCGCGACAGATGGAGGACTGGCTCGACGCCGCCGTCGACCACGGCCTCGCCCTCGTCACTGCGAACGGCGAGGCCGACCTGAGGACCGACGCCGGGCGCACGTTCGTCCGTGTGCGGACGGCGTCCGCACGGGGCGAGGTTGAGCGCAAGAGCGCACGCCAACGCGACGCCGCGTTCCAGAGGCGCATAACGGTCGGCCTCCGCTCGGCGTCAGACTCACCGGCTACACCCCAAGGGGTGAGACCGTGCCCATCGAGGCCGAGATCGTCCGACGAGTGTTCGCGTTGATTTACAGCGGCGAATCGCTCAAGAATATCGCCCGCACCCTCACCGACGAGGCCGCGCCGACGCGAGCTGTCCTGCGCGCCAGAGACAAAGGCCAGCCCGAGCCCGCCGCACGGTGGAACCCGAGCAGCGTCCGCGACATCTTGACCAACCCCCGCTACGCCGGGCGCGTGTTCTACAACGGTCAGGTGCTCGACGGGGTGCGGGGCGACTGGGAAGGTCACCGAGGAGGTGTTCGACGTGGTGGCGGCGCGCATGGCCGACCCGCAACGACGCACTCAGACGGGCACCGACCGCCGACACCTCGGATCCGGCCTGTACGTGTGCGATGTGTGCGGCGAGACCATTCGGGCGTTCGTCGGAGGCCAATATCGATGCAGGGACGCCCACGTCAACCGCGCCCGAACCCAGATCGACAAGTACGTCATCGACGTGATCACCGAGCGGCTGACTCGGCCGGACTTCGGCGCGCTACTCGCGCCCGATGACCCGTCGGTTGCACCGCTGCTCAACGAAACCGCGTCGTCTACGCGCTCGGATCGAGGCGGTGGCGGCTGAGTACGATGCCGACATCATCGACGGCGTACGGAGGCGGAAGAAGACGGACCACCTTAAGGCCGAAATGGCCGACGTCGATCGGCAGCTCGCCGCCCGTCGCAGCGGCTCAGCCCTCGGCGAGACCGCCGCCGCTGACAATTCCGCCGAGGCATTCGAGGCGGCCTCGCTCATGGGCCAGCGCGCGATCATCGACGCGCATTGCGAGGTTCGGCTGCGCCCGGGCACGCGCGGCTCGCGCACCTACCGGCCCGAGACGGTCAAGGTTGTCTGGCGGGGCTTATCGGCGGGCTATCGACGAGGGTTCACGATCCGGCCATTACTGTGCAGGCGTGGCCAGCGAAAACAACCAAGGTCGGGTATTTGCCGTGCGGTTCGTGCCGCCTGAGAGCGGCAGCCTGTTTGAGACGCCGACGGAACAGCTACGCGCACGTCTGACGCCGGGGGCGTCGAGCGAGAGCTACGGCCGAGAGTGGCGAATCGGTCGGGTTCAGACCCGCGACGATGTGTTAACTGGCCGACTTGGATTCTCGGGCGAGGGAGGCGTCGAGGAGATCTGGGACGATGAGGCGAAGGACTTTCGCGACCAAATCTCGTATCGAGGCGTGACCACTGTGTTCGCCGTTCACCTCGAACAGTTCACCGGGCTCGTGCAAGACCGCGCCCCCGCCATCAAGGTCGACAGCGCGATTCGCGCGTTGCGGCTGATCCTCAACGATGGAATCAAGGACAAGACCCTGCACTGGAAGGTCGAGGCATATCGGCGTAAAGCGACTCTGTCAGAGTGGCGTCGTAGTGTCACCCGCGTGACCAAGGTCCGATTCTCCCTCTCCGAGCCCAACCCATCGTGGAAGGGTTCGCGGAACGTCGAGGACCTTTTCAACGAAACCGGGTCGCGTTCGGCTACAGCAATTTTCGAGAATGCGCTCGGTCTCAACGTCGACGCCGAGTTCATCAAGCAGTCCCAGAATCATGTTGATCGCGGGTATGGCGATGGCCGCTACACCGGCGTTAAAGAGGGACCGAACGGCGAAGTCACCGAGTCGAAGTACAACTCAGCGATCGGAATTGAGGAACAGAACGACGAGCTAGCAGCAGACCCCAACGGCGAGGTCAATGTCGAGGTCATGCGATCTCACCTGTTGGAGTTGCCGCCGACGTCGGCCGTGGCGACGCTCGCTGAGTCTGACGAGACCGAGGAAGACGAGACCCCTGAGAGCATCCAGCAGGCCGACGACCACGCCGAAGCCGAGATCGAGGACCGCCTGTTACAGGGAAAGAGGGTCTACGACGAGGCCCACGAAGTGCTGGGCGATGACGACGCTGAAGGCGACTCCGACGAGCCCGACGGGGATGCCGAACGCGAGTTGCGTGAGCTACGAGAGATCGCCGACACCGCTCATCTTCCCGAATTGCCGAGCGCAGGGGACAATGGAGAAGGTGACGACGACAAGTAGCACCGCCCCGACCAAGCGCAGCCGACTGGCCGCGTGGTGGAAGGGCGTCGTGTCTGAGGCGCCTCAGATCGTGGGGTCGTGGGACTTCTACGTCGGCGTTCCCATCGGTATCGCGATCGCCTTGCCGACCGCACTGAGCGACGCCGTCGCCGCGTCGATGGGGTCGGCGTTCATCGCCGCTTGCGGTATCGCGGCGGCCATCGCAACCCTCGTCATCACCGCTATGACGGTCCTGATCGCGATCATCGGCCCCAACTACCGACTCCTGCTCGACAACGTCGCCGGTGGGGTGCCGGGGGTCTTGTGGCCATACAAGGTGGTTGCGGTGGGTGCGGTGCTCGCGAGCCTTTCCGCGCTGTGCCTCGGGATCGTGTGGCCGTTGGTGGTGTCGTTCCCGTGGTGGGCTACATGGGTGCTGGCCGCAATACCCCTGGCGCTGCTCGCGTGGTCGCTACTCGGGTGCGTCCAGGTCGTCCTTCAGGTCGCGCGCCACTTCTCTTACAACCAGCGCGCCGACAAGCTCGCCGCCGAGGTCGCCGACCGGCGCAAGCGGGCATAACGACCGCTACCCCGCATCGGGATTGACGTAGAGCGGCGGCTTCTCCAACCTGGGTCCGCACCACGTAGTGCAGGTTCACCAGGACGGCGATCACCGCGTCACGCAGCGCCTGGTGGCGCAGGTGTTTCGGGGTCACCGTGGCGGTAAGTTTGCCGATGCGGATCGGCTCAAACGGGGCGGCGTCACGGGCTCGCACCAACCACGCCACCATCGCTTTCGCGTCCTCGATCTTGACGTCGGGTTGCCGCCGGTCGGCTGAGTCGGTTGACGCAATACCGAGAGCCGCCTTCATGTTCGCGATGTACCACTCCTCGATCGCCGCCGCGCGGTCGATCGAGGCGGCCTCGATGAGCAGGTCGGACCCCTCTGGGTCCGTGCTCGGCTATGTGCAGGTGCAGCGCGCGCCGGGCGACCCGACCGGCGGACTTCGCCGCCCACGTCTCCAGCTCGGGGGTGCCGCCGAGGTCGCCGTCGGGGTCGAACTGGCGCTTGCGCAGATTGGCGACGACCCGACGCATGTGGAGCTGCGCGGCGTCGTCGAGGGGCACGGACTTGCGCGTGCTGTCCCACAGCTCCAACACCAGTTCGCCGATGCGGTTGTTGTATCCGGTACGCACCTGCGCCGGAACCGGCATACCGTCGCTGTGAACGCCGCGCCGGTACCGAGACTTCACGCTCTCCGGATACGCGAACTCCAGCCGCGCCACGAGCCCCTTGTCGATGAAGCGCTCATCCATCAGCGCCTTCTCGGCGGCGCTCGCTTGGGTCGCGACACACACGGTCAGCGCCGGGGCAACGAGCCGCGTCGAGCCCGAGCCCTTGCGGTCAACGGTGAAGGTTTCGTCGGTGTGTGCCCGCAAGAACACACCCAACGCGGAATCGTTCGAGTACCGACCGCGCAGGATCCCGAAGATCTCGCCCTCGGCGTCCGCGATCATCATCCGCTCGCCCTGGTCGGCCATGACCGCGACCAGCGACTCAGTGGTGCTGTCGGAGGCAATCAGCCTCGGGCAGGCCCCGCCGGGCTCGAATCGCCGACGACGGAGATGCCGTCGGTGTCGGTGTCCTCGCCGTCATCGGCTTCGTCTTCGGTGTCGGCGTCGAGGATCACGAGCGGTGCTTCGTTCCACCGGGCCACCAGGTCCGACTCAGCGGCGTGAAGCGGGTCGGTTACCACGGGCGGTACTACGCCCCCGGCGCTCACGCGATGCTTAGCCGGTCGATCTCGGGTCGACGTCGGCCGGTCACCGAGATCTCGACCAGCTCGCCCGATCTCGCCGACCAACGCTGAGCCGGGGCGTCTGCCTGGGCGAGAGCCGTGGCGAGACGCGCCCGCCCCGCACGTCGTGCGTCTACCTGGAGTCGGTAGCTGATTGATCGACGGTCACCTATCCTAATCGGTGAGCTCAGATAGACAACCTGCAGATCACGATGAGCTCAGGGCAAACCGTTCGTAATCTGAAGGTTTAGACCCTCAACCAGAACGCCGCCCGACGGTTGGACGGGGTTAACCTCGACAAGACCTTCATCGACCACGCGAGCGGCAAAGACACCCACCGCCCCAGCTCGGCGCGTGCCTCGACTACCTGCGCGAGGGCGACGAGCTGATCGTGCACTCGATGGACCGGCTCGCCCGCAACGTCGAGGATCTGCGCCGGATCGTGCGCGACCTGACCGGCCGGGGCGTGCGGGTGCGGTTCATCAAGGAGGGTCTGACCTTCACCGGCGAGGACTCGCCCAAGAGTCAGCTACTGCTCACGATGCTTGGGGCGGTCGCCGAGTTCGAGCGCTCACTCATCCTCGAACGCCAGCGCGAGGGCATCGCCGTCGCCAAGGCAGAGGGAAAGTACAAGTGCCGCAGGCCCGTTCTCTCCCCGGCCCACAGCTCAGCAGCTCGCCGACCGGCTGGCCGGGGGCGAGTCGGCGACGGCGCTGGCCGCTGAGAACGGCGTAAGCCGGGCGACGGTCCACAACGCACATGCGCGAGTGCCGGATAGCGCGTAGCCCCGCGATCTCGTCCGTCTTGTCAGGCCGCGCCCCATAGGATTAGCAGGTGACATCTCCCGGCAACCCTGGACTGTGGGCTGGCTATTGGCTTGACCGCCTGAATCCTTGGTCTCTAGCAGTGGCAGGGATTTCTCTGACCGTCGGCGGCGCTCAACTCCAGTGGCCCTGGTACCGCCTAGTGTTTGGTGGCGCTCTTCTGATTCTCGTCGGTGTCGCTATACCAGCCCGGGCCTATTTCACTGTCGAAGCGGTGTGAGGGGTAGAGGAGCTCGTCGAGCGCGCAATGGGCAAAGGCAGCGGAGCCCTCTACTCCGACGGCGACGACGCGATCAAGCTCTGGCACGCCCAGCCGACGACATGAGCCGGTCGGCGTAGCCGATGAGACTGGTGATCAGCATGAGAACCTGGATGCAGTTGCGCTTACTGAACTGACGCGAGGAGACGCCATGCACGCTCGCATGGCGCGAGTAGTAGTTCGGCACCTTGTCGCCCTTGTGCTTCCAGAACTGCTCGTGGGCGTTCCAGATCGGCAGCCAGACCATCGCCTCGTGGACACCCATCTCGTCGATGGCGCCCGGCACGTCCGCGCCCTTCTTCCGATTCGTGATGAGGCGTCGGGCGGCCTGGTCGGGGTAGAAGCGGTAGATGAGCGTGTCGAGCGTGACGGTGAACATCGCCTGGGCCGAGCGGAAGTGTCCAGAACGCATCGCGCCGAGCCCGTCGAGTACGAACTTCAGCTCGTCGCCGACTACGTCGCGGTTCGCCTGCTCAAGAACGGTAGCGCAGTCGTCGGTGATCGACTCGTAACAGTCGCCCAGCACCCGCCGACGGCCCGAGCGGTCCTGTGCCCGGAGCAGGCGGAGCGCTGTGCGGCCGCGCGGCACCAGGTAGAGCGGGATGCCCTCTTGCTCGAGGAACTCATGCACTTGATGGGCCTGGACCTCCCCTGCGTGGCTCCTCAGATTAGGCGGGAGGAGCGCACGGTTGAACCCGCTCAGTATCTCCGGGTCGAAGAGCGGCTTCAGGGAGCCGCGCAGCCCATCTAGCATCGCGGACTGCTGGCTCGCGATTTGCTTGAGCATCGACTCGATCGATGGGCTGACTCCGACGCCCTTCAGCGCCGGGAAGTCGATCATCGGAGCCGTGAACGTCGGTACGCTCACCACGATTGACGCCACCTGCGACTGGATCCGCTCGCTATACGGTTCGAGCGCATTCTTCACCAGCGCGTCGTAGTCCGGCAGCGCCGACTTCATCTGCTCTCGGATAGGAGCGAGCATCTTCGCGACTGCGGCATCCATGCTGGGCATCAAATACTGCGCGAACCTTGGCGGCAGTCGAAGCCTCGCCCCGACGTCCGCAGCAGAGTCTCGGTCTTGCTCGCTCTCCGAGTTGCGCTCCCTCTCTTGGGCAGGCTTGAGATCGTCCTCTCGATCATCGTCGTCGCGTGTCATGGCACTCTCCTCGTTGCCGCGCTCGCGCAAACAAATGCTGCATCATCGAGGCCGTTGTCAGCACTCTCAGAAACCATTGCGCACTTCAAGTCGCTGAGTCAGTAGCACCCAACTGCGCTGCGACGTGGGCGGCGAAGATCGGGTCGTCGTGGATGCGGGCGACGACGTCGTCGGCGATCTTGTCCACATCAAGAGGCCCGTCTGGGCCGTCGTACTCCACCGACTGCGCGGGCCACTGGAAGTCGATCCGCGGGGTGTATGCGCTCTCTCCGTCGTCGCCATAGGCGGTGAGGACATGATCAAAGACAAGCCGCACCTTCGAGGAGAAGATGTCGAGCGTGTAGGGAGTCTCGGGCAGCTCTTGGTCCAGGACTCGTCGGATCGTGCTATCGACGTCATTCATCACGTCGACCTTGCGACGCCAGTCCTGGACGAGCTTCTCGTGGAGGTGCACGAGAAGCTTCTGGGCGCTGGCCTTGACGGTCTCACGCTCCTCGTCAGTCAGGACGGGATTGGGTTGGGTGAGCAGGTCGAAGATCGCCAGCTCCTCCTCTGTCAGATCCTCGCGAGCGGATCGCTCCTCCTCATGGGTCAGAGTCTTCGACAGCTCGATGAGGCGGCGGAGGTACTCGTCGATGTTCACACTGCCCGCGTTGTAATCATTGATGAGCTGTTCGATCCGCTCCACAAGTTCGTATCGGGTCGGGTTCCGCGTCGCCGATGCGATGGCCTGCTGGCGCAACAGCTGCGCCAGTCGGTCGGTCTCGGCTCGTTCCCGTCCGGCGAGCTTGGCCGACAGACCTTCGAAGTCGATCTGTGACAGGTCAATGAGCGGATCGGGTTTGGTCCCCTCGGCAGCGGCTCGGATGACATATTCCTCGGCACCTACGGAGCGGTCGAGCAGTGCGTCCACCGCATCCGTGACCGAACCGAGGTCCGCCTCGGCCGGCCGTGTGACCTCCGCGATGCGCTCGGCGAGCACCCTGATCGCTGCGACGTTGCGTTGCTGCGCAGCAGCCTTGGGGTCGGGCAGGAGGGCCTTGAAGAGCTTCCGCACCTGGCGTGCCTTCTGCTGGAAGTCGGTGCGTGTGCCCTCGTCGACGAGTAGCGCCTCGACAGCTGCGTCGCGCTTGGCGACGTGGTCGAATCCTTCGGCGTCGCGCATCGCAGCAAGGTCGACTCCGACGCCGGTGCAGAAGGCGAACAGGTCGGCCACGGCAGCGTCCAGCTCGGCGGCGAGGGCGTCGATGATTTCGATCGGTGAGTCGCCGGCGTTCGCGGCCCCGTAGATCGCCAACGCCTTCTCCAGGTTCCGGAAGACACCGACGTAGTCGACGATCAACCCGTTGTCCTTCTCCGGGAAGACCCGGTTGGCCCTGGCGATCGTCTGCATCAACGTATGATTACGCATCGGCCGGTCGAGGTAGACCGTCGAGACACTGGGCGCGTCGAAGCCGGTCATCCACATCGCGCAGACGAACACGAGCCGCAGCGGGTCCTGGGCGTCCTTAAACTTCTCGGCCAGGTCCTCGCGGATCATCCGCTCGCGGTGCGGTCGGATGTCGAGGCCCTGTTCGTCAAGCATCTTCAGCTCGTTCTGGCTCTGCGAGACCACGACCGCCATGTCGGTGGTCTCCATGAGCTCGATCCGCGATGCCAGCCACGGACGCTCGAGCTCTGGCAACGCGTCATGCTCCGCCTTCAGGTCAGCCAGACGCTCGGTCCAGGCTTCTCGGACGAGGTTGTACATCCGCACGGCTGCGGCCTTGTCGAGCCCGACGTACATCGCCTTGCCGGTGAAGCCCCGGCCGACGAAATGGGTCACGAGGTCTTTGGCGATCGTCTTCAGGCGCTCAGGACGTGTCAGCAGCGTGTATTGCGTACCGAACGCCCGAGCGAGCTGGCCCTCGGCGTCCTCGTCGAGCTCGGCCTCCTCGAGGAGTTCGTTGAGTTCCTCGGAGAAATTCTCGTTGACCAGCTGCAGCTCGGGAATGCGGTTCTCGTAGTACAACGGGACCGTCGCGCCGTCCTCGATCGCGTCGCGGAAGTTGTAGACGCTGACGTAGTCACCGAACTGCTCGCGCGTGGCCTGCTCCTCACCGGCGATCAGCGGTGTGCCGGTGAAGCCCATCATCGAGGCGTTCGGTAGCGCAGTGCGCATGTTCAGGGCGAGTGTGTCGTACTGGCTTCGGTGCGCCTCGTCGGTGATGACGATGACATCCGAACGGGTTGAGAGAACCGGCATCTGCCGCTCCCCCAACGCCTTCGACGGCTGGAACTTGTGGATCAACGTGAACACGTACCGGTGGTCAGCCGCCAGCAGCTCACGCAGGTGCGCCACGGAGTCTGCGTGCACCCTGGCCTCGGGCGAGATCGCCCCGGCGTCGGCGAACTCCCCGTGAAGCTGAGTGTCGAGCTCGGTGCGGTCGGTGACCATGACAAACGTCCACCGGCCCGGCACCCGTCGCAGCACCTTCTGGCTGAACCACAGCATCGACAGCGACTTGCCCGAGCCCTGCGTATGCCAGAAGACTCCCAGGCGCTTATCCTGCTCAGCACGCGCCCGGTGCAGGTTCTCGATCGCCGCGTTGACTCCGAGGTACTGGTGGGACCGAGCGATCACCTTGATCAGGCCACCGGGACGCTCCATGTAAGCAACGAAGTTTTCCAGCAGGTCCAGCAGCACCGCCGGGTGGCAGGTGCCGCGCAGCGCGGTCTCCAGTGCGACCGCACCGCGGGTGCCGTGAGCGTCGATGACCTTCCAGTCGTTGAAGAATTCGAAGGACGAGTACGTGGAGCCGACCTTGGCCACGGAACCGTTGGAGAGCACCACGAAGCAGTTCGGGATGAACAGCTGAGGGATGGTGTCGCGGTAGTCCGTCAGATTGTTGTCGTAAGCCGCCTCGACCGACTCGTTTGGCTCCTTGAACTCCATCAGTACCAACGGGATGCCGTTGATGAACAGCGCCAGATCCAGCCGCCGGCTGTGCAGGTTGCCCTTGACCCACATCTGCTGCACCGCCAGCAAGTCATTGTTCGATGAATCCTTGAAGTCGAGGAACCGTAAGGTCTCAATCTGCTTCGTGCCCTGGTCGTCAGTCCACTCCGCCAGATAGCCGTCACGCAGCAGGTCATGGACTTCCCGATTGGCGCGGACCCGGTCCATGGCTGTGCGGTCATTCGTCAGCACCTCGATCGCCTCGTTGATAGCGATATCGGGCACGTATTCAGAGTTGATCTTGCGCATAGCAAGCCGCAGCCGGTGAACGAGCACGACATCACGTTGGGAGTCGCGCCCCAGGCTGCCCTCGGGTCCCAAGATCTCCTGGAAGGCGTCGACCGGAGTCCAGCCGAGCTCCGCCAGAAGCTCGATGCTCGGCTTCTCGACGTACCGGTACTCAGGACCCGTGGGAGTCATTACGCCACCTTCTCCGCGATCAGCGTGTCCAGGTTGAGCGACGACACGTCGATCTGCCCTGTCACGAGTTGGGGTAGCAGTAGATCGCGAATCGCTCCGAGTCGACTAGAGTGCTCCTCCAGTTTAGTTATGAGCGAATGGAGCAAGCCCACTTCACGACCAAATAAATGGGCTAGAGACGGTGGAGTCATCACCATTCTGATGTCCGCAAAAGTAGACTTGTTGATAATTGGTGTAGCCGATCCGGAAGCCATTCCTCTGATCCTCTCAGATGCGTGACTCAAGGCCTCATAAACATAAGACTCGGATGTTACCGAGTGATCAACGACAACTGAGTTCACCTGTTGGTTCGTCACCAACGGCTTAACAGCGAGGGTAACCTTGCCGATCGATCCGATAGATGAGAAGCAAACGGCACCCGCTGGCAGGAGTCGCGATTTGACACTAGCAACGCCCGCGTCTGAGAGATGCCGCGCGGGTCGGGCGTATAAGCGCCGCCATCCCATTTCGGTTGGGGTCAGGAATGGCGTATCATGTGCCTCCCCCCAGTAGCGTGGTTGCTTAGTCGACGGTGTAGCGCCAGTTACAATTCGACCAAAGGAACCGACTCGACCGACATGCCATCCCTCAGGGATTGGACCGAGAGCGGAGTCGACCATGGGCACATCGCCGTGGCCGGGGTAGCGGAACTTCACGAACCATTCTCGGTAAATGGCCCGCGCCATCTCCTCCAGCACCTCGATCCGCCTGCGGTTGTTCTCGATCAGATCGTCGATGCCTCCGAGGACTGCAGCTATGCGCAACTGCGTTGCATGACCAGGAAGACGAACAACCACCTGGGAGAATGTCGACTTGTTAATAATCGGCGTTGCGGCACCACTCGCAGACTGCGCGATAGAAGGAGCCATATGTTTGAGCAGGTAATAAAGGAACCGACCATCAGTGTTGGCATTCGGAATCACCGAGTTGACTTGCTGATTAGTCACCGACTCGGACTCGAGAAGGCAGACCTTCCCGATGGAACCGATACAGACGAAGGCTACTGAGTCGCGTGGTATCAGGCGCGTTCGAAGGCCCGCCAGGCCCTCAGCCGATAGCCATCTCTCAGGTCGCGGACGACGATCGCCTTCCGTCATATCGCTGGGAGTCACGAAGGGAGTCGACTCACCAAACCAGTTTGATTTGCGCGAGGGCGGGGTGCTTCCAGTTACGACCTTACCAAGATCAGCGATCGTCTTGGATTGCCACTCGCTCATATTTCAAGAACCCCTTGAAGGGCCACGTCGACCTTGGATCGCAGCACGTCGGCCTCGTCACTTAGCGCAGTGAATTCCTCGTACAACGCAGTGAGATCACCCATGAAGTCGACATCGCTCTCGTCGACGGCAGCCGTGCCGGTGTAACGGCCCGGGTTGAGGCTCCATCCTTGGGCTTCGATCTCAGCTCGAGTGGCGACCTTGCACAGGCCGCCGACGTCGACATACTTCCCGTCGGGGAAGTTCTCGGCCCCTAGCGCTTCGCTGCCGTCGACGGTCTCGACGTCCTCGCCACGGTAGAGCCGCACCACATTGGCTAGGAACTCGATCTGATCGGCTGTGAAGTCACGGTGGGCGCGGTCGATCTGCCGGAAGATGTGGCGAGCGTCGAGGAACAATACGGTGTCCTCGCGCGGGGTGCCGACCTTAGCCTTGTCAAGGAACCACAATGTCACCGGCAGGGTAACGGTATAGAAGAAGTTGGAACTAATCGCGACCATCACGTCCACGGTGCCGGACTCGATCAGTTGCTTGCGGATCTCCTTCTCAGAGTGGCCCGCGTCGCCTGCGGAGTTCGCCATGACGAAGCCGGCACGGCCGGTCGGGGACAGCGCGGCGTAGAACTGCTGGATCCAGAGGAAGTTGCCGTTATCGGCCCTGGGCAGGCCGAACGGGAACCGCCTGTCACCGGCGAGCTGGTCCTTCTTGATCTTGTCTACGTTGAAGGGCGGGTTGGCCATCACGTAGTCGAAAGCACCTACGGCGCTGTGCGGGTCCTCGTAGTAGCTGTTGGCCTGCCGGATGTCCCCGGACAACCCGTGCAATGCCAGGTTCATCTTGGCCAGCGGGACGGTGTCGTCGGTCTTTTCAACACCGAGAATCGAGAGTTGACGGCTGGCCGACTCGTTGTGGCGCTCGACGAACTTCGCACACTGGACAAACATGCCGCCCGACCCGCAGGCAGGGTCGAACACGCGCCCCTGGAAGGGCTCGAGGATCTCGACGATGAGCCGGACGATGGAGTACGGGGTGAAGTACTCGCCGCCGCCCTTCCCTTCCTGCGCGGCGAAGTTGGACAGGAAGTCCTCGTAGATAAATCCGAAGGCGTCACCCGAGAGCTGGGTGGGCAACGGCGCGAAGAGTCGAAGCAGCTCGATCAAGGTCGAGCGCTCGAGCTTCCGGTACCCGCGCGGCAGGATGTCCTTCAGCTCCGGGTTGGCTGCCTCGATGGCATTGATCGCATCGTCGGTGGCTTTGCCGATGTCATCACCCTCGGGAAGATCGACCAGGCTGGACAGCCGTGACTCGTCGGGGACGTAGAGCACCGATCTGGCCTTGTAGTCGGCGGCCGTCGCCGGGTTCCGAGCACTGGCCTTCGACTCGACCACCCCACGCACGGCCTCAAAGCGGCTCTCCGCGTACGCGAGGAAGACGAGCCCCAGGACGGGGTCGCGATACTGGACCGGGGTGAGCTTAGAGTTGGCCCGTAGTTCGTCGGCAGCCGCCCATAGAGTGGCTCGAACCTTGGCGAGATCGACTGTCTTCACTTCTTGCCCCCAGATGTTAATCCGCTACGGAACTCCACCACGTCTCCGTCGGCCATGACGTAGTCCTTGCCCTCCATGCGCACCTTGCCGGCGGCCTTGGCCGCGGCCATGGATCCGGCGGCGATCAGGTCGTCGTAGGACACCACTTCGGCCTTGATGAAGCCCTTCTCGAAGTCGGTGTGGATGACGCCCGCGGCCTGGGGAGCGGTGTCGCCTCGGTGAATGGTCCACGCCCGCGACTCTTTCGGCCCCGCAGTGAGGTAGGTCTGCAGACCGAGGGTGTGAAAGCCGGCGCGTGCCAGCGCGTGCAGCCCCGGCTCCGACTGCCCGATGCTCTCGAGTAGCTCCATGGCCGACTCGTCGTCGAGCTCGATCAGCTCGGACTCGATCTTGGCGTCGAGGAACACCGCGTCGGCCGGGGCGACGGCGGCACGCAGCTCGGCCACCTTGGACTCGTCGGTCAGCACCGACTCGTCGGCGTTGAAGACGTAGAGGAACGGCTTGGTGGTGAGCAGATTGAGCTCGCGGAGCAGCGACGCGTCGAACGTGTCCTTCACCGAGTACAGGGTCTTACCGCTGTCGAGGATGCTCTGCGCTTCCTTGGCCGCGGCCACCATCGGCGCTCGGTCCTTCTGCGTCCGCGCTTCCTTCTCCAGCCGCGGCACGGCCTTCTCCAGGGTCTGCATGTCCGCGATGATCAGCTCGGTCTCGATGACCTCGATGTCGGCGGCGGGGTCGACACGGCCGTCGACGTGCACCACGTCGTCGTCGGCGAACACGCGCACCACCTGGCAAATGGCATCGGCCTCACGGATGTTGGCAAGGAACTTGTTGCCGAGACCCGCCCCTTCGGACGCGCCCTTCACGATTCCCGCGATGTCGACGAACGTGACCGGCGCGGGCAGGATGCGCTCGGAACCGAAGATCTTCGCCAGCTCGTTAAGCCGCGGGTCCGGCAACGGCACGACACCCTCGTTGGGCTCGATGGTGGCGAAGGGGTAGTTCGCCGCGAGGACGTCGTTCCGAGTCAGCGCGTTGAACAGGGTGGACTTGCCGACGTTGGGCAGACCGACGATTCCGAGAGTGAGGCTCACAGAGAGAAGAGTCTAACGGTCAGTAGCTGTAGCTCGATCCGGCCGACACCGCCACCGCGATGATCACGACGTAGAACAGGATGAACAGCGCGAAGAGCGCCCCGAAGATGTAGAGCGAGTACTTGCCCAGCTGCTTCGTCCGTTCCGACGCGTAGTGCGCGCCCTGGTAGTCGCCGAGCGACCACCGCGGGAAAACGGAACTCGAGTGGTTGAACGCCGAGAACGCGAGCGGCCAGAAGAAGACGAGTGCGGCGACGGCCCACCCGGCGTTGGTGGGAGGCAGCGGCGGCGGACCGTACGGCTGCTGCGGGTACGCGGGCTGCTGCTGCTCGGGGTTCGGGAACGACGGCGTCTGCTGATAGCCCGCCTGCCCGAAGGACCCGGTCCCGACACCGGCGGTCGACCCCGTGCCCGGCGCGCCGCCGTCGGCTCGGTACTCGGGGTTGGGCTTGTACTCGGGGTGATCGGACACGAGGAGCATCGTAGGCCGTCCCGCGGGCGGACGACGCGGCGAAACAGGCGGCGTTGTCAGGTCGTGACACGGGCGCGCGCGAAGACCGCCACGAAATGTCGGTGCCCCTGCTTACAGTGTCCCCGATCACACGATGATCGCCCTTCCGACGCAGGAGCTCCGTAGATGACCGTCGTTTCCGACAGAGACAACCCCCACGTCGAGTTCGTCAAGAACGACGACGATCTGCCCCCGGTCGCGGTGGTCGATCGGACTCCGATGTCCGCGGCCAAGCGCATCATGTTCGTCCTCATCGGCATTCTGGGCGGTGTCGCCTGGACCATCGTCGCCATCGTGCGCGGGGAGAACCCCAACGCGGTGTGGTTCGTCATCGCCGCCGTGTGCACCTACATTTTTGCGTTCCGGTTCTACGCCCGCCTGATCGAGAACCGCGTCGTGCGGCCGCGGGACGATCGTGCGACTCCGGCGGAGATCCTCGAGAACGGCAAGGACTACCTGCCGACCGATCGCCGCGTGCTCTTCGGCCACCATTTCGCGGCCATCGCCGGCGCCGGCCCCCTGGTCGGCCCCGTCCTCGCCGCGCAGATGGGCTACCTGCCCGGCACCCTCTGGATCATCGTGGGCGTCGTCTTCGCCGGCGCGGTGCAGGACTACCTGGTGCTGTGGTTGTCCACGCGCCGCCGCGGCCGCAGCCTCGGCCAGATGGCCCGCGAGGAGCTCGGCGTGGTCGGCGGCACCGCCGCCATCGTCGCCGTGTTCGTCATCATGATCATCCTCATCGCGGTGCTGGCCCTGGTGGTCGTGAACGCCCTCGCCGAAAGTCCCTGGGGCGTCTTCTCGATCGCGCTGACCATCCCCATCGCACTGTTCATGGGCGTCTACCTGCGCTACCTGCGCCCGGGCAAGGTCTCCGAGGTCTCGCTCATCGGTGTGGTCCTGCTGCTGCTCGCGATCGTCGCGGGTGGCTGGGTCGCCGAAACCGACTGGGGTTCGGACTGGTTCACGCTCTCCAAGGTCACCGTCGCATGGCTGCTCATCGCCTACGGCCTTGCGGCGTCGGTCCTTCCGGTGTGGCTGCTGCTGGCCCCGCGCGACTACCTCTCGACGTTCATGAAGATCGGCACCATCGTCCTGCTGGCGGTCGGCATCCTCATCGCGCGTCCGGTGCTGCAGATGCCCGACACCACGTCCTTCGCCAGCACCGGCAACGGCCCGGCGTTCGCGGGATCGCTCTTCCCGTTCCTGTTCATCACCATCGCGTGCGGCGCGCTGTCCGGGTTCCACGCCCTGATCTCGTCCGGCACCACGCCGAAGCTTCTCGAGAAGGAGAAGCAGATGCGGATGATCGGCTACGGCGGCATGCTCACCGAATCGTTCGTCGCGATCATGGCCCTGGTCACCGCGTGCATCCTCGACCAACACATCTACTTCGCCCTCAACGCACCCACCGCGCTCACCGGCGGCACCCCGGACACCGCCGCGGAGTACGTCAACGGACTCGGCCTGTCCGGCGGCGACATCACGCCGGCCGAGTTGTCGCAGGCCGCGGCCGACGTGGGCG
This sequence comes from Rhodococcus sp. PBTS 1, assembly GCF_001620025.1. NCBI lineage: Bacteria > Bacillati > Actinomycetota > Actinomycetes > Mycobacteriales > Nocardiaceae > Rhodococcus > Rhodococcus sp. PBTS 1. Next base: position 2,585,716 of record NZ_CP015219.1, read on the forward strand.
AGGAGTCGATCATCTCGCGCACCGGCGGTGCCCCCACCCTGGCCTTCGGCATGTCCGAGGTGCTGCACCAGGTCTTCGGCGGCGAGAGCCTCAAGTCCTTCTGGTACCACTTCGCGATCATGTTCGAGGCGCTCTTCATCCTCACCACCGTCGACGCCGGCACCCGCGTCGCGCGATTCATGCTCTCGGACTCGCTGGGCAACCTCGGTGGCCCGGCCAAGAAGTTCCGCGACCCCTCCTGGCGCGTGGGCGCTTGGATCTGCTCGATCGTCGTGGTCGGCGCCTGGGGCGCCATCCTGCTGATGGGCGTCACCGACCCGCTCGGCGGCATCAACACCCTCTTCCCGCTCTTCGGCATCGCGAACCAGCTGCTGGCCGCGATCGCTCTCACCGTGGTGCTCACCGTCGTGATGAAGAAGGGCCTCTTCAAGTGGGCCTGGATCCCGGGTGTGCCGTTGGTGTTCGACCTGGTGGTCACCATGACGGCCTCCTACCAGAAGATCTTCTCCTCGGTCCCGGCCATCGGATACTGGGCGCAGCACAGCGACTTCAAGGAGGCGAAGGCGCAGGGGCTCACCGAGTTCCGCACCGCCGCCACACCGGAGGCGATCGACGCCGTCATCCGCAACACCTTCATCCAGGGCACGTTGTCCATCGTGTTCGCCGGGCTGGTGCTGGTGGTCGCAGCGGCCGGGGCGATGGTGTGCATCAAGGCGATTCGGCAGGGCGGTCTGCCCAGTACCGAAGAGCCCGACGTGCCGTCGAAGATGTTCGCCCCCAGCGGGTTCGTCCCCACCGAGGCGGAGAAGACGGTGCAGGCCGAGTGGGACCGCCTCATCGAGTCCGGGGTGGTGGACCGTCCCGGCACCAAGCACGGCGGGCACTGAGCGTGGACGTCGTTCTCCGCTCCCTGCGCGGCGTGCACTGGTGGATCACCTCCGTCATGGGAGACCACGACTACGCCCGCTACGTCGACCATCTGCAGCGACGACACCCCGGCGCGCCCGTTCCCTCCGAACGGGAGTACTGGCGTCGTCGTCACGCGGAGGCCGACGCCAACCCGGGAGCCCGATGCTGCTGACGCCGCCGCTGACACCATGAGGTGGTGACCGCACCGCGCTGGACCACCACCGAGGCCGACCTCGACGTCACCGAGCCGTACGACGTCCGGTGGATGAGCTGGTTCCTCGCCGGTCACGCCGTTCCGGGCATGGAGACGGTGGTCGACGGGACCTACCGGCGCTCGCTGCGCCTGGCCCACGGTCCGGCCGTGGTGTCGTGTCGGCTCGACCGGCGCCGGGGTGGGACGGTCCTGCACGTCGCCGTCCGTACCGCGGACGACCGGAACGTCCCGGACGCTCTGGACCGGGTGCGCCTGCTCTACGGGACCGACGTCGATTCCGCCGACGCCGACGCGGTGCTCGCAGCGGATCCGACCCTCGCTCCCTCGGTCGCGGAGGCGCCCGGTATCAGGGTCCCCGGATCCGTGGATCCGTCGGAGACTCTGCTGCGCACCATGATCGGGCAGCAGATCTCCCTCGGCGCCGCGGCCACCCACACCGCGCGGCTGGTCGCGGCGCTCGGCGACCCGGTCGGTGACGACGCCGGGGCTCCCGAGCACGGCATCGTCCGCCTCTTCCCCGCCCCCGCTGCCGTGGCCGACAAGGGCGCGACCGTCCTGACCGGGCCGGCGCGGCGGGTCACCGCCATCGCCGAGACGGCGCGACGACTCGCCGACGGCGCGGTCGAACTGCACCGCGGGCGCCCGGCGACGGAACAGGAGGCCGACCTGCTCGCGCTCCGCGGCGTCGGACCGTGGACGGCCAGGTACGTGTCCATGCGTGTCCAGGGCGATCCCGACGTGCTGCTCGACACCGACCTCGTCGTGCGGCAGGGCGCTGCGCTGCTGGGGGTGGATCTCCGCGAGTCGGGGCGTTGGTCACCGTGGCGCTCGTCGGCCTCGATGCACCTGTGGCGGGTGGCTTTGCTCGACCGGGGCGCCTATCCGGCCGCGACCGGGTGAGGGATGAGAAAGCCGCGCCCGGGTACAGTGCAGGACGCAGGCGACCTTTCTCCTCGGGTCGGTTCGTGACCACCCCCAACGGGAAGGAACACCCCACCGTGGGAGAGAACGACGCAACCTCGTCCGCCGCCGGCGTCGCGGCCGACACCACGACCGACACCGAGGCCGGCCGCCCGCGCCGCGACCGATCCGCGCTCTTCGGCAGCGGCGGTGCGTGGCTCGCCAAGTGGTCGGCGATGCTCCTGGTCATCGCCGGAGCGTTGTGGGTCGGCGGCTGGCTGATCGGTCAGCTCTGGGTCATCGTGTTGCCGGTCCTGCTCGCGCTGATCGTCGCCACCGTGCTCTGGCCGCCCACTCGGTGGCTGCGGCGCATCGGAGCCCCACCCGCGCTCGCCGCGGTGACGTCGTTGCTCGGGTTCTTGGCCGTGCTGGCCGGCGTGGTCGCCTTCATCGTGCCGTCCGTCATGGACCAGGCCCCGGAACTGGCGGACAGCGCCCAGGAGGGCATCAACCAGGTTCAGACGTGGCTCGAGGGCCCGCCGGTGAACCTCGACGACCAGCAGATCGACAGCGCTGTGCAGGCTTTGGGCAATCAGCTGCAGGACAGCGGGGCGATGATCGCGTCCGGCGTGTTCTCCGGCGTCGCGACCGCCGGGTCGATCCTGGTGACGCTCGGCCTGGTGCTGGTGCTGAGCTTCTTCTTCATCAAGGACGGCCCGCGCTTCCTCCCCTGGCTGCACGGTCTCGCCGGACGCAAGGCGGGCGGGCACATCGCCGAGGTGCTCAGCCGCATCTGGGACACGCTCGGCGGGTTCATCCGCACCCAGGCGATCGTGAGCGCCATCGACGCGATCTTCATCGGTATCGGACTGCTGATCCTCGGCGTGCCGCTGACCCCGGTCCTGATGACGCTGACGTTCCTCGGTGGCTTCATCCCGATCGTCGGTGCGTTCGTCGCCGGCGCCCTGGCCGTGTTGGTGGCGTTGGTGGCCAACGGTTTCACCACCGCGGTGATCGTCCTCGTCATCATCCTCGCGGTGCAGCAGATCGAGGGCAACGTGCTGCAGCCGATCCTGCAGAGCAAGTCGATGAAGCTGCACGCGGCCGTCGTCTTGCTCGCCGTCACCGCCGGCGGTTCCGTCTTCGGCATCATCGGCGCATTCCTCGCCGTTCCCGTCGCGGCCGCGGCGGCCGTCCTGGTCCGGTACGTCAACGAGCAGATCGAGCTCCGGTCGGACGAGCACCCGCCCGCCAACGTGATCGCCGAGAAGGTGCACGACGATCTCGGGACCGAGGGGGACGACGCGCCCGTCGTCGTGCACGAGCACGGGACCCGCTTCGCCCCGGATCCGAGCCCGTCCGAGGACACGAACCGCACGACGGACAGCTGATCGTCAGATCGCCGGGGCGTGCACCCGCACCGTCGACCCGGTCCGCCCCCGCATCACCTCGAGTCGACTGGGGACGCGGTCGCGCAGTTCGCTGACGTGACTGACGATGCCGACCGTGCGACCGCCGGACCGCAGGTCGTCGAGCACGCCCATCACGGCGTCCAGCGACTCGGCGTCGAGGGTGCCGAAGCCCTCGTCGACGAACATTGTGTCGAGGGTGACGCCCCCGGCCTCAGCCGCGACGACGTCCGCGAGCCCGAGAGCGAGGGAGAGTGACGCGCAGAACGCCTCCCCACCCGAGAGCGTGCCCGCCGGTCGAACGACACCGGTGTAGTCGTCCCTGATGTCCAGGCCCAAGCCGCCGCGAGTGCCGCGCGGCCCGGCCTCGTCGGAATGCACGAACTCGAAGCGCCCCTCGGACATGCGCCGGAACCGCAACGACGCGGCCGCAGCGACCTCCTCCAGACGCGCGGCGAGGACATAGGACCGAAGCGACATCTTGCGGGCGTTGGCGCCGCGACCGGCGACGACGTCGGCCAAGGCTTCGAGTTCCTGCTGCCGCTGCTGCAGCGGCCCGATCGCGTCCGCCACCGACCACAGCTGAGCCGTCAGGTCCGCGAGTTGACGCGACCGGCGCTCGGCCTCGTCGGCGCTCGCCACGGCTCGGTCCAACGCCTCGCGGGTGGCGACGTCCACCGCGTCGACGGCATCGGTGTCCACCGGGCCGTCTGCCATCGCTGCGGCGACATCGGCATCGGCGAGTGCGGCGCCCGCGGCGGCCTCCTCACGCTCGGCGCGGGCGAGGTCGGCGCGCAGCCGTTCCCGGGCCTCCGCCGTGCGTGCGGCGGCGATCGCCTCGGCTCGTCCGGCGAACCCGGCCTCCGTCACCGCGTCGTCCACGTCCGCGTTCGCCCGGTCCGCCGCGGTGCGTGCCGCGGCGGCGGCGGTCCTGGTGTCGCGCACGGCGAGTGCCGCGTCGATGGCCTCCTCGACACCCCGGCGACGGTCCGCCACCGACGCCGAGGGTCCGATCGCCGACTCGACCCGCGCGGTGTCCTCGGCGATCCGGGTCTCGAGCGCGGTGAGTCGCTCGTGCGTGGACGCCAGCTCGGCCGACACGGCGGTGATGCGAGCCGCGGTCTCGTCGGCCTCGCGGTCGAGGGCCGCCCGCGCGGACGCGACCGCCTCGCGTCGGACCGCCCGCTCCTGCAGCCGCACCACCTCGGCCGTGGCGGCGTCGAGACGCTCGGCGAGCGCCGCGGAGTCGGCCGCGTCGTCGGGACCCAGGGCTGCCAGGGTCTCCCGCAGGTGCTCCACCCGTGCCCGCGCGGACACCTCGTCGGCCTCGGCCGCACTCTTGCGCGCCTCGGCCTCGCGCTCGTCCCGGAGATCGACGTGATCCTCCCGGCGCACGGCCGGCCTCGGGTGTTCGGTCGCACCGCACACGGTGCACGGCTCGCCCGCCGTCAGCCGCGCCGCGAGTTCCGCCGACATGGAGTCGAGTCGCCGTTCGCGCACGTCCAGCCACCGCGCGCGCAGCTCGTCGCAGTTGCGACGCGCAGCGTCGGCCGTCTCGACGGCCTCCGCGAGTCGACGCTCGATCCGTCGACGCTCCAGTCGCGCATCGACCGCGGCGGCGGCCTCCGCCCGACGCGACTCGGCCGACCCCAGAGCGGCCGCGGCATCGATACAGTCGGCGAGCTCGGCGTCCAGGCGCAGGCGGTCGGCCGGCACGGCATCGAGGCGAGCCCGTGCGTCCGCGAGCGTCTCCGTCAGCTCCCGCACGCGGTCGAGCGCCGTACGACGGTCACGGTCGGCACTCGCGCGGTGCCGCTCGACCTCGGCGACGCCGTCGAGAACGGCGATCTCCCCGCTCCAGTCCTGCACGGCTGCGTCGAGCCGCGCCGCGTCGTCCTCGGACGGCGGCCACGACAACGCCGCCACGACGTCGGCGGCGCGAGTCCTCGCGGCCGTGTCGACCCCCGCCGTCATCGCCGTCTCGGCGCGGTCGGCACGCCGGCGGGCCGCGTCGTACGCCGCGAGGCGACCGATCACGGCCTCGGCGCGACCGGCGGCGTCGAGCTCCTCGGCGCGACGCTCCCGGTCGGCACGACCGGCGGACAGCACGGCCAGGGCCGCCTGTGCGGCCTCGCCGCGGCGACGCGCGTCGGCACGGCGGTGCGCGTCCGCGGCCGCGATGCGGGCGGCGTCGTGGTCCGCGCGCGCAGCGGCCAACCTCGCCTGCTCGACGACGACCCGGTCACGGGCGTCCTCCGCCAGACCGGTGGCCCAGTCGACGACGTCGTCACCGACGGCGTGCTCGACTCCCGCCGCGGTGGCCACCTGAGCCGCGAGGCGGTCGAGAGCGTCCGTCCGGCCGGCCAACGCGTCGGCCCCGGCCCGCCGACGCTCGGCGAACCACTGCTCGACGGACGAGAATCGGTCGGTGTCGAAGAGTTGCTCGAGCAGAGCGCCGCGATCCTCGGTGCGCGCGCGCAGGAACCGCGCGAACTCGCCCTGCGGCAGCATCACCACCTGGAAGAACTGGTCGACGCGCATGCCGAGCAGCCGCTCGACCTCTCGCGCCACCTCGTCGATGCGCGTGAGGTTCTCGCCGTCCCCGTCCTCCCACACGAGCGAGGCGGACGCGTTCTGCTTGGTCACGCCGTCGCCTCGACGCTTGGGCCGCAGGTATTCCGGGGTGCGGGAGAGGGTGACGCGGCGGCCGCCCAGGGTGGCCTCGAGCACGACCCGCGGCGCGACACCCGCCTCGGCGTGGTCGGAGAGCAACCGCCGGTTCTCCCGACGGGACCCGGGGAGCACCCCGTAGAGGGCGAACGCGACGGCATCGAGCACCGAGGTCTTGCCCGCACCCGTGGGGCCGTGCAGCAGGAACAGCCCGTCCGCGCCGAGCCGGTCGAAGTCGACGTCGACCGATCCGCCGAACGGACCGAACGCCGTCACCGACAGTGCGTGGAGCCTCACGCCGACATCGCCACCGACCGGTCCTCCGCCGTCGCGGTCGACGAATCCTGCTGCGCCACGGCCGCTTCCACCGCGGCGTCGAGCAGCGCGCACTCGCTGTCCGACGGTGCGCTCCGCATGTCGGTGACGAAACTGCGCACGATGGCGGCGTCCGTCCGGCCGATCACCTTGTCTCGGTACCGGCCGAGGTCGGAGCCCACGGGCCGATGCCACTCGAGATGCACCGCGAACGGAAACCGCTGACGCAGAGCGCGCATGGCGTCCAGCGGCCGCACTGCATCGGTGAGCACCGCCGACACGTAGTGCTCCTCGGCCGCGGCGAACCGCGCGTCGGACACCAACTCGTCCAGCGTGCCCTCGAGCACGGACAGTCCGCGCACGACCGGGAGATCGATGCGCGTCACGTCGGCGAGACCCTGCGCGTCGAGATCGATCAGCCACACCGCCTTGCGGTGCGAACGCTCGCCGAACGAATACGGCACGGGGGAACCGGAATACCGCACATGCGGCTCCACTTCCTGCGGGGAATGCAGGTGCCCCAACGCCACGTAGTCGACCCCGGCGAACGCGCCCGCGGCGACGGTCTCCACACCGCCGACCGAGATGGACCGCTCCGATCCCGTCGCCTCGCCGCCGACCACGAAGGCGTGCGCGAGAACCACCGAGCGTGTCGATGCCGGCCGGTCCTGCATATCGGCCCGCACGCGACCCATCGCCGCCGCCAGGACGCTCGCGTGCGACCGGCCGCCCGCCACCCCGAGTTCCCGTGCGGTGGCGTCCGGTTCGAGGTACGGGATGCCGTAGAACGCGACGTCGCCGTGCTCGTCGGCCACGACCACGGGCTCCCCCACCGCGGCCACCGTGGTGAACACGTGCAGGCCGCCGGCCGCGGCGAACGAGGCGCCGGCGCCGAGACGCGCGGGCGAATCGTGATTGCCCGACGTGACGACGATGCGGGCACCGGCCGCCCGGATGCGCTCGAAAGCTCTGGTGCACAGGCGAACCGCGTCGGCGCTGGGCACCGCACGGTCGTAGACGTCGCCCGGAACGACCACGACGTCGACACCGTGATCACGCACGATGTCCGCCACCGCGTCCAGCGCACGCCGCTGATCGGCCAGCAGGTCGACACCGTGGAAGGTGCGCCCGATGTGCCAGTCCGAGGTGTGCAGGATCTTCATACGATCGACGCTAACGGAGGGGTACGACAGATCCCGGTCGACGCACGGACGGCCGCGAGCGCGACCTCGGTCACCGGTCGCCGTGTCGGTGGTGTCGGCCATGCTGTGCGCCATGACCGCCGTGACCGCACTCGTCGTCCTCGTCGCCCTCGCCGTGGGGATGGCGCTGGGCTGGTGGCTCCGCAGCGCGCGGGGTGACGTCGAACTCGCCCGCGCCGGCGAGCGCCTGGCCGCCGCCGCGGCCGGCGAGGACGCCGTCCGACGCTCGCTCGCGCTGCTCAACGAGGACGCGGCCCGCCGACACTCCGGAGCGATCGGGGAGAGCATCGCGCGGGTGGTCGACCCGCTGCGGGACGCCGTGGACGCCCTCGAGAATCACGTGCGGGTGGCCGAGCGGGACCGGGCGAGCGCCTACGCGGGACTGACCGAGCAGGTGGCCGGGATGCACCGGGCGTCCCGGCATCTCGCGTCGCAGACCGATCAGCTGGTCACCGCGCTCAGGGCGCCCCAGATCCGTGGGCGGTGGGGCGAGATGCAGCTCGAACGGGTGGTCGAACTCGCCGGGATGACGAAGCACTGCGATTTCGACACCCAGGTGGTCGGCGACGGCGTCCGGCCGGACCTCGTGGTCCGCCTCGCCGGCGGCCGCTCGGTCGTGGTCGACGCGAAGGTGCCGCTGGTGGCCTTCCTCGACGCGGCCGCGGAAACCGATCCGGAGACCGTCGACCGGCACCTCGAGCGCCACGCACGGCACCTACGCACCCACGTCGACGCGCTCGCGGACAAGAAGTACTGGCGCGCCTTCGACCCGTCGCCGGAATTCGTGGTGCTGTTCGTGCCGGGGGATCCCTTCCTCGACGCCGCGCTCACCCGCGACCGGGGCCTGCTCGAGCACGCGTTCACCCGCAACGTGGTACTCGCGACGCCGACCACCCTCGTCGCGCTGCTGCGGACCGTCGCCTTCACCTGGCGCCAGGAGAGCCTGGCGGAGGACGCCGCCGCCGTCGTCGCGCTCGGCCGGGAGCTCTACGAGCGCCTGGGGACGGTCGGCGACCACGTCGACAAGGTGGGCAGCCATCTCGGCAAGGCCGTCGACGCGTTCAACAGCGCGGTCGGCTCGCTGGACAATCGCGTGTTCGTGACCGCGCGCCGATTGCACGAGATGTCCCGATTCGACGGGGATCCGCCCACCGCGAGCACCGTCGACGTCCGTCCACGCGGCGTCGTCCGGTCCGCCACGCACACCACTGCGCCGTCGCGTCACGGGCACGCCGCCGAGGCCTCCGGGTAGATCGACGCTAACCTCGGTGTGTGTCGACCACCCAACACGCACGCTCGGGAGTGCCACTCGATCACCGCTCGGCCCTCCCCACCGTGCCCGGAATCCCCGCCTGGGGTGCCGTGGCGCTGGCGGCCGGCGCGTGTGTCCTCGGCTTCGCCCTCGACGCGATGCGAGCCGGGGAACCCGGCGCCACATTCGCCGTCCTCTACGTTCTGGGCTGCGCCCTCGCCGTGGTGGCCGTGCGCCGCAAGGGTCTCTTCGCCGCGATGGTGCAGCCGCCGCTGCTGATGATCGTCGCCGTCCCCGTCGCCTACCAGACCACCGGGGACGACGCCGGCAGCTCGCTCAAGGACCTCGTCCTGACCGTCGCGGTCCCGCTCGTCGATCGCTTTCCCCTGATGTTCCTCACCACGATGCTCGTGCTCGGCATCGGCGCGGCCCGACTCCTCCTCGACCGCCCGCACCCCGCCCGCACCCGCAGCACCGCCCCCCGCAAGACCAAGCCCCGCAAAACCGAGCCCCGCAAAACCGAGCCCCGCTCCCCGGAGAAGACTCGCGCACGGCGACCCGAGAAGACCGACCCGCGGCCCGACACCACCGGCCGCCGTTCGGGCGGCCGTGCGGAAACCCGTCGTGCTCGTGCCGACGCACCGGCGTCACGCCGGATGCGAGGGGCGCCGCGCGACGACGAGCAGGCGCACTCCGCCCCGGAGACCGGCCGTCGACCGCGCGTGGACGGCGAGCGTCGACGCGACCGGGAGCCGCGGCGGCAGGCGGAACCGACACGTCGTGCGGAACCGCGGCGGTCCTACGAACCCCGGCCCTACTCGGAGCCCCGGCCGTACCCCGAAGCCCGGCCGTACCCGGAAGCGCGGTCCTACCCCGAGCGCCGAACGGGGGCGGAGAACGTCACGCCGCATCCGACGCCGCGGGTGCGCTACCGGGACCGAGACCACTAGATCGACCCGGGGACACCGACCGCGGACCAGGTCGGTGTCCCGGAGCGTCAGACTCGAGCGCTGGTCCGCAGCTCTCGCGGCAGAGCGAAGACGAGGGTCTCGTTGGCCGTGGTGACCGGCTCGACGGAGCCGAAGCCGTGGTCGGCGAGCAGATCGAGCACGCCCCGCACCAGCACTTCGGGCACCGAGGCGCCGGAGGTGATGCCGACCGTCCGCACGCCCTCGAGCCACGCGGTGTCGACCTCCTTGGCGTAGTCGACGAGGTAGCTCGCCCGGGCACCCGCGGCCAGGGCGACCTCGACCAGCCGCACGGAGTTCGAGGAGTTCCGCGAGCCGACCACGATCACCAGGTCGCACTCGGGCGCCATCGCCTTGACCGCCACCTGGCGGTTCTGCGTGGCGTAGCAGATGTCGTCGCTGGGCGGGTCCTGGAGCAGTGGGAACTTCTCCCGCAGCCGCGCGACCGTGTCCATGGTCTCGTCGACGCTGAGCGTGGTCTGCGACAGCCAGATGACCTTGCTCTCGTCCCGCACGGTGACGGCGTCGACGCTCTCGGGTCCGTCGACCACCTGCACGCGGTCCGGCGCCTCGCCCGCGGTGCCCTCGACCTCCTCGTGCCCCTCGTGGCCGATGAGCAGGATGTCGAAGTCGTCCCGCGCGAAGCGCTTGGCCTCCTGATGGACCTTGGTGACCAGCGGGCACGTGGCGTCGATGGTGCGCAGGTTCCGTTCGGCGGCCGAGGCGTGCACCGCCGGGGACACCCCGTGGGCGGAGAACACGAGCAGCGCGCCCTCGGGAACCTCGTCCGTCTCGTCGACGAAGACCACGCCCTGATCCGTCAGCGTCTCCACGACGTGGCGGTTGTGCACGATCTCCTTGCGCACGTAGATGGGGGCGCCGTGCTTCTCGAGCGCCTTCTCCACGGTCTCCACGGCGCGGTCGACACCAGCGCAGTACCCGCGGGGCTCGGCCAGCAGCACGCGCTTGGGTCCGGTGTACTCCCCCTCCGTCGTCGCCCGCCGGGCGATGCCGAGGTCGAGAGCGATGGGCGCCGACGGCTCCGACGTCGCCGAAGGCACCGAGGTGGACGGGGTACTGGGCACAGCCGAGGACATGGCTCCAGGATACGTGGCCACCCCGACCGCCACCCGCTCGCGCGGCGACCCGACTGGGAAAACGGCGCGTCGTCGGGCACTCTGTGCATCATGATTCGTCCTCCCTTCGCAGCCCGAGTCGCGCTGGGCATCGCCGTCACGGTGGTGGAAGAGGCGCGGAGACTCCCCACCACGGCGTTCTCGCTGCCGATGACCGCCGTGAGCGAGGTGCTGCAGACCGCGATGCGCTTCCAGCAGACGGTCACCGAGCTCGCGATCAAGGGCGACCAGGTGTTCTCCCTGCTCGGCGGTCGGCCCGAGGAGCAGCCGGAGTGGGCGACGTTCGACGACGACGCGGCGCGTCAACTCGATGACGACCCGGCACGTCCGTCCGACGCCGGCCCGACGCCCGGCCGCTACACCGACGTCGCCGTCGACGCCCCGTCCCGGACCGCCACCGGGAGCGCATCCTCGGCCACCGACACGTCCGACGGCGACGCCCCGACGTCCGGCCGCTTCGCGTTGTACTCGACCCCGCCGTCCGAGGTGCAGCCCGCCGATCACGTGGCCGCCCCGACGCTCACCGCCGCCGACGCCCGGCCCGAGATCGCGGAGTACCTGGACTACGACGCGCTGACCCTCGCTCAGCTGCGCGCCCGCCTGCGGTCGTTGTCCGTCGACGACCTCACGGAGCTGCTCGACTACGAGACGGCCGCCAAGAATCGCGCCCCCTACCGGACCATGCTCGAGAACCGCATCACCACCGCACGCGCCAAGTGACGTCCCCACCGGTCAGTTCGCCGGAGAATCCTCTCCCCGTCCGCAGCGTCGCCACCAAGGTCGCCGGGTGGATCGACCGGCTGGGCAGCATCTGGGTGGAAGGTCAGCTGACCCAGGTGTCGGTGCGGCAGGGCACGCGCACGGCCTTCCTCACGCTGCGGGACCCGGCGGCCGACATGTCGCTGTCGGTCACGTGTTCGCCGATGCTCATCCAGTCCTCCCCCGTGCCGGTGGTCGAGGGCGCGCGCGTGGTGCTGTACGGCAAGCTCTCCTTCTTCACCGGGCGCGGCACCATCTCGTTGCGTGCCACCGAAATTCGCGCGATCGGCGTGGGCGAGCTGCTCGCCCGGATCGAGCGTCTGCGCGGCATGCTCGCGGCGGAGGGCCTGTTCGATCCACGCCTCAAGCGCCCCTTGCCGTTCCTCCCCCGCGCCGTCGGACTGGTCACCGCACGTGCGAGCGCCGCCGAGAAGGACGTGCTGTCGGTCGCCCGACGACGGTGGCCGGCCGTGCGGTTCGAGGTCCGCAACACCCCGGTGCAGGGCCCGTCGGCGGTGCCCGGCATCCTGCGTGCGATCGCCGAACTCGACGAGCATCCCGACGTCGACGTGATCGTTCTCGCGCGCGGCGGCGGCAGCGTGGAGGATCTTCTCCCGTTCTCCGACGAAGCTCTCTGTCGCGCCGTCGTCGCGGCCCGAACGCCGATCGTCAGCGCGATCGGTCACGAACCGGACAGCCCGCTGAGCGACCACGTCGCGGACGTGCGCGCCGCGACGCCCACCGATGCGGCGAAGCGAGTGGTTCCCGACGCCGAGGCGGAGCTGGCCCTGGTGGCGGAGCTCCGCGCCCGGAGTTCCGCGGCTCTACGGGGGTGGGTCGCCCGCGAGGCCCGCGGACTCGACGCGCTCCGGCACCGGCCCGTTCTCGCGGATCCGATGTCGGGACTCGATCGCCGCGGCGAGGAAATCGCGGAGATGCGCCGCGTCGTCCGCCGCGACGTGCGCCGCGCCGTCGCCTCCGAGAGCACCGCCGTCGACCACCTCCGAGCCCGATTGGTGACTTTGGGGCCGGCCGCGACGCTCGCCCGCGGCTACGCCGTCGTGCAGCGAGTGGTGCCGGGTGACGATCCCGAGGTCCTGCGCAGCGTCGCGGACGCGCCGCCGGGCACCCAACTGCGCATCCGGGTGGCCGACGGGTCCGTCACCGCGGTCGGGATGGGCCGGGTCGCCGCGCCGAGCAACGCGTCGGAGAGGATGGACCCATGAGCGAGACCCCGGTCGACGAACTCGGTTACGAGGCCGCCCGCGACGAGCTGGTGGACGTGGTGAAGGTGCTCGAGCAGGGCGGCCTGGACCTGGACGCGTCGTTGGCGCTGTGGGAGCGCGGCGAGGCGCTCGCCGCACGATGCGAGCAGCATCTCGCCGGAGCCCGCGCCCGCATCGAGGACGCGCTCGCCGGTCGCGACGACGACTGACGCGCCTCGACCGACGCGCCTCGCCCGACCGCGCCGTCAGCGCGGGTCGAGCACCGGTGCCGAGACGACGGCCGACGCCAGGGCGAGGAACTCGTCCTGGTTACCGGACCCGGTGATCAGCGCGCGGCTCCTTCCGAGGTCGGCGACCCAGAACGGCTCGGTGTTCTCGCCGCGGTAGACCACCCAGTCGGTCCCGGCCACGGATTCGACGCCCTGCCCCTCGGTCCGCGCGCCGTCCGTGCGGAAGCGCAGCAGGTCCTCCTCGCTCGCGTCGCTCTGCGTCAGGCCGAGGTAGCTTCCCGACGGCGTGACGAAGCCGACGGTGCTGACCGGCGAGTCCGACCCGGGGATCGACGGGCGCGACGCCGAATTGGGGATCCAGTCCGCGGGCACCTCGGGGCGGCGGATCGGGAAGTCGACCGAGTCGGCGTCCGCCTGCAGCGTGGCGCCCAGATCGATGCGGGGGACCTGTCCGGCCTCAGGGCCGCCGACGCGGAGCGAGCACTGCCCGGCGATGGCCGCGATCACCACGCAGGCGAGAAGCAGCGGGATCAGTGACCACGCCATGTCCTTGTTGTTCTGGAGGATCCTGGGTTTCTTCTCGGCCACGGAGTCCACTATCCCACCTGCCGACCTGCCGACGCCGCCGCGCAGGGTGTGATGCGACAATCACGGCACGTATCCCCGCCCGAGGAGGCACCGCGCACATGACGGCCAGCACCGACAGCTCCACCCCGATGGCACCGGACCGCAACCTGGCTCTCGAACTGGTGCGTGTCACCGAGGCGGGGGCACTGGCCAGCGGACGCTGGGTCGGACGCGGCGACAAGGAGGGCGGCGACGGTGCGGCCGTCGACGCCATGCGGCAGCTGGTGTCCTCGGTGTCCATGCGCGGCGTGGTGGTCATCGGCGAGGGCGAGAAGGACGAAGCCCCGATGCTCTACAACGGCGAGCAGGTGGGCAACGGGAACGGTCCCGAGGTCGACTTCGCCGTCGACCCGGTCGACGGCACCACGCTGATGGCGAAGGGCATGCCGAACGCGATCTCGGTCCTCGCGGTCGCCGAGCGCGGCGCGATGTTCGACCCGTCGGCCGTGTTCTACATGCGCAAGCTCGCCGTCGGCCCGGACTATGCCGAGGTCGTCGACATCACCGCCCCCGTTCGGGTGAACATCGAGCGCATCGCGCGGGTCAAGAAGGGATCGACCACCGACGTCACGGTCTGCATCCTCGACCGCCCCCGCCACGCCGAGCTCATCCAGCAGGTCCGCGACACCGGCGCCCGCATCCGGCTCATCTCCGACGGCGACGTGGCCGGCGCCATCGCGGCCGCCCGCCCGAACTCCCCGATCGACATCCTGCTCGGCACCGGCGGCACGCCCGAGGGCATCATCGCGGCGGCGGCCATGCGGTGCCTCGGCGGCACCCTGCAGGGAGCCCTCGCGCCGACCGACGACGCCGAGCGCCAGAAGGCGATCGACGCCGGTCACGACCTCGATCGCGTCCTGGTCACCGAGGACCTGGTGTCGGGCGAGAACGTCTTCTTCACCGCGACCGGGGTCACCGACGGCGACCTGCTGCAGGGTGTGCGCTACTCCGGCGGCGGCGCCCACACGCAGTCGATCGTCATGCGATCGAAGTCCGGCACCGTGCGCATGATCGACGCCTACCACCGCCTGGACAAGCTCCGGGAGTACTCGTCCGTCGACTTCGACGGCGATTCCGGCGCCGTCCCGTCCTTCTGATCCGATCCGCAGCTGTTCCGCAACCGACCCGCAACCGACGAGGCAAAGGTTCATGACTGATTCCGACCAGTTCCGCATCGAGCACGACACCATGGGCGAGGTCCGCGTTCCCGTGAACGCACTCTGGCGTGCCCAGACCCAGCGCGCCGTCGAGAACTTCCCCATCTCGGGACGTCCCCTCGAACGGACGCAGATCCGTGCGATGGGTCTGCTCAAGGCCGCGTGCGCGCAGGTCAACAAGGACCTCGGGCTGCTCGACGCGGAGAAGGCCGACGCCATCGTGGCCGCCGCGACCGAGATCGCCGACGGCAAGCACGACGGGGAATTCCCCATCGACGTGTTCCAGACCGGCTCGGGCACCAGCTCCAACATGAACGCCAACGAGGTCATCGCGAGCATCGCCAAGAACAACGGCGTCGAGGTCCACCCCAACGACCACGTCAACATGTCGCAGTCGTCCAACGACACCTTCCCGACGGCCACGCACGTCGCCGCCACCGAGGCCGCGGTCACCGATCTCATCCCGGCGCTGCAGTACCTCCACGAGGCGCTCGCGGCGAAGGCCACCGAGTGGAAGACCGTCGTCAAGTCCGGTCGCACCCACCTCATGGATGCCGTCCCGGTCACCCTCGGCCAGGAGTTCGGCGGCTACGCCCGCCAGATCGAGGCCGGCATCGAGCGCGTGCAGTCGGTCCTCCCCCGCCTCGGCGAACTGCCCATCGGTGGCACCGCCGTCGGAACCGGCCTCAACGCCCCCGACGGCTTCGGCCCGAAGGTGGTGGCCGAGCTGGTGAAGTCGACGGGTGTCGACGCGCTGACCCCGGCGAAGGACTCGTTCGAGGCCCAGGCCGCGCGCGACGGCCTCGTCGAGGCGTCGGGCGCCCTGCGCACCATCGCGGTCTCGCTGACCAAGATCGCCAACGACATCCGCTGGATGGGATCGGGCCCGCTGACCGGACTCGGCGAGATCCGTCTGCCGGACCTGCAGCCGGGCAGCTCGATCATGCCGGGCAAGGTCAACCCGGTGCTGCCGGAGGCCGCGACGCAGGTCGCGGCGCAGATCGTCGGCAACGACGCGGCCATCGCGTGGGGCGGCGCCGCCGGCGCGTTCGAGCTGAACGTCTACATCCCGATGATGGCTCGCAACCTTCTCGAGTCGCTCAAGCTGCTGGCCAACGTCTCCCGGCTGTTCGTCGACAAGTGCGTGGCCGGCCTCGAGGCCAACGACGAGCACCTCAAGCAACTCGCCGAGTCCTCCCCGTCGATCGTCACCCCGCTGAACAGCGCGATCGGCTACGAGGAGGCCGCGGCCGTCGCCAAGCAGGCGCTGAAGGAGAAGAAGACCATCCGCGAGGTCGTCGTCGAGCGTGGGCTGGTCCCGGACAAGCTGTCCGAGGCCGAACTGGACTCCCGCCTGGACGTGCTCGCGATGGCGAAGGTGCGCGACTGATCGTCCGCGCGGTGGTGTGAGAAGCGCCGAAAGAGGACAGTCGTGTGTGACTGATCACACTCGACGTGAGGACTCCTCATGAAGCGAACGTCCGCTGTCACCCTGCTCGTCCTCACCGCTGCCGGTGCCGCCCTCGCGGCACCGGCAGTGGCGTCTGCGACGCCCCTTCCCCCGGACGGGGTCTACGTCGGAACGGACCCGTCGGGCGCGCCGGTGCCCTTCTGGCAGGGCAAGACCATCACCGGTGGGGGCACGGCGGCGACCAACCGGGTGCTGGGTGCCGACGTCCTGCCGGCGGACGTCTACAGCGCCCCGTCCATCGCCACGGGCGCCGACGTGATCCACGTCGACTACGGGCGCCTCTCGCCCGCGCTGGGCGCTCTGGTGCACGACGAGATGACCGTCGACCCGGCGAACCCGAATCGGTACACCGGCACGGTCTACTTCGTCGGCTTCGGCGGCGCCGCGCCGATCGGCGGATTCACGCTCACACGGTGAGCGCGGTGAGCGCGCGGGCGGTGACCGCTCAGGCGACGCCGACTGCGGAGCGGAGCCGATCGCGCGCAGCCGCGGCGTCGTCGCCGAGACCGTCGAGGTCGAAGATGCCCCACGTCTCGAGCAGCGGCCGGACGACCTGCTCGGTCTGCACGGTCTCGTCGTAGAGACCGGCCTCGGCCAGCAGGGCCGTGCTGTTGCCGCGTCCGGGCAGATCCACCGACGGCAGGGAGAACGAGTCGACGGCGTCCGCGACGGCGAGCACGGTGCCGTCCGCATCGTGCCGGAGGGCCGCGGCGACGAGCGAGGCGAACAACTCGGCCTGCAGCGCGTCGTCGGTGGCGATGCGGTCGAAGATGGCCGACAGCAGGGCGTCCTCGCTGACGTCGGCACTGCGACGGTGGCGGACGGTCGCGGCCTGCTCGTCGAGCGCGAACTTGGCCAGGATGTGGACGGCGTGCAGCGACGGCGACCGGTACCCCGTGGTCATGTGCTCCACGCGAATGCGTTCGAGCTCGACGGGGTCCACGGCGCGCGTGGTCATGAGGTAGTTGCGCAGCACGATCGCGTGCCGGTTCTCCTCGGCCGTCCAGCGACCGATGAGCTTCCACCAGGTGTCGTTCGCCCGCAGCGCGAACGCGAGGTCCCGGTGGTACTCCGGCAGGTTGTCCGCCAAGAGCACGCCGACGGTGGCCGCGAGCACCTCGACGTCGGACAGCGACACCTGGTCCGGCGCCCAGTCCTCGCCGCCCAGGAACGCGAAGTTCCGGCCCGCGTCCCACGGCACGTAATCGTGCGGTTGCCACCCGTCGGCCACCTCGATGTGAGCCTCGAGGACTCGTGCGGCGTCCGATTCCAGGGCGGTCAACACGTCGTGGTCACTGGTGTCCATGCCCCAGAGAATAACGGCCGGACCAGCCCGGCTCGGAATCCTGACGCCCCTCCCCCCGTCTTTGGGTGACTCCCAGTCGACGGGCGCCAGGTTCTGGCCCCGGTCACACCATCCGCGGTGACCGGGGCCCCGGCACGTCCTCGTCCGCCGGCCCGAGATCGAGCCGGCCCGAGATCAGGCCGGTCCGAACTCCTCGAGCATGTCCGTCACCAGGGCGGCGATCGGCGACCGCTCGGACCGCGTCAGCGTCACGTGCGCGAAGAGCGGATGGCCCTTGAGCTTCTCGATCACCGCGGCCACGCCGTCGTGCCGACCGACCCGCAGGTTGTCGCGCTGGGCGACGTCGTGGGTGAGGACCACCCGCGACCCGGAGCCCAGGCGGGACAGCACGGTGAGCAGGACGTTGCGTTCGAGGGACTGAGCCTCGTCGACGATCACGAACGAGTCGTGCAGCGAGCGCCCGCGAATGTGCGTCAGGGGCAGCACCTCCAGCATTCCGCGCGCGGTGACCTCCTCGATGACCTCAGGACTCGCGAGACCGTCGAGGGTGTCGAACACCGCCTGCGCCCACGGGCCCATCTTGTCGCTCTCGCTGCCCGGCAGGTAGCCGAGTTCCTGGCCGCCGACGGCGTACAGCGGACGGAACACCACCACCTTGCGGTGGGTCCGACGTTCGAGCACCGCCTCGAGTCCGGCCGTCAGGGCCAACGCCGACTTGCCGGTGCCGGCCTTGCCGCCGAGGGAGACGATGCCGATGGACTCGTCGAGCAGCAGATCCAGTGCCACGCGCTGCTCCGCCGATCGGCCGTGCAGTCCGAAGGCCTCGCGCTCGCCGCGCACCACCTGAACCTGCTTGTCCGGCGTGACGCGCCCGAGTGCACTGGACGACCCACCGAGCAGACGAACGCCGGTGTGGCAGGGTAGATCTCGCGCCTCGTCCAGATCGACGACACCGTGCGCGAACAGCGTGTCGACGACCTCCCGCGACACCTCGAGCTCCGCCATTCCCGTCCACCCGGAGGGCACGACGTCGTGAGCGTGGTACTCGTCGGCCGGCAGGCCCACCGCACCCGCCTTGACCCGCAGCGGGATGTCCTTGCTGACCAGCACCACGTCTCGGCCGTCGGCGGCGAGGTTGAGCGCGCACGCGAGAATTCGCGCGTCGTTGGCGTCGGTGCGGAACCCGACCGGCAGCACGGTGGGGTCGGTGTGATTCAGCTCGACCTGCAGCGTGCCGCCGTCGACCCCGATCGGAACCGGCTGGTCGAGACGACCGTGCTCGATGCGCAGATCGTCCAGCATCCGCAACGACTCCCGGGCGAACCATCCCAGTTCGTGATGGTGGCGTTTGCCCTCGAGCTCACCGATGACCACGAGAGGCAACACGACGGCGTGCTCGGCGAACCGGGTCACGGCCCACGGATCGGAGAGCAACACCGAGGTGTCGAGGACGTACGTGCGGGTGGTGGCGGAGCGAGTTGCAGTCACTTCGGACTCCTCGAACGCCGCGCGGGCGCGGCGTGGTCGATCGCTGGACCGGAGGGTCTGCCGATGCCGACCGCCGACGTCGACGAGACCGAGAGTCCGGTCCCTTCTCGGGTCGTTGGATTCGACCATGTCGGAGACCTCCCGCACGGACGGCTTCCCCGCCGCCCGCACTGCCGACGCTACTGCCGCCACCGCACCCGCGGCCCGATCCGGCGTCGGGCGTGTCGGTGAACACCGTGTGACGACTTGCCCCCGGAACCGGCGCATTCGGTATTCGCCCCGAAACACGAGCCGACGCTGTTAGCGTCGCCGTCGTGCAGAACGCCCAGGAGATGCAGGAATTCGACGGCGCACAGGGAACGGTGGCGTACCGAGCGTGGCCGGTGCCGCGCCCGCCGCAGTTTCTCGTGCTGATCGCGCACGGGTACGGGGAGCATTCGGGTCGCTACGCGCACCTGGCCTCGACCCTGGTCGCGGCCGGTGCGGCCGTGTTCGCCCCGGACCACCACGGGCACGGCCGATCCGACGGGGACCGCGCCGTGGTCACCGACGTCGACGCCGTGGTGGCGGACCTGCACACCGTGGCCGAGCGTGCCCGCGCCGAGTACCCCGACCTGCCACTGGTGCTGATCGGTCACTCCATGGGCGGCCTGCTGGCCACGCGCTACGCGCAGACCCATCGCGACGAACTGGCCGCGTTGGTTCTCTCCGGCCCCCTCGTGGGGAAGATGGAGGTCTTCGCCGCACTGCTCGAGCTCGACGAGATTCCCGACGTCCCGATCGATCCGTCGGTGCTCTCCCGCGACCCCGAGGTCGGCGCGGCCTATCAGGCCGATCCGCTCGTGTACCACGGTCCCTTCGCCCGCGCGACGCTCGAGACCTTCGGCCGGGCCGTGGACACCGTGGCGTCGTCGGGCACGCTCGGCGACCAGCCCACCCTGTGGTTGCACGGCGGAGACGACCAGCTGGTGCCCTACGAGCCGACCGCCGCGGCCATGCCGTCGCTCCGGGGCGCGTCGTTCCAGGAGAAGGTGTACGACGGCGCCCGCCACGAGATCTTCAACGAGACCAACCGCGACGAGGTCGAGGAGGACGTGCTCGCATTCCTCGCCGAGGCCGGGCTCCCGCTGCGCAACCGGTAGGCGTCAGCCCAGCAGGCCCCAGTCCTCGAGACCGTCGTACAGCGGGAAGTTGCGGGCCAGCGCGGTGACGCGACCGCGGAGAGCGTCGGTGGCCTCGCCGGTGACCAGTGCGGTCGCGATGATGTCGGCCACCTCGGTGAACTCGGTGTCGCCGAAGCCGCGGGTGGCGAGGGCCGCGGTGCCGATCCGCAGACCCGAGGTCACCATCGGCGGGCGCGGGTCGAAGGGCACGGCGTTGCGATTGACGGTGATGCCGACCTCGTGGAGCAGGTCCTCCGCCTGCTGCCCGTCGAGGCGGGAGTTGCGTAGGTCCACCAGGGCGAGGTGCACGTCGGTGCCGCCGGTGAGCACCGAGATGCCCTGCTCGGCCACGTCGGCGCCGGTCAGACGCTCGGCGAGGATCGACGCGCCGCGCAGGGTGCGCTCCTGACGCTCCCGGAACTCGGGGGTGCCGGCGATCTTGAAGGCCACGGCCTTGGCCGCGACGGCGTGCATCAGCGGTCCACCCTGCTGACCGGGGAAGACGGCGGAGTTGAGCTTCTTCGCCCACTCCTTCTTGGCCAGGACGATGCCCGAGCGCGGGCCGCCCAGCGTCTTGTGCACGGTCGAGGAGACGACGTCGGCGTGCGGGACGGGCGACGGGTGCACACCGGCGGCGACGAGCCCGGCGAAGTGCGCCATGTCGACCCACAGGAGGGCGCCCACCTCGTCGGCGATCGACCGGAACGCGGCGAAATCCTGGTGGCGCGGGTAGGCGGACCAACCCGCGATGAGCACCTGCGGCCGGGCGTGGAGCGCCTGCTTGCGCACCTCGTCCATGTCGATGCGGTGGTCTTCCTTGCTCACTCCGTACGACTCGACCTCGTAGAGCTTGCCGGAGAAGTTGAGCTTCATGCCGTGCGTGAGGTGTCCGCCGTGGGCGAGATCGAGACCCATGATCTTGTCGCCGGGCGCGATGAGCGCCATGAGCACCGCGGCGTTGGCCTGGGCGCCGGCATGCGGCTGCACGTTGGCGAATTCCGCGCCGAAGAGCTCCTTCGCGCGGTTCCGCGCCAGGTCCTCGACGACGTCGACGTGCTCGCAGCCGCCGTAGTAGCGACGCCCGGGGTATCCCTCGGCGTACTTGTTGGTGAGCACGCTGCCCTGCGCCTGCAGGATCGCGCGCGGCACGAAGTTCTCCGACGCGATCATCTCGAGGGTGTCGCGCTGGCGGCCGAGTTCGCCGGCCATCGCCGCGGCGACCTCGGGATCGAGCTCCGCGAGGGACGCGGTCTCGATCGTGGACTTCACAGGTGCAGCGGTCATCGCGACGGTTCTCCAAGCAGCAGGACGAGCGGTCATCGGGGTCGAGCAGGCGTGCGACCAGTCTAGGCGCAGCCGATCAGCGCAATCCGGACGGGATCAGGGGTTCGTCGAGAAGTCGGGCGAACCGGGCGCTGCGCTCGTCGGCGGTGTCCGCGCGATCGAGCCACCCCCCGAGCAAGCGGTAGCCCTCGACGTAGGTGGAGATGTACGCCCGCCACAGCGGCGAGGTCAGGAACCGCAACGACTGGCGGGCCCGCTCCGACGTCGTCAGCGACCACCGCTCGAGGAACGACGCGACGTCGTCGTGGCTCCGGTGCTGATCGTGCAGCATCAACGCCGCGTCCTGCCGGACGCCGAGCAGACCCGCGGACGCGGTGTGCACCGCTTCGGCGCGCGCACCGTCGAATCGCAGGCCGAGATCGGCGTAGATCTCCTGCGCCCACGCTCCCCACCCCGGCCCGATCAGAGACTCGAGCGCGAGGTCCGCCAGCCCCTCCGCCATGAGGCACTGCGGGGTGTTGACCAGAAAGATCGTCTGCTCCTGCTGACCGGCCGTCGCCACCAGCCCGGCCTCCTTGCGGCAGTGCTCGGTGTGGTGGCCGGGATAGGACTCGTGTGCGATCAGCCGCGGCAGGTGCGCCATGTGTTGCTTCAGATCCGAGTTGATCGCCACCGTCGACCGGTAGTCGCCGAGGTAGTAGTTGAAGCCGGACCACGGCTTGTCCCCCACCACCTCGTAGGTGACCTGCTCGGTGTCGGGCAGCGGGTACCGGCGCCGCACCTCGTCCCGCAGGGCGCTCGAGAACGCCTCCACACACGCAGCGAGCCGCTCCGGCGGAATCTCGTCCGACGCGCGGTGGGCCCGCATGCGCTCGGTCAGCGAGCCCGCTCCGGGCAGCACCTCGTCCAGACGGTGATGGGCGGCCCGGTAGTCGTCCTGGTCGCCGAGCGCGATGTCGATGTCGAAGTAGGCGCGGACCTCGTCGACGAACCCGATCTCGTCTCCCGCCAGTTTCCGCGCGGAGCACTCGAGCGCCCGTAGATGGGCGTCGAGGAACGACGCGCGGTCGGCCGTGAGGTCGACCGCCGGCAGCGCGGCGCGGAGGTCGCCCGCCCGACGGGCCAGGGTGCGCGGGTCCGGCGTCGGCGCGCTCTCGACCGCGCGGCGCAGCGCCGAGTCACCGGTGAAGGCGTCGACGAAACCCTCTTCGAGCCGGTCGAAGGACAGTCCCAGCGTGAGGTACTCGGTCACGAAATCGTCGGCGTCCACGATGATCGACCCTACGTCGGCCCACCCGGGTTACGCCCGACCGCCGCCACCCGGCACTATTTCCTTCGGCACCGTTCGTGAATGGAGGCAGCGTGTCCCGGATGAGCGAGTCGAGTCCGTACGTGGAGTTCGATCGCCGACAGTGGCGCACGCTGCGCAAGGCGACCCCCCTCGTGCTGACCGAGGACGAGCTGACCGGGCTGCGCGGCCTGGGCGAGCAGATCGACCTGGACGAGGTCGCGGAGGTCTACCTGCCGCTGTCCCGGTTGATCCATTTGCAGGTCGCCGCGCGTCAACGTCTGTTCGCCGCCACCGCGACGTTCCTCGGCGAGCAGACGCCGGACCGCCAGGTGCCCTTCGTGATCGGCATCGCCGGCAGCGTCGCGGTGGGCAAGTCCACGACGGCCCGCGTCCTGCAGGCACTGCTCTCCCGATGGGAGCATCACCCGCGCGTCGACCTCGTGACGACGGACGGGTTCCTCTATCCCTCGGCCGAACTCATCCGTCGAGGCATCATGCACCGCAAGGGTTTTCCGGACTCGTACGATCGCCGCAAGCTGCTGCGCTTCGTCACCGAGGTGAAGTCCGGCGCGGAATCGGCGCGCGCGCCGGTGTACTCGCACGTCTCCTACGACATCGTGCCCGGCGCGTTCACCGAGGTGCGCCAGCCCGACATCCTCCTCATCGAGGGGCTGAACGTCCTTCAGACCGGACCCCGGCTCATGGTGTCGGACCTGTTCGACTTCTCGATCTACGTCGACGCCCGCATCGAGGACATCGAGCAGTGGTACATCAGCCGATTCCTGGCGCTGCGCAAGACGTCGTTCGCCGACCCGGCCTCACACTTCCACCACTATTCGGGGCTGTCCGACGAGCACGCCCGGATGGCGGCGGCGGACATCTGGCAGTCCATCAACCGGCCGAACCTCGTGGAGAACATCCTCCCGACCCGGCCGCGCGCGACTCTGGTGCTGCGCAAGGACTCCGATCACGCGATCAATCGGCTTCGGCTGCGGAAGCTCTGACGAGCCTCAGACGCCGAACCGGCGGTGCCGCCGCGCGAAGTCCCGTAGCGCCCGCAGGAAGTCCACGCGCCGAAACTCCGGCCAGTAGGCCTCGGTGAACCAGATCTCCGAGTAGGCGCTCTGCCACAGCAGGAACCCCGACAGCCGTTGTTCGCCGGACGTCCGGATCACCAGGTCGGGATCGGGCTGGCCCGACGTGTAGAGGTGGGCATCGATGGCGTCGACGGTGATCGAGTCCACCAGCGACCGACCGCCCAGTCCGTCGTCGAGCTTCTCCGTGACGAGGGATCGAACGGCGTCGGTGATCTCCTGCCGTCCGCCGTACCCGACCGCGACGTTGACGTGGGTGCCCGACCGGCCGACGGTCCGCGCGGCGGCGTCCTGCAGCCGGCGCGCCGACTCGGGGGGCAGCAGATCGAGCGTGCCGACGATCTTGACGCTCCAGTTCATCGACGGCCCGGAAATCTCCTCGACGACGTCGGTGATGATCTCGAGCAGCGAGTCGATCTCCTCCGGATCCCGACGCAGGTTTTCCGTCGAGAGGAGGTAGATGGTGGCCATGTCGATGCCGGCGAGGTCGCACCAGGTGAGCAGTTCCGCGATCTTCAGCGCACCCATGCGGTGGCCGTGACTGACGTCGGTGAAGCCGTTCTCGCGGGCCCAGCGGCGGTTGCCGTCGCACATGACCGCGATGTGCCGGGGATGCTGCGCGCCGTCGAGCTGTCGAACCAGACGACGCTCGTACAGCGTGTACAGCAGACCTCGAGCTTTCACCCGACTCCTCACCGTCTTGTCGACCTGGGGCACACGACCGAGGAATCACCCTACGCCCGTACCGGATTCTTCTCGGCCTCCCCGGGTAGTCGGTCCGTCGAGAAGGAACACCGTCGACCGCCCCGTCACCCGAGGAAGTGAGCCCCATGACCGTCGTTCGCGACACCACTGCCGATGTCGATGCCGTGTGGTCGGTGCTGACCGACGGGTGGAGCTACGGCATGTGGGTCGTCGGCGCCTCCCGTATCCGCGCGGTCGATCCGCGATGGCCGCACATCGGGTCCCGGATCCACCATTCGTTCGGGCTCTGGCCGTTCGTGGTCGACGACGTGACGGTGGTGCGCCGCATGATCGACCGCCGGGAGCTGGTCCTGGAGGCGCGGGCCCTGCCGGCCGGGCGGGCGGAGATCATCCTCCGACTGCACCCGACACCGACCGGGTGCCGGATCGAGATGATCGAACATGCCGCCTCGGCGCCCTTCGAGTGGGTACCCGATACCGTGCAACATCTCGCGGTGTACCCGCGCAACACCGAAGCCCTGCGTCGACTCGCCTTCCTCGCCGAACGCGCGACGCGGTGACCCCGGTCGTCACCGCCGACGCCCTCGTGATCGGCGCCGGCCACAACGGGCTGGTCGCGGCCGCGGCGCTCGCGGACGCCGGGTGGGACGTCGTCGTCCTGGAGGCGTCGTCGACACCGGGCGGCGCCATCCGCAGCGCCGAGCTGACGCCGGGCTACGTCAGCGACCTCTACAGCGCGTTCTATCCGCTGGGCGTCTCGTCGCCGGCGATGCTCGCGCTCGAACTCGACCGGGTCGGGCTGCGGTGGACGCACGCACCGCGCGCCTACGGGCACCCGCGCTCGCCCGACGACGAGGACGCGCCCGTCATCCATCACCGCCCGGAGGACACCGCGGCCATGCTGGCGCGGCACGATCCCCGCGACGGCGACGCGTGGATGCAGGTGGTCGAGCAGTGGAACCGGATCCGCGATCCGCTGCTGCACTCGCTGTTCGGCAGCGCGTTCCCCCCGGTCCGCGGCGCGACCCAGCTGTTCCGGCGGCTCGGGACGGCGGAGACGCTGCGATTCCTGCGTTTCGCTCTGCTGCCGGCTCGCGCCATGGCGCACGAGCTGTTCCACAGCGAGGCGGCGCGGTGCCTCCTGCTCGGCAACGCCATGCACGCCGACGTGCCCACGGACGCTCCGGCCAGCGGAATCCTCGGTTACCTGCTCACCATGCTCGCCCAGGACGTCGGCTATCCCGTGCCGGTCGGCGGGGCCGGCGAGTTGGCGGCCGCCCTGGTACGCCGGGCCGAACGACCCGGCGCGCGGGTCGTGTACGACGCGCCGGTGGTGCGTGTCGACGTCTCCGGCGGGGTGGCGACGGGGGTGCGGACCGCGGGCGGCGAGCACTATCGCGCGCGGCGCGCCGTGATCGCCGACGTCTCGGCCCCGGCGCTCTACGGCTCGCTCCTCCCGCACGACGCGGTGCCTGCGCGGGTCCACCGCGACCTCGAGACGTTCGAGTGGGACACCCCCGTCGTCAAGGTGAACTACGCGCTCGACGCGCCGATCCCGTGGCGGTCGGCCAGCCTGAACGGCGCGGGCACGGTCCACGTCGGCGCCGACGACGACGGCCTGGTCCGGTGGAACGCCGACCTCGTGACCGGCCGGATCCCGGAGCGCCCCTTCATGCTGTTCGGACAGATGACGACGGCCGATCCCACGCGCTCCCCGGCGGGCACCGAGAGCGCGTGGGCCTACACCCACCTGCCCCGCGGGGTCGTCGACGACGCGTCCGCCGATCTGTTGGCCGCGCGCGTGGACACCGTACTGGAGGAGCACGCGCCGGGCTTCGCGGCGTCGATCGTCGGCAAGCACGTGCAACGCCCGTCGGACCTCACCCGCTCCGACGCCAACCTGTTCGGCGGCGCCGTCAACGGTGGCACGGCGCAGATCCAGCAGCAGCTCGTGTTCCGCCCGTCGCCGGGCCTGGGGCGCGCCGAGACGCCGGTGCAGCGTCTGTACCTCGGGAGCGCGTCCGCGCATCCCGGCGGAGGCGTGTCCGGCGCTCCCGGCCTGTCCGCGGCGAAGGCCGCTCTGGCCGACTCCGGTCCGGTCGGTGCGGTTCGGCGGCGCGCCGTCGGGGCCCTGCTCGAACTGGTGCTCCGGTGAGCGGAGACACGGCCGCGCCTCGCGAAGTTACGCTAGCGTAGGTTCGTGACTGCTTTCGGGATCGACGAGCTGCCGGTCAAGCCCCGCATGCGGGGCTGGATCCACCTCTACGCCTTCGGCGTCTCCGTGATCTGCGGAATCGTGTTGGTCTCGGTGGCCCTCGCCGCGGGACCCCCCGGCGCCGGCCCCGCCGTGGCCGTCTACGCCCTCGCCACGTGCGGGCTGTTCGGCACCAGCGCCACCTATCACCGCGTGCAGTGGGCGAGGCCGCGGAGCCGCGTGTGGATGAAGCGCGCCGACCACTCGATGATCTTCCTGTTCATCGCCGGGAGCTACACGCCGTTCGCCGTCCTCGGCCTCCCCTGGTCGACCGGCAAGGTGCTGCTGATCGTGGTGTGGGCCGGCGCCGTCGCCGGTGTCGCCCTCAAGATGATCTGGCCCGCGGCGCCGCGGTGGCTCGGCGTCCCGCTCTACCTCCTGCTCGGCTGGGCGATCGTGCCCGTCGCCGGCACCCTGACCGACGCCGTCGGGATCGCGCCGATGGCCCTGCTGCTGGCCGGCGGCATCTTCTACAGCGTCGGCGGCATCCTGTACGCCACCAAGTGGCCCGACCCCTGGCCCACCACCTTCGGTCACCACGAGTTCTTCCACGCCGCGACGGTGATCGCGGCGATCTGCCACTACATCGCGGTGTGGTTGGTCCTGCTGCGCTGACCGTGACCGACGGCCGGTGGGGTCAGGCGCCGAGCAGAGCCCGCAGGTCCACCTCGTCGGTGACCGGCCGGTCGCAGACGAAGCCGCGGCAGACATAGGCGGTGTCGCGGCCGTCGACGGTCGGACGGTCCGCGAGCAGCGGCGTGGACTCCGGGCTGCCCGCCACCACCACCGTGCCGCCGGGGGCCTGCTGTCGGGCGAGGGCCGCCAACGTCGAGCTCGGGGCGGTCGTCGCGACCGCCACCTGCAGCGGTCCCGCCACGGCCGCCTCGGCCACGGCGAGCCAGTGCCCGGCCGACCGCGGAGCCCGTTCGAGCAGGATCGACGCGCGGGCCAGGGACAGGTCCGCCGCCTCGCGGTAGCGGGCCGCTCGCGCGGGATCGGTCAGCGCGGACACCGTCAGCAGGGCCTCCGTGAGGAGGGCCGCACCGGACGGCGTCGCCCCGTCGAGCGGATCCGACGGCCGGGTCACCAACTGCTCCGCGTCGTCGGCGGTGTCGAACCACGCGCCGGGCCGCTCCCGGTCGGCGAAGTGCGCCAGCGCCGTGTCGAGGACGTCCTGCGCGGCCGTCAGCCAGCGTCGCTCACCGGTGGCCTGGTGCAGCGCGGCCAGCGCCGTCGCCAGCGCCCCGTGGTCCTCGAGGACTGCCGCGGCGGCACCGACCTCGCCGCCCAGCGAGGCGCGGCGGAGCCGGCCGTCGACCACGTGACGCGAGACCAACGTCTCCGCGCACCGCGCCGCCGCCTCGACCCACGTCCACTCCCCCAGCGCCGCACCACCTTCCGCGAGCGCGGTGACGGCGAAGGCGTTCCAGGCGGTGACCACCTTGTCGTCGCGGCCCGGCTGCGGACGCGTCGCGCGGACGGCCGCCAGGCGTCCACGCACGTCGTCGAACCACGCGGCGTCGGCCGGATCGGCACGCAGTTGCAGAACCGACGTGCCGTGCTCGAAGGTTCCGTTGTCCGTCACCCCGAACAGCTCGGCGGCCGCCGCACCGTCGGCATCGCCGAGCGCGTCCCGCAGCTGCGCCGGCGTCCACACGTAGGTGAGGCCCTCGACGCCGTCGGTATCGGCGTCGAGCGCCGACGCGAAGCACCCGTCGTCGGTTCCGAGATCGCGAATCAGGAAGTCCGCCGTCTCCGCCGCGGCGCGGGCCGCGAGGGCGTCGCCGCGTCGGGCCGCGTGGGCGAGGACGCGCAGCAGCAACCCGTTGTCGTAGAGCATCTTCTCGAAGTGGGGAACCACCCAGTCCGCGTCGACGCAGTAGCGGGCGAATCCGCCCGCGAGCTGGTCGTACAACCCGCCGCGCACCATCGCCGCCAGGGTGCGGTCGAGCGTGGCCTCCGCCGCGTCCGATCCCGTCCGTTCGACGTGCCGAAGCAGCGCCTCCGCCAGGGCCGACGGCGGAAACTTCGGCGCCGGGCCGAACCCGCCACGCTCGGTGTCCTCGGCGGTGAGAACCCCGGCGACGGCGTGATCGAGCAGCGCGGCGTCCACGGCGCGCTCACCCATCGGCACGCCGGTCGATCCGCGCCGCAGTTCGGCCACGATCGAGGCGGACGCGGTGGTCACCTCGTCACGGCGGGTCACCCAGGTGTCGGTGATCGCGGTGAGCAGCTGCGGGAAGGACGGCATGCCCTGCCGGGGCGTCGGCGGGAAGTACGTCCCGCAGTAGAAGGGCTCGCCGTCCGGGGTCAGGAACACGGTCATGGGCCACCCGCCCTGACCGGTCATCGCGACCGTCGCGTTCATGTACACCGCGTCGAGGTCGGGCCGCTCCTCGCGGTCGACCTTGATGCAGACGAAGTGCTCGTTCATCAGGGCCGCCGTCGCCTCGTCCTCGAAGGACTCGTGGGCCATCACGTGACACCAATGGCAGGCGGAGTAGCCGATCGAGAGCAACACCGGCACGTCCCGCTCGCGTGCCCACGCCAGGGCGTCGTCGGTCCACTGCTGCCAGTGCACCGGATTGTCCGCGTGCTGGCGGAGGTAGGGACTGGTCGACTCGGTCAGCGTGTTGCGCGCGCGGGGATCCACGCCGGAGACGTTCCCCCGTGTGGACACCTCGAACCCGGTCAGCCGCGCGGATCGGGGCCGAGGCCGCCGCGGTCGGTGCCCTCGTCGGCCGCCTGGTCGGGGGTCGGATCGGTCGGCTCGAACGACGACGGCAGCTTCTTCATGTGCCCGTTCATCGACCGTACGAGCAGCGCCGTGCCCACCAGAAGCAGCGCGATGATCACCAAACCGACGGGCGACGCCTTGCCGAATTCCGGTCCCGTGGTGTTCTGGGCCAGGATCGCGAACCCCAGAGCGGTGGTCACGACGCGCCCTCGATTCCGGCGAAGAGGTCGTTCTCGGGCAGGGAGGTCCGCACTCGCGTCCGCGCGAGCTCGTACTCCTCCGTCGGCCAGAGCTTGCGCTGCAGTTCGGTGGGGACGGCGAAGAACCGGCCGTTGGGGTCGATCTGCGTCCGATGTGCGCGCAGCGCGTCGTCCCGGGCGTCGAAGAAGTCCGCGCATTCGACCTGGGTGGTGACCCGGCCCATGATCTCGTCGCGGTCCTTCGACCACTGCTCGAGCCACTCGGCGAACGGGCTCTCCTCCCCGCGGGCGAGCAGTTCGTCGTGGAAGAGCTGCATGCGCTGACGGATGAACCCGTGCGAGTAGTAGAGCTTCGAGACCTCCCACGCCGGGCCGGCGTCCGGGAACTGCTCGGGATCGGCGGCGGCCTCGTACGCCGCGACCGAGACCTCGTGGCACCGGATGTGATCGGGGTGCGGGTACCCACCCTTCTCGTCGTAGGTGGTCATCACGTGCGGGCGGAACTCGCGAACGACCCTCACCAGAGCTTCCGTCGACACCTCGAGCGGGACCAGGGCGAAGCAGTCCTCGGGAAGCGGCGGCAGCGGGTCACCCTCGGGCAACCCGGAATCGACGAAGCCGAGCCAGGTCTGCTGCACCCCGAGAACGGCGGCGGCCGCGGCCATCTCCTCGCGGCGCACCTCCGGGAGTCGCTCGCGGACACCCGGGATGTCCATCGCGGGGTTGAGAATGTCGCCGCGCTCACCGCCGGTGAGCGTCACCACGAGCACCTCGTGTCCCTCGGCCGCGTAACGCGCCATCGTGGCCGCACCCTTGCTGGACTCGTCGTCCGGATGCGCGTGCACTGCCATCAATCGCAGTCCGCTCACGTCAGCTCTCTTTCGCACGATGGTTCGTCCGTGCCCCGACCGGCGCACACTCCGATTGTCCCACTTCCCCACCTCCGGATTCGTCCGGGGCGCGGGGCCGGTAGGTTCGTCGTCGATGAGCACCACGCCCCCGACCGGTCGAGCCCTTCCCGAGGGTCGGTACCCCGAGGACCGCGGCCGCACACCGTCGCGGGTGCTCGCGGTGACGCTGACCCTGCTGGTCGTCGCCCTCGGCGTCGGGATCGCCTACCTCGGCTACACGAAATTCACGACGCCCGACATCGACGGCACCCTGGTGTCCTTCGAGATCGTGTCCGACGATCGGGTGGACGTGCGCCTGTCGGTCACCCGCGACGACCCGTCGGAGCCCGCCGTCTGCATCGTGCGATCCCGTTCGCGCGACGGCTCCGAGACCGGGCGGCGCGAGGTTCTGATCCCGGCGTCGCCGAACGGCACCGAGGACATCCGCACGGAGGTGATCACGTCGGCCCCGCCCGGGCTCGCCGACCTGTACGGATGCAGCCTGACGGTGCCGGAGTACCTCACCCGCGGGTGACGACGACGCGACGGTCCGGTGTCCGACGACGGAACTCCCGGGTCCGATTCGTGGTAAGTTCGTTTCGTACACGGCTCACGGGTTGAGCCGTGTATTGCTGCATAGACGGGTCCCACCGCCACCGTCCTCGACAGACCGGGGACGGCCGACCGGACCGGACGGGCCCGTCACCACGAGCCCGCGCGACGCGCGGGCTCGCTTTTCACGTGTGGGCGGCCCTCGGCCGCCGACGCCGTCCCGGCGCCGGCCGACACCGTCTGACAACGAAGGAGTGATCGAGATGAGCGAGACCCAGGTGACCTGGCTGACCCAGGAGTCGCACGACAGGCTCAAGGGCGAACTCGACCAGCTCATCGCCAACCGGCCGGTCATCGCCGCCGAGATCAACGAGCGTCGCGAGGAAGGCGACCTCAAGGAGAACGGTGGCTACCACGCCGCGCGCGAGGAGCAGGGTCAGCAGGAGGCGCGCATCCGCCAGCTGCAGGAGCTGCTCAACAACGCGAAGGTCGGCGAGGCGCCCACGCGGTCCGGCGTGGCCCTTCCCGGTTCCGTGGTGAAGGTCTTCTACGACGGCGACGAGTCGGACACCGAGACCTTCCTCATCGCCACGCGCGAGGAGGGCGCCCGTGACGGCAAGCTCGAGGTCTACTCCCCCAACTCCCCCCTCGGCGGCGCCTTGATCGACGCCACCGTCGGTGACACCCGGGAGTACACGCTGCCCAACGGCAAGACCATGAAGGTCACGCTCGTCAGCGCCGAGCCCTACCACTCCTGAGCCCCACCCGATCGAGCGCCTCGCCGGCCCCGTGTCCGTCGGACACGGGGTCGGTTCGCGTTCCCGGGGTTTTCCCGGGCATCGGGTCCATCCTGGCCGCACACCGCCGAACGACGACGGTCCGGTTGTGACGAGTCACGAGTCGCCCGGGCGGTGTAACGCTCGGTGGCCGCCGAAGCGATGCGATCTGTGGAGGTGCGACAACACATGACTCTCGCCACGAAGGCATTCGCCGGGTTCGACATCGACGGCCACCACGTCCGCGTGGTCGTCACCGACCCCACGCGCGTCATCGACGCCGCCGCGTTCGCGCGGGCCGAGCTCGACGCCGCCTGCGAGGTCTTCAGCACCGAGCGTTCCACGTCGGAGTTGCAGCGGCTCAACCGCTCCTTCGGCCGCACCGTCCGCGTCGGCGCTGCGTTCGCCGACCACCTGCGCATCGCCCTCGAGGCCGCCGAGTCCACCGACGGCGCCGTCGATCCGGTCCGTGACGCCTCGTTCCGCGAGGTCGAATTCGACGGCACCGCAGTGCGTCTCCCCGGATTCGCCACCCTCGACCTCGCTGCCACCGCACCCGCGGTGGCCGTGGCGCGAGTCGCCGAGACCGTCGCCCGCCGGTTCGGGTGCGGCGTCCTGGTCTCGATGGCCGATCACGTCGCCGCCGCCGGGCCCGAGCCTGTCCAGGGTTGGCAGATCACCGTCGCGGACGGCGCCGACCGCCGCGCCGTCACCCTCGCGTCGGGCAGCGTCGCCCTCACCCGCGAGGCCGCCGAGGTGGCGCGCCGGGTGGCGGAGCAGGCGGCGGCCGCGGTCTTCGCCGCCTGACCCGGCTCGGCCCGCCCTACTCCTGGACGGCGACCTCGAATCCGGCCGTGGCGAAGGCCGCGAGCACGGCTTCCCGGTGATCCGGTCCTCTCGTCTCCAGGGTCATCACGACCTCCACCTCGTCCAAAGCGAGACGCCCCGCGGTGCGGGCGTGGACGACGTCGACCACGCTGGCCGCGGCGTCCCGAGCCACACCGAGCACGCCGAGCAGTCCGCCGGGCCGGTCCGGAATCACGATGCGCACCGTGAGGTAGCGACCGGCGGCGCGCAGTCCGTGCGCCACCACATGGGTGAGCAGCAGCGGGTCGATGTTGCCGCCCGAGAGCACCGCCACCACGGGCCCGTCGCCCGGAATCTCCGACGGATGATCCATCAGGGCCGCGACCGCGGCGGCGCCCGCGGCCTCGACGATGAGTTTCGCTCGCTCCATGCACAGCAGCAGTGCTCGTGACAGGGCGTCCTCGCTGACGGTGAGCATGCGGTCACCGAGAGCGGAGACGTGCGCGAACGGAACGTCGCCCGGCCGGCCGACGGCGATGCCGTCGGCCATCGTGGACATCCGTTCGGCGGGCGTGGGCGTCCCGGCCGCGAGCGAGCTCGGCCAGGCGGCGGCCTGCGCGGCCTGCACACCCACCACCGGCACCGTGCGCTCGTCGAGCGCGACGGCGGCCGCGATGCCGGCGACCAGTCCGCCGCCCCCGGTGGGGACGACGATGGCTCCCACCGACGGCATCTGATCCAGGATCTCCCGACCCACGGTCGCCTGGCCGGCGACGACGTCGAGGTGGTCGAACGGGTGGATCAGCACCGCCCCGGTCTCCTCGGCGAACGCCAAGGCCGCCACCAGCGCGTCGTCCACCGTGGAGCCGACCTGGTGGATCTGCGCGCCGTAGGAGCGGGTGGCCACCAGTTTGGGCAGCGGCGCCCCTTCCGGCATGAACACCGTCGACGCGGCCCCGACTTCGGCGGCCGCCCAGGCCACCCCCTGCGCGTGATTGCCGGCGCTGGCGGCGACCACCCCGCGGGCTCGCTCGGCGTCGGTCAGGCCGGCGATGCGGTTGTACGCGCCGCGCGGCTTGAACGATCCCGTGCGTTGGAGGTTCTCGCACTTGAGCCAGACCTCACGGCCCGTGCGATCGGACAGGACACGGGAGGCCACCAGGGGTGTGCGGCGCATGACGGGGGCCAACCGCGTGGTAGCGCGGTCGAGCCCCTCTCGGGTCAACAGTTCC
This sequence comes from Rhodococcus sp. PBTS 1, assembly GCF_001620025.1. Classification (NCBI taxonomy): domain Bacteria; kingdom Bacillati; phylum Actinomycetota; class Actinomycetes; order Mycobacteriales; family Nocardiaceae; genus Rhodococcus; species Rhodococcus sp. PBTS 1. The sequence continues at coordinate 2,619,940 of NZ_CP015219.1, forward strand.
ATGACCCGAACTCTAGAGCCGTCAGACCTGCAGAGCCGTGAGACCTGCAGAGCCGTCAGCCCAGCGCGTTCTCCAGGTCGGCCACCAGATCCGCCGCGTCCTCGATGCCCACCGAGAGCCGCACCAGATCGTCCGGCACCTCGAGCAGCGATCCGGCCGTCGAGGCGTGGGTCATCGCGCCGGGATGCTCGATGAGCGACTCGACACCGCCGAGTGATTCGGCCAGCGCGAACACCTCGGTGCGCTTGCACAGGTCCAGGGCCGCCTCGCGGCCGCCCTTCAACCGCACCGAGACCATGCCGCCGAAGCGGCGCATCTGGCGCGCGGCGACGTCGTGCGACGGGTGCTCCGGCGAGCCCGGGTAGATCACCGACGCGACGGCGGGGTGTCCCGAGAGCAGCTCGACGACACGCTCGGCGTTGTCGCTGTGCTTCTCCATGCGCAGGGCGAGCGTCTTGATGCCGCGCAGCGTCAGGAAGGCGTCGAACGGCCCGGGCACGCCGCCCGCGCCGTTCTGCAGGAAGGCGAACCCGGCGTCGAGTTCCTCGTCGTCGGTGACGAGCGCGCCGCCGACGACGTCCGAGTGACCACCGATGTACTTGGTGGTCGAGTGCAGGACGATGTCCGCGCCGAGGGTCAGCGGCTGCTGCAGGTACGGCGAGGCGAAGGTGTTGTCCACCAACAGCTTCGCACCGGCTCCGTGCGCCACTTCGGACAGCGCGGCGATGTCGCCGACGTTGAGGAGCGGGTTGGTCGGCGTCTCGACCCACACCAGCTTGGTGTTCGGTCGGATGGCCTCGCGCACGGCGTCGACGTTCGAGACCGGCGCCACCGAGTACTCGATGTTCCAGTGCGTGAACACCTTGTCGATGAGGCGGAAGGTGCCGCCGTACGCATCGTTCGGGATCACCAGGTGATCGCCCGGCCGCAGGACCGTCCGCAGGGCGCAGTCCGTCGCGGCCATGCCCGACGAGAACGCGCGCCCGTACCGCCCCTCCTCCAGCGCGGCGAGGTTCGCCTCCAGCGGTCGCCGGGTGGGATTACCGGTGCGCGCGTACTCGAACCCGCTGCGCATCCCGCCGACGCCGTCCTGGGCGAACGTGCTCGAGGCGTAGATGGGGACGTTGACCGCGCCCGTCAGGGGATCCGGCTCATATCCGGCGTGCACGGCACGGGTGGCGAATCCCTGCCCCGCGTTCGTCGACGCGGTCCGATCGGTGGACGCGCTGCTGTCGGTCATCTCGTCTCTCCCTCGTCGTGTGTCGCTCGTGGCGTGTCTAGCTGCCCGCGCTGACGAACCCGAGCAGATCGTGTCGGGTGATGACCCCGACGGGCTTGCCGTCCTCGACGACCATGACGGCGTCGGTGTCCCCGAGCTGCTTGGTGGCCGCGGTGACGGACTCGCCCGCACCGATCAACGGGAACGGGGCGCTCATGTGTTCCGACACCGCGTCGGAGAGGGCCGCGCGACCCTCGAACACGGCCGAGAGCAGATCCCGCTCGCTGACGCTGCCGGCGACCTCACCGGCCATGACCGGCGGCTCCGCCCCGACGACGGGCATCTGCGAGACGCCGTACTCGCGCAGGATCTCGATGGCGTCGCGCAGCGTCTCCGACGGGTGGGTGTGCACGAGGTCCGGCAGCGCGCCGGACTTGCCGCGCAGCACGTCGCCGACGGTCGGCTCGACCTTCTCGCCCTCGAGGGGGGTACGCAGGAAGCCGTAGGAACTCATCCACTTGTCGTTGAAGATCTTGCCGAGGTAGCCGCGGCCACCGTCGGGCAGCAGCACCACGACCAGAGCGTCGGGCCCCTCGCGCTCGGCGACCTGCAGAGCCGCCACCATCGCCATGCCGCAGGATCCGCCGACGAGCAGACCTTCCTCACGGGCGAGGCGACGCGTCATCTCGAACGAGTCGGCGTCGGAGACGGCGATGATCTCGTCGGGAATCGACGGGTCGTACGCCGACGGCCAGAAGTCCTCACCGACGCCCTCGACCAGGTAGGGCCGACCCGTGCCGCCCGAGTACACCGAGCCCTCGGGGTCGGCGCCGATGATCTTGACCTTCCCGCCGGACATCTCCTTGAGGTAGCGACCGGTGCCGGTGATGGTGCCGCCGGTGCCGACGCCCGCCACGAAGTGCGTGATCTTGCCGTCCGTGTCGGCCCAGATCTCGGGTCCGGTGGTTTCGTAGTGACTCTGCGGCCCGCCGGGGTTGGCGTACTGGTTGGGCTTCCAGGCGCCCTCGATCTCGCGCACCAGGCGATCGGAGACGCTGTAGTAGCTGTTCGGATCCTCCGGCGCGACGGCGGTCGGGCACACGACCACCTGGGCGCCGTAGGCGCGCAGGACGTTGCGCTTGTCCTCGCCGACCTTGTCCGGGCACACGAAGACGCACTTGTAGCCGCGTTGCTGCGCGACCAGGGCGAGTCCGACGCCGGTGTTGCCCGACGTCGGCTCGACGATGGTGCCGCCGGGCTTCAGCTCGCCGGCCGCCTCGGCGGCGTCGATCATCTTCACCGCGATGCGGTCCTTCGAGCTGCCACCCGGGTTGAGGTACTCGATCTTGGCCGCCAGCAGGGCCGATCCCGGGGCCACGACGGTGTTCAGCTTCACCAGCGGGGTGTTGCCGATGAGGTCGACGACGCTGTTCGCAATGCGCATGTGGCCATCATCCCAGACTCCGGCGCGCACCTAGAATCGGACACGTGACTGGGCAGGCGGGGCGTTCGACGGGAACCGGGTTCGGAGGCTTCGGGGGGTGGCGTAGCGCTGCGAAGGCCGGCGCGGCGACGGTGGTCGCCGGTTCCGGCGCGACGACCCTCTCGTGGGCGGCCTACCGCCATCTACTGGCCCAGGCCGCCGCCGCGCGCACCGTCATCGGCCGCACCACCGCGAAGCCGCCGGAGGCCGACGGCGTGTACGGGCCGGGCGACGAGCGACCGGAACGGTGGCGCCCCGGCGTGGCCGCGGATCTGCATCTGATGATCTTCGGGGACTCCACCGCGGCGGGCATGGGCTGCACCGCACCGCAGGAGGTCCCGGGCGTGCTGGTCGCGCGCGGTCTGGCGGACGAGACCGGGAAGCGAATCCGCTTGTCGACGAAAGCCATTCCCGGCGCGACGTCGAAAGGTCTCGAGGGGCAGGTCGACGCGATGCTGGTGGCGGGCCGGCCGCCGGACGCCGCGGTGATCTTCATCGGCGCGAACGACGTCACCAAGAAACACGCCGTCGCGGCGTCGGCGGCGCGATTGGGGACGGCGGTGCGCCGCCTCCGCGCCGAGGGCACCGTCGTCGTGGTGGGAACCTGCCCGGATCTCGGGGTGGTGACGGCGATCCCGCAGCCGCTGCGCAGCGTCGTCCGCACCTGGGGCCACCGGCTCGCACGGGCCCAGACGTCGGCGACCCTTGCCGCGGGCGGACATCCCGTCGCCCTCGCGGACCTGCTGGCGCCGGAATTCCTGGCCGCCCCGGACCGCCTGTTCTCCGCGGACCGGTTCCACCCGTCGGCGGCCGGATACGAACTGGCCGCGCGTCAGATCCTGCCCGTCCTCGCCGCCGCCTTGGGAGAGTGGTCGGGCGGTCCCCTGCCGACGCTGCCGGCCAGGTCGGAGGTCGCGGAACAGCGCCGGGTGGTGTCCCGCCTGACCGCCGCGGCCAACAGACGTGTCCTGCGGTGGGGGCCACGGGTTAGTCTCGACTAACAGAACCGTGTTCCACTATCGCGTCACACCACCGAGTTGTTCGAAGACGAAGGGAATCCCATGCCAGAGGCCGTGATCGTGTCCGTCGCCCGCTCCCCCATCGGACGCGCCATGAAGGGGTCGCTCAAGGACATCCGTCCCGACGACCTCGCCGCGCAGATGGTCGCCGCGGCGCTGGCGCAGGTGCCCGCCCTCGACCCCACCGAAATCGACGACCTGATCATGGGTGTGGGCCTCCCCGGCGGCGAGCAGGGCTTCAACCTGGGCCGCAACGTCGCGATCCAGCTGGGATACGACTTCCTGCCGGGCACCACCATCACGCGGTACTGCTCGTCGTCGCTCCAGACCACCCGCATGGCCCTGCACGCCATCAAGGCGGGCGAGGGCGACGTGTTCGTTTCCGCCGGCGTCGAGACGGTGTCGCGTTTCGTCAAGGGCACCTCGGACTCCCTCCCCGACACCCACAACCCCATCTACGCCGATGCGCAGGCCCGCACCGAGAAGCTGGCGCAGGGTGGACAGACCTGGTCCGACCCCCGCGAGGACGGCCTGCTGCCCGACGCCTACATCGCCATGGGCCAGACGGCGGAGAACGTCGCCCAGATCACGGGCATCACCCGCGAGGAGCAGGACCACTGGGGCGTGCGGAGCCAGAACCGCGCCGAGGAGGCCATCGCTCGGGGTCACTTCGAGAACGAGATCACCCCCGTCACCCTGCCCGACGGCACCGTCGTGTCGACCGACGACGGCCCCCGTGCGGGCACCACGTACGAGAAGATCTCGGGCCTGAAGCCGGTCTTCCGTCCCGACGGCACCATCACCGCCGGCAACGCGTGCCCGCTGAACGACGGCGCCGCCGCGCTCGTGATCATGTCGGACACCAAGGCGAAGGAGTTGGGCCTGACCCCGCTGGCGCGCATCGTGTCCACCGGCGTCTCCGGCCTGTCACCCGAGATCATGGGTCTCGGACCGATCGAGGCGTCGAAGAAGGCACTGGCGTTGGCCGGCAAGACGATCGACGACATCGATCTGGTCGAGATCAACGAGGCGTTCGCGGTGCAGGTCATCGGGTCGGCCCGAGAGTTGAAGATCGACGAGGACAAGCTCAACGTGTCCGGCGGTGCCATCGCGCTGGGTCACCCGTTCGGTATGACGGGCGCGCGGATCACCGCGACGCTGCTGAACAACCTCCGCGCGCACGACAAGCAGTTCGGCCTCGAGACCATGTGCGTCGGCGGCGGCCAGGGCATGGCGATGGTGCTCGAGCGCCTCAGCTGACGCGCCGGTCCCACCACCCGGTTCCCGACCAGGGTTGAACGCCTCCGGGACCGGGAATGGTGAGGCTCAGGTGCCCCGCTAGCACCCGGCGCCGGTGCGCGAGTCGAGCCCACGGCTCGGGCATCGCCGTCGCCCGGCTTGCTCCTCCCCCGGAACCACACCCCCGGAACGACACCCCCCGAACGACACCAGCCCCCGACCACGAGGTCGGGGGCTGGTGTGCGTGTGGAGCTAGTCGTTCTGGAAGTAGCTCAGCAGGCGCAGGATCTCGATGTAGAGCCAGACCAGGGTGATGGTGAGGCCGAGGGCCACACCCCAGGCCGCCTTGGCCGGAGCCTGGGCGCGGATGAGCTGGTCCGCCTGATCGAAGTCCAGCAGGAAGCTGAACGCGGCGATACCGATGCAGACGAGGCTGAAGATGATCGCGAGAGTGCCGCCGTCGCGCAGGCCGAGGCCGCCGGGGGTGAAGAACGACGCGATCAGGTTGCCGAGCATGAGCACGACGACGCCGATGAGAGCGCCGACGACCATGCGGGTCAGGCGGGGCGTGACGCGGATGGCACCGGTCTTGTAGACGACCAGCATGCCGAAGAACACACCGAACGTGCCGAGCACCGCCTGCGCGATGAGTGCGCTGCCTCCGACGCCGCCGAACTGGATCGAGGTGAACATCAGCGACAGCGCACCGAGGAAGAAGCCCTCGAAGGCCGCGTAGGCGAGCACGATCGCCGGGTTGTCCATCTTGCGACCGAAGGTGGCCACGAGGACCAGGACGAACCCGATCAGGCCGCCGCCGATGACGAACATCGGGGCCAGACTCGGATTGTTGCTCGCCATGACGTAGGAGATGATCGCCGTCACGGTGAGGACGCCGAGCGTGACACCGGTCTTGGTGACCACGTCGTCGATCGTCATGGCCCGCTGCGAATCCGCGGTGGTGTACGGCTGCGGGGCCGGCTGACCGAACTGCTGGGTGGCCGCTCCGGCACCGGCGGCGGCCGAACCGAAGGAGGCGTACCCGCCCCCCGTCTGCTTGGGCAGATTGCGGAACACCGGGTTGCTGGAAGTGCGCACCGTGTCTCATCCCTTTCGTGTGTGGATCGACTCCGCTCGCCGTCGGCGGCGGTGTCGGTCGCCTGTCGAACCGTTCAACGCCCGGCCCCGCCGGAGAGTTCCCGGCGGCCGGACATCGATCGGACAAAACGGACTGTACTAGGGCGTGGCCCGCCGAGGCGTGTCGAAGCCCGAGTGGGGCGTGGGTTTCGCCCCTCGGCCGACCGGAAACAGAACGGGAATGAGTATCGAAGACGGCGGCATCGAAGACGGCCCGGGCGACACCCTCGATCCGAGCGAGAGCCTGGATTCCGACGAAGTGCGCGGAACCGACGACGTCGACGACGTGGTGACCCCGCCGGACTCCTGGGCCGAGGCGGACAAGTTCGGCACCACGGAACGCGAGGCGCGCGACGGCGAGTCCCTCGACCAGAAGCTCGCCGAGGAGGTCCCCGACGTCCAACCCGAGGACGCACCCGACGTCCCCGTCGCGGCAACGCCCGACGACGACCTGACCGAGGACCTCGTCGACCGCGTCGTGGACAGTCCCGACGAGAACGACTACATCGCAAGAGACGACGGGACCGACGCGGCGGATCCGGAGAAGGACGCCGAGATCGTCGACGGCGTCGTGGTGGAGAACTCGGCGTCGCACCGAGGACAGATCGACGGCACCCCCGAGGACGCGGGGTCCTTCTTCGAGTGACCGTCACACCCGCACGCTCCGCGTGACCGTCACACCCGCACGCTCCGCGTGACGACGAATTTCGGGGTTCGGTCCACGATCTCCGTCGGACCGACGGTGCGCGCCAACAACCCTCGGTAGTGCAGGTGACCGTTGTAAACGGTCCACATCTCCCCACCCGGCCGCAGGACCCGCGCGGCGGCGCGGACGAGTTTCTCCGCGCCGCCGGTGTGGACGGCCGTGTGCTCGTGGAACGGCGGGTTGCACAGCACCACGTCGACACCGGCGTCGGGCTCGTCGGCGAGGGCGTCCTCGCGTCGCACGGTGAGGGTCACCCCCGCCAGGTCGGCGGTCGCCCGCGCGGACGCCACGGCGGCGGCGGACCGGTCGCTCGCGATCACCTCCGCGTTCGGCCGAGCGCGGGCGGCCGCGATCGCGAGCAGCCCGGTGCCGCAGCCGAGGTCGACCACCCGGCGGGCGTCCGGCGCGATGCGATCGACGTGTCGCAGGAGCACGCGGGTGCCGCGGTCGAGGGCGCCGCTGGCGAAGACGGCGCCGTGGGCAACGACGGTCAGCCCGAGTTCGGGCACCGTCGTGCGGGCGGGGTACGTCGGCGGGTCCGTGCGCACCGGTCCGCGCGCGATCAGTCCGCGCGACTTCTGGGCGGCGCGGGTGGCGATCACCTCGCCGAAGCTGCGCGCGAGCACGTCGTTCATCGACCGTGACATGTGCTTGAGCCGGCCCGCGGAGTACACCGTCACCGCCGGGTCGGCCCAGCGCGCCACGGTTTCCGCGATCTCGGTCAGCTCGGCGAGGCTGCGCGGCAACTGCAGCAGGACCACGCGTGCACCCCGCACCAGCGCCTCGTCGAGTCCGTGACTGCGGTACGCCGACGCCAAACCCAGCCGGGCGGCGTTGCGCGCCGTCGCCTGCTCGCCGGTGATCGGATCCTGATGCACCCGCATTCCGGTGAGTCCGTGTGCGGCCGCGGCGCCGAGGGTCAGGGCCCCGTACCGATCGCCGATCACCGCCACGCGGTCGCCGTCCACCTCGGCGAGCGCCGCGTCGGCCTCGGTGAGGATCAGGCGATCGGACGCATCGACGGCGGTCAGATTGTCGGCCTCGACGTCGGGTGCCCGACGCAGGGACGCGAGGACCTCCGCGACGTCTGTCATGACTGCGATCCTCGCACTCGGGATCGCCCGGCTTGAACCGGCTCGTGAGGGGGCATGTCTCGGTGATGGGAATCACCGTGGCCGTCACCGGACCGACCGGCGAGATCGGGATCTCGACCGTCGACGCACTCGAGCGCGACCCGGGTGTCGAGCGGATCCTGGGCATGGCCCGTCGACCGTTCGACCCGGCTGCGCACGGGTGGACCAAGACGGAGTACCGCCAGGGCGACATCCTCGACCGTGCGGCGGTCGAGGATTTCGTGGCCGACGCGGACGTCGTCGTGCATCTCGCGTTCCTCATCATGGGCTCGCGTACCGAGAGCGCCCGCATCAACCTCGAGGGCACTCGGAACGTCTTCGAGGCGACGGTGGCGGCGCCGCGCCCGACGCGTCTGGTCTACACCTCGTCGGTGGCCGCGTACGGCTACCACCCGGACAACCGCACCCCGCTCACCGAGGACACTCCCACGCGCGGGTCCGCGGAGCACTACTACTCCGAGCAGAAGGCCGAACTCGAACGAGTGCTCACCGAGGTGACGGGCGGGTCCGACCTCGAGGTCTTCGTGCTCCGACCGTGCATCGTCGCGGGCCCGAAGGCACCGGCACTCGCGGACTCGATGCCGTGGCGGCAGCTCGCGTCCGCGCTGCCGGGCCCGCTCGGAACGCTGGTCGGCAAGGTCCCGGGGCCCGTCTTCCCCGATCCGGGCCACCCGCTGCAACTGGTTCATCACGACGACGTCGCGGCGGCGATCGCCGTCACCGTCACCACCGACGCCGAGCCGGGCGCGTTCAACATCGCCGGTGACGGGACGGTGACGTTGTCGACGGTCGCCTCCGCTCTCGGCGCGATACCGGTCCGGGTCCCGGCCGTGCTGGGCACCGCGGCCTCGGCGACGCTGCGACGACTGCCGTTCGTTCCGTCGTTGGTCGAGTGGATTCACGTCGCCCGGACGTCCGTGGTAATGGACACCTCGAAGGCCAAGCGCGAGCTGGGGTGGCATCCGCGGTACTCCTCCAAGGCCACGTTGGACGAACTCGTCGCATCGCTCTGATCGGGTCCTGCTAGGTTGAGCCGACTTGAACACCGTTCAAGTCGTCCGTCGACCACCACAGGAGCCCCGGTGTCCTCGTCCCGCTCGACCGCCCGTGACCTCGCGCAGATCGCCGTGTTCGCCGCCCTCATCGCGGCCCTGGGACTCCCGGGCGCCATCACCGTCGGCATCAGCGGCGTCCCGATCACGCTGCAGACGCTCGGCGTGATCCTCGCCGGCGCGGTGCTCGGGGCACGCAAGGGCGCCGGCGCCGTCCTCGTGCTGCTCGCCCTCGTCGCGCTCGGCCTGCCCCTGCTCTCCGGAGGCCGCGGCGGACTGGGCGTCTTCGCCGGGCCGACGGTCGGTTATCTCGTCGGCTGGGTCGTCGGTGCGTTCGTCATCGGTGCCGCGACCCGGCTGATCGTTCCCCGGTACCCGTTGTGGGCCGGGCTGGCCGTCAACGCCGTCGGTGGCATCGTCGTCATCTACGTCTTCGGTGTTCTCGGACTTCTCCTGCGCACCGATCTCGGCGTCGGCGCGGCCATCGCCTCCACCGGCGCCTACATCCCCGGCGACCTGATCAAGGTCGTCGTCGCCACCGTGGTCGCCAAGGGTGTGCACCGCGCCTACCCGGGTCTGATCGCGCCGCGACGCACGACGACCGCGGTGTGAGCGACCCCGTCCTTCTCGCCGCGCGTCGCACCCCCGTCGGCATCGCGGGTCATGCGTTCCGCGATGTCACCGCGGCCGATCTGGCCGCGGCGGTGATCGACGACGTGGTCGGCCGGGTGGCGCACCTCGGCCCGATCGACGACGTCGTGCTCGGCAACTGCCTCGGGCCCGGCGGCGACGTCGCCCGCGTCGCCGCTCTGCAGGCCGGCCTCGGCCATCGCGTCCCGGGAGTCACGGTGGACCGGCAGTGCGGATCGGGACTGGACGCCGTCGGGCAGGCGGCGTCGCGGGTCCGGGCCGGTGATGCGGACCTCGTTCTCGCCGGCGGCGTCGAGTCGGCGAGCTCCGCCCCGTGGCGCTTCCGACCGCCGGTCGGCGACGAACCTCCGACGCGGTACACCCGCGCGCCGTTCACCCCGGCCGGAACGCCCGACCCCGACATGGGTCCCGCGGCCGACGATCTGGCCCGTGTCCTGGGCATCACCCGCGCGCAGCAGGACGCGTACGCGGCCCGCTCGCACAGTCTGGCCGCGGCCGCGAATTTCTCCGCCGAGATCGTGCCGGTGCGCGGCGAGACGCGGGACCGCCGCATCCGTGCGGGACTGACCGCGGAGCGGCTGGCCCGACTGCCCGCCGCGTTCGGCGAGGGCGGGACGGCGACGGCGGGCAACTCCTGCGGGATCTCGGACGGCGCCGCGGTGCTGGCCGTGACGACGCGCGATCGGGCCGAGGGCCCGTGCCTGGCGGTGCGCTCGTGGGCCGTCGCCGGTGCGGACCCGGCGCTGCCCGGCCTGGCGCCGGTGCCGGCGATCGACGCGGCGTTGCGACGGGCCGGCTGCACGGTCGACGACGTCGGCACGATCGAGATCACCGAGGCCTTCGCCTCGGTCGCCCTCGCCGTGATCGATCGGGCGGGCCTCGATCCGGACCGCGTGTGTCAGGGCGGCGGCGCGATCGCGCTGGGTCATCCGTGGGGCGCGTCGGGGGCGCTGCTGCTCGTGCGGTTGGCTGCTCGTATGACGCGTGGCGACGGACTCCCCTCGGCGCTCGGGCTGGCGGCCTGCGCGATCGGCGGCGGCCAGGGCATCGCCATGGTCGTCGAGAGAATCGACGCGTGACGGGGACACGGCATGAGCGAGATCCGGTTCGAGAACGTCCGGCACGGCTACGGCGACCGGCCCGTGCTGCGCGAGGTGACGCTGACGCTCACCGAGCGGCGCATCGGCATCGTCGGCTCCAACGGGTCGGGCAAGTCGACGCTCGCCCGCATGATCAACGGCCTGGTGACACCGACGTCGGGACGCGTGGTGGTCGACGGACTCGACGTGGCGAAGAAGGGGGCCGCGGTCAGGCGACGGGTGGGCTTCGTCTTCACCGACCCCGACAACCAGATCGTCATGCCGACCGTCGCGGAGGACCTCGCGTTCTCGCTGCGCCGCAGCGGCGCGTCGAAGGCCGAGGTCGCCGACCGTGTCGCCGAGACGCTCGAGCGATTCGGCCTGGCCGGACACGCCGATCACCCCGCCCACCTGCTCTCCGGCGGGCAGAAGCAGATGCTGGCCATCGGCGCCGTGGTGATCCGCCGACCGGAGATCCTGGTGGCGGACGAGCCCACCACCCTGCTCGACCTGCGCAACACGCGACTGGTGGGCCGCGTGTTGGCCGATCTCGACCTGCAGCTCGTCGTGGTGACCCATCACCTCGATCTGCTCGCCGGCTTCGATCGCGTCGTCGTCGTGCACGACGGGGGCATCGCGTTCGACGGACCCCCGGCGGAGGCGATACCGGCGTACCGGGGCCTGCTCGAATGATCGGCCTGTACCGGCCGGGCACGTCTCTCCTGCACCGCCTGCCCGCAGGGGTCAAACTGCTGCTGCTCATGGCCGCGGTGATCGCGATCCTGATCCTCGTCCGCCGGCCCGTCGACGTCGCCGTCGCGCTCGCGGGGGTGACCGCCGCGTACGCCGTGGCGGGGTTCGGTCCACGCGTCCTCGTCGCGCAGCTGCGGCCGCTGCTGTGGATGATCCTGATCATCGCGGCGTTCCAGGTGTGGCTGACCACGCCCGCCCGCGCGACCGTCGTGTGCGGCGTCCTCCTGGTGACCGTCGGGGCCGCGGGGCTGGTGACGCTGACCACTAGAGTCACCGCGATGCTCGACACCGTCGGCCGAGCGCTCGGGCCGCTGCGCCGGGTCGGCGTCGACCCCGATCGGGTCGGATTGCTGCTCGCGCTCACCATCCGCCTGGTGCCGGTGCTCACCGACATCGTCCGGGAGGTGTCGGAGGCGCGGAAGGCGCGCGGTCTGCAGTGGTCGATCGCGGCGCTGGCCACGCCCGTCGTGGTGCGGGCGTTGCGGACGGCCGATGCCCTGGGCGACAGCCTCGTCGCGAGAGGCGTGGACGACGGCGTCGAGAACGACCATGACGACGGGGACGGGGACGACGGTGATCGGTGAGCCGATCGACGCCCGCATCGGGCGGTGGGCGCGGAACCGGCCCGACGCGGTGGCCGTGGTGGATGCGGCGGGGTCGACGACGTACCGCGAGCTGTGGGAGGCGTCGGGCCGTCTCGCGGCGAGGTGGGTCGGCCACCGACGTACCGCGGTGTTGCCGTCGTCGGACGTCGGGTCGGTGGCGGCGGTGGTGGGTGCGATCCGGGCCGGGTCGTCGGTCCTGCTGCTGCATCGGCACCTGACCGCGGATCGCCTGGCCTCGGTGTTGTCCGTCGGTGGGCCGCGGGAGGTGGTGGCCGCGCGGCGCCTGCACGCGCGCCTGCGACGGCTCGGGTACGCCGGTCCGCTGGTGACGCCGTCGGATGCGGCGCGGGGCCGGGGCGTCACGCTCTCCTCGGTCGACGAGAGCGCGGAGCTGCTGGCGGGGCTGACGTCGGGAACGTCGGGCCGGCCGAAGGTGTTCGTGCGGTCCCGGTCGTCCTGGTCGCGCACGCTCGATCGCAGCGACGAGGAGTTCACGATCGACGCCGAGTCGCGCGTCGCGACGCCCGGCGTGCTCGACCACACGCACTTCCTGTACGGGGTGGTGCACGCGCTGGGCCGCGGGGCGGCGGTGGACCTGCGCCCACTGTCCCCCGGCGGGGGCGCCGATCCGACCCACCTCTACACGGTGCCCACCCTGGCCGTCGACGTCGTCGCCGGACTCGGCGGCCCACTGCGGTCGGTCCGAGAAGTGTTGTCGTCCGGGGCGTTCTGGCCGGAACCGGCGCGTGCGTCGCTCGCCGCTCGACTCCCCGGTGCGCGCATCGTGCACTTCTACGGGGCCTCCGAACTGTCCTTGGTGTCAATCGCGGCCTCGGACGAGGCGGTCCCGGTCGGGTCGTCGGGACGGGTGGTCTCGGGCGTCGACGTGCGGGTCGCCGACGGCGTGGTGCACGTGCGCAGCGACATGGTGTTCGACGGCTACCTCACCGACGACTCGTCGCTTCCCGTGGGCGGTCCCGTCGGTGGCTGGTTCGACGTCGGCGACCGCGGCCGCGTCGAGGACGGCTGGCTGTTCCTGTCCGGTCGCGTGTCGGACACCATCTCGCGTGGGGCGTTGAAGGTCGAGCCCGCGGACGTCGAACGGGCGCTGCTCTCGCACGCCGGGGTCGTCGAGGCGGCCTGCGTAGGTGCGCCGCACCCCCGGATGGGGGCGGTTCCGGTGGCAGCGATCGTCGCGGACGGACCGGTCGATCGCGCCGCACTGTGGCGACACCTCCGAGAGTCGTTGGACGTGCCGTCGCGACCGACCCGAGTGGTCGTGACCGACGCGCTCCCCCGCACACCGCGCGGGAAGCTGGACCGGCCCGCGGTGCTGGCGCTGATCGATAGGCTGAGCGAGTGACCCCGACCGCGGCGCCCGACGCCGAGATGCCGTCCGACCTCCTCCGCCACGCCCGCGCGGCGCGCGGGTTCATGCCCGACGACGAGGGCCTCGCCCTGCACGCCGCGGCGCGCGAATTCCTCGGTGGCGGTGTCGGTGTCGAGATCGGGACGTACTGCGGCAAGTCGACGATCTATCTGGGCGCGGCGGCCCGCGCGACGGGCGGACGCATCGTCACCGTGGACCACCATCGCGGGTCGGAGGAGCATCAGGAGGGGTGGGAGTACCACGACCGGTCCCTGGTCGATCCGGCCGTGGGCAAGCTCGACACGCTCGGGGCCTTCCGCCGCACGGTCGCCGACGCCGATCTCGAAGACGTGGTGGTGGCCGTCGTCGGCCGGTCGGCCGACGTCGCGTCGTTCTGGCGCACGCCACTGACGTTCCTGTTCGTCGACGGCGGCCACACCGAGGCCGCCGCGTCGACGGACTACGAGGGCTGGGCGCGGTGGGTGCAGCCGGGCGGAGCGCTCGTCATCCACGACGTCTTCCCCGACCCCGCCGACGGCGGACGCCCGCCGTTCCTGATCTACGAACGCGCCCGCGCCAGTGGGCAGTTCACCGACGTGCGCGCCGTCGGGTCGCTGCGGGTACTGGTGCGCACCGACGGTCAGCCGGGCACGCCCGCGGGGTAGGACTCCCCAGCGCACCCGCACCGACGGTGCGCCCCGGACAACCCGGTGGGGAGGTCGTCGCCGCGGAAGATGCCCGACGCCGGGGTGGCGCGGGCGAGCGCGTCCGCGGCGAGGATGACCGCGCCGGCCGTCCACGTGGTCCGTTCGACCGGCCATCGCTTGCCGTCGGCGTAGACGAGGCCGGTCCAGTACGCCCCGTCGTCGTCGCGCAGATGCTGCATGGCGCCGAACAATTCGAGCGCGGCGTCGTCGTCGCCGAGCGCATCGAGGGTCAGGACCAACTCACACGTCTCGGCTCCGGTGACCCACGGCCGGTCGTCGACGCATCGGATGCCGAGGCCCTCCACCACGAAGTCGGACCACCGAGCGCCGATGCGGCGCCGGGCCTCCGGTCCGCGCACCGCGCCACCCAGGATCGGGTAGTACCAGTCCATCGCGTACGTCGTCTTCGGCACGAAGGCGTCGGGATGGTGCCGCAGGACGTGACCGAGCCGGCCGACGGCGACCTCCCAATCCGGTTGCGGGTCACCGATGTACGCGGCGAGCGCCAGAGCGCAGCGCAGACTGTGGTGGATGCTGGCGTTGCCGGTGAGCAGGGCGTCGACGTTCGGTCCGTTGGGCCCGGCCGCCCAGCCGATCTCCCCCCGGTCGGTCTGGAGCGACAGCACGAAGTCGACGGCCCGCTGCACGGTGGGCCACAGCGCGAGCGCGAACGCGTCGTCGCCCGTCACCAGGAAGTGATGCCACACTCCGACCGCGACGTACGCGCAGAAGTTGGTGTCCGAGCCCGCGTCCTCCACGACGCCGGCGCGGGTCTGCAGCGGCCAGGACCCGTCCTCGCGCTGCGTGCGCCGACACCACTCGTAGGCGGCGTCGGCTTCCTCGGTGAAACCGGCCGCCGACAGCGCCATCGCCGCCTCCACGTGGTCCCATGGGTCCTCGTGGCCCGCGGGCGACCAGGGGATGACACCCGACCGGAGCTGGACTGCGGCAATGGATTCGGCGGTGTCACGACACTGCTCGGCCGTGAGCACCCCGGGGACGGCGGGAACGTCGGGGGTCGGCCGGCTCACGACGCCGCCTCGTCTCCGTCGGCCTGCGGGGCCGGCGGCTTGCGGAGGTAGATCACCACCGACTTGCCGATCACCGGGTCGAGCAGGCGCTCCGCCCAGCGCGTCGCCGCGGGGGCTTTCATCATGTCCCACACCAACATCGAGTGGTAGGAGCGCACGAGTCGGTTGTCGTTCTCGTTCACACCCACCGCGCACTTGAGCCACCAGTAGGGAGCGTGCAGTGCGTGGGCGTGGTGCGTGTGCGTGACCTCCAAGCCGGCGTCGCTCAGAGCCTTGCGCAGGTCGCTCGCCCGGTAGATGCGGACGTGGCCGCCCTCGTTCGCGTGGTACTCGTCGGACAGCGCCCAGCAGATGCGTTCGGGCAGCCACCGAGGCACGCTGACCGCCACGGTGCCGCCCGGCCGGACGACGCGGGCGATCTCGGCGATGGCGGCGCGATCGTTCGGAATGTGTTCGAGCATTTCGGAGACGACGACGCCGTCGAAGTGACCGTCCGGGAACGGCAGGGCGAGCGCGTCTCCCACCACCGTCTCCGCGGAGGCCGATGCGGGCACCTGCCCTTCGGCCTCCATCGCGCCGAACATGACCTTCACCTCGTCGAGCTCCGCCGCGTTCTGATCGAACGCCACGACGTGCGCACCGCGTCGGTAGAGCTCGTACGAGTGCCGACCGAGGCCGCACCCGATGTCGATCACCCGGTCACCGGCACCGAAGCCGAGTCGGTCGAAGTCCATCGTCAACATGTGCGGCGTCGCTCCCTCTCGTGCTGCGCGGCGATCGCCGCGCGATAGACCTCCACCGTGGCGGCGGCGACCGCCGGCCACGAGAACGTCGATTCCGCTCGCGCTCGACCGCGCTGCCCCATGGCGACGCGACGGTCGGGGTCGTCCAGTGCGGCGGCCAGCGCCGCGGCGAGCGCCTCGCTGTCCCCCGGCTCGACGAGGTCGGCGCACTCCCCGTCCGGTCCGACCACCTCGGGAATCGCCCCCGTGCGACTCACCACCAGGGGCGTACCGCAGGACATGGCTTCGACGGTCGGCAGCGAGAAACCCTCGTACAGGGACGGAACGCACGCCACCTCGGCCCCCGCCAGGACGGTCGCGAGTTCCTCGTCGGTCAGGCCGGCGTGGACGGTCACCGCGTCGCCCAACCCCAGCCGCTCGATGGTGCGACGCGTCGGGCCCGCCGGATCGATGGTCGACACCAGGTCGACGGTGACGTCACGTTCGGTGCGCAGTTTCGCCACGGCCTCGAGCAGGTGCCGGACGCCTTTCAGGGCGACGTCGGCGCTGGCGACGGCGACGATCCGTCCCGGTACCCGCTCCCCGCGGGGCCGGAACACGGTGGTGTCGACCCCCAGCGGAATCACCGACACCACGTTCTCTCGCACCCCGAACGCGTCGACGATGTCGTCGGCCGAGCTTCGCGACACCGTGATCACGTGTCCGACCCGACGCGCGACTCGCCGCTGCATCGCGAGGAATCCGTACCACCGCCGCAGCGTGATTCGACGCCGCCAGGACGCGGCGGCGAGGTCCAGGTCTCGATCGCGGGTGATCGGGTGATGAATCGTCGCCACCCAGGGTCGCCGGAGGCGCAGCAGTCCGTAGCTCAGCGACTGATTGTCGTGCACCACATCGAAATCCGCCGCGCGACGCCGGAGGAGACGGGCCGCCCGCAGGCCGAACGTGAGGGGCTCGGGGAAGCCCGCGGTCCACATGGTCAGGACCTCGAGCACGTCGATCCAGTCCCGGATCTCGGAGGGCCGGGGCGTGCGGAACGGGTCCGGTTCGCGATACAGATCGAGGCTGGGAACGCGGGTCAGCGTGATCCGGGGGTCGAGCACGGGGTAGGGCTGCCCCGAGAACACCTCGACGGTGTGGCCGGCATCGATGAGCGCCTTGCCGAGCCGAGCGACGTACACGCCCTGACCACCCACGTGGGGCTTGCTCCGGTACGACAGCAGAGCGATGCGCACGAGCCTCCCCGACCGTCGTGGTGCACCGGCACGTCCATGTCCGGTGTGCGACTTGTCTACCACCCGAGCACGGACCGATCGCGCACTCACCCCGGCCTCCGGGACTTTCCGGTCGTCGCCGGGTTCGTGCGTGCGTGTCGTCGACTCTGTCGGTGGGTGCCGATACACTCGAACATACGAGCGACTGGGGGGTCGAAGGCATGGGCAGTGTGCAGGTGGGGGCAGGTGCCGTTCCGTGGGCGGCGCTCGATCACGCCGCGCTCGGCCTGCCCGCCACCACCGACCTCCCCTCCCCGCAGGCGCTGGACGCGCTGGTCCACGCGACGGCGGGGGTGGCCTACCTGAAGTGGTTCGAGTACCAGCTCGCCGCCGCGATGCACGCCGAACTGGTGGAACCGTTCGAGGACGAGGACCGGCGTGAGCTCGACGCGTTCACCCGCTGCGCCGCCACCATCGCCACCACGTTGTCGATCACACAGGGGGCTGCCCGCACCCTGCTCACCGACGCCGTCGCCCTCCGCGACCGCCTCCCTCGGGTGGCGGAATGCCTGCGGGACGGGGTCGTCACCCCGCATCACATCCGCACCATCGTCTCCCGCACCGAACTCATCGAAGGGCAGTGCTACGCCGCGTTGGTCGACGCCGACATCGCCCGTGCTCTCCGCAGAGCGGGGTCGTGGTCGCCGGCGCGGATGGAGGCCATGGTCGACACGATGGTCGACCGCCGTGATCCCGATGCCGTCCGAGCCCGGCGGGAGAAGGCGAAGCGGAATCGGGAGTTCACCGTCGAGATGGGCCGTGACGGTTTGGCGTCGGCGACGGACACCCGGCCGGCGGAGGACATCGTCGCGCTCCACGCGGCCGTGCGACGGTTGGCCGCGCAGGTGTGCCCGAAGGACACCCGATCCAAGGCCGCGCGGGCCTCCGATGCGCATTACGCGTTGATCACCCGAACCGGATTCGGGTGCGACTGCGACCGCCCCATCACCGACTGCCGCTACAAGAACATCGACCTGACCAAGTTCGCGGCGACCGCGCCCCGCATCGTGATCCATCTGGTCACCGACACCACCACCCTCACCGGCCCCGTCCCCGCGCCCGAGAACGAGAGGGTCTGCCGGTCACCGCAGCACCTCCCCCGACCGGATCTGGCCGTGGACACCTCCGCGTCGGTGACGACCGAACCGTCCGCGGCGGAACCCGTTGCGTCGGAGCCTGCTGCAGCAGAAACTGTTGCGCCGGAGATCGTTGCACAGGGAACCGTTGCTACTGAGCCCGTTGCGTCGGAAACGGCTGCGGCACAGTCGGTGTCACCGGATCGCGTCGACGTCTCTGCGGACCGTGATGCGGCCGCCAGTGACGCTGCGGTGGACCACACCCGCGGGTGCGAGGAACCCATGGGCATGGACTTCGTCGACGGCGTCGGATTCCTGGCCGGCATCGGCATCGTCTCCGGCGCCCACGTCCGCGACCTCGCCGCCGACCCCGGCACGATCATCCGGCCGTTGGGTGACGGCACCGACACCCCACTGCCGGCAACGCAACCGTCGAACCCCTACCGGCCCTCCGCAGCCCTGGATGCGTACATCCGTGCGCGGGATCTGTTCTGCACCTGGCCCGGCTGCAACCGATTAGCGTGGGACGGCGACCTCGACCACATCACCGAATACGACCACACCCACCCCGAGCGGGGCGGGCGTACCAGCGCGACCGGACTCGGCGCCAAATGCCGCTTCCACCACCTACTCAAGACGTTCGCCGACTTCGTCGACGACCAGTACCCCGACCCCACCGACCCGAGCCGATTGATCCGCACCATCGCCATCCCCGACGGGCGCACCGTCCTCGGACCGGCGTTCACCGGACACGACGTCCACCCCGGACTGGACACCATCGTCTTCGGCGACCCACCCACCGCGAGCAGGCTGACGCCCAAACCGGTAGAACGCCAACGACCCGCTCCACGCACCGAGCAGAAACACGCCCGCCGCCGACAGGAGCGAAACCGCAACCGACTCCGCAGGGTCATCCCACCGGACGACACCCCACCCCCGTTCTAGAAACGTAGGGCGCTCAGGCGACGTCGTCGATCGTCGGCCGTCGTACAGCTAGAGCGGCAACGCCGTCTCTCTGGCCGCACCGACGGCTGCCGGTGGGGTGACGCGACGGAACCATTCGGTGCCGAACACCACGGCCAGGACGTCACGCTCCATGGCCAGGAAGGGCCCGAAATCGCCGATCTGCGACTCGTGCACCTGCATCGCGGCGCGCTTGGCATCGAGCACGGCCGTCACGTCCACCGCGGTGGTCAGTTCCGACTCCGGCAGCCCGAACGCCTCCACGTCCGGACGCGGGCCCGACTGTCCCGTCTGCCCTGCCTCGGCACCGTCCGGCTGCTCGTTCCAGGCGGGGTTGGCCTCCATCAGCATGCGCATGTGGTCCCGGTTCATGGTTGCCTCGTAGACGTACGGCACTCCGGCGAGGGCACCCGCCCGGGTGCCGACGTGGTGTACCTGCACGTGGTCCGGATGCCCGTAGCCACCGTTCGGGTCGTACACCGTCAGCACGGTCGCACTTTCCTCGCGCAGCACCTCGGCCAGCGTCGCGGCAGCCTCCTCGACGTCCACCGTCGCGAACGCCCCGGGAGCCGTATTGCCTTCCGTCCCGGCCATTCCCGAGTCCGCGTAGCCCAGGTTCACCACGCGATGCACCCCGAGCACCGCAGCCGAGGCCGCCACCTCGGCCTGCCGTCGTTGCACCAGCGTCTCGCCCTCGTCCAGCAGCCCGTCCGGCACCTCGCCCAGCGCCCCGTCGGTGGCGGTCACCAGTACCACCCGGTGACCGGCGTCGGATGCGGACCGCATGACACCCCCGGTGCCGAAGACCTCGTCGTCGGGATGCGCGTGGAAACACACCAGCGTGCTCATCGCCCCATCGAAGCACAGCAGACGGCGGGCGAGGGTTCGACCGCCCGGCGTCCGGGAACGCCGTGTCCATGAGCAACGACACCACGGTCGACGACGTCTGGGACGACTGGAAGGACGCGGTCAATCTCACTGCCAAGCAACTGGACGAGTGGCTCGACACCGACGAATCGAAGTCCGTCGGCGATTCCTCCGACGGCGAGTCCACCGGACACGCCATGGGCCGGGAGATCGTGCGAATTCTCGGCACGAAGAAGGCGGACCTCACCGACGACGACGCTGCGAAGATGAAGAAAGTGGTCGGCTACGTGCACCGCCACAGCGCCCAGGGGCCGAAGAAGGACGTCGAGAACTCGCGGTGGCGGTACTCGTTGATGAACTGGGGGCACGACCCGCTGAAGTAGGCCCGCCCCAGCCACTCTCGTAGGCGAAGCACGGCATCCGACGCCGGTTCGGGCGAAGTATTCGTAGCCGACCCGGCGAAGTATTCGTAGCCGACCCGGCTGTGGATGTTTCCGAAGATCGGATACGGTCAATTCCACGACCACGTCCGGGTGTCGATTCTCCGGTGTCGTGCTTCGCCGTTCATCCACCAGCGGCTGTCCGTTGTCGAGACCGCAGCAGGGATGGATGTCTCATGAGAGTTGCCTTGGTGTCCGCGCACGCCGATCCTCGGGCGCCCCTGGGCGGAATCGATTCCGGCGGTCAGAACGCGCACGTCGACGCGCTGGCGGCGGCGTTGACCGGCCGCGGTCACAGCGTGACCGTGTACACCCGATGCGCCGACCCCACCGCCCCGTCCGAGCTCGACACCGCCGGCGGTTACCGCGTGTCGTACGTCCCCGCCGGGCCGCCGGGGCCGCTGGCGAAGGAAGACCTCGTCCCGCATCTCGGTGATTTCGCCGACGGGCTCGCGAGCCGCTGGGCGATCGAGCGACCCGACGTCGTTCATGCCCACTACTGGACGTCCGCTTTCGCCGCGCGGCTCGCCACCCGCTCGCGTCCCGTGCCGACCGTGGTCACGTTCCACACGTTGGCCGAGGCGGCCCGACGGAACCGCGGTGATCGCAGTCCCGACACCGTCGCCCGCGGCAAGGTGGAGAAGCTCCTCGCGCGCACCGCGACCCGGGTGGTGGCCACCGCGTCGGAGGACGTCGGCGACCTTGTTCGTCTCGGCGTTCCGCGCCGGTCGATCTCCGTGATCCCGGCCGGCGTCGACCTGGACACGTTTCGTCCGGCCCCGATCGCTCCGAGCGGTCGTCCGCCCCGGCGGCACCGTCTCGCCGCCGCGGGACGATTGGTGCCGCGCAAGGGATTCGATCTGACCATCGCCGCTCTGGCCGCGATCCCCGACGCCGAGCTGAGCATCGCCGCGGGTGCGAACACCGACGTCGCGTCCGACCCGGAGGCTCGGCGGCTGACCGACCTCGCACGCACTCACGGCGTCGCCGATCGTGTACGTATCGGTCCCATCCCCCGCGACCGCATGCCGGACTTCTGGCGCGCCGCGGACCTTGCCGTGTTCACCCCCGGGTACGAGCCGTTCGGCATCTCCGCGGTCGAGGCCATGGCCTGCGGGACGCCGGTGGTCGCCTCGGCGGTCGGCGGGTTGCTCGACACGGTCATCGACGGCGTCACCGGGGTCCTGGTTCCGCGGCGCAGCCCGGGTGCGGTCGCCGAGGCTGTCCGCCGTCTGTTTAACGACGACGGCCGTCGCACCGGGTTCGGGATGTCGGCGGCGGACCGGGCGCGGGCGCGGTACTCGCTCGAGCACATCGCCCTGGACACCGAGCGCGTCTACACGGACGCGCTGCCGGAGCCGGCGGCCGACGACGACCCCGAGGGCGCCGAGGGCACCGACCGCGCCGTGGCCCCGACCGGCCGACTCGACCCCGTGCGGTGAGGGCTGCTTGAATGGTTGGTCGAACGCAGAGCCCGTACGTACGGGCCGGGAAAGGCAGGATGTCGATGTCGGTCGCCGAGAACTCCACGGACTCGTTCCGTGTCGACACCGAATTGCAGAACGGGGCAGCGATCCTCACGGTCGTCGGAGAACTCGACCTGGCGACGGCGCCGATCCTGCAGGACGCGGTGGACGCGGTGCGGGGCGAAGCCACCGAGGCGCTCGTCGTCGATCTCACCGGAGTCGAGTTCCTGGCCTCGGCCGGCATGACCGTGCTCGTCCAGTCCCATCAGTCCGTTCCCGACGGCGTCGTCTTCTCCGTCGTGGCCACCGGTGCTGCGACCGCCCGCCCGCTGCAGCTGGTGGGCCTCGACGAGACGTTCCCGATCCACGCGTCCCGGCAGGACGCCCTCGCGGCCACGGGCGACGCCCGTCGGTCCGATTTCGCCTGACCGCCGCTTCGAGGTGAGGGACCCACGATCCGGGGGTACTACTCCCGCTGTGATCGACGCCGAGACCCCGATGCCGGGGCCCGAACCCCTGGTACTGACCGACCTCGACGCCGACCCGCGCCGCATCTCCGACGTCCGTGTCGTCCTGTCCCGGTGGCTGTCGGCCGGAGCCGTCGAGCCCGACCGGGTGCCGGACGTCGTCCTCGCGGTGTACGAGGCCATGGCCAACGTCGTCGAACACGCGTACACCTCGTCGTCCCACCGCGGGGTGTTCGACCTGCGTGCGGAGCACACGGCCGATTCCGGTCGACTCGAGATCGCCGTCCGTGATCACGGTGCCTGGTCGTCCAGCGAACCCGGCCCCCTCCGCGGGCGGGGACTGCCGCTCATCGAGACGCTGACCGACGACGTGACGGTCACGTCCGCGGCCACGGGCACCGAGGTCGTCATGCGCTGGGACCGTGCCGACGCGGTCGGCGTGCGGGGTGCACAAAGCTCCCGCGATCTCGTAGACTGAGGCCGCACGACAGCACGTCGAACTCGCACCGACCGGGGTTCCGCCTCCTCCAGACCCGGGGAGAGCACTCGCTTTCGCTCTCTGTCCACCCTGGAGGCATCATGACCGCTCTGCACGATTCCCCCGTCGACCCTCCCGACCTCGAGGTCCGGTCGTCCACGACGCCCGATCCCGCCGCCGTGGTCGAGACCGCTCGCCTCGCCGCGATCTCCCGCTACGACGTTCTGGGCAACCCACCCGACGGCGCGTTCGATCGCATCGCCCGTCTGGCCGCGCGGTGGATGGGCACAGCGTTCGCGTCGGTCACCATCGTCGACTCGGATCACATCTGGTTCGCCGCCCGCCACGGCGACGGCATTCCGGACCGCGTCCCGCGCGAGGACGGCCTGTGCTCCTCCGCGATCGCGCACGACGGGGTCTACGTCGTCCCCGACGCTCGGTGCCACGGCCCGGCCGCGAGGAATTCTCTCGTGCACGGACAGGCGGGTATCCGGTTCTACGCAGGCGCCCCGATCGTCACGGCAGACGGCCACCGGCTCGGGACCGTCAACGTCTTCGACACCGTGGCCCGCGATCCCGCCGACATCGCCGACGTCGACGTGCTGGCCGACCTCGCCGCCGTCGTGGTGGACGAACTGGAACTGCGCCTGTCCGCGATGACCACGGTGCGGGACGAGCGCGCCCTGCGTACGCGTGCCGAGTCGGACACCGTCGAGATCACCGACTACGCCGCCGTGCTGCAGCGCACCCTGTTGCCGCCGTCGTTGCCCAGAATCGACGGCCTCACCCTCGCGTCGCATTATCACGCGGTCTCCCCGCTACAGGTGGGCGGCGATTTCTACGACGTCTTCGCGCTCGGTGACGGCCGATGGGCGTTCTTCCTCGGTGACGTCCAGGGCCACGGGGCCGGCGCCGCGTCGGCCACCTCGTTGGTTCGGTACACCCTGCGCGCGGCCGCGCTGCACCAGCCGGATCCCGCGGAGGGTCTCGCCGAGCTCAACCAGGTGCTCATGCTCGACCCCACGCAGAACCGGTTCTGCACCGTCCTCTTCGGTATCGCGACACCCGACCCGCGCGGCGGTTTTCGCATCACGTTGGCCACCGGCGGACACCCACCGGCCCTGCTCCTCGATCCCGACACCGAGGACGTTCACGAAATCCGTTCCAGTACCGGCATGTTCGTCGGAGCCCTGGAGAAGGCGAACTTCAGTGCGTGCAGCTTCCGGCTCGCCCCCGGGCAGACGCTGCTGCTCTACACGGACGGCATCACCGAGGCGCGTCCGGACGGGCGCACCATGTTCGGCGAGGAGGGACTCGTCCACTTCGTGCGGCAGCGTCTCGGACGTCCGGTCGACGACGTGGTCGAGGACCTCGTCGACCTCATTCCCGGACTGCGTCCGATCGACGACATCGCGTTGCTCGCCCTCGGCGCCTGACGGTCACTAGCGGGCGCGCTCCCGCCCGTGGTCGCGCAGCAGCCGAAGTGAGTGCTCGATGGTCGCCGCGAGCACCTCGGGCGGATCACCGTCGAACACTACTCGTTCGGCGGTGACCTCACCGTGGTCGGCGAGGCCGAACCACACCGTCCCCGCCGGCACGTCTTCATCGGTGTCCGGCCCGGCCTCGCCCGTCACGGCGACCGCCAGGTTGGCACCGGTCAGGTCAGCCACCCCGGCCGCCATCGCGCGGGCGGATGCCTCGCTGACCACCGGCCCGTCGGGGACGCGCAGCAGACCGTGCTTGACCTCCTCCGCATAGGCGACGACGCCGCCGCGGAACCAGCGGCCCGACGAGGGAGCGCGACCGAGGTTGGCGGCGATGTTCCCCGCGGTGAGCGACTCGGCCGTGGCGATGCGCAGGCCGGCGCGGTCGGCGAGGTCGGCGATCTCCGCACACAGGTCCTCGAGGTCGGCGTCGCTGTCGACCCGTTCCTCCGGCTGCGCGGCGTCTCCCTCGATGCGTTCGGTCGACATTCGGGTCGTTCCTCCTCGGGCGGTGACGTGGCGGGCCGATCGAAGCCCCGAGGCTCACGGCTTCCCCGGCCGACCGAGCGCAAACACCCTCGGCGAATCGCGGCGAACGGCGCTAGCGTTGACCCATGAGCAGCCTTCGAGACACCATTCGCGCCGAACTGAACGTCCGGTCCTCCATCGACCCGGCCGCCGAAATCGACTCCCGCGTGGCGTTTCTCGCGGATTACGTCGCGGCCACCGGGACCGCCGGCTTCGTGCTCGGCATCAGCGGCGGTCAGGACAGCACCCTCACGGGTCGGCTGTGTCAGCTGGCCGCGGAGCGGGCACGCGAGGCCGGACACGACGTCCGATTCCTCGCGGTGCGTCTGCCCTACGGGCAGCAGGCCGACGAGGACGACGCCGTGATCGCCCTCGACTTCATCCGACCCGACGAGACGGTGCGCGTCGACATCAAGGCCTCCGCCGACGGCGCGGGCACCGCCGCGGCCGCCGCGTTGGGCGTCGACCGGCTGCGAGACTTCGTGCGGGGCAACATCAAGGCCCGTGAGCGCATGGTCGCGCAGTACGCCCTGGCAGGCGAACGCAACCTCCTGGTGGTCGGGACCGACCACGCCGCGGAGGCCGTCACCGGCTTCTACACCAAGTACGGTGACGGCGGCGTCGACCTCGTTCCCCTCACCGGTCTCACCAAGCGGCAGGGCGCGGCGCTGCTGCGCGAGCTGGGCGCGCCGGAGAGCACATGGAGCAAGGTCCCGACGGCGGACCTCGAGGACGACCGCCCCGCCCTTCCCGACGAGGAAGCACTCGGAGTGACCTACGCGCAGATCGACGCATATCTGGAGGGCGAGGACGTGCCCGACGACGCCGCGACGACGATCGAGAGCTGGTACGTCAGGACCCGGCACAAGCGCACGATGCCCGTCACCCCGTCGGACACCTGGTGGCGCGAGACGCACTGAACCGATTCCGGTTGCGCAGGGGACGCGGATCGTGTGTCGACACGCCCGAATGCGGGTAACAATCGTGGCGAGCGCTCGAAAAACGTGGCGTCGAAGTCATCCGCCACGCGGGTGCTCGGGAGCTCTTCTCGTTCGGGAGCTGCCGGCGATCACCCGTGCCGACGGATGCGAGGCACGTCGACAGGAGTTCACCCCATGACCCTGCACATCGAAGAACCGTCGCCCCGCGAACCGGGGCGTGCGCCGTCCGGACGTGACACCGCTCGCGAGGTCGAGACGGTGGTCTGGTCGGACGACGGAGCGACCCAAGACTGGTGGGAGAGTGTGATGTCCCGCTGCACGTCGTACGTCCCCCAACGTGACCGCCGACGTCGTGCACCGCGTCCGCCCTCGGATCGCGCCTGACCGACCGCCGACGTACCACCGCTGACGAACGAACGCCCCGGATCCGATCGGATCCGGGGCGTTCGTCGTTCGCGAGCCGTCGCGGGCATCGATCACTCGACGCCGACGACCTCCTTGGCGATGGCGGCGATCCGCGTCTGCGCGGCGGAGACGACGCTGTGGCGGTTCTTGTGCTGCTCCTCGTACGCGAGGACCGTACGGACGTCGGCGGGTGCGTCGAGGTCCTTGATCGCGGCGACGGCCGCGGAGACGTTCAAGTCGTCGTAGCCGTCGACGGGCAGCTCGTCGGCGGACAGCGAACCGGTGGCCGCGCGGGCCTTGTGGATCGCGTCGGCGACGCCCTCGGCGCCACCCTCTCGCGTGGTCTCCTCGGCGGCCTCGAGCGCCGAATCGCGGCTCGCCACCAGCGTGTCCACGGTGAGCTCGCCGGCCTTCTGGCCGCGGCCGAGCAGCTCGGCCACCTTGGTGGGCACCTCGCGTGCGGTGTCGACAGCACGGTCGACGCTGCGAGCGGACCACGTGACCGGCGTGTTGATCAAGCGCACGGCAGCGCCGGTGGCGGCCTGAATCGGCGTACGACGCAGGGCGGCCGGGCCACCGAGGGCGTCTTCGGCCAGGACGGTCGTGAGCCAGTCGACGGTCGCGGAGTGCGCGTCGATCAGGCTGTCGGCCAGCGAGACGACGGCGGTGTCGTTCGTCGCGGTGGCCAGCGCCTTGACGTACCGGGCGCGGTCGAGCAGCTGGTGCTCGAGCGCGAGGTCACCGAGCAGGGCCTCGTCGAAGGGCTGCGCCTGCTCGGCCACGGCCTTCAACGCGGCGGTGAGGCGGCCGAGCAACGGTGCGACGACGTCCGGGGTGCTCCCCAGATCGCGGATAGCGGTCGCGATGCGCTCGGATCGGGTACGTCCGTTGGCGGCGTTCTCCTCGAGCTCGCGACGCACCGCATCGGTTCGGGCCTGGACGACGCGGGTCTCGGCCACCTGCACCTCGGTGTTCGTCAACTGGAGCAGGGCGCGCAGCTGCGCGACGAGGGTTCCGCGCTGGGTGTCGATCGAGATCTGTGCCATGGTTTGCTCGAACTCCTGACGTGTCGTCGGGTGCCGCGCACGACGCGCGGCGTCGAATCGATCGGTCAGGGGTTACCTCTCGGTAGGAACGGGAAAACCCCGGTGTGGTCGACGCCATAGCAGACGGGCGCGTCCACCGCCACACCGGCCCCTGCGGTTCACAGCCGCCCCACGAGAGGTGACCGACATGAGCACCGACAGCACCGACCTCCCCGACCTCGACGCCGTTCAGGACACGATCGACGAGGCGAAGCGCGCCGCGGAGAAGGCCCCCACCGTGGACGCCCCCGACGGTCCCGCCGGCAGCAACAGCACCGATCCAGCCGGCGCGGACCAGGATCGCCTCCACGACACCGACGACGGGCCGGGTGAGCAGACGGCGGACGCCGCCGAGGCGACGCTCGACGAGTTCGGTGGCGGGGAAACGACCTCCGACGAAGGGTCGACCGAGAACGGCGGGGGCGGTCAGGGCGCTGCCTGATCGTCCCGGACCGGTGACGAGTCGAACGATCGGGCCGACAGTCGCGCGAACGCGTCGAGCAACGGCACCTGACCCACGAGGATCTTGCGCCGCGCCGTCTCCAGGTCGAACCACGCGACCCGGTCGATCTCCGGAACGACCATCGTTCGTCCCGACCGCGGGGGCCACACGATCTCCGCGTCGTTCGACCGCAACGTCGCCGGATCGAAGTCCCCGCGGACGGCGAACGCGGTGACGTACTTCGCGCGGGACTGGGCAACGGTCCCCAGGTCGTGCCACGGCCCGGTCGGCGGGGGCGAGCCGAGTTCCTCCTCGAATTCGCGCGCAGCGGCGGCGGCCGGGCCCTCGGCGGCGGGGTCGAACTCGCCCTTGGGCACCGACCAGGCGCCGTCGTCCTTGCGCGCCCAGAACGGGCCGCCCGGATGGGCGAGCAGCACCTCGGGCGCACCCTCCGCGCCGAGACGGTGAACCAGGACGCCGGCGCTGTGCTTCATCTCGTCGATGCTAGGCCCGGTCGATGTCTCCTCCGGCGGGCTCGATCACGATCCCCCCGGGTTTTCCGCGTCGTCTCACGGGTAGGTCGTGCGCGGGCCGATTCTCGCCCGACGAGAACGGCACCGGTAGCACCGATCACCGACGACAGCCGAGGAGCTGACATGACCGACGTCGCCTCACAGGGCTCGCCCCCGTCCGACGACCGCGGACACCTGACCGACCGTCAGGGCCATCCGATCTACGACAACCAGAACCAGCGCACCGTGGGGTCGCGCGGTCCGGCGACTCTGGAGAACTACCACTTCCTCGAGAAGATCAGCCACTTCGACCGGGAACGCATCCCCGAGCGCGTCGTCCACGCGCGTGGCGCGGTGGCCTACGGGTACTTCGAAGCCACGGGCACGTGGGGCGACGAGCCCATCGCGAAGTACACCCGCGCGAAACTGTTCTCCGAGAAGGGAAAACGGACCGATCTCGCGATCCGCTTCTCCACCGTCATCGGCGGGCGGGACTCGTCGGAGGCGGCGCGTGATCCGCGTGGTTTCGCGGTCAAGTTCTACACCGAGGACGGCAACTGGGACCTCGTCGGGAACAACGTCGGCGTGTTCTTCATCCGCGACGCGATCAAGTTTCCCGACGTGATCCACGCGCTCAAGCCGGATCCGGTGACGTTCCGGCAGGAGCCCGCGCGCATCTTCGACTTCATGTCGCAGACCCCCGAGGCCATGCACATGCTCGTCAATCTCTTCTCCCCGCGCGGCATTCCGGCCAATTACCGCACGCAGCAGGGCTTCGGCGTCAACACCTACAAGTGGGTCAATGCCGACGGTGAGACCCACCTGGTCAAGTACCACTGGATCCCCAAGGCCGGGGTGGCGTCGTTCACCGAGGAGGACGCGGCCGCCACCCAGGCGACCGACCTCGGACACGCCTCGAAGGACCTCTACGAGCACATCGAGCGCGGCGATTTCCCGGAATGGGAACTGCGCGTGCAGTTGATGAGCGACGACGAGCACGAGGAGCTGAACTTCGACCCGCTCGACGACACGAAGGTGTGGCCGGAGAACGACTTCCCGCCCAAGGTGGTGGGCCGCATGGTGCTGGACCGGAACGTGTCCAACCACTTCACCGAGAACGAGCAGATCTCCTTCGGCACCGGTGTCCTGGTCGACGGACTCGACTTCTCGGACGACAAGATGCTCGTCGGACGCACGTTCTCCTACTCCGACACCCAGCGGTACCGTGTCGGACCGAACTACCTTCAGCTCCCGGTCAATCAGCCCAAGGCGCGGGTGGCGACCAATCAGCAGGGCGGGTCGATGCAGTACTCCGTGGACGACGTCGGGGCGAACCCCCACGTCAACTACGAACCGTCGATCACCGGCGGGCTGCACGAGGCGCAGTACCCGACGCACGACGAGCAGGGCCCGGAAATCCGTGGCCGGCTCACACGCAAGCGCCTCGAGCGGACCAACGACTACGAGCAGGCCGGTCAGCGGTACCAACTCATGGATGCGTGGGAACAGGACGATCTGGTGGCCAATCTGACCGCCAACATCTCCGAGGCCACCCGCGAGGTGCAGGAGCGCATGGTGTGGCACTTCCTGATGTGCGACGACGAGCTCGGCGCGCGGGTGGGCGACGGCCTCGGCATCACCGCGGACGACGTGCGCGAGCTGCCACCCCTGGCGTCGCAGACACTCTCGGACGTCGAGGAGGAGCGCCGGTCCAACCTCGGAAAGAACGGGCCAGGCGACGTCACCGGTCTCACCATGACCCACTGCGTCCCGAACGAGCACGTGGTCGTGTCCCGGTAAGTCCGGACAACCGATCTCTGGACAACACCGGGGGCCGGGTTTATCGTCGGAAGTGCCCGTACACCTGGTTCTCCTCGAAGGTTGGTGGTGCCCATCGACGAGTCGACATCCGTTGCCGCGCATCGTCTGTCGAGTCCGCCGTGGACGTCGACGGGCCATGGAGCGCAGCGCTGAACCGCAAGAAAAGCAACACCGGAATTCACAACCATCCGATCACCGCGAAGCCCCCCGGTAGCGAGCTACCGGGGGGCTTCGTTCGTGCCGAGTCCGTGCTGCGTGTGCCGGGTCAGCCGGCGTTCGGATCGAGCGTTTCCTTGATGTTGCCCATCACACCCTTCTCCGTCCCGAGCGCGGCGTTCGAGGGCTCGCCCAGACCGCCGTCGTACGTGGCGTACAGCTTGGGATCCGGCGGCGGCCCGCTCTGCACGTTGCCCAGCGGCTGCGGGTCGGCGAGGAACTTGTTCTCGTGCCGCCCGTCCGGTGCGGTGCCGTGTGCCCAGCGACCCTTGTCGGACTCGGTGCCGTCGGACAGGTGCCAGAGCGTGCTCGCGTGCTCCTCGTACTCCTCGTCGAAGAGGTCGTTCGGCGCGACCACGCCCTCGAGGCCGTCGGCCTGCAGTTCCTCGATCGCCGCCAGCCACATGTTCTGGTGGTAGGTGTCGCGGGCGAGGTTGAACTTCAGCATGGCCTTCACGCCCGGATCGTCCGTCATGTGCCACAGACGCGCGGTCTGCACTCGGCCCTGCGCCTCGGCGGCGACGTTGGCGCGAAAGTCGGCAAGGAGGTTGCCGCTCGCGACGATGAAGCGGCCGTTCCAGGGCACACCGTTGCTGTCGGCGAGGTTCGGGCCCCCGCCGGACACGATGGCCTGCTGCGGATCCATGCCGCCCATGACGGCGGCGACGACCGGATCCATCGACGCGTTCTTCGTGGACTCGGTGGCGGGGGCCCCTTCGAGGAGGCGCGCGACCATCGTGGCGATCATCTCGACGTGACCGATCTCCTCGGTCGCGATGTCCATGATGAGGTCCTTGTACTTGCCCTTCATGCGGCAGTTCCAGCCTTGGAACAGATACTGCATGGTGACGGTCATCTCCCCGTAGGCACCGCCGATCAGTTCCTGCAGTTTGCGGGCGTAGACGGGGTCCGGCTTCTCCGGCGCGACGTCGAACTGCAGGTGGTCCGTGTGACGAAACATGGGTGTCTCCCGACTGTGGGACGAACGTGTGATCGTGCTCGGCCTGTCGGGTGGTCTCCATCCAGGCGAGCCTCTCGGACGCGGGGCGGCTACCCGAGGCCGAACCGGGCAAACGGTGCACGACAACGTTTCCTGCGCCGGAGTAACGACCCGATCGTCGGGTACACCCGCCGGATGAACCCTGCCCGACCCGACGCCGATTCCCCTGCGACCGCCCCTGATTCGGCCGACGGGGCGACTCCCCTGAAGTCCGCGATCACCGGGAAACTGCTGTTCGTCTTCATCCTCGGCGACGTCCTCGGTGCCGGTATCTACGCGCTCGTCGGGGAGATCGCCGGTGAGGTCGGCGGCGCGGTCTGGGTGCCGCTGCTCGTGGCTCTCGCGATGGCGCTGCTGACGGCGTCGTCGTACGCCGAACTGGTCACCAAGTATCCGAAGGCGGGTGGCGCGGCGGTGTTCGCCGAGCGCGCGTTCCGTCGCCCGGCGGTCTCCTTCCTCGTCGGGTTCTCCATGCTCGCCGCCGGTGTCACCAGCGCGGCCGGCCTGTCCCTCGCCTTCGCCGGGGACTACCTCGGCGTCTTCCTCGACGTCCCCACCGTCCCGGCGGCGTTGGTGTTCCTCGGGGTCGTGGCCCTGCTCAACGCCCGCGGTATCAAGGAGTCGATGCGCGCCAACGTGGTGATGACCGTCGTCGAGGTGAGCGGGCTGATGCTCGTGGTCGCGTTGGCGGCCATCGTGGTCGGGCGCGGTGACGGCGATCCCGGACGCACCCTGGAGTTCACGGACACCGCGAGCCCGGCGGTGGCCGTCCTGGCCGCGGCGTTGCTCGCCTTCTATTCCTTCGTCGGATTCGAAACCAGCGCCAACATGGCGGAGGAAGTGCGGGACGTGCACCGGGTGTACCCGCGGGCACTCTTCCTCTCGCTCGGCGTCGCGGGCGCCGTCTACGTCGCCGTGGGACTCGCGGTCAGCGCGGTCGTGCCGTCGTCGGACCTCGCCGAGACCTCGGCCCCGCTCCTGGCCGTCGTGTCGGCGGCGG
This sequence comes from Rhodococcus sp. PBTS 1, assembly GCF_001620025.1. Classification (NCBI taxonomy): domain Bacteria; kingdom Bacillati; phylum Actinomycetota; class Actinomycetes; order Mycobacteriales; family Nocardiaceae; genus Rhodococcus; species Rhodococcus sp. PBTS 1. The sequence goes on from NZ_CP015219.1 coordinate 2,652,328, forward strand.
ACGTCGGGGTCCCGGACCGGCTGTTCGGCTCGATCGCGCTCGTCGCCGTCGCCAACGGCGCGTTGCTGACCATGATCATGGCGAGTCGGTTGACGTACGGCATGGCCCGGCAGCGGCTGGTGCCGAGCGTCGCGGCCCGAGTCCTGCCGCGTCGCCGCACGCCGTGGGTCGCCATCGTCGCGACCACCGCCGTCGCGATGGTCCTGTGCGCCACCGGCACCGTCGCCGCGCTCGCGGAGACCGTCGTGTTGCTGCTGTTGGTGGTCTTCGTCAGCACCAACCTCGCCGTTCTGGTCCTGCGCCGCGACCGGGTAGACCACCCGCACTTCCGTACCCCGGTGGTTCTCCCCGTGCTGGCGCTGATCAGTTGTGTCGTCCTCGCGACGCAGCAGACCGCAGACACCTGGTTGCGCGCGGGCATCCTGCTGGCCGTGGGCGCGGTGATCCACCTGGGACTGCGCGGTGCACGCGGGCGGAGTTTGGAAAACTCCGAAACCGTCAACTCGTAGCCGCGAGAAGCTTCTCGAGCGACGAAAGGTCTGTGCGATGGCAATCAACGACGACGACATCACCACCTCCGGTTCGGCCGGCGGCGAGGGCCCGGCCGACGGCGGCTCGAACCCCGGCGGCCACGACGGCGGCGCCGACGGCTCGGCCTCGCCCACCGAGGGCCCGGCCGACGGCGGCTCGAACCCGGGCGGCCACGACGGCGGTGCCGACGGCTCCGCGGCGTCCGGTGAGGGCCCGGCCGACGGCGGCTCGAACCCCGGCGGCCACGACGGCGGTGCGGACGGCACGGCTTGAGCCTGCAGCACGACGAGCAGCGCGGACCGGATCACCGGTCCGCGCTGTCTCGTCTCACCACCCTGGAGCGGCGCGACTTCGCCGACCGCCATTGGGGTCGAGCACCGCTGCTGACCCGCGCGGCCGACCTCCCCGGGTCCTTCGACGACCTGTTGACGGCCGACGCCGTCGACGAGTTGATCTCCGAGCGCGGCGTGCGCACGCCGTTCGTTCGCATGGCCAAGGACGGCACCCTCACCGATCGATCCCGGTACACCGGCTCGGGTGGGTTCGGCGCCGAGGTCACCGATCAGTTGGACTCCGCCGGCGTCCTCGCCGCGTTCGCGGAGGGACACACCCTGGTGTTGCAGGGGCTGCACCGGTTGTGGCCGTCGATCATCCGGTTCTCCGGCGATCTGGTCGAGGAGATCGGGCACCCCGTCCAGGTCAACTCGTACATCACCCCGGCGTCGAGCCGCGGCTTCGATCCGCACCACGACGTACACGACGTGTTCGTTCTGCAGATCGCCGGCGAGAAGCGCTGGATCCTGCACCCGCCGGTGCACGAGCACCCGCTGGCGGATCAGCCGTGGACCGATCACCGCGAGGCGGTCGCCGCGCGGGCCGCGGAACCGCCCACTCTCGACACGGTGCTCCGACCCGGCGACGCGCTCTACGTCCCGCGGGGCTGGATCCACTCCGCGCAGGCGCTGGGCGCAACCTCGATCCACCTCACCGTCGGTATGTCCGCGCTCACCCGGCACGACCTGCTGCGCCAGGTCGTCGCAGCACTGGCCGACGACGCCACGTTCCGCGCCCCGCTTCCCCTCGGCTTCGACGCGACCGACCCGGCGGCCGTCACCCCGCACGTGGTGTCCGTCCTGTCCGATCTCGCCGCCGCGGCGGGCGAGGTCGACCCGGCGCTCACCACATCCGTCGCCGAGCGCGTGCGGCGACGTTTCGCCGACGTCACCCGGCCGGCGCCGGTGCGCCCGCTCGCCACCGTCGACGCGCTGGCCGCGCTGGATGCGGCCACACCGGTCCGTCGTCGCCCGGGGCTCGTCGTGCGGACGGACACCGACACCGAACGCGTGCATCTGCGGAGTCGTGGAACGACGATCTCGCTGCCGATCGAGTGCGCCCCCGCGCTGGACGCCCTGCTCGGCGGGAAGACCCTGACCGTCGGCGACCTTCCCGGCCTGGACGGGGACGACGGCGCGGTCGTGGTACGCCGTCTGGTCCGCGAGGGCGTACTGGTGATCGGAGCCGACGATCGCTGAGGTGACCTCTATTCTGGAGCGGGTGAGAACAACCTCGCCGGAGTTGGTGGTCCTGGTCGACGACGACGGAGTCGCCGTGGGAACGCAGGAGAAGGCCACCGTCCACCACGAGGACACACCGCTGCACCTGGCCTTCTCGAGCTACGTGGTCGACGCCGACGGGCGGGTCCTGGTCACGCGGCGGGCCTGGGAGAAGATCACCTGGCCCGGCGTGTGGACCAATTCGTGCTGCGGTCATCCCGCCCCCGGTGAGCCGCTCGACCGCGCCGTGCTTCGGCGTCTCGCGCACGAGCTGGGTATCGACGCCGACGCGGCCGATCCCGTGCTGCCCCGGTTCCGCTACCGCGCCGTAATGGACAACGGGGTGGTGGAGCACGAGATCTGCCCGGTGTTCCTGGTTCGCTACGACGCCGCCGTCGTCGACCCGCGACCAGACGAGGTGGCCGAGCACCGGTGGCAGACCTGGACGGAGATCGTCGACGACGTCGCGAGCGGAACCAGCGAACTCTCGCCGTGGTGTCAGGATCAGGTGCGGCAGTTGCAGCAGCTGGGGCCGGACCCTCGGTCCTGGCCGGTGAGCGACGCGGCGCTGTTGCCGCCCGCGGCGCGGCCGCTGTGACCGACGGCGTCGGCAGTCTTCTCCTCCGGGCGATCGACCGACTCTCGCACGCGCTGGGACGCTCGTCGATTCTGGCCGACAGCACCTTCGACCACGACGCACACCCCTGGCTGCTGACGGCCGAGGAACGCGGGAACCCCGACACGCGCATCCGCCCGTGGACCGAGGGCAACGCCTGCCGCACCCTGGTGCACGGCGCCACGTACTTCCAGGTGCTCGGCGAGCACCTCGCCGCGGCCGGTCCGGGCGATCTGGTGCTGTTCACCGATTGGCGTGGCGACCCCGAGCAGGTTCTCGGCGACTCCGGGCCCACCGTCGAGGACGCCCTGAGCGACGCGGCTCGCCGCGGTGCGGCGGTCCGTGGACTGATGTGGCGCTCCCACAGCGGACTGCTCGGCTACACCGGAGACAAGAATTCGTCGTTGGCGGTGGCGCTCGAGGACGCCGGCGGTGAGTGCGTCCTCGACCAGCGGGTGCTGGCGTTCGGGTCGCATCACCAGAAGTTGGTGGTGCTGCGCTCCCCGGACCGCGCGGACGGCAACGTCGCGTTCGTCGGCGGCATCGACCTCGCACGCGCGCGGCGGGACGACGCACGGCACCACGGCGACCCGCTGTCGCGGCCGTTCCCGCCGGAGTACGGCGAGACCCCGGCCTGGCACGACATCCAGCTCGAGATCACGGGCCCGGCCGTGCGCGACGTCGAGGACACGTTCCGCGAGCGGTGGGAGGACCCGGCTGCGCTCTCCCGCCTGCCGTGGCACGTCCTCACGGATCTGGTGCGCCGGCATCGGCGCGAGCCGTCGGTACTGCCGACGGAGCTGCCCGATCCGCCCGCGTCCGGAACCTGCACCGTCCAGCTGCTGCGCACCTATCCCCGACGTCGCCCCGCGTACCCGTTCGCGACCGACGGCGAACGCAGCGCCGCCCGGGCCTACGCGAAGGCCCTGTCCCGGGCGGAACGCCTCGTGTACATCGAGGATCAGTACCTGTGGTCGGTCGACGTCGCTCGCGTGTTCGCGAGCGCACTACGACGCTCGCCGACTCTGCGCATGATCGTGGTGGTGCCACGCCACCTCGACGACGACAGCGCCGTGACGATTCCCCCGTCACTGCTCGGTCACGCTGCGGCACTGGACATCCTGCGGAGCGCGGGGTCGGATCGCGTCCTGGTCCTCGACATCGAGAACGACGAGAGCGTGCCGGTCTACGTGCACTCCAAGGCGTGCGTGATCGACGACGTGTGGGCCGCGATCGGCAGTGACAACTTCAATCGCCGTTCTTGGACCCATGATTCGGAGCTGACCGCCGCGGTGGTCGACACCGAGCGCGATCCTCGGGAGCCGGTCGACCCCGGCGGGCTGGGTGACGGCGCTCGGGTGTTCGCCCGCGAGCTCCGACTGGGACTGTTGGCGGAACACCTCTCCCGCAAGGGAATCGACGACACGTCCGATCTGCTCGACCCGGACGCGTGCTTCGACGCCGTCGCCCGCAGCGTGTCCGCCCTCGACCACTGGCACGACGGCGGTCGTCGTGGGCCCCGCCCGGCCGGGCGACTGCGTCGACACGCCATCGAGGTTCCCCCGGTGTGGAAGCAGCGGGTGTTCTCGTGGCTCTACCGCGTGGTGGTCGATCCGGACGGACGGCCCTGGCGACTGCGGTTCACGCGACGGTTCTGACGCCGATCGCGGACCGGCTCCGTCGTTTCGCCGGGCCCGCACCGGGTATCAGCCGACGATGAACGCGGCACGGGACATCGATCGGCACGCAGCGGAACTGGGCATCGATCACCTCAAGCCGGATCAACGACGCGCCGTGGAGGCCTTGCTGGCCGGGTGCGACGTGCTCGGGGTGCTCGCCAGCGGGTTCGGCAAGTCCGTCGTGTACCGCGTCGCCGCGACGATGCTCGACGGAGTGACCGTGGTGATCTCGCCCCTCATCGCGCTCCAGCACGATCAGGTTCTCGCCGTGGCCGACACCGATGCCGTCACGGCTGTCGCCATCCACTCCGGACTTTCGGCCTCCCGCACGGAGAAGGCGTGGCGCCGCGTCGCCGACGCCGAGACCGGAGTGCTCCTCTACCTCACGCCCGAGCAGGCAGCTCGGCCCGAGGTGCGGGAGCGTCTGACGTTCCTGTCCGTGGGCGCCGTGGTCGTCGACGAGGCCCATTGCATCGCCGCCTGGGGTCACGACTTCCGCCCGGCCTACCTCCGCATCGCCGAATTCGCGAACGCCGTCGGGCGGCCGCCGATCCTCGCGTTGACGGCCACGGCGCCGCCGCCCGTCCGCGACGAGATCGTCGCGCGGCTCGGGCTGACGGAGCCCTTGCTCGTCCTGGGCGACGTCGATCGCCCCGGCATCCATCTCTCGGTTCGTCATCACGCGCACGCCGACGACGTGGTGAGCGCCGTCGTCCACGACGTGGTCGATCTCGCGCGTGGCGCCGGGACGGGCCTGGTCTACACCGCGACGCGCGCCGCGACGACGCAGTACGCGGACCTGTTCGCCCAGCACGACGTTCGCGCGCTCGCGTACCACGGTGGACTGTCGGCCAGGGACCGGAACGAGGTCCACCGACGCTTCGTGAGCGGCGACGTCGACGTCGTGATCGCCACGTCCGCGTTCGGGATGGGCATCGACAATCCGAACGTCCGCTTCGTCGTCCACGCCGCACCGCCGGATTCTCTGGAGCGCTACTACCAGGAGTTCGGTCGCGCCGGACGAGACGGAGAATCCGCCCGGGCCATCCTGCACTACCGCGCGGAGGATCTCGGGCTGCAGAATTTCTTCGCCGTTCGCCGGCCGAACCAGAAAGTGGTCCGCACGGTTCTGCGCGCCGTCGTCGCCGCGACGGATCCGCTGCCGACGGACGCGATCACCGCGCTGCCGTCGGTCAGCGCCCGCTCGGCGGGAACTGCGCTCGACCTGCTCGAACGCGTCGGCGCCGTGCGGTTGAACCGCGGTGACGACGGGACTGCCGGATGGGTCGACCTCGACTCGGACGTGCGCGCCGTGATGAGTCGGGTCCGCGCCGCTGCCGAGGCGGAGGAGTCGGCCGCCACGTCGCGCGTGGAGATGATGCGGCACTACGCCGAGGCCGGACGCTGTCGGCGACGGATGCTGCTCGAGTACTTCGGCGCGGCACCGGACGACGCGACCGACGACGATCGGTGCGGCCGGTGCGACTCCTGCGAGTCGGGACGCGCCGACCGGACGGCCGCGGCAGCCGGCTCGGGCAGCGCAGACCTCGGTCTGGCGCCCGGTGACCGGGTGCGTCACGAGCAGTGGGGCGAGGGCGAGGTGGTCTCCGTGGAACCGGACCGCGTGACCGCGCACTTCGACGAGCAGGGCTACCGCACGCTGGCCTCCTCGGTCGCCCGTGACCGCGATCTGCTGAAGCCCGCCTGAGCGTAGGAAACCGGCCCCGGGCGCGTCGTGACCCACGCGAACCGTCCGCAGGTTCTTTTGTGCCCGTACCCGAGCGAGGCCCCTCTCAGCTGGCCTAGGTTTCCTGAAGACGGGCCCGTCGAGAGCACGGAGGGCGGCCGTCGGACGAACCCCACCAGTGAGGCGAGGCACGGTACATGACGGATCTGAAGCCCTTCTACAAGAACGTGCAGTCGCACTACGACCTCTCGGACGACTTCTTCGCGCTGTTCCTCGATCCCACCTGGACCTACAGCTGTGCGTACTTCGAGCGCGACGACATGACGCTCGAAGAGGCTCAGCTGGCCAAGATCGACCTGGCACTGGGCAAGTTGGGCCTCGAACCGGGGATGCGACTGCTCGACGTGGGGTGCGGCTGGGGCACCACCATCATCCGTGCGCGCGAGAAGTACGACGTGGACGTGGTCGGCCTGACGCTCAGCGAGCACCAGTTCGGACGGGTGCAGAGCCGGCTCGACGCCCTCGACGGGGACCGCAAGGCCGAGGTGCGACTGCAGGGCTGGGAGGAATTCGACGAGCCCGTCGACCGCATCGTGAGCATCGGCGCCTTCGAACACTTCCGCCGCGCACGCCACGTCCCGTTCTTCGAGAAGGCGTACCGCCTGCTGCCCGACGACGGAACGATGCTCCTGCACACCATCGTCGGCTACGGACTGGACGACCTCGCCGAGATGGGCGTCGCCGTCGACAAGCGCGACGCGGTGTTCATGCGCTTCATCATCCGCGAGATCTTTCCCGGCGGGGAACTGGAGCGACCGAAGACCATCCAGGAGCGGGCGCAGTCCGTCGGCTTCTCCGTCGATCGCGTCCACTCCCTCCAGCAGCACTACGCACGAACCCTCGAGACCTGGACCGAGAACCTCGAGGCCCGCAAGGACGAGGCGCTCGAGATCGGTGGCCAGGAGGTCTACGACCGCTACATGAAGTACCTGAGCGGCTGCGCGAAGCAGTTCCGCCGCGGCACCATCGACGTCATGCAGTTCACCCTGTCGAAGTAAGAGATCCCCAGCCGGAACGGCGCGCAGCAACTCACGCTGCGCGCCGTTTTCGCGTCCCGCGGCGCGGGTAGGCCTCCGGGAGACGGAGACGACCCGAAGGAGCGCACCATGCCCGCCACCGACGACGACGGCAACGCCAAGGAATCCGAGTTGCCCTCGACACTGCAGAAGTCGGACGACAAGGCGCAGCGGACCTACGCCGAGGCGCTCGACTCCGCCGAGGAGCAGTACGACGACGAAGCCCGCGCCCACCGGGTCGCCTACGCCGCACTGAAGCACACCCACGAGAAGGTGGGCGACCACTGGGAGGAGAAGGACGACTACGGGCCCTCCGACGAGCGGGCGAAGAGCGGCGGCCCGAACCCCAGCGGGGAGAGCAAGGAAGGCGTGGACGCCAACGCCTCGAAGAAGCACCTCGAGGACGTGGCGAAGAAACTCGACGTCACCGGCCGCTCACGCATGAACAAGGACGAGTTGGTCGACGCGATCGAGAAGGAGAACCGTCGGCAGACGGACCGGAACCGCTGAGTCGGCGAACTCGTCACCTGGTCAGCGTCGCTCCGATCATCCGGGAACTGTTGCCCACCACCAGAATCGACGACGCGTTGTGCAGCACCGCCGCGAGCACCGGTGACAGCGCCCCGCCCGCCCCGACGATCAGCCCGACGGCGTTGACGGCGATGGCGAGCCCGTAGTTCTGCCGGATCACCCCGACCGAGGCGCGCCCGAGGGCCCGGACGTCCAGGAGGCGCTCCAGGTCGTCGCCGGCCAGCGCGATGTCGGCCGTCTCGACGGCGACGTCGGTGCCGGCGGCGCCCATGGCGATGCCGATGTCGGCCGCCGCGAGCGCGGGCGCGTCGTTGGTCCCGTCGCCCACGACGGCGACCAGGTGACCCTCGGCCTGCAGTCGGCGCACCACCTCGAGCTTGTCCTCGGGCATGACCTCGGCCTGCCAGTCGTCGATGCCCAGCTCGGCGGCCACGGCCGCGGCCGTGTGGGGGTTGTCGCCGGTGAGCATGACGATGCGGCGCACGCCGTCCGCCCGCAGAGCCCGCAGGACGGCGGCGGCGTTCGCCCGGACCTCGTCGCGCAGGCTGATCAGGCCCACCAGCTCGCCGTCCACCGCGAGCAGCAGCGGCGTTTCCGCCCGCTTCTGCAGACGCTCGACCCACTGTGCGGCGTCGGCGGTGACCGCCACCCCTTCCCGTCCGAGAAGGGACGGGCCGCCGAGCAGCAGCGTGCGCCCGTCGGACACGGTGCGCATGCCGAGCCCCACCAGCACCTCGCACTCCTCGTGCGGCGGGATCTCGATGCGCCGCTCCTCGGTGCTGCGAATCACGGCTTCCGCCAACGGATGTCGCGAGTGGATCTCGGAGCTGGCCGCGTAGGCGAGCACCTGTTCCGGCTCCCACGCGGGCGAGAACGCGATCACGTTGGTCACCACGGGCCGCCCGACGGTGACGGTGCCGGTCTTGTCGAAGACCACCGCGTCGATACGGCCGGCGAGTTCGAGATGCGAGCCGCCCTTGATCAGGATGCCGCGTCGTGCACCGTTGCCGATTGCCGCGCTGATCGCCGTGGGGGTCGACAGGCCCACCGCACACGGGCACGCAATCAACAGCATCGTCATCGCACGCCGGACGTCGCGGGTGATCACCAGCGTCACGGCGGAGAGCAGGAACGACGCCGGCACGAAGCGCCGGGAGAAGGTGTCGCCCACGGTCTGGATGGGAGCCCGGTCCTCCTGAGCCTGCTCCACACGCTCGATGATGCGGCCGATGGCCGTGTCGCGGCCGACGGCGGACGCGCGGACCACCAGGCGTCCCCGCACCACCACCGAGCCCGCGGACACGCGGGCGCCGACGGTGGCGGTCACCGGCAGGGTTTCCCCCGTGATGGCGGACTGATCGATCACCGCGTCCCCGTCGACGACGACGCCGTCCACGGGAACGCCGACGTGGTCGTGGACGACGATCTCGTCGCCCACCTCGAGGGTGTCGATGTCCACGGACACCTCGGACCCGTCGGCGAGGCGGACCCACGCGGTGTCGTGCGTGCCGGAGAGCAGCTCGGAGATGGCACGACGGGTGCGGCGCAGCGTGAGTTCCTGGAGGTACTCGCCGATGTTGAGCAGCCAGAGCACGGTCAGGGCCACGACGTTCTCGCGCAGAATCAGGCTGGCGACGGTCGCCGCGGACACGAGCGCGTCCGTCCCGGCCGCCCGCTCGCCGGCCAGCGATCGCACGGCGCCCTTCAGGAAGGGATAGCCGGTGAAGATGGTGACGCCGGTGGCCACCAGACGGCTTCCGGGTCCCAGCATCGGCGGTCGACGCAACCCGTACCGGCGTACACCGAGGAGGAGGAGCGCCGCGCCGCCGATGGCCATGCGCAGCAACTCGGTGGACCCCACATCGGCCGATCGCGGTGTGCGCGAACCGATCTGGGGCACCGGAAGATCACGGACCGCCTCGACCGCCGCCACGACGGTGTCGCGGTCGGTGCGGGTGCGCGAGTACCAGACGACCACCGACGCCGTGCGGGGATAGGCGTGGACCGCCCGAACTCCGACGGCCGCCGCGACCGCGTCCTCGACCGCGATCGCGGCGGCCGCGCTCCCGGCGATCCAGTCGGCGCGCAGGCGCAGTCGCCCCCCGCCGTCGGAAAGAATCACTTCAGTGGTCGTGTCCGTGCCCGTGCGCGTCGGCCGACGGCGGACGCACCTCCTCGCCCATCCGGTCCTTGGCCTCGGCGACCACGTCGGACACCGCGAGCCGAGCCGACTCGGCGCGCACCTCGGCCCGGCGGACGCCGCGCAGCCCGACCTCGGTGACCCGCACCGCGGCCTCGCGCACCGGCGCCCGGTCGTAGGCCTTCTTCACGCCGTTCCAGGCGGCGACTCCCACCACGCCGGTGACGACGGTGGATGCCGCCTTGGCGATCAACGGGCCCAACATGACAAGCGCCTCCTCGTACACGGTCTCGACAACGCGAGACGGACAGTACCGGCCCGCGTCGTGGTTTGCGCGGGCGTCGAGCACACCCTACAATCGACAACGATTGTCACTGTCGTGTGGGGTCGACCGTCCCCGACATCCCCCGGATCTGCGGAAGGACCTCCCCCCGTGCTGGACGTTGCCGACCTGACCGTCTCGGCGGGCCGGACCACCCTCGTCGCCGGTGTGACGTTCTCGCTCTCCGCCGGCGAGCGCGTCGCCCTGGTCGGACGGTCCGGATCCGGGAAGTCCCTCACCGCGTCCGCCGTCGCCGGATGCCTCGCCCCCGATCTCACGGTGCGCGGGTCGGTCCGGGTGAACGGCACCGACGTGGCCGGCGTTCCGATCGCCCGTCGGCCCGCGCAGGCGCGCGCCGCCCTGATCGTCCAGGACTCCGCGGCCGCGCTGGAACCGGTGACCACCGTGCGGCGACATCTGGGTCTGGCGCTGCGCGCACGGCATTCGGACGCCGAGACCCGGACCGCCGCAGCCGAATCCGTGCTCCGCGCCGTGGACCTGGAGCCGGCCGTGATCGGCCCGCGCCGGCCCGCCGAACTGTCGGGCGGCCAACGCCAACGCGTCTGCATCGCCCTCGCCCTGGTCTCCGATGCTCCCCTGCTCGTCGCCGACGAGCCCACCACGGCGCTCGACGTCGTCAGCGCACGTACCGTCGTCGACGCGGTGCGGACCGCCGCCGATCGCGGCCGCGGTCTGGTGTTCGTCACCCACGACCTCGCGATCGCCGCGGCGCTCTGCTCGCGGGTCGTGGTGCTCGACGCGGGGCGCGTGGTCGAGGACGCCCCCGTCCGCGACGTGCTCACCCGCCCGGCACACGCGGTGACGGCGGATCTCGTCGAGCGGGCTCGCGCCCTGTCGCTGCCGTCGTCCACCGCCCTCGCGTCGTGAACCTCGGTCCCGCCGTCCCCGGGTCGACGGCCGACGGGCTCGTCGCCACCCGACTCACCGTGCGCTACGGAACCACGACGGCCGTCGCCGACGTGACGGTCCGACTCGCCCCGGGCGAGCGCGTCGCCCTGGTCGGGGCATCGGGATCGGGCAAGTCGAGTGTTCTGCGCGCGCTGCTGGCGCTGCGCGCGCCGGACGCCGGCGCCGTCACCCTGGACGGTCGGCCCGTCCACCCCGGATCGGCGCGTCGTCTGCGGCCGTTCCGACGCCAGGTGCAGTTCGTCCCCCAGGACCCCGGAGCGTCCCTCGACCCCCGCAGCACGGTGGCCGCCGCGGTGTCCGCGCCGCTCCGCTGGCTGGGCGTTCCGACCGACCGGCGCGCCCGCACCCGCGAGGCGGTGGAGTCCGTGGGCCTCGAGTCGTCGATCCTCGCGGCGCGGATCGATCGGCTGTCCGGCGGACAGAAGCAACGGGTCGCCCTGGCCCGCGCCGTGGCCTGTCGTCCGCGGTATCTGCTGGCGGACGAACCCGTGAGCGGACTCGACGGCGGCACGCGCGACGTCGTGCTGTCCGTTCTCGACCGCCTCGGCACCGGCACCGGCACCGGCACCGGCACCGGCATTCTCCTGGTCACACACGACCTCGCGGTGGCGGCGCGGATCGCGACCCGGCTGATCGTCATGGCGAACGGCCGCATCGTCGACGACGGGCCGACGACCGAGCTGCTGACCGCGCCGACGCACCCGACCACCCGCGCGCTCGTCACCGCGGTCCCCCGCCTCGCCGTCGCGGCACCCGCGCCCTGACCGCCACCGTTCCGGCTTCCGCGCCCTGACCGCGACCCCCCCGATCCGCTCGCTCACCACCCCACCTTCAGGAGAACACCCATGGTCCGGCTCCGCCGACCCCTGCTCGCCACCGTCGCCGGCGGAGCCGCGGCAACCCTGCTCGCCGGCTGCTTCTCGGCCGCCGCGCCGGCCGGTTCCGATGACCGCCTGCGGCTGGCCATGTTGCAGCCACCGCGGTCGGCCCTGTCCCCGTTCAGCGACGACGCCTTCAAGCTGTCCCGGTGGTCGACGGCCGAAACCCTGGTCACACTCGACGATCTCGGTGAGGCGCAGCCCGCGCTGGCCACCGCGTGGAGCCGGGTGGACGAGCGCACCTGGTCGTTCGACCTGCGTCCCGACGTGCGGTTCCACGACGGGTCGACGCTCACCCCCGACGCCGTGGTGACGATGCTGAGCGCAGCCACCGCCGCAGCGCCGAAGCCGCGCATCCTCGACGGAGTCGAACTCACCGCCGACGTCGTCGACGAGGACACGGTGACGGTCGCCACGGCAACGCCGGATCCCCTGGTGCCGCAGCGGTTGTCGAGCCCCCAGCTGGCCGTGCTCGCACCCGCCGCCTACACCGGGGACGGACCGGTGGACCCGATCGGTCACGGCACGGGCCCGTTCGTCCTCACGGCCGTGAACGGGACGTCCACCGCCACCCTCGACCGCAACGACGACTACTGGGGTGAGCCGGCCCGCCTCGCCGGCATCGACGTCGACTTCGTCCCGGACGGCACGGCCCGCGCGGCCGCGTTGCGGGGCGGTACCGCCGACGTGGTGGAAGCGGTCCCCGTGTCGCAGGCCGCATCGGTGGATCCCGCACTGGTGCACGAGGTTCCGATGCCGCGCACCAACACGCTCTACCTGAACAATCGCACCGGGGTCTTCACCGACCCGGCGCTCCGTGCGGCCGCACGGGAATCCGTCGACGCCGCCCGCATCGTCGATCAGGTCTACGAGGGCCGTGCGGACGTCGCGCGCGGACTGCTCGGTCCCGCGATCCCCTGGTCGGCCGACCGCCCGTCGCGCACGCCCGCACCGGCGGGAGATGCCGCGGGACAACGCATCACCCTCGCCACCTTCACCGACCGGGCGGAACTGCCCGAGGTGGCGGTGCTGCTGCAGCAGGCCCTCGAGGCCCGGGGCTTCGTCGTCGAGCAGGTGGTGCGCGAGTACCAGTTCATCGAGGCCGACGCCCTCGCGGGCGCGTTCGACGCCTTCGTGCTGTCCCGCGCGACGGTCCTCGATTCCGGCGACCCCGCCGCGTACCTCTACTCGGACTTCGCGTGCGACGGCTCGTTCGGCATCGCCCAGTTCTGCGACCCGGCGGTCGATCGCGCGCTCGCCGACGCCGCCGCCACCGAACCCGGTCCCGCCCGCCGGTCGGCCGTCCTCGAGGCGGAGCGGCTGATTCTCGAGCGGGACGCGGCGGTGCCGATGCTGCACGAGCGCGTGATCCAGGGCGAGTCGAGCCGGGTGTCCGGAGTGGTTCGCGACCCCCGCGAGCGCGCCCTGATCACGGCCGACACCGCCCTGTCGTGACCGCCACGCTCTCGCGCGTCCTCACCGCCGCGGCGCTCCTCGCCGTCGTCGGTCTCCTGCCGTGGCTGTCCGGTCGCGATCCCGCCCTGTCCATCCTGCGGGCCCGGTCGGCGGAGCAGGAACCCACCCCGGAAGCTCTCGACGCCGTCCGTGCAGATCTGGGGTTGGCCGACGGACCGGTGGCGATCCTGCTGCGGTGGCTCGGCGGCGTCGTGCGCGGCGACTTCGGGACGTCGTGGAACACCGGTCGCGACGTCCTGCCGGGCGCGGTCGCCGCCCTCGGCGTGTCGGCGACGTTGATGGCGTGCGCCGCCGTCGTCGCCGGGCTCGTCGCCGCCGCGCTCGTCGCCCCGGCCCTGCGCGCCGGTGTCACGGGAGCGCCGCGGCGATCGTCCGGTCTCGCCGCCGCCGCACTGACGGCAACGCCGGAATTCCTGCTGGCCTCCGTCGGCGTGGTCGTCGGCAGCCTGTACCTGGCACTGCCGCCCTACGGGTGGACCGGACCGCAGTCGGCGATCCTCCCCGCGCTCGCCCTGGGCCTGCCGGCGGGCGGGTTGATCGGTCGGCTGCTGGCCGACGCCGTGTCCTCCGCCTGCACCGAGCACTGGGTGGTCACCTGGACCGCCGCCGGGATCTCGCGTCGTCGCACGGCCGGGGCCGTCCTCCGTCGTGCCGCCGCCGCGGTCACGTCGCAGGTGGCCCTCGTCGCCGTCGCGCTGCTGGGCGGGGCCGTCGCCGTCGAGCAGGTCTTCGCCATTCCCGGGCTCGGCCGCACGATGCTCGGCGACGCGCGGTCGCAGGACCTGCCCGCCATGCAGGCCGACGTCGTGCTGCTCCTGCTCGTCAGCGTCGCGTTCGGCATCACCGCCGCGGTCGTCCGACGGGCTCTGCTGGGCGCGTCGATCCACGACGCGGCGGTGCCCGTGCCCACGACCCGGTTCGTGCGCCGACGACGCCACGTCGTCGTCCCCGTCGTCGGCGCCCTCGGTGTCCTCGCGATCGTCGTCGCGGGATGGTCGCGCGACCCCTACGCCGCGTCGACGGCGAAATACGCCCGGCCGTCGGCGTCGGCCCCGTTCGGCACCGACGCGTCCGGTCGGGACGTCCTGGCCCGCGTCGCGCACGGTGCCGTCGGCACGATCGGCACGTCCGTGGCCGTGCTCGGGGCGGCCGTCGTGGTCGGACTGGTGCTCGGCTGTGCGCCGCGCCTGTTCGTCGGACCGATCGAGGTCTCCAACGCCGCGCCGCCCGTCGTCACCGGGGTGCTCGTCGCCTCGATCTGGGGGCCGAGCGCCGCCGCCGCGGCGCTGGCGGTGCTGCTGGTGTCCTGGGCACCGCTCGCCGCGCACACGGCCGCCCTCGTCGCGGAGGTCCGCGCCCGCCCGTACGTGGCCGTCCTGCCCTCGCTCGGGGCGAGCCGCGGTCGCATCCTGCTGGGCACGGTGCTCCCGGCCGTGATCCCGACCGTCGTCCGGCACGCTCTGCTGCGACTGCCGGGGGTGGCGCTGGCGCTGGCGGCCCTCGGATTCCTCGGGCTCGGCCCGACGCCGCCCAGTCCGGACTGGGGCCTCGTTCTCGCGGACGGTGTCGCCGCCGTCGAACGCGCCCCCTGGGTCGCGGCCGCGCCGCTGGTGTCGTTGATCCTGGTGTCGATCACCGCTGTCGCCGCGTCGTCGCTCGCGTCCGGTCCGGCCCGGTGGTTCACCGGGCGCGGCGGTGCTTCGGTAGGGTCGGGCGCCGTGCCGACCCCCGCCGCCGCGTCGCTGTGACCCCCGAGACCGCCGAGACCGTGCCGTCGGCGCGTCGTCGATCCCGTTGGGCGCGTGCACTTCCCGTGGCCGATCTGCGCGCCGCGTCGGCCACCGTGCGCCTGCTGGTACTCACGCAGCTGGCGTTCAACGTCGGGTTCTTCATGGTGTTGCCGTATCTGTCGGTGCACCTGACGGGTGATCTCGGACTCGGCGCGGCGACGGTCGGGGTGATCCTCGGCGTGCGCACGTTCTCGCAGCAGGGGTTGTTCTTCCTCGGCGGCACGCTCGCCGACCGGGTGGGCATCAGGCCGGTCGTCCTGACGGGGTGCACGATTCGCGTGGTCGGCTTCGTCGGGCTGGCGTTCGCCGAGTCCCTCGTCGCCGTCCTGGTCGCCACCGTGCTGGTCGGAGTCGCGGCGGCGCTGTTCTCCCCCGCGGTGGAATCCGCCGTGGCCGTGGAGGGTTCGGTCAGCGAACGAGCGGGCGGACAGAGCCGACTGGACGCGTTCGCCCTCTTCACGGTCTGCGGTCAGATCGGCTCCTTCACGGGACCGCTGATCGGGTCACTGCTGCTGCTCGTCGATTTCCGCATCGCGTGCCTGTGCGCCGCCGTCGTGTTCGTCGCCGTCACCGTCACCCACGCGGTGATGCTGCCGGCACGCCGGCCGGCCGAGTCGACGACGTCGTGGTTCGAGGACTGGCGAATCGTCGCGCGGAACCGGCTGTTCCTCGTGTTCGCGCTCGCGACCAGCGTCCAGCTCGTCGCCTACAACCAGCTCTACCTGCTGCTGCCGTTGCAGGTCGATCAGGTGTGGGGCTCGCAGGCCCCTCTCGGCTGGCTGTTCGCGGCGTCGTCGCTGCTGGTGGTCGCGGCGCAGATGCCCCTCACCCGAGCCGCCCGTCGACGGCCGCTGCGGGCGGTCCTCCCCGCCGGGTTCGTCGTCATGGGCGCGGCGTTCGGCGTCGCCGGCGTGGCCGCGATCCTCGGCGCAACCGGATGGGCCGGCTTGATCGGACCGGCACTCTTCGTCGTCCTGCTGACCCTCGGGCAGATGATCGCCATGCCGTTCGCGCGCGACCTCGTCCCCGTCCTCGCGGGTGACCGCACGCTCGGGGCCTACTACGGATTCCTCGCGTCGGCGGGCGGGATAGGCGTCCTGGTGGGGTCGGCGGGGCTCGGCGCGGTGGTCGACGCCGTGCCCGACACCGCGATGGGCCACGCCGCGCCCTGGCTCCTCGGCGCGGCTCTCCCCCTCGCAGCCGCCGCGATCCTGCGGTCCGTCGCGGTGCGCGTCGATCCCGTCAGGCAGCCCTGACACGTCGACACCGTCAGGCAGCCCTGACGATGTCCCGACCGGTGAGCATCTCGGTCTCCGACGCGATGTGGTCCCACACGTCCGGGGTGACGTCCCGGTACAGGCTGTCGCGGTCCCACCACATCATGCGGGTGCGGTAGCGCTCGTCGGGGTAGGCCGCGGGTGCGATGGAGTCGACGACGCGGCCGCCGCCGGACTCCCACCGACGCAGCACGTGGTCGGCTGCCGTCGCCATGACGAAGCGCGCTCCGGTGAAGACCATGGTGGGCAGGGCGGTGCGCGACAGCAGGGCGGACAGCGCACCGGGCGACTCGGCGGACGCCGAGACGAAGGCCGACTTCATCTCGACCACCCCGTCGTGCAGGCGGTCGGAGATCAAGGCCTCCACCTTCGAGCGGTCGGCGTTGCCCTCCCATTCGACCAATGCGTGCGACTGCTGCGCCGACAGGTACGGACCCTGTCCGCGCACGCCGGCCACCACCGCTCCGGACCGGTCGACCGCCGCGAAGAACACCGCGGTGTCCCGTCCGTCGCGGACGCGCGCCGCATCCAGAGCCACCGACACTCCGTGCCGCGAGTAGGAGGCATCCGCCGCGTCGAGATACTCCTCCCACAGGGCGCGGTCCATGGCGGGCGTGCTCATCACGAGCGTCGTCCCGCTGGCGCGATCCTCGAGACGGGTCGCTCCCCGCGACGCGCGGGTCGCGAACCCCGTGGCGCGGGCCGGAAGGGTGAGCGGTGAGAGGGGGGCGAGAACGGTCACGGTGATCTCCTGGCGACAACGGGCACGGACGTGCCGGATCGCCGACATCGGCGCCCGACCGAACAATTCGGGCAGCGCCCGAATGGTTCACAC
This sequence comes from Rhodococcus sp. PBTS 1, assembly GCF_001620025.1. NCBI lineage: Bacteria > Bacillati > Actinomycetota > Actinomycetes > Mycobacteriales > Nocardiaceae > Rhodococcus > Rhodococcus sp. PBTS 1. The sequence goes on from NZ_CP015219.1 coordinate 2,669,649, forward strand.
ACCGATTGTCCCGCCGACCGGAGGATCGGCCGATTCATAGGGAGATGTCACCAACTCCCGCCAGGCTGCGCGCAGGAAGTCGGGCCGACACCACGGGGTGCTCGCTGATTATGCCCTATAAAACGGGCTGTGTGACTGTTCTGAGGCACCAAAGAAGGACAGCGTTCACCACAATCGAGCAGCGGACCGCCGAACGGTACCGACCCGTGGGAATGGTTCACGGCGCCGGCGGTCGGCGTCGCAGCAATGGCGCGACAAATGCGGCCGGGACGAGCATTTCGCGCACGCCCCGCCGTTCGCGAGGGAACAGCGGCGAGCGGTCAGGACCGGCGGGACACCGGCAGCAGGGGCAGCCGGCGGCGAACACGGCCGACCGATCCCGCCCCGGCGCGCACGGAGTCGGCGATCATGGCGTCGACGGTCGCCTCCGCGTCGGCCTTGTTGTCCCCGATGCCACCGGTGGCACCGCGTTTCGCCCAGCCGACCACGTACGTTCGCGGCACGAGGGAACCGTCTGCCCGCGTCACGCGGCCGTCCTGGTTCCGGACGGTGCCGCGGTCCTCGTCGAACGGCACACCCGGCAGAGGCGCACCGCGGTATCCGGCCGCCTGCAGGACGAGGTCCGCGTCGACGGTCACCGGGGTGCCGTCCGTCGCCTGCGCCGTGAGGCACAGGCCGCCGCCGTCGCCGGTCTCGAGACCGCGGGGGTCCACTCCGAAGGCGAAGACGATACGACGACCGTGGCCGGCGGATTCGAGTGTCCGACCGAGATCGGCGAGCTCGAGGACCGGCGCGTCGGCGAGCGGTGCGGCCGACGCCGAGAACGGCAGCGCCGCGACCGCGTCGGCGGCGCCGGGTCCCGCGATCGACACGGGGACCTCCGTCCGCGAGACCAGGGCCTGGCATTCGGGTCGGGTGAACGCGGCGTGCTCGGGCCCGCGCCGTGCGAGCACGACGACCTCGGCCACGTCGGCCTCGCGCAGGGCCGCCAGGGCGTGCGGCGCGATCTCGGTGTCCACCAGGGACTCCGGGTCCGCGGTGAGGATGCGCGCGGCGTCGAGTGCGACGTTGCCGTTGCCGACCACCACGACACGGCGCACCCCGCGCAGGTCGACGGCATCCGCCGCGACGCCCGGGTGCCCGGTGTACCAGCCGACGAGGGTGCGGGCACTGAAGGGATTCGGGCCGTCCGCCTCGACCCAGGGCAGTGTGCGGTCGCGGTCGGCGCCTACCGCGACGACCACCGCGTCGTGCGCGGCCCGGATCGCGTCGACGGATGTGCCGACGCCGACCTCGACCCCGGTGCGGACCGTCACGCGCGGATGCGCGAACAGCGGCCGGAAGTGTTCACCGATGCGGCGAGTGCCGAGGTGGTCGGGCGCCACGCCGAACCGGGCGAGTCCGCCCGGCACCGCGAGGCGTTCGTAGAAGGTCACCCGCGCGTTCGTCTGACGCAGGATTGCCGTGGCCGCGTAGCACGCAGCCGGACCCGTCCCGATCACGGCCACCGAGTCCAGCGTCACGTCGCCGATGTTCGGCAACGGGAAACGTGGTGCGCCCCAGGCATTGTCGACGGGACGGTCCCGGTAGTAGTCGGCGTTGAGGTCCGCGTACACCTGCTGCTCCGGCGTCAGACGGTTGACCCGCGTGATGGCGTCGACCGGGCACGCATCCGCACAGGCTCCACAATCGATGCACGAGCGCGGGTCGATGTAGAGCAGATCCGTCGTGCCGAAGTCCGGTTCGTCGGGCGTCGGATGAATGCAGTTGACCGGACACACCGACAGACAGGACGCGTCGTTGCAACAGTTCTGGGTGATCGCGAAGGCCATGGGTGACGCCTCAGAGCATGTGCACGGTGCGATAGATCGCTGCCGCCGGCGTGGTGAGCAGTCCGCAGTCGGCGAGGAACGCCATCAGGTGCTGGCTCGAGGTCCGCATCATGACGTGGTGGTGCGTGTTGGCCTTGGCCGCGCGCACGGCACGGTCGACGTCCAGCCCGGCGGCGGCGTAGACGTCGCGGCTGACCATGTTGGACACGATGACTCGCGCCGCGACGGCGATGAGCAGCGCGGCCGACCGGCGACGCAGAGCGGAGGTGCCCACCATGTGCTCGCGCATCTGCGCGCGGGCGAAGGTCATGTGGCGCGATTCCTCGACCACGTGGATCTTGCTGGTGGTGCGCACGAGCGGCAGGACGTTCTCGCCCCGCATCCAGTCCCGCTGCATGACGTCGAGAACTTCCTCGGCGACGAGGATCCCGCCGTACGCGGCCTCGGACACGGCGATGGTCTTGAAGAGGCGGCCCAGCTCACGGCTGGCGCGGCGAGGGACATAGGCCTCGATGCCCATGGTGCGGCACGCCCGGGCGAACATCAGCGAGTGCCGGCATTCGTCGGCGATCTCGGTGAGGGCGAACTGGAAGTCGGACTCGGCGTACTTCCCGCAGTACTGATCGCGGAGCACCATCTGCTGCAGGATCATCTCGAACCAGATGCCGGTGCTCATGATGGACGCGACCTCGTGGCGGGTCAGCGTGATGCGCTGCTCGTGCGTCATCTCGTCCCACAGCGGGGTGCCGTAGAGCGTGCTCCACTCGGGGTTCAGACCGAAGTGGTCGGGGTCCAGCGGGGCCTCCCAGTCCACCTCGGACATGGGGTCGTACGACAGGGCGGCGGCGGAATCGAGCAACCGGGCCGCGACGTCCTCCGGCTCGCGGCCGTGGTCGGCCCCGGTGACGCGGCCGACATCGGCCCGGGTGGCGGGATCGAGCGTGCTGGTCATGAACGCGTCCTTCCGTACGGCACCGGTCGTCTGTAGATGTGACGGACATTATCAGATACTTGCCGTCACGGACACCGGCGCCGCTGACCCGCAGGTCAGCCGGGTCGAGACCTCCCCCGTGACCGTCGCCACCGCTCGATGTCGCGGCCCATCGGCGTCGTCGGCGCGGTGTCGTACAGCCACTCGCGCGCGATGGCGCCCCAGTTCGCCGTCGCGCGCAGCTGTCCGAGAATGCCGAAGGTCAGGAAGTCCGTCCGGCGCGAGAACACGTGCTCGGGCGGCAGCCACTGCTTGGTCATCGCCCCGAAGTTGCCACTGCGCGGGTCCACCGCGAGGACGAAGCAGGCTCCGGCCATCTCGGGCGTGACCGTCACCCGCCGGTCGGTCAGGCTGAGCTCCGCGGCCGCGGACACGTAGTCGAGACAGTCCTGCGGCTCCACCCGGGCCGCGGGATCGAGGATGCCGCGCTCGGCCAGCAGGCGATGCAGATCGTCGCCACGCCCCTCCACGGCGGCGCGGAGACAGTCCCGCTCGAACCTGATGTCCGACGCACTCATGTAGATGTAGAGACCGAAGTCGACGAACGTCACCCGACCGTCCCGAGCGAGGAGCACGTTGCCCGGGTGGGGGTCGCCGCAGAACTCGCCCAGGGTGTGCAGCGATCCCACGTAGAAGCGGAAGATCGTCTCGCCGATGCGGTCCCGTTCCTCGCCCGGCAGCTCGCGGATGCGCTCGAAGGGCACCGCGTCCACGAATTCCGTGGTGAGGACGGCCTCCCCGCAGTGCGAGGCGACGACGTCGGGCACCGCGAAGTGCGGGTGGTCACGGAAGAGATCGGCCGCCCGGCTCTGCGTCCGCGCCTCGGCCGGATAGTCGAGTTCCGCCTCGAGATTGCGCCGCAGTTCCTCGACCACCGCCTTGGAGGACAGCATCGGCATCGACGCCGGCAGCAGCTTGACGTAGAACGACAGGTTCTTCAGGTCCGCCCGCACCGCGGCGTCGATCCCGGGGTACTTGACCTTCACCGCCACCACGCGCCCGTCGGGGAGCACCGCCCGGTGCACCTGGCCGATGGACGCGGCCGCGATCGGGACGGGGTCGAACTCCGCGTAGAGCTCGACCACCGGGGCGCCGAGATCGGCCTCGATCACGGCGCGGACGTCGTCGAACGCCACCTTCGGCGCGCGATCGAGCAGGTCGGCCAACCGTCGCTGGAACTGGTCTCGATGCTCCTCGGGCACGAAGGCCAGATCGAGCGTGGAGAGCATCTGACCCAGCTTCATCGCGGCGCCGCGCAGCCCGCCGAGCACCGTGACCAGGCGTTCGGCCGCGCGCACCGCCTCCTTCTCGGCCAGCGCGTCACGGAGCTCGTCCGTCCGCCCCGCCATGCGTACCCGCAGGACCGCACCTCGGGCGGTCCGTCCCGCGACCAGGCGTCCCACCTCGGCTCCTCTGACCACCCGTGACGTGGGCACCTTGTCCGACACGCGGCCCAGTATCGCCCGGGAGATCACACGAGACGAGGGTCCCCGCCCTCTCGATCGGACAGACAACGCAGACAACGCATTTCGGACGCGTCGTGTCGCAGCTCACATTGGCGCGATCGGCCGCAGCGGGCATACGTTTGCTTAGGTAACGACTTCTGGGAGGGGAAGACATGACCACCACCGCATCGCGCGTGACCACCGCCGCACCGGATCCGGCCGTCTCCGAGCGCCTCGCCGCGGCCGCGCCCGATCTGCACCGCATGATCGAGACGGTCATGACCGAGTACGCCGACCGCCCCGCCGCGGCCGAGCGCGTGCGGCGAGTGGTCACCGACGTGTCCGGACGACGCCGGACCGAACCGGTCGCGGACGTTGTGACCCTCACCTACGCCGACCTGTGGTCGCGCGCCGGCGCCGTGGCTCGCCACCTCGTCGACCACGTGGCGCCGGGGGGTGTTCTCGCCACCCTCGGCTTCGCGAGCAGCGACTACGTCGTCGCGGAGCTGGCGACGGTGCGGCTCGGCGCGGTGGCACTGCCGCTGCAGACCGGCGCGAGCGTCGACCGACTGGTCGACATCGCCGCCGAGGCCGGGCCGACGGCCCTGGTCGTCGACAGCGAGCACCTGCGCACCGCGGCCGCGCTGGCGACCCGATCCGACATCGCCGCCGTGGTCGTCATGAATCACGACGCCCGGGTGGCCGACGATCTCGACCGCCTGGCCGAGGCCCGCGCCGCCGTCCCCGACGGCGTCGAGGTCGTTCCCCTCGTCGACGTTCTCGGCCGCGCCGCGGGAGAGGACGCACCGACTGTCGACCTGCCGACCCTCACCCCCGATCCCGACCGACTCGCCGCCCTCGTCTACACCTCCGGCAGCACCGGAACTCCCAAAGGCGCCATGCACACCGACGCGCTCGTCGCTCGGCAGTGGGCGGCGAACCTGCTCGACGGCACCGGACCGTTCGGCGCACCCGACGCCGGGCCCGGCCCCGTGGTGGCACTCGACTACCTCCCGATGAGCCACCTCGCCGGCCGCGCGCTGGTCACCTCCACCCTGGCGGCGGGCGGCACCGTGCACTTCGCCGCGACGTCGGATCTGTCCACCCTGCTCGACGACTTCGCCCTCGCCCGGCCCACCACCGTCCTCCTGGTCCCCCGGGTGTGCGATCTGGTGCGGTCCGAAGCGGACGCTGCCGTCGACCGGCGCGCCCGCGAGACCGGGCGCACCGCCGACGAGGTGCGCGCGCAGGTGCACGCCGACCTGCGCGATCGTGTCTTCGGCGGCCGGGTTGCGTCCGCCGTGGTGGGCACCGCACCCGCCACGCCCGACGCCGTCGCGACCGTCTCCGACGTCCTCGGCGTGCCGGTCCACGACATGTACGGCTCGACCGAGGCCGGACACGTCCTGGTCGACGGCGTGCTGATGCGTCCCCCGGTACTCGACTACCGCCTCGAGGACGTGCCCGAACTCGGCTACTCCACCGCCGACCGGCCCCACCCGCGCGGCGAACTGCTCCTGCGGACCGCGTCCCTGACGCCCGGCTACTACCGCCGCGCCGACGCCACCGCCGGCGTGATGACCGACGACGGCTTCTACCGCACCGGCGACGTGTTCGCCGAGATCGGCCCGGACCGGTTGCAGTACGTGGACCGCCGCAAGAACGTGGTCAAGCTCGCCCAGGGCGAGTTCGTCGCCCTCTCCCACCTCGACGCCGTCTACGCCGCCTCCGACGCGGTGGACCAAATCCACGTCCACGGCGACGGCACCCGCTCGTACGTTCTCGCCGTCGTCGTTCCCGCCGCCGGACGTACTCCGCGTGACGTGATCACCTCGCTGCAGGAGATCGCCCGCCGCGAGGGGCTCGCGTCCTACGAGGTTCCCCGCGACGTCGTCGTCGCGGACGAGCCCTTCACCACCGCGAACGGACTGCTGTCCGGCGCCAACAAGCAACTGCGACCGGCCATCTCGGCCCGGTACGCCGACGCCCTCGAGGCGCGCTACCGGGAGATCGACGGTGGCGGCCGGGACCGTCTGCAGGCCCTGCGGAGCGACGTGGCGACCACCCCCACCGTCGACGTCGTGCGCCGCGCGGCGGCCGGGCAGCTCGGCCTCGCCGAGGAGGACGTGTCGGCGACGGATCGCTTCACCGACCTCGGCGGTGACTCGTTGTCGGCGGTGTCGTTCGGCGCGATCCTGCGCGACCTGTTCGACGTCGAGGTCCCGGTGACCGCCGTGGTGTCCCCGACGGCCGACCTCGCCGCCGTCGCCGAGTCCGTCGATCGTGCGCGGGCGACCGCCGAGTCCGGCGACACCGCGTCGACGCTCACGTTCGAGAGCGTCCACGGCACCGACCCGGACGAGGTCCTCGCCGACGACCTGACGCCGGAGCGCGTTCTCGGATCCGACTTCTCGGCCGCTGCGCGCAGAGCCGAGGGTCCGCGACAGGACGTCCGGACCGTCCTGGTGACCGGCGCGACCGGGTACCTGGGTCGGTTCCTGCTGCTCGACTGGCTCGACCGCATGGACGCCGTCGACGGTCGGGTGGTGACGCTCGTGCGGGCACGCTCGGTCGAGGACGCCCGCCGGCGGCTCGACGCCACCTTCGGGGCGACCGGCGATGCCCGTGGTGTCGAGGCGGGCGACCACGCGGTCGACCCGGAGCTGATGGACCGGTGGACCTCCCTGGCGGACCGCCGCCTCGACATCGAGGTCGGCGACGTCGCTCGCCCGCGTCTGGGGCTGTCCGACGAGCGGTGGGATCGACTGGCGCACGACGTGGACCACATCGTGCACCCCGCGGCCATGGTCAACCACGCGCTGCCGTACCGAGAGATGTTCTCCCCCAACGTCGGCGGTACCGCCGAGGTGATCCGCCTGGCGACGACCCACCACCTCAAGCCCGTCGACTATCTGTCCACCGTCGCGGTGGCCGCCGGCGTCGCCTCGCTCACCGAGGACGGTGACGTCCGGCTCGAGAGTCCCCGCCGGTCGCTGGGCGGCGAGTACGCGAACGGGTACGCCACGTCCAAGTGGGCGGGTGAGGTGTTGCTGCGCAACACCTTCGACGCGGTGGGTCTGCCCGTCACGGTCTTCCGGTCGAACATGATTCTCGCGCATCCGCGCTGGCGCGGTCAGGTCAACGTGCCGGACGTGTTCACCCGCACCCTCGCGTCCGTCGCGGCCTGCTCACTGGCACCGCGGACCTTCTACGCCGCATCGGGGGCCGAGCGGCCGCGGGCTCACTACGACGGACTACCGGTCGACTTCACGGCTGCCGCGATCGCGGAACTCGGCTCCCGCGACCGTCGGGACTTCCGGACGTACCACGTGGTCAACCCGCACCACGACGGCATCTCGTGGGACGTGGTGATCGACTGGCTCGAGGACGCGGGAGTGTCCGTGGAGCGGATCGACGACCACGACGAGTGGTACCGCCGGTTCCACGACGCGTTGAGCGCACTGCCCGAGCCGATGCGGTCGCACTCCGTGCTTCCCCTGATCCACGCCTACCGGGAGCCGACGCCGCCGCTCGACGGCTCCCCGATCCCGGCCGAGCGTTTCCGCGCCGCGGTTCGCGAGTCTCTCGCCCCGCGGTGGAGCGACATTCCGCACCTCGGACCGGATCTCGTCGCCAAGTACGTGCGAGACCTCGAGGCGCTGGACATCGTCGCGCTGCAGCGGGCCTGACCGGTCGGACAGCCGGGCACACTCAGCCTACGGAGCGGCCGAGCCCGATCAGCCGACGGAGCGGCGGCGCCCGATCAGCCGACGGAGCGGCGGCGCCGAGAGCGGAAGGCGTCGAGGCCGTTGCGGCGGGCGGCGCCCACCAGGGCCCGGACTCGCGAGTGACGCGGGTCCGGGTCCAGCCCGGCGCCCATGCGGTGCAGCTGATCGGTGTGCCACTGCAGGTCGAGCACGCCGTCCACCGTGCGCACCGCGCGGCGGGAGCCGAGGCCGCGCGGTACGGGTACCGACGTGTTCGCACTGGTCAGGGTCGACACCGTGCCGTCGAGCAGGCCGCGCGCGGCGTCGGGGTCGGTGGCGGTGGGTCGGCCGAGGCCGATGACGTCGCAGGCACCCGAGGCGAGGGCCGCATCCATCGCCGCCCGCGTGCGGAACCCACCCGTCACCGCCAACGGCACGGCCCCGGCCAGTTCGCGCACCGTCGCCGCGTACTCGAGGAAGTACGCCTCGCGAGCGACCGTCGATGCCGCCACGCCCTTGCCCACCATCGCCGGGGACTCGTAGCTGCCTCCGCTGATCTCGAGCAGGTCCAGACCCGATGTCGCCAGCATGGCGATCACCGCGCGGGACTCCCCCTCCTCGAACCCTCCACGTTGAAAGTCCGCCGAGTTCAGTTTGAGTCCCACGGCGAACGCCGGGCTCACGCGCTCGCGGACCCGGGCGACCACCTCGAGCAGGAACCGCGCACGGTTCTCGATCGAGCCACCCCACCTGTCCGTGCGGCGGTTGGTGTGCGGCGAGAGGAACTGCCCGATGAGGTAGCCGTGGGCACCGTGGATCTCGACGCCGTCGAACCCGGCGCGCTCGGCCACCGCGGCCGTCGTCGCGAAGCGCTCGACGATGTCGACGATCTCCTCGTCGGTCAGCGCCCGCGGCGCCGGAATGCCCGGGATGTCGAGGCCGACGGCCGAGGGCGCGACCGTGCGCCCCTCCGTGGTGACCGGATTCCCCTGTCGGCCGGGATGATTGATCTGCATCCAGACGGGGGTGCCGTGCGCTCCGGCCACCGCCGCCCAGGACCGCAAGGCGTCCAGATGCCGATCGTCCTCGACGGCGACGTTGCCGGGTTCCCCGAGGTAGCGTGCATCCACCATGACGTTGCCGGTGAGGATCAGACCGTACCCACCCGCACCCCAGCGTCGGTAGAGCCGCTCCAGCCGCTCGTCGGGCGCCCCGGTGGTCGCCGCGAGCGATTCGCTGAGCGCCGCCTTCATCGTGCGATTCGGCAGCACCGCGCCGCACGGCAGGGTCAGCGAGTCGGGCAGGGACACACGCTCGGGCAGGGCGGCGGACACGGGCGACCTCTTTCGGGCGGGGACGGGACGGAATGCGCTCAGTCGGTGGCCACGCCGTGCAGGACAATGTCGACGGCGGCGGCCACGACCTCGTCCGTCGGCGTCTCGCCGTACATGAGCACGGGGCAGATCACGGCGCCCGAGAACATGGCGACGGCCGCGTCCAGGCGGGTGCCACCGGCGACGCGTCCGAGCACCGTGCGTACCACCGACTCGCCGTCGGCGACGAGGCGCGTCCGCACGCGGGCGATGTCGTCCTCGGTCGCGCCCCAGTGCGCGAGGGCCAGCAGGATGCGATCGAGCCGGAGCGAGAGGACGGCGTCGCGGAAGACCGTCATCTCGCCGATCAGGTCGGCGCGCAGGTCGCCGGTGGGCGTGTGGTGCGGCATCTCCCCCAGCACGTCCAGGGCAAGCCCCAGGAGGTCGACGCGGGACGGCCAGTGGGTGTACAGCGTGGTCTTGGAGTAGCCGGCGACGCGGGCGACCGTCGCGTGGGTGACGGCGTCCCACCCCTCGGTGGTCAGGACCTCGAGGGCGGCGGCGGACACGTCGGCGCGGGTTCGCGCGACGCGGGCGTCCTCGGCGGAGGTTTGGTTTCGACGCCGATCGTCGATGCTGTGATCGTCGAGAGATCCGTCCACGCCGTTCGTCACCTCCCTCACCTGCTCGCCTCGTGAGAGACGAAGGTACGCGAATCCCCGACCGACGCCTGTTCGGCATTCTCAGTTGAACGGCTGGTTCAGTACTGTACTGTGAGTCACGATCAACCGACCGTGACTCGAACCGTTTCCACCCCACCACGTTTCGCGGCGCATCGGCGCCGCCGCGCAGGTGTCCTCCGGGGACCGGCGCGTCACCGAAGGAAGGTCCTCGATGTCCGCCATTCTGTTCGGCTCCATCAGCACGCTCGCCGACACGTCCGAACTCCAGCGCACCGCGTTCAACGACGCGTTCTCCCAGCACGGCCTCGACTGGTCCTGGTCGCGCGAGGACTACCGGTCCATGCTCGGATCCAACGGCGGCGCGCAGCGCATCGCCGACTACGCCGAGACCCGCGGAGAGGACGTCGACGCCGCCGCGGTGCACGCCACCAAGTCCGAGAAGTTCCGTAGCCTCCTGTCCGAGCGCGGCGCCACCGCGCGCCCCGGTGTCGCGGAGACCGTCGAGGCGGCTCGCGCCTCCGGCACCAAGCTCGGGTTCGTCACCACCACGTCGGCCGAGAACGTCGAGGCCGTGCTCTCGGCGCTGGCGCCGACGGTCGCCCGCGAACACTTCGACGTGGTGATCAGCGCCGACGACGCGCCGCAGGGCAAGCCGGACCCCGCGTCCTACCAGGTGGCGCTCGAGCGTCTCGGCGAGTCCGCGGACGACTGCGTCGCCGTCGAGGACAACGAGGGCGGCGTCGCGGCCGCCACGGCCGCCGGCATCACCGTCGTCGCCTTCCCCAACGAGAACACCGCCGACGGCACCTTCACCTCGGCCACCGAGAAGGTCGAGTCCTTGGACCCCGCCCGTCTCGAATCCCTGACATCGGCGCGATCCTAGGAGAATCAGCAGTGAGCAACATGCAGGCACAGGTCACCTCGAGCGACCGCAGCTTCCACGTCGAGGGATACGAGAAGATCGAATACGACCTCGTGTACGTCGACGGCGTCTTCGACACCGCGAACACCGAGCTGGCGGACAGCTACCGGCCCTACGGCCGCGTGCTGATGGTGGTCGACGAGTCGGTGCTGGAGCACTACGGCGACCGGATTCGCGCGTACTTCGACCACTTCGGCATCGACCTCACCGTCGTCGAGGTGCACATCGCCGAGACCGCGAAGTCCCTCGAGACGTTCGAGCGCATCGTCGGCGAGTTCGACTCGTTCGGGCTCGTCCGTACCGAGCCGGTGCTCGTGGTGGGCGGTGGCCTCACCACCGACGTCGCCGGATTCGCCTGTGCCAGCTACCGCCGCAACACGCCGTACATCCGCATCCCCACCACGCTGATCGGCCTGATCGACGCCTCCGTGTCCATCAAGGTCGCGGTCAACTACGGCAAGCACAAGAACCGTCTCGGCGCCTACCACGCGTCGCAGAAGGTGTTGCTGGACTTCGGTTTCCTCGCCACGCTGCCCGAGGACCAGGTCCGCAACGGCATGGCCGAGCTCATCAAGATCTCGGTGGTGGGCAACCTCGAGATCTTCGAGATGCTCGAGCAGCACGGACCCGATCTGCTGCGTACACGCTTCGGTCACGTCGACGGCACCCCGGAGCTGCGGGACGTCGCCCACCGCCTGACGTACCAGGCGATCGAGACCATGCTCGAACTCGAGGCCCCCAATCTGCACGAGATCGACCTCGACCGCGTCATCGCGTTCGGGCACACGTGGAGCCCCACACTGGAACTGACGCCGCCGGCGCCGTTCTTCCACGGACACGCCATCAACATCGACATGGCGCTCTCGACCACCATCGCCGAGCAGCGCGGCCACATCACGGCGGCGGATCGCGACCGCGTTCTCGGGGTCATGAGCAGCATCGGTCTGGCACTCGACTCGGACCACCTGACGCCCGAGCTGCTCACCGACGCCACCGCGTCGATCCTCAAGACGCGTGACGGCATCCTCCGTGCTGCAGTGCCCGCACCCATCGGCACCTGCGCGTTCCTCAACGATCTGGGCACCGACGAACTCACCGATGCCCTCACCCTGCACAAGAAGCTGTGCCTCGAGTACGACCGGGACGGCGACGGCGTGGACATGTACACCGCCGCCGAGGACGCCGTGGACGCGACCGCGGGCACCGGCGCTCGGGGTTCGGTCCGGCGTTCGTGACCGACGCGCCCCGGCCCGTCACCCCCGTCTCCCTCGTGGCCGCCGAGCTCACCGACCTCTGTCGGACGCTCGACGACGACACGGTGGGGGCGGAGGCGGCGGGCCGTCTGCGTCGGGTCCGGGACCTCGCAACCGGCCTGGACCCGTACCTCGACGCGATGACCACCCCGCCCTCGTCCGCGCTGGCCGACCTCGAGGAGCGGACGCGACGCCACGTCTGGTCCGAGGGCCCGCTGGAGCAGGAGATGCTCTCCGGCCACCTCGAGGGGTGGTTCCTGCGCTTCCTGGTCGGCATGACCGGCGCGCGGGACGTGCTGGAGATCGGCATGTTCACCGGATACTCCGCACTGGCCATGGCCGAGGAGCTTCCGGACGGCGGACGGGTGGTCGCCTGCGAGGTCGACGACAGCGTCGCCGACTTCGCGCGCGCGTGCTTCGCGGCCTCGCCCGTCGGCGATCGGATCGACGTCCGCGTCGGTCCGGCGGCCGACACGTTGGCCCGCGCCGCTCGGGCGGGCGAGTCGTTCGATCTGGTGTTCGTCGACGCCGACAAACCCGGCTACGCCCGGTACCTGGACCTGCTCCTCACCACCGATCTGCTGAGACCGGGCGGGCTGATCGCGGTGGACAACACGCTGCTGCAAGGCGAGCCCTACTGCGGTGCCACCACCCCGAACGGCCGCGCCATCGCGTCGTTCAACGAGGCCGTCGCCGCCGACCCGCGCCTCGAGCAGGTCCTGATCCCGCTGCGTGACGGGGTGACCCTGATCCGTCGTGCCCGCGTGCGAGAGCAGCCGTCGTGACCGGCGCGGCCCGGACGGTCGCGGTCCTCGCGGCGCTCACCCTCACCGCCCCGGTGGACCTGCTGATCGTTGCCGGCGCACGGGTGTTCGGCCGTCGCACCCCGCTCGCGCCGTCGTCACCGCAGGTGGCGCGCACCGTGCTGGTGAACGGCGGGAAGATGACGAAGTCGCTGCAGCTGGCCCGGTCCTTCCACGCTGCCGGACATCGGGTGGTGCTGGTGGAATCCGCGAAGTACCGGTGGACGGCACACCGCTTCTCGCGTGCGGTCGACGCGTTCCACGTCGTCCCGGAGGCGTCGGACCCCGGCTACGTCGACGCCCTCGTCCGCGTGGCACGCGCGGAGAACGTCGACGTGTTCGTCCCCGTGTCGTCCCCCGCGTCGTCCGTGCCCGACGCGGAGGCGGGCGCCGCCATGGGCCCGTCGGTGGACGTGGTCCACGCCGATCCGGAGACAATCCGACGAGTCGACGACAAGAACCGATTTGCCGACGCCGCACGGGAATTCGGGGTACGGGTGCCGGAATCCCATCGCCTCACCGACGCCGGGCAGATCGCCGAGATCGACCTTCCGCCGGGCCGGGACTTCGTGCTCAAGCGGATCGCCTACAACCCCGTCGGTCGGATGGATCTGACGCCGCTGCGCCGCGAGACCCCCGAGGCCAATCTCGCCTTCGCGCGTGGCCTGGGCATCTCCGAGGACGATCCGTGGATCCTGCAGGAGTTCGTCACCGGGCGCGAGTACTGCACGCACGGCACGGTGCGGAACGGGTCCCTTCAGGTGTACGGGTGCTGCGAATCCTCGGCGTTCCAGATCAACTACGCCATGGTCGACAAGCCCGACATCCTCGACTGGGTGGAGACGTTCGTCGCGAAACTCGGTGTCACCGGCCAGTTCTCGTTCGACTTCATCGAGAACGGGGACGGCGAGGTATTCGCGATCGAATGCAATCCGCGCACCCACTCCGCGATCACGATGTTCCACGACCACCCGGACGTCGCGGCGGCGTACCTCGGGTCCGAACGCGACGTGATCACCCCGCTCCCCTCGTCCCGCCCCACGTACTGGCTGTACCACGAGGTCTGGCGGCTGCTGACCGAACCGCGTCGTCTCTCCCGGCTCCGCACCATCGCACGCGGGCGGGACGCGGTGCTGACCGGATGGGATCCGTGGCCGTGGTTCCTTCTCCACCACCTGCACGTGCCGTCGCTGCTGCTGGCCAACCTGCGCTCCGGACGCGGGTGGAGCCGGATCGACTTCAACATCGGCAAGCTGGTCGAACAGGGCGGTGACTGACGTGGCCGCACCCCGGCGTGACCGCACCACGGTGCTGCATCTCGTCGGCTCCGCCGTGGACGAGTTCCATGCCGACCTCTCCCGCGTCTACGCGGCCGACGCGCTGCGCACGCTCGACGATCCCGCGCGGTTCCGCACGATCGTCGCGTCCGTCGACCCGGACCGGACGTGGCGCTTCGCCGAGGACATGGCGGGACTCGACGGCGCCACGCCGCTGCCCCTGTCCGACGCCGTGGCGCACATCGAGTCCCTGGGCGTCGACGTGATTCTCCCGCAGATGTTCTGTCTGCCGGGGATGACCACCTATCGCGCGCTGGCCGACCTCCTCGGAATCCCGTTGCTGGGCAACGGGGCCGACCTGATGGCCCTGACCGCGGACAAGGCGAGGACACGCGCCGTCGTCGCCGACGCCGGCGTTCCGGTACCCACGGGCCGAGTCCTCACCGCCACCGGCGAGCCCGAGGGGACGCGGCCGACTCCGCCGCTGCCGGCCGTCGTCAAACCGGCCGACTCCGACAACTCGGTCGGGGTCACCCTCGTGCGCACGCCGGAGGAGTTCGACGCCGCCGTGACCGAGGCCTCGCAGTTCTCCTCGCGTGTGCTGGTGGAGGACTACGTCGAGCTGGGCCGCGAAGTACGCTGCGGCGTGGTGGTTCTGGACGGGGAACCGGTGTGCCTGCCGCTCGAGGAGTACGCGGTCGACGCGGCCACGGCGCCCATCCGCACCCGCGAGGACAAGCTCCGGCGCTCGGACGACGGGGAGCTCTACCTCGCAGCGAAGACCGTCGACCGCGCGTGGATCGTGCCCACCGACGATCCGGTGACGGCCCGCGTCCACGACCTCGCCCTCCGCGCCCACGCGGCCCTCGGCTGCCGGTTCTACAGCCTGTTCGACTTCCGCATCGACCCCGAGGGCAACCCGTGGTTCCTCGAGGCGGGCCTCTACTGCTCCTACGCCCGCGGCAGCGTCGTGACCACCATGGCCGCGGCCGCGGGGATCGACGCCCGCACCCTGTTCGATCACGGACTGCGAGAGGTGGAGCGGCTCACCGGATCTCGCGTGCTCCGCCCCGACGACCACGCCGATCGGCCCGAGAAAGGAACCCCGTCATGAAGACCCACGCTCTCGACCCCGTGGGGGTGGACGTCAGCGACGCCCGCATCCAGGACCTCACCGACGACCGGATCGACGAGGTCCGCCACCTCGCGGCCGAACACGGCGTGGTGGTGTTCCGCGATCAGGAGATCGACGACACCGCCTTCGAGGAGTTCCTCCGACGTCTCGGCGCGCCGGTGTTCACGCAGGGCGAGACGCCGGTCGACGGTCACCCGGACCTCAACGTCATCACCAACGCCGGCCGAACCACCGCCCCGACGTCGACGTTCCACGTCGACACCAGTTACGTCGCCGACCCGCCCGCCTACACGGCGCTGCGGGCGGTCACGGTGCCCGAGTCCGGCGGACAGACGCTGTTCAGCAATCAGTACCGAGCCTGGGACACCCTGCCGGAGGACCTGCGTGCGGACCTGTCGACGCGGACGATGACGCACGTCGTCACCGGTCTCGACCTGCCGGACGACGCGGAGACGTCCGCCGAGCATCCCGTGGTGACGGTGCATCCGATCACGGGTCGGTCGTCGCTGTTCCTGTCCACGCCGAAGCGGTGCGCCGCGATCAGCGGGCTGTCGGCGGACGAGACCGCGGAGACCGTGGCGCGGCTCTACGAGCACTCGACGGCCGACGAGAACGTGCACCGTCATTCCTGGCGGCCCGGCGACGTCGTCCTGTGGGACAACCGGTGCGTCATGCACCGCGCGGACCACTCCGGTGTGGTCGGCGAGCGCACGATGCATCGGGGCATGGCCACCGACGGCCGCCTCACCGCAGCACCGCACGCCCCTCGCTGATCACCAGATCACGGAACGCGGCGGCCTGCGGCGGCAGGACGCGGTCGGACCAGACCATCCCGATCCGACGTTCGGCGTGGGCGTCCGACAACGGCAGATCGACGGTGTGCGCCTGCACCGGTTCCGACGGGCGGGCCTCGGGCGGAAGCACGCTGACGCCCAGCCCGGCACCGACCAGCCCCCGGACGGTGTGGATGTCCTGCCCCTGGAAGGCGATGGCGGGAGTACTTCCCGCAGCGCGCCACAGGACTTCGTGCACGGATCGAATGCCGTATCCGTGGGCCATCGTGACCCACGGCTCGTCCGCGACGTCGGTCACGGCGCGCGGAACGTCGGGGCGATCGGCGAGGCGGTGCCCGGCGGGAACCACCAGGACGAGACGTTCGGAGAACAGCTCGGTCGATCGGTCACGGTGCTCGTCGCCGAGCGCGACGAACGCGACGTCGCTCTCGCCTCGATCGAGTCGGGCCAGGCAACGATCACGGGCACCCTGGTCCAGCTCCACCGTGACACCCGAACGGTCCCGTCTGAACCGCTCGATCAGGCGGGGGACCACCCGCTCACCGAGGGTGTTCTGGAACGCGATGGCCACCCGCCCTCGCACACGCGCGTCCTCGTCGGCCATCGCCTCGAGGCCGGTCTCGATCTCGCGGACCGCGCGGGCGAGATAGGGCACCAGCACGTGACCGGCGGGCGTCAGCGCGATGCCACGGCCGCGCCGTTCGACCAGGTCGACCCCGAGCGCGGCGGCGGCGCGCGCGAGGTGGCGGCTCACGGTGGGTTGCGGAACCCCGAGGAGATGGGCGGCGTCGGTGACGTGTTCGGTCTCGGCGACGGCGAGCACCGTACGCACGAGCGGGAGGAGTGCATCGATCTCGGTCCTCATCGACCTCACCGTACGCGACTGAATGGGTTACCGAACATTCATGCATTGGACGTATGCGTCCGAGATACCTACCGTCGGTTGACGTGACCGAACGGACGACGCTCCCCCCGACCGCGGCGGATCGAGACCAGGACTGGGACGGGCACCCGCGGGGCTCGCGCGCCTACCGACGCGTCGTGGTCGCGCTGCTCGCGGCCGGTATCGCCACGTTCGCCCAGCTCTACTCGGTCCAGGGCATCCTCCCGCTGATCGCGTCCGATCTCGGCATCACCCCGTCGCAGTCGTCGCTGGCGGTCGGCTTCGCGACGGTCGGGGTCGCGGTCTCGGTGCTGCCCTGGTCCGTGGTCGCCGACCGCCTCGGCCGGGTTCGCGCGATGAGCCTGTCCGTCGTCGCCGCGACCGTGCTCGGACTGATCGTCCCCCTGTCCCCCTCGTTGCCGATGCTGCTCGGCGTCCGCTTCCTCGAGGGCATGGCTCTCGGCGGGTTGCCCGCCATCGCCATCGCCTACGTCTCGGAAGAAGTGCATCGGCGGCACACCGCGGTCGCCGCGGCCACCTACGTCTCCGGCACCACGATCGGGGGGCTCCTCGGCCGGGTGGTCGCCGCACCCATCGCCGAACACACCGACTGGCGTCTCGGCACTCTCACCGTCTCGGTCATGGCGGCGGCCGCGGCGGCGGCGTTCCTCGCGCTCGCGCCGCAACCGCGTCGTCCGCTTCCCGCCCGCGACGACGACACCCGACTGCGGGACAAGATCCGCGCCAACCTGGCCGACCGCGGCATGCTCGCGCTCTACGGGCAGGCGTTCCTGCTCATGGGCGGATTCGTCACCGTCTACAACTACCTCGGGTTCCGGCTCGAGGCGCCGCCGTTCGGACTTCCCCAGTCGGTCATCGGCCTGCTCTTCGTGGCCTACCTGTCCGGCACGGTGTCCTCACGGGTCGCCGGGCAACTCGCCGGTCGCCTCGGGCGACGCGCGGTGCTCGCGGGATCCACGGCCGTCATGATCGCCGGTGTCGCCCTCACCGCGGCGTCCTCGCTCGCGGTGATCCTCTCCGGGCTCGTCGTGTTCACCGTCGGCTTCTTCGCCGCGCACGCCATCGCGTCGGGCTGGACGGGCCACCGCGCCACGGTGGGCCGCGCCCAGTCCGGGTCGCTCTACAACCTCTTCTACTACGCCGGCTCGTCGGTGATCGGGTGGACCGGCGGCCTGGTGTTCCAAACCGCCGGCTGGACCCCGATGGCCCTGTACGTCGCCGCCCTCGCCGTGATCGCGGCAGGGTGGGCGGCGGTGGCGCTGCGCGCCGATCGCTCCTGAATCAGGACCGCCCGGGTTCGTCGCCCACCAGGTCGAGGGCCGCGCGCACGACGGAATCGGTGTCGATGCCGTGCCAGCGGTAGACCTCGTCGAGCGAGCCGACCTGACCGAACCGGCTGACGCCCAGCGAGATCGACTCGACGCGGTTGACGGTCGCGAGGAAGGCCAGCGTGTGCGGGTGCCCGTCGAGCACGGTCACCATCGGCACGGCGCGCTCCGCCGGGAACACCCGATCGAGAATCCAGGACGATCCGTCCTGCACACCTCGGCGGGCCTGCACCGCCTCGAACAGCAGGCCGGGGCTCGTGACGCAGACGACGTCGGCGTCGATGCCGAGACCGGCCAAGCGATCCGCGGCCGCGAGCGTCTCGGTCATGAGGGCGCCCATGCCCACCAGGGTGACCGCCGGGCGCTCGGCTCGGCGCAGTAGATACGCACCCGCCACGACGTGCCGCCGTCGGCGCTCGCGGGCGGCCGGATCCGTCGGCACCGCGGCGAGCGACTGGTCCACCGGACGGGTCGACAGACGGAGGTACGACGAGGTGCCGTCGGGACGGCCGAGCTGCGCCATCGAGGCGAGCAGCGTCCATTCCACGTCGACGGCGAAGGCCGGCTCCCAGGACACGCACCCGGGCTGCTCCAGGCCGACGGACGGGGTCGTGATGGACTGGTGCGCACCACCTTCGGCGGCGAGGGTGACGCCGGACGGCGTGCCCACCAGAATCGACTGACCACCGGCGTAGATGCCGTAGGACCAGGGTTCGAGGGCTCGCTCGACGAACGGGTCGTACAGCACGCCGATGGGGAACAGCGGCTGACCCCACCGGCTCCACGTGGCGCCGAGCTCACCGATCAACCCCACCAGGTTGGTCTCGGCGATGCCGAGTTCCATGTGCTGACCGGTCGGCTTCTCCCGCCAGTGCATGATCGTCTCGGGGTCGTCGGCGAACCAGTCCTGGCGCTCCTGCGGCGACCACACCCCCACCTTGTTGAGCCAGCCCGCGAGGTTGGTGGTGCTGCTGACGTCGGGACTCACGGTCACCACCCGCGCCGCCGCGTCCGGCGCGGAGCGGGTCAGGTCGAGCAACACCCGACCGAGCGCCGCCTGCGTCGTCGACGTTCCCGCCGGGGTACGACCGAAGTCCGCCGGCACGGTCGGCGGGGCCGCGGCGGATACCGCCGTCCGTCGCAGTCGACCGGCGGTGTCGGCACACAGCCGCCCGGCGCCGGAGTCGGCGTCGGGGCGCGTCCAGGGATTCTGCGGGTCCCGGCCGAGCTCCGCCGCGAGATCCTCGAACTGCTCGACGGTGAGCAGCGCCGAGTGGTTCTGCGGGTGCCCCTCGGTCGGGAGGCGGTGGCCCTTGATGGTGTAGGCGATGATCACCGTCGGGCGGGTGTCGTCGATCGCGTGGAAGGCGTTCCGCAACGCGTCGAGATCGTGGCCACCGAGGTTGCGGAACGCCCGCACCAGCTCGGCGTCGTCCACGTCCGCGACCAGCGCCGAGATAGCCTCGCCGTCGGCGCCCTCGCCGGGCAGTCGGGAGCGCAGTTCGTCGGCGTCGCACCGCAGGAGACGCTGGTACTCGGGATTGGACATGCCGACGATGCGGCGGCGCAGGGCGTCGCCGCCGGGGCGGGTGAACAGCGCCTCGAGCAGCGCGCCGAACGCCACGGTGAGCACCTGCCACCCCGCGGCCCCGAACATCGCTTCCAGGCGCCCGGCGGCGATGTTGGGCACCACTCGGTCCAGCGACTGTCGGTTGAGGTCGACGATCCACACGATCTCGCCCAGCTCGGCCACGGCCGGGTCGAGAATGGCTTCCCAGACCGCGCCCTCGTCCAGTTCCGCGTCGCCGACCAGCGAGTACTGACGGCCGGTCGCGGGCACGTCGTGGCTCACGGTGTCCGGTCCGCCGAACGCGGTGTCGACGTAGCGCCGCGCCATGGCGCCCCAGATCGGTGCGGTGGCACCGATGCCGACCGAGCCCGTGGAGTAGTCCACCGGATCGGGGTCCTTCGCCCGGCTCGGGTAGGACTGCAGCCCGCCGAACTCGCGCAGCGTGGTCAGGTAGCGCTGGTCGAGCTCACCGAGCAGGTAGTTGATCGCGTGCAGGACAGGCGACGCGTGGGGCTTGACCGAGACGCGGTCCTCGGGGCGCAGCTGCTCGAACCACAGCTCGGTCATGATGGTCACCAACGACGCGCTGGACGCCTGGTGGCCGCCGACTTTCATGCCCGAGGGATTCGGACGAACCCGGTTGGCGTGGTGGATCATCGCGGTGGCGATCCACAGCACGGAGTCCTCGACGTCCCGCAGCACGTCGCGCTCGGGCGAGGCCACCCCCGGCCGCGCCCGCACCTCGATCGCGCTGCTCGCGTCCGTCGTGTCCATCGTGTCCGTCATCCCAACCCCCTGATCGTGTACGGCCTGCGCAGAACGCAATCCTCAGTCGATCATTACCGGCCAGTAGGAACAACAGTGCGCGCAACGATTGCGCAGAATGACACACACTGCCGTGGCCCCCGACGGGAAACCACGGCAGTGTGCGCAAGAGGAACGGTTCTCACTCGACCGTCATCTCGCCCATCTCGTTCCACCCGGTGGCCTCGATGGACTCGCTGATGATCTTCGGCGTCGACGCCAGCGCCTTCGGCAGCTCCTCGGTCGCCTTCCGGAAGTGATCGCTGTTCACGTGTGCACCCCCGGCCTCACCATCGCGGAAGGCCTCCACGAGCACGTAGGTGTTCGGCTCCTCGAGACTTTTCGACCACTCGAACCACAGGCAGCCCTCCTCGGCGCGGGTGGCCGCGGTGAATTCGGCAACGTGGTCCGGCCAACGGTCGGTCCAGTCGGGCTTGGTGGTGAACTTGACGACGATGAAGATCACGGGGCGCTCCTGTGGGGTCGGTGTCCGAGCTGTTCTCGACTGAAGGGGATTCGCGGCCGGCGTGACGCTCGGCCGAGTCGGTCACGGTGTGAGAATGGCCCGGCCGCGGACCCGGCCGGCGTCGAGATCGTCGATGGCGGACTGAAAATCGTCGAGGGCGTATTTCGCCGTGTGCAGCACCACCGCGCCGCGCGCAGCGAGTGCCATGAGGTCGCACAGGTCGTTGTAGGACCCGACCAGGTTACCGACGATGTTCAGCTCGGCCGAGACGATGTCGATGGTGGGGACGTCGATGTTCTCGCCGTAGCCGACGACGTAGTAGTCGCCCGCCTGCCGCAGCATCGCGACACCCTCGGCGGTCGCTCCGCCCTCGCCGACGAAGTCGATCACCACCTCGGCGCCGACACCGCCGGTGAGGTCACGCACGGCCTCCACCTGGCCGCCGTCCGCCACGACGCCGTGGTGCGCGCCGATGGTCTCGGCCAACGCCACCGCGTCCGGGTTCCGGTCGACCACCACGATCTCGGCGGGGGTGAGCGCCGTCAACACCTGAATCCCGATGTGCCCCAGTCCACCGGCCCCGATCACGACCACACGGTCCCGCGGAGTCAGAGTGCGCGAGGCCTTGGCGACGGCGTGGTACGCGGTCAGTCCGGCGTCCGCGAGGGCGGCGACGTCGGCGGGTTCGAGCGAGTCGTCGATCTTCACGACGCTGCGTGCCGACGTCCTGAGATATTCCGCGTACCCGCCGTGGGTGTCGATGCCCGGGAACTGGTTCTGCTCGCAGTGGACGTCGTCACCGGATCGGCAGGCGCGGCAGAAACCGCAGGTGATGAGCGGGTGCACGATCACTTTGTCGCCCTCGGCCACGGTCGTGACCGCGGACCCCACCGCGTGTACCCACCCGGCGTTCTCGTGACCGATGGTGTACGGCAGCGTCACCTGCGATTTCTCCGCCCACTGCCCCTCGAGGATGTGCAGATCGGTCCGGCAGACACCGGCCCCGCCGATCCGGACGATCACGTCGAACGGGCCCGTCGGCTCGGGTACGGGCAACTCCGTCATCTGCAGTTTCTCGTGGTAGCCCACGACCTGTACGGCGCGCATCGAGCTCATGGTGTGGTGTGTCCTCTCGGGAGTGAGGCCTGAGTCAGGCCGAGATGGTGGTGCGGTCGGGGTCGTCGTACCGCGTCCGAAGCAGGCCACGGCAGAAATGCGCATTCCCTTCGATCGAAATGCGGGTGGAACGCGCGCGGCGCAGAGCCAGTTGAACGTCGAGGCCGACGTAGCCCGCGCCCAGGTGGTCGACCATGACCGGTGCGTCGGGGCGGGTCGAGAGGCCGATAGCCGACCGTCGGTCCAGCAGTTCGTCCGTGGTGCGCCCCGGCGGCAGATCACCGAGGACGACGGTGGCCATCTCCTGCGGACTGCGCCACGGGTGCGCCGCCATCAGGGCGGTCAGGCTGCGTTCCATCGCCGCCACGTGCGCCTTGCGTCGGAAGATCGTTCGCAGCTCCTCCAAGTCGTCCTCGGCTTCGTGACCGAACGTTCCGCGGTAGCCCGCGTCCGTCGCGAGGCCGGCGTTGATGATCGCCGAATCGTGGTGGTCGTCGAGCGCGACCGACACCGACCGTGTCCAATCCAGCTCCGACAGAGCCGTCTTCGCGTCCGACGCCATGAGGTAGGCGAAGTTCGGCGCACAGAAGGACGTGGGGAGGCGCAGGTGGACGGCAACGTCGCCGTCGTCGGATACCGCCAACGACGCCACGAAGTCGAGATCGGTCACGGGCTCGTCGAGTTCGGGGTCGATCACCGTGTCCAGCGCCCGCCACACGTCCGCCCGGCGAGAGTCCGTGCGCGGGGAGTTCGCGGTCATGCGCCCACCAGGTCGTCGGCGACGCGATCCGCGCCGCGGGGGCCTGTCGCGGTCTCGTCCGCGTCGGCGACCCGCAGATGGGCCGGCACCTCGATGTCGTACATCGCAGCCGCGTTCAGCCCCAGGATCTTGCGCTTCTGGTTCTCGGTCAGCGCCGGGTACTCGGTGAGCTCCGCGGGGATCTCGAAGTCGACGAAGCTCTCGACCAGCCATCGGGGCGTCCACAGGGCGTAGTCGCTGGAGAACTGGATGCGGTCCTCCCCCACCCAGTAGAGCAGCTCGCCGAGAATCTGCCCGAAGTACTTGGGGCGGGTGAACATGAAGGGCATCGCCACGGCGAGACCGGCGTGCACGTTCGGCTCCTGGGTGGCGATCCAGCAGAAGTCTTCGAGGCGGGGCAGACCGCAGTGCTCGACGACGAAGTTCAGATCGGTGAAGTCGGTGGCGATGTGGTCGACGTCCGCGACGTCGAAGGCGTCCCGGTCGAGCGGTCGGATGGTCGGGCCCTTGTGCACGTGGATGTTGCGGATGCCGACCTCCCGGCACACCTCGAGGTAGCGGCGGGTCCAGTCGTCGTCGAGCTTGTATCCGCGGGAGTCGCCGTGCCATTCGGCGGTGTAGAGCTTGACGCCCTTCAGGCCGAACCGTTCCGCATCCGCGCGGAGCTGGTCCAACCCGGCCTCCCCGTTGCGGGGATCGAAATTGTGGTTGTAGGTCAGCTTGCCGGGGTTGGCCTGCGTGAGTGCCCACGCCTCCTCGGTCTGCCCGAAACCGTCGACGTAGAACTCCCCGAGCCGAGCCGGCTGGAAGATCGCGTGATCGACGTAGCCGTCTTCGAACAGGTCCTTCATGAACCGCTCACCGCCCTGGTACAGGTACTCCTCGTACGTCCAGAGCTCGCTGTCCGGCGACAGATTGCGGTGATAGTCGTAGAAGCAGTCGATGAACTGCTTTCCGTGGACGTTGCGTTGGTTCTCCGGTCGCGCGTCCCACAGCGCCACATGCGCGTCGACGATGAAGTAGCTGGTGCCGTCCTTGGTGTACATCCGGGCTTCCCTTCCCGTGTGACTGTCGCCACACCTTCGGGTGCACACGCTAGGAGCCCCCCGCACCCGTCGACAGGCCGTCGGCGTCTCACATTGAGACGGCTCGGAATGCGCGGAACTGTAATGTGGGTCACATGCAGGTAGGGGCATACGACGGGGAGCGGGACGCTGTCGGCGCACCCGTCCCACCGCGTGTGCGGGCGTCCTGGGAACGAAGCCAGTCGTACGGCATCCCGGTGGACGCAGTCGAACCGACGTTCACGGGAACCCGATCTCCCGGATCGCTCTTCCACGAGTGCGGCGACGCCGTCCTCGCGGACCTGCACCGGTCGATGACCACCGAGCCCGTCGGGATGATGCTCACCGACGCCCACGGCGTCGTCATCACCCGCCTCAGCGGCGATCGGGCGCTCCTCCGCGCGCTCGACGCGGTCCACCTCGCCCCCGGGTTCGGCTACTCCGAACGCGAGGTGGGCACCAACGGCCTCGGACTCGCGCTCGCCGACCACGCGCCCACCCTGGTCCGCGCGGAGCAGCACTACTCCCGCACACTGTCCGGATTCACCTGCGCCGCAGCCCCGGTCGTCGATCCGGCGACTGGCCGACTCGACGGCGCCGTCAACCTGACCACGTGGTCTCGGTCCTCCAGCGAGTTGCTGCTCACCCTGGCCCGGGCCGCCGCCGGCACCATCGCGGCGACCATGCTGAGCCGCGGCTCGTCCGGACCGGCTCCCACCCGACCACGTCGCTCGCTCTTCCGCGTCGACCACGGACTCGGCCGCGCCACCGAAAATCTCGGATCCGATTGGACGGCAACCGTCACCGCCACCCGAGCAGCACTGATCGCCGGCCGCGTCGTGGCCGTCGTGGGCGAACCGGGCACCGGACGCGCCACCGCCGCCGAGATCGCGGCCCGGCGCGCCTGGCCCGATCACCGCGTCCTCACCGCGGGCGCACCCGATCCGGACGACGCCGAGTCCTGGTTGTCACTGTGGGATTTCGAGGCCGGACGGGCGGACACCGTCGTCGTCGTCCGCGATGTGGACGCCCTGCCCACGTACGTTGCGGACCGCCTCGCGGCGGTTCTGCTCACCGGTCCCGGAGCCACGATGCCGGTGGTCGTCACGGCGGAGAACCTCGCTGCAATACCGGCCGCGTTCACGACGGCGATCACCGCGGCCGTGCCGCTCTCACCGCTGCGCGAGCGACCCGGCGACGTCGCGCCCCTGGCCCACCGAATCGCGCACGGCGTCCGCGGACGCGACGTCGCCTTCACGGCGGCGGCGATCCGGGTGCTGCAGCAGTTCTCCTGGCCGCAGAACTGCGCCCACCTCCGCCGCGTCGTCGAGGACGTGGTCCGCCGGGTGGACGTCGTCGACGTTCCCGCCCTCCCGGCCGAGCTCGTCGTCGACTCCGGCGGTCGCCGACTGTCGACCATCGAGGCGTTCGAGCGCCGCGAGATCGTGCGAGTCCTGGCCGACGGAGCCACGATGGCCGCCGCGGCCGAGCGACTCGGCATGAGCCGCGCGACGCTCTACCGGAAGATCAAGTACTACCGGATCCCCGCACGCTGACCCCGACCGGGCCCCGACGCACGAAACCCCGCGACGACGGCGCCGCGGGGTTCGGTGACGAGTGACGAGATCAGGCCGTCGCGCGCCGGGGAAGCTTCCAGTCGGGACGCACCCAGTGGCAGGTGTACCCGTTCGGGATGCGCTGCAGGTAGTCCTGGTGCTCGGGCTCCGCTTCCCAGAAGTCGCCCGCCTCCGTCACTTCCGTGACCACCTTGCCCGGCCAGATGCCGGAGGCGTCCACGTCGGCGATGGTGTCGAGGGCGACCTCCTTCTGCTCCTCGCTCGTGTAGAAGATCGCCGAGCGGTAGCTGAGGCCTACGTCGTTGCCCTGTCGGTTCTTCGTCGACGGATCGTGGATCTGGAAGAAGAACTCCAGCAGATTTCGGAACGACGTCCGCGTGGGATCGAAGACGATCTCGACCGCCTCGGCGTGCGTGCCGTGGTTGCGGTAGGTCGCGTTCGGGACGTCGCCACCGGAATAGCCGACCCGCGTCGACAGCACGCCCGGCTGCTTGCGGATGAGTTCCTCGACGCCCCAGAAGCATCCGCCCGCCAGGATCGCGGTCTCGGTCGCCGTTCCCGTTGCCTCGGCCATGTGTGACTCCTCCTCGAAGGTCGGTTGGGTGCACTCGGTTCGTTGCACACTGCGCACCGTCTCCCCGTCGAACGTTCGGACGGGGTCCGCTTGTTCCGCTCCCTCGACCGCCACGCCGCCCGTCGCCGGGCGTGCTAACTTGCTGGCGTCTTCAACGTTCGTTGAGAACTGGTGACGGAGGCCCCGGGGGGGGGAGCTGTGATTCGGTCGACCGCGCACGACGGTGGTGCGGAGCGTGCCCAAGCGCTCCACCTCGACGTCCACGACGTCCCCGTCGCCCAGCAGCCATCGTGGGTCGCGCGCGTACCCGACGCCGGCCGGTGTGCCGGTGGCCAGCAGATCCCCCGATCGGACGCCGACGGTGCGCGAGATCAGCGCGAGCGTGTCGCCCACGGAGAAGATCAGATCGTCGGTCGACGCGTCCTGCACGGTGACGCCGTTGACTCGCGTGCGTATCCGCAGCCCGTCGCGCAGGTCCCCCACCTCACCGGCCGGCACCAGCGGGCCGAGCGGGCCGGATCCCTCGACGTTCTTGCCGAGCGTCCACTGGGACGTCCTCTTCTGCGCGCCACGGGCCGTGATGTCGTCGAAGGTCGAGTAGCCCACCACTGCAGCGAGGGCGTCGTCGGCCGACGCGGCGGCGAGGTCGGCGCCCACCCACGCCACCACCTCCCCCTCCCAGTCCAGCCCGTCCTCGTCGGCGGGGATCTCCACGACACCGTCGCCGACTCCCAACGACGACGTCCATCGCGCGAAGATCGTGGGGAATTCCGGCAGGGGGTCGCCGGAGTAACTCCCCTCGGCGTGATGTCGGGCGTAATTCAGGCCGACGCAGAACACGCGGGCGCTCGGGAGGACCGGGGGAACCAGCACGACGTCGGTTCGGCGAAACGACGGGCCGACGGCGCCGCGCGCGAGATGGCTGCGGGGGTCCGACCAGAACGCGTCGAGTTCGGCGACCACCGCGATCTCGTCGCCGCCCTCGGCACCCCGCAGTTCCGCCACCTCCACCGGACCGCCCGCCGTCCGTCGTATTCCCACGAAGCGCATGTCGTCGTCCCCCGTTCTCCCGGTCGTCGTCTCGACCGTGGTGCGCGGACCCTACGACGCGCCGTCGTCCGATTCGGGTCGTCGACCGTGTCCACCGGGACGAGGTCGCGATGACCGGGGACTTCCGTCGCTATCTCTTTCCGCACGATCATCCCCGGCTGTCCGAGATTCGGGGCCTGGACGCCGCCGAGTACGCGCGGGTCGCGAGCCGCCCCGGGACCTTCACCGGCGGACTGATCGCCGGCTGGACTCCGCT
Organism: Rhodococcus sp. PBTS 1; assembly: GCF_001620025.1. Lineage (NCBI taxonomy): Bacteria > Bacillati > Actinomycetota > Actinomycetes > Mycobacteriales > Nocardiaceae > Rhodococcus > Rhodococcus sp. PBTS 1. The sequence continues at coordinate 2,697,273 of NZ_CP015219.1, forward strand.
CTACCGCCGCCCGTTCCGCGGCGTCACCGAGAACGGGACACTCCGGCGCGACGTGCACCTGCCGACCCCGGCCCGGCCGTCGGAAGCCGCCCCCGTCGCGGCGATGGTCGACGCCGCCGAGGCCCTGCTGAGCATGCTCGCCGAGAGCGACCGCACGCGACTGTGTCGCGAGGTCGACGCGGTCGAGTGGCAGACCTGGGCCAATCCGGAGTTCCTGCAGTTCGACACCGGCATCCGCCTCGAGCGGACCACCGGCGCGGTGCGCGCCGCCGTACTCGATCTGGTCCGGGCGTCGCTGTCTCCCGACGGATACGAGACCGTGCGGAACACGATGCGTATCAACGGTTTCCTGGGCGAGACCGTCGACCTGCCGACCATCCTCGGCGAGTGGTCCTACAACGTCGCCCTATATGGGCGACCGCACCTCACCGAGCCGTGGGGGTGGCAACTGTTCGGTCACCACCTGGCCGTGAACTGCCTCGTCGTCGACGGACGCATGACCATCGGCCCCGCCTTCCTCGGCGCCGAACCCGACGAGATCGACGCCGGACCGCACGCGGGGGTGCGTACCCTCGGCCGCCACACGGCGGCGATGCGGCGGGTCATGGCGGCGCTCGATCCCGCCCAGCGTGCCCGCGCCACCGTGTACCGGCACATGGTGGACCCCGCGATGCCGCCGGGCCGCGTGCATCCGGGCGACGAGAGGCATCTCGCCGGAGCGTTCCAGGACAATCGCGTGATCCCGTTCGAGGGCATCCGCGTCGCGGACACGACCGAGACCGCCCGGCACGCCGTCCACGATGCCGTCGCGGCGTTCCTCCACCTGCTGCCGGACGGGCCGCGACGTGCCGCGTTGCGGGACATCGCCGTTCACCGCGACGAGACCTGGTTCTGCTGGATCGGCGGCCACGGCGAGCGGGACGTCTTCTACGCCCGCATCCAGTCGCCCGCGATCCTGCTCGAGGTCGACCATCACTGCGGCGTCTTCCTCGACTACGACGAACCGAAGCCGTTCCACGTCCATACGGTCCTTCGCATCCCCCACGGCAACGACTACGGGCGCGCGTGGATCCGACACCGGCGACAGAGCGCGTCGCCACACTCGTGAGGAGAGTCCCCTGGCCGACATAGGACGTGCGTCCCTGATTCTGGACACGCTCGCGGAGAGCCGAACGATGTTGTCGCTCACCGAACTCGCGCGCCGTACCGGGCTGCCCCGGTCCACCGTGCACCGGCTGATCCAGGCCCTCGAGGGCGAACTCTACGTCGTGCGGGATCCCGGCCGACGCGGGTATTCGCTGGGGCCGGGGCTGCTGAAGTTCGGTGTGGCAGCACACTCGCGTCTGGTCTCGAGCAACCGACGCTCGTTGGCGACGCTGGCGCGAACCACCGGGGAGAACGTCGATCTCGCGGTGTTCAGCGGACGCGAGGTGGTCGTCGTCGACCAGGTGGAGTCACCGGACCGGGTCCGCTCGGCGACGGAAGTGGGGCGTGCCTTCTCCCTGCACGCGAGTTGCCTGGGCGTCGCGCTGATGGCCCTGCTCCCGGACGACACCGTGCAGACGTTGCTGTCCGGGCCCCTGACACGCTTCACGGAGCACACCGTCACCGATCCCGACGTTCTGATTCGGCGCATCGAGGACGTCCGCAGCACGCGGATCGCGGTCGACCGGGAAGAGCACGACCTCGGAATCTGCGCCGTGGCCACCGCCTTTCGCGGGCAGACGGGTGCGCTCCAGGCCGTGTCCGTGGTCATGCCGTCGTCCCGCTTCCGGCTCAAGCAGTCCCGGGCCATCGAGGGGCTCGAGCGACTCAATCCGGATCTCGCCTGAGGTCGGCATCCTCGACTTCGTCGTTGCGGTCCCGCCGGCCGGGACGACTTCCGTGACCGATCGAGTTCGCTTCGCCATCCTCGGGGTATGTCTTCCTCCACTCACGATCGCGAATTCGACGCGGCCACCCGGTCATCGGACGATCCACTGCGTGCCGACCACGACGTGCTGGTGGTCGGCTACGGTCCGGTCGGCAAGGTCGTCGCCGCGCACCTCGGCGCGCGCGGTCACCGGGTGCTCGTGGTGGAGCGAGCCGACTCGGCGTATCCGCTGCCCCGCGCCGTCACGCACTGTTCCGACGTCGCCCGGATTCTGCAGTCGGTCGGCCTCGCGCCCGATTCGATCCCGCACATCACCGAGCCGTACGACGCGATGTACGTCTGGACCAACGGCGCCGGCGAGACCCTCGTGGAGGTCGACTGGAGTGGACGCGGCGAATCGGATTGTTACAACACGTATTTCTTCGACCAGCCCTCCCTCGAACACGCTCTCGACGAGGTGGTGGCGTCCGGGCCCCGGGTCGAGGTGGTGCGTGGGGCGGAGGTGACGGCGCTCGTCGACGGTCCCGATGCGGCTGTGGTGACGGTGCGCCGTCGCGGCGCGGAGGGCGGGGACGGCGGGGACAGCGAGGACAGCGAGGTGCGCGCCCGATACGTCGTCGGCGCGGACGGGGCGCACAGCACGGTCCGTGCGGCGATGGGTCTCGGATGGCACGACGACGGTTACGCGCACGACTGGTTGGTCGTCGACGTCGAACCCGGTGCCGGAGCGTCGTGTCCGACGGGCGCGACGCAACGATGCGACACCGATCGTCCGTCCACCATGGTTCCGGGTGGTCCCGGCCGGCGTCGGTGGGAATTCATGCGACTGCCGGGCGAGGACGCGGACACGCTGAACACTCCCGACTCCGCGTGGGCACTCCTCGCGCCGTGGGGGCCGACCCCGGAGACCGCCGAGCTCGTGCGGCACTCCGTGTACACGTTCGAGGCCGGCTGGGCCGAGCGGTGGCGCCGCGGGCGCGTCCTCGTTGCCGGCGACGCCGCCCATCTCATGCCGCCGTTCGCCGGCCAGGGCCTCGGCGCCGGTCTGCGGGACGCCATGAACCTGACGTGGAAGCTCGACGCCGTTCTGCGCGGTGTTGCGTCTCCCGATCTTCTCGACTCGTACACCACCGAGCGACAGCACCACGCACGGGCATTCGTCGACTTCTCGGTCTCGCTGGGGAAGGTCATCTGCATCACCGACCCCGACGAGGCCGCCGAGCGAGACCGACGACTGCAGGCCGATCACCGCGCCGGGGACAGGCCGAGACCACCGCGCCCCGGCCTCGGTCCCGGCCTGCACGTCGGCGAGCACGGCGGCGCGTTGTCCCGGCAGGGGCGGGTGCGGACCCCCAGCGGCACAGGTCGTTTCGACGACCTGCTGGACGGGCCGGGCGCCCTGCTGTTGCGTCGAGCCGAGGACGCGCCGGAGCTATCGCCCCAGGACCGTGTGGACCTCGCCGCACTGCACGTGACCGTGGTGGCCTTGTCCGGAGACGGGTCGGCGGCGCGGACCGCGGACGTCACGGTGGTCGAGGACGTCGACGGCACCTACACCGCGTGGTTGGACGAGCTGGCGGCCGACGTGGTGCTGGTGCGGCCGGACTTCCACCTCTACGGCACCGGGTCCGCGGGTGACGCCGGAGCACTCGTCCGCGGCTTTCTCGAGGGGGTGCGCGAGGGGAGGTCGGTGGATGCTCGCCCATGCGCAGGATCGACCCGATGACAACTGCGTTCGGCCGCGGCCAGTCAGGACGCGTTGTTCGCATGGTGTGCGAGCCCTCGCCGGCCTCCCTCCATCAAGGGCATGGCTGAGTCATCACCGACGCCGACGTGGCGGCTGATCGAGCGCCGGAGAGTGTCGACCGATGACCGCGAACAGTTCGGACCACTGTTCAGGGGAGAGATCGCGCGGTAGTGCCGTGCCCCGGAAGCGTTGCTCCGCGAGCCACTGTCGGACCACGGGTCCGCCTGACCGGCCGGCCACCTGCGGCAGAATCTGCTGTAGTCCGTGGCCCTTGCCCGTGAAGAGAGCGTGGACGAAGGTGCTGTAGTCCCGCCGGAGTGCGGGGGCGACGAGTGGAACGGTTCGCCGCGCAATGGACATCAACCCCGCATCGACTCCGGGCCGTGGAGTGAACGCCGACGCGGAAACACGGCCGACCAGGCCGAACTCGTACCACGGCCACCATTGAGCGGTCATCATCGTCGCGCCACCGACCGCGGCGCGACGACGTGCAACCTCCCATTGCACGAGCAGGACCGCTGCCGTCCAGTGCTCGGCGTGCAGGATGCGCCGCAACATCGCGGTGGTGTGATGGAAGGGCAGGTTTCCCACGATGGTGTGGGGCGCTCGGGGCAGCCGGTATCGCAGAAAGTCGCCGTCCACGACTGTCGTACTCGAATCGACACGATGTCGAAGTTCGTGCGCGTGACGCGGATCGATCTCGATTGCCGTGATCGGCCGGCCCAGCGACTGTAGTGGCAGTGTCAATGCACCACTGCCGGAACCGATTTCGACGATCGGGCCGTCGGTTCGAGATACAAGATCGACGATGATGTCGATTGTCGGGCGGTCGGTGAGAAAGTTCTGGCCGAGCTCGTGGCGGCCGGCTCGATAGGTAGGCACGAGTTACATCACTCCGGGCACTAGTGGGGTAGCCCGGGCAGCTAAAATACGCCGCCCAGCAGATTCGGATGCTGAAGGCGACGGAGGTTACGACTCTGGATCTCCGCCGCTAGAAGCGGCGGATCTTCGTCACTGCGATGCTCGTGATTCCCACGAGCCGGATTTTAACATGACGTCCACTTCTCGACTCGACCGTCGCGATCGACGCCCTGCGGCCTTGCATGCGTGTCGGCAGCTCGAACTGTGATCGATTTTTGTCGGTGGGTCGACCTACACTGGGGTCATGTCGTCGGGGGGCGGCGGGAACGGACCCGCACACACAACACCACCATCGCTGCACGCACCGGTGGATGCACCGGTCTCACCGGTCACCGCGGCGCGAGCCGCCCTGGCCGGGGCGATCGCCGACCTCGCCGCCCTCGACACCCGCGGAACCGGCATCGAAGACCTCCTCGCCCTTGTCATCGACTCCGAACACGCCACCCGCACCCTCACCGGCCTCGGCCAGACCTGGCTGCACCGCTCCGTCCAGGCCGGAGCATTCACCGACACCGGCCTCACCTGCGCCGACGCCCTCTCCGGCCTCCTGCACATCGACCTCCCCGACGCCCGCACCCGCCTGCGCCGCTCGATGCTGCTCACCGACCAGACCACCCTCACCGGAGACCCCCTCCCCGCCCGCATGCCCGGCACCGCCGCCGCCCTCCGCGACGGAGACATCTCCCTCGCCCACGTCACCGTCATCGACAAGTTCCTGCGTGAACTCTCCCCGGCCGTGGACACCGAGACCCGCGAGCGCGCCGAACAGCAACTGGCCGACCTCGCCCGCGGCATCACCCCCGCCACCCTCCGCCAGGCCGCGACCCGCCTCGCTGGCTGGATCGACGCCGACGGCGCCCTCACCGACCCCGCCGACCGACGCCGACGCCGCTCCTTCCGCATCTCCGGCCCCGACCGCCACGGCATGCACACCGTCGTCATCGTCTGCGACGCCGAAGGCGCTGCCACCCTCGAACTCGTCTGCGAGACCCTCGGCAAACCCGGCGTCACCCTCGACAGCAACGGCCACGGCGACACCGAGCACGACGGCGAGACCGGCGACAACGGCGACGGCGACACCAGGGACGCGGCCGAGGCAGCCGCCGCTGCCGCGGCGGCCGCGGCGGAGCGGGTGCGCGACCCCCGCACCGCCGCCCAACGCGACTACGACGCCGTCTTCACCGCCATCACCCGCACCCTCGCCCGCCGCGACCTCGGCACCACCCACCGCGGCCTACCCATCTCCCTCATCCTCACCACCACCGTCGCCGACCTCGCCGCCCGCGCCGGACTCGCCCTCACCGCCGGCGGCACCGCCCTCCCCATCGCCGACCTGCTCACCCTCGCCGGCAACCACCCCGACGACCTCGACACCTGGCTGTGCATCACCGACCTGCACCACCGACCCCTCCACCTCGGCCGCAGCCGCCGCACCGCCAGCACCGACCAACGCCTCGCCCTGTTCGCCACCGACCACGGCTGCACCTTCCCCGGCTGCACCACCCCCGCCACCCGCACCCAGGTCCACCACGTCACCGACTGGGCCGACGGTGGCACCACCGACATCGAGTACCTCACCTACGCCTGCGACCGCCACCACCGACAGATCCACACCGGACCCCTCGGCTGGGCCACCACCACCGCCCCACCCGGCCACCGCTGGGCCGGCCGCACCCTCTGGCACCCACCCGCCCTCGCCGACCCCACCAGAGAAGGCCGCGTCAACCACCACTTCCACCCCGGCGACCTCCTCCGAGACCCCGACCCCGGGCCGATCCCCGACGGCACCTGACCGGCGGGACCTGCACTACCACAACCGAACACGACGAACCCCCGAACCGGAACCCGGTTCGGGGGCAGGAGTCGTGAAGTCTCGGGTCGTGCGGACCGTCGATCAGGCCCGCATGCTGACGTCCTTCGTCTCCGTCAGCTTCAGAGTGCAGCCGATGCTGAGGACCGACAATGCCGCCAGCATGACGCCGACCGCGATGCTGCCGTAGGCCGCGGTGAGCGGCGCGGCCAACAACGGCGGGATCGCGCCACCGAGGACACCGGCCAGGTTGTAGCCCAATCCTGCACCGGTGTACCGGAATCGGGTCTGGAACAGCTCGGGCAACAGAGCGCCGGTGGGACCGTAGGCGATACCGAAGATCGTCAACGTCACGCACATGGCCAGGACGTAGAGTCCGGCGGACCCGGTGTCGAGGATCGGGAACAGCGCCAGCGTCCACGGGACCGCGACCACGCAGGAGATGAGGATGACGCGCCGTCGTCCCACCCGGTCGGAGTACGCCGCGGACAGGGCGATGGCGATACCGAACACCACGGCGCCGATGATGCCGGTGATCAGGACGAACGGTCGGTCGAAGCCGAGGGTCTTGGTCCCGTAGCTCGTGAGGTACGCGGTGCCCATGTAGAAGAGGGAGAAGAGCGACGCCAACGCGCCGGCCGCCAGCAGGACTTCGCGCTTCTGGACGTGCCAGGCGTCCAGGACCGGGAGGCGCCGCGCCGCGGGGGCGGGTGCGTCGGCCACCGCCTCGCGGAACACGGGAGTCTCCTCGATCGCGAGGCGCATGTAGAGGCCGATGAGAACCAGAACGGCGCTGAACAGGAACGGGATTCGCCAGCCGTAGTTCAGGAAGGTCTCGTTGGTGTCCCCGAACACGGCACCGGTCACCAGGAACGTCGCGCTGGAGAGGATGAACGCCGCCGACGGGCCGAGCTGCGGGAACATCGCGTAGAAGCCGCGTCGCTTCGCCGGGGCGTACTCGGCGGTGAGGAGCGTGGCGCCGGCCCATTCCCCGCCGACGGCGAAGCCCTGCCCGAATCGCAGGAGCACCAGGATGATCGGCGCCGCGACGCCGATGGTCTCGGCGCCGGGCAGCAGCCCGATGAGGAAGGTCGAGATGCCCATCAGCAGCAGCGTCGAGATCAGCGTGCGCTTGCGACCGATGCGGTCGCCGAAGTGGCCGAAGAGCACCGCGCCCGCGGGACGGGCGATGAACGCGACCGCGAAGGTGGCGAAGGAGGCCACCGTGCCGGCCGTGGAACCGAGGGCCGGGAAGAACACCGTCGGGAACACCAGGGCGGCCGCGGTGCCGTAGATGAAGAAGTCGTAGAACTCGATCGTGGTGCCGATACCGCTGGCCACGGCCACCTTGCGGACGCTGGTCGTCGGCGGTGTGGTGGGCGGCGTGACCGGACGCGCGGTGGCGTCGTCGGGTGACACAGTCGTCATGGTGCTCCTGCTCGAAGGTGACGGAACGGGCGAAGTGGTCAGGACGGTATGTGAGCCACGCCATACCCCACTACCCCCGGAAGAGGGGGTCCTCCGCACCGCCCGCACGCACCCGCGGCCCGTAATTCGGATGCGCCGAGCACGCACAGTCTGTCAGCATCGTTGTCGTCCGGCTTTCACTCGCAGACAACGAGCCTGCAGCACAACGACATTCGACGAACGGAGGTGCCGCCGTGACCTTCCTGCCACCCGAGTTGTATCTCGCCGAGCATCACGCCGAACGTGAGCGTCACCTGGTCGCCGCCGGCCGCCGGCGGCAAACCCGCGCATCCCGACCGCGCCGGCGCGCAGGCCTGCGCCTCCGCCCCGCTCAGCCGACGGAGGCGTCGGCCTTCGTCGGCGAGCCGGCCTTCACCGGTGACGCGGCGGAGCCGCGACCCGCGCTGTCGGCTTCGTCCGCTCCCTGAGCGATCGGGCGCGACGCCGCCGACCCGCGCCCGACGAAGAACGACGCCCCCACGGCGACCAGGGACACGACCCCGCCGAACAGGAACGCGGTGTGCACGCCGGCCTCCGACGCGGCGACGGCGTCGGCGCCGTCGGTGGCCCGTGCCGTCGCCGTCGTCGACATGACGGTGACGAACAGCGCGGTGCCGGCCGCACCGGCCAGCTGCTGCATGGTCGAGAAGATGGCGCTGCCGTGCGAGTAGAACTGCGGCGGAACGGATCCGAGCGACGACGTCATGAGGGGCGTCATCATCGTCGCGAGTCCGAGCGACATCACCACGTGGATGGCGACGACGGTGCCCTGGGTGGACTGCGCGTCCAGGCTCGTCATCGCCCACAGTGCACCGGACACGACCATCGAGCCCGGGATGACCAGCGGCCGAGCGCCGACGCGGTCGAACGCGCGCCCGACGAAGGGCGCCAGCAGACCCATGGCGAGACCGCCGGGGAGCAGCGTCAGCCCGGTGGCCAGGGTGTCGAGGCCGAGCACGTTCTGCAGGTACATCGGTAGGAGGATGAGCGCGCCGAAGAGTGCCATCATCGAGATGGCGATCATGCCGAGTCCGACGGAGAACGCCGGCGTCGCGAAGGGGCGCAGATCGAGCAGAGCCGTTCCCGCATCCTGGCGGCGACGTTGGCGGATCACGAAGAACGCCAACGCGACCAGCCCTACGCCCAGCGGGATCCAGACGGGCACCGCGGCTCCCTCGGCCGAGTGTCCGATGCTGCTCAGTCCGTAGACGATGCCGCCGAACGCGAAGGCCGACGCCACGACCGAGACCACGTCCAGCGGGGCGCGGCGGGTCTCGGTCACGTTGCGCACGAGCGCGAGTCCGAGGCCGGTGGCCAGGAGCCCGATGGGCAGCACGAGCCAGAACATCCACCGCCACCCCAGCGCGCCCAGAACGACCCCCGAGATGGTGGGCCCGACGGCGGGCGCCACGGCGATCACGATGGAGATGACGCCCATCATGCGCCCACGCCGCGATTCGGGGACGAGCGAGAGAACCGTGGTCATGAGGAGCGGCAACATGATCGCGGTGCCGGCGGCCTGGATCACGCGCGCCGCGAGGAGCACCTCGAAGCCCGGTGCGAGGGCGGCAAGCAGGGTGCCGGTGACGAACGACGTCATGGCGGCGGTGAAGACCTGGCGCACCGTGAAGCGCTGGAAGAGGTAGCCGGTGGTCGGGATGACCACGGCCATCGTCAGCAGGAACGCGGTGGTCAGCCACTGCGCGGTCGACGCGCCGATCGACAGATCCGTCATGAGCGTGGGAAGGGCGACGCTCATGATCGTCTCGTTGAGGATCATGACGAAGGCCGCGACCACCAGCACGCCGATGAGCAGCGCGCTGCCGGGCGCCATCCGCTCGTCGGTCGAGTCCGCGGCCGGTGTCGTGTCGTGTTCGGTGGTGCGCACGCGCGATCCCTCTCCAGTCGTCGAGCCGCGATCCTCGTGGGTCGCCTCGCTCGGTGATAGTCTGCGTCTACCTGACAGTGACTGTCAAAGTGATACTCACAACCGCCGAACACCGATACTGCCCGACAGATTCCCGCCGAGGAGTGGCGATGGACCTCCGCGAACGACGCCGCGAAGCGACGCGCGTCGAGATCACCGACGCCGCCTTGACCCTGGTCGAGCGGCACGGCTTCTCGGCGACCACGGTCGAGGACATCGCCCGTGAGGCCGGCGTCTCCCCGAGCACGTTCTTCCGGCACTACGCCACCAAGGAGGATTCCGTCCTCCGCGGCGACACCCTGTTCGAGGCGGAGATCGACGGCTGGCTCACGGGCGCCGCTGCCGAGGACGTCACGCTCGCCGCACTGGAGGATCTATCCCGGCGATCGTTCGCACGCCTCGCGTCGGAACCGGCGGACGTGCGGGCCCGCCTGCTCCGCACCCGTCGTCTCGTGGCCGCCGATGCTCATCTGCGATCCGCCGCTTTCGCTGCCGACGCGATGGCGATGTGTCGGCTCACCGACCGCGTCGCCGACATCCTCGGCGGCACCGACGCCCGGCGCTACGCCCGGCTGCTCGTCGAGGTGGCCGGCACCACCGCGCGCGTCGCGTTCGACGCGTGGGCCGAGGCCGCCGAGACCGACCCCCGGGCGGACCCCGTCGGGCTCTACGACGGGGCGACGGCGAATCTTCGGCGCCTCGTTTCCGACCTTCCCGGCAAATCGGACGAAGACCGATCACCGGTCTGATTCTCGCCCCGAGGACGGGGGTACCGGCGAGCCATGAGCACCGCCGAGACGCCCGATCGCATCGCCGAACCCTGGGGTGCGCGAACCCCGTTCGCCCGTGGTGGCGTCTGGCCGGCGCGGGTGGACACCGTGCTGGCCGAGGGGGTCACCGAGGACGACGTCGAGAGATGGGTGCAGTCGGCGTCCGTCCTGCATTCCAACGGTGACGCGATGGACATCGCCGTCCGCGACGGGCGCATCGTCGGCGTTCGCGGCCGCGCCGTCGACCGGGTGAACCGAGGACGGCTGGGCCCGAAGGACCTCTACGGATGGCAGGCCAACGCCTCACCGGACCGTCTCACCCACCCCCTGATCCGCGTCGACGGTCGCCTCGTCCCGACGGACTGGGACACCGCGATGAGCCGCATCGTCGATCGCACCCGCGCCCTGCTGAACACCCGAGGACCGGACTCGATCGCCTTCTACACCAGCGGGCAGCTCTTCCTCGAGGAGTACTACACGCTGGGGGTGATGGCCCGCGGCGGTGTCGGCACCAACCACGTCGACGGCAACACGCGACTGTGCACCGCGACGGCGGCGGAGGCCCTCAAGGAGTCGTTCGGCAGCGACGGGCAACCGGGGTCCTACACCGATGTCGACCACGCCGACACGATTGCGTTGTTCGGCCACAACGTCGCCGAGACGCAGTCCGTTCTCTGGTCGCGCATCCTGGACCGGCTGGACGGACCCACTCCCCCGGCCGTGCTGTGCGTCGACCCCCGCCCGACTCCCGTCGCCCGCCGCGCCACCGTCCACCTCGCCCCGCGGCCGGGCACCAACCTCGCGCTGATGAACGGCTTGCTCCGTGAGGTGATCGCGCACGGATGGATCGACGAGGCCTTCGTCCGTGCGCACACCGTGGGGTTCGACGCGCTGCGCCGCACGGTCGAGCCCTGGACGATCGGGAACGTCGCGGCCACCTGCGGGCTGGACCCAGACGACGTCCGTCGGGCCGCGAGACTGATCGGCACCGCGGAGACTCTCCTGTCGACGGTTCTGCAGGGGTTCTATCAGTCGAACCAGGCCACGGCGTCCGCCGTGCAGGTGAACAACCTGCACCTTCTCCGCGGCATGATCGGTCGACCCGGGTGCGGGTTGCTCCAGATGAACGGCCAACCCACGGCCCAGAACACGCGAGAATGCGGGGCCAACGGCGACCTCGCCGGATTTCGCAACTGGGCCAACTCCGACCACGTCGCGCAACTCGCGGAGCTGTGGAACGTCGAGCAGGACTTCCTGACGCACGACGGCCCGCCGACCCACGCGATGGAAATCTTCCGCCTCGCCGAGCAGGGAGATCTCGGCCTGCTGTGGATCAGCGCCACCAACCCGGCGGTGTCGCTTCCCGAACTCGCACGCATCCGACGGATCCTCGGCCGGGAGGGGACGACCGTCGTCGTGCAGGACATGTTCCTCACCGAAACGGCAGCCCTGGCGGACGTGGTCCTCCCCGCCGCCGCGTGGGGCGAGAAGACGGGCGCGTTCACCAACGCCGATCGCACGGTGCATCTGTCCGACAAGGCCGTCGAGCCTCCGGGTGAGGCGCGGGCGGACCTCGACATCTTCCTGGACTTCGCCCGCCGCATGAACTTTCGCGATCACGACGGCGGGCCGTTGATTCCGTGGACGGATCCCGAATCGGCGTTCGCCGCGTGGACCCGCGCCACCGCCGGTCGGCCGTGCGATTACACCGGGCTGAGCCACGACGCGCTGCGCGGCGGCAGCGGAATCCAGTGGCCCGCGACCCCGGACCGCCCCGGCGGCACCGAGCGCCTGTACACCGACGCGGTGTTCCCGACGGCGGCGGACACGTGCGAGACCTACGGGAAGGACCTGATCTCGGGTGACCCGATCGACCCTGCGCGCTACCGCGATCACGATCCCGACGGACGCGCCCTCCTGCGGGCGGTCCGGTACGTGCCGGCCGTGGAGACCCCGGACGCCGAGCACCCGTTCCACCTGATCACCGGCCGCACGATCTACCACTTCCACACCCGCACGAAGACCGGCCGCGCGCCGGAGCTGAACCGGGCGGCCCCGGAGGTGTGGGTCGAGATGAACGACAGCGACGCGGTCCGGCTGGGTATTCCCGAGGGCACGATGCTGGAGGTGTCGTCACCGCGCGGCGCCGTCACCGCCCGGATGCGCCGCACGGACATCCGGCCCGGTGTGCTCTTCCTGCCGTTCCACTACGGCTACTGGGACATCGATGGTCAGGACGCCGACGGCACCGGCGAGCACCCCGAAGTCCGCCGGGCCGCGAACGAGCTGACACCCACCACGTGGGACCCCGCGTCCAAGCAGCCGCAGTTCAAGACCGGGGTGGCGCGGGTGCGGGTGGTCGACGAGGGCTGAGCGGCACCGGTCGAGCAGCACCGACCGAACCGGTCACCCGAACTCCCCCGCCTCGGCCCAGGCCGCCCGCTCGGCGCCGAAGGCCGCGGACTGCAGCGCGCGGAAGTCGTCGATGGGCGCCGCGTTCTCGGCGAGGAACCGCTCGTGCTCGGCCAGGGAGAAGGTGCCGTCGGTGACGTCCACCCCGGGCCCCCGCCCGGCCGCGAGATCCGCCCGCAGATCCGCGAGCTCCTCGGTGGACACCGGATACCAGGAGATCCGGTCGAAGAAGCGCAGCAGCCAGGGCGTGCCCTCCTCGAAACCCGGTGCGGTGGAGGGGTGCCGGTGGTTCCACACCTGGGTGGTGCGCCCGACGAACTGGTAGCCCCCCGGCCCCTCCATGCCGTAGATGCAGAGGTACGCCCCGCCGATCCCGACCGCGTTCTCCGGGGTCCAGGTCCGCGCCGGGTTGTACTTGGTGGTCACCAGGCGGTGCCGGGGATCGAGCGGAGTCGCGACCGGCGCACCGAGATACACGTCGCCGAGACCGAGCACCATGTACTCCGCGTCGTACACGGTGCGGTACACGTCGTCCACCGAGTCGAGACCGTTGACGCGCCGGATGAACTCGATGTTCCACGGGCACCACGGTGCGTCCGCCCGCACACCGTGCATGTACCGCTCCGTGGCCTCCCGCGTGGACGGGTCGTCCCAGGAAAGCGGCAGGCGCACAGTGCGGGACGGCACCACCAGCTCGGTCGCGTCGGGCAGGGCGTCCTCGAGCTCCTCGAGCAGACCGGTCAGCCGCGGGACGGACAGCACGTCGGGGTCGACCTTGATCTGCAGCGAGCGGATACCGGGCGTCAGATCGCGCACGCCCGTCGCACCCTCGGCCACGAGCGCCTCGTGGAGCGCGTGCACCCGCGCGCGCAACGCGAGATCGAGTGTCATGGAGCCGTATTCGACGAGGACGTTGTCGTCACCCGACCGTCGGTACGTCACCGGAACGGCCCCGTCGCGACGCACGAGGACGCCGTCGTCGCCGTCGCCGCCGGCGGAGAAGACCGCGGGTGACGACGCGCGTCGAGCGACCCCCAGCTCGCGGATCGACGCCGCGTGGTCACCGCGCACGGCCACGAAGCGGACGGTGTCCCCCGGACGGAGCTGGCCCAGTTTCCACCGCTCGGCGGCGACGACGGTGACCGGGCAGACGAAGCCGCCCAGCGACGGCCCGTCGGGGCCCAGCAGGATGGGGGTGTCGCCGGTGAAATCCAGCGCGCCCACGGAATAGGCGTTGTCGTGGATGTTCGACGGGTGCAGCCCGGCCTCGCCGCCGTCCTCTCGCGCCCAGGTGGGCCGCGGTCCGATCAGACGGACACCGGTGCGGTCGGAGTTGAAGTGCACCTCGTAGTCGTGCCCCAGGACGGTCGCGATGTCCTCGCGGGTGAAGAACTCCGGCGCCCCATGAGGCCCCTCGGTCACGGCCAGCTCCCACCGGTGTCCCAGCGCGGGAACGTGATCGGACGGGATCCGCCAGGGCGGAGCGACGACCGCGGCGCCCCCGCCGGAGAGGACGTCGCCCGCCGCGAGCACCCGGCCGCGGTGCCCGCCGAACGTGCCCAGCGTGAACGTCGACGCGCTGCCGAGGTGGACGTCGCCGTCGATGCCGCCCCGGACCGCGATGTACATCCGCAGGCCCGCGCCCGTCGCGGTGCCGACGTCGACCACCGAACCGGCGGGGACCGTGACCGGCGTCCACGGATCGACGGCCGTGCCGTCGACGGTGACGGGCGCCGACGCTCCGGTCACGCAGACCGTCGTCGTGGTGTCGAAGCGCAGCGCCGGCCCGGACATGGTGGTTTCCAGACCCGCTGCCCCCGGGTCGTTTCCGACGGCCTGATTGGCCAGGCGGAAGGACAGGTCGTCCATCGGTCCCGACGGCGGGACACCCACCTGCCAGTAACCGGTGCGTCCGGGCCAGTCCTGCACGGTGGTGAGCACGCCGGGGCGCTCCACGGTGATCTTGACGGTCACGATGCCTCCGCCGGGGACGTGACGATCATCCGCACCGGGGTGGGGTCGAAACCGTTACACGGATTGTTGATCTGGGGGCAGTTGGACACCAGCACCAGAACGTCGCGGTCCGCGCGCAGGGCCAGTCGCTTCCCCGGAGCCGACAGCCCGTCGACGATGCCCAGGGCCCCGTCCGGATCGACCGGAACGTTCATGAAGAAGTTGAGGTTCGGCACCAGATCGGCCTTGCCGAGCCCCCACCGCATCCCCTCCGCGAGGAAGTTCTCCACACACGCGTGCTGGTGGGCGGTGTGGTGGCCGTACCGCAGGGTGTTCGACTCCTGCGAGCAGGCGCCACCGAGCGTGTCGTGGCGCCCGACCTCGTCGGCGACGATCGTCACGAGCGGCTCGGACTCGCTGTCGCGCAACACGCTTCCGGTGGTGAGCACGATGCTGCCCTGCGCCGTGATGGTGGTCGCCGCGCTGTAGCGCACGGTGTGGTCCTCGGCGGCGTAGATCAGGGTGTCGACGGCCTGGTTCCCGGCGAGGTCGACGATCGTCAGGACGTCGCCCGCGGCGACGACGGCCGACCACGGTCCCCGCGCCGGAGCGATCTCGTCGCGGACGACGTCGCCGCGAACCAGGGCGAGGTCGACGGCCGGGCGGGTGTCGAGGGTGGCGGTCATGCGTGGGCCTCCAGGGCGGTGACGAGCGCATCGGTGTTGGCCAGAGCGCGGCGGTATTCCGGTTCGGCGAGAGGGAGTTCGGCCTCGGTGGCAGGCGCGACCCATGCGAGCACCTCCAGGTCGGTGGTGTCGTAGGTGAGCGACGGATCGAGCGGGTGCGCGGCGTTCGCGACGGTCACCACCAGCGGCACGTGAATTGCCAACTCCACCATTCGATCCGGGCCGGCGGAGCCGAGACCGATCAGGCGACCGTCGTCGTCCACGCGGACACCGTGGAAGAAGCTCACGGTCGGAGGGAGGTCCCGCGGGGACAGCCCGTTCTTCGCCAACCCGAGCAGCAGCAGCTCGCGTGCGGCGGGAGATGCCGAGTGCGCCTCCCCCGCTCCGTATTTCGCCGTGTTGCCTCGGCGAGTCGAGGCACCGCACAGCGCGTCGTGATGCCCGGACGTGTCGGCGACGACGGTGGCCAGCACGCGACCCTGGTCGCCGAGCAAGGGATGCCCGGCGCCGAGGTACGCCTGCCACGGCACCTTGACCGTGTCGGCGGTGCTCAGCCGCTCCCACGGCGCGTCCGCACGGTGCAGCATCAGGTGGGCGCAGGCGCGGCCGTCCAGGTCGCGCAGACGCAGTCGGGTGCCGCGGCCGAGCACGCGGGTGGTGTACCGGCCGCCCGGCACCGTCTCGGCCCAGGTCAGTGCGGCGGGATCGACGCCGACGGGCGGTGTCGGCCAGTTCCGGGCGGGCACCACGGGCATCGGGCCGGCGCCGAGCGCCTCCTGCTCGCGGGCGTGCGCCTTGGCGGCGGCGGTGGTCGAGGTCATCTCAGGCTCCGATTCGAACGGGGTTGGGGTGGGTGCGGCCGCGCGGGAAGCAGGCGACGCCCACGGCCACGACGACGGCCACGGTCACCGGGGCGGCCCACCGCAGCAGCGGGTACTCGCCGGTGGGGTCGAAGATCTCGGCCCGCGGCCAGGACAGGTTGATCACCATCACCGCGCCGTAGACGACGGCCAGCAGGTTGACCGGCAATCCGAAGCGTCCGAGCGTGAACAGCGGGGCCCCGGCGGAGTCGACGTTCGCCGTCGGGTGCGGCCAGCCGCGCAGTCGCCGCAGCAGGAGCGGCACGGTCACCATCATGTAGGCGAGGTAGATGAGGACGATGCAGACGGACGAGAGCGTCGTGAAGATCGCGGAATTGCCGACGTTGAGGACGAGGACCAGGACACAGGTCGCCCCGATGAGGACCGCCGGCGCGATCGGGGTGCCGGTGGTCGTGTTCACCGTCGACAGCAAGCGCGAGGCCGGCAGGCGCCCGTCGCGCGCCATCGAGAAGAGCAGGCGCGTCGCCGCGGTCTGGATGGCCAGCGTGCAGATGGTGATGGCGATGACCACGTCGATGAGCAGCACCGTTCCCCACGGCGAGGACAGCACGGCCCCGATGACGTAGGGCAGGCCCTCGGCGGCGAGACGACCGTCGGTCAGGCTCGGCGCCGCCATGAGGGCACCGACGATCATCAATCCGCCGCCCAGCGCGGAGGCCGACAACGCCAGTCGAATCGTGCGGGGCGCGACCTTGCGCGGGTTCTTCGTCTCCTCCGCGAGTTCTCCGGCCGAGCCGAATCCCACCATGACGTAGGCGGCCATGAGGCCCGAGACGATCCAGGCCCCGATGTAGCCGGAATCGACTGCGGCACCGCCGGTGTCGAACACCACGGTCGGCGGCCGCTGCGCGTGGGTGAGGAACACGCCGACGATGGCGACGACGCCCACGATCTCGCAGGTCACGCCGATGGAATTGATGCGGGCCATGACGTTCACGCCGATGGAGTTGATCGTCGTGGTGATCACCAGCAACGCCGTACCGAGCACCACCGCGTTGGCGGCGCCGTCGCTCGAGGTCAACGCGGTGTCCGTACCGACGAACTGGAAGCCGCTCCAGATCGACGGCAGTACCACCTGCAGGGCGATCGCCGCCGCGGCCGCGGTGACGATCTGGGCGATCACCATGAACCAGCCGGCGAACCACCCGACGATCTCGCCGCCCATCCGCCTGGACCACTGGTAGATCGCCCCCGAGATCGGGTATCGCGCAGCCAGTTCCGCGAAGCAGAGCGCGACCATGAACTGGCCGAGGAACACCACCGGCCAGGTCCAGAAGAACGCCGGCCCGGCGAAGGAGAAGCCGAGACCGAAGAGTTGGAAGATCGTGGTGAGGATGGAGACGAAGGAGAAACCGGCGGCAAAGGACGCGAACGTGCCCAGACCGCGGTGCAGTTGCTGGTCGTAGCCGAAGTCGCGCAGGTCGTCCGCATCGTCCTGACGTCCCGGCGGGAGTACTGCTCTGCTCATGGTGGGCCTTCTGCGAAATGGTGCGGTACCGAACGGCCTCGTCGCCTCGGTAACTGTCGCTTGACAGTCAAGCGAGGTTCGAGGTCGCAATGGTGACGGCGATGTATCCGTTTCGAGTCCGCGTGTTCCGACTGTGTTACCGCTGTGTCGGTGGTGTCACCGAACCCTCACCGACGGCGCCGGCGGTGGCACGATGGGTCGCGTGACCGCGAGCGCAGGACGTCCCCGCATCGGCGAACGCCGTCGACCCGGCGCCACCACTCGGGACGAGATCCTGGACGCCGCAGCGGAACTCTTCACCATCGGCGGTTTCACCGCGACCAGCACGCGCGCCGTGGCCGACGCGGTCGGCGTGCGCCAGGCCTCGCTGTACAACCACTTCGACAGCAAGGACGCCATCCTCGCCGCGCTGCTCGCCGGCACCGTGGAACCGCCGCTGCACTTCGCGCGGACCGTGTGCGAACGCACCGCCGATCCGGTCACCCGCGTCCACGCGCTGGCGTGGTTCGACGCCCGGCACCTCTCCTCGGGACGGTGGAACCTGGGCGCCCTCTATCTCCTGCCGGAGTTGCGCGCGGACCGGTTCGACACCTTTCGCGCCCGCCGACGCGAACTCCGTGATCTTTACGTCGACCTCTCCGCCGACGCGGTGCGGACGATCGGCCGACTGCCCGCCGACGACGTGGTCGCGCCGACGATGCCGTTCCGCCTCGTCGAATCCGTCATCGCCGCTCGGTGGGACGACGAGCCCGCCCCGGGTGTCGACGCGGCCGCCGGTGTCGACGCGGCCGCCGGTGTCGACGCGGCCGCCGCTGCCGTGGCGGACGCGGCCGTCCGGGCACTCGGCGCTTCCGAATTTCCGGCGGGTCTACGACGACGGTCCGCCGCCCTCGTCGGTGACCTCGCGACCGAAAGCGTCCGGATCGTGCCCACCGACGGGACGCAGGGCGCGCAGGAACACGGGCAGGAACGGGCGGGCTGACGCGGCACCGGACGGCCGGAACGGCGCCGAATCACGCGCGGCCTGCACCCAGTCCGCGCGGGCGACTCCGGACAGATCGAGGCGGTGGTCGGTGCCGCGCAGCAGGTGGTGCAGGAACGTCGTCGCGGCCCGGCCGTTGCCCTCGCGGAACGGGTGGATCTGGTTGAGGTCCGCGTACGTCCGGGCGAGGAGGAAGGCGAGTCGGCCGTGGTCCGCGCCCGCCCAGTCGGCGGCCAGGACGTCGGCGTGCAGATCGATCAGGTGGTCCCAGATCGCCGACGAGCGTACGAACGTCGTTCCGCCCCTGCCGATCTCGACCGTGCGCACCTGCCCAGCCCAGGCGTAGACGTCCTGGAACAGGTGCCGATGCAGCGCGGGCAGTGCGTGGATGCCCTCACCGGGGACAGCAATCCGCCCGCCGTGGAACTGCACCAGCCGTCGCGCGCTCGCGAGCGCCTCGGCTCGATGCAGTTCGTCGTCGTCGGTGATGCCGAGGACGTTGCGGAGCACGGTGCCGGACTTCTGCAGGTACACGTCCCGCCGCCTCAGCCGGTCCCGGAGCGCGACTCGCGGCGCACGCCCCGGCGACGGGAGGTCGACGGCCGACGGCGCAGCCTCGGCGTCGCGACGGAGGACGGCGACCTCCGCCGGTGTCGGCGACCAGCCCTCGAGGCGGACGGCGTCCAGCGCCGCCGCGACCGCGAGCGGCAGGGCGGAACGGCCCGAAGAATCGGGCGGGTCGGAACGGCCCCCACTCATGGAATCGCGAGACCTCGGCGTACCGCCGTGACCTCGCGGGCGGCGCTCGCCAGCACACTGCGGGTGACGGGGGTGGTGTCGGCGACGGGCAGGAGGTCGTCGGCGGGGTGCCCGGCGCGCAGCCGGTCCGCCTGGTGGGTGATGCGGATGCGTTGCACCTGGTCGAAGGCGCGGGCGAGGGTCCGGGCGTCGTCCTCGCGCAGGCCGCCGGACGCGGCGGCGCGGGAGAGACGGGCGGGCGTGCTGCGCGCGGCGTCGGGCGGCGTGTCGGCGCACTCGAGGTCGACCCACCGCGCGAGGGACACGATCGCGGAGATCACCGTGTCCTTGGGATCGACGGCGGTGACGCGACGGAAGAGGCTGTCGCGCAACCGCAGTCGTGGATATTCGCGCGTGGCCTCGCGGCCCATCAGTCGGCGTGCTCGGTCGTCGCCGGACAGCGCGGCTCGCACGTCCACCGGAAACGGTGACGCCGAGCCTCCGACGGCGGTGGCATCCGCGAGCAGCGACAGCATGATCACGGCGCTGTCGTCGAAGGGATCGCTCACCCACCCCCGGACGGCCGCCGCCCAGTCCGAGGCCGTTCGCACGAACCGTCGCTGGGACACCAGGGCATGGTGCGGGTCGGGGCGCAGACCGCAGCGGCCCAGCAGTCGGTGGACCGCGGCGCCGTGCGCCGTCACTCGGCCGACCTCGACGCCGTCGGCGATCACCGCGGCCGTCTCGACGTCGGACGACGGCAGCGATTCCCGACGCCCGACGCTGCCGAGCACGAACCACTCCACCCCCGGTTCGGGACGGAGCGCGACCGCCCGCGCCGTCGCCGTGCGCACCAGATCCGCGTGGGCGGCGGCGACGTCGATCGGCGACGTCCGCACGGCTTCGAGCTCGACGATCACCGGCGCGATCGCGGCGCACGCCGCCAACAGGGCGTCGTCGTCTTCGGCCGTCGCGATCCGCCGGCTCGCCGCACCCCGGGCCGCGTACGCAGCGGCGCGGGCGGAGGAGACGGACACGGTGTCACGCTAGTGCGCGCGGTCGCTGCGCGCCGTCCGGCGCAGTCGGTGACTCGACGCAGTCGATGTCACCTTGCCGACGTCACGTCGACGCGGTGACCTCGTTGCTCTCGCGTCGCCGAGCCTGCAGTCGACGCACCTTCAGCGCCGTCGCCGAGCCGACCAGCAGCACGCCGACCGCGAGAACCGCCCCGCCCACGACGAACATGGTGCGGACCGGATGGGCGTCGTCGAGACGCGCGCCGACCGCCGCCCAGAACACGGCCAACGCGACGAACATCGCGAGGACGTAGAGCGCGGATCTCCGGGTGGTCACAGTGGTCGCTCCTTCGTCACCCCTGATCGGACCCTGCCCCTGATCGGACGGGCCCCTGGTCGGACGGGATCGAGTACCCCCGCGAGCGCCGATCTACCCGGCCGAACCCGGGCCGGTTCTAGACTGCTGGGGCAATGGTCGACCGCAGGCAGTTCCTCCGGGCCGGCGTCGGCGCGTTCGCTGCCGCCGCGCTGTCCGGCTGCGCGTCCACGGCGCCGTGGCAGGCGGCGTCCGGCACTCTGAGGATCGCGGCGGGCAATCCGGGTGCCGTGTTCGACGAGTACGGACGGGCCCTGGCGGACGAGGCCCGGGTGGCCATGCCGTCCCTGGACGCCTCCGCGGTGACCACCGCCGGCTCCGTGGCCAACGTCCGCGACGTGCTGGACGGGTCTGCCGACGTCGGGTTCTGCCTGGGCGACACCGCCACGTCGGCCGTCGCCGGACACGACCCCTTCGACGCACCGATGCCGATCGTCGCGGTGGCGCGCCTGTACGACAGTTTCCTGCAAATCCTGGTCCGGCAGGACTCCCCCGTGCGGACGCCGGCCGATCTGGTGGGCCGGCGGATCGTCGGCGGCGAGGTCGAATCCGGAACGCGGTTGGCCGTGTCACGCTGCCTGGAGGCGGCCGGCCTCGGTCCGGACGACGTGCGCTACGCACCGCGGTCGCTCACCGACGCGGCATCGGACCTCGCGGCCGGCACCGCCGACGCCGTGGCCTTCGTGAGCGGTTTCCCCATCACCGCCCTCGTCGAGCTCGGCACGCGGGTGCCGTTGCGCGCGTTGGACATCGGCGGCCTCGTCGACCCGTTGGTGGAGCGGTGGGGGCCGAGCTACGTCACCGGTCCCCTCCCCCGCGGCCCCTACGGTCTGCCCACGGACGTCACCACGGTGAGTATCAAGACCTACCTCGTCGCCTCCCCCGCCCTCGCCGAGGACACGGTGTACGGGCTGGCCTCGGTCCTGTTCGACCGGCAGGACGCCGTGGCGAGGCGAGCACCGACCGTCCGCCAACCCACCGTCGCCGCCGGGATGTTCACCGCGCCGGTAACGCTGCATCCGGGTTCGCTGCGCTGGTTCCGGGACCGGGACGCGCGGGGAGGGTCGTGACGCACCGCAGCCCCGGGTGCGCGGCCTCGATCACCACGGAGCCGCCGGCGTCGCGCACGCGCAGCACCAGGATGGACAACCCCAGGCCGGTGCCGTCGACGTCGGCGTGACGCGGCAGTCGGTGGAACCGCTCGCCCAATTCCGCCGCCTCGCTATCGGTGAGACCGGTGTCGGTGAGATCGGTGTCGGTGGGACCTGTGCTGGAGGAACCGGTGTCGGTCGGGCCGCCGTGATCGCGCACGGTCACGACGTACCGGCGCGCGTCCCCGGTTCCGGTGCGCTCCAGCGTGATCTCGACGGGCGAATCCGGCGCGTACTTCGCGGCGTTGTCGAGCAGCGTGTCGACGATCGTCGGTACCAGGTCCTCCTCGAGCACGGCCGGAGCCTCGGTCTCGATTCCGGTGACCCGCAGTCGGCCGTCGAAGAGCGGCTCCCACAGCGCGATCCGCTCGCGGATCTGCGCCGCCACGTCCACGGGCACGCGGCGGCGGTCGTGCCCGCCCGCGCGGCTGACCTCGATGACACCCTCGAGGGCGCGCGCCATGCGATCCGCCTCGGCGAGAACGGGTTCGACGGCAGGATCGTCGGCGGCCAGGCCGTCGAGCCGGAGCCGCATGGCCGTCAACGGGTTGGCGAGCTGGTGCGAGACATCCGCGATCAGGTCGCGCTGCTGGCTCCGCGAGTACTCGACGGCGCGGGCCATCTCGTCGAAGGACGTGGCCAATCGTCGCAGCTCAGGCGGGCCGGCGTGCTCCGCCGCGCCCGGACGACGGCCGCTCGCGAGCGTCTGCACCCGTTCGGTGAGCTGGTCCACGGGCCGAACCACCCACGCCACCAACGGAACCCCGACCAGGAACGCCACCAGCGCGAGCAGAGCGATTCCGCCGGCGACGGCGACGGCGAGCCGGGTGGCGACGTCGCCGCGCGGCCCGGCGGTGTCGACGACCATCACCACCGCACCGAGGATCTGCGCGTCCCGCCCGATGGGCGTGGCGACGATCAGCGGGTCGGTTCGCCAGGGCCACAACGCGGACGGCGCCGTGGTGGGGGTACCCGTGAGAGCCCGCTGCACCGCGTCGTCGTACCGCGGGTCCGACCCCACGGGGGCTTCGGCCCCGAATGCGAGAGTGCTGCCGTCGGGACCGATGACGGCGCTGCGCGTGCTGCCGGTGACCGCGTCGTACCGCGCGAGATCGGGACCCAGCAGGGCCGGCGCGCCCGATGCGGAATCGTCCACCAGCGCGGCGAATCGGGTGGCGGCGGCCAGGCGCTGTTCGTGCAGCGTGACCGCCCGCTCCTCCGCGTACGCCGTGACGAGCGGGGCGATCAGCGCCGTCAGGACCGCGGCCGTCAACGTGATCGCCAGGATCAGCAGTCGGCGCCTCATTCCGGTCTCGTACTCGTCTCGTCTCGGTCCGTCGTCACCACGAGTCGGTATCCGACGCCCCGCACCGACTCCACCGCCGCGAGGTCACGCAGTTTCGCGCGCAGCGACGCCACGTGTACGTCGAGGGTGCGCGACGCGCCCACCCACGTCGTGTCCCACACCTCCTCAATGAGCGCCGCCCGGCTCACCGGCCGACCGGGCGTGCGGGAGAGGGCGACCAGCAGTTCGCTCTCCTTCGCCGTCAGCGCCCGCGGCGTCCCGTCGGCGCCCCAGATCTCGCGGGTGTCCGGATCGAAGCGGAACCCGGGGTCCGGCGCCGCCGGAGTCGCGGCCCGTCCCACCGTGCGTCGGACGACGGCGTCCATCCGGGCGAGCAGGACGGGGACGCTGTAGGGCTTGGTGACGTAATCGTCGACTCCGGCCCGCAACGCCCCCACCACGGCGTCCTCGTGACGACGCGCGGTGAGGGCGACGATCGGGACAGCCGAGGTCTCCCGGATCCGCCGACAGACCCACAGCCCGTCGTGATCCGGCAGGCCCATGTCGAGCAGGACGATGTCCGCGTCGGCGACCAGATCGAGTGCCGCGGTGCCGGTCGCGGCGTGACGGACGGACCACCCCTGCCGGCGGAGGGCGTGGGTGAGGGCGTCCGCGACGCCGAGATCGTCCTCGACGACGAGCACCTGCACGGGCTCACCTCCAGGTGTCGAACCTAGCGCACCGTGACCTCGTCGCGACGCGCGAGCTGTTCCCGGTCGAGGTAGGTCTGCTGCCGGTTCTTCAGCACGAAGACGTAGACCAGGAGCGAGATGCCGATGGCGACGGTGACGTAGATACCGAAGGCGTCGAGCGCGTCGTTCTCCTTGGCCGTCTCGTAGATCACCGGAGCCGTGCCGCCGAACATGGAGTTGGCCAGCGCGTATCCGAGGCCCAGCCCCAGAGCGCGGATGTGCGCGGGGAACAGCTCGGCCTTCACGATGGCGTTGATCGAGGTGTAGCCGGTGAGAATGACGTACGTGCCGGCCAGCAGGAGGAACGACACCATCGGCGTCTCCACCTTCGGGAGCAGGTTCAGGAAGGTCCAGGACCACAGGACACCGGCGACGCCGAACCCGACCAGGAGCGGCTTGCGGCCGATCTTGTCGCTGAGCAGACCGCCGAGGGGCTGGATCAGCATGAGCAGCACCAGCGCGGCGAGGTTGATCCACGTGGCGGTCATGCCGCGGTCGGCATAGGTGCTCTTGACGATCAGCGGGCCGTTGACGCTGTAGGTGTAGAAAGCGACGGTGCCGCCGAGGGTCACCAGGAAGCACACCAGCAGCTGCTTGGGGTACGCGGTGAACAGCTCGGTCATGGAGCCGCGGCGCTTGTCCTCGGTGTCGGTCTGCAGCGACTCGTCCATCGCACGGCGGAGGTAGAGCACCACCACGGCGCCGACGGCACCGATGAGAAACGCGATGCGCCAGCCGAACTCGCGGATCTGCTCGTCGGTGAGGAACGCCTGCTGCACCAGCAGGGTGACCTGGGCGAGCACGTGGCCGCCGACGAGGGTCACGTACTGGAAGGAGGAGAAGAATCCGCGCAGGCCCGGAGTCGCGGCCTCGGACATGTACGTCGCGGACGTGCCGTACTCACCGCCGGTGGCGAAGCCCTGCAGCAGTCGGCACAGAACCAGGATCACCACCGCAAGGGAGCCGATGCTCTCCGCGGTCGGGGTGAGCGCGATGAGCAGCGAGGCGCCGGCCATGACCGAGATGGAGAACACCAGCGCGGGCCGACGGCCGTGGCGGTCGGCGAAGCGGCCGAAGAACCAGGATCCGATGGGGCGCATCACGAAGGTGACCGCGAAGATCGCCATGGTGTAGATGCCGGCGTTGGGCTCGCCGTCGGCGAAGAAGCTCGACTGCAGGTACGAGGCGAACACGGTGTAGACGTAGACGTCGTACCACTCGACCAGATTGCCGAGCGAGCCGCGCACGGTGTTGAACACCGCGCGTCGGGTGGACGGTGCCGGGTTCGGAGACCCTGCGGAACGCGCCGGTGCGCTCATGGTGGGTGCCTTTCGGTCCGAGAAGGCCTCCCGGGCGGGCGACCTCGACACCGAACCCTAGGTGTGATCCCGGTCATGCTCCGCGGTCCGTTCGGGGTTCTTTACAGACACTTTGCATTCCGCCGGTGCCCGGTACATGCACTCCGCCGGGGTAGCTCAGATGTCCAGGATCGCCGAGGCGATGGTGAAATACACGATCAAACCGGTGGCGTCGCAGAAGGTCGAGATGAACGGTGTCGAGAACACCGCCGGATCCACCCCGATTGCCTTGGCGCACAGCGGCATCACACCGCCGACGGCGGCGGCGATGGTGCACACCGCCAGCAGCGTCGCGCCGATGACCAGGCCCAGATGCCAGTCGTAGACCAGCCCGGCGACCACGAATCCCAGGGCGCCCAGCAGGGCGCCCATGGACGCGCCGACCCGCACTTCCCGGAACAGGACCCGACCGAGGTCGCGGGTGCGGACGTCGCCGACCGCGAGCGCGCGGGTGACGGTGGTGGCGGCCTGCGACCCGGTGTTGCCGCCCGTGCCCGTGAGCAGCGGAATGAACAGGGCGAGCGTCACCACCGCGGACAACGTGTCCTCGAAGATCTCGAGCACCTGCACGGTGAGCACCGCCGACACGGCGAGGACGAGCAGCCAGACCACGCGCGAGCGCACCAGCGTTCCCACCGGTGTGGACAGGTAGGGCCGGCGCAGCGGTTCGGAGCCACCTGCGCGGGCCGCATCCTCGTCCTCGGCGTCCTCGAGAATCCGGGCGGCGGTGTCGACCGTCAGCACCCCGAGCACGCGACGTTCGGAATCGGTGACGACGACGGCGGCTGTGCGGTACTCCAGGCACAGCCGAGCCGCGACCTCCGCGTCGGTGGTGGCCGTGACGGTCGGCGCGTCGGCGACGAAATCGCCGACGCGAACACCGGGCTCGGCCGTCGCGACGTCGCCGAGCGTGACGGACCCGGTGCACACCAGCGTGTCGTCGGCGACCGGGAGCACGTGGACGGTCGCCGCGTCCCGGCCGTCGCGACGCACCGCAGCGAGCGCCTCGGCGGCCGTCGTGTCGGGCCGTAGCCGGACGTACTCCGGGCTCATGCGCCGGCCGACCGAGCCGCGGGGGTAGCCGAGCATGGGCGCGGTCAACGTGCGCTCCCCGTCGGAGAGCCCGGACAGCAACCGGCGGGCGACCGACGCGGGAAGCTCGTCGAGCAGTTCCACACGGTCGTCCGGGTCGAGGTCCTCGAACAGGGCCACCACGTGGTCGTCGCGCAGCGCGTCGACGAGTTCGCCGCGCAGAGGCGGGTCGAGGCTCTCGAAAACGCCGAGGGCGGTGTCCTTCTCGATGAGCCGGAACAGCACCGCGCGATCGTCGGCGTCGAGACGTTCCAGCAGGCGCGTCACCTCGTGCTCGCGCAGATCGGACAGCAGATCCGCCAGGCCGGCGAGGTCGTGATCGCTCAGCAGGGTGCGCGAGCGGGTGATCCGCTCGTCCAGGGAATCGGTCACCCGGTCAGGCCCAGAACGCGCCGAAGCGGTAGACCACGAGCGCGCCGACAGCGACGAGCCAGGCCACCGGAGGCACGACGGCGTTCACGGGCGCGGTGAGCGCACGCGCCGACACCGGTCGGGACAGCACTCCGTGGTGCAGCGTGCGCAGCGTGACGAACCAGAAGACGGCCACCGTCGACACCCACACGGCCATGCAGTACGGGCACAGCGCGCCGATGACGTACAGGCTCTGGAACAGCAGCCAGTGCACGAAGACGACGGCCGCGGTGAGCCCCACCTGCAGCCCCGCCCAGTACCAGCGGCCGAATCGAGCGCCGGACAGCAATGCCGCCCCGCTGGCGAGCACAGCGGTGAACCCGATGATGCCGAGCAGCGAATTGGGGAAGCCGAACACCGCGGACTGCGCCGAACCCATCACCGACCCGCAGTTCACGACGGCATCGATGCTGCACGACGGCACATAGGTGGCGTCGGCCGCGAGGGCGAACTTCTCCACCGTCAGGACGAACGACGCGACGAGCCCGACGACGCCCGCCACGATCATCAGCCACGGCAGCGCACGAGGGAACGGCGTCGCGGTTCCTGCGTCCGGGCGGGTTCCGGCGTCGGTCGACGCCTCCGGCGGCGTGGCGGTGGTCATGGCACCCATCGTAGGAGGCCCTACGCTGCCGCGGTCTGTCCGCAGATCCCGCACTGCTCGACCGTGACCCGCTTCCACCGCAGAACGGGCACGAAGAACACCGTCAGCTGGTTGTACTGGCGCATGCGCGCCCACTGGCTGGTGTTGTGGCAGCGCGGACAGGTGTGGACGCCGCCGGCGCCGAGCTGTCGGCGCTTGCTGCCGTAGCCGAAGAAGAAGAGCATTCCGCCAGCGTAGGCGTCACCACGGACACCGACCTCAGCTGTGACGGGCTCGCTCCTCGTAGGCGCGCCGCGCCCCCTGGTCGACGGCGCCGAGGAAGACGTCGTCGGCGCCGAGTGCACGGGACATCGCCTCGGCGAGCGGTCGCGGAAGGAACTTCTGACTCACCACGGCCGCCCCGAACAGTCGGGTCACCCGCACGCGGGAACGCGGCCTGTCGACGAGGGACACGACGGCGCGGGCGATCTCCTCGGGCTCGGCGTTGCGAAAACCTCGCGCCCCCGAGGTGCCAGCGGTGAGTTCGGTGTTCACGAACGACGGCATCACCAGCGAGAACTCCACTCCGGTTCCCCGGTGCTCGAGGCGGGCGGCATCGGTGAAGCCGACCACCGCGAACTTGCTGGCGCAGTAGGTCGCGAGACCCGGCGAATAGGTCTCACCGGCCGCGGAGGCGATGTTGACGATGTGCCCGCGTCCGCGCGGAAGCATCCGTCGCGCAGCCAGTTTCGAGCCGGTGATCACGCCGAGCACGTTGATGTCGAGCACACGACGGGTCACGGCGTCGGGCTCGTCGACCACCCGCCCGACCGGCATGATGCCGGCGTTGTTCACCAGCACGTCGAGAGGCCCGAAGGTTGCCTCGACCCCATCGAGGAAGCGGTCGAACGACTCCGGATCGGTGACGTCGAGAGTGTCGTGATGGACGCGGGTGGCGTCGGTGGTCGACTCCAGCGCCGTCGCACCCTCCTTCACCGCGACGTCGTCGATGTCGCCGATCGCCACCCGGGCTCCCCGCGCGAGGAACGCGGCCGCGGTGGCGTGCCCGATGCCGCGGGCACCGCCGGTGATGGCGACGACTCGCCCCGTCAGGTCGGTGGTCATGGGCACGCACTCCTCGGATCGGA
The DNA here is from genome assembly GCF_001620025.1 of Rhodococcus sp. PBTS 1. Classification (NCBI taxonomy): domain Bacteria; kingdom Bacillati; phylum Actinomycetota; class Actinomycetes; order Mycobacteriales; family Nocardiaceae; genus Rhodococcus; species Rhodococcus sp. PBTS 1. Next base: position 2,726,080 of record NZ_CP015219.1, read on the forward strand.
CGGCGGCGCACGCCTGTGACCTGCGCCATGTTCTAGCATCGTGGCACAACAGGACCCGACCGTTCTTGGCCTCGTCGGTCAACACCGGCCCCTGTTGTTGTACTGGGAGGACAACATGACGCCCGAGCTCGACGACGCCGACCGGTGGGTCCACATCCTGGTCACCGAGACCCTCGCCGACGACGCCGTGGCCGCCGTCGTGGCCCGGTTCGACGCCGCGATCGCGGCCGACGTCGCCGCCCTCACGGTCGATCGGGAACTGCGCCGCGATCTGCACGCCAGCAACGTCGCCCAGGCGCGGGCGTTGCTGGGGTGGATCGTGAGCGACTCCGACGAGGTGACGCCGCCGCCCGCGGCGCACGAGCTGGCCCGGACCGTCGCTCGCCGCGGCCTCCCCCTGAAAGTGCTGATGCAGATCTACCGCGCGGGCCAGACGGTGCTGGTGCGCCACGTCGCCGAGGTCGCGGCCGAGCGCGTCCAGGATCCGAACCTGGTGCCCGGCATTCAGATTCGCCTGCTCGAGCGCGCGAGCCGATGGATCAACGTCTCCCTCGAGATCCTCACCGACACCTACGCCGAGCAACGTGAACGGGACCTGCGCGGTGACGTCGCCCGCCGGGTCGAGACGGTCCGGGATCTGCTCTCCGGCGAGCTCGACGACGCGGAGGTCGCCTCCCGGCGTCTGAGTCACCCCATCGGGACCGAGCATGTCGCGTTCGTGCTGTGGACGGAGGGCACGGAGCCGGTCGATCTCGACGCTGTCGCCCGCCGGATCGTTCCTCCCGACGCGGGCGGGCTGCTCACGACGCCGGCCGGGTCACGAGCCCTGTGGGGGTGGGCGTCCGGTCGGTCGCCCGAGGTACTCGACGCGCCGTCGTCACCCGGGTCCGTCCGTCTCGCCGTCGGCGAGCCGGGTGCCGGCACCGACGGCTTCCGGCGCAGCCACCTCGACGCGGTCGCCGCGCAGTCGGTGTCGGAGACGACGGGCGCGAACCCCACCGTGCGGTATCGCGACGTCGAGATCACCTATCTCCTGCGCGGTCACCGACGCGCGGCCGACGAGTTCGCCGCGCGCCACCTGGCCGGTATCGACGGCGACGATCCCGTTGCCCTCCGCGTGCGCCGGACCCTGTCCGCCTACCTGCGCCACGACCGCAGCCTGGACGCCGCTGCTCGCGAACTGGGCGTGCATCGCAACACGGTGCGCTACCGCGTGCAGCGTGCGGAGAGCCTCCTCGGGCGTCCCGTCGGCGGCCCGAGCCGCCTGGCCGTGGAACTCGCCCTGCTCGTGCGGGACGGCGCGCCACCGAAACGGACATAGGAGACAATCCGGCCGATAGTCTGACGGCACCGCCAGCACGAGGAGGAGCCATGACGAACGTCGAGGCCGACCGATCGGACAGTTCCGGCACCGAAGGCGAGGGCGACACCCGATCCGACGGCGAGAAGGCCGAGGCCCTGCCTGCCGGACGCCGCACGCGCCAGTGGGTCGGACTCGGAGTCGGCCTCGCACTGGCCGTCCTCGTATACGCGGTCATGCCGTCGGATCTCGATCACTCGGCGCGGCTGACCGCCGCCACGGCCGTCCTGATGGGCGTGTGGTGGATGACGGAAGCGATCCCGATTCCCGCCACCGCGCTGCTCCCCCTCATCGTGTTCCCGGTCCTCGACAGCGACGTCGCGGTCGACGACGTGGGCGCGTCCTACGGCAACAACATCATCTTCCTCTTCATGGGCGGGTTCCTCGTCGCACTCGCGATGCAGCGGTGGAATCTGCACCGGCGCATCGCGTTACGCACGGTGCACGCCATGGGCACCAAGCCCACGATGGTCGTCGCAGGCTTCATGATCGCCACCGGGTTCCTGTCGATGTGGGTGTCGAACACCGCGACCGCGGTGATGATGATTCCCATCGGCGTGTCGGTCCTCGTGCTCGTCCTCGACATCGGGGCCGAGGCCGGTGTCGGCTCAGACGCCGAGGACGCGTCGGGCGAGCCCCGGACGTCGTCCGCCGATTCCGTCACCGAGGCCGTCGTGAAGAGCAACTTCGGAACGGCCCTCATGCTGGGCATCGCCTACGCGGCGTCGATCGGGTCGTTGGGCACCATCATCGGGACCCCGCCGAACACCCTCCTCGTCGGGTATCTCCAGGGTGAGGGCATCGACATCGGATTCCTGGACTGGATGATCGCCGGGGTACCGCTCGCCGTGATCCTCCTCGTCATCGCGTGGTTCCTCCTCACGCACGTCCTGTTCCGTCCGGAGATCGACGACATCCCCGGCGGTCGGGAACTCATCGCCGACGAACTCGGGAAGCTCGGTCCGATGGCGACGGCCGAGAAGCGGGTCGCCGCCGTGTTCGCCGCCGCCGCGGGGTCCTGGGTCGCGGTGCCGCTGGTCTTCGACGAGCCACCGGTGTCCGACGCGGGCATCGCGTTGATCGCCGCCGCCCTGCTCTTTCTCCTGCCCGGCGGGTCGGCTCCGGGCGTCCGACTGCTGGATTGGGAGACCGCCGTCAAACTTCCCTGGGGCGTCCTGCTGCTCTTCGGCGGCGGACTCGCACTCTCCACGCAATTCCAGCGCAGCGGCCTGACGGACTGGATCGGCAGTGTCGCCGCAGGCCTGGACACCATTCCCGTCATCGCCCTGGTGGTGGTCGCGACAGCCGCCACGATCTTCCTGACCGAGATCACCAGCAACACCGCCACGGCCGCGACGTTCCTCCCTCTCGCGGGCGGCGTCGCACTCGGCATGGGTCTCGACCCGCTCGTCCTCACGGTGCCGGTGGCACTTGCGGCCACGTGTGCGTTCATGCTGCCGGTCGCCACACCGCCGAACGCCGTCTCCTACGCCAGCGGATACGTCACGATCGGCCAGATGATGCGGGGCGGACTGTGGCTGAACGTCATCGCGATCGGGCTCATCACCGCCTTCTCGTACACGCTGTTCGCCTGGACGCTCGGCGCGTGACCCGCCGCGTCCCGCGCACCATGGGCCGGTAAGGTCGCCGCGTGACGACGACGGGAGGCAGCATGCGCCTGCGCGGCGTCGTCGTCGCCGTCTCGTCCGTTCTCGTCACCGCTGCGGCACATGATCTCGGTGGAGCGTCGGCCCCCTCGCAGTCCGCGGCCGTCGCCCTGCTCGCGGTGTGCCTCGGAGTGGGGTGGATCGCCTCGACGACGCGGCTCGGCACCGGCCGACTGGTCGCAGCCCTCGTCGCGGCGCAGGTGCTCGGACACTTGACCCTCGTCACCGTCGACGGTCATCTGCACGGGCCGCTGCTCGATCCGCGCATGGCCGTCGCCCACGCGGTCGCCGTCGGAGTCTGCGTCGTCGCCGTCCGCGGCGCCGAGGTCGGCCTCATTCGGGCGGCCCGCGCGATGCGCCGCATCCTGCCTGCCGTCCTCGTCGTGGTTCCGGTCGACACCGACACCATCCGACCACCTCTGCCCGTTGCGCGCCGGAGCTCGCCCAGCCGCCTGGTCGATCTCTCGGGCCGAGGCACTCGCGGCCCACCCGCTCGATTCCGCTAGTCACCTTCCCCCTGCACCCGACGCCACCGGCGCTCGGGTGACCTCTCGTGGTCCGGACGTTCTCCCGGCCACGCCCGACGGAATCGAGTCGTACCCATGTCCACACCCGAGAAGATCGAGCCGACAGCCGATCTCGCTCCCCCACCCGCACGCCGCTGGCGGCCGCTGATCCTCCGCCTGCACTTCTACGCCGGCGTCTTCGTCGCCCCGTTCATCCTCGTCGCCGCCGTGACCGGCGGCCTCTACGCGATCGCGCCGACCCTCGAGAGCGTCGTCTATCGCGACCTGCTGCACACCGACACCACCGGCCCTGCGCTCCCGATCTCCGATCAGGTCCTCGCCGCGCAGGCCGAGCGGCCCGACCTCACCGTCGCCGCCGTCCGCCCGGCCACCGAGGCCGGTGACACCACCCGCGTGATGTTCACCGACCCGAGTCTCGGCGAGTCGAAGCGCACTGCCGTGTTCGTCGACCCCGCCACCGCCACCGCCGTCGGCGAGTCGACGGTCTACGGCTCGTCCGGCTCACTCCCCCTGCGCACCTGGCTCAGCGAGTTGCACCGCACCCTCCACCTCGGCGAGGCCGGTCGTCTGTACAGCGAACTCGCCGCGTCCTGGCTCGGCGTCGTCGCGCTCGGCGGGCTGTTCCTGTGGGTGGAGCGCTACCGGCGTCAGCAGTCCCGGTCCGGCGCGCGGTTGTTCACCGTCGATCGCACCACCCGCGGTCGGCGCCGCACCGTGAACCTGCACGGAGCCGGGGGCGCCTGGATCGTCGTCGGGCTGGTCTTCCTCTCGGCCACCGGTCTGACGTGGTCGGCCTACGCGGGGGCGAACATCGGCGACGTCCGCAGTGCGCTGAGCTGGACCACGCCGACCGTCGACACCGACCTCACCGGTCACGCCGGGCATTCCGACGACGAGCACGCGGGCCACGTCGGGCACGGGACGTCGGACGTGGCGACGCCGACCGTGCCGGTCGACGTCCGGCAGATCGACGGCGTTCTCGCCGTCGCGCGGGCGAACGGCATCACCGGCCCCGTCGAGGCGTCCATCCCCGCGTCGAGCGACACGGCGTTCCAGGTGTCGCAGCTCCGAGATCCGTGGGTCTTCTCCACCGATTCGATCGCGATCGACGGTACCTCCGACCGGGTGGTCGACGTGCAACGGTTCGTCGACTGGCCACTGGCCGCCAAGCTGACCACGTGGGGCATCAGCCTGCACATGGGGGTGCTGTTCGGGCTCGTCAGCCAGCTCGCGCTGCTGGCGCTGGCCGTGGTGCTGGTGGCCGTGATCGTGGGCGGATACCGAATGTGGTTTCAGCGCAGGCCCTCTCGATCCGGGGGTGCGCCGGTGGGACGTCCGCCACAGCGGGGCACGCTCCGCCGTCTGTCGCCGGGCGCTCTGATCGGACTGGTCGTGGTCACCGTGGCGATCGGGTGGTTCGTGCCGCTCCTGGGCCTGTCGCTGCTGGCCTTCCTCGCGGTGGACGTCGTGACGGGCCGTCTGCGACGCGCCTGAGACCAGCGGGCTCGCACGGTGATTCACCGTGCGAGCCCGTCTCGGCTCAGGAACGCGGACGGTACCGGCCTCCGCGCATCAGCTGAACGGAGTACCCGAGGACCGCGATCGTGTACGCCACCACGGGAACGACGAGCGCCCACAGCGCCACGGACTTCTCCGTCGTGACACAGACCGCCATGAGCCAGGAGAGCAGCACCACGGTGGCCGTGCCGATCCATTCGAGGTCCTCGGCCAGCAATCGGTGCAGCTCCGTCCTGTTCTCCGGCGCCGTCCAGAAGGCGTGCGCCTCGGCCGACGGGAGGTTGATCAGTCGCGCCGGGACACGCGGCAGAAACCGATGCGCGGAAAGGAAAGTCGCCGCCAGCGCACCGCCGCCGCCACCGAGCACACCCACCAACGTCCAGACGGAACCGACCCTCGTCACCGCGCCGGACCCGTCGACGCGCAAGGCCACCGGGCCGTCCGCGGTCGAGACGGCCCACAACGCCGTCGCGGCGAGTACCACGACCGAGAGCCACAGCGCTCGTCGAGACCACCGGCCCTGGCTCGTGTCCATGATGGAGGTCTATCACAGCGTGCCGCGTGGCCCTCCGATGCAAATGTCCGGCGTTGTCCCGATCTCCGGCTCATGTCGTGGCGGGTGTCGGAGGGTCTCGATACAATCGAACACATGAGCGATCGGGGGGTCGGCGCGGTGGGCGCGGCGCAGGTGTGCAGTGTGCCGTGGCCTGAGCGTGATCACGCCGCGTTGGGTCTGCCGGTGTCGTTCGACTTGCCGGTGGTCGGGCACCTCGACGCCCTGGCCGACCTCGCCGCGGGGGCGGGGTATCTGGAGTGGCGCCGCTACCGGCACGCCGCGGCCCTCCACACCGAACTGGTGGTGCCGGAGGAAGACTACGACGAGCGGGCGGTCGATGCGTACGCCCAGTGCGCCGCCCGCATCGCCACCGCCCTGTCGGTCTCGCAATACGTCGCCGAACGACTCCTCGACAACGCCGTCGCCCTGCGGGACCGGCTGCCGCGGGTGTTCGAGTGCCTGCGCGACGGAGTGGTCTCCCCGACTTTCATTCGCACCATCGTCTCCCGCACCGAACTCATCCACGGCCGCCCGTACCAGGCGTTGGTGGACGCCGACATCGCCGCCGCACTGCGGAAGCCGGGGTCGTGGTCCAAGGCGCGGGTGCGGGACCTGTGCGACCAGATGGTCTACCGCCGTGATCCCGATGCCGTCCGGGAACGGCGGGAGGAAGCGCTCAAGGGGCGGTGCTTCTTCACCGAGGCCGGTCTCGACGGGATGGGAACGGTGGGGGCGACGATGTCCGCCGAACGCGCCGCCATCGTCGCCCGCGTCGTCGAGAGACTGGCCTCGCAGGTGTGCAAGCCCGACAGTCGCACCAAAACAGCGCGGGCATCGGACGCGCTGTTCGCGTTGGTCAAGCACGCCCCGTTCGGCTGCGACTGCGCCCGCCCCGAGTGCGCCTTCCAGGTCGTCGATGCGGACGAGGTGGCGGCGAACGCGGCACGAATCGTGATCCACGTCGTCACCGACACCACCACCCTCACCGGCCCCGTCGCCGCGAACACCACCGCCGCCGCGACCACCACCGCCGAAGCCGCGGCACAGTCGGCTGCGCACCCACAGACTCGCGACGGCAACCCGACCGCAGTTGCGGCAGAACCGGCGGCCGTCGACGCGGCTGCGACGGATGAGGATGCGGCGGTCGCCGCTGCTACGACCAACCAGGTCACGACCGACGAAGCTGTCGTCGACGTGATCGCAGCCGACGAGGCTCCGGTGGAGGAGGCTATCGCCGATGCCGTTGTGGCCACGGCGGTCTCGATCGACGAGGTTGCGGTCGAGGAGACAGCGGCGGTCGAGGAGACAGCGGCGGTCGAGGATCTTCCGGTTGACGAGGCACCGGCGGACGTCGAGCCCGAGCTGGTCGACGGTGTCGGATTCGTCGCCGGGCTCGGCATCATCTCCGGAGCCCATGTCCGCGACCTCGCCGCCGACCCCGACACCCTGATCCGCCCGCTCGGCGACGGCACGGACACTCCACTGCCGGCGACCCAGCCGGCGGATCCGTGCCGACCTTCGACCGCGTTGGACACCTACATTCGCGCCCGAGACCGGTACTGCACCTGGCCCGGCTGCAGCACACCCGCCTGGGACGGCGACCTCGACCACATCACCGAATACGACCATGCCCACCCCGAGCGGGGCGGGCAGACCTCGGCGACCGGGCTCGGCGCGAAATGCCGGTTCCACCACCTGCTGAAAACGTTCGGCGACGTCGTCGACGACCAATACGACGACCCCGACCACCCGGGCCGGATCATCCGCACGGTCACCATCCCCGAAGGCCGCACCGTCCTCGGCCCGGCGCACACCGGGTTCGACACCCACCCGGGCCTGGACATGATCGTCTTTGGCGACCCACCCGCGACCGGGCCGATGCCACCCGGCACCGAACCCACCCGCCCCGCCCCACGCACCGAGCAGAAACACGCCCGCCGCCGGCAGGAACGCAACCGAAACCGCCTGCGCAACAACCTGAGAGGAGTCCGACCACCCGAACCCGACGATGCACCACCCCCGTTTTGAGTAAGCACCGGTCGCGCGGGGAACGCCGACGTGCGAGAGACCTCGCGCGCCACTCCGCCCGGGGTCTCTACGATCGACGACATGACCGGGGGGCGAATTCGACGGACGTGGCTCGTGGCGATCGGCATCGTCGCCGTGCTGATCGCGGCAGGGGTGATCACCGTTGTGGCGGTCTCGGGTGGACTCGGGTCGAACGACGACAGCACGCTCGCCGTGCCCGCCGAACCCCGGCTTCTCGTCGTCGGCGACTCGTACGCCGAAGGCATCGGGGCGGAGGATCCCGCTGCCGACAACTGGGCGCGGTTGGCCACCGACCGCCTGGCGGAACTGGGATGGCAGACACGCATCGACGCGGCCGGTGGCACGGGATGGACGAACGGCGCGGGCGGGCCGAACACGTACGGCGAGCGTCTGGCCCGCGCTGCGCAGAACGACGACTTCGTGCCGAACGTCCTCGTCTTGCAGGGTGGCGCGAACGACTACCAGAGCTCGCCCGACGTCGTCGGTGACGCGGTGGCATCGTCCATCGAGCAGGCCCGGCGCCAGTGGCCGGGAATCGAGGTGGTGGTCTTCTCCTCGTCCGTCCCGTTCGGCCTCACGGACCGGGCGGTGCCGCTCAGCACGGCCATCGCCGACGCCGCCGAGTCCGCAGGCGTGCCCGACATCAACCCCGTTGCGGAGCAATGGATGACGGCGGACACGGCTGCGGACTACACGGCGGGCGACGGGACCCACCTGACCACGGCGGGCTACGCCTACGTCGCGGACCGGTTCGTCGCCGATTTCTCGGCGCTGTTCGGCCTCGACCGGTGAGGAACTACCGGGCGGCGGAGGCGAACGGGTAGTCCGTGTACCCCTCGGCGCCGGAACTGTAGAACGTGCTCTGATCCGGCGTGTTCAGCGGCAGGTCTTCCTTCCAGCGGTGGACCAGATCGGGATTGGCGATCGCGGGCCGACCGACCACCACGGCGTCGCCGACGTTGTCGTCGACGATGGCCAGCGCCTCGTCGCGAGTCGTGATCTCTCCGAAGCCGCTGTTGACCAGGAACGGGCCGCCGAACGCAGTACGCAGGTCCTGGACGAGCTCGCCCGCCGGATCCTTGTGCAGCACACTGAGGTACGACAGGCCCAGGGGTGCGATCCGGTCGACCAACGCACGGTAGGTAGCGCGCACGTCCGCGGGATCGGTCTCGAGCGCGTCCTGAATGTTGTGTTCGGGCGAAATGCGAATGCCGACGCGGCCGGCGCCGATCGCGTCGACGACCGCCTCCACGACCTCGGCCACGAATCGCGCGCGGTTCTCGGGAGAGCCGCCGTAGGCGTCGTCACGCTGGTTGGACGCGGGTGAGAGGAACTCGTGCAGCAGGTAGCCGTTGGCGGAATGAATCTCGACACCGTCGAACCCGGCGGCGATCGCGTTGCGCGAGCCCCGCACGAACTCCTCGATCACGGACGGGAGCTCATCGGTGGTCAGCGCGTGCGGAACGGGGTACGGCTTCTTGCCGTCGTACGTCCGGGTCTCGCCCTCGATCGCGATGGCGCTGGGCCCGACCACCTCGTGGCCGCCGGTCGTCGCCTCGTGCGTCACTCGTCCGGCGTGCATCACCTGCGCGACGATGAGTCCACCCTCGGCGTGCACCGCGTCCGTCACGGCCTTCCAGCCGGCGAGCTGCTCGTCCGTCACCAAGCCGGGCTGGCCGGGGAAGCCCTGACCGGCGTGGCTCGGGTACGTGCCCTCGCTGACGATCAGCCCGAGGCTGGCGCGCTGGCGGTAGTGCTCGGCCACCAGTGGACCGGGGATGCCCTCGGGACCGGACCGCACCCGCGTCAGCGGCGCCATGACCAGGCGGTTGCGCAGGGCGAGGTCCCCGAGGGTGACGGTGGAGAACAGCGACATTGGTTGGCCCTTTTCCTCGACGACGGATCAAAGGTGCGCAAGGCGCACCGAGTCAGGCCAACCCCGCCGCCACGCAAGGCCATTCCCGGACGAGACGGGGGTCACGTCTCGCGACTTACTGAGCATCGGTTCGACGACTTCGCACGGGGAGGGGCCGCACCTACGTGGCCCGTGGACCGCACCCGTGACCTCACCGGTCCGCGCGTCGACATCGGCCCGTCCAGCGAGGGCTCCGTGATGCCCCTCGAGAAATTCGTCTGGCAGTTCGACGGCTACTGGTCCTCACCGGTGATTCTCGGGCACAAGGTCTCTCTGTGGACCCCGATGCGAACCGGCGGGCACAGCCTGATGGCGTACGAGACGTCGGCCGGCGGACCCACCGCCACCGTGACCGTGAATCCCGCAACCCCCATCGGCCCCGTCTGCATCGTGGCGCCCTGACCGTGCCCCCAGTCGGACTCGAACCGACAACACAAGGATTTTAAGTCCTCTGCCTCTGCCAATTGGGCCATGGGGGCCGTCGCGCGCACCCACCCTAGCGGCCGGAGGGCGGCTCAGGTCGAGCGACCGACTCCCAGCAGCCCGTCGAAGGCGCGCATGCAGATGTCGTACACGGTCTCGGCGTCGACGGCCCGCTCGTCGACCCAGTCGATGCACGTGGCGCGCACGAACGCAATCCAGCCGCGCACCGCCAGGGCGACAGCGGGATCGTCCCGCGCATCGGGACCGAGCGCGTCGAGGATGCGTTCCTGCTGCACGCGAAGATCGTCGGCCATGATCGATTGGATGTCCTCGTCCGCCGACAGGGCGCCACGGTTGACCGCGCGAACGCCGTGTTCGTGGGTGTCGACGTGGTGGATGTAGGCCCGCAGACCGTCGCCCACCTGCCGAGCCACGGGCAGCGACGTGTCGGGTGCGGTGGTCTCGAGCATCCGCGCCGATTCCAGGCGGATGATCTCGGCGAAGAAGTCCCGTTTCGACGAGAAGTAGTGGTACATCAGGCCTTGCGACACCCCGGCGAGGTCCGCGACCTCGTCGATGCCGACGTCGTCGTACGGCCGCGTCGCGAACAACCGGGTTCCGACGGCCAGCAGCTGTGTCCGCCGCTCGGTCGGCGTCAGACGCTTACGCGGACTGGTCATGGTGCCGCCGACCCTACTCGGCGGACCCCTTGACAGTCGTGGCCTCCCGAGTAGCGTCCGGTGTTGAACCGGCCTTCAACAAGCCTCGAGAAAGGGCCCGCGCCGTGGTCACCACCCTCGCTCCCGACGTCTCGCTCCCCCACCCGCCCCGCCGTCTCCCGGTGCTCGGCGACGTCATCGGCATGAACGTCACCACCCCGGTGCAGGACGCGGTCCGTCTCGCGCAGGAACTCGGGCCGATCTTCGAGCGGGTCGTGATGGGCAACCGGTTCGTCGTGGTCAGCGGAGTCGATCTGGTGACGGACCTCAACGACGACACCCGCTTCACCAAGCATCTCGGTCCGGCGGTCGAGGGCCTGCGTTCCATCAGCGGCGACGGGCTGTTCACCGCGTACTCCGACGAACCGAACTGGCGCAAGGCGCACGACCTGCTCCGGCCCGCCTTCACCCAGGCGGCCATGCGCACGTACCACGACACCATGGTCGAAGTGACCCGGGATCTGTTGTCGTACTGGCGCACTCGCGACCGAGTCGACGTGTCTGCGGACATGACCAAACTGACGCTCGAGACCATCGGCCGCACCGCCTTCAGCTACTCCTTCGACGCCTTCACCCGGTCCGAACCGCACCCGTTCGTCGGCGCCATGGTGCGGACGCTCACGCACAATCAGCGGCGCGAGGTCATCCGCGTGCCCATCCTCACCGACCTGTGGTTCCGGAACCGCGACCGTCGCAACGAGGAGGACAAGGCCTTCCTTGCCGGTGTCATCGACGACATCGTGCGCACCCGACGCGATCACGGCGTGGGCCAGGAGAACGACCTGCTCGACATCATGCTCACCGCCGCTCGGGACGCGGACCCCAATGCGCTCGACGAGGTCAACATTCGTCACCAAATTCTGACATTTCTCATTGCAGGCCACGAAACGACCTCCGGCGCATTGTCGTTCGCGCTGTACTACCTGTCCCGCGACCCGGAACTGTGGGCGCAGGCGCGCGCCGAGATCGACGAGGTCTGGGGCGACGGGCCGCCCGCGTTCGAGCAGGTGGCCAAGGCCCGCCTGGTCCGACGCATCCTGGACGAGGCCCTGCGACTGTGGCCGACCGCACCCGGATACGCGCGGCAGGCGTTGACGGACACCGTCATCGGCGACGGCTACCGCATGAAGAAGGGCGACTGGGCGATGATCCTCATCCCCGGCCTGCACCGTGACCCCGTGTTCGGGGAGAACACCGAGGAGTTCGACCCGGACCGCTTCCTCTCCGCGGCCGTACGCGCTCGGCCGGCGCAGGCGTACAAGCCGTTCGGCACGGGTGAGCGCGCCTGCATAGGCCGACAGTTCGCGGTGCACGAGGCGATGATCGCGCTCGGCACGGTCCTCCAGAACGTGGACGTGCGGCCCGATCCGGACTACCGACTCCGCATCGAGGAGCGCCTGACGCTGATGCCCAAGGGCTTCGAGCTGTCGATCTCGCCCCGCAGGCGGTGAATGGAACTCACGGCGAGTAGAACCGCTGACACGTCGACCGCCGTCGAGAAGTCTGCACGGGAGCCCGTCCCCTCCCGTCAGGAGAACCCGTGTCCCGCGAATTGCACCTCGCCGGCTTCCTCATCGCCTCCCACGTCACGCATTCCCACGCCGCGTGGCGCCACCCGGCGTCGGAAACCGACTATCTGAGCCCGGACTACTACACCCGCGTCGCCCGCACGCTCGAGCGCGGCACCTTCGACTTCCTCTTCTTCGCCGATCTGTTGGCGACGCCCGTCCGCTACGGCGACGACATCGCGGTTCCGCTCCGCAGCGGCACGCAAGCGTCGGCGACCATCGACCCGTCGTTGGTGGCGGCCACACTCGCGTCGGTGACCGAGCGCATCGGACTCGCGATCACCACGTCCACCACCTACTTCCATCCCTACGAGGTCGCCCGCATCTTCGCGACGCTCGACCACCTGTCGCGAGGTCGGGCGGGATGGAACGTGGTGACGTCCCTGAATCAGGCCGAAGCACAGAACTTCGGGCAGCTCGACCATCTGCCGCACGATCAGCGGTACGACCGCGCGCACGAGTTCCTCGAGCTCGCCTACGACCTGTGGGGCAGCTGGGACCGTGACGCGCTGGTGCAGGACAAGGGCACCGGGGTCTTCGCCGACCCGAGCAAGGTGCGCACCGTCGATCACGACGGGCGGTTCTACAGGAGCCGCGGCCCGCTGACGGTGCCGCATTCCCCGCAGAGCCGGCCGGTGATCTTCCAAGCCGGATCATCCTCGACCGGGCGGGATTTCGCGGCGCGATGGGCGGATGCGATCTTCGAGATCGACCCGACCCCCGAGGGACGACGGGCGTACTACGACGACGTGAAGTCCCGCGCGTCGAACCTCGGCCGGAACCCCGACCACCTGAAGATCTTCCCGTCGTTCGTTCCGTTCGTCGGCGAGACCGAGTCGATCGCCCGAGAGAAGCAGGCCTTTCACAACGAGTTGGCCGATCCCATCTCCGGACTGATCACCCTCTCGGTCCACACCGATCACGACTTCTCGCAGTACGACCTCGACGCCCCGGTCACCGACGTCACCGTGCCCGGCAGTCAGGGGCTGTTCGACCTCGCGCGTCGCCTGAGCGATCGGGACTCGTTGACCCTGCGGGACGTCGGCAAGCTCTACGCGCAGGGGGTGCTGCTGCCGCAGTTCGTCGGCACCGCCTCCGACATCGCCGATCTGATCGAGGAGGGCTTCCACGGCGGCGAGGCGGACGGCTACATCCTGTCGGCCACGCAGGCGCCGGGCACGTTCGACGACTTCGTCGATCAGGTGGTGCCGGAGCTGCGGCGGCGCGGTTTGTTCCGCACCGAGTACACCGGAACGACCCTGCGCGAGCACCTCGGCCTTCCCGCCGCGAGCCTCACCCCCACGCCCCGGGCGGTGGCGGCTCCGGCCTAGGACGAATCGTGGACTCCGAGCCCCGGATCGCAGGGCTCGGATTCCACGACCACGCGGTCAGTCGGCGTCGGGGTGCGGCACGTTCTGCTCGTCGACGACGGCGCCGCGCTCCTCCTCGTGCGACGAGTCCCGCGGGCCGTCGTTGCTCCCGCTCGACGGAACGGCGTCGGCAGCGTCACTGGGCATGGTCATCGGAGCCTCCTGGTGCGATGGGGTACTGCACTGTCATGCCCGCGGACCGGTAGGACGAACCGCCACGGCCGTCAGAGACCTGCCCGATCCGCCCCGTAGGTGGCTTGCGACAAGGTGAAACCCTCGTACATCAGCTGATCGATGAGGCCCTGCCGGGAGAACGACGTGAATTCCAGATAGTTCTCGGCCGACTTCGCCGCCTGTTCGTCGTAATCCGGCGAGAGGTAGTCGACGGCGAACGTCGCGTCGGCAGTCGAGAAGTCCTCGTACTCGAGTTGGTCGATGAGACCCGACCGTGAGAAGGCGGTGAAGGACAGGTAGTTCTCGGCCGACCGGACGGCATTACGCTGCGCGGCAGTCATGCCCGACGACGGCGCGGCGGTCGGTGCTGCCGCGGGGGCCGTCGAGCGAGGGGGCGCCGTCGTCACCGGGACGGTCGTCACCGGCACGACGGGGCGAACCGGTTCCGTCGTCACCGGACTCAGGGGCGGTGTGGTCGTCGTAGTGGGCACGCTCGACGAGGTCGTCGTGACCGCCGAACGCGACGTGGTCGCCGAGGCGGCCGCCGTGACATCGGTGTCCGCCGGTCCGCCCACGGCGGCACCGATCGCGACGGCCACCAACGCCGCCGCCGCAACACCGCCCGCGATCCACGGCCACTTCTGGCGCCGCCGCGCAGCAACCGGCGGTGGGAAGGTGCTCCCCTGGTCGGCCGCGTGCAGAGCGGCGGTCCACTGCTGCCCGTCCCACCATCGGAGATAGGGCGAACCTTCGGGATCCGGGTGCCAGCCCGGTGGCGGTGTCATGCCGGATTCACACCCGATAACGAACCAAACGTTACCGTCGGGCTCACTCCGGACCCGTGGCCACCGGGCGGTCCGGGTCCGACGACCACGCCGACCAGGATCCGGGGAAGAGGGCGGCGTCGATCCCGGCGAGGGCGAGCGCGGCCACCTCGTGCGCGGCCGTGACCCCCGACCCGCAGTAGACCCCGACGGTGTCCCCGGCTCGAATTCCGATGTCGGCGAATCGTTCTCGCAGCTCCGCCGGGGAGCGGAACCGTCCGTCCGCGCCCACGTTGTTCGCGGTCGGGGCGCTCACGGCCCCGGGGATGTGACCCGCCCTCGGGTCCATCGGCTCGACCTCACCGCGGTACCGCTCCCCCGCCCGCGCGTCGAGCAGCACGCCGGGAAAATCGGCTGCGTCGTCGGCCGTCAGCGTCGGCATCGCCCCCGGCCGGAGCACCACGTCACCCGTCGCACGCGAGGTCTCGTCGCCGGACCGGATTGGCAGGCCCGCGTCCTGCCAGGCGGTCAGTCCGCCGTCCAGCATCCGCACGTCGTCGTGCCCCGCCCACCGCAGCAGCCACCAGGCGCGGGCCGCGGCCTGGTTGCCGGTCGCGTCGTAGACCACGACGGGTGTGTCCGCGCCGATCCCCCACCGCCGCGCCGACGCCTGCAGCTCGGTGATGTCGGGGAGGGGATGCCGTCCGTCCGTTGCGACGCCGGCGCCCGAAAGTTCGGTGGGTAGGTCGACGTAGATCGCGGTGGGGATGTGATTGTCGCGGTAGCGCTCGTGGCCGTCGGTGCGCCCCAGAGCCCACCGGACGTCGAGCAGGACGGGTGGGTTCCGATCGATCGACGACGCCAGCTCGGACACGCTCACGAGGATGTCGGTCATGGCCCCGAGCCTAGGACGCGCCAGGCGTCCGCGCCCGGCCGCTTGCCAAGACGGAAAGTCGGTGGTTCACTTTCCGTATCGGAAAGACACTGTTCCAGACCGAGGAGGCACGATGAGCGACGACTTCTCCCCCGCCGACGCCCTCGCCGCAGTGCAGGCCCAACGCGACAAGCTGGCCGAGGATGCGGCGTCGCCGCGCGGCTACCACCTGATCCTCGCGCTGGCGGCCGGCGTTCTGATCGCCTCTCCGTTCTGGGACAGCCTCTGGGTGGTCGCCGTGGTCTACGTGGCGTTCTTCCTGATCCTGTGGGGTCTGGTCACCTGGTACAAGCGCGCCAAGGGCATGTGGATCAACGGTCTCGACCAGCGCCCCGCACGCGTGTACTCGGCCACGGCCGGCGCGATCGGTGGCGGCGGGTTCGCGGCGTCCCTGGTGGCGGAATGGTTCCTGCACTTGCACGGCGCAAGCCTGGTCCTCGCCGTGATCGCCGTGCCGACCATGACCTGGCTCGGCTACCGCTGGGACGCGGCCTACGAGCAGGAACTGCGGGAGTCGGCGTGACGGTCACCCCCGCATTCGATCCCGTCATCCACGCGCCGCTCCGGCTCCGGATCTGCGCCCTGCTCGCGCCGGTGACCTCGATGGAGTTCGCCACCCTGCGCGGTCACCTGGACGTCAGCGAATCCGTGCTGAGCAAGCACCTCAAGACGCTCGAGGACGCCGGCCACATCCGGATTCGCAAGGCCACCAGCAACTCCCGTGTCCGCACCAGCGCCGCGATGACACCGGAGGGCAGAGCTGCGTACGACGCACACGTGGCCGAACTCCGACGCATCGTGGGAAGCTGACCCGATCGTCCATCGCCGACAGGGCACCGTTCGCGTACCCACCCAGAGATGCGCCGTGGGCGACCCGCGGTCTCTGTTACCGTACTCGTCGGTCGGTACCCCGGCTTTCGTTTCTCGGAGCCATCACACACTTCGTCGAGGATCACGTGGCGCGCAAGCACATCAGCAACACAACTGGCCCCCTTACGGTTCGCGATTTCCGCGCCACGTCTCGCCGGACCGAGGTAACGGTCGACCTGGGATCGCGATCGGTGGACGTCTGGACCGAGAGCAACGTACCCGTCGACACCACCGCCACCCCCTGGCTTCCGACTCTGACGGTCACGATGTCCGACCACGACATCGACACGCACTGGCCCGCCGACACCGAGGTGGACGGTGACGCGTTGGACGGGGCGGGTCGCGCGCTCGACCTGCTGACCACGTGGTATCCCGATGCCCACGGCGGACGCCACGTCGGCGTTCGCCGGAGGGCCGGCGTACCCACGCCCGAACACCGCGGCGTCGCCTGCTTTTTCTCCGGCGGCGTCGATTCGTTCTATTCGACCCTCCGCAACCTCGACGAGATCACCCATGTCGTGCTGGTGCACGGACTCGACATCAGCCTCGACAACACCGAGTTGTGGGACGAGACGGTGCGTCGAACCGCCATCGCCGCAAGAGATCTTGACAAAGAGTTGATCCTGGTCCGCACCAATATCAGGAAGCTGCATCACAAATTCGGTCCGAATTGGCAGCATCGAGCGCACGGAGCGTTTCTGGCGCACATCGCGCTCGTCCTCGCACCGCACGTTCATCGCGTCTACATCCCGGCATCAAAGGACGACAGCCGACTCATTCCCTACGGCACCCACCCCGAACTCGACCCTCTGTGGTCGAGTTCGGACGTCGACATCGTGCACGACGGCACCGACCGGCGGCTTCGGAAGTTGGAATTGCTGGCCGAGTCCGCCCCGGCCATGGCCCATCTGCGAGTGTGCTGGTGGAATCTGTCCACCGACTACAACTGCGGTCGGTGCGAGAAATGCCTGCGAACGATGATCGGGCTCGACATTCTGTCGGCCCTCGACAGATGCAGCACCCTTCCGCATCGCATCGACCCACGGGAAGTGCGGCGCATGTACCTCACAGCCGGTGGCGACGGTGGACGGATCTACGCCGGCGAGAATCTCGAGGATCTTCAAGCGCGCGGAGCGGGCGACTCCGAGATCGCGCATGCACTGTCCTTCGCACTGCATCGCGGGCGCATCCGCAATGCGCTGGTGACGGCCCGTTTCGTCCGTCAGATCATCAGCGGGATCCTCGGACACTGGTGCCGGAACGCTTTCCACTGGGCGCGGTACGGCACCGCACACGGTGAACCGCTCGCAGACGGACCTCCGTCGACCTGACGGCTTGCCCGTCTACCGCACCGCCAGTTCCAGGGCGATCCCGTCGAGAATGTCGTGCTCGCTGACCACCAACGAGTCGATCCCCGACTCGGCACCGATGTGGTCGGCCAGCGCGGCGGTCACCAGCGACCCACCACCGATCACGTCGACCCGGCCCGGATGCATCGACCCGATGGCCGCACGCTGCTCCCGCGTCATGCCCACCAGCCGGTCGCACACCTCGTGCAGCTCTCCGAACCCGATGCGCGACAGGTGAATACGGTCCGGGTCGTAGGACGGCAGATCCTGCGCGACCGCCGCGATGGTCGTCATGGTGCCGGCCACGCCCACCCAGGTCCGCGCCTGCGCGACCGGTACCGCCTGGAACGCCGGCGCCAGACGCTCGGCGACGAACTCCCGCGCCGCACCGATCTCGGCCGCAGTGGGCGGGTCGGACGCGAGGCACCGCTCGGTCAACCGCACGCATCCGATGTCGGCCGAGTGGGCCGCGCTCACACCGGACGCGTCGCCGAGAACGAGCTCAGTGGATCCCCCGCCGAGATCGACCACCAGGAACGGGCCGTCGGCCGAATCGAGATCGCCGACCGCGCCCGCGAACGACAATCGCGCTTCCTCGTCGCCCGTCACCACTTCGGCGACGGCGCCGGCGGCCACAGGTTTCAACAGCCGAGAGGTCATGTCGAAGAACAGGTCTCGGTTCGCAGCATCGCGGGTAGCGGACGTCGCCACCATCCGCACCGCGTCGACCCCACCGAGCCCGCCGATGATGTCGACGTACTCCGCCAACGCCACGCGCGTGCGCTCGATCGCCTCGGGGACGAAGGCACCCGTGGCGTCGACTCCCTGCCCGAGCCGCACGACGCGCATCTCGCGCGCCAGGTCACGCAGCCCGGTGGCGCCGGCCTCGACGTCGGCCACCAACAGTCGGATCGAATTGGTGCCGCAGTCGATCGCCGCGACCCTCACGAGCGGAGGTCCTCGATCGTGGGCCACTCCGCCGGCAGCGCGGTCCCGCGCAGCGGACCCTCCGCGGCCAGAGCCACCGACTCGTCACCCAGAGGGTTCACCCCCGGCCCCTTGGCCAGTGAGTGGGCCATGAGCACGTGCAGGCACTTGACACGGTCCGGCATACCGCCGCCGGTGAAGGTGGTTCCGAGAGAACCGATCTCGTCGCGCTCGGCGAGGTACGACTCGTGGGCGCGGCGATAGTGCGCCGCGAGATCGGCGTCGGTGCCGAGACGCTCGGTCATCTCTCGCATGACACCGGCGGACTCCTGACGGGACGCTTCGGCGGTGAGCCGCGGGTCCGTCAGGTAGTAGAGCGTGGGGAACGGCGTGCCGTCCGGCAGCGTCGGCGCCGTCTTCACGACGGCCGGCCGACCGTCCGGGGTGCGATAGGCCACCGCGAGCACACCACGAGGCTCACGGCCCAGTTGCTGCGCGACCACCGCCAGATCCTCGGGGGACACGTCGGTCATGACGAGAGAACTTCCTTCGATCGAACGGGCATGAGCGCCGGTCGGCACTGTCAGCGCGGCACGGTCGCGGTGGACCACAACTCGCTGTACCAGGGGCCGGGGGGAGGCGGAGGCGGATCGTTCGCGATGTCGGATCGTGCTCGCGCGCCGGGCAACTGCACCTGGTACGGCGTCTCGCCGGGCATCACGAAGCCGAGCCGCTCGCGCGCCTGGGCGGTGATGTACGCGGGGTCGTCGCTCTGGTCCTTGCGAATCTGCAGGTCCCGCACCCGTTCCTCGAGCACGACCCGCTCGGCGGCGACGTCGGCCGCATCCGACCGCTGGGAGACGTAGGTGCGCAGCGGGTACGCGAGGGTCAGCGCCAGCGCGCACACCACCACGGCGAGAATCACGGCTTTGCCGGTGGACAAGCCGAGGAAAGTGCGTTCGCCGCCCCCCTCGGCGCGTCCCTGCCGACCTCGTCGGCCGACCAGGGCCGCGCCGTCGGTGAGGACGTCGTCGACCAGCCCGGCCACACCCCGCGCGCCCGAGCCCCGCCGCCGGGTGGACCGACCGGGACGGTCCCCGCGCCGCGACGATCGGCCCTCGGGCCGCGCCGCGGGACGGTTCCCGTTCCGGTCGGACGTCACCGCGATCAGTCCTTGGCGAAGTCGAGACGCGGGAACGCCAGGTCCCCGGCGTAGCGCGCGGCGTCGCCGAGCGCTTCCTCGATGCGCAGGAGTTGGTTGTACTTGGCGACGCGCTCGCTGCGGGCGGGCGCGCCGGTCTTGATCTGCCCGCTGCCCACGGCGACCGCGAGGTCGGCGATGGTGGTGTCCTCGGTCTCGCCGCTGCGGTGGCTCATCATCGTGCGGTAGCCACTGCGGTGCGCGAGCTCGACGGCATCGAGGGTCTCGGTGAGGGTGCCGATCTGGTTGACCTTCACCAGCAGTGCGTTGGCGGCACCCTTGACGATGCCCTCCTCGAGGCGCTCGGGATTGGTGACGAACAGATCGTCGCCCACCAGCTGCACGCGCTCGCCGATGCTGTCGGTGAGGGCGACCCAGCCGTCCCAGTCGTTCTCGTCCAGCGGGTCCTCGATGGACACCAGCGGGTACTGATCGAGCAGCCCGGCGTAGAACGCGGACATCTCCTCCGACGAGCGGGTGGTCCCCTCGAAGGCGTATCCCGTTCCGGCGGTGTAGAACTCGGTGGCGGCGACGTCGAGCGCCAGCGCGATGTCGGAGCCCAGCGTCAGCCCCGTCTTGCCGATGGCCTCGGCGATCAGATCGAGCGCGGCCGTGGTACCGGCGAGGTCGGGCGCGAAGCCGCCCTCGTCACCGAGACCCGTCGACAGTCCCTTGCTCTTCAGCACGGACTTCAGGGCGTGGTAGACCTCGGCGCCCCAGCGCAGCGACTCCTTGAAGGTGGGTGCGCCGACGGGCGCGATCATGAACTCCTGGACGTCGACGCCGCTGTCGGCGTGCGCGCCACCGTTGATGATGTTCATCATCGGCACCGGCAGGACGTGGGCGTTCGGTCCGCCGAGGTAGCGGAAGAGCTCGAGGCCGGCGGACTCCGCGGCACCCTTGGCGACGGCGAGCGAGACGCCGAGCAGCGCGTTGGCGCCCAGCCGCGACTTGTCGGGGGTGCCGTCGAGGTCGAGCAAAGTCTGGTCGACGGCGCGCTGCTCGATGGCGTCGAGACCGATGACGGCCGGAGCGATGTCGTCGAGCACCGCGTTCACGGCCTTCTGCACACCCTTGCCGCCGTAGCGATCGCCACCGTCACGCAGCTCGACGGCCTCGTGCTCGCCGGTGGACGCACCGGACGGGACGGCGGCGCGGGTGAGCGTGCCGTCGTCGAGCGCGACCTCGACCTCGACCGTGGGGTTGCCACGGGAGTCGAGAATCTCGCGAGCTCCGACCTGTTCGATGATGGCCACGACTGAACTCCTAGCAAAGCGATGGGCGGACCTGACACGGTTCGCAGACAGACTAGCCGCCACGCCGTCCCGCCCGACGCCCGACGCGCAGGGCCGTCGACCCCGCTACGGCGACGTCCCCACCGAGTACGCCGCCGCCGCGTCGCGTACGTCCCGCGCGTAGGCGCCGGATCGGTTGTAGGCCAGCAGCGCTCGCTGCCACCCCTCCGGGGTGGTCAGGTCCCCGCCCGACGCGCAGAGATACCGGCCGGCGGACAACGCCGCGTCGTCGAGGGTGTCGGGATCGGCCCGACCGTCGCCGTTGGCGTCGACTCCCCACTTCCGCCACGTCTCCGGGATGAACTGCATCGGCCCCATTGCCCGGTCCAGGACCGGGTCACCGTCGAGTTCGCCGCCGTCCGTGTCACGAATCTCGGCGTTCCCCGCGGTGCCGTCCAGCGGAACCCCACGGATGGGCGGCGACACCACCGAGTCGGGCCCGACGGTCGACCCGCGGAAGGTGCCGTGCCGGGACTCGACGTAGCCGATGCCCGCGAGCGTGGTCCACGCCAGTCCGCACTCGGGCGCCGAGCGCGCCATCACGGCGGCGGCGTGGCCATACGCCTCGATCGCGGTTCGCCCCACCCCCGTCGAGTCGGCGATGGGAGCGGCCCAATCGGCGAGCAGGTCCGCGGTGCGACCGGGCCCGTCGACGTCGATCGCGGGGACGGGAACGCCGGGCGCGGGCGGGACGCCCTCGGGAATCTCGACGCGCGGCCCGGTGGTGGTTCCGCATGCCGTCAGCACCAGCGTGCCCGTCACGACCGCGACGAGCGCCGCCCGGGATCGGTGGGGGCCGACAGGGTCACGGAATCGGTCGCGGCGGCGGGATGCGGGCACGGTCCCATCATCCCGAGCGAAGGTAATAGGACCCTAAAGAGAAGCAAAAAACCAGGTCCAGGGCTGTTTTGACGGGCCCGACCGTGTAGCTTCCTCGCTCGGACAAGGTTTGCCTAACCTCCGATCTCTCCGATCCATCTCCGTCAGCCCATCGTCGATCCCCCCGGGAGCCGCAGTGTCCGTCGTCCTCGCCGCCGCGTCGACACCCGGCGTCGCCACCCAGATCGCCGGCAGCGCCCTCATCGGGCTCCGCGAGGGCCTCGAAACCGGCATCGTCGTGACGATCCTCGTGGCGTTCCTGGTGAAGTCGAACCGTCGCGACGCTCTGCGGTGGGTCTGGACCGGCGTGATCGCCGCCGTCGCCATGGTGATCGGCGTGTTCGCCGTCATCCACTGGGGGACCTCGACCGTCACCGGCCTGACGGCCGAGATCGTCGCCGGCGCAGCATCGCTGGTCGCGGTCGCGATCGTCACCACCATGGTCCTCTGGATGCGCCGGGCCGCCGCGACGATCTCCGGGACCCTGCGCACCGGGCTCGCCCGCGCCCTCGACGTCGGCCCCGCCGCCCTGGTGTCGCTGTCGTTCCTGGCCGTCGGCCGCGAAGGCATCGAGACCGCCCTGCTCATGGTCGGGTACGCCGAGAACGCGGCAAGCAGTCCCTGGCCGCTCGTGGGGCTGCTCGTCGGCATCGCGATCGCCGCCGCCCTCACTGTCGCTCTCTACGCCGGCGCCATCCGCATCGACCTCGCCCGTTTCTTCCGTTGGACCGGAGTCGCGTTGATCGCGGTCGCCGCCGGCATCCTCGGCTACGGCGTCCGCGCACTCCAGATCGGCGGCGTCGTGCCCGGCGGTGACGCGATCGTATTCGACCTCGGTTCCTGGTGGGACGCCGGCAGCTGGTACGGCACCCTCGTCGCCGGCGTCCTCAACCTGCGTCCCGATCCGACGGTGCTGCAACTTCTCGCGTGGGCGACCTACCTCGTCGTCGTCCTCGCTCTCTTCCTCCGGCCGACGCCCGTGCCCGCCGCACGCTCGGCCGCGCCCGCCCCCGCCGCGTCCTGACCGCACCACCGAGCACTTCCCACCCGCTCCGCACCCGCCCGAGTCCCTCCCACCCGCTCCGCACCCCGCCCGAGTCCCTCCCACCCGCTCCGCACCCCGCCCGCCTCGAAAGGCATCACCCATGTACGCCGCCCGTCGACGGACCGCCCTGGCCGTCTGCCTCGCCCTGCCCGTCGTCATCGCCGGCTGCACCGCCAAGACCCCTGCGGACGCCTCCGCCGACGGCGAGATCGCCGTCGAGGCCACCGACTCCGCCTGCACCGTCGCCCGCTCGGAGGCCGCCACCGGCCCGTCGACCTTCCGCATCACCAACAGCGGGTCCTCGGTCACCGAGTTCTACGTCTACGGCGAGGGCGACCGGGTCATGGGCGAGGTCGAGAACATCGGCCCCGGCCTGTCACGGCAGCTCGTCGTCTCCCTCCCCCAGCCGGGGACGTACCGCACCGCATGCAAGCCCGGCATGGTGGGCGACGGGATCCGCGGCGACTTCGTCGTCACCGGCGACGCCGTGACCAGGGACGACGACGGCGCGCTCGCCGATGCCGCCGACGGCTACCTGCGGTACGTGCGCGCGCAGACCACCGCCCTGCGCGAGACGACGGGCGGGTTCGTCGACGCCGTCGTCGCCGGGAACGTCGACTCCGCGAAGGCGCAGTACCCGCTGGTCCGGACGTACTACGAGCGCATCGAACCCGTGGCCGAGAGCTTCCCCGACGACCTCGATCCGCGCATCGATCTGCGCGAACCCGACGTCGAGCCCGGCGATCGGTGGACCGGCTTCCACCGCCTCGAGAAGGATCTCTGGGCGCAGGGCCTCCAGCCCGACACCGCCGAGATCGCCGAGCAGTTGCGGTCGGACGTCGACGAACTCGTGCGCGGAGTCGACTCGGCCGACTTCGTCCTCGACCCGGTCACCGTCGCCGGCGGCGCGCAGGGCCTGCTCGACGAGGTGGCCCAGACCAAGATCACCGGTGAGGAGGACGTGTACTCGCACACGGACCTCTACGACTTCCAGGCCAACGTCGACGGGTCGCAGGCGGCCGTCGCGGCCCTCGACCCGATCCTGCGCGCGAAGGACGCCGAGCTCGCCGACACCATCGCTGCGCGCTTCGCGGATCTCGACGCGGAGTTGGCCCGATACCGCACGGGCGAGACCTTCGTCTCGTACGACACCGTGACCGAGCCGCAGCGCCAGCAGCTCTCGCAGAAGATCGACGCGCTGTCGGCGTCGGTGAGTCGGGTGCAGGGAGTCGTCGCCGGTGCCTGAGCTGTCCCGGCGCTCCGTCCTCGCCGGCGCCGGGCTGGGCGCGGTCGCCGTCGGGGCGGGGGTCGCTCTGGGACGCGGAACCGCCCCCGACCCGGCGACCGTCGCGACGGCCGGCGCGGCCGACACCGTGGTGCCGTTCCGCGGCGCCCATCAGGCGGGCATCGTCACCCCCGCGCAGGACCGCATGCACATGACGGCGTTCGACGTCACCACCACCTCGCGCGCGGACCTTCTGGACCTGCTGCGCACGTGGACCCGGATGGCCGAGCGGATGACCCTCGGCGCGGAGGCCGAGCCCGGCGGCGTCGTCGGCGACGGGCCGTACTCCCCGCCGAGCGACACCGGCGAAGCCCACGGCCTCGCCGCGGCGCACCTGACTCTGACCATCGGATTCGGACCGAGCCTGTTCGACAAGCTCGGCCTCGCCGACCGCAGACCGGCGGCGCTGCAGGAGCTTCCGCGCTTTCCCGGTGACGCGCTCGACCCGGCGCGCAGCGGCGGCGACCTGGTGATCCAGGCCTGCGCCGACGATCCGCAGGTGGCCGTGCACGCCGTCCGCAACCTCGCCCGCGTCGCCTTCGGTACGGCGTCGGTGCGGTGGTCGCAACTCGGGTTCGGCCGCACGTCGTCGACGTCGACCACGCAGGCGACTCCGCGAAACCTCTTCGGCTTCAAGGACGGGACCAACAACGTCAAGGCAGAGGACATCGCCGCCGTCGAGCAGCACGTGTGGGCGCGATCGGGCGACGGCATGGACGGCGGCAGCTATCTCGTCGCGCGGCGCATCCGCATGCGTATCGAGCCGTGGGATCGGTCCGTGCTGGGCGAGCAGGAACGCGTGATCGGGCGCAGCAAGGGCACCGGCGCGCCTCTCGGATCCACCGACGAGTTCGATCCCGTCGACCTCGCGTCCACCGCGATCGACCGCGACGCGCACGTCCGGCTCGCCTCGGCCGAGGCACTGGGCGGCATCCGCATCCTGCGCCGGGGGTACAACTTCACCGACGGCACCGACGGATTCGGCCATCTCGACGCCGGGCTGTTCTTCGTGGCCTTCTGCGCCGACCCCGGCGCGCAGTTCGTCCCCATGCAGCAGGCCTTGGCGCGCCACGACGCGCTGAACGAGTACATCTCGCACGTCGCGTCCGGCGTCTACGCCTGCCCACCCGGTGTCGCGGAGGGGCGTGACGACGACTTCTGGGGTGCCTCGCTACTCGCCTGACACACCGTGGCCGGGAACGTCACCGGGCCAGTACTTGGTCCACGCCGGGCCGTCCAGATCCGTCGGACGGAGGCCGTCCATCGCGGCGGCGCGTTCGGCCGCACGCACGTCGGCGGCGAACGCGGTGACCCGGCGACGCAACCCGTCCTCGGCACTGTCGCCGCCGTGGTCGGGCGAGACGTCGATGCGCACGGCCAGGACGTCCTCGGGAACCAGCTCGGTAGGCAATCCCGCCCGGACCGCCCGAGTGGTCACCTGCTGGGCCAACGCGAGCGCCGGCTGACCGAACGCCACCCCGTCGAGGCAGGAGCCGCGCACCTTCTCCGCTGCCTTGCGCTCCTCCCATGCCCGTTCCTGCGCCGCGATGTCCACCGGTGCGCCCGAGGTGTCGGACAGGTGGGGACTGCGATGGGTCAGCTTGGCCACCAGTGTCGCCGCGACGTCCTCGATGTCGAACGCGTCGCTCTCGGCGTCGGCGGCGATGCGGGCATGGAACAGCACCTGCAAGAGCAGGTCGCCGAGTTCCTCCCGGACCGCGACGGCGTCGCCCGACTCGATGGCGTCGAGGAGTTCGTAGGTCTCCTCGAGGAGGTAGGTGCGGAGGGAGTCGTGGGTCTGCGTCGCCTCCCATCCACCGAGGGTGCGCAGCCGATCCATCACGTCCACGGCCTCCGCGAGCGCACCCGGCCGACGCTCGGCGGTCGGCCGATCACGAGCCTCGACGACGTCCTCGCCTCGATCGATGCGCTCGCGCACGTCGGGGTTGTCCCGGCTGGTGCTGACGAGTACCTCGGGTCGATCGTCCGGGGTCGTGGACGTGTGCGCGGCCAGCCGCCAGCGCACCGAGACGGGAACCTCCTCGGTGAACCCGACGGGCTGGTTCAGCAGCGCGATGGCCTGCACGGGAACGAGGGTGGGTCGCAGCGGGTCCAGCAGCAGAACCGTCACCGATCACACCCCACTCGGCTGCTCCACCCGGACGGAGCCCGCCGGTCGCCCGTCGAGTGCGAGCAACGCGTCGGCGACGAACTGGAGCAATTCCTCGTCGCGCACACGGGCCGAACCGACTCCACCGCCCGCGACCCGCGGGATGGGGATCTGCACCGTGCCGGTGGTGGCGCGGTACTGCGCACTGGGGTAGAGCCGCTTCAACCGTAACTGCTTGGAGTCCGGCAGGTCCATCGGCGCGATCTTGACCATCGTGCCGGCCACCGAGACGTCGACGATGCCGTACTCGCGGCACAGCATCCGGAGGCGCGCCACGGCGACCAGACGCCCGACCTCGTCGGGGATTGGCCCGTACCGGTCGGTGAGCTCATCGATCACCGCCCCGATCTCCTCCTCGTTCTGCGCCGCCGCGAGCTTCCGGTACGCCTCGAGTCGCAGCCGATCGCTGGTGACGTAGTCGGGCGGGATGTGCGCGTCGACGGGCAGGTCGATGCGCATCTCCTTCGGCGCCTCGTCGGTGGTGACGGGCCGGCCGTCCGCCACCGCGCGGTAGGCCTCGACCGCCTCCCCCACCAGCCGGACGTACAGATCGAATCCGACGCCGGCGACGTGACCCGACTGCTCCGCGCCCAGAACGTTGCCCGCGCCGCGGATCTCGAGGTCCTTCATCGCGACGGCCATGCCGGCGCCGAGGTCGGAGTTCTGCGAGATGGTGGCCAGGCGGTCGTACGCCGTCTCGGTGAGCGGCTTCTCCGCCGGATACAGGAAGTACGCGTAGCCGCGATCACGACTGCGCCCCACGCGACCGCGGAGCTGGTGCAGCTGCGACAGCCCCAGGGAATCGGCTCGCTCCACGATCAGCGTGTTGGCGTTGGAGATGTCCAGACCGGTCTCGATGATCGTGGTGCACACCAGAATGTCGTACTCGCGCTGCCAGAAGCCCTGCACGGTCTGCTCGAGCGTGTCCTCGTTCATCTGGCCGTGCGCGACCACCACCCGCGCCTCGGGCACGAGCTCGCGGATCCGCGCGGCGGCCTTGTCGATGCTGCTGACCCGGTTGTGCACGTAGAACACCTGACCGTCGCGCAGCAGTTCGCGGCGGATGGCCGCGGCCACCTGCTTGTCCTGGTACGCCCCGACGTAGGTGAGCACGGGGTGCCGCTCCTCGGGCGGGGTCAGGATGGTCGACATCTCACGGATCCCGGCCATGCTCATCTCGAGCGTGCGGGGAATCGGCGTCGCCGACATGGTGAGCACGTCGACGTGCGTGCGGAGCGCCTTGATGTGCTCCTTGTGCTCGACGCCGAAGCGCTGCTCCTCGTCCACGACGACCAGGCCGAGGTCCTTCCACCGCACACCCGTCTGCAGCAACCGATGCGTACCGACGACGATGTCGACGGTGCCCTCGGCCAGTCCCTCGAGAATCTCGCGGGACTGGGCGGGATCGGTGAAGCGGGACAGCCCTCGCACGGTCACGGGGAAGTTGGTCATGCGCTCGGTGAACGTCTGCAGGTGCTGCTGTGCGAGCAGCGTCGTCGGCACCAGCACCGCGACCTGCTTGCCGTCCTGGACGGCCTTGAACGCCGCCCGCACCGCGATCTCGGTCTTGCCGTAGCCGACGTCGCCGATCACCACGCGGTCCATGGGCACCGGCTTCTCCATGTCCGCCTTGACCTCCGCGATGACCGTCATCTGATCGACGGTCTCGGTGAAGGCGAAGGCGTCCTCCATCTCCTGCTGCCACGGCGTGTCCGGACCGTATGCGTGACCGGGCGCCGCCTGGCGCGCGGCGTAGAGCTGCACCAGCTCGCCAGCGATCTCGCGAACGGCCTTGCGCGCCTTGCGTTTGGTGTTGGTCCAGTCGGACCCGCCCAGCTTGCTCAGGCTGGGCATCTCGCCGCCGACGTAGCGGGAGAGTTGGTCGAGCGACTCCATGGGGACGAACAGTCGGTCGCCCGGGTGGCCGCGCTTGGACGGCGCGTACTCCACGACCAGGTACTCACGCCGGGCGCCGCCGACGGTGCGTTCGACCATCTCCACGAACCGGCCGATGCCGTGCTGATCGTGCACCACCATGTCCCCGGCGGTCAGGGCCAGCGGATCGACCTGGTTGCGACGCTTGGCGGGCAGGCGGCGGCCGTCACCCGCGGCGGCCACTCGGTTGCCGGTGAGATCGGCCTCGGTGACCACGACCAGTCCCGCGTCGCGCAGGATCACACCGCTCTGCAGCGATCCGCAGAGCACCGCGACGGTGTCCGGGGTCGGTTCCATACCGGGCTCGAGGTGGGTGCCGGGGACACCGGCCTCCCGCAGCCGTTCCACGGTGCGTTGCGCCGTGCCCGCTCCGGCCACGACGACGGCGACGCGCCCGCCCGTCGCCAGGTGGGCCGAGAACTGCTGGAACAGCGCGGCCAGCGCCTCCTCCGACCCGCGCACGTCGGGCGCGGTGTCGACGGGCAGGACGATCTCCTCGTCCGACCCGGACGCCAGCGGGCCGAGCGTCCACCAGGGGCGCCCCGTCGCCTCCACGGACTCGCGCACCTGCCGCAGCGAGCGGTACGCCGACGCGCTGAGGTCGAGCCCCGACGCCGGCGCGCCGTCCTGCTCGCCGTGCAGGCCACTGGTATCGAGAGCCTCCGTGTCGAGCGGCGCCGCGGCGCCGATGCTCGCGGCCGTCCACGACGCCTCGAGGAATTCGCGACCCGTTCGCACCAGATCGGTCGCGCGCGTCCGGACCTTCTCCGCGTCGCACACCAGCACGTGCGCACCGGTGGGCAGAGCGTCGGTGAGCAGTTCCAGGCCGCCCGCCTTGAGCACGGGCAGCAGCGCCTCCATACCCTCCACCGGGATACCGGCGGAGATCTTGTCGAGCATCTCCACCAGAGCGGCGTCGGACGCGTTGTTCTCGGCGAGCAGGGCGGCGCGACGGCGCACGTCCTCGTCCAGGATCATCTCGCGGCACGGCGGCGCGATGACCGAATCGACCGGAGCGTCCGGAATGGAACGCTGGTCGGCCACCGAGAAGGCCCGCACGTCGGTGACCTCGTCGCCCCAGAACTCCACGCGCACCGGATGATCCGCCGTCGGCGAGAAGAGATCGAGAATGCCGCCGCGGACCGCGAACTCGCCGCGCTTGCCCACCATGTCGACGCGGGTGTAAGCCAGCTCCACCAGCCGGGTCTGCAGGTCCTCGAAGTCGGTCTCGGTGCCGACGCGCAGTCCGATCGGTTCGATCTCGCCGAGACCGCGCGCGATCGGCTGCAGGACCGAGCGCACGGTGGTGACGACGACGCGCAGCGGTACGCCGTAGTCCGGGTCCTGTGGACGCGCGAGCCGCCGCAGCACCTCGATGCGGCGGCCGACCGTGTCGGCTCCCGGCGACAGGCGCTCGTGCGGCAGGGTCTCCCACGACGGGAACTGGGCGACGGCGTCGCCGAACATCTCGCCGAGCTCCGCCGTGAGGTCGTCCGCCTCCCGTCCGGTGGCCGTGACGACGAGCACCGGTGCGGCCTGCGCGACGGCGGCCGCGACGAACGAGCGGGCGGCCGTCGGCGCGACGACGGTGGCGGTGGGCCGCCCCGCGAGCTCGGTGATGCGGCGGAAGGACTCGTCGGACAGCGCGAGGCGGACCAGCCCGGACAACCGGCCGTCGGCCACCGGCGGTGAGGTGTCCGCAGCGGTCGGCGCAGGAGAGGACGAGGAAGAGGACAAGAACGAGCTCCTGACGGACATCGACGTGGCGCGGCCCGCACCTCACGCAGCACGCGGTGCGGCGTGCCGTGCTGCGTCGGGCGGTACCACGATTCTAGGAGCCCACACCGACAGCCCGACAACGGCGATCGGGTGCCGTCCTCGAGACAGCGGCGATCAGTTGCCGTACTTCAGCACCCGGCGCGCGGCGAACTCGCGGAAGTAGTCGAGCTTGGTCGGCGGCACCAGGGACGGCAGCAGGTAGTGCCACAGCCGTTCCATCCGACTGGACATGCGGTCGGTGCTGTCGGTGGCCACCGCCACCATGTGCGCCCCCACGATCACCTCGAGGAAGAGCATGCCCGTGGTCTCCGCGTCGAGGTCGGGCAGCAGATCGCCCTCCTCGAGGGCCCGGCGGGCGAGTCCGGTGTGGTACTCGGTCCACGTCTCCAGGATGTTCTCGCCGGTACCGCGGTAGTCGCCGATCTGGTACTCGAGCCGGAACATCGCCGCCACCATCGGATCGGTCACGGCCATGTCGACGGTGATGTAGGAGACGCCGATCTCGGCCTCGAGGGCCGGCACTCGGCCGTCGTCGAGCGTCGCGCACGCCGCGGTGAGGCGGCGGACGCCCTCGTCGATGACCGCCCTTGCCAGCTCTTCCTTCGATCCGAAGTGGAAGTAGAGCGCACCCTTGGTCACCTGGGACTGCGAGATGATCTCGCTGAGGCTGGCGTTCGCGTAGCCGAGGCGCAGGAACACCGTCGCGGCACCGGCCAACACCGTGTCCCGGGTGATCTCGGCGCGTGCCTGTCTGACCATGCGATCCGCCTCGAAAGTGTCTGCAACGAACGGTGGGTCCGATCGGACGCCGTGTTCGACACCCGTCGGCACACCGAAACTGTGAACGGTGCCAGAAAACGGTACCACTGCACCTGTACCGGACCCGAGCACTCGTCCCTCGGTCTCGGCCGACATGTCGGAGCGTGCGCGGCGTTCGGATCCAACCTGCGCCTTACGCCGGACGACCCGATCAGGCCCCCAACTGCGGATCCGCCTCCAGGTTGGTCAGACCGTTCCAGCACAGGTTCACGATGTGCGCGGCCACCGCCTCCTTCGACGGCGTGCGGTCGTCGAGCCACCACTGCGCCGTCATCGACACCATGCCCACGAGGGCCTGGGCGTAGAGAGGCGCGGTGTCCGGATCGATGCCGCGGCGGGAGAAGTCCCCCGCCAGGATGTGGCCCACCTGGCTCACGGCGTCGTTCAGCAGCGAGGAATAGGTGCCCTCGGCGGCCGCCACGGGCGAGTCCCGGACGAGGATGCGGAACCCGTCGGTGTGATCCTCGACGTACGTGAGCAACGCCAGCGCCACCCGTTCCACCCGGACACGCGATCTGTTCTCCGTGAGCGACGACGTGATCATCGACAGCAGCGTCGACATCTCCCGATCGACGACGACGGCGTACAGGCCCTCCTTGCCGCCGAAGTGTTCGTAGACGACGGGCTTGCTCACCTGCGCGCGCTGGGCGATCTCCTCGATCGACGTGGCCTCGTACCCGCGCTCGGCGAAGAGCGTGCGGCCGATCTCGATCAATTGCGCCCGGCGTTGCGTCCCGGTCATCCGCACCCGCGGGCCGCGCTCGGGAGTCCCGGCGTTCGACGACGTCATGGGTTCACTGATACACCACACGGGTCGCGTCGGGGTTTTACCCGCCGGGGCACTTCGTGCGAGACTCCTTCCGCTCGGTGCACGCCGGCCGAGGCTGTGATCCGCCGTGGTGTAATGGCAGCACCTCTGATTTTGGTTCAGATAGTTCAGGTTCGAGTCCTGGCGGCGGAGCTCACTGTCTGAACA
Source organism: Rhodococcus sp. PBTS 1 (assembly GCF_001620025.1). Lineage (NCBI taxonomy): Bacteria > Bacillati > Actinomycetota > Actinomycetes > Mycobacteriales > Nocardiaceae > Rhodococcus > Rhodococcus sp. PBTS 1. Next base: position 2,758,154 of record NZ_CP015219.1, read on the forward strand.
TCCCCGAGGAGTTTCATGTCGTCGAAGGTCGCCGTCGTCGTGCTCGCCGCAGGTGCGGGGACACGGATGCGATCGAAGACACCCAAGGTGCTTCACCGACTGGCCGGTCGCTCCATGCTCGCCCACGCCCTGCACGCCGCGGACGGCGTGGATCCCGATCATCTGGTGACCGTGGTCGGCCACGACCGCGAGAAGGTCGGCGCCGCGGTCGGTGAGCTCGCCGAGTCCCTGGGGCGGACCATCGACATCGCTGTGCAGCACGAGCAGCACGGCACCGGTCACGCCGTGCAGTGCGGACTCGCCTCACTCCCCCGGGACTTCTCCGGCACCGTCCTCGTCACCGCGGGCGACGTTCCCCTCCTCGACGCCCACACTCTCCGGGCGCTGCTGCACGACCATCGCTCCTCCAGCGAGACCGTCGCCGTGTCGGTACTGACGTTCGTCCCGGCCGAGCCCAACGGCTACGGCCGCATCGTGCGGGACGCGCAGGGCCGGGTCGCCGAGATCGTCGAGCACGCCGACGCCACCCCCGAGCAACTGCGCATCACCGAGGTCAACTCCGGCGTCTACGCGTTCGACGCCGACGCCCTGCGGACGGCGCTGGCCTCGCTCGGCACGGACAACGCCCAGCACGAGCTGTACCTGACCGACGTCTTGAAGATCTCCCGCTCCCACGGGCTGCCGGTGTTCAGCACCCAGCTCACCGATCCCGATCTGGTGCGCGGGGTCAACGACCGCGTGCAGCTCGCCGAGGTCACCCGCACCTTGAACGAGCACATCCTGGCCCGCCACATGCGCGCCGGGGTCACCGTGATCGACCCGGCATCGACCTGGATCGACATCGGGGTGATCATCGGGCGCGACGCCGTCCTGCACCCGGGCACCCAGCTGCACGGCACCACCGAGATCGGCGAGGACGCCGTCGTCGGACCCGACACCACCCTCACCGACGTGTCCGTGGGACCCGGCGCCAGCGTGGTGCGCACCCACGGCAGCGAGTCGACCATCGGACCGGGCGCCGTCGTCGGGCCGTACACCTACCTCCGGCCGGGTACCGAGCTGGGCACCGCCGGCAAGCTGGGGGCGTTCGTCGAGACCAAGAACGCGGCCATCGGTGCTCACTCGAAGGTCCCGCATCTGACCTACGTCGGCGACGCGACCATCGGCGAACACTCGAACATCGGCGCGTCGAGCGTCTTCGTGAACTACGACGGCGTCGGCAAGTCCCGTACCGAGATCGGATCGCACGTGCGGACCGGCTCGGACACGATGTTCATCGCCCCGGTGCGGGTGGGCGACGGGGCCTACACCGGCGCCGGGACCGTGCTGCGCCATGATGTACCCGCAGGTGCGCTGGCCGTGTCCGGTGGTCCGCAACGGATCATCGAGGGCTGGGTGCAGAAGAAGCGTCCGGGAACGCCGGCGGCGGAGGCCGCCGAACGCGCCCGTTCGACCGAGGATCCACACGTGCACGAATCGAAGGACGGCGAGTAGAGCAGTGACCACAGCCAACTGGACCGACAACCAGAAGAACCTGATGCTCTTCTCCGGTCGCGCTCATCCCGAGCTCGCCGAGCAGGTGGCGAAGGAACTGGGCATCGAGGTCACCCCGCAGACCGCCCGCGACTTCGCCAACGGCGAGATCTTCGTGCGCTTCGAGGAGTCGGTCCGCGGATCGGACGCCTTCGTCCTGCAGAGCCACCCGTTCCCGCTGAACCAGTGGCTCATGGAGCAGCTCATCATGATCGACGCGCTCAAGCGCGGCTCCGCCAAGCGCATCACCGCGATCCTGCCCTTCTACCCCTACGCCCGGCAGGACAAGAAGCACCGCGGCCGCGAGCCCATCTCGGCCCGACTGGTGGCCGATCTGCTCAAGACCGCCGGTGCCGACCGCATCATCACCGTCGATCTGCACACCGATCAGATCCAGGGCTTCTTCGACGGCCCGGTCGATCACATGCACGCTCACAGCCAGCTCGCCGACCACATCCGCGAGGGCTACAGCCTCGAGCACATCACCGTCGTCTCGCCGGACTCCGGACGCGTGCGCGTGGCCGAGAAGTGGGCCGACTCGCTGGGCGGCGCTCCCCTCGCCTTCATCCACAAGACGCGTGACCCGTTGGTGCCCAACCAGGTCAAGTCCAACCGCGTGGTCGGCGAGGTCGAGGGACGCACCTGCATCCTCATCGACGACATGATCGACACCGGCGGCACCATCGCCGGCGCGGTCAAGGTGCTGAAGGAAGCCGGCGCGGGCGACGTGGTCATCGCCGCCACGCACGGTGTCCTCAGCGACCCGGCCGCCGAGCGACTCGCGTCGTGCGGCGCCAAGGAGGTCGTGGTCACCAACACCTTGCCGATCAGCGACGACAAGCGCTTCGACACCCTCACCGAGCTGTCGATCGCACCGCTGCTGGCCCGCACCATCCGCGAGGTCTTCGAGAACGGCTCGGTCACCAGCCTGTTCAACGGCAGCGCATAGTCCGTCCGCGGCTCGGCGCGGGGGGGTCGCCCTCGCGCCGAGCCGCGCTCAGCCCTCCCGACGCGCCGCGAGGACGGCGAATCGACGATCTGCGTCGGTCCAGAAGCGGTCGACCACGAAGCCGGCCGCGGCCAGTTCGCCCGTGATGGACTCCTCGCGGAACTTGGCGGAGATCTCGGTGCGCATCTCCTCGCCCTCGTCGAAATGCACGTCGAGCCCCAGGGCCTCGATCCGAACGTCCTGTGCGCGGGACGATCTCAGGCGCATCTCGATCCACTCGTGCCGGTCGTCCCACACCGCGACGTGTGCGAAGGACTCGGGATCGAACGTCGCGTCCAGAGAGCCGTTCAGGACCGACAGCACGTTGCGGTTGAACCGCGCGGTCACGCCTGCGGCGTCGTCGTACGCCGGCACCATCACCGCCGGATCGACCACCAGGCCCACACCGAGCAGCAGGAACTCCCCGGCGTGGACGGTGCGTCCGATCTCGGCGAGGAACTCGGCGCGCTCCTGCGGCACCAGGTTGCCCAGGGTGCCGCCCAGGAAGGCCACGGTTCGCCGTCCTCCGGCGGGCAGCGATCGCAGGGTGTCGGTGAAATCGCTGACCACACCGTGGATCTCGAGCTCCGGGTAGTCGCGGACGAGATCCTCCATGGCCCCGGTCAGCGCCGACGGGGACACGTCCTGCGGGACGTATCGCCGCAGCGATCCCTCCGCGGTGCCCGCCGAGAGCAGCAGCCGGGTCTTGTCGGACGATCCCGACCCGAGCTCGACCAGGACCTCGGCGCGGGTGAGCGCGGCGATCTCGTCGGCGTGCTCGGTGAGCAGGCCCCGCTCGGTGCGCGTGGGGTAGTACTCGTCCAGCTCGGTGATGAGCTCGAACAGCTTGCTACCGGTGGCATCGTAGAACCACTTGGGCGGCAGCCACTTCGGGGTGGCGGTGAGACCGCGCAGGACATCCGCGCGCAGTGACGCACGCACGTCGGCATCGGTGAGGTGAACGTCGAGCGTCGGCGCAGCCATGGTGGAACCCTTCGGGTCGGTCGAGACGGTGGGAGGCGGGGGCAGAAGTCGAGGTGAGCAGCGGGGTCAGCGATCGAGTGGTGTGACCTCCAGCGCGCCGACCGCGGCGGTCACGATCGACCGATCCGGAACGGCACGCCAACTCGGGTCGTCGTCGGTCGGTTCGGACGCGACGACGGCCGACTCACCGTCGACGCGAACCGAGAACGCATGATGCACCGCCGTGGCCCACAGCGTGCGGCCGTCGGAGAGCAGCAGGTTGAGCCGGGATCCGGGGGCGGCGGCGTCGACGTCCCGCACGAGACCCGCGAGCGCCTCCCCCGGTTCCTGCCGACCGAGCCTGTGCTGCAGCACCGTCCAGAGCGCGGCGGCGTCCGTCGGAGCTGCGAGGCGAAGGAGGTCGACCGTCGGAACGTCGGCGGCAAGGGCGGCGAGACTGTGCGGCCACCCGGTGACCACGCCGTTGTGGCTGAACGCGAACGTTCCGGCCACGAACGGAGCGCACGCCGAGCGGTCGACCGGCATGCCGACCGTCGCCGACCGGATCGCCGCCAGTACGGCCGTGGACCGCACCGACGTCAGTGTGTCGGTCACGGCGGGGTCGGTCCAGATCGGCATCGGATTGCGGTAGTGCCCGACACCGCCGTCCGTCCACCACGCCGCGCCGAACCCGTCGGCGTTGACGGTGCCGCCGCCGCGCATGTCGCGCGGCGCCCACGACTGCTGCATCAGGGACGAGGTGCCGGCGGTGAGGACGTCACCGACCGATCGGGCGGGACCGAGGTAGCCCAGGTGGCGACACACTCAGGCGACTCCCACGTCCCGCGCACACCGGAACCCCGAGAAGATCTGCCGACGGATGGGGTGGTCCCAGTTGCGGAACGTCGACCGGATCGCCGTCGGATCGGTGCCGAAGGATCCGCCGCGCAGCACCTTGTAGTCGCCGCCGAAGAACACCTCGGAGTACTCCGGGTACGGGAACATCTCGAATCCCGGATACGGCTCGAAGTCCGACGACGTCCACTCCCAGACGTCGCCCATCAGCTGCTCGACCCCGAGCGCCGACGCCCCGTCCGGATACGCACCCACGTCGGCCGGTTCGAGGTGTCGCTGACCCAGATTGGCGTGGTGCGAAGCGATCTCGTCGTCTCCCCACGGGAAGCGACGCGAGCCGCCGTCGGCCGGATCGAGGCGAGCGGCCTTCTCCCACTCCGCCTCGGTGGGCAGGCGTTTGCCGGCCCAGCGCGCGTAGGCGTCGGCCTCGAACCACGACACGTGTACCACGGGCTGCGCCGGACGGACCGGCACGCGGCGGCCGAACACCCGCCGCCACCACGTCCCGTCCGGGTCCTGCTCCCAGAAACCGGGCGCGATCAGACCCGCCTCGCGGCGGTGCTGCCAGCCGCGCTCGGTCCACAGCTCCTCGCGGTCGTAGCCGCCGTCCGCCACGAACCGCAGGAAGTCGCCGTTGGTGACCGGCACCGCGTCGATCGCGAAGGTCTCCACGTGCACGGTGTGGGCGGGACGTTCGTTGTCCAGCGCCCACGGATCGGTGTCGGTCCCCATCTCGAACGGCCCGCCGGGGACGATCACCTCGAGGTCTCCGTCGGCGGGAACCTCCGCCCGCGGCGCGTCCGGCGCGTGCAGGACCGCCGGACCGGTCCGGAGTTGGTGGGTGGCGAGCATGGTCTCGTCGTGCTGCTGTTCGTGCTGGGCCACCATGGCGAAGACGAACCCGTTCTCGGTGAGCCGACGCTCGTCGAACGTCGTGTCCTGCAATGCCTCTCGCGACAGCTCGCGTACCCGCGCCACGTACTCGCGCGCCGCGTCGGGCGTGAGGAGCGGTAGTCCCGGTCGCGTGGACCGGGCGTGCCGGAACGCGTCGTACAGATCGTCGATGTCCCCGAGCAGCGGGGCGTGTCCGCCGACGTCCCGCGCCAGCCACAACTCCTCCTGGTTCCCGATGTGCGCGAGATCCCAGACCAACGGACTCATCAGCGGCGACACCTGTTCGCGCAGACCGTCGTCGTCCAGGCAGTCGGTCAGCGCGGCCGTGCGGGCACGGCTGCGATCGAGCATGTCCTGCAGTCGCTCTCGCAGGACCTCGGTGTCGGTGGTCCGGACGGGGTCGGTGGTGGTCACCGGGCGGCCTCCTTCGTGAACGCGTGGGTGGACGAACGGGACTCTCCGGGGGCGAGACGGGCAGCACAGCGCTCGGCCGCGGCCTGCAGACGGTCGGCGACGAGGCCCACCGACGCGGCCGCCGCCACCGCGAGCACGGCGGACGCCGCGTCCGCGAGCGCGGCGTCGGCCAGACCGAACCGGGCGGCGTCCTCCCACCGGTTCTCGGTGCCGAGCACGGCCGCGCGCGCCGCGGCGCGGACGGACTCGTCCGCGACGAGGGCGGCCACGGCATGGATCGGTACGTCCCACAGCCCGTCGGGCTGACCGTCGAGGTAGCGCACCTCGAGGTGACCGCCGGCCCGGACCAGCGGGAACAGCGTGGTGAGGTGGTAGTCGAGATCCGCCGTGGTGGGGCGGCGCTCTCCAGGGCCCACCACGTCGTCCAGCGCGCCCGCCATCCACTGCGCGAACGTGGTCTCGCGCGGCGGAGACTGCAGTCGGCTGCCCACGCGGATGCACAGCAGCGGGACGTCGAGGGCCCACCGCGCGTAGTCGACGACGGGGTCGACACCGAGTGGCACCCGCGTCCGGGTCCGGTCGAGTTCGAACCACGTCCGCATGCGCTGTGACGCCCACGGCTCGGCGGGCACCCCGGCCAACACGGGTGTGGCGGCGAACGCGGCGAGGAGCGCCGGCCCCACCGCGTGCAGGGTTTCCCAGCGATCCCGAATCTCGGCTCGATCGCGCCCCGCGTCCACGCTGATCTGCACGGCTGCGGTGTTGCACATCATCGCGCGCCCGAACGGTCCGACCGTGTCGAAGCGCGACTCCATCGCGCAGTAACGCGGCAAGGTCAGCAGACGCTCGGGATCTCGCGCGACGTCCGCGCCGCCGGTGCCGAGGGTCACGCCGTAGGGCGCGAGCAGATCCTGCAGGCGGTCGGTGTCGCGCCGCACGGCATCGACCACCAGGTCGGCCGACGCGGCCGGGGCGGAGGACAGTTCGAGTTGGCCACCCGGCTCGACGGAGACGACGTTTCCGGAGCGGAGGGGCAGGGCCGGGGAATCCGGACGCAGTGACGCGGGGGTGTGATCACCGAGCGCGGCGGCCAGCAGATCGAGCGACGGGCGGGACCCGTCGGGAAGGGACGTGAAGAACTCGAGTTCGGCACCGACCAGCGCGGGCGGGCCGATCTTGAAACACACTCGCTCGAGGTAGGCCTCGGCGACGGGGCGCGAACCGAGTTCGCTCGACGCGGTCATGCCTCGACGCTAGCGCGCCGGACCGACATAGTCTTCGAGGCGATGGAAAAGAACTCGTCGTCCGTAGTCGACACCGTGCTCGCCGAGACACCCGCGGCCGCCCGCGGCGTCTTCCTCGACAGCGCCGGCTCGTCCCTGCCGCCGCGGGTGGTCACCGACACCGTCGTCGACCACCTTCGTCGCGAAGCGGAGATCGGCGGGTACGCCGCGGCCGCCGAACGCGCGGACGACCTTCTCGCCGTCCGCGGCTCGGTCGGTCGTCTGCTCGGCGCGCCCGCCCACACGATCGCCCTGTCCGACTCCGCGACCCGCGCCTGGTGCGACGTCTTCTACGCCGTGCCGCTCGCACCCGGTGACCGCATTCTTCTCTCGCCCGTCGAGTACGCCACCGGGGCCGTCGCGGCCCTCCAGCGCGCCCACGCCACCGGAGCGGTGGTGGAGCAGCTGCCCGCCGACGACACCGGGGCGATCGACGTCGCGGCGCTGGGGCGCGTGTTGGACGAGCGGGTGAAACTCGTGTCGTTGGTGCACGCCCCGACCAACAGCGGCCTGATCAATCCGGTGCGCGAGGTGGTCGACGCGGCCCACGCCGTCGGGGCACTGGTCCTGCTCGACGCCTGCCAATCGGTGGGGCAGGTCGACCTCGACGTGCGCGAGCTCGGTGTCGACGCACTCTCGGCCACCGGCCGCAAGTGGCTGCGCGGACCGCGCGGGACCGGGATGCTGTACGTCGCCGAGCACCTGCTCGACGGGCTCGAACCGCGATCGCTGGATCTGCACAGCGCCACCTGGACCGGGCCCACCTCCTACGAGATCGTCCACGACGCACGACGATTCGAGACCTGGGAGCACGACGTCGCCGCCCGGCTCGGCCTCGGCGCCGCCGCGGACCACCTCCTCGCTCTCGGTCCGGACGTCGTCGAGGCCGCGGTCCGCGACCGGGCGGACCATCTGCGCGCCGAACTGGACGCGCTCCCCCGCGTCACCGTGCAGGACGCCGGGTTCCGCCGCCCGGGCACGCAACTGTCCGGCATCGTGACGTTCACCGTCGACGGCGTCGACCCCTACGAGGTGAAGTCCCGCCTGGCGGAGCAGGGTGTCACCGTCACCGTCAGTCCGCGGTCGTCGACACTGCTCGACATGACGGCGCGTGGTCTGGACGCGGTGGTGCGGGCGTCGCCCCACTGCTTCCTTCGGACCGACCAGCTGGACGCGGCCGTGTCGGCCGTGGCGGCGCTGCGGTAGGTGCGCGCAGCACCAGCGCCACGGCCACCGCGCACAGCGCGAGACCCGGGACCGTCGCGAGGCCGAGCCTGTCTCCGAACATCGCCCAGCCCCAGATCATCGTGACGGGCGGGGTCAGGTACAGCAGGGCGCTCGCCGCGGTGGCCCCGCGGCGTCCGATGACGACGAAGTAGCTGCCGATCGCGAAGAAGGTCGAGAGCACCACGGTCCACCCGACGGCGAACCAGAACCCGCCGTCGGCCGGGGGCAGGGCGTCGCCCGCCGCGAGGCTCCATGCGAGGAAGAAGACCGCGGCGGTGGCGGACTGCACGGCGAGTCCCACCGTGATCGGCACCGGCTCGGAATTTCGGGACTGCAGCAGGGTGCCGACCGACAGCGAGACGGTCCCCCCGACGGTAAGGGCGTACGCCCACCACGGCGCGTCGCCGCCGAGATTGCCGCCGACCACCACCGCCACCCCGACGATGCCGAGGAGCAGTCCCGCCGCGGTGCGCCCGCCGATGCGTTGGGCGAGGAACGCGGCGGCGAGGGCGGCCACCACCATCGGCTGCAACGCGGCGATCAGCGCACTGAGTCCGGCGGACACCCCGTACTGGACGCCGGTGTAGATCCCGCCCAGGTACAGACACTGCATGACGACGCCGAGTCCGATCTGGCGGCGCACGGCCGCGCGGGACACGCGCTGCGCTCGAACGAGGACCACGGCCCCGAGGACGAGGGCGGCGACGACGAAGCGCCACGCCAGCACGGCGTGCGACGAGGCGGTGCGTGTGCCGAGCTCGGCGCCGACGAAGCCCGAGCTCCAGGTGACGACGAGCAGGGCGGCCAAGGGGGCGTCTCGTGGGTTCACGCCAAGAGGTAACCATACAGGTCTGTATACTCGCAGTGTCCTGTTATCTCGACCGACGGGAGCCTCCCCGGTGCGCACGATTCCCGACCCCGCCGCCGCCCTCACGCCGGCCGGCGAACGCATCCACGACGTCGCGGCCCGGTTGTTCTACGAACGCGGCATCCGCGCCACCGGAGTCGATCTCGTCGCGGACGAGGCCGGCACTACCAAGAAGACCCTCTACGACCGGTTCGGCTCGAAGGACGGGCTGGTGGCCTTCTATCTCGGTCGTCGCCGACTGCGGTGGCAGCGGTTCGTCCTGGACCGGCTGGACGGCGTCGCCCCGGGACTGCCACGCATCCGGGCCATGTACGACGCGCTCGAGGAGTGGCTCGCGGATGCCTCCCGCGGGTGCGGATTCGTCAACGCCCACGCCGAGATCGCCGGCACCGACCACCCCGGCCTGGCCGTCGTGCACGCCGAGAAAGCTTGGGCGCGTGCGCTGTACGTCGAATTCTCCCGCGACGCCGGAGTGGCCGACCCCGAGATCGTCGGCACCGGACTGTTCCTCCTCCACGAGGGGGCGGTGGTGGCGTCGACCGCCGGCGGCGTCGCCGACGCAATCGCGGTCGCTCGGCAGTCCGCGCGAGCGCTGATTGCCGGGGCCGTCGCGGCGGCGTCGCCCGGGGCGGCGGATTCGGTGGTCGCCGAGCCCGTCCGGTAAGGTGTTCCAGGTTGTCTCGGCGAGGGTGCCCGGGCCACGGACCCGTCCGAGGACCGACACCGTGATCGACGCAGGCACGGCCCGTCTCTCGGCCGTCCTCGTCCGTGTCCGCGCCGGACAAGTCGTACCGCCGCACACGCCGTCATTCGAGGAGTTCCACCATGGCTGACACCAACGTTCTCACCGCTGCGCTGCGCACCGAGTTCGGCAAGGGCGCTGCCCGCCGCACCCGTCGCGACGGCCAGGTTCCCGCCGTCCTGTACGGCCACTCCACCGATCCGAAGCACCTCGCCCTGCCCGCTCGGGAGTTCGCGGCCGTGCTGCGCGCCGACGGCGTGAACGCCGTCGTCGAGCTCGACATCGACGGCGAGAAGCAGCTGGCTCTGACCAAGTCGGTCGTCGTCCACCCGATCAAGAACTACATCGAGCACGCCGACCTGCTGGTGATCCGCCGCGGCGAGAAGGTCACCGTGGAGATCGCCGTCACCACGACCGGCGACGCCGCCCCCGGCACGCTGGTCACGGTCGACACCAACGCCGTCGAGATCGAGGTCGACGCCACGCAGATCCCCGAGCAGTTCGAGGTGTCGGTCGAGGGCGCCGAGATCGGCACGCAGATCCTCGCCTCCCAGCTCGAGCTGCCGTCGGGCGCCACCCTGGTCACCGACGGCGAGACCCTGCTGGTCAACGTCGTCGAGGCCCCCACCGAGGCCGAGCTCGAGGCCGAGGGTGCCGGCGACCTCGCGTCGAACGTCGCGGCCGAGGAAGAAGAGGCCGTGGAGGACTCCTCCGCTGCCGACGAGGCCGCCGCGGCGGACTCCGACAACTGATCTCAGCCCCACCCGCACGGCGCGCTCTCCGCACGGAGAGCGCGCCGTGCGTCGTTCCCACCCGAGACGAGGCGACATCATGAGCAGTTCCGCAGCCGGACCGATGGTGGTGATCGGCCTCGGCAACCCGGGCTCGCAGTACGCGAAGACGCGCCACAACATCGGCGCCGTCGTGCTGGACACCCTCGCGGCCAGGGCGCACGGGTCGTTCTCGGCGCACAAGCGCAGCAACTGCGACGTGCTGTCGGCCCGGCTGGGCGACCGCGCGGTGGTGCTCGGCAAGCCCCGCTCGTACATGAACGAGTCCGGCGGCCCGGTGGTCAACCTGGCCCGGTTCCATTCGGTGGCTCCGACCGACGTGATCGTGGTGCACGACGAGCTCGACCTGGACTTCGGCGTCGTCCGACTCAAGCGCGGCGGCGGCGAGGGCGGCCACAACGGGCTGCGCTCGATCTCGAAATCGCTGGGCACCAAGGACTACGTCCGGGTGCGCGTCGGTATCGGCCGCCCGCCGGGTCGCATGGATCCCGCGTCGTTCGTCCTGAAACCGTTCGCCGCCGCCGAACGCGACGAGATCGCGGTGAGCGTCGAGGACGCTGCCGACGCGGTCGAACTGGTGGTGCGCCTGGGCCTCGAGGATGCCCAGAACCGCCTCCACGGCCCCTGATCGGCCCGTCCGTTCCGCGTAGTCTGCAGATGCCGCCGTCGTCTCCTCGACGGCGCGCGCCCGATCGAGAAAGGCCCCCGTGAGCACCCCGTCCGATCTGTCACCGACCGCCGAGAGCGCCCCCGCCGCACCGAAGAACCTGCGTCGGGAGGTCGACCGCCGACGGACGTTCGCGGTCATCTCGCACCCGGACGCGGGCAAGTCGACGCTGACCGAGGCGCTCGCGCTGCATGCCCGCAAGATCTCCGAGGCGGGGGCCATCCACGGCAAGGCGGGCCGCAAGTCGACGGTCTCGGACTGGATGGAGATGGAGAAGGCCCGCGGCATCTCCGTCAGCTCCACCGCCCTGCAGTTCGACTACGCCGATCACACCATCAACCTCGTCGACACCCCCGGCCACGCCGATTTCTCGGAGGACACCTATCGGGTTCTCACCGCCGTGGACGCGGCGGTCATGCTGATCGACGCCGCCAAGGGTCTCGAGCCCCAGACCCTCAAGCTCTTCCAGGTGTGCCGCCACCGCGGCATCCCCGTGGTGACGGTGATCAACAAGTGGGACCGTCCGGGCCGCACGCCCCTCGAACTGCTCGACGAAATCGACGAGCGCATCGGTCTGACCCCCACCCCGCTCTTCTGGCCGGTGGGCATCGCCGGCGACTTCCGCGGACTGCTGGACGTGACCGCCGGCGAGTACATCCACTTCACCCGGACCGCCGGCGGCGCGACCATCGCGCCCGAGGAGTTCCTGGACGCCGACGCCGCTGCGGCGCGTGAGGGCGACGAGTGGACCACGGCGCTCGAGGAGAGCGAGCTGTTGGTCGAGAGCGGTCAGCAGCACGACGAGGAGGCGTTCCTCGCCGGGCGCACGTCGCCGGTCATCTTCGCGTCGGCCATGCTGAACTTCGGCGTCCACCAGATCCTGGACACCCTGGTCTCCTTCGCCCCGCCGCCCGGGCCGCGTCCCGACGTCGCCGGCGGCGCCCGCGACGTCACCGACCCGTTCAGCGCCGTGGTGTTCAAGGTCCAGGCGGGCATGGACACCGCACACCGCGATCGCCTGGCGTTCATGCGGGTGGTCTCCGGTGTCTTCGAGCGCGGGATGGTGGTCACCCACGCACAGACCGGCAAGCCGTTCACCACGAAGTACGCACTGACCGTGTTCGGGCGCGAGCGCACCACCGTGGAACACGCCTATCCCGGCGACGTCGTGGGTCTGGTCAACGCGACGGCCCTCGCGCCGGGCCACACGCTCTACGCCGACCGCAAGGTCGAGTTCCCTCCCATCCCCTCGTTCGCGCCGGAGCACTTCTCCATCCTGCGAGCCGAGAGCGCCGCCAAGTACAAGCAGTTCCGACGCGCGGTGGACCAGATGGATTCCGAGGGCGTGGTGCAGATCCTGCGCAACGACCTGCGCGGCGACGCCTCGCCCGTGCTCGCCGCCGTCGGCCCCATGCAGTTCGAGGTGGTCGCGGCGCGCATGAAGTCCGAGTTCGGCGTCGAGGCCCGCATGGAGCCGCTCGGCTACTCGCTGGCCCGCCGGACCGATGCCGAGTCCGCCGACGAGCTGGGCCGTCAGCGTGGGGTCGAGGTGTTCACGCGCAGCGACGGGGTGTTGCTTGCCCTGGTCAGCGACAAGTGGCGGTTGCAGTACATCGAGAAGGAGCTGCCGCACCTCACGCTCGAGCCGTTGGTGGCTGCCGCGGACTGAGGGGGTCGGGGGGCGCGGGGGTTCGGGGACGCGGGGGCGCGTGGCTCGAACCCCATGCCTCACTGCACACAGGTCGGACGTCTCGGCGGGATCCCGGCAAACCGGACGACTGCTGTGCAGCCCGGCAGGTGGGGCTCGACGGACCACGGCCCGTCGTCGTGTGATGTCACCACGAGACATCCCGTGAGTTGGGCTCATTACCAGCCATTGGCTGCATATCTCGGACGAATAACGCGCCCGTGGTACTTTTTGCCGTGTCGAACGTACTCGAAGTCCGTTTTCGTGCGTCGACACGGCGGGGGACCACGTGGTCGTCCGCCCCGCGACACCGCACACCTCACGACGATGGAGCACTCCAAGCATGAACGACGGATCAGGTGGGCCCCTCACGGGCGTCAAGATCGGCAAGGCCCCGGCCCACAGGTCCACCAGGACGCCCTCCACCACCGCAACCCCGACCAACACCAGCGAGGCCGACGTGACCACCAGTGACCAGATCTCCGAGCACGCTCTGCCGGGCAGTTCCTCGGCGACCAACGGCGGATCGAACGGGAGCAGCTTCTCCGGCGCATCCCGCCACCCCAGCCCGGATCGCCGCACCGCGATGGGTATCGCGTCCATCCGCATCGCCGGCCGGCTCACTCAGAACGAGCTGACCAGCCGCGACACGCGTCCGATGGACACCTCCAACGGACCCGACGAGCTGCTGCAGCTGCTCGGCGAGTACCTCACCTCCGGCGGTCTCTCCAGCCCCGAGCTGCACGTCCGGTCCAACGGCACCACCGTCGTGCTGGACCTCACCAACCCCGCGAAGGGCTTCCGCTGATCCGAGCGAGTCACCGCATGCGAACGGCCCCCGGTTCCACTGGAACCGGGGGCCGTTCTGCTACGAGAGTCGGGTCCGAAAGCTACCCGTCATCGCGAGGGGATCAGGCCGGGGGCATGAGCACCGAGTCGATGAGGTAGACGGTCGCGTTGGCGGTCTGGACGCCACCGCAGACGACGTTGGCGTCGTTCACCTTGAGGGCGTCGGTCTCGCCGGTGACGTTGACCTGCTGGCCCTCGACGGTGGTCTGCTCGCCGTCGATGTCGGACGGTGCGATCTGGCCGGGCACCACGTGGTAGGTCAGGATCTTGGTGAGCAGCGCCGAGTCGGTCTTCAGCGTCTCGATGGTGGCCGGGTCGATCTTCGCGAAAGCGTCGTCGGTCGGCGCGAAGACGGTGAACTCGCTGCCGTTCAGCGTGTCGACCAGGTTGACCTGCGGGTTCAGCTGGCCGGAGACGGCCTGCGTCAGCGTGGTCAGCAGCGGGTTGTTCGACGCGGCCACGGCGACCGGGTCGGCAGCCATGCCGCTCACGGAGCCGGCGCCGTCCGGAACCTGCTCGGCGTACGCGGCGCAGCCGGGTCCGACGAGGTTGGAGGCGGGGTCGGCGGAGCCGGACGCCATCGCACTCGAGGTCATCGACTGTGCGGACGTGGTCATCTCGGCCATCGACGACGTGGCGGCGTCGGTGGTGCTGCCGCCGTCGTCGGAGGAACAGGCGGACAGGCCGAGAACGGCCACCGCCGCGAAGCCGACGGCCATTGCGCTCTTGCTCTTCGTGACGCTCATTGCGAAACCCTTCTCGTTGTGTGAACCGAGTGCTCAGTGGCCCGTGTGCTCGGTCACTGTCGGTTGTGTCATCTACTCTTCGGAGCATCCCCACAGGGGGGATTGGTGCATCTGTCGGAAAAAACTCGAGCCGCTCCGAATCGGACGAGTCGGACATACATCACCGCAGGTGGAGGCAATTTTCCTCCCCCGCAGTCGATCTCATTTTCTGGGATCCACCCGGTTCGGACCGACGCCCGCGGGCAGGTTCTCGGGCGGGCAGTTCTCCTGCACGGCGGTGAACCATCCGCTGTAGTGGAACAGGCGTCCCAGTGTTCGTCCGCGCACCTCGATGTCGATTCTGTGCCGCCCCTCCTTCTCGTCCCACCACTCTCGGCCGAAGGTCTCCGCCGACAGGAGAGCGGGCGGCTTGATCGATCCACGGGGCGCGAGGAAACGCGGTGTGCCACTGGTCAACCGGAGGCCACCCTCCTCGTCCGCCGCGCACGACGTCGAGACCACCATGTCCGGTCCGGCCCCGATGTAGTCGAGCGCGTCGCCCTCGGGATCTCGCACCATCACCGAATCGAGCGACACCTCGCGCCCGGGAAACTGGAACCGTCGGACGAAAGCCAGTGTCTCCCTTCCCAGCTCGTCCACGTAGGCATAGTTGGCGATCGTGAAGGGGATGTTCTCCCCCGCGCTCGCGGGCACCATGCGCCGCGCACCACCGAGCCACAGCGCCGGCGGCGGGAGCAACCGTGAGTGCTCGATGGTGTCCATGACCCCGGTGCCGAACTGAGCGACGTGATCGTCCGAACCGAACCCGAAGCGCCACTGCACTTTCGGATGCAGGCGATCGAATTCCGGCCCCATCACCGCGGACACGACGGACGGCATCGGCACACTCCTCCTCCGCGCGACCGACCGGACACGCGACGATGGTGTACCCCGTCTGGTTCGAAACGACACGGCGCCCGACACCGCACCGACGCACGGCGCCGTGAGAACGGGCCTCAGCCCAGCTCGTCCGCCAGTTCCATCCAGCGTTCCTCGACGGCGTTCTTCTCGGCGACGACGGTGTCGAGCTCGGCTCCGAGGGTCTGCACTCGGACGGGATCGGTGGCCGCCTCCGCCAACGCCGCGTGCAACGCCTTCTCGCGATCGTCGAGCTTGACCAGGGACCGTTCGAGCCGCGACAGCTCCTTGCGGGCGGCGCGTTCGTCCGCACTGCCCTTGACGGACGACGCCGACGCCGCCGCCGACGCGCTCGCGGCAGGTGCCGAGGCCCCGGCGGACCGCCCGGAGCCGGCGTCGACCGCGTCGGCGAGCTGTGCCCGACGGCGGAGGTACTCCTCGATGCCCCCGGGCAGGTTGGTCAGTCGACCGTCGCCGAACAGCGCCCACGTGGAGTCGCAGATGCGCTCGACGAGGTACCGGTCGTGGCTGATGACCACCAGCGTCCCCGCCCACGAATCGAGCAGGTCCTCGAGCTGCTGGAGGGTGTCGATGTCGAGGTCGTTGGTGGGCTCGTCGAGCAGGAGCACGTTCGGCTCGGACATGAGCACGCGCGTCAGCTGCAACCGTCGGCGCTCGCCGCCGGACAGGTCACCGACGGGCGTCCGCTGCCTCGCCGGGGTGAAACCCAGCCTCTCGGCGAGCTGGCCGGCACTGATCTCCTTGTCGCCCAGTTGGATTCGCTCGGCTACGTCCTGCACCGCCTCGAGCACCCGCATGTCCACCGGGAGATCGTCCAGTTCCTGCCGGAGCCAGCCGATGCGCACGGTCTGCCCTTCGATGCGGCGACCGGCCGCGGGATCGAGCTCCCCGGCCAGGGTGCGCAGCAGCGTCGTCTTGCCCGAGCCGTTGACGCCCACCAGGCCGACTCGCTCCCCCGGCGCGAGACGCCAGGTGAGGTCCTCGACGAGAACGCGGCCGTCGGGCGTCGTCAACGTGGCGTCCTCGAGTTCGACGACGACCCGCCCGAGGCGCGTTCGGGCGAAGGAGGCCAGCGCAACCGAATCGCGCGGCGGGGGCACGTCGGCGATCAGCGCCTCGGCCGCCTCGATCCGGTAGCGCGGCTTGGACGTGCGCGCGGGCGGACCGCGGCGCAGCCAGGCCAGCTCCTTGCGGGCGAGGTTACGACGCCGGTCCTCGGCGGCGTCCGCCTGTCGCGCGCGTTCGGCGCGGGCGAAGATCCAGTCGCCGTAGCCGCCCTCGTACGTCTCGACGCGCCCGCCCACGACCTCCCAGGTGCGGGTGGCGACGGTGTCGAGGAACCACCGATCGTGTGTCACGACCACCAGCGACGACCGGCGTCCGCGCAGATGCTCGGCCAGCCACTGCACACCCTCGACGTCGAGGTGGTTGGTGGGCTCGTCGAGCACCAGGAGGTCGAGGTCGCGCACCAGCGCCGCGGCCAACGCGGTGCGCCGCCGCTCGCCTCCGGAGAGTTGCTCGACGGGCGCGTCCAGCCCGAGGCCGGTGATCCCGATGCCGTCCAGCACGCTGCGGATGCGGGCATCGCCGGCCCACTCGTGCTCCGCGACACCGAGCGGAGCGAGCACGACGTCTCCGACGGTGGAGCCGGGCGGCAGCACACCGCGCTGGGTGACGACGGCCATGCGGAGGCCACCGACGCGGCTGACCCGGCCCGAGTCGGGCTCCTCGATGCCCGCCAGGACCTCGAGCATGGTGGTCTTGCCGCCGCCGTTGAGACCGACGACGCCGATGCGCTCGTTCTCCTGCACGCCCAGCGACACGCGTTCGAGCAGCGGCTTGACCCCGAACGACTTCGAGACCTGTTCGAGGTTGACGAGATTGGCCATCAGGAACGTCCTCGTTCGTCTCGGGTGACGCGGGCGCCGGGCACCGGCCCGGACGCGACGCGCACCGTGCGGCACACCCCGGCGCCGGACAGTTCGGCGCCGACCTCGACGGCGTCGTCGGCGGACGCGCACAGGAACGCGCAGGTGGGACCGGAACCCGACACGATGCCGGCGATGGCGCCCGCGTCGATGCCGGCGCGCAGCGTCCGGCGCAGGTCCGGGCGCAGGGACAGGGCGGCCGCCTGAAGATCGTTCACCAGCAGCGGACCCACGCGGGTGGGGTCACCCGACGCGAGCGCCTGCATCAGTTCGTCCGGATCGCCGGCGCGCGGCGGGGTGCCGCGCTCGCGCAGCCGATCCAGTTCGCGATACACCGATGGGGTCGACAAGCCGTCCTTCGCCAGGGCCAGAACCCAGTGAAACGTATTGCGGGACAGCACCGGAAGCAGCTTCTCCCCGCGTCCCGTTCCGACGGCGGTCCCGCCGGCCACCGAGAACGGCACGTCGCTGCCGAGCCGGGCCGCGAAACCCATGATCTCGGCGCGGGACAGGCCCAGTTCCCACAGTTCGTCGAGCGCGACGAGGGTGGCGGCGGCGTCGGCGCTCCCCCCGGCCATGCCGCCCGCGACGGGAATGCCCTTGTCGATCGTGATCGCGACGCCGGGCGCGCGGCCCACGGCCTCGGCGACCATGACGGCGGCCCGCCAGGCGAGGTTGCCCGAATCCACGGGTACCGACGCGGCGTCGTCGCCCCGCACGGTGACCGACATGCTCGGAGCGCTGACCACCGACACGTCGTCCACCAACGACAGGGCGTGGAAGACGGTGGTGAGATCGTGATAGCCGTCCGCGCGCAGATCACCGACGGCCAGGTGCAGGTTGACCTTGGCGGGGGCGCGAACCCGGACGGGCCGCGTGACGACGGTGAGCACGACGAACCACTCTAGTCGGGGCCGGGTCCGGGACCCGCATCAGGCGGAGTCGGGGCCGGGTCCGGGACCCGCATCAGGCGGAGTCGGGGCCGGGCCCGGGACCCGCATCAGGCGGATCCCGAGTGCCGCCCCGGTCAGGACGAGGTGGCCGCCAGCCGCACGAACGCGGCGGCGTCGAGCGTCTCGCCGCGCGCCGACGGGTCGATCCCGGCCTCGACGAGGCGACGCTCCGCCGCGGCGGCTCCGCCGGCCCATCCGGCCAACGCCGCCCGCAGGGTCTTGCGGCGCTGCGCGAAGGCGGCGTCGACGACGGCGAACACCGCCCGTCGGGTGTCCTCGTCCTGTGGCCACGGCGGCGTCGCGTAGCGGTCGATGCGCACCAGACCGGATTCCACCTGCGGGACGGGCCAGAACACGCTGCGTCCCACGGCTCCGGCGCGGCGAACGACACCGAAGAACGACGCCTTCACCGACGGGACGCCGTAGATCTTGGACCCCGGGTCGGCGGCCAAGCGGTCGGCCACCTCCGCCTGGACCATCACCAGCGCGGTGCGCAGGCTCGGCAGGGTCGAGAGCAGGTGCAACAGCACCGGCACGGCCACGTTGTAGGGCAGGTTGGCCACCAGCGCGGTGGGGTTGCCCGGCACCTCGTCCGGCCGCACGCGCAGCGCGTCGGCCTCGATCACGGTCAGCCGGTCCGCCCGCGAGCCCGCGCGCTCCGCGGCCGTGATCGGCAGGCGCGCAGCGAGAGGAGGGTCGATCTCGACGGCGACGACGCGGTCGACCACGTCCATCAGGGCCAGCGTCAGGGACCCGAGTCCCGGACCCACCTCGAGCACCGTGTCGTCCGGCCCGACGCCGGCCGCGGCGACGATGCGCCGCACGGTGTTCGCGTCGTGGACGAAGTTCTGGCCGAGCGTCTTGGTGGGCCGCACGCCCAGCTCTGCGGCCAGGGTGCGGACCTCGGCCGGGCCCAACAGGCGCACTTCGCTCGACGACACGGGTGCCGAGCCTACTGCGCCGAGAGCCGACCGCTCGCGGCTCAGCGCAGACCGAGCTTGCTGGAGCAGGACGGCCAGGCGCCCCAACCCTGCGTCTGCTGCGTTCGGGTTGCGACGGCGATCTGCTCCTCGCGGGTGGCGAGGTCGGCGCGGGGGGCGTACTTGAGACCACCCTGCCGCTCCCAGGTGTTCTGGTCGAACTGCACGCCGCCGTAGAACCCGTTGCCGGTGTTGATGGCCCAGTTACCGGTCGCCTCGCACTGGGCGAGGGCGTCCCAGGTGGCGCCGTTCTGCACGGGCGGTACCTCCGTGCCCGGCTTGGCGCCGACGCGCACGACCTTCGGCACGGCGGGAACGGTGACGTCCGCGTCGACGAGCGTGCGGCCGGTCTCGACGCCGTTGACCAGCGTCACCTCGTACGTCGCGTTCTGCTCGCCGGGCGCGCCGGCCGATTCCTCGACGGTCCGCGACATGTTCATCGTCGGGTCCTCGATACGCTGGTCCGGCGGCGGCACGGCCTCGGTGAGCGTGCGCACTTCGGTGCGCTGGCGGGTCACGGCGATCTGCTGGCCGTCGGTCAGCGGGGTGTCGGCGGAGGGCTCGACGGTGTCCTGCTGTTCGAGCGGTGCACCGGCGGCCGCGAGGAACTCGCCCACGGTCGGGGCCGCGAGGCGCAGCGGCGCGGGCTGCGCGGCACCGTCGACGAGTGTGACGGACTTGGGCAGAACCACCTCGACGGTGCCGCCCTCGAGCGGGATCTGCTGATCCTCGGGCTGGTCGATGTGCACGTCCGGAGCGATACCGAGCTCGCCCTTGGCCTCGGCGACGGTGCTCGCCGTGGTCCACACCGACGACGGCGCACCGTCGACGAGCAGCGTGACCTCGCGGGCCCGCTTCAGCGTCACCGTGTCGCCGTCGGTGATGGCCGCGTCCGCGGCGGGTTCGACGACGTCGCGCTCGGCCGGGACGTATCCGGCCGCGGCGAGCGCGCCGCGGGCGTCGGTGCTCATGGTCGACAGCGAGATGCGCTGCCCGTCGACGTCGACGGTGACAGTCTTGTGCCGGACGACGGCGACGGACGCACCCACCACGAGGGTGAGGAGGAGTGCGGCGACGGTGGCGTACAGCAGTCGCGAGCGTGCGGAGTTGAGGCGGGCTACGTGAGACATGTGCTCACGGCATCGCGAAGGGTCACGAGAAGATCACGCACGAGAGGTCCTTGCCGGTGAAACGATCCCGCTCGCGTCGCGGCGGACACGAACCAGGGCTTGCGGTCACGATACGGTAACGGACGTGCGTCGCCCCGGCAACTTCGGACGGTGCGCGTACGCTCCGCGGCTTCTTACCGATCGGTAATAAGAGTCGTGGCCCCGGAGGGGTTTAGTGTCCGACCCGTGAACTCGACCATCCCACCCGTGCGTCGACTGTCCGTGGTCGCCGCCCTCGTCGCCCTCCTCGCGCTCGTGCTGGGCCCGACCGCGCAGGCGCAGCCCGCGCCGCCGAGTCCCGTCGAGGGCCGCACGTTCACGATCGCCACCGACGTCACGTTCGCGCCGTTCGAGTTCCAGAACGCCGACGGGCAGTTCGTCGGTATCGACATGGACCTCATCCGGGCGATCGCCGAGGATCAGGGGTTCTCCGTCGACATCCGGCCGCTCGGCTTCGACGCGGCGCTCCAGGCCGTCCAGGCCGGCCAGGCCGACGGCGTGATCGCCGGCATGACCATCACCCCGGCTCGTGAAGCGGTGTTCGACTTCTCCGAGCCGTACTTCGAGTCGGGCGTTCAGATGGCCGTCCTCGAGAACTCGTCGATCACGTCGTACGAGGACCTCGCCGGCCAGCAGGTGGCGGTCAAGAACGGCACCGAGGGCGCGGACTTCGCCGAGTCGATCAAGGACCGGTACGGGTTCACGACGCGCTACTTCGCCGACTCGGCGAGCATGTACGACGAGGTGCGGACCGGGAACTCCGTCGCCGTCTTCGACGACTACCCGGTGCTGCAGTACGGCATCACGCAGGGCAACGGACTGAAGACGGTCACCGAGAAGGAATCGCCCAGCAATTACGGATTCGCCGTCAACAAGGGCGCGAACGCCGATCTGCTCGCGGCGTTCGACACCGGTCTGGCCAATCTGCGCTCGTCCGGTCAGTACGACGAGATCCTGAACACCTACATCGGCGCGGGCGCCGAGGAGACCGACAACTCCATTCCGGGGCTGATCAAGACCGAGTACAAGGAGCTGCTGAAGGGTCTGTGGCTCACCGTGGTCCTCACGGTGATCTCCATCGTCATCGCCCTGATCCTCGGTGCGATCTTCGGCCTCTTCCGCGTCAGCACCAAGGCCTGGCTGCGGGCGATCGGGGCGACCTACGTTGCGATCTTCCGCGGGACCCCGCTGCTGGTCCAGGCGTTCTTCATCTACTTCGGCATCCCGGCCGCGCTCGGGTTCACGATGACGGCCTTCACCGCGGGCATCATCACGCTCTCGCTCAACGCCGGTGCGTACATGGCCGAGATCGTGCGCGGCGGCATCCTGTCGGTGGACAAGGGCCAGATGGAGGCCTCGCGCAGCCTCGGCATCTCCTACCTGACGTCGATGCGCAAGGTGGTCATGCCGCAAGCCATCCGCACCATGATCCCGTCGTACATCAACCAGTTCGTCATCACACTCAAGGACACCTCGATCCTGTCCGTGATCGGCCTGGCCGAGCTCACGCAGTCCGGGCGCATCATCATCGCCCGCAACTTCCAGTCCTTCAACATGTGGCTGATCATCGCCGTCATGTACTTCGTCATCATCATGGCGCTGACGATGCTGTCGAACCGTCTCGAGAAGAGGATCAACAAGTGACCAGCACGGAGAAGTCGGACGCGGGACAGTCGGCCGCCGAGGTCAAGATCCGCGCGACCGGCCTGAAGAAGGCGTTCGGCGACCTCGAGGTGCTCAAGGGCCTCGACGTCGACATCCACTCCGGCGAGGTGGTGTGCGTGATCGGGCCGTCGGGCTCGGGCAAGAGCACGTTCCTGCGCTGCCTGAACAAGCTCGAGGACATCACCGGTGGCACCGTGGTGGTCGACGGATTCGATCTGACGAACCCGAAGGTCGACCTGGACGAGGTGCGTCAGCACATCGGGATGGTGTTCCAGCACTTCAACCTGTTCCCGCACATGTCGGTGATCGAGAACGTCATGCTCGCGCCCGTCGAGACCAAGCGGGCCGACAAGAAGTCGGCGCGGGAGAACGCCCTGCGGCTGCTCGACCAGGTCGGTCTGGCCGAGAAGGAGAACGCCAAGCCGGCCCAGTTGTCGGGTGGGCAGAAGCAGCGCGTCGCGATCGCCCGCGCGCTGGCGATGAATCCCGACATCATGCTGTTCGACGAGGCCACCTCCGCCCTGGACCCCGAGATGGTCGGAGAGGTGTTGCAGGTGCTGCGCGATCTCGCGAAGGGCGGCATGACCATGGTGGTCGTGACGCACGAGATGGGTTTCGCCCGGGAGGTCTCGGACCGTGTGATCTTCATGGCCGACGGGTACATCGTCGAGGAGGGCACGCCGGAGCAACTGTTCGGTGACCCGCAGAACGACCGCACCAGGGACTTCCTGAACAAGGTTCTCTGACGACAACCACGGTGCCGCCGGGCCGATCCCGTCCGGCGGACACCACGAAAGGCGCGCCATGACCGACGAGCAGGAACTCATGCAGAAGATCGTCGCGACGATCGACGCCCGGCTGGGACAGGAGACGTCTGGCCTGCAGAACGAGGTCCCGCCCGGTGCCAGCGCGCAGTCCGACGACGAGGACGGTGAGCGCGGCCCCCTCGGCCGCGACTACCACCTGGCGGGCAAGTACGCCCAGGCTCTCGCGATCGGTGAGGCGCAGGTGATCGACCGGGCCGAGTTCGACCGCCTGGTCGAGACCTATGGCGAGGACGCGAAGTAGGTCGCTCGTGGCCCGATCGTGACCTTCGGGTTGCTAACGATCGGCACGTGACCGGCGACACATCGGTCATGACCATCACCACCGGTGCCGTTCGAGTCGTCGTGCTCGCGGCCTGCGCGGCCGTCGCCGCGGCCTGCGGCGGCCAGACGGGCGGAACCGCCCTACCGGCCCCGGCCGACCCGACGACGTCCGTCGCTGCGGCCCCCTCGTCGACTCCCGCCGCCGCGCCGTCGGCGTCGGACGTCCCCACGCCGGGGCCCACGTTCACCGAGACCGTCACCGTTCCCGCCCCGGCTCCCGCCGGTCCCGTGCCGTGCGTGGACCCGTCGTCGTCGAACGTCCGGGCCGCGGTGGCCGACCTCGGAACCGATTCGCAGGGCGGGCGTTTCGTAATCGACGATCACACGACGGGCATCAGCTCCGACGGGTGCCCGTCACTGGAATGGGCGCGCGCCACGGGCACCGGCATCCAGAACGGCACCGTGCAGTCCCACGTCCTGTTCTTCACGAACACCGGGTCCTACCTGGGTACGGCCACGTCGGATGCGTACAGCTACACCTCGGTGGTCGGGGCCTCCGACGACACGGTCACCGTGCGGTACCGGTGGCTCTCCCCCGACGACGCCAACTGCTGCCCGTCCAACGAGTCGTACGTGACGTTCAGCCTGGTCGGCGGAAACACCATCGTGCCCGACGGGCAGTTCCCGCCGCGGCCGTGACCGGCCGGCCCTGCGCGGCGCGTCAGAGCCGCAGGTAGATCTCCTCGTTGACCCGCTCGGCGATGCCCTGCAGGCGGCTGCGTCGGTGGGCGCCGGCGATCGCGTCGTCGAGGGCGGCGAGCACGGACGGGTCGTCCCCTTGCTCCCGGAGCCGATCGCGGATCCACTCCACGCGATCCGTGTGCTCGGGGGCGAGGGGCATGGCGCGGATGGTCTCCGGGGACACGTCGGGTGAGAGGGCCGCGCTCGATCCGCCCGCCACCCGGATGCACAGAGCCGTGCTGACGCACTTGAAACAGCGCTCGCAGTTGTAGGTCTCGGCCTGCTCCTGATAGCAGACGCGCAGGAACCGCATCGCCGGCGCCCAGTCCGCGATCTCGGCGATCTTGGTGGGCCGCCATGCATCGTCGTCGTCGTGCACGATGCGCACACGCGACGACGACCACAGCGGATCGACGTACGGGTGCGATCCGTGGCGGCTCGTTATCGGCGGGCTGCTGGGCACGATCACCGCCGACAGGGTCGGGGCGAGGCACAGCGCGACATGGGCCAGAGCCGGACCGAAGTACAGCCGGGGCCACGGCACGCGCAGGGGATCGCTGACCCGTCGCACCGTCGTCCGGACGACGATCAGCTCCTTGCCCAGCTCCGTCGCGGCTGCTCGGGCCCGCTCGGTGGCCAGTGCCGCCGCCGACCCGTCGTGCTCGTCGAGGTCCATGCCCAGCACGAAGATCAGGTGGGTGATCTCGTCCCGGTGCTTGCGCACGGCGTGGAAGGAGTCGACGCCGAGGCTGAAGAAGCAGCCGACGCCGCGCCCGTCGCGGGGGACGCGGACGATGTCGTTCCCGGCGAGGCCCGCCTCCATCGGCACGGCGTCCACCTCCGGGAACCAGGACGCGAACATCGCACCCGCCGCGGCGGCGCCCGCGCGCTGCTCGCGGTCGACGTGCCCGGTCACGCCCGTTCCCGCCCGCAGCTCGAGGGAATCCGCCACCCGCATCGCGAGGGCGTAGGTAGCGGGAACCCAGGGCGCGACCCCGGTGTCGATGGGCACCGAGGCCGAGGTCTCCGCGGTGAAGTGGCCGCGTCCGGTGTCCAGACGCACCGCGGTGCCGTGGGCATCGCGCTGCTCGACCGTGGCGATCATCGGTCGGCGCGGGCGGCGAAGGGGAATCACGAGCTGTGTTGTATCACAACGGCAGGGTGGGCCGGACGGCGAAACCGACCGGTCAGGTCAGCCGGTACACCCGCTCCGCCGTGGCCGTCGCGGACGCCGCCGCGGCCTCCGGATCCCGCCCGGTGATCCCCGCGAAGGCACGGGCCGTGTAGGGCAGACAGTAGGGCTCGTTCGGCGCCCCGCGGAACGGGTGCGGAGTGAGGAACGGTGCGTCGGTCTCGAAGAGGAACTGCCCGTCGGGAACCAGCTGCGCGGCTTCGCGCAACTCGTGCGCGTTGCGAAAGCTGACGGTGCCGGAGAAGCTCAGAACGTATCCGGCCTCGACGCAGGCCTCGGCCATCTCCGGACCGGAACTGAAGCAGTGGAAGATCACCGTGTCCGGGGCGCCCTCGTCCAGCAGCACCGCCAACAGGTCGTGATCGGCCTCGCGGTTGTGGATCATCAACGGCTTGTGCAGTCGCTTCGCGAGGTCGATGTGCCACCGGAAGCCGTCGACCTGCTCCTCGACGGTCGCGCAGCCGTCGAGCTTGCCCGGCCAGTAGTAGTCCAGTCCGGTCTCCCCCACCGCGACCACGCGACGATCCCGGGCGAGCGACTCGATCTCCGCCTTCACCTCGTCGGTGAGGACGTTCGCGCGTGTGGGATGGATGGCGACGGCGGCCCACACCCGTGTATCCCAGTGCGCCGCCTCGACCGCGAAGCGTGCGGCGTCGAGATCGTCCGCCACCGTGACCACGCGCGAGACCCCGACCGCCTCGGCGCGGTCGAGAGCCGCGGCCACACCGGCCGCGTCCGTCGCACCACAGGCGTCGAGGTGGGTGTGCGCGTCCACGAGCGGGACCAGCGGGGCAGGGGCATCCGGGGCGGGACGGTCTTTCGGCACGAAAGATAGAGTATGCGCACCATGACTGCTACTTCCGATGCTCCGGTGAACGCCGCCGGCCGCCCGCCGTTCTACATCACCACCGCGATCGCGTACCCGAACGGCACCCCGCACATCGGGCACGCCTACGAGTACATCGCGACCGACGTGCTGGCGCGGTTCAAGCGTCTCGACGGCTACGACGTCCGGTTCCTCACCGGCACCGACGAGCACGGGCTGAAGATGGCGCAGACCGCGGCGAAGGAGGGTCTGAGCACGGCGGATCTCGCGCGACGCAATTCGGACGCCTTCCAGGCCATGCAGGAATCGCTGGGCATCACGTTCGACCGCTTCATCCGCACCACCGACGCGGACCACCTCGAGGCGAGTCGCACTCTGTGGCAACGCATGGCCGACCGGGGAGACATCTACCTCGACACCTACAGCGGGTGGTACTCCGTGCGGGACGAGGCCTACTACGCGGAGAGCGAGACCACGCGGCTGGACGACGGGTCGCGCATCGCGACCGAGACCGGAACGCCGGTGGAGTGGACCGAGGAGTCGACGTACTTCTTCCGACTCTCGGCGTACCAGGACAAGCTGCTCGCGCTGTACGAGGAGCGTCCCGACTTCGTGCTCCCCGCCACCCGGCGCAACGAGGTGGCGAGCTTCGTCGCGAGCGGACTGAAGGATCTGTCGATCTCCCGGTCGACGTTCGACTGGGGTGTTCCGGTGCCGGGCGACGAGGCACACGTGATGTACGTGTGGGTCGACGCCCTCACGAATTACCTGACGGGCGTGGGCTATCCGGACGTCGAGGGCGACGCGTTCCGCACCTACTGGCCCGCGGACGTGCACATGATCGGCAAGGACATCGTGCGTTTCCACGCCGTGTTCTGGCCCGCCTTCCTCATGTCCGCGGGTATCGAACTGCCGAAACGGGTGTTCGTGCACGGCTTTTTGACCAACAAGGGCGAGAAGATGTCCAAGTCGGTCGGCAACGTGGTCGATCCCGCGGCGCTGATCGCCGACTACGGCCTGGACGCCGTACGGTTCTTCCTGCTGCGCGAGGTCTCGTTCGGCCAGGACGGCAGCTACAGCCACGAGGCCATCGTCACGCGCATCAACGCCGACCTGGCCAACGAGTTGGGCAATCTCGCGCAGCGATCCTTGTCGATGGTGGCGAAGAACTGCGACGCACGCGTACCGACGCCGGGGGACTTCACCGACGCCGACGAGGCCATGTTCGCGCACGTCGCCGGTCTCGCGGATACCGTTCGGGCACACATGGATCGGCAGGAACTGCACCTCGCGCTGGAGGCGATCTGGTCCGTTCTGGGCGAGACCAACCGCTACTTCTCCGCGCAGGAGCCGTGGGTGCTGCGCAAGACCGACCCCGAGCGCATGGCCACGGTCCTCTACGTGACGCTCGAGGTCCTGCGCGTCGCGGTGATCCTCACTCAGCCGTTCATGCCCGATTCCTGCGCGCGCCTGCTCGACCTGCTGGGGGTGTCCGATCGCGACTTCGCTTCTCTCCCCACCCGTCTCACCGCGGGTGTCGAGTTGCCGAAACCGACGGGCGTCTTCCCGCGCTACGTCGAGCCCGACGTGGACTAGACCCGTGTAAATCCGTCAGGCGAGCTTCTCGAGCTCCTCGAGGGCCGTGTCGAGGTGAGTCAGCATGCGCTGCAACGACGGAACGCTCCGGCGGTCTCCCACCAGCCCGAAGTTGACGTTGTCGGCGTTGGTGGCCAGCGTGATGTTGAGCGCCTGCCCGTCGAGCACGATCGACGCCGGGTAGACGCCGTCGAGACGCGCGCCGTTCCAGTACATCTCGGTCTTCGGCCCGGGAACGTTGGAGATGATGACGTTGAAGGGCGGCGGGGTGTTGCGCACGAAGCCCGGCACCGGCGTGAGCAGAAGCGGAGCCATCACCGCGGCACCGTATCCCAGCGCCTGCAGGGGGCTGAGGTTCCGCATCATCGCCTTGGAGTCGTTCATCGACCGTACGACGGCCGCGAGCCTGCGCTCGGGATCGGGCTGATCGGTCCCGAGATTGCAGAGCACGGTGGTCACCGCGTTGCCGCCGGAGGCGTCCGCGCCGGCCTCGCGCATCGACACGGGCACCATGGCCACGAGGGGCTGGTCCGGTAGTGCGTTGCGGTCGATGAGGTAGGACCGGAGCGCGCCCGCGCACATGGTGAGCACGACGTCGTTCAGCGTGACGCCCAGTGCCGAGGCGACGTCCGTCATGCGCGTCTTCGACCACTGCTGCGACGCGAAGCGCCGCGCACCGCCGATGGGAACGTTGAGCATGGTGTGCGGCGCGGTCAGCGGCAACACCATGTCGTTGCCGCGCAACTTGTTCCACCCGATGCGGGCCGCCGCCGGCCCCATCCCCGCGAGCTCACCGGCCGCTTTGACACCGGTCGAGACCGCCGCGAGGGCGCCGCCGCCCGTCGTCGCGACCGCCGAGCTCTTCTTCTTCCTGAACAGGGCGGGATCCCAGATGGGACCGCAGTCCCGACGGTCCGGATCCGGCGTCAGGGTCTTCTCGAACAGCTTCAGGGCCGACACCCCGTCGACGAGGGAGTGGTGGATCTTGCTGTAGAGCGCCAGGCGACCGTCCGCCAACCCCTCGATGATGTGCAGCTCCCACATGGGGCGGTGCCGATCGAGGGGCGCGCCGTGTTCGGCGGAGACGTAGCGCAGCAGCTCGCGCACACGCCCGGGTCGGGGCAGCATGATGCGGCGAACGTGATGTTCGAAGTCGAGATCGTCGTCGAAGATCCACCGCAGGGTGCCCATGACATTGACCGGCGGGGCCGGACGTTTGCGGAACAACTCGTAGACATCGGTGGCCGCTTCGAAGGTCTCGTAGACCTTCTGCCCGAACGTCTCCTCCTCGCCGTCCGGCGGCACGAAGAGTTGGAGCCCGCCCACGTGCATGGGGTGCTCTCGCGTCTCCGCCACCAGGAACATGGATTCGGTGACCGGCATGAACGGCATCGACGCACCCTCTCTCGGCCCGGCGGCACGGCGCGATCGCCCCGCTCACCTGCCCCTTCACCATGCTCTCCGCAGATAACGAACGCGCAACGGAACGGTCGACGCACGGTCACGGTGTGACCCCGATTACAACGGATGTCTCGAAACGTGTTTCATGGTGGCGTGCCGGTGCGATCCCCTCTGCAGAGAAGGACCAGAAGGATTCGACGGAGCACCCGGACGAGCACGCACCGGATGAGCAGACAACGGAGGGCCGCCAGATGAGCATCGCCTCGGCCGAGATGACCACGTCCCTGCGACGGAACGCCGGACGCGCGGCGTCGCACGGCTACGGGGTCACACCCGTCGACCGGCAGGACTTCGTCGGCACCAGCGTGCAGGGCAGGGCCCTGGCCACGTATCTGCGCACCACCGTCCGTCCGTTCCTGGGCCTCTGGGCCCACACCCACTCGCTTCCCTGGCCCACCGGGCTCGTCGATCAGGCCGGGCGCCTGCTCCCGCCGGTGGGAACCACCCGCTGCACCCCGGTGAAGCTCGACAACTGCCGCGCCGAATGGGTTCACAGCGACCGTCCTCGCCGCCTCGGTCCCACCGGTCGGTCCGAGACTCCCCGTCGCCGCGCCGATCGGGACCGCGTGATCCTCTACCTCCACGGCGGTGCGTTCGTCGTGTGCGGACTCAACAGCCATCGACGCCTGACGTCGCGCATCGCCCACACCACGGGCGCCGACGTCCTGTCGATCGACTACCGCATGATGCCGCGCAACCCCATCTCGCACGCCGTCGAGGACGGCGTCGACGGCTATCGCTACCTGCTCGACTCGGGGTACCTGCCGGAACAGATCTTCATCGCGGGCGACTCCGCCGGTGGCTACCTGTCCTTCATGGTCTCGCTCGCGCTCACCTCGCTGGGGCTGCCCCAGGCCGGCGGCATCATCGCCCTCTCCCCCCTGACGGACCTCGATCCGAGCCGGAAGATGGCCCACCCCAACGCCGCCCGCTGCCCGGTGTTCCCGGCCGGTGCGGTCCCCGCGCTGACCGCGCTGGCGGACAGCGTGGAGGCGCGCATCGTCGTCGAAGGAAAGCGCGGACCGCGTGTCTGTCCGGTGAACGCCGATCTGAGCGACATGCCGCCGGTGCTGTTGCAGGTCGGGTCGAACGAGATGGTCTACGCGGACTCCGAACTCATGGCGGATCGCCTGGCCGAGGCCGGTGTCGACTGTCGACTTCAGGTGTGGGAGAACCAGGTTCACGTCTTCCAGGCCGCCGATTTCGTCCCCGAGAGCGGACGGGCCATTCGTGAGATCGCCGCGTTCGTCGACGAGCGTGTCGCCTCGCGGGGACGGACGTCCGCCATCCGGCCGGGCGCATAAGCGCCCCGGTACGGGTCACCGTCGGTTACATTCACGCGCATGGCAGTCAGTGGCAGCAGAGAAGTCGACATCGAGGCTCCCCCGGCGGACGTGCTCGCCGTGATCGCCGATCTGGAGGGCCTCCCCGCCTGGTCCTCCATCCACAAGAAGGTCTCGGTCCGAGAGCGTGACGACGCCGGACGCCCGCTCGTCGCGGAAATGACAGTGGCCGTCATGGGCATCACGGACGAGCAGGTGCTGGAGTTCGCCTGGACCGACACGTCCGTGTCGTGGAAGGTCGTGGAGTCGACCCAGCAGAAATCCCAGACCGCACGCTACGACCTCACCGAGACCGACCGCGGCACCCACCTGACCTTCGAGATCACGCTCGACCCGAAGATCCCGGTCCCCGGTTTCATCGTCAAGCGTGGCACCAAGACGGTACTCGAAACCGCGACCGACGGGTTGCGCCAGCAGGTCGTCGGCTGAGCGGCACCGACTACCGAGACCGGGCGGCCAGAACCGCTTCGTAGAGAGCGCGTTTCGACACCGTGCCCGTTCCCTCGGCCTGCTCCTCGGCCGCCACGCGTGCGCAGGCGTCTTTCAAACCCACCCCCTGGCTCACCCACTTCTCCACCGCGTCGACCAGGTCCTCCGGATCGGCCGCGGTGGGCGTCGCTCCGGCAAGCACCACGGTGATCTCGCCCCGCACCCCCTCCGCGGCCCACTCGGCCAGGTCTGCGAGGGTGCCGCGCCGGACCTCCTCGTAGGTCTTGGTCAGTTCGCGGCAGACGGCGGCGAGGCGCTGGGGACCGAGAACCTCCACGGCGTCCGCCAGGGTGTCGGCCAGGCGGTGCGGCGCCTCGAAGAACGCCACCGCACGCTGTTCGGCGACCAGCGTGCGCAGCCACGCCTGACGCGGACCCCGCTTGCGCGGAGGAAACCCGTCGAAGCAGAACCGCTCGACGGGCAGACCCGAGAGCGCCAACGCCGTCGTCACCGCCGACGGTCCGGGCAGGCACGTCACCGGCAGATTCGCCTGCGCGCAGGCCGCCACCAGGCGGTACCCGGGATCGCTGACGGACGGCATCCCGGCGTCCGTCACCAGCAGCACCCGCTGCCCGGCCCTGATCTCCTCCAGCAGGCCCGGGATCCGATCGGTCTCGACCTGGTCGTAGAAGCTGACGACCCTCCCGGCGATCTGCACGCCGAGGGCCGATGCCAACGCCTTGGTGCGGCGGGTGTCCTCGGCCGCGACGACGTCCGCGGTGGCGAGCGCCTCCCGCAGCCGCGGCGACGCGTCGTTCGGATCGCCCATGGGGGTGGCACCGAGGATCAGCACGGCCGTCCTCTCTCGTCGTCCGGTCGACCGGTCGGGCCCGGCGACACTCGTCCTCCCTAGCCTACGATCGAACGGTGACCCTGCTGACCGCGCGCACCGATCCTGCGCCACGGTCGACCCCGGCGGCCGTCGCCCCCGGCCCCCTGACGCCCGTCGAGACGTTCGGTCCCACCGATCGTCTGCGCGGCTGGGTGGTGACCGTCGTCGTCACGGCGATCGCGGCGGTCACACGCCTGGTGATGCTGGGCTACCCCACCGACGCCGGCACCCCCGTCTTCGACGAGAAGCACTACGCACCGCAGGGGTACCAGGTGCTCACCGGAGGCGGGATCGAGGACAACCCCGGCTACGGGCTGGTGGTGCACCCGCCCGTCGGCAAGCAGTTGATCGCCGTCGGCGAGGCCGTCTTCGGCTACACCGGGTGGGGCTGGCGTCTGTCGTCGGCCGTCTTCGGCATTCTTCTCGTCCTGATGGTGGTCCGCATCGTGCGACGGATGACGCGCTCGACCCTCCTGGGCGCGATCGCCGGCCTCCTGCTGATCGTCGACGGCGTCGCCTTCGTCTCGTCCCGCGTGGGGATGCTCGACATCTTCATGACCCTGTTCGTCGTGGGTGCGTTCGGGGCGCTCGTCCGCGACCGTGACGACGTGCGCGAGCGACTGGCTCGCGTCGCCGCGCAGGGCCGCATCGAGATGTCCACGCTCGGGCCCCGCCTCGGCGTGCGCTGGTGGCGTTTCGGCGCGGGCGTCCTGCTCGGCCTCGCCTGCGGCACGAAGTGGTCCGGGCTGTACTTCGTCGCCTTCTTCGGCCTGCTGAGCGTGGCGTTCGACCTCGCGGCCCGGCGGCGGTACGGAGTGGTCCGGCCGTGGCGCGGCACGGCCGTCCGCGACGTCGGCCCGGCCCTGTACGCGCTGGTGGCCGTTCCCGTCGTCGTCTACCTCGCCACCTACACCGGGTGGTTCGCCAGCGAGACGGGCGTCGATCGTCACGCCGTGGGCACCGACGTCGGTGCGGGAGGGCCGTTCTCGTTCGTTCCCGACGCCCTGCGCTCGCTGTGGTACTACAGCGGCAACGTCCTCGAATTCCATGCGGGCCTGACCAATTCGGCCGGCAACCGCCATCCGTGGGAGTCCAAGCCGTGGACGTGGCCGATGGGGCTGCGGCCGATGCTGTACTACTACGCCGACGGTGACACCGTCGCCGGCTGCAGTACGCCGGGCAGCTGCGTCAAAGCGGTGATGCTGATCGGGACACCGGCCCTGTGGTGGCTCGCGCTACCGATGCTGGCGTGGGCGCTGTGGTGCACGGTCGCGCGACGGGACTGGCGCTACGCCGCCGTGCTGGTCGGCTACGGCGCCGGCATCCTGCCCTGGTTCCTCTCGCTGGACCGGCAGATGTACTTCTTCTACGCGACCGCGCTCTCGCCGTTCCTCGTCATGGGCCTGACGTTGGTGATCGGGGAGGTGATCGGCCGCGCCCGAACGGGACGGCGACGTACCCTCGGCCTCGCCCTGGCCTCGGGGTACGTCGCCGTCGCGATCGCGAACTTCGTGTGGTTGTGGCCCGTTCTCACCGGCCTGCCGATCACCGAGACGCTGTGGCAGCAGCAGTTGTGGCTGCCCAGCTGGCGGTGAGAGCGGCCGTCAGAGCTCGAGAACGCCGTCTTTCTCCCGGCGTCGGCGCCGTCGCACGTGGGTGAGCACGGCGGGATCGTGGGAGAGGTCGCGATAGAGCGAGACCGACAGGCCGATCATGACCACCACGAACGGGGCGGCCGCGATGATGGTCATGGTCTGCAGACCGTTCAGCGCGTCCGACCCGCCCGTCCACAGGATGATCGCGGCGGTGGCGCCGGTAATGGCACCCCAGAAGACGACGACCCAACGGCTCGGTTCGAGGGTGCCGCGCTGGCTCAGCGTGCCCATCACCATCGACGCGGCGTCGGCTCCGGAGACGAAGAAGATGGCGACGAGCACCATCACGACCACCGCGGACAGCCCGAAGAGCGGCAGGTGCTCGAGCATGCCGAACAGCTGCGACTCGCTCGAGCCACGGGCTGCGAGGTCGATGCCGTCGCGTTGCTCGGAGATCCCGGCGCCGCCGAACACCGAGAACCACAGCAGGCTGACGACGCTCGGCACCAGGATGACGCCCACGATGAACTGGCGCACGGTGCGGCCGCGGCTGATGCGGGCGAGGAACATGCCGACGAAGGGGGTCCAGGACACCCACCAGGCCCAGTAGAAGATGGTCCACGACGACAGCCACGACGCGGTTTCGGGGTTGCTCGACGCCGCGGTGCGCGCCGACATGTGGAAGAGCTGGCTGACGTAGTCGCCGATCGTCGTCGGGATCAGGTTCAGGATCAGCACGGTGGGCCCGAGCACGAACACGAAGATCGCGAGCACGAGCGCGAGCACCATGTTGATGTTGGACAGCCACTGGATGCCCTTGGCGACGCCGGACACCGCGGAGGCGACGAAGGCCAGCGTGAGCAGCGCGATGACGGCGACCAGCAGCAGGGTGCCGGGCTCACCGAGCCAGCCGAGCACCTCGACGCCCGAGCCGATCTGCAGGGCACCGAGGCCGAGCGACGCGGCGGTGCCGAAGAGCGTCGCGAAGATCGCGAGGATGTCGATGACCTTGCCGATCGGGCCCTCGGATCGACGGCCCAGCAGCGGGAAGAACGCCGACGAGATCAACTGCCGACGGCCGCGGCGGTAGGTGCTGTACGCCACCGCGAGACCCATCACCGCGTAGATGGACCACGGATGCAGACTCCAGTGGAACATGGTGGTGGCCATGGCGTTTCCGACGCCACCGTCCGTTCCCGGCGGCGGGGTGACGAAGTGTTCGAGCGGCTCGGCGACACCGTAGAACATCAGGCCGATGCCCATGCCGGCGCTGAACATCATCGCGATCCAGCTAACGGTGCGAAATTCCGGCTTCTCGCCGTCCTTGCCCAGCGGGATCCGTCCGTACTTGGACACGGCCAGGTAGAGACAGAAGAGCACGAATCCGGTGGCGGCGATGATGAACAGCCAGCCGAGGTTCGTGACCAACCAGTCGAGGACGGATCCGGTCACGCTCTCGAGGTTCGCGGGTCCTGCGAGACCCCACACGATGATCGCGGCGACGACGGCGGCCGTCACGCCGAACACCGTCCGGTCCAGACGTGGAGCGGTCGCCGCGGGTGGGTCGACCGGTGGCGAGTCGGTGGGCCCGAACGACGCCGACGGCACCGACGGGGCAGTCGGCGCGGGAGCGTTACCGGACGGATCGGTCTCCTTGGACATGGTCATGACATGTCACGGTGCTCGCTCCCGCGGCGGTAATCAAGTCACCGTGCGGCGCGGGACCGGGACCGCCCGCGCCCGAACACTCCGTCGAGGCTGAAGGACCCGGCGCCGACGACGGCCAGCAGGAGCGCGCCCGCACCCAGTCCGACCACCAGTTCCCAGCCGCCGTCGGTGACGAAGACGCCCTTGTCGAGGTGAACGAACACCAGTGCGCCGATCATGTCGATCAGGAGGAGCAGTCCGACCACCGGAGTGAGCAGACCCACGATCAGCAGTCCGCCGCCGACGAGCTCGACGAAGGTGGCGAAGTACGCGGAGAACGTCGGGAACGGGATGCCCATGCCCTCGAACCCGGCGGTCGTGGCGTCCAGTCCGTTGGTGTTCAGCTTCTGCCAGCCGTGGGCCACGAAGATGACACCGAGGGCGACACGGGCGACCAGGGCGGCGAGGTCTCTGACGACAGGACTGTTCACGGGAGTTCCTTCGGGATCGGGGATGCGAGCGGGTACACCGTGGCACAGCTGAGTTGAAGCGTCAACTTCGACCGAACATCGCGTCGCCGGGGACTACTGCGCCGCGTCGAACGCCGTCCGCACCCACCGCACGGCCTCGTCGTCCTCCACCCCGGCTCGACGCGCAGCTCGCGCGTACTCCGTCGCCGCGGTCTGCACCGCGGCGACCGCGGGGTCGTCCCCTGCGGCCACGAACGTGCCCGACCGGCCCCGCGTGACGACGACGCCGTCCTGCTCCAGCTCGCGGTACGCCTTCGCGACGGTGTTGGGGGCCAACCCCAGATCGGCCGCGAGGGCCCGCACCGTGGGGAGCCGGGAACCGGAGATGAGTACGCCGGAGCGCACACCCCGGACGATGCCCGAGCGCACCTGCTCGAAGGGAGCCTCGTCCGTCGACAGGTCGATCGGCAGACTCGCCCCGTGCGGGGCCTCACGCTGGGTCACGACTCCTCCTGCTGCATCATCCCGGTCCGGCGTCCCGGCCCGGCGTCATACTGGTGCGGTGACCGTCACCGTCTACCACAATCCCCGCTGCTCCACCTCGCGCACGGTCCTCGCCACGGTGCGCGAGTCCGGCGTCGAGCCCACCGTCGTGAAGTATCTCGAGACGCCGCCGGACGAGGCCACCCTCCGGCGCCTGATCGACGATGCCGGGCTCACGCCGCGCACCGCTGTCCGCACGCGCGAGAAGCTCTACGCCGAGCTCGGTCTGGCCGACGCGGACGACGAGACCGTGCTGCGTGCGATGCTCGAGCACCCGATCCTCATCGAGCGCCCCTTCGTCGTCTCGGACACCGGAACCGTCCTGGCCCGGCCGGCCGCCACGGTGTCGACCGTGCTCTGAGTAGTTCTCTCTCCGGCGCCGTCAGCTCCGCAGGCTGTCCCTCGACACCGGGCACGACATGCAGCGCGGTCCACCGCGGCCGGAGCCCAGCTCCGATCCCGCGATGCGCAACACCTCGATGCCCGACGCCTCGAGGCGGGCATTGGTCTCGACGTTGCGCTCGTAGGCGACGACCACCCCGGGCGCGAGGGCAAGAGTGTTGTTGCCGTCGTCCCATTGCTCGCGCTCGGCGGTGACGCTGTCGAGCCCGGTGTCGATGACGCGGAGTTTCCCGATGCCCATGGCGTCGGCAGCCGCGCCGAGGAACGGGTCGGCACCGGTGATGCTGACGCCGTCGTCCTCGCGGCGAATGGTGAAGGCCGACAGGGAGTCTCGGATCGCGGGGTACATCACGACGGCGTCGGTGTCGACCATGGTGCACACCGTGTCCAGATGCATCGACGCGCGCTCCTGGGCGATGGGCACCACCAACACGGTGTGCGCGAGGTCGTCGTCGAAGAGGCTGCGCGCCAACGCTTCCGCGCCGGCGGGGGTGGTCCGCTCCCCCACCCCGACGGCCACCACTCCGGGCGCGAGCAGCAGGATGTCGCCGCCCTCGACGGGTGCGGTGTGGGACTCGTAGGCGCGGCGGACGCCGAGGAAACGCGGGTGGAACGCGTAGACGATGTCGGTCAGCGACGTCTCCCGTGACCGCGCCCGCAGCGCGAGCGACGTGATGGCCACCCGCGAGCCGATCCAGAAGGACGAGTCGCGAGTGAAGAGCAGATTGGGCAGCGGCTCGATGACGAAGTCGGCGCCGTGGTGCATCCGCCGCACCAGCGAGATGCCGGCGCCGTCCCCGACCGGCAACTCGTCGAAGGTCATGCCCGCCATGAGGACCGTCGCCAACTCCGCCGCCGGAAGTCCCCGCAGGTAGGTGGTGAGATCGCGGGCGAGCACGTGGCCGAGCCGTCGGGGATCGACCGCCGCCGCCACGCCCTGCACTCGGGCCGCGCCGCTGTGGTCGAGCGTCTCGGTGAGCAGGTCGCCGAGCAGCAGCACCTCCACGCCGCGCGAGGCGAGCAGTTCGGCGAAGGCGTCGTGCTCGTCGCGGGCGCGGTCCACCCACGGCAGCCCGTCGAAGAGCAGCTGATCGTTGTTCCGTGGGGTCAGGCGACGCAGCTCGTCGCCGGGTCGATGCAGCAGCACCGTCCGCAGCGTGCCCACCTCGGAATCCGCCCCCAGCGGGGCGCCCGGCCTGTCGGGTGCGGTCATGCACCGACGGTAGTCCGTCGGTGCCGCCCTCACACGGCGGACGTCACTTCAACAGGCGGGTGAAGTAGTCGTTCGCCGCCTGCATCGCGATCTCGTACGGCAGGGCGAACTTGCGCTGCACCCAGAACGCGAAGCGAATGTCGTTGCCGGAGTAGACCAGGAAGTGCCCCCGCTCCATGCCGCGGAGGATGGCCAGGGCCACGTCCTGCGGTTCGGCGGCCCGGTCGTGGAAGTGGTCCTCGAGTCGGCGCACCTTCGGATCGGCGCGATCGACACCGGCGATGCGCACGGTCTCGACCAGTGGAGTACGGACCGCGCCGGGGACCACCAGCGAGACCCCGATGCCGTGCCGAGCGAGATCGAAGCGGAGCACCTCGGAGACGCCGCGCAGCCCGAACTTGCTGGCGCTGTAGGCCGCGTGCCATGGGAACGCCAGCAGGCCGGCCGACGAGGAGACGTTGACCAGGTACCCGCCGCGCCCGGCCGCGATCATCGCAGGGACGAAGGTCTGGATGACGTGGATCGGGCCCATGAGGTTGACCTCGACCAGCTGGCGCCACTGCTCGTGCGGCATGGTCTCCACGGTCCCCCACGCCGAGATCCCCGCGACGTTCATCACGACGTCGACGGCACCGTGCGCCGCGTGGACGTCCCCAGCGAAGGCGGCGACGTCGTCGTACTGCGAGATGTCCAGCGCGCGAGAGAAGTCGACGACGCCACCACTCGCCTCGACGTCGCGCACCGTGGCGGCCAGGCCGGCCTCGTCGATGTCGGTGAGGATCAGGCGACCGCCGCGCTGCGCCACCGCCTGCGCGGTGGCCCGCCCGATTCCGCTGGCGGCACCGGTGACGAGCACGCGGCGGCCGTTCACCGTGCGCCGCTTCCGCGTCGCGCCGCGACCTCGCAGCCTGCCCAGGACCACCACCGGTTCACCCCTCCTCGTCCACCGCCGCGCGTGCCGGCGGCCGCGTCGACCCTACCGAGCCGACGCGTCCCGGCGGGCCGACTTGTCAGACGCACCAAAGGGGGCGAAACTCGGACGCACCATGGCACTCGTCTCGAAAGGCTTCGTCGGGCGTCGACGCGACGACGACGGCCGTACCCCACCGGGTCAGTATCTGACCAAGGATTTCCCCGTGCTCGCGATCGGGCCGTCACCGTCCGTCGCGACCGACACGTGGACGTTCCAGATCACCACCGAACGCGGCGAGAGCCGCACGTGGACGTGGGACGAGATGGCCGCGTTGCCGCACGAGCGGCCCACCGTCGACATCCACTGCGTGACCAAGTGGTCCAAGCTCGACACCACGTGGACCGGCGTCTCCCTCGACGTGCTCCTCGGCGGGCTCGAGACCGACGCACAGTACGTCGTCGTGCACGGGTTCGACGGGTACACCACCAACCTCCCCCTCGAGGACCTCCTGGGCGGAAAGGCATGGCTGGTCACGGAATTCGACGGCGCGCCCCTCGCCCGCGAGCACGGTGGCCCCGCGCGTCTGCTGGTGCCGCACCTCTATTTCTGGAAGTCCGCCAAGTGGGTCTCGCGCATCGAACTCACCGAGCAGAACGAGCAGGGATTCTGGGAACGCGGCGGCTACCACGACTACGGCGACCCCTGGCGCGAGCAGCGCTACCAGGGCGACTGATCGCCCCATGGCCACTGCCCTCTCCGGCGCCAAGCCCTGGCTGGTCGCCACCGTGGTCGAACGGCGTGCGGAAACGCCCACCGCCGCCACCCTCGTCCTCGACGTCGACGGGTGGACCGGTCATCACGCCGGACAGCACCTCGACGTCAAACTCACCGCCGAGGACGGATACAGCGCGCAACGCAGCTACTCGATCGCCTCGGCGCCCGACGGCACGCCGCGCATCGAACTCACGGTACAGACCGTCGGCGACGGCGAGGTCTCGCCCTATCTCACGTCGGCGCTCGAACCGGGCGACCGAGTCGAGGTCCGCGGGCCCATCGGGCGCTGGTTCGTGTGGCGTCCTGCGGCGCCCACCGGCCCACCGTCCCCGCCGGTGCTGCTGGTGGGCGGCGGATCGGGCATCGTCCCGCTGCGCGCGATGGTCCGAGCCCGCACGGCGGCGGTGCCGTTCCGGGTGCTCTACTCGGTCCGCGAACCGGCCGAGGTGTACTACGCCGACGAGTGGGCGCACCCGCGCCCTGGTGTGGACGTCACGCTGATCCACACCCGGCGCGCTCCGGTCGCGTCACGCCGACCCGTCGGCCGGATCCAACCGGCGGACCTCGACGCCCACGGGTGGCCGGCCGAGTTCGAGCCCGACTGCTACGTCTGCGGACCGACGAGCTTCGTCGATGCCGTCGCGGACATGCTCGTCGACCGCGGGCACGCCCCCGGCCGGATTCGCACGGAACGCTTCGGACCGAGCTGACGGCTCACGTCCGGGCTCAGAGCCGGGTGGCCATCTCCTCACGGAACTCGTTCACCGTGGCCTCCATGCGGTCGGCGTCCTCGGTCTCGCCGCGACGTCGTGCGTCGTCGGCGCGGGACTGCATGACGGCGATGGCCTTGCGCAACTCCGCATCCGACATCCGGTGCGTGCTGTTCGTGGTGGCGGTGGGGTTCACGACGACCTCCTGACGGCTGATCTGCGACCTGCCGTCCAGTGTCCTCCGTCACAGCGCACCGCGCCAGAGGTCGCGCCGGGTCAGCTGTGCGCGTCGGCCTCCGCGCGCGCGTCCTCCTGGCGACGGACGAAGCTCGACAGGCTGCGCGAGGCGAACTCGCGGAAGTACGGCAGCTTCGCCGGCGGCACCAACGACGGCAGGATGGTGTGCCAGACCTGCTCCATACGGACGGCGGCGCCGTCCAGACGAGCCGTGCCCTCGGCGACCATGAGAACGCCGCTGAGCATCTCGGACACGAGGCACGACGCCGTCTCCGCGTCCAGCGAGTCGATGACGTCGCCGTGCTCGATGGCCCGCTCGAAGAGGTGGGAGAAGATGTTCTGCCACGTGGCGAAGACGCTGCCGCGGCTGGGATCCGGCGCGTCCACCTCGAGCTGCAGGCGGTACATGATGCGGACCAGGTTGTCCGTGTTGGCCAGATCGAGCACCGAGTACGTGATGCCGATGACGGATTCGAGTGCGGGCGAACGGCTGTCGACCATGCCGGAGCACGCGGCGGTCACTCGCTCACGGCCCTCGTCCACCAGTGCACGCGCCAGTTCCTCCTTGGAGGCGAAGTGGAAGTACAGCGCGCCCTTGGTCACTCCCGATTCGGCCGAGACCTGGCTGAGCGTCGCGGTCGCGTGACCGACACGGAGGAAGAGATCGGCTGCCGCTCGCAGCGCTGCCGACCGTGTCGCCTCTGCCCGAAGTTGCCTGACCATCTTCCGTCTCCCCACTCTGCTCGCGTCCGCGATCGCGTCCATCACCGGAGCGATGCTCGCGTCGATCCCGGAGCGAACGTTCTGCTCGCGGCCCGACGCCGCGTTCGCATAGTTTAGGCACAACAGTCCGAGAATCACGGATCGTGAATGGAAGACTGGATGGCGTCACAACAGCTACCGCGTGAAAACAATCGTCGATACCGATTCGCGGCGAGATACCGGTCACGGCGTCGGAAATCGACTCTCGATTTGAATTCGATGAGGTTTCG
The DNA here is from genome assembly GCF_001620025.1 of Rhodococcus sp. PBTS 1. NCBI lineage: Bacteria > Bacillati > Actinomycetota > Actinomycetes > Mycobacteriales > Nocardiaceae > Rhodococcus > Rhodococcus sp. PBTS 1. The sequence goes on from NZ_CP015219.1 coordinate 2,799,338, forward strand.
AGCGGGACAGCGACGGCTACCGTAACAGTACGGACACGAAGATCTCCACGTTGCCGTCCGCCGCCAGACACTCGAATTCCGGCCCGCCGGCGCGCGTCACCCCACCGTCCGCGACGGCCTCCTCGACCTGCGACCACGCGTCCTCCGTGCGGTCGGGCAGGGTCATCGAGGCCTCGAAGACCGCGAACGCACCGGCGGGGACGGTGACGAACACGTCGCCCACCGGCACGTCCTGCACCTCGGCCCGCGGGACACCGACCACCACGTTCGAGACGCCGCGCTGGTCCGGCAGGTACACCGTCCAGATGTCGGTGCCCGCGGGCTCGCGCTCACGGATGCGCTCACGGAGGAACGTCACCAGATCGCTCGCGCTGCTCTCCGGTCCGGGCTCGACACCCGGCGCGACCAAGCCCGCGACGATCGTGGTCGGCCGAGCCACCAGACGGAATGCCATCACCGACTCCCGGAGGTGTCGACGGGGACGAACATCTCGATCTTGTACGCGTGCGGATACACCTCGAATTCACCGGTGTACGCGCGTCGGAAAGAACGGTTTTCCTCCGCGTGGGAAATGTCCTTCCAAATGGTTGTCAGGACCCGCGGAAAATTGCCCACGGCCGAGAACTTGGCATAGGTTCCGGCGGGAATTCGGGCCACCACGTGTCCGTCGCGTACGTTCCCGGCCGCGGTGCGATACCCGACGATCTGAGTGCTGTAGGAACCGATCGCCGGGACGTAGTCCGTATAGATCGATCCGAGCGGTTCACCGATGTCCTGGTTGAGAATTCCCGACCAGGCACGTTCGAGATTCGTGTCGTAGAGCGACCCCAGGGCGCGTTTCGGGCTCCGGACGGGGAGTCCCGCGACCCACGTCTCCTCCAGATCCACGAATTCGACTGACATGACGTACTCCCGGGGACGAGGTGGCAACGCGCGACGTGATCACCCGCTCCGAACGCTCGGTTCGCCCTTCGGCCCCGCGCGACGGGACGAACCGAGACCGTGGAATCACGACGCGCCCACACCATACCGCGCAGAGTCCCGAGAGAAGGGACCGCCCGTTACGAATCAGGCCATTCTCGATGCCACCGGAACCAACTCCGGCGCCGGCGGCACCGAACGGCGCGACTGCACCACCGCGGCGCCCGCGAGAATGGCTGCGCCGCCTGCGATCTGGGTGAGCGAGACCGTCTGTCCGAGCAGCCACCACGCCGAGAGGACAGCGCAGACCACCTCGAGCAGAGCCACCACCGACGCCGTCGACGCACCGAGGCGACGCGTTCCCATGATGCCGAAGACGTAGGCGAGCACACCGCTCACGGCGGCCAGGATCGCGGCCGCCACCCACCAGGGAGCGACGTGGCCGCCGAGGGCGACGTCCGACGTCGACGCGCGAAGAGGGACCAGACCGACCACCCCGGCCACGGCCACGAACACCGAGCCGACGACGAGGCCGCCCGCCGAGAGCACCAACGGGTCGACGGCGTCGTCCTGGCGCGCGGAGATCACGAAGTAGAAGGCCAGGCACACGGCGGCGCCGAGGCCCCACGCCACGCCGATCGGGTCGAGCACGGCGCCCTCGAACACATCGAGCACCACCAGGGCGCCGCCGAACGCCAGGGCGACCCCGACCAGCGTCGTCGGATGCGGCCGTCGACGCGTCGTGGCCCACAGCCAGCCGATCACGAGCACCGGGCCCAGGTACTCGAGCATGAGCGCGACCCCCACCGAAAGATGCTGGATCGCGTTGAAGTAGCAGACCTGGGCGCCGGCCACGGCGATGACGCCGTAGGTGACGACGACGGCCGGGGCACGTCGGATCGCCGCCAGGGCGCGGCGGCGAACCAGCAGGACGATCGGGACCAGGAGGAGCGCACCGCCCACGATGCGGGCGAGGACGGCGGACTCGGGCGACCAGCCGGCGTCGGTCAGACCCTTGGCGATCGGCCCCGACATCCCGAACGAGACGGCGGAGATCAGCGCGAAGGCGAGGCCCGAGCGAGAGGAGAGCATGCGACGACCTTTCGAGCCCGCAGGGCATGTCATGACCGAACCGGTAGATTGGTCATGACAGTACGGTCGACCCGAGTCAGGAGTCAAATGCTTTTTGCTCATGACACCCGTGCGGCGCTGGTCTGGGCCGCCGCGCTGGTCAACACGGCCGCGAACGGCGAGGAGGGCCTCCCGGACGTTGCGGCCCTCACGGCCGTGCTCGACGAACACGAGTGGACCGGTCGACGGGACGGCACCGACGCCGAACTCGTCGCCGTGCGCTCGGTTCGGCCCGCTTGGCGGGAGCTGTGGGCGGAAACCGACGCGGACACCTTGGCGCCGCGGGTGAACGACCTGCTCGAGAGCTCGCGGGCACGACCCCGCCTCACCCGCCACGGAGACTGGGGCTGGCACCTGCACGTCAGCGACGACGACGCCCCACTGTCGGACCGCATGAACGCCGAACTGGCCGTCGCGCTCGCCGACCTCATTCGTGCCGACGAACTGGGCCGGCTCCGCTTCTGCGAGTCGCCGGACTGCGACGCGGTGTTCGTCGACCTCTCACGCAATCGCTCGAAGCGGTACTGCGACACGGGAAATTGCGGCAACCGCGCGAACGTCGCGGCGTACCGGGCGCGGAAGCGGGGCTGAGTCTGTCGGTGGGGTCTGCTTCCCTGTCGGCCATGGTCACTCGGGGTGGGGAGCCGGCGCTGCCGGAGGCATGTGTCAGGTGGTGCGGGTCGCGGTCCTACGAGGTCGACGTGCTCGACGACATGGCGCACGTCGAACTCGAATGGTGGAACCGCCACCTGCGGCAGCACCGCATTCCGGTGCACCTTCCCGGCCGCACCGCGGACGGCGCCTGGACGAGCGAGGGCGACGCCCATCTCCCCCGACGCGACCTCCGCGCGTCGGCGTCGACGTTGCGTCGGTACGGCGATCCGGAGTTGGTGCGCCTCTACCTCTGCCTCGCGTGGTTGGCCGGAACGCGCGAAGTCCGCCGCGTCCGGCGTTTCGCCGACGTCCGCGCGCTCGGCGTGCCGTCGCCGCTCGCGCCGATTCGCGACGGGCTGGCCATGTTCCGGCGAGAACCGGCACTGGTGGACGTCGGCCCGCACCGCACCTGGTCGGGGTGGCCGCAGACCCCGGGCGTGGGACCGGTGCCCATGTCGCTCTACGCCTGGGCCGTCTGCGACGACGGCACCGCCGGCTGCCCGCAGGTGGTCGCACAGGACGGACTCTCCGCGCTGGTCCGACACGGATGGTCGGAGAAACCCTCCATCGAGGGACTCACCCTGACGCGCTACCACCGCTACTGCAGCGTGCTCGAGCGTTGGGCTCGACAGGCGGCAGTCCGGCCCGAGCTGGTCGAGATGTGGTTGGTGCGGTCGTGGCAGGACAGGGCGCCGACCCTCCACGACTCGGTGCCGCGGTTGATGTTCTGAGAATGGGGCCGGGTCGGCGCCGTTCACTCGACACGTCGTCGACGCAGTCGAGCGTTCATGCACAACAACAAGGGGGGAATACCGTGAATGCCCAAGCCTGGGTGACGCTGGTTGTCGGGGTTCTTGCCGTCGTCGGGGTTGCTATGACGGTCCGACAGCGCACCGTTGCCGACAGGCGCGCGCAAGCGTGGCAACGGATTGCCTGGTGCCTTGATCACACTGTGGGGGACAAACCGGTCGAGGTCGAGCTGGGTTGGGACATCTACGGCACAGTTACCGAATCCCCGCTCGTCACGAACACGGAGAAGGGGCTGTTGAAAGTCATTGCGGAGCGCGCCGCTCTTGCGCTGGCGGACGGCGTCGAAACCGAGGACACTCGGATTGAGAACGACCGAGAGGGGAGCCTCGATGACAACAGCTGAAAGTCGCCGCAGTTGGACACCCGAGGAGCGTCGCCGCGTTGCTGCTGCCGCTGCACGCGCCTCGATCACCATGCGTGAGCGCGATGGGGACGTTGTTCCTCAGTGGCTCCGCGACGTCGTGGACGGGAAGCCCATCTCCAAGACTGATGTCCCACGCTGAACCGCCCCTCACTGGTTCCCTCGAATATTGGCCGACTGCTCAGAGCCGGTCCAAAGGTGGCGCCCATGAGCTTCTCCGAACGGTGGCGGGCCTCGGATGAATCGCAGAAGGTCACTTGTTTCCACCAAGGTATTCGAGCGAACCCAAGTCCCGCGAGTCACACTCCTCTGCCCAGCCCGGGAAGCCCACCGCCTAATGCTCTGATGCTGACCGATTTCAGCTCGCCGACAGGTGCCGTCGTCTTGGCCCGACCGTTTTCGTCCAACTTGCCGCCGGGGTCGCGGCGTTCGTATCGCAATCCACCAGGGCCCGGTGAACGGAGTGACTCGAGCGCCCGCCGACGGGCGGCCACCAGTTGCTGTTCCCGCGCCTGTTCCCGACGTGCTCGCGCGTCCGGTCGGCCGTCGAGCGCTGCCAACAGGCCCCTGATCTCGGACAACATCCTGCGACGGTGAACTTTGCCCACGTTCTTGGCTCGGGCCACGTCTCCACGGAGCAGCAGCAGGTCTCGACGCATCGTGTTGATGTGACCCCGCCGCTTGTCGTGCGAATCAGGCGGCTGCTTCAGATCCCGCACACGTCGCCGAGCATCGCCGATGGCAGTGCTCAACGTTTCCGCTTCCGTACTGGCCTGACGCATGAGCTGGACCATAGGCGAGATCGCTGCCGCAACCGTACGAAACGGTCAACCGGCCTGGTACTTTTTCGTACGAATGTCGGGGGACCGCCGCGCGCGTCACCGATCCCCGAGCCTGCTGGCAAGCCGCGGAGCCGCCGCACAGAAAAACCGCTGCCCGACTCGCGGACAGCGGTTTTGATCTGGTGGAGCTGAGGGGAATCGAACCCCTGACCTTCTCGATGCGAACGAGACGCGCTACCAACTGCGCCACAGCCCCTGGTACTTCTGCCCGGCGGACCGGACGAGAAGAACTGTAGCAGCCCGTCCGGGCCGCTTGTGAACGCGTCCCTACTCTCCGGCCGCCCGACGCATCCGGACGTCGAGGTGCTCGTCGCCCACCGCGTCGTCGTAGTGGTCCAGGTGGTCGAAGGCCGGGTCCTCGTCGTCGACCTCGAGCACCACGGCGCCGGGGCGACGCAGACGCTCGGGGGTGAGGCGCAGCTCCGGATCGGTGGCCGACTCGACGCCGAGGCGGGAGCGCTGCAGGCGCTGCATCCGTCGTCGACGAATGTCTTCCTCGATGCGCACCTGACGGCGGAGGTAGAACAGGTACGCCCCCAGCCCGACGACGGTGACGCCGAAGACCCACCAGAACAGCGGCGCCGCAAGGAAACCCAGCGCCGCGGACATCACGATGACGAACACCGAACCGAGAACAGCCCGCTGACGGAACGAGTAGCGAGCAGCGCGGGCGATGGCGTCGGCCTCGGGGTCGAAGCCGCCGCGACCGCGACGCCGGGGCACGAAGTCGTCGGCGAAGTACTCGTCGTCGTGCTCGGCCTCGTGCTCGTCGGTCTGCATGGCTTCCTCCGGATCGGGCGAGTCGGTGGGGTCGTCCGAGATGCGGACATCGCTGGAGTGCGTGTCGGTGGGTTCCCAGTCCGGGTCACTGCGATGACCGGCGGCGGGTCCGCGCTCCCCACGCAGAACCGCCCCACCCCGGTGAAGGACGCGGGTGGCGAGCGCGACATCGGTGGTGCGGCGAATCCGAGGCCGCGACTTCACCAGCATGGGCACCAGCACGAACAGCCAGATGGCGACGAGGCCGATCCAGATCACCGAATTGGGCACGTACACCACCTCCTGCCGCCGAATGACACTCGTGTGAGATTCGCTCGTCAGCGTAGTGGGGGCGCCGCGACACGCCACGCCGACGCGCCGGGTCCGAGTGCACTCATGTCACATCAGTCACAGGGAGGACAGATCCGCATATTCCCGCGCTGCCACCTCGCTCCGGCGCTGCACGTTTCCAGCGCGCGAGCACAACCGCAGCGCGGGAACCTCTGGGGGGCCGCTGGAACCGTCAGGGGGAACGCGAGGGGGGAGAACGACCCGTCCTACCGCGGCCAGGACGCCCGACCGCTCCGCACGAGCACGTCGCACACCGTCCCCGGCACCTCCCCGACGGTCATGGCGACCAGCAGGTGGTCCCGCCAGGCCCCGTCGACGTCGAGGTAGCGCTTCAGCAGCCCCTCCTGGCGAAAGCCGACGTTCCGCAGAACCGCTTGCGACGCTTGGTTCTCCGGCCGCACGGTCGCCTCGATGCGGTGCAGCTTCGCCGGCCCGAAGCAGTGGTCCAAACCCATCGCGAGGGCGGCGGTGGCCACTCCCCCGCCGCCGGCGTCGCGCGCCACCCAGTACCCGATCCACGCGGAGCGCAGCGCGCCGCGCACGATGTTGCCGACGGTCAACTGCCCGCAGAAGGCGCCGTCGAGCTCGATCGCGAAGGGCATCATGGTGCCGCGCCGGGCCTCCGAACGCAGCGACGAGTACAGCGGCGGCCACGACGACATCGCGTGCCGAATCTCCCAGGGCGCTTCCCCGGTCGGCTCCCAGGGTTCGAGGTGGGCGCGATTGTCGAGCCGTGTCCGCGACCAGGCCGACGCATCTCGCAGTCGGACGGGTCGCACCGTCACCGACCCGGCGGACACCACGAGGGGTCCCAGTTTCGCCGGCCACCCGGGGTGAGCCGACCACGATCGCGCCATGGACCGAAAGCTACCGCTCAGCCCCGCTGCGCGAGGAAGGCGACCTCGACTTCTTCGCCGGTGCGCACCTCGGTGACGTCGGCGTCGACCATCACCAGACAGTTGGCCTCGGCGAGGGTCGCGAGGAGGTGGGACGAGCTGCCGGGCGCCCCGCCGAGTGCCTGGACCAGGTATTCGCCCGTCCCCTCGTCGCGCATGAGCTGGCCGCGCAGGTACGCGCGACGCCCGGCGATCGACGTGATCGGTCCGACGGTGCGGGCGGTGACGATGCGTCGCATCGGTTGCCGACGACCGAGGGCGATGCGCACCAGCGGACGCACCATCACCTCGAACACCACCAGCGCGCTGACGGGGTTGGACGGCAGGAGGAACGTGGGGACCTCGTCCCGGCCGAGCTGGCCGAAGCCCTGCACCGATCCCGGATGCATGGCGACGCGGCCCACCTCGATGTCGCCGAAATCCTCGAGCGCAGCGCGGACCGTGTCCGACGCGGTGCCGCCGACGGCACCGGCGATGACGACGATCTCGGACCGAATGAGCTGGCCCTCCACCACTTCTCGCAATCGAGTGGGGTCGGAGGAGACGATGCCGATGCGGTTGACGTCGGCGCCCGCGTCCCGTGCCGCGGCGGCGAGGGCGTAGCTGTTGACGTCGTACACCTGGCCCTGACCGGGGGTGCGTTCGATGTCGACGAGTTCGCCGCCGAGCGAGATCACCGAGAGCCGCGGGCGGGGATGCACCAGCACCTTGTCGCGGCCCACGGCGGCGAGCAGGCCCACCTGCGCCGCCCCGATGATGGTGCCGGAGCGCACGGCGACGTCGCCGGGTTGCACGTCGTCGCCGATGCGCCGCACGTAGTCGCCGGACCGAACGGGAGCGAGGACCTTGATGCGGCCGCGCACCAGTTCGGCGTGGTCGGTCGGGAGGACGGCGTCGGCGAGGGTGGGCAGCGGAGCGCCGGTGTCGACGCGGACCGCCTGGCGCGGCTGGAGCCGAATGGGTTGACGCGAGCCGGCGGCGACGTCGCCGACGACGGGCAACGTGATGTCCACCGGCTCGTCGTTCTCGTCGACGGCGGATCCGGCGGCCGCGATGTCGACGCTACGAACGGCGTACCCGTCGATGGCGGCCTGATCGAAGCCGGGCAGTGGGCGCTCGGTGACCACTTCCTCCGCGCAGAGCAGGCCCTGCGCCTCGGAGATGGCGACCCGCACCGGCCGGGGAGCTACCGCCGCAGCCGTCACTCTCGACTGCTGCTCTTCGACCGAGCGCATCCGCACCTTCCATCCGTCGACCGGCGCGTCACTCGTAGGTGGTGAGCTCCGGTGCCCAGCTGTCGCTCAAGCGCTCCTGGAGCCACTCGCGCAGTGCCGGGCCGTAATCCTCGCGTTCCAACGCGAAGTCAACCGCAGCACGAAGGTATCCCCCGGGATTTCCGAGGTCGTGTCTCACCCCACGGTGGACGACGACGTGGACCGGGTGGCCTTCCTCGATGAGGAGGGCGATGGCGTCGGTGAGCTGCAGTTCACCGCCGGCGCCGGGCTCGATGCGTCGCAACGCGTCGAAGATGGCCCGGTCCAACAGGTATCGGCCCGCGGCGGCGAAATTGGACGGCGCCTCCTCCTTCGCGGGCTTCTCCACCATGCCGTTCACCTTGAGCACGTTGGGGTTCGACGCGTCGGGCACGACCTCGGTGTCGAAGACGCCGTACGACGAGACCGCGTCCTCGGGTACCTCGATGGCGCACAACACCGACCCGCCGCGCTTGGCGCGCACGCGGGACATGACGTCGAGCACGCCGCGCGGCATCACCAGATCGTCCGGCAAGAGCACGGCGATGGCGTCCTCGTCGTCGTCGAGCGCCTCCTCGGCGCACGCCACCGCGTGCCCGAGTCCCAGCGGCTTCTGCTGGACGACGGACTTCACGTCGAGCAACTTGGGCGCGACGCGCACCTTCTCGAGCAGCTTGAGCTTGCCGCTCTCCTCGAGCTTGTTCTCGAGCACCAGGTCCTCGACGAAGTGGGCGACCACACCGTCCTTGCCGGGCGAGGTCACGATGACCAGCCGCGCGGCCCCACCTTCGGCGGCCTCGCCGGCGACCAGTTCGATACCGGGTGTGTCCACCACGGGCAGCAGTTCCTTCGGCACCGTCTTGGTGGCGGGCAGGAAGCGCGTGCCCATACCGGCGGCGGGCACGACGGCTGTCCGGAAGGGCGGATTCTTGCCGCCGGTCTCGGACCCACTGCCTGCTGCACTCATGCGCCTGTTTCCCATCCTTGTAGAACGCGAACTCCGTTCGCGAAGCCCGATCGCGAAGACCCTAGGGTTTCCCCCGTGACCGACGACGACAAACGCGCCTGGCGAGACCGCATCCGGGCCGCTCGACGGGGCCTGGACGACGGGTACCGCGCGGACGCGTCAGACGCACTCTCTCACGCCGTCGGGACTTTGGCCTCCCGTGTCCGCGAGCGTGGTGACGGAGCCCTGGCAGCGTACGTACCGATCGGTCGAGAGCCCGGGTCGACGGCCATGCTCGACGCCGCGATGCGCACGGGCGTCGCCGTGCTGCTGCCGATCGCGGGTGATTCGGGCCCGATGTCCTGGGCTCGCTACACCGGCCCGAACTCGCTGGTCCTCGCGCGCCACGGTCTGCTCGAGCCGTCGGGGCCGATCCTGCCGCCGGCCGCGATCGGCGATGCCGCGGTGATCCTGGTGCCGGCCCTCGCGGTGGATCGCCGAGGCGGACGACTCGGCCGCGGGGCGGGCTTCTACGACCGCACGCTGCACCTCGCGGCGTCCGATGCGTGGCTGGTAGGCGTGGTGTACGACGACGACCTGGTGGACCGGCTGCCCACCGAGGACCACGACGTGCGGATGACCCACGTCCTGACGCCGGGCGGCGGCCTGCGACCGCTGCCGCTGGAATGAGCGGAATGCATCGCCGCTGGTGAGCGTTGCTCGATTGCCGGGGTTGGCACTGTCGGTTGTAGAGTGCCAATCAGGTCCGACCACGGAGGAAACGTGCCTACCTACTCTTACGCCTGCACCGAGTGCGACAACCGGTTCGACATCGTCCAGTCGTTCAGCGACGACTCGTTGACGGTCTGCCCCCAGTGCTCCGGCAAGCTGCGCAAGCTGTTCAACACCGTCGGCATCGTCTTCAAGGGCAGCGGCTTCTACCGCAACGACAGCCGCGGCAGCTCGAGCAGCAGCGAGTCCGCCGGGTCCGACTCCAGCAGCAGCAAGGAATCCTCGTCGAGCAGCGACAAGTCGTCGGGGTCGTCGGCGTCCTCCACCTCGAGCTCGAGCGGCAGCACCGGCAGTTCGAGCAGCAGCTCCAGCACGAGCAGCACCGCCGCCGCAAGCTGATCCTCCGCGTCCCGGGGACAAGCCGTCGGTTGTCCCCGGGCACCTCGGACCGACCGCGACGAGCCGTGGCCGTCTCCTAGCGTTCGGCGCGTGACGCCCCGCTCTCCGCTCTCGCCCCGCCTCCTCGATCGCCTCCCGGCCCTGTCGCCGCGGCTGACCTCGCCCGCGTCGCGACGGGTGATCGCCGGTCTTCTCGTCGTCCTCGCCCTCGTCGCGGCGGTGCGCCCCGATCCCGACCGCCGGACGATCACCGTGGTCACCGCGACCGACGACCTGACGCCCGGCGTCGTCGTCACCGCCGATCAGGTGCAGATGACGGCCGTCGAGGACGACACCGCGCCGACCGCTCCCCTGACCGCCCTCGCCGATGCCGTCGACCGCACCGTCGCCGGGCCGGTTCGCGCCGGGGAGATCCTCACCGACGTCCGGCTGCTCGGCCCGGAGCTCGCTGCCGCGGGCACGACGGACGACGACGCCCGCATCGTCCCGGTGCGCCTCGCCGATCCTTCGGTGGCCGACGTCCTGCGGATCGGTGACGTCGTCGACGTCGTCCGGGGCGCCGGTGACGTGTCCAGTGGTGAATTGCCCTCGACCCCCGACGTGCTGGCCGACCACGCCCTCGTCGTGCTCGTCTCGGAGGCCGGCACCGCGACGTCCCGACGCGAGCGGGTGGTGTTGATCGCCCTGCCGGCGGCCGCGGCCACCCGCGTCGCCGCGGCGTCGTTGACCGACGCTCTCACCGTGGTGGTGCGCTAGGCTTCTCGCGCCGTTCGGATCGGGTCCGAACTTCCCGATCCCACAGACGCAGTCCTAGCGAGGGGTGAGGTGCATGCTCAAGGGTTTCAAGGATTTCCTGCTCCGCGGGAACGTGGTTGACCTGGCGGTCGCCGTGGTGGTCGGCGCGGCGTTCACCGCGATCGTCACGGCCTTCACCAGCAACATCGTCAACCCCCTGATCGCGTCGATCGGGGCGAGCAGCGATCTCGGATGGGGTTTCTGGATCCGCGCGGGCAACGACGCGACGTTCGTCAACCTCGGCGCGGTGATCACCGCGGTCATCAACTTCGTCATCATCGCCGCGGTGGTGTACTTCGTGCTGATCCTGCCGGTCAACACGGCCAAGAAGCGCTTCGCCTCCAAGAAGGAGAAGGCGCTCAGCGATCAGGACATCCTCATCCAGATTCGCGACCTGCTCGCCGAGGGGCGCGCCGACGGCGTCACCACCACCAAGGACGGCGGCACCGGCCGGTCCGCCGGTGGCACGACGCCGGGCAGCACCCCCACCAGCTGACCCCGAGACGGACGAAGGCCCGATCCCGCTGCGGCGGGATCGGGCCTTCGTGTGTTCGGGTCTCGGCTCGAGCTCAGTTGAAGCTCAGCAGCGGGAAGTCGTTGAGTTGGATCGGAGTTCCGTCTGCGGAGCAGGCGTCGGCCACCGCAGTCGAGTTGGCGACGAAGGCCTTGCCCGACTCGCTGTCCGGCTCACTCAGCTCCAGCGAGTCCTGCGGAAGGGCACCGATGAGCGTGCTCAGGGCGCCCTCGACGTTGCCGGTGGCGGTGTCGGCCAGCGGCTGGAACTTCTGCAGTTCCTCGGTCTTCGCGTCGGTCCACAGCTGCACGTCGGAGTCGGCGGGGCCGGCCTTCACGAGGGCCGTGAACTCGTTGTAGGTGGTCTCGAATTCGCTGCAGGCCGACGCGTTCTCGCTGTTGCCGCCGGACCCGGAGTCACCGCCCCCACAGGCCGCCAGGCCCAGGACGGCGACCGAGGCGACGCTCGCGGTGAGAAGACGAGTGGACAGAGAAGTCATGTCACCCATTCAACCTCACCGACTCGGGCCCGAAGACGGTGGGGCGGTGCAGGATCGGGCACCTCGTGACCGTCGACGACGAGCGCTGCGCACCGTTGTCGAGTGTCCTCGAGCGCCGGTCGGCCGGTCCCCGTCGACACAGCCCCGAACGCGACGAAGCCCCACCGATGATTCGGATGGGGCTTCGTGCGGTGTTCGAGTTCTGCTGCAGCAGAGGACTACTCAGCAGCCGATCCGGCCGAGGGCTGGATCAGTTGAAGCGCCACGGCTGGCCGAACGTGGTGGCGACGTCACCGTTGTCGGAGACGACCTGCACGTAGGGGCGGACCGAGACGTTGCCGGCGATGTTGGTGGCGGTGCCGTGCAGGTTGGCGATCTGGATCTCGGTGTGAGCACCGGACGCAGCACCCGACGCGACCTCGACGGTCTCGATGCCGGGGCCCGGCTCCAGGGTCACGCCGACGCCGGCCTGCGGGAGGACGTCGGACAGCGTGAAGTCATCCGAGGAGATCGACAGACCGGGGGTCGTGTAGTCGAAGGTGAGCTCGCCACCGAGCGAGGCCGGGTAGCCGACCTGGTAGCCGATGGTGACGGTGCCGGAGAAGTCCTCGGCGTCGGGGCCGGTGACGTCGACGATCGCGCGACCGTTGTGGAACCACTCGCGGGTCAGCGGGCTGCCGTCCAGCGGGAAGACGGAGTTGATGAAGGTGTCGCTCTGCGAGACCGTGATGGTGTTGCCGCCACCGTCGACCACCGAGTTGGAATCGTCGACAGCTGCCGAGGCCGAACCGGAGCCGACGACCAGGCCGACGACTGCGGCGCTGGCAACCACTGCTGCACGCACGGACTTCTGAATCCTCATGTATTTCCTCATCATGTTCGTCCCGGCACGTGTGTGCGCCGGGTGCGCTGTCGGGCTCTCGGATCCTCCCGAACGGCCGCTGGCGAGCAGACCGTATCAGGCGGCGACGGCGAGTTCTTGACTCGCGCGTCGTGTCTGAGCAGGACCACGAATCCGACGCAGTCTCGTATCGATTCAGCGTCGGCCGATGAACCTGAACGGAACCTTAGAGGGCAGGCGGGGGGCTGACAACACCTACGACGCGACACGACGACGCAAAGTCACGCCCGTGTGTTTCGCCCTTGTGAACTCCCGACACAACGTCTTTCGTTGCGCAACGACGGGTGCACGAACGCGGCCGATCGGAAAGAACACGGGGTCTTTTTCGGGTCACGGCGCGTGACATGCGACTTTTTTGGGTCACGAGTGAGCGGAAGTGCCGTCACGCTGCGGTCACGAGTCCCATGAGTCACATCTACCCCCCGGTAGGTTCGACCTGAACGCCTCGCTTCCGGAAAACATTCGGTGAACTCCGGCGGAATCGCCGGGGTCACTGTGGCACCTCACAGTGACGCACATCACACCACAATCAATCATTCGTAGTGCGGCGGCCGCTGCGAACGCCACCAGTCGTCGCCGCCGCGCGCCCGCTCCGACGCCTCCGGAGCGTCGTCGGACGTGGGCTCGGGAAGGACGTCGCCGAAGACGCGATCGAGCCGGGCCCGTCGTGCACGGGCCCGGCTCGCATCGTTCGTCCGGTCGCCGGTCTCGTCCGGCTCGTGATCGGGAATCTCAGCCGTCCAGGCTCGACAACTCACCGATGACATGAGCGGCCAGGGGCGTGAGGGTGGCCATGCCGTCGCGGACCGCGGCGCGGCTCCCCGCGAGGTTGACCACGAGAGTGCTGCCGGACACTCCGGCGAGTCCGCGCGACAGACCTGCGTCGAGAGAGCCGGCCGCCAGACCGGAGGACCGCAGCGCCTCGCTGATGCCCAGCAGTTCGCGGTCCAGGACCTCGGCCGTCGCGTCGGGCGTGACGTCGCGCGGCGACGTCCCGGTTCCGCCCACCGAGACCACCAGGTCCACCCCGCCGATCACGGCGGTGTTCAGAGCGTTGCGCACGTCGACCTCGTCGTTGCTGACCACCACGACACCGTCGACCAGGAAGCCGGCCTCGGTGAGCAGTTCGGTCACCAGCGGTCCGGTCTGGTCCGCCTCGCCGTTGGCGGTGCGGTCGTCGACGACGACCACCAGAGCACGACCGGCGACGGGTGCATCCATGTTCATATCGCTCACCGTAATGCCCGGGCCGTCGGGCGCAGAACCCGAGACGAACTCCACGTGCCCGACCACCGGCGTCAGATGCCCGCTGTCACGGACGAAGCGCGGCCCTCGCATCAGTTGCCTCCGCTCGGAGCGGTCCCGAGGGTCACCGAGACGGTGTTGGACCGGCCGCCCTGCTCGTAGGTGACGGAGACCTGATCACCCGGCGCGTGGGAGCGCACGGCCGCGATGAGGGCGTCGCCGCTGGAGATGACGCGGTCGTCGACCTTGGTCACCACGGCACCGGTGGGAATCCCTGCCTGCGCCGCGGGCCCACCGTCGGTCACACCGAGCACGGTGGCTCCATTGGCGTCGTCCCGACTGGGCACGCTGATGCCGATGATCGCCTGTGTCGCCTTGCCGCTCTGGACCAACTCGTCGGCGATGCGGCGCGCCTGGTCCACCGGGATCGCGAAGCCGAGGCCGATCGACCCGCTCTGCGACTCCGCCGAACTCGCGCCGGCGCCCAGGGTGGCGATGGCGCTGTTGATGCCGACGAGCTTGCCGCTCATGTCCACCAACGCGCCGCCGGAGTTACCGGGGTTGATGGCGGCGTCGGTCTGGATCGCGTCGATCACGGTCGTCTGGTCGGTCGACTGCCCGGACGTCGCGACGGGACGGTTCAGCGAGGAAATGATGCCGGAGGTGACCGTGCCGGCGAGTCCGAGCGGCGAGCCGACTGCGACGACGCCCTGGCCCACCTGCAGGCCGTCCGACGTTCCCAGCTCGATGGGCTGCAGGTCGCTGCGACCCTGCGCCTTGATCACGGCGATGTCGGAGGACGGATCGGTGCCGACGACGGTGGCGCCGGCCGTGCTGCCGTCATTGAAGCTGACCTCGAGCCGAGCACCCGCGCCGGCGCCGGACACCACGTGATTGTTGGTGAGGATCAGTCCGTCGGAGGACAGAATCACGCCGGACCCCTCCCCCTCGCCGGTGCGTCCGGTCACCTGGATCTGCACGACGCTGGGAACGACCTTCGCCGCGACCGCCTGCACCGACCCGTCGGGGGCGTTGGCCGCCTGATTCGCTTGCGTGACGGGCTGATTCAGCGCGTTGGTCACGCCGCCGTTCGACGAGCCGGTCGCGAGCGCGCCCACCGCGCCGCCGACACCACCGCTCAGAAGAGCGAGTGCGACAGCACCGGCGACCAGCGCAGTGCGCCCCGGCTTGCGCTGGGACGGCTGGGGAGTCGTGGCCGGACCGGGCGCGCCGTAGTACTGCGGCGCCTGCTGGTACGGGCCGAACTGCTGAGTGGGGTGCTGCTGAGTGGGGTGCTGCTGACCGTAGGCCGAACCGCCGTACTGCTGGGTGCGGGGGTCGGACCCCCCGTAACCGCCCCACCCACCCTGCGGGTGCTGCTGCGGGGATCCCGTACCGGACGTCCGGTCGTCGGATCCACCCTGCGCGGGGTTCCCGGGGGCACCGGACGCGTTCTCGCGGTTGCCCTCACCGGTGTTGCGGTCGTCGCTCATGTCTCACTCCATCGTCCTACCGGCTGTCGTTCTTCGACGCGGGCCGGTCAGTTCACCTCGTCTGCAGTCGACGATGCCGGGTCGCCCTGAGAGGGGACTGAGCCCGCCCTGTCGGGGTCCTGTGAGTTCACGGTCCCGCCCGGTCGCCCCACGGTCGCTGATTCCCCGGGGAGCACGATCCGAATCAGCGTCCCGCCCCACCGGGAGTCCTCGACGGCGATGGTCCCGCCGTGCTTGAGCACCACCTGACGCACGATCGCCAGACCCAGCCCGGACCCGGGCATCGACCGCGACGCGGTGGATCGGTAGAAGCGCTCGAAGACCAACTCGCGCTCGTCCGGTGCGATGCCGGGACCGGCGTCGGCGACGGTGAGTTCGAGCAGCCCGTCGTCACGCGCGAGCATCTGTAGATCGACGGTCGCCCCGGCCGGACTCCACTTGGCGGCGTTGTCGAGCACGTTCAGCACGGCGCGCGAGAGTCCCGCGCCGTCGCCGTAGAGGATCCAGGGCGTCACGACGGCGTCGAACGTGACCTCGTTGCGACGCCGACGGACGCGTTCCAGGCTGCGTTCCACCACGTCGGCCATGTCGACGCGTTCGAAGACGTCCTCGGGAGCGTCCTCGCGCGCGAGATCGACGAGGTCCCCGACGAGGGTGGACAGTTCCTCGATCTGGGCGACGACGTCGGCCCGCAGTTCGGCCATGTCCTGCTCGGGGATGCGCGGCGCGCCGGGCTGACCGGAGGCGATGAGCAGTTCCATGTTGGTGCGCAGCGACGTCAGCGGAGTGCGGAGTTCGTGGCCCGCGTCGGCGACCAGCCGGCTCTGCCGTGCCCGCGACTCGGCCAGTGCCCGCAGCATCGTGTTGAAACTCTCGGTGAGCCTGGCCAACTCGTCGTTGCCCGTCACCGGAATGGGGGTGAGGTCGTCGGTGCGGGCGACCCGCTCGGCGGCGGCGGTGAGACGGCCGATCGGCCGAAGTCCCGTGCGCCCCACCGTGGTTCCTGCGACGGCGGCGAGGCCGATGCCGCACCCACCGACGATGAACAGCACCCAGGCGAGGCGCTCGAGCACCTCCCCGGTCGGCTGGAGCCGCTGCGCGATGACGATGGTGCTGCCGTCCTGCGTGCGGTCCGCGAGCACCCGCGCGCCCGCGACGGTCCGGAGCGAGGTGTCGCTGCGGCCGAGGGCGACGTCCATCTCCGGCTCCCCGATGGGCACCGTCGATCCCGGCGGGGTGTACTTGGTCAGGTCCGAGAAGATCAGCGCGACACTGACATCGGTGCTGTAGAGCGTCGCCCCGGCGACGTAGCGAGGATCGAAGGCGACCAGGTTGGTGTCGATCAGCGAGTCCGCGCGCGTCCGAAGTTGATTGTCGACGTCGTCGTACAGGGCGCGCGAGACCACCGCGTACGCGGCGAGGGCCATGACGGCCACGGCGACGGCGACCACGGAGGCCGCCAGCAGGGTGACGCGCCACCGCAACGAGACCGACCGGGTGAGCGGCATCGGCGGGCGCATGTGCGGCGACGCAGCGTCACCGCGGCGGCCGTGGGCGGCCCGGCCGAACGGTGGGCGCAGGCTCACGGCGGCGTTTCGCGCAGCACGTACCCGACGCCGCGGACAGTGTGGATGAGTCGCGGTTCACCGTCCGCCTCGGTCTTGCGTCGCAGATACCCGACGTAGACCTCCAGGGCGTTGCCCGACGTCGGGAAGTCGTATCCCCAGACCTCCTCGAGGATGCGGCTGCGCCCGAGCACCCGGCGGGGGTTCGCGAGCAGCATCTCGAGCAGCGAGAACTCGGTGCGAGTCAGGCTGATCGGCCGCTCGCCGCGGCGCACCTCACGCGTGACGGGATCCAACGAGAGGTCCGCGAACGTCATGGTCTCGCTGTCCGGCCCCAACTCTCCCCCGGTACGGCGCAGCAGCGCCCGCAAGCGAGCGAGCAGTTCCTCGAGGGCGAACGGCTTGGGCAGGTAGTCGTCCGCGCCGGCGTCGAGGCCGGCCACGCGCTCGGACACCGAGTCCCGCGCGGTGAGCACCAGGATCGGCAGGTCGTCGCCGGTGCTGCGCAAGCGGCGACACACCTCGAGACCGTCGAGACGCGGCATCATCACGTCGAGAACCAGTGCGTCGGGTCGGTCGGACGCCACCTTCTCCAATGCGTCGAGACCGTCGGACGCGAGTTCGACGGTGTAGCCGTTGAACGTCAGCGAGCGGCGCAGCGACTCGCGCACCGCACGATCGTCGTCGGTCACCAGAATGCGCATGGGATCAGTGTGGCCCGAGCGACTGAGACATCGCTGAGAGGGCCCCGCCCGAACACGACATCGCTGAGAGGGTTGGAGCTCAGGGTCGGGCCCGGCCGAAGAGTCCGTTTACGAAGGCGATGGCGTCGGGCTGCGAGTCCCGGAACGCGGCACTGTGGTCGCCGGGGTAGGTCCGGAACGTGAGCGGCTCTCCGTTGGCCGTCATCGCCGCGGCGAGCGAGAGCGCACTCGGCGCGGGGACGTCGACGTCTGCGAGGCCCTGACCGATGAACACCGGCCGGTCGTAGCCGGACGTCGGCACCCCCATGTAGCCGTTCAGGACTCCGTAGAGATCGGGAAGCTGCGCGAGAGGCCGCGAGAACAGATCTCCGAGCCGTAGCCCGCGGACCTCCTCCTCGAACGGGACGGCGCACACCGTCTCCGCACGGTCGACCCACTCGCGTCCGAGCGGGGTCAGGTAGGAGTCGAGGTCGATGTCCGGGCGCGCGCTGCGCAGCCCGGCGAGGATGTAGAGGACGTACTCCGTCAGTCCGTCGGAGATCGCGACGGGCGGCACGCCGGGGCCCAGCGGCAGCAGGGCGAGCTCGATGTTGGCGGGTACGCCGGTGCCGACCGCGCCGCGGAAGTCGAGGTCCGGGGCCTGGAACTGCGTCGCGTAGCGCGCGGTGGTCACCGCGGCGCCGCCGCCCTGCGACTGGCCCACCACCGCCCAGCGGTTCGACAGCTCGGGATGCAGAGCGCGGGCCGCGGCGACACTGTCGACGACGCTGTGGGCCGAGGTCTTCCCGTCGAGATACGGATGGACACCCGGCGTGCCGAGGCCGACGTAGTCGGTGGCAACGATCGCGTACCCCTCGTCCAGCCACCGCTGCAGGTACGGGTAGTCCCGCTCGGGGAGGGTCGGACCGATGACGGACGGTGCGCAGTCGTCTCCGAGACCGGACGTGCCGTGCGCCCAGGCCAGCACCGGCCACCCGCCCTCGGGCGGGGTGCCGGCGGGCAGGTAGACGCCGCCCGTGCTCAGGGCCGGCCGGTCCTGCGGGCCGACGGTCCAGTAGGTGATGCGCCGCGCATCGGCGCTGCCCGGGATCGGCGCCGGGGACGGTGCCGACGCGACGAGCGTGCCGGGCGGTGCGGTCGGTTCGGCGGCAGCCACGGACACCGGGACGAGGGCGAGCGCCGCGGTCGCGGCGGTCACGAGCAGGGCTGATGCGACGCGGTTCGGCACGGCGTCACAGTATCGCGTCGGTGGCGAGGGCGGGCCGGCTCTGCGACTCTGAACGCCATGGGGGAACGGAACATCGAGTGGTACGACAGGCCCGCCGCGAAGCGGGCGCTTCTTCTTCTGGCCGCGGCCGCATGGGCGGCGATCTCGCTGCCCTCGGCGGTCGACCGCGCCCTGACCGAACGCACACCGTGGACCGTCGGCATGGCAACGCTCGGCGTGGTGCTGGCGATCGTTCTGGTCGTCTCGCTGTGGCGCCGCGCCGAACCCGTCCCGACGCTGCCTCCGGCCGTCGATCCGGCGCGGGTGCCGACGGCCGATGTCGATCGAGCGATCTCGTCGACCGCGTCTCGGGTCGAGGCCGTCTCCGCTCTCCGTGCGCGGCACCGCGGATTGGGCATCGCCGAGGCCTCGCTGCTCGTGAACGACCGTCACCCGGGGGCCGTCGACTACTAGAACAAGTGTTCGATTGTCGGTACCCTGAGGACATGGACGTCGCAGCGCATCAGGTGGCAGTGAAGGTCGCGGAACTGCAGGCCGTCGCGGCGGAACTCGGCGCGCTCGACGATCATCGGGTCGAGCTCGGCGCCCGCCTGGTGGACCTCGAACACTGGTTCCGCCGGGTGGGGTGCGCGGAACTGTCCGACTCCGCTCTGGAGGTCTTCACGCGGCGTTACGTGGGTCGCGCGTGCGAACTGGCCGACGGGCTGCGCGAGTAGACCGACCACAGGGGTAACCGTGACCGCGCGACACACCTATCGTGACGCGCGTCATGCCGACCGAGGCGGGGTGGAGTCGCCCTCAGTTCGATGAAAACCACCGCGCCGCGGGCAATCATGTGAGCAGAGCGGTGGCCGCCACGGCGCCGCCGACCCGCACACCAGGAGGCACCCATGATCGCATTCGCACTGTTCGGTGCGGCCGCGCTGGCCGTCGCCCTGCTGTCCGGTGGACGCGATCTCGACTTCGCCGGACGCCAGACAGCGGAGCAGTACCGTCGTCGCTGAGGGTCACCGACCGGCGTTCGGTGGATACCGCCGGGTAAAATCCCGGACTTCGGCCAGCGCCGGTTTCGGCGTGTAATCGCGCCGCACGATGCCAAAATTGTCGTCGAGAACCGACTCGTCCGTTCCGTTGTCCCGAATTGCGTAGACGAACGACGGCCCCAGCCACGAATTCCCGACGGTCGCATTCAGCAGAATGCGGACGGTCGTCGCCTGCGCGTCCTCCGACACCGCGCCCTCGGCCGAGCCGGTCGGCGCTCCGACGGCCGTCATCCACACCGGCTTCGCGGCGTCGCCGCGGGCGACCATGACGTCGCGTATCGGCCACAGCACCATCGCCGAATTCCCTCCCGCGTCACCGGCGGCCGGCGCGTCGCTCGGCAGGCCGGGGAACGTGAACGGGTGCACGTTGAGCGCATCGGCGTACCGCACCGCCCCCAGCTCGTACAGCGCTAGAACGAACGCGACGGCCGGTATGCCACCGCCCGCAGCGGACCCGGGTGCCATCCCGCCCGACACCACCACGGCATCCGGATTCGCGCGCGTGATCGCGCGATGAGCCCCACGCAGCATCAAGGCGTAGACGACGGGATCCGGCGCCGGCTTGAAGTAGGTCGAGAGGTTGGGCTCGTTCCACACCTCCCACAACGAGATTCGGTCGCGGTAGCGCTCGGCGGCGGCCCCCGCGAACTCGGCGAAACGGCGGGGGTCCGCAGGACGCCCGTACTCCTCCTCGACGGCCGTGGCCACGCGCGCCCACTCCGGCGCATAGGTGACGATGCCGAGAACACACATGCCGCGCGCGGTGATCGCGTCGACCATGCGGTCGGGAACACCCCAATCACGGTTGCCGCGAACCGGTTCGACCACCGACCAGTCGACGTCGATACGCACCGCGAACATGCCCGCGTCCCGCGCCAGCTCGAGTTCCCGCGCCAGATCCGCATCGGAGAGACCACCGAACAACGCTCCGGGTGATCCCCCCACCTGCGTGGACCCCGACGCCGTGGTGCAGTTCGTCGGAGCCTGCGCGGCCGCGAGGCCCGGGCGAAGCGGGGAGAGCGCCGCGAACGCAACCAGGAATGCCGTGAGGACGACGCAGACCCCCACGCGTCCACGCCGCGCTGTCACGTCGCCGATGCTACCGCGCCGTGTCACGGCAAATGTTCACCGCAGAATGCACGGAGTCTGCATTAGCATCGGAGCAATGACATCCGGAATGGCCGGCTTCGACGACCGCCTCAACGAGGTACTCGCCCAGCAAGCCGACAAGAGCGGTGAATCCGTGGACGCCTACGTGCGACGTGCCGTGGTCACGCGACTGGTCAAGGAACTGGCGGACGACGCCGATTCGGACCTCGGCCGCATGCTCCGCGCGATGCGGGACGCGCAGGACGCGGCGCCCACCGACGGCACCGACGGCACCGACGCCGCCGGCGACACCGACGACGGTATTCCGTTCGACTCCGTCATTCGTGACGCCGCTCGCCTGCAGGCGCTCCGCGACACGGGCCTGCTGGACACTCCGCCGGATCCGAAATACGACCGACTGGTCGCCATGGCTGCGGACGCACTCGGGGTGCCGATCGCAGCCGTGTCCCTGGTGGACGACAAGCGTCAGTTCTTCAAGGCGGCAGTCGGTCTCGGTCCCAACGACGACCGCATCACGGAGATGCCCGTGGGCCGGTCGGTGTGCCGCTACGCGGTGGAGTCGGGTCAGCCGCTCGTGGTGGAGGATGCCCGCTCCGATGAGATGTTCGCGGACCATCCGGGGGTTCTGGACGACACCTGGGTGTCGTATCTGGGCATTCCCCTGCTCGACGACAGCGGTCATGCCCTGGGCACGCTCTGCGTGTGGGATCAGCAGCCGCGGCAGTGGACCACCGGCCACATTCAGATCCTCAAGGATCTCGCGTGGATCGTTCGGGAACAGATCTTCGACTGACCGTCGTTCCCGACCCGAAGCCGATCACCAGCGGCTTTTTCTGTCTTCCGGTCCTTTTCTCGTAATGGCCTCGTGACCATTCATGGGCGTGTCCCATCCTTTATGGGATAAGCTACGAATTGTTGTGAGGCCATCGACGAACCCGTACGGAGAAAAGCTGGTGTCCGACACACTGGAGTCGCGAAAGACGTTGTCAGACAACGGCTTCTTCACGACAGAACCGAGAGTTCACTCGCTCGCGGATCGACTCCGGGCCGACCCTGCCTACACCGCGCTGTCGGTGGCCGGGGACGTCGTGGCCGCCATCCTCGCCATCCTCGTGGCGCGGAACTGGCCCGGCTCGGGCGGCATCGACCACGGCTGGGTGCCGTGGCTCTTCGTTCCGCTCCTGCTGCTCCTGCTCGCGTCCCGGTCGATGTACCGGCGAGGGCTACGGCGCAACTTCCTCGACGAGATCGGGCCGGTGCAGACGTCGGTCGCCCTGTCCGTTCTGTTGATCCTCGCCCTCCTCATCACCCTCGGCACCGAGTACCGCCCCGGCGTGTTCATGGTCCGGGTCTGGATCGCCGCCGCCGTCCTGGTCGCCCTGGCCCGCTTCCTCCGCACGACGATCCAGCGTTACCTGCGCGTCCGGGGCAAGTCGAAGGCGCCGACGTTGATCGTCGGCGGCGGACCGATCGTGCACCAGCTCGCCGCACGCATGAAGCAGTTCCCCGAGTACGGCCTCGACCCGGTCGGCGTCCTGGACAAGGCGCCCGTCCACGGCGTCCCGTCCGATGCGCCGGCAGAGTTCACCGTGCCCTACCTCGGGATGCCGAGCGACCTCGACGCCGCCGTGAAGGCCACGGGGGCGGAAGAACTCATCGTGGCCTTCGCCGACGTTCCGACCGAGCAGTTGGTCAAGACGATCAGGGCGGCGCATCGCAACAAGATGCGGGTCTGGGTGGTTCCCCGCCTCTTCGACACGGTGGGTGTGCGCACCCGCGTCGAGCACCTCGGCGGCCTCCCGCTCATGGTTCTCCCGCACGTCGACCCCAAGGGCTGGCAGTTCCTGTTCAAGGGCGCCATGGACCGCACCCTCGCGGGCCTCGGAGTCCTGGCGCTCTCCCCCGTCTTCCTCACGCTGGCGATCCTGGTCAAGCTCAGCTCACCGGGCCCGATCTTCTTCTCCCAGGAGCGCATCGGCCGCGACGGAGTGCCGTTCGGCTGCTTGAAGTTCCGGTCGATGCGACCGCCCCGCGCGTCCGACGCCGACTTCCAGCTGACCGAGGGGGCCGCCCCCGGTGGCGTGGAGGGCGTGGATCGACGGACGAAGATCGGCAAGCTCATGCGTCAGACGTCCCTCGACGAGCTGCCCCAGCTGCTCAACGTGCTGCGAGGCGACATGTCCCTGGTGGGGCCGCGCCCGGAGCGACCTGCCTACGTCGACCTGTTCGAGATGCAGATCCGTCGCTACGGCGAGCGGCACCGCGTCAAGGCCGGGGTGACCGGGTGGGCGCAAGTGCACGGCCTGCGCGGGCAGACCTCGATCGCGGACCGCGCGGAGTGGGACAACTACTACATCGAGAACTGGTCGCTGGCGCTCGACATCAAGATCCTGTTCCTCACCGTCGCGGCCGTGTTGAAGAAGGCCGAGGACTGACGGTGATCCGGTGATCACCACGGCGATCGCCGTCCTCGCCGCCCTGCTCGTCGCGATCGCCGCCGTGATCGTGGCCAGGGCGGTGTACTTCCGTCCGCAGCTCGGCGTCCTGCTGCTGGCGGCGTTCGTCCCGCTGAACGGACTCCTGGTGATCCTGCCGCTGCCGGGGATCGTGTCCGGGTGGAAGGAGGGCTTGCTCCTCTACACCTTGATCTGCGCCTGGCTCCGCCGCCGCCGTGTTCCGGCCGGCGAGGTGGTCGCCCCGACCATCCTGCTGCCCTGGTGGCCGGCCGCGGCGGTGTTCGTCGTCTTCGGCGTCGCCTCGGCGCTGATCTCGTTCGGCGTCATCGGATTCGTCGGTATCAAGGTCACGTTCTTCTACCTGCTGCTCGTCGTCGTGCTGTGGCTCGCGCCGTTCGACGCGCGTGACCGCGACCGTCTGGTGAGCGTCCTCATGGGCATGGGCGCCTTCACCTCGCTGGTCGGCATCGCCCAACTGCTCGCGGGACCGGCCTTCCTGGTCTCCCTCGGTTACGAGTACGGCACCCAGGTCCGCACGTCGGGCGGGTTGCTGCGCGTGTTCTCGACGTTCAACCTGCCCTTCCCCTTCGGCCTCTACGTGATGCTCTCGCTGCTCGTCGGTGGTGCGGTGGCGCTGGCGAATCCGTCACGACGACGGAACCTGCTGTTCCTGTGCTTCGCCCCGGTCATGGTGGTGGCCATGTCCACCGCGATCGTGCGCGCGGCCATCCTGGGACTCGCGGTCGGCGCGATCTACATGATCGTCATCCGCTTCCGGGCGCTCGCCGCCCCGGTGATCGCGGTCGCCGTGCTCATCGGGGCGATCCTGCCGTTCGTCCCCACGATCACGTCCGTCTTCTTCTCCTCGTCCAGCCTGAACGAACGGTCCGGGCGGTGGAACGAGGTGATCGAGAAGATTCGGACCCACCCGTTCGGGGAAGGCCTGGGGTCGAGCGGCGCTGCGGCGGACCGGATCTCGACAGCGCAGGGCACCGTCTTCTCCGGTCTGTCCACGAACTACCAACCGGACAACTACTACGTGAAGACGGCGCTCGAGCTGGGCCCGATCGGTCTGTGGGCCGTGATCGCCCTGCTGCTGTCCTCGCTGCTCTGGTGCACCCGACTGTCCCGGACCCTGCCGGGACAGGACGGCGCGCTCACGCTGGGCGTCGGAGCGTCCATCGTGGCGTCGCTCTTCGCGTCCCTCGTGGCGACGTACTTCGAGATCTTCCCCATCGACGTGTATTTCTGGCTGTTGTTAGGAGTAGTGGGATGCGCCGCAGCACAACACGAATCGTCTACGGGGCGCTCGCCCTCCGACCGGGCGGCTCCGGCGTCCAGACCTACATTCGCGAGCTCCTGAACGAGCTGCCCGGCAAGCTGCCGGACGCCGAGCTCGCGGCGGTGGTGCAGAAGGACGCCGTCGGCGACCTGCCCGCCGGCATCGAGCCCCTGCCGCGGCCGGTGAGCGACGGCGTCGTTCGAGCCGCCCTGGGCGCGTTGCCCGTCGGGGCGCACGACATCGTGCACGGTCTCGACGTCGACCTGCCGTTCGGCACCCGCGGCGCGACGGTGGCGACGGTGCACGACGTGTCCGTCATCGACATGCCGTCGGCGTCGTCCCGGCTGCGCGCCGCGGGCGAGCAGCGCTTGGTGCGTCGATCGCTGCGCCGAGCGGATCTGCTGATCGCGGTGTCCCAGTTCACCGCCGACCGCATCGAGGCGGTGTCCGGCCGTCGGGCCGCCGTCGTGGAGCTGGCTCCCGCGGCCTGGGCCACCCCGCCGGAGCCCGCCGCGATCGAGGCGGTGCGGGCCAAGTACGGCCTTCCGGAGACCTTCGTGATGCAGGTCGGCACGGTCGAGCCCCGCAAGAACGTCCAGCTCGTGGCCGACGCCGCCGAACAGCTCGGGGTGGCGTGTCTGCTGGCCGGTGCCGGGTCGACCGGGCCCTCGAAACCGCGGTACGCGACGGGTCTGGGATACGTCGACGTCGAGGACCTGCCCGCCCTCTACGCCGCGGCGACCGTCACCGCCTACGCCTCTCGGTACGAGGGCTTCGGGCTGCCGCCGGTGGAGGCCATGGCCTGCGGCGGCGCCGTCGTCGCCAGCGCGGTCGGCGCCTTGCCCGAGGTCGTCGGCAAGGGGGCGGTGTTACTCGAGAACGAGCGGCCCAGCGCCTGGGCGGAAGCAATGGGGCCGTTGCTGTTCGACGAGACCGCCCGCGCCGACCTCGTGACCGAGGCGGGCCGGGCGATGGCCGACCTGACATGGGAGCGGACCGCCGAGCGCACCGTGCAGGCCTACCGCGACGCCGGTCTGATCGCGTAGGACGACGGCCGTGGACGAGAACCCCGATCAACTGCCACCGGACGTCACCGCCGAGGCGGAGCGCACGTCCCCGGACTACCGCGCGCTCGCCGCCGATCCGAAGGCCGCGGCCCGCGCCACCGCCGCGGTGCTGGCGTCGCGCGTGATCGTCGCCGGTCTGGGCTGGGCCGGCAGCGTCGTCGTCGCCCGATCGCTCGGCGCCGAGGAGTGGGGCCAGTTCAGCTTCGTCTTCGCTTTGCTGGGCCTGATGTCGGTGGTGACCGACCTCGGCGTCGGACGCGTGGTGCTGGCGAAGCTGATCGACGACGATCCCGACGAGATCGCCCGCACCGCAT
Organism: Rhodococcus sp. PBTS 1; assembly: GCF_001620025.1. NCBI lineage: Bacteria > Bacillati > Actinomycetota > Actinomycetes > Mycobacteriales > Nocardiaceae > Rhodococcus > Rhodococcus sp. PBTS 1. Next base: position 2,825,609 of record NZ_CP015219.1, read on the forward strand.
CGTCGTTCCTCGCGTTGCGGACCGTCCTCGGGCTCGTCGGCTACGTCCTGGCGGTCGGCTACGTCGTGGTGCTCGGCTACCCGGGCGAGGTGGTCCTGGCGACCGTGCTCGGTGGCCTGGTGGTGGTGTTCGCGACGCCGTCGCACGCACTGTCCGTGCTGTTCCAGGCACGCCACCGCATGCTGCTGGTGGCGGTGGCCGAATCGGCCGGTCAGGTACTCCAACTCGCCCTGACGGTGCTGGCCGCGGTGTTCGCCCCGACCCTGTTGATCTTCGTCCTCCCCGCGGTGGCCAACGAGGCGTTCCGCGTGGTCACCAAGGGACTCGCCGTGCGGCGACGCTCGGTCGGACTGCGCCCGTCTCGGCACCTCGACGTCCACCGGTGGGGTCCCTATCTGCGCGAGGCGATTCCGCTCGCCATCGGCTTCGCGCTGACTATCGCGATGCTCAAGATCGACGTGCTCATGCTCAGTCTGCTGGACACGTTCGACGCCGTCGGTCTCTACTCCATCGGCTACAAGTTCTCCGACATGATGGACACCATCGCACTCGCCGCCGTGGCTCCCGTGAGCACCCTGCTGGTGGCCGCGTGGCCGTCGGAACTGCCGACCTTCCGCAAGCGAACTCGCACGGCCGCACTGGCGTTCGCGACGTTCGGCGGGGTGGCGGTGGCCGCGTTCTGGCCGTCGGCGGATCCGCTGATCCGCCTGCTGTACGGCGATCGCTTCGTCCCCGGCGCCGACGCGGCGAGGTTGCTGGTGCTCGGCGCCGCGGTGATGAGCCTGATCCTGCTCGGCGTGTTCCTGCTCGCGTCGGCGTCGAAGCAGCGCCACTACCCGGCCGTGGCCCTCGCCGGACTGATTCTCAACGTGGTGCTCAACCTGGTCCTCATCCCCCGCTACTCCTACACCGGGTCCGCCGTGGCGACGGTGGTGACGTTCGCCGTGACCGTGGTCGCGCTGTGGGTGGTCATCGGCCGGACGATGCCGGTGTCCGGGTTGCTGCCGGTCGCGTCGATCGGCGTCGTCGCCGTCGTCACCGCCGCGGTGGCGGCGCTCGGGTCCCTGCTCGAATCCGCCGCTCCCGCCTGGTGGTTCCCGATCTCGGTGGTGGGCGCCGCCGTCGTCGGCGGCACGGGATTCCTGCTGCTGCGGAGGCAGTCGTGACGGCGCCGGTGATCCTGGTGGCTCACACCGCCAACGTCTCGGGCGCGGAGAAGATGCTGCTCGCGGTGCTCGGGGAAGCCCGGCGAGCCGGCCGTCCGGTGACCGTGCTGTGCCCGCCGGGCGCGCTCGCCGACGCCCTGCCCCCCGAGGTGCAGCACGTGTCGATTCCCGACCTCGGTCTCGGCGGCCAGGGCGGTGTCGCGCGCGTCGCCGCCGGCGGACGCATGCTCGCGCGGTGGGCAACCGCTGCGCGCGTCCTCCGGCGCACCGCGCGTCCGACCGCCGACGGCACTCGGCCCGTCGTGGTGGTCAATTCGCTCTTCGCCCTGCCCGCGGCGCGGCTGGCCGGCCGGGGCGGCGGGCTGCCCGGCGGGGTCTCCTGGCTGGTGCACGACGCGGTGCCCGGCGGTCGGCAGCGCGCGGTCGCGAGACTCGGTCTCCCCGGTATCGACCGCGTGGTGGCCTGCACGGAGGCCGCTGCGGCCCCCGTCCGCGCGTTGGGCGCCGACGTGCGGGTGGTCCCCTACGGGGTGCGGTGGCCGGTGGCGGACTTGCGCGGTGCGCGCCACCGTCCGCCGGTGGTGGGAATGCTGGCCCTGCTCACGCCGTGGAAGGGACACCGAGTTCTGCTCGACGCCGTCGCCCGGTTGGACGGCGTGATCGTGGAACTGGCCGGTGGCAGCTTCTCCGGCGACCAGGCGTACGTCGACGAATTGCGCTCGCGCGCAGAGCGACCGGACCTGGCCGGCCGCGTCCGCTTTCTCGGCCACGTCGATCCCGACACGGTGATGGCCGGGTGGGACGTGGTCGTGTCCTCCTCGGTCCTGCCGGAGGCCGGCCCGCTCTCGGTGCTCGAAGCCATGGCGCACGGCCTGCCCGTGGTGGCCTCCGCTCACGGCGGGCCCACCGAATTCCTCACCGACGGTGCGGGCGTGCTGGTTCCGCCGGGCGACGCCGACGCCCTCGCCCGGGAGATCGCGGCGCTCCTCGCCGACGACGAACGCCGGGCGACGATCGGCGGACGCGCTCGCGCCGCCGTCGCCGACCGTCACGACGTGGCGACGACACTCCCGCACCTGCTGGACGCCCTGACGGCGGTGAGCCGATGAGGACCGACGGCACGGCTCCCGAAACCGGTCGACTCGGCGGTTTTGCCGACCGTTTCCGACCGGCCACCGACGGCGGGCCGACGGGGCGGTTCACCTACCGCGAAAGCCCTGTGCCCCTGCGTAGTATCGGCGTTGCACACGTGCTGTCCCGTGCGACACGAGACGACGCTGCGCGGCATCGTACGACGCCCAGACCAGTGACGGACAACCCCGGGAGATTCGGTTGGCGCCCATAGACGATCCCGTTCACCGCGGTGACGTGCCGCCGCCGATCGACCTGGCCGGGCACATGAAGGAACTGGGTCGCGCCGTCGTGCCCGCCCTGCTGATCGCGCTGCTCGTCGGCGCCGGCGTCTACGGCCTGCGTGCGTTCGCCACCGAGAAGCAGTACGCCGCCACGGTCACCACCGAGATCGTGCCCTCGGGCGAGGTCATCCCCGGCGACGCGTTCATCGAGCAACTCCGCGCGCCGTTCATCGGGCTCGCCGCCGACAACGACGTCCTGCAGCAGGTGGTCTCCCAGACCGACACCGGATGGACCGCAGCGGAACTGGCCTCGCACCTCGAGCTGGCGCCCGGAACGTCACCGGCCCTGCTGGACTTCACCGTCACCGCCGACTCCCCCGAGCAGGCACTCGACGTCGCCCGCACCACGGTCACCACCGTGGCGCAGGCGGCCGGCGCCAACGCCGCTCGGGACTCGCAGAGCAGCCTCGAACAGGTCCAGGCCTCCATCGCGGCGGAGGAAGCACGCATCGCCCAGCTCATCCCGGGCGACCCGTCGCGGACGGCCGCCGAGCAGTCCCTCTCCCAGCTGCGCGACCAGGCGACGCAGTTGCAGACCACCGGGAGCGGCGACCGGCTCGTGGTGCTCGCCGTGCCGGAACCCAGCGACACCCCGGTCTCGCCGTTGCCGGTCTCGGAGGCCTCGGTGGCCGCGATCGCCGCGTTCATCGTGGCGGCGGAACTGATCGTGCTGATCCGCAGCCGCATCGGGCGCAAGCCCCGTCGAGCCTGGGCGCGCCGCATCGCGCGCAAGTACCGCGCCCGCTTCGATCCCACCGTCCGCGAAGGCCTTCCGCCCGTCGTCGCCGCAGCCGTCGCCACGGCGGAACGGGGCAACGGCAGCGGCGCGCGCCACGCCCGGCACGGCTCGTCGCCCACCATTCTCGTTCTCGTCGGCGACGACGCCCGCTACCCCGCGCCGATGTCGACGGGCCCGGACGGGCACGCCCGCCACCCCGACGCCCTGGTGGGTGCCGACCTCACGGGTCAGTGGTGGACGTACGTCGACGCGAGCAGTGTCGACACCGCCGTGGTGCTCGTCTCGGAGGGCGGGTCGGACCGCAAGGCCGCCGAGGCCGCGCTGCGCCGCCTGTCCGAGTTCCAGATCCCCACCCATCTGGTGGTCCAACCCGCCGGCAGCGCGAGCCGGCCCGCTCCCGCGTCCGTGCGACGCCCCGACAGACAGGTCGAGGACAATGCCCAACGATCGTAGAATCGCCGTCGTCCACGAGCGGCTCACCGAGATCGCCGGCTCCGAGCACGTCGTCGAGCAGTTGTCGATCCAGTGGCCGCAGGCGCAGGTGCACGCGCCCATCGCGCGTCCGGAAGGCATTCCGGCCGGGCTGAGTTCGCCGCCCCACACCACGTGGCTCAACCGCATCTACGACGGGATCGGGCAGCGTTCCTACGCCCCGGTGCTGCCGCTCATGCCGCTCGCGTTCCGGCGTCTCCCGCTTCGCGACGTCGACGCCGTCGTGGTCAGCCACCACGCCTTCGCGACGCAGACCGTGCACGCCACGGACGCCCCGGTGATCGCGTACGTACACAGTCCGGCGCGGTGGGCCTGGGACAAGGAGTTGCGCGCCGGCGAGGGCGGCGGGAAGGCGGGTGCGGCCATCCTCACCGGCCTGTCCGCAGTGGCTCGCCGCTGCGAGATCGGCGCCGCGCCACGGCTGCGCACGGTGGTGGCGAACTCGTCGGCGGTCGCCGAGCGCATCGCGAACTGGTGGGGACGCGACGACGCGCTCGTCGTCCATCCGCCCGTCGACACCGAGGGCTTCACGCCGGATCCGTCCGTCGAGCGCGAGGACTTCTTTCTCCTCGCCGGCCGGCTGGTTCCCTACAAGCGCCCCGACATCGCCATCCGCGCGGCGGCGAAAGCCGGTGTGCGACTGGTGGTCGCGGGCGACGGCCGGGCGATGGATCAGTGCCGTGCTCTCGCGGGCCCGGACACCGAGTTCCTCGGCCGGGTCTCGCACGAGACGCTGCTGCACCTGCACCGCAGTTGCCGCGCCCTGCTCATGCCGGGCATCGAGGACTTCGGCATCGTGCCGGTGGAATCGATGGCGACGGGCACGCCGGTGATCGCACTCGGCGAGGGCGGCGCACTCGACTCCGTCCTCGACGGACGGACCGGCATCCACGTGGCACCGGGCTCCGACGAGAAGATCGTCGACGGGTTCGCGGAGGCGATGCGGTCCTTCGACCCGTCGACGTTCGACCGGGCCGACATCCGGTCGTGGGCGGAAGGGTTCTCGCGGGCCGAGTTCCGCCGCAAGATGCAGGAGGTCGTCGATGCCGCGCTCTGATCGACCCCGGTACACCTCCACTCCCCTGGATCGCACCTTCGTGCCGGCCCGGTCCATCGCCGTGCTCGGGCCGATCTCGGGCGTCACCGCCGACGCCGTGCGCGGCGTTCTGACCGCGGCCCGGTCCGCGTCCCCGACCTCCCGCATCGCGCTCGATCCTCGTGCGGATCAACGCGTTTGGGCGTATCGCGACGACGTCGCCGGTGGGGTCGCCGTGACCGAACGGCCCGATCTGCCGACCGACGATCTCGGCGAGCTCATGAACCGCATCCGCGAGCGAGACGGCGCGCGACTGCCCGTCGAGGTGATCCTCTGCGGGGACTACACGGTGGTGGACTACTCCCACGGCGTCGGGGACGGGCAGTTCGGCACCCTGCTGGTCGGAGTCGCCGCCGGCGATCCCGACGGCACTCTCGCCCCGACCCTCGCACCCGCGTTGCCGGCCGGCGCCACCCGGCGTGCCCTGTGGCGCCACTTCCGCGAGAACCCCCGCGCCGTCCGGGATCTGCGCCGCGTCCGCGCGGACCACGCCCGCCCCGACACCGCCGACGACGGGGTGCCCACCCGCACCGTCGACAACTGGGCGAAGACCAAGACCTGCCGTGCCGAGTTCATGACCCCCGAGGTCTCGGCCGCACTGGAGGCGTGGGCGCGCGAGCACGCCCCGGGCGCGACGGCGGCGTCCGTCACCGTCGCCCTGGTGAACGCGGCGCTGCGCGCCGAGCAGGTGGCGCTCGACGATCACGTGATGATCCTCTTCAACTGCCGGCGCTACCTCGCCGAGAAGGACCGGACGGGCCACGGCAACTTCGCCATCGGCATTCCCGTGCGCGTCGGCGCCGGTGCGACGCCGGGCCTCGTGGCCACCGTGATGAAGGACGTCATCGACTCCGGCTGGCCCCTGGCCGTTCTCGGGGCCTCGGAGGCCCGGAGCGCGCTCACCCGGCACCGGATCGCTCCGGTGGCGGACGACACCGGCACCGTCACCGTGCCGGACCGACTGCGCCTCGCGGTCAGCGACCTCGGCAACCTCACCGGCCTGTACCGCCACCTCGACTTCGCCGACGACGGACGCCCGGCGCAGATGACGGCGACGCTCGAACCCGACGGTCCGGACGGCATCACCGTCCTGGTCTCCCGGCTGAACAAGGGACGCACCCTCGCCGCGACCTTCTGCGCCGACATGATCGACCCGAACGTGGTCACGCGAGCGTTGCGGCGGGCGTGCCTCGATCCCGTCGCCCTGCTGCGTCACGGGGAGTGAGCCGTGGGGTCGCCGGTTCGGGTGCTCGCCGCAGTGGCGACGCTCGTGCTGGCGGCGTCCTGCACACCCGGCGGCGAGGTACGGCCACCGAGTTCGACCACCCTGTCACCGGCGGCCGCAGACCCCGGTGAGTTACTCGAACCGCCGGAGGACTTCGTCGGGTACGCCGCACTCGACGACCTGACCTCCGCGGCGGTCACCGTCCGTTATCGCTCGACCTCCGCGCGTGACGGCTCGCCGACGGCCGTGACCGGAGTGGTGTTCGTGCCCAACGGAATTCCGCCCGCCGGCGGGTGGCCGGTGGTCGCCGTCGGGCACGCCACATCGGGGACGGCGAGTCGATGCGCCCCGTCCACGCACACCGGCCTGCTGGGGTCGCTGCCGACGGTGTTGCCCTTCCTCGCCAACGGCTATCTCGTCACCATGACCGACTACGAGGGGCTCGGCACCTCCGACGAGCACCCATACCTCGACGCCCGCACGGCCGGCTACAACGTGCTCGATTCGGTGCGTGCGGCGCGCGCCGTGACCGGCGACGCCGGGGCGCGCTGGGTGGGCTACGGGGTGTCCCAGGGCGGTCAGGCCGTCTGGGCCGCCAACGAAGCCGCGGCGAACTATGCCGGCGAGCTCTCTTTGCTGGGCACCATCAGCGCGTCGCCGGCCACCGACCTGTCCCCCATCGTCGACGAGATGACGGAGGGCACGCTCACCGAGGAACAGATCGTCGTCCTGCCCTCGCTGATTCGCGGACTGCAGGTGGTCCATCCCGACCTCGTCCGATCCGATTACCTCCGGGGGCAACTCGCGGATCGAGCCGACGTGTTCGCCGCGTGCGAGGGCGAGAACACGGCCCTGCAGGCCGACATCGCCGCACGCACGACGCCGGCCGACTACGCGCCCGTCGACGACGCTGCGGCCGACCGCCTACGGGATTGGCTACGCCAGGCCCGAGTGCCGACGTCGACCGCGTCGGCGCCGATGTTCGTCGGCTACGGCGAGGAGGATCGACTGACGTTGCCGCAGTGGACCATCGACGCGGCGCGCGAGGCGTGCGAGCGGGGTTCGACGGTGTTGTTGCGGGGCGCACCAGGCCAGGGACACGGCATTCTCGACTTCGGGGTGGCCCCGGCCGAGTGGCTCCGGGACCGCTACGCCGGGACGCCCGCGCCGTCGTCGTGCGCCGAGGTGCGCTGACGCGCCCGGTGTCGCTACTCGCGCCACTGCCCCGATGGTGTCGCTACTCGCGCCACTGCCGCTCGAACGGCAGGCGCCAGGTGTGCGGGGCGACCAGACCGTGAATTGCGTTGGGCCCCCACGACCCCGGCTGATACGTCCGCACCGGCGGCGGGTTCTCCACCAGCGGCGTGGAGACCTCCCACAGCCGTTCGATGCCCTCGGCCGTGGTGAACAGCGTGTGGTCGCCGAGCATCGCGTCGAGGATCAACCGCTCGTAGGCCTCGAGGGCGTCGTCGGCGGACTCGGTGTCCTCGAGGGCGAACTGCATGCTGGCCTTGTCCAGGCGCATGCCGGGGCCCGGGCGCTTGCCGTAGAAGGACAGCGAGACCTTCGAGTTGTCCGTCAGATCGAACGTCAGATGGTCCGGACCCTGTGCTCCCACACCGGAATTCGCCGGGAACATCGACTTGGGCGGTTCCCGGAACGCGATGGAGACGATGCGCTGGCCCTCCGCCAGCTTCTTTCCGGTCCGCAGGTAGAACGGCACGCCCGCCCAGCGCCAGTTGTCGATGTGCACTCGCAGGGCGACGAAGGTGTCGGTCTCGGAGTCCGGCGCCACGCCCTCCTCGTCGCGGTACCCGGCGTACTGCCCGCGCACCACGTCGGACGGCTCCACCGGCAGCATCGACCGGAAGACCTTGTTCTTCTCCTCGCGGATGGCGTCGGGTTCGAGCGCGGTGGGCGCCTCCATCGCCACGAACGCCAGAACCTGGAACAGGTGGGTGACCACCATGTCCTTGAACGCGCCGGTGGCCTCGTAGAACCCGATGCGACCGTCTAGACCCAGCGTCTCGGGCACGTCGATCTGCACGTGCTGAATGAACGTGCGGTTCCAGATGGGTTCGAAGAGGCCGTTGGCGAAGCGGAAGGCCAGGATGTTCTGCGCCGGCTCCTTGCCCAGGAAGTGGTCGATCCGGAAGATTTGGTCCTCGGCGAAGGTCTCGTGCACCGCCGCGTTGAGGTCGCGGGCGCTCGCGAGGTCGGTGCCGAACGGCTTCTCCATCACGATGCGGGACCGCTCGACCAGCTTCGCCCGACCGAGCATCTCCACCACCGACAGCGCGGCCGCCGGCGGAACCGACAGGTAGTGCAGGCGCTCCACCCGCATGTCATTGTCGCCACCGTCCGCTCGCAGCGCCTCCTCGGCCCGCTCGACGGCCGCGGCGAGTGCCTCCGGCCCGTCCTGCTGCGAGACGTAGGTCAGGCGCTCCTCGAACCGGTCCCACTCTTCCTGCGACGGCGACCGCGCCGAGAACGTCTCCACGGCCGTTTCCGCCAACGCCCGGAACTCCTCGTCGGTCATCGATTCGAGCGAGGTGCCCACGATGCGCAGGCGGGGAGCGAGATCCGACAGAACCAGATGCATCATGCCCGACAGCAGCTTGCGTTTGGCCAGGTCACCGGTGGCTCCGAAGAGAACGACCACCTGCGGGCAGGGAGCGGACAGCGGTGGGGCGAACCGGGAGGACGTCACCGCCCACATGGTTCCACACAACCCGCGGACGGGCCGGTCGTCGGATCGTCACCCGGGGGTCCGCGAACGCTTTACACTGTACGAGTAACCGATATCGGAAGGGAACGCACAGAATCATGGCCGGGATGTCCACACACCGGTCGCACCGCGCATGACGGTCGACGCAGCATGACGACCCGGGACGAGTTGTTCCCCGGTACCGATCCCACGGCGACCGCGCACCGCGAGTTCGACTGGTCCTCCACCTCGCTCGGGCCCGTCGAGCAGTGGCCCGCGGCCCTCGTCTCCGCCATCCGCACCGTGCTCCCGTCCGAGGTGGGCATGCTGCTGTGGTGGGGCGACGATCTGGTGCAGATCTTCAACCACGCCTACACGCCCATGGCCGGCGAGCTGTTCCCCAAGGCCGTCGGACAGCGCGCGCAGGACTGCTGGAACTTCGCGTGGGACGCCATCGGCCCGCTCGCGGACGAGGCGCTGAGCGGCACGGCCGTCCACCGGCGCCGGGAGAGGTTTCTCCTGAACCGCTTCGGCTACGTCGAGGAAACCTACTTCACGTTCTCCTACAGTCCCATCTTCGGTGACGACGGCGGCGTGAACGGAGTCTTCGTCGCGACGTCCGACGTCACCCAGGAGGTTCTGACCGAACGTCGGCTCGCCACGCTCCGCGATCTGGGGACCGTGTCGGTCACCGCGGACGCCGGGGTGGCCAGCGTGTGTCGTGCTGCGGTGGCTCGGCTGTCCGAGAACCCGGACGACGTTCCCTACGCTGCTGCCTTCCTCGGCACCGACGACGGGCCGGCGCAGGTGGCCTCGTTCGACACCGCCGACGGGGTCCTGCGCACCGCGGACCTCCGCGAGGTGACGTCCCGCGTCGCCGCGTCGGGCGTCGCCGAGACCGTCGCCATCGGCCCGACCTCGGCGCTGGTGCAGCCTCTGCTGGCGTCGTCGGACGCGCCCACGGGCGTGCTCGTCACGGGAACCAGCGAACTCCGACGCGTCGACGACCAGTACCGCGTCTTCCTCGAACTCGTCGCCGCGCGCATCACCACCGCGCTCACGGACGCCCACTCCTACGCGGCCGAGCGGCGTCGTGCCGAGCAGCTCGAGGAGCTGGACGCGGACAAGACCCGCTTCTTCGAGAACGTCAGCCACGAGTTCCGCACCCCGCTCACCCTCATGCTGGGACCGCTCGACGCGGTGCTGTCCGACGCGTCCGGCCACCTCGACGACCGCCACGTCCAGGCCCTGCAGTCCGCCCGTCGGTCCGCCCTGCGCCTGCAGAAGCTGGTCGACACGCTGCTCGACGTGGCCCGCGCCGACGCCGGGGAGATGCGCCCCGATCCCGAACCGACGGACGCCGCCGCATTGATCGGCGACGCCGTGGGCCTGTTCCGGGACAGCACCGACCGCGCCGGGCTGGAGTTGACGGTCGACACCGACACCGGGGGCGCCCTGCTGGACCTCGATCGCGCACTGTGGACGCACCTGGTGATGAACCTGGTGTCCAACGCGGTCAAGTTCACCACCGAGGGATCGATCCGCGTCACGCTTCGTTGCCCCGTGGCGGACGACGGATCACGACGACTCGTCCTCGAGGTCGCCGACACCGGACCCGGCGTCCCCGAGTCGGACCGACGGAGGATCTTCGAGCGCTTCTATCAGGTGTCCGGGGTCACCGGCCGCAGTCGCGAGGGATCCGGCGTCGGGCTGTCCCTGGTGTCGGACATCGTCACCGCCCTCGGCGGCACCGTCGAGGTCACCGAGAACGTCCCCCGCGGAACGGTCTTCACCGTCGCGGTTCCGGCGACGGTCGCCACCGCTGGGCCGGACGCCGTGACGCCGACGGATCTGGTCACCGAACTCGGTGCGCGCTACGTCGGCGAGGCCGAGCAGTGGCGGCCGGTCGGGTCGGACGAGGCGCGATCGACGCAGGCCCCGCCGACGGACGGACAACGACGGGTCCTTCTCGTCGAGGACAACGCCGACATGCGCCGGTACGTCACCGGCCTGCTCGAGGACCAGGGGTGGCACGTCACCGCGACCGACGAGGTCGACACCGCCCTCGCGACCGCGCGGGCGACTCCGCCCGACATCATCGTCAGCGACATCATGCTGCCGGGGCGCAGCGGACTGTCGCTCGTGGACGAGGCACGCTCGGACGGGCGGTTGGTCCGCGTGCCGATCGTGCTGGTGAGCGCCCGCACCGGGTCCGCGCAGGTGATCGAGGGTCTGCGCATCGGGGCCGACGACTACGTGGTCAAGCCGTTCCAGCCGGCCGAGTTCGTGGCCCGGGTGCGGGTGCATCTGGAGCTGGCGCGACTGCGCGAGCAGTTGCTGGGCGACGCGCAGCGCGAGATCTCGTCCCTGCGCATCGCGTTGGACAGTCGCAGCGTGCTGAGCCAGGCGGTGGGCCTGATCATGGCTCAGGAGAACGTGGGACCGGACCGCGCGTTCGAGATCATCGCCAAGCGCAGCCAGACCGACAACGTGAAGGCCCGCATCCTCGCCGCGCAGGTGGTGGACGACTTCGTGCGCGAACTGGACTGACTCGGCAGGCGCGATGACCGACCGCAAACCCCACGACATCTCGATCGAGACCTGGGTCGACCGGCAGATCCGGTCGGCGCAGGAGGCGGGTGCGTTCGAGAACCTGCCCGGGGCGGGCAAGCCGATCCCCGCGTCGAGTACCGACGAGTTGGCCTGGGTGCGGGGGTATCTGCGGCGGGAGAATCTGCCGTCCGACGCGCTGCTGCCCACCCCGCTGCGGCTGCGCAAGGAGATCGAGAACCTGCGGGACACGGTCGCGGGTCTGCGGACCGAGGACGCCGTACGGGCCGAGGTGCGCGAGCTGAACCGGCGCATCATGGACTACCTGCGCATCCCGGTCGGGCCGGTGATTCCGGTGTCGCGGGTCGACGTCGACGCCGTTGTCGCGCAGTGGCTTCGAGACCGGGACGCGCTGGTCCGCGCTAGGGCGGAGGCGCGGCGCGCGCAGCCAGCACCCGCTCCGTCACCGGCTCGACGACGCGGGCTGCGATGGGGCCGACGACGGCCATGATCAACACGTAGGCGGTGGCGAGGGCGGCCAGATCGGGCGGGACCGCACCTGCTGCGACCGCGAGACCAGCGATGACGATGGAGAATTCGCCCCGCGCGATCAAGGCGGCTCCGGCACGCATCCGGCCGAGCGGCCCGACGCCGAGACGACCGGCGGCCCAGGCACCGGTGACCATCTTGGTGATCGCGGTCAGCACGGCCAGGGCGGCCGCGTAGCCCAGCACGGGCGGGATCGCGCGAGGGTCGGTGTTGAACCCGAACACCACGAAGAAGACGGCCGCGAACAGATCCCGCAGCGGTTCCAGGACGCGGGTCGCCGCCTGCGCGGTGGTGCCGGACACCGCGATACCGAGCAGGAACGCCCCGACCGCGGCCGAAACCTGCAGGGCGGACGCGAGTCCGGCGACGAGCAGCGCGGCCCCGAACACTTTCAGCAGCATCACTTCTCGGTCCGGGCCGGCGAGCAGCGCGGACACCACGCGTCCGTATCGCAGGGCCACGAGAAGCACCACGGAGACCACCAGCAGGGAGATCCCGACGGCCTCGGCACCGCCGAGGAGCGTCACCCCGCCGACGACGGCGGTGAGCACGGGAAGGTAGAGCGCCATGGTGAGGTCTTCGAAAACGAGGATCGACAACACCACCGGCGTTTCCCGGTTGCCGAGACGGCCGAGATCGGTGAGTACTTTCGCGACGATGCCCGACGACGAGATGTACGTGACGCCCGCGAGGACCAGGGCGCCGACCGGACCCCACCCGAGCATCAGGGCCACCACCGCGCCGGGGCCCGCGTTGAGGACGATGTCCACCACGCCCGCGATCCACGAGCGGCGCAGTCCCGTCACCAGTTCCGCCGCCGTGTACTCGAGACCGAGGAGCAGGAGCAGCAGGACCACGCCGATCTCGCTGGCGAGTTCGGTGAACTCGTCGATGCCGTCGAGGTCGACGATCCCGCCCTTGCCGAAGAACAGGCCCGCCACCAAGTAGAACGGGATCGGCGAGAGGCCGACGCGTGTGGCCAGACGCGCGAGCAGGCCGAGCGCGAAGAAGACCGCCCCGAGCTCGGTGAGCCCCAGCGCGGTCTCCCCCACGGTCAGCAGCCGAGGATCTTGGCGGCGTGATCGAGCCCTTCGGTGGTGCCGACGGCGACCAGCAGGTCACCGGCGACCAGGGTGAAGTCCGGAGCGGGCGACGGCTGCACCTGCCCGGCCCGCATGACCGCCACCACCGACACCCCCGTGCGGGTGCGCATCGCCGTCTCCCCGAGCGTCCGGCCGTCGAACCGCGAACCCTCCTGCACGGGAAGCTGCCGCGTCCGGATGCCGGGGAGCTCGCGGTGTTCCTCGCCGAGCTGCGCGACGAGCTGCGGCGCGCCGAGCAGGTTGCCCAGCGCCGCCGCTTCCTCGTTGCTCAGCGTGATCGATGCCTGCGTGGTGTCCGGATCGTCGCGCTTGGACACGATCAGCTCGTTGGTGCCGTCCTTGCGGGTGATCACCCCGATGCGCCGACCACCGGCCAGTGCGAAGTCCTTGCGCACCCCGATACCGGGCAGCAGGGTGACGTCGACGTTCATGCGGTGATGCTAGCCCTCACCGCCGCAGCGTCAGCGTGGATCGACAGGCGTCAGCGCGGATCGACCAGCCCCAGCCGGACGGCCTTGACCAGCCGTCGGGGAACGCGGTGGGTCACCCCGTCGACCGTCACGGTCACCAGGTCGGGCGGCGTCGCCTTCCACTGGGCGCGTCGGCTGCGGGTGTTGGACCGCGACATCTTCCGTTTCGGAACGGCCATGGCTCAGCGCCGCTTTCCGTAGCGCCGCTCGAACTTCTCCACGCGGCCCTGGGTGTCCATGACGCGCGCCGCACCCGTCCAGAACGGGTGCGACTCGTTGGTGACGTCGACGACCACCAGCGGGTAGGTGCGGCCGTCGGTGTACTCGACCGTGCGGTCGCTGGTCATGGTGGATCGAGTGAGGAACATCGAGCCGGTGCCCGAGTCCTGGAAGACCACCGGGTGGTAGTCGGGGTGGATGCCGTTCTTCATTCGCGTGCCTTTCCGGTGTTGCGCGGGAGGGTGGATTCGGTGGTGCTCGCGCGGGGCTCGTCGGTCTCGCACGGGTCCTCGTGGTACTGGCCGAACGGGTCCTCCCAGGTGGTCCAGCTCCCCGGATCGGCCAGTTCGGCGTCCGTGAGCAGCGCGTCGGTGAGGACGCGATGCACGTGCTCGGGGTCGGCGCCGGCGAGCAGCACGACGAGCGACTGGGCGCGGTCGCCGTACTCGTCGTCCCACCCCAGCGCCGCCATCGCCCGTCGGGCGACGGACACGTCGTCGTACTCGGGGGCGTCCATCGCCGCGAGCCACCGCCCGGCGGCGGCGATGCGCAGACCGCCGCCGGCGGACTCGAGCCAGAGCACCGCGTCGGGCTGCGTGGCCACCCAGAGTCGGCCGCGGGCGTGGACGACGTCGTCGAGCAGGACGTCGACCGCCTCGTGCAGTCGGCCCGGATGGAACGGACGACGATCGGAGATCTCGAGCAACTGCACTCCGCAGTCCTCGGTGAGCGGCGGGGCGCCGTCGAGCAGCGGGGCGTGCGCGTCGTCCACCGCACCACGACGTGACGACGCCGGCACCGCGGCGAGCAGGTCGGCAGGCGTCTCGTTCACCGCGATCCACGTGGTGGCCGCCCGCGGCGCGAGGCGAGCGAGGACGGCGGTGAGCCGGGCCGCGGTCCAGCGATCCGGCGCGGTATCGGCGACCACCAGCACGTCGGCGTGACGCGCGTTGCCCACGGTCACCTGCGCGACGGTGCGGTCGTCGTACGCCGACATCGGCTCGTCGCCGGTCGCGTCACCGAGGAACGACGCCGCGTCGACGCATCCGACCACGGCCTCGATCCGGACGTCGTGACCCGCGGGGGCGTCCACCCGGCCGACCATGCCCGTGACGACGGTGTTCTCGATCGCCCAGCACAACGCCTCCGCTTCCAGCAGGGGGTCGAGGCGCACGACGATGCGGCGCACCGCGGCGTCGTCGGCGAGCGTGCGCAGCAGCGGCAGCAGATCCATACGCAGCATGCAGTCGACGCAGCAGCCCGCGACGCCGAGAGCGACGTCGCGCACGCGGGCCTGGCCGTCGGCGTCGACGCGCGTGGTGCGCCGGGTGACGACGCCGGCCTCGACGCCGCTCAGATCGTGGTGGACGACGGCGGTGCCGGGCTCGGCAAGGGACGTGGTCACCGCCTCGAGCGGCCCGCGCGGTCCACAGACCAGCACGAGCGGGGTGCGATCGACCGTCATGGCATCCTTTCGACAACGATTGTCATTACCGACGGTTCAGCGTACAGTCCACCGACCGAAACGACAATCGTTGTCGACAAGGAAGGCTCGACCATGTCCGCGCACTGCGACGTCACCGGACGCGCACCCGGCTTCGGGAAATCGGTGTCGCATTCTCACCACCGCACCTCACGACGCTGGAACCCCAACATCCAGAAGAAGACGTACTTCGTCCCCAGCCTCGGCCGCCGCGTCACCCTCACCGTGTCCGCCAAGGGCATCAAGACCATCGACCGCGACGGCATCGACGCCGTGATCGCCCGCCTGCGCGCCGACGGACGGAAGGTCTGACATGGCGAAGAGCACCGACATCCGGCCCGTCGTGAAACTGAAGTCCACCGCCGGGACCGGCTACACCTACGTCACCCGCAAGAACCGACGCAACGACCCCGACCGGTTGGTGCTGAAGAAGTACGACCCCGTCGTGCGTCGGCACGTCGATTTCCGCGAGGAGCGCTGATGGCCAAGAAATCCAAGATCGCCCGAAACGCTCAGCGCAGCGTCGTCGTCGAGCGGTGGGCCGAGCGTCGTCGCGAACTGAAGGAGACCATCCGGCGCCCCAGCACCTCGGACGCGGACCGCACCGCCGCCCTCGCCGCCCTGCAGCGTCTGCCGCGTGACGCGAGTCCGGTACGATTGCGCCGACGCGACGCTGTGGACGGACGCCCTCGCGGGCATCTTCGCCAGTTCGGACTGTCCCGCATTCGCGTTCGCGAGATGGCACACCGTGGAGAACTCCCCGGCGTCCACAAGAGCAGCTGGTGACAGCGCACGCACCGACACGAGCCGGGAAGTAGGAGCACCACATGGCAGTCAAGCGAGGCCCGTCCAAGAAGGACCGCGCCGAGGCGAACCGCAAGCCCAAGAAGAACCCGCTCATCGCGGCGGGCATCACCGAGGTCGACTACAAGGACGTGAACCTGCTCCGCCAGTTCATCTCCGACCGCGGCAAGATCCGCAGCCGCCGCGTCACCGGCCTCACCCCGCAGCAGCAGCGGCAGGTGGCCACCGCCGTGCGCAACGCCCGCGAGATGGCGCTGCTGCCGTTCACCACTCGGTGACACCGACGACGTAGGAGGGTGTGGCCGGCGACGTGTCGGGAGTAGTCGCCGGGTTCACCGTCATCTTCGTGGTCATCGCCGTGGGCTACGTCGTGGCCCGCACCGGGGTGCTCGGCGCCCACGGCGAGTTCGTCCTCGGCCGCACCGTCTTCTTCGTCGCCACCCCGGCGCTGCTGTTCGACACTCTGTCCACCTCCGACCTGTCGGTGGTCTTCTCGTCCACCCTGGCCATCACCGCGGTCAGCGCGTCGGCGATCGGTGTCCTCGCCTTCGTCGTCGCGCTCCTGCGGCGACGCCCGGCACCCGAGGCCACGGTCGCCGCCCTCTCCGCGTGCTACGTCAATGCGGCCAATCTCGGCATCCCCATCGCGGTCTTCGTCCTCGGTGACGCATCCTTCGTCGCCCCGTTGCTGCTCTTCCAGATCATGGTGCTTTCCCCCGTCGCACTCGGCATCCTCGACGTCACGACGTCACCCGGGCGCGCCTCGGCCCTGTCGATCGTCGCCGCGCCGTTCACCAACCCCATCGTGCTCGCCGGGCTCGCCGGCCTCGCCCTCGCCGTCACCGGTGTCACCCTGCCCGCGCCGGTCGCGGAACCGTTCGCCCTTCTCGGCGCCGTCAGCGTCCCCGGCGCACTCCTGGCGTTCGGCATGTCGCTGCGCGGCGCACGCGTACTCCAGCGCGGCGGGGGCACCCCACGATCGGACGTCCTGCTGGCAGCCGGGCTCAAGACCGTCGCCCTGCCCGTCCTCACCTACGTCCTGGCACGGTGGGTGTGGGGAGTCGAGGGTGACCAACTCTTCGCCGTCGTCGTCATCGCCTCGCTCCCGACGGCGCAGAACGTGTTCGTCTACGCCTCCCGCTACGGCCGCGGCGTCGTCCTCGCCCGCGACACAGGCTTCGTCACCACCGTGCTCGCCATCCCCCTCATCGCCGCCGTGGCCGCCCTGCTCGCCTAGGGGCGCGAAAAACTTTCGCTACGGTGGAGGTCATGAAGGCGCTCGCGGTCGGACTCCTGCTCTGCCTGGCGCTCGCCGCCTGCAGTTCCGGCTCCGCCGAAACCGCCGACCCCGACGGCGCGGGAGCCAGCCCCACCGACATGGTGCCGGTGCCCGGCGCCCCTCCCGTGCCGCACGAGGTACCGATCGATCAGTCCGGCACCACGTTTCGCCCCGAGCCCGCCCTCGTCTTGGCGCAGTCGACACCGTTCGAGGCCTGGACCCCGCTGCCCGGCAATCGCATCGCGGTGCACTTCGTCACCGGCTCCCCCGAGTGCTACGGGGCCGACGCGACCGTCGCCGAGACCGAGCGTGACGTGACGATCACCGTCCGTACCGGCCGCCTCGCGGCCGCGCAGGACAAGACCTGCATCATGATCGCCGTCGTCGGCACCATGGAGCTCGACCTCTCCGCCCCGGTGGGCGACCGCACCGTGCGGAACGGAACCTGACCTACCTCCGCTTCCGCGACGACAGGTAGTCGCTGACCACCGCGGCACCCAGACCGTCGAGGTCCGGGGCGATCACGCGGCCGCCCACCCGGTGGGCCATGCGATCCACCACACGCGCCAACCCCGGATCGTCCCCGAGCCGGAAGATGGTGACCTGCGCGCCGATTCGGGCCACGGTGTCGAGTTCGCGCACCGTCAATCCCAGCGTGCGCGCACTCGGCGGATAGTCGAACATCGCGTTGCCGTCCGGCTCGAGGTGCGCCGTCGGTTCGCCGTCGGTTACGATCAGCACCACCGGCTGCGCGTTGGGGTGCCGACGCAGGTGGCGCACCGCGAGCATCAACGCGTGGTGCAGGTTGGTGCCCTGGTCCCAGGCGCCGTCGAGTCCCGCCAGCTCAGACGGGGTCAACGTCTGTGCGTGGCGACCGAATCCGATCATCGTCAGCGCGTCGCCCCGGAACCTGGTGGACACCAGATGGTTCAGGGCCAGGGCCGTCTGCTTCATCGGCACCCACCGACCCTCCATGACCATGGAGAACGAGGTATCGACGAGGAGCGCGACCGCGGCCTGGGACCGCTGCTCGGTCTCGGTGATCTCGACGTCCGTCACCGCCAGCCGCACGCCGACCGCCCCCGTCTCGGACCGCGGTTCCGCCGCGGTGCGCAGGACGGCGTTAGTGACCGTCCGCACCACGTCCCAGGGTTCGGTGTCGCCGAACTCCCACGCGCGGGACGCGCCCGTGGGCTCGCCCATCGCACCCGCCCTCCGGGTGTCGCGCTCGCCGCGTCGCGACGCGAGGGATCCGGCCACGTCGCGCAGGGCGGCCTGACCCAACTGCCGCATGGCTTTCGGGGACAGGCGCCACTGACCGTCGGCACCCTTGTCGAGGAATCCTTCCTGTTGCAGCGCCTTCTCCAGGTCGGCCAGCATGCGTGCGTCGGCGGCAGCCTCGGGCCCGAGTTGCCGCAGGAGCGCGTCGGCGTCGATGTCGTCCAACGCCGCACCGTTGTACTGCTGGGAGAGTTGATCTCCCAACTCCTCGAGCTCGGCGATGTCCTGCAGCATGCCGGTCCCGTCGCCGAGCCCCATGCCCTGCTGCCCCCGGAAGTTCTGCGACCCGTCCCAGTCCTCACCGGGCCGGGCGGACTGCAGATTCGCGTCCAGTCGAGCGAGCTGGTCCATCAGGTCCGGACTGCCGAAGGCCTGCTGCGCCAACGCATCCAGCTCGGCACGCTGATCCGCCGAGAGGGAATTGCGCAGCCGCTGCGCCGCCGCCGACCGCTGGGCCAGGGCGTCGATCAGCTCGTCCACGCTCTGCGGGTTCTCCGGGAAGAACTCGCCGTGCTCGGCCATGAAGTCACGGAACTGCTGGTCGGTGTCCTCCCCGCGCGCGTGGGCGTCGAGCAGATCGTTGAGGTCCGAGAGCATCTGCTGCACTCGGGCGCGGTCCTCCTCCGTGGCGCCCTCGAGCGCCTGCTTCATGCCCTGGAAGCGTTGGTCGAGCACCTCGCGGCCGAGCAGGTCCTTGATCTTCTCGTAGTTCTCACGGGCCTCGGAGCTGCGCCAGCCGTAGTCGGTGAGCTCCTGCACGGCCTGCGCGGTCGACGGCGGCAACTCGGCGAGCTGCATCTCCGCGAATCGGGCGTCGTCGTCCAGCGCCCTCGCCAACGCCTTGCGCTCCTCGAGCACCGCCTTGTCGAGCAGCTCGCGGACCTCCTGGAGGGTGCCGTCGAGGTTGCGGTTCTTCAACAGTTCCCGGCGCTTCCGGTTTGCGCGCGCCGCGAGATCGTCGAGCCCCCGCATCGATCGTGTTCCGCGGCGGAGCATCTCCTGCAGAGCCCGCCGCGGCGACGAGCCCTCGAGCACGTCGCGGCCGATGGTCTCGAGCGCTTCGCGCAGATCCACCGGCGGCGCAAGAGGATCCGGACCGTCGACGTACGGGCCGTAGCGGGTCGACCGGGTCGGCCGGTCGGGTGAGCGGGCCATCAGCTGTACACCGTCTGCCCGTCGTCGGCGGTGTCCTTGCCGATACGCCGCGCGAGATACAGACCCTCCAGAGCCAGTTCGAGGGCGGACGCCCGCTCCCCCACCGAGGTCGCGCCGAGCCGCTGGGCGACCTCGTCGACCACCGGGAGGTCGGGAAGCGCGTCGAGCAACGCCTTCGCCGTCACGCGGGCGCCGGTGACCACCGGCTCGCCCTGGTCGATCGCAGTCACCAGCGGGCCGAGATCGATGCCGCCCAACGACTCTCGCGCCGTGTCCGCGGTGGCACGACGCAGCAGGTGAGTCAGCACCTCTATCTCGCGACCTTCCTCGCCGGATTCGAACTCGACCTTGCCGCGTAGGACGTCGACGACCGTCGTCGTGTCCACCGGCCGTGCCACAGGGTCGTCCTCCCCCAGCACGGCGGCGCGGTGGATCGCGGCCGCGCCCACCGTCTCCGCCGCGGCGACGGCGAATCGCGCCGAGACGCCGGACCGTTGGTCCACCGAGGGCGATTCGCGCAGCAGCCTCGTGAAACGGGCCAGGACCTCCAGAACGTGCGGCGGCACGTCGGCGGACAGGTCCGCCTCCTGCTCGATCACCGAGATCTCGTCGGTGAGCAGAAGCGGGTAGTGCGTGCGGATCTCCGCACCGAACCGGTCCTTGAGCGGGGTGATGATGCGGCCGCGGTTGGTGTAGTCCTCGGGGTTCGCGCTGGCCACCAACAGCACGTCGAGCGGCAGCCGCACGGTGTAGCCGCGGATCTGGATGTCGCGCTCCTCCATGACGTTGAGCAACGACACCTGGATGCGCTCGGCGAGATCGGGAAGCTCGTTGATGGCGACGATGCCCCGGTGCGTGCGCGGCACCAGGCCGTAGTGGATGGTCTCGGGGTCGCCGAGGCTGCGGCCCTCGGCCACCTTGACGGGGTCCACGTCGCCGACGAGGTCGGCGACCGAGGTGTCCGGCGTCGCCAACTTCTCGGAGTACCGCTCGCTGCGGTGACGCCAGGCGACGGGAAGGTCGTCGCCCAGTTCGGCGGCGCGGCGGATCGACGCGGGCGTGATCGGCTCGTACGGGTGCTCGCCGAGCTCGGATCCGTCGATGACGGGAGTCCACTCGTCGAGCAGGGTCACGAGGGTGCGGAGAAGTCGGGTCTTGCCCTGGCCGCGCTCGCCGAGCAGCACGACGTCGTGCTGCGCGAGCAGGGCGCGTTCGAGTTGCGGGAGGACGGTGTCCTCGAAGCCCAGGATGCCGGGCCAGGCGTCACGCCCGTCGCGGAGGGCGGCGAGCAGGTTCTCACGAAGTTCGGTCTTCACAGATTTCTGGACATGGCCCGACGCGCGGAGTTCACCGAGTGTGGTCGGACGGTCGATGCTCGAGGTCACATCTCCAACGTACGAGCCGGACGGCGATCCGGCACGCCCGCGCTCAGTGACCGGTCTGATCCATCAGGTCCTTGCCCTCCGCGTTCTTCACGCGCTTGCGTTCGAACAGGACGAGGGCGAGGCCGGCCGCCCACAGGACGACGGTCGCGGGAAAGAGAATCATTGCCCACCCCGAGAAGCCGTAGCCGGCCGCGACCAGGGCGGATCCCAGCGCACCCAACCCCAGGGCGATGAGGAAGTATCCCGGCCAATTTCGCGCGTCGGCGATCGCCTCGCCCGCGTGGGCACGCATCGTCCGTTCGTCGTCCCGCGGTTCGCGCTCCTCGCTTCCCTCGGCTTCGCCGTCTGGCGCCACTCGGTCCGGAGTCATGCGCCGCGTCTACCCTGGCGAAAACCGGACCAAACCCCCTGCGACGGTTCTTCGGTAGCGTCGTCGGATGTGACCACGACCAGTGCCTACGACTTCACCGCCACCACCATCGACGGCGAGCCCGTCGACCTCGCGGAGTACCGCGGGAAGCCGCTGTTGATCGTCAACACCGCCTCGCAGTGCGGATTCACACCGCAGTACGAAGGCCTCGAAGCGCTGCACCGCACCTACGGCCCGCGCGGGCTCGTGGTGCTGGGGTTCCCGTGCGACCAGTTCGGCCACCAGGAGCCGGGTGATGCCGAGGAGATCAAGAACTTCTGCTCGCTGCGGTACGACGTCACGTTCCCCCTTCACGAGAAGATCGACGTGAACGGCGACGACGCCCACCCGCTGTACCAATGGCTGCGGAAGCAGAAATCCGGGGTGCTCGGCAACCGCATCAAGTGGAACTTCACCAAGTTCCTGGTGGACGCCGACGGTCAGGTGGTGGATCGCTTCGGACCCACCACCAAGCCCGAGAAGCTCGCCGACCCGATCGAGAAGGTGCTGACGGCCTGATCATGGCCGGATCCGATCCGACGATGGAGGCGATCACCGCCGCCGTCGTCCGCGGTCGCGGTGGCGACGTCGACGGCGCGCGGTCCGACCTCGAAGCCCTGTGGTCCGAGATCGGGGTGGGCGGCGACCCGTTCCATCGGTGCACGCTGGCGCACTACCTCGCCGACCTGTACGACGACGCCGCGGTGGCCCTTGTGTGGGACGTACGCGCCCTCGACGCTGCCGACGCGCTCGGCGACGAGCGGGCGCAGCAGCACCACGCGAGCCTGCAGGTGGCAGCCTTCTATCCGAGCCTGCACCTCAATCTTGCGGACAATTTCCGCCGACTCGGCTCCTTCGATGCTGCCGCGGACCACCTCGCCCGAGCCGAGGATCGCTGCACGGCGCTGCCCGACGACGCGTACGGGGAAATGATCCGGTCCGCCGTCGCGGACGTGCGACGGGCCGTGGTCGCGAGGAGCACCGAACGCCGCGGGAGTGCGCCCGGTCCCTGATACCTGATTCCGTCCCGGTTTCCGGTCGTTGGGGCGGCGGGTGTCGGTGGGGGCCACTACAATCGAACACATGAGCGATCGGGGGGTCGGCGCAGCAGGCGCGGCGCAGGTGGGGGGTGTGCCGTGGCCGGCGCGTGACCCTGCCGCGCTGGGTCTGCCGGCGTCGTTCGACCTGCCAGTGGATGGGCATCTCGACGCCCTGGCCGACCTCGCTGCGGGGGCGGGCTATCTGGAGTGGCGCCGCTACCGGCACGTCGCCGCCCTGCACACCGAACTGGTCGTCCCCGAGGAGGACCGCGACGAGCGGGCGGTCGACGCGTACGCCCAGTGCGCCGCCCGCCTCGCCACCGCTCTGTCGGTGTCGCAGTACGTCGCCGAACGCCTCCTCGACAACGCCGTCGCCCTGCGGGACCGCCTGCCGCGGGTGTTCGAGTGCCTGCGCGACGGGGTGGTCTCCCCGACTTTCATTCGCACCATCGTCTCCCGCACCGAACTCATCCACGGCCGCCCGTACCAGGAGCAGGTGGACGCCGACATCGCCGCCGCGTTGCGGAAGCCGGGGTCGTGGTCGACGGCGCGGGTGCGGGACCTGTGCGACCAGATGGTCTACCGCCGCGACCCCGACGCCGTCCGCGAACGCCGCGACGACGCACTGAAAGGGCGGTGCTTCTTCACCGAAGCCGGACTCGACGGGATGGCGACCGTGGGAGCGACGATGTCCGCCGAACGCGCCGCCATCGTCGCCCGCGTCGTCGAACGCCTGGCCGCGCAGGTCTGCAAGCACGACAGTCGCAGCACGGGTGCGCGGGCGTCGGATGCGCTGTTCGCACTCGTCAAGCACGCCCCGTTCGGCTGCGACTGCGCCCGCCCCGAGTGCGCGTTCGCGGCGGTCGATGCGGACGAGGTCGCAGCGAACGCAGCACGCATCGTCATTCACGTGGTCACCGACACAACCACCCTCATCGGACCCGTCCCCGCGAACACGGCGGCGCACCCGCAGGCGCAGAACGTGGAGACGACGGCAGTCGCGGCAGATCAGGGCGTCGCCGACGAGGTCACCGTGGAAGAGGTCGTGGTCGACGAGGCTGCAGCCGTTGCCGTAGAGCCCGAGGCGGTCCCGGTCGACGAGGCAGCGGTCGGGGAGGCTGCGGCGGAGCCCGAACTGGTCGACGGGGTCGGGTTCGTCGCCGGGCTCGGCATCATCTCCGGAGCCCACGTCCGCGACCTCGCCACTGACCCCGGCACGATCATCCGCCCGTTGGGAGACGGCACCGACACCCCACTGCCCGCGACCCAACCCGCCGACCCGTACCGACCCTCAGCCGCGCTCGATGCGTACGTTCGCGCCCGAGACCGGTACTGCACCTGGCCCGGCTGCAACCGACCAGCGTGGGACGGCGACCTCGACCACATCACCGAATACGACCACACCCACCCCGAGCGGGGCGGGCAGACCAGCGCGACCGGACTCGGCGCCAAATGCCGCTTCCACCACCTACTCAAGACGTTCGCCGACTTCGTCGACGACCAATACGACGACCCCGACCACCCCGGCCGGATCATCCGCACGGTCACCATCCCGGAAGGACGCACCGTCCTCGGACCCGCGTACACCGGGTTCGACACCCACCCCGGCCTCGACGTGATCGTCTTCGGCGACCCACCCACCAACGGCAAGAACACGTCTTCAACACACCGCACCCCGACACCGGACAGCACAGAACCCACCCGCCCCGCCCCACGCACCGAGCAGAAACACGCCCGCCGCCGACAGGAACGCAACCGAAACCGACTGCGCAACAACCTGAACGGGGTCCGACCACCCGAACCGGACGACGCACCACCCCCGTTCTGACGCGCCGCTCGGCGGCGCGTCGGAACGGGCGTCGGCTAGTGCGCGAAGTGGCGTGAGCCGGTGAGGTACATCGTGACGCCCGCATCACGGGCGGCGGCAATGACCTCGTCGTCGCGAATGGATCCACCCGGCTGCACCACCGCGGTGACGCCGGCCGCAGCGAGGATCTGGAATCCGTCGGGGAAGGGGAAGAACGCATCGGACGCTGCCACCGCACCGCGGGCGCGATCACCGGCCCGACGCACGGCGAGTTCCGCCGAGTCGACCCGGTTCACCTGCCCCATACCCACACCGACGGACGCCCCACCCGAGGCGAGGAGGATCGCATTGGACTTCACTGCGCGGCAGGCGCGCCACGCGAACTGCAGATCGGCGAGTTGCGCCTCGTTCGCGGGCTCGCCGACCGCGAGGGTCCACCCCGACGGGTCGTCGCCGTCGGCGTCGAGGAGGTCGCGATCCTGAACCAGCAGACCGCCGGAGATCTGCCGGATCTCGGGAACGGCCGCCGGCGCCTCCGCGATGAGGACACGAATGTTCTTCTTGCGCTGCAGAACCGGCAGTGCACCGTCGGCGTAGGACGGCGCAATGATCACCTCGGTGAAGATCTCGGCGACCTGCTCGGCCATCTCGACGGTGACCTCGCGATTCGCGGCGATGACGCCGCCGTAGGCACTCACCGGGTCGCAGGCGTGCGCGTTGCGGTGCGCCTCGGCGATGGATCCGCTGTGCGAGACGGCGATGCCGCACGGGTTGGCGTGCTTGATGATCGCGACAGCGGGCGCATCGTGGTCGAACGCCGCACGCCACGCGGCGTCACCGTCGGTGTAGTTGTTGTACGACATCTCCTTGCCGTGCACCTGCTCGGCCTGCGCGATGCCGGAACCGGACGTCGCGTCCACGTACAGCGCCCCGCCCTGATGCGGGTTCTCGCCGTAACGCAGCACCGAGGCGCGCTCGTAGGTGGCGCCGGTCCACGTCGGGAACGCCTCGTCGGCGGCCGAGTACTCCGTCATCCAGGACGCGACGGCCACGTCGTACGCGGCGGTGTGCTGAAAAGCCTGCGCCGCGAGCCGGATTCGCTGCTCAAGGGTGAAGCCGCCCGTCGTCACCGCGGTGAGGACGTCGTCGTACCGAGCGGGGTCGACCACCACGGCGACCGACGGATGGTTCTTCGCCGCGGCGCGGACCATCGACGGACCACCGATGTCGATCTGCTCGATGCACTCGTCCGCCGACGCGCCCGACGCCACGGTGTCGGTGAACGGGTAGAGGTTCACCACCACGAGCTCGAACGCGGGGACACCCAATTCCTCGAGCTGCGCCACGTGCTCGTCGCGACGGGTGTCGGCGAGGATGCCGGCGTGCACACGCGGGTGGAGGGTCTTGACCCGGCCGTCGAGCGTCTCGGGGAACCCGGTCAGCTCCTCGACCGGCGTCACCGGAACGCCGGCATCCGCGATGCGCTTGGCGGTCGACCCGGTGGACACGATCTCGACGCCCGCGGCGTGCAGGCCCGCGGCCAGCTCGTCGAGGCCGCTCTTGTCGTACACGCTGACCAGAGCGCGCCGGACGGCTCTGCGGTTCACGGGGCTAGTCACTGGGAATCTGGGCCTTTCGTCCATCGATGATGACTCCGCGGGCGGCGACGGCGGCGACCACCTCGATCAGTAGACGCCGCTCGACGATCTTGATGCGCTCGTGCAGCGACGACTCGTCGTCACCCACGAACACCGGAACGGCTTCCTGGGCGAGGATGGGGCCGGTGTCGACCCCCTCGTCCACCAGGTGCACGGTGGTGCCGCTGACCCGCACGCCGGCGGCGAGGGCGTCCCGCACAGCGTGCGCTCCGGGGAACGACGGCAGCAACGCGGGATGCGTGTTGAGGACCCGACCGCCGAAGCGGGCCAAAAAGGTCGGGCCCAGGATGCGCATGAATCCCGCGCTCACCACGTAATCCGGCTCGAAATCCGCCACTGCAGTGGTGATCGCGCGGTCCCACTCGGCGCGGTCGGCATAGTCCCGCGGACAGATCCGGGTCGCTCCCAGAACGGTCTCGGCCGGGCACTCACGGTCGACGACGACGCCCACCACCTCTGCGGAGAAGTCGGGCTCGGCCGCGGCGTCGACGAGCGAGCGGAGCAGCGACCCGGCGCCCGACGCCAACACCACCACGCGAGCCGCGGAGGCTCGGTGGGACGTCGCGGGCGGAGCAGACAGCGCTCTTCTCCTCGGCTTCGAACGACGGTACGGGGCGTCCCGAAGCCTAGACGCCCTTCGATTCCGGCTCGTCGGGGAGGTCGACCACCTCGGCATCGACGACGTCGGTCGTCCCGTCGGCAGAGACGACGTCGGTCGTCGCGTCGGCGCCGGCCGGGTCGGACTCCTCGGTGTCGGACTCCTCGGTCTCGGAGGATTCGACGGGTTCCGCGCTCTCCGGCTGCTCGACGGCCGGGCCGGCAGGCAGCGCGGCGATCGCGTCGCGGGGTTCCGACGCACGGTCGGCGTCGGACGCCTCGTCGGCCGGGTCGTCCCACCCGTGCACGTCGTGCCGACGCAGGAGGTACGCCGCGATGCCCGCGGCGACGACGCCCACCACGAGGCACCAGGTGAAGGCCGTGACGGCGAACAATGCGACATCCGCACCGAACCGGCCGAAGGTTCCGACGACGCCCCCGGACACCGCCGACACCGCCGCGCACCCCAGCGCCACCAGAACAGCGGCCAGAGAGGCTGCGCGGAGCGCGTCCGGGAGGGTCGCGGTCGCACGTGCGGCCGCCCGTCCGAGCACGATCGCGGCCACCGCGGGGATCACGAGCAGAACCGGCCACCAGATCGGGGCCGACGATTCCGGCAACGCCGCCAGCACGGGCACCGCGGGGAGCTCACCTCCGGTGGTCTCGAACACGCTGACCGACGCGGCACCCGCGGCCGCCGACGCCCCGCTCACGACGGACGCCGCGGCGACGACGACGTTCGGCAGATAGAGAACGGACAGCGCGGTCAGTCCGAGCGCTCCGCCGACACCGCCTCCGGCCTCCAGGACGGCACCCATGGTGGACATCGACAGCGCGAGCGACACGACCACCGTCACAGCGCCGCCCGCGACCAGAACCGCTCCGGCACGAGCCGCCGGGCCGGCGGCCGCGAGCGCCCAGGCCGGGAGATCGAGGCGGTGCACCGGCGTCGGCCACGTCCCGCGTACACATCCCAGAGCGGCGCCCAGGCCGTGGACCAGCAGGACCCACCCGACCGTGGCCAGGAAGCCGGGGGTGCTCATCGCGATCACGGTGGACGCGTCGCCGATCATCGCCAGCATCACCACCGCCATCGCGAGCGGTCCGCCGAGCGCGGCGGCGACCACCCACACCACGTCGCGGCGTGACGACGACGGCGTCACCGCACGCGCCACCTGGCGCGCCACGCCGCGGATCAGCAGTGCGGTGGGGAGAATCGGCAGCAACGACAACGTGGCGCCCGCGATGCCCAGCGGCACCTGATGGACGGCCAGCCAGGTCCCCGCGAGCGCGCCGAACGTGCCCGTCAGATCGCTGCCCGCCAGGACCAGCGTCAACACCACGACCACCGACACCACGGCCAACAACACGCCCGACGGCCGGAACGCGACCCCCAGGAGCATGCGGGCATCGTCGGGCGACGGCATCAGACGGGTGCGCGCAGAGGCGTCACGATCGAGTAGCGAAGTCATCGCGGACCAGAATCCCACCGACGGCGGCCCGGGTGGTCCAGGCGCGCCGTCGGTGGTCGAGCGTCAGGGGCGGTCGCGGTCCTCGACCGGTTCGAACGCCCGAGTGGAGTCCGAGGACGGGCCATCGGACGGCCCGGCCGAACCCGACTCCGTCGGGCGGGGTGCGTACCCCGGCTGGCCGTAACTCTGCGGCCGGCCGTAGCTGCCGGACGGCTGGTCGTAGCCGCCCTGCGGTTGCCCGTAGCCCTGCGGCTGACCGTAGCCACCCTGCGGCTGTCCGTAGCCCTGCGGCTGCCCGTAACCACCCTGCGGCTGGCCGTAGCCCTGCGGCTGACCGTAACCCTGCGGCTGACCGTAGCCACCCTGCGGCTGCCCGTAACCCTGCGGCTGACCGTAGCCACCCTGCGGCTGCCCGTAACCCTGCGGCTGACCGTAACCCTGCGGCTGACCGTAACCCTGCGGCTGCCCGTAACCCTGCGGCTGCCCGTAGCCACCCTGCGGCTGCCCGTAACCCTGCGGCTGCCCGTAACCCTGCGGCTGGTACCCCTGCGACCGATCGAACGCCGACCCACCGCCAAATGGAGACTGCTTCGGCGTCCGCTTGTTCGGCAGGCTCACCACGCCGGCGTCGAGAAGCACCAGGGCCACCGACGACGCCGCCTGCACCAGGCCGAGGATCAGCACGAGGATCGCGCCGATGCCCACCCCCACCTCGATGGTGGTGAACGGCGTCTCGATCGAGCCGGCATTGAACAGCTGAAAGACCAGGGTGAACACGCCCGCCACCGACAGGCCGGCGACGACCGGCCACGGTGCGACCTGCTTGGGCAGGAGCGACAGACCGACCACGACGGCCGCGGCGAGGAACAGGGCTACCGATGTCGCATCACCGACACTGCGCTCGAAGAAGTTGCTCGACTCGCCCTCGAGCGTGAACTGGGCGGCGAGCCCGAGCACGAACGCGAGCACGCCGGTCCCGAGCACCGCGAACGAGGCGATCCGCCGCACGGACCGCAGGGCCGCGTCCTTTCTTTCGGCGGTCGACGCGTCGTCGTCCGCGCTGCTTGCGCCGTCGGTCCCGCCGTCGTGACGCTCGGATGACGACGCACCGGCGTCGCCGTGATCGGCACGGCCCGGGTCCGTGGTGGGCACCGAGGACGTCGGCACCGACGCGGTGGGCACCGACACCGTCGGCTCGGAGCCGACCGGGGGCTGCGTCGAGCCGGTCGGCTCGTCCCCCGGTCGGCGGTCCGATTCACCTGGCTGAAGACTCATCCGAGTTCGTCCTCCTGTTCGTGGGGCGGCCCCGTGATCGGGAAATGTCGTCCGCCACCCTACGGAACATTCGGAGGCGAGGTCAGGCCGCGCCGACTCGCTCGCGATCGGTCGACCGGGCTGCCTCGATCTCCCTGACCAGCGGCAACACCCGCTCGCCGAAGTACTCGATCTCCTCCTGGAAGTGCAGGAATCCGCCCAGGATCAGGTCGACGCCCCGATCCCGATAGTCGACGATGCGCTCCGCGACCTGCTCGGGCGTTCCGATCAGCTGCGTCTTGAAGCCGTCGTTGTACTGCACCAGGTCCTCGAAGGACGAGTCCGCCCACATACCCTTCTTGTCGCCGGTGGAGTTGCCGGCCTGCTGCACGGCGCCGCGGAATCCCTCCACCGCAGGGCGATTGGCTTTCTCCACGATCTCCCGGAGCACGTCGCGCGCCTCCTTCTCCGAGTCGCGCGCGATGATGAAGCCGTTCAGCCCGAACTTGACCTCCCGATCGTGCGCCCGAGCCACCTCACGAACGTCGTCGATCTGTTCGGTGATGCCGTCGAAGTCCTTGCCGTTGGAGAAGTACCAATCGGAGTACCGACCGGCGTTCTGCCGTGCGGCCGTGGAGTTTCCGCCCTGAAACAGCTCGGGGTTCGGCCGCTCGGGCGTGTTGAGCGGCTTGGGCTTGAGCGTGAAGTCGTGGATCCGGTAGAAGTCGCCGCGGAAGTCGACGTCGTCCTCCGTCCAGATCTTGCGCAGCACCTGGAGGAATTCGGCGCTGCGGCGGTATCGCTCGTCGTGCTCGAGCCACGGCTCGCCGAGGTGGGTGAATTCGTCCTTGAACCAGCCGCTCACGACGTTGACCGCGAAGCGCCCGCCGGACAGGTGGTCCGCCGTCGCACCGAGCTTCGCCAGAACCCCCGGCTGCCACAGGCCGGGGTGAACGGCCGCGATCACTTTCAGCCGCTCGGTGGCCAGCAACAGGGCGAGGCTGAAGCTGGTGGACTCGTGCTGATACTCGGCGCCGTAGCTCGCCTCGTACCGCACTTGGCTGAGGGCGTACTCGAAGCCGTTGTTCTCCGCGGTCTGCGCGAGCTTCTTGTTGTACTCGAACTCCCAGCTGGTGCGCTGCTCGATGTCGCTCGTGACCAGGCCCCCGCTGACGTTGGGGACCCAGTACGCGAACTTCACGGCGTCGGCAATCTTCTCGGTGCTCATGTCTCTCGTTCTCGTCGGTGATGAAAGTCGTTGCTGGACAGCGGTTCAGGAGTACCAGGTGGGTGTCGGCAGTTCGCCGGTGAGCACGTGGCGACCGACCTCCCGACGCTTGTAGAACACCGGATCGTGCAGCGTGTGCGTCCGCACGTTGCGCCAGAACCGGTCGAATCCGTGACTGGAGGCGGTCGCCCGCGCGCCCAGGGCCTCGAAGATGCCGGCGGTGATCTCGAGGGCGACCTCCGTCGCGCGCGCCTTGGCCGCCGCGACGCGGACCTCGTGCTCCCCGCGCTCGGCCTCCGTGACCGAGTCGGCGCGGTCGTGGAGCTGTTGCTGTTCCGCCGCAACGGCATCCGCCAGCGCCTCGACTGCCCACAGCTTGGCGGTGTAATCGCCGTAGAGGTCGACGATGTAGGGCTCGTCGAGAGCGTTGTCGACCGTCGAGTGCAACCACGCCCGCGTGGTGGTGCGGGTGTACTCGGCGGCGCTGTCGAGGGCGCCGCGCGCGATGCCCAGGTAGAAGTTGACGAAGACCAGCTGAATGATCGGCACGTTCAGCGTGTTGTAGACGCGCGGCTGGAACACCTTGTCGACGAAGCCCGCCGCCGAACTCCAGTCCGTGCGTACGTTATCGATGGTGACGCTGCCGCTCTCGGTGCGCCGCTGACCGATGTTGTCCCAGTCGTCGTGGAAGGTCAGACCCTCGGAGTTCGACGGCACGATCGCGAAGATGTGGGTGTCCGTGCCGGACAGGACGCCCTCGAGAACCGTGACGTCGGAGACGCGGCTGCCCGTGGAGAACGTCTTGGCACCGTGGTAAACGAGGGTGTCGCCCTCGTCCGCGATCTCGACGTCGTTGTCGCGCGGATTGACCGCGCCGCCGAAGAACCACCGGCTCTCTGTAGCGGCCTGCTCGACCGCGGCGATCTGCTCGGGCGTGCCCACCAGTCGGGCCGCCCAGAACCACAGCAGGTGGTAGCCGTACAGCTGGCCGATCGAGCCGTCGGCCGTCGCCACCTCACGAATGAGTCGGTACGCCGTCTCCCAGGTCTGGCCGCCCCCACCGAACTCCACCGGCCCCAGCACCGTGGCCAGTCCGGAATCCTTGAGCAGCGCCACCTCGGCAAGCGGTGGTTCCGTGCCGCGGTCGCGGGCGACGGCATCCTCCGCCAGGATCGTCGCCACGTCGCGTGCGCGGTCGATCCACTCCTCGGGTGTGGTCGGTGTGGTGGTCCAGCGCCCCCCGGCACCGGTCCCGCTCGGTCGGTTCTCGGTGATCGTCATGCCCGGCAGTACACCGGGAAACGGCCGCCCGGCGACAGCATTGCGATCGGGGTGATTCGTACTGTTCGCCAGAGCGCCGAAGGCCGGTCCCCCTTGTGGGAAACCGGCCTTCGCGCGTCGCAGACGGTGGAGCTGCTTACTTCTTCTCGAGGATCTCCCGCGCCAGAGCGGCGGTCTCGGACGGCGTCTTGCCGACCTTGACGCCGGCCGCCTCGAGGGCGTCCTTCTTGGCCTGGGCGGTGCCCGACGAGCCGGAGACGATGGCACCGGCGTGGCCCATGGTCTTGCCCTCCGGTGCGGTGAAGCCGGCGACGTAGCCGACGACCGGCTTGGTCACATTGGCCTTGATGTAATCGGCCGCACGCTCTTCCGCGTCGCCACCGATCTCGCCGATCATGACGATGATCTCGGTCTCGGGGTCCTTCTCGAACGCCTCGATGGCGTCGATGTGGGTGGTGCCGATGACCGGGTCGCCGCCGATGCCGATGGCGGTGGAGAAACCGAAGTCACGGAGCTCGAACATCATCTGGTAGGTCAGGGTGCCCGACTTCGAGACCAGGCCGATGGGGCCCTTGCCCGCGATGTTGGCCGGGGTGATGCCGACCAGCGCCTCGCCGGGAGTGATGATGCCGGGGCAGTTCGGCCCGATGATGCGGGTCTTCTCGCCCTTCTCCACGTTGTAGGCCCACGCGTAGGCGCTGTCCTGCACCGGGATTCCCTCGGTGATGACGACGAGCAGCGGGATCTCGGCGTCGATGGCCTCGACGATGGCGTCCTTGGAGAACGCCGGCGGCACGAACGCGATGGAGACGTCGGCGCCGGTCTTCTCCATGGCCTCGGCGACGGAGCCGAAGACGGGGAGCTCGACGTCGGAACCGTCGGCTGCCTTGTGCGACACGGTGGTTCCGGCCTTGCGGGCGTTGACGCCGCCCACGACCTGCGTACCGGCCTTGAGCATGAGGGCGGTGTGCTTGGTGCCCTCGCCGCCCGTGATGCCCTGGACGATGACCTTGTTGTTCTTGTTCAGGAAGATCGACATTGTGTGTTCAGCCCTCTACTTCGCAGCCAGCTCGGCGGCCTTGTCGGCGCCCTCGTCCATGGTCTCGGCGAGCGTCACCAGCGGGTGCGCGGCGTCGGCGAGAATCTTGCGGCCTTCCTCGACCTTGTTGCCGTCGAGGCGAACCACCAGCGGCTTGTTGGCGTCGTCGCCCAGCTTCTTCAGCGCACCGACGATGCCGTTGGCGACGGCGTCGCATGCGGTGATGCCGCCGAAGACGTTGACGAACACGCTCTTGACCTGGTCGTCGCCGAGGATGACGTCGAGACCGTTGGCCATGACCTCGGCCGAGGCGCCGCCGCCGATGTCGAGGAAGTTGGCGGGCTTGACGCCGCCATGGGCCTCACCGGCGTACGCGACGACGTCGAGGGTCGACATGACCAGCCCGGCGCCGTTGCCGATGATGCCGACCTGTCCGTCGAGCTTGACGTAGTTCAGGTCGTTGGCCTTGGCCTTCGCCTCGAGCGGATCGGCCGCGTCGGCGTCCTCGAACTCGGCGTGGGCCTTCTGGCGGAAGTCCGCGTTGGCGTCCAGGGTGACCTTGCCGTCGAGGGCGAGGATCTGATCGTCCGGCGTACGCACGAGGGGGTTGACCTCGACGAGGAGGGCGTCTTCCTTGATGAAGACTTCCCACAGCTTCTGAATGGTGTTGGCGGCGGCGTCCAGCACCTCGGCGGGCAGCTTGCCGGCCTCGGCGATCTGTCGCGCGAACGCCAGATCGACACCCTTGACGGCGTCGACGGGGATGCGAGCGAGGGCGTCCGGGTTTTCCTCGGCCGTCACCTCGATCTCGACGCCACCCTCGACGGAGCACATCGCCAGGTAGGTGCGGTTGGTGCGGTCGAGCAGGAAGGAGATGTAGTACTCCTCCGCGATGTCGCTCGCCTCGGCGACGAGGAGCTTCTTGACGACGTGGCCCTTGATGTCCAGGCCCAGGATCGCCTCGGCGTTGGCTTCCGCCTCCGCGACGTCCTTCGAGTACTTGACGCCGCCGGCCTTGCCGCGGCCACCGACCTTGACCTGCGCCTTGACCATGACCGGCTTGCCGATTTCCTCGGCGATCGCGCGGGCACCGGCCACCGTGTCGGTGACACGTCCGGCCGACGTCGGAACTTCGTGCTTGGCGAAGAGTTCCTTCGCCTGGTATTCGAAGAGATCCATCAGCTCACCATCTCGTCTGCGTTGACGCCCGCTCGAGGGGTAGGAGCGGGTCCGACCAACGACAATAACGACCGGCCCGGAGGCCCGGACAACACCCCGTGTCCGTTGTGCTCCATCTCACCGACCAGCGCGAATGCTACTCGTCGGTACGAGTGAGCAGGCCGCTGAGCAGGGCCGACACGATTGCACCGACGCCCGTGATCGCGGCGCCGACCGCAGCGCCGTCCACGATCGCCGCGAGGGCGAGGCCGCCCGCTCCCACCGTCGTACCGACGGCCGCCGCCACGGCGCGAGAACGCCGCGCGCGCAGCAGGATCGCCGCCGTCGTCACCACGACGGCCGCGAACACCACGCGGCCCCACACGTCCCATCCCCACGGCCACGTCCCGATCCAGCCGCCGAGCCGTCCGTCGACCGACCGCGCCGGCAGCAGCGACCCGACGACGATCAGGACGGCCGACGTCCAGGCCACCGCGCGGACGAGCAGTGGCCGCTCGGCGGCATCGGAGTCGACCGGATCGGAGCCCCCCGCGGCGGCGAGTGCCGGCGCAGCCACGACGGCGGCGAGTACGGACAGCCCGAGGAGCCATCCACCGAGCCCGGGCCGCACCCCGTCGACGCCGACGCCGAGCACCACCGCCTGCAGCACCACCGCCACGAGAGCGACGTGTGCCGCCAGGATCGGTGCCGATGCCGGGCGGACCGACGGGGCGAACTCCGACAGACACAGCAGCACCCCCACCGTGGCCACGACGACGCCCGACACGGCCACCGCGCCCAGCCCCGCGATGCGCGGAATCGGCCCGCTCGCGGCCAGGACCGGCAGCACGGACCCGGCCCCCGCCGCGGCCGCCGAGAGCAGGAGGAGTGAGCCGGCGACCAGGCGGGCGTTCGGTGCTCGTCGCGGCCGCTCGGCTGCCCGTCGACGCTCCCCCGCCGCGTCGGTGCGATTCGGCCGAGCGGCGGTGCGATCCGGGCGAGCCGCGGCGAGGAGGAGCGCCGCCCCGACGAGCCCGAGCCAGGTCCCCGGTCCGACGTCGATGCGATCGCCGGCCGTGGCGGCCGCCGGGACACGCGGGACGACGACGAGGAGCACCGACAGCGCGACGCCCACCAGCGCTCCACGGGTGACGTCCCGTCGTGGCGACGTGGCCGCCAGGGCGACGACCACGAGCACCGCGAGCGCGGCGAGGACGTACCCCAGGGCGAGCGAGAGCGGCGCACCCAGAACGGACGGCGCCAGGAAGACGGAGTCGGTGCTGACATAGGCCGGCGACACCACGGCCGCGGCCGCACCCGCCGCACCGAGAAGGACGAGCACCCCGCGCCGGGGTGCGTCGTCGACCGCGACGGACGGACGACGGGCCAGGGCGACCGCGGCCAGAACGCCGGCCACCACGTACGCGGCGTGGCCGGCGAGGAGCGCCACCGAACCGACCGTCGGGGACGGCGCCGCGGCCGCCGTCGGCCGGAAGAGGTCCAGTCGGTCCGCGTCGAGGGCTCGGGCGAACAGTTGCAGATCGGTCACGGCGAGGCCGAGAGCGACGGCTCCGACGGCGGCCGTCGCGGCGAGGCCGAGATCGGGCCGTGACCGACGGCTCCCGAGCACCAGCGCGAACACCAGCGCCTGACCGACGACGATCGCAACGGTCGAGCCGATCACCGGCCCGGCGAGGACGGGCGACGCGACGCCCACGACGGACGCGGCAGTCACCGCGACGGCACCGACCAGGACGAGGGCGGCGGACCACGGTTCGAGCGGCTTCGTCACGATCGACGACGGTATCGGTGACCCGATCGCTTCGGTCGTTCTCTCGAGTTCCACCAGGTGGCCTTGTGAGCCACCTCACATATTCGGGCGGGACAGCGGATCGGCTTGCGCAGCCTGCGACCGTTTCGTTACCGTCGCCGAGGCTCACATCACGAGCAGGTCACGGCTGAACCACCGCGACATTCCACGGGTTCACGATCAGGAGGACGGCAGCTCTTGCAGCACCACCGCACTCCGTTCACACCCAGCCGCTTCGTCGGCGACAACGCCTCCGGCGTTACTAACGTTCCCGATCTCTCCCCCGTCGACACCTCCAGTCCGTGGGACCGCGATCACGAAGGCGACGACTACGACGCCACGACCCCCGCCTGGTCCGCGGCCACGCGTATCGACGACGCACCGCGTCGCCGCCGGTCCGTCCCCGCCACCCAGTTCCTCGTGGCGGCCACCGACCCCGACACCGTCGACGAGGTCGCCCCGCGTCGTACCGGCGCCCACCGCATTCCCGCTCCGCCGACCGCCCTCAAGGGCCGGGTTGCCGTCGTGGCCGTCGCCGCCGGCGCCGTGGTCTCCGCCGGGCAGGCCGCCGTGGCCGGGAACCAGCCCGCCGAGCGCAGCGACGTCTCCGAGTACGCCCTCGCCGCCGGTCAGGCTCCGGCCGCCGCAGCCGGGGTCGTCGACGCCGGCGCTCCTGCGATCCTCGACACCGCAGCGCCCACGTCGGACAGCCTGCCCACCGCCACGTCGACCGGAGCGCCCATCTCGGCGCCGTCGAAGTCCGCGGCACCGCAGATCCTCAACGTCGCCGCACCCGTGGACCTGAGCCAGTTCGATCAGCTTCTGGCCAAGGGGCAGCGTTTCCTGGCCGAGCGCGAGGCGCGCGAGGCCGCCGCCCGGCGCCCGCTCTTCGCTCTCCCGGCCCTCGGTACCTACACGTCCGGCTTCGGCGCCCGCTGGGGCACCCTGCACGCCGGCGTGGACATCGCCAACGCCATCGGTACCCCCGTCTACGCGGTGGCCGACGGCACCGTGATCGATTCCGGCCCGGCGGCGGGCTTCGGACTGTGGATTCGCCTGCAGCACGCCGACGGCACCATCACCGTCTACGGCCACATCGACTCGTCCGAGGTCCAGGTGGGTCAGACGGTCATGGCGGGCGACGAGATCGCGAAGATGGGCAACCGCGGCCAGTCCACCGGCCCGCACCTGCACTTCGAGGTGCACCTGCCGGGCGAGAACAAGATCGACCCGCTCCCCTGGCTGGCCACCCGCGGCATCAGCCTGGGCCCGGCCGGCGACTGATCGCCGGCCCGCTCCCCTCGTCTACAGCTTGACCATCGGCACGCCGCCGATCAGCATCATCTTCACCCGTCCGGCCGTGCCGAAGTCGATGAGCACCATCGCCCGCTGACCGGTTCCCTCGGATTCCACCACCGTGCCCAACCCGTACTTGTCGTGGCTCACGCGATCGCCGACGGCCAACGACAGCACGGTGTTCGACGCGCGCGCCTTGCCGAAGCCGGGAGTCGGCGTCGAGGACGGCGACGAACCACCCGACCAGCCCCCGCGGGGATTGGCCGTCCAGTCGCGCTGACGGCCAGAGCCGAAACCGCCGCGCATTCCGCCACCACCGACGCCGGGATCCTCCCGCTTCCAGTCGATCAGGTGCTGCGGAACCTCCTGCAGGAAACGCGATTCCGGGTTCTGGATGGGCTGTCCCCATGCCGAGCGCATGATCGCGCGAGTCAGATACAGCCGATGGCGAGCGCGGGTGATGCCCACGTAGGCCAATCGGCGTTCCTCCGACAGCTCGGCCGGGTCGCCGAGCGCGCGCATGTGCGGGAACTGGCCGTCCTCCCACCCGGTGACGAAGACGACGGGGAACTCGAGCCCCTTGGCCGTGTGCAGCGTCATGAGGGTGACCACGCCGTCCCCGTTGTCGGGGATCTGGTCGGTGTCCGCCACCAGCGACACCCGCTCGAGGAACGCCGCCAAGGACCCCGGCTCGGCCTCGCCCTCGGTGTCGCGGTCGGAGTCCGTCTCGGCGTCCAGGTCCTCGAGACCCTCGGCGTTGCGCGCGTCCGCGCTGAATTCCCGCGCAACGGAGACGAGTTCGTTGAGGTTGTCGAGCCGCGCCCCGTCCTGCGGATCGGAGCTGGCCTCGAGCTCCGCCCGGTAGCGCGTGCGATCCAACACCGCTTCGACCACGTCGCCGATGTCGGCGACGTCGTTGCCGTCGGCGTCGACCTGGTTCATGGTCGACCGCAGTTCCTCGATCATCTCGACGAACGAGCCGATGGCGTTCTGAGCGCGGGTGCCCAGCAGCGAGACCTGTCCCGCCGCCGCGTCGAGCAACGCCTGGTTGAAGCTGATGTTCTTCCGCTCGGCGTGCACGGCGACGCAGGCCTCGGCCCGATCACCGATACCGCGACGCGGGGTGTTGAGGATGCGGCGCATACTCACGGTGTCGTCCGGATTGGCGAGCACCCGCAGGTAGGCCACGATGTCGCGGACCTCCTTGCGCTCGTAGAACCGCACCCCGCCGACCACCTTGTACGGCAAGCCGAGCCGCACGAAGATCTCTTCGAGCGCACGCGAGTTGTTGTTGGTCCGGTAGAAGACGGCGACGTCGGAGTACTTGAGGTCGGTGCCGTCGACCAGACGGTCGATCTCCGATGCGACGAACCGCGCCTCGTCGTGCTCGTTGTCGGCGACGTACCCGACGATCTGCT
Source organism: Rhodococcus sp. PBTS 1 (assembly GCF_001620025.1). NCBI lineage: Bacteria > Bacillati > Actinomycetota > Actinomycetes > Mycobacteriales > Nocardiaceae > Rhodococcus > Rhodococcus sp. PBTS 1. The sequence continues at coordinate 2,864,194 of NZ_CP015219.1, forward strand.
CGCCCTCGCCGGTGTCGGTCCACAGCCGCTTCTCGCGCCGACCGGTGTTGCGCGCGATGACCGCGTTGGCCGCCGACAGGATGGTCTGGGTGGAGCGATAGTTCTGCTCGAGCAGGATGGTCCGGGCGTCCGGGTAGTCGCGCTCGAACTCCTCGATGTTGCGGATGGTGGCGCCGCGGAACGCGTAGATCGACTGGTCCGCGTCACCGACCACGCAGAGCTCGCTCGGCGGCACACCCTCGCTCGACTCGCCGTCCGTTCCCACCAGTTCCCGCACCAACATGTACTGCGCGTGGTTGGTGTCCTGGTACTCGTCGACCAGGACGTGCCGGAACCGCCGACGGTAGTACTCCGCCACGTCCGGATGCGTCTGCAGCAGCGCGACGGTCTCGCCGATCAGATCGTCGAAGTCGAACGCGTTGGCCGCCCGGAGCCGCTGCTGGTAATGCGTGTAGACCTTCGCCACGATCGCGGGCAGCTCCGCCGTGTCCTGCTGGGCGTCCGCGACGGCGCGATCCGGATCGATCAACTCGTTCTTGAGGTTGGAGATCTGCGTGGCCAGCAGACGGGCCGAGAACTTCTTCGGGTCCAGCTCGAGATCCTTGCCGATCATCGTGAGCAGGCGACGCGAATCGTCGGCGTCGTAGATGGAGAAGTTGCTGTTGACGCCGGGAAGCAGCGCCGCCTGCGCACGCAGGATGCGCACGCAGCTCGAGTGGAAGGTGCTCACCCACATGTAGTGCGCGCGCGGACCCACCAGCTGAGCCACCCGCTCGCGCATCTCCGCGGCGGCCTTGTTGGTGAACGTGATGGCCAGGACCTGACCGGGAGCGACGTCCCGCTCCGCCAGCAGATAAGCGATGCGCCGCGTGAGCACCGCCGTCTTGCCCGACCCGGCGCCGGCCACGATGAGCAGCGGCGACCCGGTGTGCACCACCGCCTCGCGCTGCTGCGGATTGAGGCCCTCGAGAAGGTGCTCGGAGGACGGGGCCGACCGGTGGGTGCGCGCAGGAGACGTCGTGTTCATCGTGCGTCCAGGCTACCGCCGCCCACCGACACCCCGATCCCGCCCGTGCGAGGGGCATACTGGTCGAGGCTCGGTAACGGAGTCACCGAGACGCGCGACACACGTCGTGACAGGAGGAATCGACATGAGTACTTCGCACACCACCCACGACACCGGCGTCGACGTTCCCACCACCGAGGCCGAGATCACCGAGCTGCGCAAGGAGATCGACCGCCTCGACGCGGAGATCCTCGCCGCCGTCAAGCGCCGGTCGGAGGTTTCCCAGATCATCGGACGCACCCGCATGGCGCAGGGCGGACCCCGCCTGGTCCACACCCGCGAGATGGCCGTGCTGCAGCGCTTCAGCGACCTCGGCCAGGAGGGCCACACCCTCGCGATGCTGCTGTTGCGCCTCGGCCGAGGTCGCCTGGGCTGAGCGCCCCCGATCAGGGCAGCGCGATGTACTTGGTCTCCAGGTACTCCTCGATGCCCTCGCTGCCGCCCTCCCGGCCGAAGCCGGAGGCCTTGATGCCGCCGAACGGCGCGGCCGCGTCGGAGATGACGCCGCGGTTGACGCCCACCATGCCGGTCTCCACCGCCTCCGCCACCCGTAGTGCACGGTCGAGGCTCTCGGTGTAGATGTACGACGCCAGGCCGAACTCGGTGTCGTTGGCCGCGGCGATGCCGTCGTCCTCGGTCTCGAAGCCCTGTACCGCGAGGACCGGTCCGAAGACCTCCTCGGCGAGGATGCGCGCGTCGCCCGGAACGTCGGTGATCACGGTGGCCGGATAGAACCAGCCCGGGCCGTCGGGGACGGACCCGCCGAGCGCGACCGTCGCCCCCTTCGACGCCGCGTCGTCGACCAGTTCCGCGACAGTGTCGCGCTGGTCGGAGTTGATCAGCGGGCCGAGCTTGGTGTCCGGATCGCTGCCGCGCCCCAGCGTCATGTCCTTCATCTTCTCGGTGACCTTCGCGACGAACTCCTCGCGCACCGAGTTCTGGACGTGGAAGCGGTTGGCGGCCGTGCAGGCCTCGCCGCCGTTGCGCATCTTCGCCAGCATCGCGCCCTCGACGGCCGCGTCCAGATCGGCGTCGTCGAACACCACGAACGGCGCGTTCCCGCCGAGCTCCATCGACGTCCGCAGCAGGTTCGCCGACGACTTCTCCACCAGCATCCGGCCCACCTCGGTGGATCCGGTGAACGTCAGCTTCCGCAGCCGCGGGTCCTCGAGCAACGGCCCGGTGACCGCCGAGGACTTCGACGTGGGCAGGACCGACAGCACGCCGGTGGGCAAACCCGCGTCCTGGATCAGCTTCGCCAGGTAGAGCATGGTGAGCGGGGTCTCGGAGGCGGGCTTGACCAGAATCGTGCAGCCGGCGGCGAGAGCGGGACCGATCTTGCGCGTGCCCATCGCCAGCGGGAAGTTCCACGGCGTGATCGCGAGCACCGGGCCGACGGGCTGCTTGGTCACCAGGATGCGACCGTTCCCGGCGGGCGCCGGGGTGTACCGGCCCGCGATCCGGACGGCTTCCTCGGAGAACCACCGGAAGAATTCGCCGCCGTACTTCACCTCGGCCTTGCTCTCGGCCAGCGCCTTGCCCATCTCGAGCGTCATCAGGAGCGCGATGTCGTCCGCGTGCGCCGAGATGGACTCGAAGACCGCGCGCAGGATCTCGCCGCGCTCGCGGGCGGGCGTCGCGGCCCATCCCTTCTGCGCGGCGACCGCGGCGTCGAGCGCCCGAGCGGCATCGGCGGGACTCGCGTCGGCCACCGAGGTGAGCACCTCGCCCGTCGACGGGTCGCGCACCTCGAACGTCGCACCGTTCTCGGCGTCGACCTGCTCGCCCCCCACCCACAGCTTGGTCGGCACCGACGCGATCAACTCGCGCTCCCGTCGGCTCTGCTCCTCGGTCACCTCGGCCGTTGCTGACACACCGTCTCCTCACGTCGTGCAGGTGGGCACCGCGTTCGCACACCACCCTCGTACCGCAGTCATACCCCGACCGCTCGCGGCGAACACGATTAGGGTCGAGTCATGAGCGCCGACACCCCCACCGATGCCGTCCGTGCCCGACTCGCCGACCACCACGCCGCGCTGGCCGACCGCCATCTCCGGGACCTCTTCGCCGACGATCCCGCGCGCGGCGCCGACCTCACCGTCACCGTGGGCGATCTCTTCGTCGACTACAGCAAGCACCGCGTGGATCGCGAAACCCTCTCGGCCCTGGTCGATCTCGCGCGGGCCGCCGACGTGCCCGGTCGTCGCGACGCCATGTTCGCCGGTGAGCACATCAACGTCTCCGAGGATCGCGCGGTGCTGCACACCGCGCTGCGGCTGCCGCGCGAGGCGACCCTCGAGGTCGACGGCCAGGACGTCGTCGCCGACGTCCACGAGGTGCTGGACCGGATGAGCGACTTCGCCGATCGGGTGCGCAGCGGCGAGTGGACCGGCGCGACGGGCGAGCGCATCCGCACCGTGGTCAACATCGGCATCGGTGGGTCGGACCTCGGTCCCGTGATGGTCTACGCCGCGCTGCGTCACTACGTCGACGCGGGCATCACCGCACGCTTCGTCTCCAACATCGACCCGGCCGATCTCGTCGGCACCCTCGCCGATCTCGACCCGGCGACGACGCTGTTCGTCGTCGCCTCCAAGACGTTCGGCACCCTCGAGACGCTCACCAACGCGACGGCGGCGCGGCGGTGGCTGACCGACGCGCTCGGTGACGACGCCGTGGCGCAGCACTTCGTCGCCGTGTCCACCAACGCCGAGAAGGTCGGGAACTTCGGCATCGACACCGCGAACATGTTCGGCTTCTGGGATTGGGTCGGCGGGCGCTACTCCGTGGACTCCGCGATCGGGCTGTCGGTGATGATCGCCGTGGGACCCGACCGGTTCCGGGAGTTCCTGGACGGCTTTCACCGCGTCGACACGCACTTCCGCGAGGCCCCGCTCGAGGAGAACGCGCCGCTGATCCTGGGCATGCTCGGCGTCTGGTACTCCGAATTCTTCGGCGCGCAGTCGCGGGCGGTGCTGCCGTATTCCGACGACCTCGCCCGCTTCCCCGCCTATCTCCAGCAGCTCACCATGGAGTCCAACGGCAAGTCGGTCCGGCTCGACGGGTCCCCGGTGGTCGGCGACACCGGCGAGATCTTCTGGGGCGAGCCCGGCACCAACGGCCAGCACGCGTTCTACCAACTGCTGCACCAGGGCACCCGGCTGGTTCCCACCGATTTCCTCGGATTCGCCGAACCCACCGACGACCTCCCGACGGCCGACGGCACCGGAAGCATGCACGACCTGTTGATGAGCAACTTCTTCGCGCAGACGAAGGTGCTCGCGTTCGGGAAGACGGCGGAGGAGATCGCCGCCGAGGGCACCCCGGCCGAGCTGGTGCCGCACAAGGTGATGCCCGGCAACCGGCCGTCGACGTCGATCCTCGCGCCGCGCCTCACGCCGTCCGTGGTCGGCCAGCTCATCGCGCTGTACGAGCACCAGGTGTTCGTCGAGGGCGTGATCTTCGGGATCGACTCGTTCGACCAGTGGGGCGTCGAGCTGGGCAAGACGCAGGCGCAGGAACTCACGCCCGTCCTGACCGACGAGGCGGGGCCGGGAGACGATCTCGATTCCTCGACCGCGTCGCTGGTCCGGTGGTACCGGGCGGCCCGCGGGCGCTGAACGAGACGAGACCGCGCCGGTCCGTCGGGTCGGGGGTCTGACGGACCGGCACGGTCTCGCTCACCATGTCGTCACGGCGTGGCCCCGCGTTACACCCCGCGGCGAACACGTCGGAAACCGTTCGTGAACAGTCACGTTGGATGGCGGTCGGCGGTACGGTCGTGTCATGAACGTGACCGTCGAACGCCGTGGCCCGGTGGTCACGGTCATCCTGGATCGTCCCGACGTCCGGAACGCCGTCGACGGGCCCACCGCGGCGGAACTGGTCGCCGCGTTCGAGGACTTCGACGCCGACCCCACCGCCGCCGTCGCCGTCCTCCACGGTGCGGGTGGCACTTTCTGCGCGGGCGCCGATCTCAAGGCGCTGGGGACCGACCGATCGAATGTCGCCACCGAGCACGGTGACGGACCGATGGGACCGACCCGGATGGAGCTGTCCAAGCCGGTGATCGCCGCGGTCGCCGGCCACGCCGTCGCCGGCGGTCTGGAACTGGCGCTGTGGTGCGACCTGCGGGTGGTCGAGGAGGACGCCGTCTTCGGGGTCTACTGCCGTCGGTGGGGGGTGCCGCTGATCGACGGCGGCACTGTCCGGCTCCCGCGGCTCATCGGCGAGTCGCGCGCGATGGACATGATCCTCACGGGCCGCTCGGTGGACGCCGCCGAGGCATTGTCGTTCGGGCTGGCCAACCGCGTGGTCCCGACGGGCACCGCGCGCGCCGCGGCCGAGGAACTCGCGGAGCAGCTCGCCGCCCTCCCCCAGACGTGCCTGCGTCGTGACCGCCTGTCGGTGCTCGAGCAGAACGGACTGAGCACCGCCGACGCGATCGTCGCCGAGTTCCGGCACGGGGCGATCTCGCTGGCCGACGCCGCCGCCGGCGTGCAGCGATTCACCGCCGGGGCCGGTCGGCACGGAGCGCCCGCCGAGTGACCCGACTGTCCGTCGTCGACGAGATCTTCCTGCGCACCCACCGCGGATACGGCATACCCGTTGCCATGCAGGGCATCTGGGTGTTCGACGAGCCCATCGACCGTGCGGCGCTCGACCGGGCCGACCTCGAGCTCGGCCAGGGCGCGCTCGGAGTGCGCATCGTGCGCCCCCGGATTCCCGGCGCGCGGCGACGCTGGGTGCGCGCGACCGACCCGGCCGGGGTGACGTGGAGCGACCCGATCACCGACGTCGCGGCCTGGGCGGACCACTGCGCCGACGTGCCGCTCGACCCGGAGTTCGGTCCGGGGTGGCGACTGTCGGCCGCGCCCCACGGCACCGGGACGGCGGTGTCCGTGGTCTGCTCCCACGTGGTCGCCGACGCCCGCGGCCTGATCGCGGCCGCCACGGCGGCCGTCTCCGACGCCCGTCCCGAGCCGAGCCACCTGGTCGACGACGAGCACTCCGACGAGACCGGAGCCGCTGATCTCCGGGACGCCGCGACCGTGCTCGGGCGGGTGATCGGGCGGACCGCCGCGGCGTCGGCATCGTTGGGGGTCGATCCCGACCGCCGTGCTGACCTGCGCCGATACCTGGCCGCGTCGCGCAGCACCCCTGGCGCCGCCGGTCGGAGTGTCCCCCGCACGCCGCCGGTGGGCTGGGCGCCCGTCTCCGTCGTCGCGGACGTGTCGGCGGCCGATTTCGAGGCGCGGGCACAGGGCGACGGCGGCACCCCCAACGTGCTGTTCCTCTCGATCGTCGCCGGGGTGGTGGACCTGCTGCGGCGCGGACACGGTGCGCCCGTCACGCTCGGGGTGCCGATACGGGTCGAGGCCGGCGGCGCCAACGCCCTGTCCGTCACCGCCGTCCGCGCGGCGCCGGACACCCCGCTGCCGGACGTGCGCGCTGCGGCCCGCACGGCCTACCGGCACCCGCTGACGGCCCCCGCCGGATTTCCCGACGAGTTGCTCCACGTCGTCCCCGATCGGTGGGCCGCGGCGTTGGCGCCGTCCACCGGTCGTCGGGATGCGTTGTGCTCGAACATCGGCGACCTCCCGGACGCGGTGCGGCACATCGGTGGGATCACCGCCCAGCGGGTGGCCACTCGGGCGATCCACCCGGGGCTGCGCTGGGACCAGGCCGCAGCGTCGCCGACGGTGCTCTCCGCATACGTCAGCCGATGCGCGGGTACGTACACGGTGTCGGTGGTGGTCACCGACCCCACGGCGGCACACACCTCGGCCGCCGTACGCGAGGCCGTCACCGCTGCCGCCGCGCGGCACCAGTTGACGCCACGGTTCTGGTGAGCGGACCGTCCGCTCACTCTCGACGGAAGGACCCCCTCATGGCCGAGCAGGATCTGCACGCCCGGATCACCGAGCTGATCGACACCGAGCATCGGCTCCGCGCACGCGCGGAATCCGGGGAGATCGACCCGGCCGAGGAGCGCGCGGAGCTGCAGCGTATCGAGGAGTCGCTGGACCAGTGCTGGGACCTGCTGCGTCGGCGGCGCGCACGCCGCGACGCCGGGCTCGCGCCGGAGGACGCGGAGGCGCAACCGGTCACGCAGGTGGAGAACTACCTGCAGTGACGGCTCGGTCAGGCGGATCCGACCAGGCGATCCGTCAGACGCCGGGGCAGCACCCGCAGGACGACGTCCACCGCCCGCCAGGTGAGTCCCGGCAACGCCGCCCGCGTGACTTCCTTCTCGATGGCGTCGACCATCGCGGACACCCCGGCGTCGAGCGTCGACATCATCCGGCCCGTGTCGCCGGCGCGCGCCGACATGTCGGTCGCGACGTATCCGGGCAGCAGCGTGGTGACGCGGATCGGCGTGCCGCGCAGTTCGGCGACCAGCGCTTCGCCCAGGGCCGAGACCCCCGCCTTCGACGCCGAGTACACCGCCTTCGAGCCCGGGAGCCCGCGGTCGGCACTGATGGACGACACCAGGACCAGGTGACCGGCGTTCTGCTCCCGGAACACCGCCAGCGCCGCCTCGATCTGGGAGATGGCGCCGACGAAGTTCGTGCGTGCGGTCTCGAGGTTCGCGTCCGCGCGTCCCGTGCCCAGGCGCGCACCCTTGCCCAGCCCGGCGTTCACGATCACCCGATCGATGCCGCCCAACTCCCGGCGCAGCGCCGCGAACCCGTCGACCACCGAGTCGTGGTCGGTGACGTCCACGGCCGCCACCGCGACGGTGATGCCGGGGTGAGCGCGGACGAGCTCGTCCCGCAGCGCGTCCAGCCGATCCAGGCGCCGAGCGCACAGCCCCAGGTCACGGCCCTCGGCGGCGAACCGCCGGGCCATCCCTTCGCCCAGTCCCGAACTCGCTCCCGTGATCACGATTCGCGTTCTCCCCATCGGGCGAACCTATACCGACGCCCGATCCACCATCCGCCCGATCGACACGGAGGACTCCTGAGATGACCGACACCTACGACGTGATCGTGCTCGGTGGTGGGCCGGTGGGCGAGAACGCCGCCCAGTACGCCGTCGCGAATTCCGATCGCACCGCCGTGATCGTCGAGCACGAACTGGTGGGCGGCGAGTGCTCCTACTGGGCATGCATGCCGAGCAAGGCGCTGCTGCTGCCGGGGTCGGTGCTGGACCAGGCGCGCAACATGCCGGGGGTGGCCTCGCTGGTCGGGGACCGCACCCTCGACGTGGACGCGGTGCTCGCACGCCGCGACTCCTACACGCACCGTCTGGACGACTCGTCCCAGGTGGAGTGGGCGGAGAGCGCCGGCATCGACGTGGTCCGCGGGCACGGCCGGCTGGCCGGCGAGAAGACGGTGACCGTGGGTGACCGCACGCTGACCGCGCGTCACGCGGTGGTGCTGGCCACCGGTACCACCGCCGCCGTGCCCCCGATTCCGGGTCTGCGGGAGGCGCGTCCGTGGACCTCGCGTGACTCCACCAACCTGAACGAGGTGCCGGACCGGGTGCTGATCCTCGGTGGCGGCGTCGTCGCCTGCGAGTCGGCCACGTGGCTGCTGGCGCTGGGCGCACGGGTGACGATGGTGGTGCGCAGCGGACTGCTCGGGACCTCCGAACCGTTCGCCGGGACCGCGGTGGCCGACGCGCTGATCGCGGCGGGCGCCGACATCCGCACCGGAGCCACGATCGCGCGAGTCGACCGACCCGACGCCCGCGACACCGGCTACGGCCATGTCCACGGCGGGCCGGCCACGGTGACGATCGAGTCCGACAACGGCACCGACACCCTCGAGGTCGACGAGATCCTCGTGGCCGCCGGACGTCGTCCGGCGACCGACGATCTCGGACTCGACACCGTCGGGCTGACCCCGGGCGGGTCCGTGCCGGTGGACGACGCGTTGACCGCCGTCGGGGACTGGCTGTACGCCGCAGGGGACGTCAACGGACGTGCGCTGCTCACCCACATGGGCAAGTACCAGGCCCGCGTCTGCGGCGACGTGATCGCAGCGCGCGCGGACGGCCGCCCCACCGACTCCCGTCGTCACCGGGCGACGGCCGACCACGGCCAGGTTCCGCAGGTGGTGTTCACGACGCCGGAAGTGGCGTCGGTGGGGCCCACGGAAGGGGCAGCCCGCGAAGCGGGTCGGGACGTGCGGACCGTCGAGACCGACATCGCCGTGGCCGGCTCGTCGCTCCGGCAGGACAACTTCTCCGGTCACGCCAAACTGGTGATCGACCGGGCGTCGGACACCCTGCTCGGTGCGACGTTCGTCGGGCAGGGGGTGGCCGAGATCCTGCATTCGGCCACCGTCGCCGTCGTGGGCGCGGTTCCCCTGGACGTGCTGTGGCACGCGGTTCCGTCCTACCCGACGACGAGCGAGATCTGGTTGCGGCTCCTCGAGGAGGCGCGCGAGCAGTAGACCGGCTAGTGCCTCAGCGGCTGCGCACGCCGCACCGAGTCCGCGGCGCGAGCGGCGTCGAGCGGCACGGGCGAGTGCACGACGCCCGGACCGACGCGGAGAACGCCGGATCCGAGGACGCCGGCGCGCAGCCCGCCCCGGCCGATCAGGGCCTTGCGGGTGCCGTCGACGACCATGCGGTCCATCCACGCGCAGGGGTGCGCCGGGCGTCCGCCGCGGAACCGCACCGGACCGTCGCCGGTGTCGACGGCAAAGTCCTCGCCGCGGAGCGGATCCAGCTCGAGGCCACGCGTGACGATGTTGCGTCGGGCCACGGACACTGCGCCGTTCTCGCCGTTCTCGCCGTTCGCGGCAGTGATCGCCGCCTCCCACGCCTCGATCGCCAGGAAACTGACGGCCGCCTCGGTGTGCGCACGCACTCCGAAGAACCGGTCGCCCCGGATGCCCTTGCCCTCGACGACCTCGACGGATTCCGGGAACAGGGTGGGGACGTCGGCGGGCCCGTCCGCGCTGCGTCCGAAATAGGCATGTGACGGCGCCACGAGCAGCTGCACGATCTCGAGCGGATAGGTGAACGTCATCGTCGGTGAATGTAACGCAGCATCACGTACAGTCGGCCGAATGGGGCAGGGAGACACCGAGACCATCGTGACCACCGCCGACGGGCCGATCCGCGGACTCACCCGCGGGTCGCTCTCGCTCTTTCGCGGCATTCCGTACGCCGCGCCGCCGGTCGGACCGCTGAGATTCCGTGCGCCCCGGCCCGTGGAGCCGTGGACGGAGGTGCGCGACGCCACCCGGTACGGCGACGCGTCGATCCAGGACACTGCGCGCTCCCCCGTCGGCCCGGTCCGCGGGCAGAAGGCCAGCGAGGACTGCCTGACCCTCAACGTCACGGCACCGACGACGCGCTCCACCACGCCGCGACCGGTGATGGTGTTCGTGCACGGCGGCGCGTACCTGGTGGGGACGTCCGCGACGTCGCTGTACGACGGCTCGTCGCTGGTGCGGCGGGGCAACGTCGTCTACGTGTCGATGAACTACCGCCTCGGCGCTCTCGGATACCTGAACTTCGGGCAGTTCTCGACGCCCGAGCGTCCGTTCGAGGGCAACCTGGGTCTGCGCGATCAGATCGCCGCGCTCGAGTGGGTGCAGCGCAACATCGCCGCGTTCGGCGGCGATCCGGACAACGTCACCCTCTTCGGCGAGTCCGCCGGCGGCAACGCCGTCACCACGCTGGTGGCCACCCCGTCGGCGCGCGGTCTCTTCCACCGCGCGATCTCGCAGAGTTCCGCGCCCGGCATGGTCGCCACCCGCGAGCGCAGCGAGGGCTGGGCCCGTGACTTCGTCCGCCTGCTCGGCGGGACCGAGGAGACCGCGGTCGGCGTGCTGCAGAACGCGTCGAGCAAGGATCTCGTGGACGCGTCGCGTCGCCTCAACGCGAAGGTTTTGAAAGAGACGCCGGGACTGATCCCGTTCGGCCCCAACGTCGACGGCGACGTGGTGCCCACCGCTCCGCTCGAGGCGTACCGGTCCGGCGCGGCGCACGACGTTCCGATGATCATCGGCAGCAACGAACACGAGGGCACTCTCTTCTCGCGCTTCCTCGACGCGCTGCTCACCAAGGCTCCCCGGATCGACGCCTTCTTCGCCGCCACCGATCCGTCGGCGAAGGACCGCATCCTCGCGCAGTACCCCGGATACCCGAAGGGCTTGTCCGCCATCGACTTCGGCGGTGACATCACGTTCTGGCGACCGTCGCTCGAACTCGCGGACGCGCACTCCGAGCACGCACCGACGTGGGTCTACCGCTACGACTACGCGCCCCGGCTGTTCGACCTGCTGAAGTTGCACGCCACCCACGGGTCCGAACTCCTCGCCGTGTTCGGCGCGTATCGGTCGCGGTTCGGCAAGCTGATGACGATTCTCGGCGACTGGGGCAGTGCCCGCCGCATCACCGACGAGGTGCAGCGTCAGTGGCTCGCATTCGCCGCCACCGGCGAGCCGGGGGCGGAGTGGACCCGGTACGAGGTTCCCCGGCGCGCCACCCGCATCCTCGACACGACCTCGCGGATGGAAAACGATCCGCTCGGGGAGCGCCGTGCGGCGTGGGAGGGCTTCGACGGCTGGGACGCGGCGTCCGACGAGTCGTCCCAGGACTTCCGGTCCAGTTCCGCCGGGTAGCTACTTGACCAGGCGGGAGAGCCGGCGGTCGGCCAGGATGCGGCCGCCGGTCTGACACGTCGGGCAGTACTGGAACGAGCGGTCGACGTAGGACACCTCGCGCACGGTGTCGCCGCACACCGGGCACGCCTCGCCGGTGCGGGCGTGCACGGCCATGCCGGACCGCTTCTCGCCCTTGAGCCGGGCGGCGTCCTGACCCACCGATCGCGCGACCGCGTCGAGCAGGATCCGCCGCATGGTCTCGTACAGCTCGTGCACGGCCTCGTCGGTCAGGGATCCGGTCGTGGCGAACGGCGACAGCCGCGCCGCGTGCAGGATCTCGTCGCTGTAGGCGTTGCCGATCCCGGCCAGCACCTGCTGGTCGACCAGCACGGTCTTGAGCCGAGAGCTCTTCGCGCGCAGCAGATCCGCGAACTGCGGCTCGCCCACCGCGAGCGCGTCGGGACCGAGGCGGGCGATGCCCGGCACCTCGTTCGGGTCCCGCACCACCCACACGGCCAACCGCTTCCGGGTTCCCGCCTCCGTCAGGTCGAACGCGGGTGTCGACCCTTCGGGGGTGAACAGGTGCACGCGCAGCGCCAGCGGCCCCTTGCCCGGCTTGGGCGCGGCCGACGACGGGTTGTCGGTCCAGCGCAGCCACCCGCCGCGCGAGAGGTGGGTGATCATCCACAGGCCCCCGGCCTGCACCCCGAGGTGTTTGCCGAACCGGGCGGCGTCGGTCACGTCCTGGCCCTGCATCGCGGTCAGTGGCGGATCGAACGTTTTGAGGACGCTGAGAGCGGCGACGTCGATGCGCCCGATCACGGCTCCGAGGGCGTGATCGCGCAGGAAGCTCGCGAGAGCCTCCACTTCGGGTAATTCCGGCACCGACCCGAGGTTAACGGCCGATCGGCCGCCTGACCAGGTACGTGTCCATGACCCACCCCGCGCGTCGGCGCAGGTCCGCGCGCGCCCGCATGATCTCCTCGCCGACGTCCGACACCCGACCGGCCAGCACGACGGCGTCCGGCGTGCCGAGGTTGGCTCCCCAGTGGACGTGCCAGTCCGGCAGTGCCAGGAATCCGCAATCCGAATCGAGCATGACGACGACGGCGTCGACACCGTCCGGCACGCCGTCCTCGCGCAGCCGCCGCCCGGTGGTGGTGAGCACCGGCTCGCCGACGCGATTGAGGACCGTGCCGTGGGCGGCGGCGAGGGCGGACGGACTGGTCACCCCCGGGGTGACGCGGACCTCGAACGGATCGTCCAGCCGGGCACGGACCCGGTCGACGACGCGCAGGGTGCTGTCGTAGAGCGACGGGTCACCCCACACGAGCATGCCGCCGACGGCATCGTCGGGCTCCGCGGCGAGGAGGTCGCCGAGGGCCCGCGCCCGCGCTTCGTGCCAGGTGTCGACGGCGGCGTCGTAGTCCCGCGGCGTGCGGTCGCGCGGCGGGTCGACGAACTCCACCACCCGATGAGGACGACGCACGTGCTCGTCGAGGATGCGGGTGCGGACGTCGACCAATTCCTGCTTGGCCGAACCCTTGTCGATCAGCACGAAGACGTCGACTTCGTTCATCGCCTTCACGGCCGCCACCGTCACCTGGTCCGGATCGCCGGCGCCGATACCGATGACGTGCAGGAGCCTCATTCGGGCCAGCCTAGGGTGCGCGCCTGATTCTTTGGCTGCGCGCCTAGTCTGGTCGCATGGCCGCCACGCCCTACGAGGATCTGCTCCGCCACGTTCTCGACCACGGCACCCCGAAGTCCGACCGCACGGGAACCGGCACGCGCAGTGTCTTCGGTCATCAGATGCGGTTCGACCTCGCCGAGGGGTTCCCGCTGGTGACCACCAAGCGGGTGCACCTCAAGTCCATCGTGCACGAGCTGCTGTGGTTCCTGCGGGGCGAGTCGAACGTGGCGTACCTCCGTGAGCACGGGGTGAGCATCTGGGACGAGTGGGCCGACGCCGACGGCGATCTCGGCCCCGTCTACGGGGTGCAGTGGCGCAGTTGGCCCACCCCGTCGGGCGAGCACATCGATCAGATCTCGCAGGTGATCGACACGATCCGCCGTGATCCCGATTCCCGACGCATGGTCGTCTCGGCGTGGAACGTCGCGGACATCCCGCGGATGGCGCTGGCGCCGTGCCATGCGTTCTTCCAGTTCTACGTCGCCGACGGCAAGCTCTCCTGCCAGCTCTACCAGCGCAGCGCCGACATGTTCCTCGGGGTGCCGTTCAACATCGCGAGCTACGCGCTGCTCACCCACATGGTCGCGGCGCAGACGTCGCTCGAGGTGGGCGAGTTCGTGTGGACCGGCGGGGACTGCCACATCTACGACAACCACGTCGACCAGGTGCGTGAGCAGCTCACCCGGGCGGCGTACCCGTTCCCCACGCTCCGGCTGGCGCCGCGGGACTCGATCTTCGACTACACCTACGAGGACGTCGAGGTACTGGACTACCGGCACCATCCCGCCATCAAGGCACCGGTGGCGGTGTGACCGTCGGGCTGATCTGGGCGCAGGATCGCCACGGCGTGATCGGCCGGGACGGCGGCATCCCCTGGCGTGTGCCGGAGGACATGGCGCACTTCCGCGAGGTGACCGCCGGCGGCCGCGTCGTCATGGGCAGACGCACGTGGGACTCGCTGCCCGACCGCTTCCGACCCCTGCCCGGCCGCACCAACATCGTGCTCAGTCGGGACGCGTCGTGGGCCGCCGAGGGCGCGGCCCGGGCGGCGTCGCTCGAGGAGGCGCTCCTCGGCGGCACCGACACCTGGATCATCGGCGGCGCCGAGATCTACGCCCTCGCCCTCCCGCACGCCGACGTGCTCGAGGTGACCGAACTGGATCTGGAGGTCGACGGCGGCGACGCGGTCGCTCCCGAAATTCCGGACGAGTTCGTCGCCGACGCAGGCGACCGGCAGGAGAGCACGTCGGGCGTCGGGTATCGATTCGTGCGCTACCACCGTCGTTCTCGCTGATTGCGGCGCGCCGTCCGTGATACTCGGACGGTATGGACAAGAAATCGTTGACCGCCGTGGCGCGGCAGCAGCTGAAGCTCGCGCAGTCCGCCACGAGTGGCCGCAGTTCGCAGACGGTGTACGGCGGCCACCAGCGCAGCCTGCGTCAGACCGTGGTGGGACTGTCCGCCGGGCAGTCGCTCGCCGAGCACGATCTCAACGGCGAGTCGACCGTCCTGGTCCTCAGCGGTCAGCTTCAGCTCCGCAGCGGTGACAAGTCGTGGAAGGGTTCGGCCGGCGACCTCCTCGTCGTCCCCGACGCGCGGCACAGCGTCGAGGCCGTCGAGGACGTCGCCTTCCTGTTGACCGTCGCGATGTAGGTCGCGAACCGGCTCAGACCGACAGCACCTCACCGCGTTCGCGCTCGCGGGCGAGCGCGCGGTCGCGGGACTCCTCGAACTTCACCGCTTGCTTCTCGAGGTCGGCCAGGAAGTCCGCGACCACCTCGCGCAGACGCTCGCCCTCGGGCCCGAAGTCGGTGCGCTCGAACAGCTTCCACTTGCGCAGCACGGGCATGATGACCTCGTCGAGGTGCTGGCGCAGGTCGTAGATGCCGTACTTCGCGATCAGCACCGCGTTGCGGCGGAAGTCCGGCTGGTTCAGTCCCGGCATCTGGAAGTTCATGACCACGTCCGCGATCGCCTTCATCGTCTGATCGGGCGCGAGCTCGATCGCCGACGCGCACATGTTTCGGTAGAAGATCATGTGCAGGTTCTCGTCGGCCGCGATGCGTGCGAGCAGTGCATCGGCGATGGGATCGTTGCAGGCCTTGCCCGTGTTGCGGTGGCTCACCCGCGTCGCCAACTCCTGGAACGTCACGTAGGCGACGCCGTGAAGCAGGTTCGCGCCCTCCATCGGCGAATCGATGCCGACCGTCATGTGCTCCATGCGGGCCTGCTCCAGAGCCACGGGATCGACGCTGCGGGTCACCACCAGGTAGTCGCGCATGGCGATGCCGTGGCGGTTCTCCTCCGCGGTCCAGCGCCCCACCCACGTGCCCCAGGCGCCGTCCATCGAGAAGTTCTCGGCCAGGCCGCGGTGGTAGGACGGCAGATTGTCCTCGGTCAGCAGGTTGGTCACCATCGCCGCCTTGGCCACCTTGGACAGGGTGGACTGCTCCGGAGACCAGTCGTCCCCACCCAGCATGGCGAAGTTCCGGCCGTCGCTCCACGGGATGTAGTCGTGCGGGTTCCACGGCTTGGCCAGGTCCAGGTGGCGCTCGAGATTCGCCTCGGCCACCGGCTCCAGCTCGCGCAGCAGTTCGATCTGAGACAGCGGTCGCATGTCGTCTCCCCCGGATTGTCGTCAGCGCCGAGAACAGGCGCCGACACTCGACGCTAGGAGCGGGTGACGACGCGCATCGAGACCTTGCGGTGATGTTGGGAAACATCGCAGCACGCGCGCAAGGCCGCTGGACGCCATCACAGCCACCCCGTCAATCGGACGTTAACCACTTTACGTCCCGGTATTACCCCTACAATCTGAACCAACGCCCCGTTTCAGGCCGTCGGGACCGCCTCCGGTCCCGGATGCCGATGATCCCGGTCGACGGAAGGAACCCTGCACGTGAGTGTCGACAACACGCTGGACAACGCCCCTCGCCGCACCGCCGCGCCCGCACCCGCCTCTCGTGGCACCTCGGCCGGCGTGTCGCTGCGGGCCGACGTGACCGAGTTGACCGCCGCGTGTCTCTCGCTGGCCGTGGGGGCCGCCGACAGCACCGCACCGACCGACCAGGACATCGCGGAGCTCGGTGCGCGCGCCGCCCAGTGGGCGCGTGAGGGCGTCCCGCTAAGGGCGGTACTCGCGGCGTACCACGAGGGCGTCCAGATGGGGTGGGATCTGGTGGCCGAGCGGGCGGCGAACAACGGCACCGCGCAGCTGGCCAAGGCGGCCAAGGCCTTCGTCGGGCTGTTCGATCGCATCTCCACCGCGGCGTCCGCCGCGTACGTCGACGAGCTGCAGGCCGTGGCCAGCGAGCACCACACGGCAGCCCACACCGTCGTCACCGCACTCCTCAGCGGCCACAACGCACGCTCGGTCGCCCGCCAGTCCGGTATCGAGCTGGCCGATTGCTACACCGTGCTCGCGGTCTCGATCGGCGCGCACGCGGACGAGTCCAACCCCTCGCTCCCGCGGCCCATCGTCGCGCGTCGCAAGCTGCGCCGCGTTCAGGCGGAGTTGGCGACGGCCTGCGAGCGCTCGCCGTTGTCGATGCTCAGCTCCGAGGGCGGCACCATCCTCATCCCCGGCGAACACGACGACGAGTGGGTGTCCTCCCTGGTCTCCCGCCTGTCCGCCGCCGCGGACGCGCCCGTGACCGCGACCGTCGCCGTCAGCGCGGCCAACGACGTGCCCACCAGCTCCGACCAGGTCCACGAGCTCCTCGATCTCGCCCAGCAGCTGCGCCGGCCGCCCGGCGTCTACCGCATGACCGACCTGGTGCTCGAGTACCAGCTCACCCGCCCCGGACCGGGCCGGGCGTACCTCTCGCGGGTGCTGACGCCGCTCGACAACTCCCCCGAACTGCTCGAGACCCTCGAGATCCACATCCACCACGACCTCAACCGCCAGCGGTCGGCGCGGCAGTTGCACCTGCACACCAACACGGTCGACTACCGGCTCAAGCGCATCGCTCACCTCACCGGTTTCGATCCCACCCGCCCGTCCGGCATGCGCCACCTGCAGGCGGCATTGGTGGCACGGAAGCTGGAAGCCATCGCGCCCAGCGCATGATCGGGGCTGCGCCGACCCGGTAGAGTGCGATGCGCACGCCGGGTCGGCCCTCGTAGCTCAGGGGATAGAGCAACCCTCTCCTAAAGGGTAGGTCGCAGGTTCGAATCCTGCCGAGGGCACCACCAAAGTCTTGTTCGGTGCAAGAAAAACTTGTTAGCGGGGACCCGCGCACACACCCACCCCCGGTACGCGGAGGCGTCAGTCTGGGTCCGATTTGTCGGTACCGCTCGGTACGATTCCCCCATGGCATTCGACGCGCACGTACTCGAGATCATGATTTCGACCCCCGGTGACACCGCCGATGAGGTGGCCACCGTGAAGGACGCCCTGCACGGCTGGAACGCGGACCGCGCTCCAGGTGCACAGACGATTCTGCTGCCGAGGTTCTGGAAGACGGACTCGGTCCCCGGGCTCAGCCCCAGTGGCGGGCAGAGTGTGATCAACTCTCAATTGGTGGACAACGCCGACATCGTCATCGCGCTGTTTGACAGACGGTTGGGGCAAGAGACGGACACTGCCGTGTCGGGGACCGCCGAGGAAATCGCGCGCGCTGCTGATGCAGGCAAGCCGGTGCATGTGTACTTCTCAGATGAGCCGATTGACCGGAGCAAGTTTGATGCTGACGAGTACGCAAGGCTTGAAAAGTTCCGAGCAGAGCTGCAGGCCAAGGGCCTGCTAGGGGTCTACAGCAGCCTGACCGATCTCGCGTACAAAGTGCGCAGCGCCGTAGAGAGCGACTTAGGTGGCTTGGGGTTGGGCGCACCCTCTGTGGTGCGCAAGGGCGAGCACGCGCTGCCACGCGTGCGGGTGGAAAAGGAGAAAGAGCAGTACTCCGACAGCAAAGGCAGGGTGAAGACGCGGACGAAATCATTCCTGGTGCTAGAGAACAAGAGCCAAAGTCTCACCGCTGAAGGTCTCACGATGAAACTCGGAGACGAGTTGCGGAGCACCCTGATTAGGGACAGCGACGACCCGATCGACCTGCCGCCTTTTGCGGAACTTCGTTGGCCGCTAGTTCTGCATATGGGAATGCCCGACCAGGTAATTGTAGAGCTGAAGTGGACCGAAAACGGGACGGCGGAATCCCTCAAGCAACCAGTCACATTGTGATGCCTCCACCGCGACTGGCGCTAGTCCTCGGCGACTAGTACACCGAGCTATGCGCCGTTTGTCAGCGCTACGAACACGTTCCGGAAAGGGACGAGGAGCACGACGCCCAGATCGAGTTCGACGGCGACTGGCACGGCTTCGTCCCAGAGGCTGTTGATGGGCACGCCGTCCATCGTCTTGACCACCACGTCACCGGTCTGGTGCTAATCGCCGGGATCGCCACAGAAGATCGGCTCAATGCACTTTGCAGGAATGCGGCCTGGGCCGGTGGTCCACGGGTCGGGTTGAACCGTCCTGGGTCTGGTGGAGACTGTGATCTCACCAGGAGAATGCAGTCATGGCAGCACCGAGGAAGTTCGACGAGGAGACCCGCCAGCGGGCGGTGAGGATGTATCGGGAACGGGTCGCCGAGCACGGTGATTCGAAGCTGGCGGCTCGCAAGCACGTCGGTGCGTTGCTCGATGTCAAACCCGAGACGTTGCGCAATTGGATCGACAGAATTGATCGTGACGATCTGCCCGAAGGGACGTCGACGGTATCCGATCGCGATGCCGAGCTGAAAAAGTTGCAGCGTGAGAATGCCGAATTGCGCAGGGCCAACGAGATTCTCAAGACAGCATCGGCGTTTTTCGCGGCGGCGGAGGTCGACCGCCGACTGCGGTGATCGTCGATTACATCGACGGCTACCGCGACCGATTCGGGGTCGCCCCGATCTGTTCCGTGCTCACCGAGCACGGAACGAAGATCGCCCCGTCCACCTACTACGCCGCCAAGAAGCGCGGCACCGTCTCCGCCGCCGCGTTGGTCGAGGCGTACGCCGCGAACACCGTCCACACGATGTTCGTGGCGAACCGGCGCCTATACGGGGTGCGCAAGATGTGGCACACCATGAAACGTGCCGGTCACGACGTCGGCCGTGATCAGGTCGGCCGGCTTATGAGTATCTGCGGAGCCGTCGGAGTGGTGCGGGGCCGCCGGCGCACGATCACCACCGAACGCGACGACCGGGCGCCGCGGCATCCGGACCTGATCGACCGGCGATGGGCCCTGCCGGACCGCCCGGATCAGTGGTGGGTTGCTGATTTCACCTACTGCTGGACGCTGGCAGGGTTCGTGTACACCTCCTTCGTCGTGGATGTGTTCTCCCGCCGGATCCTGGGGTGGCGGGTGATGACGACCAAGGCGACACCGCTGGTGACCGGTGTCCTCGAGCAAGCGTTGTTCACTCGCCGACGGGCCGACTTCGCTTTCACAGCAACGGGTTTGGTGTTCCACAGCGACGCCGGGTCGCAATATACGTCGATTGCCCTGAGCGAGGCTCTCGCCGAGTCCGGCATCGCCGGATCTATCGGGTCGGTCGGTGACGCGCTCGACAATGCATTGATGGAATCGACGATCGGACTCTACAAGTCGGAGCTGATCGACCGCCAACGGTCGTGGACCGGGCGCGCGGAGGTCGAGCGGGAGACCGCGGCGTGGGTGCACTGGTTCAACACCACCCGGGTGCACTCCTCGATCGGCTACACCTCGCCCATCGAGTACGAGAACGACTACCGTCAGAACAGCTCCACCGCCGCCTCCGACCGCGAGGTGGCCTGAACGAAGTCTCCATCAGGACCAGGACGGTTCAAGTTTACCGAACACAGGGCGGCAAAATGAGGGCGGGTCGTCGTCACTGAGGTCTCCAAGAGGCAAGGGGTTGGTCAACTTTGCCGCACTGCGGAATTACCGGTCGACCCCTGGCCTGACGGTTTGAATCGACGACCCTCCATCGGCACCAGGCGGGCCCGCCGCTGCCCCAGCGCTGTGCGGGCCACAATAAGCACCCCGGCGGCACAGAACCACCCCGGTCACCGGCCGCGTGCCTCAGTCGGACCCAAGTATTCCTCACACTAGACCACGCAACATCAGTGCACTTGAGACCGGTTTTTGCGACTATGCGCAGTGCGTCACCGCCGGTGGCTGTTACTAGAAAATTACCCAGCGGCACTCTGCTGGAGGGTAGGTCGAAGGTTCGAATCCTGCCGAGGGCACCACGTTCTGTGCTTACGATGCGGCGATGACGCGACTCGCCGCTCTTCTTGCCTCCGTGGCCGTTCTGTTGGGTCTGTGCACTGCTGTCGCGTCCGCCGAACCGGCGACCACCACGTGGCTCTGTCGGCCCGGCGACACCGGACCGTGCGGCGGGGGCAGCGACAAGCCGGTCGACTGCTTCTACGTCTACCCCACGGCCTCACTGCAGCAATCGGTCAACGCCGATCGCGCGCCGTCGCCCGAACTGGCTGCTTTGGCCGCTGTCCAGGCGCGGCCCTTCGACGACGTGTGCAACGTCTGGGCACCCACCTACCGTCAACTGACGCTGCGCAACCTGGCGACGCTCGACGGTCCGTCTCGCGACGCCGCCCTTGCCCTGGCGTACACCGACATTCGAGCGGCGTGGGACGAGTACCTGGCGATCCGTGGCGACGATCGGCCCGTCGTCCTGGTGGGCCATTCACAGGGAACCAGGATGTTGCGAAACCTGCTGCGGGACATCGAGTCCACCCCCGCACGAGACGCGCTCGTGTCGGCACTGCTCATCGGCGCAACGATCACCGACGACGACTTCAGCACCCTCGCACCGTGTTCCGCGCCCGGGGACACCGGATGCTTCGTGGCCTACTCCACCTACAACCGCCCGCGTCCCGCCGACGCACGCTACGGCGGCCCGACGGCCGTGTGCACCAACCCGGCTGCGCTCGGATCCACCGCCCCTGCAGCACTGCGTGGCCCGATTCCCGGCATCACAGCGCGGTGCGACGCGGACAACGTCCTGCGCGTGGAGGGTGGAATCAGCGGAAGTCTCCCGACCGTGCCCGACGCAACGTGGGGACTGCATCTGCTCGACATCACCCTGGCGCAGGACAGTCTGGTCGACCTGGTCCGGACCCAGAGCGCGGCGTTCCTCGCGCGGTAGGCGGCTCGACGCGGTGTTTGTCGTACCCCTGTGTCATGGTGTCGGTGACACGAATTCGGGGGGATTCACGTGGACCAACTGCTTGCCGGTGACGGGTTGTCGCCGAACGACATTCGACGGTTCCTGACCCGCATCGCGGCCATCGTCGTCGACGAGGTAGTCCAGGACGGTGGGGCCGTGGGGACTACAGACGACGCTGCGACGGCGATCGACACCATCACCGCGCTCGAGGAGTTGAAGGCCGCCGCAGCGGGCGCGCAAGCCGTCCTCACCACCCGGGTCGCCGACACCATCCGCCAGCAGCGCCGCGACGCCCCCATCCGCCACCACGACCACATCCGACCGCACGAGGACGGCGGCCCCACCACCGCCGACAACGGCCTCGGGCTGTGCGCCGCCTGCAACCACGCCAAGCAGGGCGACGGGTGGACCACCACCAGAACCAGCGACCCCGACGGGAACGACCGGCACACCGTCGAGTTCCGCACCCCCACCGGCCATACCTATCGGTCCATTTCCCCGTCCCTTCCGATCCCCTGGAAACGGGCGGGCTGAATGACGAAGGAAAACGGGTGGCCTGATTGTTCCGGCGTGCATAATGCCCCGGTGAGTCCATTGTCGGCCAAGGATGCGGCGTTCTTCTATCCCTGGGTTCACGGGTCGCCGTCCTCGACCGACCAGCATCTGGTGTACGCCTTCGCCTGGCCCGAGAACGGCGGGAGTCCGGTCGACGCCGTTCGCGACCAATTCGCCCGTCGGTACCACCTGGCGCCGTTCTTTCATCGGCGTCTGGAACGGGTGCCGGGGGACCTCGGCCATCCTTTGGTGCGAGTTGACCCGACCTTCGACCCCGCACGGGTGGTCGGTCGCCGCGTCGACAGCTGGCGGGACGCTCTGTCCGCCGTGGGCGACATCGTCCGCGTGCCGCTGGACGTGCGCTACCACCTCTGGGAGGTGACCGTGCTCGACGGATTCACCGACGGCCCCGAGGGCGCGACGATGCTGGTGGTGGTGCATGCGTCGCACTCCCTGTGCGCCGGCTTCGGGCTGTCCCTCTCGGTGCAGACGGTGCTCTTCGACGCCGACGTTCCGACGCCCGATCTGCCCGACCCCGACGTCCGATCGCCACGCCGGGCCGCACTGCGCGGTGCCGCTCGAATCCCGGCGGACGCGGCTCGATCGGCACGGTCGGCGCTCGCGTTCCGCCGGCACGGGGACGTCGACCCGCCCCGGACCACGTCGCCACTGGTCTTCACCGCCGTGCCCGGCCGCGACCGGGCCGTGGAGATTCTGGCCGTCGACGCCACGGGCGTCACCGATCCGCTGTCGAAGACCCTGGCCGCGATCTCGTCGTCGATGGCCGACCACGCTCGACCCACGGTGACGTGCAGGCGGCCGCGTCGCTCGGTGCGTACGTGACTCTGGTTCTGCCGCCGTCGATTCCATGGTCGTCCACCAACCGCTTCGTCTCCGCGGCCATCCCGTTCCACGCGGACGTCGAGGACACCGTCGACCGTGCCCGCGCGATCCGCGCCTCCGTCTCGGAGACCCGCAAGCGGATGTTCACGCCGGAGTATCTCGCTCGGTACGAGGTGGTGGAACATCTCCCACCCGCAGTGGTGTCCCGGCTGATCCGTCGCGGCGTCCGCCGACCGCACGCGGACGGACCGGTCGGCGGGCACACCGTCGTCAGCACGGCGGTGCGACCCGCGACGGCACTGGGCGGACTGGGACCGGCCTATCGTTTCTCCACGGGCTTCCCCATGCTGACACCCGGAATCGTGTTGACGCACAGCGTCGCCGTGATCGGCGACCACGTCACGATCGGCCTGCTGACGGACCCGAAAGTCCTGCCCGATTTCGCCGGATACTGCGCGCGCCTGCGCGAGGCCGTTCGGCGAGACGTCGGTCACATCCACTGACGGGCTACACTGGGTCTCGCTGCCGCGCTCTCGTTCGCGGCGTACGTCGTGGAATCAGCACGAACTTTTCTTACGGCGATCGATACTGCCCACCGGCAGTCTCGCCATTCTGTGCCCCGTCAGCGGGGCGCTCCGATGCCCGAAAGGCACTCGAAATCTTCATGACTGTCACTTTTGCCGACCTCGGCGTGAACGACCGCCTCGTCCGCGCCCTCACGGCCGCGGGTATCACCGCGCCGTTCCCCATCCAGGCCGACACCCTGCCCGACACCCTGCGTGGTCGCGACGTCCTCGGACGCGGAAAGACCGGCAGCGGAAAGACTCTCGCGTTCTCCATCCCGATGGTGGCGCGCCTGTCCGAGACCGCGTCCCGGTCGCGGACCCCCAACCGCCCGCGCGGCCTGATCCTCGCTCCCACCCGTGAGCTCGCCACCCAGATCGCGGCCACGCTCGAGCCGCTGGTGCTCGCGTCGAATCTCCGCGTCACCACCATCTTCGGTGGGGTGTCGCAGAACCGTCAGGTGACGGCCCTCGATCGCGGCGTCGACATCGTCGTCGCCTGCCCGGGCCGCCTCGAGGATCTGATGAAGCAGCGCCACGTGTTCCTCGACGAGGTCGAGATCACCGTGCTCGACGAAGCAGACCACATGGCCGATCTCGGCTTTCTGCCCGGCGTGACGCGCATCCTCAAGGCCACCCCGTCGCAGGGGCAGCGTCTGCTCTTCTCCGCGACGCTCGACAACGGCGTCGACAAGCTGGTCAAGCAGTTCCTGTCCAACCCGGTCCAGCACTCGGTGGACGAGGAGAACTCCCCCGTCGCGGCGATGACGCACCACATCTTCGAGGTCGGCGGCGCCGATGCGAAGAAAGTCCTGGTCCAGCGCCTCGCGTCCGGTGAGGGCCGCCGCATCCTGTTCATGCGTACCAAGCACCAGGCACGCAAGCTCGCGCGGCAGCTGACCGAGGCCGGCATTCCGTCGGTCGATCTGCACGGCAACCTCTCGCAGGCCGCCCGTGACCGGAACCTCGCCGCGTTCTCGGCCGGCGACGCCCGCGTCCTCGTGGCCACCGACGTGGCCGCCCGCGGCGTGCACGTCGACAACGTCGAGCTGGTGGTCCACGTGGATCCGCCCGCCGAGCACAAGGCGTACCTGCACCGCAGCGGTCGTACGGCCCGCGCCGGCAGCGCCGGTGACGTGGTCACCGTCGTGCTGCCCGAGCAGCGTCGTGACGTGGCAGTGCTGCTGCGCAAGGCGAAGATCGACGCCGCACCGCAGCGTGTGACCGTCGACACCCCCGCCGTGGCGGAGCTCGTCGGTCCCCTCGCCGCGTACGTGGCACCGGCCCCCAAGGAGCCGGCGCCCGCGCCCAAGACTCGGGGTCCGCGTACCGGCGGCGGCCAGCGGTCCGGTCAGCCGCGCACGGGACAGCAGCCGCGGTCGCGCTCCTCCCGCGGCGGGCATGCCGGCAACTCCGGTCGCCGCGGCGGACGTCCGACGTCGGCGCGCAGCGAATCAGCCGGTTACCGGGGCTGATCGCCGCGCGATTCCGACGCTGAGCACCGCCGCCACGGCGCAGAGCCCTGCGGCGCCGAACCAGGCGGCGGTGTACTCACCGGTGGCGTCCCGAATTGCCCCCGCGGCGACGGACGCGGCGCCCGCACCGATCTGGTGCGCGGCGAAGACCCACCCGAACACCAGGGGCCCGCGGTCGCCGAACACCTCGCGACACAACGCGATGGTGGGCGGCACCGTGGCCACCCAGTCGAGTCCGTAGACCACGACGAACACCACGATCGACGGGTGCAGCGCGTCCGACAGCAGGGTGGGCAGGAACAACAGCGCCACCCCGCGGAACGCGTAGTACGCGCCGAGGAGCAGGCGCGGATCGACCCGGTCAGTGAGCCATCCCGACGCAATGGTCCCCGCGATGTCGAAGATGCCGACCACCGCGAGCAACGTCGCCGCGGTGGTCTGCGGCATGCCGTGATCGTGCGCGGACGGCACGAAGTGCACGCCGACGAGCCCGTTGGTGGTGGCCCCGCAGATCGCGAACCCGACGACCAACGCCCAGAACGTCCGCACCCGTGCGGCGTCGAGCAACGCCCGTACCGCGCGTCGGGCCGGGTTGCCGACGACGGCCCGCGCGGGCGGCTCCTCCGTCGCCCCGTACGGCAGCACCCCGACGTCCGACGGACGGTCGCGCAGGAACCGCGCGACGAGAGGAACGACGGCGAGCGCACCCCCGGCCACCACGAGCGAGGCGGTGCGCCACCCTGCTCCCTCGGCGAGCCAGGCGACGACGGGCAGGAAGATCAGCTGGCCGGTCGCGCTGCCCGCGGTGAGGATGCCGGAGACCAACCCGCGCCGGGCGACGAACCATCGGTCGGTGACCATCGCCGCGAACACCAGAGCCATGGAGCCGGTGCCCAGCCCGATGAGCAGCCCCCAGGTCAGCAGAATCTGCCACGGCGAGGTGACCAGCACGCTCAGCGCGCTGCCCGCGGCGACGACCGTCAGGGCGATCGTCGTGACCCGGCGGATGCCGAAGCGCTCCATGAGGGCGGCCGCGAAGGGCGCCGTGAGCCCGAACAACAGCAGGTTGATACCGACCGCCGCGGACAGGACCGCCCGCGACCACCCGAACTCGTCCGTGATCGGCACCATGAGCACGGACGGCGCCGCGCGGAAGCCGGCCGCACCGACCAGGGCGAGGAACGCGACGGCGGCGACGATCCACGCGGGATGGAGGCGTCGGTCGGTGCCTCGGCGGGCGACGACGGTCACACACCGCTCCTTCCAGCTCCGGCGATTCGGACACTCGGTGGCACACTCGACGGAGTGACGGTTCGGGCTGACAGGAGACTACATCCGGAGGAAACGGCCACCGGCTCGGTCATGACGGCCCTCGCCGTCGCGTTCACCGTCATCGGCGCCGTGATCCCGGTGGCGGGTGCCCTCCAGATCGTGGCCATCGTCCCGCTCGCCGTCGTCGCTCAACGCCATCGCCTGCGCGCGCTCGCCGTCGCGGGAACCGGCGGGGTGCTGGTGGCGTTCGTCGCCGGCGGGTTCTCCTCCGCGCTCACCATGACGGTCACCGCCGTCCTCGGCGGTGTGGTGGGCAGTGCCGTGCGTCGCCGTCGAGGATTCGGCACCGTGCTGCTGTGGTCGACGGTCACCGGCACGGTGGTCGGCGGGCTCTCCGTCCTCATGCTCCTCCTGCTGTCCGGACTGCGCGACCTCTTCCTCGGAGTCCTCGAGAACAGCATCCGCGGCACGGCCGACCTTCTCGGCCGGGTGCTGTCCGCCGACCGGGTGTCGCAGATCGTCGGCGACGCGGTCGCGGTCGGCATCGGGTACTGGTGGGCCTTCGTCTTCACCTCCGCCGTCTTCTCCACCGCCGTCAGCGGCGCCGTCGCGTGGTGGGTCCTGCGCGCCACCCTGACCCGACTCGGCGAGCTGGAATCCCGCGGCGTCCTGCCCGACGCCGCCACCGCGGAGTCCACGCCCGATCCCGTGCCGCTGCGCCTGACGGGAGCGACTTACCGCTATCCCGGCCACGATGTCGACGCGCTCGGTCCGCTCGATCTCACCGTGGTGCCGGGCCGCTTCTACGCGGTGGTGGGCGCCAACGGTTCCGGCAAGTCGACCCTGGCGCGCATCCTCGTGGGCGCGAGGCCCACCGGCGGCCGCGCCGATCGGCCGGGATCCACCGGGCTGGGCGCCGTCGGCGGGACGGCGATGATCCTGCAGCATCCCGAATCGCAGATCCTCGGCACACGCGTGGCGGACGACGTCGTGTGGGGACTCCCGCCGGCGTCCGCGCCGTCGCGCGAGCGTGTCGACGCCCTCCTCGCCGAGGTCGGTCTGGCCGGCTACGGCGATCGCGACACCTCCGGGCTGTCGGGCGGCGAACTCCAGCGACTCGCCGTCGCCGCGGCCCTGGCCCGTGAACCGAAACTCCTGGTGGCCGACGAGGCCACCGCCATGATCGATCCCGCCGGCCAACGCGAGTTGGTCGCGCTCCTGGCCGAGCTGCCGCGTCGTCGACACCTGGCCGTCGTCCTCATCACCCATCGCGCCGGCGAAGCCGCCTTGGCCGACGAGGTGGTGCGACTGCATCGCGGCCGCCGCGTCGTACACGATCCGACCTGGATGTCCGGGACCGCACCGCCCTACGGCGCCGTTCCGGTTCTCGGCCCCGACGTGCTGGTCCTGCGCGGCGTCGGGCACGTCTACAACCGCGGAACCCCGTGGGAGCGCCGCGCGCTGGCGGGTGTCGACCTCACCGTGCGACGGGGCGAGGGCCTGGCCGTCGTGGGCGGCAACGGATCCGGCAAGTCGACGTTGGCGTGGATCCTGGCCGGCCTGACCACGCCCACCGAGGGCACGTGCGAGGTGAACGGCAAGTCCACGTCGAAGGCGGTGGGGACGGTGGCGCTGTCCTTCCAGCACGCGCGTCTGCAGCTGCAGCGTCGCACGGTCGCCGAGGACATCGAGGCGGCGGGCGGCGCCGGCACCAGCGGGACCGACGTCTCGGCGGTGCTCGACACGGTGGGACTGCCGCGGGAGATCGCGGGCCGACGCGTCGACGAACTCAGCGGCGGTCAGATGCGGCGCGTCGCACTCGCCGGCCTGTTGGTGGGCAAGCCCGACGTGCTGGTTCTCGACGAGCCGCTGGCCGGACTGGATCCACCCGGCCGCCGCGAGATCACGTCGCTGCTGGCCCATCTGCGGTACCGCGGCCTGACTCTGGTGATCATCTCGCACGATCTGGAGATGCTGGACACCGTGCGCTCCCGCACGGTGGTCCTGGACCAGGGCGTGCTGCGACCCGCGGGTCAGGAGGCGCGTCGATGAAAGGCACGCTGCTGCGGGAGCTTCCGCTCTCGACTCCGATGCACCGACTCTGGGCGGGCACCAAACTGGTGGCCGTCGCCGTGATCTCGGTGTCGCTCCTGGTGTGGCCGACGTGGCCGATGGTGGGCGCGATCGCCGGACTGCTGCTGGTCGCCGCGGTGGTGGCACGAGTTCCGTTGCGCGCGGTACCGATTCCGCCGTGGTGGCTGTGGGGACTGGTCGCGTTCGGCGCGGCGGTGAACGCCGTCGTCTCCCCCGAGGCGGTGTGGCTCTACGCCCGCGGCATCCTGTTCGCGGTGGTCCTGCTGTGGGCGACGATCACGATGGCCTGGACGACGGCGATGGCCGACGTCGCCCCCGCGTTCGCGACCCTGCTCGCACCGCTCCGTAAACTCGGTGCGCCGGTGGACGATTGGGCCGTCTCGACGGCCCTGCTGCTGCGTGCCCTGCCGATGCTGCTCGACGACGTCCAGGTACTGGTGGCCGCCCGACGCCTACGTCCGCGGAAGGGAACGCGCAACGGCAAGGCCCAGGACACGTTCCTGATCGACATCATGGCGGCGATCGTCTCCGTGGCGATCCGGCGGTCGGCGGACATGGGCGAGGCCATCGCGGTGCGCGGCGGCACGGGATCGATCACCGCGACCCGCGCACGGCCCGGTCTGCGCGACGCCGCGGCCACGGCGATCGTGATCGCGGTCTGCGTCGCGGGAGCGGTGTCGTCCTAGAGCCTGACCCTCCCGACGGCGGGTCAGGCGAACAGGCGCTCGAACGTGTCGAGCGACGAGTCGATGTCGCCCTTCAGCGCGCGTGCCACACCCGATCCGACGGGGCCGAACAGCGGTGCGCCGCCGAGGTCGATGCGCATGGCCAGTTCCGTACCCGCGCTCTTCTCCGCGACGGTCAGCGTGAGCGAGACCTTGACCCCGCCCTTGCCGGACCCCTTCAGCGCCAGTTCGCGAGGGGGCGCGTACTTCTGGACGGTCCACGCCACCCGGTTGCGCAGACCCTTCACCGAGACCACGGACGAGATCTGCGTGCCCTCACCCAACTCGTCGGGAATGTCGCTGCGCCAGCCGTCGTGAATGGAGAGCCACTCCTCGTACCGGGAGAGATCGGACGCCGCGGCCCAGGCCGCGTCGGGGGACAACGGAACGACGCGGACCACCTCGAGTTTCGCCACGGCCGCAACACTAGCCGGTGGGGGAACTCGCGGTGGCCCGCGTCGCGAGAACTCGAGCTAGTGCGCCACGACCTTCTCCACACCGACACCGGTGAACGAGCGCACCTCCATCTCGGCGGCCTTTTCCTTGCTCTCGTTGTCCTTGCTCGTCAGCGTGCCGATGGCACCGAGCAGGAACGCGAGCGGGATGGACACGATGCCGGGGTTCGACAGCGGGAACCAGGCGAAGTCGGAGCCGGGGATCATCGCGGTCTTCGAGCCGGACACGGCCGGGGAGAAGACGATGAGCACGATCGTCGAGATCAGGCCGCCGTACATGCTCCACAGCGCGCCGCGGGTGGTGAAGCGTCGCCAGAAGAGCGAGTACAGGATGGTCGGCAGGTTCGCTGCCGCCGCCACCGCGAAGGCCAGGGCCACGAGGAACGCGATGTTCTGACCGTTGGCCAGGATGCCCAGGCCGATCGCGAGAAGGCCGATCACGACGGCGGTGATGCGCGAGACCTGGACCTGCTTGCGGTCGTCCACCTCGCCCTTCTTGATGACGCTCGCGTAGATGTCGTGCGCGAACGACGCCGAGGCGGTGATGGTGAGGCCGGCGACCACGGCGAGGATCGTCGCGAACGCGACGGCCGAGATGATGCCGAGCAGGATCACCCCGCCGAGCTCGAAGGCGAGCAGCGGTGCGGCGGAGTTCTGACCACCCGCCGCGGCGAGGATGCGGTCCGGGCCGACGATGGCCGCGGCGCCGTAGCCGAGGACGAGCGTGAACAGGTAGAAGGCACCGATGAGGGCGATGGCCCAGACCACGCTGCGTCGTGCTTCCTTGGCCGTGGGCACGGTGTAGAAGCGCATGAGCACGTGCGGCAGACCGGCGGTGCCGAGCACCAGGGCCAGGCCGAGCGAGATGAAGTTCAGCTTGGAGGTCTCGGATCCGCCGTACTGCGCACCGGGAGCAGCGACGTCGCGGGCGGCGACGGCCTCGCTCGCGGAGCCGGACACCATCTCCTGTGCACTGCCGATGATGGTCGAGATGTTGAAGCCGAACTTGGCCAGCACCAGGATCGTCATCAGTCCGGCGCCGGTGATGAGCAGCGCGGCCTTGATGATCTGCACCCAGGTGGTGCCCTTCATACCGCCGACCAGGACGTACACGATCATGAGGACGCCGACGACGGCGATGACGATGGACTGACCGGTGCGGTCGGAGATGTCGAGCAGCAGTGCGACCAGACCGCCCGCGCCGGCCATCTGGGCCAGCAGGTAGAACAGCGAGACGGTCAGCGTCGACAGTGCGGCCGCGGTGCGGACCGGGCCTTGCTTCAGACGGAAGCTGAGCACGTCGGCCATGGTGAATCGGCCGGTGTTGCGGAGCATCTCGGCGACCAGGAGCAGGGCCACGAGCCACGCGACGAGGAAGCCGATGGAGTAGAGGAAGCCGTCGTACCCGTAGACGGCGATGGCGCCGGCAATACCGAGGAAGCTCGCCGCCGAGAGGTAGTCACCGGCGATGGCGACGCCGTTCTGCGGGCCGGAGAATCCGCCGCCGGCGGTGAAGAATTCGGCGGAAGTTGAGTTCTTCTTGCTGGCCCGGATGACCACGACCATCGTGACGATCACGAAGACCGAGAAGATGGAGATGTTGACCAGGGGGCTGCCGACGGTCTCGGCGGCCGGCGCCTGCGCGAGCAGACCCACGCGATCGGAGAGTGTCACTGGGGGGTTCCTTCGAGTTCGGCGCGGATGGCGGCCGCCTTGGGATCGATCTCACGGTTGGCGAACCGGACGTAGATGCCGGTGATCACGAACGTCGTGACGAACTGAGCGAGGCCCAGCAGGAGCCCGACGTTGATGTTGCCGAACACCTTGGTCGCCATGAAGTCGTGCGCGTAGGCGCCGAGGAGAACGTAGGCGAGGTACCAGACGAGGAAGAACGCGGCCATCGGAAAGACGAAGCCGCGCAGACGGTTCCGCAACTGCTGGAACTCCGGGGAGTTCTGCATGTCGACGAAATCCTGCGGGGTGGGGGTGCGGCGCTCGGGCGTCGCTCCGGGTCGAGCATCGGCGGCTGTCACAGGGACTCCTACGGGTGAGGAAAGCTACTGCGCAGAACCTAGTGAGACCGCGGTCACACGAACAAGACCGTGGCCCGTGTCACACGCCGAAGGGCAGCGCGGTGCGCCGAGCGGTCGGCGAGCCACGGTGAACGGTCACCGCTCGTCACCGCCCTCGGAGCCGCTCCTCGCCCAGACCGAGTCGCTCGGGAGCATGCATGGCGGACATGATGCGACCGATCCCGGCCGGCACGGTCCGCCGCGTCAGCACCGACACCGCCACCATCACCGCAAAGGCCGTGGGCACGCTGACGGCCGCGGGGTAGTCGACGACGGCCCGCGCCCAGCCTCCCAGCACGGTGTCCGGCACTCCGCCGAGCACGGCCGCCGTGGCGGCGCCCGTCGAGAGCAGCCCGCCCACGACCAGTCCGGCCGCGGCGCCGGCGGGCGTCAGGCCTCGCCACCAGATACCGAGCACCAGCAGCGGACAGAGCGTCGAGGCCGCGACCGCGAAGACGAGCCCGACCGTGCGGGACAGGTCCAACGTCACCAGTCCCACCGACAGGGCGAGCGGCCCCGCACCAGCGACGATCGCGGCGATCCGAAAGTCCCGCACTCGTCCGCGGAGCACGTCCGTGCTCAGCACGCCGGCGATGGTCACCAACAGACCCGACGACGTCGACAGGAACGCCGCCATCGCCCCCGCCGCCACCAGCGCGGCGAGGGCCGTGCCGACCGCCCCGCCGATCGCCGCGGACGGCAGCAGGAGCACCGCCGCGTCGGACGCCCCGGTGATGAGCAGCTGCGGGACGTACAGGCGGGAGAACACGCCGAGCAGGGTCGGGAAGAGATAGAAGAGCGAGAGCAACCCGACGACGGTGAGGGCCGTGCGCCGCGCTGCCGGGCCGTCGGGATTGGTGTAGAAGCGCACCAGCACGTGCGGCAGACCCATCGTGCCGAGGAACGTCGCGAGGATCAGCGAATAGACCTGATAGAGCGGGAACGGCCCGCCGAAACCGTTGCCCGGAGCCAGCCACGAGGACCCTTCGACCGGTGCGCCGGAGACCACCGGCACCGGCGACCCGGCCGGAAGCTCCAGCGTGGTGCCCGACGCCAGCGTGTGGTCACCCGCCGCGAGCGTGACCGGGCCGTCGACCGCGGCGTCGTCGATCGTGCCCCGCACGACGACGGGAAGGTCCGACGCCACCTGCACCACCACGTCGGTACTGATCTCGACGGTGGTGGCCGCCTCGACGGACGGCGGTGCGGGCGTGCCCATCTCGCGTGCGTCGCCCACGAAGTGGACGGCGAGGACCAGCGCCGGAACGGCGACGGCGGTGAGCTTGAGCCAGTACTGAAACGCCTGGACGAACGTCACCGACCGCATCCCGCCGCCGACGACGTTGGCGATGACGATCAGGCCGATGGCGGCCGCCCCGACCCAACTCGGTACGCCCAGAAGGATGTTCAGCGTCAGACCCGCACCCTGGAGCTGCGGGACCAGGTACAGCGCGCAGATGCCCGCGACCACCAACATCGCCAACGTGCGCACACGCCGTGACTCCAACCGGAACTCGGCGAAATCCGGCACCGTGTAGGCGCCGGACCGGCGAAGCGGCGCGGAGACGAAGAGCAGCAATCCGAGGTAGCCCGCCGTGAAACCCAGTGGGTACCAGAGCGCGTCGGCACCGTACTTCGCGATCAATCCGGCCACGCCGAGGAACGACGCCGCCGACAGGTACTCCCCCGACACCGCGGCCGCGTTCCAGCGGGCACCGACACTGCGGGAGGCGACGAGGAAATCCGACGTCGTCCGCGCGAGCCGCACCCCGTACACACCGACGGCGACGGTGGCGACGGCGGACGCGATCACCGCCGCCACGGTCGCGGCGCTCACCACGTCAGGGCCACCGGTCGTCGACCAGATCGGCGAACTCCTGCTCGTTGCGTCCCGCCGCCCGCACGAACGCCACCCCTACCACGAGCAGCACGGGATAGGCCGCAACGGCGAGGATCCACCAGGGCACTCCCACACCCCACAGGCGCGCGGTCCCCGCCGCCGGCGCGACCACCCACAGCAACGGAATCAGCCCGACGAGCAGCACCACCACCGTGGCCATGCGCAGGGCGAGCGCGAGCTGGGCACGAATCAATCCGCGCACCATCGCCTCGCCGACGGCGGTCTGCTCCTCGACCTCCACCCGGGTGCGCACGATGCGAGCACCGCGGCGCGTGGCGAGCACGACGCGTTCGCGCGGCGGCGGCACGTCAGCTCCCGCGACCGACGAGCGCAGCACGCGGCCCCCGCACCACGCGGTCGCGCAACTCCCGGGTGTGCCGCCGACTGACCGGCAGCTCGACGGGCGGGCACTCCCCCTGACCGCGCAGGCACACCACCACGCCGGAGCCGACCGTTCGGGTGCCGCCGATGCGAGCCACCGACACCAGGTACGAGCGGTGCACGCGCAGGAACCCGTGATCGGCCCAGCGCGCTTCCAGTGCGGACAGTGCGATGCGCACCAGATGCGTGCCCGTCGTGGTGTGCAACCGGGCGTAGTCGCCCTCCGCCTCCACCCACAGGACCGTCGACCGCGGCACCATCGTGGTCACGCCGCCCAGTTCCACCGGGATGACGTCGTCCGCGTCGGCGGCGGGCGCTGTGGAGGTGGGCCCGGGCGCGGACCCGGCACGCTCGACGATGCGGCCGACCGCCTCCGCCAACCGGGCGTCGCGGAGGGGCTTGAGCAGGTAGTCCACGGCGCCGATCTCGAACGCGGCCACTGCGCGATCGTCGTGCGCGGTGACGAACACGACGGCCGGCGGCGTCGCGAAGTTCCGCAGCACCCCGGCCAGCTCGAGACCGTCGAGACCGGGCATGTCGATGTCGAGGAACACCGCGTCGACGGGCTCGTCCCGCAGGAGTCGCAGCGCGGTGGTCGCGTCGGACGCACCCTGCACGGCCTCGACCGACGGGTGCCGACGCAGCAGGTACAGCAACTCGTCGAGGGCGGGCCGTTCGTCGTCGACGGCGAGCAGGCGAAGTCCGTGATGGTCGGTCACAATGCGTCGATCGTGCCATGTCCTCTCGTACCGAGTGAGTGACTCGGCGGGTTTGCCGTGCGCGCTCGGACGGTCGGCGGATCAGGGCGCGCGACGACCCAGCAGGGCAATGCCGATTCCGGCGACCAGGACGGTCCCGACGACGATGCCCAGCGGCAGCACGACGTCGCCGAGCAGCGAGGTGGTCGGGGCGTCGAGTGGGGTGTAGGCCGTCCACCCGACGTCGCGGACGGCGGGAACGGAGACCGCGAGCGGGACGGCCAGGCCGAGCGCCCATCCTGTCGCCGTCGGCGTGCGCACGACCGAGGCGAACAGGAAGGCCGCCGCCGCGGGGAGCACCAGCAGGCCCGCGACGAACCAGAGGTTGTCCCACGGCGGGCCGTCGGCAAGCGAGGTCAGGCAGACGAGGACGAGCACCCCGATACCGACACTCGGACGCGGCCACCGCCGGCCCAGCGCCGCCCCGAGCACGATCAGTGCCAGCAGCACGACGATGCTGCCGATCGTCCATGCCGGGCCGGCCGCGACGTCGATCGCGACACCGGCCGCCGTCGACGCTGCTGCGAGCACCGCCGTGCCCGCCAGGATCGGCACGACGACACGGCCCGGAATCGGAGTGGATCGTCGGTCGGGAGCCGCCGGAAGGTCCGACCGCAGCGTCGTCCACACCCACGCCACCGCGGTCAGCGCGGCCACAATCGGCACGACGACGGGCGTCGGCTGTTCGGAGGCGAGGACGTACTCGGCGTAGCGGCCCGGGACCTCGCGTCGGCCGGGGTCCAGGCTCTCGACGAGTCCCCCGACGAACAGCCCGCCGACGGTCGCTGCGGCGAGCCAGGCGCGCCGAGCGGACGTCGCCCCGGCCAGGACCGACGCCGCGCCCAGCAGTACGCCGCCGGCAATCGTGCCGATCGGCACCGCCATGTCCGGAGACGCGGCCAGGAGCGACGCTCCGGCCGTCAGTGCTGCGCCGATCCCGGTCGCACTCGCCAGCGCCGCCCGCCGGACGAGTGCGGCCACCAGACCGGCGGCGATCACGGCGCCCGCGAGGACGACGACACCCGAGTCCACCCCGCCGATCGATCCGGCGGCGACGACTCCAGTCGTCGGCTCCCGCGTCAGGAGAACGGCCGCGAGGAATCCGGACAGGACGAGGGCGACCGTCGCTCTCACGCCCGCACCCCGGGCCGGAACTTCGGCACTCGCATGCTCACCTTCGTCCCGGCGTCGGGCGCCGTCTCCACGACCAGGCCGTAGTCGTTTCCGAAGGCCGCGCGCAGCCGGTCGTCGACGTTGGACAGGCCCACGTGCACACCGTCGGCGGCGCCGAGGTCGCCGGAACGCAGGAGTTCGGGATCCATGCCCACCCCGTCGTCCTCGACGCTGATCGCGGCGTCCGTGCCGGCGTCGGCGGCGACGATGGTGATGCGCCCTCGCCCGCGTCCGGCCACACCGTGCCGCACGGCGTTCTCCACCAGCGGCTGCAACGCGAGGAACGGCACGACGACGCCCAGGACCTCCGGCGCGATCTGCAGAGTCACGTCGAGCGAGTCACCGAAGCGGGCGCGTTCGAGGGTGAGGTAGCGATCGATGTTGCGCAGCTCGTCCGCCAACACCGTGTATTCACCGGCGGACCGGAAGGAGTAGCGGGTGAAGTCGGCGAACTCGAGCACCAGCTCGCGCGCGCGGTCCGGGTCGGTCCGCACGAACGACGCGACCGTGGTCAGGGCGTTGTAGATGAAGTGCGGGCTGATCTGCGCCCGCAGTGCGCGGACCTCGGCACGGTCGAGGCGCGCCCGGCCGGCGTCGAGTTCGGCCAGCTCGAGCTGCTCGCCCACGTACCGGGCCACTTCGGTGCAGACGCCGAGCAGGCCCGGTCCCGGTTCGGCCGCCGTCACGACGCCCAGCACGCACACCACCCCGGCCGACTCGGTGAGCACCGGCTGGACGACGACGGACCGCGTGGCCCGTCGGACCAGCACCCGACGTTCGGTGTCGATCGCCCGACGCGCGGTGGCCGGGAAGTCCGCGGTCTCCTCGTCGGCGGGCCCGTTCACCGCCAGCACCGTGCCGTCCGGGCCGGCGACGATCACCGCGTGGGCGCCGGTCAGGGTGCGCAGGTGGGGTGCCGCGTCGGCGGCGGAATCGGCGTCGAGTCCGCGGCGCAGCGGACGCGCGGCGGACGACGCCGTCGACAAGGCCGCGTGCACGGCGCGTTCGGTGGTCGTGGTGAGCGGCCGCGTTCCTCGCCGCGTGATGACGACGACGGCGGCGACCACCGCCGCGACGATCGCGACGAGCACCACCGCCGTCGTCGCGGTCACGAGAGCAGGTCACACGTGTTCGCCGACGGCGTCCCGACGAAGCGGTCCGTCACCCACGACACCGCCTCACCGGTGGCGGCGGAATCGGCGTGGCCCTGATCGGGTCGGAAGCGGAAGTCCAGGCGGTCACCCCCCGCACACGCGGCACGCGACGCCTCCTCCGTCCAGTCGGGTTCGATGAGAGTGTCCCGGCCGCCGACCAGCACCATCATCGGGGCGGTGGCACCGGACTGCGGAAGTGCGTTGCGACCCAACCACTCCCGCATGGCGGCGTAGGCCTCCGGCGAACTCGGGCGAACGTCGTCGGGACCGATGGCGGCCACGGCCGTCAGCTTCTCGGCGGCCAGCGGACCGGTGCAGGCGAGCAGGACGTCCTTGCCCGCGAGCAGCCCACCGGACAGGAAGTCCGAATCCCGGAACTGCGGGTAGGACACCAGGAATCCCTCGACGACGAACGGCAGGATCCCGCGCTGCGGCAGCGTGAGGTCGCCGAGCCCCTCCGGCGGGGCGATCGCACGGAGGTCGGCCGCGGGCGAGAGGTTGGCCGTCCCCACCAGTTCGAGGCCGTCGCCGTACGTGGCGGCCATCTCGTTGGCCGCCCACGAGGCCTGTCCACCCTGCGAGACGCCGACGGCCGCCCAGCGAGTCCCGGTGCCGGGCACCACGTTCCGCGCCGCACGCACCGCGTCGATGACGTCGTACCCGGCGGAGGGCGCATCGAGGTAGGGATGCGGTCCGGGGCTGCCGAGTCCCTGGTAGTCGCTCACGGTCACCACGGCGCCGCGCTCGAGGAACGGCGTGACCATACCGATGGCGCCCAACAGGTTCGGGTACAGCGACGGCGCGCACTCGTCCGTCACGCCGGTGGTGCCGTGCGCGATGGACACCACGGGCCATCCCCCCGCGGGGGGCAGACCACCGGGGACGAAGACGGTGCCCGTGACGTCCACGCCGCTGCCGTCGATCCCGGAGGTCGACCGATAGGTGATGCGATGCGCAGTGGCGCCCAGCGCCGTGACGCTCTGATCCACCTGACCCAGCACCACGTCCGAGGTGACGGCTCCGCGCTCGTCACCCTGCGGCGCAGGCGTGGTGGGGGCGGCCGTGGTCGTGCCGGAGGACGACCCGGCGGCGGACGACGACGTCGAATCCGCCCCGCACCCCGCCACGGCCAGCACCGCGGCCGCCGCGATCGTCCCGAACGTCCGGCGGTACCGCACTTCCGTCAGCCCCTCTCGGTGGTGAATCGCTGCAACCGGGTCTCGGTGGCCGCCTGCTCGATGTCGAGCCCGTCCAACACGGTACGCAACACCTCGTCGTCCAGTTCGCCGCGATCCCGCGCGTCGAGCAACGCCTCGCGCTGACGGACCAGCACCGTCCGTCGCCAGCGATCGAACGCGGCGCTGGTGGCCGAGAACCGGTCCGCGGGCTGCTCCTCGTCCTCCGTCTCGTCGGCCTCGAGGCGGGCGAGGGTGACCCGTCGCACGCGGTCGACCACGCCCTCGGCGTCGGTGCCCTTCAGCGATCGCCGTGCCTCGTCGAGGCAGTCGACGACGGCCCGTCGGGAGATGCGGCGGGCCAGGGCGCGTTGCTCCTCGACGTACCGGATCTCGGCGGGGTCGGCGATGTCGAGGCGCCGGATGACCATCGGCAGGGTGATGCCCTGGATCAGCAGGGTCCCCACCGCCACGGTGAACGCGATGGCGGAGATGACGCCGCGGCCGGGGAAGTCGGCGCCCGAGGCGGTCACGAACGGCACACCGGCCGCCGCTGCCAGGGTGACCACCCCGCGCATGCCGGCCCAGGACAGCACCAGGGTCTGCGTCCAACTCAGCTCGGAGTGCGGTCGAGACCGAATCCTGCCCACCACCCGTCGCAACGCGGTGCCGACGAACAGCGCGAGGGGCCGGACCGCCATGACCAGGAGCAACACGAGCAGGCCATACAGGAAGACGTGGTGGACGGGGAGTCCCTCCCCGCGCAGATCGTCGACGACGAACTTCAGCTGCAGACCCATGTACGCGAACACGAACGTCTCGAGCACCAGGTCCAGCGTCCGCCACACCTGCCGTTCCTGGATGCGGGTGGGGATGGCGTCGGAACTGCGCGCCGACCCCAGAACGAATCCCGCCGTGACGACGGCGAGCACACCGGAGGAGTGCACCTGCTCGGCCGCGAGGTACGCGGCGAAGGGAACGATGATGCCCAGAACGGTCTCGAGGGCGCTGTCGGCCAGGTGCCGCCGCACGAAGCGCACGACCCGCCCGACGATCCACCCGACGCCGATACCCGCGGCTACCTCGTAGGCGAAGAACAACACCGGCGGTTCGAGGTCGATGCGATTGCCCGTCACGGACGCGACGGCAATGGTGAAGAGCGTCAGCGCGGCGGCGTCGTTGACCAGCGACTCCCCCGTGAGGATGGACATCATGCGGTGCGGGAGGCCGAGCCGCCGCCCGACGGCCACGGCCACGGCCGACACTGCGTCGGGAGGCGCGACCACCGCCCCCAGGACCAGGGCGGCGCCCAGCGTGAGTTCGGGAACCAGCCAGGACGAGAAGAAGCCGACCGCGACGGTGGTGATCACCACCAGGCCGACGCCGAGTCGCACGATCGCCCGCAGGTTGCGACGGAAGGACGCGAAGGAGAAGTCGATCGCCGCCGAGTACAGCAACGGCGGAAGGATCACGCCCAGAAGCAGTTCCGGGTCCAGAGCCGGCCGCGGCAGGCCGGGGACGAACGAGGCGACCGAGCCCACCGCCACCAGGACCAGCGGCACCTGAAGGTCGAGCCGACGCGCGAAACCCGCGACGACGACGGCGCCCGCGACCACGAGAAGCAGGAGCCAGCCGTCCATGCGGATCGACTACCCGAGCGCCGGTGATCTACCGGGTCACTTGTCCGGGATCGCCTTCTTCGCGGCGTCCTGCACCTTGTCGATCTGCTGGGCGTACTTGCCGCCGGTCTTCTTGTCCGCGAAATCGGCGGCCTTGTCCACGGCCTGCTCGATCTTGTCGGAGTTCTGCGCAGCGGCCTGCTTGCCCTTGCCGATCAGCTTCTTCAACTCGTCCGCGAATGCCATGGCGCCCAGTTTACGTCGTCCACCACCGGCGACCCGGTTGCGGCCGGATCAGATCCACGCGCTGGCCCACCATCGGAACCACCACGGGCGTCGACACCGGGTCCGCCGCGGCGAGCAGCCGCTCCACCGGTTCGGCCCAGGAGTGGAACGCCAGGTCGAACGTGCCCCAGTGGACGGGGAGAAGGACACCGGCGTCCGATCGACCGCCCTGAAGGTCTGCGTGCGCCCGGACGGCCTCCTCGGGGTTCATGTGGATGTCCGGCCACCGCACGTCGTACGCACCGATGGGCAGGAGCGTGAGATCGAACGGTCCGAGGCGGGATCCGATGTCGCCGAACGCCTCGGTGTACCCGGTGTCCCCACCGAAGAACGCGCGATGCTCGGGACCGACCACCGACCACGACGCCCACTGGGTGGTGTCGCGCGCGAAGGTGCGGCCGGAGAAGTGCCGGGCCTCGAGACAGGTGATGCGCAGCCCGGCGACGGCACTGCCGTCGTTCCAGTCCAGTTCGACGATCCGGTCCTCCGGCACCGCCCACCGCCGCAGGTGCGCGCCCACGCCCAGGGGAACCAGGAACGGCGCCTGCTGGGTTCGGACCAGCGTGGTGACGGTGTCGCGGTCCAGGTGGTCGTAGTGGTCGTGGGAGATCAGGATCGCGTCGATCGGGGGAAGCGCTTCGAGCGCAACGGGAACGGGATGCAGACGCGAGGGTCCCACCACGCGCGACGGGGACACGCGGCGACTCCACACCGGATCGGTCAGCACGCGGCGGCCGTCGATCTCGACGATCACCGACGAGTGCCCGAACCAGGTGGCCGCGAGATCCGCGGCGTCGGCCGGTGCGAGCGGGGTGGCCAGTGGGACCGGACGCGGAGGCTTGCCGCGATCGCCGCGACGCAGCATCGCCATGCCGATGCTCGCCTGCTCGGCCGGATCGACGACGGACGCGGGCGCGGTGTTGTGGAATCTGCCGTCCCGATAGTGGGACGACGCGGCCGCGTAGGGCCGCACCGCCGCCCGGCTCGCCCCGAGCGACGACGGCACTCCCCGCGCCGCCGATGCCACCCATGCCGCGCCTGCCGCCGCCACCGCGGCGGCCACGGCCGTTGCGATCCTCACCTGCTACCTCCCCTGGAACACCGGGTCGCGCTTCTCCCGACGTGCGGTGCGCGCCTCGACGGCGTCCTCGCTGGCCCAGGCGGCCCGATACGCCTCCTGCTGGGCCTCGGTGTCCGGGGCGCGGGTGCCGTCGTCGTTGAACACGAGCTTGAGGTGCCGCAGCGACAGCGGCGCGAGGGTCGCGATGCGGTCGGCCCACTCCTGAGCGTCGCTCGGCTCGCCGAGGCGGTTGGCGAGTCCGCAGGCCAGGGCCTCCTCCGCGGTGAGCCGCTCCGCCCCCAGGAGCACGGTGCGCGCCGGGCCTCCGCCGGCCAGCGACGTCAACCGGCGCACCGTCCAGGAATCGACCGCGATCGCGAGCCGGGTGGAG
The DNA here is from genome assembly GCF_001620025.1 of Rhodococcus sp. PBTS 1. Taxonomy (NCBI): domain Bacteria; kingdom Bacillati; phylum Actinomycetota; class Actinomycetes; order Mycobacteriales; family Nocardiaceae; genus Rhodococcus; species Rhodococcus sp. PBTS 1. The sequence continues at coordinate 2,905,627 of NZ_CP015219.1, forward strand.
GGAATCGCGAAGAACGCCGACGGCGACACCACCCGCAGATCCGCCGCCAGTGCGAGTTGCGTGCCCGCGCCCACCGCCGGTCCGTTCACGGCCGCCACCACGGGAATCGGCAGCGTCTCGATCGAACGGTGCAGCGCCACCAGTGCTTCCGGGAACTCGGTGGCGGCGATGTCCCCGCTCAGGTCCGCTCCGGCGCAGAAACTGCTGCCCTGACCGGTGATCACGACGACACGGACCGCGTCCGCCGGCGCGGCTTCGACCGCCGCGCGCAGTTCCCGGCACAGCTCGGCGTTCAAGGCGTTGCGCCGCTCCGGCCGTTGCAACTCCACCGTCAGGACGCCTCCGCGCCGACTCGTTCCGATCACGTGCCGAACCTACCTGCTGTACTGAACGCATGCAGGAGGCTGTGCGCGAGGTCGAGGTGGCGGTGATCGGCGCCGGGCAGGCAGGACTGTCGGCGTCGTACTTCCTGCACCGCGCGGGCCTGACCGGACCGGACGGCCACGTCGTCCTCGACGGCTCGCCGGGGCCGGGCGGGGCGTGGCAGTTCCGGTGGCCGTCCCTCACGCTGGCCACCGTCAACGGCGTGCACGACCTGCCCGGGCTGCCGTTCGCCGAGACGCTCGGCGAGCACGACGATCCCGCCGCCGTCCCCGCGTCCAAGGCGGTTCCTAACTACTACGCCGAGTACGAGCGACGGTTCGATCTGCCCGTCCGGCGGCCCGGCCGGGTGTCGGTGGTCTGCGATCGCGAATCCCGCTACCGCGTCGAGGCCGAGGGTGGGGTGGTGTCGGCCCGCGGGCTGATCAACGCCACCGGAACGTGGGAGCACCCCTTCGTTCCCGTCTACCCGGGCGCGGCGACCTTCCGCGGACGCCAGCTGCACACCAAGGACTACGACACCGCCGAGGAGTTCCGCGGACAGCGCGTCGTCGTGGTCGGCGGAGGCATCTCGGCCGTCCAGCTGCTCGACGAGATCTCGCAGGTCACCACCACCACGTGGGTGACCCGCCGCGAACCGCGGTTCACCGAGGGCGAGTTCGGCCCCGAGCAGGGGCGGGCCGCCGTCGCCCGGGTGGAGGAACGGGTGCGCGCCGGTCTGCCTCCCGGGTCCGTCGTGTCGGTGACAGGTCTGCTCCTCACCCCGGCACTGCGCGCGGCCCGTGATCGCGGTGCGCTGCAGCGGCTCCCGATGTTCGACGAGATCACGCCGACGGGGGTGCGGTGGGCCGACGGATCGACGCGTGACGCCGACGTCATCCTGTGGGCCACCGGATTTCGCAGCGCGCTCGACCACCTGGCGCCGCTGCGACTGCGGGAACCCGGCGGGGGCATCGTGCTCGACGGGGCCGTTCCCACCCGCGTCGCCGCGCGACCGACTGTCCATCTGATCGGCTACGGTCCCTCCGCGAGCACCATCGGCGCCAACCGCGCCGGCCGGGTCGCCGTCCGAGAACTACTGACCGAGTTGGGGATTCGATGACCGCCGTTCTGCGCCTCGACGGACTGGCCGCGTACCGCGGCGAGCGCACCCTGTTCTCGGGCCTCGACCTGACCGTCGGACCGGGTCAGGTGGTCGGACTGGTCGGCGCCAACGGTGCCGGCAAGTCGACCCTGCTGACCATCGCGGCGGGGGTGTCCGACGCCGAGTACGACGGCAGCGTCACCCTCACCCCGTCCGACGCCACGGTGGGCTACCTCGCCCAGGAACCGGGCACCGTTCCGGACGAGACGGTCGCGGCGTTCCTGCAGCGGCGCACCGGTGTTCGCGGCGCCGAGGATGCGATGAACGCCGCCGCCGACGCGCTGGGCAACGGCGACGGCGAGGACACCTACACCCCCGCTCTGGAACGCTGGCTCGCGCTCGGCGGTGCGGATCTGGCCGAGCGGACGGACGCGGTGCTCGCCGAACTGGGCCTCTCGGTGGACGTCGACGCGCCTATGACCTCGCTCTCCGGCGGTCAGGCCGCTCGGGTGTCGCTCGCGGCGATCCTGCTCGCCCGCTACGACGTTCTCCTGCTCGACGAGCCGACCAACGATCTCGACCTCGCCGGACTCGACCGGCTCGAACGGTTCGTGGCCGACGCCCGGTGCGCCGTCATGATCGTCAGTCACGACCGAGAGTTCCTCGCCCGCACCGTCACCGGCATCGTCGAGCTCGACCTCGCCCAGCAGCGCATCGCGGTGTACGACGGCGGGTACGAGGCCTACCTCGTCGAGCGCGCCGTCGCCCGGCGTCACGCCCGCGAGGAGTACGAGGCGTACGCCGACACGCGTGCGGGACTCGAGGACCGCGCCCGCATGCAACGCAACTGGCTCGAACACGGCGTGCGCAACGCGCGTCGCAAAGCCACGGACAACGACAAGGCCGGACGCAAGGTCCGGGCCGAGTCGACCGAGAAGCAGGCGGCGAAAGCCCGTCAGACCCAGCGCCGCATCGAGCGACTCGAGGTGGTGGAGGAGCCGCGCAAGGAATGGGAACTGCGGATGGAGATCGCCGCCGCGCCCCGCAGCGGATCCGTGGTGGCCACGCTGCGCGACGCGGTGGTCGCGCGTGATCGATTCCGGCTCGGGCCCATCACCGCGCAGATCGACGCCGGCGACCGCATCGTCGTCACGGGCGCGAACGGATCCGGGAAAACGACTCTGCTGCACCTGATTCTGGGGCGGGTGGCGCCGACGTCGGGCTCGGTGAGCCTCGGATCGGGTGTGGCGATCGGGGAGATGGACCAGGCACGGTCGGCCTTCGCCGGCGATAGGTCGGTGGCCGAGGTGCTTTCCGCCGCGGTGCCGGAGTGGCCGGATGCGGACGTGCGCACGCTCGTCGCCAAGTTCGGGTTGCGGGGCGACGCGGCGCTCCACCCGGCGCACACCCTCTCCCCCGGTCTGCGGACCCGGGCGAGCCTCGCCCTGCTGCAGGCGCGCGGGGTCAACCTGCTGGTGCTCGACGAGCCGACCAATCACTTGGACGTTCCCGCGATCGAGCAGCTCGAGGCGGCGCTGACGACGTACGAGGGCACGCTGCTGCTGGTGACCCACGACCGTCGGATGCTGGACGCGGTGACCAGCACGCGGCGCTGGGTCGTCGACGAGGGGCAGCTGCGCGAGAACTGACCGTTTCGCCGCACTGCTTGACAAGTCGTTGTGTTTTTACAACACTTCGATACATGAGCCCGGTCAAACGGGGAACAACCCTCCCCATTCACAACCGCATCGGCGTCCTGCGCGCCGAACGGCACATGACGCGAGCGCAGCTTGCCGACCTGGTGGAGGTCAATCCCCAGACCGTCGGCGCGCTCGAGCGTGGTGATCACTACCCGAGCCTCGACCTCGCCCTGCGCATCTGCGACGTCTTCGACCTCCCCGTCGAAGCCGTCTTCTCCCGGACCGAGTTCGGCCCCCTGTCGGCCGAGGTCTACCGACGCCCGACCACGACGGAAGGTGACCGATGAGCGACACCGCGTTCGAGCGCTACCAGGCACGACGCGCTCGGAAGTACCTGCAGCGCCAGGAACAGACCGCACGCTGGCTGCCCGGGTGGCGCACGCACGCCCGGCGTCGGCTGCTCGTCGTCCTGCTGGGCGTCGTCTTCGCCGCCATGATCGTCTCGGGGGTGATCGCGGCGCTCGCCCCGACTCCCGGAGTCCTGATCTTCGCCGGACTGTGCCTGGTCTTCACTCCGGTGTGGACGTCGCTGCAGATCGTCTCCGACCGCGGAGACAGCCCCACCGGCGCGCTCGACGAGCGAGAGTTGGCTCAGCGCAACGAAGCTCGCTCGCTCGCACTGACGGTCACCCAGACCCTCACCCTGATCCCCGCGTTCTACCTCTACCTCGGGTCCCGGTGGGAATGGATGGACGGCACCACCCTCGCGACGTCGGGTTCGATCCTGGTGCTCGCGTGCCTGTTGATCGGCGGCTGCAGCGCCACCGCCGTGTTGGCGTGGACACGACCCGATCCGGACCCCGAGGATGAATCGGACACCTATCGAAAGGGCACGGCATGAACGGCTCCACCCTCGAGATCGACGGACTGCGCAAACGTTACGGAGACACCGTGGCGCTCGACGGCGTCGGCTTCACCGTCCACCCCGGCGAGGTCTTCGGGTTCGTCGGCAGCAACGGCGCCGGCAAGACCACCACGATGCGCATCACCCTGGGCGTCCTCTCCGCCGACGCGGGCGAAGCTCGGATCGACGGGCGACCCATCGACCTCGAGGTGCGCCGCACCGTCGGCTACATGCCCGAAGAACGCGGTCTCTACCCGAAGATGAGGGTGGGCAACCAACTTCGGTACCTGGCCGAGCTGCACGGACTGTCCCGGTCCGACGCCACCGCGGCCGTTCAGCGGTGGACCGAGCGCCTCGGCATCGAGGGCCGCGTGAACGACACCGTCGACTCGCTGTCCCTCGGCAACCAGCAGCGCGTCCAGCTCGCCGCCGCCCTGGTCCACGACCCGGCCGTCCTCGTGCTCGACGAGCCCTTCTCCGGACTCGACCCTGTCGCCGTCGACACCATGAGCGACGTCCTGCTCGAGAAGGCGAACGCCGGTGTGCCCGTGCTGTTCTCCAGTCACCAACTCGACCTCGTACAGCGTCTCTGCCACCGCGTCGGCATCATCGGCGGCGGACGCATGAAGGCCGTCGGGCCCGTCGACGAACTGCGCGGCCGGGACGGCACCACCCTCACCGTCCACGCCCCGGACGCCCCGGCCGGCTGGGCCGACCACCTGCCCGGCGTCACCACCGTCTCGCACGAAAACGGGCGCACCGCACTGGCACTCGGCGAGAACGCCGACGACCAGGCGATCCTCGCCGCCGCGCTCGCCACCGGACCCGTGCACGAATTTGCCCGCACCCTGCCCTCCCTCACCGATCTGTACCGAGAGGTCGTCGCATGACCGAGCAACTGTCCTCGCGCCGCGCCATCGCGCTGGTGGCCCGTCGTGAATTCGACGTCCAGGTCCGCAAGAAGAGTTTCCTGGTCTCCAACGCCATCGTGCTGCTCGTCATCGTCGGCGGCATCGTCGCCTTCTCCCTCTTCTCCGGCGGCGACGGCGACACCGAGCGCACCCCCGTCGGCGTCGTCGGCAACACCGCCCTCGGCGCCACCATCACTGCCGTCGGCGACCAACTCGGCACGCCCGTCGACGTCCGCGCTCTGACCGACGCGGACGACGCCCGCGCTCAGGTCGAGAACGGCTCCGTCGACGTCGCCGTCGTTCCCGGACAGGCCGGGGCCGTCACCGCCGTCACCAAGGAGGACGTGACCGGCGGCCTGAAGACGGTGCTGGACACCGCCGTCGCCACGCAGGCGCAGAACGACGCACTCACCGCCGAGGGCGTCGATCCTGCCACCGTGGCGAGAGCAGCCGCCGGAGCCACCGTCACCGTCGACGCCCTCGACCCGCCCGACGAGGACCGCGGCCAACGCCTCGCCCTCAGCTTCGTCGCCGTCATCCTGCTCTACACCCAGATCATCACCTTCGGCATGTACGTCGCCATGGGCGTGGTCGAGGAGAAGTCGTCCCGCGTGGTCGAACTGCTGCTCTCGACCGTGCGGCCGCTGCAGCTGTTGTGGGGCAAGGTGCTCGGCATCGGGGCCGTCGGCCTGGTGCAACTCGCCGCGTACGGTGCCGCGGGCCTGATCGCCGGCACCGCCACCGGAGTCCTCACCGTCACCGGCGCCGCCGTCGGCGTGTTCGTCTCCACCCTCGGCTGGTTCGTCCTCGGCTACGCGTTCTTCGCGGTGCTCTACGCCGCCGGTGGGTCCATGGTGTCCCGGCAGGAGGACGTCAACTCGACCACCATGCCGTTGCTGATCGTCATCCTCGCCATGTTCTTCGCCGCCTTCACCTCCATCGACGACCCCTCCGGCACCCTGCCGACCGTGCTGTCCTGGATCCCGCCGTTCTCCGCGATCCTCATGCCGCTCCGCATCGCCGCCGGGGTGGCCGAGCCCGTGCAAATCGTGGGCACCATCGCGCTGATGATCCTCGCGACCCTCCTCCTCGCCGTCGTCGCCGCGAAGGTCTACCAGCGCTCCATCCTGCGCATCGGGCGGACCGTGTCGTGGAAGGAAGCACTCGGGCGCTGAGCCGTGTGGTCGGGTCGCGGTCGGTGGTGCCGGCCGTGGTCCGGGTGGGGGTCCCGCGCAGGTTGCAGTCACCTTCACCGGTTGCAACCTGCGCGCGTGACCAGAACCCGCGCAGGTTCCGCCACCCCCGGTGGCTGTGGTTCAGTCTCAACAGGGCGCGCCCGGCGCCCGGATCGGAGGCGTGGTGGTGAGGCCCACCGTTCTCGTGGTGCAACCCGACCCGCGGGTCGGCCTCGACAGGTTCGAGGCGTGGCTGCGGCAGTTGGGGGTCGACCTGGACGTGGTGCGCCCCTACGACGACGAGGTCGTCCCCGAGGTCGGGGTGCACGACGGCATCATCGTGCTCGGCGGGTACATGAACGCACTCGACGACGAGCGGTATCTCTGGCTGGCGAGCATTCGCGCGCTGATCCGTGCGGCCGCGGCGACGGACGTTCCCACCCTGGGCATCTGCCTCGGTGGTCAACTGGTCGCGGACGCGCTCGGCGGGCAGGTGACGGTGGGCGACGGGCCGTCGGAGATCGGGGCGGTGCGGCTGGACCTGACCGACACCGACGACGATCCGCTGTTCTGCGAGTCGGGGCCGTCGATCCTCGTCGCCGAGCACCACTACGACCGCATCGCGCGACTGCCCGACGGCGCCCAGCTACTGGCCTCGTCCGACCGGTACGAGAACCAGGCGTTCCGAGTGGGTCGGGCCGTGTGGGGAGTGCAGTTTCATCCGGAGGTCTCGCCCGGGCGCTTCGAGCGCTGGGTCGCGGACTCCCGCACGGCGGCACCCGACGACGCGGACCGGCTCACCGCCGCGTTCGCGGACCTGGTGGCGAACGACGCGCTGATCGAATCGGATTCGGCCGTCCTCGCGCGCCGGTTCGCCGACGTCGTGCGAACTCACCGACACGCCCGGGCGTCCGCGTCGGTCGGTGCCGGAGCGGAGCGATGACCGGACAGAAGGCGCGGATGCTCGCGGGTGAGCCGTACCGCGCGGACGATCCCGAGCTGCAGGCCGACGCACTGCGGGCGGCGGAACTGCTGCACACCTACAACCACTCGGCGCCCGGGGATCCCGCCGCACGCCGGGCGCTGCTCGAGGAACTGCTGGACGAGGTGGGAGACGACGTCGAGATCCGGCCACCCCTGCAGGTGGACTACGGATACGGAATCCGTATCGGGCCAGGCACGTTCGTGAACTTCGGCGCCGTGTTGCTCGACGTCGGCCGCATCACGATCGGGGCGGACTGCCAGATCGGGCCGAACGTGCAACTCCTCACCGCGACCCATCCCCTCGAGCCCGCGGCCCGACGTGCGAAGTGGGAGTCCGCGGAGCCGATCACGCTGGGCGACAACGTGTGGCTGGGCGGCGGCGTCATCGTGTGCGCGGGCGTCACGATCGGGGAGAACACCGTGGTCGGGGCCGGGGCCGTCGTGACGACGGACCTGCCGCCGAACGTGGTCGCGGTCGGCACGCCGGCGCGGGTGGTCAAGGACCTCCCGACGGACTGATCAGGACCCGCGGAGCGACGCCACCACGGCCTCCACGCGGCGGGCGCGGGTATCCGCCCGCTTCGCGTCCGCGACGGAGCGGGCGTGTTCCTTGCGGGCCGACGGGGCGAGCGCGTCGAACGCCGCCCGCAAGCCTTCCGCGTCCAGGGCCTCGGCGAGTTCGGTGGGGACGTCGACCTCGCGCGGTTGTTCGTCGAGTTCGACGAGCGCGTCGACGGTCTGTCCCGCCTCGACTCCGAGTTCCGCACGCACGGCCTTGTTCAGCCCGACGAGATTCTCCCCGCCCATGCGGCCGATCCGGACACGGACGGTCACTCCCCCGATGGTCACCCGCACGGGCGGGGTCTTGGCAGCGCCGAGCGTCGCGACCTGCTCGTCGGTCAGGACGATCGCCGCGGCCGGACCGCGACGGGCGAGTTCGGTGGTCAGACGGAGGCCGGTCACGCGGCACAACCTAGCGGAGCCGACGCCACCGCGCGCGGGATACTGCTTCCCGTGACGGTCTCCGCGCGCGCACTGATCGACCTCGTCGTCGACCCCGGCACCTACGTCTCGCTCGACGAGCCCCCGACGCACGGGTCCGCGTCCGACGCCTACCGCGCCGATTTGCGACGCGCCCGCGAGCGCAGCGGAGTCGACGAGTCCGTCCTCACCGGCGACGCGACCGTCGGCGGGACGGCGGTGACCCTGATCGTCGGCGAGTTCTCCTTCCTGGCGGGCTCGATCGGGCACGCCGCGGCGGAACGCATCACCGCCGCGATCGAGCACGCCACCGCCCGGGGTCTACCGCTGATCGCCTCGCCGTCGTCGGGCGGAACCCGGATGCAGGAGGGCACGGTCGCGTTCGTCCGGATGATCACCGTGTCCGCGGCGGTTACCGCGCACCGGGCCGCGGGGTTGCCGTACCTGGTCTATCTCCGCCATCCGACCACCGGCGGGGTGTTTGCCTCCTGGGGGTCGCTGGGGCATCTGACGTTCGCCGAACCCGGTGCGCTGGTGGGCTTCCTGGGTCCCCGCGTCTACGAGGCTCTGTACGGCGCACCGTTCCCCGAGGGCGTGCAGACGGCGGAGAACCTGGCCCGGACGGGCGTGCTCGACGCGGTGATAGAGCCGGCGGCGCTCCGCGACACGCTCCGCCGCGTGCTGGCCGTCACGACGCCGGGCGGGCTGCCATCGGCCGATGCGACACCGCCGCCGACAGACGACACCGTGCACGCCGCCTCGGGGAGCGCCTGGCAGTCCGTGCTCGAGAGTCGTCGACCCGACCGTCCCGGGCTGCGGGAGTTGCTCGCCGTCGCGGCCGACGACGTGACCCTGCTCAGCGGCACCGGCCACGGCGACGTCGACAGCACCGTGGTGTCCGCGCTGGCACGGTTCCGCGGCCGTCCGTGCGTCGTCTTCGGGCACGACCGCGCGGGCCAGACACCCGATCGCACGATGGGCCCCGGCGCGCTGCGCGAGGCTCGTCGGGCGATGCGGCTGGCGGAGGAGCTGCGGTTACCACTGGTCACGGTGATCGACACGCTCGGCGCGTCGCTGTCCCGCGAGGCGGAGGAGCGCGGTCTGGCGCCGGAGATCGCCCGGTGCATCGCCGATCTGGTCACCCTGCGCACGCCGACGGTGTCGGTCCTGCTCGGACAGGGCACGGGCGGCGGGGCCCTCGCCCTGCTGCCGGCGGACCGCACCGTGGCGGCCGCCCACGCCTGGCTCGCCCCGCTGCCGCCGGAGGGGGCGAGCGCGATCGTCCACCGGGACACCGCTCATGCCGCGGAACTGGCCGAGGCACAGGGCATTCGGGCCACGGATCTGCGGGCGACCGGGATCGTCGACACCGTCGTGGACGAGGGCACCGACGAGGGCACGGCCGCAGGGGACTTCCTCACCCGGATGGGCGACGCGGTGGCGCGCGAACTCGCCGCGACGACGGCGCTGGGCGAGGACGCGCGCGCGGCGTCACGACGACGACGCTTCAGGCACCTCGGCGTCAGGCCCGCGCCCGGTGGCGCCTGACGGCGTCTCGGTTGGAACACACGGTGCCGCAATACCGTTGGCGGCCGGTCCGGGAGAAGTCGGCGTAGACCCGGGTGCAGTCGGCCGCGGCGCAGCGCCCCAAGCGGTGCATCCCGCGGCCCACCAGGTGCAGCGCGGTGCCGACGCTGACGAGCGCGCGGACCACGTCGGCGAGCGGTAGATCCGGGTCGCGGTAGTGCAGATGCCACCCGTCGCCGGCGTGATCGGTCAGGCGCGGGTACGCCGAGGTCTGCGCGAGCAGGGCGTTGAGCGCCTCGGCGCGCCGGGTGTCCGTGGGGGCGTCGACGACGCCGAGCCACTCGTCCAGGAACGCGCGGGCGCGGCCCAGATCGGTGTGGGCGGAGACGGTGTCGTCGGACATGCCGGCGGCGAGACACCGCTGTTCGAAGTCGGCGACCGTCGCGGGCGGATCGTTCACCAGATCGACGGCCATCCGCACCGCGTACTCGCCGTAAGGGTTGAGATGCACAAGAACATTACAGCAGACTCGGCGTCATGACCACCATCGCCTGCCTGCATCGTTGGACCGAGCTGTCCCGGCACCCGACCAGCGAGGGTGTCGTGATCTACGAACGGTGCCACTGCGGCGAGAACCGCATCGTGACAGCAACTCTCGTGCGGTCGGTCACGACGGCGTAGGACCGGTCAGGAGGACGTCGTGGCACGACAGATCAGGACGACGTGGTCACGATGGTCGGGACCATCACCGCCACCGCCACGGCGGACCACACGTCCTCGACGGCCTTGCGCACGGCGTCCGAGGCCCACTGCCCCTCGGCGATCTCCGCCGCCCGCTTCTTGATGGACCGCTTGTCCGCACCCGGGAAGACCTTCGGCACCGCGTCGATGGACGACAGCAGTGCCACCAGCGCGCAGGTCCGCGCGTCGGGGTCCCGGCCGTCCACCAGCACCCAGTGCAGCGTCTCGCGAACCTGCGCCTCGTGCGCCGTGTCCCGGGCGGGCCAGGACGTGGTGGGGAAGAGCCCGAGCACCCGCCCCTTCTGCTCGTCGACGAAGCCGCGGTCGATCACCCGCGTCAGCACTCTCTCGTGCATAGCCTTGTGCAACTTCTCCACGGCGCTCTTCGGCGTCATGGGCCGTTTGGCCCCGTCGATCGCGGCCACGGCCTCCTGGAGGATCGGCTCGTCCGGTCGCGGACCCCGCACGGCGAGTCGCCCCTTCTTCACGTCCTCGCCGTCCTGCGCGACCGTGACCACGCCGGACATCGCGAGTTCGAGGATCACGGCTCCCGCCACCGCCCGCGGAAACTTGGTGCTGTCGACCACGGGCTTTCCCGAGCCGTCGTCCAGCAGAAGCAGCAGCAGATCCTCGGCGATCAGGGTCATGGCTCGACCATACGGACCCCCGACGCGGAACGGGAGGACTCGACGCGACGGACCGGCCGACGCGATCCGGACGACGCCGGCGCGAAACGGATAGTGCCCTCGCCGGGCCGTCCGTAACGTCCGCCGCCATCAGTGATCCACGACACGTGATCGGCCCCGATCGCGTCGTCACACGGATGGAGGAGGACGAATGACAGCAGTCGATCTCACCGGGCGGACCGCCGTCGTCACCGGCGGCGCCACCCTGCTCGGGCGGGGCGTCGTCGCCGCCCTGGCCGAGTCGGGTGCCACCGTCGTGATCGCCGACATCGACGACGAGAACGGCGAGCGCGCGGCCGCCGAGGCCGGTGAGTCGGTGACGTTCCGGCACCTCGACGTCACCGACGACGCGGCGGTGACGGCGTTCGTCGGCGCCGTCGTCGATGCGCACGGAGGACTCGACATCGTGGTCAACCTCGCCGCCGTCTACCTCGACGACGGGTTCGCCACCCCGCGGGCCGACTGGCTGACCGCCCTCGACGTCAACGTGGTGTCCATGGTCGCGCTGGTCCAGGCCGCCCACCCGCACCTGGCGGCCTCACCGCACGCCGCCGTCGTCAACTTCACGTCGATCTCGAGTTCGGTCGCGCAGACCGGGCGCTGGGTCTATCCCGCGTGCAAGGCCGCGATCGCGCAGCTCACCCGCTCGATGGCCATGGACCTCGCCCCCGACGGCATCCGCGTCAACTCGGTCAGCCCCGGGTGGACGTGGTCCGCGATCATGGACGGCCTCTCGGGCGGCGACCGCGCGAAGACCGACCGCGTGGCCGCACCTTTCCATCTGACCGGGCGCGTGGGCGATCCGCGGGAAGTCGGCAACGTCGTCGCCTTCCTCGCCTCCGACGCCGCCTCCGTCGTCACGGGGGCCGACTGGGCCGCCGACGGCGGCTACTCCGCCATGGGCCCGGAACGTGCCGTGCCCGCCATTCCCCAACTCGCCGAACAGGATCCCGCATGACCACCACACCTCGACTGCTCGTCGGCATCGTCGGCGCCGGTTTCGCCGGCCTGTCCTCCGCGCGCGTCCTCAGCGAACTCGGCCACGATGTCGTCGTCTGGGAGAAGGCCCCCGACGTCGGCGGCGTGTGGAGCGCCACCCGCCGCTACCCGGGCCTGAAGACCCAGAACAACAAGGGCACCTACGCCCTGTCCGAGATGCCGATGCCGAAGCACTACCCGGAATGGCCCTCGGGAGAACAGGTTCAGGCCTACCTCGAGGACTACGCCCGGAAGTTCGGCATCCTCTCCGCCGTCGAATGCGACACCGAGGTGGTCTCCGCAACCCCCGCGGCGACCGGCGGCTGGGACGTGACGACGGCGAGCGAGAGAGGCAGCGACACACGCCACGTCGACCACCTCGTGCTCGCCAGCGGCATCTTCTCCGAGCCGTTCGTCCCGCCGTTCGAGGGCCGGGAGGACTTCCTCGCCGCCGGTGGCGAGATCATGCCCGCGGGCGATCTCCACCACCTCGGTCAGGTGGCCGGCAAGCACGCGATGGTGGTGGGCTACGGAAAGTCCGCCTGCGACATCACCGTCGAGGTCGCCGGCGTCGCCGCGTCGACCACCGTCGTCGCCCGCGAGCTGCTGTGGAAGCTCCCCCGCAAGATCAAGGGCGTCCTGAACTACAAGTACCTCATGCTCACTCGGCTCGGCGAGGGCATCTTCCGCTATCACACGGTCAGCGGTGTCGAGCGCCTGCTGCACGCGCGGAACTCCCTGATCGCCGGCGGCATGGTCGACAGCGTGGGCTCGGTGACCACCAAACAGTTGCAGCTCGAGAAGCTCGGCCTGATTCCTCTGGGCACGTTCGCCGACATCGCCCGCGCCACCGTCTCGTTGGTCAGCGAGGGCTTCTTCGAGGGCGTCGCCGACGGGCGCATCGACGTTCGTCGTGACACCACCGTCACCCGACTGCTCGAGAAGGACGGACACCCGCACGCCGAACTCTCCGACGGCTCGGTGATCCGCACCGACGTGATTCTGGCCGCGACGGGGTGGCGCCAGACCATCCCGTTCCTGCCGGACGAGGTGTTGAACCGGTTCACCGACGAGCGTGGCGATTACGTGCTCTACCGCCAGATCCATCCGGTGGGGGTGGAGGATCTGAGCTTCGCCGGCTACAACTCGTCGTTCTTCTCCCCGCTGTCCGCCGAGGTGTCGGCGCTGTGGATCGGCTCCTTGCTCGGCGGCAACCACACCTTGCCGAGCGACGACGACATGCGTCAGCAGGTGGCCACCCGTCTCCGGTGGATGCGCGAACGCACTCGTGGGAACCACGCGCGTGGCACCAACGTCATTCCGTTCTCCGTGCACAACATCGACGAGACGCTGTCCGACATCGGCCTCGGTGTCTCGCGGCTGACCAAGGCGAAGGAATGGCTCCTGCCGGTGAACCCGAGTGACTACCGTGACATCGTGCAGAAGCTGAAGAAGCGAGTGCGGCGGTGACAGCAGCCCGGACCGGTCCCGCGGCGGCGGAGACGGTCGACGCCGTCGTCGTCGGGGCGGGCATCAACGGCATGGTCGCCGCCGCGGAACTGGCGGGCGCCGGATGGTCGGTGGCGCTGGTCGACGAGCGAGATCGGTTGGGCGGCTTCGTCGCCTCCGACGAACTGACGCTCCCCGGTCACGTCCACGACACCTTCAGCTCCTGGCATCCGCTGTTCGTCACCGGCGGTGCGTACGCGGACCTCGGACCCGATCTGCACCGCCACGGCCTGGCGTATTCCAACACCGACGGTGCGGTCACCGCCGGGATCTCCGACCGCGGCACGGTGGTGGCCCACCGCGATCCGACGGTGACGGCGCAGTCCTTCGAGCACGACGACGACCGACGCGCGTACGCCGACATGCTGGCCGAGCTGGAGTCGTGGGCACCGCACGCGTTCGGTGCGCTGGGATCGGAACTGCGGCCGGTCGACCTGGCCCGGCTCGGCGCCGGCGCAGTGCGCGCGCTCGGACGCGACGGCAGCACGGACTTCGTCCGGGTCGCGCTGCAGAGCGGACGAGGTTACGTCCGAGAACGGTTCCGCGGCCGGGAAGTCGACCAGTTGTGGTCGCCGTGGCTCCTGCACGCAGGCCTGTCCCCCGATCACGCGACCGGCGGGCTGATGCTGCCGATCATGGCGTTCAGCATGCACGCCGCCGGCCTCCCGGTGGTCACCGGCGGCGCCGGGGAGTTCACCGCCGCGTTCGGACGGCTGCTCGCCGAGCGGGGAGTCACCGTGGTCACGGGAGAGCCGGTGTCGCACATCGACGTCGCCGACGGCCGGGCGGTCGGGGTCCGCGTCGGCGACCGCCGCATCGCCGCCCGGCGGGCCGTGCTCGCGTCGTCCTCCACGCCGCGTCTGTACCAGGAGATGCTGGGTACCGACGTCGCTCCGACCGCCGGCCGACGCGCCGCGGCGCGCCATCGTCCCGGCCGGGCCGCGATGCAGATCCACCTCGCGCTCGACCGCCCGGTCGAGTGGACGGATCCGCGTCTGCGGGAGGTTCCGCTGATCCACGTCGGCGACGGCGCCGGGAGCACCGGAATCGCCTGTGCTCAGGCCGAAGCCGGGCTGCTGCCCGCCGATCCCACCGTGGTGGTCGGTCAGCAGGACGTGCTCGATCCGTCTCGCAGCCCGGCCGGCGCGGCCACCCTGTGGGTGCAGCTGCAGGAGGTGCCGTGGGCGCCGATCGGCGACGCCGCCGACTCCGTCGCCGCCGACGGGACCTGGACCGAGACCGTCACCGCCGCCTACGTCGACCGGGTTCTGGGCCGCATCGAGCGGTACGCCCCGGGCCTGCGCGAGTCCGTGACCGGCACGGCGGTGCTGACGCCGGCGGACCTCACCGCCGCCAACGCCAATGCGGTGCACGGCGATCCGTACGGCGGCGCGGCCGAGATCGACCAGTCCCTGCTGTGGCGGCCCGGGACCGGCACCGGGCACCGCACCGGCATCGACGGACTGTTCCACATCGGGGCGTTCACCCACCCGGGTCCCGGATTGGGCGGGGGCTCCGGCCATCTCGTCGCCCAGCAGCTGATCGCCCCCTCCCCGACCACCCGCGTCGCCACCCGGCTGCGCGGTCTGACCGAAAGGTTCCGACCATGACCACCACCCTGGACAGCCTGCTCACCGACCTCGCCTCGGGTGCCGTCCACGTCGTCGACCTCACCGCCCCGCTGTCGCCCTCGACGCCGGTCCTGCAGTTGCCGGCGCCGTTCGCGAACACCATCCCGCTCTCCCTCGAACCGGTCAGCAACTTCGACGACGACGGTCCCGGCTGGGGCTGGAACAACATCCACACCGGTGAGCACACGGGAACGCATGTCGACGCGCCGGCACACTGGGCGACGGGCCGCGACGGACACACCGTCGACACCATTCCGCCCGGCCGGTTGGTCGGCCCCGCGGTGGTGCTCGACTTCCGTGACGAGGTCTCCCGCGATCCCGACTTCCTGCTGGAGCCCGCTCATCTCGACGCGCACGTCGCCGAGCACGGTCCGTTGCCGGACGGCGCCTGGCTGGTCTTCCGGACCGGCTGGAGCGCCCGCAACCACGACGCCGACGCGTTCCTCAACGCCGACGACTCCGGTCCCCACACCCCCGGCGTCTCCGTGGCGGGCGCCGAGTGGCTGGCGGCGTCGTCGATCACCGGTTTCGCCGTCGAGACCGTCGGGGTCGACGCCGGCCAGGCGGGCGGCATGGACCCGATGTTCCCGGTGCACTACCACCTGCTCGGCGCCGACAAGTACGGCGTGACGCAGCTGCAGAACCTCGACCGTCTGCCCGCCACCGGCGCCGTCCTGGTGGTCTCCCCGCTGCCGATCGTCGGCGGAACCGGTTCGCCCGCACGCGTTCTCGCGTTCGTTCCGGGGGCGGCATGAGCACCGCGACGACCCCCGCGACGTCGGCCGTGAAGCCCGCCGTGTCCACCGCCACGGTCGCCGACGTCGTCGCGGAGGTGCTGACCGAGTTGGGGGTCGGCCACGCGTTCGGGGTGGTGGGCAGCGGCAACTTCGCCGTCACCAACGCCCTCATCGCGCGAGGCGTGCCGTTCACCGCCGCCCGGCACGAGGGCGGCGCGGCGTCGATGGCCGACGGCTACAGCCGCTTCGCCGCCCACCCGGGCGTTCTCACCCTGCACCAGGGATGCGGACTGACCAACGCCGTCACCGGAATCGGCGAGGCGGCGAAGAGCCGCACACCGATGATCGTGCTCACCGCGGACGTCGCAGCGTCGTCACGCCTGTCGAACTTCCGTATCGATCAGGACGCGCTGGCCCTGTCGGTGGGCGCGGTGCCCGAGCGCGTGCATTCCGCCGAGACGGCGGTCGCGGACGTCACCCGGGCCTGGCAGACCGCCGTGCACGGACGCCGCACCGTCGTGGTGAGCCTGCCGCTCGACGTGCAGGCCGCACCGGCCCCGGCGTCGACGACGGTGCGCCGACCCGTCGCCCCCGCCCCGATGCGGCCTGCGGAGTCGGCGGTCCGGGAGTTCGCCCGGCTGATCGCGGAGTCGGAACGACCGGTCTTCGTCGCCGGCCGCGGCGGTCGGAACGCGGGAGCCGAGATCGCCGCGCTGGCCGATCACGTCGGCGCGCTCGTGGCCACGTCGGCCGTCGCGAACGGCCTGTTCCGCGGGCACGAGTTCGATCTCGGCATCTCGGGCGGGTTCTCCGCGCCGCTGACGGCCGAGTTGATCTCGAACGCCGACCTGATCGTGGGGTGGGGGTGCGCGCTGAACATGTGGACGATGCGGCACGGGTCGCTCATCGGGGCCGACACGGCGGTGGTGCAGATCGACGACACCGCCGAGGCTCTCGGTGCGCACCGCCCGGTGACGCTCGGCATCCACGGGGACTGCCGGACGACGGCCGTCGACGTGCTGTCCGCCGTCGGTGACACCGCGCAGCGCTACCGGACGTCGGACGTGTCCGCCCGCCTCACCGAGAGTCGCTGGTGGAACGACACCCCCACCGAGGACCTGTCCACCGCGGACACGATCGACCCGCGCGTGTTCTCGGCCGAGTTGGACCGGCTGCTGCCGGCCGAGCGCCTGGTCGCGATCGACTCGGGCAATTTCATGGGGTACCCGTCGACCTACCTGCGCGTGCCCGATCACCACTCGTTCTGCTTCACGCAGGCCTTCCAGTCGATCGGGCTGGGGCTGGCCAGCGGGCTCGGCGCGGCGCTCACGCGTCCCGACCGGCTGCCGGTGATCGGCACCGGTGACGGCGGGTTCCTCATGGGGATCGCCGAGCTCGAGACCGCGGTGCGGCTGGGCACCCCGCTGGTGATCGCGGTGTACGACGACGCCGCGTACGGCGCCGAGGTCCACCACTTCGCCGGGCCCGAGCACGCCGACGACGACGTCGACCTGTCGACCGTCACGTTCCCGGACGTCGACCTCGCCGCGGTGGCGCGCGGCTACGGCGCCACGGGCGTCACCGTGCGGACGACGGCCGACCTCGCCGCGGTGGCCGCATGGCTGCAGTCCCCGAAGGGTGTCCTGGTGATCGACGCCAAGATCGCGCCGGACGGCGGCGCCTGGTGGCTCGCGGAGGCGTTCCGAGGGCACTGACCGTGCGCTGTATGACAGCTTTTCGACGATCGAAACATCGACGCAACAGTCGCTTGGTATGATCGGGGTCACACTCGAGGAGATCGAGGGAGGACCATGACCACGCTGCTGCGTCGCCACCCGGTGCTGGCCACGACCGATCTGGACGAGGCCCGCACCTCCGTCGGCGAAACCTTCTGTCCGCACGGTCTCACCGTCACCGACCGACGCGGCGCCTTGTCGCTCGTGCACAACGCCGCGTCGGTCGGCTCCATCGGCATCAACTACCTCCGTTACGGCGACGAAGTGCGCATCACCCCGGGCACCTTCGGCTCGTTCTACCTCGTCCAGATCCCGCTCAGCGGTCGCGCTCGGGTGCGCGTCGGCGACACCGACGTGGTGTCGGACCGACGGTTCGCGTCCCTCCCCTCGCCCACCCTGCCCGTCGACATGGTGTGGTCCGCCGACTGCGAGCAACTCCTGGTTCACATTCCGCGCGACGCGGTGCAATCCGCGGCCGGCACGGACGAGCCGGTGATCTTTCACCCGCTCGTGGATCTGGCCGCGCCGACGGTGGCAAGTTGGATGCGGTTGGTGCGCTACGCCTGCGACGAAGTGGACGGCGAGTCGGGGCTGTTGAACTCACCCCTGGCCGCCCGGCATTTCGAGCAGGTGATGGTCGGCGGACTGCTGGCCGCTCAGCCCAACACCAGCACGCACGGGCCGCGAGCGGACGAGACCGTGGTGACCTCGCGTGCGGTCCGGCACACCCTGTCTCTCATCGAGGAGCATCCCGAGAAGTCCTGGCGCGTGGCCGATCTGGCCGCCGAAGCGGGGGTGAGCGCCCGGACGCTCCAGGCGTCCTTCCATCGGGAGCGCGGCACCACCCCGCTCGAGGAGCTGCGCCGCGTTCGGCTGACCAGAGCCCACCAGGACCTCGTCGCCGGCGGACCCGGCGCGGAGAGCGTCACCGAGGTCGCGGCCCGCTGGGGCTTCTTCCACCTCGGCCGGTTCTCACAGGCCTACCGGGCCGAATTCGGCGAAAGCCCCTCGCGCACACTGGCGAGCTGACCGCCGAAGCGTTCCGCCCACTCGGGCGGCCAGGCGCACGCCTGCCCGGTGGACCGATCGATGTGCACCACGACGTAGGAGCCCCGGGCGGCCACCACGGCCTCGCGGCCGTCGAACGCCGCACCCCGCACGGTGAAGTCGAATCGCAGGGACGACGATCCGACGCGGGCGACGGAGAGCTCCGTGGTCACCTCCTGCCCGAAGTACAACGGGGCGAGAAAGTCGACCTCGTACCGCACCCGCGGAACCCGCGGGAAATACACCGAGCCGAGGCCCCACTCGCGGACGAGTGCGGCCTCGGCGGATTCGACGAATCGAACGACGGTGCTGTTGTGGTAGATCCCGGCGGCGTCGGTGTCCATCCACTCGACTCGGGACCGGTAGGAGAACGTCACGGCACGTTCCTACCCGACGGGGACGGCCGTTCGCGCCGGCGCCGGGGTCCACCGCACGTGCGTCGTGTCGTCGGCACCGTCCCGCAGCAGCGACAGCCGCGGCGGCACCTTGTCGGTGCGCGACGTCGGCGGCCGGCGCCGGCCCGCCTTCCACGGCAGCGGCCACGACGCGCCCGCTCCCGTCCAGTCCTGTTCGGCCGCCGCGTGCAGCGTCCAGTTGGGGTCGTAGAGATGCGTGCGGCCCAGGGCGCAGAAGTCGGCGCGGCCCGCCAGGAGAATGGAATTGACGTCGTCGTAGGACGAGATCGCCCCGACGGCGATCACGGCCACGCCGGCCTGCGCGGCCACCTCGTGACGGATCCGATCCGCGAACGGCGTCTGGTAGGACCGCCCGAACGCCGGCGTCTCGTCCTTCGTCACCTGCCCGGTGGACACGTCGATCGCGGCGGCGCCGTGCGCGACGAACGCCCGCGCGATCTCCACGGCGTCGGTGACGGTGTTGCCGTCCGGCGCCCAGTCCGTCGCAGACACGCGGACCGTCACCGGGATCGACGACGGGACCGCGGCGCGGACGGCGTCGAACACCTCGAGCGGGAAGCGGAGTCGATTCTCCAGCGACCCACCGTAGGAGTCGGTGCGGTGGTTGGCGATCGGCGAGAGGAACGACGACAGCAGGTAGCCGTGCGCCGCGTGCACCTCGATCAGATCGAAGCCGGCCGCGACGGCCCGCTCGGCCGTGGCGACGAAGTCCCGCACCACGGCGTCGAGATCGGCACGCGTGGCCTCCCGCGGCACGTGGCACCCGTCGCCGTAGGGCAGTGCGGACGGGCCGATCACCTCCCAGTTGCCGTCCTCGAGCGGCTGGTCGATGCCGTCCCACATGAGCTTGGTAGAGCCCTTGCGGCCCGAATGTCCGATCTGCACACCGATCTTCGCGGCGCTGTTCTCGTGGACGAAGCGCGTCACCCGCGCCCACGCGTCCCGCTGCTCGTCGGTCCAGAGGCCGGGGCACCCGGGGGTGATGCGGCCCTCGGGCGAGACGCAGGTCATCTCCGTCATCACCAGTCCCGCGCCGCCGAGCGCCTTCGAGCCCAGGTGCACCAGGTGGAAATCGGACGGCACACCGTCCGTCGCGACGTACATGTCCATGGGCGAGAGCACGATGCGGTTCGCCAGCTCGAGCTCGCCGATCCGGCCCGGGACGAACATGGCGGGAGCGGACTCGACTCCGTTTCCGGCCGCGAACCGCGACTGGACCAGCGCCGCGAAGTCCGCGTCCCGCTCCCGCAGGTTGTCGAACGTGATCCGGCGCGAGCGCGTCAGCAGGTTGAAGACGAATTCCGTGTCCGCCTGATCGGCGTACAGGCCGATGTTCTCGAACCACTCGAGCGAGGCCTGCGCCGCGCGCTGCGTGCTCTCGACCACCGGCTTGCGCTCCTCCTGGTAGGCGGCGAGCGCGGTCTCGATGTCGGCGTGCTCGTGGACGCACGCCGCCAGGGCCAGGGCGTCCTCCATCGCGAGCTTCGTCCCGGAGCCGATGGAGAAGTGTGCGGTGTGGGCGGCGTCGCCGAGCAGCACGACGTTGCCGTCGAACCACCGCTCGTTGCGCACCGTGTGGAAGTTCAGCCACTTCGAGTTGTTGGTCAGAATCTCGTGGCCGTCCAGCGTGCCGGCGAAGATCTCGCGGATGCGCTCGACCGCGTACTCGTCGGAGACCCCGGGCGGGAAGTGCTCGTGCTCGGTGCGATCCAGACCCGCACGGCGCCAGACGTCCTCGTGCATCTCCACAATGAACGTGGAGCCCTGGTTGGAGTACGGATACCCGTGGATCTGCATGGTGCCGAACTCGGTGTGGGCGACGATGAACTGGAACGCCTCGAACACCTTGTCGGTGCCGAACCAGATGTACTTGTTGTCCCGGCGGTCGAGGGTGGGCCGGAAGACGTCCTCGTACCGCGTGCGGACCGCGGAGTTCAGTCCGTCGGAGGCGATCACCAGATCGTAGGTCCGCCGCAGCGTGTCCGGATCCGGCGCCTCCGTCGAATACTGCACGGTGACACCGAGATCGGCGACCCGCCGCTGCAGTACCTTCAGCAGTTCCTTGCGGCTCATCGCGGCGAAACCCTGGCCGCCGACGGTGTAGGACCGGCCGTCGACCTCGACGTCGATATCGGTCCATCGAGCGAAGAGTCGCTCCATCTCGTCGTGGACCACCGAGTCCGCGCCCTCGATGCTGCCGAGCGTCTCGTCCGAGAACACGACGCCGAAGCCGAAAGTGTCGTCGTGAGCGTTGCGCTCCCACACGTCGATGCGGTGGGTGGGGTCGAGCTGCTTGGCGAGAGCGGCGAAGTAGAGCCCACCGGGCCCGCCGCCGACGATGGCGATCCTCATGACCGTGCCTCCTGGTCCGCCGGCGCCTCGAGGGCCTGCCGGAGCTTGAAGTGTTGGAGTTTGCCGCTCGAATTGCGCGGCAGGGTGTCGACGAAGCGAATCCGGCGCGGGTACTTGTACGGCGCCAGTTCGGCTTTCACGTGATCCTGGATGGACCGCACCGTCTCCTCGGTGCCCGATACGCCGTCGCGCAGGACGACGAAGGCACTGACGATCGATCCGCGATCCGGGTCCGGCTCGCCCACGACGGCCGCTTCCATCACCGCCGGATGGCCGTCGATGCAGGCCTCCACCTCGGGTGCGCCGATGTTGTACCCGGACGAGACGATCATCGAATCGGTGCGGGCGCAGTAGAAGTAGTACCCGTCCTCGTCCCGGTAGAAGGTGTCCCCGGTGATGTTCCACCCGTTCTCGACGCGCTCGAACTGACGGTCGTCGGCGAGGTACCGGCATCCGACGGGCCCGATTACCGCGAGCCGACCGGGCGTTCCGTCCGGCACCGGCTCGCCGTCGTCGCCCAGGATCGCCGCGCGGTACCCGGGCAGCGGCTTGCCGGTGGAGCCGGGGCGAGGCGCGTCGGCCGCCGCCGTCGACAGGAAGATATGCAGCAGTTCGGTGGCCCCGATGCCGTCGATCACCTCGAGGCCGATCTCGTCGCGGATCCGGGTCCACACGCCGGTGGGGATGTGCTCGCCGGCGCTGACGGCGACGCGCAGGCCGGCCAGCCTGGACAGTTTGTCGGCCTTGATGATCTGCCGGTACGCGGTGGGCGCGGTGGCCAGCACGGTGACCTTCTCCGCCTCCACCAGATCGGCGAGGGCCGGCGGGGTGACGGCGTCGGTCAGCAACGCGCACGCCCCCGCACGCAACGGGAAGACGACCAACATGCCGAGGCCGAAGGTGAACGCGAACGGTGCGGTGCAGGCCACCACGTCGTCGCTGCGCAAGCGCAGACCCCGAGACCCGAACGTGGCGTCGATGGCCAGGACGTCGCGGTGGAAGTGCATGCAGAACTTCGGCGTTCCGGTGCTGCCGGACGTCGGGGCGAGCAGGGCGACGTCGTCCGCCGCCGTCTCGACCGGCACGAAATCCGTGGGCTTGCCCGCCGCTCGGGCCACCAGATCGTCGGCGTCCGGTCCACCGACCGGCACCACCACCAGATCGGGAGCGGAGTCGTCACGCACCGTCCGGACGTCGTCGACCGCCCGGTGGTCCACCAGTGCCACGGTGGGGCGTGTCTTCTCGACGATCGGCCCGAGCTCACGCGCTCGAAGGGCGCTCATGACCACGACGGCGACACCGCCGGCCTCGAGCACCGCCAGCCAACAGGCCACGGCCAGAGGGGTGTTCGGGGATCGGAGAAGAACGCGGTTGCCGGGCTGCAGGTTCAGGTCCTCGGTGAGCACCCGCGCGATCCGATGGGTGTGGTCGCGCAGGTCCCCGAGCGTCCATGCGGTGCCGTCGGGAGTCCGCAGGGCCGGGCGGTCCGCACCGAAGCGCTCCACGGCGCGCTCGATCAGTTCCGCCCCGGCGTTGAGCCGATCCGGGAACTGCAGCTCGGACGTGGTGAATTCGAGCGTCGGCCACAGCTCGGCGGGGGGCAGGTTGTCGCGAGCGAAGGTGTCGACGTACGCGCTCGGCGACAGCGCGTCGGGGCCGGTGGTCCCGGTGGGGACGGTCACTGTCGGGTCGGTGTCGATGACCCGCGCTGCGGGGTCGGTGTCGATGACCCGCGCTGCGGGGTCGGCGGCGAAATCCGTGCTCATGTCACGGCTCCTTCCGAGTCGGGTCGATCATGCCTTCCTGGACGACAGTGGCCAGGTGAATACCGTCCGGGGTGAAGAATCGTCCGAGTCCGACACCGCGACCGGCGTCGGCGGACAGGGCCTCCTGTGTGTAGAGCAGCCACCCGTCGAGATCGCCGGGGGCGGGAGCGCGGTGGAACCACATGGCGTGGTCGAGGCTGGCGGTGACCAGACCCGGCTCGGCCCACGGGTGACCGAGAGCGCGCAGGACGGGCTCGAGAATCGTGTAGTCACAGGCGTAGGCCAGGGCCGCGACGTCGCGCTGCGCGTCGGTCAGGCCCGGCACCGGACGCAGTGCGTCGAACGGACGAATCCACAACGCCTGGTGCGGATCCCGCCCCCCGTCGACCTCGAGGTAGATCGGCCCGGGCACGTGGCGCATGTCGACCCCGCGCCCGCCGCTCCAGTACTGCTTGCTCACCTCGGTCATCGACGCGTCGTGGGTCACGGGGCGGTCCGCGAGGTACTGCGCGGACGACGGGAGGTCGTCGGGAGACGGGAGGTCCACGGGGGCGACGCTCGCCGTCGAGCCGCTCTCGCCGCCGGCGGCGAACGAGGCCAGGGCCAGATACGCCGTCTTGCCGTTCTGCAGTGCCCGCACCTGCCGCGTCGCGAAGCGCCGTCCGTCGCGCACGATCTCGACGTCGTAGTGCACCGGTGCCCCGATGTCGACCGGGCGCAGGAAGTACGAGTGCATGGAGTGCAGCGTCTTGCCGTCGGTGACCGAGCGGAGCGCCGCCGCGGCTGCGGCCGCGACCATGTCGCCGCCGTACGCCTTGGGCCACGGGCACGGTTGCGTCACCGCGGTGAACGCCAGATCCGCCGCGACCGGGTCCGCCGGCGTCAGGGTGATGGCGTCGGTGACGACGGCGGAGGTCGGGGCATCGACGGTGGTCACGGCCGGTCCAACCAGTTCGGCAGCGACTCGTCGGCGACCGCGGGGAGGTTCACCACGATGTTGTCGGGGGTGCGGGTGGTGAGCCAGTGCAGCGGCTCGGTGCGGGAAAGGTTGCATTCGATGTGGGGCATGAACGGCGGCACGAAGACCCAGTCGCCTTCGTCCATGTCGATGTAGTCCTGGTAGTCCTCGCCGAAGTAGATGCGGGCGCGGCCGGAAAGGACGTAGCCGCCGGTCTCGGCCTCACCGTGGTGGTGGGCGAGGGAGCGGTAGCCCGGCTCGTTGCTGACCTTGCCGTACCAGATCTTCGTAGCGGGGGTGTGCTGCGGGCCGACGCCGGAGATGCGCGTGGCCCCCTCCGTCTGGCCGGTGCGGCCGTCCTCCTCGCCGGCACGGGTGACCACGGGGATCACGCGTCCGCCCTCGCTCGCGTACTGCGAGTTGTCGCCCTCGAGGACGTAGTCGGTCTGTGCGGTCATGGCTGGTCTCCTTCGGTCGGCGAATTCTGTCGGGTGGTGCGAATGACGTTGCGGAGCAGTCCGATCCCTTCGATCTCCGTCTCGAGGACGTCGCCGTCGGCGAGCCAGCGGGCCGGGTCGCGGGACATGCCCACGCCGCCCGGCGTGCCGGTGAGGATCAGATCCCCCGGCCGCAGCACGGTGAAGGTCGAGACGTACGCGAGGAGATCGGCACTGTCGAAGACGAGGGTCTTCGTCGAATCCCGTTGCACCTCATCGCCGTTGACCCGGCAGGTGATGGTCAGGCCGGCGGCGGGATCGACTTCGTCGGGAGTGGCGACGACGGGCCCGACGGGCGTGGTCGCGTCCCAGGCCTTGCCCTGGAACCACTGGAGGGTGCGTCGCTGCCAGTCACGCATCGAGATGTCGTTGGCCACGGTGTATCCGAGGATCGCGGCCTCGGCCTCGGCCCGGGAGGCATGCCGAATCGGTCGGCCGACCACCACGGCGAGCTCGGCCTCCCAGTCCACCTGCGCGTCGTCCGGCACGACGATGTCGTCCGTCGGGCCGATCAGCGTGTCGGCGAACTTCGCGAACAGGGTGGGGTACTGCGGGCGATCGCGGCCGGTCTCGGCGATGTGGTCGCCGTAGTTCAGGCCGCAGCAGATCACCTTGGTGGGAGTCGGGACCGGCAGCGTCATGGCGTCTCCCGGTCGATGGGGTCGCGGCGGTTCATGTAGCGAGTTTTGCACGACCGTCGCAAGTACGCAATAGATCGGTTAGGCTCGATCCGACGGCACCCCACCGAGACGAAGGATCGACATGACGCACCTGCCCGTGAACCCCGCCGCCCTGCCCGCCCCCAGCGGCTACTCGCACGGCACCCTCGCCGGCAACACCCTCTACCTGGGCGGTCAGACGGCGCTGGACAAGAACATGCGCATCGTTCCCGGCGGCATCGTCGAGCAGTTCCGGCAGGCGTTCGGCAACGTCCTCACCACGCTCGCCGAGGCGGGCGGACAGCCCGAGGACCTCGTCAGCATCACGATCTTCCTCACCGACATCCCCGACTACCAGGCGCAAGGCCGGGAGATCGGACGCGTGTGGCGGGAGCTCGCCGGCCCCGTCTACCCCGCGATGGCGGGCATCGGCACCACCGGGCTATGGCAGCCCGAGGCGCTCATCGAGATCATGGGCACCGCCGTCATTCCGGAGGATCGGGTGCAGCGGCCCACAAATTGAACTCCACCTCACGACCGAACGGTGGTGCACTCTTCCTTCACTGTCGAAGACCGCTCGTGCTCACTCCACTCGTCATCACCGGCGGAGGACTGCTGATCCCCCATGTTCGCCACCTCGCCGACACCGGCCGCGGTGTCGTCGGGTTGGTCGCCAACGCACTCGTCATAGTCGGTGCGATCGCCGTCGGCGCTGTCGTCACAGGCGGACTCGTCGCGGGCGCGGCCGTGCTCGCGCTGATCGCGTCCGCATGCCTGTTGGCCATCCCGCTCGCGCTAGTCGGACGGCAACGGCAGCAAGGGCACCTTGCGCGCCGCTACTACCGACCCTCGCGCCACCCCACCAGGTGACGCTTGTCGAACAAGTCCCGTGAGTAGATCGCGGACGCCACGACCGCGACCGCACCGATGCCCACCGCGTACCGCCAGTAGTCGGCCACCGCCGTCTCCTCCTCCCCGATCCACGCCATGAACACCAGCACCATCACCGCGACACCGACACCGGTCGGGACAGCCACCATTACGGCGCGCACCCAACTCGGCGCGGTCGGGGCCAGCACGCGCATCACCGCCCGGACTGCGAGCCCGACGAGAACGGCTGTTCCTCCGAGGAGTGTGCACACCACGACCACCAGGACTGGGACGCCCGCGGCCACCAGCACGACGAGTCTGCCGAACTCCCCGAGGTCGATCCCGTTCGACACGATGACAACACCGATCGCGACCAAACACGCGGCGATGGTGCAGAACGCCGGCCAGAGCATCGCCTGCACCCGCCAGCTCAGCCCGGTGCGGCGATAGCGAGGGTCGTCGGGGTCGGGCACGCCTTCGAGCCTTCCATGCCGCCGCGCGATATCGTCGGTATCCGACCGTCGACGAGGGTCACGGTCGACATCACAGGTCGTCGCATACCGCGCGTCCAAGCCGCCGCTGCTGCGGTAGTGCATGGTCGGCCCATGTGTGCGGCCATCGACGCTCACACGAGGGCCCTCACGTCCTCGATCACCACGCTCGACAACGACACCGTCCTCGCGCGCGCTCACGCCGCGGGCGACACCCGCACCAGTTACGTCGAACCTTTCTTCGACGCCGCAGTAGCCGCCTTCGCTTTGCACTTTGCGGCAGACACCGCACTGGCGAAGACATACAACGACGCCGTCGAAGCCGGCCGAATCGCAATCCGCCGGACCGCCCGCGCCGCGCAAAACGACGCGGCGGGCGGCGAGACGCCCCGCCCGCCCGGCGAGGGACACACAATTTCACACTCATGCGCCGGCGACTGCGCAGTGCGGGAAAAAGCCCGCCGACCAGGGGGTGGTCAGCCGGCTCGACTAGGTGCTACCGCGGCGAGGGTTCGTCGTCAGGCGGGTCGGGCTTCCGATAGTCGTCCAATGGCTGCGCCCAACGAGCACGCATGGCTCGATCTTCTTGCAACCAGCGGAGCACCATTCTCGATGTCTCCCTGTCGATCTCCTCGGTGCTCGCTCCCTGCTCTATCAACTTTCTCCGCACCTGGCGTATCTCCTCGCTCCGCTCAGCATTCAACTCGAACGAACGTTGCTCGTTGACAACGCGCCGAGCGTCGGCCACCGCGACCCGCTGCTGCTGAATGCGGGCCCGTCGAGACTTTCGGAGAACAGACGATACGGAACTCGCAAGAGCAACAAGAATCGAGACCAGGGATCCCACCAACGAAAACACAGTGCCCGCCAGTCTGTCCGTGACCGCAAACGAGAAGGCGATCACGAACAGAAATAAGCCTACAGATATGGACCAGCCATAGATCGCGCCGCCATTCTGAACAAAGCGCTCTTTCCAGCGCGCCCGAAACGTACTCTGGTCGGCCTTGAGTCGTCGATCGAAGTCAACCAGCTCCCGCGCGATAGCGCCGATGACGACGTCGTTCCGATCGACCCCCGCCGGCATGTTCTTCGCAATGTCCACTAGGTTCTTCAACCGCTCGTGCGGCGTCTTCCGAGCGTTGCGCGTCGCAATCCACGCCGTCACCAGTACGAACACCGCCGGCGCGACCACGAACCGCACCCACTCGCCCCACCCGTTCATGCGCGCATCATGGCAGAACGGTTCGACAGTCGCCGCCGAGCGGATCGACCGTGCGCAGCGATGCGCAGTGGGGGCTGCCCCCCCGGTCCCGGACCCCAGTTGAACGCTGCCGAACGAACACCCCTCCCACGCTCAACTTCACGCCCCCGAACCGTCAGCGGTGTTCTCAGCGCCCCGAATCCACCCCACTAGGGTTCGACCCAAAACATTCCACGAATCTGCGCCATGTTCTCCGCACGCCGAGCATCCGACACCGGCTGAGCACGCTTGAGCGCCAGCTATCACACCGGTGCAGGTTGCCGACGACGAACACGCATAACCGCGCAAAGTTGGCCGGGCGTCAGGTACTCAGTGCTGTTGACCCGGCGGCATTCCCAAAAGTCGGTTACACTTTTGGGTGTGCGGATCACGGTGTTGTCCAGTGCCCTGGCGCATGGCATCACCGACGACGAGATCCGCGCCGTGATGTCGTTTTACGTCGCGCGGATCGCGTTGACGCCGCGAATGGTGGGGGCACAGCCGTTCCTCTACATCGCACCGGCGGCCGCCGACGAACCGTGGATCGAGGTCATCGCCGACCTGCTCGACCCCGAAGTGGCGGTGGTGTTCCACGCGATGATGCTGCGCCCCGCTCTCGTCGCCAACCTCGAGCTCGACCAGCTCATCACCCCGATCTACAGCCGCCAACGACGATGACGAGGAGAAAGCTCATGGCAGACCCGGTACGCGAGGAGGACTACGGGGCAATGGCTGACGACTACGCCACCACCCCACCCACCTCCGACGAAGTCGTCGCCATCGACGTCAACCCAGCAGCACTGGCCATGGGGCGCCCCCGTGACGGCGCCGGCAAAGGCCGCAACACGCCGGCTATGTCCGTCCGATTCCCCGCCACCATGCGCGCCGACATCCACCGCCGCGCACAAGCCGACGACGTCCCCGACGCCGATATCGTCCGACGGGCCGTCGACGAATACCTCCACCGCCATCCCGTCACCTGAGACGCCACAAAAGTGTCGTTCACCAGGTCACCGACCACGTACCCGCACCGCACCCGCGGCGGCCGACGGGTGCCGACGTGACGGGTCGGCTTCGGACACCGTGGCGGCGCGTCGCCGCGGTGACGCCGGCCATCGTGGTGGCCCTGCTTCTCTGGGTCTACTTCCAGGACATCGTGGGCAACGGCCTGAACCCGGGGACGTGGTGGTGCATCGAGCACTACGGGTTCCCCGCGAACTTCGACTACATCGCGCACACCGGTGCGGAGCGGATCTGGTCCGGTGTCGCCGACTGGTGGAGCTGGACACGGCCGGGGATGACGTGCAGGTTCACCGACGTCGTCACCAAGGCCTCGGTCGAGGTTCGACCGCCCGCGTCGCGGAGCGTAGCGGCGGCGGTGCTCTGGCTGGCTCTGGCCGGCGCCACCGCTGTTCTCATCGTTCTGCGGCGGACGCGACGGAGTTGATGTGCCGATCCGATAACTCACCTGCCGAGCGCATCGGGCTGTGCGGCCATCATCGACACCACGTCGTGAGGAGTGAACCGTACGGAGTGCTCGTCGGATTGGGAGCGTCGACGACCACCTTCTCATGGTCGTCGGTCGGGCTCTACCCATAGGTGGGGCGCTGATCCTCGTCGGTGTGACCGCCCCGGGACGCGAGTCGATGCAGCGGCGGTCACGCCGCCGAACCGGTGATCGCTGACCGTCCGGCCAGTACACGGAAGCGCAGAACAGCGCTGATCGCACCGACCGTGGCGACGAAGATCAACGGTGCCAATCCGGTCTGGTCGTCGTCCGGAAGCACCCGATGGTACGCGAACATCGCGGCGGCGGTGACCGCGCCGACGACCACACCGCCTGCGAATCTGCACAGGTGCTTCGAACGCCCGGGTCGGTCGAATAGCCCGACCTTCTCGACGCCGGCACACGCGAGCGCCGACGCCAAACCGACAGGAATGCCCTGGAAGACACCGAAGAAGACGAAGCCGAGGGCGAGCAGGACGGCGCCGGGGCTGGACACGATCCCCGACCAGCCGTGCCCCGCCACAACGAGCGAGACGCTGTAGGCGACAGCGACGGGTAGACCCACCGTCGTCCCCCGGCGCAACTGCCCTGTAGCCACATGGTGAGCGTACGGACAGGCCCGGCATCGTGACCCGAACAAACCCGCTTGGACAGCAGCATCCATTCGTGTCGACGCTGCGTTTCGGGTGGCTGAACGGAACTCGGGGGCGGTCCTGCGCGGCGGCGATCTCGCCGGCCGACTGCGGGGGGGCGTGCCGGCCCGAGGCCAGGGGCGTCGGACGGCGAGGCGTCCCCGTGTGCTGCAGGCCTTCTCACACGACGGCAGGGCGTGGCGAGAGGCGCACAGCTACCGCGGCGCGGGAGCCTCGTCCACGTAGGCGTGCGCCGGCTTCTCCAGCAGCTCGCGAATCGACCCGAAGAGGTTCCTGGCCGCGGCGCCCGGCCACGGATCGGGCAGCAGGCTCGCGGGGAGGCCGGGATCACGGTAGGGCAGCCGTCGCCACGCGGTGAGCACGCGCACGTAGTCGGCGAACGCGGAGGCAGGGTCCGCGGCGGGATCTGCAGCACGCCACCGCTCCGCGATCGGGGTGACGCGGGAGACGAAGCGTCGATAGGACGAGGCGAGCTCGTCCAGGTTCCACCACTGTCCGACACGGTCGGCGGCCTCACCGGACATCAGACTGCTGCCGGTGAAGACGTCGGCGTAGCTGTCGAGTCCCGCCCGCGCGAGGACGACGCGGCAATCCTCGGCCAAGTGAACCGGGGCGATCCACACTCCCGACGTGACGTTGCCGAAACCCATGCCGGACAACCGGGTTCGGAGTGCGTGCCGGTTCTTGCGTTCGCTCTCGGGCACCGAGAACACGACCATGACCCACTCCTCCCCCGTCTCGGGGGGCGGCGAGAAGATGCGGCGATCACCGAGGGCGAGGATCTCACGCGCGACGTCGGACAGCGCGTAGCCGGCGGTGGTGCCCCGCTTCTCGGCCACGAGGATGCCCCGTCGCTTCAGGCGCGAGACGGCCGAGCGCACCGCCTGGGCGTCGACCCCGAGCGGTTCGAGCAGCCGGATCAGCGTGCCGACCCCCACCCAACCGCCGAACTCGCGTACGTAGAGGCCGAACACGGTGACGATGAGGGACCGCGGAGGCGCCCCCTCGGGGCTGCCGTAGGCGCCGTCGGTGTCGGCAGCGAGGCCGGTCGCGAGATCGTCGGCGGCGGCGAACTCGGCCTCCGCAGCGCTCTCTCGGACACCGGTCATGCGAACATCGAACCACGCGCGCTCCCGGCAATTACAGTCGGAGTCATGACCGAATCGGGTGCCTACCGCCGGGCGTACGACGCCGCCGCCGCCGATCCGGACGCCTTCTGGCTGGACGCCGCGACGGCCGTCGATTGGGACGTGCCGCCCACACGCGCCCTCGATTCGTCGCGTCCGCCCTTCTACCGCTGGTTTCCGGACGGCCGGCTCAACACCTGCGTCAACGCCCTCGATCGCCACGTCGCCGGTGGTGCCGGTGACCGGGTCGCCCTGATCCACGATTCGGCGATGACCGGCACCCGGGCGTCGTACACCTACGCCGAGTTGCTGGACCTCGTCGCCCGCTTCGCCGGCGTGCTGCGCGAGCACGGTGTCGGCACCGGTGACCGCGTGGTGATCTACCTGCCGATGATTCCGGAGGCGGTGATCGCCATGCTGGCGTGCGCCCGCCTGGGCGCCGTGCATTCCGTGGTCTTCGGCGGATTCGCCGCCAAGGAACTCGCCGCCCGTCTCGACGACGCCGCACCGGTCGCCGTCGTCACCGCCACCGGCGGCCTCGAACCCGGCCGCACCGTCGACTACGTCGAGCCCGTCCGCACAGCGTTGAACCTGTCCACGGCCTCGCCCTCGGCGGTGATCGTCAAGCGGCGCACCGAGATTCCCGCGGACGTGCCGGACGACTGGGTGGACTTCGACGACGCCCTGGCCGCCGCGTCGCCCGCCGATCCGGTCTCGGTGGCGGCCACCGATCCGCTCTACGTGCTCTACACCTCCGGCACCACGGGCAAGCCGAAGGGCGTGGTGCGGGACAACGGTGGTCACGCCGTCGCCCTGACGTGGTCGATGCGCGCGATCTACGACATCGGGCCCGGCCAGGTCATGTGGACCGCGAGCGACGTCGGGTGGGTCGTCGGCCACAGCTACATCGTCTACGGCCCGCTGTTCGCCGGGGCGACGACGGTGCTGTACGAGGGCAAGCCCGTCGGTACCCCGGACGCCGGGGCGTTCTGGCGGGTGATCGCCGATCACGGTGTGCGCGTACTGTTCACGGCTCCGACCGCACTGCGGGCGATCCGCAAGGTCGACCCCGATGCCGCCTTGCTGGCCGACCACGACACCAGCTCGCTCGACGCACTGTTCGTCGCGGGCGAGCGCCTCGACCCGGACACCTTCGCGTGGGCGTCGCGGGTCCTGGACCGGCCCGTCGTCGACCACTGGTGGCAAACCGAGACCGGGTGGCCCATCTGCGCCAATCTTCGTGGCCTGGAACCCATGCCGATCAAGGCCGGTTCCCCCACCGTGCCGGTTCCCGGCTTCCGGGTCGCCGCGGTCGACGCCTCCGGTGACCCCGTGCCCGCCGGGACCGAGGGATCCATCGTGGTCGAACTCCCCCTGCCGCCCGGCACGCTCACCGGACTGTGGAACGACGACACACGCTTCGTCGAGTCGTACCTCTCGGCGTTCGACGGGTACTACCTCACCGGCGATTCCGGGCTGATCGACGAGGACGGGTACCTGACCGTCCTGGGCCGCACCGACGACGTCATCAACGTGGCCGGGCACCGATTGTCCACGGGCAGTATCGAAGCCGTCGTCGCCACGCATCCGGCCGTCGCGGAGTGCGCGGTGATCGGCGTGCACGACGAGACCAAGGGGCAGAAGCCGTCGGCCTACGTCGTACTCAAGGCCGGCGCCGACATCACCGAGGACCAGCTGCGGACCGACCTGATCGCGGCCGTCCGGGCGGACATCGGCGCCGTCGCCTCGTTCAAGGACGTCACGGTCGTGGCCGCGCTGCCGAAGACGCGCTCGGGGAAAATTCTGCGCAACACCATGCGGCAGATGGCCGACGGCGCGGAGGTGGTGGTCCCGTCCACCATCGAGGACGCCTCCGTGCTCGACGCTCTGGCCGAGGCGTTCCGCGGGCGGGTGTGAATCCTGTGCAGTAATCCGCGTTCAGTGCCGATTACTGCACACGATCGGTCGGTACCCTCGGTCGCCATGGACACCTCGTGGTGGGAGCTGCCGGACGTCCTCCCGGTCACCGTGAACGGGGCATCGGTCGCCACCGTAGCGCTCGGTCCGGACGCGCGGGACGCTGCGGGCGACGTGGTGTTCTGTCACGGCACCCCGTGGTCCTCGGCGGTGTGGGGAGCGGTCGCCCGCCGCGTCGCCCGCACCCACCGGGTCTTCCTCTGGGACATGCCCGGTTACGGCCGATCGACGATGCACCCCGACACCCCGATCGACCTCGCGGCGCAGGGATCGAGACTCGCTGCGCTGCTGGACCACTGGGGGCTCCATCGCCCGCACCTGGTGGCGCACGACGTCGGCGGCGCCGTGGCCCTGCGCGCGCATCTGCTCCACGACCGAGACGCCGCGTCCGTGTTCCTGTGGGACGTGGTGACGCTGGACCCGTGGGGCTCACCGTTCTTCGCGCTCGTCCGCGACCACGTCGACGTGTTCTCCGCCCTTCCCGAGCGACTGCACGGCGCGCTGGTCCGCGAGTACATCGCGGGGGCGGGCGCCCGGCTGACGACGGAGTCGATCGAGCGTCTGGCCGCCCCGTGGCTCGGTGACGCGGGCCGACTCGCCTTCTACCGCCAGATCGGCGCGTTGCGTCCCGAGCACACCCGCCCGGTGGTCGCGCGGCTGGCGGACACGCGGTGCCCGGTGAGCATCGGGTGGGGCGAGGACGATCCGTGGATCCCGGTCGAGCAGGCGCAGCGCCTGGCGGACGCGCTGCCGGGGGATCCGCCGGTGACCATCCTGCCCGGCGTGGGGCACCTCGCCCCGGTCGAGGCGTCCGAGCAGGTGGCCGAGACCCTCCTGGCCCACCTGCGCCGCGTCAGTCCTTGATGGCCGCGAACCGCCGCAGCGCCTCCTCGCGCTCGTGCTTGTGGTCGACGATCGGCTCCGGGTAGTCCTCCGGCCGCCCGTCCTTCAGGGCGTGAACCGCTTTGCCCTCGACGCCGCGCAGTTCCGGCACCCACCGGCGCACGTAGTCACCCTGCGGGTCGAACTTCTCCCCCTGCGTGGTGGGGTTGAACACGCGGAAGTACGGCGAGGCGTCGGTGCCCGTGCCCGCCGTCCACTGCCACCCGTGCTGGTTGCTCGCGATGTCGCCGTCCATCAGGTGCTGCAGGAAGAATCGCGCACCGCGCCACCACGGCAGGTGCAGATCCTTGACCAGGAACGACGCGACGATCATGCGCACGCGGTTGTGCATCCAGTTCTCCGACACCAACTGGCGCATCCCGGCGTCGACGATCGGGAAGCCCGTGCGGCCCTCGCACCACGCGTCGAACAACTCGTCCGCGTGCTTGCCGGAGTCCAGTTCGATCTTGTCGAACCGCTTGTCGTAGTTCTCGCGGGCGCTGTCGGGACGCTGGAACAGCACGTCGGCGTAGAAGTCGCGGAAGCACAGCTCGCGCCGATACGGTTCGGCCGCTTTGCCTTTCAGGTCCGCGAGCAACGTCCGCGGGTGGATCATCCCGTACTTGAGGTACACCGACATGCGGCTGGTGCTGTCGAGATCGGGCCGGTTGCGCTCGTCGCCGTAGCCGCTCGCCCGATCGTCGACGAAGTCCTTCCACGCCGAGAGCGCTTCCTTCTCCCCGATCTCGGCGTCGACGTGATGCTTCTCGCTCGGAACCTTCACGCGCCGAGGCCCTCCCGAGACGTCGCCGGGGTCGATCCACGACGCCGTGGACGCCGACGTGTCCGCCGGGTCCCGCCAGCCGTGTTCCTGCCACCGCTTGTAGAACGGCGTGAACACCTTGAAGGGGTCGCCGTCGTCCTTGGTGATCCGCCCCGGGGAGACCGTGTACGGCGAGCCGGTGAAGACCAGGTCCACCTTCTCCCCCACCTGCTCGTCCCGACGTCGTCCGTACGGTCCGAAGTCCTCGCTCGCGTGCACGGCCTCGGCCCCGACGGCCTTCGCGACCTTCGGCACCGCCGTCCCCGGGTCGCCCTTCACCACCAGCAATCGGCCGTCCAGCGCCTCGTCGAGGGACCCCAGGGCGCGGTAGAGCACGTCGCGGCGCGCGGCGCCGGCGGGATCGAGCAGCGCCGGGTCGAGCACGAACAGCGCCAGCACGTCGCCCCCGGCCTCCGCGGCGTGCGCGAGCGCGGGGTGGTCGCCCAGCCGGAGGTCGCGACGAAACCACAGGACGGTGGGCGCGGTGCTCATGATGGGAGTTCGTACCCGAAATCCCCGCGCGACGAACACGGCAGAATGGCCCCGTGCCCGATTCCGCCACCGTCCTCGTCGTGGACGACGACGCCGACGTCCTCGCCTCCCTCGAACGCGGACTCCGCCTCAGCGGGTTCACGGTGATCACCGCCCCGGACGGCGCCGTGGCACTCGACCTGGTCGAGGCGCGGCGACCCGACGTGGTGGTCCTGGACATGAACATGCCGGTGCTCGACGGCAGCGGGGTGGTCTCCGCGCTGCGCGCCCGCGGCAACGAGGTACCGGTGTGCGTGCTCAGCGCGCGCAGCTCGGTCGACGACCGGATCGCCGGCCTCGAGGCCGGTGCGGACGACTATCTGACCAAGCCGTTCGTTCTCGCCGAACTCGTCGCCCGCATCAACGCGATGCTCCGGCGCCGGACGGTCCCGGCCGAGGAGCCCGACGGCGCCGTCGTCGTGGGACCGCTCACCGTGGACGAACCGGGTCACCGCGCGATCATCGCCGGTCGCACCCTCGACCTGACCAAGCGGGAGTTCGAGTTGCTCGCCGTGCTCGCCCGCAACCACGGTGTCGTCCTCAGCCGCGAGCGCCTGCTGGAACTCGTCTGGGGTTACGACTTCGTGGCCGACACCAACGTCGTCGACGTCTTCGTCGGCTACCTGCGCCGCAAGATGGAGGCCGACGGCACGCCGCGCGTTCTGCACACGGTCCGCGGCGTGGGGTTCGTGCTGCGGCCCGGAGCATGAGGCGCGCGTTCTCGCTGCGCGCCCGTGTGGCGGCGGCGACCGCCCTCGGGGCGATCATCATCGTCTCGCTCATCGGCTGGTACGTGGCCGCGGCGATCTCCCGGAACAACGTGCTCCAGCTGGACCGGCGGCTGGAACTGGCGTCCGACGTGGTCGTGCCGCGGGCGCAGACGTTCGAGATGTTCCTCGGCTTCCTCGGCGAGTCCGAGGCGTTCGGCATCACCATTCGGCAGAACGGCACCGTCCGGGCGAGCACGCAACCGGAGCTGCCGGCGCTCGGACCCGGGTCGACGACGGTGGACGTCGACGGGGTGCCGTTCCGCGTCTACACCGCCGACGTCCCCACCCGCGCGGGCGCGACCGTGTCGATCGCGGTGCCCCTGTCGGAGGCCCAGGACATCACGGACGACCAGCAGTGGCAGGTGCTGCGGGCCGGCGTCCTCGCCGTCGGCGCGTCGACCGTGCTGGGCTGGCTGCTCGGCGGCCGCGCCGTGCGGCCGCTGATGCGGCTGACCCGCGACGTCGCGCGCGAACCTCCCGTCCCGCCGCGGCGGTCCACCGGGGTGCGGGAAGCGGACGAGCTCGCCGCCGCCGTGGCGGACATGCTTCAGCGCGTGGAGGACGCCCGCGCGCGCACCGAGAGCGCCCTCGAGACGGCCCGTGACTTCGCGGCGGTGTCGGCACACGAACTGCGGACGCCGCTGACGGCCATGCGCACCGACATCGAGGTCCTGCGCACCCTCGATCTCTCCGACGAGCAGCGGCAGGAGATCCTGGCCGACCTGCAGCGCACCCAGGGACGCGTGGAGACGACGCTCGGAGCGCTGGAGAAGCTGGCCTCCGGCGAATTGACGACGGCGGCCGAGCGCGTCCCGATGGACGCCGTGGACGTGGCCGATCTGGTGGCGCGGGACGCGGCCCGCTCGGTGCCCGGCGTCGCGGTGCGGGTGGAGGCGACGGAACCCGTTCCGCTGCACGGCCATCCGGCCGGTCTGCGGCTGGCCCTGGACAACGCCGTGCGCAACGCGGCCCGTCACGGCCGAGCGAGCACGGTGGTGATCGGCGTCGAGCGCACGTCGACCGGTGCACGGATCGTGGTCGACGACGACGGCACGGGCATCCCGGAGGCCGAACGGGAGCGCGTGTTCGGCCGCTTCGAGCGGGGCGCGGGAGCGGCGCCGGGCGGCTCGGGACTGGGGCTGGCCCTGGTGGCCCAGCAGGCTCACCTGCACGGCGGAACCGCACGAATGGAGGAGAGCCCGCTGGGCGGGGCACGCGTGGTGCTCGAGGTCGGTGAGGACCCCGGGCCGATCAGGCGTTCAGCAGATCGATGACGAAGACGAGCGTCTTGCCGGACAGCCGGTGGCCGGCGCCGGCGGGACCGTAGGCGAGCTCCGGCGGGATGGTCAGCCGGCGACGGCCGCCGACCTTCATGCCGGGAATGCCGTCCTGCCACCCCTGGATCAGACCGCGCAGCGGGAAGGTGATGGACTCGCCGCGGTTCCAGGACGAATCGAACTCCTCGCCGGTGTCGAACTCGACGCCCACGTAGTGGACCTCGACGGTGCCGCCGGGCTTCGCCTCCGCACCGTCGCCGACGGTGATGTCCTCGACCACGAGATCGGTGGGCGGCGGGCCGGGCTGGAACTCGATCTCGGGCTTGGTCACGACATTCTCCTCGTCTGACCGGGCGGGCGCCCGATCGCGAACTGCGGTGTTCGTACCGAATCACCCTAACGCGGTTGTCGTCAGCCGATCGGCGACGGCATGCGTTCGACCGTGTAACCGCAGGTCGAGCGGCGGTCCAGGACCGGATCGTGCAGCTCGACGCGCCAGGACGAGGCGAACTGCTCGACCCCCGGAGCCATCTGGACGGTGCCGGAGAGCAGGACGGTGCCGGCGCGGAAGAGATCGCGCTCGGCGAGCGCGTCGAGCCAGTGGTCGGGCGTCAGCAGGTCCGCGAGCGACGCGTCCTGGATGAGGACGTCGTCCGCCCACGCGCGCAGTGTGATGCGGTCGAGATGGTCCGCGACCTCGGTGAGTTTCCACGCCGTCTCGCCGAGGACGTCGGGCGAGGCGTTCTTGCTCCACGCCACCCCGTGCACCTCGAGCTCGCGGTCGGTGTGATCGCACGCCACGGTCAGCAGGACGTCGTCCCGAGTGTCGCCGGTGACGATCAGCGCCCACTCCGCCTCGCCGGACGTGCGCCCGTGCTGGACCGCCACCGACGAC
Source organism: Rhodococcus sp. PBTS 1 (assembly GCF_001620025.1). Taxonomy (NCBI): domain Bacteria; kingdom Bacillati; phylum Actinomycetota; class Actinomycetes; order Mycobacteriales; family Nocardiaceae; genus Rhodococcus; species Rhodococcus sp. PBTS 1. Next base: position 2,943,970 of record NZ_CP015219.1, read on the forward strand.
GTCTGCTGCGCCAGGTAAGGCGAGACGGGGTAGAGCGCCGGCGTGGTGGTGGGAGCGGGCACACCGAGCTCCGCCAGTTCGGCGATGTGGGCGGCCACCTCCTCCTGGTTCCGGCCGGCGTATCCGGCGTTGAGGAGGGCGTGGACCTCGACCGTCCGGGTACTGCCGTCGGGCAGAGCGAAGGTGAGGGTGGTGGCGTCGGTCATGAGCGGTCTCCGTTCAGGTGTTCGTCAGAGCTGGAATCTCGTGAAAACTCTGTGTTTCGTCTGCGCCCGGGGCTTGCGCATACGTTCTGTATACAGCAAGTATATGACCTACGACACCCCGAAAGGAACTTCATGGACGCCACCACACACGACGGAAGGCAGACAGGGCGGCCCGACCGCAAGTCCCTGACCAAGGCTTTCGCGGCCAGCCTGACCGGCACGGCCCTGGAGTGGTACGACTTCGCGGTCTACTCCGCCTCCGCCGCGCTGATCTTCCCGATCATCTTCTTCCCCGAGTCCGACCCGCTCACGGGAACTCTGCTCGCGTTCTCCACCTATGCCGTCGGCTACGTCGCGCGCCCCGTCGGCGGATTCGTGTTCGGCCGGCTCGGCGACGTCATCGGACGCAAACAGCTGCTGGTGATCACCCTGCTGCTCATCGGCGTCACGACGTTCCTCATCGGACTCCTGCCCGGCTACGCCAGCATCGGCGTCGCCGCACCAATCATCCTGGTGCTGCTGCGCTTCGCCCAGGGTGTCGCCGTCGGCGGCGAATGGGGCGGCGCCGTGCTGCTGTCCAGCGAGTACGGCAATCCTCGGCGCCGCGGATTCTGGTCCTCGGCCGCTCAGATCGGCCCGCCCGCCGGCAACCTCATGGCCAACGGCGCTCTCGCCGGCCTCACGTTCGCCCTCACCGAGGAGCAGTTCGAGTCCTGGGGCTGGCGCGTGGCGTTCCTGTTCTCCGCGGTGCTGGTCGGCTTCGGACTCTGGATCCGCCTCAAGCTCGAGGACACCCCCGTCTTCAAGGCCATCCAGGAGAGCGGCGACCGACCCGAGGCGCCGGTCACCGAGGTCTTCCGCACGCAGACCCGTCCGTTGATCGCGGCGATCCTCTCCCGCATCGCGCCCGACGTGATCTACGCGCTCTTCACCGTCTTCTCCATCACCTACGGCGTGTCCAAGCTCGGGTTCGTCCGCAGCGAGGTGCTGACGGCCATCCTCATCGGCTCCGCCTTCCAGCTCGTCACCATTCCGCTGGCCGGTGCCGTCAGCGACGTGATCAACCGCCGGCTGGTCTACGCCGTGGCGGCCGTCGGCGGCGTCGTGTGGGTCGCCGTGTTCTTCCTGCTCATCGGCGGCAACTCGTTCGGCATGCTCGTGCTCGGCGTTGTGGTGGGCCTGACGTTCCACTCGTTCATGTACGGCCCGCAGGCGGCCTTCGTCACCGAGCAGTTCTCGCTGCGCCTGCGGTCGACGGGCGCGTCCCTGGCCTACACCATCGCCGGAGTCTTCGGCGGCGCCATCGCACCGCTGATGTTCACGTTCCTGCTGGACCGCTTCGACAGCTGGGTCCCGGTGTTCTTCTACATCGTGGTGACCGGCGCACTGACCGTGGCCGGACTCGTGCTCGGGCGCGGTCCCGACCCGGCCGAGGAAGAGCAATACGTCGCGCGGAAGCTCAGCCCCGCAACAGAATCCGCGTCGTGACCGTCAGGTGTGCATCGATCGCCTCCGCCGACGCGGCGGCATCGCCGGAGCGAAGGGCGTCGACGATGGCCCGGTGCTCGGTGCACACCTGATGTTTGCGGTCCGGAGCGCCGAACAGGGCCGACAGACCGGCCCGCAGCTGCCGCGCGCGCAGTCCGGCGTACGTGTGGGAGAGCAGTTCGCTGCCCGCCGCGTCGATGAGGTGTTGATGGAACGCGCCGTCGAGGGCGATGAACGTGCGGGCATGATCCTCGGCGGCGCCCTCGCTCAGCGCTTCCTGCTGGTCGAGGGTGTCCGACATCCGCTCCACCGGAACGGTTCCCGCCGTCAGACACAGATCGGCCGCGTGCCGTTCGAGCACACCGCGCAGATCCATCAGCTCCCCGATCTGACGGCCGGACATCGGCGGGACGTACGCCCCGCGACCGCGGACCATCTCGATCAGCCCCTCGGACACGAGCAGCAGGAGCGCCTCGCGCACCGGCGTCCGCGAGACGCCGATCTGCGACGCCAGCTCACCCTCGTTGAGAAAAGTCCCCGTCGCGGCCGGCGACGACAACACCTGGTCGCGCAGGTAGGCGTACGCGCGCTCGCGGCCCGACAGTTCGTGCATACAGTATGTATACCCGAGCATCCACCACCCGTGGTCGGTCGTCGACCGTCCGTCCCCACGTCAGGAGTGTTCCATGAAGATTCGTCTCGCTCAGGTCACCACGTCGCGCGACCCGAAGGAGAATCTCGACATCGTCCGCGACGCGGTGCGCAGCGCGGCCGACGCCGGGGCCCGACTGTGCGTGCTCCCCGAGGCGACCATGCGCCGCTTCGGTGGGTCCATCGTCGACGTCGCCGAGCCTCTCGACGGGCCGTGGGCGACGGCGGTGCGCGCGGCCGCCGACGAGGCCGGCATCACCGTGGTGGCGGGCATGTTCACCCCCGCCGCCGACCACGGTGACGGCGAGTCGGGTGCCGCCGAGCGGGTCCGCAACACCCTCCTGATCACCGGCGGCGGTGTCGAGGCCTCGTACGACAAGATCCACCTCTTCGACGCCTTCGGATTCGCCGAATCCGACACCGTCGCACCGGGATCGGATCCCGTGGTGGTCGACGTCGACGGCGTCGGCGTCGGCTTCGCGACGTGCTACGACATCCGGTTCCCCGGCCTCTTCCAGACCCTCGCCGATCGCGGCGCCCAGCTGATCGTCGTCCCGGCGTCGTGGGGTCGCGGACCCGGCAAGGTCGACCAGTGGACGTTGCTCGCCCGCGCCCGCGCGCTGGACTCGACGACGTTCGTCGCCGCGTGCGGCCAGGCCGACCCGGCGGCGTCGGGCATCGAGATCACCGGCACCGCCCCCGTCGGGATCGGGCATTCGATGGTGGTCTCCCCCACCGGGGAGATCCTCGACGAGCTCACCGACGCACCCGGCGAGCTGACGATCGACCTCGACGTCACCGACCTCGAGGCCGTGCGCCGGAACCTCCCCGTCCTCGCGAACCGCGTCTTCTGACCCACCGCACACGGATAAGGGGGCACCGGCCGAAGCCGGTGCCCCCTTATCCGTGTCGCGCGTGGTGTCAGCTGCGCCCGTCGATGCCCTCGTAGGCACGCTCGGTGTAGCCGGTGTAGATCTGACGCGGACGGCCGATCTTGCCGTTCGGGTCCTGGTGCATCTCCTGCCAGTGCGCGATCCAGCCGGGCAGGCGGCCCAGCGCGAACAGCACCGTGAACATGCGCTCCGGGAAGCCCATCGCGCGGTAGATCAGACCGGTGTAGAAGTCGACGTTCGGGTACAGCTTGCGCTCGACGAAGTAGTCGTCGTTCAGGGCGACCTCTTCGAGCTTCATCGCGATGTCGAGCAGCTCGTCACCGGAACCCAGCTTCTCGAGGATCGAGTGCGCGGTCTTGCGAACGATGGCCGCACGCGGGTCGTAGTTCTTGTAGACGCGGTGGCCGAAGCCCATGAGCTTGACCCCCGCCTCCTTGTTCTTCACCCGGTTCAGGAAGTCGGCGCTGTCGCCGCCCTCTCCCTGAATGCGGTAGAGCATCTCGAGCACGGCCTGATTGGCACCGCCGTGCAGCGGGCCCCACAGCGCGTTGATGCCGCCCGAGATGGACGTGAACAGGTTGGCATCCGAGGACCCCACCAGGCGCACCGTCGACGTCGAACAGTTCTGCTCGTGGTCGGCGTGCAGGATCAGCAGCATGTCGAGGGCCTTGACCAGCTCCGGATCGGCCTCGTACGGCTCGGCCGGGAAGCCGAACGTCATGCGCAGGAAGTTCTCGACGTAGCTCTTCGAGTTGTCCGGGTACAAGAACGGCTGACCGACCGACTTCTTGTACGCGTACGCCGCGATGGTCGGCAGCTTGGCCAGCAGACGGATGGTCGAGAGCTCGACCTGCTCGGGATCGTCCGGGTCCAGCGAATCCTGGTAGTACGCCGACAGGGCGTTGACCGCCGAGGACACCACCGGCATGGGGTGCGCGTTGCGCGGGAAGCCGTCGAAGAACCGCTTGAGGTCCTCGTGCAGCAGCGTGTGCCGACGGATGCGGTCGGTGAACGCGTCCAGCTGCTCGGTGGTGGGGAGCTCGCCGTAGATCAGCAGGTAGCTGACCTCGATGAACGAGGACTTCTCCGCCAGCTGCTCGATCGGGTACCCGCGGTAGCGCAGGATGCCCTCGGCACCGTCGATGTACGTGATCGCCGACTTGGTGGACGCGGTGTTGACGAACCCGCCGTCCAGCGTCGTGTATCCCGTGTTCGCGAGCAGCTTGCCCAGCTCGATACCGTCGTTGCCTTCGGTGGCTCGCGCGATGGTCATCTCGTGTTCGCCACCGGGGTAGATCAGCTTGGCGGTGGCGGCGTTGTCGGCATTCTCAGCGGGCACGAAGGGTCCCTCTCGAGCTCGGTGGTAACGGAACTTGTGGTGTCGGAGATAAAACCTAGCCGTCGGTGACCTCGGACGCCCACGGAGGGTCCGCCCCCGGCCGCGAAACGGTGATCGCGGCGGCGCGAACCGCGAACTCCGCGGCCCGTCGCCACGCGTCGTCGTCCAGCCCGCGCAGCGCGTCCGGACCGTCCACGCCGTGCCCGGTGAGGTGGTGCAGCATCGCGCCGTGCACCGTGTCGCCGGCGCCGATGGTGTCTGCGACCTCGACCGTCACCCCGTCCACCGACACCTCGCCGCCCGCGGTGACCACCGTGATGCCGTCACCGCCGCGGGTGATCACCACGGCGGTGACGCCCGCCGCCAGCCAGTCCGCCGGCGTCGTTCCCGACGGGCCCTCCGCCAGCCACGCCGCGTCCTCCACGGACACCTTGAGCACGTCCACCGACGGCAACCACCCGCGGAACCGCAGTCGATACCCGTCGCCGTCGGTCATCGCGGCCGGTCGGATGTTGGGATCGAGCATGGTCACGACGCCGTCGTCGTGCAGGCGGGCGAGCAGCGCGGCGTAGACCGACGCGCCGGGCTCGTAGAGCAACGACAACGTCCCGAACGACGCCGCGGTCACCGACTTCGGAATCGTCGCGGGCTCCTCGACCAGCCGGTCCGCCGTGCCCTCGGCGTAGAACGAGTACTCCGCCGAGCCGTCGGAGCCGAGCGTGGTCAACGCCAGCGTCGTGAGCTCCGGGCCGCGCTGCAGCACGTCCAGGCCGACGTGCGACGCCTCGAGCCACGCGACGAGGTCCCGCCCGAACGGGTCGGTGGAGATGCGCGAGAGGAACTGCACGTCGGACCCGAGACGGCCGAGGGCGACCGCGACATTGAACGGTCCGCCGCCGAGCCGCGGCGCGAGCGTGGGGCCGCCGTCCTGCGGCACCAGGTCGACCAGGGCCTCGCCGCACACCAGGATCGTCACGACGCGCTCCCTGCTCCGTCGGTCGCGACGCCCAGTCCCCACGCGCCCGTCCACGTCTCCCCCGGTGTCAGGACGACGAGGTCGACGCCGGAGTTCAGGGCGTCCGGCGGGCACGTCATGGGCTCGATCGCGAGCGCCCGGCCGCGATCCGGATACGCCTGATCGTGCGCGGGGTCGGCCGTGAAGACCTGCACCCACGGGAACTGTGCGTCGGTCCACACGACCGTGGCCGGGCCGTCGGGCGGCGTGAGGTACTGGCGCGACCTCCCGTCGGCGTCCGGCACCAGCGCGCTGAACGGGGTGTCGAGCCACACGCCCGCGAGGCGCCGTGGCGTGGCGAAGTCGGCGTCGGTGCCGCCGACGGGGACCGGGCCGCCGGCCGGCAGGTTCCGCTCCGGATCGAGCGGCAACCGCACCCCGGCCGACAGGTGCAGCGTGCACTCGTCGAGCGGCGCGTCCCCGGCCCGGGCGAAGGCGTGGACGCCGAGGCCGAACGGCGCCTCGGTGTCGCCGAGGTTGGTCGCGGTGTGCGTGACGGTCAGCCCGTCGTCGGCCAGCGCGTGGCGGACGGTCAGGCGCAGCGGGAACGGCCATCCCGGCTCACCGCCCACCTCGATGGCGTGCGTGACGGACGAGTCGGTGCGGTCGACGACGTCCCAGTCCCGACGGCGGACCAGACCGTGACTGGCGTTGTTCCGCGCCGCCTCGGTGATCTCGAGACGGTGCGTCGTACCGCCGAAGGCGAACTCGCCGTCACGCGTGCGGTTGGGCCACGGCGCCAGGACCAGACCGGCCGACAGCGGCGGCTTCTCCCCGGCGGGCCAGGTCTCCGTCAACGCCCGCCCCGACCGCTCGAGCAGGCGCAATCCCGCTCCCCGCCTCGCGACGTCGGCGCGGTACTCGCCGTGGGCCAACGCGGTGGTCGCGTCCTCCGGTGCCATGGCAGCACGCTACCGCGATCGCTACAGTCGACGCGGTGTCCCTTGCTCTTCCCGCACCCGGTCCGGTCGAGTCCCCGGCCGTGACCCCGCGGTGGTTCGACCGCACCGTCGTCGACATCGTCGTCGTCGTGGCCGCGCTGGTCGTCTTCAACCTCACCGCCCACTTCGCTCCCACCCCCGTCGCGGTCGCGGCCGTGCCGGTGGGTGCGCTCCTGCTCGTCGCCTTCGCCCGCGCCCGCGGGGTCCAGTGGGCCGATCTCGGACTGCGCAATCTCGGCCGGGGTGCCCGACACGGCGCCGCCGCTGCAGCCGTCACGCTGGCCGTCGTCGCGATCGCGGCCTCGATTCCCCTCACGCAGAGCGCATTTCTCAACGAGCGCTACGGCGTGAACGTCGGCGCCACCCTCGTGGCCGCGCTGATCATCATTCCCCTGCAGACCGTCATTCCCGAGGAGCTCGCGTTCCGCGGCGTCCTCCACGCGAAACTGTCCCGGCGCTTCGGTTTTCGCGGCGTGGCGATCATCGGGTCCCTGCTGTTCGGGCTGTGGCACGTCGCGTCGTCGCTCGGTCTGACGGTGGGCAACGACGGGTTCTCGGCCGTGCTCGGCACCGGGCTGTTCGGCCAGATCGTCGGCGTCTGCGGCGCCGTCGCCGGCACCACGATCGCCGGTTTCGTCTTCACCTGGCTGCGCCATCGCGGGCGCAGCGTGCTCGCCCCCATCGGTCTGCACTGGGCGCTCAACGGCGCCGGCGCGCTCGCAGCACTCACCGTGTGGCAGATGACGCACTGACCTCCGTTCCGGACAGCTCCAGCCGGTTCGCCAGATCCTCGACGACCCGGTCGAAATAGCGATCGGTGTCCGCCGTGACACCCACCAGATGGCCGAACCGGTCGAACGACACGGCACCGAAGACGGTGATCCACGCGCTCAACGTGCGTTCCACCAGGTCGTCGTCCAGGACCGCCGCGCTCGCCTCGCCGCTGGTCTCGCGCACGAACGCGCGCACGGGTTCGTACAGATCGGTGCGCGCGCCGGACCCGTCCCGCGGCCGAGCCAGCCGGTCCTCCACGACGATGCGCACCAGTACCGCGGTGGGGCGTGTCGCCGGGCCGACGGTGTCCCGCGGGGCGGAGTAGCCGGGGACGGGTGAGCCGTAGAGCAGGGCGTACTCGTGCGGGTGCGCGGCCGACCAGTCCCGGATGGCCGCGCACGCCGCACGCCACCGGTCCCGCGGCGATTCCTCGGGGCGATCCGCGGCCTCGACGGCGGCGCCCAACTCGTCGTAACACGCGACGATCAACGCCGTGAGCAGGTCGTCCCGGCTGGCCACGTAGCGGTACACCGCCGACGAGACCTTGCCGATGTCCCGCGCCACCGCCCGCAGCGAGAGCGCCGCCGGACCCACCTCGGCCAGCTGCCGCCTCGCCGACGCCAGGATCTCGGCGGTCAGCTCGTCGCGGGCCCTCTCCCGTGCCGTGGTCATGGACCGAGCCTAACCGAGAGCAGTGCTCTTGACACTCGAGAGCAGTGCTCTCATTCTGGTGCCGAGAGCAGTGCTCTCCCTTTCCGAACAGGAGCTCACCATGTCCGATCGTCACGTCGTCGTCGGGGCCGGTCCCGTCGGCACCCACCTCGCCCGCCTGCTCGTCGCGCGCGGATCCGAGGTGGTCCTCGTCAGCCGCCGCGGAGTCGGCGTCCCCGGCGCCACCGCCGCGGCCCTCGACGCCGCCGACACCGACGGCCTCACCGCCCTCACCGAGAGCGCCGTCGCCCTGTACAACTGCGTCAACCCCGCCGACTACACGCAGTGGCGCGCGGTGTGGCCACCGATCGCCCGGTCGCTGCGGACGGTCGCCGAACGCACCGGCGCCGTCCTCGCCGTCACCGGGTGCCTCTACCCCTACGGGCCGGTGCCCGGCGGCGTCATGCGCGAAGGCATGCCCGATGCCGCCACCGACGCCAAAGGCGTTCTGCGCGCGCAGATGTGGGCCGAGCTTGCCGACGCGCACCGGGCCGGCACCCTGCGCGCCGTCGAGGTACGCGCGTCCGACTACATCGGCACCGGCGTCGGCGCCAACGGCCACGTGACCCGCGTCCTGCCCGCCGCCCGCGCCGGCCGGACGGCATGGGTGATCGACGCCGCCGACGTTCCGCACTCCTTCACCGACGTCCTCGACGAGGCCCGCGCCCTGGTCGCCGTCGTCGACGACCCGTCGACCTGGGGACAGGTGTGGCACGCGCCCACCAACCCGCCCGTGACGCTGCGACGCGCGATCGGCGACGTTCTCGATACGGCCGGGATCCCGCCGGTGCCGGTGCGCGTGATTCCGCGCGTCGTCACGCGGGCCGGTGGGCTCGTCGTCCCGATGATGCGCGAGCTGAACGAGCTGTCCTACCAGCGCACGCGGCACTACGAGATCGACTCGACCCGGTCGCAGGAGGAGCTCGGCCTCGCGCCGACGCCGTGGAAGGAGGTGTGCCGCCGGACGGGCCTGTGAGTCAGGCCGCGGCACCCACCCGGTACTTCACGAACGCCGGGATGGCGAACGCCGCCACCGTCACGCCCACGATCACCAGCACGCCGCCGCCCGCCGCCGCGGCCGCCGTCCCCACCAGGAACGCGGCCGCGCCGTGCAGGACGTCGCCCACCCGAGGCCCGCCGGCGACCACCACGATGAAGACGCCCTGGAGCCGACCGCGCATGTCGTCGGTGGCCACGGACTGGAGCATCGAGCTGCGGAAGGCCGCGGAGATCATGTCCGCGCCGCCGCCGAGGGCGAGGAATCCCAGCGCCGCGTACAGCGCCCAGCCCCGCTCGCCGACCGTGGCCAACGCGATCGACACACCGAACCCGATCATCGCGACGCCCCACACGACGATGCAGGCGATCACAGCGACCCCCTGGCGTCGTACTCGCGGGAGCCAGCCCGAGAACACGCCGCCCAGCACCGCACCCGCCGACAGCGACGCGAACAGCAGGCCGAGCACCAGACCACCTTCCGCGGGATCCCCGAACGTCTCGGTGGCCACCTCCGGGAACAACGCCCGCGGCATACCGAAGACCATCGCGACGATGTCGACGACGAACGACGCCAGCAGCACCTTCTGGGTGGCCAGATACGCGAAGCCCGCGATCACCTCGCGCAGACCCGCGCGGCGGACGTCGCCGGTGGGCGGAATCGGCGGCAGCCGCAGGACCGCCCACAGCGTCACCGCCAGGGCGACGGTGTCGATCAGGTACAACGTCGGCAGGCCGAACGCGGGGATGAGTGCACCCGCCAGCATCGGACCCGCGATCGCGCCGAAGTTGAACACGGTCATGTTCAACGAGTTCGCGGCGGGCAGATCCTTCGCGTCGATCAGGCGCGGGATGATCGCACTGCGCGTGGGCTGGTTGACCGCGAAGAATCCCTGTTGGACGCCGAGGAGGATCAGGACGACCCAGACGTTGTTCGTCCCCAGATGCGCCTGCAACCAGAGCAGGAACGAGGTGGTGCCGACGCCGATCGTGGTGATGGCGAGGAGCGTGCGGCGGTCCATCACGTCGGCGAGCGCGCCGCCCCACAGACCGAAGACGATCAGCGGCACCAACGCGAACGCGCCCGCCAGCCCCACGTATGCCGAGCTGGAGGTGATCCGGAAGATCTGCTGCGGCACCGCGACCACCGACAACTGTGCCCCGATGACGGTGACCACGCCGGACGCCCACAGCCGCCGGAAGTCCCGGTTCCTCAGTGGAGTGGTGTCGGCGAGAACGCGACTCACGGCTGGAGGCGGACCACGGCGCCGTCTCGGGGCGTGATCCGCAACCGGTTGTGCAGCCTGTTGTTCCGTCCTTGCCAGAACTCCACCGTCTCGGCCGCGATCAGGTAGCCGCCCCAGTGCGGCGGCACCGGGACCTCGCCGCCCTCGAACCGTCGCGTCACCTCGGCGAGTTGCCGTTCCAGCTCTGCCCGTGAGGCGATGGGCCGCGACTGCTCCGACGCCCACGCCCCCAGCTGCGACCCCCGCGGGCGGGTCGCCCAGTACGCCGCCGTCTCCTGCTCCGACACCCGCGTCACCGGGCCGCGCACGGTGACCTGCCGCTGGATCCCGATCCACGGGAACGTCGCCGACGCGACGGGACGACCCGCGAGGTGACCACCCTTCTCCGAGGTGTGGTTGGTGTAGAAGACGATGCCGTCGTCACGCATCTCCTTGCACAGCACCGTCCGCGTGGCGGGCCGCCCCTCCCCGTCCACCGTGCCGAGCACGATCGCGTTCGGCTCCGGCAGCCGCGCGTCGATCGCCTGCTGCAGCCACGATCGCGCGAGCGCGAGCCACCCGCCGGCCAGATCCGCCTCGGTGACATCGGCGTCGCCGCCGTAGGCGACCCGCATGTCGGCGAGGTCGACGCGCTGGGATTCGTCGTTCACTCGTCGGAAGGTACTCCCGGCGTCCGACACGCGAAGCGCAGCACTAGGGTGCGATTCATCGGGCCTGTCCGCCGGCCCCACGCACGAATCGAGGTCTTGCGATGGCACCGACGTTGCCCGAGAACTTCTCCCCCGGTCTCGAAGGCGTCGTCGCCTTCACCACCGACATCGCCGAGCCCGACAAGGACGGCGGCGCACTGCGCTACCGCGGCGTCGACATCGAGGACCTCGTGGCCCGCGGCGTGACGTTCGGCAACGTGTGGGCGCTGCTGGTCGACGGCCGCTTCGGCCCCGGACTGCCGCCCGCCGAGCCGTTCCCGCTGCCCATCCACACCGGCGACGTCCGCGTCGACGTCCAGGCGGGACTCGCGATGCTGGCCCCCATCTGGGGGTACCAGCCGCTGCTCGACATCGACGACGACACCGCCCGCGAGAACCTCGCCCGCGCCTCCGTCATGGCCCTGTCCTACGTCGCGCAGTCCGCCCGCGGCATCTACCAACCCGCCGTTCCCCAGTCGCGGATCGACCAGTGCGCCACCGTCACCGAACGGTTCATGACCCGATGGAAAGGCGACCCGGACCCCGCCCACACCGAAGCCGTCGACGCCTACTGGGTCTCCGCCGCCGAGCACGGCCTCAACGCATCCACCTTCACCGCGCGCGTGATCGCCTCGACGGGCGCCGACGTCGCCGCGTCGCTTTCCGGAGCCATCGGCGCCATGTCCGGACCGCTGCACGGCGGTGCGCCGGCCCGCGTGCTGCCGATGATCGAGGAGGTCGAGCGCACCGACGACCCCCGCGGGCTGGTCAAGGGCATCCTCGACCGCAAGGAGAAGCTCATGGGCTTCGGGCACCGGGTCTACCGGGCCGAGGACCCCCGCGCCCGCGTCCTGCGCGCCACGGCCCAGCGACTGAACGCTCCGCGCTTCGAGGTGGCCGCGGCGCTGGAGCAAGCTGCCCTCGCCGAGCTGCGCGAGCGGCGCCCGGACCGCGCCATCGAGACCAACGTCGAGTTCTGGGCGGCGGTGATCCTCGACTTCGCCGAGGTGCCGGCGCACATGATGCCCGCCATGTTCACCTGCGGCCGGACCGCCGGCTGGTGCGCGCACATCCTCGAGCAGAAGCGGCTGGGGCGGTTGGTGCGGCCCGCCGCCGTCTACACCGGCCCCGAGCCCCGCTCCCCCGAGTCCGTGGAGGGGTGGGCCACCATCGCGTAGGGCGGCTCCCCGGTTGTGGTGCGGCGCCCCGGATCGGGGGCGCCCGATCGGAATCGGGGCGCCGTTCACCAAGTCCGAGGGTCCGGCAACGCGGCCGCGAGCTCGAAAGCACGACGGATACGCTCGGCCAGGGCGTGCGGCGCCGCCAGATCCGCCCACACCCAGCGGACGACCACCCAGCCGTGAGAGCGGAGGAGGTCTTCCCGGCGCTTCTCCTCGAACAGCACCCGCCTCGGCGTACTCCCCGTCGGTACCAGCTCCGAGTACTTCACGAAACCGTCGAACTCCCCGATGACGCCCACGTCCCAGAGGAAGTCCGGTCGTGCGAGGAAGCGGCCCGACTCGTCGTACAGCGCCACCTGCAGCCGTGGTGGCGGGAACCCCATCGCATGCAGCATGACTCGACTGCGCGACTCACCGACGCTGCCGCTCAGTCCGTCGAGGAACGTCACGACCCGAGTCGCCGCCCGCCGCCCCGCGCGAGAGCCGACCGCCACCGCGTCGTGCACCTCGGCAGCCGTCACCGCGCCCGATCGCACTGCGGAGTCGCCGACGCAGACGGCCGCTTCGAACGACAGGGTCCGACCGAGATCCGCCACGGTGCGTGCGACGGTCGTGACCGGGAGGCCGTCGACCGTCGTCACGTGGTCGCCGGGCAGAGACGCAGCATGCAGGTGCCGGCGCGTGGTGCGCTTGCCTCCGCGCGGACGGTCGACGGTCGTGTGCACCAGCGTGAGGTCGGGATTCCACAGACCGAGACGGTGCACGACCGCCGCCGACTGATGACTGACCACCGAGCGATCGCCCGTCACGGCGGCCCGGATGTCGTCGAGGTGCCTCTGCTCCGGAGACATCCCCTCCCGACGAGCGGCGTCCGCGTAGACACCGGGCCGAAGGCGGACCAGGGTGCCGTCGCCAACCGCGCGCCTGATGCCGTCGTCGGTGGTCCCCAGCGCCAATAGTTCCCGGCGCGTCCACAGCTCGCCGTCCCGTGTTCCCATGTACTCAGCCTGAGCCGCCGCGGTCGTACGGCGGGCTCGCCCGAACCGACCTGTGGAACGGCTCCCCGGTTGTGGACCGGCGAACCCGATCGGAGGCGCCGGAACGAAACAGGGGTGCCGTTCACCCGACCCGGGGCGGACCGCACCGGGGCGCGGGACCTGCACCGACTACCCTGAGGGCGCCGGTACCGCCACGACCATAAGGACTCATCGACACATGGCCGACAACCTGACCATTCCTGCCGACCTCAAGCCCGGCGACGGACGCTTCGGGTGCGGCCCGTCGAAGGTTCGTCCGGAGCAGTTGCAGTCCCTGGTGGACGCGGGGGCGTCGGTGTTCGGCACCAGCCACCGCCAGAAGCCGGTCAAGGACGTGGTGGGACGCGTGCGGGACGGCTTGCGCGAGCTGTTCGCCCTGCCCGACGGGTACGAGGTGGTGCTGGGCAACGGCGGCACGACGGCGTTCTGGGATGCGGCCGCGTTCGGCCTGATCCGCGAGAAGTCGCTGCATCTGAGCAACGGTGAGTTCAGCAGCAAGTTCGCGTCGGTGGCGAAGGCCAACCCGTTCGTCGGGGACCCGATCGTGGTGACCGCGGAGCCGGGCAGCGCGCCCGAGCCGACGTCGGACCCGTCGGTGGACCTCATCGGCTGGGCCCACAACGAGACGTCGACGGGTGTGGCCATTCCGGTCTCGCGTCCGGCCGGGTCGGAGAACGCGCTGATCGCGATCGACGCGACGTCGGGTGCGGGCGGTCTGCCCGTGAACGTCGCGGACTCGGACGTCTACTACTTCGCGCCGCAGAAGAACTTCGCCGCCGACGGCGGTCTGTGGGTCGCGCTGATGAGCCCGGCCGCGCTGCAGCGCGTCGAGGAGATCGCCGCGAGCAAGCGCTGGGTGCCGGACTTCCTGTCGCTGCCCATCGCGATCGACAACAGCACCAAGAACCAGACGTACAACACCCCCGCGGTCGCGACCCTGCTGCTGTTCGCCGACCAGATCGAGTGGCTTAACGGCAAGGGCGGCCTGGACTGGGCCGTGCAGCGCACCGCGGATTCGTCGTCGCGCCTGTACGACTGGGCGGAGAAGTCGGAGTACGCAACGCCGTTCGTCACCGACCCGGCGCACCGCTCGCAGGTGGTCGGCACCATCGACTTCGACGAGAAGGTCGACGCCGCCGCCGTCGCGAAGACGTTGCGCGCCAACGGCATCGTCGACACCGAGCCGTACCGCAAGCTGGGCCGCAACCAGCTGCGCGTGGGCATGTTCCCGGCGGTGGAGCCGGACGACGTCAGCGCCCTGACGGCCTGCATCGATCACGTGGTCTCCCACCTGTCCTGACGGGTCTGCGTGTCCCCCCGGCGGATGCATCGAGGTGCATTACAGTCGGGGGGAGGTGCAGTGCGAGGGCCCGAGCCGAAGGAGTGATCGTGCGAGAGATCCACGTGATCGGCCTGGCGTCCGACGGCAAGTTCATCGTGTGCGCCGATTCCTCCGGCGAGAAGTTCCGTCTCCCGGCCGACGAGAAGTTGCGTGCCGCCGCTCGCGGTGACGCCGCGCGACTCGGACAGATCGAGATCGAGATGGACTCTCTCATGCGACCGCGCGAGATCCAGGCGCGTATCCGATCCGGCGCCTCCATCGAGCAGGTGGCCAAGGAATCCGGCATGCCGGCCTCGAAGATCGAGCGCTACGCGCACCCCGTGCTGCTCGAACGGTCCCGTGCAGCCGAACTGGCGCAGCAGGGCCATCCGGTGCGCCCCGACGGCCCGGCGGTGATGACCCTCCTCGAGATCGTGACGCAGGCCTTCCGGGGCCGCGGCCACACCATGGAGTCCGCCGAGTGGGACGCCTGGCGGGACGAGGACGGACACTGGATCGCGCAACTGACCTGGCCCGCGGGGCGTCACACCAACACCGCGCACTGGCGGTTCCAGCCCGACGCGCACGGCGGAAGCGTCACCCCGCTCGACGACGCCGCCTCCGAGCTCGTCGACCCCGATTTCGGTCGGCAGTTGCGCGGCCTGGCGCCGGTCGCGGCCGTGCAGGATGCGCCCTCGCAGCAGACCCTGGACGACTACTACGGCGTCGATTCCGACAGCGACCGGGAGGACGCGGCCGTCCTGGACGCCGCGGCGGCCCCCTCCCCGAGCGAGGACGCGTCCGCCGGCGCGGAGACGGCGGACGACTCCGCCGAGGACGCATCCGACCGCGATCCTCGCCCCAAGCCCGCACCCGCGCACCCTGCAGCGAAGGACAAACGGGGCAAGCCGTCGATGCCGTCGTGGGAAGATGTGTTGCTGGGAGTCCGCAGCAACGGTCGCTGACGCGCCGAGACATCCGGACGACGAGGAAGGGGCGCCCGGTGGGGGTGGGTACAGCAGCGTTGTGGTTCGTCGATGCGGTGGATCCGAGTGCGATCCTGCGGCCGGGAGTCCGGTCGAGTCACGACGCCGCGGCGGCCGTCGCGCGACGCCTGCATCCCGGCCTCGAACCGGACCTGGTCGGCATGGCGCCGCTCACGGCGTTCGGGGTGGCGTCCGAGCCGGATCGGGTCCTGGTCGGGTGCTTTCCGGGAGTGACCGTGGTGTGCGCGGCGGAACCCGCCGCGGTGCGCCCGTCGACGGTGTCCGAGACGTGGCGCACGCTCTCCCCCGCCCGCACGGTGTACCTGGTGGCCTCCGAGCGCGAGCACGCCTGGGGTGCGTTCGCGCAATGGACCGACGGCACGCTGCGCCGGTCGTTCAGCGCGGGCCCGACGTACATCTTCGAGGACGAGGGCCTGCCGCAGCCATGGGAGCGTCCGTTCTGGTCCGGCGAGCACCCGCTGCGCTTCGACGGCGACTACCCGGATCCGCAGGCGCTGCCGTTCCACCCGCAGGAGTTCGCCGATGCGGCGGGCGCGCAGTGGCTCGGCGTCCGCATGATCGGTGGCGCGCAGGACGGCGACGTCGATCCGACGTCGGTTCTGTTGTGCGACTTCGTGATGCGTGATCCGGCCGCGCGGCCCGCACCGAACTCGGCGCCCGCGTCGTCGGGGACGCAGTCGACCACGGACGACCAGCCCCGCAAGCGCGGGCTGTTCCGACGGCTGGTGGGCTGACCTACCCCGTCCGCACGCGCTCGTAGAACGCCATCGCCGCGGCGGTCGCGACGTTGAGCGAATCGGTTCCCGGCGCCATGGGAATGCGGGCTCGAATGTCCGTGGCGCGCATGGCATGTTCGGTCAGGCCGGGTCCCTCCGCGCCGAGGAGGAGTGCCACCTTCTCGCCCGTCATCGCCTCCGCCAGCGGCACGGCCTCCGGGTTCGGCGTCAACGAGATCAACTGGAATCCGGCGTCACGCACCTGCCCCAGACCGCGCGGCCAGTCCGGCACGGTGGCGAACGGCACCCGCAGCACGTGGCCCATCGACACGCGAACGGACCTGCGATACAACGGATCAGCCGTCGCACCTCCGAACAGGACGGCGTCGGCGCCGAGACCCGCGGCGTTCCGGAACATCGACCCGAGGTTCTCGTGGTCGTTGACTCCCTCGAGCACGGCGACCGTCCGCGCCCCGTCGAGCACGGCGGCCAGCTCCAGCGGCGGCGGGCGGTGCGCCGCGGCGAGCACGCCCCGATTCAAGTGGAAGCCGACGGCCTCGGCCATGATCTCGGCGGTGGTCCGGTAGAACGGCACGTCGACCCCGTCGAGGTCCTCCGCCAACTCGGTCAGCCGCCGGTCCACCCCCAGCAGCGAGATCGGCTCGAAGCGGGACGCGAGGAGTCGCTGCACCACCAGCACCCCCTCGGCGATGACCAGGCCCTTGCCGCCGGGCAGATCCGGCCGGCGGTCCGAGGAGTTGAGATCCCGGAAGTCGTCGAGGCGGGGATCGGCGGGCGAGGTGATGTCGACGACGTGGACCACGCAGGTGATTCTCCCACCGGACGATCCACCCGACGCACGCGCCCGATAGTGTTCCGTCTCGATGACTACCGACGACACGATCACCCTCCGCCTGGCCACCGAGGACGACTGGGACGCCATCGCGCTGCTCGATGCGCACGCCTTCGGCGAGCACCAGAACAGCGAGGACATGGCGGAGACCAAGCTCCTCACCGCGTCGTCGGAGATCTTCCTCGCCTGCGACGGCGATCTGCCGGTGGGCGTCACGATGCACTTCCCCATGGACGTCACGGTTCCGGGCGGCACCACGCTGCCCGCGACGGGCGTGTCCTGGGTCTCGGTCGCGCCCACGCACCGTCGTCGCGGCATCCTGCGCCGGATGTTCACCGCGCAGCACGAGCGGTTCGAGGAGGCCGGCAAGCCGCTGTCGGTGCTCACCGCGAGCGAGGCCACCATCTACGAGCGGTTCGGATACGGCCCGGCGACGCAGGGGGTCACGTACTCGATCGACCGCCGATTCGCCGCGTTCCGCCCGGACCTCCCCCCGCCCGTCGGCGCGCGTCTGGTGACCAGCGAGCAGGCCCGCGAGCTGCTCCCGGACATCCACCGCCGGTGGCAGCAGCGCACCCCGGGCGCCCAGCCGATGCCGCAGACCCGGTGGCAGCGCTTCTTCGCGGACCGGAAGAACGCCCGCGGCGGCTTCTCCAAACTGTTCTTCGTGGTCCATCCCGACGGCTACGTGGCGTTCCGGCGCGGGTACCGGGTGGGGACGGCGGGAGCGCAGGACGCGCGCATCGTCGACTTCCGGGCCGTGACCGACGAGGCCCGGTCGGCGCTGTGGCAGGTGCTGTGCGGCATCGACCTGGTGGAAACGTTCGAGGTGACCCTGCCGGTCGGCGATCCGCTGCTGACCCTGCTCACCGATCGGCGGGTGCCGCAGGTCCAGTCGGTGAAGGACGGCCTCTGGGTGCGCCTCATGGACGTGCCGGCGGCCCTGTCCGCGCGGACGTACGCGGTGGACACCGATCTCACCGTGGCGGTGGAGGATCCGTTCCTCAACGCGGGTGGGGTGTTCCGAATGGTCGTGCGCGACGGTCACGCCGACGTGGTGCGGACCGACCGTGAACCGGACATCACCGTGTCCTCGTCGGTCCTGGGCAGCCTCTACCTCGGGGCGCATCGCGCGCGGCAGTTCGCCGCCGCGAACCGAGTGCAGGCCACCAGCGAGCGGGCACTGCACGAGTTCGACCTGACGTTCGGCACGCCCCGTCAGCCCGAGATCGGCTGGTTCTTCTGATCCGGTACGGCCACTCCAGCCGAGTCCGCTGACGTCGCGCGCGCCCCGCGGGTGACGACGACGGCCGCCACGGTTCCGGCGACGACAGAGACGATGCCGCCGAGGACCAGCGGTGCGCGCGGGTCGAGGACGTCCGCGGCCCAACCGAGGATGGGACTGCCGATCGGGGTGCCGCCGAGGAAGCACAGCATGTAGATGCCCATGACCCGCCCCCGCATGTCCGACGGGACGGTGGCCTGCAGAATGTTCATGGCCACGGTGGAGAACGTCAGCTGGACCAACCCGGCCGGAATCAGCAGGGCCGCCACCGCCCAGAACGCGGGAGCCAACCCCGCCGCCGTCTCGAAGATCCCGAACACGATGGCCGAGGCGACGAAGAGGCGGAGCCCGGGCGTGCCGCGTCGCCGGGCGGCGAGGGTGGCGCCGATGAGCGTGCCGACGGCGAGCACCGTCGAGAGCAGCCCGTAGGCGTCGGCGTCGCGGCCGAAGGTGTTGCGCGTGATCACCGACAGCGCGAGCGGAAAGTTGATGCCGAAGGTCGACACGACGGACACGGTCGCGAGCACCACACAGAGATCGCGCCGGCTCGCGACGTAGCGGAACCCCTCGCGCACCTGCCCGGACTGTCGGGGCGCGCGGTCGACGCGGAAGAGTTCGTCGGTCCGCATCGCCGCCAGACCGGCGAAGACGGCAGCGAAGGACACCGCGTTGGCCAGGAAGACCCACCCGGTGCCGACGGCGGTGATGGCGACGCCGGCGATGGCGGGACCGACTATGCGGGCGAGATTGAACGTCATCGAGTTCAGACCGATGGCGTTCGGCAGTCGGTCCGGTCCGACCATCTCGATGGTGAACGACTGCCGCACCGGGGCGTCGACGGCGGACGAGCATCCGAGCAGCAGGGCCAGCACGTAGACGTGCCAGAGTTCGACGACGCCGCCGACGTCGAGCAGGCCCAGCACCAGACCGAACACGGCGGCGGCGGCCTGGGTGCCCATGAGCAGCCGACGCTTGTCGTAGCGGTCGGC
Source organism: Rhodococcus sp. PBTS 1 (assembly GCF_001620025.1). Taxonomy (NCBI): domain Bacteria; kingdom Bacillati; phylum Actinomycetota; class Actinomycetes; order Mycobacteriales; family Nocardiaceae; genus Rhodococcus; species Rhodococcus sp. PBTS 1. Next base: position 2,963,309 of record NZ_CP015219.1, read on the forward strand.
CAGCACGCCGCCCCACACGGAGAGCACCAGGGTGGGGCCGAACTGCAGGGCCATCACGATGCCGACGGCGACGGCGTTGCCGTCGGACAGCGTCAGGACCAACCAGTCCTGGGCGATGCGCTGCATCCATGTCCCGATGAGCGAGACGATCTGCCCCGAGGCCCAGAGGCGGTAGTTCCGGGTGTGCAACGCGTCGAAGAGCGACGGGCGGTCTGTGGCCCCCGACGATCCCCGCCACAGCCGGAGTCGAGGAGATCGTTGCACTCCCTAAATATTACTCCGACTCGTTGACGATGGCCGACATGATGTCGACCGTCCGTCGCACCGCCGCGAGCTGCTCGGCGTCGAGTCCGCGCAGTTGCTCGGTGAGCCACGCCTCGCGCGCGTTGACCTCGTCCTCGATGACCTGCCGACCGGCATCGGACAAGGACACGATGATCTGCCGCCCATCGGTGGGATGCGGAATGCGGTCGACCAGCCCCAGCTCCCCGAGCGAGGCCACCACCCGCGTCATCGACGGCGGCTGCACCCGTTCTTTCGCCGCGAGCGTGCCGGGCGTCATCGCCCCTTCTCGCGCGAGCGTGGCGAGCGCGGACAGCTGCGTCAGGGTCACCTGGCTGGTGCGACGGCCCCGCAGGTGACGCGTCAGGCGCACCACGGCCAGGGAGAGGTCGCCGGCCAGTTGGCGCAGTTCCTGAGGCATCGCAACAGAATAGCGGGACGACTCAGGCCAGGGCGTCACGGATCGGGCCGACGGCGAAGTACAGCGCGAACAGGACGGCGACGATCGCCATCAGCGGGTGCACCGAGCGGATCTTCCCGCGCCCGATCGCCAGCACCACCCAGGTGACGAAGCCGACGCCGATGCCGTTGGCGATGGAGTACGTGAACGGCATGACGACGATCGTGAGGAACGCGGGCAGCGCGATGTGGAACTTCGAGAAGTCGATGTCGGCGACCTGGCCGATCATCAGCGCGCCCACCACGACCAGCGCGGGCGCGGCCGCCTCGATCGGCACCACCGAGTAGAGCGGGGTGAGGAACATCGCCGCCAGGAAGAGCACGCCGGTGACCACGTTGGCCAGTCCCGTGCGCGCCCCCTCCGCGATGCCCGACGCCGACTCGACGAAGACCGTGTTCGACGACGCCGATCCCGCGCCGCCCGCGACGGCGCCGACACCCTCGACGACGAGGGCCTTGCCGACGCCCGGCAGCGTGCCGTCCTTGTCGGTCAGCCCCGCTTCCTTGCCGAGTCCGGTCATCGTCCCCATGGCGTCGAAAAAGTTGGCGAGCACCAGCGTGAACACCAGCAGGCTGGCGGCCAGCACCCCGATGCGCGTGAACGCGCCGAGCAGGTCGACGTCGCCCACCAGCGACAGATCCGGCAGATCGATCACCACGTCCGGCAGCTGCGGCACGCTGAGGTTCCATCCCTTGGGGTTCACCCCCGCCGACGCGCCGGTGTCGGTGACGGCCTCGACGATCGCGGCGACGACGGTGGTGACGACGATGCCGATCAGCAGACCGCCCCGCACCCTGCGCGCCACCAGGATTCCCATGAGCAGCAGTCCGAAGACGAACGTCACCGTCGGCCACGACGCGATGGACCCGTCGATACCGAGCCCCACCGGCACGGTGGTCCCGGCGGCGTCGGGAATGCGGCGGACGAAGCCCGCGTCGACCAGACCGATGAGGGCGATGAACGCGCCGATGCCGGCAGCGATGGCCGCTTTGAGTTCGCGGGGAATGGCCTCGAAGACGGCGGTGCGGAACCCGGTGAGGGCCAGGATCACGATGATGATGCCGTCGATGACCACCAGGCCCATCGCCTCCGGCCACGTCACCTGCGGCGCGATGGTGACGGCCAGCAACGTGTTGATGCCCAGGCCGGCGGCGATGGCGAAGGGATAGTTGGCGACGACGCCGAACAGGATGCTCATGACGCCGGCGACCAACGCGGTCACGGCCGCGACCTGCGGCACCGGAAGAATGTTGCCGAGCACGTCGGTCTTCGCCGCGGCGTCGTCGGCGGAGAAGCTGCCCAGGATCAGCGGATTGAGCACCACGATGTACGCCATGGCCACGAACGTGACGACGCCGCCGCGGATCTCCGCCGAGAGCGACGATCCTCGATCGGTGATCTTGAAGTACGAATCGACGAAGGAGGTCGCTCGAGACATGGAGAGCAGAGTAGGCCACGAGTAGCGTTGCCGCCGTGTCGGTACCAGGTGACGGCCTCACTCCTCCGCCCGCGATGCCCGCCCGGTGGACGGACCCGGCGCCGGTGATCGGCGGGGGCACCGTGGCCTTCGCCGCCGCGGCCGTCGCGGCCACCGTCGCCGAGTGGTCGATCGCGCCCACCGCGTGGGCGGGAACGGCGTTGGGCGCCCTGGGTTTCGGGCTGTTCGCTCTGCAGCGCCGGGCGGCTCGCCGCGGCCGTCGGACCGCGCAGAAGGGGCTCGTTCCCCCGCCGGTGTGATCGGCCTCATGTGATCGGCGGCACGGCGAAATGCCCTCTGACGTGCGCAAACTCACCCCTGTGCGCCTTGAGTAACCTGCCGGAAACATCGAGAATGGTTATGTCAGTTCGGGAACCGGACGGGCACCGTCACACACGAAATCAACCATGAGGTCAGCAGAAGTGAAGTACATCGACACGTTCCTCAACCGCCGCCGCCACGTTCGCGCGCTCCGCGATCTCTACGCTCGCGCGAATTCCGTCGGCAGCCCCTCGATGCGGGACGAGCTCCTCGTCATCGCACAGCGTCGCTGACGCTCTATGTCACAGCGTCGCTGACGCTCTATGTCACAGTGTCGCTCGATGTCGCAGCGCCGCTGAGCGACGCACGGAGGGCGAGAGTCCCCCACAGCGCCCCGAGCGCCCACCCGGCCAGCACGTCCGTGCACCAGTGGGCGCCCAGGTAGAGGCGCGAGAATCCGATGAGCAGCGTTGCCGCCGTGAGAACGGCGGCCGCTGCTCTTCCTCGTTTCCGGGCCCGGTCACCGGGTGACCCGACCGACCGGCGAGCGAGCAGACCGCGACCGATCAGCACGATCGCGACCGCGGCCACCATCGCCGACATCATGGCGTGTCCGGACGGGAACGACCAGGTCGACAGGTCCACGAGACGTTCCGGAGTCGGAGGCCGAGTCCGGCGCACCGCGTACTTGATCCCGTTCATCAGTCCCCAGCCGAGCAGCATCACCGCCAGGGTGGCCAGAGCCGCCCGGCGGCTCCCCCGCCGCCACACGATCGCCGCGAGGATCACGGTGAGGACGGCGACGCCCACGGTGTTGCCGACCGTGGTGACGACGGTCATCACGTCGGTCACCCACGGCGTGCGGTGGTCGACCATCCACGTCAGGACGGCAGTGTCGAGCCCGTTCATGCCGTCGGTCATCGCATTCTCTCCAGGTGCATCGTGCCGTCGGGGTCGACCCAGTACGGCACCCGCCGCTCCCCGATGCCCGCCGCGGTGACCAGCAGTTCGTCGTGGACGACGACGTCGGACGGCAGAGTGAGGGACGGCAGCGCCCGGGTCGCGGCGGCAGCGTACGCCGCCAACATCGGATCGTCGGCCACGGCGACGACGTCACCGGCATCTCGAACCGTCACCGCCACGGCGTCGGTGGTGTCGAGGTCGAGCAGGTCCGCCACCGCGTCCGGATGCGCGCCACCGGGAACGGCGCGGTCGGGCGGAATCACCGCGATCCAAGCCGGTCCGCCGAGCACCGTCACGTCGTCGGCGGACACCACCAGGCCGGCGAGGGTGCGGACCTCGGCCGGAGGGTCGACGTCACGCACGTCGACGCGGCCGGCCGCGACGGCTTCGCCCAGCGCGGCATAGGCCGCGAGGACGACGCCGGGACGCACCGCACGATCAGGGTCGGCGAGTCGTGCGAGCAGGGCGCGCGCGGTGGCGGCGTCGTCGACGCGGTCGTGGGCCCACAGCGCGGGGACGGCGGTGGCGCGCACCGCGGGAGCGACGTCGAGGACACCCGCGAAGACGTCGTCGCCCGGTCGGCGCAGCAACCCGAGTGGTGTGCCGTCGATCTCGGCGTGGCGCCGGAGCCACCACGCGGTGTACCCGTTCCGGTCCGTCAGCAGCGGCGCGAGGGTCGAGTCGCCCACCAGGAGGTCGAGCGCGGCACCCCACCGGTCGGGATCGACCCACTCGAGGTCGCGGACGGCCCGCACGTCCGCGGGCTCGCCGTCGACGGAGTCCCACCAGGCGTCCTCGTCGTCGAGGTCGTGGTCGGGGCCCAGCGGCGTGTCGTCGACGACGGTGCCGAAGGTGGTCCCGACGCCCACCACCCGGAGGGCGTGCGCGCCGTATCGCTCCACCAGGCTCGGCTCGACCACGCCGAACGGATGGTCGTCGCTCAGCACCGCCAGGACGGGCGCGTCGGGCAGCAGCAGTTCGTCCGCCGCGCGGTCCGCGCCCGCCGCGTCGCGCAGCGGGAGTTCCCCGAGCCCGGCGACGACGGTGTGCTCGGGCACCAGACTCGCGACGGCGAGCACCTCGTCCACCAGGGCGTCGGGAACCCCGTCCGGGTCGACGAGCCGCTCGGCGAGAACGGGGTCCGCGAGCAGATCCACCGCCCGCGCGGGGGTCGCGCCCAGGCGTCGCAGCAGGGGATTCACCGCGTCGGGGTGGGCCACCCGCGCCCAGCTCACCGCCCCCACCCGTTCCTCGGCGACGACGACGGTGCGGGGCCCGGTGACCGTCCGACCGTCGGTGAGCGGCACCGGCATCGCCGCGCACTCGGCCACCTCGCTGCCGGGCAGCAGCACGTCGACTGCCGCGTACACCGAGCGCCACCACGCGGGCGCGCGATCCAGACCGGACAGCGCGTCGACCACCTCCGCGGGGCGCAGGACGCGGACCCCGACACGCGCGAGCGTGCGCGCGGCATCGCCGTCCGACACGGCGGGGTCGACGAGGCCGGGAATCACGTCGGCGAGCAGCGCGGCGAGCTCGTCGGTCAGGCGGTCGACGACGGTGGCCGCGCCGGGCCGATACGCCCGACCGTCGACACCCGGGACCCAGGCGGTCTCCGCGAGCTCGGCCGCGAGGGCCTCGCGAAGGGCCCCGTCGACGACCGACGCGGGCACCCCCGGTCGGGGGACGGCGAGGGGACGCTCCGCCGGCGGCAGGTCCGCCACCAACGCGCCGTACCCGTCCGCGAGCGGTCTCGGATCGACGCCGGGGAGGATCCGGCGACGATCGGGCTGCATCGCCACGTCCGCGACGACGACGGCGGGCAATGTCGTCGTCTCGTCGGAGCGGGTCGGTGCGCGCAGCACGTCGGTCTCGACCGGACGGACGTCGCCGTTCGCGCTCACGGGCAGGTACCAGGTGGCGTGCGGGGCGGCGCCGCGAAGGTAGGACCGCTCCCCGACCGTGACCGTGGTCCAGGCACCCGGTCCGTCGGTCTCGACGCGGCGACTCTCGCGCTCCCCGACGGTGATTCGGCCGATGGCCGGCAGTTCGAGAAGCAGGTCGGGCGCCTCCGCGGACGCGGCGTCCAGGACCGCCTCGGCGTCGGCGACGTCATGAAGGACGATCTCGGTGTCCCACCCCGAGTCCGGTGCCGCGTCGCTCGGCCAGGGCAGGCGGAACATCGGCACGTCGAGACCGCGTGCAGCGAGGACGGACTGGTCGATCCCGTTCTCCTGCAGCGTGTCTCGCGTGGCATCGGCATCGAAGACGACGGACCCGGCGCGCGAGCGCACCTCCACCCGAGCGGTCAGGGCGCGCACGGCGGTGAATCCGACGCCGTACCGCCCGACGTCGCCACCGCCCTTGTCGGACGCGCGCAGCGCCGACAGTGCCCGCACTCCCGAGACGGTCAGCGGCGCACCGACGTTCGCGCAGTGCAGGGTCGAGCCCACGAGTCGCAGCGCCACCCGGCCGGGGACGGCAGCGCGACCGGCGGCGTCGGCCGCGTTCTGGACGAGCTCGGTGACGGCGCGGTCGCGATAGCCGCCGACCACCAGATCGTGCTCGGCCGCCGCGTCCTCGATCAGCCGGGTCGGCGACGACGCCCAGGCGTCCAGCACGGCGCGACGCAGCGCGGCCGTACCGAACGGGTCGGTCACTCCGCGGAAGTACCGGCGTCGGACGGGGTGGACTCGGCAGCGGCGGACTCGGCAGCGGCAGGCGCGGCCTCGGCGGGTGCGCTGTCGGCGGCTGCGGTCCGCGGCAGGGACACCACCTCGAGCGCCCCGTCGTCGTACGCGTCGAACGCGGGAGAGCCTGCGCCCGTGGGCATCTCGGTGTCCGAGTGCGCGCCGCAGCCGTACTCGGCATGCACCACCCGACCGTCGGCGGCGAGCTCGTTGCCGCATACCCCGAACGCCGCGCTCAGCGAACCCTGCAGCAGCAGGAAGAACCCGCACGTCCCGCAGTGGGCGGGGGCCGATCGAGCCATCGCCGCCTCGGGGCCGAACTCGCTCTCGGCCCACCGCTCTGCGGTCTCCAACCGACCCTCGCGGCTCATCACCTGCGGCCGGCCCAACCCCAGCTCGAGGGCGACGTCGTCGACCGCCGGATCACCCGTCGCGCGATAGCCCGGCACCAACCGGACGTCGTCGTGCCGCGGCGGCAGCAGATCACCCGGGGACAGGTCACCCGGGCGAATGCGCTCGTCCCACGGCACCCATCCCGGGGCCACCAGGGCGTCGGGACCGGGCAGCAACGCGAGTTCGCTGACCGTGACCGCCTCGGCGTCCGCGGGGGCGGCGACGACGACGGCCCACTGCCACCCGCCGTACCCGGGCAGGTCGGCGGCGAAGCGGTGGATGGCGGCGGCGTCGTCGACGGCCTCCACGCCGAGGTGCGCTCCCACGGGGCCCTCGCCGGCATCGACCGCGGCGGCGCGCGCCACGTCGACCGCGTCGGCGAGCAGCGGGCGGATCTCGGTCACGGACGGAGCAGTCACGTCGACCATTTTGCAGCATCGCTGCTTGGATGGACCGATGCGGTCCGGCAACCATGCTCCCCCGACGCGGGCCCGTGCCCTCGTCCGTGCCCTCGCCCGCGTCGTCACGACCCTCGTCGCGGGTCCCGTTCTCGTCGCCGGATGTTCGCCGGCGAGCACGCCCGCCACGCCCGTCGGGCAGGCCGAGCGCCTCGAGGTCCGCATTCTCGCCACCGAGCCACACGATCCGACCGCGTTCACCCAGGGCCTCGAACTCGACGGCGACCGACTGCTCGAGGGCACGGGCCGCTCGGGGCAGTCGCGCATCACGGCGACCGACCGCGCGACCGGCGAGGTGCTCGCCCGCGACGACCTCCCCGCACCCCTGTTCGGCGAGGGCATCACCCGCGCCGGCGACGTCGTCTGGCAACTCACCTGGCGCGACGGGATCGCCGTGGTGCGCGATCCGGACACGCTGACGGAGCTGCGGCGGGTGACCTACGACGGCGAGGGCTGGGGCATCTGCGCCACCGACGACGCATTGATCACCAGCGACGGGTCGGACACTCTCACCGTGCGCGACCCGGTGTCGTTCGCCGTCCGCTCCACCCAATCGGTCACCTCCGCCGGGCAGCCGGTCACCGCACTCAACGAACTCGAGTGCACGCCGGACGGCGTGTGGGCCAACCGCTGGAAGACCGACGAGATCGTCCGCATCGACCCCGACTCGGGCGAGGTGACCGCCGTCGTCGACGCCGCACCGCTGCGCGCGTCGCTCGATCCGGACGCCGACGTCGACGTGCTCAACGGGATCGCCGCCGTGGACGGCACCGACCGCTTCCTCGTCACCGGCAAACTCTGGCCGACCATGTTCGAGGTGCAGTTCGTTCCCGCCGACGCGTGACGGACTCCGCCGGGGCATCGGTGACACCGGGCTCGCATGGGGAACAATGGAACCCGTGACAGGCCAGGGAGGTGACCACCCGCAGAACCCGGAGCGCCATCCGGGATGGGACAACTACTCGCCCGCCGAGCCGCGACCGACTCGCGGCGCGCGGCGCACCCCGTTGCCGCCCCTGCATCCCGTCGGCGAGACCCCCACCCCTCCCGAGTCGGGGACGCACCGCGACGAGGGAGCAGCCGGTCCGCGACGGCCCGCTATGCCGCGCAAGTTGACCGTCACCCGCGTCGCCGCCCTCCGCAGCCGCGAGATCACCGGCAAGGGCATCGCCACCTTCCGCCGGGCGGCCACCGCCGACGGCGCCGACAAGTCGGGCCTGACCGCCCTGACGTACGCCACCATGGCCAACTTCGCGTGCGACGCCGCCATGGCGGTCGCGCTCGCGAACACCCTGTTCTTCTCCGCCGCCACGGGCGAGGACAAGACCAAGGTCGCGCTCTATCTCCTCATCACCATCGCGCCGTTCGCGGTGATCGCGCCGCTGATCGGACCGATGCTCGACCGGCTGCAACGGGGCCGTCGGATCGCGCTGAGCACGTCGTTCGCCCTGCGCGCGGTCCTTGCGGTGGTGCTGGTCTTCGAGTTCGACTCCTGGCTGCTCTATCCGGCAGCCCTCGGCATGATGGTGCTGAGCAAGTCCTTCTCGGTGCTCAAGTCGGCGGTGACCCCCCGTGTGCTGCCGCCGGACATCGACCTGGTGCGGGTCAATTCCCGCCTCACCGTCTTCGGCCTGGTCGGCGGCACCATCACCGCCGGGGCCGTCGCCGCCGCCATCGCGTTCGCGCTGGGCTCCGCCGGGGCGCTGTGGTTCACGTTCGCGCTCGCGCTCTTCGGCGCGTGGCTCGCGATGCGCATCCCGTCGTGGGTCGAGGTCACCGAGGGCGAGGTGCCCGCCACCCTCGGCTATCACGCCGACGCCGACACCGAGTCCCTCGGTGTGGTCCCCGCGCCGTCGAAGCGACGCCAACCCCTGGGCCGCGAGGTCCTCACGGGCCTGTGGGGCAACGGCACCATCCGCGTGCTCACGGGCTTCCTCACCCTCTACATCGCGTTCGTAGCCAAGTCGAAGACCGAGCACGAACCACTGCAGCAGGCCCTCATGCTCGCCCTCGTCGGCGCGGCGGCGGGCCTGGGGAACTTCGCCGGCAACGCCGCCGGCGCGCGGGTCAGGCTGGGTCGACCGTCGGTTCTGGTGGTGCGGTGCACCGTCGCGGTCACCGTCGTCGCCGTCCTCGCCGCCGTTCTCGACGGCCTCGCCACCGCCGCCGTCGCGGCCCTCGTCGCGGCCGCCGCGAGCGCGCTGGCGAAGGTCTCGCTGGACGCGTCGCTGCAGAACGACCTGCCGCCCGAGTCGATCGCGTCGGGCTTCGGACGCAGCGAGACGGTGCTCCAGCTCAGCTGGGTCCTCGGCGGCACCCTCGGTGTGCTGTTGCCCACCGAGTACTGGATCGGCTTCACGGTGGTCTCCGTGGTCCTTACCATCGGGCTCGTGCAGACACTCCTGACCCACCGGGGAACGACGATGCTCCCCGGATTCGGCGGCAACCGACCCGTTCGCGCGCATCAGGAGGTGGCGCGGCCCGACCACGTCACGCACCCGACGACCGACCGCGGCGGCGTTCGATGACCACCCGGCGCGTCCTGCTGGCCGTCGGCGCCCTCGTGGCCGTGGTCGGCGTCGCGTTCGTCTGGGTGGTCGGCCGCGCGATCGTCGACGCGCCGGAACGGACGCCGCGGATTTCGGCGTTCGCCGACGGCCGCTTCGCCGAAGTCGAGCCGTTCCGGTACTGCCCGGTGCAGGAACCGCTGTGCGAGTACGAAGGCAGCACCGCGGTCCTGCCGGTGCGCCCCGGTCACCCGCTGCAGCTGTCCCTGCCCGGCGAGATCTCCGACAGCCCCTGGGGTTTCGCGGCCGTCTACCAGGACCCCGAGACCGGCGAGGCCCTCGAGGCGGACGACTACTTCGCCCCCGGAACACGGAACACCCTCACGGTCGAGCCCACGCGGGACGGCCTCGACCTGGTCGGCGTCGAGGTGCGTCTGCCGTCCGGCGTGATCGACGTGGACACCAATCAGGAGGAGATCGTCAGCCACGCGATCTGGTCCATCGCCACGACCCGCGAGGGCCAGGGCGGCGACAGCGGGGACGGCGGGACCGGAACCGCCGAGGACGGCTAGGTCAGCTGTCGAGCTCGCGCGCGACCGCCCGGACCACCTCGGAGATCTTCTGGGCGGTCTTGCGGTCGGGGTAGCGCCCCTTGCGCAACTCCGGCTGCACCGTCGCCTCGAGCAGCGTGATCATGTCCTCGACCATGCCGTGCAGCTCGTCCGGCGAGTGCCGCTTGGCCGCTGCGTCCTTGCGCGCCGCGGCCGCCGCGTTCTGGCGGAGCGACGGAGTGGGATCGAGCACCTTCAGCGACAGCGCCTGCGGCCCGCGACGGCCCGCGGCCATCCCGAACTCCACGCGCTGGCCGGCCTTGAGCGAGTCCACACCCGCCGGCAGCGCGGACGCGCGGACGTAGACGTCCTCGCCCTCGTCCTGCGCGAGGAAGCCGAAGCCCTTGTCGACGTCGTACCACTTCACCTTGCCGGTCGGCACCGCTCTCACCCGTTCGTCTCGTCGTGTTCGACCGGTTGTGCTCGTCCGGTCGTGATCGTCCTGTCGTGTTCCGCACTGCTCGCCGACCGCAGTACGACTGCGGCGCAACGACAAAGCGCGCCTCACGCGCCGACCGGGGTCGGCGGGAAGACGCGACTGTGATCATGGTACTCCGGCCCCGACTAGGCTCTGCCGCGTGACCGCCTCGACCCGCACTCCCCCGTTGCTCCTCGCCGCGCTGATCAGCTTCGGCCTGGGTGTCCTCGCGATCGTGTCGATGTTCGTGATCATGCTGGTGTCCGACCTCTCGCCCGGCATCTGGCTCTACCTCGCCGCGATGCTGTGCCCCCTGGGGCTGCTGCTCGGACTGGTGCACGCGCTGCGTTCCGGTCGTCGCGCTCGGTAACCCGCCCGCCGACCCGCCCGCCGACCCGCCCGCCGACCGGCCCGCCGACCCGCCCGCCGCGCGGCATACTGGACCGATGCGGCTGCTGCTCAACATCGTCTGGCTGATCTTCGGTGGGCTGTGGTTGGCCCTCGGCTACTTCCTGGCCGGCATCGTCTGCTGCATCCTGATCGTCACCATCCCCTTCGGACTGGCGGCGTTCCGCATCGGCGCGTACGCCCTCTGGCCGTTCGGCCGCACGGTGGTCGACCGCCCCACCGCCGGGGTCGCGTCGCTGATCGGCAACGTCGTCTGGATCGTCGTCGCCGGGATTTGGCTCGCGATCGGGCACGTGATCACGGCCGTCGCGATGGCGATCACCATCATCGGGATCCCGCTGGCGCTGGCGAACCTCAAGATGATCCCGGTGTCGCTCATGCCGCTGGGCAAGGACATCGTGAACACCGACGCGTACGGGCCCGGCGCGGTGCGGCCCGGACCGTCCTACGCGAAGGGTCGCGTCGGGTAGAAGAGCCGGTCTCCCGCGCCCGTCGCGCTGCGCGAAAAACCCGCACGTACGGTCTAGAGTGCTGTGCGTGATACCGAAGTCCTCGCCGATCCGTACCTTCGAATCACATCGAGTCTTCGTCGCCGCGACGATCGTCGGCGCGGTCGTGGCGGTGATCGCGCACGATCGACTGATCCCGTTCGACGTCCCCAAGTTCGGGCTCTTCCGCTTCGGTATCGACGCCCTGGTCTACCGCGCCGGCGGCGCGACCGTGTGGACGTCGGCGCCGCTCTACGCGCACGACCTGGTCGGCGAACTGCCGTTCACCTATCCCCCGTTCGCGGCCGTCGTCTTCGCCCCGCTGGGCCTGGTGTCCGAGGCCACCACACACCTGATCTTCTGGCTCGGCAACCTCGTGCTGATCTACCTGATCGTGCGGTTCTGCTGGCTGCACCTGGGGTTCCGCGACGACCGCAGCCTGCACGTGGTCTCCGCGGCGCTGACGGTGATCGTCACCTGGCTCGAGCCGGTGCGCATGACGATCTGGCTGGGACAGATCAATCTGGCTCTGCTCGCCCTCGTCCTCTTCGACCTCGGCCGGGGCGAGCGCAGCCGGCTCCGCGGCATCGGCGTCGGCATCGCCACCGGGATCAAGATGACGCCGGGGTTGTTCCTGATCCACCTGGGTCTGACCCGGCAATGGGGCGCGCTCGTCACCGCGGTGGTCACCGCGGCCGCCACCGTCGTCGTCGGCTTCGTCGTCCTGTTCTCCGACGCCGCGACGTACTGGTTCGGCGCGATCTCGGATTCCTCCCGGATCGGAGACATCACCTCGGGAGCCAATCAGTCGCTGCGGGCGTCGGTGCCGCGATGGTTCGGCGTGGCCGACTCGAACACGGTGGCGTGGATCCTCGTGGCGGCCGTCGTCGCGATCGCCGGACTGCTGGTCGCGGCCGCCGCCCACCGCCGGGGCCTGCCACTGCTCGGCCTGATCGTCTGCGGCCTGACGGCGCCGCTGATCTCCCCGTTCTCCTGGGGCCACCACTGGGTGTGGCTGCTCCCGCTGTTCCTCGTCTGCGTGGACGTGGCCCTGCGCTCCTCGTCGCCGCTCGCGTGGTTGCTTCCGGCGGTCGCCGCCCTGCCACAGATCGCGTGGTTCTGGGTAGCCCCCGGTGACGTCTACGCCATCGGGACGTTCATGCTGCCGCCGTCGTCACGTCTGGAGGGCGTCGCCTTCCAGACGGTCTACCCCACCACCGGGGTCCTGGTGATCATGGTGGTCGCTCTCGTCCTTCGCTTCTGTGACTTCCCTCACATCACGAGTCGGTCACGGAGCGATGACGAGACGGGTGTCGACGCCCTCACGGGCTCTCATCTGCACGAACCCGTACCCACTCCTCACAACGCCCGCGCGACGCGCCGACCAGCGGACGTTATGGAACGGTGACATCACTGCCCGTTTCGTAATAGTGTCCCCTTCGGCCGGAACACACGGCCACGTTCGACCCGCCGCGCTCAACCTCGTCCCGCGGGAATCGAACGGACATCACGGACCGAAGTCAGGGGCGAGGGCGGGGGACCCACCACGTCCTTCTTAGATGACCGGCCGACCGTCGCACCCCACCGGGAGCGGCGCGGCCTCGGGGTGAAGCCTCGCCCGTTCCAAGCCGGGAACGACGCGGGGCCGGGCTACCTCTCAGCCCGAATCCGACAGCTGACCTCGCAGGCGCGTGTGGAGAGGAAACAACGAACATGGGACGTCACCGCAAGCCGAGTACCGCAGGCAAGACCGTCGCCAAGGTCGCCGTCACCGGCGCCCTGGTCGGCACCGCCGGCGTTGCCTTCAGCGGCACCGCCACCGCGGCACCCGACTCCGACTGGGACCGGCTCGCACAGTGCGAGGCGGGCGGCAACTGGGGCATCAATACCGGCAACGGTTTTCAGGGCGGACTGCAGTTCTCGCCCAGCACCTGGACCGGACACGGCGGCGGCGAATTCGCTGCCACCGCCAACCAGGCCTCGCGCGAAGAGCAGATCGTGGTGGCCGAGCGCGTGCTCGAGTCGCAGGGCTGGGGCGCCTGGCCCTCCTGCTCCGCCAAGCTCGGCCTGTCGAGCGCCCCCACCCAGCGTGACGCACCGGCCCAGACGGCGCCCGTGCCCGCGCCGGCTCCCGCCCTCCCGGACCTGACCAGCGTCCCCTCCACCGAGCAGGCGCTGCAGGGACTGACCGACCTCGTCCGGACCGTCACCGACGATCCCGCCGTCGTCGAGTTCGTGCGCTCCGCCGTCGCCGACCCCCAGGTGTCGGCGTTCATCGAGGCGAACCAGAACCTGCTGCCGCGCTGATCTCCCGCGACACGACGACGAAGGCCCCGCACCGATCGGTGCGGGGCCTTCGTCGTGCCGACTGCTCGGCGGGCTGCGCGTTCGTGCCGACTGCTCGTCGGGCTGCGGATCAGCGGTTGATGACGGTGTGCGGGTGCGCGTAGGGCAGGGACTCGGGCGGCAGCGGGAACTCGATCTCCTCGCCGTAGGGAGAGAGATTGCCCGCCCGGGCCGAGGTCAGTTCCGTCACCGCGTGGTCGTCGTCGCCGTTGCCCTGCGGCCAGCCCGGATCGACGTAGCGCTTCTTCTCGTTCTTCGCCATACCTCATTCTGGCATCGACCGGTCCCGGCGTGGGTAACGACCCGGTCACTCCCGGACCGGGGAGTCCCGGCCCCGGCCGGGCATGTCGCACCCACGTTCTACGCTCGATCACGATGAGCACCGATCCGGGCGAGACGCCCCCGCTCGCGGACTGGCTGGCCGCGCGCAGCGACGAGGAGCTGGGCGAGCTGCTGCGCCTGCGTCCCGACCTCAGCGTTCCGCCCCCGGCGACGTTCGACATCCTCGCCGTGCGCGCGGAACAGCGCGCGTCGGTGCTGCGCGCGGTCGAGGACCTCGACACCCCCACCCTGACGGTGCTCGAACTGCTGCTCTTCGAGCAGGGCGACACCGCCGCCGTCCCGCGGAAGCGCCTCGACGCGCTCGTGAACAAGCAGGCCACCAAGAAGGCCGTCGACGCCGCGCTGGCCACCCTGCGGTCGCTCGCGTTGGTGCGCGGGACGACGGACCTGCGGACCGTGTCCGCGGCCCGGGACGCACTGCCGTGGCGCGTCGGTCGTTTCGTGACCGCCGATCGCGGCCTCACCGAGGAGTCCGTCGCCGCGGCGCTCGAGCAGATCGACGACCGCCGGCGTGAGCTGCTCACCACCCTCTCGCGGTCGAGCAACCTCGGTCGCACCCGCGACGCCGCACCGGGCACCCCGTCGGACCGTCCCGTCCAGCAGTTGCTCGCGGCCGGGCTGCTCGGTCGCGTCGACCACGAGACGGTCGAGCTCCCCCAGCAGGTGAGCCAGGTGCTGCGCGGCGAGCCGGTCTCCGACCCGACCAGGCTCACCCCACCGCCCGCCGAGCGCGAGATCCAGAACCCGCGGGACGTCGACGCGGCTGCCGCGGGCGAGGCGCTGGAGTTGCTGCGGCTGTGCGAGAACGTGCTGGCGGCGCTCGGCAGCACGCCCGCTCCCGCACTGAAGGCGGGCGGGCTCGGAGTGCGCGAGCTCCGCCGGATCGCCAAGACCTGCGACCTCGACGAGACGCAGGCCGCGTTCCTCGTCGAGCTCCTCGCCGCGGCGGGCCTGCTCGCCTCCGGCGCCCCGGACCCGTCGCCGCCGTCCGACACCGACGATCACTGGGCGCCCACGTCCGCCGCCGACGCCTGGCTCGCCTCCCCGCCCGCGGTGCGGTGGGCGGCGCTGGCCGGTGCCTGGCTCGACCTGCCGCGGCTCCCGTGGTCGGTCGGCATGCGCGACGCCAACGACAAGCCGATCGCCGCGCTGTCCGACGAGGCCCGGTCCG
The DNA here is from genome assembly GCF_001620025.1 of Rhodococcus sp. PBTS 1. Classification (NCBI taxonomy): domain Bacteria; kingdom Bacillati; phylum Actinomycetota; class Actinomycetes; order Mycobacteriales; family Nocardiaceae; genus Rhodococcus; species Rhodococcus sp. PBTS 1. The sequence continues at coordinate 2,978,584 of NZ_CP015219.1, forward strand.
TCGCCGCGCCCCGTGACCGCCGCGTCGTCCTCGGCGTCCTCGCCGACCTCGACGCCGGCGTCACCGTCGGCCGGGACGACGTGGTCCGCATCGCCACGTGGCGACGGCCGCGTCTGGCCGGCCGGCTCACCCGGCACGCGGTCTCCCGCTACCTCGACGAGGCCGGGGGTCTGGGCATCCTCGGCCGCGGAGCGGTGTCGACGCCCGGACGCGCTCTGCTCGCCGACACCGACCGCGACGCGGCCGCGGCCGCGATGGCGGACGCCCTCCCCGATCCCATCGACCACGTCCTGGTCCAGGCCGACCTCACGGTCGTCGCGCCCGGCCCGTTGACGCCCGAGTTGGCCCACACCATGGCCACCGTGGCGGACATCGAATCGGCCGGCGCCGCCACGATGTACCGGGTCGACGAGAACACGTTGCGCCGGGCGCTGGACGCCGGCATGTCCGCCGCCCAGCTGCACGGGTTCTTCGGCGCACGGTCCCGGACGCCCGTCCCGCAGGCTCTGACCTACCTGATCGACGACGTCGCCCGCCGGCACGGCCGCCTGCGCGTCGGCATCGCGTCGTCGTTCGTCCGGTGCGAGGATCCGGCGCTGCTCGCCGAGGTCCTCGCCTCGCCGGCCGCCGAGGCGCTCGCGCTGCGCGCGCTCGCTCCCACCGTGGCGGTGTCGCAGGCCCCGCTCGGCGACGTGCTCGAGGCCCTGCGCAGCGGGGGTTTCGCGCCCGCGGGCGAGGATTCGTCGGGCACCATCGTCGATCTGCGTCCCCGCGGCGCCCGGGTCCCCGTGCGCCGGAACCGGTCCGCGTATCGCACTCCGGTGGTGCCCACCGCGGACCAACGGGGACGGTTGGTCGCCGAGATGCGGGCCGGCACCAAGGCCGCCACCGCCCGGCGCACCGAGGGCGTCCGAGCCGACGGCACGCGGGCGAGCGGCGCGGCCACCATCTCCCTGCTCCAGCGCGCCGCGATCGCGCGGGCCGCGGTGACCATCGGGTACGTCGACGCCGCCGGGGTGTCGAGCCAACGCGTCGTGGCCCCGGTCAGCGTCGGCGGGGGTCGGCTCGACGCCTGGGACGAGGACGCTGGGACCATGCGGCAGTTCACCCTGCACCGCATCACCTCGGTCGATCTCGTCGATCGGTGATCGGTCACACGGTCGTCGTCCGTCCGTGAACGGGCACAATGGAGTGGTTGCGCTGCGACCGGACCCGGTCGCGCGTGTGAGGAGAGTGAATCAGTGACCGACGGACCACTCATCGTCCAGTCCGACAAGACGCTCCTGCTCGAGGTGGATCACGAGCTCGCCCCGCAGGCCCGCGCCGCCATCGCCCCGTTCGCCGAACTCGAGCGTGCGCCCGAGCACGTCCACACCTACCGCGTCACCCCGCTCGCGCTGTGGAACGCGCGCGCCGCCGGGCACGACGCCGAGCAGGTGGTCGACGCCCTGGTCACGTACTCGCGGTACGCCGTGCCGCAGCCGCTGCTGGTCGACGTCGTCGACACCATGGCGCGCTACGGCCGCCTGCAGCTCGTGAAGTCGCCCGTCCACGGCCTCTGCCTGGTGAGCCTCGACCGCGCCGTGCTCGAGGAGATCCTGCGCCACAAGAAGATCGCCCCGATGCTCGGCGGACGCGTCGACGAGGACACCGTGCTGGTGCATCCGAGCGAGCGGGGCCGCCTCAAGCAGATGCTGCTCAAGGTGGGCTGGCCCGCCGAGGACCTCGCGGGGTACGTCGACGGCGAGGCCCACCCGATCGACCTCGACTTCACCGGCGGTCACTGGGAACTGCGCGACTACCAGCAGATGGCCACGGACTCCTTCTGGGCCGGCGGATCCGGCGTGGTGGTCCTGCCCTGCGGCGCCGGCAAGACCATGGTCGGTGCGGCCGCGATGGCGAAGGCACAGGCCACGACGCTCATCCTCGTCACCAACACGGTGGCGGGCCGGCAGTGGAAGCGCGAACTGATCGCGCGAACCTCGCTCACCGAGGACGAGATCGGCGAGTACTCGGGCGAGCGCAAGGAGATTCGCCCGGTCACCATCGCGACCTACCAGGTGATCACGCGCCGCACCAAGGGTGAGTACAAGCACCTCGAGCTGTTCGATTCGCGCGACTGGGGCCTGGTGATCTACGACGAGGTGCACCTGCTCCCCGCGCCCGTCTTCCGGATGACGGCCGACCTGCAGTCCCGCCGTCGGCTCGGTCTCACCGCCACGCTGGTCCGCGAGGACGGCCGCGAGGGCGACGTGTTCTCGCTGATCGGGCCGAAGCGGTACGACGCACCGTGGAAGGACATCGAGGCGCAGGGCTGGATCGCGCCCGCGGACTGCATCGAGGTGCGGGTGACGCTCACCGACGCCGAGCGGATGGCGTACGCCGTGGCGGAACCGGAGGAGCGGTACAAGCTCTGCTCCACCGCGCACACCAAGATCGCCGTGGTGAAGTCCATCCTGGACAGGCACCAGGACTCGCCGACGCTGGTGATCGGCGCGTACCTCGACCAGCTCGACGAGCTCGGCGCGGCCCTCGACGCCCCCGTCATCCAGGGATCGACCAAGAACAAGGAGCGCGAGGTGCTGTTCGACGCGTTCCGACGCGGAGAGATCAGTCGACTCGTGGTGAGCAAGGTGGCCAACTTCTCCATCGACCTGCCCGAGGCCTCGGTGGCCGTGCAGGTGTCGGGGACGTTCGGATCCCGCCAGGAGGAGGCCCAGCGGCTCGGTCGACTGCTGCGTCCCAAGCACGACGGCGGCCAGGCACACTTCTATTCGGTGGTCTCCCGCGACACGCTCGATGCCGAGTACGCCGCCCACCGGCAGCGATTCCTCGCCGAACAGGGGTACGCCTACCGGATCACCGATGCGGACGACTTGCTGGGACCGGCGATCTGACCGTTCTGGCAGGATCGTCTGTCGACCCAACAGCGCGAGGAACGGCGAGCGAGTGCGGCATTTCGAGTTTGCGGTGGACCACGGACACGCCAAGGCGGTGAACGAGACCCTCGGGGACGTCCGGCGTCTCCGCGTGTCGTCGATCATCGTCGGGTTGCTCTTCGCGGCCGGCGCGGTGTGGCTCTACCTGCGGCACTCCCCCTGGTCGTACATCCTGGCCGCCGTCCTCGCGGTGGCCGCCGTGATGTCGTGGTGGGTGTCGGTGTGGGCACCGCGGAAGGTCGGATCCATCGAGGACCTGTACCGTCGCGGCCCGCTGGTTCCGGCCATGGTGTCCGAGACCCGCCCGCGTGGCGCGACCATCCTCGCCCTGATCGACATCGCCAAGCCCGAGACGGCGGTGCCGCACTACGCCCTGGTGGTGCGCAACGTCCGCGCTCTGCCGGGGCACACTCTCACCGAGGGCGAGCGGGTGCCGTCCGTGGCCGTGCTGAGCGATCGCAACACCTCATCGACCGCCGAGACGTGGCAGTTGGTCAGCCCCATGCCCATCGCGTGGGGGACGCGGGACCGCGGGGTGCTCCGCCGGGCCGTCGACGCCGTCGACCCGGTCGAATGGCAACTGCTGCGGAAGAACCTGGCCGTGTCGGAGAAGGTGCGCGGAGCCGAGAACGAGCGCATGCTGATCGACCCCCACGACCTGCCGGCCGAGCTCCTCGAACGGGGCGACGACGCATGACCGCAGCTCGCACCGTCCCCCGCCTGCGCCCCTTCGCCTCCACCGTCTTCGCCGAGATGACCGCCCTAGCCGGCCGGTACGACGCCGTCAACCTGGGCCAGGGTTTTCCGGACACCGACGGGCCGCCGCGCATGCTCGAGGTGGCGCGCGAGGCCATCGCCTCGGGATTGAACCAGTACCCGCCGGGACCGGGCATGCCCGTGCTGCGTCACGCGATCGCCGACGACCGCCGACGCCGCTACGGCCAGGACTTCGACCCGGACACCGAGGTGCTGGTCACCGTGGGTGCCACCGAGGCGATCAGCGCCACCGTGCTCGCGCTCGTCGAACCGGGTGACGACGTCCTGCTGATCGAGCCGTACTACGACGCCTACGCGGCGGCGGTCGCCCTCGCCGGGGCGACCCGGCGGACGGTGCCGCTGGTGTCGGACGGCGACCGATTCGTGCTCGACGTCGACGCGTTGCGCGCCGCGGTCACCCCCGCGACCCGCATGATCGTGGTGAATTCGCCCCACAACCCCACCGGCACGGTCTTCTCGCGCGCGGAGCTGACGGCGATCGCCGAGGTGGCCTGCGAGCACGATCTGATCGCGCTCACCGACGAGGTGTACGAGCGGCTGGTCTTCGACGACGCCGAGCACGTGCCGCTGGCGACGCTGCCGGGCATGGCGGACCGCACGATCACGGTCTCCAGCGCGGCCAAGACCTTCAACGCGACCGGGTGGAAGACGGGCTGGGCGTGCGGACCGGCGCCGTTGATCGCCGCGGTCAAGACGGCCAAGCAGTTCCTCACGTTCGTCGGCGGCGCGCCGTTCCAGCCCGCGGTAGCGCACGCGCTGACGGAGGAGGGTGACTGGGTGGAGACGCTGCGCACCGACCTGCAGCGCAAGCGCGATCTGCTGTCCACGGCGCTGACGGAGGCCGGCTTCGGCGTGAAGCAGAGCGCGGGAACGTATTTCGTGTGCGCCGATATCGCACCCCTCGGCGAGACCGACGCGGACGCCTTCTGCCGTGCGCTGCCCGAGCGCATCGGCGTGGTCGCCGTTCCCGTCGACGCGTTCGTCGACCACCGCGAATCCTGGTCCACCCTGGTGCGATTCGCTTTCTGCAAGCAGGACGAGGTGTTGCGGGACGGCGCTCGCCGCCTCGCTTCCGTGCGACGGGCCGACTAGGCGCGCGATGGAGAACCCGGCGGCACCGACGGTCTCGGTCGAGTTCGTTCGTATCCCCGTGCTGCTGGCCGGCGAGACGGGCGTGGACCTGTCGTCGTGCCTGCGCGCCGCCGACATCGATCCTCGGATCCTCGATCGGCCCGACGCCCGGCTGACGGCCGACCAGGTCACGCGGCTCACCCGCGCCCTGTGGCAGATGACGGGCGACGAGCTGATGGGACTCGGCGCGGAACCCGTGCGCCGCGGCACGTTTCGGGTCATCTGCCTGACCATGATCCATCGGCCCGACCTCGGACGGGCACTCGAGCGCATGGTGGACGTCAGCCGCGTGTTCGCCGGTGTTCCCCGATCGGTGCTGCTCCGGGGCGGCGGGCGCGCGCGGCTCGAACTGGCGCCGACGCCGCCGATGATCGGGGCGCACCTGTCCCCGGAATCGGCCGCGGCGGCCAGCCGCCTGCAGGCAGAGTTCGTCCTCATCCTCTGGCATCGCTTCTCGGCGTGGCTGATCGGACGTCGTCTGAAGCTGACCGCGGTGCACCTGCCCTTCCCCGAGCCGGGCTACCCGTCGTGGCGGACGTACGACGACATCTTCGGCGTCCACGTGACGTTCGGCGCGGAGGTCGGCGCCCTCGAATTCGACGAGGCGGTCCTCGCGTCCCCGCTGGTGCGGAACGAGGCCGATCTGGAGGACTACCTCCGAGAGTCGCCGAATCTCCTGTATTCCGAACGGGATTACGGCTCGTCGGCGTCCGCGGTGGTCCGACGCGCCCTCGCCCTCGGGGCGTCGGGTCGGGCGACGAGCACGGCGGACATCGCCGCGATGCTCTCCATCAGCGTCCCCCACCTGCGGCGGGTCCTGCGTCAGGAAGGCACGTCGCTGGGCCGACTGCGCGAGGACGTGCTGCGCGACGCCGCGATCGCCGGACTCGAACGGGGGGAGACCGCCGAGGAGCTCTCGGCGCGGCTCGGGTTCTCGGAACCGAGCGCCTTCCGCCGCGCGTTCAAGCGGTGGACCGGCCGGACGCCCGGCTCCTACCGGGACGGCGCGAGCGCCGACAGCACGAACTCCGCGGCCTTCTCGCCGATCAGCACCGACGGGGCGTGAGTGTGGCCGCGGATGATCGTCGGCATGATCGACGCGTCCGCCACCCGGAGCCCGTCGAGACCGCGCACCCGTAGCTGCGGGTCCACGACCGACCGCTCGTCCGTGCCCATCCGGCAGGTGCCGACCGGGTGGTAGAGCGTGTGCGACATCGTCGCCACCGCCAGCTCGACGACCTCCTCGATGCTCGCGCCCGCCGGCGCGACGGGCCGCACCAGCTCGCCGAGGCGTGACCGGAGGGGCTCGGTGGCCGCGATCTCCGCGCTGCGCAGCAGTCCCGCCGTGAGCGCGGCGTGGTCGGCGCCGTCGGGATCGGAGAGGTAGCGGGGATCGATTACGGGCTTGTCCGCGGGATCGGCGGACCGCAGGGAGATCGTGCCGGTGCTCTTCGGCTTCAGCAGGATCGCGCCGAGAATCGCGGCGTGGGCGGTGGCGGGGACGAGGCCCTCGTCGAAGAACGGGGCCGGAGCGAACAGCAGTTCCAGGTCCGGCAGGTCCAGTCCGTCGTGGCTGCGCACGAAGCCGTAGGCCTCGGCGACGTTCGAGGTGAGCATGCCGCGCCGCCGCACCAGGTAGTTGACCAGCGACGGCACCTTCTCCACGGCGAACAACGTGTCCGACTGCACCCCGTACCCGAGAGCCGAGACGAGGTGGTCGAGCAGGTTCTCCCCCACCTCGGGCACGTCACGCACCACCTCGATGCCGTGCTCGCGCAGGTGTGCCGCCGCGCCGACGCCGGAAAGCATGAGCAGCTGGGGGGTGTTGACTGCGCCGCCGGAAAGGATCACCTCGCGCCGGGCGCGGACCACCTGGCGTCGCCCGTTGCGCTCGTACTCCACCCCGACGGCGCGTGTCCCGTCGAAGACGACCCGCGTCACCAGGGCCTCGGTGATCACGTCGAGGTTCGGCCGCGACGACGCCGGGCGCAGGTAGGCGTCGGCGCAGCTGAAACGGGCGCCGCGCTTCTGCGTCACCATGGTCTGCGTCATGCCCTTTGGTGTCGGGAGGTTGGCGCGCTCGGTGGACAGACCGAGAGCGGACGCCGCCTCGAGGTACGCCGCCGTGATCGATCGCGGGCTGCGCTGGGCGGACACGCGCAGCGGACCGCCGCGCCCCTCGTCGTTCTCCGTCGCCCCCTCGATGTCCTCGATGCGGCGGAAGACCTCGACCGCCGACTCGAACGACCAGTCCGCGCCGGCCGCCTCGGCCCACTCGTCGTAGTCCGCGGCGAACCCGCGCACCCACATCATGGCGTTCAGCGAGGACGATCCACCCAGCATCTTCCCGCGTGGCCAGAAGATGCTGCGGCCGGCGAGTCCGGGCTGCGGTTCGGTGTCGTAGTTCCAGTCCAGCTCGGACCGGAACAGTTTCGAGAAGCCCGCGGGAATGTGGACGAACTTGTTCTTGTCCTCCGGCCCCGCCTCGAGCACGACCACGTCGATGTCCGAGGCTGCACTGAGCCGGTTCGCCAGCACGCAGCCCGCGGATCCGGCACCGACGACGACGTAGTCCGCGATGCGGGTGGTGTCCACCATGGGTCGAGTCTGCACTCCGCGTCCCGTCCCGGTACCCGGAATCGCGCGATCCGAACATTCGTTCGATCGAGCGCGTATCATCGGTCGCATGACGTACGCACTGCAGGCGTCGCTGTTCGACGACGCCGCCGCGGGCCCGTCGCTCGCCGCCCTCGCGGACGCGCGGCGCACGCACCTCGGCGACGGCGCCTGGATCGACCTGCTCCCCGGGTGGATGAGCGGGTCCGACGCGGTGTTCGACGCACTGGTGGCCGACGTGCCGTGGCGCACGGAGAGACGGCCGATGTACGACCGGGTGGTGGACGTGCCGCGGCTCGTCTCGTTCTTCCCCGACCCGGACCGGCTTCCCCACCCCGCGCTGACGGACGCACGCGCGGCCCTCGACCGGCACTACCGTGCCGAACTCGGGGAGGACTTCGCGACGGCGGGACTGTGCTTCTACCGCGACGGCCGGGACAGCGTGGCCTGGCACGGTGACGACGTCGGCCGCGGCGCGACCGAGGACACGATGGTGGCGATCCTCTCGCTCGGCGCGGCGCGATCCCTGCTGCTGCGACCGCGCGGCGGCGGGCCGTCCCGGCGGGCCACGCTGGGCCACGGCGACCTGGTGGTGATGGGCGGCTCCTGCCAACGCACGTGGGAGCACTGCATCCCCAAGTCCACCAGGCCCACCGGCCCGCGGATCAGCGTGCAGTTCCGTCCGCACGGCGTGCGCTGACGGCATCCGCCAGCATCCGCAACGCGTCCTCGGTGGCCGCCCAGCCGAGGCAGGCGTCCGTGATCGACTGTCCGCGAACGAGAGTCGACACGTCCGCGGCCAGGTCCTGACGGCCCTCGACCAGGAAACTCTCGATCATGACCCCCGCGACGAAGCGATCGCCGGCAGCGAGACGATGCGCAACGTCGCCGAGCACGTCCGTCTGGCGGCGGTGGTCCTTGGCACTGTTGCCGTGACTGGCGTCGATCACCACGCGCGGACGGCGTCCTGCGGAGATCAGCCGGCGGGCGGCGTCGTCGACCGAGGCGGCGTCGTAGTTCGGGCCGGACGCACCGCCGCGCAGGATCACGTGGGCGTCGTCGTTGCCTCCCGTGGCGACGACGGCGAGTCGGCCGTCGTCGTCGACGCCCGGATGGACGTGCGGAGCCGCCGCCGACCGGACGCCGTCGACGGCCACCTGGACGTCGCCGTCGGTGGCGTTCTTGATTCCGACGGGGAGAGGAAGCCCGCTCACCATCTGGCGGTGGATCTGACTCGCCGCGGTGCGGGCGCCGATCGCGCCGTAGGCCACGAGGTCGGCCAGGTGCGGGGCGAGTGTCGGGTCGAGGAATTCGGTGGCCACCGGCAGTCCCCGCTCGACCACGTCGGCGAACACCCCACGGGCCGTGGCCAATCCGGCCCCGAGATCGTGCGATCCGTCGAGGCGAGGATCGGACAGCAGACCCTTCCAGCCCACCGTGGTGCGAGGTTTCTCGACGTAGACGCGCATCGCGACCACCAGCCGGTCGCCGAGCGTCGTCGCGATCGGCGCGAGGCGGTCGGCGTACTCGAGGGCGGCGGGGACGTCGTGCACGGAGCACGGACCGACCACGACCGCGAGGCGGTCGTCGTCCCCGCGCAGGGTCCGACGCAGGGCGGATCGTGCGTCGTCGACCCGGGCGGCCGCGGCCGCCGACAGCGGGACGGCACGACGCAGGTCGCGCGGAGAGGGCAAGGGCACGGCGGCCAGGCGCGGAGCCTGGTCGAGCAGAACGGTCACGGTGGAATCCTCAGGGAAAGGACCGGACACGAACCGGATCACACACGCCGAGCGCGAGCCGGTTCAGCCGGCTCGTCGGGTGGGAAGGGGTCAGCGCAGCAGTTCGCCAACCGTGCCCCCGAGGGCCGGCCTGTCGAACCAAAAATATGCGCGCTGCACGGAAGGGACAGTACACGACGGGCCGCGTGGGAGGATCGGTCGATGACGGCCTCGGGCACCTCCTCGCTTTCCCGCATGCAACGCAGCACGGCGTTCGAGCGCGCGGCCCGCGCCGGTCACGCCGTGAGCGGCGTCCTTCATCTGCTCATCGGGTGGATCACGATCCGCCTGGCGTTCGGACAGGGTGGCAACGCCGACCAGTCCGGGGCGCTCGCGGAGCTCGCGTCGAAACCCGGTGGGCGCGTGGCCCTCTGGGTTGCCGTCGTCGCCTTCGTGGCGTTGGCGCTGTGGCGCGTGACCGAGGCGGTGGTCGGCAAGAAGCGCGAATCGGGGTCGGACACGGGCGATCGCCTGAAGGCGGCGGCACTGGCCGCCGTCTACCTGGCGTTCGCGTGGTCCGCGTTCGGGTTCGCGCGCGGATCGGGTCGATCGAGCGGGGAACAGAACGCGGGCATCACAGCTCGCCTGATGCAGTCGACCCCCGGCAAGGGCGTCCTGCTGATCGCCGCCGCCGTGATCGTGGGGGTGGGCGTCTACCACGTCTACAAGGGGGTCTCGACGAATTTCCGGGACGACCTCGACGGGTCCGTCGGGCGCGGCCTGACGTGGCTCGGCATCGCCGGATACACCGCGAAGGGGATCGCCCTCGCCGGGGCCGGTCTGCTGGTCGCCGTCTCGGTCTTCACCGCGGATCCGAGCAAGGCCACCGGCCTCGACGGCGCGGTGAAGACTCTCGGCGCGCAGCCCTACGGACAGGTGCTCCTGGTGCTCGCCGGACTCGGCATCGGCTTGTACGGGATCTACGCCTTCGTGCTGGCGCGGCGCGCCACGATGTGACCCGTCGGAGCGCGGGAAAGGTAGATCGGTTGTGCACAACTGAATTGTGCGCTACCTTCATGGAGTGACCGACGCCCTCGCCCTCGACGCGCAGCTCTGCTTCGCGCTGTACTCGGCATCACGGGCCACCACGGCGGCGTACCGGCCGCTCCTGGAACCGATGGGCCTGACCTACCCGCAGTACGTGGTCATGCTCGCGCTGTGGGAGCACGACGGCGCCTCGGTCCGGGAGCTCGGCGACCGCCTGGCTCTCGATTCCGGCACGCTCTCGCCGCTGCTCAAGCGCATCGAGAGCCTCGGGTTGATCACCCGTCGACGCGACAGCGCCGACGAACGACGCGTCGGCATCCACCTCACCGACGCGGGACGCGCGCTGCGCGAGCAGGCGCTGCCCGTCCCCGAGTGCATCGCCCGGCAGTCCGGCCTCACCGCCGAGGAAGGCGCGCAGTTCGTCCACCTGCTCCGGCGCGTGGCGACGTCGTTACGCGCGCAACCCGACAACACCCACCCCGACACCCCCCACCCCGACACCCCCCACCCCGACACGACGGAGGAACCCCGATGAAGACGCTCTACACCGCAGAGGCCCTGGCCACCGGCGACGGCCGCAACGGACACGGCCGCACCACCGACGGTCGCATCGACGTCGACCTCGCCACCCCGAAGGAACTCGGCGGCGCCGGCAACGGCACCAACCCCGAGCAGCTCTTCGCCGTCGGCTACGCCGCGTGCTTCCACTCGGCGCTCCGACTGGTGGCCGGGCAGCAGAAGGCCGACGTCAGCGATTCCTCCGTGGGCGCGAAGGTGAACATCGGCCCGACCGACGCAGGCGGTTTCCAGCTCTCCGTCGAGCTCGAGGTGACACTGCCGAACCTCGACCACGACACCGCGCAGGCGATCGCCGACAAGGCGCACGAGGTGTGCCCCTACAGCAACGCCACCCGCGGCAACATCGACGTGACGGTCACCGTCACCGACGACTGAGACGCCGTCACCGACGACTAGAAGGTGTAGGTCACGCCCGTGAGCTTCTCGGACCTCTCCCAGAGCTCACGGGCGGTCCGCTCGTCGCGGGACGCCTTGTTGGACCCGACTTTCTTCGGGTGCCCGGCGACCTCGAACAGTCCGTCCGGCCCGTAGTACCCGCCCGGCGTCACCGAGGGGTCCGTGGCCGCGAACAGCGCCGGCAGCGATCCCATGTACGCGCTCTGCGCGAAGAGCTTGTCGCTGATGTTCGAGAAGAAGTCCTGATACGACTCGGTCCGGCCGGTCAGCTCGGTCTTGGAGTACCCGGGGTGCGAGGCCACCGCGGTGATCGACGATTCGGCCGCGCGCAGGCGACGGTCCAGCTCGTACGTGAAGAGCAGGTTGGCCAGTTTGGACTGCCCGTAGGCCGCCCAGCGGCTGTACTTCCGGTGCTCGAAGTTCAGGTCGTCGAGCTTCAGGCCGGGGATCTGGTGGGCGAAGCTGCTCATGGTGACCACGCGATCCTTCACGCGATCGAGCAGCAGGCCCGTGAGGGCGAAGTGACCCAGGTGGTTCGTGCCGAACTGCATCTCGAACCCGTCGGCCGTCCGCCCGAACGGCACGGCCATGATGCCCGCGTTGTTGATCAGCACGTCCACCTCGCCGGTGTTCTCCGCGAACTCGCGGACCGACGCGAGGTCCGCCAGATCGAGGCGACGCACCTGCGCACGGTCCCCGATCTCGGCGGCCACCGGCTCGGCCTTGGCGACCGTCCGGCACGCCAGGATCACCGTCGCGCCGGCGCGGCCGAGTGCCTTGGCCGCCTCCGCTCCCAGTCCCGAATTGGCCCCCGTGACGAGGAACGTCCGCCCCTTCTGGTTCGGAATGTCCGTCTCGACCCACTTGTGTTTCGCCACTGCGTCCCCCTGATCGTCGGTATCGCACCGCAGCAACGCTGCCGCGGGCGGTCTCGACCCTACCCGGGGAGGCCGCTGTTCGGGGCGGACCTGCCCGACCCACGGCATCGGGGCAGCGCGCGCCTAGGGTCGTCGAATGCCCGCTCCGCTGCCCGTGCGCGACGGGCTCAACCCCACCCGCATTCGCATGCCCGACCCCCCGGCGTCGTACCCGACGGTCGTGGCCTACCTGAAGGCGCGCTTTCCCGACGACGCCGACGCCCTGGCCGCGAAGATCGACGCCGGCGAGGTGGTCGACGCGCGGGGCACCCCGATCACCGCGACCACGCCCCTGGTCCCCCGCGCCGACGTGTGGCTCCACCGTGACCCGCCCGCGGAGCCGGAAGTGCCGTTCGCTCTGCCGGTGCTGCACGCCGACCGCGACCTGGTGGTGGTCGACAAGCCGCACTTCCTGGCGACCACCCCACGCGGGCGGTTCGTCGTCCAGTCCGCTGTGGTACGCCTGCGTCGAGAACTCGGCAACGACGAGCTCTCCCCCGCGCACCGCCTCGACCGACTCACCGCCGGCGTACTCGTCTTCACCGCCCGCCCGGACGTCCGCCGGGCCTATCAGGAGATGTTCGCCGCACGCGCGGTGACCAAGGTCTACGAGGCGGTCGCCCCGGTCGGCGACGTCCCGAGCCTGATGCGCAGCCGCATCGTCAAGACCAGGGAATCGCTGCAGGCCCGCGAGGTGCCCGGTGAGGTGAACGCCGAGACCCGCGTCGAAATTATCGACACCGCAGGCGATCTCGCGCTGTACCGGTTGCGTCCGACGACCGGGAAGACGCATCAGCTTCGGGTGCATCTGGCGTCGGCGGGAATCCCGATCGTCGGGGACTCCCTGTATCCGGTGCCTCGCGAGGTGGCCGTCGACGACTACCGCGATCCGCTGCGTCTGCTCGCGCGCAGCATCGCGTTCGACGATCCGATCACAGGCGCACCGCGACGCTTCGAGTCCGCGCGGACCCTTCCGCCGTTTGGACCGCCAACCGATGGGAGATCGCCGCGAGGGTGACCAGCCCGAGCGCGAGGTTCGTCAGCGCGGCGAAGCCGATCTGCGCGAAGTCCACGAGCGCGCCCAACAGCGCGTAGATCAATGCGGCCACTCGCAACCACCGCAACGGCCAGAGGGCATCGGTGCGGTGCAGCGCGATCACGGCCGGCAGTCCCAGCGCCACGGTCAGACAGGCGGTGATCCACAGAATCCCGCCGGACACCGTCATGCGCTCGACCGTCACCTCGAGATCGTCCGTCGCGACGTCGACGCCGCCCGTCGCCAGGGCCACCGCTCCACCGATCACCCCGACGATCGCGCTGATCACCATCAGCCACGCGAGCACCGGCACCCACCGCGGACTCCGCACCCAGCGCGGCAACCGCCGACGCAGGTGGTAGCGCAGTCCGGCCGCACCCGCCGACACCGGTGCGCTGCGGCGCAGCAGCACCTCGAGCCCGGCGACGACGTCGGGGTCCGCCCCGGCCTCGCGTGCCCGGCCCAGCAGTTCCAACCCCTTCTCGCGGCGGTGCGCGGGGAGCCCGCCGGCGACACCGTCCGCGGCGATGGCCGCGGCGTTCGCGAGACATTCACGCGGCGTCGGCTCCGCCGCGTCCCGCAGCAACCGCGTCGCCACCAGGACCAGCACCACGGTGACGTACATGATCTCGGCCGCCGGTCCGTAGAAGTAGTCGTTGTCTCTCGTGACGAACTTGCCGACCTCGTCGAGGAACAGGCCGAACCCGATCCCGCCCAGCACCACCGCGACCACGCGCGCCCCGAAACCGAGGAACAGCCAGCCGATCACCAGCGCCGCCATCATCCCCGCCCCGCCCCACAGGGCGTGCGCGATGTGCAGGGTGCCGTTTCCCACCTGCGGGTAGTCCATGATCTCGAGGTAGGCCCGCGTGATCAGGATGGTGGCGACGGCGACGATCACGAAGGACTCGACGGCGGAGGTCCCGTGGGCACTGCGCACCACCGTGCGTCCGCCGCCCCGCGTCCGTCCCCGCGGAGTGGACCGGGTGTCGTCGACCGGGGTTGTGGTCATCGCCAATTATGGGCACCGTTCTCGCCCGACGGTCTCGATCCGGTGAGTCCGGCGTCGGTAGACTGCGCCGATGAAACTCGCCGCCACCGTCGTCACCGCCGCAGCCGCCCTCACGCTCGTCCTGTCCGGGTGCAGTTCCGAAGACCAGCAAGCCGCGCAGGACACGGCGGGCAACATCGCCGAGAGCGCCCAGAACGCCGCCGAGGGCGCGGTGAGTTCGGCCCGCTCCGCCGCGCCGGGCCTCGGATCCAGCGCGGAAAGCCTCGGCGACCGAGCGGGATCGGTGTTCGACGACGCCAAGCGGGCCACCTTCGTCGCCGCGTACAAGGCCCAGTTCTCGGCACTGTCCGAGGGCAAGTCCGACGAGGAGATCGAGGCCTTGCTGGGCGGGATCTGCCAGCAGATCTCGGACGGCAAGGACGAGGCCGAGATCAAGACGGACATCGAGGCGCAGGCCACCAACAACGGCAACGCCCCCAGCGCGGACGAGGCCGGCCGCATCTTCGACCAGGCGAAACTCGCCTGCCCCTGATCGTCGCCGCGAGGTTGTCGGCGGGGCGGGTTAGCGTCGCAGCATGACCGCCCACCCCGCCCGCGCAGCATGACCGCCCACCCGGCCGCCTCGTGCACCGTCCGCCCCTCCGCAGGGTGTCCGGGAGTCGTGCCCCCGTACCTGCTGCAGCGGCTCGCGTCCGCACCCGCCGAGCGCAGCGCGCGGCTCGACACCGCGCCGTCCGTCGCGGAACGCACGCTCGCACTCGACGCCGAACTGCGGCTGCGCCGTGACGGGGTGCGCGCCGGGGCGGCACTCGGGTCCCGCGGCGCCGTGGCGGGCCGTCTGCAGCGCACCGTCGCCGACGCGAAGGGAACGCAGACCCTGCCCGGCGACGTCGTCCGTCGGGAAGGCGAGCCCGCGGTGGGCGATCCGGCCGCGGACGAGAGCTACGACGGGCTCGGCGTCACCTACGCGTTGTTCGACGAGGTGTACGGCTGGTCGAGCCTGGACGGTCGCGGACTGCCCCTCGATGCGACGGTGCACTACGGCGAGCAGTACGACAACGCGTTCTGGGACGGCAGCCGCATGGTGTTCGGCGACGGGGACGGCGAGGTGTTCACCCGCTTCACCGTCTCGCTGTCGGTGATCGCGCACGAACTCGCGCACGGGTTCACGCAGTACACCTCGCAGTTGGAGTACTCCGGACAGTCCGGAGCGCTCAACGAGTCCATCTCGGACGTCTTCGGCGTCCTCGCCGAGCAGCGTGCGCGGAACGAGAACGCCGAGGACGCGTCGTGGCTGGTCGGCGAGGGCCTGTTCCTCCCCGACGTGCAGGGCAGCGCACTCCGGTCGATGCTGCGCCCCGGCACCGCGTACGACGACGACGTGCTGGGGCGCGATCCCCAGCCCGCGGACATGGCCGGGTACGTCGAGACCGCCGAGGACAACGGCGGCGTCCACATCAACTCCGGCATCCCCAACCGCGCGTTCGCCGAGGCCGCCGTGGCCCTCCGCGGACCGGCCTGGGACCGTCTCGGCCAGGTGTGGTTCGACACCTGCACCGGCGGGACCCTGACGCCCACCGCGGACTTCTCCGCCTTCGCCGCCGCCACCGTCGCCGCGGCGACGACGCGGTACGGGGCCGGGTCCGACGTTCACCGGGCCGTCCTGCAGGGGTGGACTACCGTGGGCCTCGGGCAGGGTCTCGAGCAGGGCGGATCCGACGCTCCGGACGAGGTGAGCAGGAGGACGTGACGTGGACATCGTGGTGGTGCGCAGCGGCGGCGTGGCGGGGATGACCCGACGCGCAGCGGTGGACACGACCACGCTGGGCGACGCCGCCACCGAGTGGGAACACCTCGTACAACAGGCGATTCCGCAGATCGTCGACCTGCCCGCGCAGGCCGATCAGCGCGTCCGGGACGCCTACTCCTGGACGCTGGAGATCGGCGAACACCGATGCGAGACACCGGATTCCGCCCTCACCGGTGCACTCCGGGAATTGGCCGAGCGCACCCTGCGCGAGGGCCGTCGGCCGCGCTGACCCGCTCGCCCGGCTCGCGTCAGCTCAGCAGCCGGGCCACCTCGGCCGCCGCGCGCCCACCCGAGACCAGGGCGCCTTGAATCGAGGGTGTGTCCCGATGATCGCCGGCCACGAGCACGCGCTCACCCGTCCGCAGCGGTCGTCGGAGCGGCGTTCCGGCGGCCTGGACCGGCAGCGCCCGTGTCACGTCGTGATGGACGATCACCCGCCACGAGGCGGTCGAGGTGGCCCAGAGGCGGGTCAGTTCGGCGCGCACGGCGGCCTCCTCCGCGGGACCGGCGTCACCGAGCAGCGTCGTCGCCTCCACGAGGGTGCGGCCGGGTGGCGCGTAGCCCGGGGCGATGGCGCTCAGCTGCGCGGTGTTGACCACGACACCCCCCGCGCCCGAAATGCGGAGGAACGCATCGGGTTCCAGCCCGTCGGCGTCGAACCACCACGTCGACAGACCTCGCATCGGCGACGTCGCCGCCGCCGTCAGATCGGCGGCGTCGCTCGCGTCCGTCGCGATCACCACCGCCCGGGCCCGTAGCGTCGCGCCGTCGGCGACACCGACTTCCGGCACCGCGCCGTCGGTGACCCGCTCGACGCGGGCGGAGTACGTCACGTCGACGCCCTCGGCCCGCGCGAGCTGCTCGGGGAAGGCCTGCATGCCGCGGTCGGGAACACCGGGCGTCGCCAGCAGGAAGCTGCGCAGCACCAATCGGACGTAACGATCCGAGGTGTCGCCGACTCCGTCGGCGAGGACGCCGCTGAGGAACGGCGACAGAATCGACTCACGGAGGGGTCCGCGCACGCCGAGACGGTCCCAGTCCGCGGCGAGGGCAGCGTCCGGAGCGGACTCGAGCCGCCGAACCGGGCCCAGCGCCGGCAACGCCCACCGCGCGGCGCCGACCACCGCCCGGGGGCGCACGAGCCCCAGGCCGACGGCCGAGCGCACCGTCGCAGCGAGCAGTCCGGGGTGGCGAGTGGGGTCGGCGAGGGTGCGGGACCGACCGGACCCGTCGACCACCCGCACTCCCCGTCCGGCGGTGCGCAGATCGAGAGCGTCGACGTCGACGTGGCGCCGCACGGCCGGATACGACGGGTTGAGCAACTGGAAGCCGCGGTCGCACCGGAACCCGTCGACGACGTCGGTACGGATCCGTCCGCCGGGGGCGGTGTCGGCCTCGAGAACGCGGGCGGTGAGTCCTCGGCGGTGCAGGGCGGCGGCGCAGCGAAGTCCGGCGATGCCCGCCCCCACCACGATGACGTCGGCGTCGATGTCGCTCATGGGATGTCGATACCCCGCCGGCGCTGTCGGCTATCGAACCCGGATCCAACCCCTGAACGACGAACGACCACCTGCGCGAGCAGGTGGTCGTGGATCGTGGTGGCCAGAGCCGGGATCGAACCGGCGACCTTCCGCTTTTCAGGCGGACGCTCGTACCAACTGAGCTACCTGGCCGAGGATGTCCGATCGAACTGCTGGACACCGGTTGTGCACATGTCTTGCGACCCTGACGGGACTCGAACCCGCGACCTCCGCCGTGACAGGGCGGCGCGCTAACCAACTGCGCCACAGGGCCTTGCTGTACTGCTGGTGAAACCGAACTGTTGTGTAACTCGAACTGCTGTCGTGCTCGCCCGGAGAACCTTACTGCATCTCCCGGCCGGAACAAATTCGCTCCGTGTCGGGGGTTCCCGACCATCTCGGTGCTGTCACCACACCGACACGTACCCCCTACGGGATTCGAACCCGCGCTACCGCCTTGAAAGGGCGGCGTCCTAGGCCGCTAAACGAAGGGGGCCCGCCGGATTGCTCCGGCCTCACCCTCCGGCGCGTGCCGTTGGGAGCTTCGATAGCTTAGGACACCGCCGCTTCGACTTCCAAATCTGCAGGTCGGAGGGCAATTCGGGGGTCGGGACCCCCGCAGGCGTCAGGCGTCCGCGCCCACGGGGGCGAGCACGTCACGCCACCCGCGGGAACGCCAGCCGTCGAGCCACTCCGGCGACGCCATGGCCATCAGGAGGACCTCCAGTGACTCCTCGAACAGTGCGGCCAGATCGGTCTCGTCGGCCGTCAGGTCGGACATGTACCGCTGGCCGGCGAGGGAGGTCACCAGAACGCGGGTGAACTGCCGGGGATCGATGTCCGGACGCAGCAGGCCCTCGCGGTGCGCTTCCGCGGCGAGATCGGACGCCGTCTGCCCCCAGATCGCCCCGGCACCCTCGCGGATGGTCGCGTAGAACTCCGGCTCGATGATGAGACGGAACTCCGCGCGCACGACGACACTCTCGTCGAAGGATCGCGCCAGTTCCACGATGCGGGAATGCAGCCACTCGAGGGCGTCCACACCCGCGGGGCGTGGGGTCGACATGACCTCGCGGTACTTCTCGCTCGCGGTCTGCAGCACCGCGCGCGCCAGGTCTTCCTTGGAACTGAAATGGAAGTACATCGCGCCTTTCGTGGCGCGGGACCCTTCCAGAATCGTGTTCACCGACGCGGCGGTGTACCCGCGCTTGCTGAACTCGTGGGCCGCGGCCTCGACGATCGCCGCACGGGTCCGTCGGGCGCGTTCTTGCTGTGCCATTGCGCGTGTGCCTCCGAATTGGGCGCCTCGCGGCGCCGTGAAAGTGACGCGAGCGTAACCGACAATCCTGAGAACTCCCTCGAACCCGCCCGAAAACAGCCCGAGTGTGCCAATTGATCGGTCGGCCCGGTCGATGCATTCGGTTCCGCGGTCACATTCGAGAACGATTCGTCGTGTCCGGAAAGTCCGAATACCGATGCGCGCGAACGGCTGTGTGCGCGTATCCGACTTCAGAGTACGCGCCCGCCCCGGCCGTCGCGGGCGTCCGCGCGATGCGCCGGCGCCGCGTCCCGCCAGGACCGATCGGACAAGCCGCGGGCGCCGATCGGTCCGACCGTGGCGATGAGTACACTTCTGCCACGTCCGCCCCTGCGGCGGCGACGTCGGCCCCTATAGCTCAGTTGGTAGAGCTACGGACTTTTAATCCGCAGGTCCCAGGTTCGAGCCCTGGTGGGGGCACCGTGAACGGCGGCCGGACCGAGGTGCGCACACCCCCGGCCGCTCCTCGATCGCACAGCGCCGATCGTCGGTCTTACGGATATTTCACAGCCGATTCGGCTGGTCGGCCGGGCTTATACTCGAACCGGTCGGCACGCAGCCCCGTAACCGAACTCGGCGCCCGTTCGACGAGTGTTATCGAGACACGCATTCGGGTCGCCGGCGCGGCGCACGTCGCACAGCGAGGCCCGACGAGACGCCCCACGGCGCGGTTACGGTGCCGTAGGCTGTTTCGGATCGACATCGACACGGAGGATTGGCATGGCACGGGATCTGACCCAACTCGAGCTGCTCAGCGAGTTGCAGCCGGTTGCGGAGGAGAACTTGAACCGGCACCTCTCCATGGCCAAGGAATGGCACCCCCACGACTACGTCCCGTGGGACGAGGGGCGTAACTTCGCCGCGCTCGGCGGCGAGGACTGGTCGCCCGAGCAGTCGCAGCTGGACGAGGTTGCCAAGGCCGCCATGATCACGAACCTGCTCACCGAGGACAACCTGCCCTCGTACCACCGCGAGATCGCGGAGAACTTCTCGCAGGACGGCGCGTGGGGCACCTGGGTGGGCCGGTGGACGGCCGAGGAGAACCGCCACGGCATCGTCATGCGCGACTACCTGGTGGTGACTCGCGGTGTCGATCCCGTCGCCCTCGAGAACGCCCGTATGGAGCACATGACCAACGGCTTCGCCTCCCCCGCCGGGGAGAACGGCGACCAGATGGGCTTCCTGCACTCGGTCGCCTACGTCACGTTCCAGGAGCTCGCCACCCGCGTCAGCCACCGCAACACCGGCAAGGTCTGCAACGACCCCATCGCCGACCGCATGCTCCAGCGCATCGCGGCGGACGAGAACCTGCACATGATCTTCTACCGCAACCTCTGCGGGGCAGCGCTCGATCTCTCGCCCGACCAGGCGCTGAAGGGTGTGTCGGACATCGTGCAGAACTTCGTGATGCCCGGCGCGGGCATGCCGAACTTCCGACGCAACGGTGTCCTCATGGCCAAGCACGGCATCTACGATTTGCGCCAGCACCTCGAGGACGTGGTCATGCCGGTCCTGCGCAAGTGGAAGATCTTCGAGCGCACCGATTTCGGCGCCGCCGGCGAGCAGACCCGCGACGAGCTCGCGGCGTTCCTCGAGAAGCTCGAGGGCCAGGTGCTCAAGTTCGAGGAGCAGCGCGACCGCATGCTCTCTCGAGAGGCGGCGAAGCGGCAGGCCGCTCAGGCCTCCTGACCTCCGGCCACCGGGCGTCGTCTCGGCCGAACTGGCCGTGACCGCCCCGTGACCCGTATTCTCGGTGATGCCCGGCCCCCGTCCGACGGCGGCCGGGCATCGTTCTGTCGACACGCCGACTCCCCCGTCGGCCCCCGAGTGCGTTTGGTGCGTGATGTCCCCATGGCTTTGCAGATCGGTTCGTTGACGCTGCGCAGTCCGGTGGTCCTCGCCCCCATGGCCGGCGTCACCAACGTCGCGTTCCGCACCCTGTGCCGCGAGCTCGAGGACGAGCTGACGGGGTCGACGTCGGGGCTGTACGTGTGCGAGATGGTCACCGCGCGCGCACTCGTGGAACGTCAGCCCGCCACGCTGCACATGACCACGTTCGGCCCCACCGAGACGCCGCGATCCCTGCAGCTCTACACCGTCGACCCGCAGACCACGTACGACGCCGCGAAGATGATCGTCGACGAGGACATGGCCGATCACATCGACATGAACTTCGGCTGCCCCGTGCCGAAAGTGACCCGCAAGGGCGGCGGCGCGGCCCTGCCGTACAAGCGCTCGCTGTTCGGCGCCATCGTCGCCGCGGCGGTGCGCGCCACCGAGGGCACCGACATCCCCGTCACGGTCAAGTTCCGTATCGGCATCGACGATGCGCACCACACTCACCTCGACGCCGGACGGATCGCGGCAGGCGAGGGCGCGGCCGCAGTGGCCCTGCACGCACGGACCGCCGCTCAGCGGTACTCCGGCACGGCCGACTGGTCGGAGATCGCGCGGCTCAAGGACCACGTGCGCGACGTGCCGGTCCTCGGCAACGGCGACATCTTCCACGCCGACGACGCCGCCCGGATGATGACCGAGACCGGGTGCGACGGCGTCGTCGTCGGGCGGGGGTGCCTCGGTCGTCCGTGGCTCTTCGCCGAACTGTCCGCCGCGCTGCGCGGCACGGAGCGCCCGACGCCGCCGACCCTCGGCCGAGTCGCCGACATCATGCGTCGGCACGCGGAACTGCTCGCCGACCACCACGGCGAGGACCGCGGACTGCGAGAGATGCGCAAGCACGTCGCCTGGTACATGCGGGGCTTCCCCGCGGGCTCGGATCTGCGGCAGAAGATGGCCACCGTCTCCACGCTGGTGGAGCTCGACGGTCTGCTCGACCAGCTCGATCCCACCGTGCCATTCCCCCCGGACGCCGAGGGTCCCCGCGGACGGCAGGGCTCGCCTTCGTCGGTCGCGCTGCCCGACGGGTGGCTGGACGACCCGGAGGACTGTGCCGTCCCCGCGGGCGCCGATCTGATGCACTCCGGCGGATGATCGCTAGGATTGCGTCGATCGCGCGACCTGCGGTCGGTGCACGAGAGGGAGACCGCACGCGTGGGTGACGACGACGAGACGCGCGCACCCGGCGTCGGCCGACGTGCCCCGTGGGAACGTCCGATCTCCCGGCTTCACGATCCGGAGTCCGGCACGAACTCCTCGCCGGAGTCGTCCCGCGACGACGAGGCGAGTGCCGACGTCCCGGCGCCGACTCCTCGAAACGGCCCCGCCGACACCCCTGCCCCGACCGACGATGCGGACGCCCGCCTGTCCGTCGCGGAACTGGTCGACAAGGTCGCCCGCATCACCTCCCGCCGTCGGGACGGTGCGGGCGAGGACGCACCCGCCACCACCCCGCCTCCCACCCCGGCACCACCCGCGCCGACCCCGACTCCCGCACCGCCGGTCGAGAACGGGTCCGCATCGGCGACCGAGGACGACCCCACCGTCGTGCTTCCGGCCGCCGCGCCCCCGCGCAAGGGACCCGAAGCGGTGGGCACCGTCGCACCGCCCGCCCTCACCCGGCTCGCCCTGTCGAAGGCCCGCAAGCGGGCGCGGATGCGGCTGGCCGGCCGCGTGTCCGTCGCCTTGGTCTCCGTGCTCGCTCTGCTGCTCACCGGCATCGTCTGGGGCTACCTGCGCGCCACCGACCGCGGCTTCGCCCAGGTGTCGGCGCTGGACACCGAGTCGACGGACGTCGTCGACGCGCCGGGTCAGTACGGCGACGAGACCTATCTCATCGTCGGCACCGACACCCGTGCCGGTGCCAGCGGTGAGGTCGGCGCCGGCACCGAGCTCGATGCCGAGGGCGCCCGGTCCGACACCGTGATCCTCATCAACATTCCGGCCGATCGCAGCCGCGTGGTCGCGGTGTCGTTCCCCCGCGACCTCGACGTGACGCGACCGGAGTGCCAGGCCTGGGACTCGACCACCGGCGACTACACCGACGAGGTCTATCCGGCGGCGGACGGCGACAAACTGAACGCGACCTACGCGCTCGGCGGCCCGAAGTGCCTGGTCAAGGTCATTCAGAAGATGTCCGGTCTGCGCATCGGGCACTTCGTCGGCATCGACTTCGCCGGTTTCGAGTCCATGGTGGACGAGGTCGGCGGCGTGGACGTGTGCACCACGCAGCCGCTGATCGACGACGAGCTCGGCACCATCCTCGCCACGACCGGCGAGCAGCGGGTGGACGGGCGCACCGCGCTGAACTACGTCCGTGCCCGGAAGGTCGAGGCCGAGGGGACGGGCGATTACGGCCGCATCAAGCGTCAGCAGGTCTTCCTGTCGTCGCTGCTCCGCTCGGTGCTGAGCAACCGCGTGCTGTTCGATCCGGGCAAGCTCAACGGGTTCGTCACCGCGTTCACGCGTGACACCTTCGTCGAGAACGTGAAGACGGCGGACCTGCTCACGCTCGGCAAGTCTCTGCGCGGGGTCGACGCAGGGGCGGTCACGTTCCTCACCGTTCCGACGGCCGGCACCACGTACTACGGCAACGAGATTCCGCGGACCGACGACATCGACGCCATCTTCCGCGCGATCATCGACGATCAGCCGCTGCCGGGTGAACAGCGCGCACCCGAGACCGCTCCGACGACTCCGGATTCGACGGACACCCGCGCCGTCGCCACGACGCCGCAGGTCTCCCTCGATCCCACCGCGGTGTCCGTGCAGGTGTCCAACGGCTCCGAGGTCGGCGGGCTCGCGGCTACCACGGCGGACTCGCTCGCGGCATACGGCTTCCAGATCGTGGGCACGGGCAACGCCGACGCCACGACGACCGGCCCGACGGTGGTGCGCTACGGACCGGGCTCGATCGCGGAGGCCGCGACGGTTGCGAGCGCTCTTCCCGGTGCCGTCCTGCAGGAGACGACGTCGCTCGGCGGCATCGTCGAGGTGATCCTCGGCGGCGCCGACGCCGGCACCGTGACCGCGCCCACCCCGGTCGGCGAGACGCTGCCGACCTTCGACACGGCCGTCGACGGCGCCCCCACCGACGTGGCGCTGCCGAGCGACCTCACGGTCACCAACGCCGCCGACGCGACCTGCATGTAGTCGGCTGCGCGGCATTCACCCGCCGTTCACCGCCTGCATCCCGGCCCGATCATCACCCGGGCCTAGAATCGGACCATGCGCGTGGCTTACAACGAACAGATGACCGAGCTCGCCGACCTGCTCGGCGAGATGGCCGGGCTCGCCGGTCAGGCCATGGAGCGGGCCACGCAGTCCCTCCTCCAGGCCGATCTCCGCATCGCCGAACAGGTGATCGGCGACCACGAGCGCATCACCGATCTCAGCGCCCAGGCCGAGGAGCGCGCGTTCGCGCTGCTGGCCCTGCAGGCCCCCGTCGCCGGCGATCTCCGGTCCGTGGTGTCCGGCATCCAGATCGTCGCGGACATCGACCGCATGGGTGCACTCGCCCTCCACGTCGCGAAGATCGCCCGTCGTCGCCACCCGGCGCACGCCCTCCCCGAAGAGGTCAACGGTTACTTCGCCGAGATGGGACGCATCGCCGTCGCGCTCGGCGCGTCGGCGCGCGAGGTCCTCGAGACGCGCGACCCCGAGCGGGCCGCGAAGCTCCGCGAGGAGGACGAGGCGATGGACGATCTGCACCGGCACCTCTTCAGCGTCCTGATGGACCGTGAGTGGAAGCACGGCGTGGCCGCGGCCGTCGACGTGACGCTGCTCGGCCGGTTCTACGAGCGTTTCGCCGACCACGCCGTGGAAGTCGGTCGTCGCGTGATCTTCCTCGTCACCGGTGAACTGCCCTCCGACATGCCGACGCCGCCGGCGCAGCACGTGGGCTAGGTCACCCACCCGGTCCGGCTCGTCCGGGCCGGGCCCGCCGGTTCGCCGGCCGCCACGAGCACGAGAAAGGGCGCCCCTCGCGAGAGGGGCGCCCTTCGTCGTCGAGTGTCTAGCCGAAGCGGCCGGAGATGTAGTCCTCCGTGGCCTTCTTCGAGGGGTTGGAGAAGATCTTCTCGGTGTCGTCGATCTCGATGAGGTTGCCGGGCTTGCCGGTGGCCTCGAGGTTGAAGAACCCGGTCTGGTCGCTGACGCGGGCCGCCTGCTGCATGTTGTGCGTGACGATCACGATGGTGAAGTCCTTCTTGAGCTCACCGATCAAATCCTCGATCGCGAGGGTCGAGATGGGATCGAGCGCCGAGCAGGGCTCGTCCATCAGCAGGACGTCCGGCTGCACGGCGATCGCGCGCGCGATGCACAGACGCTGCTGCTGACCGCCGGAGAGGCCGCCGCCCGGCTTGTCGAGCCGGTCCTTGACCTCGTTCCAGAGGTTCGCGCCCTTGAGGGAGTTCTCGGCGATCTCGTCGAGTTCCTTCTTGCTCCGGCCACCCTGCAGCTTGAGCCCGGCCACCACGTTGTCGCGGATCGACATGGTGGGGAACGGGTTCGGGCGCTGGAACACCATGCCGATGGTGCGGCGGACGCCGACCGGGTCCACGCCCGCGCCGTAGATGTCCTCGCCGTCGAGCTTCACCGAGCCCTCGACGCGGGCACCCGGAGTCACCTCGTGCATGCGGTTGAGGGACCGCAGCACGGTCGACTTGCCGCAACCGGACGGACCGATGAAGGCCGTCACACTGCGCGGCGGAACGGACAGCGTCACGTTCGACACGGCGTGGAACTTGCCGTAGTAGATATTGACGTTGTCGAGATCGAGACGTTTGGCCATGACGAAGTCCTTCGGTCAGAAACTCTTGGGGGCGAAGAAGCGGGAGACCAGCTTCGCGCCGATGTTGAGCACCGCGACGATGAGGATGAGGGTGAGTGCAGCGCCCCACATCCGCTCGCTGGTGAGCGCGGCCGTACCGGCCTTCTGCAGGTCGACCATCATGAGCGGCAGCGAGGTCTGCGGCCCGGCGAACAGGTTGAAGTTGATGGCGGTGGCCGATCCCACCAGGATCAGGACCGGCGCCGTCTCCCCCATCACGCGCGCCAGCGCGAGCATGATGCCGGTGACGATGCCGGAGAGCGCCGTCGGCAGCACGATCTTGGCGATCGTCTTCCACTTGGGCACCCCCAGGGCGTACGAGGCCTCACGGAGGTCCTGCGGCACGATGCGCAACATCTCCTCGGCGGACCGCACGATCACCGGGATCATGAGGAGCACGAGCGCGAGGGACACCGCCAGACCGGAGCGGTCGAAGCCGAACGTGGCGATCCACAGCGCGTAGACGAACAGCGCGGCCACGATGGACGGCACGCCGGTGAGGATGTCGACCATGAAGGTGGTCGCGCGGGCCAGGCGGGTGCCCTGCCCGTACTCCACCAGGTAGATCGCCACGAAGATGCCGATCGGGATGGAGATCAGTGCGCAGAACAGGCCCTGGAGCAGGGTGCCGACGATCGCGTGGTACGCGCCGCCGCCCTCGCGGAACGGCGTGACGCCGGCCTGCGAGTACGTCCACCAGTCGGCCGTGGCGACGGCGCTGATCCCCCGCGAGACGACGGTGTAGAGCACCCACACCAGCGGAACGAGGGCGATCAGGACGGCCAGGGAGACCAGAACCGTCGCAGCGCCGTCGGACGCCTTGCGACGGGCGGACACACCCTGGAAGGTCGGTTCCTTGACGGGCCGGTCCATGGTGGCGGTTCCACCGGTTGTGCTCGTGTCGGCCACGGTCAGTCCTTCTTTCCGGCGATGGCGGCGCGGGCGCCGGCGTTGACGAGGAAGGTCAACACGAACAGCACGAGTCCGGCGGCGATGTACGCACCGGCCTGCAGCTCGTTGTTGAACTCCGCCGCGGCCAGGGCGATCTTGGTGGCGAAGGTGTTACCGCCGTCGAAGAGCGTCCAGCCGAACGTCTGCTGCGTGCTGCGGATGATGATGTAAAGCGCGATGGTCTCGCCGAGCGCGCGGCCCAGGCCGAGCATCGACCCACTGACGAAGCCGGACTTGCCGAACGGGATCACCGTGGTGCGCACCACTTCCCACCGGGTGGCACCCAGGGCGAGCGCGGCCTCGATCTGCCCCTTCGGGGTCTGCACGAACACCTCGCGGGTCACCGCGGCGATGATCGGCAGGATCATCACGGCGAGGACGATCGCGCCGGTGAAGATGGTGCCGCCACCGGCGATGGACACGGAGCCGGTGGCGAACAGCGGGATCCACGACAGGTTCTCGTTCAACCACTCCGCGACGGGCGAGATGGCCGGAGCCAACACGTAGAGGCCCCAGAGGCCGAACACGATGGACGGCACCGCGGCGAGCAGGTCGATGACGTATCCGAGCGGACCGGCCAGACGCTTCGGCGCGTAGTTGGTGAGGTAGATCGCGATGCCGAGAGCGACGGGCATCGCCAACACGAGCGCGACGATCGACACGGTCGCGGTGACCAGGAAGAGGTCACGGACACCGAACAGCATCGCCGAGGTGTCCGACGTCGACCACTGGCCGTTGTAGGTGAAGAAGTTGACCGTGTTGTTCTGCAGCGCGGGGATCGCCCGCCACAGCAGGAACGCGCCGATGGCCGCGATGAGAACGATGACGAACACACCCGAGCCGGTGGCCAGAGTGGAGAAGACACGGTCACCCGGGCGGGTGACCGTCTTGTTGCTCTTGGTGTCGGGCACTGGCGTCGGCGCTTCCGTCCTTCGAGCGACGCCGGCCGTGGTCGACGTGGCCGGAGTGACGTCGCTGATCGAATGAGTGTCGCTCATACCGCTCACAGTCTCGTGTCGTGGGGGTACGGCGTCGCCTGCACCGTGATCCGTGGTGTCGGGCACGGTGCAGGCGACGACCAGTGTGTCAGGAAATGGCGTTGATCGCGGTCACCAGACGCTCCTTGAAGGCGTCCGGCAGCGGCACGTACCCGGCCTCCTCGAGGCCTTCCTGGCCCTCGTTGGCGGCGCTGAGCAGGAACGACTTGACCGCAGCCGAGGTGTCGGCGTCGTAACCGGCCGAGCACACGATCTCGTAGGTGGCGAGCACCAGCGGGTAGGAATCGGCCTCGCTCGAGGTGAAGAGCGCGTCGGTGTCGAGCACGAGGTCGTTGCCCTCGCCCGAGAAGGTCACGGCGTCGATGGCACGTGCGGCGGTCTCGCTGCTCAGCTCCACGGGGCCGGAACCGAAGTCGAGGCGCGCGGTGGCGAGGTTCTCCTGGTCGGCGAAGCCCTTCTCGACGTAGGTGATCGAGCCCGGGGTCGCGGCGGCGGCCTGGGCGACACCGGACGAACCGTTGGCGCCTTCGCCGACTCCACCGGCCCAGTCGGAGCTGTGGTCGAGGGTCCAGGACTCGGGCGCCGCGTCGGAGAGGAAGCGCTGGAAATTGTCGCTGGTGCCCGAGGAATCGGAGCGGTAGATCGGGGTGATGGCCGTGGACGGCAGGGACACGCCCTCGTTGACCGCGGCGATCGCCGGATCGTTCCACGTGGTGATGCGGCCGGTGAAGATCTGGGCGACCAGATCCGGCGTCAGCACCAGATCGTCCACACCGTCGAGGGTGTAGGCGACGGCGACGGGGCCGAAGACCAGCGGGAGGTTCCAGGCGGGGTTGCCGGCGCAGCGCGTGGCGGCGTCGGCGGCCTGCTGCTCCTTGATGGCGGAATCGGAGCCGGCGAAGTCGACCAGGCCGGCGACGAACTGGGTCCGGCCGTTGCCGGAACCGCTGACGGTGTACTCCACGGCCTGACCGGCGCAGACGCCCGAGTAGACCGAGGTGAAGTTGGACATCGCGTTCTGCTGGGCCGACGAACCCTCACCGGTGATCGGACTCTTGCCCTCACAGGTCGCCGCGGACTCGCTGCCGCCGGCGGCCTCGACGTTCGCGTCGCTGCCACATGCGGCCAGCGTCATGCCGCCGGCGGCCAGGACACCCAGAAGGGCAATGCTGCGCTCGAGCTTCACCTGTCTCCTCCAAGACCAGCCCGCTGCGGTCGGTTGTCGACCGGCGGGCGCGAGAGATGCGGTGACGTGACCGCAACGGACAACACGCGCTGCCCGACGCGAAAGGTAAGGGGCCTGCGTGGACGAATTCCCGCGCGCATGTGAACGGAAGGTGAACAGGCGGACGTCGAGCCCGATTCCGGGTGCGATCTCCGTCTCAGCGACGGGCGTACGCGGTGTCCGTGTGGAAGCGGGTGAAGCCGAGCCGATCGTAGGTGTGCACGGCCGCGGCGTTGTCGGCCTCGACGTAGAGCAGCACCGCGGGCAGACCCGCGTCGACGAGGTGGCGAACACCGGCGAGCGTCAACACCCGCCCGAGTCCCCTGCCCTGCTCGGCCGGGTCGATCCCCACGACGTACACCTCGCCGAGCGCCGGGTCGGACCCCTCCGGCGGATGCACCTTGGTCCAGTGGAACCCGAGCAGCCGGGTGTCGTCGTCCGCCGGGGTGGCGACGAACAGTCCGGCCGGGTCGAACCACGACTCGGCCTTGCGCTCGTCGATGTCCTCCTGAGTCCACCCGCCCTGCTCCGGGTGCCAGGAGAACGCGGCGTTGTTGACCCGCAGGATCTCGGCGTCGTCACCGGGGCGGTAGGTCCGCACGACGATGCCCTCGGGCGTCGTCGGCTCCGGCAGCGCCTCGGTGGACGGGCGACGCATCTGCAGCAACTCCCGCGCGACCACGAGATCGAGCCGCTCGGCGACGCGCTGCGCCGCGGGCAGGTCACCGTGCGCCCACACCCGCGCCGCCGGGCCGTCCAGGACGTGGTCGACCAGGCGGGTCCCGACGCCGTGACCCCGGTGATCGGGGTGGACGACCAGTTCGGCGATCTGCGGCGCCGAGTCGGTCGCCGGGGCGACGACGGCGTACCCGACCGGCACGTCGTCCCGGACGGCGATCACGTGGCGGTCGTCGCCTCGGCCGTCCAGTGCCCGCACGGCCTGCTCGGAGAGCGGGGCGGTGCCGTCCACGGCCGTCGCGCGCCCGATCGCGTCGCGGATCGCGGCACGCTCGTCGTCGGTGGGGCGTCGGTCGGCCAGGGCGACGGTCACGTGAGCAGCTCGTTCCGGGGGTCGGTGCGGGCGTCGGTGCGGGATTCGTCGGAACCCGCGAGATCGTCGTCGGCGACAGCATCGGTGCCGTCGTCGTCCGCCGGGTCGGCGCCGCCCTTGCGGGCCGACGGCCGCACCGCCTTGTAGCCGACGTTGCGGACCGTGCCGATGAGCGACTCGTACTCCGAGCCGAGCTTGGCGCGCAGCCGTCGCACGTGCACGTCGACGGTGCGGGTGCCGCCGAAGAAGTCGTATCCCCAGACCTCCTGCAGCAGCTGAGCGCGCGTGAAGACACGGCCGGCGTGCTGGGCCAGGTACTTGAGGAGCTCGAACTCCTTGTAGGTCAGGTCGAGCGGCCGTCCCCGCAGTCGGGCCGTGTAGGTGCCCTCGTCGATCACCAGCTCGCCGAGGGTGATCCTGCCGGTCGCCTCCGTGTCCGCCACGCCGCCGTGCCGACCGGCCGACAGCCGCAACCGCGCGTCGAGCTCGGCGGGACCCGTGGTGGGCAGCAGGATGTCGTCCACACCCCACTCGGAGTTGACGGCCACGAGCCCGCCCTCGGTGAGCACGGCCACCACGGGAACGGAAGATCCGGCCGCCCCGAGCAGACGGCAGAGGCCGCGCGCCGCCGCGAGGTCGGTCCGGGCGTCGACCACCGCGACATCCGCGTTGCCCGCCTCGAGCAGCGACGACACGTCGGCCGGCACGGGGCGGACGTGATGGGCGAGCAGGGACAGGGAGGGCAGCACCGAATCCGGGTTCGCGTCGGAGGTCAGCAGCAACAGCTCCATGCGGCCCTCCTCTCCCGGTGTGTGCGCCGAGGGACAGACTAGCCTGTGGCACGGGCGATGCCGGGTCACGGCAGCCCCGCCCGACCGAGCCGGACGGGTGCACGGCCGAAGAGGAAGGACCGCAGTGCGCAAACTGATCGTCGGGCTCGTCGCCCTGGTGGCCGTTCTCCTGGCCGTCGATTTCGGCGCCGCGGCCTACGCCGAGTACCGCGTCTCCCGGGCGCTGCGCGACGGCGGCGATCTCGTGTCCGATCCCGACGTCACCGTGCACGGTTTCCCGTTCCTCACGCAGTTCGCCGACGGCCGGTACTCCCGCGTGGAGATCCGCGCCCGCGAGGTCCCGACGCCGTACGTCGAGAAGACCACGATCGAGGCCACCCTGCGTGACGTGCGCATTCCGCCGTCCGACCTGGTCGACGGCGCCGTGCGCACCGTGCCCGTGGGCGAACTCGACGCCCGCGTTCGGATCGACGCCACCGACCTCGGTCGCTTCCTGGACATCCCCGATCTGCAGGTCTCGGCACCGCCCGCCGACCGCTCCGACGGCACGGGCGGCTCGGGCGGATCCGGCGAGACCACGGCGGGCGCGGTGGTCCTCTCCGGCACCGTCCCGGTCGGACCGATCGACACCGCCGTCAGCGTGACCGCCGAACTCCTGCTCGACGGCGACGGTGTGTCGATCGTCGCAACCGATCTGTACTTCGGCCCGGAGGGCCGGGCGGACTACACCGTTCCCGACTTCCTGAAACCGGCCGTGCTCGGTCTGTTCACGCGCACCATCGACACACAGCAGCTTCCCTTCGGTCTGCGCCCCACCGAGGTGCGAGCCGAGGGCGGACAGATCGTCGTCGAGGGCGAGGCCGACGACGTGACGGTCGACCTCAGCGAGATCGGGACCTCGTGACCGGGATCCTGGTGCTCCTCGCGGTCGTCGCGATCGCCGTGCTGATCGGGCTGATCGTCCGGCGACGCGACGGGGCCGTCCGCGCGGGCCGAGGCGCCGGGCCGGACGACGCCCGTCGGCGGGCCCTGACCGCCGCCGGTGCCGCCGAGGGGTCGGTGACCGTGCTGCACTTCTCCGCCGACTGGTGCGGACCCTGCAGCGCGGTGCGCCGCGTGGTGGCCGCGAGCGTGCAGGCCCTCACCGACGACGGCCACCGCGTCCGCGACGTCGAGGTCGACATGGAGGACGACCCCGCCCTGGCCCGCGATTTTCGCGTCATGTCCCTGCCCACCACCGTCGTGCTGGATGCGAACCTGCGCGAGCGCTTCCGCGCGTCCGGCGTGCCCGGCTCGGCCGATCTGCGGGCCGCCGTCCTGGCCGCCGCGGCGCCCGAGCGGGACTGACCGAGAGACGGTGGTCACCACCCGCACTGCCGGGACGGCGCGGACGTGCGTACGATGGGCGCCGTGATCGCCAGCCGCGAGCTTCTGCTCACCCGACGCCGCACAGTGGATCTGTGCCGCCTCGGCGGCTGTTGCTGCCGCTGCCGCTGAATCACCGGCTCTCCCCGCCGACCGCACTCGCGTGCGACGCGCCCCGATCGGGCCCCTCCCGCGACGGCCTCGGTGTCCCGGGGACGAGCATCCCGACACCCCGCCGCACGGCCGTGTGTCCCCTCCCGGTTCGCAGCCCATCCCGCAGGAGCATCCCGCAGTGTCTCTTCATCACCCCGACTCGACCCGACTGGAGTCGTCCCGTTCCGTCCCCCGCGTCGACGTGCGCGGTCCCCGTACCGTCGCGTGGGTCACCACCGCGGTGCTGGCCGTCGTCCTCCTCCTCGCCGGCGGGAGCACCGTCGCCGCGGCCGTTCTCCTCGGCGTCCAGGCCGTCGTCTTCGCGATCGGCGCGCTCCGCGGCCCCGCCGGGCACCCCTACGGCGTCGTGCATCGCACCCTCGTGGCCCCCCGGCTCGGTCCCGTGACCGAGACCGAGCCGGTCCCGCCGCTGAAGTTCGCGCAGGCCGTCGGGTTCGTGTTCGCCGCCGTCGGCACCGTCGGTTACGCGGTCGGCGTCCCGGCTCTCGGCTACGTCGCCACCGGCTTCGCCCTGGTCGCGGCCATCCTCAACGCCGCCTTCGGCGTCTGCCTGGGCTGCAAGCTCTACCCGCTCGCGAGCCGGCTCCTCCCGGCGCGCACCACCGCTGTTCCCTCCTGACCCGACTCCACCTCCCGAGCACCGACCGCATCACCGAAAGGAAAACCATGGCCCGCTCCGACGTCCTGGTCTCTGCCGACTGGGCCGAGCAGAACCTGAACGCCCCGAAGACCGTGTTCGTCGAGGTCGACGAGGACACCAGCGCCTACGACGGCGGTCACCTCGAGGGCGCCGTGCGCCTCGACTGGAAGAAGGATCTGCAGGACCCGGTCCGGCGTGACTTCCTCAACCAGGAGCAGTTCTCCGATCTGCTCTCCGAGCGCGGCATTGCCAACGACGACACCGTGATCCTCTACGGCGGCAACAACAACTGGTTCGCCGCGTACGCCTACTGGTACTTCAAGCTCTACGGCCACCAGGACGTCAAGCTCATCGACGGCGGCCGCAAGAAGTGGGAGCTCGACGGCCGGCCGCTGTCCAAGGACACCGTGGAGCGCGAGCGCACCCAGTACGAGGCGCAGACCCCGGACCTGTCCATCCGCGCGTTCCGCGACGAGGTCATCGACGCCATCGGGACCAAGAACCTCGTCGACGTGCGCTCCCCCGACGAGTTCTCCGGCAAGATCCTCGCCCCCGCGCACCTTCCGCAGGAGCAGGCGCAGCAGCGCGGCCACGTCCCCACCGCCATCAACATCCCGTGGAGCACCACCGCCAACGAGGACGGCACCTTCAAGGACGACGATGCCCTCGAGGCGCTGTACAAGGAGAAGGGCTACGACGACGAGAAGGCGACCATCGCCTACTGCCGCATCGGCGAGCGCTCCAGCCACACCTGGTTCGTGCTCAAGGAGCTGCTCGGCAAGCAGGATGTGAAGAACTACGACGGCAGCTGGGTCGAGTACGGCTCCCTCGTCGGCGCCCCCATCGAGCTGGAGGTGCGCTGACCATGTGCGGAGCACCCGTCCAGGGACAGACCCTGCCCGCCGGAGTCGACGTCGAGAAGGAGACCGTGATCGTCGGTCGCGTCCTCTCGGCCGAGGACCAGCAGCCCGTCGGCGGCGCGTACGTGCGCCTGCTCGACGAGTCCGGTGAATTCACCGCCGAGGTGGTCGCCTCCGGAACCGGCGACTTCCGCTTCTTCGCCGCCCCCGGCACGTGGACCCTGCGTGCACTGTCCTCCACCGGCAACGGCACGGCCACCATCGCGCCCGAGTCCGCCGGCGTGCACAGCGCCGACGTGCTCGTCGCCAAGTAGCTCGACCGTCACGGCAGCTTCACCAACGCGGCAGCTTCACCAACACAGCAGCCCCGCCCCGAACGATCGGGGCGGGGCTGCTGTGCTTCCCGGGTCGGCGCTATTTACCCGGCTCCGCCGGGATGCCGAGCGACTTCAGGATCTCGTCGAACGTCGTCGGGATCGATTCCTGCTCCGGCGCCGGCGGCGCGAGGTAACCCGGGTTGACGGGCGGGATCACCCGCGGCGCACCGGATTCCGACGGCGCAGCGGATTCTGCGGGCGCGGCGGGAGCGGGCGGGGCCTCGCTCTGCTCGCGGGCGAGGTCGGTGATCCAGCGGATCATGCGCTCGCTCTCCCAGTCACGGCCGTTGTCGGGGAAGTTGTCCCAGTAGTAGAGGTGCTGGACGAACCCCAGTTCGAGGTACGGCTTCTCCCACAGCTGCGGGATGTCGGCGTTGTCCTCGGCGAATCCCTCCGCCTCGGCGGCCAGCTTGGCCTCGACGATCGGGCGGCCGGGACCGAGCGCCCACTGCACGGCGTCGGACACCTCCTGCGGCGACGGCAACGGTGGTGTCGGGCTGGTGTCCTCCGTCCGATCGGACACGCGGAGCATCACGTCGAGGACCGACTCGTCCGAGGTGGCGAAGTCCGGATCGGTGAACACGTGGGCGATGGTGCGTGCCGCGAGGTCGGACGCCGCGGCCGCGAAGTCCGTGAGCAGCAGACCGGGCGCCGCGAAGGTGAAGTGCATCTGCCCGAAGACGTTCGCCGCCAGCGGAAGGATGCCGAGCCGCAGCGGAGCGTCGCAGGCGATGTCGCCCGGCCGGCAGAACCACTTCATCTTCGGCGTGAGAGTGCCGTAGTCCTTGGGCTCCGACGACATGAAGCCGCCGCCGGACGGTCCCGGCTGCCCGAGCGACGGCGTTCCGGCCGGCCGGTAGGGATCACCGACCAAGGCGACGCCCGCGATGTCGTCACTGGTCACCGAAGCGGTGGCGGGGCGGGAGCCGATGTCGACGGCGAGCCGCTCCATCACTTCCGCGCCCACGCTGTAGCCGAGCAGGACGAACTTGGTGGAACTGCCGCACTTCGCCTTGTTCTCCTCCAGGAACCGGTTGGTGCCGGCCAGAGCCTCGCGCACCGACTCCTGGTAGGTCGGCACGATCTCGGTGGGGCTGACACCGTAGGTCGAGGAGTAGGGAACGTAGACCCAGCCGACGCGCCCCGGGTGATCGGCGTTGGCCTCGCCCGTCGGGACCGTGACGTTGCCGGTCCAGTTCGACCACGGCAGCCGGTCCACCTCGTCGAGCGGGTTGCGGGTCGACTCGGAATCCGTGGCTCCGGTGACGGCGACGATGAGCACGTCCGGGCAGTCGAGGGCGTAGTTGTTGGGGTCGACGTCGATCTTCGTCCCAGCCCCGAAGACGTCGAGGATCGACTCCACCGGATCGTCCCCGAGACCCAGGGGGTCGGACGGCGTGATCGGTGCCGCGAGCGCCGTCGCGCCCCCCGCCGACAGCAGCAGCGTCGCGGCGACGACCCCCGTCCGTCGTCCCGCCGCCGTCCACCACGTCCTCGTCACGCGCATCGAAACCGATCGTCCTTTCCGGGATACACCTCGGGCGCGAACGGGCCCGCGGCCGGGCGCAGCGCCCGATCGGTTCGAACCCTATGAGAGATGCAGGGGCGACGGATGCGAGCCGATTTGTCAGATGACACAAGGTTCACGACTCGAGGTTCGATCCGGCCGATCAGGGAAACGAGCCCCGCGACCGACCTCGGCCGGGCCGTACGGCCGTGGGTGTCTACACTGGGACCGTGGTCATCTTCTTCGAGGTACTCCTGGTACTGGCGTCGATCCTCATCGCCTGGTTCTCGCTCTACGTCGTCTACCGCTTGGTCACCGACGAGTCGTGAGTGACCGGCTGAGCGGCGACGAGGCAGTCGCTCGCGCCGAGGAGCGCGCCAAGCAGACCGCGACGCGCAACATCCCGTCGCTTCCGGACCTGCCCGCGCCCGCCGATACGGCGAACCTGCGCCTGGGCGAGGACATCTCGCCGGCGATGCTGGCGCTGCTTCCGCTGGTCGGGGTGTGGCGCGGCGAGGGCGAGGGCCATGACGAGCAGGGTGACTACCGGTTCGGTCAGCAGGTCGTCGTGAGCCACGACGGCGGCCCGTACCTCGTCTGGGAATCCCGGAGCTGGCGGGTGACCGACGACGGCGCCTACGCGGCCCCCGATCTGCGCGAGTCCGGCTTCTGGCGCGTCAGCGGCAGCGACGCCGCGGGCGCCGAGAACCCCGAGACACTCGAACTGCTGCTCACCCACTCCTCGGGTGTGGTCGAGCTCTACTACGGCCACGCCCGGAACCAGTCGTCCTGGGAGCTGGCCACCGACGTCGTGATCCGCAGTACGTCCGCCGCGTTGGTGGGCGGAGCCAAGCGGCTCTACGGCATCGTCGAGGGCGGCGATCTCGCCTACGTCGAGGAGCGCGTCGGACCCGACGGCGACCTCTCTCCCCGGCTGTCCGCGCGCCTGGAGCGCTACGCGGGCTGACCGTCTTCGGCGTCGGCCTGCTCGGTGTCGGTCTGCTCGGTGCTCTCGTTCTCGATCTTCCCGTCCTCGTCGACCATGTCCGCGAAGGCGGTGCCCGACACCGTGCCGTCGGTCCCCGGGAGCGTGACGGTCTTGCGCGCCCCGGTCTCGTAGCGCTCGTTGAGGCCGTCCATCTTCTCCCCGGCCCTGTCCAGATCCTCCTGTGAGAGTTCGGGTCCCACCGTCTCGTCGGTCTTCTCGGTGCTGTTCTCCCGGGTCTGCTGCTCGTCGGCGCTCATGAGACGAGCGTGACACACGCACGCACCGGACGGAGGCGATTGCTCGGTCTGCGATGACCGGGCACAGCCCGGGCGAGCCCGAACAGGAAGCGGCCCCCGAGCCGTACCGGGTGGGCATCTTGCGAGAAGACGCGCACCGGGTCTCGGTCTGGACGGACCGAGGGCTCGGGGGCCGGGTAGCTACCTGGTATTCGCCCGCCGCTCGCGCGGAGATTCCGGTGAATACCGTCAGCGGGTGCGGCTAGCGGGCAGCCACCTCACGTGTCCATAAGTCATACAACTTCGAACCACCTCCTCTCTCGTGTACCGACGACGCTACGCCCGCCCGAGCGGAGTCGGCAACGACTTTTTCTCCCGGTGAACAGGAGAGGGTCCGCACTCCGGCCGGAACCGGACGGTGGGTGATCACCACCGCCGTGGTCGCCGGATCCAGCAGGCCGGACCCCGGGTCGAGCAGTGCGGCGAGCAACCGCGCCGAGCTCGCGTCGTCGAGGTGCTCGGTGGGCTCGTCGACGATGACGACGGGTGCGCGGGACACCACGACGCGGGCCAGCAGCAACCGGCGACGTTGCCCTCCCGAGAGGGACCGGTCACCCCCGACGAGAACCGTGTCCGGCCCGTCGGGCAACGCACGCACCCACGCGCCCAATCCCGTCGCGTCGAGGGCGGCGAGCGCCTCGTCGACGCCGAGGTCGCCCCGGACCACTCGAAGATTCTCGAACACCGACGTCTCGAAGACCCGCGCATCCTCCGCGAAGAAGGTCACCGCGGCGCGAACGTCGGCCGGGTCGAGGTCGGACAGGGTGCGTCGACCGGTGGTGGCGTCGCCGAGGCTCACCGTGCCGGCCACGGCGGGCAGCAGGCCGGCGGCCGTCAGCGCCACCGAGGTCTTTCCCACCCCGCTGGGACCCACCAGGGCCACCCGCTCGCCCGCAGCGATCGTCGTCGTCATCGGCGCGGTCCCTCGGTCGGTCGCATATCCGGCGACGACGCCGTCGAGCACCAGCTCGGGACGCGCCGTGGCGAGCCGCGCACCGGGAACCGGCGGCTCCGGCGTCGTCGTACCGCTCCCGATCAGGTCCACGATGCGCCGCGCCGCCAGTCGGCCGCGCGTCACGGCGACCGCGGCGGCGGGGAGGACCGACGTGGCCTCGAACGCGGCCAGCGGCACGAGGACGACGATCGCGAGCGACATCGGGGACGTGCCCCCGGCGAAGGCCGTGCCGGACCCGTACGCGACCGTCCCGACCAGCAAGGCCCCGACGACCGCGACGCCCGTCGCGAGCGGCCCCGCCGCAGCAGCGAGAGCGGACCATCGCGCGGCGCGATCCTCCGCGGCCGCGACGTCACATCGGGCGGCCGCGGCGCGGGCGCGGACGTCCGCCAGTCGACCGGCGACGCGCAGTTCGGCGGCGGACTCGATCGCCAGGACCGTGGACGCTGCGGCGTCCGCACGGGCGCGGGCGTGATCGGCGTCGTCGTCGGTCTGCGCGCGGGCGGTGAGGATCGGCGCCACGACGCCCGCGAGGAGAAGACACCCCGCGAGGATCGCCGCGGCGGCCGGCGAGAACGCGGCGAGCAGTCCGACCGACGCGACGGCGAGCACGGCGGCGACCGCGGCCGGCACGAGCGCGCGCACGACGACGTCCCCGATCGCGTCGACGTCGTCGCCGGTGCGGACCACGAGATCCCCGCGGCGCAGTCGCCAGGCCGCCGTCGACTCCCTCTGAGCGAGAGCGCGATACAGCGCTGCGCGCAGGGCGACCGTTCCGCGGAGTGCGACGTCGTGGGTCGCCAGCCGTTCGAGATACCGGCAGATCCCGCGGCTGATGCCGAGCGCGCGCACCGCCACGACGGCGACGGACAGGTGCAGGACGGGCGGCATCTGCCACGCCCGGAGGATCAGCCACGCGGACAGCGCCGACAGGGCGAGCGCGCTGCCGAGCGTCGCGACCCCGGCGAGCACGGACCACGCGATGCGGCGACCGTCGAGATCGGCCAGGGCGAGGACGCGGCGGAGGTCGGTCATCGCGAACTCCACACCGGTGCGTCGGTCACGCTCACCACCCGGTCCGCGGCGGCCAGCACGTCGGGGGTGTGCCCCACGATCACCACCGTGCGCCCCGCGGCGGCGAGGCGGACCAGCGCCGCGAGAACAGCTGCGGCACCGGCGGAGTCGAGGTGAGCGGTGGGCTCGTCGAGCAGCAGAACCCGCGCCGACGACGCCAGGGTCCGCGTCAGGGCCAGGCGTTGCCGCTCCCCCAGCGACAGGCCGTCGCCGCCGTCGCCCAACCGGGTGGCCCACCCGTCCGGTGCGGACGCCACCACGGCGTCGAGACCGGTGGTCGCCGCGGCGGCGGTGACGAGGTCGTCGTCGTCGCACCACACGTTGTCGCGGATGGTGCCGGCCGTGATCGCGGGGCGTTGGGGCAACCACGCCACCGACGCCCACCACCGCTCGAGGTCGAGGTCCGCGACGTCCACGTCGCCCACCGTGACGCGGCCGCGATCGGGTTCGGTGAGGCCGAGCGCGACGGTGAGCGCGGTCGATTTGCCGGACCCGTTGGGGCCGGTCAGCACGGTGACCTCGCCGGGCCGGCACTCGGCGGACAGCTCGTGGGGTGCCGGGCCGTCCCATCCGTCGACCGTGACGCCGTACCATCGAAGCGGTTGTCCGACAGGCGGATCGACGGTCCCCGTTCGTGGTCGTTCGGCGTCCTCGTCGAGCAGCGCGAACACGCGATCGGCCGCCTCCGCGCCGTCCTCCGACGCGTGGAAGGCGGCACCCACCGCGCGCAGCGGGAAGTAGATCTCCGGGGCGAGGATCAGCGCGACGATGCCGGGGGCGAGCTCCATCTCACCGCGCACCAGCCGGAGACCGATCGTGACCGCCACGAGCGCGACTCCCAACGACGCGAGCAGTTCCAGCACCATCGAGGACAGGAACGCGGTGCG
Source organism: Rhodococcus sp. PBTS 1 (assembly GCF_001620025.1). Classification (NCBI taxonomy): domain Bacteria; kingdom Bacillati; phylum Actinomycetota; class Actinomycetes; order Mycobacteriales; family Nocardiaceae; genus Rhodococcus; species Rhodococcus sp. PBTS 1. Next base: position 3,018,266 of record NZ_CP015219.1, read on the forward strand.
CAGCGCGCGCATCGTGGTGCGGCGGTGGCGATCGCCGAGCTCGGCGACGCGCTCCTCCGGACCCTGCTCGCGTCCGAGTGCGCGGAGCGTCGGGACGCCGGCGAGCAGGTCGAGCTGGCGCCCGGCCAGTGCGGCGGTGGCGTCCAGCGTGCGACGCGAGCGTCCCTCGGTCAGCCGGCCGATGAGAATCATGAACACCGGGATCGTCGGCAACGTCACCGCGACGACGACGGCCGAGAGCGGGTCGAACCACGCCACCACCGCCAGCGCCGCCGGTGTCACCGTGGCGGCGAGGAGCAGCGACGGGACGTAGTCGGTCAGGTAGGGCCGCAGGCCGTCGAGGCTGCGCGTGAGCACCGTGGTCCATTCCGCGCGCCGGTGGTCGAGACGCCGGTCGGGCACACGCGCCGCGGCGTCCAGCGCGTCGGCCGTGAGGTCCTGCACCACCCGCGTCGCCGAGCGGTGCGCGGTGCGGGCACGCAGATGCGTCGCGACGACACGGCCGAGCACCGCGACACCCAGGATCGTGAGTTCGACGGTCCAGGCGCCGGGCGTCCGTCGTGCCGGATCGGTGACCACGCCGGCGAGGATCGTGCCCACCGCGATGGCAATCACGACCACGCAGACGGTGGTGACCAGGGACAGCCCGGTCGACACGAGCAAGTAGCGACGACCCGCCGCGGACCGGCTCCACAGACGCGGGTCGACGGGCCCGCGCCGGCGACGTCGGGTGGTCATCGGGCCAGCCCGATGGACTTCGGAATGTCGGCGACGGACAGTCGGCGCCGGAAGACCCAGTAGGTCCACGCCTGGTATCCGAGCACCACCGGGGCGACGATCACGGTCGCCCACCCCATCACCCGCAGCGTGTACTCCGACGACGACGCGTTCTCGACGGTCAACGACCAGGCCGGATCGAGGGTCGACGGCAGCACCGCGGGAAACAGCGAGGCGAAGAGCAGGACGACGGCGCCGGCGATGGTGACGGTGGTGCCGAGGAACGCCCACCCATCCCGGCCGGCGTGCGCGGCGACGACGGCGGCGAGCAGCGCGGCCACCGCGACGCCGACCAGCCACCAGGTCCAATCCTTGCCGTACGCCAGCTGGGTCCAGAGCGCGAAGGCGCCCGTCGCGGCCGTCGCGGGCAGGGCGAGTCGCCCGGCGAGCGCGGCCGCGTCGCGGTGCACGTCGCCGGACGTCTTGAGCGCCACGAACACCGCGCCGTGGAACAGGAACAACAGTGCCGTCGTCGCGCCGCCGAGCAGGGCGTAGGGGTTCAGCAGATCGAGCAGTCCGGAGACGATCTTCTTGTTCTCGTCGACGGCGACGCCGCGCACGATGTTCGCGAACGCGACGCCCCAGAGCACCGCCGGTACCCAGGAGCCGATGCCGATGCCCAGATCGCAGCGGCGCCGCCAGACGGGGTCGTCGATCTTCCCCCGGTACTCGATGGCGCAGATGCGCAGAATGAGGGCGACCAGGATCAGCAACAGCGGCAGATAGAACCCGGAGAAGAGCGTGGCGTACCACTCGGGGAAGGCGGCGAACAGGACGCCGCCCGCGGTGATCAGCCAGACCTCGTTGCCGTCCCACACCGGGCCGATCGTGTTGAGTACCACGCGTCGTCGCTTCTCGGTGATCTCGGCCGTCGGGCCGCGTCCCAGCATCGGCATGATCATGCCGACGCCGAAGTCGAAGCCCTCCAGCACGAAGTAACCGACGAACAGGACGGTGACGAGGACGAACCAGAACTCGGGGGTGGCCATGGCGGTGCTCCTAGTACGCGAACGACAGCGGGCGGGCCGTGCCGTCGGAATCGTCGGTGTCGTCGGCCTCGGCGTGCGGGTGACGATCGTGTTCCAGCGGCCCGGCCTGCACGTAGCGGCGCATGAGGCCGAACCACACGGCCCCCAGCGCCGCGTAGACCACCGTGAACGTCGCGAGCGAGGCGACGACGAGGCCCACCGGGTGGTCCGACACGCCCTGGTCCACGGTCAGTCGGATCGCGTCGACGCCCGTCGGGTTGGGGGCGACGATCCAGGGCTGACGACCCATCTCGGTGAAGATCCACCCGGCGCTGTTGGCCAGGAACGGCGTCGGGATCGCGAGCAGCGACAGGCGAGAGAACCAGCGCTGGTCGGGAATTCGGCCGCCCCGCGTCACCCACAGCCCGGCGAGCGCCAGCGCGGCCGAGCCGGCAGCGAGGCCGATCATGGCGCGGAACGCCCAGTAGGTGACGAAGAGATTGGGCCGGTAGTTGCCCGGTCCGTACATCTGCTCGTATTGCGCCTGCAGTTCGGTGACGCCCTGCACGGTGGCACCGGTGTCGCTCTCGGCCAGGAACGAGGTCAGGCCGGGGATGGCGACGATGTGCTGCACGCTGTCGCAGTCGTTGTGCGTGCCGATGGTGAGGATGGAGAAGGACGCGCCGGTCTCGGTGTGGCACAACGATTCCGCGGAGGCCATCTTCATGGGCTGCTGGTCGAACATGAGCTTGCCCTGGATGTCGCCGGTGACCGCGAGGGCGGCTCCGGAGACGATCATGACGACGAAGGCCAGGCGTGCGGCGGGCCGGAACATGCTGCGTGCGTCGAACTCCGGGCCCGTCTCACCGCGACGGGCGCTGCGCACCATCCACCATCCGGCGATCCCGGCGACGAAAGTCGCTGCCGTGAGGAAGGATCCGGCCACCGCGTGCGGGAACGCGGCCAGCGCGGTGTTGTTGGTGAGCATGGCAACGATGTCGACCAACTCGGCCCGCCCGGTATCGGGGTTGTAGATCGCCCCCACCGGATGCTGCATCCAGCTGTTGGCGGCGATGATGAAGTACGCGGAGGCGTTGACGCCGATCGCGACCAGCCAGATCGTCGCCAGGTGCACGAGTTTCGGCAACCGGTTCCACCCGAAGATCCACAGCCCCAGGAAGGTCGACTCGAGGAAGAACGCCACGAGTCCCTCGAGGGCGAGCGGCGCTCCGAAGACGTCGCCGACGAAGCGCGAGTACTCCGACCAGTTCATGCCGAACTGGAACTCCTGCACGATGCCGGTGGCGACGCCGAGTGCGAAGTTGACCAGGAAGAGCTTGCCGAAGAACTTGGTGAGTCGGTACCACGAGTCCTTGCCCGTGATCACCCACATCGTCTGCATGGCGGCGACCAGCGGGGCGAGCCCGATGGTCAACGGAACCAACAGGAAGTGATAGACGGTGGTGATGCCGAACTGCCACCGGGAGACATCGAGTGCGTCCATGGCCAACTTCTCTCGCGGACCGCAGGTCAGGGCTGTCGGCCTGCACTCCGGACGCTACTACTACGCGTAGTAGTAAAGCGACGGACTGTGTCCGCGGTCATGGGCGACGCGCGTCACCTCACGGGTTGCGACGCGCGGGAGTCAGCGGGAGATCGCCGTGTCCACCAGCTCGCGCACGGTCGCGTCGAGCGCCGTCTCGCCGTACACCGTGTCGCCCAGCGTGTGGACCTTCGCGGCCAGGGTGATGGACGACACCATCCAGACACTGTCGGCCAAAACGAGATCCGCGACGCGGAGCGGCGCCCGACGGCAGGTGAACCCGGCCGACCCGGCGACGTCGTAGAGCGCGTCGACGGTGGTCCCCGGCAGCACGCCGTGCTCCACCGGTGGCGTGGTCATGACCCGGTCCGTCACGGCGACCACGGTGGAACGCGGCCCCTCGAGGACGTAGCCCTCGGCGCTGCGGAAGATCACGTCGTCGAATCCCGCACGCTGCGCGTGCCGCAGTGCGGCCATGTTCACCGCGTAGGACAGCGTCTTCGCCCCCAGCAACGTCCAGGGCGCGGCGCCGGCCACGTCCACCGAGTACCCCCGAGCCAGCGTCAGCGCCGACACCCCGGTCGTGCGTGCCGACGCCACGCGCGCGGGGACCGCCGAGACCGTCAGCAGCGCGGTCTCGCCGCCGTCGCCGTCCTCCCGGCCGCGGCTGAGGTAGAGCCGCATCGCGCCCTCCTCGGCGGCGCCCCAGGCCGTCGCGGCGATGCCGATCGCGCGAGTCCAGGCGTCGACGTCGGGCTCGGCGAGGTCCACGGCCGCCGCCGACCGCCGCAGTCGCGCCAGGTGGGCGTCCACCCGGCAGGCCTTCCCGCCGCGTACCAACAGGGTCTCGAACACCCCGTCGCCTCGGACGGCACCCAGGTCGTCGGCGTGCAGGACCGGACGGGTCGGATCGAGGACGTCGCCTGCCAGGGTCACCACGACGCGGGAGCTCATGGCGTCAGGGTAGTGCCGGGCGACCGACGCCCCCTCCACCCGACCACGACACGCTTCTAGACTGGGGCCGTGGCCGCCGCTTCCGATCGCCCGTTAGAGCCCTCTCCCGTTCTCGGCCGTCCGGGGGCCGTCGCCTCCCCGGCCGAACTTCCCGACCACGGCACCGCCTGGCACTACGGCGACCCGTTCGGTGAGCAGCGTGCTGCCGCGACCTCGGTCGCGGTAATCGACCGCAGCACCCGCGCGGTCCTCGCCGTCACGGGCGAGGAGCGCCTCACCTGGCTGCACACCATCTCGTCCCAGCACATCGCGTCGTTGCCCGACGGACGCTCGGCGGAGAACCTGAGCCTGGACGTCAACGGACGCGTCGAGGACCACCTGGTCCTCACCGACCTCGACGGAACCACGTGGATCGACACCGAGGCCGCGCGCGGTCCCGCCCTGCTCGGGTTCCTGACGAAGATGGTGTTCTGGTCCAAGGCGGAGCCGCGGGACGGCGGCGAGCTGGCCGTGCTGTCCCTGATCGGCCCGCAGGCCCCGTCCGTGTTGAGGGCGGTGGGGGCGCCGGTGCCGGAGCTGCCGTACGACGCAGCGAAGCTGCCGGGTACAACAGCGGCGGTATTGCCGGACGGCGGCTTCGTCCGCCGCATGCCGTGGCCCTCCCGCACCGACTCGTTCGACGTGCTCGTTCCGCGAGATCGTCTCGAAGAATGGTGGGCGACGTTCGTCGTCGCCGGTGCGCGGGAAGCGGGCAGCTGGGCGTACGAGGCGTTGCGGGTGGAGACGGTCCGCCCCCGCCTCGGTCTCGACACCGACGAGCGGACCATCCCGCACGAGGTGGGCTGGATCGGCGGCGTCACCGAGTTCGGCGCGGTGCACCTGGACAAGGGCTGCTACCGCGGGCAGGAGACCGTCGCCCGCGTGCACAACCTGGGCAAGCCTCCCCGCCGACTGGTGCTGCTGCACCTCGACGGGTCCGCGGACGGTCGCCCCGAGACGGGTGACGACGTCACCGCGGAGGGCCGGACGGTCGGCCGCGTCGGCACGGTGGTGGACCACTTCGAACTCGGCCCGATAGCACTCGCCCTGATCAAGCGCGCTGTCCCGGTGGACACCGCGCTGACCGCGGGCCCCTGCGCGGCCTCGATCGATCCGGACTCCTACGCCCCGGACACCGCGATCCAGGCCGGGCGCGCCGCCGTCGACCGACTGCGCGGGCGGTGACCACCTCCCAATCGACGGATCCGGTGCCGACGGGCCGTCTGCTGGACGTCTGCGTGGTGCACACGCTCCACCCGCTCTCGCGGCCTGCCGTCGTCGACTCGGCGATCGACAAACGTCCCGTCGCGGGACCGGTCGAGGTCACGGAACTCGGACTCGTGGGCGACCGTTCGATCGACGTGAAATTCCACGGTGGAGCCGATCAGGCCGTGTACGCCTACGACGACGCCGAAGCCTCGCGGTGGGCGACCGAGCTCGGCCGGCCGGTGCCCGCCGGCTGGTTCGGGGAGAACCTGCGCGTGTCCGGTGTGCCGGTGACCGACGCCGTCGTCGGCTCCACGTGGGCCGTCGGCACCGCCGTGCTCGAAGTCACCATTCCGCGTCGGCCGTGCGCGACGTTCGCCCGCTGGACCGAGGAACCGCGCTGGGTGAAGCGCTTCACCGAGCGGGGCGACGTGGGGACCTACCTCCGCGTCGTCCGCCCCGGACACGTCGGCCCGGGTGACCTCGTCGAGGTCACCGGCGTGCCCGATCACGGCGTCACGGTGCGCGATCTGTTCGTCGGCAGCTCGGTCGCGGCGATGGACGCCCTGCTGGACATCGAGGGTTTCGCCCCCAAGGTGCACCGCGAGGCGCGGGACATGGCGGCGCGGGCGAGACGACGCGCGGCGCCACTCGATCCGGTGTGAGCGCGTCGGACTTTCGCACGCTATTGTGTGGGACAGGAAGAACACACAATCAGACGGGGCCGCCAAAAAATCCCAGGCCGCCCCGCTATTCGCGAGGGGGTTAGCCATGGGCCGCGGCCGGGCTAAGGCAAAGCAGACCAAAGTTGCACGTGAGCTCAAGTACAGCTCACCGTCGACGGACTTCGAATCTCTCCAGCGAGAGCTCGCAGGCTCCCCCGACTCGCACCGGAACGGACTCGCCGACCGGGAGCCGTCCCGGTACGAGGACGACGAGTACGAAGATTGGCGGCGCTGACTCCCCCATACCGACGCACCACGTGCGGGGCACTCCCTGGAATTTCAGGGGTGCCCCGCACGTCGTCGTGAGACGGCCCGTCCGTCAGATCGCGTAGTCCCGACGGGTGTGCTGCACGCCGATCCAATGGTCGGTCGTGAACTCGTCGATGGCCCACTCGCCGCCGAATCGGCCGATGCCGGAACCCTTCTCACCGCCGAACGCGGTGTTGGGCTCGTCGTTGACGGTCGTGTCGTTGACGTGGGTCATGCCGGCGTCGATGCGCAGCCCCACCCGCACCGCACGCTCGACGTCGCGCGAGAACACCGCGCTCGACAGCCCGTACTCGGTGTCGTTCGCGATGCGCACCGCATCGTCGTCGTCCCGCGCACGGATCACGGTGGCGACGGGGCCGAACACCTCCTCGGCGGCGGTGGCGAAGTCGTTGGTCCCCAGCAGCAGATGGGGGCCCAGCACGCGTCCGGCGGGACCGGACCGTTCCCCACGGACGCGGACGTCGGCGCCGTCCTTCTCGGCGCGCTCGACGAGGTCGAGGACGTGGCCGAGCTGATCGTCGTCGATGATCGGACCGATCTGCGTCGCCGGGTCCTTCGGGTCGCCGGTGACGAGCGCCCGCACCCGCTCGGTGAGACGGTCCACCACCTCGTCGTACACGGCGTCGGCGACCACCACGCGATTGGTGGCCATGCAGATCTGGCCCTGGTGGAAGAAGGAGCCGAACGTGGCGGCGTCGACGGCGGCCTCGAGGTCGGCGTCGTCCAGAATCAGCAGCGGGCCGTTGCCGCCGAGTTCGAGCGCGCGCCGCGTCATCGGGGCCGTCGTGGCGATGTGCTCGCCGACGGGCGTCGACCCGGTGAAGGACACGAACCGGGTGAGCGGGTGGGTGACCACCACGTCGCCGAGTTCGCGGCTGGGCCCGATGACCACCGACAGGACGCCGGGTGGGAGTCCCGCTTCCTCGAGGATCTTGGCCAGGAGCAGACCCCCGGTGATCGGGGTGGTACTCGCCGGCTTGAGCACCACGGCGTTGCCGAGCGCGAGGGCAGGAGCGACGGACCGCGCCGACAGTTGCAGCGGGAAGTTCCAGGGGCTGATGACGGTGACGACCCCCAGCGGCCGCTTGTACACCCGGTTCTCCTTGCCGGGGATCAACGCGGCGGGCAGGATCGCGCCGGCCGCCCGCGTGGGATAGCTCGCCGATTCCAGCAGAACGGCCCGGACCGCCGTCCATTCCCACTCCGCACGAGGCCGGATACCGCCGGCCTCGCGGATCAGCCAGTCGACGATCTCGTCCCGGCGGTCCTCCATGATGCGCGCCGCGCGGTGGAAGACCTCGGCCCGTTCGGTGGGCAGGGTGGCGGCCCAGTCCGGCTGCGCGTCGGCGGCGCCGCGGAAGGCCGCGTCGGCGTCGTCGGCGTTGGCCAGCGGAAGGCGCACGAGAACGTCGTCGGACCAGGGGTCGACGTCGTCCGCCGTCTCACCCAGCCGGCCGACGCGCCACTGGCCGGCGATGGGCATGGTGTCGAATCCGTCGTAGGTCATGGCCGACGGGTGCCCGTGAGGTCGGCCGGGAAACGGCCGGCCGCACCCTAGAAGCGCGGGTGGTTGCCCACGAGGACGGCCCGCTCGTCCGCCCCGTTGTCGGCCTTGCGCACCGTGCCGAGGGTCCAGCAGTCGATATGGCGGGCCGTGAGCACGGCCATCGCGCGGTCGACATCCTCAGGAGCGACGACGGCGACCATGCCGACCCCCATGTTGAACGTCTTGTCCATCTCGGCGCGGTCGACACGGCCGCGCTGGGCGATCATCGCGAAGATCGGCGCGGGCGACCACGTGCCTCGATCCAGCTCGGCGACCAGGCCCTTCGGCATGACACGGGCGAGGTTGGCGGCCAGTCCACCGCCGGTCACGTGGCAGAAGGTGCGCACGTCGGTCTCGGCGGCGAGCGCGAGGCAGTCCTTGGCGTAGATGCGGGTGGGCTCGAGCATCTCCTCGCCGAGCGTGCGGCCGAACTCCTCGACGTGCCCGGTCAGCGACATCCGGCTGATCTCGAGCAGCACCTTGCGGGCGAGCGAGTAGCCGTTGGAGTGCAGACCGGAGGAGCCCATGGCGATCACCACGTCGCCGGGCCGCACCCGGTCCGGACCCAGCACGTCGTCCGCCTCGACGACGCCGACGCCGGTCGCGGAGAGGTCGTACTCACCGTCGGCCATCATGCCCGGGTGCTCGGCGGTCTCGCCGCCGAGCAGGGCGCAGCCGGCCTGGACGCAGCCGTCCGAGATACCGGCGACCAGCTGGGCGACGTGCTCGGGGACGACGCGGCCGACCGCGATGTAATCCTGCAGGAACAGCGGTTCGGCCCCGCACACCACGAGGTCGTCGACCACCATGGCGACGAGGTCGATGCCGACGGTGTCGTGCTTGTCCAGGGCCTGGGCGACGGCGAGCTTGGTGCCGACGCCGTCGGTCGAGGCGGCGAGCAGGGGCTCGCGGTACCCGCCCTTGAGCGCGAACAGGCCCGCGAACCCGCCGAGACCACCCATGACCTCGGGCCGCGTCGCCCGCTTGGCCAGCGGCGCGAACAACTCGACGGCGCGGTCACCCGCCTCGATGTCCACCCCCGCTGCCGCGTACGACGCGCCTCCCGAGGACGGGGCGCTGCCGTGCTGGTGGGTCTCGTCGGTCATGGGTGTGGCGCTCCGTAACTGCTGTCGTGGTGCGACCCGGAATCCGAGCCGAATGCGCCCTTACGGTACCGGAGCACCCTCACGGGCGGTCCCGCGTGACCCTCGGCTCGGGAATCGCCGCGATCAAGCGGCGGGTGTACTCCTCGGCGGGCTCGCGCAGGATGCGCGCGGGCGTGCCCAGTTCCACGACGGCACCGTGACGCAGCACCGCGACCCGGTGGGCCAGGCGATCGACGACGGCCAGGTCGTGGCTGACGAACAGGCACGCGAACTGCAACTCCGTCTGCAGCTCCTCGAACAGGTCCAGCACCGCCGCCTGAACGGAGACGTCGAGGGCACTGGTGGGCTCGTCGGCCACCAGCAGGTCCGGCTTCAGCACCAGCGCGCGAGCGAGCGACGCGCGTTGCCGCTGACCGCCGGAGAGCTCGTGGGGATATCGGGCGTCGGTGCCGGACGGCAGCTTCACGGCATCGAGCCACTCCCGCACGGTGCGCTCGATCTCGGCCTTGCCCACCCCGTGCACGATCAGCGGCTCGGCCACCGCCTTCCCGACCGTGAGCCGAGGGTTGAGGGAGGTCGACGGATCCTGGAAGACGAAGCCGAACCGCTTGCGCAGCGCCTTCAGGTCCTTGCCGCGCAGTCGACCGACGTCCTGGCCGAGCACCTCGACGGTGCCCGACGTCGGCTTCTGCAGGGCTGCGACGCAGCGCCCGATGGTCGACTTGCCGGAACCCGACTCCCCCACCAGGCCGAGCGTCTCGCCGCGGTGCAGGTCGAACGTGACGTCGTCGACGGCGCGGAACACCGGTTGGCCGATGCCGCCCGGGAACTGCACGGTGAGGTCGCGCACCGAGAGCACCACCTCGTCGGAGACGGCGCGGTCGGCCACCACCGGGTCGAGGGTCGGCACGGCGGCGAGCAGCGTGCGGGTGTACTCGGCCGACGGGGACTCGAACAGGTCGTGCACGGTGGCCTCCTCGACCACTTCCCCGTCCTTCATCACCACGACGCGATCGGCGATGTCGGCCACGACGCCCATGCTGTGCGTGATGAGGACGATCGCGCAGCCCAGCCGGTCCTTGAGGTCGCGCAGGAGGTCCAGGATCTCGGCCTGCACGGTGACGTCGAGGGCCGTCGTCGGCTCGTCGGCGATGATCACCTTGGCCTCGCAGGAAATGGCGATCGCGATCATGACCCGCTGCTTCTGCCCGCCGGACAGCTCGTGCGGGTAGTAGCCGAAGCGACGCTCCGGGTCGGGCAGGCCGACCAGCTCGAGCAACTCGACCGCGCGGCGGCGTGCGGCCTTCTTGTCCATCCGGTTGCCGTCGGGACCGGGATGGGCGCGCAGCGCCTCGACGATCTGGTAGCCGACGGTGAAGAGAGGGTCCAGCGCGCTGCCCGGCTCCTGGAACACCATCGCCACGTCGCGGCCGCGCAGCTGCGCCCACTGCTTGTCGCCGAGTCCGGTCACCTCGCGGTCGCCGAGGGTGACCGAGCCACGTACCGATGCCGTGGAGGGCAGGAGCCCGATGGCGGACCGCACGCTGACGGACTTGCCGGACCCGGACTCCCCCACCACGGCGAGCACCTCACCCGGGCGGACGTCGAAGGAGACCCCGGAGACGGCGCGGACGGCGCCGGCGTCGGTGGCGAAGGTGACCGACAGGTCCGTGAGGGTGAGGGCTGGCGTGGTCATGATCCGTCCTTTGCCCGACGGCGCGTACGCAGCACGGGATTGAGAGTCTCGCTGACGGATTCGCCGACCATGGTCATGCCGAGCACCACGAGCACGATGGCCGTGCCGGGGAAGATCGACGTCCACCAGATGCCGTTCGAGATGTCCGGCAGTGCCTTGTTGAGGTCGTATCCCCACTCCGACGCCGACGTCGGTTCGATGCCGAACCCCAGGAAGCCCAGTCCGGCGAGCGTGAGGATGGCCTCCGCACCGTTGAGCGTGAGGATCACCGGCAGCGTCTGCGTGACGTTGGCGAGGATGTGCCGGAACATGATGCGCAGCGGGCTCGCCCCGGTGACCCGGGCGGCGTCGACGTACGGCTCGGTCTTCACCGACACCGTGGCGTTGCGCACCACCCGGAAGTACTGCGGCACGAACACCGCGGTGATCGCGACCGCCGCCGACAGCACGCCGCCGAAGCTGCTGGACTGCCCGCCGGCCACGACGATCGAGACCACCACGGCCAGCAGCAGACTCGGAAAGGCGTACATCGCGTCCATGAACAACACCAGCACGCGGTCGACCCAGCGCCCGATGTAGCCGGACAGCAGTCCCAGGGGCACCCCGACGGCGATGGAGAGCACCAGGGACACGCCGATCACCAGCAACGCCGTGCGGGCGCCCCACACGACGCGGGAGAAGACGTCCTCCCCGCGCACCGACGTGCCGAAGAGGTGGTCGGCGCTCGGTCCCGCCTGCCGGGCGAACTCGACTCCGTCCGAGGACGTCTGGGAGAACCCGTAGGGCGCGATGATCGGGGCGAAGACGGCCATGATCACGAACGCGGCCACGAGGATCAGGCCGATGACGATGGTGGCCTTCTGCAGTCCGGCGCTCGACCGGACGATCGCCAGACCCGGCACCCCGCGCCGACGCTTCGGCGCCTCGATCTCGCCGACGGTTACTTCGATGGTCATCAGAACCTCACTCGCGGGTCGACGAGCGCCACGATCGCGTCGGTGAGGAAGCTGATCACCGCGACGACGATGGCCAGGAAGGTGACGATGCCCTGGACGGCGACGAAGTCCCGCGCCTGCAGGTAGCGGGCGAGCTGGTAGCCCAGGCCCTGCCACTCGAAGGTGGTCTCGGTGAGGACGGCGCCGCCGAGCAGCATCGCGATCTGCAGTCCCATCACGGTCACGACGGGGATGAGCGCGTTGCGGAACGCGTGCCGACGGGCGACGGTGCGCGCCGCGAGTCCGCGGGCGCGCGCGGCGTCGACGTACCCGGCCTGCAGGGTCTGCAGCAGGTTGACGCGCACCAGACGCAGGAACACCCCGGCCGTGAGCAGTCCGAGCGCGATCGCCGGAAGGACGGCGTGCTTCAGCACGTCGACGGTGTAGGAGGGCTCGCCGTAGAGGATGGAGTCGATCAACAGAATGTTGGTCTTCGGCGAGACGTTCTGCAGCGCCAGTTCGACGTCGGTGCTCGCCCGACCGGCGACGGGAAGCCAGCCCAGTTTCACGGCGAACACCAGCTTGAGCAGCATGCCGACGAAGAACACCGGCGCGGCGTAGAAGAGGATGGCGAGGATGCGCAGGGTGCCGTCCGAGAAGGAATCCCGACGCGTGGCGGCGTAGAACCCGAGCGGGATCCCGACGGCGAAGGCCACGAGCAGCGCCCAGAACGCGAGCTCGAGCGTGGCGGCGCCGTTGGTGATCAGCACGCTGCTGATCTCCTGGTTGTTGGTCGCGGCGCGACCGAAGTCACCACGCACCAGACCGGTGAGGTACTCCCAGTACTGGACCAGGATGGGCCGGTCGTAGCCCGCGGCGGCGCGGCGCTCGGCGATCTGGTCGGCGGGCAGCCGCCCGCCGAGGGCGGCACTGATGGGGTCTCCGAGCACGCGCATGAGGAAGAAGACCACCGTGACCAGGATCCACGCCGTCGGCACGATCAGCAGGAACCGGATCACGAGATAGCGGGCGAGCGCGCCGTAGCGTGACGACGCGCTCGCCCGTGACTGCTTCCCCACCGACGCCTCGTTCGGCGTGGTGGCGGTCATGCTCAGCCCTTCGCGATGGGCGTGAAGCGGAACTTGAACGACGCGTCGAGGGTCTCGTCGACGCCGCTGACGGAGTCGGTCGAGACCGCGATCTGCTTGCCTTCGAGCAACGGCAACGTCGAGACGTGGTCCTGCGCCATCTTGGTCTGGATCTCCCCGATGATCTCGCTGCGACGAGCCTCGTCCGTCTCGGTGCGCTCGGCGTCGATCAACGCCGTGATCTCGGGGTTGTCGAAGTGGTTCTGCAGGAAGTTGTCCGGCGCGAAGAACGGCGTCAGGTAGTTGTCGGCGTCCGGGAAGTCCGGGAACCAGCCGAGCTGGTACACGGGGTAGGTGTCCGCGACGCGCTCCTTGTTGTAGGTGTTCCACTCGGTCGACTGCAGGTTGACCGTGAACAGGCCGGTGTCCTCGAGCTGCGCCTTGACCGCGGCGTACTCCTCGGACGAGCTCGAGCCGTAGTGGTCCGGGTTGTACTGCAGGTTCACCGCGACGGGCGTCTGAACGCCGGCGTCGGACAGGAACTTCGCGGCCTCGTCCGTGTTCGGCGACTCGCCGTAGATGTCCTTGAACGCGGTGTTGGCACCCTCGAGTCCGCTGGGGACCACCGACCAGGCCGGGGTGAACGTGCCCTTGTAGACGTTCTCGGACAGTGCGTCACGGTCGACCGACGCCGCGACGGCCTTGCGGATCGCCAGCTTCTGCTCCGGGGTTCCGCCGGGCATCGTGTTCAGGTTGAACACGACGTAGCGCAGCTCGCCGCCGGGTCCCTCGTGCACCGTCAGGCCCTCGGTGCCCTCGAGCGACTCGATGTCGGTCGGGGTGAGCGACCGCCACGCGACGTCGATGGACTTGTTCTGCATGTCCAGCTTGAGGTTGTCCGCGCTGGTGTAGGTGCGCAGCGTGACCGCCGACGTCTTCGGTGTGCCGAGCGCGCCCTGGTAGCCGTCGAATGCGGAGAAGCTCACCAGGGAGTTCTTCTCGTAGCTGTCGATCGAGTACGGACCGGCGAACGGCTTGCCGGCCACCACCGCGTCGTCGTCGAGGATCGCGTCGGCCGAGAACACCTGCGAGTCCACGATGGGTCCGGTGTTGGTGGCGAGCACCTGCGGGAAGGTCTGGTCGTTCGGCGCCTTCAGCGTGAACTCGACCGTGCGGTCGTCCGGAGCGGCCACGGAGTCGAGGTTCGCGAGCAGCGAGGACGGCCCGTTGGGGTCGTCGATGGAGACGATGCGGTCGAAGGAGAACTTCACGTCCTCACTGGTCAGGGCGTTGCCATTGGCGAAGGTCAGCCCCTCCTTCAGCGTGCACGTGTACACGGTGGGCTGGCTGAACTCGCAGTTCTCCGCGGCATCGGGCTGCAGCTCGTCGCTGCCGGGCGCGTAGTTCATCAGGAACGGATAGACCTGGTTCATGATGGTGAACGAGCCGTTGTCGTACGAGGCGGCCGGATCGAGCGAGTAGACCTGGTCGGTGGTGCCCACCACCAGGGCGTCGCCGGCGGCCTCGCCACCCTCGCCGCCGCCGTCGGTACGGCCGGAACCGCAGGCCGCCGCCGTGAGGGCGGCTACGGACATGAGGGACACGGCGGCGGTTCGGGTGCTGAACACGCGCGCGGTGCGTCCTCGGGAGGGCACGCTCATGGTGGGTGATCCTTCGTTCGTCGTCGCACGGCAGACGGATGTCGTACGACAGTGCGTTTCGGTGAACGGGAGATTACCGAGACGGTGTGACAGCCGTGTGTCGAATGCGTAATTCAGTCATGACCGGTCCCTACCGGTAGGGCTGTCGGCCTGTCCGACCGGAGGCGTCGACCACCCGCTCCCCCCGCGGCGACAGCCGGTAGCCGATCCGCAGGCTCTCCGTCAGACCGAGCGCCTTCAGGCGCCGCACCCGCGGCTTGAACACGTCGCGCTCCAGCCCCAGCCGCGCTCCGAGATCCGCCGACAGCACCGCCGGGTGATCGCGAATCAACTCCAGCGTCGCCCACGCCCACGGGGTCTCCGCTCGCGCGTCCATCGCGTCGACCTTCGCGCGCAGGGCGGCCAGCTCGTCGTCGGTGAGATCGTCCTCCTCGCGCAGGGCGATCCGCGGATCCTCCCCGCCGAACGACACCTCGATCCGCCACACGGGATCACCGTCGCCGCCGCGAAAACCCTTGCGCAGCTGCGCAACCGACGTCTCCCCGGCCGCCCGGGCGTCGTCGTCGGTCAACGTCGCGGGGTCGACCTCCGTGATCGCGTCGACGACGATCACGCCGGCCGGCGTGTGGATCCACGTCCCGACCTTGACGCGACGTTTCGACCACCGCCGGTACTGCACGCGCACCGTTCCGGCGGCGATGGCCTCGGCGACGGCGCGACGGATCAGCACGGCGTCAGGGGCGGGAGAGCGCGCTCACGTTGTCGTCGTCGGCGGGAGCGTCCAGCCCCGAGGCCGAGGCGAACAGCTTCTCGAGCACGCTCTTGCCCATCGCGGTCTCCTTCGGGAGCGGGATGGGGTAGTTGCCGTCGAAGCACGCCGCGCACAGCCGGGTCGAGGGCTGCTCGGAGGCGCCGATCATGCCGTCGATGGAGATGTAGCCCAGCGAGTCCGCACCGATCGCCTGACGCACGCCCTCGAGCATGCCGTCCTCGGAGTCCATGCCGTTGGCGATCAACTCGGCGGGTGAGGCGAAGTCGATGCCGTAGAAGCAGGGCCACCGCACGGGCGGGGAGGCGATGCGCACGTGGATCTCGAGGGCGCCGGCCTCACGCAGCATCCGAACCAGGGCGCGCTGGGTGTTGCCGCGGACGATCGAGTCGTCCACCACCACGAGACGTTTACCGCGAATGACCTCGCGCAGCGGATTCAGCTTGAGCCGGATGCCGAGCTGGCGGATGGTCTGCGAGGGCTGGATGAAGGTGCGGCCCACGTAGGCGTTCTTCATCAGACCCTGACCGTAGGGAATGCCCGACCCCTGCGCGTACCCGACGGCCGCGGGCGTGCCGGACTCGGGAACCGGGATGACCAGGTCGGCCTCGGCCGGGTGCTCCTCGGCCAGGCGTCGGCCGATCTCGACGCGCGTCGAGTGCACCGACCGACCGCCGATGACGCTGTCAGGGCGCGCGAGGTAGACGTACTCGAAGACGCACCCCTTGGGCTCGGGGGCGGCGAAGCGCGACGAGCGGACGCCGTCGGCGTCGATGGCGAGCAGTTCGCCCGGCTCGATGTCGCGGACGAACGAGGCACCGACGATGTCGAGCGCCGCCGTCTCGGATGCGACCACCCAGCCGCGGTCGAGGCGACCGAGCGAGAGCGGGCGCACCCCGTGCGGATCGCGAGCCGCGTAGAGGGTGTTCTCGTCCATGAACGTGAGGCAGAACGCACCCTCGAGGGTGGGCAGCAGCTCCATCGCGGCCTGTTCGATGGTGCTGTCGGCCGCGCCGTGGGCCAGCAGCGCACCCACCACGTCGGAGTCCGAGGTGGCACCGGTGCCGCGAGGGCGACCCATGATGCCCGCCTCCCGCGCCCGGTCGGACAGGGCCGCGGTGTTGACCAGGTTGCCGTTGTGGCCGAGCGCCACGCCGCTGCCCGCGGCGGTGGTCCGGAAGATCGGCTGCGCGTTCTCCCACGTGGTGGATCCGGTGGTGGAGTAGCGGCAGTGTCCGATGGCGACGTGGCCGTTCATGGCGGCGAGGGTCTGCTCGTCGAACACCTGGCTGACCAGGCCGAGGTCCTTGAACACCAGCACCTGCGCGCCGTCGGCGACGGCGATGCCGGCCGCCTCCTGGCCGCGGTGCTGCAGCGCGTAGAGGCCGTAGTAGGTCATCTTGGCGACGTCCTCGCCGGGCGCCCACACACCGAAGACGCCGCACTCCTCGCGGGGCTCGTTCTCCGGTCCCTCGAGATCGGGCGTGCTCAGCAGGTTGGGGCTGTGGACCGAGAGATCGGCACGGGTCACGACAAGCTCTCCCTAGGGGCCGGCGAGGGGTTGGGACGATGGTCGCACGTGGACAGCGCAGAAGCGATTCCAGTGATCGAGTCTACGGCGCTCGCCGGGCGCAACCGTCGGACCGCCCGACTTGTTCCCCGTGTGCCCGATTCCGGCAGGCATGATGGAGACCATGGTCGGCAGACTTCCCCTCGGCGTGACGCCCGAGCAGCCCGGCGAGGGCCAGGAATCGGTGTGGGACTACCCCCGCCCGCCCCGACTCGAATCGTCGACGCGGCACCTGGTGGTGCGGTTCGGCGACGCGGTGATCGCGGACAGCACGTCCGCGTATCGCGTTCTCGAGACCAGCCACCCTCCGACGTGGTACGTCCCGCGTGACGACGTCGATGCCGCGCGTCTGCGTCGATCCCGCGCGCGATCGACGATGTGCGAGTGGAAGGGCGCCGCCACCTACTGGGACGTGCTGGGCGACGACGGCGCCGTCCTCGAGGCCGGCGCGTGGAGCTACGAGACGCCGACTCCAACGTTCGCGGACATCGCCGGCGCCCTGTCCTTCTCCCCCGCCCAGCTGACGTGCGAACTCGACGGGGAGGTCGCCCGGGCCCAGGAGGGCGGCTTCTACGCCGGGTGGATCACCTCGGACGTGGTCGGCCCCTTCAAGGGGATTCCGGGCAGCTGGGGGTGGTGACGATCGGCGAGTCCGGCGCGAACGACCGCTACGCGCACTCCGACGTCGCCGAGCGGTCTCGACGCGAGAAGGCCGTCGCATTGGCGCGCTACTTCTGGGACCGCGGCATCGATTCCGGTGAGCTCGCCACGATGCCGGCGGCCACCCGTCGCAAACTGGCGCGCGCGGCCGACCTCAATCCACCGAGTACCGACGAGACCTGGACGGTGGTCGCCGGGCTCCTCGACGAGAAGGACGCATGGGCGGCCGGGCGAGCCGAGGAGACGCGGCCGCACCGGGACGAGAAGATCCTCTGGGTCAAGCCCCCCGTCCGTCCCTGGTGATCACGCCGCACCCAACAGACGCAGCACCGCCGTCACCGCGGCCGCGCCGACCACGACGACGACGAACGGGGCTCGGCGCCAGGCGAGGACGGCGGCCACGAGCACACCGGCCGGGAGGGCGAATCCCGACGCCGTGACGCCGGCCGGAAACGCGGACGTCGCGACCAGCGCGACGAAGACGACGGCCACCGCGACGTCCAAGGTCCGTTCCGCGGCGGGAGTCAGAGTCCGCCTGCCGCGCAACACGATTCCGCCCAGCCGGAGCAGGTAGGTGCCGGCCGCGAGTCCGAGTACGCCGAGGACCAGGACCGTGGCGCTCGCCGTGCTCACGATGCGCTCCGCTCTCGGCGGAGCACGATCGGCACCACCACGGCCAGCGCGACCACCACCGACACCCCCGCGGGCACCACCGTGTTCGCGAGGAGCGCGACGACGGCTCCGGCGAGCGCCGCGCGCCGTGTGATGCGGTCGCGCAATGCCGGCATCACCAGGGCGAGCACGACGGCGGGGAAGGCGGCGTCGAGTCCGAGGGCGTCGGAATCGGCGACGACGGACCCCACCGCGGTGCCGACCAGCACCCCGAGATTCCACAGCACGAACAGCACGATCGAGGAGAACCAGTAGGTGCGACGTCGCCCGGCCGTTGTGGTCGCCGCGGTGGCGAAGGCGACGGACTCGTCGGTCACCAGATGGGCCCCGAGAAGACGGGTGGCCGCCTTGTCTCCCAGCAAGGGAGCGACGGAGAACGCCAGCGGGGTGAGACGGCCGTTGATCAGGAGCGCGCCGAGCGCGGCGGCGAGCACGGTTCCGCCCGAGGCGAGGACCCCGACGAAGACGAATTGCGACGCGCCCGCGAAGACGACCACCGAAAGCAGGACCGGAAGCCACCACGGGAGGCCCGAGGCCACGGCGATGGCGCCCAGCGACGCTCCCACCAGGGCGTCGGCCAGGCACACCACCAGGATGTCTCGCACCGCGACGTCCGGATCGTGCCGGATCGTTCGCATCATCGAACGCATGACTCCTACGATGAACGGTAGCGGCCCGGTTCGTCAAGACGAACGATCGACGCATGTGCCGAACGGTGTGCCAGAATGGTCGCCGTGCCGTCCGACCGCGCCCCCATCGCCGCGATCGCCGCCTCCCTGGTGCGCGAGCGGCGTCGTACCGGCCTGTCCCTCGCGGAGGTCGCCCGCCGCGCCGGAATCGCCAAATCGACTCTGTCGCAGCTCGAATCGGGCACCGGCAACCCCAGCGTCGAGACGCTCTGGGCGTTGTCGGTGACCCTCGACGTCCCGTTCGCCCGGTTGGTCGAACCGACCCGCCAGGAGGTACGCCTCGTGCGCCGCGGCGAGGGTCCGGCCATCGCCTCCGACGCGGCCGAATACAGCGCCACACTGCTGACGTCCTGCCCGCCGAATGCGCGTCGGGACGTCTACCTCATCGCCGCCGATCCCGGCAGCCCCCGCCTGTCCGATCCCCACATGCACGGCGTCGTCGAACACGTGGTGCTCGGCACCGGCCGCGCGCGCCTCGGGCCGGTGGACGACCCGGTCGAGCTGCTCCCGGGCGACTACCTCTCCTACCCCGGCGACGTGCCCCACGTCTTCGAGGCTCTGGAACCGGGTACCACCGCGACCATGATCACCGAGCAGTACTGACGCGCCGGGGTCACACCCGGACGAGCGGCAACCAGTGCGCCACCTCGCCGGCCCGCCCACCGGACGCCGTCACCCCCGCACCCCGCACGGCGTCGGCGAACTCGGTCCGGCCGGTCACGAGCAGCAGCCACGTCCGCGGATCGCACTCCACCACGTTGGGCGGCGTGCCGCGCGTGTGCCGGGGCCCGACGATGCACTGCACCGCGACGAACGGCGGTACCCGCACCTCGACACTCGATCCCGGCGCGGTCTGCTCGAGCGTCCGGGCGCTGAGCCGCACGGCGGCCGCGAGCTCGGCGCGAGGAGGCTTCGGGACCGACGGGTCGTCGAGCCAGGCGGACACCGCGATCAGCGACGCTCGGAGTTCGGCCGGGTCCACGGTTTTCGAGGGTGCCACGGCTCCGAGTGTTCCACCCCCGCCGATCGACCTGCGTCACCGTCCACATATCGGTCGAATTGACGGGATCCCGTCTATCAGGCGCAGTTGTGGACGCTCAGGCATGCCGCACGGTGCCCACCGGGATGTCGAACCACACCCAGCGGGCGAGCGAGACCTCCCCCGCGCTCGTCACACCCGCTCCTACTTCTCCGGGCCGTCGGCGTCGGCGTACTCGACCATGACCGCGCGGATGCGCTCGGTGTCGGCCTGCGTCCAGCCCTCCGGCGCCGCGACGGCCGCGAATCCGTCGAGCACCGTGGTGCCGTAGTTGTGCCCGTGGCCGTCGGGCACCCCGGCCGCGTTGGTCAGATCGGCACTCACCTGCCAGAACGTGACGAACGGGAACCACCGCATGCTGGGCAGGCGGTCGTACCCGGGCGGTTCGGCCAGCCAGTCGGGCCGCTGGAACAGCAGGTCCGGCGTCCACCACACGATTGGGTCGGACGGGTGCTGGATGTACAGCACGCGTGGGAACGGCCACTCGCCGGACAGCGCCTCGACGTCACGGGTGCTGTCCGCGAAGCGCATGAGCAGGCCGCCGGCGTACACGGGTTCCACCTCGGGGGTCCCCGGGTCGCGGCGGTCGACGTAGGTGGACCAGATGCGGTTGGAATTGGGCGGCCCCACCCACAGCACGCCGTCGACGGTGCTGCGGATGTCCGCGATGTCGGCGAAGGCTCCCTCGCCGGCCTGCGTGCCGAGGCTCTCCCCGTAGACGTACAGCTTGGGCCTGGTCGGGGCGGGCTCCTGTTCCCAGCGCGCGTGCACCCGGTCGATGAGGTTCTTGCCCGCGGCGGCCGCCTTCTCCCGGTCGGCGAGGAAGGAGATCCAGCTCGGCAGGTAGGAGTACTGCGACGCCACGAGAGCCACGTCGCCCTCGTACATCAGCTCCACCGCGCGCGCCGCCGTCGGGTTGACCCAGCCGGTGCCCGTGGTCGGGATGACGACGACGGCCCGACGGGAGAACGCGTCCGTGCGGTCGAGCTCCTGGATCAGCAGATCCATACGCTCGTCGGACGTCTCGGCGCTCTCGAGGCCCGCGTACACCCGGATGGCCTCCTTCGACTCACGCCCGGTGGCGCGGCGCATCTCGTCGGCGTCGAGTCCGCCGGAGACGAAGTTGCGGCCCTCGAAACCCAGTGTGTCCCAGTCGACCACCGAGCCGGGCCCGCCGGACCGCTCCGGGACCGTCGGCTGTTCGGCGCCGTCTCGGGTGTTGCCGTTCTGCGTGCTGAACACCGAATTCGCGATGCTCATGGTGCCGCGCAGCAGCACACCCTGCACCAGCGTCACCAGGACCACGATCACCAGGACGAAGCCCACCAGGTTGGCCACCCACTGCGGCAGACGGATCAGACGCAGCAGGTTCCGCACCAGGAAGCGACGGAAGTCGCGGATCACCCGCCAGAGTCCGATGAGCACGCCGGCCACGACCACGCTGATGATGCCGGTGCGGATGAACCCGGTGCTGGTCAGCCCCTCGGCGTTCATGAGCGCGGCGAGTTGGCGCTGCCACTCGGCGGAGGCGTAGAGCATGACGGCACCCGCCACGAACCCGACGATCGGCACCGCCACCACGATCGCGCGCTCGACACGTGCGGGGAGCGGCCACCAGGGTTGCTGCCGCAGCACGGTCCGCAACATCACCCAGCCCACGGCCACACCGACGCCGTAGCCGATCGCGGCGGTGATACCGCTGACGATCCCCTGGAACAGCCACCCGCGCGGCAACAGCGACGGCGTCAGGGACCAGCAGAAGAACAGCGCTGCGAAGGCGATGCCGGTGACGTCCAGCCGAAGGAGTCCCCAGGCCCACACCACCGCGGGATGCTTGCGCACCGTGTGCGTCGCCGTGGCGAGCACGTAGGCGGGCAGCTCCTCGAACGAGTGCGGCCGGGGGATCTCGTCCTCGGCGCCCGCCCCACCCCGTTCCGGTGACCGCGTGGAGGTGTCGGTCACCGGACGGCTCGGGTCGGCCGGAACCCTCGACTCAGCCGAACAGCTTCGGCAGTGTCGATCAGCCGAACAGCTTCGGCAGTGTCCCCTCGAACGCCTCGCGGAGCTCGGCCAGCGGCACGGTGAACTGCCCCTGGAACTCCACCTCGTCCGACCCCTCGTCGGCCACGCCGATCCGCACCCACGGCAACCCCCTCGCACTGCACATTCCCGTGAACCGGGTCTCCTCGGTTCGAGGAACGGCTACGAGTACCCGCCCGGACGATTCCGAGAACATGGTCACGAACGGGTCCACGTCCTCGGGCAGCAGAATGCGGCATCCGGACTCGCCGGCGAGCGCGGCTTCGACCACGGCCTGGGCCAACCCGCCCTCGGACAGATCGTGCGCGGCGCTCACCAGGCCGTCGCGGCTGGCCGCGGTGAGGATGTCGGCCAGCAACTGCTCCCGGGCCAGGTCGACCCGCGGGGGCACGCCGCCGAGGTGGTCGTGGATCACCTGCGCCCAGATGGAGCCGTCGAACTCATCGTGCGTGTCACCGAGAAGGATCAGCGTCTCCCCCGGCTCGAGGCCGAGTCCCGTGGGGATGCGGCGATGAACGTCGTCGAGCACACCCAGGACGCCGACGACGGGGGTCGGCAGGATCGGCGTCGATCCGGTCTGGTTGTAGAAGCTGACGTTGCCGCCCGTGACCGGAATGCCCAGTGCCACACAGCCGTCGGCGAGTCCGCGCACCGCCTGCTGGAACTGCCACATCACGCCCGGGTCCTCGGGCGAGCCGAAGTTCAGGCAGTTGGTGACGGCCTTCGGCGTCGCGCCGGTGGTGGCCACGTTGCGGAACGCCTCCGCGAGCGCCAACTGCGCACCGCGGTAGGGGTCGAGGGCGGTGTAGCGGCCCGAGGCGTCCGTCGCGAGCGCGATGCCGCGGCCGGTCTTCTCGTCGATCCGCACCACACCGGCGTCGGCGTGCTCGGCCAGAACGGTGTTGCCGCGCACGTAGCGGTCGTACTGCTCGGTGATGAGCCGACGGCTGCAGAGCTGCGGCGAGGAGATCATGCGCAGCAACGTCTCCCGCAGCTCCACGGGGGTCGACGGGCGCGGCAGTCCCTCGGTGGTGTTCGCCACCAGCGCATCCTGAGCCGCCGGGCGCTGCACGGGCCGCTCGTAGACCGGACCCTCGTGCGCCACGGTGCGCGGCGGGACATCGACGACGGTCTCGCCGTGCCAGGTGATCTGCAGGTTCTCGCCGTCGGTAACCTCACCGATGACGGTGGCCAGGACGTCCCACTTGGCGCAGACGGCCATGAACGCGTCGACGTTCTCCGGCGTGACCACGGCGCACATGCGCTCCTGGGACTCGCTCGAGAGCACCTCCGCGGGCGTCATTCCGGTGGCGCGCAACGGAACGCGATCGAGCTCGATGTGCATGCCGCCGTCGCCCGCGGACGCCAGTTCCGAGGTGGCGCAGGACAATCCGGCGCCGCCGAGGTCCTGGATGCCGACGACGAGCTTCTGCTGGTAGAGCTCGAGGCAGCACTCGATGAGCACCTTCTCGGTGAACGGATCGCCCACCTGGACAGCGGGCAGCTTTCGCCGACCCTGTGTCTCGTCGAAGGTCTCCGAGGCCAGGACGGACACGCCGCCGATGCCGTCGAGCCCGGTGCGCGCGCCGAACAGGATGATCTTGTTGCCGGTGCCCGACGCGAACGCCAGGTGCAGGTCCTCGGTGCGCATGACGCCCGCGCACAGGGCGTTGAGGAGCGGGTTGCCGGCGTACGAGGCGTCGAAGACGGTCTCGCCGCCCACGTTGGGCAGGCCCAGGGAGTTGCCGTACCCGCCGACGCCGCGCACGATGCCCTCGAGCACCCGGCGGGTGTCAGGCGCGTCCGCCGCACCGAACCGCAGCTGGTCCATGACCGCGATGGGCCGTGCGCCCATGGCCATGATGTCGCGAACGATGCCGCCGACGCCGGTGGCGGCGCCCTGATACGGCTCGATGTACGACGGGTGGTTGTGGCTTTCCACCTTGAACGTGACGGCCCAGCCGTCCCCGACGTCGACGACGCCGGCGTTCTCGCCGATGCCGGCGAGCATTCCGGCCCGCATCTCGTCGGTGGTGGTCTCGCCGAAGTACTTCAGATGCACCTTGGAGGACTTGTAGGAGCAGTGCTCGCTCCACATCACCGAATACATGGCCAGCTCGGCGTCCGTCGGGCGGCGACCGAGGATCTCCTTGATGCGGGCGTACTCGTCGTCCTTCAGGCCCAACTCGGCGTACGGCTGCGCCACGTCCGGATCGGCGGCAGCGGCGGCGACGGTATCGACCCGAGGGGTCGACTCGACAGACACGATGGGTGGGTCCTTCCCTCGGGCAGGAAATGCCGGTACGCGAGAACGACGGTGATTCTACGGCCCCGGTCCGACGGTCTCGCAGCCCGTCAGACGCCCAGGAACGCGGCGAGCGCGTCGGAGTACATCTCGACGTCGTGCGCACCCATCAGTTCCCGGGCCGAGTGCATGGCCAGCTGCGGTGCGCCGACGTCGACCGTCGACAGACCGGTGCGCGACGCGGCGATGGGACCGATGGTGGATCCGCACGGCAGGTCCGCCCGGTGGACGTACCGCTGCAGCGGGACGTCGGTACGCTCGCACGCCTGCGCGAACGCCGCCGCCCCGACGGCGTCCGTCGCGTAGCGCAGGTTCTGGTTGACCTTGAGGACGGGCCCGCCGTTGATCTCGATGCGATGCGACGGCTCGTGCCGCGCCACGTGATTGGGGTGCGTGGCGTGCGCCATGTCGCCGGAGGCGTGGATCGAGGCGGCCATGGTCCGGAAGAAGTCCTCCCGAGAACCGCCGCGCGCCAACACGATCCGCTCGAGGACGGTGTTCATCAGATCGGAGTGGGCGCCGCGGTCGGACATGCTGCCGACCTCCTCGTGATCGAACAGCGCGAGAACCGGCACCACGTCGTCGGCCTGGGCGGCGGCGGTCACCAGCGCCTCCGTGCCCGCGTAGCAGGTGCCCTGGTTGTCCAGTCGCGGCGAGCTGACCAGGTCCTCCGACAACCCCACGACCGCAGCCGGATTCAGGTCGTGAGTCATCAGCTCCCACCCGAGCACGTCGGCGTCGTCCACCCCCGCCTCGTCCGCCACGAAGGCCAGGAAGGAGCGCGGGGAGCGACCCGTTCCCCACACCGCGTCGAGATGATTCTGCGGGTCGGGATGTACGCCCTTGCGGTCCTCGGACAGGTGGATGGCGAGCTGCGGGACCCGCAGGATGGGCCGGTCGATCCGCACGGCCACCTCCCGCACCCCCGCGCCGTCCCGGACGCCGAGGCGGCCGGAGATCCCGAGATCGCGGTCCAGCCAGGAGTTCAGCCAGGCGCCGCCGTAGGGCTCGAGGGCCACCATCTGCCAGCCGGCGGAGTCCCGATCGGGATGCTGCTTCACGCGCAGGTTGGGGCTGTCGGTGTGGCCGCCGACGATGCGGAAGGGGGCGTCGGGCGCCCGCTCGGTGGACCACGCGATCAGCGAGCCGCCGCGCACCACCAGATAGCGGCCGGGGTCGGTGGGCCAGGCGTCGGCTTCGGCGAGTTCGACGAATCCATGCGCGGCCAGTTCGGCGGTCACCGTGGCGACGACGTGGAAGGGCGAGGGCGACGCGTTCACGAAGGAGCAGAGGCCGGACGCGGTCGCGGAGGTGAGGGACGCCATGAGCACCGATCGTAGAGAGGACAGGCCGGGAAACGACGATGCCGGGTCCACCACGAGGGTGGACCCGGCATCACCGAGAGACGGAGGCTCAGCTGAAGAAGCTCAGTCCGTCGAGGAAGCTGCCGGCGCCGCCGAAGATGTCGGAGAGGGCGCCGAGGAAATCGACGAAGTCAGCGAGGTCGGTGATCATGATGTCTCCCTTTGTGAGGTCGGTGGGCTTGTGCCCGCACATAAGTAATTCACAGGAATGGCGAGCTCGCAACAGAACGCGTGTCGCCCATGTGTGACCTGAGTCACCTCATGAGTCGATCCGTGTCCCGCCCGACTCACCACACGGTCAGCTGAAGAAGGACAGCGCCGAAACGATGGTGCCGAGCGCGGTGACGAAGTCCGAGAGATCTTCGAAGGACGAGAAGAGGTCGGTCAGGGAGGACGACACGGGCGGGCTCCTTCTGTGGAGGTCGGGGCGAGCACCACGCTCGCCTGCGTCAGTAAGTCACACGAAGATCACTGCCGCAACAGCAATATCTTCTGTTCACTTTCACAACACGTCGTCGCCACCGACTACCGTCGTGCTCGCGCCCACACACCCTCGATCAGTTCCAGGAGACAGCCGTGTCCGACCACCCGGCCCCACCCGCGTCGACCGAACCGGACTGGGTGGCCCACGCCGTCTGGTGGCAGGTCTTTCCGCTGGGCTTCACGGGCGCCGAGCGGGAGAGCGCGCCGCTGACTCACCGGCTGCCGCACGTGGAGTCGTGGCTCGACTACCTGATCGACCTCGGCTGCAACGGGCTCGCGCTCGGCCCCGTCTTCGCGTCGTCGACGCACGGGTACGACACCGTGGACCATCTGACCGTCGATCCTCGCCTCGGGGACGACGCGGACTTCGACCACCTCGTCGCGGCCGCCCGCGAGAAGGGCGTCCGGATCCTGCTCGACGGCGTGTTCAACCACGTCGGCCGTGACCACCGGTGGGTGGTCGACGCCCTGCGCGACGGGCCCGATTCGTCGGCGGGACAACGTATTCGGTGGTCCGGCGACCACCCCGAGTCGTTCGAAGGGCACGACATCCTGGTGGCGTTGAACCACCGGAATCACGAGGTGCGCGATCACGTCGTCGAGATCATGACCCACTGGCTCGCCCGCGGGGCTGACGGGTGGCGACTGGATGCGGCGTACGCCGTCGACCCGTCGTTCTGGGCCGCGGTACTGCCGCGGGTGCGCGCCGAGCATCCGGACGCCTGGTTCGTCGGCGAGATGATCCACGGCGACTACGCCGCGTACGTCGGCAAGTCGGGCGTGGACTCGGTCACCCAGTACGAGCTGTGGAAGGCCACCTGGAGCGCCTTGCGCGACGGCAACTTCTTCGAACTCGCCCACGCCCTCGGCCGGCACGACGCGCTGCTGCCGACGTTCGTGCCCGCCACGTTCGTCGGCAATCACGACGTCACCCGCATCGCGTCGACCCTCGGCGACGACCGGGACGTCGACATCGCGACCGCGCTGCTGTTCTTCGTTCCCGGCACGCCCACCGTCTACTACGGCGACGAGCAGGGGTTCCGCGGCGTGAAGGAGGACCGCGTCGGGGGCGACGACGAGATCCGCCCCACGTTCCCCGCCACGCCCGCCGAGCTGTCCCCGCTGGGCCTGCCGCGCTACCGGGTGCACCAGACGATGATCTCGCTGCGCCGCCGCTTCCCGTGGCTGCGCACCACCACCGTCGACGTCGAAACGCTGACCAACACCGCGCTCACGCTGCGCGCGACGCACGACGGCACGACTCTGCGGCTCGCCTCGAATCTCGGTGACGACGCAGTCACACGCCCGGGCGGCGACGTCCTCGCCGCCGCGGACGGCGTCGCCGACACCCTCCCGCCCCACACGTGGGCGGTCGTCCAAAGCTAGCTCAGGCGGATACCACCGCGTCGAGCGCGGAGTAGAAGATGCCGAGCCCGTCGTCGCTGGGGCCGGTGAGGGCCTCGGTGGCGTGCTCCGGGTGCGGCATGAGGCCCACCACGCGTCCGTTCTCCGAGGCGATGCCGGCGATGGCGCGCTGGGAGCCGTTGGGGTTGTCACCGGCGTAGCGGAACACCACGCGGCCCTCGCCCTCCAGTTCGTCGAGTACGGCCTGCGAGGCCTGGAAGCGGCCCTCCCCGGACTTGAGCGGAACCAGGATCTCGGCGCCCGCCTCGTACCGCGACGACCATGCGGTCGCCGTGTTCTCGACCGTCAGCCACTGATCACGACAGGTGAAGTGCAGGTTGGCGTTTCGCGTCAGTGCACCGGGCAGCAACCCGGCCTCGCACAGCACCTGGAACCCGTTGCAGATGCCGAGCACGGGCAGCCCGCCCCGGGCGGCGTCGACCACGGCGGTCATGACGGGCGCGAACCGGGCGATCGCGCCGGCGCGCAGGTAGTCGCCGTAGGAGAAACCACCGGGCACGACGACGGCGTCCACGCCCTTCAGGTCGGCATCGCCGTGCCACAGGGCGACGGCCTCGCCACCGGCGAGGGTCACCGCCCGGGCTGCGTCGATGTCGTCGAGCGTGCCGGGGAAGGTGATGACGCCGATGCGGGCGCCCGTCGCAGCAGTCACAGCCGGGTCACCTTCCACTCCTCGATGACCGTGTTGGCCAGGAAGGTCTCGGCGATGGACTCGAGCGTGGCGTCGTCCACGTCGTCTCCTACCTCGAGCTCGAACCGCTTGCCCTGGCGGACGTCGGAGATGCCGGCGAAACCGAGACGCGGGAGCGCCCCGACGATGGCCTGCCCCTGGGGGTCGAGAATTTCCGCTTTGGGCATGACGTCGACTACGACACGGGCCACGGTGGGTGCTCCTGAACATCGGGGGTGAGCGTGCAGGCAAGTTTAACCGCCGCGCACACCACCTCGCGTCCGCGGTCCGCCGCGCCCGACCCGGCGCATACTCGGGTGATGGAGCTGACTCACTTCGGACATTCGTGCATCCAGGTCTCGCTCGAGGGATCCACCGTGTTGTTCGACCCCGGGGCGTTCTCGCACGGGTTCGAGGGCATCACCGGGCTCGACGCCATCCTGATCACCCACCAGCACGCGGACCACGTGGACACCGATCGGCTGCCGGCACTGCTCGAGGCCAACCCGGGTGCCGCGCGGTACGCGGATCCGCAGACGGCGGAGCAGCTCGGGGACGGCTGGACAGCTGTGCACGCGGGTGACGTCCTGTCGGTGGGCGATCTGCGGATCACCGGCGCGGGCGGCACCCACGCCACCATCCATCCCGACGTCCCGCTGATCGACAACATCGCGTTCCTGCTCGGGTCGGCGGACCGTCCGGGGCAGCTGTATCACCCCGGCGATTCGCTGTTCGTGCCCGACACCGCCGTCGAGGCACTGGCACTGCCCGCCGCCGCGCCGTGGATGAAGCTCAGCGAGGGCGTGGATTTCCTGCGTGCCGTCGCACCGCGTGTGGCGTTCCCCATCCACCAGGCCGTCGTCTCGCCCGAGGCGCGCGGTTTCTGGTACGGCCTCTACGACCAGTTGTCGCCCGAGGCAACCGAATTCCGCACCGTCGACGAGGAATCCGGCGTCACGATCTAGCGGGCCAGCGCGCGGCCGGCGGCGCGACCGGAGAAGATGCAGCCCCCGAGGAACGTCCCCTCGAGGGAGCGGTATCCGTGCACGCCGCCGCCGCCGAACCCCGCCACCTCACCGGCGGCATAGAGCCCGGGGAACACCGATCCGTCCGCACGCAGGACCTGAGAGTCGAGGTTGGTCTCCAGGCCGCCCAACGACTTTCGGGTCAGCAGGTGAAGCTTGACGGCGATCAGCGGTCCGTTCGTGGGGTCGAGCATCTTGTGGGGCGAGGCGATGCGGGCCACCCGATCACCGCGGTACTTGCGTGCGGCGTGGATCGCCGAGACGGACAGGTCCTTGCCGAAGTCGTTGTCCATCTCGCGATCCCGGGCCACGAGCAGGGCTTCGATCGCCGCGGGGTCGAGCTCGACGTCACCGATCTTGTTCATCCCGGCGACGAGTTCGGCGACGGAGTCGGCCACCACGAAGTCCTCGCCGCGAGTCTTGAACGCCTCCACCGGGCCCGGGGCGCCGGGTCGCACCCGTTCGAGAAGCTTGCGCACGTCGCGGCCGGTGAGATCGGGGTTCTGCTCCTGCCCCGAGAGCCCGAACTCCTTCTCGATGATCTTCTGGTCCAGCACGAACCACGTGTAGTCGTGGTCGGTCGAGACGATGTGCTCGAGCGTGCCGAGGGTGTCGAATCCGGGGAAGAGCGGCGCGGGCAGCTGGTGTCCGGTCGCGTCGAGCCACAGTGAGGACGGGCCCGGCAGAATGCGGATGCCGTGGTTCGGCCAGACGGAATCGAAGTTGGTGATGCCCTCGGTGTAGTGCCACATGCGATCCTCGTTGATCACGTGACCGCCTGCGCGCCCGGTGATCTCGAGCATGCGACCGTCGACGTGCGCGGGGACGCCGGAGAGCATGTGCCGCGGCACCCGACCCATGCGCGTCGGCCAGTTCTTCTTCACCAGCTCCCAGTTTCCCCCGATGCCGCCGGAGGTGACCAGGACGGCGTCGGCCCGGATCTCGAAGTCGCCCACCACGGTTCGCGACGACGACACCCCGCGTGCGACCGTCGTCGGCTCCAGGACCGCCCCACGGACGCCCGTCGCGGCGCCGTCGGTGACCACGACCTCGTCGACACGATGGCGGAACGCGAAGGTCACGGAGCCGCGCTCGACACCCTCGCGCACGATGCGCTCGAAGACCTCGACCAGGCCCGGTCCGGTTCCCCAGGTCAGGTGGAAACGCGGGACGGAGTTGCCGTGGCCCGTCGCCCCGTAACCGCCGCGCTCGGCCCACCCGACCAGCGGGAAGACCTTCCAGCCCCGCTCTCGAAGCCAGCTGCGCTTCTCCCCCGCCGCGAAGGCGACGTAGGCCTCCGCCCACTGCCGCGGCCAATGGTCCTCGGGGCGATCGAACGTCGCCGCGCCCATCCAGTCCTGGAGCGCCAGATCGTACGAGTCCTTGATGCCGAGGCGCCGTTGCTCGGGGCTGTCGACCAGGAAGAGACCACCGAAGGACCAGAACGCCTGGCCGCCCACATTCGCCTCGTTCTCCTGGTCCACGAGGATCACCCGCTTGCCCGCCTCCACCAGTTCCGCGGTGGCCACCAGCCCCGCGAGTCCGGCCCCCACCACCACGACGTCGGCGTCACGTGTCATGTCACCCAGCGTAGAACGTCATCGCGGCGGGTACTGGGCGGTCAGATGCATCCGCTCGCCCTGGGGGCCGAAGATGCCGAGGTACTCCACCGGCCGAGCGTCCGCGGAACCGAACCAGTGCGGCAGGTGGGTGTCGAACTCGGCCACCTCCCCCGGCTTCAGCACGACGTCGCGGTCCCCGAGAATCATGCGTAGTCGCCCGCTGAGGATGTAGAGCCAGTGGTAGCCCTCGTGGGAGTGCAGGGTCGGCTCCGCGACGGGCGGACCGGCCGGGACGATGGTCTTGTACGCCTGCAGGCCGCCCGGTCGGCGGGTCAGCGGCACCACGATCATCCCGTTGTGGCGCTTCTCCGGCTTCAGGTGGACCCGCGGGTCACCGGTCTCGGGGGCCTCCACGATCTCGTCGAGCGGCACCTCGTACACCTTCGCCAGGGGCAGCAGCAGTTCGAGGCTGGGCTTGCGCTGACCCGACTCGAGCCGCGACAGCGTGCTCACCGGGATGCCGGTGCGCTCGGCGACGACGGAGAGTGTCACGTCGGCCTTGCGTCGCAACGCCCGTAGCCGAGGCCCGATCGCCGAGAGCACCGCGTCCACGTCGTCCGTACCGTCGTCCATGCGTCCATTGCAGTTTCGGCAACAAAGTTTGTCAAATGCGCGATACGTCGTCAGAGTGGCAGCCATGACCGCACACACCCAGTCCGCCCCCCACTCCCTGTCCGACGCCGACGTTCTGGTGATCGGCGGCGGCGCCGCGGGCCTGAGCGCAGCACTCATGCTGGGCCGTGCCCGTCGCCGCGTCGTCGTCCTCGACAACGGCACCCCGCGCAACGCGCCCGCCTCGCACATGCACGGCGTGCTCGGCCGCGACCACACCTCCCCGCTCGACTACCTGAAGCACGGGCGGGCCGATCTGGACCGGTACGACGTCCGCGTCGTCGACGCCACCGTCACCGATCTCGGCGGCCACGCCGGCCACTTCACCGCCACCACCGACGACGGCACGACGTTCACCGCCCGCCGGCTGATCGTCACCACCGGACTCACCGACCACCTGCCCGACGTGCCCGGCCTGGCCGAGCGGTGGGGTCGGGACGTCGTCCAGTGCCCGTATTGCGACGGCTGGGAGGTCCGGGACCGCCGCATCGGCGTCCTCCGCACGTCGCCGATGAGCCTGCATCACGCCACGCTGTGGCGGCAGTGGACGGATCGCATGGTCTACCTGACCGACGGCGCGGAGCCGACCGAGGACGAGCGCACGCGACTCGGCGCGCGCGGTGTCGACATCGTCACCACGCCGGTCACGTCCGTCGAGACCGCCGACGACGCCCTCAGCGGTGTCACCCTGGCCGACGGCACCGTCGTTCCTCTCGACGCGCTCGCCGTGGGGCTGCGCTTCAGCGCCCGGAGCGAACTGCTCGCCTCGCTCGGCCTGCACGCGGTTCCCCACACGATGGGTCTCGGCGAGGTGATCGAGGCGGATCCGACGGGTGCGACGTCCGTCCCCGGAGTTCGCGTGGCGGGCAACGTGTCCGACCCGTCGGCCACCGTGATCGCCGCGACGGCGCAGGGCTCGTTGGTCGGTGCGCACACCAACCTCGAACTCGTGATGGAGGAGACGGACGCCGCGGTCGCCCGCAGCGGCGAGAGGCCGACGCTCGACGGGGCGTTCTGGGACGAGCTCTACCGCGAATCGGACCGTCGATGGAGCGGAAATCCCAACCCGCCGTTGACCCTGGTGGCCGCGCCGCTGACACCGGGGAGGGCTCTGGACGTCGGCTGCGGCGAAGGTGCCGACGCCGTGTGGTTGGCCCAGCAGGGCTGGGAGACAACGGGTGTGGACATCTCGGCGGTGGCGGTGGACCGGGCGCGAGACCTCGACGATTCCGTCACCTGGGAGACCCGCGACCTGGTGCACGATCCGCTGCCCGAGGAGTCGTTCGACCTGGTGACGATGCACTACTTCGGCATTCTCCGCTCCGACGGAGACGACGCGGTGCGTAGGCTGGCCGCGACCGTCGCGCCGGGCGGCACGCTGCTCATGGTGAGTCACGCTCGCGTACAGGGTCATTCGTGGATCGGCTTCGAGCCGACGGACTTCTGGTCACCCAGCGAGGTGGGCGCCGTCCTCGACCCGGCCGAGTGGGAGATCCGGGTCGACGAGACCAGGCCCCGTCCCGCACCGCCCGCCGGAGCGGGTGGGCATCACGTGGACGACGAGATTCTGGTGGCCGTGCGGCGCACGCGGTGATGACAGCCGTGCGTCGCACGCGATAAAGACAGCCGTGCGGCGCACGCGGTAGTTCTCGGTCAGGCGGCCGACGACCGGGTCCGCGAGATCCATTCGTAGCGAGCGGATTCGGCGCCGTGGAAGCACGCGAGGTCCACGGCGTCGAGCATCGCGGTCCTGGGGCCTGGCCGGCCGAGTTGCTTGGCGCTGACGGACAGTCGCACCACGCCGCCACGACGCGCGACCCGGCCCGCACCCATCACGAGGGCGCGGCACCACCACGGCTCGGACGTTCCCGGCTCCCACACGTAGCCACCGGACCCGGCGCCGAATCCCTCCCCGATGCCGAACACGCGGCTGCGCACCACGGTGCCGCGGTCGAGGTCGGAGATTCCGGTCAGGCCCGCGTACAGGCGGAATCCGACCGCCGGGAGTGCGGAGATCGCACCGGGCGAGGCGACCCACCGCGGCGGGGCGAAGGCGCGGGTGCGCAGGCCGATCTCCTCCATGACGCGGTCGGCAGCCCGCAGACGAAGGCCTGCCTCGTGCGCGGGAAGGACGGCGAATTCGGCGCGACGACGCTTGGTCGCTGCCTGGTCGTACCCGTGCAACACGATCGCATCACCGTGCTCGCGTCGGGCCCGGAGCCAGTCCTGCGTCTCGGGGTCGCGAGTCAGCCGGTACTTGTCCTTGAGGCGCGGCGCCACGAGCAGCGAGAGGGACAGGTTGCGACGGTCCATCTCGGCGGCGAACTCGGCGGCGGCGTCGCAGGTCTCGTCACGGATTCCGGAGACGGACACGATCAGACGTGCGGTCATGAGAAAACCGTCGCACACCGAGGTGTACGACGGTTCGTCTCACGCGTGAACTCCCGACGAACGCCGGGAGGACGTCGGCGCCGGTCAGAGCGTCGGGACCGGGAGCACCTTGTCGATCGCGGCCAGCACCTCGGGGGCGTCCGGCTCCGTGCGGGGACGGAAGCGGGCCACTACTTCGCCCTCCGGCGAGACCAGGAACTTCTCGAAGTTCCACTGGACGTCGCCGGCCTCGCCGTCGGCGTCCGGTGTCTGCACCAGATGCTCGTAGACGGGGTGCCGGTTCTCCCCGTTGACGTCGATCTTCTCCATCAGCGGGAAGGTCACGCCGTAGGTGGTCGAGCAGAAGGTCTCGATCTCCTCCGCCGAGCCGGGCTCCTGGCCGCCGAACTGGTTGCACGGGAAACCCACGACCGAAAGGCCGCGGTCGGAGTAGTCCTTCGCCAGCTTCTCAAGGGCGGTGTACTGCGGCGTCAGGCCGCACTTCGATGCCACGTTGACCACGAGCACCGCTCGGCCGCTGTACTCGTCGAGCGACGTCGGCGCCCCACCCAGGGTGGTGATGCCGATGTTCTGCAGTTCTGTCATGCGGTCACAGTACCGATGAGTAACCCCCGGGACGACCGGGTGGTGCCGCAGACCCTGGCGGGCCGTCGATTCGTGCGTGCGTGTCATGGACCGTGTCGGTGGGTCCCGGTACGCTCGAACATACGAGCGACTGGGGGGTCGAGAACATGGTCACGACGCAGGTGGGGGCAGGTGCGACGCCGTGGGCTGCGTTGGACCACATCGCGCTCGGCCTGCCCGCCACCACCGACCTCCCCTCCTCGCAAGCGCTGGACGGGCTCGTCCACGCCGCCGCCGGGGTCGCGTACCTGAAGTGGTTCGAATACCAACTCGCTGCGTCGATGCACGCGGAGTTGGTGGAGCCTTTCGAGGACGAGGACCGGCGTGAGCTCGATGCGCACACCCGCTGCGCCGCCACCATCGCCACCACCATGTCGATCACGCAGGGCGCCGCCCGCACCCTGCTCACCGACGCCGTCGCCCTCCGCGACCGGCTCCCTCTCGTGGCGGAATGTTTGCGGGACGGGGTCGTCACCCCGCACCACATTCGCACCATCGTCTCCCGCACCGAACTGATCGAAGGGCAGTGCTACGCGGCGTTGGTGGACGCCGACATCGCCCGTGCTCTCCGCAGAGCGGGGTCATGGTCGCCGGCGCGGATGGAGGCCATGGTCGACATGATGGTCGACCGCCGTGATCCCGATGCCGTCCGCGCCCGGCGGGAGAAGGCGAAGCGGAATCGGGAGTTCACCGTCGAGATCGGCCGTGACGGCTTGGCGTCGGCGACGGACACCCGGCCGGCGGAGGACATCGTCGCGCTCCACGCGTCCGTGACGAGGTTGGCCGCGCAGGTGTGCCCGAAGGACACCCGATCCAAGGCCGCGCGGGCCTCCGATGCGCATTACGCGTTGATCACTCAAACCGGATTCGGCTGCAACTGTGACCGCCCCATCACCGACTGCCGCTACAAGAACATCGACCTCACCACATTCGCGGCGACCGCGCCCCGCATCGTGATCCACCTCGTCACCGACACCACCACCCTCACCGGCCCCGTCCCCGCCCCCGAGAACGAGCGGGTGTGCCGGTCACCGCAACACCTCCCCCGACCGGGTGTGGACCACGCAGCGGTCGAGGGCGATCCCGTAGCGAGCCCGACCTCGGCCGAGTCGGTCGCGGCCGAACCGATTGTGTCGAAACCCGTTGCTACGGGCTCCGCCTCGGCCGAGTCGGTCGCGCCTAAAACGTCCGGGACAGAACCCGCTGCTGCCACGGAACCGTCCGCGTCGGAACCCGTTGCTACGGAAACGGTTGCGGCGCCGTCGGTGTCACTGGATCGCGTCGACGTCTCCGCGGACGCTGATGAGACCGCCGCCGTCCCTGCTCATACCTGCGATGCGGACGCCGCCGACGATGCGGAGGACCACACCCGCGGGTGCGAGGAACCCATGGGCATGGACTTCGTCGACGGCGTCGGATTCCTGGCCGGCATCGGCATCGTCTCCGGCGCCCACGTCCGCGACCTCGCCGCCGACCCCAGCACGATCATCCGGCCGTTGGGTGACGGCACCGACACCCCACTGCCGGCAACGCAACCGTCGAACCCCTACCGGCCCTCCGCAGCCCTGGAGGCGTACATCCGTGCCCGCGATCTGTTCTGCACCTGGCCCGGCTGCAACCGACCAGCGTGGGACGGCGACCTCGACCACATCACCGAATACGACCACACCCACCCCGAGCGGGGCGGGCGTACCAGCGCGACCGGACTCGGCGCCAAATGCCGCTTCCATCACCTGCTCAAGACGTTCGCCGACTTCGTCGACGACCAGTACCCCGACCCCGCCGACCCGAGTCGGCTGATCCGCACCATCACCATCCCCGACGGGCGCACCGTCCTCGGGCCGGCGTTCACCGGGCACGACGTCCACCCCGGACTGGACGCCATCGTCTTCGGCGACCCACCCACCGAAACCGGACACAGACCGAGACCGACACCGGCAGAACGCTTCCGACCCGCCCCACGCACCGAGCAGAAACACGCCCGCCGCCGACAGGAACGGAACCGCAACCGCCTCCGCAACGCGATGAAGCACCACCCACCCGACGACACCCCACCCCCGTTCTGAGGGGTTGGGGCCACCACGCCGAACGTGGAAACGGCGGGTGCACCCTCCGATCGAGGGTGCACCCGCCGTGGTTCGGTGCGGTCCCGGCTCGTGGCCGGGCGGTGGACCTAGCTCTTGACCAGGTCCGGCTTGGTCTCCGGGTCGCGGGCTTCGCCGTGTCCGTCGTCGACCATCGTGGTCTCGTCGAACGGGAGCTTGCCGTCGAGCACGTCCTTGACCCGAGCGTTGTCGATGGTCTTGGTCCAGGTGCCCACCAGCATCGTGGCGACAGCGTTGCCGGAGAAGTTGGTGACGGCGCGAGCCTCGGACATGAACCGGTCGATACCGACGATCAGGCCGATGCCGTCGAGGAGCTCGGGGCGGTGGCTCTGCAGGCCGCCGGCCAGGGTGGCCAGGCCGGCACCGGAGACGCCGGCTGCACCCTTCGAGGCGATGATCATGAACAGCAGCAGCGAGACCTGCTCGCCGATGGAGAGCGGGCTGCCCATGGCGTCGGCGATGAAGATCGACGCCATCGTCAGGTAGATCGCGGTGCCGTCCAGGTTGAACGAGTACCCGGTGGGGACGACGACGCCGACGGTCTGACGCTGGACACCGACGTGCTCCATCTTGGCGATGAGGCGGGGCAGAGCCGACTCGGACGACGAGGTGGCGACGATGAGCAGGTACTCGCGGCCCAGGTACTTGCAGAGCTTGAAGATCGAGACGCCGGAGACGAAGCGCAGGATCGTGCCGAGGATGCCGAAGACGAAGATGGTGCAGGTCAGGTAGAAGGCCAGCATCAGGGTGGCGAGCTGGATGACCGCGTCGATGCCGGTGTCCCCGACCACCTTGGCGATGGCACCGAAGGCGCCGATCGGGGCGAGCCACAGGATGCCGGCGAGGATGCGGAAGACGAGCTTCTGGATCGAGCCGATGCCCTTGAGGATGCCCTCGCCCTGCTTGCCCATGGCCTGCAGACCGAAGCCGACGAGCAGTGCGACGAAGAGCGTCTGCAGCACGCTGCCCGCGGTGAGCGACGAGAGCAGCGAGGTCGGGATGATGCTCTGGATGAAGTCCATGGTGCCGCCGGCGCCCTCGGCCTGGCCGACGAGCTTGTCGACGGCGGCGCTGTCCGACTGGATGTTCAGGCCGTTGCCGGGCTGGATCAAGTTGCCGACCACCATGCCGATGGCCAGGGCGAAGGTGGACATCGCGATGAAGTAGCCGAGCGCCATGCCGCCGACCTTGCCGACGCTGGCGGCTGCCTTCACCGAGCCGATGCCGAGCACAATGGTGCAGAAGATGACGGGGCTGATCATCATCTTGATCAGCGAGACGAACATGGTGCCGAGGACACCGAACTCGGACGCGGTGTCCGGGGCGACGAGGCCGAAGATCACACCGCCGACGACGGCGACGATCACGGCGCTGTAGAGCCAGTGGGTCTTGTCTCGCTTCTTCTTCGGCGGCGGAGTCGGCGAGGCGGGTTCGACGTCGTGCGTGGTGGTCATGTTCTCGTCCTTAGAATCGAGGCGTGAGGTGAGTCACGCGGTCTGCAGAGAACTGTGGTGCACCGCGTGATCCCAGTCACGAATCTGTTCATTACGTTCACGTTGCGCGGGGTTGCACACAACCCCACCGGTGAACGACGACTCACCGAAAGGTCGTCTTGACCAGCACGAATGCCCGACGGCGACGTCGGTCGCGCAGCGTTGCCCGGAGATTGTTCCTGGGGCAGCTCGCCGTGGTGACAGTGCTCGTGGCCATCGGTGGCATCGCCGTCGTTCTGGACGAGCGTGCGCTCAGCGACGAGGCGACGCGTCACGAGGTGACCGCGATCGTCGAGTCGCTCGCGACGTCCCCGTCCACGGCGGAGGCCATCGAGTCCCCCGATCCCACCGCGATCCTGCAACCCGTCACCGAGGAGATCCGGCGCGCCACGTCCGTCGACTTCATCGTGGTCATGGCGCCCGATCGCACCCGCTTCACCCACACCAACCCGGAACTCATCGGCGGACAGTTCACCGGGTCGATCGACCGGGCCCTGGCGGGCGAGACGTTCACGGAGTCCTACGAAGGTTCGCTGGGCCCGTCCATCCGGGCGGTCACCCCCGTGATGGACGACGGCGGCACCCTGGTCGGGTTGGTGTCCGCGGGCGTCACCCGCGCGCGCATCTCGGACCGCTTCGTCGCCGGCCTGCCCGTCGTCCTCGCGGTGGTGGCGGCGGCGCTGGCCGTCGCCGTCGGTGCGTCGTGGATTCTGAACCGTCGGCTGAAGAGTCAGACGATGGGACTCGCCCCGGACGAGCTCCGCAGCATGTACGACCATCACGACGCCGTCCTGCACTCCATCGGCGAGGGCCTGCTCGTGTGGGGACACGGCGACGAGGCGGAGGTGGTCAACGACGAGGCGCGGCGCCTGCTCGACCTCGAGAGCGACACCGTCTCCCGCCGGGACCTGCCGGAATCGCTGCGCGGACTGGGCGATTCCTCCGTGCGCGACGAGATGCACCTGACGTCGACCCGCGTCCTCGTGGTCAACCAGAACCCGGTGATTCGCGGCTCGCGACGCCTCGGCACGGTGACCACCGTCCGCGATCACACCGAGCTGCAGCGCGTGCTCGGTGAACTGGACTCGATGACGTCGTTCGCCGAATCGTTGCGCTCACAGGCGCACGAATCCGCCAACCGGCTGCACACGGTGATCACGATGGTCGAACTCGGTCGCACCGAGCAGGCCGTCGAGTTCGCCACCCAGGAACTGGCGTTGTCGCAGAACCTCATCGACCGCCTGATGAGCACGGTGCAGGAACCGGCGGTGGCCGCGCTGCTGCTCGGCAAGGTCAGCCAGGCCGCAGAGCAGGGTGTCGAACTCACCGTCACCGAGGACACCGCGCTCGCGGACACCGACGCCGTCGCGCGTCGGGAATTGGTCACCCTGGTCGGCAACTTGATAGACAATGCGATCGACGCGGCCAAGCAATCCGACGAGGCGTGGGTAGAGGTGAGTGTGCGCGAGACCGACACCGATGTGGTGGTGGAGGTGGCCGACAGCGGGCCCGGTATGGATGCCGACGCTCTGGCCCGCGCACGCACCCGCGGCTACTCCACCAAGTCCGGATCCCGCGGCCTCGGCCTCGCCCTGGTCTCCCAGGTGATCCACCGTCACGGCGGCACCCTGTCCTCGGACGCCTCCGCCGGGTCCGTCGTGACCGCCACCGTTCCGCTCGGATCGCTGCGGTGAGCAACGGTGACGTGCGGGTCCTGGTGGTCGACGACGAACCCCTGATCGCCGAAGCCCACTCGAGCTACGTGGGGCGCGTCCCCGGTTTCACCGTGGGTGCGGTGGCGCACTCGGGCGCGGGCGCCCTCCGCGCCGCGACGACGGCCATCGCCGACGGCGATCCGTTCGACCTGGTTCTCCTGGACATCGGGCTGCCCGACGCGAGCGGGATCGACGTCGCCGCCGCCCTCGGCGGTCTGCGGCCCGGTCCCGACGTCATCGCCATCACGTCCGAGCGCGATCTCGCGGTGGTACGTCGGGCCGTCGCCCACGGCATCGTGCTCTACCTGCTCAAGCCCTTCACGTTCGCCGCGTTCCGGGACAAGCTCGAGCGCTACGGGGAGTTCCGCTCGGCCCTGCAGGGCGGCGAGACGGCCGTCAGCCAGCGCGACATCGATCGGGCGATGGCGTCGCTGCGGACCGCGGACGAGCGGGCATCGACGCCGAAGGGCATCGCCCCGCAGACCCTGACCGAGATCTCGAACACCGTCCGCGCGACCCCCGACGGCGTGGGCGCGTCCGACGCCGCCGCGGCGGTCGGCGTCTCCCGCGTCACCGCGTGGCGTTACCTCGAGCGCCT
This sequence comes from Rhodococcus sp. PBTS 1, assembly GCF_001620025.1. Lineage (NCBI taxonomy): Bacteria > Bacillati > Actinomycetota > Actinomycetes > Mycobacteriales > Nocardiaceae > Rhodococcus > Rhodococcus sp. PBTS 1. The sequence continues at coordinate 3,058,651 of NZ_CP015219.1, forward strand.
GGCCGACGACGGGTTGGTGGAGCGGCACACCGAGTACGGCCGGGCGGGGCGCCCGCAGGTGCGCTACCGCTGGCGTTAGACGGGCACGACCCGACGCAGGAAGGCGAGCTGGTCCGCGATCACCGTCTCGAACGCGTCGCCGAGGTAGATGTCGAAGTGGCCGTAGGGGTAGAGGAGCACCTCACCGCGCGGCGCCTTATCCACGTGTCGGAGGGTGGCGCGTGCGGGAGCCACGGTGTCGGTTCCGCACACGCAGAACAGGGCCGGGCAGGACAGCTTCCTCGCCGACCGACCCGGGAAGTACCGGGTAATCTGCAGCGCGAAGCGTGCGGCGACCGCATCGACGAAATCGAGTCCCTCGGGCCGGAGCGCACGGTAGCCGCTGTCCGCGTCGTCGGCGGCCATCAGCGCCTTGCCGCCGCGCGGGGCGGCGAGCGGGACCAGCACCGGCGGGGCCTTCCGCGCCGCGGCCACCACGTCGCGCACCACGGACGGCGCGATCTTCAGGGTGGAGACGAACGGGGTGGCCAGGGCGGAGGCGAGCCCGTCGGTGAACGGGCACTGCGAGACGACGGCGGCGATCCGACCGTCCCGAGCGGCCACCTCGATGACGTGGCCACCACTGAAGGACGAACCCCAGAGAACGACGCGGGACGAATCGACGCCGTCCAGCCGGCGGGCGTACCGCACCGCCGCCGCCCAGTCCGCGAGTTGACGCTCGATGTCGAGAAGTTGCCGCGGCTCTCCCTCGCTGGCGCCGAAGTGGCGGTAGTCGAACACGAGGCACGCGTACCCGTCCGCGGTGAAGCGCTCCGCGTACGCGTCGAGACGCATTTCCTTGACCCCGCCGAGGCCGTGGGCCAGCACCACGATGGGGACGGACGCGTCCGCCGCCGCCTCCGGCCGGTAGAGCCAGGCCGCGCACCGATCGTCGCCGGAGGGGAACTCGACGTCGATTCGTGTCACTGCGGCACCCTCCCGATCGGAACTTACTCGGGAGTCAGTTTGACCCCTCCTGCGCCGGATCGGCAACCTGCTCGGCCCCGGTTCGGGAGATCACCCAGGCGTACTCGAATGCGACCTCGCGCCATTGTTCGTACCGTCCGCTGACCCCACCGTGGCCCGCGTTCATCTCCGTCTTGAGTAGAACGGGTTCGCTGCCGGTGTTCCTCGCCCGCAACGCCGCCACCCACTTGGCCGGCTCGACGTAGAGCACGCGAGTGTCGTTCAACGAGGTCACGGCCAGGATGGCCGGGTAGTCCTTCGCCTCGACGTTCTCGTACGGCGAGTACGACTTCATGTAGTGGTAGACCTCGGCGTCGTGCAGCGGGTCACCCCACTCGTCCCACTCGATCACCGTCAGGGGCAGGGACGGATCGAGGATCGACGTCAGCGGATCCACGAACGGGACATTGGCGAGAATCCCAGCGAACAGCTCCGGCGCCATGTTGGCCACCGCGCCCATGAGCAGGCCGCCGGCGCTGCCGCCGTCGGCGACCAACTGCGCCGGGGTGGTGACGCCGGTGTCGATCAGGTGGTGGGCGGCGGACACGAAATCGGTGAACGTGTTCTTCTTCCGCAGCATCTTGCCGTCGTCGTACCACCGGCGTCCCATCTCGCCGCCGCCGCGCACGTGCGCGATGACGAACACGATGCCGCGATCGAGCAGCGACAGGCGCGACACCGAGAACCCGGGGTCCATGCTGGCCTCGTAGGAGCCGTAGCCGTAGAGCAACGTCGGCGCCGGACCCGTCACGTCGCGACGGGCGATGACGGACAACGGGATTCGCGTGCCGTCCGCGGCCGTCGCCCACTCCCGCTTCTGGGTGTACCGCGCCGGGTCGAAGTCACCGAGCACCGGCTGCGACTTGCGCAGGATGCGCTCGCCCGTCGCCGGGTTCAGGTCGTAGACCTGGGAGGGCGTGATGAACGAGGTGTAGCCGAACCGGAGCAGCGGAGCCGACCACTCGGGGTTGGCGCCGAGACCCACCGAGAACAGTTCCTCCTCGAACTCGAGCTCGGCCGGCTCGCCGTATCCGTCCGGGCCGAGCGGCCACAGCGCCATCCGCGGCACCGCGCCGCGGCGGTACGAGAGCACGAGATGCTCGGCGAACGCGTCGACGTCCTCGAGCCGGACGTCGTCACGGTGCGGCACCAGCACCGTCGTCGCCGTCGGGTCGCTCACCGGGGCGTCCACCAGGACGAAGTTGTCCGCCTTGGTCCCGTCGACCTCGTCGTTGTGCAGGATGAGGAAGCGGTCCTCACCGGCGACCACAGCGTGCTCGACGTGGTATTCGACGCCCGTGCGACGGGGCAGGATCACCCGGAACTCGCCGCTCGGATCGTCCGCCTCGAGGTAGTGCATCTCGGTGGTGATCTTCGAACCCACCGAGATCAGCAGGTACTTCTCGCTCCGGGTGGCGCCGAAGGAGACCCAGAACGCCTCGTCCGGCTCGTGGAACACCACCACGTCCTCCGACGTCGGGGTGCCGACGCGGTGACGCCAGACGCGGTCGGGCCGCCAGGACTCGTCGACGGTCTGATAGAAGAGGAACTCCCGGTCTCCCGACCACGTCGCGCCGGGCGCCGCACCCTCGATGACGTCGGGCAGCAGGTCGCCGGTGCCCAGGTCCTTGATCCGCAGCGTGTACCGCTCGTCGCCCGTCGTGTCCTCCGAGTAGGCCAGCAGCGAGCCGTCGCGGGTGAGCGCGAACGCCCCGAGGGAGAAGAAATCGTGTCCCGCGGCGAGCACGTTGCTGTCGAGCACCACCTCTTCGCCGGGGATGTCGACCCCCACCTCGAGCACGGGCGGATTCCAGTCGTCCGGCGCGGCGACCGGGCAGCGGCACTGCACGCCGTAGCTCTTGCCCTCCGCCGTGCGGCCGTAGTACCACCAGTCGCCGCGGCGGGTGGGGACGGACAGATCCGTCTCCTTGGTCCGCGACTTGATCTCCTCGAACACCGCGTCCCGCAGCGGCTGCAGGTGCGCGGTCTGCGCCTCGGTGTACGCGTTCTCCGCCTCGAGGTAGGCGATCACCTCGGGATCGGACTTGTCGCGCAGCCACTCGTAGGGGTCGACGACGACGTCGCCGTGGTGGCGTCGCTCGGTCGGGACCGTGGCGGCGACGGGCGGCTGCAGGGGTGTCACGGGCGGACCCAATCGTCGAAGGACAGGCCCGAGACGGTCTCGTAGGCCTCGATGTACCGAGCGCGGGTGCGCTGCACCACGTCGTCCGGCAGTGGCGGCGGCGGCGCGTCACCCGTTCTGTCCCAGCCCGATTCGCCGGTCAGCCAATCGCGGACGATCTGCTTGTCGTAGCTCGGTTGCGTCCGGCCGGGTTCGTACCCCGCCCGCGGCCAGTAGCGCGACGAGTCGGGCGTGAGCACCTCGTCGGCCAGGATCAGCGTCCCCGTGGCGTCGACCCCGAACTCGAACTTGGTGTCGGCGAGAATGATTCCGCGCGACTCCGCGTGGTCGGCCGCGCGGCGGTAGATGTCGAGGGTCGCGGTGCGGAGGGCGTGTGCCCGGTCCGCACCGACGGTCGCGACGACGGTGTCGAAGTCGACGTTCTCGTCGTGCTCGCCGAGCGCCGCCTTCGCCGCCGGAGTGAAGATGGGCTCCGGCAGCGCACTGGACTCGACCAGGCCGTCGGGCAGCGGCACACCGCAGACACCGCCGGTGGCGCGATAGTCGATCAGGCCCGAGCCGGTGAGGTATCCGCGGGCGACGCACTCCACCGGCACCATGTCCAGCGAGCGCACCACCAGCGCGCGGCCGAGAACCTCCTCCGGAATCCGCGGGTCGTCCGGCCCGCCGGCGAGGTGGTTCGGCACCCCCAGCAGGTCGAAGAAGAACACGCTCATCGCGGTGAGCACCCGACCCTTGTCCGGAATCGTCGTCGGAAGCACGTGGTCGTACGCCGAGATGCGGTCCGACGCGATCAGCAGCAGGTGCTCGTCGTCGATCCGGTGCAGCTCGCGCACCTTGCCGGCGGCCAGATGGGGATAACTCGACAGTGAGGGTCGCACGTCGACCGACACTAGTCGCGGGGCGCGCGGGACCGCGGTTCGGGCGTCTGCCACTCTCGGGTGCGTGGCGAGCGAATCGGGAACGGCCGACGTCGGATTTCGGTCCGAACGCGGGCCGATCCTGGCGGCCCTGATGCTCTGCAACTTCCTGGTGGCCCTGGACACCACGATCATCGCGACGTCGGTCCTGACGATCGTGGGCGAACTCGGCGGCTTCGGGCAATTCCCCTGGCTGTTCTCGGTGTATCTGCTCGCGCAGGCGGTGACCGTCCCGCTCTACGGCAAGCTCGCCGACCTGTTCGGCCGCAAACGTCTGGTGCTGTTCGGCATCGCGGTCTTCCTCGCCGGGTCGATCCTGTGCGGACTGGCGTGGTCCATGCCGTCGCTCATCGTGTTCCGTGCGATCCAGGGCATCGGCGCCGGCGCGGTGCAACCGATGGTGCAGACCATCGCCGGGGACATCTACACCGTCCGCGAACGCGCGAAGGCCCAGGGCTACCTCGCCAGCGTCTGGGCCGTGGCCTCGCTCGCCGGCCCGAGCCTCGGCGGACTCTTCTCGGAATTTCTGTCCTGGCGGTGGATCTTCTTCGTCAACGTGCCGCTCTGCATCGTCGCCGCCGTCGTCCTGGCGCGGCGTTTCGACGAGACCGCTCGGCCCCGCGTCGCGCACCGCATCGACTACGCCGGCGCGGCGCTGCTCACCGTCGGCGCGGGCGCGGTCGTCCTCGGGTTGCTCGAGGGCGGACGGTCCTGGGCGTGGGCCTCCGGCACCTCGGTGGCGGTGTTCGGACTCGGGGTGGTGACGCTGCTCGCCTTCGTCGCCGTCGAAACTCGGGCGCCGTCGCCCGTCCTCCCACTCTGGGTGCTCACCCGCCGGGTGCTGCTCGCCACGAGCGCCGTGGCCGCCGTCATCGGGTCCGTCGTCCTGGTGATCACCACGTACGTGCCGACGCTCGTCCAGGGCGTCCTCGGCCTCGGCGCGCTGGCGGGCGGATTCACCCTCGCGCCGTTGATGCTCGCGTGGCCGGCCATGTCGTCCCAGTCCGGCCGCGTGTACCTGCGCATCGGGTTCCGCCGCACGTCGGTGATCGGCGCGTCCGTCGTGGCACTGGGTTCTCTGCTCACGCTCCGCTGGTCGGAGTCGTCGTCGGTGTGGGAGGTGGCCGCGGGGTGCCTCGTCCTCGGTACCGGCATGGGGCTCGTCGCGAGCCCGGCGCTGATCGCCGCGCAGTCGTCGGTCAGCTACGCCGAGCGCGGGGTGGTCACGTCGACCAACACCTTCGCCCGCAACATCGGTAGCGCGGTGGGCATCGCGGTGTGCGGGGCCATCGTCAACGCGACCGTGGGCGACGATCCACGGCCCGACGTTCTGGCCGACGGTCTGCACCTGGTGTTCTGGACCGTGGTCGGCGGGGCGGTGCTGCTGCTCGTCGCCGCGGCGGCGATGCCGGGCGGACGCGTGGCGTCACCGGAGAGCCGGGACTGACGGGGGCGCTGCGGGACTAGAGACCGACGCGCTCGAGGAGTGCTTCGAACTCCTCCTGCGCCTGCGCCTCGCTCCGCCCCTCGCGCAGCGCGCGGTTGTAACCGGCGAGTGCCATGCGCTCGTACCGCTTGTACTTGGCCAGCCACTCCTCGGCGCGCTCACGCCAGTAGCCGATGGACGAGCAGTGCTTGGTGTCGAATCCCCACTGCTTCCGGGCGATCGCGCGCACCGCACGCGACGCGCCGGCCTCACCGGCGAACCACAGGTAGCCGACGCCGTCGGGACGCTCGAACGACGACACGGCGTCCACGAGCGCGGTCGGCGTCACGCCGTTGCCGGTGCCGACGATCCACTCGACGGTCACGTCGCCGCGGGTGACGAAGTCCTGACGGTCGGCCTCGTCGAGAATCTCCAGGACGACGTGGGCGCGATCGCCGGGGGGGAGCTGCTCGAGGGCGCGACCGACGGCCGGCAGGCCGGTCTGGTCGGCGACGAGAAGCTGCCAGTCGACGTCCCCCGGAACGCGATACCAGGACCGCGGACGGGACAGCACCACCTGATGGCCGGGCCGGGCGGCGCGCGCCCACTCGGCGGCCACACCCACCTCGTGCAGAACGAAGTCGACGGTCATCGTGGTGGCGGTCCGCGACCGCACCGTGTAGTTGCGGCACTCCGGGCGCACCGCGAGGTCGTGATAACCCCACACGCCGCCCACCTCGGTCATCCTCGGCAGGACGTCGTCGACAGTGGGCGGGAAGTAGACGGTGACGCATTCGTCCGGAGCGGACAGGCCGACGTAGTGCTCGAGGTCCGGGCCGCCGAACACGACGCGGATCATGGAGGGCGACAGTTGCTCGACGTACTGGACGATCGCCGGATAGCACCCCGGTTCCGTCTCGGTGATCGCGTCGAGCTCCAACGCTGTGGACATCGCACCTCCCCCGTCTGCTGGGCTACCGCCACCGGATGCCCGGCTGCAAGGTAAGCCTAACCATCGCCGGGCGGCTCGTGCAATGGGGCGCCCTCACGGGTGGGTACCCGCGCGTCAGTTCTCCGAACAGTCCGGGACGTCCACGGTCGCGGTGCCGTCGAGGGTCTGCGGCTGCATCGGCACGCGAGCCGCCCCCGGCGCCGTCGGTTCCAGGAGCTCGAGCACCACCTCACGCGTCTGCCCGGGCTCGACCACCAGCGGGGTGTAGAACGCGGGATGATTGCGCTCTGCGCCGGTCAACATCACCACCGGACGACCGTCGATGGTCGCGCGCGCCAGGGCGGACCCGGTGGTCGTGTAGATCGTCACCACCGACCTGTTGGTGCCGGGCGGACCCTCGTAGGCCGTCGTCTCGTTCTGCCGACCCGCGATGTACACGGGATAGTCCTGCGCCGGCGCCGTGTTGGTCACGGTCGCCGTCACCCGGGTCCGACGACGGTCGCCCGCACACCCTTCGGCGGTGTAGGTCACGTCGCGCTTCAAGTAGTAGTCGAGCTTGCCGCCGGCGCCGTTGTTGACGACCACCGAGGCGTACGGGGCCGGATCGTCCGGCACCTCGTGGGCGATCTTCGTGCCCGACAGCACCTGCTGGACCTGCTCGTCGGCGCTCCACACCGCGGTGTGCCCCTCGCCGACCCCCCGGCCGATCGCGTCGAGCAACGCCTGGGGGTTCGACACCGACCCGTCGAGCTTCGCGAAGACCCGTGCCGCGATCTGCTGCAGGTACTCCTTGCGCGCGGCGTTGTCGTCCTGGAACCGGAAGTAGGCCTCGGACTGCGTCTTGTTCACCACGTTGTCGCCGGTGATCTGTTCGCCGTCGGCCAACGTCACCGGACCGACCACGCTCAGGATGTAGCTCAGTGCCACCGGGTCGGTCGCCACCACACCGTCCACGACCTGGCCGGATTCCTGTTGCCAGATGGACTGCAGGATTCGCCCGGTGTAGGGGAAGTGCGGGCTCAGATTGGCGTTCTGCCAGTTGGTGGTCGCGTCGTACTGATTTCCGTACGCGCGCTGGAAATCGGGGCCGAGGTCGATCGGCTGGTAGCGGCCGCGCAATTCGGTGTTCGGTGCCAGCTCGTCGAGCGAGATCTTGCCGCGGTCCGCCGTCACCACGGCGAAGCCGCCCATGAGCCCGCCCGTGCCGCGCGACTCGGCGTTGGTCTGGAAGGCGAAGAAGTAGTTCTTCGGGCCGTCCTCCCCCAGCATCGTCGGCAGCACCTGCGCAGCGAGCGAGGTGTTGGTGACCAGACCCGCGAGATCGGCCACCTGATCCTTGAGCTGCACCCCGGCGTCGGAGACCTGCGGAATCCAGGTGTCGGTGGGCGTCTGCTCCAGATCCGCGTTCACCCGGACCGTCGCCGCGGCGATGGACTCGAGCGCCGGTGCGGCCGTGCGGAGAGCTGCCAGGTCGATGGTGCCGTCGTCGGCCCGCAGTTCCGTCGGGTTGAGAGCGGACCCGACCTCGCTTGCCGGACGCAGCACGTCCGCGGTCAGCGACCGGACGGAGTCGGCGAGCGAACCGACCACCGTCAACGGCTCACCGAGCCCCGGCACGGCTGCGACGACGCGCCAGATGGGCGACGTCGTGGCGTCGACCGCCGTCGTCGACGACTCGACGGCGGCATCGGCCGCGGCTCGGCCCTCGTCCGGATCCCCCTGCAGGATCGCCGTTTTCGCCCGCTGCGCCTCGTCCCGCGCCGCAGTCAGTCCGCTGTACGCGGAGTACAGCGTCCACGCGAACCAGAGCAGCAGCGCCACCAGGACGACGAGGATGCCGACCACCCACCATCGCCGACGAGGACGGGGACCGCGGTCCGAACGGCCCGACCTCGAGTGCGCTGCAGTGGTCACGGACGACCCAGTCCGCGGTAGGTCCACCCGGCGTTCCGCCACAGTTCGGGGTCGAGGCAGTTCCGCCCGTCGACGATGCGCTTCTCGCGTACGACACCGTCGAGGTCGGCCGGGACGAGGTCGCGGAATTCGCGCCACTCGGTGAGCACGAGTACCACGTCCGCACCGCGGCACGCCTCGAGCGTCGACGCCGAGTAGCCGAGCGTGGGGAACAGCGTGCGCGAGTTGTCCATCGCCTTCGGGTCGAACACCGAGACGCCCGCACCCTGCAGCTGCAGCTGACCGGCGACGTTGAGCGCCGGAGAGTCGCGCACGTCGTCGGAGTCCGGCTTGAAAGCGCAGCCCAGCACGGCCACCCGAGCCCCGAGCAGCGTGCCGACCTGCTCGCGCACCACGTCGACCATCGCGGTCCGCCGCCGCATGTTGATGGTGTCGACCTCGCGCAGGAACGTCAGCGCCTGATCGGCGCCGAGTTCACCGGCGCGGGCCATGAACGCCCGAATGTCCTTGGGCAGGCACCCGCCGCCGAAGCCGATGCCTGCGTTGAGGAACTTGCGGCCGATGCGGTCGTCGTGACCGATCGCGTCGGCGAGAACGGTGACGTCGGCGCCGGCGGCCTCACACACCTCGGAGATGGCGTTGATGAAGGAGATCTTGGTCGCGAGGAACGCGTTGGCGCTGGTCTTGACCAGCTCGGCGGTCGCGAGGTCGGTCACCAGGAACGGGATGCCCTCCCCCAGCAGCGTCGCGTAGACCTCACGGGCGACGTCCTCGGCGCGGCCAAGACGGTCGCGATCGACGCCCAGCACCAGCCGGTCCGGGTGCAGCGTGTCCTGCACCGCATGGCCCTCCCGCAGGAACTCCGGGTTCCACGCCACCTCGAGCTGGTCACCCGCGGGCGAGAGCTCGCGGGCCCGGGCGCCAAGCCGCGCGGCCGTGCCGACGGGCACGGTCGACTTGCCGAAGATCACGGCCGGACCGCTGATCAGGGGCGCGAGATTCTCGATCACCGAGTCGACGTAGGTGACGTCGGCGGCGAACTCGCCCTTGCGCTGCGGCGTGCCGACCGCCAGGAAGAAGACGTCGCCGAACTCGGCGGCCTCGGCGTACGACGCGGTGAAGCGGAGCCGTCCCGCCTCGATGTTCCGGGTCAGGACCTCCGGCAGACCGGGCTCCCAGAAGGGAACCTCCCCCGCCTCGAGTTTGGCCAGCTTGCTCGGGTCGACGTCCACTCCCAGGACCTCGTGCCCCAGGTCCGCCATGCAGGCGGCGTGCGTCGCCCCCAGGTACCCGGTTCCGATGACGACGATGCGCGTACTCACCCGAGAACCGTAAGGGGTGCGCGCCGGGCTTTCCACCGGAGCGGTCGGTTCTCGGGCAGCCCCTAGAGAATCGGCGCCGGGGTGTAGCGAGCAGCCTCCGGATATGCCTCGGTGAGCCGGGTGACGGCGTCGACCACGGCCGAGACCTGCGCGGGCGCCGCGCCGACGAAGACGGTGCGGTCGGCCAGGGCCGCGTCCAGTTCCGCGCGGTCCAACGGCAGTCGATCGTCGTTCGCGAGTCGGTCCAGCAGGTCGGGCTCGCGGCCCTCCTCGCGCATCGCCAGCGCGACGGCGACGGCATGTTCCTTGATGGCCTCGTGGGCCGTCTCCCGGCCGACACCCGCACGCACGGCGGCCATGAGGACCTTGGTGGTGGCGAGGAACGGCAGGTACCGATCGAGCTCGTTGGCGATGACGGCCGGGTAGGCCCCCAATTCCGCCAGCACCGTCAGGAAGGTCTCCATCATCCCGTCGACGGCGAAGAAGGCGTCGGGCAACGCGACGCGGCGCACGACGGAGCAGAAGACGTCGCCCTCGTTCCACTGCGCACCGGCCAGTTCGGCGGCCATCGACGCGTAGCCGCGCAGGACCACCTGCAGACCGTTGACCCGCTCGCACGAGCGGGTGTTCATCTTGTGGGGCATTGCGGACGAACCGACCTGGCCGGTCTGGAAGCCCTCGGTGACCAGCTCGTGGCCGGCCATGAGTCGCACGGTGTGAGCGAAGGACGACTGCGCGGCGCCGATCTGCACCAGCGCGGAGACGACGTCGTGGTCGAGCGAGCGGGGGTAGACCTGGCCGACGCTGGTGAAGACGTGTGCGAAGCCGAGGTGCTCGGCGACCGCGGTCTCGAGGCGGGCGAGCTTGTCCGCGTCGCCGCCGAGGAGGTCCAGCATGTCCTGAGCGGTCCCCATCGGCCCCTTGATGCCGCGGAGGGGGTAACGGTCGATCAGCTCGCGCAGCCGCGTGAGCCCGACGAGCATCTCGTCCGCCGCCGAGGCGAACCGCTTGCCGAGGGTGGTCGCCTGGGCCGCGACGTTGTGACTGCGGCCCGCCATCACGACGTCGCTGTACTGCGCGGCGTGCTCGGCGAGACGCGCGGCCACGGCGACGCCGTGGGCGTGCACGTGCTCGAGCGAGCGCAGAATCTGCAGCTGCTCGACGTTCTCGGTGAGGTCCCGGCTGGTCAGACCCTTGTGGACGTGCTCGTGTCCGGCGAGCGCGTTGAACTCCTCGATGCGCGCCTTGACGTCGTGTCGGGTGACGCGCTCCCGGTCCGCGATGGAGTCCAGGTCGACCTGCCCCAGCACCCGCTCGTAGTCCGCGACGGCCTCCGCCGGAACGTCGACACCCAGCGTCGCCTGGGCGCGGAGCACCGCGATCCACAGCTGGCGCTCGAGGACGATCTTGTGCTCCGGCGACCACAGCCGCACCATCTCGGGGCTGGCGTAGCGGTTGGCGAGGACGTTGGGGATGCGGCTCACGTGGCGGAAGTTTACGGTCCGAGCACGCCGCCGGGTTCCAGCGGTGCGGATCCCTCGACGGCGCCGCGGAGAACGTCGTGGATCCTCGCGCGCGGGTCGACGCCGTCCTCCCCCAGCGCGCCGAGAACCAGACCGTCGACCAGGGCGAGCAACAACCGCACGTGCTCCCGGTCCGACCGGCGGCCGGCGGCCGCCAACGCATCGGCCACCATGTCCTCGAGTTCGGCGCGCAGCCGGCAGTGCAGCCCCTGCAACTGGGGGTGGCGAGCCGCCGCCAGCACCCGCTCGTACCGGGCCACCAGCAGATCGTGCCGCTCGCCGTCGCCGTCGACGGGCCCGATCAGCAGGTCGGTCACCAACGTCACGGGGTCCTGTCCCCCGGCGGCGACGCGATCGCGCATCTGCTCGCGGATCAGTTCGATCTCCCGGCGCCCGTTCACCTCCGCGGCGTGCGCGACGAGATCGTCGAGCGAGTCGAAGTAGTAGGTGGTCGACGCCAGCGGCAGCCGGGCGCGCGCGGCGACGCTGCGGTGGCGTACCGCGTCGTACCCGCCGGTGAGCAACAGTTCCGCCGCCGCGGTCACCAAGGCCTCGCGTCGACGCCGCCCTTTGGGCGTCGACCGCGGTTCGGAGACGCTCGACATGGGACGACATGCTGCCACCGCGACGCCGTCCGCACGGGCGAAATGGGCCCCCAACCGTGTGACAGGGTTAATCGGTGGCTGCCCTCCCGCGAATCGACCTCCGCTCCGACACCGTGACCGTCCCCGACGACGAGATGCGCCGCGCCATGGCCGCGGCCGACGTCGGCGACGACGTTCTGGACCACGACCCCACCATGGCAGCGCTCGAGGAGGAGGTCGCCGCGGTCCTGGGGATGCCGGCCGCCCTGTGGATGCCCAGCGGCACCATGGGCAACGTCGCGGCGCTGATGATGCATCTGCAGCGCGGCGACAAGTTCCTCGCTCCGGAGCACGCGCACGTGCTCGGCTCGGAACTCGGTTCGGCCGCCTGGCTCGCGCAGGGCATGCCGGACGTGCTGCCGCACGACGGCGGCCCCGGCCGGCCGACACCCGCGTCGGTCCGGGCCCACGTCGCACCCGGCCCCTACTTCTCGCTGCGCACCACGCTGTTGTGCCTCGAGAACACCCACAACTTCGCGGGCGGCACCGTCACCCCGGTGAGCGAGTGGCGCGCGCTCACGGCCGCGGCGACGGAGAGCGGGCTCGTGGTCCACCTCGACGGGGCTCGGCTGTGGAACGCCGCCGCGGCTCTGGGCGTCGACCCCGCGGAGCTGACCACCGGGGCGGCGACCGTCCAGGTGTGTCTGAGCAAGGGCCTCGGCGCCCCGGTGGGCTCGGTGCTCGTGTCCGACGCCGTGCGGATCGCGGAAGCCCGCCGCATCCGGAAGATGCTCGGCGGCGGGGTGCGCCAGGGCGGTGTGCTCGCGGCGGCGGGGCTGGTGGCCCTGCGCTCGCGGGACCGTCTGGACGACGACCACGCGCACGCTCGACAGCTCGCCGACGGCCTGCGCGAGCGCGGCTGGGCCGTCGACGAGCCGGAGACGAACATCGTCCTGGCCACCACGGAGGATCCCGCGGCCACGGTCCGGGCGCTCGCCGCGGCGGGCGTGGGTGCGGTGACGGTGGCGGGCCGAGTGCGCTTCGTGACCCACCGGGGCATCTCGGCCGAGGACATCGACGCGGCGCTGGCCGCGTGCGCTGCGCTGCCGACGGCGTAGTCCTACCGGCGCAGGTGCGGCGCCACCCGCGTGAGCGCCTCGTGCATGTCCTCGGTGGACCCCGCGAACGAGAAGCGCACGCTACGACGACCGTCCACGGTGTCGAAGTCGAGCCCGGGCACGACCGCGACGCCCGTCCGATCCAACAGCTCGGCGCACCAGGCTGCGGAGTCGTCGGTGAGGTGGCCGAGGTCGGCGTAGACGTAGAACGCGCCGTCGGCGGGTGCGGTGCGGGTGATGCCGAGGTCCGCGAGTCCGGTCAGCAGCACCTCGCGGTTGCGGGCGTAGCGCTCGACGTGGCCGTCGAGCTCGATGATCGACTCGTCGTCGAACGCGGCGAGTGCGGCCACCTGCGACACCGTGGGCGGGCATACCGTCATGTTCGAGGCGAGCCGTTCGACCGCCCGGAGCAGGTCCGGCGGCACGACGGCCCAGCCCAGTCGCCACCCCGTCATGGAGAAGTACTTCGACACCGACCCCACCACGACGGCCCGGTCGGAGAACGCGCGGGCGGACCGGCACCGAACGCCGTCGTAGGTGATGCCGTGGTAGATCTCGTCGGAGATCAGCAGGGTGCCGTGCTCGTCGCACCAGCGGGAGAGCGCCGCCAGCTCGTCGGGGTCGATCACGGTGCCGGTGGGGTTGGCAGGGCTCGCGACGATCAGCCCGGCCGGTGGGGCGGGGAGCGCGTCGAGCATGGCCACGGTCGGTTGGAACCGCACGCTCGCGTCGCAGTCCAGCTCGATCACCCGGCACCCCAACGCGGCCAACGTGTTCCGGTACGCGGGATATCCGGGCCGGGCGACGACGACGGTGTCCCCGGCGTCGAACGCCGCCAGGAAGAGCAACGTGAAGGCCCCCGACGATCCGGTGGTGACGACGACGTCGTCCGCGGGGATCGTGACGTCCTCGTTCCGGGAGAGGTAGGCCGCGATGCGCTCGCGGAGGTCACGCAGACCGAGGGTCTCGGAATACCCGAGCGTGTTCTCTTCGAGTGCGTGCCGCATGGCGTCGAGCACGGGACGCGGTGCGCGCGTGGACGGTTGGCCCGCGGCCAACGACACCACGTCACCACGGGTGCGCTGCCGCCGCGCCGCGGCGGCGACCACGTCCATGACGTGGAAGGGTTCGACGCGGGACCGGACCGACTCGCCCGTCACGGGATCGCGATCCGGCCCTCGGTCGCCGCGAGTCCGATGTCGGAGCGGAAGTGGCCGCCGGGCAACGACACTCGCGAGAGCACGTCGTACGCCTCGGTGCGCGCGGCCGCGAGGTCGGCACCGACTCCGACCACGCTGAGTACGCGGCCACCGGCCGAGACCAGGGCGCCGGCGTCGTTGCGCGCCGTGCCCGCATGCAGCACGCCCGGCCCGTCCGCGCCGGTGATCACGTCGCCGGTCCGCGGCCGACCGGGGTAGTTCTCGGCGGCGACGACGACGGTGACGGCCGAGCCGTCCTTCCACTGCAGAGGCGGGAGCGCGTCGAGCGTGCCGGTGGCGGTGGCGTGCAGCGCGGCCCCGAGCGGGGAGTCGAGCAGCGCGAGGACGGCCTGGGTCTCGGGATCGCCGAAGCGACAGTTGAACTCGATGACGGCGGGGCCGTCGGCATCGACGGCCAGACCGGCGTAGAGCAGGCCGGAGAACGGGCAGCCGCGGCGCACCATCTCCGCCGCGACGGGGGCGACGACCTCGTCGACGATGCGCGTGACCATGTCCGCGGGCAGCCACGGCAAGGGGGTGTAGGCGCCCATGCCGCCCGTGTTGGGTCCGGTGTCGCCGTCGCCCACCCGCTTGTGGTCCTGCGCGGGCAGCAGCGGGACCACGGACTCGCCGTCGACGAGGCAGAAGAGCGAGACCTCGGGACCGGAGAGGAACGATTCGAGCAGGACCGGGTGGCCGAGTTCGAGGAGTTCGGCGGCATGGTCGCGCGCCGCCCGGCGATCGGCGGTGACGACGACGCCCTTGCCGGCGGCCAGTCCGTCGTCCTTGACCACCCAGGTGGGCCCGAAGCGGTTCAGCGCGGCGTCGAGTACGGCCGGGGTGTCGACGACCTCGCTGTGGGCGGTCCGCACCCCCGCCGTCGTCATCACGTCCTTGGCGAAGGCTTTCGAGCCCTCGATGCGGGCGGCGGCCGCGGAGGGACCGAAGCAGGCGATGCCGGCGTCGCGGACGGCGTCGGCCACCCCGAGCACCAGCGGAACCTCCGGTCCGATCACGACGAGGTCGGTGCCCAGTTCACGGGCGAGCTCGACGACGGCGGCGCCGGACGCGACGTCGACGGCGTGCACGGGCACGACGGCGGCGATGCCGGCGTTGCCGGGCGCGCACGCCACGGTGTCGACGCCGACGTCGGCGAGCAGGGCGGTGATCAGGGCATGTTCACGGGCTCCGGAGCCGATGACGAGTACGCGCACGACGAGCAGCGTACTGGCCGTGGTCTGGACAGTCGCTGTCCGATCGCGCTAATCTTCGCTTGTCCGGAAATACGGAAAACCGGAGGAAGCCGATGCGACGCCCGATGATCCTGATGTCCACCCTCACCGTCACCGCCCTCGTCGCAACGGGATGCGCATCGGCCGAACCGGCCACCGCAGCCCCGTCACCGGCTCCCGCCGACGACTGCCCTGCTCCCCCCGCCGCCGGGTTCGACACCCCCGACGGCTGGATCGGCCTGGCCGCCGAGCGCCCCGAGGACATCGCGTTCGTCGTCGACACCGGAGACTCCTCGGTGGCGGCGCGAGCCGACCGCGATCAACCCCTTGCCAGCGCCGTCAAGGTCGTGCATCTGGTCGCCTACGCCCGTGCCGTCGCCGACGGCACGCTCGATCCCGACGAGCAGGTGCCCGTCCTGGACTGGCAGCGCTGGTACGCACCGGGCACCGACGGCGGCGCCCACATCGCCGCCCTGAACCGTCTCGGCATCCCGAACGACGGGACGAGCCCGCTCGACCCGGCCGCGACCGTGCGTCTCGACGACATGGTCTCGGCGATGGTCCGCGAATCCGACAACGGCGTGCCGGACTACCTGCGCTACCGACTCGGCGACGACGCCCTCCGCGCCGCGGCGTCGGCAGCCGGGTGGACGGACTTCACCCCGCCCACCCTCGTCGGCACCAACCTCGGGGCACTGGATCCGACCGTCGACCGCGACGACCTGTGGTCGCTCGCCCAGCGCTTCGCGTTCGACGCCGACTTCCGCGCCGGGTACGCCCAGAACGTCACGCCGCCGGACGAGGCCGCGATCCTGGCGTACTACGACCGCTACGGGCCGCGAGGATCGGCGGACGACCTCGCCCGCGTGTACCGGGCCGTCGCCGACGGATCCCTCGGCGCCGGCGTCGACGACGTCCGTCGTCAGCTGGAATGGCAGTCCGCACCGGAGCCCTTCACCGCCATGGGGTTCAAGGGCGGCAACCTGCCGGGCGTGCTCACCCACGGATTCGAGTTCCGCGGCGACGACGGCCGGACCGCCGTCGTGGTCTGGTTGACGCACGGTCTGGACGCCGCGGACTACGGTGCGGCCATGGAGAATCTCGCGGCCCACCAGCAGCTGCTGGTCGACGCGGCTACCGACCCCGCCGTCGTGCCCCGATTGGCGTGCGTGGCGTGAGCGACGTCGCCGACCGGCTCGCGGCGCTCGAGGCACGGGTCGCGGCCCTCGAGGCGGCCGGCGGCCCCGACGCCTCGGTGTCGGCGTCCGACCCGCACCCGCCCACCGGCGGCGCGGTCGGCTACTCGGGCGAGGTCCACCTGGCCGGGGACGTCTCGTGGTCCATGACGTACTCCCCCGACGGCGTGCTCGGCCTGCCGCCGGAGCGCTCCGTCGAGGTCTTGGCGGCGCTCGGACATCCGGTGCGCTTCGCGATCGTCCGGGCGCTGCTGCGGGGACCGATGTCGGCGACGGCGCTGCAGGAGTCCCTCGACTCGACGTCGGCGGGTCGGCTGTACCACCACCTCAAGGCGCTCACGGGCGCCCGCATCGTGGACCAGCAGGCGCGCGGCGACTACCGCCTCGCGCCCCGCACCGTCGTTCCCGCGCTGGTGCTCATGATGGCGTCGGCCGACATCGCGGGCGAGTTGCGCTGAGCGCCTAGGCTCACGCGCATGGCAACCCTCTTCTCGTCGATCATCGCCGGCGACATCCCCGGTCGCTTCGTCTGGGAGGACGACGACGTCGTCGCGTTCCTCACCATCGCCCCCGTCACGCAGGGCCACACCCTGGTGGTCCCCCGCGCCGAGATCGACCAGTGGCAGGACGTGGATCCCGTGACGTTCGGGTCGCTGACCAACGTTGCCCAGACCGTCGGCAAGGCGGTGCGGTCGGCGTTCGACGCACCGCGAGCCGGGTTGCTGATCGCCGGACTCGAGGTCCCGCACCTGCACCTGCACGTCTTCCCCGCCTACGACATGGGGAACTTCGACATCTCCGGCGCCGATCCGTCGCCGACGACGGAGTCGCTCGACGAAGCACAGGAGAAGATCAAGGCCGCGCTGACGGCCCTCGGCCACGGTCAGCACGTCCCGGCGCGCTGACCGACGGGAGCCCGCGGGCCGTATGACCTCCTTCGCGCTCGGTGTCGGCATCGGGCTCTCCCTAATCGTCGCCATCGGCGCGCAGAACGCCTTCGTGCTGCGCCAGGGCATAGCCCGCCGACACGTCGCCCTCGTCGTCGCCATCTGCGCGGTGTCCGACGCCGTCCTCATCACCGCGGGGGTGGCCGGCGTCGGGGCCGTGGTCGACCGACTCCCCGTTCTCGTCACCGTCGTCACCGTGGCCGGCGCGGTGTTTCTCCTCACCTACGGAGCCCTGGCGTTCCGGCGTGCGCTGCGCCCGTCGGCGCTCGTCCTCGGTGACGACCGCGCCATGGCGTCGAGGCGCACCGTGGCGCTGACCGCGCTGGCCCTCACGTGGCTCAACCCGCACGTGTACCTCGACACGATGGTGTTCCTCGGCTCGGTCGCCAACCGCGAAACCGGCTCGGGCCGTTGGTGGTTCGCCGGTGGTGCCGTCGTCGCGAGCCTGGTGTGGTTCTCGACTCTCGGCGTCGGCGCCCGGTTCCTGACCCCGGTGTTCGCCCGGCCCGGCGCCTGGCGCGTCCTCGACCTCGCCGTCGGCGTGGTGATGGTCGTGATCGCGGTGGTCCTGATCACCGGGCTGTGACCGTTCCGCTTGCTACCGTGGATGCAAGCCCGTGCACGACGGGCCCGGACGAGCGCACCGTACCCGGCAGGCGACAAGACGGTGCAGGAGAGTCGTCATGGCCTGGATCGTTCTGCTCGTGTCCGGAATCCTCGAAGCCGTGTGGGCCACCGCCCTCGGCCGGTCCGCAGGATTCACCCGCCTTACCCCCACCGTCGTCTTCGCGGTGGCCCTGGTCCTCAGCATGATCGGGCTGGCCGTCGCCATGCGGTCCATCCCCACCGGCACCGCCTACGCCGTCTGGGTGGGCATCGGCGCCTCGCTGACGGTGGCCTACGCCATGATCACCGGTGCCGAGACGGCGTCGCTGCTGCGCATCGCGCTGATCGTCGGCCTGGTGGGGTGCGTGATCGGGTTGAAGCTGGCGCACTGACGCTCGGCTCTCGATCCTCGTCCCGACGGTGTGCACCAGCGGTTACAGTGACCGCATGAATTGGGTGACCGCCGTGACGATGCCGGTGCGGGTGGGCCTCGCGGTCGCCGAATCCGCTGTCGGCGTTGCCGAATCGGCCGTCGCTACCACCCGCATGGCTCTCGCCGCGGGCGCGTCCGGATCCTTGGACGCGGTGGCGCTGGCCAACCCACGCGGCGGCCCGCTTCAACTGCTGGCACAGCTGGCCGAACTGACGTCGGACGACCGCGCGCTCGGCCACGCGCTGCGCCCCGGCGGGCCGTTGGACCGGCTGCTCGAACCGGGCGGTGCGGTCGATCGGCTGACCAGCCGCGGCGGCACGCTCGACCGGCTGCTCGAGCCGGGCGGTCCGCTCGAGCGCATCATGGCGGAGGACGGTCCGCTGGTGCGCATCCTCGCCGAGGACGGCCCGCTCGATCGACTGCTGGCCGAGGGTGGCCTGCTGGACCGCATGACGGCTCCCGACGGACCGCTCGAGCGGCTCACCGCCTCCGACGGGCCCGTCGAACTCCTCACCAAGGAGAACGGCGTGCTCGAGACCCTCATGCGTCAGGACGGCGTGGTCGACCGAGCGATCCGCGACGGCGGCCTCCTCGAGACCTTGATCGGTGACGACGGCGCCATCGCCCGCCTCACCGCCAAGAACGGTCCGCTCGATCAGTTGGTGACCGTCGCCGAGTCGCTCAGCTCCCTGGCGCCGAACCTCGAGCGCATGAGCGTGAGCGTGGAGATACTGCAGGACACGGTCGACGTGCTGGCCGCCGCGGTCAATCCGCTGGGTGAACTGGTGGGCAAGCTGCCGAGCCGGTGGGTGAAGTCGCGGGGAGCAGTGGAGCCGCGGACCGGAGAGGTGCGCGGCGCGCTGAAGGGTCCCGCCGTCGGGCGCTGATCTTCACCCGAAACGTGTGCAGTCGTCCGCGTCCGGCGCGGACTACTGCACAGGATTGCCGGAGCGGATCGCCTCGACGGCCGCCGCACGGTCCGGCCAGGACTGCGCCTCACGGTCGAGCCCGCTGAGGGTGATGGGCCGGCGCGCGGCCGGATGCGGTGCGACGAACGCCGCAGTCGCGCCGGTCGGGAGATGTCCGAGCGTGCGCAGCAGCACCGTGATGCCGCTCGAGGACAGGAAGGACACCCCGGCGAGGTCGACGACGAGTCCACCGTCCGCCGACGAGGCGGCCTCGAACGCGACGTCGGCCAATCGGCGCGCCGAGATCATGTCGACTTCCCCGTCGACGACGACGACGGACACCCCGTCCTCGTCGGTCACGGCGACGTCGAAGACGCCGCGCGTCGGGCTGTCGGTCATGATGGCGAGGTTACATCGATCACGCAGCGGTGCGGACCACCCACGGTCCGCACGGCCGCAACCGACCGATGACGACGGCCGACGATGGGGTACAGGACTTTCATGGACAGCGCTCGCGGACAGCAGATCGACCACCGGAACACGAACGGGGTCGCATCGTCGTCGTGGGCACAGTCCGATATCGCCACCGCCGAGACCGCGCGGCACCTGCGGTCCACGATGGCCGCGTGGCTGGACTCTCGACCGGTCGGGGACCTCGGCAACGACATCGTGCTCGCGATGTACGAGGCCGTCGCCAACTGCGTCGAGCATGCTTACTCGGGCGCCGCGCCGGGGCCGGTCTCGGTGACCGCCACACACGCGGACTCGACGTTGACGCTCACGGTGTCCGACGCCGGCACGTGGCAGCAGCCCATCGATCGCCCCCTCCGCGGCCACGGACTGGGACTGCTGCGGGCCGTCGCCGACACGGTGGCCGTGGACCACGACGGGCCACACGGCACCACGGTGACCCTGACGTGGAATCTGTCGGACACCTCGCCTCGAGGACGGGGATCGTGACGGCATTCTCCGACGACCGCGCCGATCTCGCGGACCATCTGGAGACGGCGCCGCTGGCGTACCTCGTCGTGCGCGCCGACGACCACACCGTCGTCTACGCCAACGCCGTGGCGCGTCGTCTGTTCACGCGACCGGTCGTCGGAGCCGCGGTCGGCTCGCTCGTCGACGGCGCCGACGGACCCGTCCTCGACGCCCTGATCGCCGCCGCACCCCGCGCGGACGACGAAACCCCGGCCACGTCGGCCACCGTTCGTCTCCGCACGGCGTCGGGTCCGGTGAGCGCGGATCTCGCGGCCAATCGCGGTCCGGACGCCACCGTGCGGATCGCGGCGTCGGTCTCCGGCGCCGACCGGGTCCGCGATCGCGCCCTGGCCGAGGCGTTGTCCGCCCGGTCGGCCACGGCAGCGGCGCTGACCCGGTCGCGCGACGCGCTCGTCGAGTCCGAGCGGGCACGCGCCAGCGAGCACCTCGAGGGAGCGCAGATCCGGTCGTTGGCGACCGTTCTCCAACGGTCGCTCCTGCCGCCCGTCCTGGCTTCCCCGCCGGGAATGGAGACCGCGGCGTACTACCACCACGCGTCGCCGGACGAGGTCGGCGGCGACTTCTACGATGTCTTTCCCCTCGACGGGCAGGCCTGGGGGTTCTTCCTCGGCGACGTGAGCGGCAAGGGCGCGGGCGCCGCCGCCGTCACGTCCCTCACCCGCTACACGCTGCGCGCAGCCGCGGTGTTCGACCGGAACCCGATCTCCGTTCTGCAGAACCTCAATGCCGTCCTGCTCCCCGAGTTCCGCGGCGACGACCCCCGGTTCTGCACCGTCGTCTACGGCACGGTCGTCCCGTCCGCCGAGGGTGCCGTGGTCGACCTGGCGGGTGGTGGGCACCCGCCCCCGTTGCACGTCCGCGCGGACGGCACCGCCCGCTACGTCGACGATCTGCTCGGCGGTCAGTTGGTCGGGGGCCTGCCCACGCCGCACTTCACGTCGCACCGTCTCGTCCTGTCCCCCGGCGACGTCCTGCTCCTCTATTCGGACGGGGTCACCGAGGCGCGGGTCGGCGGCGGTCGGTACGACGACGGCGGCGACTTCCGCACCTACGTCGAGGACTCCGCGCCGACCACGGCCACCGCCCTCGTCGACCACGTCACGACGCTCGTCGAGGGATTCGGCGACGGTCTTCAGGACGACGCCGCGTTGTTGGCTCTCGGAATGCCGCACGGCGCGTCGTCCGATCGCTGACGGCGTGCGCTCCGGACCACACTTCGCGGTCCCATCCGGTCGTACGAGGATTCCGAATACCGAGAGACCAGCAGGAGAGACGTAGGCGCGACGCCGGGGCCTCGAGAATGCCGCCTCCACCTGACCAGACCCTCGTGACCGGGAGGACGTGCGAGATGAACGACCGTGCGCCGCGTACCGACGGACGCTTCGCCCCCGGCCGGCGTGAGCCCGATCCGGACCTGGTCGACCTCGCTTACCTCTGCGCGCTGGATGCCATGTCCGCGTCCGAGCGGTTCGAGACGATGACGCGTCTGGGTGACGACGACGTCACCCGGCAGCGTTTCGACGACATCGTGCGCGACATCCGCGAGACCATGGCGATCTCCGCGTACAGCACCGAGACACCGGCCCCGCCGGACCTGCGGACGCGCATCCTCGGGGCGGCGGCCGACACCGCCCAGGTGGCACCGGACGGGTCGTCCGATTCCGTTGTCGTGCCGCTGTCCTCGTCGCCCGGTCGACGCCGGGGTGGTGTCGACCGGCCCGGCCGTCTCCGCTGGGCCGCGGCCGCCGCGGCGGCGGTGGTCGTCGTGGGCGTCGGCGGCGCGATCGCGGTGCAGACCGACACCGACCCGTCGGGGCCGGCCGCAGTGACCGCATTGGAAGCGCCCGTGACCGGCGGCGGCACGCTCGAGGTGGAGTACACGCCCGGCAGCGATCGGGCGATCGTGCAGATGGACGGCGTGGACGCTCCTCCCGCCGGCTCGGTGTATCAGCTCTGGATCATCGACGGAGGGCCCGTCTCGGCGGGGACGATGGACGCGACGACGGTCGACGAGGCCGCGTCCGTGCCCGTCGCGGGTGCGTCCGCCGTGTCGGTGACGGTCGAACCCACCGGCGGCTCGCCCTTCCCCACCTCCGCGGCCATCGCGCGCGTCGATCTGACCTGACGTTTCGAACACAGGTTCGATTCTTGGTAGGCTGACGGCAGTCCGCAGCCGCCCCGACGTCAGACCTTCCCTCGTGACGTGTGAGCTCCTCGAGGAGTCGTCATGATGAACCGCCGACGCCGCCTGCACCTCATGCCGGACGGCAACTGGCACGAGGAAGCGCCGCACACCTGCGCCAACGGCCATGTGCTGCAGGCCCGTTCGGTGCTGGTGGGCGCCCGGGCCTGCGGGTGCGGCATCGGTCACCATCGCACCCATCACTGTCGGACGTGTGGTGACACCGTGTTCTCCCCGCCGCTCGGGGAGACGTGTACGGACGGCACCTTCGACGGGCGGGCGGGGCGGGCGACACGGGCAGACCGGACGCCGGGCCTAGCTGCGGGTGAGGAGTGACCGCAGGAAGAACGTGAGGTTGGCCGGACGCTCGGCGAGGCGCCGCATGAAGTAGCCGTACCACTGCGTGCCGAAGGGCACGTAGACGCGGACGTGGTTGCCCACCTCCACGAGTCGTCGTTGTTCGGCGTCCCGAATGCCGTAGAGCATCTGATATTCCATCCGGTCGGCCGAGCGTCCCGTGCGGGCGGCGGCGTCAATCATGCGTGGGTCGTGGGTGGCCACCATGGGGTAGCCCTCCCCCTCTGCCAGGATGCGCAGGCACCGTTCGTAGGACGCGTCGACCTCGTCGGTGGACTGGTACGCGACCGAGGCCGGTTCGCGGTACGCGCCCTTGCAGAGCCGTACGCGGGAGCCGGGGCCGGCGAGGTCGCGGCAGTCCTGTTCGGTGCGGCGCAGGTACGCCTGCACCACCACGCCGAGGCTCGGGAAGTCGCGGCGGAGTTCCTGCACGATCGCGAGGGCGCCGTCGGTGGTGGTGTGGTCCTCGGCGTCGACCGTGACCCACACGCCCGCAGCATCGGCGGCGGCACAGATCTTCTGGGCGTTGGCCAGGGCGACCGCGTGCCCGTCGCCGGTCAGCGAGCGGCCCAGTGCGGACAGTTTCAGCGAGACCTCGAGCGGCCGGATCGGCGCCGACGACGTCACGGGCAGTCCCGCGAACGCCTGCAGGAGCGAGAGGTAGGCGTCGACGGTGGCGGTGGCCGCGGCGGCGTCCGTGGTGTCCTCGCCGAGGTGGTCGACGCTGACGTACCGGCCGGAGTCCAGCAGGTCGCGGACCGCGGTCAGGACCTCGGTCTCGGTGCTGCCGGGCACGAAGCGGTCGACCACCGGGCGGGTCAACCGCGAGGTGGAGACGACGCGCTCGAGGCGGGGTGAGCGGCCGGCCGCGAGCAGGACCGGGCGCAACGGATGCGTGGTCATCACTGGACTCCCTGGTGGGGGTAGGTGTGGTCGATCGGCGGGACGAACGTCTCCTTGAGCGTGCGGGCCGATGCCCAGCGCAGGAGGTTCTGCGGGGATCCCGCCTTGTCGTTGGTGCCGGAGGCGCGAGCGCCGCCGAACGGCTGTTGCCCGACGACGGCGCCCGTGGGCTTGTCGTTGACGTAGAAGTTGCCGGCGGCGAAACGCAGCGCGTGCGTGGCCTTCTCGACGGCCGTGCGGTCGGTCGCGATCACCGATCCGGTCAGGGCGTAGCGTGACCCGCCGTCGACGGCGCGCAGGATGTCGGCGAAGGCGTCGGGCTTCGCGTCGTCGTAGACGTGGACGGCGAGGATGGGGCCGAAGTACTCGGTGGAGAAGGCCTCGTCGGTGGGGTCGTCGCCGAGCAGCACCGTGGGGTCGACGAAGAATCCTTCGCTGTCGTCACACGCGCCGCCGGCGGCGACGGTCAGACCGGGCACCTGCTTGGCCCGCTCGAGGGCGGCGGCGTTGCGCGCGAACGCCTTCCGGTCGATCACGGCGCCGCCGAAGTTCGACAGGTCGGCGACGTCGCCGTAGCGCAGCGAGGACGCGGTCTCGATCAGCCGGTCGCCCATGACCTTCCACACCGAGGCCGGTACGAACGCGCGCGAGGCGGCCGAGCACTTCTGCCCCTGGTAGTCGAAGGCCCCGCGGATCAACGCGGTGGTGAGGACGTCGGGATCGGCGGAGGCGTGGGCGACGACGAAGTCCTTGCCGCCGGTCTCCCCGACCAAGCGCGGGTAGCTGTCGTAGCGGGCGATGTTCTCGCCGACCGTGCGCCACAGGTGCTGGAAAGTGGCCGTGGATCCGGTGAAGTGGATCCCCGCGAGTCGACGGTCGTTCAGGGCGACCTCGGAGACGGTGGGGCCGTCGCCGTGCACCAGGTTGATCACCCCCGGCGGAAGCCCGGCGGCTTCGAGCAACTGCAGCGTCAGGTAGGCGGCCACCGACTGCGTGGGCGACGGCTTCCACAGCACGGTGTTGCCCATGAGAGCGGGCGCGGTGGGCAGGTTGCCGGCGATCGCGGTGAAGTTGAACGGCGTGATCGCGTAGACGAATCCCTCGAGCGGCCGGTACTCGACGCGGTTCCACACGCCGGGGCTCGACACGGGCTGGTCGGTGAGGATCTGCCGGGCGAAGGACACGTTGAAGCGCCAGAAGTCGATCAGCTCGCAGGGCGAATCGATCTCGGCCTGGTACGCGCTCTTCGACTGCCCGAGCATCGTGGCGGCGGCGATCGTCTCCCGCCACGGCCCGGCGAGCAGGTCCGCGGCACGCAGGAACACGGCCGCGCGATCGTCGAAGGACAGGTCGCGCCACGCCGGCGCCGCGGCTGCGGCCGCGTCGATCGCCCGCGCGACATCCTCCCGAGTGGAGTGGGCGAACGTCCCGAGCACGGCGGCATGGCGGTGCGGTTGGACCACGTCGGTGCGCTCACCGCCGCCGTCGGAGTGCACTCCCCCGACGACCTGCTTGATCTCGGTGCGGTTCGCGGACAGGTGTGCGAGCCGGTCGACGAGCCGGTCGCGTTCCGGCGAGCCGGGTGCGTAGGTGTGCACCGGCTCGTTGGTCGGGGCAGGAACGGCGGTGACGGCGTCCACGGTGGGCCTCCAGGGGTCGGGGGTATGACGCGTTCCACTTCATCGCAGACCCTCCACCGCCGTATTCGGCCGATCGGACGAACTTCGCGCCGTAGTCTTGTCTGATCGGACGGACGTCGACGAGTACCGTCGATCCATGGCCGTGACCCTCGACGAACTCCTGCGGACGGTGCACGTCTTCGCGGACGTCGTCGTCCCGTCGCCGCATCGGCACGCCCGGATCGCCGTCGTGACCCTGGCGGACGCCGATGATCTCGCCGGAGAGGCCGCCGCCGCCGACCTCCACCTCCTGGCCGGCGTTGCCGCGGACGACGCCGCCGCCTGGCTGGCCCGCGTACGCCCCGCCCCCGTCGCCGTCCTCACCAAGGCCGTGTCGCCGACGCTCGAGCAGGCCGCGCGGGATGCCGGCACCGCCCTGCTCGCGGTGCACCCGGGCTCACGCTGGGACCGCGTGCTGGCGATGATCCGAGGTCTGCTCGACCACGCCCCCGACGACCGGTCCGAGGATGCCCGCACTATGGCCTCCGGAGCCGACACCGACCTGTACGAGTTGGCGCGCACCGTCGCCGCCCACACGCACGGGTTGGTCAGCATCGAGGACGAGCACGCCCACGTGCTCGCGTACTCCGCGACCGACGATCAGGCCGACGAGCTGCGGCGGCTGTCCATTCTCGGCCGAGAGGGCCCGGCGGAGTACCTCCGTCGACTCGAATCGTGGGGTGTGTACGACGCGGTCCGCCGGTCCGACGACGTGGTCGACGTGCCGAGCCACCCCGACCTCGGGATCGAGCGACGACTGGTCGCCGGAATACGTTCCGGCGGAACGGAACCGGGCACGACGGGCGCGACCCTGGTGGGCACCCTGTGGGTGCAGGAGGGACGCCGACCGTTGACCGACGACGCCGGTCCGGCGGTGCGGGGTGCGGCGGCGGTCGCCGCACGCCTCATCGCTCGTCGACGTGCTGCCCCGACCACCGAGGCGATGCAGATCCACCGCCTGCTGGGCCTGCGCGGCGGCGGCGTGGACGTACCGTCGCTGGCCGCCGCGCTCTCGCTGCCCGACGGCGGACCCGCCGCGGTGATCGGGCTGACGTCGACACGGCCCGGCGCCGCCGCCGAGACCGCGGGCATCGTCGAGCTCGCGTCGTCCGTTCGCCTGCACGCCAGCGCCTTTCACCGGTCTTCGTTGGTGACGGCGTCGGCCGACCGCATCTACGTCCTGCTCCCCCGCATGCACACCGCCGAGAGCACCGCCGAGACCGTCACCGCATGGACGGGGCGCGTGTTGGAGCGACTGGACGCGCGATCACCGGTGCGACTCCGCGCCGCGGTCGCCGTACCCGTGGACGGGCTGGCGGAGGTGGCGGCCGCCCGCGGCGAGGTGGACCGGGTGCTCGACGGCACGAGCGGCGGCGCCGATCCGGTCGCCCGCGTCACCACGCTCGCGTCGTCGCGGACGCCCGTGCTGCTGGCCGAGATCGCGCGAGTGGTCGCGGCGGATCCGACGCTGCGCGACCCCCGGCTCGACGTGCTGGTCGACTACGACCGTCGGACGTCGTCGGACCTGTGCGCGAGCGTCGCGGCGTATCTCCGGAATCCCGACGACGTGCGCCGCGCCGCCGCGGCGGTCCACGTCCACCCGAACACGTTGCGGTACCGGCTCCGTCGCGCGCAGGCGCTGAGCGGACTCGACCTGACCGATCCGGACACCCGCCTGCTCACCGGCATTCAGCTGGCGCTGGGTGATCACAGGACCTGACGGCACCACTCCACCAGTGGCGCCATCTCGCGCCACGCAGCCGCCACGTGCTCGACGCAGGCCGGCGTGGACAGCCAGGGCGGACACCCGAACTGCCGACTCACGGTCAGCGTGCGGTGACGAAGGAGATCGATCCGCGGGTGCGTCGGCGCGATGCCGCGGGGCGACGTCTTCAGCCGGTCCCCGCCCCGCTCGTAGCCGGCACGCTCGAGGTCGGTGACGATGCGAACGAGTTCCGCACCGCGGACGTCGTCGTCGACCGTCGCTCGGTACTGCGCGACGGCCTCGGGCGTCGCCGCGTAGAAACCGCCGGCCACCATGAGTCCCGACGCGTCGACCTGCACGTACCACCCGGCCGACGGACCGACCGCCACGAAGGCGCCCTGGTGGGTCTTGTACGGCGTCTTGTCCTTCGAGAAACGGACGTCGCGGTGCGGCCGGAAGATCTTGGCGGGACCGAACTCCGCGAGCGCCTCCGCGAGCGCGGCCACGGGTGCCCGCACCGCCTCGTCGTAGACGTGCTTGTGCTCGGCCCAGAACGTCTTGCTGTTGTCCGCCTCGAGGTCCTCGTAGAAGTCCAGAGCCGCCTCGGGGATGCCGCCGAACGTCGGTGTGCCCATGACCGACGAGCCTACGGTCCGGCCCTACGTCGCGAGGGACCGCGAGATGACCAGCCGCTGGATCTGATTCGTGCCCTCGAAGATCTGGGTGATCTTCGCTTCCCGCATGTATCGCTCGACCCGGAAGTCGCGGGTGTAGCCGTAGCCGCCGTGCACCTGGACCGCGTCGGTGGTGACCTTCATGGCGGCGTCGGTCGCCACCAGCTTGGCGACGGACGCCTGACGGGAGTACGGCAGGCCCGCGTCGCGGCGCCGCGCGGCGTCGAGGTACGTCGCGCGGGCGGAGTCGACCGCCGCCGCCATGTCGGCGAGCACGAAGCCCAGGCCCTGGTGGTCGATGATTCTGCGGCCGAACGTCTCTCGCTCGGTGGCGTACCGCACCGCGTCGTCGAGGGCGGCCTGCGCGATGCCGACCGCGACGGCGGCGATGCCCAGGCGGCCGGCGTCGAGAGCACTGAAGGCGATGGCCAGGCCCTGCCCCTCCGACCCGACCAGCCGGTCGCGATCCACCCGGGCGCCGTCGTAGTGGGCCGCCGCGGTGGGGACGGCGTGCAGGCCCATCTTCTCCTCGGGCGCACCGAAACTCAGACCCGGCGTGTCCCCCGGCACGAGGAAACAGGAAATGCCCTTCGACCCCTCCCCGGTCCGGGCGAAGAGGGTGTAGAAGTCGGCGATGCCGCCGTGCGTGATCCACGCCTTGGACCCGGTGATCGTGTACCCGTCCGGTCCGGACACGGCCTTGCAGGCGAGCGCGGCGGCGTCGCTGCCGGCCTGGGGCTCGGACAGGCTGTACGCCCCGATCGTGCTGCCGCCCAACATCTCCGGCAGCCACCGCTGCTTCTGCTCGTCGGTCCCGAAGGTGAACAGGGGGTGGCACGACAGTCCGTGCACGCTCACCGCGACGGCCACCGCGGCCCACCGAGCGGCGAGTTCCTCGAGCACCTGCAGGTAGACCTCGTACGGCTGCCCGCCGCCACCCCACTCCTCCGGGTACGGCAGAGACAGCAGCCCGGCCTCGCCGAGGGTCGCGAAAAGCCCGTCGGGATAGGTCTCGGCCTTCTCGTGCTCGTCGACGATCGGATCCAGCGCCTTGTCCGCGATGTCGCGGGTCAGCTGGATCAGCTCACGCGCCTCGTCGGTGGGCAGCAGGCGGTCGACGGCCATGGTCGGTCCTTTCAGGGCGATGCGGGGCTGATCAGTGCGAGCAGTACTGACGCGCTCGCCTCAGTACTGCCGACAGTACTGCAGAGCGCGCTCCAGTACCATCGGCGTCCGTGACCAGCGCCCATGCGACCGCCCGGCGGGCCGAGCTGTTCGACGCCGTCGTCGCCCTCTTCCTCGCGGACGGGTTCGCGCACCTCACCCTCGACGAGATCGCCGGGCGGCTGCACTGCTCCAAGTCCACGCTCTACACGCTGGCGCCCAGCAAGGACGAGTTGGTCGTCGCCGCGGTCCGGCACTTCTTCCGCGCCGCCACCGACGCGGTCGACGCGGCGGATCGCGCCGCGTCCGACGCCGGCGGTGAGCGCGTGACGGCTCGGCGCCTGGCCGCCTACCTCGGCGCCGTCGGCGAGGCCCTCGCGCCGGCCTCGGAGTCCTTCGTGAGCGATCTCGCGGCGTTCGAGCCCACCCGCTCGGTCTACGAGCGCAATACCGCGGCGGCCGCCGCCCACGTCCGCGCCATTGTCGACGACGGCGCGCGGGCCGGGGACGTCCGCGACGTCCACGCGACCTTCGTCGCCGACGTCGCCGCGTCGGTGATGGTGTCCATTCAGACCCGCGCCCTCGCCCGTCGTACCGGCTTGGACGACGCCACCGCCTATCGAGAACTCGCCGACTTGCTGACCCGCGCCGTCACGCGATGACTTTCCGTCTCCACTCCGGTCGACACCGGTGATACTCACCGCTGCGGGGCGTCCTGGCCCCGGCCGAGACAGGAGCCCGCTGTGCCCACGATCGACTCCACGACCGCCCAGAAGATCGTTCCCACTCTGTGGTTCGACGACCAGGCCGAGGAGGCCGCCCGCTTCTACGTCGATCTGTTCGACGGGTCGATCCTGAACGTCAGCCGGTACGGCGAGGGCGGGCCCGGAAAGGCCGGGAGCGCCATGACCGTCGACTTCGAGTTGTTCGGCCAGCGGTTCACCGGGCTCAACGGCGGACCGCACTTCCAGTTCACCGAGGCCGTCTCGCTGGCGGTGAGCTGCGCCGATCAGGACGAGGTGGACCGCTACTGGGATGCCCTCACGGCCGACGGCGGCGCCGAGTCGCAGTGCGCGTGGTGCAAGGACCGTTTCGGTCTGTCCTGGCAGATCGTGCCGACCCGGCTGATGGAGCTGATGAGCGACCCCGACCCGGAGAAGTCCGGCCGCGTCATGCAGGCGATGCTGCAGATGCGCAAGATCGTCGTCGCCGACCTCGAGGCGGCGTACGCCGGCTGATTCCTCGGCCGATCGTTTCCGTTCGGCCGGGCCGGGAACTCGGTCGTCGTGACCTCCCTCCCCGCTCGCCTTCTCGCGGTTCCGTTCGGTGTCGGCTCGGCGCTCCGTCGCGCCAAGCTGTTCCACCCGGACGGCGCGGTCCTGCACGGCCGGCTCGTCCGGACCGCGCCGGTCGGCCGCGGCCTCCCTCTCGAGGACGACGACGTGCTGGTCCGGCTGTCGCGGGCGATCGGGCTGCCGTCGCCGATTCCCGACGTGCCGGGGTTCGCGATGCGGATTCCGGCGGCCGGATCGGACACCGGGTCCTGGGACGTCCTGCTCGCCGGGGCCGGCCGGGACGTCGTCACCCGCAGCCTGCCCTTGCCGGCGGCGTCGTTCGCGTCGGCGTCGCTCTCCTCGCTCATGCCTCTGGCGCACGGCGGACGGCACTGGTGGGTGTCGGCACGATTTCCGGGCGGCCCGGACACACTCGACCCGGCGGAGGCGGCCGCGGGGTTGGCGGCGGGGCCGATCACGGTGGTGCTCGAGCAGGCGGCGGGGACGGGGCCGCGGGAGCCGCTGGCCGAGGTGATCCTCGATCGTGCCGAGAAGGAGGACGGCGTGGATCCGTCGTTCGACCCGATCGTCAACACCCCGCGAGCGGTGCGGCCGAGCCCGGAGTGGCTACGCGAGCTGCGGGTGCGGGCGTACCGGGACAGCAGACTCGGGCGGGGGGCGGGAGAGTGACAGGGCGGGGGGCGGGGGCGTGACAGACGGGCTCGATAGGCTCGTCTCACAGTCCCGCGAAAGGTCCCCTGTGAACGATCAGCGTTTCGACCGCACGCTCCAGCTGGTCGGCCAGGTCTACGTGATGCCCGACTACTACGAGGTCGGCCGCGAGAAGATCCGCGAACTCAGCCGAGCGCTGCAGAACGATCACCCGGCGCACCACCGGGAGGACGCCGCCGCCGAGCTCGGCTACCGAGGTCTCGTGGCGCCCGCCACCTTCGTCAGCGTCGTCGGTTCCGTCGCGTTGGACTACCTGTTCTCCTACATTCTGGTCGAGTACGAGATCACCGCGGTGCTGCAGACGGAGCAGAAATTCGTCATCCACCGCCCGCCGGTTCCGGGTGACCAGCTGGTCTCGTCGCTGACGCTGCAGTCGATCCGTCAGGCGGCCGGCGCCGACATCATGGTGGTGGAGAACCACGTCACCGCCGACGGCGAAGACGTCGTCACCAGCACCACCACGTTCATCACGAAGACCGACGCCGAGGTCGATCCCGCGGCGGTGGCGTTGGTGGACGCCGTGCTGCCCGCGGGTGTTCCGCGCGTGGGTCCGACGGCGAGGCCGGTTCCGAGCAGGACGTGACCGGCGACGGCAGCACCGTCGTCGACGGCGAGCGATTCCACGACGTCGACCCGGGAACGCAGTGGCGTGGTCGCACCTTCACGTCGTGTTCCTTCGTCGATGCGGACCTGACCGGGCTGATCACCGAGGCCGTCGTGTTCGACGGCTGCGATTTCACCGGCGCCCTGCTCTCCGAGTCCGTCCATGCCGGGTCGGCGTTCCGCAACTGCGAGTTCCGGCGCGCCCGGCTGTGGCACGCGGAGTTCCGCGGCGTCAGCCTGCTGGGGTCGTCCCTGAGCGAGGCGAGCCTGCGGCCCGCGAGGTTCGAGGACGTCGATTTCACGCTCGCGTCGCTGGCCGGCGTCGATCTGCGCGACAGCACCCTCGACGGGTGTCGGTTCCGCGATGCCGACCTGGCGCGGACCGATCTGGGCGGCGCGACGCTACGCGGCGCCGACCTGGGCGGGTCCCGCACTACCGGAATCCGGCTCGTCGGCGCGGATCTGCGCGGCGCCGTCGTCGATCCGAGCCTGTGGACCGGCGCCGAGATCGCCGGCGCCACGGTCGACCCGGCGCAGGCGCTGTCCTACGCGCAGGCACACGGCCTGTTGGTGGACTGACGACTTTCGCGCCGGGTGCGCCGAACCCTCCCCGCCGCGGGGTCGGGTGGCGCACGATGGGACGAGTCCCCCGTCACCCCAGCAGACAGGTCACCATGAGCGACAACGTCTATCGCGTCACCGAGATCGTCGGCACGTCCACCGAGGGCGTCGACGACGCCATCCGCAAGGCCATCGCGCGCGCCAACGAATCACTGCGCGAACTGGATTGGTTCGAGGTGGTCGAGACCCGCGGCCATATCGAGAACGGCGCCGTCGCGCACTTCCAGGTCACCCTCAAGGTCGGTTTCAAGCTCGAGGCCTGATCACACTCGATGCCGTCGATCGGCCGTCGGCGGCATCGACTCGACCGTGGAATGCCCCCGTGAACGGCGCGGGCGGCCTCGACGCGATCGTCGCGATGCGGCGGGTACGCAACCGCATCGACCGGGAGTACGCACAGCCCCTCGACCTCGAGCGGCTCGCTCGCGGCGCCCACATGTCGTCGGGTCACCTGAGGCGGGAGCTCCGCCGGGTCTACGGCAATTCGCCCTACTCGTACCTGATGACCCGCCGCATCGAGCGCGCGATGGCGCGCCACCGTTCACGAGTGCTCCATACACCCACAACCCGATCGAGCCCTCACCGACAGCGTCAGCCATCGAACGGTGTTCGGCGCCGTCCGGACACAGGCGCCGGGTTGCCGCCGGTGCCGGCAAGGGGCGGCGTGGGCGAGTGGGAGATTCTAGGATTGCAGGTGTGCCGCTGCCTTCTCATGTCGCCGATCTGAGGAGTGTGGAGTTGTTGGTGTCGGTGGCCGAGGTCGGCAGTATCGGCGGCGCTGCACGCGTGCACGGGATGTCGCAGCCGGCTGCGAGCGCGCGAATCCGGGACTTCGAGAAACGTGTCGGGGCGCCATTGCTGCAGCGTGGGAGCCGGGGAGCTGTTCTGACCGAATTCGGTGTGTTGGTGTGCAGTTGGGCCGAACCGGTTCTTCGTGCTGCCGCCGAGCTCGCCACCGCGACGGCCTCGCTGCACATCGAACGCGCCGGCCAGCTACGGATCGCGGCCAGCTTGACCGTCGCCGAGTACCTGTTGCCGCGGTGGCTGGTGCAGATGCAGACCCGTCACCCGCAGCTCGCCCCCACCTTGGTGTCCGGCAACTCCGCGTTCGTCGCCGAACAGGTGACGACGGGACAGGTGCAGGTGGGGTTCGTCGAAAGCCCGGAGATCCCGCCGGAGACCACGGGTAGAGAAGTCGCCCGCGATCACCTGATACTGGTGGTGGCCTCCGGCCATCGATGGGTCGCACAGCCCCCCACCCTGGCCGAGCTCGCCGGCACCGCGTTGGTGAGCCGGGAGCCGGGATCGGGCACCCGCTCGGCATACGAACACGCCCTCGCCGAATCGGCGCCCACCACCGACCGCGCCGCACCGATGCTCGAACTGTCCTCGACGACGGCGATCAAGTCCGCTGTCGAGAACGGCGGCGGCGCCGCGGTGTTGAGTTCGCTGGCCGTCGAGACGGAACTCGACCGTGGATCGCTGCACGCGGTCACCGTCCCCGGCCTGCACATCACCCGGTCGTTGTCGGCGATCTGGCCCACCGGTGCCGAACCGACCGCCCACGCCGCCGACCTCATCCTCACCGCACTGTCCGGTCCCGCCGCCCCGATCCGCCCTACGCGGCAACACCTCGGCCCCGCCACTCCACCTCCGGCATAACCATTGCTTATGCATTGCCAGGGAAAAGAGGTCTACCGGCACCGATGCGGCAGGTGGACAGTGAAACCCATGACCGCCGCACTGCACCGCAGCCACACCACGACCGGACCGGACCACCTCGGCGCCGACCGCGAGGCCCTGCGCCAGCGCCCGACGCGTCGGGTGCTGTCGGCGTTGGAGCATCCCGGTCAGGTGTTCGAACACATCACCCCGAACTGGTTCGCCTCGGTGATGGGCACCGGCATCGTCGCCAACGCCGCCGTCACCCTGCCCATCCACATCCCCGGTCTGCACACCTTCGCGATCGCGGTCTGGATCGCGGCGTCGACCGCGCTGGTCACACTGACGGCCGCCTTCGCGGTGCACTGGACTCGCCACCGCACCCACGCTCGCACTCACGCCGCGCACCCGGTGATGGTGCAGTTCTACGGCGCACCGCCGATGGCGCTGCTGACCGTCGGCGCCGGCACCATGCTCCTGGGCAAAGACCTGATCGGACCCGGCGCGGCGACGGCCGTCTTCGCCGTGCTGTGGACAGTCGGTACCGCCCTCGGACTTCTCACAGCGGTTCTGGTGCCGTATCTGATGATCACCGCCCACGATCACGACACCGCCGTCGCGCTCCCCGCATGGCTGATGCCCGTCGTGCCGCCGATGGTCTCCGCGTCCACCGGCGCCCTGCTGCTGCCACACATCACCGACGGGCAATGGCGTCTGACGATGCTCGCGGGCTGCTACGCGATGTTCGGATTGTCCCTGCTCATCGGCATGCTGACGATGACGCTGATCTATGGCCGCCTCGTCCACGGCGGCATCCCTGCTGTCCAGGCGGCGCCGACGGTGTGGATCACCCTCGGCATGATCGGCCAATCCATCACCGCAGCCACCCTCCTCGGCAACGACGCCCCGCTTGTGTTCACCGGAGACAACGCTGCCGTCGCGACCGGACTGCACGTCTTCGGCATCGTCTACGGATTCGCCATGGGCGGCTTCGGCGTCCTCATGTTCGTCCTCGCCGCCGCCCTGACCGTCCACGCTGCACGCAGAGGACTTGCCTTCTCGCTGACCTGGTGGTCGTTCACCTTCCCCGTCGGCACCTGCGTCACCGGCGCATCCGCCCTCGGCGCAGCCGTCGGTTCGAACGCCGTCGACATCGCCGCCGTCGGCCTCTACGCCGTGCTCCTCATCGCCTGGGGCACCGTCGCCGCCCACACCCTGCGCGGCAGCCTCCGCGGACACCTGTTCCTCGCCTCGTAGCTCCAGTCCCTCGCGTCGTAGTTCGGTGCGAACCGTGCAGTCCGCTCGATACCGTGACCCGCATCATCCCTGGTCCAGGTGGGCAGCGACGGACGTCGCTGCGTTGATCAGCCGTTGCCGTGCCACAGCCGTCGCGTGCGCGTTTCGGGCCGATGGGTGAGGTGCCGCCACCACCGGGACGAGCCGGGCAGGGGCCGACAGGGTCGTCGTGCGCATGTAACCATCGAGAGCCTTGGCCCCCAGAACGAGCACCACCTCGAGGTCGGGCAGCCGAACCAGTATCTCCTGGAGAAACGGCGCGGAGTCGGCCAGTATCGATGACGTCGGGGCCGCAGGGTGGCCGTCGGGGTCGAGGACGGCCCACGGCACGACGTTCCACTTCACACAGGACGTTCTGTCGACACCCGCACGGTCGAAGGCGGATTTGAGCGCCGGGTTGGTGGTATCCGGGTTGTCGAACGAACACATCATCGTTCCGCCTGCACGCACAGTCTTCGGCCCGGGCGACTCGAGCAGGACCAATACCCGAGCAGACACACCACCGTCGTCGGGATCGAACCACGGAATCGAGGCCTGCCGCGCGCGCGTCCAGCGGTCCACGACCGCATTCAGCTCCGCGACCGGTGCGCCGTGAACACGGGCCCTCTTGCCCGACCAGTCGATGCCCTCGGACATCAGCGGCCCCTTCCACGACGTTCCCGTACCCGGCGGACGGCACTCTCCGAGCCTACGGACGACGTGTTCCGACGACCTCCCGGGCGGGCCAGGGCGAGCGACCCGGCGCTCACGCGATCACGTCTCCGAATCGGAATGTGTCGAGACGCTGCCACGCTGCCCGCTGCTGACGGCCGAGTTCGACCATGTAGTCGAACAGTTCGTCCTCGGGCCCCTGTTCGGCGGCCTGCATGATTCGACGCCCGACGATGTGGAAGGACCTTCGGTAGGACTGGGAATGCACGATGCCGGCGTAGTGCACGGCCGCGAAGGATCCGGCACTGTCGGCGGTGACCACGTCCGCCGGCGCCCGTCGCAGCGGTGCGTCCTTCTGCCCGTGCGGGTCGAGCTCCCGGCGATCTGTGGCTCCGACCTGCACCTCTACCACGGCATGATGCCGGACACCCGCGTCGGCACCACGTTCGGCCACGAGTTCGTCGGCGTCGTGGAGGAGGTCGGCCCCTCCGTCCGATCCCTGGCGCCTCCGTCGTCACGCGCGCGGTGCGGGCGCTCTCCCGGCGTCGGTGATCGGCGCTGCCGTCGGTCGCCGGGCGAGCACCACCCTGATCACCTCGAGCATCACGATGCCCACGGCCGCGGAGGCGAAGGCGATCGCCGTGTACGGCAGATTGGTCGGGTCCAGCTGGAAGAACCGGCCGAGCACCGGCACGGTGAACAGCACGACGTAGCCGAGCACCGATCCCACCAGCAGGATCACCTTCCACCACTCGAGCGGCCTCGCCACCGTCATCAGCACCCACATCGCCACGACGATCAGCGTGATCAGGGCCGACGTACTCGACTGCACCACCTGGTCCGTCGACGCGTTCGGCCCCTCGTAGGTCGCGAGGTAGGTGGTGAACGTCGCCGCTCCCACCACCGCGCCGGCCGGAACTGCCTTGCGCAGAACGCGTCCGACGAATCCGGACCGCGCGCGCTCGTTGTTGGGGGCGAGGGACAGCAGGAAAGCCGGGATGCCGATGGTGAACCACGCCGCGATGGTGACGTGGCGCGGCAGGAACGGGTACGGCAGCGGCTCGATCGCCGCGATCTGCGAGAGCACCCCCGACGCCCCGACCAGGATCGCCAGCAGGACCGAGTAGACGGTCTTGGTGAGGAACAGCGTCGAGACGCGCTCGATGTTGCCGATGACCCGGCGTCCCTCCGCGACGACGTGCGGCAGGGTGGAGAAGGCGTTGTCCAGCAACACGATCTGCGCGACGGACCGCGCGGCCGGACTGCCCGCGCCCATCGCGACGCCGATGTCGGCGGACTTCAGGGCCAGCACGTCGTTGACGCCGTCCCCCGTCATGGCGACGGTGTGACCGCGGCTCTGCAGCGCGGTCACCATGTCCCGCTTCTGTTCCGGCTTCACCCGGCCGAACACCGCGTGCGTGTCGAGGGTGTCGGCCAGGGCGTCCGACCCGGCCGCCGGAAGTGTGCGTGCGTCGACCGGGGACGACGCGCCCGCCACGTCGAGACCGCTCGCCACGGCGCCGACGGAGGCCGCGTTGTCACCGGAGATGATCTTCAGGTCCACGTGCTGACCGGCGAAGTATGCCAACGTTTCCGCGGCGTCGTGACGGATCTTCTGCTCGAGCACCACCAGGGCGCGCGGCGTGATCCGTCCGGGCGCCGAGGCGTCGTCGACCGGGACGTCCGACTCGGCGAACACCAGCACCCGTAGTCCCGACGCCGCGAGGTCGGCTGCCGCACGGGCGGTCTCGTCGTCGGCGGGCAGGAGCATGTCGGGTGCGCCGAGGATCCAGTGCCCGTGGCCGGCGAACGACACACCGCTCCACTTCTTCTCGGACGAGAAGGGCGCGGTGCCCGATTTCTCCCACCCCGGAGGATCGGACATGGCCGCAGCGACGGCGAGCACGCTGGCATTCGGCCGAGGATCGTCGGCGGCCACGGCGGCCAGTGCGCGGCGCACCGCCTCCACGTCGGAGTCCCCCACCGGGCGCAGTTCCGCCAGCACCATCGCGTTCTCGGTGAGCGTGCCGGTCTTGTCGGCGCACACCACGTCGATCCGCGCCAGCCCCTCGACCGCGGGCAGTTCCTGAACGAGGCACTGCCGCTTGCCCAGTCGCACGACACCCACCGCGAACGCCAGCGAAGTCAGCAGCACCAGACCCTCGGGCACCATCGGTACGAGCGCCGCGACCATGCCGTTCAGCGCCGGCCTGATCGACTGCCCGGACGAGAACAGCTGGTTGTAGACGATGAGAACACCGGCGGGGATCATCACCCAGGTGACGAAGGTGAGGATGCGGTCGATGCCGGACCGCAGCTCGGAATGGACGAGCGTGAACTTGCCCGCCTCCTCGGCGAGCTTGGCCGCGTAGGCCTCTCGGCCCACCTTCGTCACCCGGTAGGCGCCGCTGCCGGCCACCACGTAGGTACCGGAGAAGACCTGTGTGCCCGGCGTCTTGTCCATCGAGTCCGATTCACCGGTGAGCAAGGATTCGTCCACGTCCAGCGAGTCGGACTCGACCACCTCGCCGTCGACCACGATCTGGTCGCCCGGACCGAGTTCGACGATGTCGCCCAGCACCACCTCGTTCGGCGCGATCTCGCGCGCGACGCCGCCGCGGCGCACGATCGGGCGGCTCTGGCCGACGATGGCGAGCGCGT
Organism: Rhodococcus sp. PBTS 1; assembly: GCF_001620025.1. Lineage (NCBI taxonomy): Bacteria > Bacillati > Actinomycetota > Actinomycetes > Mycobacteriales > Nocardiaceae > Rhodococcus > Rhodococcus sp. PBTS 1. The sequence continues at coordinate 3,097,245 of NZ_CP015219.1, forward strand.
CGAGCGTGCGCTTCGCGCGGATCTCCTGCACGATGCCGATTCCGCTGTTGGCCACGATCAGCAGACCGAACATCGCGTCGACGATCGACCCCGTGGACAGCACGATGACCAGCAGCACGGTCAGGATTGCGTTGATGCGCGTGAAGACGTTGCCACGCACGATGTCCAGGGTCGACCGGCTCGCGCGGGCCGGGACGTCGTTCGCCTTGCCCTCGGCGCGCAGGGCGTCGGCCTGCGCGTCGGTCAGTCCCGTCGTCGTCTCCAGATCACCCGTGCGCACCCGACGAGCCTAAGTCGTCGTCGAACCCGATTTTGCCTGGCGGCCCGAGTACCCATGTCCATGCACGCTCGGTTCTGGGCGTTGCGTGTTCGTTGCATACCCCTACGGGGTATACAAGAGTGGCGGCGCACCTACTCGACACGAGGACCACGATGACCGACCAGACATCGACCGCGACGCGGGCGGACTCACCCCGGGAGCACGGCCACCACGACATGCACAGCGGGCACGGGGATCACGTCGGTCGGTTCCGCAGGCTGTTCTGGGTCATGGCGGTGCTGGCTGTTCCGGTGATCGTCGCCTCGGACATGTTCGCGATGATCGTCGGCTACTCCCTGCCGGCCGAGTCCTGGATCGGGTGGGTCTCCCCCGTTCTCGGGACGGTGATGTTCGTGTGGGGTGGTTCGCCGTTCCTCACCGGGGCACTCGGCGAAATCCGCGGCCGCACTCCGGGGATGATGCTGCTCATCGCGTTGGCAATCACGGTCGCCTTCGTCTCCTTACTGGGTGCCAGCGTCGGCATCCTCGATCACCAGCTCGACTTCTGGTGGGAGCTGGCTCTGCTGATCGTGATTATGTTGCTGGGCCATTGGATCGAGATGCGGTCGCTCGCGCAGACGACGTCAGCCCTCGACTCGCTGGCGGCGCTACTCCCCGACACCGCCGAACGGGTCGACGACGACGGCGACGTGGTCACCGTGGACCCGGCGCAGCTGCAGGTGGGAGACGTAGTGGTCGTGCGGCCCGGCGGCCGTGTTCCCGCCGACGGTGTCGTCGTCGCGGGCACCGCGAGCATGGACGAATCGATGATCACCGGCGAATCACGCACCGTCCGCCGCGGCGACGGGGACACCGTCGTCGCCGGTACTGTCGCCACCGACTCGGGTGTGCGGGTGCAGGTGTCGGCCACCGGTGACGACACCACCCTCGCCGGCATCCGGCGGCTGGTCAGCGACGCGCAGAACTCGACGTCGCGGGCGCAGCGGATCGCGGACATCGCGGCGGCGTGGCTGTTTTGGTTCGCCCTCGGTGCCGCCGTTCTCACCGCAGCGGCGTGGACGCTGCTGGGGTCCCCCGACGATGCGGTCGTCCGCACGATCACCGTCCTGGTCATCGCCTGCCCTCACGCGCTCGGGTTGGCAATTCCGCTGGTGGTGTCCATCGCCACCGAACGTGCCGCCCGTGCCGGCGTGTTGATCAAGGACCGCCTCGCGTTGGAGTCGATGCGCACCGTCGACACCGTGCTGTTCGACAAGACCGGCACCCTCACCCGCGGCGAACCCGCCGTGACCGCCGTCCACGCCGCCGGGGGCAGAAGCGACGAGGACGTGCTCACGCTCGCCGCGGCGGCCGAAGCGGACTCCGAACACCCACTGGCTCGCGCCATCGTCGCCGCGGCCGACCGCCGCCACCTCACCGCGCGCACCGCCACCGACTTTCGGTCGTCGCCCGCAGTCGGGGTGTCCGCCGACGTCGACGGCGTCCCTGTCCGGGTGGGCGGTCCGGCCATGCTCGAGGAGGAAAGCCTCGCCGAGCTCGACGTCGACGGCTGGCGCCGGGAGGGAGCGATCATTTTGCACGTGGTCGCCGACGGCGAGGTCATCGGAGCGCTGAAACTGGCCGACGAGATCCGACCGGAGTCTCGCGACGCAGTGGACGAACTCCACGCCCGCTCCGTGCAGGTGGTGATGATCACCGGCGACGCCGACGCCGTCGCGAAGGCGGTGGCCACCGAACTCGGCGTCGACCGCTACTTCGCCGGGGTGCGCCCCGAGGACAAGGCCCAGCGAGTAGCGGACCTGCAGGATGAGGGCAGGAAGGTCGCCATGGTCGGCGACGGCGTTAACGACGCCCCCGCCCTGGCCCGCGCCGACGTGGGCATTGCGATCGGAGCGGGCACCGATGTGGCGATTGCGTCCGCCGGCGTCATCCTCGCCAGTGACGACCCGCGGTCGGTGCTGTCGGTGGTCGACCTCTCCCGGGCGGCGTATCGCAAGATGAAGCAGAACCTCTGGTGGGCAGCGGGATACAACCTGATCTCGGTGCCCCTCGCCGCCGGCGTTCTCGCCCCGATCGGGTTCGTCCTCCCCATGTCCGTCGGAGCGATCCTGATGTCCCTGTCGACCATCGTCGTCGCCGCCAACGCCCAACTGCTGCGCCGACTCGACCTGCGACCCGGCCGCTCTCGCGAGTCCTGACCCGCACCGCCCTGGCGTCCCCGCAACCGAGCACTGCAGCCCCGCACCGAACGGTGCGGGGCTGCAGTGTCGATCGAATCGCTCGAATGGCTGTCGGCGGCGGGAGGTGTCAGCCCAGCAGTTGCTGCATACGAGCGATCTCCTCGTTCTGGGTCTCGACGATGGTCCGAGCCAACGCGACCGCATCCGGGTTCCGACCGTCCGCGATTTCCTTCTCCGCCATCGTCACCGCGCCCCGGTGGTGCTCGATCATCATCGTCAGCCACTGCCGATCGAAGTCCGACCCCGACGCGGCCATCAACGACTCCATGTCACCGTCGGTCATCATGCCGCTGCCCGACCCGTGGTCCATGCCGCTCATCGAACTCGCATCCGACGACGGCGCCGGCTGACCCCACTGCGACAGCCACGCCGAGAACTGGTCCATCTCGGGCTTCTGCGCTGCCGCGATCTCGCCGGCCAAGGCGATCACGTCCGGGTCGGTCGTGCGCCCCTCGACCATGTCGGCCATCTCGACGGCCTGTGCATGGTGCGGATACATCATCGTCGCGAACATGACGTCGGCGTCGGAGAAATTCGCCGCAGCATCCGCGGACGGTGCCGACGACTCCATCGCCGTGGCCGAGCCCATCGAGTGGCCCTCCATCGACGACGACGAACTGTCGTCACTACAACCGGCGACGAGGGCGACACCCATCGCCGCGGCAGCGAGAACGGTGGCAGTCCGGGTGGTGATGTGCATTGCAGTACTCCTGGGTGTGTAGGTGGAAGCAAGACAGGGTGAATCGACGTGCGATCCGCCGGAGCACGACGGCTCCGGTCTCCCTGTCACACCCGAAGAAGTACCGATTCGTCCAACGCGGACACCGCCCATGGCGGTGCCCGACCCGACCGGCCCATCACCGCAACCATGCGCGTGGACACCGGATCCGAGACCGGCAACGCGGTGACGACACCCGAGGGCATCGATATCGCGGACCAGGACACCGGCGTCGCCATGCAGGGATGCGTCATCGGATGGCCACCGGGACACGGCGTGGGTTCGACGACCACCGAGGACGACACGACGGGGTCGTGCGCCTCGCCGCCGTGATGGTCCGAACCGGTGACCACCGTCGATGCGGTGGCCGCGGCCATCGCCTGATGCGAGGCGGACGGAAACATCGGAACCGAATGCATCGAGAGCACACCCAGCACCGTGAGCACGGTCAGAACTGCGAGCGGGATGGTTCCGCGCAGTCGTCGACCGGTCGCCGTCATCTCTCCATCCTAACAAGGGATACCCCTGCGGGGTATGCGCCCGCGGGTCCGCGCACGAGCCTCCCGCAGGTCGACCGTGTCGGTCAGCGCGACTCGAGCCGCGCCAGCAGCTCGGTGAATTCCTCGGCGTAGGCGAGGCGCTTCCGCAGCGTCGCGCACCGTTCGTCGGCCCGCTCGCGGAACGCGGTGATGACGGCCGCGGCTGCGTCGAGGTCCCCCGTGCCGGCGGTGAGCGTGTCGGACGCCGCGAGGACCTCGGCCATCTCGGCGAGGGTGAACTCGAGCGGCTTCATGCGGCGCACGAGCAGCAGGCGGGCGACGTCGTCGTCGGTGTAGAGGCGGAACCCGCCGGCCGACCGCGCCGACGGCGTCACCAGGCCCACCTCGTCCCAGTGCCGCACCGTGCGCACGGACAGCTCGATGCGTCGGGCCACCTCCCCGATCTGCATGTGCTCGCTCATCCGCCCATCGTCCCCGTGAGCCGCGCGTGGCGATGGGCCGAGGCGGCGTTCGCACCGACGATGCGCACCGTGGTGCCGCGTCGGGCGTACTTGGCCTCGACGGCGTCGAGCGCGGCGACGGTGGAGGCGTCCCAGATGTGCGAGGCGGACAGGTCGATGACGACCTCCGCCGGGTCGTTCGCGTAGTCGAACCGATGCACCAGATCGTTGCTCGACGCGAAGAAGAGATCGCCGGTGACGGTGTAGACGCGGGTGCCGTCCGCGGTGTCCTGCGCAGTCACCTCGGTGAGATGCGCGACGCGTCGGGCGAAGAGCACCGTGGCGGTGAGGACGCCGGCGAACACGCCGTAGGCGAGGTTGTGGGTGGCGACGGTGACCGCGACGGTCACCAGCATCACCGCGGTCTCGCTGCGCGGCATGCGGCGCAGGGTCGACGGACGAATGCTGTGCCAGTCGAACGTCGCGACCGACACCATCACCATGACCGCGACCAGCGCCGCCATGGGGATGACGGCCACGACGTCGCCGAGTCCGACCACGAGAATCAGCAGGAACGTCCCGGCGAGGAAGGTCGAGATGCGGGTCCGTGCGCCGGACACCTTCACGTTGATCATGGTCTGGCCGATCATCGCGCAACCGCCCATGCCGCCGGTGAAACCGGTGACGACGTTGGCGACGCCCTGACCCCATCCTTCGCGCGTCTTGTCCGAGCGCGTGTCGGTGATGTCGTCGACCAGCGTCGCCGTCATCATCGACTCGAGGAGGCCGACCAGCGCGATCGCCACCGCGTACGGCGCGAGGATCGTCAGTGTTCCCGTCGTGAACGGCACATCGGGAATCAGGAAGGCGGGCAACGACGTCGGCAACTCTCCCTGGTCGCCGACGTCCGGGACCTGCCAGGCGAAGACGACGGTGGCCACCGTGAGCAGGACGATCGCGACCAACGGGCCGGGTACCGCCGTCGTCAGGCGGGGCAGCAACACGATCACGGCGATGCCGACGGCCACCATCGGGTAGACGAGCGCCGGGACGCCCAGCAGGTAGGGAACCTGCGCCGAGAAGATCAGAATGGCGAGGGCGTTGACGAAGCCGACCATCACGCTGCGCGGCACGAAGCGCATGAGCTTGGCGACGCCGAGCAGGCTCAGCACGATCTGCAGGACACCGCCCAGGATCACCGCGGCGATCAGGTAGTCGAGCCCGTACTCCCGGGCCAGCGGTGCCACCACCAGCGCGATCGCACCCGTGGCCGCGGAGATCATCGCCGGTCGGCCGCCGACGATCGCGATGGTCACCGCCATCGTGAACGACGCGAACAGCCCGACCCGCGGGTCGACGCCCGCGATGATCGAGAACGAGATGGCCTCGGGGATCAGCGCGAGCGCAACGACGAGGCCGCCGAGAACTTCGGTCTTCAGGCGGCGGGGAGAGCGAAGCGCGCCGAGGACGGACACGTCCGTGGCGGAGGGGGAAGAAGGCACGTAGGACAACTCTACCCTCACGTGAGAGTAGAGTTGACCACCGCGCGCCGTCGGACCCTACTGAGCGATCGCGCGGTGGTAGCCGAAACGGATGTGCGATCGCATCGCCGCCTCGACCCAGTCCTCGTCGCGTCGTGACAACGCGTCCACGATGTCCAGATGGTGCATCGCGCTGCGCCGCATCTCGTCCGGCGTGTAGTTGCGGAAATTCCGCGACACCACGATGGGTTTGACCAGGCTTCCGACCAGGTCTCGAAGCCGGGCGTTGGGGCAGTGGGAGAGCACCAGCGCATGGAACTCGTTGTTGGCGGCGGCGATGTCGGCGACGGAGGCCGACGCCACGACTTTCTCGTGCATGTCCTCGGCGGATCGACGGAGTGCGTCCACAGCGTCGTCGTCGACCGTGGCGGCGGCCAGTCTGGCCGCGTGCGACTCCATCAACGCCCGCGCCGAGTACAGGGCCGCGACGTCCTCCCGCGAGTACTGGGTGACACGCGCACCCTTGTTGTGCTCGACCGTGACGACCCCGGACGACGCGAGGCGCCGCAATGCATCTCGAATCGGCGTACGACTGACCCCGAAGCGCGCGGCCAACTCGAGCTCGTTGAGCTTCTGCCCGGGTCGGTAGGTCTCGGTGAGGATGAGATCGAAGATCGCATCGTCGAGATCGGTCACGTCGGGTCGCCCCTTGCAGTCGGACGCGTCAGCGCGTCACGGGTGGAGAGTCCGGCCAGCTCGCCGCGGCGAGAGCGTCGCGCGTACCCCCGCGGGCCACGAACGAGTATGCGGGAACGCCGGTGATCTCTGCTGCGCGGGCAACCACGTCGCCGTACCGCGCCTCGTCGATCCCGGTGTCGATGCCGAGGCCGTGCAGCAGGACCAGGAGGTCCTCCACCGCGGCGTTTCCCAGCACGGAGTCGTCACCGGGGAACCACAGGTCGCCGCCCAGCCCACCGAAGGATCCTTCGATCCAGTCGGCTCCTGCCGCCAGAGCGGCCAGGGCGTCGACCGTCGACAGCCCGTTGCGGTTGTGCAGGTGGACACCGATCGGAAGGCCCGGGTGCTGCGCACGGTAGCGGCGGACGCCGTCGAAGAACTCACCCGGAGTCTCCATACCCGTCGTCCCGGCGAGGTACAGGGCGTCCGCCCCGCCGTCGACGACCCGCTGAACGACACGGGCGAGGTCGGATTCGGGCACGACGCCTCGGCAGGGCGCGAAGAAGGCGGTCGCAACGGCAGCGACGGCGGTCTTGCCCGCGGCGTGCGCGAGCTCCACGGCGCTGTCGAACTCGGTGAGGAGACGGTCCGGCGTCGAATTCTGGTTCTTCGCGGCCATTCCCGGATCGACGGGCACGACCATGACCACCTCGTCGATCGCCGTGTCGCAAGCGCGTAGTGCACCAAGCAGATTGGGCACCAGAGCCCGATACCGCACACCGGGCCGACGGGGGGCCTGCGCGACGACGTCCGCTGCGTCGGCGAACTGCGGCAGCACCCGAGGATGGGCGAACGACGTGATCTCCACCGTGGTGACGCCGGCGTCGACGAGCCCGTGCAAGATTTCCAGTTTGGCGTCCGTCGGCACCACCGATGTCACCGCTTGCAGGCCGTCGCGAAGACCGACGTCGACGAGGTTCGCCCGAGTCGGCAGGCCGTCGATGGCCGACGCGAAGGAATCCGCCATCAGATGACGCCGTCCGCCGCGAGTCGAGCGAGGTCGTCGGCGTCGTAGCCGGCCACCTTGGTGAGGACCTCCCGGGTGTGCTCCCCGAGGGCGGGGCCGGGCCACCGGACGGAACTGTCGGTCCGACTCAGTCGAGGGAACGCGTTCTGCATCGGGACCGTGCCCAGGACCGGGTGTGCGGTCTCGACGATACTGTCGCGAGCCGCGAACTGCTTGTCCGACAACATGTCCGCGGGTCGGTAGATCTTCCCGACGGGCACCGCGTGGTCCTGAAGCAGGGATTCGAGCGCGTGCGCGTCGTACCGGACGGTGAAGTCCGCGACCATCGCGTCGAGTTCCTGCTGCCGCTCGCCGCGAGCAGTATGGGTTCGAAACCGGTCGTCGGTGGCGAGTTCCGGTTGCCCCATGGCGTCGGCCAGACGCGCGAAGACGGTGTCCTGGTTCGCCGCCACCAGGATCCAGGCCCCATCGCGGGTGGGATAGACGTTGCTCGGAGCGATTCCCGGCAGCGTCGCGCCACTGCGCTCACGCTGATAGTTGGCGACGACCCACTCCGGGACGATCGACTCCATGACACCGAGCACCGCCTCGTAGATCGCCGAGTCGACCACCTGTCCGCGACCGCTCCGCGTGCGTTCGTAGACGGCACCGAGCGTGCCGATCGCGGCGAACAGCGCCGCGAGGGTGTCTCCGATGGAGATCCCGACCCGCGACGGCGGAGTCGACGGATCGCCCACGACGTAGCGCAGCCCTCCCATGGCTTCACCGATGGATCCGTACCCGGCACGCGACGAGTACGGGCCCGTCTGCCCGAAGCCCGACACCCGCGCGAGCACCAAGCCCGGGTTGGCGCTCGACAACGTCTCGTAGTCCATCCCCCATCGCTCCAGGGTGCCCGGCCGGAAGTTCTCGGTTACGACGTCGGAGGACGCGATGAGTCGTCGAGCGACGTCCTGCCCGTCCGGGGTGCGCAGGTTCACGGTCACCGACTTCTTGTTGCGACCGACCACCGCCCACCACAGCGACTCACCCCGCGGCCGCGACTGGCCCCACTCCCGCATCGGATCGCCGGTGCCGGGCTGCTCGAGCTTGATCACCTCGGCACCGAGGTCACCGAGGATCTGTCCGCAGAACGGGCCGGCGATGAGCTGGCCCATCTCGACGACGCGGACGCCGGCGAGGGGTCCGGTGGCGGTGGGACGGGGGCCGTCAGCTGTCATGTCGCTCTCCTCGAGAAGGCGGGGACCGGAGTCGCCGGTCTGGGTTCGTCAGAATGTATGCAATCCGAGGCCTAAGCGCCAGCCATGATGAATTCGAAGCCTCGCATGCATACATTCGGTTGACGTCCGTGATCGGCGACACATACGCTCCTCGACGTGCCACGGACCACCATGGTGTCCGGAAGCGCTCGAACCACATCCGATCCCACGCACCCCGGAGGCGCGCCATGACCACCGCACGTGAGTCCGAAGCCGAATCCGAGTCGCCCGACGGCCCGCCCGCCTCCGGTCGGGACATGACCACCAGCCTCGGGCTGCCCTACACCTGGTTCGTCCCGGCCGCCGCAGTCGTCATGGTGATCGCCTACCTGGTCACCCCGTCCACAGGCATGACCGCAGGCTTCGCCATCACGATGGCGGCCGGCGGACTGCTGATGATCGTCGGCAACGCCATCCCGGGGCTGAACAGAATCGGCGGTGGCGTCATTCTTGCGATCCTCGCGCCGGCCGTGCTCTACGCCTACGGCCTGATGCCGGAGCACACGGCCACGGCGATCTCGGACTTCTACTCGCTGTCGTCCTTCGGCGAATTCGTGGTGGCGGCGCTGATCGTCGGCAGCATCCTGGGCATGAACCGCTCCCTGCTCATTCGAGCCGGTTCCCGCATCATCGTGCCGATCCTCGCGACACTCCTCTTGTGCTTCTCGCTGTTCGCTCTGATCGGGTGGGTGACCGGATACGGCGTGGGGACCATGCTCTTCTTCGTCGTCGGCCCCGTGCTGGGCGGCGGCGTCGCTGCGGGCGCGATTCCCATTTCCGAACTCATCGCGCAGAACAGTGGGGGCGACTCCGCCGATTACCTGTCGCAGCTGGTCCCGGCCGTCGTCGTCGCCAACGTCGTCTGCATCGCGGTGGCTGCGATGTTGGCCTGGTTCGGGCGCAAGCGGCCCGACTTCTTCCGCAACTTCAACGGCCGCGGCCAACTCGCGGTGACCGACAAGGCCTTGCCGGTTCCGATCGCGCGCAAGGTGGCGCCGGCGGATGCGGTGCACAGCACGGTGGTGGGATTGTTCGCCGCCGGCGCGCTGTTCATGGTCGCCGACCTGATCGCGAGCGTCGTGCCCTCGGTGCACACGTACGTCTTTCTCATCCTGCTCTGCGCTGTCCTCAAGGTGTTCGTCCCTCTGCCGGAGAGCATCGTTCAGGCCGCCGACCTCTGGTACCGCCTGGTGGCGGCCGCGTTCATTCCCGCCATCCTGGTGTCGGTCTCCATCGTTGCCATCGACTTCCAGGAGGTGATCACCCTCGTGCACGACCCGATCTACATGATCTCGACGGTCGCGGTCGTACTCGTGGCCGCCCTCGCTGCGGGCATCACCGGGTGGCTCATCAAGCTGAACTTCATCGAATCGTCCATCTCCGGCGGGCTGGGTCTGGCCGACTTCGGTTCGAGCGGTGACCTCGCCGTCCTGGGCGCCGCCAATCGACTCGAACTGCTCCCGTTCTTGTCGATCTCCTCCCGAATCGGCGGTGGACTCGTGGTGCTCATCCTGTCGCTACTGGGCCCGTTCGTCCTCTGACCCGCAGACACGAGAAGGGACCTGCGTCGATCACCGACGCAGGTCCCTTCTCCTTCGCTCACACGTCGGCGAGCGCGACCCCCTTGGTCTCCTTCATGAACCACGCCGCCACGCCGGTCAGAGCGGCGAGCGCCATGATGTAGACGCCGAAGACCCAACCCAGGTCGAGGTTGAGCAGCAGCTGGTTCAAGTACGGCGCCGTGCCACCGAAAACGGCCACGGAGAACGAGTAGGCGAAACCGATGGCCTGCGTACGCAATCGGGTGGGGAAGCTCTCCGACAAAGTGGACGAGAGGATCGATGCGGGAGCGGCGACCACCAACAGGGCGGCGGTGGTGGCGAGCAACAACGTCCATCCGTCGTCGGTGATCATCATCGTCAGCGGCACCTGCAGAGCGAACATGCCGACGGCGAACGCGGCGAGCATCGGGCGACGCCCGATCGAGTCCGACAGACGGCCGAAGAACGGCAGCGAGATCAGCGCGATCACCTGAGCGATCACGAGCATCCAGTACGCCGTGTCGGGATTCATTCCCTTCTGCGTGATGGCGTAGGTCGAGACGTACGACGTCCAGGTGTAGTGCGCGGCGGTGATTCCCGACGTCATGCCGATCATGAGCACGATGGCTCGCACCACGGTCCGACGGGGGATCGGCGTCGCCTCGGTGGCCGCCTGCTCGCCGTGGAACACGTCGGACTCGTCCATGCTGCGTCGCAGGTACAGCGCAACGAGCGCGAGAACGGCGCCGAGCAGGAACGGGATACGCCAACCCCACTGTCCAACAGCCGATTCCGACAGCGTCGAGGTGATGACACCACCCAGCGAGTACGCGATCACCGATCCGCCGAAGATCGCGATGAACGCGACGCTGCCCCACATCCCACGGCGGTTCGCGGGCGCGATCTCTCCGACGTACGAGTACGCCGTGGCGGATTCGCCGCCGTGGGCGAAGCCCTGCATCACGCGGGCGAGCAGCAACAGGACCGACGCCCACGCGCCGACCGCGGCGTAGGTGGGCATGATGCCGATGAGCAGACTGCCCGCCGCCATGGTCAGCATCGTGGTGACCAGCACGAACTTTCGGCCACGCTTGTCCGCGATACGCCCGAAGACGATGCCGCCGAGCGGCCGCATGAGGAACCCGACGGCGAACACCGCCAGGGTGGACAGCAGCGCCGAGACGGGATCGCCCTTGTCGAACATCGCCGCGGCGATGAAGGGAGCGAACACGGCGTAGGCGCTCCACTCGTACCACTCGAGCACGTTGCCGACGGCACTGGCCAGCAACGACTTCTTGCGCGAGGCGAGAGTGGGCGCCGGGGGCGCCGAGGAACTGACGGTCATGACGACTCGCTTCCGGTGCGGGTGGGGAGGGCCCGGTCCGCGAGTGCGGCCCGGCGAATCTTGCCCGTGAGGGTCTTGGGGAGATCGGTGACGACGTGAACGGTGCGGGGGCGCTTGTACGCGGCGAGCCGGGACCGGGCGAACTCGACCAACTCGTCGCCGGTCGCGGCCACGTCGGCTCGCAGGGCGACGTACGCCACGACGGACTCGCCCTGGTAGTCGTCGGGTCGCCCGACGACCGCGGCTTCGAAGACGGCGGGGTGCTCGTAGAGCACGTCCTCCACCTCGCGCGGCCACACCTTGTAGCCGGACACGTTGATCTGGTCCTTCAGCCGGTCCACGAGGTAGACCCACCCGTCGGCATCGATCACCGCGACGTCGCCCGTACGCATACGGCCGCCCGGCATCGCAGAGGCCGTGGCGTCGGGCTTTCTCCAGTATCCCGAGACCACCTGCGGCCCCGCGACTTCCAGCTCGCCGGGAACGCCGGGCGCGGTCGGGGCACCGGAGTCGTCCACCGTGCGGACCTGCGCTCGGGGCAGGGGCCGGCCGACCGAGAGGGAGCCACTGCCCGGATCCACCGGCGCGCGCTCCCCCGGCGGCACCGCGATCACGCCGGCCGTCGTCTCGGTCATGCCGTACGCGTTGTGGATGTAGTGACCGAACCGCTCCTCGAATGCGGCGACCGTCGCGGGTGGGATGGGCGCACCACCCGAATACACCGTCTCGAGAGAAGCGAAATGGGACCGCGTCGCGTCCGGGTGGGCCGACAATGCGTTGAAGACGGTGATCGAGCCGATCGTGTACGTCACGCGGTGCTCCACCAGGGCGTCGAGGGTGACGCCCGCATCGAACCGTCCCGCGAACACCAACGTCGTGTCTCGCACCAGCGCGACCGCCGCGTTCAGGACGGCACCCGTGATGTGGAACAGCGGCGCGGCGGCGAAGACCACCGCACCGTCCCGTACGCGCGCACGGTCGCCGAAGTCGGTGGCGGTCGCGAGCAGGTTGGCGTGAGAGACCATGGCGCCCTTGGGCGGTCCCGTGGTCCCGGAGGTGTAGGCGAGCAGGGCCACTTCCTCCGACGCCGGATCGGGTCCGTTCGGCCGGCCCGGCGCCACGGCGGTCAGCAGGTCGTCGTCGCGCGGCTCGGATGCCGGCCGGGTGAACACGCGCTCGTCGTCCCGCGTCTGGAAGTCCCGCGCGTTCACGCTGAGGACGCCCCGCACCGTCGTGTCACGGCATTCCGCGAGCAGGGCGTCGGCGTCGTAGTCGGCGCACACCAGCAGCACCGGCTCGGAGTCGTCCAGCAGCACCCGCAGTTCGCGTCCTCGGTACATCGGGTTGACCAGCACGGCCGCGGCGCCGAGCTTCCAGATCGCGAGGAACAGGAGTGCGTAGTGGGGCACGTTCTGCAGGTGGAGCGCCACCCGGTCGCCACGCACGACGCCGCGGTCGGCCAGCGCCGCAGCGATGCCGTCGGAGAGGTCGTCGACCTCGCCCGCCGTGAGCACGGCGTCGAACCAGGCCAGCGCCGGCGCGTCCGGATGCCCGTCCACACGTCGACGCCAGGCGTCGATCACCGTCCCGTTCGTCTGCATCCACGCACCGACCCTTTCGTCCTTCGCGCGAACGGACCGCCCCGACGACAGTCCGATCCCGACCGATCACTCGCTCGGGATGCTGAGTGTCACGGATCACACGTCGGGGTGTCAACCCGTCCGATCGGCGAACCCCGCCGGCCGTGACCCCTCTACGCTCGACGCCATGACTGCCGACGGGTCCTGGCGCACCTACGAGGGCGAGGCGTTTCCCCCGGTCCTCACCGCTGCCCTCTCCGCGTTCGTCGACCAGGGCTACCACGGCACCTCGGTACGGGAAATCGCTTCTCGGGCAGGCCTCTCCGTTCCCGGCCTGTACCACCACTACCCCTCGAAGCAGGCGATGCTCGTCGGCATCACGTCGAGCGCCATGGCCGAATTGCTCGATCGGTCCTCCCGTGCCGAGAGCGAGGCCGGCCCGGCACCGGCGGACCGATTCGACGCCGTCGTCGAGTCCCTCCTGCTTTTTCACGTCCACCGTCGCGATGTGGCGTTCGTCTGCTCGACGGAGATCAGGAGCCTGGACCCCGCCGAGCGTGAGGCGTACGTGGGCCAACGCGACGCCCAGCAGCGCATGCTCGACCGCATCGTGCTGGACGGTGTCGATGCCGGCGTCTTCGGCACCGCCCACCCGCTGGACGCCAGCCGCGCCGTGACGACGATGTGCGTCGGCGTGGCCACCTGGTACCGCCCCGGCGGCCGCCTCGACCCCGCCGCCCTGGTCGACGTCTACTCCGAGCTCGCCCGAGGGACGGTGCAGGCGACGGCCCGGCCCTGACCGTCGCCGAGCCTTGACCCAGCCCACCGCGTCTGCCAGTCTCGAAGGCACCGAGCGAGTGATCGGTCGGGACCCTGAACGGCGACGAGAGGCGACCCACCGTGGCGATCGACCTGACCTACGACCCCGACGTGCGCGGCTGGATCGACCGCACCCGGACGTTCACCCGCGAGCACGTACTGGCGATCGAGGACAAGTTCCTCGGCGACGCCACCGCAGCCGGCGGCGACGACCTGCGCCGCGAATTGCAGAGCGCCGCCCGGGAAGCGAACGTCTTCGCCCCGCACGCCCCCGTCGAGTACGGCGGCGGCGGGCTGTCGATGAGCGACCGATCGCCCGTGTTCGAGGAAGCCGGATATTCGCTGTTCGGTCCGATCGCCTGCGGCATCGGCGCACCCGACGAGGGCAACGTCCACCTCCTCGCCCACGTGGCGTCGGGACCGCAGAAGGAGCAGTTCCTCGCCCCGCTGGCCCGCGGCGAGGTGCGCTCGGCCTTCGCGATGACCGAGCCCGCGCCCGGCGCCGGGTCCGACCCGTCGGCCCTGACCACCGTGGCCACCCGCACCGGCGGCGGCTGGACCGTGGACGGCCGCAAGTGGTTCATCACCGGCGCCGACGGCGCGGCGTTCTTCATCGTCATGGCCCGCACGTCGGGCGCCCCCGGCGACCGCGGCGGCGCCACGATGTTCCTCGTCCCCGCCGACACCCCGGGCATCACGGTGGGCCGCCACATCGGCACTCTCGATCGCGCCATGATCGGCGGACACTGCGAGGTGACCTTCGACGGCGTCTTCGTGCCCGAGGAGAACGTCCTCGGCGCCGTCGACGAGGGGTTCACCTACGCGCAGGTCCGACTCGGCCCCGCGCGCATGACCCATGTCATGCGCTGGCTCGGCGCCGCCCGCCGCGGGCACGACGTCGCGGTGGCCCGTGTCGCCGAACGCGAGGGCTTCGGCCAGCGACTCGGTGATCTCGGCATGGTGCAGAAGATGATCGCGGACAACGAGATCGACATCGCCGCGACCCGCGCGCTGCTCACGCAGGCCTGCTTCGAACTCGACCGCGGCAACCCGGCGAGCAACGAGACCTCGATCGCCAAGACCTTCGCCGCCGAGGCCGTGTTCCGCATCGTCGACCGTGGCATGCAGATGTGCGGCGGCATGGGGGTGTCCGACGATCTCCCCCTCGCCCGACTCTCCCGCGAGGTTCGCCCGTTCCGGGTCTACGACGGCCCGTCCGAGGTCCACCGCTGGGCCATCGCCAAGCGCGCTGTCGGGGCCGCGCGTCGGGCCGCGGCGGCCGCCTCGCCCGCGGTGCAGTCGTGACCGTCGACACCGGAGCACTCGCGACCTTTTTGCGCGACAACGGTGTTCCGGTCGCGGGCGAGCTTCGCGTCGACCGCATCAGCGGCGGACGATCCAACCTCACCTTCCGCGTGGACGACGCCGAGTCCTCCTGGATCGTGCGGAGGCCGCCGACGAGCGGTCTCACCCCGTCGGCGCACGACATGGCCCGCGAGTGGTCGGTGACCAGCGCCCTGCAGTCGACGGACGTCCCCGTCGCCGGCGCCGTCGCGTTCGATGCGGATGGCCGCGTGCTCGGTGCCCCGATGACCGTCGTCGAGTTCGTCCCCGGCCGCGTGGTGCGGACGGCCGACGACCTGAACGACCTCACCGACGCCGAGGTCGCCGCCAACGCCACCGAACTCGTGCGCGTTCTCGCCGCCCTCCACGCCGTCGACCATCGGGTGATCGGACTGAGCGACTTCGGGCGGCCCGACGGGTTCGTCGCCCGCCAGGTGGCCACGTGGGGTCGGCAGTGGCAGCGGGTCAAGACCCGCGACCTCGCCGACATCGATCGGCTGCAGGCGGTGCTGGCCGAGTCGGTGCCGGCGCGGTCCGACGCCGCGATCGTGCACGGCGACTTCCGTGTCGACAACGTCATTCTGGACCGGTCGGACGCCGGTCGCGTTGCCGCGGTGGTCGATTGGGAGATGTCCACGCTCGGTGACCCGATCACCGACGTCGCCCTTCTCTGTGCGTACCGTCGGCCGATCTTCGACACCGTGCTCGGTGTCCCGGCCGCAGCATGGACGTCGCCGCGTTATCCCTCGGCCGACGCTCTCGCCGAGGAGTACGCCGCCGTCTCCGGTCGGGATCTCGGCGACTGGCCGTTCTACCTGGCGCTGGCGAACTACAAGATCGCCGTCATCGCCGAGGGCATCACGCACCGCTCGCTCGCCGACGGAGGGTCCGACGAGTCCGCCACCGCCGCAGCCGAAGCCACGGCCGAGTTCGCGGCCGCCGGGTTGCAGGCGTTGGCCGGGGTGTCGCGATGACGCGGGCTGCGCTGGTCACCGGTGGGTCGCGAGGTATCGGTCTGGCCGTCGCGCGCCGACTGGCGTCGCAGGGCTGGTCGGTGCTGCTCACCGGGCGCCGCCAGGACACGCTCGACGACGCCGCGGCGACGGTTCGTGGCGACGGCGCCGCGGAGGTCCGCACGGTGGCCTGCGACATGGCCGACCCCGACGTCGCCGACGTTCTGGTGCGCGAGTTCGCGCAGCTCTCCCCCACCATGGACGCGCTCGTCCTGAACGCGGGTGTCGGGACCGCTGGTCCGATCGAGTCGTACTCGACGACGCGGTTCGACAAGACGGTGGACGTGAACCTGCGTGCCCCGTTCCGCATCCTGCAGGCGTCGATGCCGTTGCTGCGCAGCGCAGCCGAGGCCGACCCCGCCCGCGGCGCCAAGGTGATCGCCCTGGCCTCGCTCGCCGGGGTGTACCCCGAGGCCGGCCTCGCCGCGTACGGGGCCACGAAGGCCGCGCTGCTGTCGCTGATCGACACCCTGAACGCCGAGGAAAGCGGCTCCGGCATCACCGGTACCGCCATCGCCCCCGGCTACGTCGACACCGACATGAGTGCCTGGATCGCCGACCGCATCCCGCCCGACACCATGATCGCGGTGAACGACCTGGTCGAACTGATCGACGGCGTCCTTCGCCTGTCCCCTCGCGCGGTGGTGTCGCGGATCGTCGTCACCCGGGCCGGGGCTGGTCTCGGGGCCTGACGCACGACATTCCCGCGGACCGTTCCTGCTCCTGCTGACAATGCATCCTCAGCAGGAGCAGGGATCGTCAGCGGGAATGGACTCCCCCGGTCACACCGGCAGCGCGCTCCGCGAGGTCTCCTTGATGGTCGACACCGTGATCACACCGATCAGGCAGACGCCGACCACCCAGAACGCCGGCGCCATGCTGTTGCCCGTCGACTCGACGAGCTGCGCGGCGACGTACGGCGCCGTTCCACCCGCAGCGATCGTGCCGATGTTGAAGCCCAGGGACACCCCGGTGTAGCGCACCGCTCGCGGGAACAGTTCGGTGAACAACGGGAACGCCGGCACCTGCACGATGCCGTTGAGCACCATGTAGACGAAGTACACGAGGCCGACCACCAGGATGCTGCCGGTGGCGCCGAGAATCATGAACGCGGGGAACGCGAGCAGCACGTACGCGACGTACCCGGTGAGCAGCACCGGCTTTCGGCCTAAGCGGTCCGTGGCCGCACCCGCCAGGGGGAACGTCGCACACGCCAGTGCGATGCTGACGGCCGAGGTCCAGTAGACGGCGTCCTTGGAGAAGCCCAGGTCCTTGATGAGGTACACGCTGAAGTACGTCAGGCCGATGTAGCCGGACCCGTTCATGGCGATCGCGATCCCCACTACTCGCAGCACCGACCACGGGTTTCGCTTCACGACGTCCCCGAGCGGGCTCTTGACCACTTCCTGCCTGTCCGCCATCTCCTCGAACTCGGGGGTGTCCTCGAGCTTCAGTCGCACGCGCAGGCAGACGTAGGCCAGCGGCAGCGCCAGCAGGAACGGAATGCGCCAACCCCAGGAGGCCATCTGCTCGTCGGTGGTCACCAGCGTCACGACACCGACCACCGCGGCGGCCACGGCGAATCCGAGAGTGGACCCGACCGGCGTGAAGGACCCGAAGAATCCTCGCTTGCTCGGTGGTGCGGACTCGGCGATGTACGTGGCGGCGCCGCCGATCTCACCACCGGCCGAGAATCCCTGCGCCAGTCGGACCGCGACCAGGAGGATCGGCGCGAGCACGCCGACGGACGAGTGCACCGGCAGCAAACCGAGAATGCCGCAGGCGACACCCATGCTGACGACGGTGATGACCAGCGCCCGACGACGTCCCCGGCGGTCGCCCAGCCGACCGAAGAAGATGCCGCCCAGCGGACGGGCGACGTACGCGACGCCGAACACCGCCAGCGTGGCGAGGATGGAGACGCCGGGTGAGGTCGACGGGAAGAACAGGGGCGCGATGACCACGGCGAGGAAGCCGTAGACCGCGAAATCGTAGTATTCGATCAGGGTTCCGACTCCGCCGGCGATCGCCGCACGGCGGGCCGTCGCGGTCGACGCACCCTGCTGCCGCCGGGCGCCGTCCGGGACGTGACGCTCGTTCTCGACATCGGTCATGCTCGTGGTCCTTGCTGTGCGGAGGAATGTTCGTGCAGGAGAAGCTCGTAAGCGCCGCCGGCCTCGATGACCGCGACGGTGCGGGCCGACGGCGGGGAACCCACCACGACGGTCCCGTCGGCGAGGGCGACCGTCGCAGCACGCCAGTCCACGGTCACCGCGTCACCGGTGACGACGGCCGTCGAGATACCCGGAACCGTCAGGAGCGGCATGCCGTTGAAGGTCTCGCCCCGCCAGAACCCGGGTGAGAAGGACTCGGCGACCACCGCGGCGATCCCGAGATTGCGGAGCGCCACCATCGGCGGATAGTGCGGATGGCCGTACCCGAAATTGCGACCGCCGACGACGATGTCGCCCGGACGCACCCGATCGACGAACGTCGGGTCGAACTCGGCCATGCACACCGAGCGCAGATGATCGGGGTCGTAGCTCTTGATGTTGGCGACGCCCACGACCAGATCGATGTCGAAGTCGTCGCCGAACACCCAGGCGACCGACCCGCGGACGATGTCCGGTGGCGGCGGATACGCACTCATCGTGTGCTCGCTTCCTGGATCGACCCGGCGACGGCGCTTTCCGCGACGGTGAACGGAGAGGCCATGTAGATGTTGGCGTCGACGCTGCCCATGCGGCCGGAGATGTTGAGAACGCCGGTCGAGATGCAGTTCTCCCCGGCGGCCAGCGGCTTCTGGTAGCCGAAGCAGAAGTCGCAGCTCGACCGCACGATCGTGGCTCCGGCGGATCGGAGCACGTCGAGAATGCCCTCGCGCTCGGCTTGATCGTGCACCGCGGACGACGTCGGCACCACGTTCAGTTCCACGCCCGGCGCCACCTTGCGACCGTCGAGAACGAGCGCCGCGGCGCGGAGGTCCTCCATGCGGCCGCTGGCACAGGAACCGATGAACGCTCGCGTGATGGGCGTTCCCGCCATGGTCTTCGCCGTCGAGGTGTTGGCTGCGCGCGCGGAACCCGGTTGCACCACACGGGGAACCACCGCTCCGAGGTCCACGGTGTGCACGGCGGCGTAGGTGGCGTCGGCATCCGGATACACGGGATCGAACGGGGTCCGAGCGACCGCAGTCGAGTACGCCAGCGACGTCTCGTCCGGCTCGAAGATCGCCGACACGGCGCCGGTGAACATCGCCATGCCACAGAGCCCCTGGCGGTGGTCGATGCTCATGGCCCGTGCCCCCGGGCCGCCGAATTCCATCACCTGATGCGCGCATCCGTCTGCGCCGACGAGGTCGATGATGGTGTGCACCAGATCCCGGCTGTCGACTCCGGGCGCGAAGTCGCCGATCAACTCGAACCGCGTCGTCGCCGGCACGTCCACGTGCACCCGCCCGGTGACCCAGGCCTCGATGAGGTCACGTCGGATACCCCATCCGAGAGCGCCGAACGCGCCCACACCGCTGATGTGGCCGTCGAAATGCACGAGGAAGTCTCCCGGCGGCGCGAGTCCGAGTTCGGCGGTCAGCTGATGACCGATGCCTCGACCGACGTGCAGTTCGATGCCGTAGAACTCACACCACCGTCGGGTGACGTCGTGCACCTCGTCCTCGCGGGCGTCGCCCTTGGTGAGCATGTGGTCCACGAACACCACGTAGCGCTCGGGGTCGGTCAGGGACGTGATGCCGAAATCGTCGTGCATCTGACGGAACATGACATCGGTGTAGCCGGGGAAGTCGTACGCGATCATGCGCGACGGGGCCACCGCGTGATTCTCCCCGGCGCGCACGGTGTCCGGCCCCGCCGCCCGCGCGAGGATCTTCTCGGCCATCGTGAATCCCATCGGAGTCACGCCTCCGTCCGAGCCGGGAGATACTTCCGCTGCATCTGTTCGACCTCGGGGAAACCGATCAGGTCGACGAAGTCGTGGTGCGGCAACGCGTCCGCGCTCACCTCGGCGGGCGGCTCACCGGATGCCAGGCGGCGCAGGGCCTGGCGCGCCGCGCCGGTCACGGCCATCAGGACCTGAGTCGGCAGCAGCGCGAGCCGAACGCCGATCTGCCGCAGGACATCTGGCGTGAACTCGCGCTCGGTCCAGGTCGAGGCCGTCAGGGTCGCCATGAGCGGAACACCGACCGCTGCGTGGCACCGCTCCCAGTCCTCGATCGAATCGAAGGTCTTGGTGACGGGCATGATCATGTCCGCCCCGGCCGCCACGTAGGCCTCGGCCCGAGAGATGGCCTCGTCGCCACGAGCGTCCGTCCGGGCGATGAGCAGCACGTCGTCGGGCATCGCGTCGCGCACGGCGCGGATCTTTCCCACGGCGGTCGGGACGTCCACCAGGTCGACGGGGTCGCCGACGCAGATCGGGCACGCCTTCGGCGAGACCTGGTCCTCCATGAAGACGCCACCGACGCCGGCGGCCGCGAACGCCGTGGCCGTACGGGCCGCGTTGACCGCGTTCCCGTATCCGGTGTCGATGTCGGCGACCAGCGGGAGCGTCGACGCCTCGCGGATGACGCGGACGGCGCCCAGATTCTCCGACATCGTGTACAGCTCGGCATCGGGCAGCCCCAGCGCCGCCGACACGGCGAACCCGGACGCGCACAACGCATCGAAGCCTGCTTGTTCCGCCAACCGGGCGGTCAGTCCATCCCACACCCCGGGCGCGTAGACCAGCCCGCGCTCCGTCAACTCCCTCAAGGTCACTGCGCTGTCCATACCGACTCCATCGCTCATATCCGTCGCGTTCCGCATTGCGGAATGCATTCCGTCATGCGATACTGAACGTAGAGTGGGCCGCGTCACAAAGTCAAGAGGTCACACATCGTCGGTCCTCGTACGATGGCGTCGCCCGACACGATCGAAGGAGTCGAATTCGGTGAGCAGCGAATCGGCCGGCGCCGTGACCCGAGACGTGGTCGGCGCCGTCCTCAAAGCGTGCGCCCTGCTCGAACACTTCGACACGGCGCGCCCCGTCTGGTCGCTGAACGAGCTGACCGTCGCCAGCGGCATGAACAAGACCACCGTGCACCGGCTCATGACCACGCTGATTCACGCGGGCTGGGTGGCGCGCACAGCGGACGGCGGCTACCGAATCGCCATGCCGCTGTTCGAGATCGGGTCCGCTGCCGTGTCGCGGCTCGACATCAGGGACGCAGCGAAACCTGTTCTGCAGGAGCTCGCCGCCGCGTTCGGGGACACCGCGTATCTCATGGTTCCGGCCGAATCCGGCGCGGTGTGCATCGATCGGGTCGAGGGGAACAACTCACTGGTGGTCGCCGGCATCTCGATCGGCTCGGTCATTCCGTACCACGCCGCCGCGGGACCGACCGTAATGCTCGCGTACTCGCCGGAGCTGCGAGCGGACTGGCTCGAGCGTGACCTTCCGGCCTTCACCGACCGCACCACCACCGATCCGACCGCCCTGCGCGAGCACCTCGATCGGGTGGTCGCGCAGGGCTATTCGATCAGCGATGCCGACTACCTCGACGGCGTCGCCGCCGTGGCCGCACCGATCCTGGGCCAGCGCCGCGAACTCGTCGCGTCCGTCAGCGTCGGCGGACGGCGGGACGCGTTCGACGGGGACGGGCTCGTCGCGCGGGTCGACGCCGTCCGCGCGGCGGCCCGTCGGCTGTCACGGGTGGCCGAAGCGCTGCACGACCCCACCGACGCCTGACACGGGCATTCCCGCTGACCGCTCCTGCATGTGCTGACGGTGCACCGTCAGCAGGAAGAGGAATCGTCAGCGGGAGCGTTCTACGTGACCTTGGTCGAGCGCTCCACCGTCTCGGCGAACCGAGTGAGCCAATCGGCGTACTCGGCATAGGTGTTGGGGCGCTTGTCGTCCCAGTCCACCACCTGTCCCGCCTCGACACCCGGCAGCGATCCGTACACGGGCGCGGACGCGAGAACATCACGGCTCGCGGGGTACTCCAGGACGATGTCGGCGGGGTATTGCGCGACGTTCTCCCAACTGACCGTCGCCCACGGTCCGTCCGTGGGCGGGCCCGCCAGGCGTACCCCGAGCCCGGAGAGCAGGCCGAGCACGGTCAGTTCGGGGGTTCCGAGGTACACCCCGTCCGCACTGGCGTTGAGCGGCAACACCGTCAGGTCCGGCGCCGCGGTGACCGCCCGGCGTACCCGCTCCTTCGCGTCCTCGTAGGCCGCGCGCTGCTCCTCGATCGCGGGACCCTCGGTGTCACCACCGAGAGCCTCTGCCAGAGAACGGTATTGATCGAGCGTCGTGTCGAGGGTGCTCGACGGGTCGATCCCCAGAAACGGGGCGACGGCGTTGATCTGCTGCGCCTGCGCCGAGTCCCACCAGATCCAGGAGGTCGGATCCTCCTCGGAGGAATACCCCACGACGAGGTCCGCCCCGAGGCTCGCCGCCGTCTCGGTTCCGAACGTGGCGTCGGTGCCCACCACCGTCATGGTCGACGGGTCGGCGGTGCCGAGGCCGAGGCCGTTGCTCAGCCCGTATCCGTAGACCCCGGCGGGCCGAATGCCGTAGTCCCACAACGCTGCAGCCGAGTACGCGTCGACCACGAGCGCGTGCGGGGCCTCGTCGAGCGTGACAGTGTTGCCGAAGGCGGTGGTGTAGAACCACCCGCCGTCACCCGCGTCGTTCCCGCCCGCGCCCCCGCACCCCGCCAGAGCGAGGGCGAGGACTGCCGAAGCAGCACCGACACGGACGGGAAGCGACGTCGTCATGCAGCGAAGTTAGCACAGGCTAACCTCAGCAGGTCATCGGGCTCGGTCGAGCGGGAAGTACCTCCCCCACAGCCGCCGCACGGTGGCGACGGCATCCTCGACGGCATCGTCGGCCCCGGCGGTGGACCGCCACACGATGTGCCCGTCGGCCCGCACCAGCAACGCCCCCCGCTCCCCCACCCGGTAGAGGTCCACGGCGCCCGGGGCCGCATCCTCGGCGGGCCCGAGGTCGAGGACGTCCACCCGCAACGGCGAGAGACCGTCTCGATGCTTGTCGACGGCAGCCTGCCAGGCGTCGGCGTCGAACGTCACCAACGTCAGGGCGTTCGGATCGCGGCCGACGCTCCGCAGCGCCGACTCCCCGGTCGCCGGGAGGATCGAATGTGGCAGGCGCCCACCGGGATCGGTTCGCGGCCGGTACTCGACGACGTCGTCGAGGCCGTCGTCGTTCGCCGTCACGCCACGGCCGTCCGTCAGCGGTCCACCGTAGCGGTAGCCGAACTCCAGACCCGTCGACACGAAGTGCGCCAGCTGCCCCGGAATGTCGCTCGCCATCTTGTCCCGAGCACGAACCGCACGACGCCCCGTACCGGCGATGACCTGCGTGCGCCCGAGACCGAGTCCCACGACGCGATCCGCCAGCGCGGCGGCCCGGCTGCCCGGCAGCCACGCGAAGGGTGGACGCGACATCGCCGAGGTCGCCCGCTGCAACATCCGGTTGGTGGCGCCCACGTGCCGGGTGACGTCGTCGAGTTTGAAGTGGTTGGCGACGCTGTGTCGCGCGAAGAGGTCGACGACGGGGCGACGTTCGACCTCGTAGGTGTCCAGGAGCGTCGGCTTCGCGACGCCCGACAGCACCGCCTCCAGCTTCCAGGCCAGGTTGTGCGCGTCCTGCACACCACTGTTCAGTCCGTATCCCCCGGTGTGCGGGAAGCGATGCGCGGCATCGCCCGCCAGGAGCACCCGTCCGCGGCGGAAGGTATCGGCGGTCTGGGTGGTCATCTCCCACTTGCCGGTCGAGACGACGTCGTACGCGTGGTCGGCTCCGAGCACCGCCGGCAACGTGTCGCGCCAGTACGGGCCGGGCTCACGTGACATCCGCTGTGCCGGATGCAGATACGTTCCCATCAGCACGTAGTGATGGTCCGCGTGCGCGATCAACACACCGGCGAAATTCGGCTGGTAGATCCAGGTGAGCAATGGCCTTTCCGACGCCGGGTACAGCGTGTCGCACCGGAAGAACGCGCTACCCATCTTGGCCAACGTCGGCCCGTGCATCTCGACGCCCACCATGTCGCGGACGGCGCTGTTGGCCCCGTCGGCGCCGATCGCGAAGCGGGCCTGCAGCGTGGCGCCGTCACCCCCGGCTCCGGAGGTGTGGACGACCACGGAATCGTCGCGTTCGCTGATGCCCGCCACCGAGGTGCCGTACCGGACCTCGACGAGCGGCTCCCGATCGAGCCACGACCACAGCACCGGCATCAGCAGGTGCTGCCCCACGTGGGAGACCAGGTAATCGCTGTGCGATCGAACGCGATCGAGTTGTTCGGGTCGGGATGCGAGGTCGATGTGGCCGATCGGATTCGAGTCGAAGGACGACTGCCACCGAATGAGATTGACCTCCTCGATGGGCGGCGCCAGCGCGAAGACCTCGTCCGACAAGCCCTGATCGATGTCCCGCCAGATTTCGAAGGTCCGAGCGTTGATCACATGAGCGGCGGGATGCGTCAGCGGCGTGGTCCGCCGATCGAGGACGACACTGCTGATTCCGCGCCGGGCGAGCAGTAGAGCCAGCGTGGCACCGGTCGCGCCGGCACCGCAGACGACGACGGGGACGTCGACGTGGTCGGGCGTCGTCGTCGGGGACGTGGCGCTCACAGCGTGCGGAAGGTGATGGCCCGACGGTTCACCCGCGGACGCGTACCCGGTCGGACACCCGCGTCGCGGCGCGTCAGGGATTCGAGAGGCGCCCCGGCCCGCAGACGCTCGAGCAGGTACGACGGGTCGAACGTCACGCCGATCGGATTCTGTGCGAACTCGGGACTGCTGAAGAAGGCCGCGGTCTCCTCCGGCGTCGGGAAGTTCTCGGTCTGGAACTCGAGCCGGGTGCCGTCCGGATCCTCGTAGTAGAGGGACGTGGTGGGCCCGTGGTTGATGGACCACACCGGCTCGATGCCGAGGCCGGCGAGCCGCTCGTAGTTGAGCAACAGCCTTTCCAGCGAGTGATAGGTGAAGGCCAGGTGATCCACCCCGTAGACCTTGCGCTTGAAGCGCGCCAGCGGGAACACGAACCGGGTGGGCGGCGGGATCTTCACCAGAGCGAGCCGGTGGCTCTCCTCGTCCCACGTGAGGAACGCGATCTGCTCGTCCTCGTGCACCACCACCGCGCCCATCACCGTGCGATACCACTCGATCATCTCGGTCGCCCGTGCGGTCTTGACCACGAAGTGCGCGAGGAGATCCGGCGGTAGGGCGGTGGAGACCGGGGCCGGTGAACGATCGGCGGTGGACACCATGGCGAGCACTCCTCGAGTGGTGGGGTCGGTGGGATGGGTCGGGCTCACGAGCCCGGTGCGACGATGGGCGTGCGTTGGGTACCGAGGTCGAGACGACCGTCCTCGGTACGAATCGATGCCGTGACGACGCTGCCGGGGCGCAGGAACGGGCCTCCACGGCTGCGTCGGATGAACTGCTTCCACAGCACGTGTTCCGGGAGTACCGCAGTGGCGACACGGCGGAGAATCGCCGGCGGCGTCTTGGCCGCGGTGCCGTGCGGCGTTCCCGTGAGCACGACGTCACCCGGATCGAGGTTGCAGAACTGGGAAAGCTCGCTGAGCGTCTCGGCCGGGCGGTAGAGCCAGTTCGCGGTCGAATCCTGCTGCCGCAGTTCGCCGTCGACCTCGAGACGCAGAGTCAGACGGTCGATCGCCGCGTAGTCGTCCGCATCGAGCACGGCGAGGACCGGCCCGACCGGGCAGAAACCGCGGTAGCTCTTGCCCTTCAGGTACTGCCCCTGGGGCAGTTGCACGTCGCGGGCGGAGAGATCGTTGCCGATGGTGATCGCGGCGACGTAGGACGGCAGCGTCGAGTCGGTGATCGTGACCGGCGCGTCGACCGTCTTTCCGATCACCAGACCCAACTCGATCTCGTAGTCGAGGAGTTCGACGTGCGCCGGCCGGGTCACGGAGTCGAACGGACCGGTGACCGAGGCGTCGGTCTTGTCGAAGAAGAGATTGAAGGCGCGATTGTCGGGATCCATCCCGGACTCGATGGCGTGCTGCCGGAAGTTCGCGCCCTGACACATCACTCGGCACGGCACCGTGATCGGCGACAGGGTGCTCACGGCCTCCGGCCGGTGCGTCGCCGACCCGCGGGCGGCGGCCGCGATGTCCCCGCGACCGTGCGTGAGCAGGTCCCCCGTCGTCGCGTACGAGTCGGTGAGCGCGGTCAGCCCCTGGTCCGACGACACCGCCCACAGCACGCGATCTCCGTCGTCGTATCGACCCACGTACGTGGCCACTGCGTCCTCCCCCGAGCTCGGTCCCTGTCGTTCGATCCGACAGTAGCCGCCACGTTGACCGTCGGTCAACGATTCGGAATCGGTGACCGAATGCGGACGTGCGCCAGTAAGCTCCCCGGTGTGCACACCGACCTGATGGAGACCGGACGTTCCTCGGTGCCCGCCACGCGCGCCGCCCGCAAGGCCGCATCACGGGCACGGATCCTCGCCGCGGCCCGCGAGCTCTTCGAGGATCGGGATTTCGACGCCGTCACCGTCGGCGAGATCGCCGATCGCGCCGGCGTGGCCCACGGATCCGTCTTCCACCACTTCGAGAGCAAGAAGGGTGTCTATCGGGCCGTTCTCGACGCCGTCGTGGACGAGATGGATGCTGCGTTCGACGGCAGCGCGGACACGACGGATCTCGACGCGGTCCGTCGCGGACTGCGCGCGCATCTGACGTACGCGGCGCAGCACCGCGGGCTGACCACTCGGCTCGTCCTCGGGCGCCGCAGCCCGGATCCGGACGTGCGCGCCGCGTCCGAACGCGGGCGCGAGCGAGTGCTGACCGCGATCGCCCTCGCCCTCGAGGTCGATCCGACCCGGGAGGCGAACATCTTCGTGGGCCGGGTCATGGCGACGGCGTTCGACGAGGCGACCGTGCTGTGGCTCGAGAGCGACGGCACCCTGCTCGCGCACGCCGTCGTCGACTGGATGATCGAGATGATGGAGGCCGCGATCGACGCCGTCCCGGCACTCGAGGGTCGCGCGGGTCGGCGGAACCTCCCGTCGCTCTGACCGTCAGGCCTCGGTGATCAACACGGTTGCCGCGGAGACGTTCTCGGTGTCGGGCAGCGGACGAGCGACCAGCTGCGTCGCCTCGTCCACCGATACTCCGAGGGCACGGAGCACGCGCACCGCGGTGTTGTCGACCGCCTCCTCGGCGTTGCGGTCGGGTCGGTCCAGCAGCACCCGTCCGAGCGCCGTCAGCGTGCCGGCGACGAGCGCCAGCGCCAACTCGGTGTCCTCGACGTCGAACCTGCCGGACCGCACCGCCTCCTCGATGTCGCGCAGGGACCTCGGCGCGAGCCCGCGTTCCGTCGTGATCGCCTGCGCGACCGCGGAATTGACGAACACGCGACTGAGGTTCGGCTCGGCGCGGAAGAGGCGGCCGGTCAACCGGAAGGACTGCGTGAACTTCTCCACCGGATCGGTCATCCCGACGGTCAGTGTGTCGAGGTAGGCGCCGAGCGCTTCGAGCGCGTCGTCCACCGCGGCCTCGAACAACTCCTCCTTGCTGGCGAAGTGGTTGTAGAAGGACCCCATCCCGACGTCCGCCACCTGCGTGATCTCGAGGACGGGCGCCGTCAGCCGTCCGTCGGCGAGGAAGGTCTGCGCCGCGCGTACCAGCGCGGCCCGGGTCCGAGCCTTCCGCCGCTCGAGCCTGTCCGCTGCCATCGTGCCCGCCACCTCCGTCACCCACGTCGTCTGCCGAATCGGCAGAAGTGTAACGCCATCACAGAACCGACGACATCGTCGAAAACGTTGACGACGAGCCCGACCGTGTGTGACGATTTCGTCAGAGATTCCGAAGGGGGGATCGTCATGGCAGTAGTGGACGCACCACGGCACGACCGTCGGGTGCCAGGAGGCCACGCGACCGACCGCCACGAGGACGGGCATCGCGGTCTGCACGTCGATCAGGGCGCCCGCCCCGGTGAGCACCCCGGCCGCGTCCGGGATCCGATCGTCAAGGTGCACGACATCGCCTGGCTCGAGTTCACCAAGCCCGACCTCACTCGCGCGCGGGCATTCGCCGAGGCCTTCGGCTTCACCGTCACCCTCGCGACGGACGACGAGCTGCATCTCCGCGGCCTGGCCGCCGGCTCACCCTGCGTGCTGATTCGGCGCGGGCGCCGGACGGCGTTCGCCGCGGCAGCCTTCCGCGCCGCCGAGACCGCCGACGTCATGACCCTGGCCGAGGCCACCGGTACCCGCGTGGAACGGCTTCCGGACGCGCTCGGCGGCATCGGCGTGACGCTCACCGACCCCGGCGGCCAAGCGGTTCGGGTGGTCGCGGGGGTGGACGAGGCCCCGGAGATTCCGGGACAACGGGTGCACGAGTACAACTTCGGCGCGCTCGACCCGTGGAAGATCAGCCGGGTCAACGCCACGCAACGGCCGCCGCGCGAGCCGGCGATGGTCGAGCGGCTCGGACACGTGGTCGTCCAACGCAACCGCTACCTGGAGAATCTCACCTGGTATCTCGAACACCTCGGGTTGATCGTCAGCGATTTTCTCTACTACGACGGGCAGCGTGATCGAGGGCCGGTCATGGCGTTCATCCGCTGCGATCGCGGGAGCGAACCCACCGACCACCACACCCTCGCCATGGCCCTCGGTCCGTCCAACCGGTACGTGCACTCGGCCTATCAGGTGTGCGACCTCGACGCCATCGGCGCCGGCAGCCGGTACCTCACCGAGCGTGGTTACCGGCACTCCTGGGGCGTGGGCCGCCACATCCAGGGCAGTCAGATCTTCGACTACTGGCGCGATCCCGACGGGTTCCTGGTCGAGCACTTCGCCGACGGAGACCGCTTCGACTCCTCGCTCGAACCCGGGTGGGCACCGATGACCGCGTCCGGCCTCGCGCAGTGGGGTCCACCGGCCAGTCGCGACTTCCTCGGGGTCACCGTCGATCGCCGCGGTCTCGCCGAGGCGCGCTCGATTCTGTCCGCTCTGCGTCACGACACCGAATTCGACCTCCACCGCCTCCGCGGTCTCATGAAAGTCGCCTCCACGTGATTCCTGTTCTCCGTACCGCCGATGCCTGGTGGGTTCGCCACGACGACGGCGCCTCGCGCGTCGACACCGCCGCCACCACCACGGCCGAGCTGCTGGCCGACCGCACCGCTCTCACTGCCGCCTCGTCGTCGTCGGAGCGAGTGTCGGTGCACACGCTGGAGCTCGTCTCCCCCGTCACCGCGCCCTGTCGTGTGGTCGCTCAGATGACCAACTACCGCTCGCACGTGAAGGATTCGGGGATGAACCCCGAGACCGTGCCCCTCACCTTCTTCCGGAAGGCCTCGGGGTCGATCAGCGGCCCGACGGACGACGTGATCAAGCCCGCCCACGTGGGCCTGCTGGACTACGAGGTGGAGATCGGTCTGGTCGTCGGGGAACCCCTCGAGGTGGGCGCGTCGGTCGGTGAGGGCGATCTGGCTCGTCACATCGCTGCCCTCGTCGTCACCGACGACGTGTCCGCCCGAGACGTGCAGCTGCCCAAAACCCAGTTCTACGAATCGAAGTCGTATCCGACGTTCACCCCCGTGGGCCCCGTGCTCGGCGTTCTCGAGGACGGTGATCTGCGTCGATTCGAGCATCTTCGCCTGACGCTGCGTGTCAACGGAGAGGTTCGCCAGAACAGCACCGTGGCGGACATGATCTACCCACCGCTGGAGGCGTTGCGCGCGCTCGCACGCTTCCAGCGCCTGGACACCGGTGATCTCGTGCTCACCGGTACACCCGGCGGGACGGCGCTGACGGCCCCGCCGAAGCCGATCGAGATCGCGGGTGCGTTCCTGCCGCCGGCACTGAAGTGGAAGATCTTCTTCGGCAAGCAGGGGCGAAATCCGAAATACCTGAAGGACGGCGACGTTCTGGAGTTGACGGTGGGCACCGACGACGGCGCTCTCGACCTCGGTGTCCAGCGCACCCGGGTGCGGGAGGCGTAGGTGTCCGTCCCGGCGAGAGACACCGCTCGGCCACCGGTTGTCGTGGTGGGAGCCGGCCCCACCGGCACCGTGGCCGCGCTGCTGTTGGACCGATTCGGCGTCGACACCCTCGTCCTGGATCGGTGGGAGGACGTGTTCCCGCAGCCTCGCGCGGTCCACCTCGACGACGAGGTGTGCCGCATCCTCGACGGCGTCGACGCGGCCGACGACTTCCTCGCCGCCTCGCGCCCCGGCAAGGGCCTGCGGCTCGTCGACTCCGAGCTGCGCACGCTGGCTCAGTTCGACCGCGACCCGGACGAACGGCCGCACGGTTTCCCGCCCGCCAACATGTTCGACCAACCCGATCTCGAGCGCATCCTGCGTCGGCGACTGGAGAAGGCCGGGTCCGTCACGTTCCGCGGTGGTGTCGAGGTCGAGGACGTCGTGCACGACGGCGACCACGTCGTCGTGGTCGTGCGGGACGTCGAGACCGGGCGTCGTGAGGCGATCACGGCCGACGTCGTCCTCGGCTGCGACGGCGCCAACAGTGCCGTGCGCACCGCCATCGGATCGTCGATGACCGATCTCGGCCCCTCGCAACGATGGTTGGTGATCGACGTCGAAACCGAGGCGCCGCTCGCTCACTGGGAGGGCGTTCATCAGCTGTGCGATCCGCAGCGCGCGGCGACCTACATGCGCATCGGCGCGACCCGGCATCGGTGGGAGTTCGAACTGGTCGACGACGAGTCGCCCGACGACTACGCCGACCTCGCATCGCTGGAGCCCCTGATGCGGCCCTGGCTGGCGGACGTGTCGGTGGACGACCTCGAACTGATCCGGACGGCGGAGTACACGTTTCGCGCCCAGGTCGTGGATCGGTGGCGGGACCGGCGGGTGTTCCTGCTCGGCGATGCGGCGCATCTGACGCCGCCCTTCATCGGGCAGGGGCTGGGCGCGGGTCTGCGCGACGCGAGCAACCTCGCGTGGAAGGTGGCGGCAGTACGCCGCGGCCTGCTCCCGGAATCGGCGTGGGAGACCTACCAGCAGGAGCGAGAACCGCACGCACGCTCCATGATCGGACTGGCCGTCATGGTCGGCCGGTTGATGGTCGGCGGCGGCGAACGCACGATGACGATTCGTCGCGGCATACTCCCCGTGCTGTCCAGGGTGCCGGGCCTGGCCTCCCTGGTCACCGACAGCACGACGCCGGCGCTGTCCGCGTCGCCGTTCGTCCGGACCGGACCGGTGCGCTCCCGTCTCACCCGCACCGCACTCGTCGGCACTCTCGTGCCCAACGCGGTCCAGGGCGATGGGGCGCGTCTCGATTCGACCGTCGCGCACCGATTCTCGATCGTCACGACCGCGACACCGACCGCGCAGCAGAGCCGTGATCTCGACCGTCGCGGGTGCGTGGTCGTCGTGGTGCCCCCCGCATCCCCGCTCGGACGATGGCTCGCCCGCGGCCGGGTGAGCGCCGCACTGGTGCGGCCGGACCGCACGGTGATGGCCGCCGGGACCTCGCTCGCCGCGTTGTTCACCCGCGTACCCACGTCTCCCACCGCCGGCGTCGGGAAATCCGACGCTCCCTGATTCACCACGACCTCGTCCACCCATCGACCGACCCGCCCCACAGCCCGGTGGCGGCGAAAGGAGACACACCATGAGGATCGACGTCGATTACGACCGTTGCGAGGGCCACGGCCTGTGCGAGGACCAGGCGCCGGAGGTCTTCCGACTCGACGACGCCGGCGATCTGCACTTGCAGCACGAGGAGATCCCCGCAGATCAGGTAGCTGCAGTGCAGTCGGCCGTGGCCGCCTGTCCGGTGGCCGCACTCCGCGAACGCTCCTGACCCGGCGTGGTCGACGGTGGCGCGAAAGCCGGGCGATTCGTGCGAATCGAACCGAGCCTTTTCCCCGTTTTGTTAGGGTGAACGCCACCATTCATCCGGCTGTGCGGGGGGCCCCGTGGCTACGATCTCGACCTCGTGGGTCGACCGTCTCCGCAGCGTGCTCGGGGAACACGACGACGCGACCGGTGTGTCGTTCGATCGATCGGGTCCGAACACCCTGACCCGTGTCGTGGTCGGCATCGGCACCATCGTCATCGGTGTCATCGGCCTGCTCTCGGCCCCCTCGGAGGAATACAGCGGGTGGGGTGCGGTCGCGACGGCGATCATCTCGCTGACGAGCCTGCCCGTCGGAGTATGGGTCTGCTTCACCCGCCGGTTCCGCGGTCGCGTCGTCGTCGCGTTCGTCGCCTGGGCCGACGTATCCGTCACCGTGTGCATGCTGCTCAAGGAGGAGCGGCTCACGGCCATCGGCGGCACGGCTCTGTTCGCCGTTCTGACGACCCTCGCCGTCATCGCGACTCCACTCGCCGCCTGTCTGACACACATGCTCTACAGCACCGTGATTCTCGCGGTGATCGCCGTCAACGCCGTGCTCTGGCAGGCCGCCAGCCTGTGGGTCATCGCCGCACACACCTTGACGATGTTGCTGGTGTTCCTGACGCCGTTCGTCCTGCTGGTGCATCTCGGTGAGCTGCGCGGCCAGGCTCGACAGTCACTCCTCGACCCCCTGACGGGCCTGCTCAATCGCCGCGGACTCGAGGACGCTCTGCTCCGCCTCGCCCACCGCGTCGACGGCGACACCACCCTCCTGGAGACGGTCGTGGTCGACGTCGACGATTTCAAGTCGGTCAACGACAGGTGGGGTCACCACGTCGGCGACACCGTCCTGACCGACCTCGCCCGTCATCTCACCGTCGTGACCGCCGGCCGGTGGGTGGTCGCGCGGCTCGGCGGGGACGAGTTCGCCTGTACGCGGGTCACCGACGGGCCGGGCGCGGCGGACGAGCTGGCCGCGTCCCTGACGCGGGTGTCCATGGTCGCCGGCTACACGATGAGCGCGGGAGCGGCCGACGTCCCGCTGCCCGACCGCTCACCGGCCGCGGTCACCGAGGCCATGACCGCGGCCCTGCGTGCGGCGGACAAGCGTCTCTACGATTCGAAGAGCCGGAAGGCGCGCGGGGCGGACGACCACGCACGCGGTCACCGAGGACGACGCGGAGACGACGCGAACGCGACCGGCTGACGGGCGGACGGGTTGACGGGCCCGACGACGTCACAGCCCCAGCGAGACCATGCGCTCCGTGATGCGCGGGTCCGTCGTCACCACGGGAGCTTCCGTGTGCACCCAGCCCTCGCCACCGAAGTACGTGGCGAGGATCGTTTCCGCCGTCCGAGTCGCGAACGCCTGGGTGGTGAGAGTGGGATTGGGTCCGCCGAGCGAGTTGGCGAGCATCGAATTGTCGGCCAGGAAGAGTCGGTCGACGAACCGCGCTTCACCGGTGGGTCGGGTGACGGAGTTCGTCTCGGACTCGCCCATGCGCATCGAGGAATGGACGTGCAATTGCAGCGGTGCCCAGTCGACGCGGTAGATCGACCGGGCGCCGGCGGCGCGCAGGAGTTCGGCTGCCCGCGTGGCGACGAACTCGCGGTTCCGTTCGGTGGCCGGCAATCGTCCACGGGACTGCAGGTCGTACTTGGCGACGGCGCCGTTCTCGTCCGCCGGGAGCAAGGACGGCACGATGCGCTGCTCCGGATCGACGTGATCGTCGGTGATACACAGAACGTTGAGCATGCGGTCGATGCCGTGCGACATGAACTCCCGCAGTTCGGCGCCGGCGAGGCGCCCGGCCGGGCCGTCCCAGGCGCCCGTCCTGCCGCGACCGTTCGTGTACTGCCCGCGGATCCCGCTCTCGGACAGGTTCATGGTGAACGCCTGGATGCCCGGTGTCAGTCCGGCGTTCTCGAGGCCGCCGTATCCCGGGTATTCCACTCGAGCGCAGGAATTGCCGCCGCGGGAATTGCCGGTGTCGTCGTCGAACAGGCCGACCACCCAATCGAACCAGTGGTCGGTGTGGCCGCGGCCCACCCATCCGTTGGGGTTCGGGAGGGCGCTGTTGAACCAGAGACGGGGCGACTCGGCTGCTCCCGCGGCGAGGACGACCACGGTCGCGTCCTCGCGGAAGCTCTCCCCGGTTTCGTTGTCGCGGAACGTCACTCCGGTCGCGCGGGTGCGCCCGCCGGACGTCTCGTGGTGGATCTGCGTGACGAACGAGTCGGCCCGCAGTTCCATGGCTCGGCCGCCCGGATGCACGGCGTCCGCGGCGAGCCCGAGCGGGACGTAACTGTTGTCGGTGGACCGGCGCGCGAGTTGGTTGCGCGGTGCGCGCAGTGGGAGGTAGCAGCCCTGGAAGCAGTGTCCGCAGAAGGTGCACCCCGTGGCATCGGGGTAGACGAGCAGAGAGCTGTCGTCGGTGCGGCCGGCGTTGCCACCGGGGTGAAGAATGGCGTTCGGTTGCGGCCGGTAGGCGAAACCGGTGGTGTCTCTCGATGTCTGGAGTGGGAGACCCAGTCCTTCACACCCCTGGAAGAACACCTGTTCCTTGCGTCCCATCGGTGCCGGCTTGACCGGGAGCGTCGCCTCCACCCACTCGAGGTACGGGACCAACTCGGCGTACGTGAGGGGGAATCGGTACGCCGTGTCGTACAGAGCCGCGTCCGCGCCCTGATACCCGGCGAACACCCCGGGATAGGGCCGAGGACAGTTACCGAAGTAGTGCTGTGTGGTGCCGCCGACACCGGACAGTTCCCACACGAAACTGTTCTGCGACCACTCTCGATACCACCCCGGCTTGTCTCGGTTCTCCGGACCGAAGCGGAGGTAACCCGACGTCGGATCGTTGGCGTCGAACTCCAGGTGCGACCATTCCGAATCCGGATTCGCGTGTCGCGGACCGCCTTCCAACAACAGAACGTCCAAGCCTCGACCCGCCAGTTCCGCGGCCACCACCGGACCGCCCCCTCCGGCACCCACCACGATCACGTCACGCACAGCGCGTACTCCCCCTCGTCGAACCGACCGCGATCGCGGTCAGAAGCTGTCGATGCCCCGGTGGAACCCGAGGAACTCCGCGTGTCCGTCCACCGGCCCCTTCGGCCGATAAGCGGCGATGTCCCACGCCACCGGGCGAGCGGAGAGTACGCGAGTGCGGCGATCCCACAGATCGTGTTCGCTCCAGGCAGTGAAGGCGGACCCGTCCAACAGGATCCCGCCGAAGAAGCGAAGGACGCCGGACGCGCTCCCCGTCAGCGGTTGCGGCAGCGCCTCGTCGACGATCGAGATCAGCTCCGGCAGAGGTGCTTCGAGCGCCTCGAACACTCGACACTTGGTCTCGTACCGCGCGTTGGCGAACGCCGAGGCGAACGGCCCGGCCACGGTGCGCGGATCCAGCAGCACCGCCGTGACGTCGAGCAGGATGGCGGCGAGCAACGACGCGGGGAACGTGCTGTCGGTGAAGCGGTAGCCGAGGGCGCGGTCGACTGCGGCGGTGACGGCGGGGTCGGGAAGGCCGCCGGCGGCGCGTGCCGCGGAATCACCTGCGTCGGCAGCCGTGGCCATCAACGCGACCGCGACGGGACGCAGCAGCTGGTCCGCATGGGGGACGAAGCGGTCGATCAGGGCGCCGAAGGCCTCGGGCGACCGCTGGTCCAACGGCCCGGGGCCCGTCGCCGTGACGCCCTGCTGCACCGAGTACGGGTCACCCGCGGGCATCATCATCACCACGACGCCGCGCATCGCGTCCGCGGATTCCGCCAGCAGCCGATCCAGGACGGCGTCGGCCCACGGGGGCAGATCGGGATAGCCACCGAGCGGCTCGGCAACAGCGGCACCGCCTCCGGCCGCCATCGCAGCCGCGAGGAGGGACGCGAAGCCGCCGGCGCGGAGAGCGCCGCGGCGGCTCAGGGTTGGTGACACCTCGACAACAGTAGGGGTCTTTTGCGGACTATGTCACATTTGCATCCTCATGGCCGCCCCCCGCTGCCGCGGGAACCATCGCCACCAATCGCCCCACCGATCGAACGGCGACCGCGGGGTCGGCCCCGTCGAAGACGGCGGCGTGGATGCCGCGCATGGCCCCGGCGATCACGCGGGCGGTGGCGTGCACGTCGACGTCGGCCGCGAGCTCACCGCCGGCGATCCCCGCCGAGATCAAGGCGGCCACGGCGTCGACGAACGCGGAGTGCCAGTCCTCGGCGGGCCCACCCTGCCGCGGAACGCCGACGTCCCGGAACAGCACGTGGGCGGCGGACGTCGCGTAGATGGAGCGGGCCGCGATGGTGAGAAACACGCCGAGTTGGCCGACCGGCTCGGCCGGCCAGGTCGCCTCCGCGGAGGCGGCGGCGATCGCGGCGATCAATTGAGTCGCCGCGTCGTCGACGGCGGCCTGGAACAGATCCGCCTTGCCGGCGAAGGTGTGGAACGCGGTGCGCGGCGCCACGGAGCTGCGGGCGGCGACGGCCTCGACGGTGACCGACGTGTACGTGTGATCGCGCAGCATGTCCTGCGCCGTGCGGATCAGCCGCAGGCGCGTGGATTCGCCCGCGTCCCGGTGCGACTCCTTGGCCCAGCGATACAGCGTCGCCGCATGCACACCCAGTTCCTCGGCCACCGACTCGACGTCCTCGGAGCCCTCGAACGCACGCAGGACCGCCGAATGTCGTTGGGCGGCTGTGAACCGCGACTGTCGAGCCACGCCCGACAACCTACGAGCGGGGCACGGATCGCGCCACCGGTAAATGCGAGGTATTGCGTAATTACTGCAAGTTTTGCATGATTGCGTGGTTCGATTGCCGCGTCACTCCTGGAGGCACTGTCATGGTTTTCACGCCGAAGCGATCTCTGATCACCGGAGCCAGCGCAGGAATCGGACTGGCACTGGCGCGCACGCTCGCCGAACGGGGGTCCGACCTCGTCCTGGTCGCGCGGCGGGAGGACCGCCTGACGGAGCTGGCCGAGGAACTCGAAGCGGCGCACGGAATCCGATGCGAGGTCGTCGCGCACGACCTGTCCACCGAACGCCCCGGCCACACCCTGCGCTCCCGCGTCGAGGGGGACGTCGACCTGGTGGTGAACAACGCCGGCATCGCCACTCAGGGGGCCTTCGTCGACGCGGATGCCGAGGACCTCGACCGCGTCATCGCCGTCGACATGGCCGCGCTGGTCGACGTGTGTCACGCCTTCCTCCCCGACATGGTCGCGCGCCGGTCCGGCACCATTCTCAACGTCTCCAGCACCACGGCGTTCCAGCCGGTGCCCTCCCTCGCGGTGTACGCCGCGGCGAAGGCGTTCGTACTGAGCTTCACGCAGGCCCTGTGGTGCGAGGCCCGGCCCCACGGCGTCCGGGTGATGGCTCTGGCGCCCGGCCCGACGAAGACCGAGTTCTTCGACGTCATCGGCGAGAACGCCGCGATCGTCGGTTCGATGCAGACGGCGAACCAGGTGGCCCGGACGGCCCTGTCGGCGCTCGATCGACGGCGCCCCCCGCTCTACGTGGTCTCCGGGCGCCGCAACACCCTCGCGGCCGCGGGAGCTCGCATCGTCCCCAACCGGCTGCTGCTGCCCTCGCTCGCCCGCTCCATGCGCCGATTCACCTG
This sequence comes from Rhodococcus sp. PBTS 1, assembly GCF_001620025.1. NCBI lineage: Bacteria > Bacillati > Actinomycetota > Actinomycetes > Mycobacteriales > Nocardiaceae > Rhodococcus > Rhodococcus sp. PBTS 1. The sequence goes on from NZ_CP015219.1 coordinate 3,135,002, forward strand.
ACCCACCTCATCTCTCGAACTTCCCTGCTCGCGAAGGAGTACCGCTATGTCGACCGTTCTCGTCACCAGCGCCGCCGGCGGTGTCGGCCGCCCTCTCGTCCGTGCGCTGGCCGCGCAGGGCGTCACCGTCCGCGCTCTGGTCAAGAACCAGGCCCAGGCAGCCATCGCACGGCGCGACGGTGCCACCGAGATCCGGGTGGGCGACATGCGCCAGGACTCCGTCCTGGCCGAGGCGGTGAAGGGCGCCGACAGCATGTACCACGCGGCGCCCACGCAGATCATCGACGAAGGCCCCATCGCCGAGCGCATCATCGACCTGGGCACCCGGCACGGGTTGTCCCACTTGGTTTTCCACTCCGTGATTCATCCAGAGATCACCGAGTTGCCGCACCACACCCAGAAGGAGAACGTCGAGAAGCTGCTGGCCGACCAGCCCGTCCCGACGACGATCCTGCGTCCCTCGCACTACATGCAGAACTACCTCGAATTCTGGGAGTTCATCCGCGGTGGATTGATGCCCTACCCCGTGTCGACGACCAGCCCCATGGGTGTCGTCGACGTGGAGGACGTCGCCGAGGCCGCCGCCGCCGTCTTCCTCTCACCGGACGAGCACGTCGGGAAGACCTACGACCTGTCGACGGAGACCATCGACCGGAACGCGATGGCCGCCGCCTTCGCGGACGCACTCGGCTACCCGGTGACGGCGATCCGCCTGCCTCCGACCGTGCTGCTCAACCCTCTGTCCGCGGCAAGTTCCGTCGTCGGCGGAGCGGCGCGCGCGATCACGACGCTGTCACCGCGCCGGGTTTCGCACCTGATCAAGGGTGCCAAGGAAGCGCAGAACGCCCGCGGGATCAAGACCTGGTCGCCGCAGGCGCGGGACAACTACGTGCAGATGATGACCTACTACGACTCCCACGGCCTGCCCGTCGGAGACCTGTCCCACCTGCCGTCACTGCTCGGCCGCACCCCTACCAGCTACGCCGACTTCGCCCGACGCGAGGTCACCCGACGCACTCGATGACGTCGGGCCGTCGTCGATCGGGTCAGGAAGCGGCAAGCCCCAGCCTCTCGGCTCCGATCAGGTCGACCGAGGTGGTCCACACCCAGCGTGCCTCGGCGTCGTCTCGCAGAGGTGCGTAGAGCTGCTGCGGTCCCGGCCGTCCACCCACGTGTCCGAGTCCGCGAGGGCCGTGAAAGCTGCCGGATTCGACATCCGGGGCGGTGGCGGCGACCAGCGCCGGCAGCGCCGCGGTCTCCGCGGTGCCGACGAGAATGCCGCGCCGGGACAGGACGCCGATGACCCGGCGCGCCACCGTCTCGGAGGACCGATCCAATTCCGGCCGCGCCGCGAGCAAGCTGGTCGGGGCCACGCCGGGATGCGCGAGGTGACTGGTGATGCCCCAGCCGCGCTGCGCGGCCACCCGGCCGAGTTCGAGCCCGAACAGGCCCATCGCGATCTTCGACTGCGCGTACGCGCGCATGCCGTCGTAGGACCGTTCCCCCTGCAGGTCGTCTCGAGCGATCTCCCCGCTCCTGGCGGCGATGCTGATCTGATGGACCACCCGGGCGCGGCCTGCCTGCAGTAACGGCAGAAGACCGTCGACGACGGCGACGTGGCCGAGGTGGTTGGTGCCGAACTGCATCTCGAATCCGTCGGCGGTGGTCTGCCGTGTCGGCGGGGTCATGACGCCGGCGTTGTCGACCAGGATGCCGATCGGGTCGCCTTCGTCCCGCATGGTGCGGGTGAACGCGGCCACCGACTCGAGCGAGGACAGATCGAGCGTGCGGAGCGACACGGACGCGGCCGGGTGCGCCTCGTGAATCGTCGTCAGCGCCGCCGCTCCCTTGTCCGGGTTGCGTACGGGCAGAACGACGTCGGCGCCCGCAGCCGCGAGGCGACGGGCGATGACCAGGCCGACGCCGTCGCTTCCTCCGGTGACGACGGCGCGCGTGCCGGCCAGCGGGGGCACGGTGATGTCAGGGGTGCGGTTCATGGGAACTCCCGTGGGTGGACGACGTGGTCCCCTCACCCTGCCGGGCGGTGCCGACCTCGACCAGGACTCGTCGATCCCCCGATCGACGATCACCGCACGGCCGCAGGGAGGGACCGGGGAACCCTGGTTCTCCCCCGTCCCGGTGGGTCAGGATCGGGCATGACCATCGATCGGGACGGGCTCGCGCAGTTCCTCCGCGGCCGACGTACGGCGTTGCAACCGGAGGACGTCGGCCTGCCGCGCACTGCGCGGCGCCGCACGGCCGGCCTCCGACGGGAAGAGGTTGCCTCGCTGTGTCACATGTCCACCGACTACTACTCGCGTATCGAGCAGGGCCGCGGACCGCAACCCTCCTCCGAGATGGTCGCCGCGATCGCTCAGGGGATGCATCTCTCGCTCCCGGAGCGCGACCACCTGTTCCGACTCGCCGGTCACCATCCGCCGATCCGCGGTGCAACCGGCGATCACATCGGCCCCGGCCTGCTGCGAATCTTCGACCGCTTGGGTGACACCCCCGCCGAGATCGTCACCGAACTCGGCGAGACGCTGCGCCAGACTTCGCCGGCGCGGGCGCTGGTCGGCGACACCACGGCGTACGACGGACCGTCGCGCAGCATCGGCTACCGGTGGTTCACCGACGTCACCAGCCGCGACATCTACCATCCGGCGGACCACGAGTTCCTCACCAGAATGTGGGTGAGCGGACTCCGTGAGGTGGCGACGCTGCGCGGACCCGGTTCTCGCGCAGCGGAATTACGCGATCTCCTCCTGGAGAGCAGTGCCGAGTTCCGAGCCACGTGGGACCGACACGAGGTCGGTGTCCGACCGAGCGAGACCAAACGCTTCGTCCATCCCGAACTCGGTGAGCTCGACCTCGCGTGCCAGACCCTCGTCGACCCCGGACAGTCGCACTTCCTCCTGGTCTACACCGCGGTTCCGGGCAGCCCGAGCCACGAGAAGTTGGGGATGCTGGCCGCGGTGGCCCTCCCACACAGCGTGGTGTGAGGTGCACCGGCGTAACGCGCCGGCCCTACGCCGTCAGCCGGCTGCGGGTACGCGATCGCCGAGAGTGGCCGCCGCTCGCCGGACCTCGGCTACCGCCGCGGACACGGCCGCGTCGTCGAGCTTGTCGGACGACCCGGTGATGCTCAGCGCCGCGACGACGTCGGCGCCTCGGGCACGCACGGGGGCCGCCACCGAGGCGATTCCGACCACGCGCTCCCCGACCGAGACCGCGTAGTCGTCACGGGCGATGGACTCGAGCTGCCGGCGGAGTTCGTCGAGGTCGAGCGTGCCACCACGAGCCAACGGCACTTCGGTGATCGAGGACAGCACGAGGTCCCTCCGGTCGGCGTCCATGCCGGCCAGGAGAACCTTGCCGGCGCCGCCGAGGTGGAGCGGGAGCCGTTCACCCACGGGCAGAACGTAACTCAGGGGGTTGTCGCTCTCGACCCGAGTGATGAGCACGCGGGAGAGTTCCACCCGAACGTAGAGCGATGCGGTGAACCCGGTGCTCGCGGCCAGTTGCTGCATGATCGGCTGAGCCAGCACCGACAACGGGTCGGTCACCATGAACGCGTGCGCCACCGCCAGGGCCGCCGGTCCCGCCGTGTATCCGTCGGCCGTGCGGGCCGCGTATCCGCGGTCGACGAGAACACCCAGAATCCGCTGAGTCGTGGCGATGTGCAGAGACGACGCGCGGGCGACGTCCGCCAGGCGCAGCGGGCGCTTCGTCGTCTGCAGCACGGTGAGAACGTCGAAAGCGCGGTCGAGGGACCGCATGTTGCTCGCCGGTGCCGACATCGTCACTCCTGTGGTTCTCGCACGCTGATCGAGAAAAACTATCACCGTGCGAGAACCGGAGTCTCAGCGCACCGCGGTCGCGTTGCAGGGCGAACCGACCCCGCCCACGATCGCCAGCGGCTTGATCGTCACCATCGCATCCCATTGCCCGTGGGTGCGACTGTCCTCCACGAGCGCGGTGAGGTTCCACAACTCTCCGAGCGGCACACCGAGTTTGGCGATCAGCTCCTGGTGCATCATGCCGGCGTCCTCGGGTGCGGTGTCGCGGAACGGCGACGTCGGCGCCACGGGGAGCACCTCGACGGCGAACGTATCGGTTCCGAACACCGCGATCCTGTGGTTCCACACCCACGACAGAAGATCGTGGTGTTGAGCGAACCCGGTCGAGCGCCGGCCCTCGCGAACCGCGGTCCGATCCGCCGCCGACGCGTCGAGAAACCACCGTGCCCACCCGGTGTGCACGAGCACGATGTCACCCTCCTCGACGGTGACACCCTGGCGTGCGGCAGCACGGTCGAGCGCCGCGGCGTCCAGGGCCGGACCGTCGAGGTGGTGCAGCGGGGCCCCGTCCGCCTCGAACAGACCCTCGAGGTCCAACACCACGCCGCGGCCCACGATCGGATGCTCCGCCCAGGCCTGGATGCCGAGTCGCGGTTCACCCTCGACGACGGCGTCGTCGGGGACGCCGTCGTAGAAGCCGTAGCCCGACACGCGACGATGACGCAGACCGTCGAGATGGCTGCTCGCCTGCAGGAAGAAGCCGTCGAGCAGGTCGTCTCGTGACTGAGCGTGGGCGGAGACGATGGTGTGGCGCGGGGCGGACCTCGACCGCGACATCGGCGGATCGAACGCGCCCAGGGCATGGTCGAGACCGAACACGACTCCGCGTCGCACCAGCCCGGCCGCCTCGCGCACCTGCCGGGGACCGGCGAAGTTCGCCGTCCCCCGATCCGGCTCGGAGAACACCCCCCAGCTCGACCCGGGAGGGGCGCCGTCGTGTCGCGACGCCAGATCTCGGTAAGTCGAGCCGGGATGAATGCCCGACGCGGTCGTCGTCATGCGTGTTCCGGGGTGACGACGGTGTCCGCGTCGGCCGGCGCCTCGGCATCCGCACGGTGGAAGTAGGACAACGCGAAGGCGAGCAGCCCGGCCACGCCGGCGGAACCGTAGGCCCAGGGCGCGAGCGCCTCCTCGCTCCCGGTGACGAAGTCCCCGTCACCCAGAACGAGTCCGACGCCCTGCAGAATCACGATGACCAGACCGCCGAGCAGGAACAGGGCGACGCTGATACGGAAAACGGTGGAGATGACTTTCTCGACCATGACGAGTGCTCTTTCGATGGGATGGCGTGGGATCAGCTGACGGGGAGCAGGCCGAGTGCGATGAGCACTCCGACGCCCAGGATGGGGACGCAGTAGTACTTGAGCAGCGGGGCGAACATCTTGCCCGGATCGACGCGGGCGATGCCCGCGGCGACGTAGATCGGGGCTCCCGACGGCGGGGAGGCACCCTCGGTGGAAGCGAAGACGAGCACGGCTGCCGCCGCGACCGGGGCGGGGATTCCGACGCCGACCAGCGCGGCCACGGCCACTCCGCCGACGGCTGCCATGGTGGCCGACGCTGTGAGAGGGATGGCGATGACGACGATGATGACGCCGACGAGGATGGCCATCAACCAGGCCGGGGCACTGAGGCTTTCGAGGACCGTGGTGAGCTGCTCGGGCAACCCGATGTCACCGAGGACGTTCGAGGCGGAGAAGGCGGCGACGATGGTGACGCCGATGACGCCGAACTGGGGAGCGGTCTCGCCGAGAATCTTCCACCATCCGCGACCGGTCCGCGGCAGATGCCGACGGCCGAGGAAGAACACCAGCAGGATCATCAACACCGGGATCCAGGTGATGAGGCTGATCGCGCTCGACATCGCCAGATCGGTGTACTCGGCGATCGGGACGGCGATGGGTCCACGGGTCAGGAGCAGCGGGACGATGATCGGGACGAAGAGAAGGAGAGACGTCCAGCCGGCGCGTAGGCTGCGCTTGGCGGGAATGCGGTCCTCCGGTGCGATGGGCTGCAGGCCGTTCTTGCGCACCAGGTAGTAGTTGAGCAGCAGGCGGTAACCCAGGCACCAGAGGCCGGCCAGCGCGAGCGGCAGGATGATCTCGTCCGGCTCCATCAGTCCGGTGACCGTGGTGGACCCCACGAGGATGAACATGGTCGCGCTGAACGGGAAGGTGACGCCCATGCCCGCGCATCCGGCGACGACGGTGGCCGACAGCTCTCCGCTGACACCCGAGCGCTTCATCCAGGGCACCGTCACGGATCCGACGGCGGCGGTGACCGAGGCACCGACGTGGGCGATGGCACCGAACATGCCGCCGGCCACGGTGGAGGTGTAGATCGGCCCGCCTCGCAGCCGTCCGAGGAAGCTGTTCAGGATGTCGATCAGCCGGTCGAGGACGGGCGTCTTGGCCAGAACGAAGCTCATGAAGATGAATGCGAGCCCGGCGAACGTCACCTCCTCCTGCATGGAGTCGAGGAATCCGTGCCACATGTATTCGGGCGCCTGCCGACCTGCGAAAGCACCGACGACCAGGAAGCCGACGATCATCGACTCACCGATGTTGCGCTTGAGAACCGCGTTCCAGAAGACGATGGCGACGATGAAGGCCACCAACGCCCAGATGGCGATCACGACGCCGTCCGCTCGGCGACGATGGCGGCGCGGCGGCGCGCCTCGTCGGCCTCGACCGCTCGTCCGCCGTCGAGACTGGTGAAGACCTCGGCCGCCGGGACGACGATGACGCCGTCGTCGTCGGCGACGACGAGATCGCCGGGGTTGCAGACGACGCCACCGACCGCGACCGGGATGTCGTTGTAACCGGGTCCGTTCTTGTAGGGCCCGGCGGGACTGGCCGCACGAGCCCAGACACCGAACCCGATCTCCTCGAGGACGTCGATGTCGCGGGCGGCGCCGTCGATGACCATGCCGACGCAGCCGCGGTTACGCGCTCGCTCGGCGAGGAGCTCACCCATGAGTGCGCGGTCGAGGTGACCTTGACCGTTGATCACGATGACCTCCCCCGGCAGCACCTTGGCAACGGCCGCCTGCAGTGCCTTGTTGTCTCCGCCGCGGGTCCACACGGTACGGGCTCGGCCGACGACTCGGGCGCCCTTCCACATCGATCGGATGCCCGAATCGAGCATCCCCATGCGATCGCGGGCGTCGCCGATGTTGGCGACCGGAAGTCCGGCGTACGCCGCGGCGAGCCCGTCGGTGTCGCGTCCGTTCGCATCCGCCAGCGCGGCGTGCAACTCGGTGGCGGCCGCGGCGAGCACCGGACGAACGCCGATCTCGTCGAGCAGCGCCACCGACGCGGCGGCCTCGATCGCGCGGCGGCCCGCGTGCTTGCGAGTCCCGTCGCGGAGGCGGTCGAGCGACTCGAACCCGCCGCTCAGTTCCGAGGCGATCTGGGTGCGGATCCACTGCTCGGCACCGGCCGCCACGCCGGCCTCGGTGGATTCGACGATGAGTGCGCCGAGTCCCTTCATGAAGCTGCTGCGCAGCAGCTTGCGACGCGAGGCGTCGCCGGGAGCGCCGCCGATGTCGTCGACGGGCGCACCGAGGGATTCGAAGTGAGCCGCGGCGGCGGTGGAGCCGGAGCCGCTGATGACCAGGGCGGTCCGTGCACCGTTCGCGGGAACGGACCCGACGACCGCGACGTCGGCGAACAGCACGCCCCCCGCGGTGTCCACCGCTCGGGCGACGGCGGTCTTCACCGCTGCACTGGCCGAGTTCATGTCGGCGTAGGTCGCGCCGGACCGCAGGTGCGGCGCCGCCGCCGCGGCCGCGCGTTCGGACACGGACGAGCTGGTCAGGCTGAGGACCAGTTCGGCTCCGTGGACGGCGTCGGCCACGTCGTCGAACCGCTCCACGCCCGACGGGGTGGAGATGTCCGCCGGGTCGAACCCGGTCACGGTCCAGCCGGCCGCCAGGAACCCCGCGGCGTAGAGGGTGCCCGCTTCACCGAGCCCCAGAATCGCTACCTTCATGCTTGCCTCTCACAGTGTGATAGTTGCTATCATTTGGTGCTGTAAGCGTGATCACAAAAGTGGTCGATGTCAAGAGGTCGTCACTCGGCGCGCTGCACGTGCCGATCGCGAAGGACAGATTCGGCGAGGGGGTACCGAGGTGGAGGTTCCGGCCATGACGCGTCAGTTCGAGTACGTGCGCTCCGATGTCGCGTTCGAGTCCGGCGGCACCCAATGCGCAGCGTGGCTCTACCGGCCGAGTGACGTCGTGAACCCACCGATCGTCGTGCTCGCACATGGATTCGCCGCGTTCCGAGAACTTCGTCTCGACGCGTACGGCGCGCGATTCGCCGAAGCCGGCTACGCAGCACTCGTCTTCGACTACCGCCATTGGGGTGCCAGCGCAGGACTACCTCGACGCATCCTCGACATCGGTAAGCAACAGGCGGACTGGGAGGCCGCGATCGAGTTCGCCCGCCGCATCGACGGCGTCGACACCACGCGGGTCGTGGCCTGGGGGGTCCTCCTTCGGCGGCGGACACGTCCTCCGGTTGGCCGCCCGGGATCGGCGCCTCGCCGCCGCGATCGTGCAGGTCCCCCACGTGAGTGGACCCGCGTCGGCGTTCGCTCGGAACCCGAGAGCGGTCGCACGGCTGATCGCCGAGAACGACGTCGCCGCCCGCGTCGCAGTTCGTGTGCCGTTCTACTCCCCCGGACGCCACGCCACCGCCATCGACGTACCCGTTCTCGCCCAACTCTCGGCCCACGACGACGTCACGCCGATCGACACGGCCCGGGCCGTCGCCCGCCGCATACCGAAGGGTGAGGTGCGCACCTACGAGTGCGGCCACTTCGAGCCCTATCTCGATCCGTTCTTCGACACAGTCGTCGCCGTCAGATCCACTTCCTCGACCGCCACGTAGGAGACGCACGATGACCACGCCTCAACCCCGCCGTACCGCCCTCGTCACCGGCGCCTCCGCCGGGATCGGCGCCGCCTTCGCCCGGCATCTCGCCGCCGACGGTCACGACCTGATCCTGGTGGCGCGGCGATCCGACCGACTCGAGACGCTGGCCACCGAACTCCGCCGTGATCACGGGGTGCGCGCCGAGACGGTGACGGCCGACCTGACCGACCGCTCTGCTCCCGCCGCGATCGTGGATCGCGTCGACGGCCTCGGCATGACCGTCGACGTCCTCGTCAACAATGCTGGGCTGTCGAAGACCATGTTCTCCGACACCGAGTGGGACACGCTCGCCGCCGAACTCCAGCTGATGGTCACCGCGGTGACGGAGTTGACCCATCGCGTGCTTCCCGCCATGAAGGCTCGTCGGTGGGGACGCATCGTCAACCTGTCGTCCGTGGCCGCGGTCTCCCCTCCCTGCGCCGGACTGCTCTACACCGGCATCAAGTCTTACGCGCTCAACATGTCCCAGTCGCTCGACATGGAGCTCAAACCGCACGGGATTCACGTCACCGCGTTGTGCCCCGGCTTCACGCGCAGCGAGTTCCACGACGTGATGGGCACCCGCGACGTCGCCGACCGTCTGCCAGGATTCCTGTGGCAGCAGCCGGAAGACGTCGTCCGCGAGGGCTGGGACGCCGTGCGCGCCGGCAAGCCTGTCTGCATCACGGGCGTCGTCAACAAGGTCTCGGCGGCAGCCATGCGTCCCATTCCCGGACGCATCGGCTACTTTCTCGGCCGCACCCTCAATCCGTTCAAGTAGCAGGAGTTTCACTCACACTCTCGGCGCGTCTGCCGTGTCGCCCGTGCGTGGTCGGTTCGCCCGGCCTCACTCGGCGCGACGGGTGAAGGTGAGGTGGGTGACGCCACTCGGGGTGGACACGACCTCGACGTCGTACCCCGACTCCATTCCTTCCAGACCGTCCCACAGACGAACGCCTCTCCCCAGAACGATCGGGACCTGCACGAGGTGAAGGTGGTCGACGAGGCCGGCGGCGATGAACTGCCCCGCGGTCGTCGCGCCGCCCCCGATCCGGACGTCGAGGCCACCGGCCGCGTCGCGAGCGACCACCAGCGCCTCGGCGGGAGGAACATCGAGAAAATGGAAGACGGTCCCACCCGCCATCTCGATCGGCGCACGGGGCCGATGAGTCAGGACGAACACCGGGGTGTGGAAGGGCGGGTTGTCGCCCCACCACCCCGTCCAGTCCGGATCGTCCTGCCATCCGGGTGGACCGAACTTGTTCGCGCCCATGATCTCCGACCCGATACCGAGTTCGTGCCGGTGCGCCACTGCGTCGTCGACGCCCGTACTGCCGCCGTCACCGCCCATCATCCGGGTGCCGAAGTCCGTGGCGATCATCCATCGATGCAGCCGCTGACCCGCGTGGCCCATCGGCGTCTCTGCGCTCTGCCCCTCCCCCGCGGCAAAGCCGTCGAGCGAGATGGACAGATTGTGAATCCGAGTGCGCGACATGAGGGTGCCTCTTCTTTCGGTGGTCGAGTTGCCGAGCACTGTAGGCGCGGGCCCGGGGAAGGTCGACACCTCGGTCATCCCCCGAGGTGGTCGTGCACGCTCCCCCGGCCGGTGAGAACCAGGACGATCGTCGTTGCCGGCAGGACCAGGGTGTCACCGTGTCCGATTCGGAAGTCGAGGTCGGATGCCTGGAGTGCATGTCCGGCGAGGTCCGCGCCGAAATAGTCCATCCGATTCTTCGTCCTCATCGTGCGCAGGACGAGGTCGAGCTGCTCCGCCGTGGCGGTCGTGGGCCTTCCGAGTCCTTCTGTCAGGTCGAGGCCGTGAACGACGTCGTGGCACAACGCATCGACGAGGTCGCCGCGCGGTGGACTCCAGGCGGTGGAGATGTTGTTCCGAAGCGCGGCAACGAGATCCGCGTGATCCATCCGCGCCACATCGTCACGAGCGAGGCGGTCCGCCGCGCGGTCGAAGTTGCCCCGTTCGCGAATCATCGTGAACACCAGCTTGGGCATACCGACCCGAAACGACATCGACATGTGCGCCACCAAGTGGGCCACGGTCCACCCCTCGCACGGGGTCGGTCGATCCCAGTCGGAGGGCGACAGCCCGTCCAGTACCGCGACGGTCGCCTGCCTTTGCATCGCGGTCAGCGCCGAGACGTGGTCGGTGTCGTGCTCGTCGGACATGCGGCTCCTGTTCGTCGTCGTGCTCGAGAACCTTCACTGGGCAGACACGTCGACGGACCGAAACTCATCGCGCGATCAGAAGTCCCCCGAGGAACCACCGTCGGCGGAGCCGATTCGCTGCATATGTAGACGTCGGCTCGGGCAAACCACGGGTCGGGCGAGGGGCGTCGTCGACGAGGTCTCGGCAGCAGCCATGCGTCCCATTCCCGGACGCATCGGCTACTTTCTCGGCCGCACCCTGAACCCGTTCGAGTAGCGGGAAGCTCACTCCGCGTGGCGGATTCCGTTCACTCCGTGTGGGGCTGACCCGTCGAGGCACTGGTGCCACCGTCGACGGCGAGCAGCGCGCCCGTGATGTACCGCGCGTCGTCGGAGGCCAGGAAGAGCACGGCGGGGGCGATGTCGTCGGGCTCCCCGGGACGGCCCAGGGCGATTCGGTCGACGAACGGCGCCAGGGACTCCTCGTCCGTCGCCATCCCCGCGGTCATCTCGGTCAGCGTGAACGCGGGCAGTACCGCGTTGACGCGCACACCGCGACCGCCGTAATCGAGTGCGAGAGAACGCACGAACCCCGTCATCGCATGCTTGGACGCGTTGTAGGCAGCCTGCCCCCAGTCCCCGGCGATGCCCGATACCGACGAGACCGCGACGAGATTCCCACCCGACCGCGCCAATTCGGGCAGCGTCGCCCGTGCGAGGTGGAGGAAGCCGTCGATGTTGACCCCGCGCAGGAGGGCCCAGTCCTCGTCGGTGAGGTCGGTGATGTCGCCACCGCCGTCGTGAACTCCTGCGTTGGAGACGACGACGTCGATTCGCCCGAACGCTTCGAGGACCGTCGCCACCAGCGTCTCGACGTCGTCGCGACGCGAGACGTCTCCCGCGACGACGAGCGTATGCCCGTTGCGGGCGTCCGTGACGGTCTCCTCGAGGGGCTCGCGGCGGCGGCCGGTGACGACGACGATCGCGCCGTTGTCGAGGAAAGCACGCGCGATGGCTCGTCCGATCCCCGATCCGGCGCCGGTGACGACGACGACCTTGTCCTGCACTGCGTACTCGTTGGTGGTGCTCATGCGCTCGGTGCGCCTCCCTGTCGTCGGTGATGACCGCCGAGGACGGACCCGGCGGTGACCACCGAATGCCTCGTCGTCGCTGTTCTCAATCCCTCGCGAACCGTCCCGGCGACGCCGGCCCGTCGAGCCGCGGAGCTACAGAACAGCGATCGTCACCGCGGGGCGCGCCAGCCGCCATCGAGAGCAACCCTGACGGAGGGCTTCGTCCACCGCGTGCACGATGGAGTCGAGCCGGTCGATCGAGAGCGGAACCACGGCGCCGGCGGACCGGCTCAGCACGATTCTGTGGGCGGGAGTTCCCAGGGTCTTCGCCTGAGCGGTCCGGCAGAGCGCGTGCTCGGCAGCGTCGGCCCACTCGGTGGGTGTCCCCCACGGGTCGACGGCACCGTGGAGGCCGACCACGACGATCCTGCGAGCGGGCGCCACGGTGGGGAGGCTCGGTGCGAGATGGACGAACGTCGTTCTCCGCGCGTACTCGACCAGGTGATCGACGTGCTCCTGCCTGCCCACGATGAACCGCGTGATTCCGTGATGCACCGCCCGACGGATCGAATCCGGGCAGTCACCCGCGCGGAACACGACCTGATTCGGACGCACGCTCACCGACTGCACCAGGTCGAGACCGGTGTCGTCGAGCACGAGAACGGTGGTGGCGCTGCGCTGGACCCAGAGCAGGACGTCCCGGTCGACGAGCGCGTGGGCGGACACGGCGCAACCGACAGCGGGAATGACGCGGCGCATCCGGTGTACCGGATCACCGTACGAAGCGACAGCGAAGGCGTCGACGAAACTCGTTGTCATGCACCGTTTCTAGCGTCGATGTCGGCGCAGCTGGTCGACCCTTGTCGTCGCCCTGACGCATCGCCGCGTTTTCTTACGCAACCCTGACGGAACCGCCCGTGAGCGCTTTCGCGTGCCGATCGAGCTGCCGGACCTGCAGTTCCAGAGCCCTCGACCGACTGCTTCGGTCGACACCGACGGGGGTACAGCAGGTCCATGCCAGCACCGCATCGTCCCCGTCTCCACCGGCCCGTCCTGCTCGCGGCCGCCGCCGTATCCGCGACCGTCGCGCTGACCTCGTGCTCCGCCGCCGACACCGCGCGAGAAGCCGACACCGACGGTCCGTCCGTCGGGGCGGTGGAGATCCGCGACACGAGCATCGACGCCGAACTGACGGGCGCGACACCCGACGATCCGTCGTCGGCTTACGGCGATGCGACGTTGAACTTCACCGCGATCAACACCGACTCGGCGGAATCCGACACCCTGGTCTCGATCACCTCCCCCGCGGCGTCGTCGGTGACCCTGGACGCCACCGCCGAGCAACTCGTCGTCGAACCGGGCACCTCGATCGCCGCCGGGCAACCGGTGGAGAACGTCGGCGGCGACGGCAGCGGTGCGGACCGGCCCTTCACCGTGGCGATGGAGCTGACGGACGGCGAGTTGCAGCCCGGAACCTCTGTCACGGTGACGTTCCGGTTCGAGCGAGCGGGCGACGTCACCGTCGACGTTCCGTTCGACGTCGTCGAGCCCGCCGACATGGATCGCAGCAGTCGCCCCCTGCCGCCCGCGGTCGAACCCGGCTGATCCGGAGCGACAGCGCTGTCTCCCTCGTCGAGACGAACGTGGAGGTCGGACCTCGGGAGCGGCGTCGGCGACGCACCGCACGATCAGAAGTCGGCCGACGCCCCTCCGTCGTCGGAGCCGATGCGCTGCAGATGAACACGCCGACTCAGGCGGATCACGGGCCGGGCAAGGAACTGCAGGCTCCCCACCAGAAAGAACCACGTGGCCGTCGTCGTGGTGGACTCCCAGAAGAACAGGACGCTGCCGATCACGAACCACAGCGCGACCAGGACGTCGTTGACGATGCTGGCGGTCTCCCACTTGCGGCGGATCACGAGCTCGTCGTGACCGAGGTGGAGGGTGAGGGTGCGACCGTTGTCTGCCATGACCGGTGGATGCCCCGCATCGATCGCAGTCGAACCGGACCGCGTGTTCCCGGCACGGCGCGTGCCGCTCTCGGTCGCGGCGGCCGCAGACTGTGCGGATGAGACAACGGTGGCTTCGGCTGCGTGAGACGTTCTGGTTCGTGCCGGCCGTGCTCGGCGTGGTCGCACTCCTGGTGGCGCAGGCCCTGGTTCGGCTGGACCGCGCCCTGCTCGATCGCGGCGTAGTGATCGGCGACTCCCTGCTGTATCACGTCGGCGCCAGCGGGAGCCGGGATGGTCCTGCGGTCGATCCGTTCGCTCGATGCGGACGGCGACACCGTCGTCCCCGACATCGCGGTCAACGTCGCGGTGCTGCTCGCCGTCGTCGACGTGGGGGTCCTCGTCTATTTCATCCACCACATCGCGCAATCAGTTCAGGTGGGCACGCTGTCCGCACGGGTGCGGCAGGAGCTCCGTGACGCGGTCGATGTGCTGCATCCCGACGAACCGCCGACGGGTCTCTCCGGTGACGTCGTCGCCGTGCCGATGCGCTCCGCCGCGCGGATGCCGGCGCGGACAACCAGGGGACTGCTCATGACGTAGAGGCGCACCGCGTCGAGAACGTGGTCGACGCACTCGGTGACGCGGACGGGACCGACCCGAGCGAGCGCGCCGACTGCATCGCCGCGGCAGTCGAGGCCGTCGAGCGGATCCGGCACCCCACGCCTGCCCTCCTCGGTGAGGCGAGCACACCGCGGCGACGCCGCCGACCGTGAGCCGTTTCCGCGGACCGCTCCTGCCGTTGCGGGCGGTGCGCCTTCCGCACGAGCACAGGCTGTCCGCGGGAACGGGTTCGCGGCACAGGGGATTCGAGGGGTCGTGGCTGTGCGACCGTTCCGGATTCACCTCCGTGTGACGCCTGTCGCACATCCTGATATGTTCGGACATAAGTACATTTCCGAACGAGGGACGACATGGACACTCGAGGCAGCACTCCGGTCGGTGGACTTCCGCCGGACAGCGCCGGACCCCACTCCCGCCGGCTGGGCATCATCGCGGTCGTCGCGACCTTCGGCGGTCTGCTGTTCGGCTACGACACCGGCGTCATCAACGGTGCCCTCGAACCACTGAAGGACGACCTGTCCTTGACGGCGTTCACGGAGGGGTTCGTCGTCAGCATCCTGATCTTCGGCGCGGCGATCGGCGCCTTGGTGGGCGGACGCCTGTCGGACCGTTTCGGGCGTCGGCACAACATTCTTCTCCTGGCCGGGGTGTTCGTCGTCGGCACGCTCGGCTGCGTCCTCGCTCCCAACTGGGAAGTACTCGCCGTGTTCCGCTTCGTGCTCGGTCTCGCCGTCGGCGGGGCGTCGGCCACGGTGCCGGTGTACCTCGCCGAGGTCTCGCCCTTCGAGAAGCGCGGGTCGCTGGTGACCCGTAACGAGGTCATGATCGTCAGCGGCCAGTTCGCCGCCTTCGTGATCAACGCGATCATCTTCAACGTCTGGGGTGAGCATCAGTCGGTGTGGCGGTTCATGTTGCTCGTCGCCGTGCTCCCCGCGATCGCTCTCTTCATCGGCATGCTGCGTATGCCCGAGAGTCCTCGGTGGCTCGTGGCGCAAGGACGGGACGACGAGGCCCTCGCGGTCCTGCGTCAGGTCCGCTCGCCCGAGCGAGCCGAGGCCGAGATGGCCGAGGTGTACGCGCTCGCGGAGGAGGAGAAGGTCTCGCAGACCGGGGGCACCACGGATCTGTCGGTGCGCTGGATCCGGCGTCTGATCGTCATCGGCGTGGGCCTGGGGGTGTTCCAGCAGTTCACGGGCATCAACTCGGTGATGTACTACGGGACCCAGCTGTTGGCCGACGCGGGTTTCGACAGCAACTCGGCGATCATCGCCAACACGCTCAACGGCCTCTTCAGCGTGCTCGGCATCACCGTGGGTCTGCTCATCATGAACAAGGTCGACCGCCGCACCATGCTGATCGCCGGCTTCTCGCTGACCACCTTCTTCCACCTGCTGGTCGGCCTCTCCGCCCTGCTTCTTCCCGACGGAACGGCCAAGGCCTACTTCATCCTGGTGTTCGTGGTGCTGTTCGTCTTCTGCATGCAGGGCACCATCGGTCCCCTCGTCTGGCTGATGCTGGCCGAGATCTTCCCGCTGAAGATTCGCAGTTTCGCCATCGGCATCTGCGTCTTCATGCTGTGGATCGCGAATGCCGCAGTGGCTCTGGCGTTCCCGCCCGTGGTGAATGCGCTCGGCATCGCTCCGACGTTCTTCGTCTTCGTGGCCCTCGGACTCCTGGCCCTGCTCTTCATCACCACGCAGGTGCCGGAGACCCGCGGTCGGACGCTCGAAGAACTCGAGGATCAGTTCCGCCGCGAGTACTCCTGATCGTGCGACGAGATCGTCCGGCTCCGACACCCCGCCTCTCGAACCGACGACGAAAGGACCCCCGATGACCGTGCTGGTGGCCGTCACCGACAACGACGAGGGACGTGCAGCGTTGCGCGCGGCGGTCGAGGAAGCCGCGATGATGAGCACGACCGTTCTCGCGATGAATCTCGGCCTGGTCGACCTGGACGTCTCCGAGTACGGCGGTTCGATCGAGGTGATTCACCGCGTCGGTCGCGAGGATCGAGATCCCGTGGTGGCGGTGCTCGACGAACTGGACGAGCACCCCGACGTCACCCGTCTGGTGATCGGCATCCGGAAGCGGAGCCGGGTCGGGAAAGCCCTGCTGGGCAGCACGAGTCAGCGGCTGCTCATGCTCTCGCCCGTCCCGGTGCTCACCGTCCGTCCGCAGTAGGCGCCCGTCGTCCTGTCGTGCCGTCGCAGGGACGCACCACCCGGCCCGACCTGCGTGGCAGCACACGACAGCTCCCCGTCGCCGGGAAACCGCCGATCGAGGCGTCCTGTGAACCACCGGGCATGGGGTTCGAGCCCCCAGCACGTCACGCACGAGGCCGACACGCAGGACGTCAGACGCCGTCCCACGGTGGGCGGGGCCGACGGCCGGTGGGTGAGTTCGTCACGATCAAGGCCCTCCTGCGCAGCTCGGGCGGGAGCATCGCGCGCCAGCGGCGGGCGGTCTCGGGGTCGGCCGTGGTCCACAGCGCGGTCACCAATTCGGGGTGGACGCGGAACCTCGGGTGCACTCACGCCCAGGGCTACCTCTACGGCCGCCCGTCCGCCGATGTGCGCGGCCGAACGGACAAGCCGACGACGGCGCGGTGATCGGAGGTTAGACTCCGACCGTCATCGGAGGGTCCAGCAGAACGCGCGTCTGCACCGGTCGCCAGAGAGCAGCTCGAGGCGGGGCATCCGAACCGATTGCGAGGCGCTGTGGTCCGGCCCTTCTCCCGTGCTGTCCTCCCCATCTCGGCCTGCGTGCTCGTCTCCGTGTCGGGGTGTTCCCTCGGCGACGACGCGGACGCCGGACAGGGCGACGACACCGTCACCGCCGACACCACCGGCAGTTCTGTCGTCGGCCACGGCGGTGTCACGCTGCCGCTCCCCGGCTCCGCGTTCGACTACCAGCTCGGCGGAGGGTATCCCCCGCCGCCCGGCGTGACGGTGGTCGCCCGCGATCGCATGGATGGACCCGCGAACGCCGGGTACGACATCTGCTACGTCAACGGTTTCCAGACGCAGCCGGCGGAGTCCGAGTCCTTCGCCGACGCGAATCCCGATCTGGTGCTGCGGGTCGACGGCGAGCCGCTGGTGGACCCCGGGTGGCCGGACGAGTACGTCTACGACACCTCCACCGACGCCAAGCGTTCCGCCCTCGCGGCCGTCGTCGCTCCGTGGATCGAGCAATGCCGGACCGACGGCTACGACGCGGTGGAGATCGACAACCTCGACTCCTACACCCGCTCGAACGGCATGCTGAGCGCCGATGACAATGTGGCAATGGCTCGACTGTTCGCCGACACCGCTCACCGGGCGGGCCTGGCCATCGCCCAGAAGAACACGGCCGATCGGGCGGGCGAACTTCGGAGCGCAGGATACGATTTCGCGATCACCGAGTCCTGCATCGAGTTCGAGGAATGTGCGGACTACACGGAGCACTACGACGTCGTCCTGGACATCGAGTACACGGACGAGCTGGGTCGTGACTCCTTCGACATGGCGTGCGCGAACACGGACCCTGCGCTCTCGGTGATCCTGCGCGATCACGACCTCGTGCAGCCCGGCGACGAGGGCTACGTCTTCGACCGCTGTCCCTCTTCCTGATCGGCGGCGCCAGGAGCAGTTGCCGACCGTCGAATCACGGAGTGCCGCAGATCGTGTCGTCGTCGAACACCCACGGCCCGCCGGTCACGAGCGAGAATCGACGAGTCTCTGCGCAACTGCGATCAACGCGTCGATGTCGTCGGGCGTCCGGCCGTTCGGGCCGGCCGATGCGGCGGCGAAGTAGAGGCCGTCCCCCATGAGCAGCACGGCCTCGGCCACGGCAGGATCGGCGATTTGCTCGTTCAACGCATCGAGCCACGATTGCCGGATCCGCTGCAGGGTCTGCTGCGCGACCGCATTCGCCCCTTGACTGAGCCGCATGGTGGCCACCACGGCACGGTCGACGGGGGTGTCGTGGAACGTCGAGGTCCGGAGGTGGTAGACCGCTGCGCCCTCGGGGTGAGCTCGCATCCGTCGAACGTCTTCGGCCGCCAGTTCCTCGACGACTCCCATCAGCCCGTCCACCAGGGCTTCCTTGCTGGGAAAGTGGTACATCAGGCCGCCCTTCGAGATCCCGGCCGCGGCTGCCACCGCATCCAGCGTCGCTGCCTTCTCGCCCTGCTCGAGGACGAGCTTGACGAAAGCGTTCAGCGACTTCTCACGCGCGACGGGAGGAGGGGGCACGGGCCGATGTTACGGGTCGAGCACGGCGTTGGATCGTTACTACGCCATCTGGTCGGTACAGTAACGGAGACACCCACTCACCGAGGACGGCGGCACATGTCAGAACTCACCCATCCCCCGACCGAGACCCGGCAACCCCGGGGCAGAACAGCCGGACCGCGCGAATGGTGCGCCCTCGCCGTCCTGATGCTTCCCGTGCTGATCATCGCCATCGACAACACGGTGCTGTCCTTTGCTCTACCTTCGATTGCCGAATCCCTGCAACCCACAGGGACGCAACAGCTCTGGATCATCGATGCCTACCCGCTGGTGTTGGCGGGGCTGCTCGTCGCGATGGGAAGCCTGGGCGATCGCATCGGACGGCGTCGACTGCTTCTCGTCGGCGCGACCGGCTTCGCGGCCGTATCCGTTGTCGCGGCTTACTCCCAGTCCGCGGACATGCTGATCGCCGCGCGCGTCGGCCTCGGCCTGTTCGGTGCCACCCTGATGCCCGCGACCCTGTCGCTGCTGCGCAACCTGTTCACCGATCGATCCGAGCGCCGCCTGGCCATCGCGATCTGGTCGGCCTCGATCGGTGCGGGAGCGGCCATGGGGCCGGTCGTCGGCGGGTTCTTGCTCGAACACTTCTGGTGGGGCTCGGTGTTCCTGTTCGCGGTCCCCCTTCTCGTTCCCCTGTTGCTGCTGGCCCCCGTTCTGGTGCCCGAATCCAAAGATCCGGATCCCGCCCGTGTCGACGCGGTCAGCATCGCCCTGTCCCTGCTCGCGCTGACCCCGATCGTCTACGCGATCAAGGATTCGGCGAACGGTGGAAGTTGGTCGGGGACCGCCGTACCCGCGCTGATCGGCGCGCTGGCCGCATGGCTGTTCGTTCGCCGTCAGCTCCGGCGACCCGACCCCATGTTCGACGTCCGCCTGTTCACCGTGCCGGCCTTCGCCGGGGCCGTGGTGGTCAACCTGCTCTCGATCTTCGCGCTCGTCGGCTTCCTGTACTTCGTCTCGCAACACCTTCAGCTCGTCGTCGGGCTGAGCCCGATGCAGGCGGGTCTTCGCTTGGTGCCCGGCATCCTGGCGATGATCGCTGCCGGTCTTCTGGCGGTGCCCCTGGCGCGGGTACTGCGGCCGGCGGTGATCATCTCCGGGGGAATGACCCTGGCGGCGCTCGGGTACGGAACGATCGCGGTGTTCGCCGAGCCGACAGCGCTGTGGCCCTTCGTGATCGCGTTCGCGATCCTCGGTGGAGGTATCGGAGTGGCCGAGACCATCTCCAACGACATGATCCTGTCGACGGCTCCCCCGGAGAAGGCCGGTGCCGCGGCCGCGATCTCCGAGACGGCCTACGAGATCGGTGCCGTCACGGGCACGTCGGTACTCGGCGCGATCCTGCTGGCGAAGTACCGCGCCGACGTCGACACACCCGAGAACTCCGGAGCGGACACGTCGGCGGCGAGGGAAACTCTCGGTGGCGCCCGCACCGTGGCGGACCGACTGCCGACCGACCAGGCCGACGGACTGCTCGACTCGGCCGCGAACGCCTTCACCGGCGGAGTGGTCGTCACGTCTGCCGTCGCCGCATGCCTGATGGTCGTCGCCGGCGGCGCCGCGTGGCTGATCATGCGGGCGATCCCTGCCGGCCAACGGGCCGATGCCGGGGAGAACGTCGTGTGATGGGTGTCCCGGGTGGCCGATCGGATCGCGCGAGCGCGGATCCCGAGGAAGAACAGTATGGCGGCCGGGTGCGCGGCCACCATGATCACGACCAGCGCGCCCGCGGGTAGGGAGGTCGACGCGACGAGTAGTGCGCGCCGGGAGGCCACGACCACGAACACGCCCGGCAATACTCACGAGACGATGGATCCCGCTGCACGAACCGCGAGCACGATCGAGCCGGCGCCCCAGGGGCACCGCAACGAGTACCGGCCGTACCCATCGACCGTCGCGGTTCGTGCGCGCTCACCGGACATCGCGCCTCGGCCTCACGGGCCGGCGGGACGATCGATGCTGCCCACCGGAGCTCTGGGCGCACGCCGGGCCGGGTCACCTCTATCGAAGACGTTGAATTCGTTCTCGGTGACCGGCGTGGTGACGCGGCCGTGCAGCAGCAGATACACCTTGGCCGTTCCTTCAGTTCTTCGAGTGCGTCGGCGGCAGAGTGGAGATCGACGCCGGCAACGACGGGTCCGTGAGCCAAGCACGACACGGCGACCGAGTGTGTGCTGGGGGTGTGCACGACCGCCCCGGAGCCCGGTCGCGCCCGGTACATCGCGAGGTGGAGGAAGGACTCCTTGGTGGGCGCGGCGCCGTCGTGGTGGCGGCTCGGACGAGTAGATCGGGCGGCCGAAGTCGCCGGACTCGAGCAGCAGAGCGATCGGAGCTCCATCCACGGTGGCCGTGCACCAGAGCACCCCGTCGTCGGCGGCCCGTCGGTCGGTCGGCGCGGCTACGTCATCCGGTACCTCCAGGCTCGAGATGTGCTGCGAGGAAGGCCGTCTGATCGGCGACGAGCTCGTCGAACACCACACCGGTGTAGAAGTCGAAATGACCCGCCACGTACCGTTTCACCCGGGCCCGCCGTGCCGTCGTGGCGTAGCGCAAGGTCGGGCCGGCGGGTGTGACCGAGTCGGAGTTGCTCACACAGACGAACACCGGAAACGTGATCGAGCGAAGTCGTCGTCCGGGCCGGTAGCCGAGAATCGTCGGAACCACCCTCGCGGCGGCGGCATTGACGAACGGGACGTCCGCCGGGGAGATCTCGGCGTAGCCGGGCAACGCGTCCGGTGCAGTCATCAGACCGACCTCTCCGGGCCGGGCGGCGATCGGAACGGTCACCGGCCGTCGGCCCGACACCGTGGCGATCAGATCGCTCACCACGTACGGCAGCAGCTTCAGTGTCTCGGCGGGTCTCGTCGCCATCGCCGATGCAACACCGTCGGTGAACGGGCACTGCGCCACCACGGCGCGGAGTTCCGGGTGCCGCGACGCGACGGTGAGAGCGTGACCGCCGCCGAACGAGCTGCCCCACAGAGCTACTCGTGATCCGTCCACGTCCGAACGGCCCCGCACGAAGGCGAGCGCCCCCTCCCAGTCCTGAAGTTGGCGGCGGATAGACAGCAACTGCCGAGGTGCACCGTCGCTGTCACCGAAGTGGCGGTAGGTGAAGGCCAATGCCGCGATTCCCGCCTGCGCGAAGCGTTCGGCGAAAGCGTCGAGGCGCATCTCTCGCGTGCCCCCGAGACCGTGTCCGAGGACGACCACCGGGGGCGGTGTGACGGCACCGGTCGGCAAGTACAGCCACGCGCGGCAGCGCTCGCCCCCCGACAGGAACGAGACGTCGATTCTGGTGGTGGACGCGGTCATCGGTCCCGCTCCGCCCTCTGCTTCGGGACGTACCCCGCGGCCAGGGCCTGTGCATAGACCTCGGAATCGTAGAGGGGTAGCTCGCCCAGCGCCTCCGTCGATGCCATGTAGTCGAGCATCAACTCCTGCGCGCGCGCCGACGGCATGAGAGAGATGAACTCGGCGTTCTCTTTCGCGAGTCCGTCCTCGATCGGCATCGAACCACCGAGGTAGACGGACCGTTTGATCGCCCCGATGGCCTCTTTCGACCGTGCCCCGAAGTGCTGGGCCAACTCGAGAGCCTTGTCCATCAGCTGCTCGCGCGGGACGACTGCGTCGACCGCCCCGACTTCGAGCGCCGTCGCCGGGGTGAACGGCTTTCCCTCCATGATCGCCGTGAGCGCGCGATGCTGCCCGATGAGCCGGGCGAGACGTTGCGTTCCACCGCCACCGGGCGGAAAGCCGAGCAAGACCTCGGGCTGACCGATCACCGAGTCGTCGTCGACCATCACACGCAGGTCACAGGCCCACGCGAGTTCGGCGCCGAGCCCGAGAGCGGAGCCGTTCAGCGCGGCGACCACCACCACACCACTCGAATTCATCTTGAGGAACGTCGCATGCAGGCGATCCAGCTGCACTGCTCCCCAGATCGGCGTTCTACTGACCACCCCTTCGAGGAGGCGTCCGCGGTCGGCATGCCTCGCCGTCCGCATGAGTGCCGACGCCACCGTCGGGCTGAGCTTCGGTGTTGCCGCACCCTCCGACTGCAGCCAGAAGACGTCGGCGTGACTGGCGAACCGGGTGGGGTGGTTGCCGGTGAGGATCATGGCGTGAATGGACGGGTCGGCGTCCGCCCGCTCGACCAGGACATCGAGCTGGTTGGCCAGTTCGAGGCCGAACAGCTGATGCTCGCCCCCGTCGATCGTGACGACCATGACCGGTCCGCACCGGTCGACCGTCAACGTCCCGCCGGAATGATCGGACATTGCTGTCCCCTCTCGTGACCCCCGCCCGGGCGGTGGGGTGTCGAGTCACGATAATTTGGTTATCGGCTTCCGCGCAAGCTCTTTGGTGGAGTACGGGTGATAGCGTCGAGCCGCATGTCAACCGAGAACTCCCGAATCCCCGACGCAAGGGATCGCCTCCTCGATGCCGCTGTCGACATTCTCGCGACCGATGGCCCCGGCGAGATCAAGGCACGGCGACTCGCCGGCGCCACGGGAATGTCCACGATGATGGTGTATTCGACGTTCGGCGGAATTCCCGGCCTCATCGATGCAGTACGCGAGCGCGGGTTCGTCGATCTCTGTGAAGCTTTCGCCCGAATCGCCCCTACCGAGGATCCCGTCGCCGACCTCTTCGCCCAGGCTCTGACCTGTCGGGAGTTCGCCAAGAGCAATCCGCATCTCTACGACCTGATGTTCGGACTCTCGGTGCGCTTCTACCGCCCCGTCGCCGACACGGGTGCCCGCAGTGGGCGTTCGACGGCCTTCGCCGAGGCGAACGCGCTCGTGATCGCCGTCGCGAGAAGACTCGTCGCCGCGCGCCCTTGCATCGACGAGTCGCCCGAAGCCATCACCGCGCAACTATGGTGTTTCGTCCACGGCTTCGTCTCCCTCGAGGTCGCCGGCCACTTCGCAGAATTCGGCGACCCCGTTGCCGAGGTGTTCGTCCCGCTGGGCATCAAGTTCGTCGTCGCCATCGGCGACGACCCCGCGTCGGCTGCCTCCTCCCACCGCGCCGGGCGGATGGCGTGGGAGAGCGCCACCGGCTGAAGCCCCACCCGGGCGAGGACCAAAACCTCTTGCGGACAATCTATAACAAGATTATTGTGCGGTGGTGGCACAGTCTTCGCACGACCTGACCGGCACGAGAATCATCGTCACCGGCGCCGCGCGCGGTCTGGGCGAACACATCGCGCGCCGAGCGGTGGCCCGCGGCGCACGCGTCGGACTCATCGGACTCGAGCCCGACGCTCTCGAGAAGCTGGCCCACCCCCTGGGTCCGGCCACGGTTTGGCGCGAGGCCGACGTCCGTGACGGTGTCGCGCTGAGACGGGCCATGGACGAGTGCGCCTCCGAGCTCGGCGGTGTCGACGTCGTCGTCGCCAATGCAGGCGTTCTCGCCTACGGCACGATCGCACAGATCGACGAGACGGCGTTCGAGCGCGTCATCGACATCAACCTGACCGGAACCTTCCGCACCGCGAAGTACGCCACACCTCATTTGATCGCATCGCGAGGTCACCTGCTCGTGGTTGCCTCGGCGTTGTCGTTCCTCGCCATCGGGTCGATGGCGAGCTACAACGCGAGCAAGGCAGGTGCGGAAATGCTCGCTCTCGCCTACCGAACGGAGGTCGCTCACCACGGTGTGACGGTCGGCATCGCCCACCCGTCTTGGGTCGACACGGACATCACACGCGGTATCGACTCCGACATCCCGTCGTTCGCGGAACTCAAGCGCCGCCTGCCCTACCCCGGCAACGCGACGACGACGGTCGACGCGGCCGCGACGTCGATCGTGGACGGCCTCGCCGGTCGCAAGAGTCGCATCTACGTGCCACGGGCGACGATTCTCGCAGCCGTGGGGAAGTCGTTTCTGCACTCACCGGTCGTGTGGCCGCTGGCTCGTCGACTGGCCATCGCGACCATTCCCCGAATCGAGGCCGACATCGACCGCCTGGGGCGCGTCGACCAGCACCTGCCCACGGCACCATCGCCGACATCGACGCAGTGCCCGACCTCGACCGGCACATCGTGTCCCCGCCCGTGATCGGGGGTTGAATTCCCACCGCCATCGGAGAGCCCAGCAGACAGGATGCCGTCACCGCCGACGCCACCTGGACTCACAACGCCTCAACCGACAACGACATCGACGCCGCTCGACGAGCAAGTCTGACGGACGACGAGATCTGGGACCTGGGTGCGATCACGGCGTTCTTCGCTGCGTCGAACCGTCTCGCACATCCGGCCGGGGTCAAGCTCAACGCCGAGTTCCACACCATGGGCCGGTGAGATCGACCGCGACACCCGCCCTTGCGTCAAGCTCGCTTGACATGCGACCCTGTCGGCGAGCGTCAAGCACGCTTGACATCGAACGAAGGGGACCGCAGTGGACGACGAGCCGGGAACCGACACCGCGTCGACAGCAGACGCGTCACAAAGCCGTTGGGGCCGAACGACGCTCGGCCCCAAACACGTGTCCGCCCTGTGGTTGGCGATTCCGACCGGTGCCGTCGTCGCGGTGGTGGTCGCGGTCGTCGTCGTGGACACCGGTTCCATCGGCACTCCCGCCGGCGTCGGACAGCTCGCCATGGCGTTCGCCTTCGGCTGGGCCGCAGCCGGCCTGGCCTGGGTGGTGGCGGTCGACAGGAACACGATCTCCGGCGCTCCGCGAGATCCCGATCGGTCGATCGAGAGCGTCTGGCACGATCGTGCGGCGAGCGGGGCGTTCACCGACGTCCTGCTCGTCACCGGAACGGCGGCGACCGTGGTGTCCTTGACCGGTTTCGACATGCCCGCCTCCGTGGCGCTCGCGTCGGTCCTCGTCGTGGCCATGGGCTCGTTCGGGCTGCGATACCTCGTCCTGCGGCGGCGAGGCTGAGGCGGAGTGCGGAACCGCGTCCCCGAGCTCCGGCGCGAGCGGGCCTGGTCGCAGCAGCAGTTGGCCGACGTTCTCGGCGTCTCGCGCCAGACCGTCATCTCCATCGAGCGCGGGCGCTTCGACCCCTCGCTCCCCCTGGCATTCCGTCTCGCTCGCGTCTTCGAGTGTCCGATCGAGGCCATATTCGACGACGGCGGAGCCACGGACATGTGACTGTCCGCCGGGATGCGATCCACCGACCCCTACTGGGGCGGCGACGCCAGGTGAGAGTCGATGGCCGTTCGGAGCCATCGCGCGACGGCGTCCGTCGACCAGCGCCGTTCGACGGTGAAGTAGCGGTGGGTCTGTGGACTGGTCAGATAGGAGAGCACGTCCGCGAACTCGTCGGTGTCGTCCGGGGGCAGTAGCTGCCGGCCCACGAACCACGGCATTCCGCGACGGATGTCGTCGATGCGGCGCAGTTCGCTGCGCTCGAGCTCCTCGCCGATCGAATGATCCGAATCCGCTGCGAGCGCAGCTGCGTGATGAAGATCGGCGATGCGACTGTTCGCCGAGACCACGAACTCGACGTACCCGTCGAGGGCGCGAGAGGTGTTCTCCTCCGCCATGATCGCGGCGAACTCCGGACGCGCGAGCAGCGAGACGTGCTCCTCGTCGCCGGTGAACGCACGCTGCAGGATCGCCGTCATCAGCGACGCTTTGCTCCCCTGGCCGTACACCGTCTGCACCGACACCCCGGCGGCAACCGCGACCTGCTGCAGCGTCGTCGAGGAATAGCCCTGGTCCACGAACAGCCGCTGTGCGGCGTCGAGCACGTCCGTCCTGGTCTGCGCTGCGGACTGCGCGCGGACCCGGGACTCGTACCTGCGAGTGCTCATCGCCCCCCTCCGTCCGCGGCGACGACAGCCGCCGCTCGACACAGTCCATCGTATCCGTTGCGCGAGGGCTTCTCCAACCAATAGAGTCCGACTCTATCGAACCGCCGACGCCCCGCCGCGACACCCGAGAAAGCCGGGAAGATGACCGCGATCCTGCTCTGCGCCACCCCCCTCGCCGGCCATGTCGGGCCGCTGACCACCCTCGGCGCGGACCTACGACGCCACGGATACGAGGTCCATCTCCTCACCGGGTCGAGGTTCGCCACGTCCGTCGACGCCGCCGGTCTTCACCACCACTCTCTCTCCGGAGCAGCCGATTTCGACGAGCGTGACCCCTCGACGTTCGTTCCTCACGCCGACCGGTACACCGGTCTGGCCCTCTCGCGCTACCAAGTCGAGCAGACCTTCGTCCGCCCGATCCCGGACCAAGCCGCAGCCGTCGAGCGTCTCGTCGGCGACCATCACGTCGACGCCGTCCTGACCGATGGAACGTTCGCCGGAGCACTCCCGCTGCTGAGCGTGCCGGCGCACCGTCGACCGCCCGTCCTCGGTGTCGGGGTCATGCCGCTCGTGCTTGTGTATGACCGGTCAATGACCACTGCGGTCTGCATTGGTGGCAACGATGTCTCATGGGTTGAACCTGCTGCCTTGGCCTAATAGCCCTGGTGTTCCCTGTGCCGTGCGGTCCGTTGAGAATGCTGGATCCAAGTGGACGATGCACGTACGCGTCCGGGCCTATCGTGAGATCGGAGGTGGATTGTATGGCGGCGTCGCACTCACGACCGGATCTCGATGCGTATTCCGAAGCAGCGTTGATGGGCCCCGCTGAGTTGACCGGAGCGCTCCGCGAAGTGCTCGGAGCAAAGCTGGTTGCCTACCTCGGTGGAGTGAGCGAAACCCGGATCACTAGGCAGTGGGCAGAGGGCGCCGTCGAGATAGACAGCCACGAGGTTATCGAGCGACTTCGGTTCGCGTATCGCGTCGCGCGACTGATTGCCGACCGCGACAATAAGGCGGTCGCGCAGGGCTGGTTCCAAGGGATGAACTGTGAACTCGACGATCGGTCGCCCGCCCAGGTGGTCCAACAAGGCCGCACCCTGGAGGACTGGTCGCTTGTTCTAGCCGCGGCCCGGAAGTTCGTGGCATAGCCCGCTGCACCGATACCGCTGCGTTCGAGTGGCAGGACTTCGCAGTGGTGCCGGTCGGCATACTTGTCGACCCGCACCACTGTCACGGCGGCGGGCCATGCCACGAAACGGCAGTAGCGGCTACAAGCTATGAAGCGTTTCGTCCGGCAACTTCGTCACGCCAGGTGTCGACGAGGTCGGGACGCAGCGCGGCCGGGCCGGTGAACCTAGGCCGGCTTCCTCGCTCAATCTGATTGCAGTAGTCCGCGAGGTGGTTAGCGTTCGCTGCACGCCAACCGTGGCCGATTGCCCAGGACCGGACCCCTTCCGCGGGCAGGGAGTACCCGGCGTCGCGGAGGGCGAGCAGGACCCCGACGACATCGCGCTTCTCATATCCTGCCTTGATCGTGTTGCTGTGGTTGATGACCAGCGTCATGCTCTCCAGTCCGCGAACGACGACCGGATCGAGATCGGTGCTCGCGCCATCGTCCTTCGCCCAGTCGCTCCCGTCACCGATGATCTCCGCTCCGGGTTGCGTCCATCAGAGTGGTGTACGAGCCACAGCTGAATGAGCTTGCTGGCGTGTCGTAACCGAACGAAAGACGGCCACCGCGTGATTCTCGAAGAGACCGACCAAAGTCACTCGAGACAGGACCACACGATGACCACTGCCCACGATATCGACCTGCGCAAGCTTGTCGACGACCGACTCACCGGTGCCAGCCCTGACCTGCTGCGCGAACTGCTGGCGATGTTCCTCGACGCCCTGATGAGCGCCGAAGCCGACGCACTGTGCGGCGCCGGCTACGGCCAACGCTCCGATGAGCGGAGCAATACCCGCAACGGGTACCGGCACCGGGACTTCGATACCCGTGTCGGCACTCTCGACGTCGCCATCCCCAAACTGCGGCAAGGCTCCTACTTCCCTGATTGGCTGCTGCAACGCCGGAAGCGGGCCGAGAGGGCCCTGACCACCGTGGTCGCGACGTGCTACCTACTCGGGGTCTCGACCCGACGAATGGAGAAACTCGTCGACACCCTCGGCATCACGTCGTTGTCGAAATCGCAGGTCAGCGTCATGGCGAAAGAACTCGACGAACAGGTCGAAGCCTTCCGCAACCGGCAACTCGACGCCGGTCCCTACACGTTCGTCGCCGCCGATGCGCTGGTGCTCAAGGTCCGGGAGAACGGGCGGGTCGTCAACGTCCACACCCTGGTCGCGGTCGGCGTCAATGCCGACGGCTATCGCGAGATCCTCGGTATCGATGTCACCTCCGCCGAGGACGGCGCCGGCTGGCTGAGCTTTTTCCGCGGGCTCGTCGCCCGAGGCCTGTCCGGAGTGCAACTCGTGACCTCCGACGCCCACGCCGGCCTGGTGTCCGCGGTCGGCGCGACCCTGCCCGGCGCATCGTGGCAGCGATGCCGGACGCACTATTCGACCAACCTGATGGCGGTGACACCGAAAGCGTCGTGGCCGTGGGTGAAGACGCTGTTGCATTCCGTTTACGACCAACCGGATGCGGATTCGGTTCACGCGCAGTACAACCGGGTGATCGACGCCTTGGAGGAGAAGCTGCCGAAGGTGGCCGAGCATCTCGACGGGGCGCGAGCGGATCTGCTGGCATTCACTGCGTTCCCGAAGCAGATCTGGCGGCAGATCTGGTCCAACAATCCGCAGGAGCGGCTGAACAAGGAGATCCGCCGCAGAACCGACGTCGTCGGGATCTTCCCGGATCGGGCTGCGCTGATCCGGCTGGTCGGTGCCGTGCTCGCCGAGCAGCACGACGAGTGGATCGAAGGGCGACGCTATCTCGGACTCGACGTCCTCGCTCGCTCTCGTAGCGATAGGACCGCTCAGAACGTCACTGAGTCTGACGAGGAGGTGGTACCGGCTTTGACCGCATAACCCGACAACGAGGAATCACGCGACGACGTCGCACACCACCTCACGGGACTTGACCCCGCTCCGACGGCGCGAACCCAGCCTGCGAGCCGTTCGGGCACCCAGGGCACCAGACACATAGCGGTTGGCCGGCCCATCGGCATCCTGGCCAGATCCGCAGTGTCGTGCCAGAGCCCGAGTACCGGGCCTTCGCTCCAGTCGGAGGAGTACCGGCCTCGCGAGGTTCCGACAACGACATCTCTCTGGCGGGAGATGGCCTCGACCTCACGATTCCTGGCGATGCTGCTCTTCTGGGGCGTCCACAGCAGGATTGTCTGTCCGGGCTGTGCGTGCTGACGCACCCAGCGGTGGGCCAGCGCGATGGCTGTCGGATCTCCTGCGCTGCTGTTGGTGACAGCGCACGGATAGTTGCAGTTCTGCTCGAACATCACTTGCTCCGCCGGTTGTACGGCGACTGGTTCGTCGGCTTCAGGCTGACCCCGAGATCGGACGCGTGCGACCGTACGGCGTCTTCGGTGCGTCCGAGCTTGAGCCCCATCACGCGGGTGGGGGTGTTCTGTTGCGCGAGTTGCCGCAGCTGCTGGTTGTCGCCGCGTGACCATGCCTTGCCGTGGTTGCCGGGTGTTTGCTCATGTCGGTGCCCCTCCCTCGAGGGCGTGCGACGTCAGCGACATCGAGTCGACAACGCACTGCCGGGGGACTCCCCGAGCGGAGGCGCTCTGTGCGCTGTGCGTTACGGTGGCCGAACAAGGCTCCAATCTTGTACAGGCCCCGTCTGTCGGCTCACCCCGATGGTCGGGGCTTTGCTGTCGACGCGCGTATCCATTAGCCACCCGCTCCGAGATGTCCATATCTTGTGCACTTCGGGGTGAGTGACCACTAGATGTATGAACTATATCGGATTGTACCGACAAGTCTGTATGCCCTAGTTCGACCCATGCTGAGGCTGCCAGCCTGATCCCCGGCGTCGCCAAGCCCGCCGCACCGATCGAATTGCAGACGGCGACTGCGCGCGGCCTCGACGCGTTGTTCCTCCACCTGATACTGCGCTGTGCCACTGCTGGGGCGGCGCCCACATGTTCGAGGTAGCAGCGGGCCCCGCCGGAACCGGCGACGAGTGTCTTGCGTGTTTCGTTCCAGGCGGTACTGCGATCGAACGGGGGCGCCTACCAGGCTTGGCTCAGTCCCTTCGGCGAAGAACCGATCCATCGCAAACCCGGAGTCAACTCAGCGTCCGCGATGCCGACTTGCCGCGTGAGGGTGTTGAGCTAGGCGACGAGGTTCTCGTCGAGGTGCTTGGCCAACGCCGTCACAAGCGGTGGGCAACGGGCGCAGCGCTTTCGACCTCCGACTATGAGTCGGCGCCTCGAACTTCACCCCCGAACCGTGTGTGGCGCACACCCCGTCGGGACGCTAGGTCAGTGCCCGCAACGCGTTGATCCCGACGGGTTCGGTCGGCATCATCGGCACGATCGCACTCCGGCTGTGTGTGCTCGTGATGGCATCGATTTCGGCGAGCTCGGTGCCGGCGCGTCGTTGGAGAAGCGGTGATGTGGGGTGGGCTGCGGCG
Source organism: Rhodococcus sp. PBTS 1 (assembly GCF_001620025.1). Lineage (NCBI taxonomy): Bacteria > Bacillati > Actinomycetota > Actinomycetes > Mycobacteriales > Nocardiaceae > Rhodococcus > Rhodococcus sp. PBTS 1. The sequence continues at coordinate 3,166,236 of NZ_CP015219.1, forward strand.
ATGGAGTTGTTGACCACCCAGGCCCAGGGGTGGATGCCCGCACGTTGAAGGTCGGCGTGGAGGCCTTCGGCTTCGAGACGGGGCGTCGTTTCGGCGAGGGTGACGATGAGGATCTTGGTCTCGTCGGGGTTCTGCAGCCGCATGAGTGGGGTGGTGAAGTTCGTGTTCTCGCCCATCTGGCGGGCGATCTCGCGGTGGTAGGAGCCGGTCGCATCGAGCAGGAGCAAAGTGTGGCCGGTGGGGGCGGTGTCGACGACGACGAAGTGCCGTCGGGATTCGTGGATGATGCGGGAGAAGGCCTGGAAGACAGCGACTTCCTCGGTGCACGGGGATTTCAGGTCCTCGGCGAGGTTGGCGCGGCCCTGTTCGTCGAGGGCGGCGCCCTTGCTGGTAAGGACCCGTTCCCGGTACGCGGCGGTGGCCTCGGCCGGATCGATCCGCGAGACGGTGAGGTTGTCGAGGGTGCCGGCGAGGGTGTCGGTGAGGTGCGCGGCCGGGTCGGTGGTGGTCAGGTGGACCTGGTGGCCGCGTTCGGCGAGCGCGACGGCCACCGCGGCAGCGATGGTGGTCTTCCCGACTCCGCCCTTGCCCATGCACATGATCAGGCCGTGGTCGTCGGCGGCGAGTTCGTCGACGAGCGCGGACAGCGGCGCATCCGGAACTGCGGCAGCGGACACGGAATCCTGGTGGGCCGGAGCGGTGCTCGACTCGGTGGTGAACAGGGAGCCCAGGGCGTCGATGCCGACCATGTTGGTGGCCTTGAGCTCGACCTGATCGAGGGGCAGCTTCCGCAGGTCGCCCGGTAGCGCGGCCAGGGCGGCCTGTTCACGGTCGTAGATCGCGGCGGCCAGGGCGTCGCCCCTGTCGGGGGCGGGGAGGACTCCGTTGATGACGACGTGCTGTTCGGTCAGTCCGATGTCGGCGAGTTCGGTGTGGGTGCGGGCGATCTCGGCCAGCGGGGAGCGCTGCGGCCGGGCGACCAGCACGAGGCGGGTGCGCTGCGGGTCCGCGAGGGCGGCGACGGCGCCGGCGTAGATGGTGCGCTGCTTCTCGAGCCCGGACAGAGGGCCCAGGCAGGAGGCGTCGCCCTTGGCGTCGTGGAGGAAGTCGGTCCACGACCCGGGCAGCTGCAGCAGCGGGATGGTGTGGCCGGTGGGGGCGGTGTCGAACAGGACGTAGTCGAACCCGGCGATCGTGGTCTCGTCGGTGAGCAGCGCGGTGAACTCGTTGAACGAGGCGATCTCGGTGGTGCACGACCCGGAGAGCTGTTCGGTGATCGACGCGAGTTCCTTCTCTGGGAGCAGCCCGCGGACGGGCCCGATGATGCGTTCGCGGTACGCATCAGCTGCCTGTTCGGGGTCGATCTCGAGCGCCGAAAGCCCCGGGACGGCAGGAACGTCGGTGATGGTGTTGCCGATGCTCAGCCCGAAGACCTGCCCCACGTTGGAGGCGGGGTCGGTACTGACGAGCAGGACCTTCTTGCCCTCGCGGGTGAGGGCGATGGCGGAGGCGCAGGCGATCGAGGTCTTCCCGACTCCGCCCTTGCCGGTGAAGAACAGGAATCGGGGTGCACCGTCGAGGAACTTCATGGGTCGACCTTTCAGCAGCAGCTGGTGTTGTCCGGGCCGTCGCTGCAGCACGATCCGGCGTCGGTGGTGTCGGTGAGGGCGAGCATCTGGATGCCGGTGGGAGCGGCCGCGGGTTCGGCGGCGATGCCGGCCCACTTGGCGAGCTGGGCGCGGTCGGGGTAGCGGCCGGTGACGGCGGTGACGCCGTCGACCAGGACCAGCGGCAGGCCCTCGGAGCCGGAGAGCTGCAGGAACGCCTTGACCGGCTCCCGCTCGGCGAAGGCAAGCGGCGCATTGGCGAGGTTGAAGCGGGCGATGTCGCCGCCCTGGGTGTTGATCCAGTCCATGTCGGCGGTGAAGGTGACCAGGGCCTGGTCGACGTCGTCGCCGCACACTCCGGTGTTGCAGCACAGTGCGGGCTCGAAAACCTCGATACGGGTCATCAGGGGGTCCTCTCAGTTCTCAGGGGTGGATGGGGTGGTGAGCTGGGCGGCGAGCTGGGCGACGCGGGCGGCGATGTCGTCGCGGACCAGGCGCATGCGTTCGATGCCGTCGATGCCGCGTTCGGACGGCTCGTCGGTGTCCCAGTTCTCGAACCGGGTCCCCGGGACGGGATCGACGTGGGCCTCGCGGCCGAGGGTGACCACCACGTCGACGCCGCGCACCAGCTGCGGGTCGATCGCCTTCGGGGTCTCGGCGGTGATGTCGACCCCGACCTCGAGCAGCGACTGCGCGGACAGGGCGTTGACCGCGGCGCCCGGCTTGGTGCCGGCCGAGTGCACCTCGACCTCGTCGCCGGCGGCCTTGCGCATCAGCCCGGCCGCCATCTGGGACTTGCCGCCGTTCTTCACGCAGACGAACAGCACCGAAGGTTTGTTCACGCTCGGGTCCTTCCCGGGGTGGCCGTGTTCACCGGCCGTTCGGTTGACGAGTTGAATCGATAAGAGTCAATATAGACGTATGTCGAATCAATCGTCGAGCGGGGTCGAGGCCTGCTGCTCGCCCATCACGCGGGAGCCGTTGACCTCGGATTGGGCCTCTGACCTGGCCCGGATGTTCAAGGCGCTCGGTGATCCGGTGCGCCTGCGGATGCTGAGTCTGATCGCCAGCCACGAGAACAGCGAGAGCTGTGTGTGCGACATCTCCCCGGCGTTCGACCTGTCGCAGCCGACGATCTCGCACCACCTGAAGGTGCTGCGCGAGGCTGGTCTGCTCGACTGTGAGCGCCGCGGAACCTGGGTGTACTACCGGGTGATCCCGTCTGCGCTGGCGCAGCTCTCGGCGGTGCTGGCGTCCGAGGTCGGTGTCGTCGAAGGCTCGACGTGCGCGTCGGCCGACGCTGTCGTGGCCGCGGAGGTGGCCCGGTGACCGAGACGACCACCCACCCCGCTGTCGTCGGCAAGCTCTCGACCCTGGACCGGTTCCTGCCGGTGTGGATCGGTGTCGCGATGGTCGCCGGCCTGCTGCTGGGCCGGATGATTCCCGGGCTCGGGGACGCGCTCGGCGCCGTCGAACTCGACGGAATCTCACTACCGATCGCGCTCGGCCTGCTGATCATGATGTACCCGGTGCTCGCGAAGGTCCGCTACGACCGACTCGACACCGTCACCGGCGACCGCAAACTCCTCCTCGGATCCCTGCTGCTGAACTGGATCCTCGGCCCGGCGCTGATGTTCGCCCTCGCCTGGATCTTCCTGTCCGACCTGCCCGAATACCGGACCGGACTGATCATCGTCGGCCTCGCCCGCTGCATCGCCATGGTCATCATCTGGAACGACCTCGCCTGCGGCGACCGCGAGGCCGCCGCGGTGCTGGTCGCGATCAACTCCGTCTTCCAGGTGATCATGTTCGCCGTCCTCGGCTGGTTCTACCTCTCGGTCCTGCCCGGCTGGCTCGGACTCGAGCAGACCACCATCGACACCTCCCCGTGGCAGATCGCGAAATCCGTGCTGATCTTCCTCGGCATCCCGCTGCTCGCGGGCTTCCTCACCCGCCACTTCGGTGAGAAGGCCAAGGGCCGCGAATGGTACGAGCAGCGGTTCCTGCCCCGGATCGGACCCTGGGCGCTCTACGGCCTGCTGTTCACCATCGTGATCCTCTTCGCGCTCCAGGGCGACCAGATCACCTCGCAGCCAATCGATGTCGTGCGGATCGCGATCCCGCTGCTGGCGTACTTCGCGATCATGTGGGGCGGCGGCTACCTGCTCGGCGCCGCGATGGGCCTCGGCTACGAGCGCACCACCACCCTCGCGTTCACCGCGGCCGGCAACAACTTCGAACTCGCCATCGCGGTCGCGATCGCCACCTACGGCGTCACCTCCGGCCAGGCCCTCGCCGGCGTCGTCGGCCCGCTGATCGAGGTCCCCGTCCTCGTCGGCCTGGTCTACGTCTCCCTCGCGCTGCGCAAGCGGTTCACCCGCACCCCCGCACCGGCGCAGCTTCCCTCGTAATCGCACGACCGACTTTTCTGACCTCCGAAAGGTTCTCGATGACCACCGATTCCCCGAACATCACGCCGTCGGTCCTGTTCGTCTGCGTGCACAACGCCGGCCGCTCCCAGATGGCCGCCGGATTCCTCACCGCGCTGGCCGGTGATCGGATCGAGGTCCGCTCCGCGGGCAGCGCCCCGGCCGACCAGGTCAATCCCGCCGCGGTCTCCGCGATGGCTGAGGTCGGTATCGATATCTCGACGCAGTCCCCGAAGATCCTCACCGTGGACGCGGTGCAGGCTTCCGACGTGGTGATCACGATGGGCTGCGGTGACACCTGCCCGGTGTTCCCCGGAAAGTCCTACCGCGACTGGGTTCTCGAGGATCCGGCCGGGCAGGGTGTCGACGCGGTGCGCCCGATTCGCGACGAGATCAAGGCGAAGGTCGAGGCGCTGATCGCCGAACTCACCGCCGAGCCCGCCCGCTCCTGACCGGCAACGTCCACCTCTACGCCCCTGCGGGGGCCGCACGGAAGGCTCCTCATTGAGTACTGACGCGACCATCCACGACCTGATCATCGTCGGCTCCGGACCCGCCGGATACACGGCCGGCGTCTACGCCGCCCGTGCGGAGCTCGAGCCCCTGCTCTTCGAGGGCACCCAGTTCGGCGGCTCGCTGATGACCACCACCGAGGTGGAGAACTTCCCAGGCTTCCGCGAGGGCATCATGGGCCCCGATCTCATGGACGAGATGCGCGAGCAGGCCAAGCGTTTCGGCGCGGACATCCGCACCGAGGACGTCGAGGAGATCGAGCTGGACGGCCCGATCAAGAAGGTCGTCGCGAACGGCGAGACCTACTACGCGCGCGCCGTCATCCTCGCGATGGGTGCCGCCGCCCGCTACCTGGGCATCCCGGGGGAGGAGAAGCTCCTCGGCCGCGGCGTCAGCGCCTGCGCCACCTGCGACGGCTTCTTCTTCCGCGACCAGGACATCGTCGTGGTCGGCGGCGGCGACTCCGCGATGGAGGAGGCCACCTTCCTCACCAAGTTCGCCCGCAGCGTCACGCTCGTGCACCGCCGCGAGGAGTTCCGCGCGTCCCGGATCATGCTCGAGCGCGCCAAGGCGAACGAGAAGATCCGCTTCGTCACCAACGCGGAGCCGGTCGAGGTGCTGGGCGAGAACAGCGTCACCGGCCTGGTGGTCCGCGACACCGTCACCGGCGAGCAGTCCACGCTCGACGTCACCGGCATGTTCGTCGCGATCGGTCACGATCCGCGCAGCGAGCTCGTCAAGGGCCAGGTGGACGTCGACGACGCCGGCTACGTCCAGGTGCAGTCGCCGACCACCGCCACCTCCACCGCGGGTGTCTTCGCGGCCGGCGACCTGGTCGACCACACCTACCGTCAGGCCATCACCGCCGCCGGCACCGGCTGTGCCGCCGCGATCGACGCCGAGCGCTGGCTGGCCGACCAGGGTGACATCACCAGCAACACCCTCGCCGCCGCGGGCGAGCCCGTCACCGCCTGAGCGTGATGGAGCAGGGATCGGTGACCGACGTGGATGTGGTCGTGATCGGCGGGGGCCAGGCAGGTTTGGCCGCGGGCTACTACCTGCGGCGAGCCGGGCACCGGTTCGTGATCCTCGACGACCAGCCGATCGCGGGCGGGGCATGGCCACACACGTGGCCGTCGCTGCGGCTGTTCTCCCCGGCGGAGTTCGCGGCCCTGCCGGGATGGCCGATGCCGCCGTGGCCGGACGGATTCCCGCCCGCCTCGCATGTGGTCGACTACTTCACCGCCTACGAGGAGCGCTACGACCTGCCGATCGAGCGGCCCGTCCGGGTCGCCGGTGTGGACCGCGGCGGGCAGCACCTCGCCGTCACCACGAACCGGGGGATCTGGCGGGCCCGGCGGGTGATCAGCGCGACCGGCACCTGGCAGCAACCGTTTTGGCCGCTCTACCCGGGTGCGCGGGAGTTCACCGGCCGCCAACTCCACACTGTCGACTACCGCCGAGCCTCGGACTTCGCGGGCGCTCGGGTGGTGATCGTCGGGGGCGGTAACTCCGCCGCCCAGCTCGTCGCCGAAATCTCCAGCGTGGCCGCCACCACGTGGGTGACGACCCGGCCACCCCGCTTCCTCGCCGACGACGTCGATGGGCGGGTGCTGTTCCAGGTGGCGTCCGAGCGTGCCGCGGCGATCGCCGCCGGGAAACCCGATCCCGGCGGACCGGCGTCGCTCGGCGACATCGTGATGGTGCCTGAGGTGCACGAGGCCCGCGATCGTGGTGTCCTGCAGGCGTTACCGATGTTCGACCGCCTCACCCGAGACGGCGTGGCCTGGGGAGACCTAGAGCAGCACGCGGATGTCATCGTGTGGGCCACCGGCTTTCGGCCCGCGCTGGCCCACCTGCGTCCGCTGCGGTTGCGCGAGCACGACGGCACGATCGCAGTCTCGGGCACGAAGGCGCTGAAGGAGCCCCGCCTGCACCTGCTCGGCTACGGCGACTGGACCGGTCCCGGATCGGCGACCATCCTCGGCGTCGGGCGCACCGCCAAAGCCGCTGTCGCCGAACTCGACCTGGACTGAGCGTCCGGCGGTCAGTGTCGCCGCAGCTCGGCCCGGCGGATCGCTGCGACGAGGTCGGCCACTGTCGGTGCCCCGGCCGGGCCGTCGGCAGTGGGGTAGACCCTGCAGGTCAGTCCCACCCCGGTGGCCGGTGCGCAGGCGTCGACTCCGTCGATGCGGATGGTGGGCGAACCCGGAAACGCTTCGCGTTCTGCCTCATCCGGGGTGTCGATCGTGCGGAGCGTAATCGGTGTGCCGGCGTTCCCGGTCTCAGCGAGGGCCTGCGCGATCCGATCCCGGGCGACCTGCCAGTGGGGGCAGCTGTCGAAGTAGAGCAGCTCGATGTCCACGACCGTCAGCACGCCGCACAGCCGGCGGGGGCCCCGGCCTCGGATCGCCGTTCGAGCAGGACGGTGTCGCGCCACTCGCCGCCGAGCTGGGCGATGCGTTCGCGGACCCCGACGGTGCGGAACCCGGCCGAGTGGTGCAGCGCGATCGCCGCCCGGTTCTCCGGGAAGACCGAGGTCTGCAGCGTCCACAGACCGGCCTGATCGGCGGCGATCACCTGCGTCCGGAGCAGGGCCTTGCCGACGCCGCGGCCGCGCCAGCCGTCGGCGACACAGACCGCGCTTTCGGCGACCCCGCGCAAGTGCTCGTGCGGCGACGCCGCGGTCAGGGCGGCCCAGCCGACGACGGTGCCGTCGATCTCGGCGACCCACCGGTGATCCAGGAGCCACTGGGTGTCCAGCGTCTTCCGCGGCGGCACCTCGGTGGCGAAGGTGGTGAGACCGGTGGCGATGGCGTCGCCGTAAATGCGGCGCACCGCCGGCCAGTCCTCGTCGGTCATCGGCCGAACGGTGACGTCACCGGGAAGATCGTCGGGGCAGCACGGGCGCTGGGTGAGCAGGCCCATGACCGCGTCGGCCGCGCTCGGCAGACCGGTGCAGCACGCCGGGTTGACCACCACGACCGAGCTGGTGCCGTCCTTGTGGACGGTCACGAAGCCGACGTCGGCGAGCTTGCGGACGTGGTGCGAGATGGTCGGCTGGCCGATGCCCAGCCGTGTGGCCAGCTCCCCGATGCTGACCCCGGCCGGGGTACTGGCGACCTCGTGGAGAAGCCGGACACGGGTCGGTTCGGCCAGGCAGGCGAACCAACCCGCATAGGTGGCCGCGTCCTCGGCCGCCAAACCTGCCGACGGATGCCCGGCACCAGCGCGGGGCGGGACACGGCACTCGGCGGACTCAGTGGACGTAACCATGAACTCAGTATATCGATCGGCATCGATGGTTGCATTCATCGATGACCATCGATACTGTGGCATTGATCGAAGAACATCGATGAAAGGTCGAATGATGAACGACTTGCCCGTCGTCGTGATCGGTGCCGGACCCATCGGTCTGGCCGCCGCCGCAGAACTGCGCGAACGCCAGCTCACCCCGCTGGTCTTCGAGCGGGGCCCCCGCGCAGGAGCTGCCGTGGCCGAGTGGAACCACGTGCGACTGTTCTCCCGCTGGGCCGAGGTCATCGACCCCGCCGCCCGCCGCCTGCTCGACCAGACCGGCTGGAATGCCCCCGACGATGAGGCGTATCTGACCGGGCAGGAGTGGGTCCGCGACTACCTCGTCCCGCTCGCCGCCGCGCTCGGTGACGCCGTGCAGTTCGGCACCGAGGTCATCGGCGTCGCCCGCCGCGGCCGCGACCTCGTCGTCGACTCCGGCCGCGACACCGAACCGCTGTCCGTGCACATCCGCCGCGCCGACGGCACCGAGGAACGTGTGCTCGCGCAGGCGGTCATCGACGCCTCCGGCACCTGGGGCACCCCCAACCCGCTCGGCGGCGAAGGACTACCGGCACTCGGCGAGAAGGCCGCGGCCGACGTCATCTCCTACCGCGTCCCGGACCTCGACGACCGGGAAGTGCGCGCGCAGTACGCGGGCAAGCACACCGCGATCGCCGGCGGCGGCCACTCGGCACTGAACGCCATCGTTGCTCTCGCCGCGCTCGAGAAGGAAGCACCCGGCACCCGGATCACCTGGATCCTGCGCCGCGGCGACGTCGCCTCCACGTTCGGTGGCGGCGAATCCGACCAGCTGCCCGCCCGCGGCGCCCTGGGCCTGAAGGCGAAGAAGGCAGTCGACGACGGCCTGCTGAACGTCGTCACCGGCTTCCGCACCGCCGCAGTCGAACCCACAGGCCAGGACCAGGTTGCCCTGACCTCCGACAACGGTCAGCGAGTCGACGGTGTCGACCGCGTCGTGGTGCTCACCGGCTTCCGGCCCGAGCTGTCCTTCCTCTCGGAGATCCGCCTCGGCCTCGACCCGGTCCTGCAGGCGCCGACCGAGCTGGCCCCGCTGATCGACCCGAACGTGCACTCCTGCGGCACCGTCTACCCGCACGGCGCCAAGGAACTCAGCCACCCCGAACCCGGCTTCTACCTGGCCGGCATGAAGAGCTACGGCCGCGCACCGACGTTCCTGGCCATGACCGGCTACGAGCAGGTCCGCAGCATCGCCGCCGCCATCGCCGGTGACCACGAGGCCGCCGCCCGCGTCGAGCTGATCCTCCCCGAAACCGGGGTCTGCGGCGGCGCAGGGGTATTCGACGAGCCCGACGCCGACGCCGACGCCTCCGAGGGCGGCTGCTGCGGCGCGCCGCAGCCGGAGTTGGTGACCCTGACCGCACCCGGCGGGGCACGCTAGCCCGATGACGGACACCAAGACCCCGCCGCAGACCGACACCCTTCCCGCGGCCGGTCTGCGGCGGGTCTTGGCGATCCTGTGCCTGACGGAGATCACCAGCTGGGGCATCCTCTACTACGCGTTCCCCGTGCTGTCGGTCTCCATCGCCGACGACACCGGCTGGTCCCTGCAGACGATCATGGCCGCGTTCTCGATCGGCCAGCTCGCCGCCGCATTCACCGGCATCCCCGTCGGCCGCATCATCGACCGCATCGGCCCGCGCGCCATCATGACCGCCGGCTCCGTACTCGCCGTGCCCGCACTGCTTCTCATCGCGACCGCACACAACCTGCCGACGTTCTACGCCGGCTGGATCGTCGCCGGCATCGCGATGGGCGCCGTTCTCTATCCGCCCGCGTTCGCGGCCCTGACCCGCTGGTACGGCGACAGCTACGTCAAGGCGCTGATGATCCTCACCCTCGCCGCGGGCCTGGCGAGCACTGTCTTCGCCCCGCTCGCCGCCACTTTGGTCGAGCGAACCGACTGGCGCGCCACCTATCTCATCCTCGCGGCGATCCTCGCCGCCATCACCATCCCCGCCCACCTGTGGGGACTGCGCGGACGGTGGCCGCACCCACCCGCACCTGCGCACGGCGAGACGGCCGATCACCGCGACGCCTCCCGCAGCCCCGCGTTCCTCGCCCTCGTCGTCGCACTGAGCCTCGGAGCGTTCGCCGCCTTCGCCGGCGTGTTCAACCTCGTCCCGCTACTCATCGAACAAGGCTTCTCCCCATCCCTGGCGGCCCTGATTCTCGGCCTGAGCGGGGCCGGACAGCTCCTCGGCCGCATCGGCTACCTGCCCCTCGCCGCCCGTACCTCGGCCCGCAGCCGGGCCATCGGCGTCCTCGTCGCCACCGCCGTCAGCACCGCACTGCTGGGCGTCGTGACCACGGTCGCCACCCTGATCACCGTCGCGATCGGCGCCGGACTGATCCGTGGACTGTTCACCCTCGTCCAAGCCACCGCCATCACCGACCGGTGGGGCGCCACCCACTACGGCCGCCTCAACGGCCTGATGTCCGCACCCATCGTCATCGTCATGGCACTCGCCCCCTGGGCCGGAACCGCCCTGTCGAACTGGACCGGCAGCTACGCCCACGCCTACCTCGTCCTCGGCGCCATCGCACTCCTCGCAGCCCTCGTCGCGGCCGCCAGCGTCCCCCGCCGCCCCGCCGCCACCTGACCTTCAAGGACCCCACATGTCCCACTACGACGCCCTCATCGTGGGCGCCGGCCAGTCCGGCCTGGCCGCAGCCCACGCCCTGCGCCAGCGCGGCCTGACCGCCGCACTCCTCGAAGCCTCCGACGACACCGCCGGATCCTGGCCGCACTACTACGACAGCCTCACCCTGTTCTCGCCCGCGAAATACAGCTCCCTACCCGGGCTTTCCTTCCCCGGCGACCCCGACCACTACCCGCACCGCGACGAAGTCGTCGACTACCTCCGCCGCTACGCCAAGGGCCTCGACGTCGACATCCACCTCAAGCACCGGGTCGACGCCGTCGACCACGACGGACACACCTTCACCGCCCACACCGACACCGGAACCGCCTTCACCGCACCCCGGCTCGTCGCCGCCACAGGCGGATTCGGCTCACCCCACCTCCCGGCACTGCCAGGACAAGACACCTTCACCGGAAAACTGCTGCACGCCAGCACCTACCGCACCCCCGCCGACCACACCGGCGAGAACGTGATCGTCGTCGGCGCCGGCAACTCCGCGGTCCAGATCGCCGCGGAACTCGCCGCCACCGCCACCGCCACGGTCACTCTCGCCAGCCGTGCACCGGTGAAGTTCGCCCCGCAACGTCCCCTCGGCCGCGACATGCACTTCTGGTTCACCATCACCGGCATCGACGCCCTCCCCATCGGACACCGGATCACCAACCCGCCCACCGTGCCGGTCTTCGACACCGGCCGCTACCGCGCCGCCCTCACCGCATCCCAACCCGCTGCCCGCGAGATGTTCACCAGACTCGACGGCAACACCGCCGTATGGCCCGACGCCACCACCACCGACGTCGACGCGATCATCCTCGCCACCGGATACACCCCCCACCTGCCCTACCTCGCCGGTATAGGCGCCCTCGACCCGGCCGGACGCCCCCTGCAACGGAAAGGCCTGTCCACAACCCACACCGGACTCGGCTACATCGGGTTGGAATGGCAACGCAGCCTCGCCTCTGCCTCTCTGCGAGGAGTCGGCCGCGACGCCCACCACCTCGCTCGTCACCTGTCCCACGAGTAGACGCTGACAGCGCATTCGAGTGTCGGTGCCCGCAGATACGATCTTGATCACTCAAGTGCAACCACAGGGGGACGACATGGCGGGATTCACGATGGATCCGAACTTCGAGAAGAAGCTCGCGAAGCAGGTCGCGGGAAACCTGCAGCGGGAAGTCGACGCCGTCTACCGGCAGTGCAAGGGGCAGCCTGTCGCCACGGTCAAACGTGCGCTGCAACGCAAGCTTGGCACCGCCCTCGTCGAGCCGACGTTGACCAGCATCGCCGAAGCAATCAGCCGCGGTGACAACGTCAAGATCAAGCTCTAACAGGGCTTGAGTCCTGCCTCGATGGCCGGTCCGGTACCGACTGTCGCTCTGAAAGTGCTAGTGCCGGAACGCGAGTCCTCATCTGTCCAGATTTGGGTGAGCTTTGAGTGGCGGTCCCTGGTGGCTGTGGATCTGATTGGTCCGCCCGGGCCCGCGCATAGTTCTGGTTCATGCCGAGATCGTTGTGGGGGTTCCATCTCACGGCAAACTGCACTGCAGTGCGCGGCCCGAGGCGAGCGACGAGCGGTGAACCGCGATGCCGTAGTCGATGGAGATACTCAAGTTAGTGGAAGGTGAGCGTGGCAACTCCGGTCCAGATGTCCCAGATTATCCGGCTCGCGCTAGGCACACTGTCTGCGGACAACGCGCATCATTCGTTTGAGCATATGTGCCGCCACGTCGCCAAACGTCGCATCGCCAGCAATGTCCTGCCGGCCACTGGGCCGGTGTCGGCCGGGGGCGACCAAGGACGTGACATCGAGACGTTCCGCACCTACCTGGCCGATGAACTGCCATTTGCTCTCGGGTTCCTTGCGTTGGCTTCCACTGACGTTGTCGTGTTCGCGTGCACCATTCAACGAGACGGACTACGCGCAAAGTTCGAGGGCGACATTGGGTCGATCTGTACGCAAGGCACTCGGGTCGACAGGATCTACATCTTCGCCACCGCGAACGTGCCGACACGGTTGCGGCACGATTTGCAGGAATGGGCGACGCAGCAGTATGCCGTTGCGCTCGATATCATCGATGGGTCGGCGTTGGCTGAATTCCTGGCGGAGCCGGAGCTCTATTGGATTGCCCAGGAGTACCTACATCTACCCTCCGAGCTTGCACCGCAGGTTGACCACGTCGAGAGCGATTCGCAGTTGCCGTCCTGGTACGTCGACTTGCGTGCGTACTGGCAGGAGCCCAGCCGGAAGGCGGTGAACCTCGGTGACCTGTTCGACCTTCGGAACGGCCTGAAGCACGCCATTCCGGCGGGGCCGGCGCGTGCAGACCTCGACGGCTGGCTGATGCTGATGACCCAACTGGCCGAGCTGAGTCCGGACGCGGAAGCTCGCCTGCACGCGATCTACGAGATCGTGGTGGCCCGTAGCCGGGGCACTGCTGACCTGCGCCCCGCCGAGACGCTGATCCGTCAATTCATCGATGAGGTTCAGGGCAGTGACGATCCGACTCTGCTGTTCAACGCCAGCCTGCTGATCCAGTTCTGCACAAGCGCGGCCGCATTGGGGCTCACCGACATTCCGATGTCCGAGGCCGTCGGTTGGATAACGCCACTCCGCCGCCACGTCGACGAGTTGATGGAACGCGACTGGGGCTCGAACACACGGGCCGCCCTGCTCCAGGTCGCCGCGCACCTGGCATTGCATGTCGACTACACGGGCGCCGAGGTCCGGGGTACTGCGACGCTCGATGACATCGACCATCTGTACGAGTCGCTTACCCAGGCGATGGAGCGTGGCACGCTGCAAACACACCTGGAACCCGCGCCGGTAGTCGACCTCGAGGCTGCCATGCAGCATCTAGTCGATCTGGTTGAACTGCTGCCGGATGCTCCCGCGTACCCAATCGAGGTGTTCGGCGTGACTGTCGATCTACTCACGCCGATCTTGTGGGACCATCCGCTTTATCGGCATGTGTGTGATGGCCTGGACCGGGCTGTCGCCCGTCAAGTAGGTGACATTGAGGCTGGTGACAGGTGCCGTCAACGGGCCGAAGCTCTTCAGAAGTCAGGCAGGTTGCTCGACGCGCTCCGCGAGTTCCACCAGGCCAAGGTCAATTGGTTTCATGGCGACACCCTCTATGGAGCACTTCGAGCGATGGGCAACATCGTTGACATCTACTGCGCCCTGGGCATGTATCTGGCGGCCAAGAAGTACGCACTGGCGATGGCCGCTCTTGCCCACGGCAGCGCAGAGCCCGCCGACCGCGAATTCGTGCCGATGGCGTTGTTCTCAGCCGCCAATATGGACCATTTGGTAGGGGCCTGGATCTCGTCCGCAGAGATCGCAACGATCGCCGGCGAGGCCCACCTTGCCTGGGCGCCCGACGCGGGCAGCCTCGAACGCCACCCGTATGTGTCGGAAGCCATGAAGTACCAAGCATTCACCGCGGTGATAGCCGCGCAGACCCGCCCCGAGTTCGTATCGACCATGCATGATCTCTTCAGCGGTGGCCTGTTCGACGGCCTCACACATACTCGTGAAGCACGTCCTTCGGGGGTAGTGCGTTCCGAGCAAGAGTGGACGAACTGGCTATCAGACATGGCCGGCGCCCCGTTCAGCGACGTCGGACCACGCCGAAATGTTGCCTTCCACGCCCTCGGCGTGCGGTGGACTATCCACTGCCGTAATGAACGGGACACCGTTCTCGCGCTCGAGGACTTCACGTCCACCATTCAGATTCTGCTGGTCGAGTTCGCTTCCCTGGACCCAGTTCTCATCGTTCAAGACGTCGACATCGAGGTCCGCACTTATCCTCCCGGTCGACGGCCCGATGAGACCTTCCTGACCCGTACCAGCGAGGGTCGGCGATCGTGTCTGCTGTTCCTGCCGGCCGATCCAACGGGTGAAGTCGACGACGAACGACACTCGAGCAACGACGTCTTGCACTTGGCTTTCCAGGTTCTGGTCGGAAACTCGCTACTGAACCAACAACAGTTCAGGCATGTCATGGACCAAGCGGCCAGGAACGGCCTGTTCTCCAATCTGGAGATCGGACGTCCGTACCGGGAACTTGCGCAGTTCCGCACCCGAGTTGCCACGCCGCTCGCCGACCCGCGGCACCGCCCGCTTGCGAATGCCACGCATCCCAACCCGCGAGCCGCGGCACCTCATATGCAACCGCGCGCAGGGGCTGGACCGGGTTACAGCCTTGAAAAGGCGCACGCGGTTCTCGCCGAGCGCTACGAAATCTTGCCGAGGTCTATTCGGCACACCATCCCCGAGCTGATTTCCGCCCCACACGTGCGAGAAATCTTCCGCGATCTACGCGACAAGGGTTGGAAAGACTGGCACATCCTCAACGTCGTGGTGAATCTGACCGTCAACCACCGCATTGCCCTTCGCCACGGCGCAATCATGGAAGATCGTGCCGAGGAGATGACGGCGGCGTTCCATGCAGAAGCGATGCGTGCCGATCAGCCCAATGACCCTCAGATCTCAGCCGATGAAATCACCCGGGATGCCATGGAGCAGGGCATCCAACTCGTAGCCGTGAGCAGCCTCCACCGTTGGGGACTGGAGTTGCACCACGGCACCACTGACTTGACCGCGATCATGCAACTCCTCGCCGAGCGCTACATGTTCTGGGACGACGACATACCGCACCCCGACCCATTCGACGGGCGACTTCCAAGTGCTGAATAGCGGCGACAAACGACTTGTGGGTGAGGCTGGCCAGAGTTCCTGACGGTCAGTCAGACCCCGCCAGTGACTATTGAATGAGAACCTGCAGTCGGTCCGGAATCAGTTCGCCCCAAACACGAGCCAAGCCAGGCAAGATTGCGGGGTGCGCGATCAGAGATTTGACCAGAAGTTTGCCGAGCAGCTCGGCTATGTACGGCGCTCATCGAAGTCATACGACGAAGGCCATGAGGATGAAGCGATTCGCCTAGCCACGTCGTTGCGGGTTCTCCTTCACGACAAGCGGCGAAACGTATCGCTCTTCACGCATACCGGTCGCCGCGAAGGTCAGCTGCTCTCGTCTTCGCGTGGTCTCGGAGACTGGAAGGACTACCTGGCTCACGAGATCAAGCCGCTCGCTCTCGAGCCGATCCGAATGTCGCCGCTCATAGGCACCGAGTTCCACGAGCTGCCAGTCGAGGAATGGTGGTCCGGCGAAACGGTCTTCGTTCATGACGAAGTCCAGTACACCCGAAAGCTGATCGTGCTTAGCGCTGCGGACAAAGACGGAGGCGCGCACGTCGACGAGGATCTTGAGGACTACTACGAGGTACTGCGCGCCGGAGAGTACGCAATTGGCATCTCCCGCGACTTCGATCCCCCAGGGGTGACGATCTACCCGACGAATGCCCACCTCGCGCTACTGAGGCAGTTTGCTCACGAGATGCTCGCCTCGGCTACCCACTACGGGTGGATGTAGGCCACAAGCTGAACCTCTATGACCTGTCGGTGTTCCAAGCGAAACGATGACCAAGGCCGAGCAAGATGTACCTCGTCGACCAATAGACCAGCCCCCCAACTATGCGGGGGAGATCCGGCCTATAGCGCGTTCTTCAACGTTCCCACTTGCCGAAATTCTAGTGGCCCAAAGGACTCCACCGATGGTCGGATGCACATTCAGCCTGTTGACGTGTTGCGCCACGTGACTCGCTATTGCGAAGTAGTCCGCGTCGTCGTCACTCGTCAGGTCGGCCGGCGTGGATGCGAGGACTGCTTGCTCGACTCTCGGTACTGCAAGACCCACGCGTGCGCTCCACGATGGAGCGAAGCCGTTTCGCGAAGACATCTCAAGCCGCATCGAGATCCCGTCCATGAAGCCAAACCCGAACAGGGTTGCGTACCCGGAGTTCATTGCAGGACTGTACATCTGCCACTGTTCTAACAAGTGTGTCGAACCCGCCGCAACATCTTCCAGGCTGGAGTACCGGCGGTTCTCGACGCGGTCTAACCAAGGCACGATTAGATCGGCGGCGCCCATACCAGTGACCAGGAAGCGGTCCTTAGCGTTGATCCAGTGCTTCCGAACCTCGGCATCGGCAACGACTCCTTGTCCTGACGCAAGCGAATCGACGATGACCGTCAACTCGTCGCCGTTCAGCCGATAGATGATCAGCGTCACAGCAAGCGCTCCATGCCAAGGTTCATGCGGCTACGGTGTGTGTCAGCACCGGCCACCGCCTGGTTGGGAGTGCTGTTCTGGTGTAGTCCGGGAACCCTTCGGTCCGCCAGAGGTGCTGGTGTTGCGTGGGGAAGCGAAACCGAACCTCACTATTTGCGTAGAGCGGTTCGGTGTCACAGTGGAGGCCGTACGACGTAGCCGAAGTACGCGCGATGGTCGAAATGACGAAACCGCTTGTATGTGCTGTCCTCGGCGGACATGTAGAGCGCAACCACTGCCGATTCGGTGACATCACCATCGCCGACGGACCACTCCAACTGCACGGGTTCACCGGCCTTGGAGACCTTCGAGTCCAGCGTCAGCCCATTCTGTGAGCTCATCAGATCCCAGCGGAGCGGACGATCCTGGGGGTCGGTGCCGGTTGCGATGAACCCCACTCGATCGCCGGGACGAAGGATCATTCCGGTGATCTGGTGCCCGACGACCTCACCCACGACCGGTCCGCTGCCGTCGATCCGGTGGCCCAGACTGTCGATGACTGACTCGATTCGAGGGTAGTACTCGCCCGCGGGATCTTGTTTGCTCATGTAGTGCGTCACCTGGTTTCGTATCTGGCCGGCGATCCCCGGAGAGCAAGTCCTGCTCGAATGCGAGCAGAGTGCGCCCGTGCGCGACAGCATTGCGCAGTTGTTCGAATCTCTCCAACAGTCGATAGGTGACCTGCTTCTTGTCGAGCGCCGGCATGAGCTGCTCCCAGTGCTTGTCGGCGATGGCGAGCAAATCGAAGAACTGTGCGTACGAAAGACCTGGGCCGTCGACGGCGGCAACTCCACGTTTGGTGCGAGCTGTCTCTGCTTCTGCTCGCTCGACCCACTGATCCTGCTGCTTCTCGGTCGAGACCTTGTTTAGCCAGTGATCACCGTAGTGTTCGCGATAGACATAGGCCATCAACTCGCGCAAAGCATTCTCGCAAGTCGTCAACGCGATTGTCGGCTCAAGGGTGGGCACTGCGACAGGATTCCACAACCGGCGACTGTCGCGATCACAGGCGTGGGACTACCCCTGCGGTCAGCTCAGGCTATTGGCGAACACCTGTCACCGGGTTGTTGTGTCGATCGAGCCGACCTGCCGCGAGATCGCTTTGCGCAGAGTCTGTCATCTTGCTGATGGCGGGCGTCTCGTTCTGCTGTACTCGTGCATCACTAGTAGTGCTGAGGTACGACGGCGGAATACGGAGGGCGCAACGCGAATGGCGAGGAATGTTGCGAGGAAGAACTTTGAATGGCCCCAGGCATTCAGCGATGAGATGGCTGAGCGCCGACTCGACTGGAACCTCGACGATCCGTCGCGAGTGCGTGCTCGGCAGGGCTTGACCAGCGAGAACACCTTTGTCATCGCGATGTTGAAACTGGCGCTCGAATCGCTCGATCAGCCGCGGAGCTCGAGGCGCTTGTGGGAGATAGTCCAGGAGATCGAGCTAGCCAAGCATCGTTGACCGCGAGCATCGATGACCAAGGCTTCAGGCCAACGCGTGATCATGACTCACTCGTCGACCTGCAGGAGTCTGCTGGCCGGCACTCCCAGTACCTCGGCGATGTCGAAGAGTCGTTCGTACAGAAGGCCTCTACGTCCGTGCTCGACTTGGATCAAGACGTTTCGCGTGACGCCCGACTCGAGTGCGAGGGATTCCTGGGTGAGGCCTCTCTCCAGTCGGAGGGTTCGAATCGTCAATCCCACGTGCGTCCTGTGCCGGGCCCAGGTGTCGACCCGAGCGGGGTCATTCTGGCTTGGTCGCGTCGGCACCCATCTAGTACCGGACAGTGGTGCAGGAAAGTCTGCCCTACTAGTAGTGCATCGGTAGTGCTACGCATGGAATCGCTGGATGCGGCCCATGTACAGATCGACAGGCTGAGCGGTTCGGGTAGGAGTTCAACGGTTCACTGGAGGTTGCCTTGTGCAGGCATGCGTTGTTGTCCTCGTGCCAGATTTGTCGAAATACGTGGCCGGCGTGGGTGCGCTGGGTAGGTTGCTGTCGTGACGAAGTCGAGGTGGCGCCTCTATCGCACAACGCACGACGCAATCCCCTCGCGGATGAACCTATCGTCGCTCGTCGACCAGCCTCCGCCCCGCGATGTTCCACCCGGGACTCCGTTTCTGCTTGGTCCTGACTTCGACTACGACGTCGATTTGAACCGGTTCTTTGCGTCTTCCTCAATGTTGTTGATGTCAGTCAACACTCAGGTCGGCTACGCGCGAGACATCGGTCAGTTCCTCACCTTCCTGTCGTCCGCTCGAGGACAACACGACTGGAAGAAGGCTCTCGAGACTGACTTCATCGCCTACTACTTCTGGCGATGTCGGGATGAGAGTGGGCCACGGGTCAGTGCAAGCACCTGGAATCGTGAGGTCGCGGCAATTAACAAGTTCTACCGCTGGCAACTGGCAGTTGGCATCGTCGATGGAAACCCGGTGCCCCAAAGAGTCGTTGGATCGACAAGTGCGGTCGATCGTCGGACACAGCGGGACGTGCCCGCCGCCGTGATGCACGGAGGCCGCCGAACCCGGATGCGCTGGCTACCGTCTGATTCGTACCGAAGATGGCGCGACGTGGGTATCCGGGGCTTTGACCCCAATGGGATGCCATCAACGGACTTCCGTGGCAGGTGGGCATCGAGGAACGCGACCTTCTGCGACTTGATGGTCCGCACCGGTTTGCGTCTATCTGAGCAAGCTGCCCTTCTAGTATCCGACGTGCCAAGAGACCCAACGAAGTCCGGCTATCAGCGATTTTGGTTGCCCGCCGCCGTGTCGAAGAACGGAGCGGCGCGATGGGTCTACGTGCCCTCTTCCGTCGCGAGAGACCTCGACGGCTACCTTCGATTCGACCGCTCCGAGGCGGTCGCTGAGGCGCGTGACGCACGCCGATACGAGCGAACTCCCG
Organism: Rhodococcus sp. PBTS 1; assembly: GCF_001620025.1. Lineage (NCBI taxonomy): Bacteria > Bacillati > Actinomycetota > Actinomycetes > Mycobacteriales > Nocardiaceae > Rhodococcus > Rhodococcus sp. PBTS 1. Next base: position 3,185,841 of record NZ_CP015219.1, read on the forward strand.
GTGCGATGGTGTTCGCCGGTGGCAAGGTGACTGTGTACCAGTCGTCCGGTGCGACAACCAGGCCGGCGAAGCTGGATGCCATGGATCGCGCTGAACGTCGGCGCATCCTCATCGAGACTCCCGAGGGGCTGGAGCCAGCAGCCCTCTGGCTCTCGGAGCGCGGTTTGCCAGTGGCGGTGCCGACGTGGAAATCCATGTTCAGGGCAGCGAATGCTCGTTGTGAAAGACAGGGTGTCTCGCTGCATTGCAGCGCACACACCCTGCGTCACTCCTTCGCGGTTCTCACCCTGGAGCAGTTGCAGCGTGGTCACATCAGCAAACTGTCGGAATTCAATCCGCAACAGCGCCAACACTATGTTCAGATCTTCGGTGACCCACTCGACTGGGTTCGACGATGCCTCGGCCACCGGTCGGTCGAGACGACACAGATCTACCTCCACGCTCTCGCCGAGTTGGAAATGGAAACCAGGATGGCGCTGATCTCCGATGCTTGGGATGACCCACGATTGTCGGCAGTCGGTACGGTCCAGTCGGAAATGGTGCCCGCATCGTGACGGGGCGAGGAGCCACCGGGCGCAGTCGGCCTGCTCGCATGCCCGGCCAGGGGTACGAACCTCCGTCAGCGGTCACTGGCATCGGCGCTGGGCTGAAGGCCGAGTTCATGAACCGTCCTGGGTCTGGTGGAGACTGTGATCTCACCAGGAGAATGCAGTCATGGCAGCACCGAGGAAGTTCGACGAGGAGACCCGCCAGCGGGCGGTGAGGATGTATCGGGAACGGGTCGCCGAGCACGGTGATTCGAAGCTGGCGGCTCGCAAGCACGTCGGTGCGTTGCTCGATGTCAAACCCGAGACGTTGCGCAATTGGATCGACAGAATTGATCGTGACGATCTGCCCGAAGGGACGTCGACGGTATCCGATCGCGATGCCGAGCTGAAAAAGTTGCAGCGTGAGAATGCCGAATTGCGCAGGGCCAACGAGATTCTCAAGACAGCATCGGCGTTTTTCGCGGCGGCGGAGGTCGACCGCCGACTGCGGTGATCGTCGATTACATCGACGGCTACCGCGACCGATTCGGGTCGCCCCGATCTGTTCCGTGCTCACCGAGCACGGAACGAAGATCGCCCCGTCCACCTACTACGCCGCCAAGAAGCGCGGCACCGTCTCCGCCGCCGCGTTGGTCGAGGCGTACGCCGCGAACACCGTCCACACGATGTTCGTGGCGAACCGGCGCCTATACGGGGTGCGCAAGATGTGGCACACCATGAAACGTGCCGGTCACGACGTCGGCCGTGATCAGGTCGGCCGGCTTATGAGTATCTGCGGAGCCGTCGGAGTGGTGCGGGGCCGCCGGCGCACGATCACCACCGAACGCGACGACCGGGCGCCGCGGCATCCGGACCTGATCGACCGGCGATGGGCCCTGCCGGACCGCCCGGATCAGTGGTGGGTTGCTGATTTCACCTACTGCTGGACGCTGGCAGGGTTCGTGTACACCTCCTTCGTCGTGGATGTGTTCTCCCGCCGGATCCTGGGGTGGCGGGTGATGACGACCAAGGCGACACCGCTGGTGACCGGTGTCCTCGAGCAAGCGTTGTTCACTCGCCGACGGGCCGACTTCGCTTTCACAGCAACGGGTTTGGTGTTCCACAGCGACGCCGGGTCGCAATATACGTCGATTGCCCTGAGCGAGGCTCTCGCCGAGTCCGGCATCGCCGGATCTATCGGGTCGGTCGGTGACGCGCTCGACAATGCATTGATGGAATCGACGATCGGACTCTACAAGTCGGAGCTGATCGACCGCCAACGGTCGTGGACCGGGCGCGCGGAGGTCGAGCGGGAGACCGCGGCGTGGGTGCACTGGTTCAACACCACCCGGGTGCACTCCTCGATCGGCTACACCTCGCCCATCGAGTACGAGAACGACTACCGTCAGAACAGCTCCACCGCCGCCTCCGACCGCGAGGTGGCCTGAACGAAGTCTCCATCAGGACCAGGACGGTTCATCATGGGAGAAGACGGCCGAAGCCTGGTGGTCCCCGTTGGGGCTCTCCCGTTGGAAGGCTGGCATAGACCGCTTGCGCAGACGATTGTCTGGATGGCCGCACCGACCGGAACATGGCGCACGGTGGCAACTGCGCGGCACAACTGGGGTGTATGGCGCGACTTCATCCTGTTCCTCGCCGAATTGCCTGTTCCCCCTGTACGGCCCGATGCTCTCACTGTCGAGCATGTCAAGGCCTACCACGCGTATCGACAGTCCCGATCTAGTGAGGCATATGCCTGGAAGGATCGGCAGTGTGTCGGGGTCTTGCTCCGGTCGGGTGAGATGAAGAGGTTGGTTCCAGCAGATGTTCTCGCGTTTGCGCGAGCTCGTGGGGTGGGGCAGGTGCCAGTACCGAAATCTGGTTACTCGGACGGAGAGCTGCACCGGCTCGTCACAGCCGCGAGGAGTGACGTGGTGGCGATTCGAAATCGTTTCGCCAAATCGTGCGTTCTCATCGAGAAGTTCCGTGAGGCCCCTGGTCAACTCGACGAGCCCGACCGTCGCGCGGCGTCGCTGCTCGTCGAGATCGCTGCAACGGGCGAGGCGCCACGCATCGTGCCGAAAGACCGACGCGAGCTGATGTCCAAACAGTTCGTGGTCTTGCCTGATCTTGTTCCGCTCCTGGTGTTGATGGTCGCTGTCACGGGATTGAACGTCGAATCGGTGAAGGAGTTGCCGGCGGCGCATCGCATCCTGGGCGACCGCGCCGTCGAAGTGGAGGTACTCAAGCGACGGCGCGGGTCAGGGCGCTGGCACACGACCGTGACTTGGGAAGTCGGCCAACCCGGCCGTGAACTCCACACGCCTGGGGGTCTGTATCTGTTGCTGCACAGACTCATGGGCCCTGGCAGGGACTGTTCCCAGACGGAATCGCTATGGTCCATCTGGCGAAACCCCACCGGTACACGCGACGGCAGTCGGCTCGCCTCCCACGTGGCGCCGTTCGCGACGCGACTCGACTCGACGTTCAACAACGCCAAATGGACTCGCCGGCATGGACTGCTGGCAGATCAGCTGTCACCACCGTCCGACGGAGATGGAGTCCAATCGTCCGCGAAGGAGCTTCTCCTCGAATTCAATCGCCTCAAGACTTCCGTGGACGTGCGCCGCACCAAAAGTCTCGGCGGGTATCTGCCTTCCGCGGCTCGCACCAACACGGTTCCGGTCTTGTACCGCAACTACCTTCGCAACGATCCCTATACGAGGGACTGGGCAGAGGAGATAATCGCCGAAGCGATGGTGGATGCGGAACAGGTCGCTCATGTCACCGCCCGGCGAGAGACGGTGGGCGGGAAAACCTCGCGCCGCTTCACCGGGACCGTGATTGTCGGCCAAGACAACCACGTCGCCACAGGGACAAACGCCGAAGGGTGCGTGGACGCGACTGAAGCGGCATGGTCAGCGTGCAGGAACCCAGCCCGCCACCCCGCATCGGAAAAGCCGTGCACAGTCAGCTTCATCGATTGCTTTTCGTGCGAGAACAGTGTCGTGAGCGGCCATCATCTACCTCAATTGATAGCGCTCTCCGACGATCTCGCGAATCGACGAGGCATGCTGTCGTCCGACGAGTGGGGTCACCGCTACGGGAGCGCGTGGGATGCGATCCACCGTGACATCCTGCCGAAGTTCACTCCCGCCGAAGTTGGACGAGCACGCGAACTTGCCGGCGAGTCAAGCCTGGAGCTAGTTGAAGAACCGTGGGAGTCGCCATGACGAGACCAGCCCAAACGTCGGTCGGTGGCGACGAACCGTCGATCGACCCGGACGAATTCGTGCTCCGCAAGCGCAGGCTTCGGGAGGACTTCAGCCTCGAGGAGACCCCACGTTTCCGCGACGCGGAGTGGCGCCTGGATGCCGCAATTCTCCAGAATCAAGCCGTAAGGCTCAAACTCCGATTCGACGGGATCCCTGAGCGGTATCGAAACACTGCGAAGGAGTTCATGCGAGCGCTATTGCTCGACAGTCCTGTAATTGGGGAAATGCCCCGAAGTATAACGACCATTCGATCAGACTTTGCCGGCCTTAAGGTCTTCCTGGGTTGGCTTCACGACCGTGAGGAAGCTAGCTGTAGAGATGGCCTGTCACTCCGGGACGTCAGGGCGGAGCACCTGCTGCTGTTCCAGATCCATCTCGTGTCGACCGTACCTGATTTTATTTTGCGACAGTCGCGACGCGCTCTGGTGCGGAGACTGTGGACGTACAGGCAGTACATGCCGACCGACCACCTCGCGATCGACCCGGCGACGATCAGCGTCGGGTGGCGTGAACCTCAGCCGCCCCGCCGCTTGGAGAACTCGACACCAAGAATCCCGGAGGAGATTCTGTCTCCCTTGCTGGATTGGTCAATGCGATTTGTCGACGAATTTTCTCCAGACATCATTGAGGCGCATTCGATTCGATTAAGGTGGGAAAATTCGAGGACGGGGGGCCTGCGCGGGGAGATGCTTGATGAGGCGTTGAGCCGCCTACTGCGAGAGCATGTCGATGGCGGAATTCCGCTTCCCGGCAATTCTGGCGCAGTGAACTTTACGCACATCAGCCGAATGATCGGATGCTCGCGGATTAGTGTTGCGCGACGAAGCGGGCAGATTCAGAGCACCGTTGAAACTGTGGGATTGGGAGAGTCACGCTACATATTTCCTCTGAACGGCACGATCGACGGCCATCAGTGGATCGACTACGTGCGAGTAAATTTGGATAGCCCTTATGGTCTACCGAAACTCACGCGAAGCCTCATTGCAGCCTGCTATGTAGTGATAGCGTTCCTTTCGGGTATGCGCGACAGTGAAGTCAAGCATCTCAAGCGCGGGTGCGTGCGTACGGTGCGTGACGAGAGGGGCGTCGCGTACAGGTGGTACGTTTCGGGCACCGCCTTCAAAGGGGAGCGGGATGCTGCGGGAACACCAGCTACTTGGGTGGTTGGCGAGCCGGTTGCGCGTGCCATCGCAGTCCTCGAACGGCTGCAGCCGAAGTCCCGAGACTGGCTTTTTGCGCATCTGGACGTTTCCTGCAGATATTCATCTAGCGAAAATAGAGTCTATTCATCGAAGGCGACGTGCAGTCAGGTGAAATCGCTGACTCTCTGGGTGAATGCGTACGTCGAAAGTCGCGCTCGGGATGACGGTATTCCCGACTGGCATTTCACTACGCGGCAGTTCCGTAGGACGCTTGCCTGGTTCATTGCGCGCCGTCCGGGCGGTTCGCTCGCCGGCGCGATTCAGTATCGACACCTAAGCGTTCAGATGTTCGAGGGGTACGCCGGAACCTCGGATAGCGGGTTCCGGGCGGAGGTGGAGGCCGAAGAGGCGCTCGCTCGTGGAGAGCACCTCCTTGCAATGATCGATAGTCATCAACACGAAGGCTTGGCGGGCCCCGCAGGTCAAGAAGCGATGACCAGGCTAAAGGGCTTCTCGGTCGAATCCGGGTTCGCTGGTCAGATAATCAATGACCCAAACAGGCTTAAGCGGATTATGAAGAAGGGCGGCCCCGAAGTGTATCCGGGGAGGTATGCCACCTGCGTATTCAATCCAGAAAAGGCACTGTGCAGGCATAAGACGGACCTGCATGGTTTTTCGCATCCGACCACCGAGGAATGCAAGCCATTGCACTGTCGGAACGTTGCCCTCACATCGGACAATATCGATACCTTGAGCGCGGAGGTGGCCAAGCTGCGGGCCGAGTTAGTGCGAAGTCAATTCCCGCCGCTCCTGCTCGATCGGCTTGCTCGCCGAGCTGAGCAGATTGAAGAATTCCTCGAGAAGAATGTCCGGAGCAAATCGTGAAGCCACGTGGTTCGATTCCTGACATTGATGACGTGCGGGTAGTGGTGCGGGACCTGAGCCGAGGAGAGGGAAGTGCGAGATTGAGCGTCCTGTCGATCGCGCGCCATTTTGGATTGTCCAACACAACGTTCCGCCGCCACTTCGCAGATGTCGTCGACGAGATCCGAACGATCAACAACATCGAACCCGTGTCCCGTGGGGGTGGTAGTCGGTCGACCGGACCTTGCCATGACTGTGATCGGCTTCGGAAAGAGAACTCGGTCCTGCGAGCCGACGTGGAGGCTGCTGCTGCCAGCGTGCAGCGCCTGGCCCTCGAGAACTACCGTTTGCGCCGCGAGCTCGAAGCGCTGAGCGGAGTCGTCAACATCGCGTCACGGAATCAAACGGGAGTGGTGTCCGAGGCGGTCGAATGAGGTTGTGACACAGTACTTCCTATGCCGATGATTCAGATCACTCAAACACCGGGGCTTACGAAGGAACGGAAGCGTGCGGTGATCGAAGCGGTCACCAGGGCGTATGCCGAGGCTGCCGGGAAGAACCCGGACAAGGTCTGGGTGACGATCACCGAGGTTCCCGGCGAGAACTGGGGGGTTGGGGGAGTGCCCTTGAGTTGAGGTCGTGGAACCCCTCAGCGCACCACGATAGCGGCGGCGGGCCGTACGGCGTCCGAGGTATTTCTCTGGTCATTGGTCAATCCGAAAGTACCGACACAATCGCGCAGACCAGCGCGGACGTCGCCCCCTTCAACAGCGGGATGCGTCATCGCACCGGGCGCTCCGCCCACCTCCGCAACCGCCTCGCCCACGCCGCGGTACGCCACCTTCTCTTCCGCCGCACACAGCAACTCGCGGCCCGGCTCGTCGCCGACGCGGGCGGTTCCCTGGACACGTTCGTCCTCGATTACTCGACCCTGTGCGATCGGTTCCTGCAGATGGGTCCGTCCGAGTTCGAATATGCCCGTTCCGATCTCGCCCCGAACACCGTCTTCGCCGGACCCGTCCCATCCCGACCCGGCCCACCGACGCCGCCACCGGGCTGGTGGGACGACATGGTCGCCGACCCCCGGCCTCTGATCCACGTCACCCAGGGAACCCTCGACAACCACGACCTGTCCCAGCTGATCGAGCCGACGCTGCACGCGCTGGCCGACGCCGACGTCCAGGTCGTCGTCAGCACCGGCGGCGCCCCCGTCGACACCATCGCGCAGTCGCTTCCGAACAACGCCCGCGCCGCGTCGTACCTCGACTACGACGCCCTCCTGCCGAGGACCGCGGTCATGATCACCAACGGCGGATACGGCGGCGTCCTCACAGCCCTGCGACACGGCGTGCCCGTCGTCGTCGCACCAGGAGCCGAGGACAAACCCGAGGTCGCCGCCCGCGTCCACCACGTCGGCGTCGGGATCGACCTGCGCACGCGGCGACCGACACCGTCCGCCATCCGTACCGCCGTCGACACCGCACTGACCTCACCCGACATCCGCCGCGCCGCCACAGGACTGCAGCACGCCATCGCTACCTACACACCACTCGAGACCGTGCGCACCGAACTCGCCGCCACCCTCACCGACCACGCAGCACGCACCGACTGGAGCCCGACATGACCGAAGCCCGCACCGTGATCGACCGCCACGTCGACGCGTTCAACAACCGCACACCCGACGCCGATCCCTGGGCCGACGACGCCGAGCTCGTCGCACCCGACGGTCCATTCACCGGCCGCGACAACGTCATCGCGTTCCTCGCCGCGTTCCAGTCCGCCTTCGGCGATGCCACCCTGACCATCGAGAGCGCCGTCACCGACGGTGGCCGTGCCGCGGTCGAGGGAACGTTCACCGGCACCCACGACGGACCCCTCCACACCCCGTCCGGCCCGGTCACCGCCACCGGCAAGACCGTGACGTTCCGCTGGAGCGCCACCTACTCCGTCGACCTCGACGCGAAGCTCCTGCGTTCCGAGCACCTGTACTTCGACCGACTCGACTTCCTCGCCCAGCTCGGACTCGTACCGAGCTGACAGTCGGGGGTAACGACCGACGACCACGGGCGGTGCCGGGAAGCATCACCCCGTCGACGCCGTGATGAAATGACCCCATGACTGCGGACGTCACGCGAGAATCGGTCGATCTTCGTATCGGCGGTGTCGTCCGCGAGATCGCGCGGCTCGGCGACGGCGACGACCACGTCGCCGAACTCCTCGATCGGCTGGTCGGCGAGACGGTCTCGTGCATCGAGGCCGCCGATCACTGCGGCATCGCCGTCGTCTTCGACGGGAGAACGTTCACCGCTGCTGCGTCGGCCCCGGCAATCGAACCGATCAACGACGAGCAGTTCGCGGTGGACGAGGGCCCGTGCCTCCACGCCGCCCGTACCGGGCGCGTCATCGAGGCGGACTGCACCCGGGCGGACGAGCGGTGGCCCGAATTCGGCGGTGCCGCTCGACAGGCCGGAGTGCGCTCGATGCTGTGTGCCCCCATTCACGTCGGCAAGGCCCCCGTCGGCTCGCTGACGTTGTTCTCCCTCTCGTCCGATTTGCTCGCCGAGCGGGAGGGTCGGGTTCTCGAACTGCTGGCGAACGCGGTGGGCGACGCCCTCGACCGACAGCGCCGACGCAGAACCCTCGAAGAGACCATCGCCGGTCTCCATGACGCGATGGACCACCGCGCTCCCATCGAGCAAGCCAAAGGCATCCTGATGGCCCTACGGTCGATCGATGCCGACGCGGCGTTCGCCGCGCTGTCCACCGAATCGCAACGCACCAACCGCAAACTACGAACGGTGGCGGCGGAGTTCGTGCAGTCGGTCAGCGCGGCTGCGCCGACAGGCGACGATCCGGGTGGGACGCCCGTGGCGTGAGCGGCGGTGCGGAGGGAGCCGAGCTGACGTGATCACCGTGCTCATGCGTCGAGCACCAGTTTGGTGGACCTCGCGCGGGAAACGCAGATCATCATCCTGTCTCCCGTCCGACGTTCGTCGTCGGTCAGGACGGAATCTCGGTGGTCGGGTTCGCCGAGCAGCACCGCGGTCTCGCACACGCCGCAGGTCCCCTCTTCGCAGGAGTACACGATGGGCACCCCCGCTTCGTCGGCGACATCGATGATCGAGCGGTTCGCGGGGACGGTGAGTGTGACGCCGGATTGCGCGAACTCCACCTCGAAGTCGGAGTCTTCGCCGGTCGGAGCAGGGTGCGCGACAGGTGCGAACCGTTCGGTGTGCAGCGAACCGGTCGGCCAGTGCCTGCTCGCGGCGTCGACGGCGTCGAGAAGTGGACCGGGGCCGCAGCAGTAGACGGCGGTGCCGTTCGTGGGTGTGGCCAGCAACTCGTCGAGGTCGAGAAACCCGTATTCGTCCTGGGGGCGTATCACTACCCGTGGACCACGAGCCTCCAGAAGATCGTGCGCGAAGGCCATCGAGGTACGGGTGCGTCCGCCGTAGACGAGCGTCCAGTCGGCTCCTGCGGCGTCCGCCGCCTCGATCATCGGGACGATCGGTGTGATGCCGATTCCTCCCGCGATGAACAGGTAACGCGGCGACGGTACGAGGACGAAGTGGTTGCGGGGCGCACTGACGGACACGGTGTCACCGGGTTCGAGTTCGTCTGCGATGTAGGAGGATCCGCCCCGGCCGGCGGGTTCCCGCAGGACCGCGACCTGGTACTGGTGGCGGTCCGCGGGCGAGGAGCACAGTGAGTACTGCCGGATCAGAGCCGGGGGTTTGCCCACGTGCAGATCGATGTGCGCGCCGGGTTCCCAAGGCGGGAGCATGTCGTGGTCCGGGCGTGCCAGGGTGAGACGGACGATTCCGTCGGCGACGCTGTCCTTGTCGAGGACGACCACGTCGAGGGTGTCGGGTGTAGGCATGGGGTCAACTCGTTCGTCCGAGGGAGCGGCGTCGATCGCCGGTCCGCTGGTAGAAGTCCATCGAGTCGGGCCGATCGATGGCGGTGCTCTGCGCCGGTGAGAGGGGAAGTCCACGCAAGGCGTTCTTGACCGGAACCTCCAGTTTCTTGCCGGTCGGAGTGTGCGGAATTCCGGGCGCGTGGATCACGTCGTCGGGCACGTGTCGTGGGGACACTCTGTCCCGCACGGCTTCCCGAATCTTCGCGGTCAGCGTCTCGTCGAGTTCGACGCCGTCGGCGAGGGTCACGAACATCGGCATCCAGTAGCCGCCGCCCGATTCCTCAAGTCCGACGACGAGCGCCTCGACCACGTCGGGGAGATCCTCGGCGGCCTGGCAGATGTCGGCGCTGCCCATGCGGATTCCGTGGCGGTTGAGTGTGGCGTCGGACCGACCATGGACGACGACCGATCCTCGACCGGTCACGGTGATCCAGTCGCCGTGCCGCCACACACCGGGAAGATACTCGAAATACGCTGCACGATAACGTTTGTCATCCGGATCGTTCCAGAACCCGGTGGGCATCGACGGCATCGGGCTGGTGATGACCAGCTCGCCGACCTGATCGGTCAGTGCCTCGCGCTCGTCCGACCATGCGTGCATGTCGACGCCGAGCCAGCGCGCAGCAATCTCGCCGGGCCTGCTGTCGACCCCCGGGACGCCGCCGGCGAATCCGCTGACCACGTCGGTTCCGCCGGTGGTGGAGCTGACAGCGACGCTCTCGCCCAATTGGTCGGCGACCCAGTGGTGAACGGCAGCGGTGAGGACGGATCCGGTACATCCGAGCACGCGCAGCGAACGTAGGTCGAATTCCGCTGCGGGGCGCAGTGCGACATCGCGGGAGGCGCTGAGGTATCCGGGGCTGACACCCAAATGGGTGATCCGGCCGCGTTCGGCGACGTTCCAGAGTGCGCGAACGGTGGGCGCTCCATCGAAGCAGTGCACGGTGGCTCCACAGAGGAGGCCGCCGAGGCGGAGGTTCCACATCATCCAGTTGAGCGTGGTGTACCAGAAGAACTGATCGCCGCCGTTCATGTCGAAGAACAGACGCAGGGTCTTCAGGTGCTCCGCGACGACCCCGGCGTGGCTGTGGACGATGCCCTTCGGGGGCCCGGTCGTGCCGGAGCTGAAGAGGACCCACAGTGGGTGCTCGGACGCCACCGAGGTCGGAGCGAACGCCCCACCCGGTTGACCGACGACGGCGGACTCCCAGGTCATGGCGTCGCTGCCCGGCACCGGTTCGTCTCCCACCACGATCGTCGCGCGCAGGCTCGGCAGACCGGCGCGGAGCGCGTCGACGTCGCGGATGCGGTCGATCCACCGGCCACGGTGGTGATGCCCGGATGCGGCGATCAGACAGACAGGTTCGAGTTGGTCGAACCGGGTGAGGGCCGCGTCCGCGGCCAGATCGGTTCCGCAGCCCGCCCAGACGGCTCCGAGACTGGCGGTGGCGAGAAACGCGACGATGGCTTCGGGGCGATCCGGCAGGTAGCCGACGACGCGGTCACCGATGGTCACCCCGGCGCGCGTCAACGATGCCGCGAGGGCGCTCACCTGCGCTTCGAGTTCGGTCCACGACACCGTCCGCGTCGTCCCGGTCTCGTCGTGGCCGACCACCGCGATTCCGGCACGCGGACGTGCGAAGACTCGGGACACGTAGTTCGTGCGTCCGCCGGGGAACCACGCGGCCCCGGGCATCGCCTTCCCGTCGGTGATCGCGCGGGGCGGCACGTCCCAGAACATGTCGCAGAACTCGGTGACCGCAGTCCAGAAGGCGTCGATGTCGCGGACGGACCACTCCCACAGGTCTGCATACGGCGCCCCGGGTTCGGGTCCACCGTGCGAGGCCGCCACGCGGGCGAAGTGGTGCAGAGCCGGTTCTCTCATCGGTTGCTCCTGACCGGGGTCCAGTCGCGATGCCGGCGGGTCCGACCGACCCGTGCTCGCGGCAGTGGTGTGGCGCCGACGCCCGCGACGACGGTGTTGCTCATGGCACCGATGCCGTCGGCGACGAGGGTGACGACGTCGCCGGGCCGCAGCGGGGGAACGTCGTCGGCGCTCGTGTGCGCCCAGTATTCGAGAAGGCAACCGCCGCCGCAGGTTCCGGATGCCAGGACGTCGCCGGGTCGGAGCTCGGTACCACGGGAGGCGAACGAGACCATCTCCTCGAAGGACCAGGCCATGTTCGCCGAATTGTCCCCGCCGGCCGGTAGCGGGACACCGTTCAGCTTCGCGTGGAGCTCGAGCGCGAGTCGGTCGTCCCGGCGATAGGGCTCCAGTTCGTCGGGGGTGACAATCCAGGGCCCGATCGAGTTGGCGAAGTCCTTGCCTTTGACCGGACCCATCCCGAACGGCACGACCGGGGCCATCAGGTCGCGGGCCGACCAGTCGTTGAACAGCGTGTATCCGCCGATGTGGTCGCGGGCTCGCTCCGGGGTCAGATCTCGCCCGGGCTTGCCGATCACGACGGCCAGTTCGAGTTCGAAGTCCAGCAGCTCGCAACCGGGTGGGACCGCGACCGTGGCGTCCGGCCCGACGACTGCATTGGTGTTGGAGAAGTAGAACAACGGCATCTCGTACCAGACCGGCAGGGGCGCGTGGGCACCGAGAAGCTTCAGACTGCCTTCGAGGTGTTCCTCGAAGGTCAGGAAATCGCGCAGGGTGGGGGGATCGACCGGTGCAAGCAGTCGAACCTCCGACAGCGGCAGCACCGGACCATCGGCGTTGCGTACGACCACGTTCCGGGCTTCGGATGGGGACGCGACGAGAAGATCCGTCGTCGAGACTGCGGTGGTGAGGGGCTGCACGTGGTCGCGATCGACCACCGCGACGCGGGCAGTGCCGCCCAGATCGATTCGAGCGATCTTCATCGGTTCACCGCGTCCTGTGCAGTGGCGGCGGCATGGAGTTCGAAGTCGGCGATGCGGCCGAATTGCTGCAGCCTGTTCTCGCGGGGGCGCGTGGGGTCCAGCTCCTGGTAGACGTTGAGAACGTTCGCGGCGATTCGACCCTGCTCCGACATGTCGGCGAACAGGCTCATGTCGATCGAGGCGACAGCGTCCTCCACGGTCAACCCTTGCTCGAAGCGTTCGACCGATTCCGCGTGGACGAAGTCGAGGTAGTCGCGCACCCGCGCCACCCCGGTCTTGTCGGTGAGGGGGCCGTGACCGGGGACGATCGCGACGAGCTCGAGGTCGAGGATCAGGTCGCACGCGGCGATGCACCGGCTGATGGGGCCTGCCCACACCAGTGGCGCGCCGCCGATGAAGAGGATGTCCCCCGTGTACACGACCTGCGCGTCGGGCACGTGGACCAGCAGGTCGCCCGGGGTGTGGGCGGGCCCGACCTGGATCAGTCGGACCTCGCGTCCACCCACGTCGAGAGAGAGTTCGTCGGTGAACGTTCGCGTGGGTGGGGTGGCGACGATGCCGGCGTGGTCGAAGTGTCCGCCGACTTGCCGGATGAAGTCGCCGACGTGGTCGTCGCGCCCCGACATCGCCACCATCTCGCTCACCGACGACGGCGTCATCAGTTCCGCGGCTGCCCGGGTGGCGACGATCTCCACACCGGGTCCCGCGACGAGTTGGTTGCCGAACCAGTGGTCACCGTCGGAGTGGGTGTTGACCAGCGTTCTGATCGGATGGCCCTGCAGCAGTGGCTTGTAGGCGGCGAGCATCTCGGCGGTGTGGGGCAGGTCGTAGAGGGTGTCGATCAGCAACGACGAGCCGGATCCCCGCACGAGCCCGGTGTTGCTCTCGCCCCATCGCCCCTCCGGTAGAAGCCAGGAGTGGCAGTCATGTCCGAGGTCGTACGGGCCCTTGGCGTAGGTCATTTCGACTCGCCCTCCGCCGGAACGACACGGACCGGCAACGTGTCGAACTTGTGCACCGTTTGGCTCGGGCTCCGGCGCGCCTCACCGGCCCGCTCGAATCGCGCCACCCGGCGCGCGAGTTCCGCCAACAGCGAGACCACCTCGAGTCGCGCGAAGGGCGAACCGAGGCACACGTGCAATCCGTTGCCGAACGCCAGGTGCGACTTGGCGTTCTCCCGCGTGATGTCGAGTCGATGCGGATCCGGGAACTGCAGTGGATCGCGGCTGGCGGCGGCGAGCATCACCGCGACGCGCGCGCCGGCCGGGATCTCGGCCCCGTCGACGTGCGCGGTGGTGCGGGTGCGGCGGAAGAATGCCTTGAACGGCGCACCGAAACGCAGCAGCTCCTCGGCGGCGTTCGGAATCAGATCGGGCCGGGACCGCAGCAGATCCCACTGATCGGGGTGGTCGACGAAGGCGTCGATCGCGTTGCCCAGCAGCGCGCCCGTGGAGTCGATTCCGGCCAACCACATCGACGCCAGCGTCATCAGTCGCTGGGAACCGTCCTCGTCGAGACGCCCGTCGTGACCCCCGGAGTCGACGATCAGGCGCCCGAGGCAGTGCGCGGGCATCGCCGGCAGCCCTTCCGTCGCCAACCAGGTCAGCGCTTCCATCACCGACTCCGAGTGCTGTTGCGTGCCGGCGGGTTCCTCTCCCCTGCTGGTGGCGTCGCTCCACTCCGCCAAGGCCTCGGCGGACGGTGGAGTGATTCCCGTCAACAGGGTCATGGCCTGATCGGGCATCGCCCGGGCGATCACCTCCACGGCATCGAACTCCCCCAGTTCGACGGCGTCGTGGGCGATCTCGGACGCGGCGTTCTCGACGCCGGGTGCGAAGGACTCGATGGCGCGCTTGGTGAACGACGGCTGCACCGACCGGCGAATCCGGTCGTGGAGCGGGGGGTCGTTCTCGATCAACGGGTAGCGCTCGGTCCGGGTGGACGGGACATTGAAGGTGACTCCGTCCCCGGAGACGAAGTCGGCGTGGTTGCGCAACACGGCAACGGCCTGCGCGTAGCCGGAGACCAACCAGACGTCGCGCCCGGGAACGTACACCACCGGGCCCTGCTGACGAAGGCGGTCGTAGAAGGCGTGCGGATCGGCCTGCGCACGAGGGGAATACGGATCGAGATCGCTGTTGGACGCGTCGATCGTCGAGGTTGCAATGGTCATGGGGTCCTGTCCGAACGTAAGTTGCACCCGAGTGCAGATGTGGGGTCGGTCATAGTTTGCACCTGGGTGCAACTACGATGCAAGGGACCCTTAAGAAAAGGTGGAAAATGGCACTCGAGCCGCCGCTACCGCTGACGAATCCGCGCGCAGCGCGGACGCGACGTTCCCTCTACGACGCCGCCGCGCGACTGTTCGTCGAGCAGGGGTACGAGGACACGACGATGGCCGAGATCGCGGCCGCAGCCGGGACGTCTCGGCGCACCGCGTTCAACCACTTCCCCAACAAGGGCGACATTCCGATGGTGTGGGTGCGGCAGATGGCCGACCGCGCCCTCGGCGAGATCGCCGACGCACCACGCGGTGACGTCGTCGACCGCATTCACGGCTACTTCCGGGTGATCAGCCGGTCGGTGGAGGCCGAGCCCGAGCTCAGTCGGCAGATGATGCTCGGGTGGACGGCGGCGCTCGGGCCGGCCCTGTACGAATCGCAACTACTCGCCGACGTCACCCCACTGCTGCATCAGGCGCAGGACGACGGGCAGATTCCCCGGGACGTGGACATTGCCGTGGCCGCTCGGGCGCTCAGCGACGTCCTTCAAGGTGCCGTATTCAGGTGGGTCCGCGAACCCGGAACCGACCTCGGCGATCGAGTCGACAGCGCGATCGCGCTGGTCCTCCGCGCCGTCGCCGCGCAGACCCCCGGCTCATAGCGGACCCACCGACGCGCCCGACCCGCACCGCCGTGACTCACGACGGACCGACCGACTCCGGGCCGGGATTCTCAGCTGTGGTGGTCAGGTCTTTCGCCGAACCGCTCCGCGTCACATACCCGACCCGAGACGATCACTGCGGATCCGGCCACGGCACGGTTGCCTGCAGCACTGCCTCGGACAACGCTTCGGTCCGCCACGCCGTCACACGCTGGTACTCCGGATCGGCGACCATCGCCGAGAACGCCGCACGAGAGGGGTACCGCACGAGCAGAACCGCATCCCACTGCCGACCGTTCTCGGCCACGAGTGCCGTGGAACAGTCGCCGGCATACAGAACCTCGGCTCCGCACTCGGGCAGGAACCTCTCGTGCAGCGCGGCAGCGTAGCGGTCGTAGAGCTCACGACCGCCTTCGGCGAAACGCAGCAGGTTGAGCATCACCACCGGTCCGCCGTCGTCGTCTGCAAGAAGTTGCTTCAGGTCCTTGCCACGGGGGTCGACAGCCATGACTCGATCCTGGCATCCGGGCGGCCACTCCGTGCGGACTTCCGAGGCACGAATGGAGCCCGCTGCCACGATCGAACCGACGACTCACCAGGCAGTCGGAACGGGTGGCACCACTGAATCGACCGTCGCAGCCCGCCACCGACGACCGCGCAACGCTGCGCGTACGAGCCGCCCCCACCGCCGCGACCGCCATCGGCCCGAAGGAGGAGAGGACACGCCCGCAGGTCGGATGTCACGGACTACGCACTAATTCGTCGATGGGCGGTGTCTGCGCCCTCCCGGTCGACAGTTGAAGCGCCGTCGCCGGCCGGCGCGGCTGCCGCGGAGGTGAGGAGTCCGGCGCCGCGAGAGGCTCTCTCGGCGGTCCGCGTTGCGGCGGCCGGCTTGCTGCGGGTCTGTCAGGATCGGCGTTGTGCCGAGTTCGAGCGCTTCCACGCGCGCCATGGTTGTGTCGGTGTTCGCGCGTCGGCCGGTCCAGCTCTATGCCCTCGGCATGGTGCTGGCGAACGTCATCGGAGCGTTCATCGTCTTCGGGCTGATCCGCTTCGTCCTCCCGCTGCCGATCGACTACCGGGACGTGCTGTCGGCCCGCAACTACATCACCTTCGCCGCGTACCTGCCCGTCGCCGTGGTCATCGGATTCGCCCTCGGAGTTCGCGCGGCCGAGCCTCTGTTCGGCTGGCTCGACCGCGGCGGTGAGCCGCACCTGCGCGAGTACCGCACCGCGCTGCGGCTGCCGATCCGTCAGGTGGCGGTGAACGGAACACTGTGGGTGGCCGGCGTACTGGTGTTCGTCGTCGTCAACGGCGCCGCCGGCGGGGGCCGCGATCTCCTGGTGGTGATCGCGATCGCCGTCGGCCTCGGCGGCGCGGCGACCTGCGCGATGGGATACGTGGTCGCGGAACGAACCCTGCGACCGATCGTCGCCGAGGTCATGGTGCGCGGTGTCCCGGGCCGCGCCACCGCCCCCGGTGTCACAACCCGCCTGCTGGCAATGTGGGGCCTGTCGACGGTGATCCCGCTGCTCGGATCCGGGTTGATCGCACTGGGGAGCATCCTGCACATCGTCATCCGACCCGGCGACGACATCGCCGGCGCCGTCCTGGCCCTGTCCCTGATCTCCCTCGCCGTCGGCGCCGGCGGCATGACGCTCACCGCGAAATCGATCGCCGATCCCGTCGACCAGATCACCACAGCCATGACGCGAGTGGAGGACGGCACGTACGACGTCCGAGTCCCGGTCTACGACGGCTCCGAAGTGGGCCGACTCCAGGTCGGCTTCAACCGCATGGCCGCGACGATCGGTGAACGCGAACACGTCCGCGAACTGTTCGGCATGCACGTCGGCGACGCCGTCGCCGCACGAGCGCTGGCCGACGAGCCCACCCTGGGCGGTGAGATCCGGTCCGTTGGTGTCCTGTTCATCGACGTCGTCGGCTCCACCGCACTGGCGCAACGACTCTCGCCGGAGGAGGTCGTCGACCTGTTGAACGGGTTCTTCGACCGCGTCGTCCAGGTCGCGGCCGACCACGACGGGTTCGTCAACAAATTTCAGGGGGACGCTGCGCTGGTGATCTTCGGTGCTCCGCTCCCCCACCCCGATGCGGCCGGAGCGGCGATGCGGGCCGCCCGCGATCTGGCGCGCCTGGTGCCCTTCGGCGGGCGACTCGACGTCGGCATCGGCGTGACCTACGGACCGTGCCTGGCCGGCAACGTCGGCGCGGCAAAGCGATTCGAATACACCGTCATCGGCGACCCGGTGAACGAAGCTGCCCGCCTGAGCGATGCCGCCAAGACCACGGACGCGCGGGCACTGGCGTCGTCGGACGCCGTCGACGCAGCGGACCCGACCGAGGCATCGGAGTGGGACGACGACGCCGAGCTCGAACTACGCGGGCGCGCGGGGCCCACGAGGACGGCCCGCCCACGCACCGCTCCATGACGTCCGTCTCGTTCGTCGACGCGACGGATGAGGATGGACCACGGTTCGTCGTGAGTGGGGTGATCGACGGCCGGCCGGAGTCGAAGACGCGGATGAGCATGAGCTTCACGGCCTGGAGCAGACTCGACGTCACCGACGGACCGCGCCGACGTGGGTTGTGGGCGAGCGAAGCGACGCGCCGGGTCGATCCGCAGGGATCGATGCGGTCAGGCCGGCGTCCGACCCGCGCACTTGGACGTCGTGGATCCCCACGTCCAGTCCTTCACCTCGGGCATGTCTTCGAGATGCTCGACGACGTAGGACCGGTGGCGCTCCAACTGGGTTCGGCAGTAATCGGCCAGATCGGTACTACGTTCGGGAACGCGTCGGGAGCGTCGCAGTGCGTCGAGTACGAGGTGGTAGCGGCTCATCTCGTTGACGACCACCATGTCGAACGGCGTGGTGGTCGTCCCCTGTTCGCTGAAGCCGTGCACGTGGAACCGTGCGGCACCCGTGCGTCCATGCAGGAGTTCGTGCACCGCGCGGGAATACCCGTGGAAGGCGAAAATCACATCGGTGTCCGCCGTGAAGAGCTCGATGAACGCCACCTCCGACAGACCGTGGGGGTGATCCCGCACCGGCATCAGCGCCAGCAAGTCGACCACGTTCACCACCCGCACCCGGAGATACGGAACCCATTCGCGCAGCAGTTCCGCTGCGGCCAGGACCTCCTGCGTCGGAACGTCACCGGCGCTCGCGAGCACGATGTCCGGACTGTCTGGCACCTCGGGCCGATCGGCGGTCGTCGCCTCGGTTCCTGCCCATTCCCAGATCGACGCCCCGCGGGCACAGTGCTCGTGGGCCTCCTCCAGGGTGAGATACTGCAGGTGCTCCTGCTTGTCCACGACGATGAGATTCACGTGGTCGCGGCTGCGCAGGCAGTGATCGGAGATGGACAGGAGCGTATTGGCGTCCGGCGGCAGCCACACGCGGACCACCTCGGACGAGAGCGGGATGGCGGCGTCGATCATGCCGGGGCCCTGGTGGCTGAACCCGTTGTGGTCGTTGCGCCAGCAGGTACTGGTCAGCAGGATGTTGAGCGACGCGACGGGTTCCCGCCAGCGCAGGTCGCGGGCGTGCTGAAGCCACTTGACGTGCTGGATCATCATCGAGACGCTCACCATTGCAAAGGCCTCGTAGCTGGCGAAGAGACCGTGCCCGCCTGCGAGCAGGTATCCCTCCAGCCATCCCTGACACAGGTGTTCGCTGAGCACCTCCATCACCCGGCCGTCCGGCGAGAGCGCCGTGTCCCACTCGGTGGTCGGCAGCTGCCAACAGCGATCGGTCGCGTCGAACACGGCGTCGAGTCGGTTGCTGGCCGTCTCGTCGGGACAGAAGAGTCGGAAGGAGCCGCCGCCGTCCTTGGTGGTGTTGCGCGAGTAGATGTCTCGTAGCAGTTCGCCGAGGACCTTGGTCGTCCCGTGGAACGTGGTGCCGGGTGCGGGTACGTCCAAGGCGTAGGCGTCCAGCGGGGGGACGGTCAACGGTGTGAGGAGTCGTCCGCCGTTCGCGTAGGGAGTCGAGCCCATGCGCTTGTCGCCCGACGGTGCCAGCGCGGCAAGTTCGTCCACCAGCGTGCCGTTCTCGTCGAAGAGCGTCTCCGGGCGGTACGACGCCAACCAGTCCTGCAGGAGCCGTAAGTGTTCGGGGTTGTCCCGCACCCCGGACAGGGGAACTTGATGCGCCCTGTTCGTTCCCTCCACGAGAACGCCGTCCACCTCGTGCGGACCGGTCCACCCCTTGGGCGTACGCAGTACGATGGCCGGCCAGCGCACGCGCTCCCCGGATCCGGATCGTGCGGCGTGCTGAGCCTCCCGAATCGTCTCGTGGGCTTCCCGGACGGCCCGCTCCAGATTGCGGAACACCCGGTGCGGATCGTCGCCTTCCACGACGACGGGTGCCCATCCCTGTCCCGAGAGATAGTGCGCCACATCCTCGTCCGAGGTCCGACCGAGGACGGTCGGTCCCGCGATCTTCGCATCGTTGAGATGCAGAATCGGGAGTACCGCGCCATCGCGACGGGGGTTGAGAAAGGCCGGCAGTTTCCACGACGCCGACAGCGGACCTGTCTCCGCCTCGCCGTCCCCGATGACGCATGCGACGGTGAGGTCCGGCCGGTCGAAGGCGGCGCCCGCGGCGTGCACGAGGGCGTAGCCCAGTTCGCCGCCCTCGTGGATGCTGCCCGGCGTGGGCACGCTGACGTGGCTGGGAATTCCACCGGGCGAGGAGAACTGGCGGCACAGGACGCGGACGCCCTCGGCGTCGCGAGCGACCGTCGGGTAGATCTCGCTGTACGTGCCCTCGAGGTACGTCGAGGCGACGAGTGCGGGACCGCCATGGCCGGGACCGGTGACGTAGAGCCAGTCGGTATCGGTGCGGCGGATGTGCCGGTTCAGGATCGTGTAGATCATCGACAGGCCGGGGCTGGTGCCCCAGTGCCCGAGAAGCCGGGGCTTGATGTGCTCCGGCCGCAGTGGTTCCCGGAGCAGCGTGTTGTCCTGCAGGTAGATTTGCGCGACTGTCAGATAGTTCGCTGCGGCCCACCAGCGCAGGTCGAGCTCCAGGTCATGGTCCTCGTACGGCATGTGCAGTCCTCTCCCGATCGGGCGGACCCGCTCGTCGGACAGTGGCCTACCCTCCGTGCACGGTTCCATGCATCACGACGAGTGCAGGTCATCGTCAGCAGCTGTGGGCATCGTGGATTTCACTACGACGCAGAGTCGACCACCGCGGAGGTGATCGACTGCTGCCGTGCGGGATCTGCGCAGCAGAGTTCGCGCGACAGCAGCCAACCTCCGATGAATGTCGGCCCGGGTGTGCATCGAACCTCCTCACGCCGTGACGAGTACGAGCGATGCGCTGCCCACGGCCGCGCCGCCGGTGAGCCCCATCGCCTCGACGCCGTCGACACAGCCCACTCGACACCCGAATCCACCGCGACAGCGCCAGGGCTCCATCTCGACCGAGACCGTCACTGGTGACCGCCCACCTCGGCGGCGTGTTTGGGACCGACGAGGCGTGCAAGCCCCGAAGCGCCGCCGCCCTCCGTGCGGCGTCGAACGGAGCACCGAGCGGTGCTCGGCAACGATTCGAGGCGGTGAGAAACAGTGGCCGGTGTCCCGACAGTGGGCGTCGAAGAAGAGTTCTTCCTGGTCGACCCCGTGACATCTCGCCTAGTCGACTGCAACGGCGCTGTCGCCGACCGAGGCCGGGCCACCGGTGTCGACGTCGTCAGCGAGCTGACTCGGTACCAGGTGGAGACCAACTCCCGTCCCGAACGCGACATGCATCGGCTACGCCGGCTTCTCGCCGCCTCCCGTCGCGGCCTGTCGGCTGCGGCGCACAGTTGCGGTGTCGCGGTGCTCGCCGCGGGGGTGTGCCCCACTCCCGCGCCCGAGCGTGGGCCGGCAGCGATCAGTGACACCTCTCGGTACCACCGCCTCGCCGAGACTCACGGTGCCCTCGCGTTCGCGGATCCGTGCTGTGGATGCCACATCCACGTCGAGATGCCGGACAGAGCGACAGCGATCGGAGTCAGCAATCATCTGCGGCCCTGGCTTCCGGTATTGCTGGCGCTCACGGCGAACTCGGCCATCCACGACGGGGTCGATACCCGGCACCGGAGTTGGCGTTCGGTGCTGTGGGGTCGATGGCCCACAGCAGGCCCTCCGCCGGTCCATCGCTCACCGGAGCATTTCGACGAGACCGTGCGGATGCTGATCGACTGCGGCGCGATCCTCGACGAGGCGTCCCTGTACTGGGATATCCGACCCAGCGCACACCACCCGACCATCGAGATACGCGTCAGTGACATTCCGGCCACCGTCGAGGAAACCGTCCTGCTGGCCGCGTTGGTGCGTGCGCTCGCCACGACCGCTCGGTGGGCGCACGACGCCGGTCGACCAGCACCCGAACCGCAATTCCTCGACATGGCCTACCGCTGCGCCCAACACGGTGGAATGGACGGCACAGCACTCGACCCGATGACCGGCACCGCTGTCACCCCCACACAGATGCTCGATCGACTGCTGGCCACGGTGCGCCCAGCGCTCCTCGCAACAGGCGACGACATCATCGTCCGCGAGCTGTCAAGAACGATCGCTCGCCGCGGTGGCACCGGCGCTGCTCGGCAGCGGGCGATCTACACCGAAACGAAGGACAGCGCCCGGGTCGTGCGTTCGGCTCTCCTGCCCACGCCTGAGAGGCCATCGGCGCGGCGGGCCCCAGCACCCGATACGTGAGACAGCGCAGCTCACGACGCATCCAGTCGACGAAAACCACCGTGGTGACCGACGAGATGGGCGGTGGAGTCGTCTTCGTCCGCGACAGTGTCGTGACGGGCTCCCTGCCCGCCGGCCCGGTACAGCCGGGCGGCGTCGCCGTCGGCGACTACGCAGCAGCCGCGGACGTGCAGGGCAACGGCATCTGGATCTACAGCGGGCCGAAGCAGGAACTGGTCGGGCAAGGGCCTCTGGGGACGACGCTGACGCAGCGACGTCGCTCGGCACCGACCTCGCCCCGCATCGTGACCGATCTGCCGTCGGTGCGCCGGGCGAACTCCGTGGCGGTGGATCCGCGGTCCGGAAACATCCTGGTGACGGGCAGCGACCCGGGCTCCGAGTCGAGTCTGCAGATCATCCCTGCCGGCAGTGTCGACGTCCCGTGACACGAACTCGTCACGGCGTTCGGCTCACCCGATCATCCCGTGGTGAAGACTCTCCTCAGACCGACGAAGCGCACCACCGTGGCCACGATGTTCGCGGCAACGAGAACGGTCACCTCCACTGCACGTGACGGGTCGAGCACCCACCCGTGCAGAGCAACCAGTGAGCCGCTGGTCACCGCCAGGCCGAGGGCGAACACGACGAGCCCCTGAGCGTAGTGACGGGCGATGCCGGCGTTCCCCCGGATCCCGAAGGTGAACCGCCGATTGGCCGCCGTGTTCGCGAGGGCAGACAGCAGCAGCGCGAGCACATTCGCCACCTGGGATGACATGACGGTGCGGAACGCGACGAACAACACCAGATACGCGGCGGCACTTGCGCCACCGACGAGGTAGAACCGGAACAGCACGCTGCGGTACCAGGGGCCGGTCACCGATCTCTCACTGATCGCGACTCGTCGACCAGGGGTCCGGTCAGCGCGGCCACGGAGCGGGCGAATTCGCTGTCCGGGCGGCACAGTCGTGCAATCGGGGCGAGATCGTCGAGTTCATCGGCGTCGCGCAGAGTCGGTGCGTCGCCGACGACTAGTCCGGCTCGCTGCAGAGCATCCTCGGTGTCGTCTCCGGTCCGGTCGGTGGACATCCGCACAGCTCGCAACGCGTGTGCTCGGGATGCGTCGTGCAGTCCGAGCACCCACCACCCCCCGTCCTCGGCGCGGCCCAGAATCGCGGACAACGGTGCCAGCGCTTCGCCGACGCCGGCCAACATCGCCGACTGAACCTGCGGGGTGTCCATGCCGATCTGCACGACGGGGCCGGACCCGGCGGCGTCGATGTGCGCATGGATCAGCCGGTCCGCGAAGTCGTCCCCGCGCTGATCGACGATCCTGAAGTCGGCCAACGACTTCCGGATGTCCCGGCTGCGTACGGCGTCGTCGAGGTCGCCGGTCATCGCGACGACCTTCCGAGCGAACGGGGCCTGCCGCGCCGCTGCCAGTGTGTCGAGCAGAGCGGCCGCCGCGACGGATGCGGCGTCCACGGCGGTCATCGACGCCATCAGCCGAGTCTTGGCGAAACCCGGGACCGGCGCTTTCGCGATGACGAGCAGCGTCGCGTCGATCACGGGATCACCTTCGCGAAGTCGTAGACGGCGACGACGGTGCCGCGGACGGACCCCGACACCTTCGACACGCCCCCGGTCCGAGGACGGTAGGTGATATCGCGTTCCGCGATCACCCACCCGGCGCGGGCAGCGAGAA
This sequence comes from Rhodococcus sp. PBTS 1, assembly GCF_001620025.1. NCBI lineage: Bacteria > Bacillati > Actinomycetota > Actinomycetes > Mycobacteriales > Nocardiaceae > Rhodococcus > Rhodococcus sp. PBTS 1. The sequence goes on from NZ_CP015219.1 coordinate 3,209,730, forward strand.
CCAGCAGCTGCAGCGGATAGCCGGAACGTCGGTCGCGAATGTCGAGGGCGAGCAGATCATCGCGGCGGGCCACCCGAACAGCGCCGATGTCGTGAACATCGATGTGCAATCGCGAGCGCAGACGCCGAGCGATCACCGCATTGCCCAGACGGGCGTGCCAGGGCCAGCCGCTGCGGTGCACCGGGCGGCGCCGCCCGACCACGAGCTGCGCGGCACCCAGCGCCGCGACGAGGTCGGGCAGTTCGGCCGGGTCCATCGACCCGTCCCCGTCCATGACGGCCACGACCGTCGTTCGCGCGGCGGTGACGCCGGCGTGCACGGCGGAGCCGTACCCGGGCACCGCCTCCGCGACCACGTCGGCCCCGTGTGCGCGGGCCACGTCCGCTGTGCCGTCGGTCGAGCCGTTGTCGACCACCAGTCGGTGATAGCCGTCGGGCACGGCGCCGAGAACACCGGGGAGAGACTGCGCTTCGTTGCGGCACGGGAACACGACGGTGACATCGGACGGGTCGGTCATCGTCACACCACCGGAGCCGAGCCGTCGGACGCCGCACGGAGCGGGGCGAAGGCGAAACGCGTCAGACCCTCCTCCGGACCGATGGCGGCTCGGAAACCGAGAACGTCGTCGGCCAGGACGGCGCCGGCAACGATGTGGCGTACGTCCCCGGGCCGAAATTGTCCGGTCACCGTCGGTTCGATGCCCCCGCCGTGCGCGCGGCAGAGGATGCGAGCCACGTCGCCGATCGAGATCGGGTGTCCCGAACAGACGTTGCAGGCCACGAATCCCTCACCGGCCCTGTCGAGTGCGGCGACGTTGGCGGCGGCGACGTCTCGGACATCGACGAAATCGCGCATCTGCGCTCCGTCCTCGTACACCGTCGGCGGCTCGCCGGATTCGAGCGAGGACCGGAACATCGCTGCCACCCCCGAATACGGTGTGTCGCGGGGCATTCGGTCGCCGTAGACGTTGTGATACCGCAGCGCCGTGACCGTTCCACCCGTCGCCAGCGACCACGCGAGGGCGTAGTTTTCCTGCGCGAGTTTGCTTGCTGCGTAGAGACTCCGGGGTTCCAGGGGCGCGCTCTCGTCGACGGTCTCCCACGTCACCTGCTCGCCGCCCTCCGGACATGTCGCGTCGAAGACGCCGTTCCGCAGATCGGACGGTTGCCGGTGCCGTGGTCGCACGATGCCGTGCGTCGGGCAGCGGTAGCGACCTTCCCCGTAGACGACCATGGACGAGGCGAGCACGAGGTTCCGACACCGGGCTCGGGTCATGGCGGCGAGGACTTCGGCGGTGCCCAGATCGTTGTGGCTGGCGTAGGCGGGGGCATCGGCCATGCTCACACCGGCGCCGACGACGGCGGCCTGATGGCACACCGCGTCGACTCCCACCATGACCTCGTCCAGAGCGTCGGGGTCACGGACGTCGACCGTCGTGACCCTCGACGTCCGGCGCGGCGCCGAGCCGTGGGCCGAGGGCAACAATGCATCGACCGCCGTGACGTCGTGCCCGGCGGCGAGGAGCGCCTCGTGGATGTGCTCACCGATGAAACCGGCTGCGCCGGTCAGTAATACGTGCACTGTGTGCTCCTGTTCTCGTTCGGGGAAGCGGCGCTGGTCACCAGTTCGTGTACGTCAGGTGGTTGATCGCCAAGGCCAGCGCGACCTGTGCCGACAACCAGAACCTCACGGAACGGTCCCCGATCGAGACCGTGGCAACCGTCAGCCACACCTGGAACGGCAACCAGATACGTTCGGTCTCCGCCTTGCTCAGCCTGCTCAGATCGGCGAAGGCCACCGCCAGCAGTGCCGCGGCCACGAGCAGCGTCACCGGCTCGGCCCGTCGCAGACGGGGCAGGGACACCACCCGCGACAGCGCGGCGGGCACCGCGAGCCCGACGGCGCACACCAGGGCTGCGATGTTGGCCCAGCTCCAGTACTGGAACGGGCGTGCGGAGGCGATTCCCTGCCAATACCGCTCCTGGACGGCTACGTATCCGTCGAACCACCAGAAACCCGACGCGGTGAAGATGGCGGCGACGACGAGTGCGCCGCCGACTGCCGGTATCAGAGGGCGGACGCGGCGAGAGGCGATCAGAACCGCCACAGCCGGCAGGGCCATCAAAGTGAGCCCGTAATTCAGATAGACCGCGAATCCGAGCAGGACACCCGCCGCGACGCCCGCGACATCGTGTCGCGGGCGTCGCCCGGTGGCTGCGACAGCGAGAAGCGCGACACCCCAGGCAGAGACGCCCGTGAAGAACCCATCCGCGGAGACACCGATCCAGATCGCACTCGGCGCAATCACGGCGAACGGAACCAGCCGTCGAGCTCGATCGCGGCCGACGAGTGCGGCCACCGCGACGGCAGTGGCGACAGCAGCGGACGACCCGACGATCACGCACAACCACGCTGCCGCCGCACCTCCCCCGAGTCCGAGACGGTCCAACCACACGAACGTCAGAATCGCGCCGGGCGGATGACCGGAGACGTGGGTGGCCCAGGAGTCGGCCTGGCCGTCGACGATGCGGTCGGAGAAGCCGCGCAGCATCGCACCGATGTCGTCGATCCCACCGACCTCGGACAGGTACTCGTCGCGGGAGGTCAGCCGGTCGACGAAGCCCCGCTGCCAGCCGTCCACCGCCGCGAGACCGACGATCCAGACCAGGGACGCAGCCCAAACCGACGCCATGAGCGGCCACCACGACAGACGCGACGCCACCGACGGACCGGCGATCACCACCAGAACGCCCACGACGACCGCGACCGGGGTCCCCGGCCCCACGTGGGCGCCCCACTGTCCGAAGAGCGGTGCCAACGCGGCGAAGTCGTCGAAGGTGAAACCCATTCCGTCGAGCAGCGGGGTGACGACCTCGTTTCGCCGTTGTGCCACCACGACCGCAGCGACGACCAACACGGCGGCGAGGACGGCACCGATCAGCTCCGGAACGCGCGGAGTCCACCCCCGGCGCACTGCGAGACCGCGGCTCGACCGAGTACGGGTGTCGGCGTCCGTCACGCGATGGTTCCGCCGACCGCGTCGTGAGGAGGCTTGACGAACCGAACGAAGTGCCGCCGGGAGACCGACACGGATTCGCTGTACGCCAGTCCGGCCGCGGCAGCGAGGGGGATCAGCGCCGCGGCGTCGATACGGGCCCAGTCGTACCACGGCCCCACCGAACCATGGCCTTCGATACGAAGGCACTCGGTGACCGAACCCGTTCCCGGGGAGTCGACTTCGACGAGCACGGAGCCACTGTCGCACGCGATCTCGTACGCCCGACCGATGACACGGCCGGGGTCGCCGTCGATACCGATGTTGCCGTCGACGAGAAGCACCGTGTCCCAGTGCCCTTCGTGCGGGACGGTATCGAAGATGTCCGCCAGCACCGTTTTGGCTCCGCGCTCTCGGCCCAGCGCTACAGCCGCCGGCGAGGTGTCCACCCCCATGGCCGAGATTCCTCGACGTCGCAGTTCCTCGACCAACCGGCCAGGCCCGCACGCCAGGTCGATCGTCCGACCACGACACAACCCGAGCAACATTTCGTCCACGGCACGGTCGTCCGCGTTGGCACGGTCACCGCCGAGCCAGCGGTCGATCGGCAACTGGTGCCGGGGTCCGTCTCGATGGCGCACCCACCAGACGCCACCGGTGACCGCGGGGTCGAACAGCGCGTCGAAACAGCTGGGATCTTCACCTGCCGATGTCGTCGTCACAGTGCCCTTTCATGAAGCATCGAACCCCGACGCCGACATGGTCCAGCTCACACAGATCGAATGGTTTTCGATGCCCATTAGGCGGCCCGGGCAAACCCGAGGAACGCGCCGGACTGCGTCGAGTCCGCTGCGCATACGCCTGCTGGTCGTGCGGACATCTCGCGAGGGGTTGTGTCATATTCGCGACGACGGCCCGCGCGGATGGTGTTCGTCCTCGGCCCCGGCGGAGCGTGGTCGGACGCCGGCCAGGAGCACCCGCAGCAGGAACACCGCGACGCTGGCCGCGATCATCGCGGCGGTGAGCCACAGCCACCGCTCGAGGTAGGGGTCACGGTCCATGCCGGTGGCTGCAATGATGGCCGCGTCATCGGTGTTCAGGATGCCGGGGAAAAAGATCAGCAGGGTCAACGCGGCGGCGAGGACCGGCACCCTGATGTGCTGACGAATGGGGACTCGTCGCACCGTCCGGGACCGCGTCGGGAGCGATGCTCGATCGGCCAGCGAGTACAGCGGGTAGAGGACGAGGTCGTGCAGGACCGCCGCACCGACGAACCACACGGCAACCGATTGCCACCACCTGTCCGGGTTCCACAGCCCCTCCACCCCGAGACCCCACACGGCGGCACCCGCGAGGACGAAGGACACCACCATGACGGCCGCGTGCGCGACGCCGGCCCCGTACAGGCGCGTCATCGGGCGGCCTCGCCGACGAAGTCGATGCGTGCCACCCACTTGGTGTTGTGGACACCGGGGAGGCCTGGAACGATCACTCGCGCCGGGTAGCCATGGTCGAGCGACAATGTCGCACCGTTGACGGTCAGTGCGAGCAGAGAGTCCGGATGCCACACCTGGTTCTCCCCCAGCGTTGCCCGGGCGAACGCGCCGTTCCGTTCGAGAGAGCTCACGGTCGCGGTGCCCTCGGACACTCCGGCCAGTGCCGCGAGGTCACGCAGTCGCACCCCGGTCCATTCCTGGGTGGTCGACCATCCCTCGACGCACGCGATCGGCAGCACGGCGGTGTGCTGCTCCATGCTCTCCAGCGCCGCGCGATCGAGACCGACGGCCCTCGTCCCGGACAATTCCATGCGCCACGAATCACCGGTGGATGCCGGGTCGATGCCCGCGGCGACGGCGGTGCGATTGATCTGGAAGTCGTTCGGCCCATCGCCGTACGTACGGCCACGCGGGAGCAACAGGGCCGTGGATCGCAACGGTCCGTCGACGGTCTGGCCGATGGTCAGTGCGGCCAGCAGTCCACTCCCGCCGGCGACGAGCGCGAGAGCGCCGCGCCGGGAGATCCCCTTCGGCGCTGTCTCGTCGTCCGGTCTTGTTTCGGCCGCGCCGTTGCGCTCCCGTAGTACGTCGGACAGCGGCGTCTGCCGCAGCGTTCTCCACATCACCGGAACCTTGATCGCCGCGTGGGAGAGAAACCCCGCGATGAACACCCAGGCCCCGAAGTAGTGCGCCGCGTAGAAATCGAAGCCGAAGATGTAGTCGTACTGGATGTTGAGCACTCCGGTGACGATCTCGAACAGCACACCGCCCACGAGCATCAGCACGGTGAGTCGTTCGAGCGCCTGCGCCGGTGACCGAACCGGGGGCCACTGCACCAATTTCGGCATCACCGACCACAACTTCGCGAGCACCAACGGGATGACAACGATGCCGAGCGTCACGTGCAAGCCCTGATTCAGGCGGTAGATCCACGACGGATCGGTCGGCCACGCGAACGACGGCAATCGCAACCATCCCACCTCGGCCGGGCGGGCCTGCCCGAATTGGGGGCCGTAGGCGATGTAGGACAACAACCCGGTCACCGTGATCACCGGCAGGGCCACCAGCAGGACTGCGCCGAAGGCAGAGGTCAACCACGGACCACGAATGGTGCTGCGAAACGGGGGCAGATGAGGCAACGACAACACCCTTCAGACAACCCCGACGGCCAATCGTTCCACCATGACACGACAACTGCCCAGAGGTGCCTCGGACGCGTCACACGGCGGCCGCGTCATGTCGAGCCGGTGTTGACCAACTCGATCCGGCCGTCGTAGTGGTCGAGAAGTCTGGGGTCCATGATTCTGCGCCACAACGGCGGCACCCAGGCCAGGAGCACCATGGCTGCATAGCCGGCGGGAAGCTGCGGCGCGTCCGGCATCGACCTCAACGTCTGGTAACGGCGCAGGGGATTGGCGTGATGGTCGCTGTGACGCTGCAGGTGGTACAGAAAGACATTGCTGAAGCGGTGGTTGCTGTTCCAGCTGTGCCGCGGGGCGACCTTCACCCAGGTGCCGTCAGGGCGACGCTCACGGAGCAGGCCGTAGTGCTCGAGGTAGTTCGCGGATTCGAGAAAGACGACCGCGAGTGCGGCCTGCAGGGCCAACCAGGGCAACACTGCCGGACCGAACAGTGCGACCACGACGACGACCAGCACGACGCTGGGGACGAGCGAGACCAACACTCGATTGCCTCTGTGCATCGGTCCGTGACCGCGACGCCGAAGGCGGGCGGCTTCGTGGTTCCACGCCCCACGTGCTCCGCCGACGATCGAGCGCGGCAGAAAGGTCCAGAACGATTCGCCGTAGCGGGACGACGCCGCATCCTGCGGTGTCGCGACGTGGAGATGGTGACCGTGATTGTGCTCGATGTAGAAATGCCCGTAGAAGGACGGTCCCAGCGCGATCACGGCGAATGCACGCTCGTGCGCCGTGCGCTTGTGCCCCAACTCGTGGGCGGCGTTGATGCCGATGCCGGACACGACGCCGACCGACAGGGCCAACCCGATGCGCTCCGGGGTACCCATCGGGGCATGCGTCCACGCCCAACACGCGAACACCACGGCGCCGTACTGCAACGGCAGATACAGGTACGTACACCACCGATACCAGCGGTCGCGTTCGAGCTCGCGCATCATCGAGTCCGGTGGGTTGCGATCATCCGTGCCGGCTATCACATCGACGAGCGGTAATACCACGACCACGAGGAGCATGCCGGTCGCCCAGAACAGACCAGGACCGACAGTCGCCACCAGGGCAGCGCCGATGAACGGCGACAACGGCACGAGAAGGGCGCACGGCCACAACAGTCGGTTGGGGTCGGTCCACTTCACCAACAGATCATCGTGCACGAATGCCCGACCCACGCCATTTGTGATGTGTAACAACGCTCACAGTTCGCGAGGGTCAGGTCAGTTCGCTGAATCGCTCCGCATCACGGACCTGACCGGAGACGATGATCGTGTCACCGGCTTCGATGACGGTGTCGGCGGTCGCGTACGTGAGCCCGCGTCCGGGTCGCTTGATCGCCACGACCGTCACTGCGGTCGGCGTCGGCGACGTTCTGAGCGAGCGACGACGGCCGCTGTTACCGTTCCGGCCGGTCGGTGGCCGCAAGAACACCACGGTCAGAAACAGTCCGCCGTCGGCGGCGGCGAGGTTCCTACCGATGCGAACCCGCGGTCTGTGGTCGTGTTGAAGAGCACTTCACCGAGCACATCGCAATCACCAGGACGAGCAGGGTGAGGGTCAGCTTGGTCAGCAGCGGCATCGAAGTGGTGGCCTTACGGAAGTCGGGCACAGGGAGATATCTCTTTCGTCTGTGCGGTCGGACGATGCCACGGGGCACCGACACAGAGCCGGCCGCCGGTGGGCGGCGCACGTCGGGTGGAGAACTGCGCTGGTCAGGTGTTGACGAGCTGGCTGACGCGTTGGAAGGTCACCCCGAGCAGGGTTCCGATGTCGCGGACGGGGACCTGGGCGGCGGCGAGTTCGCGAGCGAACGCAGCGGTGTCGGCGCGGACCTGCGCCTCCTCGGCTTCGAGGCGATCGCGGCGGGCGCGGATGTCGGCCACGCGGGCGGTGAGGTCACCGTCCCCGGGGACCTCGAAGGAGTCTGCGGAGATCAGAGGCTCAAGGCCGAGATTCGGCAGTTGCGCGAGGACGTCGCGATTCTGAAAGCGGCGACGACTTTCTTCGCGGGGGAACTCGACCCCCGCAACCGATGATCATCGGATTCATAAATTCGTTGCGCACAAACGGTTTTGCGGTCGAGTCGATCTGCCGGGTCCTGCGCGAGCAGGGCGTGGCGATCGCCGCGAGAACCTATCGGGCCTGGAAAGCGCGCCGCCCAGCAGCACGGACCGTCTCCGACGCCAGGGTCGTCGACGCGGTGCGGTCGGTCGTGTGGAAAGTCAACGACGACGGGCGGCGGACGATGACACCGGAGGGGTTGTGCGGGCGGGTGAAGATGCGCGCCCACCTCGACCGCACCGTCCTGCCCGGCGTATCCCCCGGCGCAGTGGACCGGGCGATGAAAACGCTGCGGCACAACGGTGTTCGGCGCGCCAAAGGGAACCGGACGACGATCCCGTCGAAGGACGGAGTTCGCGCCGGGGATCTGGTGAACCGGCACTTCCGCGCCGACGAACCGAACCGCGTCTGGGTCACCGACTTCACCTACGTCCGAACCTGGGCGGGGTGGGTATACGTGGTGTTCATCGTCGACGTGTTCTCCCGCCGCATCGTCGCGTGGCACGCGTCGACATCAAAGACCGTGGACCTGGTGACCGTGCCGCTGCGGATGGCGCTGCGGCAACGCCGCCGCGAAGGTCATCCCGTGAAAGGCACTGAGCTGATCCATCATTCGGATGCAGGAAGCCAGTACACGTCGTTGAAGCTGACCGAACGATTGAATCTCGAGGACATCGCGGCGTCCGTCGGATCGGTGGGCGACGCCTACGATAACGCGCTCGCCGAGTCGGTGAACGGGTTGTACAAAACCGAGTGCATTCGCACCACGATCTTCCACTCCGGGCCCTACCGGACGAGCTCCGATGTCGAGTTCGCGACCGCTGGTTGGGTCGACTGGTACAACGTGAGGCGGTTGCATTCGAGCATCGGACAGATGCCCCCGATCGAGTACGAAACGCTCCACTACGCTGACCTCAGCACCGAGGATCAGCGCCCATTGGAGGCGGCACAGAACCTAGGGTGATTCGTGACAACGAGCCGACGTGCTCCGCCACCCGTTCTGGAAGACGACACGCCCGTACTCCCGTACTTAGTAACAGGCTGGCCCGACAACCTCGCAACCGGCTGACAGCAGGGGCTCAGGCGACTAGGCGACAGAATCTCCTATGGTTGCAAGTTACGAGACGGGGGAGCGTGTTTCGCATTGTTGTGGCGGCCGAAGCGAGCGAGGCAGTGCCAAAGTTGTTTGAGTGTCTGTGCGGGGTACGTGCCTGCGTGTGCGGCATCGCCGATGATTCTGGGGGTGAGTTCGGTACCGAGCCGACGCGCCAGTTCGACGATGTGGGCGCCGCGGTATTCGGGGTCGAGGGCGTCTGGCGAGGCTGTGAAGCCGGCATGGAATTCAATCGGGCAACCCAGTTGATGCGCTGCGGCGTGGACGGCTGTGCCGACGAAGCTAGGGTCGAGCACGATGGCAGCGACATCGGTACTCACTCGGACAGCACCGTGAATGTGGGTCTCGACGTAGTCGTCTAAATCATCGAGACCGGACTGGTCAGCCAGAGCGCGCAAGTATGGCAGCAGCTCGGCGCCTCCAACGTCAACCGGTTCAAAGACTGAGTCCGGGAAACAGAACGTCGCTCTGTCGATCGCAGCGGTATGCAGACGCAGGTAGGACGAGCCGAAGCGGATAGCGGCGCCGTATGGATCGGCCCGCCGGTTCCAGGCGCCGTACACCGGACGGTTGGTAGCTGCGTCGCGGTCGTATCGCCCGGCAAACAACCGCGATTCCCATTTCCAGCGGTCCCCACCAGCAAACGCCGTAAGCCCGCCGTTGGAGACGCCGGTCGCGAACTGTGACCGGTAGTAGCCCTCGGCGGCGATCGATTCGATCACCCGCCCGTCGACGTGCGGCCAGTCGGGGTGGAACTGCACCGTAATCGCCTCGACACGGCCAGCCGGTGGCCTTGCATCCTGGCCAGAAGGATAGTTCTGCACGGTTCGACCCATCCTCGAATTGTCCCCGAACCCACCCGCCGGGCACGACGGTCCGCACCGAGTTGCCCGACCGTGCCGACGCGGATGCCGCGGCCGCGGGACGCCCCGGATTCGCCGAGGCCTATGCGAACGCCTTCAACCAGCTCGTGACCGTCCTCGCGGTAGCCCTCGTCGTGACGTCGACAGCGGTCTACCTGCTGTTGCGAACGCCGCGCCGATGCACGGGAGCGACCCGAGTCCGTAGCGCGAGGTCGATTCGTTCCTAGGGTCGGTTCTGTGCGCGCACCGACGGAGCTTGCGCGACCGACCACCCCGGCGACCGCGCCATTCCTTCCTGCGACGCCAGCCGGGAGGGCGCACGCCGCCCGCGCCCATACTCCTCGATGTCGAACCAGGCCGGACGGCCGCGGACCTGCGCGAACGGATCTCGCTCACCATGGACTCACCCTGGTCCACCTCCGTCGGGACCGAGTTGTGACGACCCGAACCCCCGAGAGTCCGGCGGCGCGACATGGAGCTAGCCGCGACGCGTGGCGGACGGCGGCACCCCGTACTTGCGGCGATACGCAGCAGCGAAACGACCGGTGTGCAGCAGACCCCACCGCGCGGCGACCTCCGTGACCGTCGAGTCGTCGTCGGCTCGCAGCAGGTCGGCATGGATGTGACCGAGGCGCACGTCCAACAGGTATTCCATCGGGGTCATGCCGACGTACTCGCGGAAACCCTGTTGGAGACGCCGGGCTCCGACGGCGGCGATCTGGGCGAAGTCACCGGCCGTCCAGCCGCGGGCCGGATCGGCTTCGACGGCGTCCATGACTCGCTTGACGATGCGCGGACGGGGCGCGACGCCGTCGCTCTCCTCGGGCGGCAGCGCCACCAGGATCAGTGCGGTCGTCAGCATGTCGGACAGCTGTCGGGCCATCACATCGTTGCGGAGCAGGGTGCTCTCCCGGAAGGCCTGCCTGCTCGCGGCGGTCACCAGGGCACGCCACTCGGCCCCCGCACCGCTGCTCAGGTCCAGCTGACTCGGCAGCCTGCGTCCCGGTTGGCCGGCGATACGGTCGATCTCGCGGCCGAGGTGGTCGCGGTCGACCTTGAACCCGATGATCTGGCAGGACTCGCTCCAGTCGCTGATCACGGTGCGGGTGTCCGGGGGGTTGATCGTGGCCTGACCGGGCGTGGAGACGACGTCACGGCCCGCGACCCGGGTGATCAGGTGTCCGGTCAGCGGGATGTTGATGCCGAAGGCGCCGGGATGATCGGACTCGATCGACACAGCGGATCCGAATCCGATGCGGGCGAGGACCGACGGACCGAGCGTCGAGGATTCGAGCCGATAGCCCGACGCGTCTCCCCTGCCGAGCGGACGCAGCTCGTGGGGGAAGTAGGCGTCGGCGACGACGTCGTGCACCTCGTCCCAGTCGGTCGGCCGGCGCGATTCGGGGCTCTGATTCACCGCGACGTGCCTCCCCTCTGCAACTCGACTCTCCCGTTCCGACACGGTCCACTCTAGGTGTGACCCGTATCACCCGGGGTGGAGAAGTTCGCATCCCCGAAGCCCGTTTCGCAATGCGGATCGCCCCTTCGCCTCGAGGATCGCTCGTCGTGTGATCCCGCTCATATGGTTTCGGTCACAGCGGAACGGACCCGCACTTTTCGGACACCGCCTCGACCCGGAACGGAGACGATCCATGGATCAACGAACTCTGCGAAACCTGTTCGGACAGTTCGCCAGCGGCGTCACGGTCATCACGTGCACCAACGCCGAGGGCACCCCGCACGGCGCCACGGTCACCGCCTTCACCTCGATCTCGCTCGAGCCGCGGCTGTGCCAGGTCACGCTGACCAGGAAGTCGAAGGCCTGCGGCTACCTCGATGCCGCGCCCTTCGCCGTCAACATCCTCGCCGCGGACCAGCTGGAGACCGCGCTGCACTTCGCCGGCAAGCCGCAGAACCCGGCACCGGAGTGGACCGAGGTCGGCGGTGTCCCCGTTCTGGTCGGTAATGCCGCCACGCTGGTGTGTTCGCCGTGGGCTTCCTATGACGGCGGTGACCACGTCATCTTCGTCGGCGAGATCGACGATGCCTCGATCGACGAGTCCGTCGATCCGTTGTTGTTCCACCGCAGCACCTTCCGTGACATCGGTCCCAAGTCCGGTTCCGCCGCCTACAACGGCTGCCTCGACGACCCCCACGGCGGATGGTTCGACGCCACCGCCACCTTCATGCCTCTGCCCGCGCCGATCTCGGCCTGAGCACCTTCTCGACCCACCCGAAAGGACACACTCGTGACCACCACCGAAGCCCGACCCACAGAGACCGTCGGCGAGAGCGTGGACCGCACCAAGGTCAACGTCGCCGAGAACTACGACGTCAACAAGCAGGCCAACTTCGCCACGAAGCCCATGACCGGCGACGAGTACATCGAGTCTCTCCGGGACGACCGGGAGATCTGGCTCCACGGTGAGCGTGTGAAGGACGTCACCACCCATCCCGCGTTCCGCAACCCGGTGCGCATGACCGCGCGGCTGTACGACGCGATGCACACCGGCGAGCACGTCGACACCCTGACCACCCCCACCGACACCGGCAGTGGCGGCGTGACCATGCCGTTCTTCCGGGCAGCGACCTCCAGCGACGACCTGATCAAGGACCGCGACGCCATCGCGACCTGGGCGCGCATGACCTACGGGTGGATGGGCCGGTCGCCCGACTACAAGGCGTCGTTCCTCGGCACCCTGCACGCGAACAAGGACCTCTACTCGCCGTTCCAGGCCAATGCCGAACGCTGGTACAAGGAATCCCAGGAGAAGGTCCTCTACTGGAACCACGCCATCATCAACCCACCGGTCGATCGGCACCTGCCTCCCGACGAGGTCGGCGACGTCTTCATGAAGGTGGAGAAGGAGACCGACGCCGGCCTGATCGTCAGCGGCGCCAAGGTGGTCGCCACCGGGTCTGCCATCACCAACTACAACTTCGTCGCGCACTACGGCCTGCCGATCAAGAAGAAGCAGTTCGCCCTCATCTGCACCGTGCCGATGGACGCGCCCGGCGTAAAGCTCATCTGCCGCGCGTCGTACACCCAGCAGGCCGCCGTGATGGGCAGCCCGTTCGATTACCCGCTGTCGAGCCGTATGGATGAGAACGACACCATCTTCGTCTTCGACAAGGTGCTGGTGCCGTGGGAGAACGTGTTCATGTACGGCGATGTCGACAAGATCAACGCCTTCTTCCCCCAGTCGGGCTTCCTCCCGCGATTCACGCTGCAGGGCTGCACCCGACTCGCGGTGAAGCTCGACTTCATCGCCGGACTCCTGCTCAAGGCGCTCGACGCCACCGGAGCCGGCGGGTTCCGTGGCGTGCAGACACGAGTCGGCGAGGTCATCGGCTGGCGAAACCTGTTCTGGTCCTTGACGGAGTCCATGGTGCGCGATCCCGAGCCGTGGGTCGGCGACACGATGATCCCCAAGCTCGAGTACGGCCTGACCTACCGGATGTTCATGCAGCAGGGCTACCCGCGTATCAAGGAGATCATCGAGCAGGACGTGGCCTCCGGCCTGATCTACCTGCCCTCCTCGGCAGCCGACTTCAAGAACCCGAACGTCCGCCCCTACCTGGACAAGTACGTCCGCGGCTCCGAGGGCATGGCCGCCGTCGATCGGGTGAAGGTCATGAAGGCCCTGTGGGACGCCGTCGGCTCCGAATTCGGTGGGCGCCACGAGCTCTACGAGCGCAACTATGCGGGCAATCACGAGGGCGTCAAGGCCGAGCTGCTGCTGTTCGCCGAGAACCGCGGCACCGTGTCGTCCATGAAGGGCCTCGCCGAGCAGTGCCTGAGCGAGTACGACCTCGACGGCTGGACCGTGCCCGACCTCATCGGCAACGACGACGTGTCGTTCTTCCGCAACCGCTGACACCACGTTCTCCCACGACCCGAAGGACAGTGTTATGACCGTCATCGACAGCCCCACCGCGGCCGGCTCGGGCAGCGCCGCCACCGACCAGTTCAAGGGCGCCCGGTTCACTTCCGACACCTCCCCGGAGCGGTTGGCCGCCATCGCAACCGACACGTTTCGCGGACTGTCCAAGGTGATCCACGACCACGGCGTCACCTACGACGAATACCGCGTGCTCAAGCAATGGCTCATCGAGGTCGGGGAGGGCGGCGAGTGGCCGCTGTTCCTCGACGTGTTCCTCGAACACGATGTGGAGGAGGTCAACTCGACGAAGTTCGAAGGAACCAAGGGCAGCATCGAGGGCCCCTACTACCTCCCCGGCGCACCTCGGCTGCCGGCGACCTGCACGCTGCCGATGCGTCCGGAGGATACGGCGGAGACACCCTTCGTGCTGCACGGGCGAGTGACGGATCTGGCGGGCACGCCCCTCGGCGGCGCGACCGTCGAGATCTGGCACGCGGACGCCGAGGGCTACTACTCGGGTTTCGCTCCGCACCTGCCCGACTGGAACCTGCGGGGCCTGGTGGCGGTCGACGAGGACGGGCGGTATTCGATCACTACCATTCGACCTGCGCCGTACCAGATTCCGACGGACGGGCCGACGGGCGAGATGATCGAGGCCGCGGGATGGCACCCGTGGCGGCCGGCGCACTTCCACCTGCGGGTGAGTGCACCGGGCAAGCATCCCATCGTCACGCAGCTGTACTTCCAGGGCGGTGACTGGATCGACGACGACGTCGCGACGGCCACCAAGCCCGAGCTGATGCTCGATCCGGCGACGGACGAGCAGGGTCGCGACGTGGTCGAGTACCACTTCGTGCTCGACCCCGAGTAGCAGCGCCCAGCGGCGGGTGCAGGTCGATCCTGCACCCGCCGTTCGCCATCCGACGCACGACCAGAAGGACCGCCACGCCATGAGCACGATGATCGCCCCGTACGGCCCCATCGACCTGGTGTCGATGCTCGACGGACACCCCTACCCGGTAGCCGCGGCCGATCCGCTCCCCGACACCGCTCCGACCCCGGATGTCACGGCAGCAGAGCGGTGAACCGCCAGTCGAGGACCGGGTTCTCGACGCCGCCGCGGTGAGAGTGCACGATCGACCGGAGGTCGACGGCCCGACCCGATCCGTGCGGGCGAACGGCGAGCACCTCGAGAGTGCTGGTGAGGGTGTCGCCCTCGTGCACGGGCCCGGTGTGATCGCAGGACCGCCACCCGAGCACCGTGATCAGGTCCGGCAGAGCGCGGGTCGCCTGCGCGAGCGCGAGTCCGATCGTGTGTCCGCCGTAGACGAGCCGGCGGCCACTCACGCGCTCGTCGTGGTGGACGGCGGCCAGATTCAGGGACAGTCGGGCCAGCTCGGGCGCACCGGTGACCACGTCACCGCTGCTGCGCACGACGTCTCCGACCGCCGGATCGTCGCCGACGGATCGAGTTCGGACGGGGTCGAGGTTCCACCCGGGGTCGGCATCGACGGTCGGCGCGTCGGCGCCCACCGCGGACAGGTCGTCCCCGTGCACGACACGGTCGGGCCCGGCGTCCGGACCCAGGGGCAGCATGGCGCACCGATGGAAATCCAGCACGATGCGATCGTGCTGATCGGTGGTGACCATGCGCAGCGCGGCGAGACCCGTGGCCGGGCGACCCGGCCGAACGGTGTTCTCCTTCAGTCCGACCACCTCGGTTCGGGTGGACAGAGTGTCGCCGAGGTGCGGGAAGCGACGAAAGATCAAGCCGCGGTAGAACAGATTCGCCTTGACGTGGTGGGTGGCCAGGGTCGACTGGCCGATGGCCACATCCCAGACCAGCGCTGGATGCGCGATCGGCTCGGATTGGCCTGTGACCTTCGCGGCCAGGTGGCGATCGAGCGGCAGTCGCTGTCGATCGCCGAGGATCGACTGGTGAACGGCGGCGAGGCCGTCGGTCAGGGTGACGCCGGGGGCGGTGTCGAACACCTGCCCGTGCACCAACTCGTCGAACCATGGCCCGCCCGCGAACCGCGTCGTCCCGCTCATGTTCCGTTTCCTTCGGTCTCGGCGCCGGCGCGTGCCAGCGTTCGTCGTGCGGCGACCACCACCGCCTCGTCCAGCATGCGTCCGTCCAGCGCGACGGCGCCCCCGGCCGCGGCGGCCATGGTCTCCAGCACCCGGCGCGCGTAGGCGACGTCGTCGTCCGACGGCGTGAACGTCGCACGAGCGAAGTCGATCTGGGCAGGATGGATGACCCACGTTCCGTCGAAGCCGAGATCGCGCGTCCAGGTGGTGGCGACGCGGAACTCGGCATCGTCACGCACTCCCAGGTAGGGGCCGTCGACCGCCTGGATGCCGGCTGCGCGCGCCGCGATCAGCACGCGGTCCTGCACGTGCAGCCAGCTTGCGGGAGAACATGTTCGGGCGCGTCCGAGATCGGCACCGAGATCGGCGTAGCCGAGCACCAGTGCCTGCAGGCGCGCGTGAGCGGCGGCGATCTCGCCGACCGTGTCGAGTCCCCGCGCCGTCTCGATCAGCGCCTGCACCCCGGTCGGCGCGTCGCCCAGCCGTCGAACGGCGTCGCGCACATCGTCGGGCCCGTCCACCTTGGGCACCATGACGGTCGCGGGGTGCGCCGACGCCATCGCGTCGAGATCGTCGTAGTACTCGTTGGTCCCGCGTGCGTTGATCCGCACCGACACCGTCGGCGCGGCAACGGTGCGCGTGGCGAGGACCGACACGGCCCGTGCACGAGCGTCGGTCTTGGCCGCAGGAACCACCGCGTCCTCGAGATCGAGCATCACCTCGTCGCAGTCCGCCCGCAGGGCGGAGAGCACCTTCCGCTCGTCGGACGCGGGAACGACCAGTACGACGCGGCGTCGCGGCGTCCCCGTCGACCGAACGGACGCGGCGGTCCCGCCCGTCACGATGGGCCTCCGACCACGCCGTCTGCGGCGAGCTCCGCGATGCGGGTGTCGTCGTACTGCATCCACTCGGAGAGAACCTCGCCGGTGTCGCCGCCGAGGACCGGAGCCGGTGCGGCGTCGGCATAGCGGCCGGACCACCGCATCGGAGAGCGCGGGGAGAGCATGGAGCCGATTCGAGGATGGTCGACCCGTTGAACGACCGTGTCGCCTCGGGCGACCTCGACCACGACGTCGGTGAGGTCGCGGTAGGGACTCCAGAGCACCCGAGTGCCCGTGAACGAGGCCGTGACCTCGGAGAGGGTGCGTGCGCCGAACCACGGCCGCAGGATCGCACCGATCGCGTCGCGGGCCGCGTAGCGGTCCGCCTCGCGGGAGAAGTCGGCGTTCAGGTAGGTCTGCAGGGCAGCGAGCACCGCACCGGTGTCGGTCACCTCCACCAGAGCCGCCCACTGCCCGGGGGTCAGCCCGACCACCATGACCGCGTGCCCGTCCGCGGTGGCGAAATCGTCACCGTAGCTGCCGAACAAGGCATTTCCCTGGCGGGGGCGCGGCGAGCCCGTGGCCTCCGCTTCGGCGATCCAGCCGAGACTCGCGACAGCGGATGTCGCCACGTCCGCCAAGGCGAGGTCGACGTACGCTCCCTCCCCGGTACGGGTCCGTCGATGCACGGCGGCGACGACGGCCAGTGCGGCCTGGGCACCCGTGAGCAGATCCCACGCGGGGAGAACGTGATTGACGGGGCGAGTCGAGTCGGTGTGTCCCGTCATGCGGGGGATGCCGAGTCCGGCGTTGACGGTGTAGTCCACGGCAGGCGAGCCGTCCGCGGTGCCCGAGATGTGCACGTGGATCAGGTCCGCGCGCCGAGCACGCAGTGCCTCGTCCGCCAACCACGGTGCGTGCGCGGCATTGTCGAGGACGATCCCTCGGTCGGCACCGGGGCCCGTGATCAGCTCCACCACCAGCGCGCGGCCGGCGTCACTGCGCAGATCGACCGTCAACGACTTCTTGGCCTGGTTCAGGCCCGCCCAGTAATAGCTGGCGCCGTGATCGTCGACGGGCCAGCGATCACCGTCCACGGCACCGCGAATCGGATCGACACGAACCACCTCGGCACCGAGTTCGGCCAGGGTGCGCCCGGCGGTGGGGCCGGCGACGAAACTGCAGAGGTCCACCACACGCACCCCGGACAGCGGCAGGCTCCGGTCGGTCATGCGATGCGCTCGAACACTGCCGTCAGACCCTGACCGCCGCCGATGCACATCGTCTCGATCCCGAACCGCACGTCGCGACGGCGCATCTCGCGCACCAGGGTGGTGAGGATCCGGACACCCGTGGCGCCGACGGGGTGCCCCAGGGAGATGCCCGACCCGTTCACGTTGGTCCGCTCGAAATCGGCTGTGCCGAAGCCCCATTCGCGGGTGCAGGCGAGAGCCTGCGCGGCGAAGGCCTCGTTCAGCTCGATCAGATCGATGTCGGCCAGGCTCAGCCCGGCGCGGCCGAGGGCACGCTCGGTCGCCGGGACGGGCCCGATACCCATCCGGGACGGCTCGACACCGGCTGTCGCCCAGGTGACCAGACGCACGTAGGCGTCGAGGCCGAGCCGCTCAGCGGTGGCACGGGTGGTCACCAGACAGGCTGCGGCACCGTCGTTCTGGCCGCTGGCGTTGCCGGCGGTGACGGTCGCATGCTCGTCCTCTCGACCCATGATCGGCCGCAACCGGGCGAGGGATTCGGCGGTGGTGTCGCGACGGGGGTGCTCGTCCCGGTCGACGACGACGTCCGCACCGCGCCGCTGCGGAACCGAGACGGGTACTATCTCCTCGCCGAACGCACCGCTGTCGATCGCGGCGACGGCGCGTCGGTGCGATTCCGCGGCGAGGCGGTCCTGTTCCTGGCGTTCGATCGCGTACTCCCGACGCAGGTTCTCCGCGGTTTCCAGCATGCCGCCGGGCACCGGATGATGACGGCCCCCGGCCGTGACCCGGCCCCGGGCGAGGCGATCGTGCAGCGCGGCAGGCGCCCCCTCGGCTCCCCACCGCATCGACTCGGTGTAGTACTCCGCGCGGCTCATCGATTCGACGCCGCCGGCGATCACCACGTCGGCGACCCCCGTCTGCACCCGCATCGCGGCGTCCAACACGGCCTGCAAGCCGCTCCCGCAGCGGCGATCGAGTTGCAAGCCCGGCACGGTCACCGGAAATCCCGCGTCGAGCGCAGCGACGCGACCGATCGCCGGGGCCTCGCCGTTCGGGTAGCACTGGCCGAACAGGACGTCATCCACGACAGCCGGATCGATCGCGGTGCGCTGCACAAGCTCTCGGAGAACCGTGGCGGCCAGATCGGCGGCGGGAACGTCGGTGAAGACGCCGCCGTACCGTCCGACGGCCGTGCGGATGGGTTCGCAGACGACGACGTCGTCTCCGGATCGTTCAGTGACGCGCTGGGGCGACATGTCGGCAGTCCCTTTCCTCGTCGATCCACTGGCGGGCCCACTCGCGGAGTTCCACGGCCCTGATCTTGCTTCCGTTGCCGCCCACAGTGGTCGGCATGCGCTCGATCACGTGCACGGCGCTCGGCACCTTGAAGGCTGCCAGTTCGTCACCGCACCACCGCTTGAACTCGGTGGCGGTGGCGGTGGCGCCGGGACGCGGCACCACGAAGGCCACCGCCTCGGTGTAGCCGCCGCGTCCGTCGATCCCGACGACCTTGGCGGTCACGACGTCCGGGTGGTCCGCGAGTCGGTGCTCGATCTCCGCCGGATCGACGAGGAATCCGCGCAGGCGCAGCGCGTCCCCCATCCGGCAGACGTAGGTGACACCGCCGTCTCCGGTGGCGATGCCGAGGTCGCCGGACCGGAACCAGCCGTCGTCGGTGAAGGCCCGAGCGGCCGCTTCGGGATTGCCGAGGTAGGCGTCCACGACCGTCGGCCCCCAGACCTGGATCTCGCCGCGGCTACCCACCGGGACCGGTGTGTCGTCCACCGGGTCGACGATGCGTACCGCGATGTCGTCGGACACCGGCCGACCCCCGCCGTTCCAGCGGACGTGGTCCGGGTCGACCTGGTGCCAGAACAGCAGCAGCGCGAAGACTTCCGAGGAGCCGAACACCCCGGTGGTCACGGTTCCGAAGGACTCGCGGGCCCACGTGGCCAACGCGTGGGACCGGCCCAGGAAGTCCGCGATGCCGATCCAGCGCAGGGCGCCGAGGTCGCTGCGGGGGTTCTGTTCCTGCCACACGTCGTGGATCCGCCCCATCAGATCGTCTCCGCCGACGGCGTGGGTGACCCCCACCGCCGCCATTCGCCGCACCACGGCATCGGCGTCGAAGACCGATTCCATCAGGACGGCGCCGCCGCCGGCGAGAGCGGCCATCGCGGTGCTGAACCCGAAGACACCCGACAGCGGGAGAACGCAGAGAGCCACGTCACCGGGACGCACCCCCATGCCGAGAGCATCCGCCACCGCGTGCGCGACGACCGCGGACTCGCGGTGAGCTGCGAGTTTCGGCGTGCCGGTGGACCCGGACGTCGTGAACGCGACGGCGAGACGGTCCGCGGACGTTCCACGGCGACCGGCCGCGGTGAATGCCGCGGTGTCGACCGGCGGCGGCGTTCGCAGGGTGTCGACGACGCCGGACTCCGCCGTCCAACACCCTGCACCCACGTCGAAGGTCGAGATGTCCTGCGGTGCAGACGCACTCGGTCCGGGCACGACAGCGAGGACGGGAGCCGGGATCTCGACTGCGTCGAGGGCGGTACGGAGGCGGCCCAGCAGATCGAGATCGTGGAAGTTCGGGGCGATGGCGACGACGGCGGGACGCGCGGAGGTGAGGATGTGGGCGATCTCGCCGGAGTTGTAGCGCGTGTTCACGCCGATGACATGCGCCCCCACCGACGCCGCGGCGAACTGCCAGACGACGGTGTCCGACCAGTTGGGGAGATGGACGGCGATACAGTGCCCGCCGGCGACCCCGGCTCGGCGGAGTTCGTCGGTCAGCACCTCGACGCGAGCGCGCAGTGCAGCCCGGTCGATCACGACGACGCCGCCGTCCGTGACGTCGTACAGCGCGGGCGCGGCGGGGTCGAGGGTGACCAGATCGTCGAGCAGGGCGGCGAGCGTACGGGCGGTCACGGCGCACTCACCGCGGAGTTCGAGGTGAGGGCGGTGAGCCATCGGTGTGCGAGGGCGCCGAAGTTCTCGATCTCCTCCATGGGGTAGTGGCCGACGGCTTCGAGAGGCGTGAACCGGACCGGATGTGTCGAGGCCGCAGCGATTGTCGCCGCGGTGCGCTCGATGGCGTCGGCGTCGACCCAGCAGTCCTGGTCGCCCACGGCCAGGTGGAGGGGGCAGGTGAGTCGGTCGTGGCGGGCACGGAGGTCGTGCGTTCCCCAGCCGATCAGATCCGACGAGGAGATTTCGGGGTCCTCGCGCTTGTGCATCGTGGCGATGCGGCGGGCGACCTCGTCGGTGACGCACCCCCCGACGGAGGCCAGTGTGCCGAGGTACGTTCTGTCCGCCCGCGACGGCGACGCGATGTCGTCGAGCTCGCGTCGGAGACCCCGGACGTTGACGTGGCCGGGGGCCGTGTCGGCCTCGAGTGCGACGGCACCGGCCAGGGGCCGCTCCGGGCGCAGCGCCAGATCGAGCGTGATCTTGCCGCCGATGGAGCACCCGATGACGAACGGGCGATCGACGCCGAGCACGTCCAGGAGATCGCCGATCGTGTCGGCGTACACACCGAGGTCGGTGACCGGTCCGTCGACGGCCGGCTCGGACCGTCCGTGCCCGGGCAGATCCGGAACCAGGACCCGGTATCCCGCGCGCGCCAGGTCCGGGGCGGCGTGGCGCCACTGGACGCCGCTCTGCCCGGCGGTGTGCAGGCACACCACGGTGGGCAACTCCCCGATGCCGACGTCGTCGGGTGTGTGGATCTCGACGAACAGCAGGGCGTTCCGAATCGGAACGTAGCGCGCCTCGATCATGACTGTGTTCCTTCCTCGCGGCGGTGGCCGAGCGCCGTCCCGCCGTCGCGGCGGCCGACGAGCGCCCGAACGTGCGACACGATCACCGAGAGCGCTCGGGTGAGGCGCACGTACTCGTAACCGTTGCCGGCGGAGGAGTACTCACCGGCGATGGCGCGACGCAGGAAATCGTCGCGTGGGGCGAACGCGATGTCGCACCACTGCTCGGCGGTGGCCACGAACGTGAACGTCGCACCCGCGGGGGTTCGGGCCGCCACGTCGATCACCGACCCTCGATAGATGCGCAACTGCACCTCGCGTGCCCCGTCGATATCGTTGCAGCGCAGTGCAATCGATCCGTCCCAGGTGGAGAGCGGGAGGGTGAAGTCGGGGTCGGCGGCGAGGGACTCGCGCACCAGCTGTGCCCACGCGGTGGTGCAGAAGTCGGTGGTCGGCGACGGCGTCAGCGAGGTCGGCCACTGGAGGGTCTGCTGTCCCCGAGCGACCACCGATCCGCTGGGGCCGACGAGCGTCACGGTGCGATCCACCGTCGCGCCCGCCCGAACCCGAGTAATCAGGGTGGTGGCCCCGATGGTGCCCGTTCCGATCGATTCGGGCTCGGTTCCGGACACCCAGTGGGAGGCGACGACGCGAGCGCCGGCGGGCGGCGGGACCAGGGCGTCGGCGAGCAACGCGCCGAGGGCAGACGAGGACGAGCGCACCGTGATGCCGACGCCGCCGAGAATGTCGGCGACGGACCGTTCGGCGGCGACGGTGTGTCGTTCGCCGACGGTCGCGGTGGCGGCGCCGGACAGTGCGGCGGTCATCCCTGCCGTCCCAGCAACTCGTCGGAGATGATGCGCATCTGGATTTCGCTGGTGCCTTCGAAGATCTTGGTCAACCGGGCGTCGCGCCAGTGCCGTTCGACCTGGAAGTCGGTGGTGTATCCGGCGCCGCCGTGGATCTGGACGGCCTCGCTGGTGACCCTCTCGGCCATCTCGGTGGCCACGAGCTTGCACATCGAGGCTTCGAGCGAGCACCGTCGTCCGGTGTCGATGTCGGTGGCGACCGAGTACATGAGCTGCCGTGCCGCCTCGATGTCCGCGGCCATGGCGGCCAACTTGAAGCGCAGGTGCTGAAAGTCCGCGAGCGGCTTGCCGAATTGCCGCCGCGTGTGCAGGTAGGCGATCGAGTCCTCGAGTGCCGCGCGCGCGAGACCGATGGCACGGGCGGCGGTGTGGGCTCGGCCGACCTCGAGTCCACTGACCGCGAGGTAGAAGCCCTTGCCTTCCTCGCCGAGCATGTTCGCGGCCGGCACACGGAAGCCGTCGAACGACAGTTCCCAGGTGTTCCACCCGAAATAACCGATCTTGCGAATCTTGGTGCCGCTGATGCCGTCCGGCAGGACCCCGCGTTCCTTGTCGACCAGGAAGGCCGAGATGCCGCGGTGCGGCTTCGCGGGGTCCTTCGCGGGATCGGTGCGGGCGAACAGCACGAGGTAGTCGGCCTCGTCGGCGTAGGTGCACCACATCTTGGTGCCGTTCACCACCCAGTCGTCACCGTCACGCACCGCTCGGCAGGAGATGTTGGCGACGTCGGACCCCGCCTCGGCCTCGGACAATGCGTAGGCGCCGAGGTAGTCGCCGGCGGCCACCCGAGGAAGCAGCGCCGCTTCCTGCTCGGGGGTGAATCCACCGCCCATGCCGTTGCCGCGCGCGAGGAGTCCGGACACGCTCATCCATGCGCGGGAGAGTTCCTCGGCCACCAGGCAGTACTCGAAGACGCCGAGACCGAGACCCCCGTGCTCCTCCGGAATCATGATCCCGAAGAACCCCATTTCGGACATCTCCTTCTTCAGAGAGACCGGGATGGTGCCCTGGACCGGGTCGAGTTCATTGGCCACGGGGAGGACGCGCTCCATCGCGAATTCCCGCGCCAGGTCGCGGATGGCCAGCCGGTCCTCGGTCAGGTACCGCGGTGAGTCGGTTCGTGGTTGCGACGGCCGGTGGGTCATGGCGCGCTCCTTCGGGCTCGAACGCCAGGGACTGACGTGGGCGGACGCCGAGATTAACGCCCGTTCACCTCATGAGAGCATGTCGGCTGCCTCGGCGTCAACGGGTGCGGCGCCGCTCCCACCCGGGAAACCGACCAGGCTCAGGGCGTAACCCGCGTACGTGTCGGCGACCTGCACGGCCGTCAACGGCCCGTCGGCGCGGAACCACAGAGCGATCCCGGCACACATCGACAGGACCGCGGTGACGGCCGTGTGGACACGGTCGATCCGGAAGTCCCCGCTGCTCACGCCAGCTTCTGCCAGCATCACGAACTGATGTTCCTGGGCGTCGCGTGAGCCGACCACGCGTTTGCGGTCGACTTCCTGGAGGTAGCGAAGCTCGGTGTTCGCCACTAGGCATTCTCGCGAGTTGGTCGCCGTGTACAGCGCGTGCGCTCGCACCGCGGCCGCCCAGCGAGCCGGGGGCGTCGGCGACGCACGGCGAACGGCGTTCCGGGTGGCGGTGAACTGCTCGTCGCTGGCCGAACGCAGGATCTCGACGAGGATCTCGTCCTTGTTCTCGAAGTGGTTGTAGACGTTGGCAGCACTACAACCAGCATGTTTGGCGATGTTTCGCACGGTGGCGGCATGGAAGCCGGACTCGTGAAAGTCCCGAAGGGCGGTGTCGAGAATACGTTGCCGCACGCCCCCGGAACCCGCATCGGGTGTTCGTGTGTTCATGACCGAACTGTAGATCCCGGCTGCCGGGTCGGCTACCGGCGCCGATGCCGAGGGTTGACCGCGCGCCGCACTCAAGGTTACGGTGCCGCCAAGTGAACGATCGTTAACCTTACAGCGCACCGACCTCCTTGCCGACGTGCGCGACGATCGGCGACGCACCATTCGAGAAAGCGACCTCATGACTCACCCCGACACCGTGGCCGAGCGGCTCACCCGCCTCGAGGATCTCGAGGCGATCCGGCTGCTCGACGCGCAGTACTGCCGCCATCTCGACGACGGGAACTGGGACGATCTGTTGTCCCTTTTCACCGAGGACGGCGAGTTCGACGGGCTCTCCCATCCGGTCGGCAAGCCGGCGATGGCCGAGTTCTTCGCCGGACTGGAGTCCGGCGGGCTCACCGAGTTCTGGCACTTCGTGACCAACCTCGAGATCGAGCTCGAGGGTGACACTGCCGTCGCTCGATCCTTCCTCTGGCAGCCGTGCGCCCTCGACGGCACCGCAACCATCGCCGCGGGCCGATACACCGACAGCCTCGTCAAGGTCGACGGCCGGTGGCTCTACCGCGTCAAGCAGGTGCGGTTCCACTTCTTCGGTCCGCTCGCGGACGGGTGGGCCGACGGCAGGTTCGGGCTCGAGTCGGCACGCGCTGCGGCGGTGACGCGATGACGACGACGTGGTCGGAGGTCCTGCGCCTCCCCGAGTTGGTCGAGCTGCGTCGTCGGCGCCGCGTCCTGACCGCGACGCTCGGCGCCGTCGCTGCACTGTTGTTCGCCGGATTCCTCGTCGGATTCGCGGCATTCCCGGAGGAACTGGGCGAGACGCGTCCGTTCGACGTCCCGCTCTCCCTGTGGATCGTGTTCTCCCAGTTCGCCGGCACCTGGGTTCTCGTGTGGGCGTACTTCCGGTTCTCCCGGACCTATGTGGGCCCGGCGGTCGACGCCGCGGTCGACGCCCTCACCGACCACCGCACCGACTCCACGCGCATCACCGCCCTCACCTCGGAGCTCGGAGGCCCCCGATCATGAACTCGGACACCAATTTCCTCGCCGTCGGCGTCTGTGTTGCCGTCATCTCCCTGACGCTCTGGGTGACGTTCGCCGCCTCTCGGCGCTCTCGAAGCGCCGACGGATTCTTCGCCGCCGGACGGTCGATCACCGGGTGGCAGAACGGATTCGCGATCGCCGGCGAGTTCATCTCGGCCGGCAGCTTCCTCGGAACCACCGGGCTGATCTTCTACCAGGGCATCGACGGGGCGGTGATTCTCTGCACGTCGGTGGTCTCGTTCCTCCCGGTGCTGTTCTTCCTCGCCGAGAAGATGCGCAACGTCGGAAAGTACACGCTCGCCGACGTTCTCGTCTTCCGCACCGGCGCACGGCGGGTGCGCGTCGTGGTCGCACTGAGCACGATCACCACCGGCACCTTCGTCCTGCTGGCACAGCTCGTCGCGGCCGGGGTCCTGCTGCAGTCGGTGTCCGGTATCCCGTTCGGGCTGTCCGTGGTGGTCGCCGGGACGCTGATGGGCGTCTACGTGTTCGTGGGCGGCATGCTCGCAACCACGTGGGTCCAGGTGATCAAGTCCACGATCCTCGCCACGCTGGCGATCGTCGTCGGCGCCGGCGTACTGGCGCGCTTCGGTTTCGGCATCCCCGCCATGCTGGACAACGCGACCCGCAACGCCGCAGCCGGGGATGCGATCCTCACTCCCGGGTTGATATTCGGCGAGACGGGAGTGCTGAACCTCGTGTCCTACTCGCTGGCCTTCGCATTGGGCACGGCGGGCATGGCGCACATCCTCATTCGGTTCTTCACCGTTCCGGAGGCGAGCACCGCGCGCAAGTCCATCGGCTGGACCGTGGGCCTGTGCAGCATGTTCTACCTCATCGTCATCGTCATGGGCTTCGGCGCCGCGGCCGTGCTCGGGCCCGACGGTCCGCAGCAGGTCGGCCCCGGTGGCAACCTCGCCGCCCCGGTGCTGGTGACCGAACTGGGCGGCGGGCCCGGAACCGTCGGCGGATCCATCGCACTCGCCCTGGTGGCGGCCGTGGCCTTCGCTAGCATCGTCGCGGTCGTGGCCGGCGTCGTCATCTCCGCCGCAGGAACGTTCGCGCGGGACGTCTGGCCCAGTCTGTCTCGTCGCGAAAGGACCCGCGTCGTCGCGGGATCCACCGCGGAGCCGTCGAGGAACGACGACGCCCGCGACGCGCGGATCGCCCGCTACGGGGCCGTGGCGATCAGCGCCCTCGCCGTCGTCCTGACCATGATGATCGGCGATTCCACCAACATCACATACTTCATGGGCATGGCGTTCATGGTCGCCGGCAGCGCCCACCTGCCGAGCCTGTTGCTCTCGTTGAACTGGCGCGGGTTCACCAGCAGCGGTGCCGTCTGGGGAATTTCGGTGGGACTGGTGTCGACCGTCGTCAGTCTGATGTTCACCGAGGCTCTGTGGTTCGGCGACGGCCCCGCTCCGCTGGGCCTCCAACTTCCCGTCGTCATCACGATGCCCCTCGGCGCCGCGGCCGCCATCGTCGCCTCGCTGGTGCAGACACGACGCCAGGGCAGCGATCTCGATCGAGACGAGCGCTTCGCCGAGATGGTCGTCCGCGCCGAGACCGGATGGGGTGCCGAACGCTCCTCGGTGGCCTGACCCCACCCGGTGTGTCCGCGTGGTCCTCGCCGACGCTCGCACGGCCGTCGGCGGGGACCGTGCTCCGAGTTACGCTCCGCACCACGCGTGCTAAGCATGCGCGGTGTCTCCCGATCCCACCCTCTTCACCGTCCTCGACCTCTCGGGAACGTTCGTCTTCGCCCTGAACGGCGCGCTGACTGCCATCCGCGCCACGAGACTCGACGTGGTCGGGGTCGTCGCCCTGGGCATGACCACGGCGCTCGGCGGCGGCGTGATCCGCGACCTCTGTCTCGGTGAGGCCCCACCGGCCACCTTCCGCGACTGGCGATACTTCGCGTTGGCGATCGCCGGAGCTCTCATCGCCTACCTGCTGAACCGACTGCTCGACAGAATCGGTACGTCGATCCTGCTGTTCGACGCGGTGGGTCTGGGGGTGTTCGCGGTCCTGGGTGCGAGCAAGGCACTCGACACGGGCCTCGGAGTGGCACCCGCGCTCGCGCTCGGGGTCATCTCGGGCGTGGGCGGTGGAACGATCAGAGACGTCATGACGGGGCAGGTCCCCACGGTCTTTCGTGCCGAGCTCTACGCCATCCCGGCCATGATCGCTGCCGCACTCGCCGTCCTGTCCGTGCGTCTCGAGGTGTACGGCACCCTGTCCGCCGTCGGTGCGGTACTCGTCTGCGTCGTCATCCGCGTCGTCAGTGCCCGGCGCGAGTGGAACGCCCCGCCGCCCCCGTCGATCTGGCGCACGCCCGGCGGGGACCGCTAAGCAGTTCCGCCGTCGGACTCGCCCAGCCACGCCATGCCGGCGACCACGAGTGCAGCCGTGCCCGTGTCGAGCGTCGGCTGGATCACCGGCGCGAAATTCGCGGCGTGATTGACCGGGATGTCCGACCCGACGGTGCCTTTCGCTAAGGCGGACTCGTAGAGGTCGGCGTCGATGCCCCCGAGTCCCCAGTAGGTGTACGGCACACCGAGCGCGACCGGGATGTCGCTGAAATCCTCACTGGCGGACTGCGGTGCCATCTCGACCACCGCGTCGCCGAAGTGGTCCGCGAAGGCCGCTGCGACTCGGTCCGTCGTCGCGTCGTCGTTCTCGGTGAGAGGGAACGAGTCGAACAGCTCGAAGTCCGGCCGACGCGGCGATCCCGACGCGTCGCACTCCGCGACCACGATGCGCTCGATGGCGGCCAATACCGCGGCGCGTACCGCGTCGCTGTACGTGCGGATGTTCAGCTCCAGCACGGCGCGATCACTGATGACATTGCTCTTGGACCCCGCCCGCACGCTCCCGACGGTGACCAGTGCCGTCTCGGTCGGTGCGACCTCGCGCGACACGATGGTCTGCAGCCTGATCACGATCATGGCCGCGAGGACGACGGGATCGACGGCCGCCTGCGGCATCGAACCGTGCGAGCCGCGGCCGTAGACCGTGATGCGCATGCTGTCTGCGGCCGAGAGCACCGCGCCCCTGCGGGTGCCGAGACGCCCTGCGGGAGCGGGCAGTACGTGCTGCGCGAGCGCGACGTCCACCGGCGGAAGCAGCTCCGCCAGGCCACCGTCGACCATGCTCGTCGCACCGACGGCGGTCTCCTCGGCCGGCTGGAACAACGCGACGACGGTCCCGTTCCACGCATCTCGCGTGGCGGAGAACAGAGCGGCCGCACCCAGCAAACAGGCGACATGGACGTCGTGACCGCAGGCATGCATCACCGGCACGGACTCGCCGTCAGCGTCGGTCGTCGTGACGGAACTGGAGTAGTCCAGGCCGGTGTCCTCTCGCACCGGGAGAGCGTCCATGTCCGCACGCAGGAGCACGGTCGGGCCCTCACCGTTGCGAAGCACGCCGATCAACCCGGTACCGCCGATGTTCTCGGTGACCTCGAGACCGTCGCGGCGAAGCCGTTCGGCGACCCGCCCCGCCGTCCTCGTCTCCTGACCCGACAGCTCCGGATGGGCGTGCAGGTCCCGGTAGAAGTCCTCCTGCCAGGCCCGTACGTCGTCGAGTCCGCGCAGAAGCTTCTCGGTGGTCATGGCCGTCGACCCTACGCCCGGCGCGCGCTTGCACCGACCGCCGCGGTCGGGGTCCGAAGACATCGTCGTCCGCGCCGGTGGTTTCGATGGAGTGGAGACGCGACACCGTCTGAACCGCTGGTGACAGGCGCAATGGAGCCCCCTGTCAGGATTGAACTGACGACCTTTCGCTTACAAGGCGAGTGCTCTACCACTGAGCTAAGGAGGCGCGCCCGGCGAACCGGACGCGGCCATCATAACGGCCCGTCCGTCGCGCCTGTCCCGTCGACCACGACGTTGTTGCCCCCGTCCCGCTTGGCGCGGTACATGGCGAGGTCGGCGCGGTCGAGCAGTCGGCCGAGCATGGTGGGACACAGTCCGTCCCAGTCGGCGACGTCCTCGACGGCGACGCCGACGGACGCCGTCACCGGGGTACGGTCGTTCGCCCGGTGGATCTCGGTGACCAGGGACCGCGCGAAGGCTCGGGCGTCGTCGCCGGGCACCACGACGGCGAACTCCTCGCCGCCCAGTCGCGCGGAGACGGCGCCGGGTGGGCTGAGTTCCTCGATCCGCGCGGCCGTGGCGCGCAGAACCTCGTCGCCGACGGCGTGGCCGAATCGGTCGTTGACGGATTTGAACGCGTCGAGGTCCAGGCAGAGGACGGACAGGTGGTCCGGTCGGTGGTCCCTCATCAGCGCCGCGACGGCGGTGTGCATCCCTCGTCGGTTGCGCAGACCGGTCAGCTGATCGAACAAGGCGCGCGAGGCGTCGTTCCGCAGCGCCGTGAGGAAGACGTGGTTGAGAGTCGACGCGGTGAACAGCAGTCCGAGCACCAGAACGAATGTGGCGATCACCTCGGGGGCCGGTGCGACACCGGCGGAAAGCACCCGGGCGAAGACCACCACGGCCACGAGGAGCGACCACGCCTCCTGCGCCACGAACACCCGCGCGTCGTGCATCGCCGTCACGTAGTTGCCGACGGTCACCATGATCGCGACCGCGTAGAGACTGAGGGTGCTCGGTGGCGTCGACAGAATGCCGACGGGGATGGTGATGCCGGCGTAGGCGATGAAGGCGAGCGAGCCCCGGCGGCTCGGGAACGTCCCGCGCGCCCACCAGCAGCCGGCCCCGACGGCGCTCGCCGCAGCGATCAACAACTGGACCGTCGCTCCGTTGGCCACGGGCGAGAACACCAGAACGACGGCGATGATCGCGACGAGGAAACACCCGGCCGCCGTGACGTACGGCGCCCGACGCAACAGCGGATGGGCGCGATGGTAATCGCGGATCCAGTCGTAGTCGGGCGTCGCCGACCACCAGTCCCTCAGTGCGCTCACGCCGCCACCAGTTCTCCTCGCGGGCGCCCGACGGGCGCGCTGTTGCACCCGCACCACAGTCTCGTGTTCGGGATTCAAGCACACGGAACAACGGCCCGAGCCATTTCGGTACCAGGTCCGGGTTTCGCACCGGAAACCGTCACCGAGCCCGCCCCGTCGAGCGGGTCACGGCGGGCGCCGAGACGACGCCCCGGACCAGGGAACACACAGGCGGGGCCGGTACCTTCTCCAAGCGAGAGCACCTTCAGCGATCACCCCCGCACACCCCTTCGACGGCCGAGAGAGAGGCATGACGTTCCTGCAGGGCCTGACGTCGACATTGCGCCGGATGACCGGCGAACGACGGGCCATCGTCGACACCCCGGCGGGCGCTCCGAGCCCGCTCAAGCCCATCGATCTCACGGACGATGCGTCCGTGGCCGAGGTTCTCGACCTCGCCGTCCGTGTCGGCGAGGTGACGCTTGCGGCGGGCACCGGCGCCATCGACACCGCGGCCCAGGTGCAGTTCGTCGCCGCGACGTACGGGTTGAACCGCTGCGACGTGGACGTGACGTACAACTCGATCACCATCAGCGCCTACCGTGGCCCCACGCTCCCGCCGGCGAGCACCATGCGCATCGTCCACTACCGGTCGATGGACTTCACGCGCCTGGCCGCCGTCGACGGCCTCGCGCGCAAGATCCGCTTGCAGGTGCCGACGCCGTCGGACGCCCTGGCGGAGCTCGACGACATCATCACCGCCCCCCATCCCTACAACCGCTGGATCGCCACGCTCGCCTGGGCGGGGATGGCGGCGTCGATCTCGGTGCTGCTCGGCGGTGGGGTTCTGGTGGCCGTGGTCAGCTTCCTCACCACGATGGTGATCGATCGAGTCGGCCGCGTCCTCAACCGCGCCGGTCTCCCGTTCTTCTTCCAGCAGGTGGTGGGCGGGTTCATCGCCTCGGCGCCGGCGATCACGCTCTACTCGTATCAGGCCGAGCTGGGCATCTCGATCTCCCCGTCGCAGATCATCGCGGCCGGAGTGACCGTGCTGCTCTCGGGTCTGTCACTGGTGGGCTCGGTGCAGGACGCCATCACCGGCGCTCCCATCACCGCGGCGGCCCGGTTCTTCGAACTCCTCATGATGACCGGCGGCATCATCGCGGGCGTCGCGACGACGCTCCGGCTCGCCGCCCTGCTCGGCGCGGAGCTTCCCGTGCTGAGCAACGTCGCTCCCCCGGACATCACCGAGGTGCCGACGAAGGTGCTCGCGGGTGCCGTGGCGTCGGCGTTCTATGCCCTGGCCTGCTATGCGGAGCAGCGGGGTCTCTCCGCGGCGTTCGCCGGCGGATTCGCGGGCGCGTTGTTCTTCCTGATCGCGCAGCAGGTGGGGTTCGGCCCCGTGCTCTCGAGCGCGATCGCCGCGACGGTGGTCGGCTTCGTCGGCGGTCTGCTCGCCCGTCGCGCGCTGATTCCGCCGCTGATCGTGGCCGTCGCGGGCATCACGCCGCTGCTGCCCGGCCTCTCGGTCTACCGAGGGCTGTTCGCCCTCCTCGGCGATCAGACGCTGCTGGGCATGAGCGCCCTGCTGGCCGCGCTGGGAACGGGCGGTGCGCTGGCGGGTGGAGTCACCCTGGGGGAATGGGGGGCGCGGACGCTGCGCCGGCCGCGCATCGTCGAGCGGGCCGGATCGCTGCGTCGCCCGTCTCTGAAACTGGTGCGTCCGGACGCTCGACGGATCAAGCGCCCGGACGCCGTGCGATCACTGCTGCCCATCCGCAACCGGAAGCCCATGGACGGCCGGTGGGACGGAGAGCGCTGACGGATCAGCTGGAGGGATTCTCCGCGCGCTGACGCGCGTCCTCCTCCATGGCCTCACGCAGGCTGCGGGGGCGCATGTCGGTCCAGTTCTGCTCGACGTACTCGAGGCACGCCTTGCGGCTCTCCTCGCCGAACACCACGCGCCAACCCTGCGGAACCTCGGCGAACGTCGGCCACAGCGAATGCTGATCCTCGTCGTTGACCAGAACGTAGAAGCGTCCGTCTTCGTCGTCGAACGGGTTGGTGCTCATCGTGCCTCGCTCACTGCAAAAGTCGGCGCCGGGCGATCCCGACGGTCTGCGGTCCGGTCGACCCTAGCAAGGGTCGCCGACCCGGCACGTCGCACGAGGACGGAGTGGAGAATTTCACCGGACCGCACCGCGACGTTGGAGAGCAGGGACGACGTGATCCCGTGCGTCGATTCCGTGCCGCCCTGGAGGTAGACGGCGGTACGACCGTCGTCGGCAGCGCCGACTCCATCGACTCCGTCACCGTCCTCACCTGCGACCAGCCGGTAGTCCCGCGTGACGACGCGCGGCGCGTCGTCGTCGGGAGCCAGGTCGCCGAGCAGGGGACGCAGCGGCGACGGTCGGAATCCGGTGGCGAGCACCAGGGCGTCGCAGACGAGGGTGTCGGCGATGCCGTCGATGCCGTCCCGCACGGTGACCTCGATGCCGTCGGCGGTCTCGACGGCGGCGTCGATCGTGGACGCGCGGCGCATGAACAGCCTGCGATGACCGCTCACCCGTTCGGCGTACTCGGTGCGGTAGAGCTCCTCGATGAGTTCGAGATCCACCACCGAGTAGTTGGTGCTGCGGTGCAGCGCGAGCAATCGGGCGCGCTCGTCCGCCGGGGCGCGGTGCAGCTCGTCGACCGCCTCCGGGTCGAAGATGCGGTTGGCGTAGGGGCTGTCGTCGGCCGGGCTGTAGCCGTACCGCGCGAAGATGCTGTGCACCTCCGCGTGCGGGTGGTGCGCGTGGAGGTACTGCACCACCTCGGCCGCGGATTGCCCGGCGCCGAGCACCGCGAAGCGTCCGTGCGTGGGGCGGGGCAGCTCGGCCATTCGGCCGAGGAAGTCGTGGTTGTGGAAGCACCGCGCCGAGAGAGTCGCCCACTCGGGCACCCGCTGCTGCAGGCCGGCCCCGACCGCGACGTTGCGGGTGTGGAGGACCCGGCCGTCGTCGCACTGCACGACGAGCTCGTCGCCGACGCGCCGCACGGCGGTGACGGACGTGCCGTAGCACACGTCGGCGTCCACGCGATCCGCAGCCCACGACAGGTAGTCGTGGAACTCGAGCCGGGTGGGGAAGAACGTCTGGTGGTTGACGAAGTCGACCAACCGACCGCGCGCGAACAGGTACTGGAAGAAGGTGTACTCGCTGCTGGGGTTGCGGAACGTCGCGAGGTCCTTCGGGAAGGCGATCTGCATGGTTGCGCCCTCGAGCAGCATGCCGGGGTGCCACCCGAAGGCGTCCTGCCGTTCGACGAAGATTGCGCGCACCTGCTCGCCGGGGGCGCAGGACCGGTTGTGTTCCTCGATCGCGATGGCCAACGCGAGGTTGGCCGGGCCGAAGCCGATACCGACCACGTCCAGCGTGTCGTCACCCGTCATGTGTCCACCCCTTCGGCTGCGATTGCACCCGGCGAGCTTAGCGTAGCCTTGCCTTTCCCACTAGAGCGTGCGCGCCTCCTCGAGCCGGGCCGTGAGCAGGTCCACGAACCGACCGATCGCCTTGCTGTCCGTTCCGCCCGGAACGACCAACTGGACGAACAAGGCTGCGCCCGTGGGTGGTTCGTGCACGCTCAGCGTGAGGTCCGCATCGGGTCGGCCCACCGGGATCGGAAGTACCGACAGGCCGCCGAGATCGGCGACGCGGTGGTGCACCACCGCGAGCGGCGGCCGCAGGAGGTCCGGCCGATCGGCCGCGTCCACGATGTCTCGGTACGACGGGCCCGGTCGATCGAGCGCGTCGATCGTCGCGTCGCGCACCGCGCGGGTGACCTCGGTCAGATCACCGATCGCGTTCACCCGCAGGGGAACCCGGTCCGCGAACCCGCCCACCATCGGATGCGTGCGGGCGTCGTCGCGGCCGGCCACCAGCGTTGCCACGGTGACGTCTTCGCCGCCGCCCGCG
This sequence comes from Rhodococcus sp. PBTS 1, assembly GCF_001620025.1. Lineage (NCBI taxonomy): Bacteria > Bacillati > Actinomycetota > Actinomycetes > Mycobacteriales > Nocardiaceae > Rhodococcus > Rhodococcus sp. PBTS 1. The sequence continues at coordinate 3,243,875 of NZ_CP015219.1, forward strand.
TCGGCGACCGCGAGCGCGAACGCCGCGTGCATCACCGAGGCCAGTCCCGTTCCGGCGGCCGCGGCGACCCGGTCGAGCGACGCCCGCAACTCGGCGTCGACGTCGACGATAACGGCGTCGGTTCCGTTCTCGCCGAACGTGATCGGCAGGGTCGGCGATGGCGCGTCCGCGAGATGCTCACGCCAGTAGCGCGTGGCGTCGTCCGCCGCGGCGCGACGGTCCACCGCCCACCGCGCGACGTCGGAGTACGCCAGCGGCAGGTCGTCGCCGCTCCCCGAGAGCATCTCCGTGAGCAGCGGGACCACCGACCACTCGTCCACCGCGGCGTAGTGCATGACCAGCAGCAGGCCGCGACGATCTCCGTCATCGAGCAGGACCGCCCGCAGTCCGGGCCGCGCCGTCAGGTCGAGTGGTTCCTGCGCGATCTCGAACGCTCGTCTGCCGAGGTCACCGGAAACGTCGATCCGCTCCAGGGCAACCGGATTCGCGAACGCGGTTGACGCCGCGTCGGGTGCGATCACCGATCGCAGCGGCTCGTGACGGGCGGCGACGGCTGCCAACGCCGCGGCGAGCTCGTCCCCGGTCCGGTCACCCGGGTCGACCAGCAGGGCGTGATGCGCGGGCGCCGCCGAGACATTCTGCGGCAGCACGGCTTCCTGCATCGGTGCGAGCGGCACACGGACCGGCCGGTCCGACCGCGGCGTCAGCATCGGCGCCGTCGACGCCGACCGTCCCGTCAGCCGCTCGGCCAACGCCGCCGCGGTGGGTGCGTCGAACACGTCGCGCACGGTCACCTCGACCCCGAGCCGCGATCGAAGGGCGGACACCCATCCCATGGCGGCCATGGAATGTCCACCGACGTCGAAGAAATCGTCGTCGATGCCGAGTTCCGCACCGCCGGGACGATCCGCGAGCCCCAGCACCTCCGCGGCAGCCGCGAGTACCACGCGCTCGGTCTCCGTCCGCGGCGGTCGACCGCCCAGCAGGCCCCCGAGATCGGGGTCCGGGAGCGCCGCGCGGTCGAGCTTGCCGTTGGGGGTCAACGGCAGCGATCCCGGCAGCACCATCACCACACTGGGCACCATGTAGTCCGGCAGCGCGGTCGCCGCGTGGGCGCGGACGTCCTCGCCGCGCAGCCCGTCCGCCCCGGTCACATAGCCGACCAACCGGGTGGCGGGACCGTCGCCCACGGCGATCACGGCCGTCTGGTCGACGCCGTCCGCCGACGCCAGGGCCGCCATCACCTCACCGGGCTCGATGCGGAAACCGCGGACCTTGAGCTGATCGTCTGCGCGACCGAGGAAGTCGAGCGATCCGTCCGTGCGCCAGCGGGCACGGTCCCCGGTGCGGTACATCCGACCGGCGCCGTGCGGATCGGCGACGAACCGGTGCGCCGTGAGATCCGGCCGTCCGAGGTAGCCGCGCGCGAGTCCCCGTCCGGCGATGTACAACTCGCCCGCCACCCCGATGGGCACGGGACGCAGCCGCGCATCGAGCACGTAGGCCTGCTCGTTGGGGTCCGGGACGCCGATCGGCACCGCGGCGGTCCAGCCCGGCCGCGCCTGCCACAGCGTGTTGTTGACGGTGGCCTCGGTGAGTCCGTACGCCGCGAGCAGGTTCAGCCGCTCCGACCAGGCCGAGATCACCGCCGGCGGCACGGTTTCCGTGCCCACGAGCACCGTGCAGTCCTCGGGCAGCAGGCAGTCCGGCGGCAGGGCCGCCATCAGCGACGGCGGCAGAATCGCGTGCGTCACCGCATGGCGGGCACAGAATTCCGTCAGCTCCGGGCCCGCGACCCGCGCGTCGTCGGGCACCACGACCAGCCGAGAACCCGTGCACAGAGCCATGGCCAGTTCGAAGACGGCCACGTCGAACCCGATGGACGCGAACTGCAGCACCACCGAGCCCGTCGTCAGCCGCATCCGGTCCTCGGCCGTCGCCACCAACGACGAGATGCCCTCGTGCGGAACGACGACGCCCTTGGGACGCCCCGTGGACCCGGAGGTGTAGATGACGTACGCGGCCGAGTCCAGCGCGGCCGGGCCGTCCGGTTCGTCCACCGAATCCCGTTCCGGCAGTGCGTCGATCGCCAGGTGGGGGACACCGCTCGGCATCGAGCCGGACGCCTCCTCGGTGGTGAGCAACATTGCCGCCCCGGAATCGTCCAGCATGAACTCGAGCCGATCCACGGGGTGTCGGCCGTCCAGCGGCAGGTACGCCGCGCCGACGGCGAGGACGGCGAGCGTGGCGACGACGGTGCCCACCGACCGCGGCACGCCGATGCCGACGATGTCCTCGTCACCGATGCCCCGCTCGCGTAGATGCGCCGCGAGACCGACGACCCGCGCGTGCAGCTCGGCGTAGGTGACGGTCTCGTGCTCGTCCGCCACGGCCACCGCGTCGGGGGTCGCCGACACCCACCGGCGGTACGACGCGTAGAGGGTCTCCTCCGGCACCTCCCGTGCGGTGTCGTTGAACTCGGACACCACCCTGTGCCGCTCCCCCGGCAGGAACAGGTCGAGATCGTCGACCCGCATCTCCGGTGTCCGCGCCAGCGCGGCCAGCACGAGAAGGAAGCGGTCCGCGAGCGTGCGGGCCGTCGCCGCGTCGTACAGGTCGGTGGCGTATTCCAGCTGGAGCGTGAGCCGTTCGCCCGCGGTGTCCTCGGTGGCGTTGAACACCACGTCGAACTTCGCCGGCGTCTCGGGCAGCCGATCGGCTGCGGCCCCCTGGTCGCCTCCGGCGAGTGAGACGAGCGGACCGGTGTGATGACTGACCATGACCTGGAACAGCGGGTGTCGTGCCGCACTGCGCTCGGGCGCCAGGTGGGCGACCACCTCGTCGAACGGCACGTCCGCGTGAGCGAACGCCGCCAGATCCGCATCCCGCACGGTGCGGAGGGTGTCGGCGAGCGACGCCGACCCGGTGACCTCGGTTCGCAGCGCCAGGGTGTTGACGAAGAACCCGACGAGGTCCGTCAACGCCTCCTCGTCCCGGCCGGCCACCGGCGCACCGAGCACCACGTCCGACGACCCCGTCACGGCCCGCATCAACACGGCCGCCGCGGCGTGCAGCGCCATGAAGACACTCGCCTCGGTCGATCGCGCCACGCCGCGCAGGCCGCGGACCACGGCGGGCTCGACGTCGACCTGCACGACCGCTCCGGCGTGACTCGGCCGGGGCGGACGGGGTCGATCGGTGGGCACCTCGAGATCGGGTGCGCCGGCCAGCGTGTCGCGCCAGAAGCGCAGCTGGCGGGCGGCGAGGGACCGCTCGTCGCGGGCGTCGCCCAGCAGCTCCGCGTGCCACAGGGTGTAGTCGGCGTACTGCACCGGCAGCGGCACCAACGGCGAGGGTTCACCGGCCAGGCGGGCGGTGTAGGCCGCGAGCAGATCGGCCAGGAACGGGCGGTCGGACCACTCGTCCGTGGTGATGTGGTGCAGGACGACCACCAGGACGGTGGCCTCCTCGGTGCGAATGACGTGGGCGCGCAACGGAATGTCGCGACGGAGATCGAAGGGTGCGCGGAGCGCATCCGCGATCGCGTCCGCTACCTCCGCACCCTCGGCGGCCTCGACCACGCGCACAGCGGGCTGCACGTCGGTGAGGATGCGTTGCACCGGCAGTCCGTCGACCTCGTCGAACACCGTCCGGAGCGCCTCGTGACGCTGGGTCACGTCGGCCAGGGCGCCGGTCAACGCCGGGGCGTCCACCGCCCCGTCCAGCGGGATCACCAGCGGGAAGTGGTACTCGGTCGAGCGTGGATCGAGGTTGTGCGCCAACCACAGTCGCCGCTGCGCGGCCGACATCGGGATGTGCTCGGGCCGCTCGCGTGGCGCAAGGGCGGGCCGCGCGGACCCGAACCGGTTCTCGGCGACGGCGGCGAGCCGAGCCACGGTGGGGGCGTCGAACAGGTCGCGCACCGCCAGCTCGCACCCGAGAGCGGTCCGCGCACGGCCGATCACGCGGGTGGCGAGCAGCGAATGACCGCCACGGGCGAAAAAGTCGTCCGTCACGCCGATCGGGACACCGAGGACGTCCGAGACGATGTCGACCAGCACCCGCTCGGTCTCGGTGCGGGGCAGGGTGATCGGCGCCTCGTCCTCCTCCGGCGCCGGCAGCGCCGCGACGTCGAGCTTGCCGTTCACCGTCATGGGGAACTCGTCGGTCCGCACGACGGTGGGCACGAGATAGTCCGGCAGAGTCCGGGCACAGGCGTCCCGGACGTCCGCCGCCCGAGGGGCGTCGACGTAGGCGATCAGCCGGGCCAGACCACCCGGACCGGTGCCGACGACGACGGCGCTGCGCCGTACGCCCGGCACAGCCGCGACCGCGGACGCCACCTCGCCGATCTCCACCCGGTGTCCACGGATCTTCACCTGGTCGTCGGTGCGGCCGAGGTAGTCCAGCAGCCCGGACCCATCGGTGCGACGACGGACCAGGTCACCCGTGCGGTAGCGCCGCGTTCCGTTCGGGCCGGCGACGAATCGGTCCGCCGTGAGTGCGGCCCGGTTCGCGTAACCGCGCGCGAGACCCGCTCCGGCGACGTACAACTCGCCGGCCACGCCGTCCGGCACGGGCCGCAGCCACCCGTCGAGAATCACGGCGTCGGTGGCGCGAATGGGCAGGCCGACCGTGGGGGTCGCGCTGTCCTCGGTGCCCCCGCCGAGGGTGTTGATCGTGTACTCGGTGGGTCCGTAGAGGTTGTAGCCGAGCACGCCGTCCGCGGCGCGCAGAGCCGACCACACGTCGTCGCCGACGGCTTCGCCGCCGAGCAGGACCAACGCGGGCCGATACCCGTCCAGCAGTCCCCGCTCGAGCAGGATCGAGGCGTAGGTGGGCGTGACGTTGACGACGTCGACGCCGTGGCGATCGCCGTACGCCACCAGGGCATCCGCGTCACGTCGCAGCGTCTCGTCCGCGACGTGCACCTCGTGTCCCTCGACGAGCCAGAGCAACTCCTCCCACGACATGTCGAAGGCGAACGACACCGTGTGCGCGATGCGCAGGGTGCGACCGCCCGCCGCCCGGGTCACGGGATCGAAGATCTCGCGTCGGTGATTCAGCTGCATGTTGGTCAGCCCGCGGTACGGGGTCACGACGCCCTTCGGCCGACCCGTCGACCCGGACGTGTAGATGACGTACGCCGGGTGGTCCAGCCGGCCCGGCCGCCCCGGGGCGAACCCTGTGCTGTCGACGCTCCTGCCGCTCGACACCGTCTGTGCCGCCGACGCCAACGGGTCCGCGGCCCAGTCGAGGACGAGGACTGCGCTGCGATCGGCGAACCGCGTCGCGACGCTCGGACCCACGATCAGGCACTGTGGGTCGGCGTCGTCCATCACGGCATCCAACCGCGCGTCCGGGTGGTCGAGCTCGAGCGGCAGGTAGGCCGCGCCGGTCCGCAACACTGCGAACAGCGCCACCACGGTGTCGACGCTGCGGGGAATCGCCAGTGCCACCACCTGTTCCGGTCCCACCCCGCGGTCACGGAGCACGCGGGCCAGTGTCTCGATTCGAGCCGCGAGCTCGCGGTAGGTCAGGGACACCGTGCCCGAGACCAGGGCGACGGCGTCGGGCCGACGCTGGGCGGTCGCCAGGAGCATCTCGGTGACGGTGACATCCGGAACCGGCTCGGCCACGCGGACCGGCGGCGTCGGGTCGGCGAGCAAGCCGACGACGGGACGCTCGGCCTCGCGCGCCGCGGCGCGCAGCACCGCCACGACGTCGTCGGCCACGCGCAGCGCCCGAGCGTCGTCGACCATCTCGGGCCGGTGCTCGACGGTGACCGCCATCGTCGCCCCCGGTGTGACCACGACGGTGATCGGATAGGTCGTGTGGTCGATGCTGTCGCCGCCGCGAACCCCCTGACCGCCCAACGACGTCGCCTCGTCGCCGTCGGTGAAGTTCTGCACCACGCACAGGGTGTCGAACAACGTCCGATGGCCCGTGGCCGCGCCGATCTCCGCCAGGCCGAGATGGTCGTGATCGGCCAGTGCCCACCGCTGGTCCTGCACGGTCCGCGCGAGGCCGATCAGCGTCTGCGCCGGGTCCAGGGTCACCCGCGCCGGAACCGTGGTGAGGAACATGCCCGGCGCCGTGTCGAGGCCGGGCACGTCGGTCGGACGACCGGCGACGGTGATGCCGAACGTCACGTCGTCGCGTCCGGTGCTGCGCGAGAGTGCCAGTGCCACCGCGGCGGTCACCACGGCGTTCAGGGTGACGCCGTGCGCGCGAAGCGCGTCGCGCAACGCCGCCGTCTCGTCGCGGCCGAACTCGATGCGGCGACGCGCCGGAAGGTCCGGTCCCGCTGCGGTTCCCGGCCGGGCGAGCAGGGTGGGCTCGTCGAGACCCGCCATCGCCCGAACCCACGCCGCCCGGGCGCCGTCCTCGTCACGATCGGCCAGCCATCCCAGGTACCGCGCGAACGCGGTATCCGGGGTGGTCGGGACGGACGCGGGATCGGCGTACCGAGCGAGCAGCTCGGCGACCACCAGACCGTTGGACCAGCCGTCCCACACCAGGAACTGGCGGTTGACCGCGAGGGCATCGGTGCCGTCGGGCCGGCGCACCAGCAGCAGCCGCCACAGCGGCGGCGTGGTGAGGTCGAACGGGGTGCGACGGTCGGCGGCCAGCGCTGCGCCCACCTCGTCGTCGGACGCCGCCTCCACCACCGTGATCGCCACGACTGCGGCGTCGGGCACCGCTACCACCTGCGCGGGCGTGCCCGAGGGCAGGGACACGAAGGCCGTCCGCAGCGTCGGGTGGCGGCGGACCAGACCGTCCGCCGCGCGGCGCAGGCGATCGAGGTCGACCCGATGGTCGAAGTCCAGCACGAACTGGGCGGTGTAGACGTCCTGCCCGGGCGCCGTGAGGGCCTCGAAGTACAACCCCTCCTGCAACGGCGTCAGCGGCCAGACCGTCTCTGCTCCACCCGCGACGACGCTCGCGGCGGCAGCGAGGTCGTCGTCGGTGAGGTCGAGCAACGGCGCATCGCTGCGGGTGAGGACCGGAGCGGACGACACTGCGGCAGTAGCGAGCTCGCGGAGCGCGTCCAGCCATCCGTCGACGATCGTGTCGATGTCCTGACGCGACAGGTGCGACGCCGACCACGCCAGCGAGGCCACGAGCGCGGCGCCGTCGGCGCCGGGCTCGACTGCGGTGTTGACGATCAGCCGGTACGGCCCGCCCATGTCGGCGTCGGGTGCGGTGCGCAAGGCGTCCGATTCCGGCGCCGGCTCGAACGGTCCGGTCCCGGACGCGGGAACCCGACCGAGGTGGTTCACCAGGATCTGGGACCGTTCACCGCCCGCGAGAACACCTGTGGTGCGGGCGTTTCCGTAGCGCAGCATGCCGTAGCCGAGGCCACCGTCGGGCGCCGCCCGCAGCCGGTCCTTCACGTCCGCCAGCGTGGCCACGACGTCGTCGTGATGCGTGGTCCGGACGGGGGCGATCGAGGTGAACCAGCCGGTGGTGCGGGACAGGTCCCCCAGCGCGTCGTGACGCCCGTGGCGCTCGAGGTCGATCAGCACGTCGTGGTCCGCGCCCCAGCGGGACACCGCCACCCGCAGCGCGGCGACGATCACGTCCGTCGCGTCGCCCCGGACCAGGTCCGCGACGGGACCCACCGCGGCCGACGTGAGGTCGACGGGGACGCGCACGCGGAGGGTGTCGCCGTGCGCGACGGTGGCGTCCGTAGCATCGGCAGTCGTATCAGGTGGGACGAGGGCTGCGCCCGGCGCCGTCACCGCCTGCCAGTAGGGCAGTTCGGCGAGCCGCTGCGGACTGTGCGCGTCCTCGTCGACGCGTCGGGAGAACTCGCGGAGCGACGTCCGGACCGGTGCCAGGACGGGAGCGTCACCGGATTCGACCGCCACCCAGGCGACGGCGAGGTCCTCGACGAGGATCGACCACGAGACACCGTCGACGACGAGGTGGTGGGCGACCAGCAGAAGGCGGCCGGGATCGTCGCCGCGGTCGAACCATACGACCGACAGGACGGCCCCGCCGTCCGGATCGAGAGCGTCGGTGGCACGGTCGGATTCGCGTCCCACGACCTCGCGCAGCGCCCCGTCGTCGAGACCGCGAGCGTCGACCCGGTGGAACGACGGCACACCCTGGGCGCGCACCTCGGTGGTCCACACGCCCGGAGCGTGCCGCATGCGGCGTAGACGGAGGCTGTCGTGGTGCCGCACCAGGGCGTCGACCACGGCCGTGACGGTGGTCTCCGCGGTGGGCGGAACCACCAGCAGCGCTGCCTGACAGAACCGGTCGGTGGTGCCGGACCACTCCGAGAGTCGGTGCACCACAGGCAGACTGCGCACGCTGCCCACCGAGCTCTCGGCAGCGGGCGCGGAAGCGACGGTGGGGCCGTCGCCGATCGCCGCCGCGAGCGCGCGCGGAGTGCGCAGGTCGAAGATCTGCCGCGGTGACAGCTCGAGGCCGGCAGCGCGCGCGAGGTTGACCACCCGAATCGCGAGAATGCTGTCCCCGCCGCGAGCGAAGAAGTCGTCGTCCGGCCCGACGGTCTCGCCGAGCACGGTGCCGATGTGCGACTGGAGCGCGGCGGTGACGTCGTCCGGGGACGGTTCTTCGGCCGGCAGGCTCGCGGCGTCGGGCGCCGTCGTGGGCACCGCGTCGCGCACCCTGGCGAGCAGCGCACCCCGATCGAGCTTGCCGGACGGCCCGGTGGGGAGATCGTCGACCACGGTGATCGACGACGGGATCATGTGCTCGGGCAACCGCTCTCGGACGAAGGCGGAGACGGACGCGTCGTCGGTGGGGCCGACCACGAAGGACACCACCTGTGCGGAGCCGCGGTTGGTCCGCACCACGGTCGCGGCGCGATCGACCGCGGGATGCTCGCGGAGGACGGCGTCGATCTCCGCGAGCTCGATGCGGAACCCGCGGACCTTCACCTGATCGTCGGCGCGTCCGAGATACTCGAGCCCGGCGCGCTCGGACCAGCGCACCACGTCCCCGGTGCGGTACCGCCGCTGCCCGTGCGGTGCCGCGACGAAGCGGGTCGCGGTCAACGCCGGGCGTCGCAGGTACCCCTGTGCCAGTTGCGGTCCCGACAGGTACAGCTCACCCGGCATGCCCGGTCCGACCTGCCCGAGCCACCCGTCGAGGACCCGAGTCTCGACGCCGGCCATCGGGTGGCCGAGGGGAACGGAGTCCGCCCCGGTGCCCTGCACCCCCTGAGCCGCCGTCACGTCCACGGCCGCTTCGGTGGGTCCGTAGAGATTGTCGAGCCGAACCTGCGGGAGCAGCCGAGCCACCCGACGGGCCGACGCGGCGGGCAACGCCTCACCGCTGCAGGTGATCACGCGCAGCGACGTGCACGACGAGACCTCGGGGTCGGTGAGGAAGGCGTCCAGCATGGAGGGCACGAAGTGCACCCAGGTCACGTGCTGCGCGCGGATGGTGGCCACCAGGTGGGCGGTGTCGCGGTGCCCGTCCGGGTCCGCCAGCACCAGTGCGGCACCGGATATCAGGGGCCCGAAGAACTCGCTCACCGAGACGTCGAAGCTGGACGGCGTCTTCTGCAGAACCACCTCACCGGGGCCGAGCGGCGAGTGCTCGCGCATCCACTCGAGGCGGGGCACCACGCTGCCGTGCGTGACCACGACGCCCTTCGGCCGGCCGGTCGATCCGGAGGTGTAGAGCACGTATGCGGGATCGGCGGCGCTCGGGCGCACCAGCGGCCGCGGGTCCTGCTCGGGCAGGGGGCCGTCGAGCACGACGGCGGGCTGTGCGTCGTCGATCATGTACCGCAGGCGGTCGGCCGGGTAACCGGGGTCGAGCGGCAGGTACGCGGCCCCGGACTTGAGCACGGCGACGAGGGCCACCACCAGGTCGATCGACCGCGGAAGGGCCACGGCCACCAGCGTTCCCGGACCGGCACCCCGGTCCGCGAGGGCCGCCGCGACGCGGTCGGTCCGCACCTGCAGGTCGGCGTACGTGAGACGCGTGTCGCCGTGGACGAGCGCCGTCGCGGCGGGTGTCGCCGCGGCCTGCCGGTCCAGCAGGTCGACGACGGTGGCGCTGCCCGGCTGGCCCGCAGACCCCAGCGCAGCCGGCGCGGGCGTCACGCCTGCGGTCACGACCGGCGTGTGGGCGGGTGCCGTGGCGACGGCCACCAGCATCTCCACCATTGCGGCGACGGTCTCCTCGGCGACGGCACTGCGTTGGAATTTCAGATCGACGGTCAGCCGGTCACCGGGAATCACGATGAGCGTCAACGGGTACGCAGGATTCTCGTCGACGCGAACACCGGTGATCTCGAGGCGTCCGGCGGAGGAGGACGCCGCCGCCGCGACCAGATCGCCGATCGGGTAGTTCTCGACCACGACGAGCGTCTCGAACAACGACGCCACGCCGGCGATCCGGCGCAGCTCGGGCAGACCCACGTGGTGATGGTCGAGCAGGTCGGCCTGGTCGCGCTGCCAGCGCCGCGCCACGTCCCCGACAGTGACAACGGCGTCGACGGTGTCGACGGTGTCATCGGTGTCCAGTCGAACGCGCGTGGGCACGGTGTCGATGAACAGTCCCACCATGGCATCGAGGCCGGGTACCGGCGCGGTGCGGCCCGACACGGTGGACCCCACGGTGACGTCGCGACGGCCCGTCACCCGAGCGAGTACCACGCCCCAGGCCGCGTGCAGCAACGCGCCCACCGTGACCCCGGCGTCGCGCGCGGTGCGCTGCACGGCCGCGGTCGTCGCGGGATCGACCTCCACCCGGTGCGACCCGGTTCCGGTTCCCGACGCGCCGTGGCTCGGCACCGGCACGTCGTCACGCACGCCGTCCAGCGCCTCTCGCCACCGCTGCAGGGACGTGGCGCGGTCACGGGTGGCGAGGTGGCGCAACCACTCTCGCGGAGAGGCGGGCGTCGGGAGCGGCGCCGGGTCCCCGTAGGACGCGAGCATCTCGCGCAGCATGACGGGGATGGACCACCCGTCCGCGACGAGGTGATGAATCGACTGCACCAGTGCAGCACCGGAGTCCGTCGGAACCAGGGTGTACCGGAGAAGCGGCGCGTGGTCGAGGGCGAGGCCCTGCCGACGATGATCCGCGAGAACGCCCTCCACCGACCGCGACTGCACGTCGAACGGTACGGCGACGGCGGTGTGGACCACCGCCACGATCCGGCCGCTCGACACCGGACGGAACGAGGTGCGCAGCGCCGCATGTCGATCCACCACTCGCTGCACGGCAGCGCGGAGCAGGTCCGCATCGACCGTGCCTCCAAGGTCTATCACCTGCTGCACCACGTAGGGGTCGTCGTCGGCGAAGGCGGAATGGAAGTGGATGCCGTCCTGGACGGCGGTGGTCGGCAGGACGTCCTCCACGTCACCGGGCAGGCCGGCCACGTCGTCGTCCGTCAGCTCCACCAGCGGGAAGTCGGTCGGGGTGTGCCGCACGTCGGGTCCGACGGCGGCGAGCCGCGCGAGCGCGTCGGTCCACCGGTCGACGAACGACGCGGCGTCGTCGTCGGTCAGGACGGCCGGGGACCACCGCAGGGTGGTCTCGAGGCGTGCACCCGACGGTCCCTCCGCCGCGAGGATGTCCAGTATCAGGGCGTGGGTGGCCGGTGCGGTGGGGTCGTCCGCACCGTGGAACGTCAGCGTTCCGGCTCCGCCGAGCCGGCCGAGGTAGTTCACCAGAATGCGCGGCGCGGGCGCCGCGGTGAGGACCGGATCGGACCGAAGCTCCTGCAGGACACCGTGGCCGAGTGTCGAGGCCGGGGCTCGACGCAGCTCGTCGCGCACGGCCAGCAGCGTCTCCGCGGGATCACCGGGCCGATCGGTCGGCAGCGGGACGGGCCGGACCGTGGTGAACCACCCGACTGTTCGGGTGAGGTCGATCCCTGCGGTGCCGACGGCGTCCTCTTCGCGGCCGTGGCCCTCCACCTCGACCACCGTGCGAAAGCCGTCGAAGGCGGACCAGGCGCCCAGCGCGAGGGCCAGCGCGGCGAGAACGACCTCGGTCGGGCCGGTGCCGTAGGCGGACGGAACGTCCTGCAGGACCGCCTCGGTGACCGGTTCGGCGGTGACGACGGTTCGCCGCTGCAGGTCGCCGGCGAGCCCGGGGTCGGCGTCGCTGGGCAGCGAACCGAGGGGCGTGCGCGCGACACCGTGCCAGTACGGCAGCTCGGCATCGATGTCTTCCGCCGCGGCGTAGTCGGTCAGCGCCTGCGCCCACCGGCGGAAGGACGTGCTCGCCGGAGGCACGTCGCCACCGGACAGGGCGATTGCCAGGTCGCTCAGCAGGATTCGCCACGACACCCCGTCGACCACGAGGTGGTGCAGGGCCAGGACGGCGGTGTCGTCGGTCAGCGCCACGGCCACCGCGCCGCCCGACCGACGGTGGTCCAGACGCGCGACGGCGCCGTCGACGGACGCCGCCGGGTCGTGCACCACGTCGATGCGCGGCGCCGTCTCGGGCACCAGCAGCGCGCCGTCGTGCCAGGACGCCCAGAGCGCCGGGTGGCGATCGACGACGGCCTGCACGGCGTCCCGCAGGCGACCCGGGTCCGTACCCGACGGCAGCGGAACACACGCCGTCTGGTGGAAGCGTGGCCGAATCGCCCCGTGCCGCAGCGCCCGAGCGACGACGGGGGTGAGGGGAACGGCCCCCGTGGGCTCGTCCGCCACGGCGGTGACGGTGTCCGGCGTGGCCGCCGCGATCGCTTCCGGTGTCCGCAGCGAGAAGACGTCGCGCGGACCGATCGCGATGCCCCGCGCGCGGGCCTTCGCCACCACGGCGAGTGCGACGATGCTGTCGCCGCCGAGAGCGAAGAAGTCGTCGGTGACTCCGACCTCGGGCAGACCGAGGGCCTCCGCCACCACGGCACACAGCTCGCGTTCGCGCTCGGTGCGCGGGGCCACCGCGCCGGCGACGGTCTGCTCCGGATCGGGCAGCGCACGCCGATCCACCTTGCCGTTCACCGTGAGCGGCAACGCATCCAGCACGGTGACGGTGCTCGGCACCATGTACTCCGGCAGGACCGTCGCAGCGTGGTCCAGGACGGTCGACGCGTCGAGGACCGACCCCGCGTCGGGCACCACGTACGCGGCGAGGAAGGCCGAACCCGCGGGCGAACGGCGAACGTCCACCACGACCCGGCGCACCCCCGGCGTTCCGGACAGCGCGGCCTCGACCTCCTCGAGTTCGAGGCGCATGCCGCGGATCTTCACCTGGTTGTCGGCGCGACCGAGGAAGTCGAGCGTCCCGTCCTCGGTCCACCGAGCCAGATCGCCGGTGCGGTAGAGCCGAGCGCCCGGCTCGTCGGGCCCGGCGAACGGGTCGGCGACGAATCGCGACGCGGTGATCCCCGGGGCGCCGACGTACCCGCGCCCCAGCAGGAACCCGGCCGCGTACAGCTCGCCGGTCACCCCGATGGGCGTCGGCGAGAGGGACGAATCGAGGACGTAGAGACGGGTGTTCGGGTTCGGCCGACCGATGCTCGTCGCGATGCGGGGAGCGTCGCCGGTGTAGACGACGTGCGACACCCCGATGGTCGCTTCGGCGGGTCCGTACCCGTGGTACAGCGTCGTCGACAGGCGAGAGCGGAAGCGCGCGAACAACTCCGGGGTGAGGACCTCACCGCCGCACCACACGTGCTTCAGCCCGGCCAGCGCCGGCCGGTCGGGATCGTCGAGCGCGAGCAAGGCGTCGAGCATCGACGAGACGAGGTAGACGAACGTGACCCGCCGACGTCGGATCACGTCGAGCAGGTACAGCCCGTCGCGCTCCCCACCGGGTTCGGCGACCACCAGTCGTCCCCCGGTCAGCAGCGGCAACAGGATCTCGTTGATCGAGATGTCGAACGCCAACGGCGCCTTGAAGAGCGAGGCGTCACCCGGCCCGAACCCGAGGATCCGATCGCGCTGCCACGCGATGCGCGCGCAGATGGCCTCGTGCCGTATCACCGCGCCCTTGGGCGTGCCGGTGCTGCCGGAGGTGAAGATGACGTACGCGGCCCGCGCGCCGTCGATCGTCACGTCGGGCGCCGTGCTCGGGCGGTCGCCGTACGCCCAGTCGTCCAGTGCCACCGGGTGTTCCGGGCCGCCGAGGACCATCCTGGCGCGGCAGTCCGCGAGCACGCGGGCCCGGCGGTCGGCCGGCCACTCCGGATCCACCGGCACGAAAGCGCCACCGGCCGCCGTGACGGCGAGCAGTGCAATCACCATCTCGATCGACCGCGGCATCGACACCGCGACGATCTCCTCGGGAGCGAGCCCGTCGGCGAGCAGGTGGTGCGCCACCTGGTACACCCGGTCCGCGAGCTCGGAATAGGTGAGCGACCGCTCCCCCGACTCGATCGCGACGTCGTCCGGCGCGGAAACGACTCGACCCGCGAACATCGCGGGGACGGTCTCGCGCGTCACGGGCTCGGCGGTGTCGACGAACTCGACGAGAAGGCGTCGTCGGTCGTCCTCGCTCAGGAGCGTCAGCGACGACAGTGACCGCGTCGGGTCGGCGAGCAATTGGTCGAGCACCACCCGGAATCGGTCCCGGTGGCCGCGCATCGCCGGGACCGCGCCCGGTCGGCAGCGCAGGTCGAACATCACCGGCTCGCCGTCGAGGCCGCCCGTCACGGTCACGTCGAGATCGCGCACCGGCCCGGTGTCCATGCTGTGCATGCGCGCCGGCACTCCGCCGAGGTCCACGCCGTGCGGGAGCATCAGGACGTTGAGCCCCGGCCCGACCACACGCCGGTGCGGCTCGACCTCCCGCACGGCCCGCACGACGTCCTCGCCGCGGAAGCGGCCGTGGCGCACGGTGCCGATGGTGGCGCGCTCGAAGGCGCGCGCGACGTCCACGAGCGTCATCGACGGAGACAGGCGCAGACGCAGCGGCAGGATCGTCGACGCCATCGACGGCGTACTGCGCTGGCGCCGTCCGACCCGACCGGTGGCGGGCAGGGAGACGGTGAGGTCGTACGACCCGGTGGCGACGGCCAGGTACGCGAGCCACAGCGCCGGGATCACGCGGGTCCGGCGCACGTTCGCCTGCGCGGCGAGCGCGTGCAGACGCGCGGCGTCGTCCGTCGACACCTCGACACGCTCGGTGACCGCGCGACCGACGTCGGGGACGTCGGGCAGCAGGACGGGTGGTTCCGCCGCGCCGATGAGCTGGGTGGTCCAGAACGCCTTGTCGACGGCGAAGGCCGGCGAGGAGCGGTAGTCGCGATCGGCCTCGACCAGCAGACCGAGCGCCCAGGCGTCGTCCGTCGTCCGGCGGGTGGGATCGACGTAGCGGGCGCGGACCTCGTTGAAGATCAGGGACATCCCGAAGCCGTCGACGATCCCGTGGTGATAGCGCTGATGCCAGAACAGGTGGTCCTCGGCGAGGATCAGCAGGGCGGTGCGGAACAGCGGTCCCGCGCCGGTGACGTCGGCACCCGCGACGTCGTCGGCGATCCAGGCGTGCGCCGCCGCGACGGGGTCGTCGTCACCGGACAGGTCGACGACGTCGACGTTCCAGTCCCGCGCGACGGGCCGCTGGACCGGGTGCTCGCCGGAGAAGTCCATCCGCACGTGGAGGGCCTCGGCGTCGGTGAGGGTGGTGCGGACCGCGTCGCGCACGCGCGCGAGGTCCACCGTGCCCGTGACCTCCACCAGCAGGGTGATGACGAAGTCTCGTCGATCGCCGAGGATGTGCTGCGCGGTCCAGACCTCGGACTGGGCAGCGGTGAGCGGCAGCGTGTCGGTGTCGACGACCCGGAACATGAACGAAGGCTAACCTAAGCCGGGCCGTCGTTCGGCGGCGACTACCCCCGGAGGAAATCCAGGATCGCGCGGTTGAACTCCTCCGGCTTCTCCAGGTAGCCGTAGTGGCCCGCGTCGGCGATCTCGACGTACCGCGCGCCCGGAATCACGTCCGCCACCTCGCGCGACAGGTACGCCGGGATCATCCGATCGTCGGCGAACCCGATCGACAGGCAGGGAACCGAGATGCGCCCGTAGTCCCGGCGACGGTCGAACGTCTCGTCCATCGTCAACTGCGCTCGCTGCCCCGGCGTGAGCGGCTGCACCGAGAACTCGAAGAGGTCGAGCCAGTCCCGCGCCGCGGCCTCGTCGCGCAGGGACGCCGGCGACAGGTTCATCACGGCGGCGACGGCGGCCGCGTACTTCGGCGGCACCGTGACCCCGCTGTCGGCCAACTGCCGCTCCCCTTCGCCCAGTACCTGCTGGAACGCGTCGAGGCGTGCGTGCCCGGCGGAGAACACCGCGCGCGAGACCAGATCGGGACGGGCGAGCGCCAGCTCCTGCGCCACCCGCGCCCCCATCGACGTACCCACCACCACGGCCTTCTCGGCGGCGTCGGTGCGCACGTGCTCGATCAGTCCCGCGGTGTCGGCCACCAGGTCCGAGATCTGCATGCCCTCGAGGGACTCGTAGCTGGGGGCGATGCCGCGGTTGTCGAAGGTGCACACCCGGTACCCCGCGGCCACGATGGCGGGCACCTGGTGCAGCGCCCACACCCGTCCCGGACTGCCCGTGCCCATGATCATGACCACCAGCGGGCCCGATCCCGTCACGGTGTGGTTCAGCGGGATCCCGTTGACGGTCACCACCTCGTTGGCTGGCACAGGGGGCATCGGCGGTCCTTTCCCGATCGGTGGCGGCTCATGACTGTGCTGACGCGTGACAGGCGACTCGTGACAGGTGACGCGTGACAGGCGACTCGTGACGCTACCGGGGAGTCCGGTACGCCCCCTCACGCTGCGCCCGATCACGGGATTTTTGCGAGCACCGGGCGAGTTCTCCTAGAGTGCGTGCGGACGTGTGGCCTCGTCGTGGACGTGTTCTCGCGGCCCGCCCCGCACGAGACCACCACACCGCACCACACCCGGGAGAATCGCACCATGGCCGCCAGCACCCCCGAGACCGACATCGTCGACGAGGACATCGAACCCGTCGCGGACGAGACCGCCAGCCAGGCGCAGCGCGTCGTCGCGGCCTACGCCACCGACGCCGACGAGTGCATCATGCTGCTCTCGATGCTCGGCATCGCGCCCGCCGCCAAAGCCGTCTGACCGACGCGGGGTGATCCGGGCCCGCCGGGGTACACCGGGTCCGTAGGCAGCAGGCCGGCACACGAGGCATCACGAAGGATCAGCAGTGACCGCAGAGGGTTCGGATTTCGTCGTCGTCGCCAATCGCTTGCCGGTCGATCTCGACACCGCACCGGACGGGTCCCGGCGGTGGAAGCGCAGCCCCGGCGGGCTGGTCACCGCCCTCGAGCCGATTCTGCGCAACAACAACGGCGCGTGGGTCGGCTGGCCCGGGGTGCCCGACGTCGAGGTCGAGCCGTTCGAGGACGACGGCCTCGAGCTGGTTCCCGTCCCGCTGTCCGAGCGCGAGGTCGCCGACTACTACGAGGGCTTCTCCAACGCGACCCTCTGGCCGCTCTATCACGACGTGATCGTCCGCCCCGTGTACGACCGCACGTGGTGGGAGGCGTACGTCGAGGTCAATCGCCGCTTCGCCGAAGCCACCAGTACCGCGGCGGCCCAGAACGCCACGGTGTGGATCCAGGACTACCAGCTGCAGCTGGTGCCGAAGATGCTCCGCATGCTCCGGCCCGATCTCACCATCGGCTTCTTCCTGCACATCCCCTTCCCGCCGGTCGAGCTGTTCATGCAGATGCCGTGGCGCACCGAGATCGTCGAAGGACTGCTCGGCGCCGACCTCATCGGGTTCCACCTGCCCGGCGGCGCGCAGAACTTCCTCTACCTCTCCCGCCGCCTCGCCGGCCAACCGACCTCTCGCGGCAACATCGGCGTGCGGTCGAAACTCGGTGTGGTGCAGGTGGGTTTCCGCACCGTCCGCGTGGGTGCCTTCCCCATCTCCATCGACTCCGGCGAGATGGACGAGAAGAGCAAGCGGAAGTCGATTCGCGACCGCGCCCGCGAGATCCGTGCCGAGCTGGGCGATCCGAAGGTCATCATGCTCGGCGTCGACCGCCTCGACTACACCAAGGGCATCGACGTCCGGCTGGGCGCGTTCCACGAACTGTTGCTCTCCGAGAAGGTCGATCCCGAAGACGTCGTCATGATCCAGGTGGCCACCCCCAGCCGTGAACGGGTGGAGAGTTACCGGCACATGCGCGGGGAGATCGAGAGCAAGGTCGGCCGCATCAACGGCGAGTTCGGCCGCGTCGGACATCCCGTGGTGCATTACCTCCACCGGCCGATTCCTCGCGACGAACTCATCGCCTACTACGTCGCCGCCGACGTCATGCTGGTCACCCCGATCCGCGACGGCATGAACCTGGTGGCCAAGGAGTACGTCGCCTGCCGCAGCGACCTCGGCGGAGCACTGGTGCTCAGCGAATTCACCGGCGCCGCAGCGGAACTGCGTCAGGCGTACCAGTGCAACCCGCACGATCTGGACAACGTCGCCGACGCCATGATGGCCGCCATCGAGCAGGACCCCGAGGACGGTCGTCGGCACATGCGCGCGATGCGTCGTCAGGTCCTCGCCCACGACGTCGATCGGTGGGCCCGCTCCTTCCTCGCCGCCCTCGACCGCACCGGCGAGGACACCGCCCCGACCCAGATGGTCTCCAACCGCGAGATCGGCCAGGCCACCGTCTGATGGCGTCCCCCGTCGACGTTCCGGGGGCGGCGACCGCCCAGGTGGTCCAGACCTACCGGCTTCGCGAGGACCTGGTGGTGGTCCGGCTCGTGGGAGACATGATCCCCTTCGAGCCGGGCCAGTCGCTCGCCGTCACGGTGCCCGCCGCTCCCCGCGGCGTCCGGCGGTACTCACCGGCGATGCCGCCGTCCCGCGACGGCAAGTACGAGTTCCACGTCCGCGCCGTCCCCGGCGGGTGGGTCAGCGGCAGCATCGTCACGGACACGCGCGAGGGCGACGTGTGGACTCTCGACGCTCCCGCCGGCGACCTGCGGGTCGACCCGTCCGACGACGACGTCGTGATGATCAGCGGGGGAACGGGCTTGGCTCCGATGCTGGCGATTCTGCGGGACCTCGCCCGGCGTCGCACGCCGCCGCGGGTGCGCCTCTTCATGGGCGGCCGCTCACCGCGCGACCACTACGCCGCCGACATGGTGTGGCTCATGGCCCGTGAATACCCCTGGCTGACCGTGCTTCCCGTGGCGGAGCGGCCCGAGAACCCGCCGCATCGGGACCCGTGGTTCGACGCCGCGGAGGAGAACCGGCTGCTGGCGATGCCCGACGCGACGTACGGCCCGGATCGCCTCCTGCCCGGCCGGGTGGGCGAAGCCGCGGCGCGACGGGGGCCCTATCCGAATCAGCGTGTGCTGGTGTGCGGATCGCCCGCGATGGCGTCGTTCACCGTACGGGCGCTGGAGACGACGGGAACCCCGCCGGAGAACATCCGACGGGGTTGAGAGTCGCTGGTGCTCGGGTTGCTACTGCTTGCGTGAGCGGGGCTGCCAGACGACGAGCGCGTTGCTCCGTTGCACGGGAACGAGATCCCGCCGCATACCCGCGTGCAGCTGGGCCAACTCGGCCGCCATCTCGCTGATCCGCGACTGCAGCGCCTCGACCTGATTGGTCAGCTCGATGATGCGCTTGATCCCGGCGAGGTTGACGCCCTCGTCCTGCGAGAGCCGCTGCACCTCGCGGAGGAGCGCGACGTCGCGCGGCGAGTACCGGCGCCCGCCCCCGGTGGTGCGGTGCGGTGTCACCAGCCCGAGGCGGTCGTACGTGCGCAGCGTCTGCGCGTGCATTCCGGCCAGTTCCGCGGCCACCGAGATGACGAAGATCCGGGCGTCGGGATCGGCCGCCGCATCGGCCGGGCCACCGTCGGCACGCACCCCCCGAGCAGCGCGGCTCGTGCTCGCGTCGTCCGCCATCACCCTCGCCCCTCTCCTTCTCGGTCCGCTGTGGTCAGGCGCCGGGCCACCCGGCGCGGGGATCGAATCCGCCCGCCCGCTCGGCCTCGGCGTAGTGCTCCAGTGCTTCTCGGGCAGCATCGTCCAACTCGGACGGCACCGCCACCTTCACGGTGACCAGCAGGTCACCCGTCGTCGACTTCTTCGCGATCCCCCGGCCCTTCACTCGGAACGTGCGGCCGTCCGCCGTGCCGGCCGGGACCTTCAGCCCCACCCGACCGTCGAGCGTCGGGACGGACAGCGTGGTACCGAGCACCAACTCGCTGTAGGACACCGGGATCACCAGCGTCAGGTCGTCTCCGCTGCGGCCGAACACGCGGTCCGGCGTCACGTGGACGGTGACCAGCAGATCGCCGGCACCCGCTCCGCGTAGTCCCGCCTCGCCGCGGCCGGCCACACGGACCCGCTGACCGTCCGCCACGCCCGCCGGTACCCGCACGGTCACCGAGCGGGTGCGGTTCTGCACGCCCGTTCCCCGGCAGTCGGCACACGGGTCGTCGATGATCGAACCGGTCCCGCGGCAGTCGTCGCACGGCTCGCTGAAGCCGAACGCGCCCTGGTTGCGGCTGACGACACCGGATCCGTTGCACCGCGGGCAGACCCGCGGGCTGGTGCCCGGCTTGGCGCCGCTGCCGTGGCACGTCGTGCACGACGACGGGCTGGTGATGGACAGCGGCACCGACGTTCCGGTCGCCGCGTCGCGGAAGCTCAGGGTGACGTCGGCCGTGAGGTCGCTACCCTTGCGGGGCCGCGACGCCGCCGAGGTCCTCGACTGGCCACCGCGGTTGAACAGGCCGCCGAAGATGTCGCCGAGATCGGCTCCCCCGGCGCCGCCGCCGAACAGGTCGCCGACGTCGAAACCGCCCGCCGATCCTCCGCCGCCGAAGTTGGTTCCGCCGCCGGGCGAGAACCCGCCGCGGCCGAAACCGCCACTGGCGAACAGGGATCGGGCCTCGTCGTACTCCTTGCGCTTGGCCGGATCCGACAGCACCGCGTTGGCCTCGCTGACGGCCTTGAACTTGGCCTCGGCGGTCGCGTTGCCCGGGTTGGAGTCCGGGTGATTGTCGCGCGCCAGCTTGCGGTACGCCTTCTTGATCTCGTCCTGCGACGCGGAGGAGGAGACGCCCAGCTCCTTGTAGAAGTCCTTCTCGATCCACTCCCGTTGGCTCACCGGTCGTCTCCTCCTCTCGTGTCGATCATGCGGCTCGTCGTGAACCTAGGCCGAATTCGGGCCGTCGGTGGCCGATTCGGTTCCGGTCGGGCCGTCCACGACGGCCACCATGGCCGTCCGCAGCACCCGATCCCCGGCCGTGTATCCCTTGCGGAACACGCTGCCGATCACCGGGTTGCTGCCGTCGCCCTCGTGCTGCACGGCCTCGTGGACCGCGGGGTCGAACCCGTCGCCCTCGGCGCCGAAGGACGCGACGCCCTGGGCCGTGAACACGCCTTCGAGCTTGTCCGCCACCGATTTCAGCGGCCCCGACTCGAGATCGCCGTGCTGGCGAGCCCGGTCGAGATCGTCGAGCACGGGCAGCAGCTCCGACAACACCGACGCCTTGGCGTTCTCGATGTCGGCCTGCTTGTCCCGCGCCACCCGGCGCCGGTAGTTGGCGAACTCCGCCGACAGGCGCTGCAGATCCGCAGTGCGCTCGGCGAGTTCGTCCTTCTCCGGTTCCCGGGCCTGCTCGGCGGCCGGGGCGTCGGCGGCAGTGTCGTCGGTGGCGGCACCGTCGTCCGCTGCGGAGGGCTCCCCCGCCGAGGGACCCGCGAAAGTCTCCTCGGCGGCGGGATCGACGGCGGGGTCGTTCACCTGGTCGGTGTCGTCCGCACCCATCTCGTCTTCGCTCACTTCTTGTCGGTGTCGTTCGGCTCGTCGACGACCTCGGCGTCGACGACGTCCTCACGACCGTCGGTCGGAGCGCCGTCGGCTCCCGCACCGTCGGCGGCGGCGGACTCGTAGAGCGCCTGACCCAGAGCCTGCGACTCGGTGCTCAGCTTCTCCACGGCGGCCTTGATGGCCGCGAGGTCCGTGCCGGACAGAGCCGTGCGCGCCTCGGTGATGGCCGCCTCGACCTTCTCCTTGGTCTCTGCCGGAACCTTGTCCTCGTTGTCCTTGACGAACTTCTCCGTCTGGTAGACGAGCGACTCGGCCTGGTTGCGGGTCTCGGCCTCCTCGCGACGGGTCCGGTCCTCCTCGGCGTGCGCCTCGGCGTCCTTCACCATCCGCTCGATCTCCTCCTTGGAGAGGCCGGAGCCCTCCTGGATCTTGATCGTGTTCTCCTTGCCGGTGCCCTTGTCCTTGGCGGTCACGTGGACGATGCCGTTGGCGTCGATGTCGAAGGTGACCTCGATCTGCGGCACGCCACGCGGGGCCGGGGGCAGCTCCGTCAGCTCGAAGGAGCCGAGAAGCTTGTTGTGCGAAGCGATCTCGCGCTCACCCTGGAACACCTGGATCTGCACCGACGGCTGGTTGTCGTCCGCCGTGGTGAAGGTCTCCGAGCGCTTCGTCGGGATGGTGGTGTTGCGCTCGATGAGCTTGGTCATCACGCCGCCCTTGGTCTCGATGCCGAGGGACAGCGGGGTGACGTCGAGCAGCAGGACGTCCTTGACCTCACCCTTGAGCACACCGGCCTGCAGCGCGGCGCCGACGGCGACGACCTCGTCCGGGTTCACGCCCTTGTTCGGCTCACGGCCGCCCGAGAGCTCCTTCACCAGCTCGGACACGGCCGGCATACGGGTGGAGCCACCGACGAGCACGACGTGGTCGATGTCCTTGACCGCGATGCCGGAGTCCTTGACCACGGCCTGGAACGGCGCGCGAGTGCGGTCGAGCAGGTCCGAGGTGATGCGCTGGAACTCCGAGCGGGACAGCTGCTCGTCGAGGAACAGCGGGTTCTTGTCCGCGTCGACGGTGATGTACGGGAGGTTGATCGAGGTGCTCTGGCTGGACGACAGCTCGATCTTCGCCTTCTCCGCGGCCTCGCGCAGACGCTGCAGAGCCATCTTGTCCTTGGTCAGGTCGATGCCGTTCTGGCTCTTGAACTTCTCCACGAGCCAGTCGACGATGCGCTGATCCCAGTCGTCACCACCGAGGTGGTTGTCACCGGAGGTCGCGCGGACCTCGACCACACCGTCGCCGATCTCGAGGAGGGACACGTCGAACGTGCCGCCGCCGAGGTCGAACACCAGGATGGTCTGTTCCTTCTCGCCCTTGTCCAGGCCGTACGCCAGGGCGGCCGCGGTGGGCTCGTTGACGATGCGCAGGACGTTCAGGCCGGCGATCTGGCCGGCTTCCTTGGTGGCCTGACGCTGCGCGTCCTCGAAGTACGCGGGGACGGTGATGACGGCGTCGGTGATGTCCTCGCCCAGGTACGCCTCCGCGTCGCGCTTCAGCTTCATCAGCGTGCGCGCCGAGATCTCCTGCGACGTGTACTTCTTGTCGTCGATGGCGACGGTCCAGTCGGTGCCGATGTGGCGCTTGACCGACCGGATGGTGCGGTCGACGTTGGTGACCGCCTGGTTCTTCGCGGACTGTCCGACCAGCACCTCGCCGTTCTTGGCGAAGGCGACGATGGACGGGGTGGTACGTGCACCCTCGGAGTTGGCCACCACGACCGGTTCGCCGCCCTCCAGGACGGACACGACCGAGTTGGTGGTCCCGAGGTCGATTCCGACCGCACGAGCCATGTGAGAAACCTCCTGATAGATGCTCGGGTGATTCGACAAGCTGCCTGCCTGAGCGAACTGCGCTCAAGTTTGCCTGTCGGATTCCGTACCCGTCAAGTTCTCCTTGAGTGGACCACGCTCAATGGCAGTCGTACGGCTCAACGGGTGCGGTGGGGACTTTGTTCCCGTACCCCGTCGCGGGGGTTCCGGACCTGCCCCGGCCCCACCACGCACCTGCGTGGTGGCACACGACTCGGCCGGATCGGCGGGATCCCGGAGAATCGGCGCACTCGTGTGCAGCGAGGCATGAGGCGACGGCCTCGCTCCCGGGCGCATGGTTGCTGCGCAGCGCAGCCGGATCCGCGCGCGGTCCAGGCATCCGCGCCTGCTGCAACACCGGCGGATCGCGGGAAGTGCAGCGGATCGGGGTGCGGCCCTCGGATCGGGGTGCGGCCCGCCACCGGATCGGCCTCCACCTGCCTCACCGCACACAGGTCGACCGAATGGACAGGTTCCCGTCGATCCGGCCCACCTGTGTGCAGCCAGGCAGGCCCGTCCCCGCAGCCCGCGGGGCGTTCCCATCGCGTGAACCGGGGTAGCCGGGAGGGATGACCACCCTGGACACCCTGCTGGACGAGCACGGCCGCACCTACGCCGACGAGGCCGGCATCACGCTGAAGGACACACCGTCACCGCTGTTCGAGCTCCTGGTGCTGACCCAGCTGCTGAGCGCGCGGATCTCCGCGGACATCGCCGTCGCGGCGGCGCGGGAGCTGTTCTCCGCCGGATACCGCACGCCGGAGAAGATGGCCGCGGCGTCGTGGCAGGACAAGGTGGACGCCCTCGGCCGCGGCCGCTACACCCGGTACGACGAGTCGACGGCCACCCGTCTCGGCGAGACCGCGGAGAAGGTGCGCAGCGACTACCACGGCGACCTGCGGCGGCTGGCGGAGAAAGCGGACGGAGATGTCGGGGCGGCGTCCCGGCTGCTGCAGGAGTTCGACGGCATCGGGCCGACGGGCGCGGACATCTTCCTGCGCGAGGTGCAGGACGTCTGGCCGTGGGTCGGCCCGTACTTCGACGAGAAGGCGCTGGCCGCGGCGAAGGACCTGGGGCTGCCGACGGACCCGGCGAAACTCGGCGACCGGGCACGGAGCGGCGAGCGCGCGGTGCTGGCCGCTGCGCTGGTGCGCCACTCGCTGTCGTGAATCGTGTACCCCCGGCCCCGCATTCCGGGGCCTGGACTCCACGATTCCACCTCGATTCGGAGCGACACTGAACGCATGACCCTCGACGACGTCGCCGACGAGCTCTACGGCCTGGACCCGGCCGACTTCGTCCGGGTCCGCACCGAACGGCAGAAGCAGGCCCGAGCCGACGGCGACAAGGCCCTGGCCAAGGACATCGGCGCGCTGCGCAAACCCACGACGGTCGGCTGGGTGCTCAACGTCCTGGTCCGCGACGCCGAAGACGAGGTCGGTGACCTGTTCGACCTCGGCGAGGCGCTCCGGGAAGCGCAGCAACACCTGTCCGGCGCGACCCTGCGCACCCTCACCAAGCAACGCCAGCGGGCCGTCCGCGCCCTGGCGACGCGGGCCGCCGAGATCGCCGTCGACCGTGGCCACGAGGTGGGTGACGACGTCACGCGCGAGGTGGCGTCGTCGCTCGGCGCGGCGCTCGCGGACCCGGCCGTGGCCGACGACGTGCGCGCCGGTCGCCTGCTGGGCGCGGTGGAGTACAGCGGATTCGGCCCGCTCGGCTTGGTCGCCGTCCCCGACACACCGGAGGACGCCACCCCGCCCGAGCCGTCGAGCCCACCCGAGGACGACGACGCGGCGCAGAAGAAGCAGGCCGCGAAGGAACGGAAGGAACGGGAGGAACGGGAGGAACGGGAGGAAGCCCGTCGTCACGCGGAGGCGGAGCTCGCCGACGCCCGCACGGGGTTGGACGACGCCGAGTCCGCCCTGGCCGACGCGACCGACCGCCGCGACGACGCACGCGCCGAGGTCGAGCGGCTGCGCGAGGCGCTGGAGCAGGCCGAGGAGGAGGCCGCCGCCCGGGAGCACGACGTCGACGAGGCGACCGCGGCACGGGACGCCGCCGACGCACGTGTCCGCAACGCGACGACGCGCCTCGATCGGATGTAATCGAGACGCGTCGTCGGAGCGAGTGACGTCAGGCGCAGGTGCCCGCCGTGGGCACGCCGCGGAACCGGGCGTCGATCCAGTTCAGTCCGCCGGTGAGGCCGATGAAGTCCGGCAGCACGTGGCTCAGGGCGAGACCCGGCAGGATGAACGGCAGTCGCTGCGTGTTCAGCGTGACGTTCGCACCGCGGCCGCACCACTCGCGGGAGAGCTGCTCGGCCTGGCCGTAGGGCACGATGTCGTCACCGGTGCTGGTGTCGACGTACACCGGCGAGTTCGGAGTGCGGTTGCCGACGCGGTTCTCCGCCAATACTTCTTGGGCCTCGGGGATGTTCTTCAGGTAGTCCGAGAGGGATTGGCCGTTGGCGATCCACTCGTTGGTGCGGTGGAAGCCGATGGTCAGCGCCGACTCGACGATGCACTGGTTCTCCGCCGCCGCCAGCACGGCCTTGCCGTTGGCGTTGGTGGACGCGTCGATGATCGGGATGAGCTCGGGGTTGGTGCGCTTGAGGCCGTTGACCGTGTATGCGATGACGCCCGTGAGGAACGTGCCGTCCACCTGCGACAACGTGGCGGCGAGGTCGGCCACCGGCGCACCGGCGTAGGTTCCGGCGATCTTCAGATCCGGCGCGTACTCGGGCGCCAGCTCGGTGGCGGCCGCGACGGCACCGCCGCCCTGGGAGTAGCCCCACAGGCCGACGGGCGAGTCCGGACCCACCTTCACGCCCTGCAGCTTCAGCGCCGCGCGGGCCGCGTCGAGCACCGCGTGCGCCTCGGCCGCACGGTTGACGTACGTGTGCGTACCGGGCGTGCCCAGTCCGTCGTAATCGGTGATCATGACGCCGTAGCCCTTGGACAGCAGGGCGTAGGTGGAGACCAACTCGTACTCGACCATCAGACCCAGGATCGGCTGGTAGGTCAGGACGTTGTTCAGCTGGTGCGACGGCGCGCACTGATCACCCTGGCCGTGCGTACCCGGCGCGATGACCACCAGCGGGCGCGGGCCCGGCCCGGTCCACGGCGCGGAGGGATCGATGTAGGTGCCGGTGACGGCGTTCGGCTGATCGTTCGCGTCCTGGCTGCGGTACATGACGCGCGTGGCGGTGCCCGGAATCGGCCCGTTGGGCAGCGGCAGGGACAGCGCGAGGTTCGACGGACCCGTGCGGATCAGGTCACCTTCCGCGCCCGGAGGCAGCGGATTCGGCGGGGTGTAGAAGCCGGCGGCCGGACCGGGCGGCTCGGCGACGGCCGTCGGCACTCCCAACCCGACGATGCCCAGGCACAGGGCGAGCCCCACCCCCGCAAGTTTCACAGCGCGCACGCGTCCACATCCCATCCACCCCGGGGGCGACGACGCGCCCCGACCGAACCGTTGCATCCGAGAAACTACGTGACGCCAGGCACATCCCCGACATCCGTTCGGCCCCGATCACGATTTCCGTGTCCGGTCATGGCGCGTGCTCGTCGACGCTTGGGTTCGGCCACAGAAAAAGACGAACCGGATAGCCTCGTTCACATGACCACGGACGGCCCGGCGCAGCATTCACCGTCCCCCGACAGTCGGCGTCCGCCTCCGGTGTCCGACAGTCGGCGTCCGCCTCCGCGACCCCGCATCCACGTCGACCCCCTCCACGACCCCGTCCCGGACACGCCCCCGCGCGCCGTCGGAACTGCCGTGGCGGCCGTCGCCCTCGGCGTCGTGGCAGTGCTCGCCGCCGCGGTCGCCGTCGCCGTCGACCTGACGACCGTTCGGGAGCGCCTCCGGGCGGTCGTCCTGGCCGACGCCCCCGACACCAGCGTCACCGACGCGGCCGACACCGTCACCGTCACACTCACCGTCGCCGGCGCCGTCGCGGCCGTCGTGGTCCTGCTGGGCCTGCTCGGCGCCCTGCAGCTCCGCGGGCGGAGGGCCTCCGCGCGCAACGTCCTGGTGACGACGGCGGTGCTCGCCGCCGCGGGCAGCGCGGCGTTCGTGATCGCCACCGACGACGCCGTGGCGCGGCCCTGGGTGTACGTGCCGGCGGGCGGTGCGGTGCTGCTCGTGATCGGGGCGGCGCTGGCCTTCACGTCCGCCGTCGGCCGCTGGCTTCGGGCGGCCGAGCATCGACGGACGTCGTAGTCCCTGCCGTCCCTACCGGGAGAGGCCGGCCAGGATGCCCTCGGCGCTGCGCACCGCGACCTCGCACGCCGACGCCGTGAACCGGTCCAGCAGCGGATGCGTCGAGCGCGCACGCCAGGTCCGGACGGCGGCCAGCGCGGCATCGCGCAGTTCGGACTCGGAGGCGTCCGGATCGCACCCGAGACGCGTCGCCGCATCCATCCCCTGCGCCCCGATCACCAGCGCCAACGCGGCGCGCTGATCGTCGGGGAGTCGAACCTCGCGCGCGCGCATCCGGCCGATGAGGCGCAGCTCCCGGAACCCGTGCGCGTCGGCGAGGGTGCGCCGCACCTCGTCGGCGATCTGCTGCGCGCCCGGCGTCGGGTGGTCGTGGAGAATGCGGTCGAGCGAGACCAGCGCGGAGTGCGCCTTCAACTGATCCGCGCGGTCGCCGAACTGGGCGTCGAGCACCTGGCGCAGCTCGTCCAGGCCGCTGCGTTCCACGAGTTCGCGCGCCAACGCCGGCGAGTCGCGCGTGCCCATCCGAATCAACGTGACGGCCAACCGGATTCCGAACAGGCCGAACCGGTCGGCCAGCCCGGCCCGGGTCTCGGCGTCGACGGGCAGCGGCATGTCCGGCCGGACGAACCGATCCGCGGACAGCATCGCCAGCGAGAGATCCTCCGGAGGTGCGTCCGCGAGCGCCACCAGCGCGGCGAATTCGCTCTGCCGCAACGTCCGCGCGCCCAGCGCGAGAAGACCCGCGACGGGAACGACGGCCTGACACAGACCGGTCTTCTCCAGCTCCCCCGCGAAACGCGCCGCGACGTCCTTGGCCGACAGCAGCGCATCCATGCGGCCGGCGCCGATCTCGTCGGCGCGTGACACGACACCGATGACCCCGAGCGGTCCCGATTCGCCGCCCACCGCGTCGTTGATCCGACCGAGAAACGTCGTGTCCGCGGCGCTGAGGGTCCGAAGCAGGTAGACGACGGCGTCCGCGCCGGACGCGGCGTCGTCCGGAGTGAGCATCGCGAGGGTCCGTTCGGAGACGTCGCGCGACAGCGACGACGTGCCGGGGGTGTCGACGATGGTGTTTCGCGCCAACGCCCGCGCCGGCCACTCGACGTCCAGCCGGTCGACGCGGTCGGCCGTCAGCTCGCCGAAATCGAAGCTCAGCCGGCCGTTCCGACGGACCACGGGGATCTCGGCGGCCTTGTCGCCGTCGTACCGGGCGGTGACCGACGGGGCGAGTCCGCGTCGGTACCAGGTGACGACGCGGGTGCACTCGGTGGCGTCGGTGGGCGCGATGTCCTGACCGACGAGGGCATTGAGCAACGTCGACTTGCCGGCTTTCAGCGATCCGGCGAGGGCGATCCGCAGCGGCTCGTCGAGCCGCTCGCCGCACTCCTGCACCGCTTGTCGCGCAGTAGGATCCGCCGCGTACTCGGCTCGCGCCGCGGCGACGAGGGATCGGGCTCGGTCGATCGTCGCGCTCACGCGGGCAGACCTCGCTTGCCGTCGGCGGGCGGCGCGTCCGTCGGGTCGAGGGTGCGAGCGATGCGGCGCAGCGTCGCGACGTCACTCAGCGCACGTTCGAGTTCCGCCGTGCGAGAAGCACGTTCGCTGCTCTGGAGCGTGGCGGCCTCCTGCGCGGCCTTGAGCGAATCGTCGACGGACCGCAGCGTCTGCTCGGCCACCTCGGTGAAGTGATCGCGCAGCACCCGCTGCACGGCGCGCAGCCGGTCGCGGGATTCCTTGCCCACCTGGAACGCCACGTCGTCGGTGAACTTGCGGATGGCCTGTTTCGCATCGGCGCGGCGCTTGAGGACGCGCTGTTCCTTGTCGTCCTTGTACGCCTTGCTGCCCAGCAGCACACCGGCGCCCAGGGACACGGGGTTGAGCAGGGCGAACCCCATCATCGTCGACACGAGACCGAACATGAGCACGCCGCCGTAGGACCCACGCATGCCCACCAACACCTTGGAGGTGATGCCCATGCGGCCCGACTCGAGGTCGGACAGGGAGGTGACGGGGTCCATGATGCCGTCGAGTTCGGCGAGCGCGGCGATGTCACCGGCCGGGAGCTGCCCCTCGCCGGACTCGGCGAAATGCCGAGCGACGTTCTCGGCCAGATAGATCGACCGCTCGTGTGCCCACACGAAGTTGTCGCCGACGGCGTCGGCGATCTGTGCCTGGAGCCACTCGCCGATGCGCGTCCAGTCCTTGCCCGGATCGCCCTCGTCGACGGCGGTCTCCGCCTCGCGGGTGATGTGGCGCAACCGGTCTCGCAGATCGTGGTCGATGTCGGAAGCCAGGTCGGCGATGCCGTCGGCGAGGGTCTGCTGCCACCGGCTGCTGCGTCGACGCATCTCGTCGGCGGATTCGCGGGCACGCTGCAACCCACCGACGGCCGCGGCGGCGGACTCCGGGTCGCGCAGCGCCGCCAGTTCGCTACCCAGCGCGAGGGCGACGTGCTCCGCGACCGACGTGACGTCAAGCGCCACCGCCTTGCGGGTGGTGACGGCCGCGCTGCGGACGACGCCGCGCAGGAACTCGTACAGCGCCGGGAAGCCCGACTCCTCGTCGAGCGACGTGTCCTGAAGGCGCAGGGCGTGCGAGCGCAACAACGACGAGACGGGCAGCAGCGGAACCTCGACACCCTCGCGCGACAGATGCTCGCGATCGACGTCGACGATCCGGCGCCAGTGCGGGTAGAGGTCGGTCTTGGTGATCAGGCAGGCCACGGCCGGGCACAGGTCGACGGCGCGGCGCAGGAACGCGACCTCGGGCTCGGTGAACTCCTGCGACGAATCCGACAGTACGAGAACGGCATCGGCGGAGGAAATGAGTCCCAGAGTGGCGCTGGCGTGCGGGTTGCCGTGGCCACCGACACCCGGGGTGTCCACGATGACGAGGCCGTCCGCCAACAGCGGCGAGGACACGGTGATCTCGAGGCGCAGGACGTCGCGACCCTCCGCCCGCGGATCCGACGGGGTGACGGCGTGGATGTCCTCGAACGGAATCGAGATCCGCGCCGGGTCGCCACCGGGCTGCGCGACGACCAGCTCGGCCCGACGCTCGTCGCCGTGCGCGACCATCGTCGGCACGGCCGTGGTCTCGTCGTCACCCACCGAGCAGACGTCGAGTCCGAGAAGCGAATTGACGAACTGGCTCTTGCCCTGCTTGAGCGGTCCCACCACGACGATGCGCAGCCGCGGATCGGCGACCCGCTCGCGGGCGGCCGCCACCCGATCGACCAGGTCCCGTCGGCCGGCCTTGGCCGCGACCTCGCCGGTCCGGGTGAGCAGGTCCGCGAGGGTCGTCGGCGCGTCGGCGCGAGCCGGGGTCGCCGCGGTGGCCGCCGGCACCGTGCCCTGGGGCGCATTCTGCACCGCGCCCTGGGGCGCATTCTGCACCGCGCGGTCGCGCGCATTCTGCATCGGAACACCATTTTCGTTCGAGCCGTGGGTGGGCGACGACGTGGCGGGAGACTGTGAGGTCTCACCACCTCTTTCCTACCGTAAGGGACGACCCCGCACGCGGGGAGCGCGTGCGGGGTCGTCGGTCGAGCGGGGTCGTGCCTACTGCGGGTCGTGCCTACTGCTTGTCGTGCCTACTGCGTGTCGTCGGCCTGATCGGTCGCGGTGTCGATCACGGCCTCCTGGCCGGCGTCGACGCCGCCGCCGAGAGCGCCGCCCAGTCCGCCGCCCAGCGCGCCGGTGAGGCCACCGGTGAGGCCACCCGTCACGTCGCCCGCGGTGTCGGCAACGGCACCGACCCCGCCGAACGCGTCGTCGGCGTCCACGTTCTGCCAGGTGTCGGCGACTCCACCGGTCAGATCGGCCGTGGAGTCGACCGCGCCGCCGAGCGAGCCCGCGGTGTCGACCGCGCCGCCGAGCGAGCCCGCGGCGTCGAGTGCGCCGCCGACCGTTCCGGCCGCACCCAGTGCGCCGCCGACGGCACCGCCGATGGCGCCGGCCGCGTCGGCCGCCCCACCGAGGTCTCCGGCGGTGTCGACGACCCCGCCGAGAGCGCCGGTGGTGTCGACGGTGCCGGCCAGGTCACCGACCAGGCCGGTGTCGAGCCCGAGGCCCGTGCCCAGGCCCAGCCCGGCGCCGATCGCGCCGTCCGAGGCGAGGGCACCGCCGAGCCCGGCCGTGGCGCCGGTGGCCGCGTCCAGTCCGGCTCCGGCCAGGGTGTCGGCCGCACCGACGACGCCGGCACCCAGACCGCCCGCGATCTCGCCGCCGGCGACGATGCCGCCACCGAGAACCGTGCCGAGGTTGCTGTCCACCGTGGCCGTGACGTCGAGCAGGCCGTCGGTGTCGATCGCCCCGCCCGCAGCGAGGGCGCCGTTCAGCGCGGTGTCCAGAGCGGACGTCAGCTGGCCACCCGCTCCCAGCGCCGCACCCAGGGTGCCCGCGGTGTCGACGGCGCCGGAGGCACCGAGGACCGCGCCCAGCGCGCCGCCCAGTTCGGTGCCGACGGAACCGCCGACTCCGAACGCCGCGCCCAGGGCCGCGGACAGATCGCCGGTCACACCACCGGCGGCGTCGACGACGCCGGCGACGTCGAGGGCTCCGGTGAGCGCCGTGGCCAGGTCGCCGACGAGCTCGGCGTCGGCGTCCAGCGCACCGCCCAGGGCACCGGCCACCGCACCGCCGAGATCACCGGCGAGCAGAGCCTCGGTATCCAGGTCACCGAGCACCGTGCCGCCCAGCACCGCACCCAGCGTGCCGCCCAGCCCCGCGGCGGCCGCGCCGCCCGCGCCGAGGGCACCGGCGAGGCTGCCGCTCAGGTCCAGACCGGTCTCCGGGATCGCCACCTCGCCCAGCAGTCCGAGTCCGGCTCCGATCGCGCCGGTGAGGGCACCGGTCAGCTCGGCACCGAGCTCGAGGTCGGGGGCTGCGTCCAGGACGGTGCCCAGAGCCGCCTCGAGGTCCACCCCGCCGGCCAGGAGGGCCGCCAGCTGCGCCTGCAGATCGGCGGTGAGGGCGCCGCCCAGGGCACCACCGAGGGTGCCGCCGACGGTCGCGGCGAGCTCGCCGCCCGCGGCCAGCGCGCCGCCGAGAGCAGCGCTCAGGTCGCCGGTCAGGTCGAGCCCGCCGGTCAGGCCGAGCGCGGTGTCGAGCGCGCCGGCCAGGGCAGCCGCACCGGTGCCGGTCAGGCCCAGCGCCGCGGCCAGCGCCGCACCGAGGTCCGCTCCGGCGGCCAGGTCGGTCACGCCGGACAGCGCGCCGCCGAGTGCCGCACCGACGGTGCCGGCCAGTTCGCCGCCGGCGCCGAGGGCCGCGGCCAGACCCGCGGACAGCTGCGCGGCGAGGTCGCCGGCGAGCAGGGCGTCGAGGTCCAGTCCGGTGCCGACGATGCCGGTGAGCGCACCGGTGAGGTCCGCACCCAGGTCGAGTCCGGGCACCGCACCGAGCACCGCGCCCAGTGCCGCATCGAGGTCGAGACCACCGGCGAGCAGACCCGCCAGCGTCGCCTGCAGATCCGCCGTCAGCGCACCGCCCAGAGCCGCACCCAGCGTGCCGCCCACGGTGGCCGCCAGATCGCCGCCCGCCGCCAGCGCGCCGCTCAGCGCCGCACCGACCGTCGCGGCCAGGTCACCGGTCAGGTCCAACTCACCGCCGAGGCCCAGCACCGCGTCGAGAGCGCCGGCCAGCGTCGCCGCACCGGTTCCGGTCAGGCCCAGAGCCGCAGCCAGTGCCGCACCGAGGTCCGCACCGGCCGCCAGATCCGTCACCCCGGCCAGAGCGCCACCCAGAGCCAGACCCAGCTGACCCGCGGCCTCGCCGCCGAGCGCCAGACCGGCCGTCAACGCCGCACCGAGCTGCGCCGCCAGGTCACCACCCAGCAGAGCCTGCAGGTCACCGGTGAGCAGCCCGCCCGCGCCGAGCGCGGCGGCCAGAGCACCGTCGAGATCGAGCGCCCCGCCGAGATCCAGGGCCCCGCCGAGACCGGCGCCGAGGCCGAGCACCGCGCCGAGAGCGGCGTCCAGATCGAGGCCGCCGCCGAGCAGGGCGGCCAGCTGCGCGCCCAGGTCGCCCGTCAGGTCGGCGCCGAGCACGCCGCCGAGGACGGCGCCGAAGGCCGCGCCCAGGTCGCCGGCGACCGTGCCGCCGGCGGTCAGCGCGCCGGCAAGGGCTGCGCTGAGAGTCGCGCCGAGGTCACCGGCCAGGTCGAGGTCGCCCGCCAGACCGAGTGCACCGTCGAGCGCCGCGCCGAGCTGCGCGGCCAGGCCGCCGCCGAGGCCGAGGGCGCCGGTGAGTGCCGCGCCGAGGCTGCCGCCGACACCGAGGAGCGCGTCGAGGTCCAGCCCACCCGCGGCGTCGACGACGCCGCCCAGGAGCAGGCCGAGGCCGGCACCGAACTCGCCGGCGATGTCGCCACCGGCGGCGAGGGCCGTCTCGAGGGCGCCGGAGAGCGCGGTGGTCAGGGAGCCGGCCAGCGCCGCGATCACGGTCGCGTCGAGCATCCCGGTGAGGGTGGCGCCGAGGTCGCCGGCAGCGTCGATCGCGGCACCGAGGCCGGCGGTCAGCGAGCCGGTCAGGTCGGCACCGGCGCCGAGGGCACCGCCGAGGATCACGCCGAGGCCACCGGCGAGGCCGAGGCCGCCGGTCAGCGCGGCAGCGAGTTCCGCACCGAGGGCGCCACCGGCGGTGACGGCGGTGCCGAGCACGCCGCCCAGGGCCGCGCCGAGGTTGGCGCTCAGC
Organism: Rhodococcus sp. PBTS 1; assembly: GCF_001620025.1. Lineage (NCBI taxonomy): Bacteria > Bacillati > Actinomycetota > Actinomycetes > Mycobacteriales > Nocardiaceae > Rhodococcus > Rhodococcus sp. PBTS 1. The sequence goes on from NZ_CP015219.1 coordinate 3,278,396, forward strand.
GCGCCGCCCAGCTCGAGGGCGCCGCCGAGGGCGCCGGACAGATCGAGAGCACCGCCGAGGTCGAGGTCGGTGATGGTGCCGAGGACGGCGTCGAGTGCTGCGGTGAGCTGAGCTCCGGCGCCTGCACCGAGGCCGAGTGCAGCGGTGAGAGCGCCGGCGAGCGTCGCGCCGAGCTCCGCGAGCACGTCGAGATCCAGCAGCCCGCCCAAGGCCAGCAGGCCCTCGAGAGCAGCGCCGAGGGCGGCACCGAACTGCGCCGCGAGCTCGCCACCGAGGGACAGGCCGTTGCCGATGACGAGCGCGAGGATGGACGTGAACTGGCCGGCGAGGTCGAGGTCCCCGAGGGTCAGGTCTCCCAGGCTGAGGGAGCCGAGATCGAAGGCGCCGAAGTCGATCGCACCGAGATCGATCGCACCCAGGTCGATGGCGCCGAAGTCGAGGTTGCCGAAGTCGAAGGCGTTGTCGAAGATGTTCAGCCCACCGAGGTCGATCGCCCCGAAGTCGAGCCCGCCGAGGTCGAGGAAGCCGAAGTCGGCGTTGCCGAAGTCGACGTTCCCGAAGTTCAGTCCGCCCAGGTCGAAGTTCCCGACGCTGTTGTCGTTGCCGACGTTGCTGATGGCGCCGATGGACCCCACGGCCAACGACCCGCCGACGAGGGACGGGGCGAAGGTGTTGGTGATGTCCCCGAAGTTGTTGGTGTTGGCGTTCGAGATCGTGTTGGTCACGTTGCCGGCGTTGACGATCGAGGCCAGGCGCGAGCCGCCGTCGAACAGGCCGGACTCGGACACCATCGGGGCGACGGCCACGATGTCGGCGGGGCAGACCTCGGGCAGGCCGGCGGCGTTCAGCGCGCGCTGCGGGTCGGCGCAGTACGCGGCGGCGGCCTTGTCGTCGCGGAGGAGGTTGAGGATGAAGTCGAGAACGGCGTTGGTGGCCATCGTGGGTGTCCGATCGTCGAGGGTCTCGGGTCGACCGATGGGTCTCGGCCGCGTTGTCATCGAAACTAGGGCGATTGGTGATCTGTCCCAACGGGGCCGAGCCCCCTTCTCGCCACCCGGGGGTTCCCGGGGGCCCGAGCCGCGCCGTTAGGGGGTATAGGGGATCGATCCCCCAGTCGGTCGGAAACGTGCTGTGATGTGTAACGAACGGTCGCCGGACGACGACGTCACGGGCGGACGGGTGACACTGCGAACGGGAGTCGGCGACATGGCGTCAGGGTTGGGCACGAAGGTCGGCACGGCCACCGCGATCGCGGTCTCGGCGGGGTCGGCCGATCTGCACGACGCCCGCGTCGTCGCGCGGCCGTCCGCACTCGAGATCGACCCGAACGGAGACGCTCGGTTCGCCGACGCCGCCGACCGCTCCGGGTCCGTCGTCCGCGGCTACGCCGGGCGGGTCGGCGACCCCGTCGACCTGGTGACCGACGACGGCCGCACCTTCTCGGGCGACGAGCTCGTCGCCCGCACGCTCGCCGGCCTGATCGAGGAAGCCGGACCGCACACGTCCGTCGTCGTCGCCCACCCCACCGAATGGTCGTCGTACACCGTCGACCGCCTGCGCTCCGCTGCGGCCGAGCGCGGCATCGAGGCGGAGTACGCCCCCGAAGCGCTCTGCACCGTCGCCTGGCTCCAGCAGACGCCCGACGCCGTCGCGGACGGTGTGGTCGCCGTCGTCGACCAGGGACAGAGCGGCACCACCGCGTCCGTCGTCCGCACCGGCGACGAGGCCGTGCTGCTCGGCCGCACCGTGCGATCCGACGACACCGGGGGCGCCGCCATCGACGGTCTCCTGCTCGAACACGTTCTCGCGCAAGTCGACACCGACGCCCTCGACCCCGCCGACCCGGCCACCGTCGATGCCCTCGCGGACCTCCGTGAGCGGTGCGCGACGGCCAAGGAGGCTCTTTCCGCCGACACCGACACCGTGGTTCCGGTTCGGTTGCCCGGCGTGTCCGCCGACGTGCGCGTGGTGCGGTCGGAACTCGAGGAACTGTTGCGGGAGAGCGCCGACGACGTCGTCCGCGTCGTCGAGGACGCCCTTCGCTCCGCGGGGGTCGACGCCGCGACCCTGTCCCGCGTGGTGCTCGCCGGCGGCGGCGGCGCGATTCCCCTTCTCACCGAGACGTTGTCCGCGAGACTTCGTGTCCCCCTCACCCTGAGTTCCGACCCGGCAGCGACGTCGGCGTGGGGCGCGGCGCTCACCGCGACCCGGCTCGCGGCGGTCGCGCCTGCTGCGGCGGCCGCGACGACCGACGACGCCGAGACCGACCTCATCGCCCCGATCGAGCGACGCCCCGAGCGCGCCCTGCCGCCCGTGCCGGTCACGCCGCACTCCCACGCCAAGCCCGCCACCGGTCGACGACGCGCGGGCGTCGTCGTCGGAGTGGCCGCGGCGGTCGCCGTGCTCGCCGCCGGCGGGCTGTCGGTCGGCGTGGCCACCGGCGTCGTCGACAACCCCATCTCCGACTCCCCCGCCACCAGCGCCGTCGTCGAACCGGCCTCGGTCGACGACGCCACCGGCGGCGAGACGACCGGAATCGGTTCCGCCGCCACGGGATCCGCGGGAGCGACGAATCCGAGCACGGGCGCGCGGATACCCGGCAGCACCGCGGCCGGATCGCCCACGACGAGCACGGCACCAGGCGCCCCGGGAGCCGCCGTTCCGACCGGCGCGGCCGAGGTTCCGGGCGTGACGGCGCCGGACGTGCAGGTGCCGTCGGTGAACGCGCCGACGCTGCCCGCCTACACGCCTCCCCCGGCGCCGACGTTCCAGGCTCCGTCCCTCCCGCAATACACGCCCCCGAACGTGGTGGGCGGCATCACCAACGGGGTCGGCGGCGTCGCCGACGGTGTCGGCGGTGTGGTGGGCGGCGTCGGCGACACGGCCGGATCGGTGGTCGGCGGCGTCGGACAGGGTGTCGGCGGGCTTCTCGGCGGACTCACCGGACAGTGACCCTCGACGACGCCCCGGCCGGAGCCACGGCCGTCGACGTCCGGGACCACTCCGCGCTGACCGTCCTCGCGCTGCGGTCGGTGGGTCTCGATCCCGACCCCTATCTGGTCTCCGAGATCGCGGCGCTGCCGATTCCCGACGCCGTGAGCGCGATCGAGCGGACGGCGGACCTGACCGACGTGTCGTCGGTGCTGCGGGGGACGGTCGGGCCGCACGGCACCACCATCCTGCTGCGCCGCGTCGCCACCGGACTGCTGGACGCGCAGATCCTCGCCCCCGACACGGCCGTCGCGTTGGCGACGGCGGGTGTTCGACTTCCCGCGCTGGCCGACTTCCTCACGCGGACAGCAGAATCGGCGACGCCCGAACAGGCACCGGCGTTATGGGACGCGGCGATCGCCGCGGGCGCCGACCCGGGCCGCGCGGCCGCGCCTCGCGCGCAGGCGCGCCTGGCCGTCGGCGACCTCGACGCCGCGGCGCAGCAGGCCGACACCGTTCTCACCGAGCCCACGAGCGACGACGAGGCCGTGCGCGGCGCGGCCCAGGTGGCGGCCACCGTCGCCCTCCGCCGCGGCGCTCCCTCGCACGCCGCCTCGGTCTACCGCTGGCTCGGCGCTGCCCGCGCGGGATCGGATGTCGCCCACGCGGTGGTGTCGCTCCTCGCCGTCGGCGAACGGGAGACGGCCGAGACCTTCTCGGGCGCGCCGTCGGCGGCGCTGCCCACCAGTGACACGGCTCGGAACGGCCTGGTCGCGGCCGGCATGCTCGCATCGGTGTCCGAAACCCCGACGGCGGCACTGGGTTCGATGCTCCGCGCCTGTGCCCTGGCCGACCCGACGACCGACGACCACCCGGCGTCGTTGGCCGGGCTTCTCGCGATACACCTGGGCGACCCGCGGACGGCGCGGGACGTGTTGACCGAGGCGTCGACGACCCGCACCGGCCTTCTCGGCGCGTGGGCCGCCATGCTCCTCGGCGACGTCGACGCCGCCGAGACCTGCATTCGCAGGACCGAACCCGAGCGCCTGGACCGACGAGACCTGTTGTGGTGGAGCGGACTCCGTGCCGCCGTCGCACGGCGACGCGGTGACACCGGGGCCCTGGCGTCCACTCTCGCCGACGCTCGTCGTCTGCTCGTGGAGGTCGAACCCGACCTCTACACCGTCCTTCCCGTCGGCGAACTGTGGCTCGCCTCGACGCGCCTCGGCGACGCGGGGCGCATCCGGCACGCCGTCGACCGCACGTCCGCGATCCTGGCCGGTCTCGGCGAGCCTCCCCTGTGGGCCACGGCGTGGCACTGGTACGGCGTCCAGGCCGCCATTCTGGCGGGAGCGCCCGCGGACCTGGTGCCGCACGCCCGAACTCTGGGAGCCCTGGCCCAACACAGTCCGCACGCCGCGGCGGTGGCGGCGGCCGGCCGCTGCTGGCTCCGCGTCCTGCAGGGCGAACCCGACGCCGACGACGTCCGCGCGTGTACCCGGTCTCTCGAACGGTTCGGCCATGCCTGGGAGGCCGCACGCTTGGCGAGCGACGCCGCCCTGCGGGTCGACGACACCCGCACCGCCACCGCACTCCTGCAGACCGCGCGCGAGATCACCTCGGCCGCATCTGTTCCCGACGCCACGTCGTCGGCCGGCGAGCTGACCGACCGCGAGGCGGAAGTGGCCCAGCTCTTGGTGCTGGGCCTGACCTACCGGGAGATCGGCGCCCGCCTGTACATTTCGGCGAAGACCGTCGAACACCACGTCGCCCGTATCCGGCGGCGGCTGGACGCCGGTTCCCGGTCGGAGTTGCTGTCGATGCTGCGCGCCGCGGGGTACGGGCAGCAGGAGGAACGCGAGCAACCATGACGCCCGACACGCCCACGACCGACACCCCCGCGCCCGGTCGCGTTCTGGGGCTGCACGTCACGGACCGGGCCGCCGTGGCGGTGGTGCTCTCGTCGACGACGGGTGAGATGGTGCGCGTGCCCGTCGTGACCGACGGTGTCCTCTATCTTCTCCCGGACGGGTCGTCCTCCCTGACGCGGCCGGACGAGCCGAGCCCGACCGTCGATGTGGTGGACCGCTTCTCCGATCACCTCGGCGATCCCGCCGGTGTGGTGTCCGCCCACGGCGCGGTCCTGCGCGCGGAGGACCTGCTGGCCACCGTGCTGCTCCTGCTGATCGACCGGGCACTGCCCGACGCGGACATCGTCGCCGTCGCACATCCGACCACGTGGTCGACGGAACAGACCGCAGCACTCCAGGATTCGCTCGCGTTCCTGTCGCTGTCCGGCGTGGACCTGGTGCCGGTCACGGGCGCTCCCGCCGGCACCGTCGACGACCACCTCGCCGTCGCCCTGGCCGCGGCCCGCACCGCCGCCGGCCTCGCACCGAGTCCCGTTCCGGGCGTCGTCGAGTCGACGGACCTCGCGCCGGAGTCGCGCCGTCGACGGCTTCCCCTCGTCGTCGGGGCCGCGGCCGCGACGATCGCGATCGCTGCCGCGGTCGCCGGGGCGATCGTCGTGACGGGCGACCGCACGGTGAGCACCGCCGTCCCCGTCATCGCCGACGCGAATCCCGCGTCCCCGACCACCACGACCCGGCCCGGGGTGTCCCGTTCGGCGGGACCGTTCCCCACGGTCCCCGCCGGTGCCGCGGTCTCCGCCGTGGACGTCGCGGCCACCGTGCCGGAGGTCGCCGCACCGGCGTCCCCGCCGGCCGCGTCGGCGCCCGTCCCGTCGCCGTCCGTGGTGCTGCCCGTCGTGCCGGTCGGTCCCCCGCCCGGACCCACCGTCGATCCGGCCCCGTCGGACTCGCCCGCTCCCGAGCCGGACCCCGTTACCGAACCCGGCGACACCGATCCTTCGGAAACGGAACCGGGCGAGTCGGACGAAGAGACGCCGGGTGACGACGAGTCCCCGAGTGTTTCGACGTCGCCGGCACCGTCGACCGCGGGATGACGACGGCGGAATTCGGGAAACATCACGGAGCCGTCTCGTAGTTCGGCGGGTGTCGGACCCAGCCGATAGGGTGGGCGTACCGGGCGTTCTGTTATCCCGGACCGACACGACTCGCCGAGGGGGACGACAGCTGTGGTTGCGCGCCGGAACACCCGTGCGGACGGGCGTCTCGGCGATGCCGCACCGGCCTCGGCGGAACTGGCCCTCGCACTCGTCGATGCAGGCACCGTGGTCGCCGCCCGCATCGACGGTGCCGAGGCGCAGCTGTTCCGGTGTCCCACCGTCGCCGGCAGCGACGCGAGCGGGCAGGTGGTCGCCGCCGCGGCCGGGACCTCGGGCTTCGTGGACGGCCTCGACCGGACGGGGGCGTGGGTCCTCGACGGCCGCCACCTGCGCACCGAGGACGTCGCCGCGGGTTTCGTCCTCTCCGTCGTCGCAGCCGTTTGCGAGCTGTACGGCCTTCCCCGCGACACCACCGTCACCGTCCTCCACCCGGCGCACCTGTCGCCCGACGCGGTCGAGGCGTTGCGCGACGGTCTCGATCACGGAGGATTCGGCGGATCGCTGCGGGCCGCCACGTCGGCCGATCCCGAGATCGCCGCCCGCTCCGAGCTGACCCCGCAGCCCCGGCTCGACCGGCCGGCCCGTCGCCGACGCCGCGCGCCCGCTCCGACCCGCGCCGCCGTGTTGGCAGCCGCGGGTGCCCTCGTCGTCCTCGTCGGCGGCGCCACGGCGGCGACCCACCTCGACGACGCCCGCGACGTCGAGCCCGCCACCTCGCGCGACGTGGTGCCGCCGGTCGGCAGCGCGACGTCGGGTGACGCGACGGCCGGTGACGCGACGCCGGAAGACCAGGCCGTCGACCCGTCGTCGACGCCGGATCCGGCCGCCCCGGAGAGCGCGCCCGCGCCGGAGGCTACGGACTCCGCTGCGGTCGAACCGCCGCCCGCGAGCGCGACCACCGTGCCCGGGTTCGCGCCGGCCCCGGGTCTCACCTCGGTGCCGGTTCCGCCCGACGGGCAGTGGCCGCCGTTCTCCGTCCCGGACCTTCCGGACCTCCCCGACCTGCCCGGTCTCCCCACCCTGCCCGAGTTCCCGCTCCCCGCCACGACGGCGCCGGCTCCGACCAGTACGGCGGCGCCGACCACGACGCCGTCCCCGAGCGGCACCACCGGCGCGGTGACGCCCACACCCTGAGGCGACCGGATACGGCTCACAGGGTTCGCTCATCTCGATGCCCTAGGCTCCTGTGCGCCCTCCGGTCGAGACCGATCGCCCCACGACCCCGGTGGACATCAGTGCCCCCGAAAGGACTTCATGCGTCACGCCGCCCTCCTTCGGTTCTCCGCCCTGCTCGGCGCCACGGTTCTCGGAACGGGTCTTTCCGCAGCCGTCGCCACCGCGGCACCGATCGAGAACGGGCCCGCCCAGCTGCCCGCGAATCGATTGCCGGCCGAGCTGGTCGCGGCCGTGCAGCGAGACCTGCATCTGAGTCCGCAGGAATACCTGGACCGCGCGGCCGCGGCGCAGCAGCTGCGGTCCTACGCCGACGACTTCCGGCAGCAGAACCCCGCCGATTTCGCGGGCGCGTGGATGGGTGACGACGGCGTCCCGGTGGTCGCCGTGACCACCACCGAGGCGGCAGCGCGCGTGGCCGACGACGGCTTCCGCAGCCGACAGTCGCCCGTGTCGGCCGACAGCCTCGACGCGTCCCTCGCCGAGTTCGGTCGCTGGGTCTCGGCGCTCCCGCGCGAGGTGTCGTCACAGATCAATTCCGCGGCCGTCGACGTGCTGCGCGGCAAGGTGGTCGTCGACATCGCCAACAGCCCGATCGGACGCGCACTCGATCTCCCGACCGCCATCGCCAACCTGCAGGTGGTTCTCTCGCCGCCGGCCCCGGCGCCCGGCGGCACTCCGGCCGTCACCGGCGGTGACGACTACGTGACGTCGTCGGAGGACCTCGCCACCGCACCACTCGAGAGCATCGAGATCTGCTCGTTCGGCTTCGCCGCCACGGACGCGTCGGGCCGCCCGGTCAGCCTCTCCGCCGGCCACTGCGATCCCGGTCCCGGCCCGGACGGCACTGCCCGCGTCTACCTCCCGTCCGGTGCGGACGTGCGGGCCAGCGCGCCCGTCGGTCGCTTCGATCGGTCCACCGTCGGCGGCCCCGCGGGACTCGACTGGTCGGTCATCGCGCTCGACGACGCCGGCGTCGCGGCCGGTCTTCACGAGCCCGCCGTGCGCGGTGCCGGAGGCACGACGCTCACGATCACCGGAACGGCGGCGCCGGTCATCGGCGCCCCGGTGTGCAAGTCCGGCCAGGCGTCGTCGTTCACGTGCGGTGTCGTCGCAGCCGACCGGGTGGAGACGCAGCTGATCCTGGGCGACGGCAGCGAAGCCACCATCCGCGGATTCGCCAGCACCGCCTGCACTCTCGCCGGCGACAGCGGCGGCGCCATCGTCACGGGCACACTCGCCCTGGGCATCACCAGCGGCTCGAACAGCGGGGGCGCCCCCAGCTGCGGCGAGGCCAATCTCGCGCTCGCGCAGTACGGCGGCACGGCGAGTCTCGGCATCCCGATCCAGGCCGTCGCCGCAGAGTCCGGCACCACGGTGCGCACGTCGTGAGAGTCCGTGCCGCCGTCGTCGCGGTCCTGCTGACGAGTACCGCGCTGGGCACCGCTCCCGCCGCGACGGCGCAGGAGCCGGTGGCCGTGACACTTGCCGACGCACTCCAGCGCGACCTCGGGCTGACCGAATTCGACTGGCACCAGCGCTCCGCTGTCGCCGCGGACCTCACGGCTTTCGCCGATCGTGCTCGCGTCGACTTCGCCGACAGCGTTGCCGGGGTGCGCCTCGACGCCACCGGGCAAGGGGTCGTCGACCTGACCAGCGGGACCACGCTCGACGCGGCACGTGCCGCGGTCCTGCGAGCCGGGTTCACCGTCGGGACCGTCGCCGCCGACGACGCACCACAGGCCACCCTCTCGGCCACGTCGATCGCCGACGCGACATCGTCGGGTGGCGACGGCATCGTCGCGTCCTCGGGCACAGCCGGTCTGCGGTGCTCGGTGGGGTTCAACGGCACCGATTCCGGTGCGCCCGTGATCGTCACGGCCGGCCACTGCGACCCGAACCTCGCCGCGGCGGGAACCTCGGGGGCCTCGCAGGTGCAGGGCCTGGACGGGTCACCGTTGGGCACCGTCGCGCGCGGGTCCCTCGACGGGCACGACTGGTCGGTCGTACGCCTGAACGACGACGTAGCGGACCGCTTCCGCAACAACGACATCCGCGTGCCGGGAGCCGCGCCGCTCGACATCACCGGTGTGGCCGAACCCGTGGTCGGCATGCCCGTCTGCAAGGCCGGCGCCACCACCGGATTCACGTGCGGCACCGTGACCGCCGTGGGACGGACCGTCGACGTCGGGGCTCGGGTGCTGCGCGACGCCGTCGTCACCGACATCTGCGCCCTGCAGGGTGACAGCGGTGGACCGTTGGTGTCCGGCACCTTGGCCGTGGGGGTCTCGAGTGCGTCCAACGTGGGGCAATACGGTCAGTGCGCCGTGGCCGACGCCGTCGCCTTCGTGTCCGGTACCGGACCGCAACTCTTCGCCACGCCCATGTCGAAGATCCTCGAGGACAATCCCGGGTTGAGCCTGCGTACGTCGTGACCAAGCACGAGACCGATCGGAATGTGTTCGGTAAAGTACCGGCCCGAGGCACTCGCCTCCGCGCCCTCGGGGTGGTGCGGGATGTCCACGAACGGAACAGAAGGAACGGCACATGGAAGAGATCATCAAGCTCGGCTTCACCATCATCGGCTACATCTTCCAGATCGTGAGCAACTCCGGCAGCTAGTCGAGCCGCAGTCGGCCCCGCAACCACACGGTTGCGGGGCCGACGTTGTTTTCCGGCCAAAACCGTTGTCGGTCAACATTTTCGACCAGTGTGGCTCGCTTCGTGGTCTGAACCACATCCGCCCCAGTGGTAACATCGAGGTGCGCAGTCGCTCCGTCGTCCGTCCGACGTCGTCGAGCTTCGATTGTCCGCACACTCACGAGGAGGTGTTCTGCCGTGCTGCGCCGAGAACCACACCCGGGCCAGGTCATCGGGTCGATCGTCACGCGAATCGGGGGTGCATCGTGACCGTCGCCGACTCGTCCGTTCCCTTCGACCGATCCGTCGGTGAGGCCACCCCCACCGTCGAGTACGCGCCGTCCACCGACCACACGGACGAGACAGCGACACCGCCCCGACAGTCCGCCGTCGTTCGACTCTGGCACCGACTCGACGGCCACCACGCCGACGCCGCTCTGCTCCTCGGAGCGCTGTCCGTGGTGACGTTCTGGGCCTTCGGCCTCGGGCTCGTTCTGGGACTCGGCGCTCTCGTGCTCGGCGCCGTTGCGCTACGGATTCCCGACGCCGATCGCATGGACGCCGGCATCGGCATTGCCGCCGGTGTGGTCGGCCTCGTCGCCGGACTGGTGTTCCTCGGAGCCACGCTGCCGTACTTCTGACCCACACACGCACAATGCCCGGCCGCGCTCGCGGCCGGGCATCGTCGTTTCCAGTTGCTGTTGCGGCAGACCGCGGTCGACCGAGAACACCCGACAACGACGCGACCCCCGCACCTCCCGAAACCGGGTTGTGCGGGGGTCGACGTGTCAGCCGTCAGACGACGGCCGGACGTGCGGGGTGAATCAGTTGGCGAACTTGGTCGTGCCGGGCGCGGCGTTGTAGGTGTTGAGCAGATCGACGCCCGCGACCACCAGGGTCGGGCCACCGGCCGTGATGGTGCCGATCAGGCCGCCGATGGGGGCACCGATGACGGCGCCGCCGAGGCACGTGGCGACAGCCAGCGGGATGGCGAGCGCGACGGGGGTTCCGCCGATGATGCAGCCGAGTCCGGCGCCGGCGATGGTGCCGGAGAGCCCACCGACGGCGGATGCGAGGGCGAGCTGCGAGCGGAAGGCCTCTTCGGCCTTCTGGTTCTCGGCCGGCGACGCGACGTTCTGCTCGAGAGCGTTCGGCGCAGCACCGATCGGAGCAGACAGGTTCGGGATCAGCTTCACGGTGCGGCCCTCGTCGGTGTACTCGACGCCGTAGGGGAACTCGACACCGTTCAAATTGAACGACAGCGGCAGGCTCAAAACCTCGTTGCCCTCGTTGTCCTCGAGGACGACGGACTTGTCGTCGTCCGAGGCGCGGAACAGACCGGCGTCGACCGTGGTGATCACGCCACCGGCCTCGACGCGGGACGCCCAGTTGATCGAGGAGTTCTCCTCGGCCGGAGCCGGAGCCGTGGTGGTGGGCTCCGCGTAGGCGGTTCCGGTCCACACCGCGAGGGAGGCAACAGCGATAGCGGAGGTCGCTACGAGTCGACGCAGGTTCATCTATGTTCCGTTCGTTCAAGGAGAGAGGTGTCGGGCCCCGACCCGTGCACTGTAGCCGTAACCGCCGACACAACCGAATCGACGGTTGGTTTCGTTCACATCAGCGCAGCTGCAGCTCGAGCTCGTGAAGGATAACAACCAGTACGCGATCGTGGTGTGTTTGTCCGCAATCGGGACGCCGTCCACGTTCGTCGGCGAGTTAGGCAGACCTTCACGCGCCGCTGGCGTACCGCGCGCCTAACGTAGCCCCCGTCACACTCTCGTCGGGCGTGGTCCACGAACCTCACCAGCGAGAACCCCTCTCGACCGAGAAGTTACCGGCCGGTAGCCTCGGGCTTGTTACTCTTCGGTAGCGAACGCCCACCGAACGCACGTCGCGAGACAGCACCTCGCGTCGACACGCGATCGGTCGGGAGAACACGACGGCGGCCCCGCCGTCGAACGAAAGGCGGCGTCATGAACGCGTTGACGATCACGCTGGGCACCGTGGGTGCGCTGCTCAGCATCGTGTGTTGGGCGTACTTCTTCCGCGGCGCCATCCTGATGGTGCGCTCGATCGCGCTGGGCCAACCGGACCGGACGCGCCTGCGTCCGTTCGTCCCCCGCTTCAAGCAGATGGTGGTGGAGTTCGCCGCGCACACGCGGATGAACAAGTTCCGCTCCGTCGGCTGGGCGCACTGGCTGGTGATGATCGGCTTCATGCTCGGCGCGATCGTTTGGTTCGAGGCCTACGGGCAGACGTTCAACCCGGAATTCCACTGGCCGCTGATCGGTGACACCGCCGTCTACCACCTGATCGACGAGCTGCTGGGCCTGGGCACCGTCATCGGAATCACCACCCTGATCATCATCCGCCAGCGCAACCACCCGCGCTCCCCCGAACGGTTGTCCCGGTTCTCCGGCTCGAACTTCCGTGCGGCGTACTTCGTCGAAGCCGTCGTCCTCATCGAGGGCCTCGGCATGATCTTCGTGAAGGCCGGCAAGATCGCCACCTACGGCCACTCGAACCCGTGGACCGACTTCTTCACCATGCGTCTCGCCGAGCTGCTGCCCGCGAGCCCGAACCTGGTGTCCGTCTTCGCCTTCGTCAAGCTGATGTCCGGCATGGTGTGGCTGCTCATCGTGGGCCGGAACATCACCTGGGGCGTCGCCTGGCACCGCTTCAGTGCCTTCTTCAACATCTACTTCAAGCGTGAGGACGACGGCGGCGTCGCGCTCGGTGCCGCCAAGCCCATGATGTCCGGCGGCAAGGTCCTCGAGATGGAGGACGCCGACCCCGATGTCGACGCGTTCGGTGCGGGCAAGATCGAGGACTTCTCCTGGAAGGGCTGGCTCGACTTCACCACCTGCACCGAGTGCGGTCGCTGCCAGTCGCAGTGCCCCGCGTGGAACACCGGCAAGCCGCTCTCGCCGAAGCTGCTCATCACGTCGCTGCGCGATCACGGCAACGCCAAGGCCCCCTACCTGCTGGCCGGTGGCCGCAAGGACATGGGCGGCGACGAGGTCGGCCTGGTCGACGCCGACGGCAAGCCGGACGAGGCCAAGCTGAACAAGATCCCGCAGTCCGCGCGGGACGAGGCCGAGCGGCCCCTGGTCGGCGAGACCACCCTCGACGACGGCGGCCTCGGCGGCATCATCGACCCCGAGGTGCTGTGGAGCTGCACCAACTGCGGTGCGTGCGTGGAGCAGTGCCCCGTCGACATCGAGCACGTCGACCACATCCTCGACATGCGTCGCTACCAGGTCCTGATCGAGTCCGAGTTCCCGCAGGAGCTCGCCGGCCTGTTCAAGAACCTGGAAAACAAGGGCAACCCGTGGGGCCAGAACGCCTCCGCCCGCACCAACTGGATCTCCGAGCTCGAGTTCGACGTCCCCGTCTTCGGTCAGGACGCCGAGACCTTCGAGGATTACGAGTACCTCTTCTGGGTCGGCTGCGCCGGCGCCTACGAGGACCGCGCCAAGAAGACCACCAAGGCCGTCGCCGAACTCCTCGCCACCGCCGGCGTGAAGTTCATGGTGCTCGGCGCGGAGGAGACCTGCACCGGTGACTCCGCCCGTCGTGCCGGCAACGAGTTCCTGTTCCAGCAGCTCGCGATGCAGAACATCGAGACCCTGAACTCCGTGTTCGAGGGTGTCGAGGAATCGCGTCGGAAGATCGTCGTCACCTGCGCGCACTGCTTCAACGCGCTCGGCAACGAGTACCCGCAGGTGGGTGGTAAGTACGAGGTGGTCCACCACACCCAGCTGCTGAACCGCCTGGTCCGGGCCAAGAAGCTGATCCCGGTCGCCACCGTCGAAGAGGACGTGACCTATCACGATCCGTGCTTCCTCGGCCGCCACAACAAGGTGTACGACGCGCCGCGCGAGCTCATGGCGGCGTCCGGCTCCACGCTCAAGGAGATGCCGCGTCACGGCGAGCGCTCCATGTGCTGTGGCGCCGGCGGTGCGCGCATGTGGATGGAAGAGAAGATCGGCAAGCGCATCAACATCGACCGTGTCGACGAGGCGCTGGACACCCTCGGCTCGAACGGCGCCGCGCCGTCGAAGATCGCCACGGGCTGCCCGTTCTGCCGCGTCATGCTCAACGACGGCGTCACCGCCCGTCAGGAGGGCGGCACCAACGAGAACGTCGAGGTCATCGACGTCTCGCAGATGCTGCTCAGCTCCATCACCCGCCTCGAGCCGAAGCAGCTCGGGGAGAACGTCAAGGTGATTCCGCGCGCCAAGCCGAAGGTCGTTCCCGCCGAGGAGCCGGTGGAGACCCCGAAGGCCGACTCCGTCGCCACCGAGGACAAGGCCGCGGCCGAGGAGAAGGGCCGCGTGTCCGAGGTCGAGGCCGCCGCGGAGGGCGCGACCCCGCCCGCCACCGCCTCGGGCAAGGGCCTCAAGATGAAGGGCCTGGCCAAGGCACCCGGCGCGAAGGCTCCGGGAGCGAAGGCCCCGGGCTCGGCGAAGCCCGCCGAATCGCCCAACGCCGACGGTGACGACGCCACCGATGCCTCTGCCGCTCCCGCCGCCCCCGCCGCCAAGCCCAAGGGGCTGGGTATGGCCGGGAAAGCGAAGGCTCCGGGTGCGAAGGGTCTGCAGGTCAAGGGTCGCCCGCCGGGTGCGAAGGCACCGGGCAAGCCGGCCGAGGCGGCGGCTCCCGCCGAGACGGAGGCTCCCGCATCGGCCCCGGCCGAGTCGGGCGCTTCCGAGTCGGGCGCTCCCGAGTCCGGTGCCACCGAGGTCAAGCCGACCGTCAAGGCCAAGGGTCTCGCGGTGAAGTCCGGGTTCAAGAAGCCGGGCGCGAAGGCTCCGGGTTCGGCGGCTCCGGCTGCCCCGGCGGAGGCAGCGGCACCGGCACCCGAGGCCACTGCTCCCGAAGCACCCGCAGCCGAGGCACCGACCTCCGAGGCGCCCGCGGCGCCCGCCGAGGTCAAGCCCACGGTCAAGGCCAAGGGGCTCGCGGTGAAGTCGGGCTACAAGAAGCCCGGCGCGAAGGCTCCCGGTGCGGCTGCCGCACCGAAGCCCGAGCCCGCAGCCACGCCGGAACCGGCCGACGAGCCCGAACCGGCCGCGGAATCGAACGGTGCCGCCGAGTCGAACGGTGCGGCCGAGTCGAACGGCTCCAAGTCCAACGGCTCGGAGTCCAACGGCACGGAGTCCAACGGCTCTGAGCGCCCCGCTCCCCCGCAGCCGAAGGCCGGCGGGTTGGGCTTCAAGTCGGGCGCGAAGGCCCCGGGCCGCAAGTCCTGACCCCACTCACCGAACACCCCCTGTACGTCGGGCAGGGGGTGTTCGGCGTTCGGGGCCTGCGCCACTGCACACGAGTCGCCCATACGGACGGGATCCCGGCGATCCGACCGACTCGTGTGCACTCGGGCATGCCGCCCCACCCGACGTCAACGCACCACGACCTCAGGCCGCGCGAGTAATGCCACACGATCCGCCCCGATCCGGCGAATCCGCAGAACTCGGCTGAATAATGCGGCGAAACTCGCACCGGACCGGGCGCATCTGCCCACAACTCGCGTCGAGCGCCGGGATCCCGTCGATCGCCCCGACCTCCGGACGCTGACGCCCGCCCGTCAGGACTCGGCGATGCGCTTGATCGCGGCGAGGGTGCGCGGGATGCCGTCGTGGGCCGCGTCGCGGCGGGCCGCGATTTCCCGTTCGGCGTCGTCGCCGTACTTGTCGTGGAAGAACTCGATGCCCTCGGGCGTGAAGTGCCACGATTCCGTCAGCCGGGTCGAGCCGTCCCCCACCGGTTCGAGGGTGTAGGCCCACCGCACGACCTTCCCGGCCACCACCCAGCCGAACTCGCGCCCGGGCTCGGCCGCCGTCACCGTGGACACGGTCTCCCAGGTGCGGTCCGGGGTGACGTTGCGCCCGGTGAACGTCGCCCCGACCCGGCCGGCCTCGGCGTCGTCGTTCCACCAGCAGGCCTGGCAGATCGGGCTCCACTCCCCGGTGCGGGTGACGTCGGAGACCAGGGCGTACAGCGCGTCGGGTGTCGTCTCGACGACGACGGAATCGGAATGCTCGAACGAAGTCACGCCTGCGAGTATGCCCACCGCCGCGGCGTCGCTCCGCCGAACGACCCTCAGCCGACGAACCACGCCAACGCACACCCCGCGCACACCACGGCCCCGACCAGCCGCACCGCATCGGCGATCAGCAACCGACGGACCGCCGCCGACGTCCGGCCACGCCCCAGCCGACCGTGCGTGGGTGCGGCGACGGCCATCGTGGTGACGCCGGAGACGGCGGCGCCGGCCACGGCGACGAGCAGCAGCGTGTCGTGCGGTCCGGCGATTAGCACCCACAGGCACGCACCCGCGAGCAGCACGTAGACCGGCGCGACCAGTCGGGTGATGCGACGGGAGTGCGCATCGTGCGCCCGCGGCCACCTTTCGTCGTCGACCTCCGCCAACGCCGGGTACACGACGCCCGTGACGGTTGCCTGGAAACCGAGGTGCAGCATTCCCGCCACCAGGAGGGCCTCCCCGGCGTTCACACCGGCGCCACCAGCTCCGGACCGTTGTTGCGCACGCTGTTGACGGCCGTCGACACTTCGTAGGGCGTCAGGTGCGGCTCGGGGATCGACTGCAGCAGGTCGGCCACGCCGGCGAGGTCGGTGAGCCCGGGGTCGAGCCAGGCCGACCACAGGTCGCCCGGCACCACAACCGGCGACCGATCGTGGATGTGGCCGAGGGTGTCGGTGGCCGTGGTGGTCAGAACGGTGGTGGACCAGAACCACTTGTTCGGGTCGTCGTCGTCCAGCGACGGGTCCGGCCAGAGTTCGTAGAGCCCGGCCATGGCCAGCACGCCGTCGGTGTGCAGGAAGTGCGGGACCTTCGCACCCTCGCGCTTCTCCCACTCGTAGTAGCCGTCGGCGGGGATCAGGCACCGCCGCTTCGCGGCCGCCTTGCGGAACGCGGGCTTCTCGGTCACGGTCTCCGACCGCGCGTTGATCAGTCGGCTGGCGATCTTCTTGTCCTTGGCCCACGACGGCACGAGTCCCCACCGGACAGTGCGGAGCTGACGGTCGTCGTCACGGTCGAGGACGATGCGCACCGGATCGGTCGGCGCCACGTTGTACGACGGCTCCGGCGGGTCACCGAGGCGGACGACGGCGTCGAACAGCGACGACAGGTCGTCGTCGGATCGGGTACTGGCGTAGCGACCACACATGCCCCCGATTCTGCTACCCCGAGGGAGCAGTGCGCACGGACGCATCGCCCCGTCCGCGCGCCGCGGAGACGGCCAGGACGGTACCGCCGCCCAGCGCCACGACGGCGACAACGGCCGCGATCACCGGTGCGCGCCCGAGCAGTTCGAGCTTCTGCGCGGCGTCCCGCGCCCGGCTGAGCTGTTCGACGCGCCCCGCCTCGGTCAGGGCGAACGACGCCTTCAGCACGGTCACCTCGGGTCGCGCGGCATCGCGGGCGAAGTACTGGTACGGCTGCTCGGCGCCGCCGACCAGGCTGCCGCTGCGTGGTTCGACGTAGATCTCCCGGGTGTTGGAGTACCACCGCGTCATCGTGACGGGCTCGTCACCGCCCAGGCCCCACTTGGCCGCCGGCAACGTCACGGTGTTGATGGGCGAAGTGGTGGTCCGGCGAAGGTCGTAGCGCTCGATCACGGACCGGAAGTGGTACACGGTCACTCCGTCCACCACGGTCTCCTCCACGAACTCGGCGGGGAAGCTGGTCTGGGAGGTGGCGTCGTAGACGGAGTAGGTCCTCTTCTCGGTGCCGAACGGAAAGCGTTGCTGCAAGCCGGTTCTCGGCACCGGTTGCGCGGGCGCGTCCGCGGTGGTCTGCAGGGTGCCGGCCGGCTCGACGGGCAGTCCGGAGCGTCGATCCAGCGTCACCCGGTCCACCGAGGCGGTGAGCAACGACGTCTCCTCCGGCCGGTCGCCACGACGCACCTGCGACGCACCCTGGAACGTCACGCGGTCGGCGTCGGACGGTTCCTCGACCGTGATGGCGCGCCGAACCGAGAGCGGGACACCGGTGGACACCGTCAGCGGGCCGGGTCCGGCGATCGACGCCGTGTCGAGGACGTCGCCTCCGAGACCCGGCGGCGTCTCGGCCACCGTGGTGGTCCGGATGTCGAGCGGCGTCCGAGCCAGACGGTCGGAGACGTAGGTGGGCAGGAGGACGGCCACCGTGGCCGCGAACGCGCCCACCAGCAGCAGCGCGCACGCCGCGCCGAGTCTCATCGAGAGCCGTAGTCGACGACGCCAGGGGAGGCGGCGGGGTCCACGCCGACCGCGGCGGCAGGGCGGACGTCGTCGGCGGCGGCCGACGTCAAGCCCACCACCGCACCCACGCCCACCGCTCCTCCGACGACCACGCTGAGCGCGGCCGCGACGATCACCCGCATCCTGTTCCTCCCCCGACAACCGGCACCCGGCCCTCCCGGACGACCGTCCGACTGTCCCATTCAGGACACCGGCCGGGTGCGTGCGAGCACGTGTGATCCGTCAGCGAGAACGACGGTGAACTCTGGACGCCGTCGTTTCACCCACCCGGGTCACGGGTACCTCGGGCAGATGCATCCAGCGCCCGACGATCGATCCCATCCCGATCGCTCCCCCGCGGACCTGTCGACGGTCCAGCTGGTGGAGCGGCTCACCACGCAGGTCAGCACCCTGGTGCGGACCGAGGTCGGCAATGCTCTCGACGAGGTCAAGTCGAAGGGCACCAAGCTCGGCGTCGGTATCGGCATCTCCGGTGCCGGTGCCCTTCTGCTCTTCCTGGGCACCGCGACCCTGGTCGCGACGGCCGTGCTCGGCCTCGCGACCGCACTCGACCCCTGGCTGGCGGCGTTGATCGTCGCTGCCGCACTCCTCGTCGTCGGCGGGATCCTCGCCGCCGTGGGGGCGTCGAAGGCCAAGAACGCCGTCCCGCCCGCGCCCGCCGCCACGGTGGCGAGCGTGCAGCGTGACGTCGACACCGTGAACGCAGCCCGGAAGGGACAGCACTCGTGACCGAGTCCAGAGAACCGAAACACGCTCTGCCCGAGGACACTCCGCCCCCGGTGGAGCAGCAGCGCGAGGAACTGGCGCAGACCGTCGAGGCCCTCGCCGCCAAGGTCGACGTCCCGGCGCGGGTGTCCGCAGCCACCCGCGAGCAGACGGAGAAGGCGCAGGACCTCGCCCGTGAGGGCGTCAGCGCCGTCAAGGAGAACCCGCAGACCGCCGGCATCTCGCTCGCGGGCGTCGCGGCGGCCCTGCTGCTGGTGTTCGTGATCCGTCGTCGACGCACGCGTCGGGAACGGAGCTTGCTGGGATGAGCGCGACCTCGAAGGCCTTCTACAAGCCCCTGTCCCTGGCCACCAGCATTCTCGGTGGCGTGCTCGCCGGGCAGCTGTTCAACCAGATCTACAAGCGGGTCGGCGAGAACGACGCCGAGATGCCCGATCCGAAGGACCTCTCCCGTACCAATCGCGAGGTGCTGATCGCCGCCGCCCTGCACGGGTTGGTCTTCGGGCTGGTCAAGGCCGGCGTGGATCGAGCGGGCGCCAAGGGTTTTCGCGCACTGGCGAACACCGATCCGAAGTGAGACGAGAGAAGGGGCACAGACGATGAGTGACGACGACGGCGCCGCATCCAGCGCACGACGCGATCTGGTGGACAAGGTGGCCGGCCGGGTCAAGGAGGTCGCCGGCGCGATCGTCGACAACGACGATCTGGCCGATCGCGGCCGTCTGCAGCAGGCCGAGGCCGAGAAGCGCCGCGAGGCCGAGGCCGACGAGACGGCCGCGTCGCTCGAGATCGAGGAGGCGGAGCAGGACATCGCCTCCACCGAGGCCGAGGCGGATGTCGCCCGCCAGAACGTCGAGGACCGCACCGACGCCAACGAGGCTGCGGCGCAGAACGATCGGCTACGGCAGCATCAGGAGGCCGAAGCCGACGCGATGCGGTGCGCGAAGGAAGCGCGGATCGCGGCCGAGACGCAGGCCGAGCGCCGGATGGCGGAGGCCGACGCCTCCCGTCGCGCCGCGGAGAACGCTGCGGCGGACGAGATCTCGGCCGCTCGTGAGGACTACGACGAGTCCCTGGACAAGGCCGACGCCCTCGAGCGCGAGGCAGCGGAGGCCCGGGAACGCGCCGCGCAGGCGGAGCGCGACCTCGAGACGAACGGAGATCAGCAGTGAGCATGTCGTTGCCGCGCCGGGTGTTGCGACTGCAGTACAACATCGCCCGACTGCCGCTCCAGGTGTTCGAGGCGACGGTGGTCAGCAGGCTCGACGGCCAGGGGCAGGTGCGATCGACCTACGAGCAGGTCGTCGGCAGTCTCGACGGCACGGTCGGCGCCCTCCTCGGTGACTCGGACCTCGCCCGCCGCGGGGAGAAGATGCGCACCGCCGCGGCCGAGCTGGCCAAGGCGACCGAGCTCGAAGCGCGCGCCCGCAAGGAGCGTGCCGACGCGGCCCGTCGCACGCAGCAGCGCGTCGACGCCGCCACCGCCGACGCGACGACGGCGCGGAAGAAGGCCGAGGCCGAACAGGAGGCCGCCGCGGACCACGAGATCGACGCCGAGGTGCAGGCCGGCAAGCAGGCCGCGGCGCGCCTCGAGGACCGCAAGGAGCGGGCCGACGAGATCGCCGACCGTCGCATCGAGGCCGCCGAGGCCGAGCGGGAGGCGAAGCTCGCGGAGGTCGAGCGCCGCGAGGAGGAGAAGAAGGAGCCTCGCCAGGCGGAGTTGGACGAGGCCGCCCGCAAGCTCGAGGAGGCCGAGGCCAAGCGCGAGGACGCCGAGCGTCTGGACGACGTCGCCGAGGCGAGCAAGGCCGCCGCGAAGGACGACTGAGCCCACCCGCCGGAAGTGGTCCCCACCCGGGCAGTCCACTTCCGGCGGGTCCGGTGTCAGTATGGACGGCGTGAGCACAACGGATTCGCGCGACCTCGACACCTCCGCAGGGCGGCAGAACGCCACGCGTCGGCTGGACCAGTCGGTCAAGCTGCAGAACGTTCTCTACGAGATCCGCGGACCCGTGCACGCCCACGCCGCCCGGCTCGAGGCCGAGGGCCACCGCATCCTCAAGCTGAACATCGGCAATCCGGCGCCGTTCGGCTTCGAGGCACCCGACGTCATCGTCCGCGACATGATCGCGGCCCTGCCCTACGCACAGGGCTATTCCGAGTCCAAGGGCATCATGTCCGCCCGCCGAGCCATCGTGACCCGGTACGAGCTGGTCGACGGCTTCCCCGAGTTGGACGTCGACGACATCTACCTGGGCAACGGCGTCTCGGAGCTCATCACGATGACGATGCAGGCGCTCCTCGACGACGGCGACGAGGTGCTGATCCCGGCACCGGACTACCCGCTGTGGACAGCCATGACGACGCTGTCCGGCGGGAAGGCCGTGCACTACATCTGCGACGAGGACAACGGCTGGAATCCCGACCTGGCCGACATCGAATCCAAGATCACGCCGCGCACCAAGGCGTTGCTGGTGATCAACCCGAACAACCCCACGGGTGCGGTGTACTCGCGAGAGGTGTTGGAGGGCATCGCGAATCTGGCGCGCAAGCACAGCCTCCTGCTGCTCGCGGACGAGATCTACGACAAGATCCTCTACGACGACGCTCAGCACGTCTCGCTGGCGTCGGTGGCGCCGGACCTGTTGTGCCTGACCTTCAACGGGCTGTCGAAGGCGTACCGGGTGGCGGGATATCGCGCCGGGTGGCTCGCGATCACCGGGCCGAAAAAGCACGCCGCCGGGTTCCTCGAGGGTGTGAACCTCCTGGCGTCGACCCGTCTGTGCCCGAACGTGCCTGCGCAGCATGCTATTCAGGTGGCACTCGGCGGCCATCAGAGCATCGAGGACTTGATCCTGCCCGGTGGACGCCTCCTCGAGCAGCGCGACGTCGCGTGGTCGAAGCTCAACGAGATCCCCGGCGTCAGTTGCGTGAAGCCGCGGGGCGCGCTGTACGCGTTCCCTCGCCTCGACCCCGAGGTGCACGACATCCACGACGACGAGAAATTGGTCCAGGACCTGTTGCTGCAGGAGAAGATCCTGGTGGTGCAGGGCACCGGCTTCAACTGGCCGGCCCACGACCACATCCGCATCGTGACCCTGCCGTGGGCGCGGGACCTGTCGACGGCGATCGAGCGGTTCGGCAACTTCCTCGCCTCGTACCGGCAGTAGCGGATGGCGGACGCACCGCGCACGATCGAGGAGTTCGTGCGGGCGCTGCCGACGGTGGAGTTGCACGTCCACCTCGAGGGGTCGATGTGGCCGAGCACGGCCAAGGCGTTGGCCGACCGCCACGACATCCCGGAGATCCCGCGCACCGAGGAGGATCTGCGGCGCTGGTTCACCTTTCGCGATTTCGCGCACTTCATCGAGGTGTACCTGACCTCGATCGGGGTGCTGCGCGATGCCGAGGACTTCGCCCGCCTGGCGTACGACAGCCTGACCGAGCTCGCGACCCACGGCGTGCCGTATACGGAGATGCACGTCAGCCTGTTCGGTCACCTCATGCGCGGTGTCGACGCCGCCGCGGTGTTCGAGGGCCTCGAGGATGGGCGACGACGCGCGGAGGCCGAGTCCGGCATCGTCGCGCGGTGGATTCCGGACTTCCCCGGTGACTTCGGAATCGAGGCTGCGGATCGGACGTTGGACGCGGTGCTCGCGCACCGGACGGAGTCGATCGTCGGGTTCGGTATCGGCGGCATCGAGGTTCCGCGCGCGCCGTTCCGCGACGTGTTCGCGCGCGCCCGTGCGCAGGGGCTGCACTCGATCCCCCATGCGGGGGAAACGGGCGGGCCGGAGCAGGTGTGGTCGGCGCTGCACGACCTCGGCGCCGACCGCATCGGCCACGGCATCGCCGCGGCCGCCGACCCCGACCTGATGGCCTACCTGGCCGACCGGGGAATCGCCGTGGACGTGTCACCGACGTCGAACCTCTGCACCCGGGTGGTCGAGCGACTCGAGGACCATCCGTTGCCCCGGTTGGTGGCGGCGGGCGTCCCGGTCACGATCAACAGCGACGACCCGTCGATGTTCGGCACCGATCTCACCCGGGAGTACCTGGCGGCCCATCGTCTCGGCCTGGACGCGGAGGCGCTGCGGGCCGCCGCGCGGACGGCTGTGGACGCGTCGTTCGCGGATCCGGCGACCCGTGCCCGCATTCGTGCAGCGTTGGAGGCCGTTCCCGCCCCGACTGTGTGACAGGTCACAACACGATGGCCATTCTTTGCACCCCCGTGACGATTGGACTCTGACTGCAGGGGTAGATTGGTCAACGAGTCCTTCGGGATTCCGAAAGCGCCGCTCGGCCCCCCACCCCCCCGGCGGGTCGCACGGTTCGGTGGCGGGAGACACCCCCCCTGCTCTCCCGCCACCTGCTTTCGTCTCTCGGCTCTCGTGCCGTTCCGGCGTTCAGCCCCTCAGACGAGCAGCGAGTTCGGTGACGCGGGCGGCGATGTCGTCGCGGACGAGCCGCATGCGGTCGATGCCCTCGATTCCCCGCTCCGACGGCTCGTCGGTGTCCCAGTTCTCGACCCGAACCCCGGCGTCCGGGTCGATCCGGGCCTCGCGGCCCAGAGTGACGACCAGGTCGACGTCGCGGAGCAGTTGCGCATCGATCGGTGTCGGGCTTTCGGCGGTGATGTCGACACCGACCTCGAGCAGCACCTCGGCGGACAGGGCGTTGACGGCCGTCCCGGGGCTCGTACCGGCGGAGTGCACGTCGACGGTGTCGCCGGCGGCAGCGCGCATCAGCCCGGCGGCCATCTGGGACTTGCCGCCGTTCTTCACGCACACGAACAGCACGGACGGTGTGGCGGTCATGTCATGACTCCTTCGCAGCCGCCCGAGCGGCTGTCTCGGGGTGGCGCGGGGTGAACCGAGGCCGAAGGGCGAGGGAAACGTAGACGAGGCCGACCAGCACCGGCACCTCGATCAACGGGCCGACGACCCCGGCGAGGGCTTGTCCGGAGGTGGCGCCGTACGTGGCGATGGCCACGGCGATGGCGAGCTCGAAGTTGTTGCCGGCGGCGGTGAACGCGAGGGTGGTGGTGCGCTGGTACCCGAGGCCCATCGCTGCGCCGAGGAGATATCCGCCGCCCCACATCAGGGCGAAGTACACCAGCAGCGGGATCGCGATGCGCACGACGTCGACCGGGTTCGACGTGATCTGCTCCCCCTGCAGGGCGAACAGGACCACGATGGTGAACAGCAGCCCGTACAGGGCCCACGGGCCGATGCGGGGGAGGACGGTCTGTTCGTACCACTCACGCCCCCTGGCCTTCTCGCCGTAGCGGCGCGTCAGGAACCCGGCGAGCAGGGGGATGCCGAGGAAGATCAGGACCGACTTCGCGATCTGCCACGCGGAGGTGTCGATGGTGGCCTGCTCGAGTCCCAGCCACCCGGGCAGGATGGAGAGGTAGAACCAGCCGAGCACGGCGAACATGACCACCTGGAACACCGAATTGATCGCCACCAGGACCGCGGCGGCCTCGCGATCGCCGCAGGCGAGATCGTTCCAGATGATCACCATGGCGATGCATCGGGCGAGGCCGACAATGATCAGGCCGGTCCGATACTCGGGCAGGTCCGGGAGAAACGCCCAGGCCAGCGCGAACATCAGCGCCGGTCCGACGATCCAGTTGAGCGCCAGTGACCCGGCAAGAAGCCGGCGGTCGCCGGTGACGGTGTCCAGGCGGTCGTAGCGGACCTTCGCCAGCACCGGATACATCATGATCAACAGGCCCAGCGCGATCGGCAGGGAGATGCCGTCGATCTCGACCGCGGACAGGGCGTCGCCGAGTCCCGGGATGTTCTTGCCGAGGAGCAGACCGGCGGCCATCGCGACACCGATCCACACCGGGAGATACCGGTCGAGGGTCGACAACTTCCCGACCACGGCGGGGTTCTCGATCGCCCGGGTCATCGCGTTCCCACCGTCGCGTCCATCCCTCGATAGTGACACGGCTACCTCTTCGGCCCCGCTGCGCTCCGCACCGCACAATCTGCTCCGCTGCGCTCCGCACCGCACAATCTGCTCCGCTGCGCTCCGCACCGCCGACTCTGGCTCCGCTGCGCTCCGCACTAGGCTCCCCCCGTGAGCCACGATCACTTCTCCGGCCCGGCCCCCATCGGGCGCACCGCCGCCCGGGTCGTCGTCGGACTGCTCACCGTCATCGGACTCGCCGCCGTCGTCGGCATGATCCTGCTCTGGCCGAGCGGACGGGACGTCGCGGTCCCCGCCCCGTTCCAGAGCTCCACCGGCGGTGCCGTCACCACGGAGTACGGCACCGTGGTGTCCCAGGACATCGGACCGTGCGGCAGTCCGTCCAACGGCCGCGTGTTCGCAAGCTCGCCCACCCCGCCCACGGTGTCCGGATTCGACTGTCGCAGAAGCATCGTCACCATCGACACGGGTACCAATGAGGGCACGCGCACCCTCCTCGAGATCACGCCGGGACCGGGCACTCCGGATCTGCGGGTCGGCGAAGAGATCCGGCTGGTCCGCGGCACCGACGACACCGGCACCGCGATCTACGCCTTCGACGACTACTCCCGCACCCTTCCGCTCGCCCTCGTCGCGGCGATCTTCGCCGTCGTCATCTGCGTCGTCGCGCGCTGGCGCGGACTGCGCGCATTGATCGGTCTGGGCATCGCGCTGGGCGTGCTGGTCGTCTTCGTCCTCCCGGCCATTCTCGACGGGCGATCGGCCATCCTCGTCGCGCTCGTCGGCGGCACCGTGATCCTGTACGGCGTCCTGTACCTGGCGCACGGACCCAACCTGCGGACGTCGTCGGCCCTGCTCGGCACGGTCGTGTCGATGGGCATCGCCGCCGTCCTGTCCGAGGGCGCGATCCGTCTGACATCGGTGACCGGGCTGTCCGAGGAACAGAACACCGACGTCCAGGCCTACCTCGACCACGTCTCCATCACCGGGCTGCTGCTGGCCGGCTTCATCATCGGCTCGCTCGGCGTGCTGAACGACGTCACCATCACCCAGGCGTCGGCCGCGTTCGAACTGGCCTCGCTCGATCCCGACGCGACCCGGCGGTCCATCTTCGCCTCCGCGATGCGCGTCGGCCGCGACCACATCGCGAGCACCGTCTACACGCTGGTGCTGGCGTACGCGGGCGGCGCTCTGCCGTTGCTCCTGCTGTTCTCGGTGGCCGGCCGGTCGATTCACGACGTCATCACCGGCGACGCGGTGGCCATCGAGATCGTTCGATCGTGCGTCGGCGGTACGGCGTTGGCCTTGTCCGTGCCCCTGACCACGGCGATCGCGGTGGTGCTGGCCCGGCCGCCCCGCCGCGGTGCGGCAGGTGCACAGAGCCGCGGTGCGGCAGGTGCACAGGGCCGCGGTGCGGCGGGAAACCGTAAGTCGACGGGGCGTCACGCGGCCGGCTGATCGGGCCTGCTCACCATGGCCCGGCTCACCACGACACAACAACGACGCACACAGAAACCACGAGCCGATCCAGTCTCGTGGTTCGTCATGAATGCCGAAACAAACTCGTGTATTGTTTCCTGAGGGTTCGGGGACCCTGCGTGACGGATTCCGTCCGCAGAAACCATCGACACGTGAAGGACCGACGCATGAGCACTACCGCCGCACTGGACGTCGACCGTATCCGGCAGATCCTCGCCACCCACGGCAAGCTCCCGGTGGCGGTCGATGCCGTGGCCGACGACGACGATCTGTACGACGCAGGCCTCACCTCGCACGCCAGCGTGAACGTCATGATCGCCCTCGAGGACGAGTTCGACGTCGAGTTCCCGGACGAGCTGCTGCAGAAGGCCACGTTCGCTTCCATCACCGCCATCGCCGACGCGCTCGCGACGCTGGAGCAGTAGGCCCGTGACCACCCTCGAACGCCCCACGCACGCGCTGTCCGTCGACGACGTCGTCGCCGTGGCCGCCCAGCACGCCGACGCCGTCGACCGTGACGCCCGCTTCCCCGCCGAATCCGTGGCGGCCATGCGCGCCGCGGGTCTGCTCTCCGCGTCGATCCCGGCCTCGCTGGGCGGCGGCGGGTACTCGCTGACCGACCTCGCACGCGTCGCACGCGCGCTCGGCGGCGCTTGCGCCTCGACCGCCATGATCTTCGCGATGCACCACACGCAGGTGATGAGCCTGTCGCGCCACGGGCTGTCCTCGCCCGCCCTCAGGGACCTGCTAGGGCGCATCGTGAGCGAGCAGTTGCTGGTCGCGTCGGCCACCACCGAGATCAACATCGGCGGCGACGTGCGGACCAGCGGCTGCGCCGTGGAGTACGACGGCGACCGGTACCGCCTCACCAAGAACGCGCCGGTGATCTCGTACGGCGAGTACGCCGACGTCGTCCTGGTCACGGCCCGTCGCTCCGTCGACAGCGCCCCCAGCGACCAGGTGCTCGTCGCCGCGCTGCGGGAGGACCTCACGCTGGAGAAGACCGGGACCTGGGACACCATGGGCTTCCGCGGCACCTGCAGCCCCGGCTTCATGCTGCACGCGACGGGGTCCGCCGAGCACGTGGTGCCGGCCCCCTACGCGGACATCTCGGCGCAGTCCATGCTGCCGTCCGCACACGTCCTGTGGGGCGGCGCGTGGACGGGCATCGCCGACGCCGCGGTGCGCAAGGCTCGGACGTCGGTGCAGAAGGCGGCCCGCAAGACGCCGGGCGTCACGCCGCCGGCCGCGGCTCGTCTGGCCGAGCTCATGGTGGTGCACCAGCAGTTGCACGACACCGTGCACACCGCCGCGACCACGTTCGACGCCCATGCCGACGACGCCCGGTTCCTCGGGTCCATCGGATTCGCTTTGTCGATCAACTCGGTCAAGGTCACGGCGTCGAACCTGCTCATCGACATCGTCGCCCGCGCGCTGCTGATCTGCGGCATCGCCGGCTACCGCGAGGACAGCGAGCTACGGATGAGCCGCCACCTCCGCGACTCCCACGGCTCGGCCATCATGGTGAGCAACGAGCGGATCCTCGCCCACAACGCCCAGCTCACGCTGGTGCACAAGGGCGTGCCGGGCGGGGGTCTCTGACATGACCTCCACCCTCGACAGGGATACGCGCACGGATCTGTCCGACCTCGATCTCGCCCGTGCCGAGTTCCGCGATCAGCTGGTCGACGCCGGCCTGCTGGTCCGCAGCTCGCTCGACGGCCTCTACGGACGCTCCGGGGTGTTCGAGGACGTCATCGACGTCATCGACACCGCCGTCCGCGCCGCCGGCCGTGAGGCCCACGGCAGCTCGGCACAGCGCTTCCGGTTCCCGCCCGTCTTCCCGCGCGAGTCCTTCGAGAAGACGGACTACATCGCGTCGTTCCCCAACCTCACCGGGGCCATCACCACCTTTACCGGCGACAACCGCGCCCATGCGGAGTTGCTCGCGGCACGGTCGGCCGGGGAGGACTGGGATCACTTCCTCGGCTCCGCCGGCACCATGCTGGTGTCCGCCGCCTGCCACCCGGCGTACTCCATGCTCACCGGTGATCTGCCCGCCGGCGGGACCACGCTGGACGTGTACGGCTACTGCTTCCGGCACGAGCCCGCAGTGGATCCGGCTCGCATGCAGGCGTTCCGGATGCACGAGTTCGTTCAGGTCGGCACCCCCGATCAGGCCGTGGAGCACCGCGAGTCGTGGATCGAGCGCGGGCAGTCCGTCCTCGATCACCTCGGCCTCGAGGCCACACCGGTGATCGCCAACGACCCGTTCTTCGGACGGGCCGGGCGCATGCTGGCGGCCAACCAGCGCAACGACAACCTCAAGACCGAGCTGGTGGTGCGGCTCTACGGCGACCTCGACGAGGGCACCGCCGTGGTCTCGTGCAACTGCCACCGCGAGCACTTCGGCCACACCTTCGACATCCGCACCGCGGACGGCGAGGAAGCCCACAGCGCGTGCGTCGGATTCGGCATGGAGCGCATCGCCCTGGCCATGTTCCGTACCCACGGCCTCGACGTCACTCGCTGGCCCAGCGCGCTCAGGCCGGCCTGATCGTTCCTCGCGTCAGGCTGTTCAGCGCCCGGACTTGCCCTCGCGGCGCGGTGGCACGTCCGGTGGGCTCGAGGGTCACGGTGTGCGGAACACCCGGCGCCAGGTGGAACCAGTTGTCCGACGGTCGGAACCCGTCCACGTCGACGCACACGTACTGAGCGGCCGACTCGGCCGCCACCTCGAGAACCCATGTGCCGTCGTCGGCGGGCTCCACGCCGGCCGTCAGCCCTACCGAATCCTGCACGGGCAGTGCGGGTCCGCCGATCAGCGTCACCGAGCGCGCCAGGACGGCGCCGTCCTGCACCAGGTCCACCACCACGGCGTCCACCGCGCGGGGGCCGAAGCGATGTGCGTGCGTCGCGTCGGTGAAGCGGCCCAGCACCGCATCCACGGTCGTACTCGCATGTCCGTGGCCCGGTAGGTCCACCGGCCACGTCCCGTCGGCGACCACGCTCCCCGTTCGACTCACGGCCCGCACGGTCACGGCGGCGCGGAGTGGATCGGCCCCGTCGTGGACGGCGTGGACGGCGAGCCCGTCCATCCCCTCGTCGGACACCAGCACGGTGGTGGGCGCATGGACCCGCGCCATCGCGTACCACGGAGCCTTGACCTCACCGTCGGAATCCGTGAAACCCCATCCCGCGCCGGGCATGAGGTCCCGCAGCGTGAGCACCAGTGCCCCGCCGCACTCGGAGTCCGGACGCCGCCAGTGCCCCAGCACCGCCGAGGTCGCCTCGCACACCGCGGCGCGGCCGTAGTCGAGGTACCGCTCCGGATCGTCGCGACGCACCAGGGACGGCTCGACGCCGAACAGCGTGCGCACGTAGTGGTCTCGCACGTCCTCGAAGTCCCACGACGATCCCCGGTCCCGCGGCACCGCGGCCTTCCATCGGGGATCGTGCCCGGCGGGGTGGGCCGAGCCGAATCGCGCGTCCACCGAGCGACGTTCGGGCGGGACCGCGAAGGCGAGCGACTCGGCCGCGAACCGCACTCCGGCCGTGCGCACGTCGGACAGCGGCCGGAGGTACCCGCCGACCCCGAACCAGTGCGCGACGCCCGCGCGGCCGTGCGTGGCCAGGTCCCCACCGGACGGCGACGACGGGACGTACGCCAGATCGGGGTACGACGACGCCAGCAGGTCCGGTATGACGCTGTCCAGCAGCGGAATACGGGCATCGTCGGCGGCGAGACCGAGCATCGTCGGCTGCTGGTAGGTCTCGCTCCCCCCGCTGACGACGACGGTGGCCGGCCCGGACGCCGCGAGAGCCGCGCGAATCTCCGCGACCACCTGCGCGGTGACGACGTCGTCGTCCGGCGGGTCGACGGTGGCGAGCATGACGTCCTGCCAGACCATGATGCCGCGCTCGGCGCACCGCGCGTGGAAGTCCGGCGTCTCGTAGACCATGGTGCCCGTCAGGCGGATCAGGTTGCCGCCGGACGCGATCACGTCGTCCAGCGCGGCGTCGAGGGCGGTCGGATCGGTCCGCAGCGAGACGGGGTCCAGCGGAACCCAGCATCCACCACGCGCGTACACGGGAATGTCGTTGAGACGGAGGGGTTCCCCCGGCCGGGACGGATCGACGTCGACCGAGCGGAATCCGACCGCCGCCGCGATACGGGTGCCGGCGGACTCGAGAACCACGTCGTGGAGCGCGGGACGGCCGTGCGTGTGCGGCCACCAACGTTCGCGCTCTCCGACGTCGACCACGGCGTCGACCGATCCGGAGCCGTCCACGGCCACCGGGTAGCTGTCGCCTCCGATCGAGACCGTCACGTCGGAGTCCGCGCGTCCCGTCACGTGAATCTCGCAGCGGCCGTGCGTCACTCGGCCGCGCACCTGCAGGTCCGGACTGGCCGGGACCACGCGGACATCACGGAACGGGCCCACCGGCACCGGCGCACCGGCGAAGACGGGGGCCCGACCGAGCATCGTGGTCCGCACCCACCGCAGCCCCTGCTGCGCGATCATCGACGAGCGCCACCGTCCGCGGGGTCGTCGACGCAGGTGAGGGGACAGCGCGCGGCAGCACACCGCCACCGCGACGGTCCGGCCGGCCAGGTCGGCGAGGTCGACCACGACGGGGACGAACATCGAGGTGCTCGACGCACGCAGCACGCCGTCCACCCAGACCTCGGACACGGTGGCGAGCCCGTCGAACACGAGCCGCCCGGGGACGTCGGGCACGGTCAGCGTGGTCTCGAACCACCAGTCGGCGCCGTCGAGGTCGTCGGTGCCGAGATCGTTGCCGTCGGATATCTGGCGACCCGCGTCCCGGAGCGCCTCGGCGACCGTCCCCGGCACCCGCGCCGGGATGCGCTCCGCCTCCGGGCCGGGTGGTGCGTCGGCCGCACCGGCGTCCGTGCGGCAGACGGTCCAGTCCGCCGCCACCGGCCCGTACCCGGTGGTCACAGCGCGGCGCGCAGGATGTCGACGGCCTGCTGCCACTTCACGGCCATGGCGTCCAACGGCTCTCGCGGATCGACGGCCCGCCCGCGGGCCGCACGAGCCATCCGGAACTGCACCGACTTCGCGCCCGTCGCGACCTCACGGAACGGTTCGGCGGCCGCGCCGGCGCCCTGGACGCCGCGACCCTCGAGGTACGCCGCCACGTCGGCTGCGAGCTCGGCCGTGGCCCCGCACTGCCGCAGCGTGCCGAACGACCACAGATGGAACGCGTCGGGACCCGACTCGCGAATCCACTCCACGTCGTCGACCACCCGCTGCGCGAGGCCCGCCACCGGGTTGTCCGTGCCGGCCCGTCGCAGATGCGTCCGGGCGACGTCCAGGTCGCGGTCGTCCTCGGTCGGGTCCACCCGAAGAACTCCGCCCTCCAGCGTGATGCGTTCGAGGTACGGCGGGAGCGCGACGGCCCCGTCCGGAACCTCCAGGCCGAGAACGCGATCGAAATCGTCCCCGGACAGCCGGAACAGGCCGGCGTTGTGGAAGTAGTCCATCTCCCGCGCGGCCCGGTCGATCCGGGTGGGCACCACCGTGGTCTTGGTGTGCTGCAGTCCGTACGACACCCCGGCGGTGTCCGGAAGGTGGAACGCGTCCACCTCCACGGTGCTGGCGACGCCGTCCTCGATGTTCTCGATCAGGTGCTCCGCGAACGGCTTCCACACGTTCATCTCGTTCACCTCGATGCCGTGCAGGCGCCGCAGATCCTCCGGCTGGTACTTCACGAAGTCCCACTGCCGACCGTCGAACCCGGCGCCGAGGACGAACGACGCGGCCGGCACCGGATCCACACCCGACGCGTGCAACACCTCGATCCATAGATCGACGTAGCAATTGGTCTCCGACCAGATGCGGTCCGTCGTGTGCACGGCGTGCGGGCGGTACGTGCCCGGGTCGAGACCGTCCAGGAGGGGGGTCGTGGTCTGCACCTTCGTGTCCTCGTTCCTCTGTCGAACCGTTGGTCGTGTCCCCCGACACCGTGTGTGCGCCGATCCCGCGAGGGATCGGCCGGATTCAGTTGGCCGTACCGAGCCGGGACCCGATGTCGTCGCCCCAGCTGTCCGGGAACCCGTCCCCGTCGGCGTCCTCGTCGCTCGCCGCCGTGGTGGGAGCCACCGACGTTCCCCGCGGGTCGGTCGCCACGGTGGCGGTGGGCGGTGCGGCGGGTCCGGCGCCGTCCGGTCCGTCCATCGGCGTGGCCGTCCCCAGGTACGCCCAGGCGGCGGCACCGGCCGCGACGATGATCAACGCCACCACGAGGACGGCGGTCCACAGGCGGCGGCGCTGCGGGCCGGGCGGTGGGTCGTCGAGCAGGTCCCAGTCCGCGTCGTCCTGCACGGGCGCGGTCTCGACCGCCGAGTACGCGAACGACCGGGAGTCCCGACGGTCGGGCTCTTCGTGCGCGCGGGGCTCGGGACCGGCACCTGGCACAGCAGCATCGGGAGCGGCGGGCCGATCGACGGCAGGTGCCGGGGTCTCGACCGCCGGGACGTCGGGTTCCAGGGAGGGTTCCGGGGAGGGTTCCGGCGAGGACTCGGGGGAGGCCTCGACCACCCGCCCGGCCGGCACGGCGTTGGCGGCCGCCGCCACCTCCGGCAGGATCGGCGCCAGCCGCTCCTCGACCACCGCCCGCACGAGCGGCACGGCCGCCCCGCCGCCGGTGAGCACCACGGCCTCTGTGGCCCGACCGACGTCGCGCACCAGGGCGGCGACCCGATCGACGAGGTCCTCCAGCGACGGCCGGAGAGCGTCCTCGAAATCGGCGCGGGTGATCAGGGTGACCGGCCCGTCCGGACCGGACGCCGGGGTCCGGGCCGCGGTGGACGTCGACAGCGATTCCTTCACCGACCGGCAGAACGTGAGGATCTCCGGCGACTCGCGGTCGCCGTCACGGGGGCCGAGGATGCCCTGCGCACGCAGATGGTCGAGCACGATCAGGTCGCACGCGTCGCCGCTCGGCGACGGCCACCGCACCTCGTCGACCACCCGGTCCTCGTCGACCCCCACGACGGTCACGCCGGTCCCGGTTCGCCCGAAGTCGAGCACCACCACGGTCGCGCACCCGGTCCGCACCGGAGCAGCAGCACGGAAGTCGGCACCGCCGACGGCGCCACGAGAGTCACGAGCGTCGTCACGCACCGACGCGGCGACCGGCGCACCGACCGTCTCTCGCATCAGCGCGACTCCACTCGCGTTGTCATCTCTCACAACTCTCCCGGACGGACACCCACCGGCGGATCGGCAAACCGGTCCTCGTGAGCGTTATGGCGGACAAAAGAATCTTCCGGTATGTTAAAGCCAGCAATAGGGTACTGCGCCGTCGTTTCCAGTCACAAACACGACCGGATCACACCTTACTGCCTGGTAGTGCGATGCGCGACCGGGTGGGACGGCATCGGCAGCGCAGCCGATACCCCGGACGTACTGCTCCGAGCGGGGCCGGAGCAGAAGTCGACGGACGGGGGCGACCACATTGCCGGCATCGCCCGCATCGGACTGGTTCGCGAGCGGGAACCAGGCACCTTCTGGTTCCACCTCACAGAAACAGCGGTGCGGACGGACACGCCGTGTGCACCCCCACCGGGGCACGCACACCCACGAGAGGGAAAGGCTATGGACCCCGATGACACCCGCATCCGTGACGGCCACTTCGACGGTGCAGGTCCACATGACCGGCGCCGAGTGGTTCGCCACCACTCCGGGCGGGCTCAACCGGTACTTCACCGACCTGTTCCAGGCCCTGCACGCCCGGCCGGACACCCGCGTCAGCGCGTCGGCCTTCGGGAGCGCGGCCGCTGGTGGGCACTCGTGGGGGCCCAGCTCCGGCTCCACGGTGGCTCGCGTGTGGACCTCGCTCCGCGATGACCGCGGACTGAGTTCCTCCACCGTCGTCGATCGTCACTTCAGCCTGTTCGGCCGCCCGGCTCTGGGTCGCCGGGGCCGGCTGCCCTCGGTCGCGCACTTCCACGGTCCGTGGGCCGCGGAGAGCGCCGCCTCCGGCGAGAGTCCCGCCGCGGTCCGCGCCAAGTACTGGGTGGAGCGGCTGCGTTTCCTGGACATCGATCGATTCGTCGTCCTCTCCGAGCACTCCGCCCGGCTGTTGCGGACCGACTACGGCGTCGACGCCGACCGCATCCGCGTCATCGCACCCGGCGTCGACCTCGCGCGCTTCACCGTCCCGGCCGAGCGCGGGTCCGACCGCCCGACCGTGCTGTGCGTGCGTCGACTCGAGAACCGCATGGGCATCGACCGCCTGATCGCGGCCTGGCCGGCGGTGGCGTCGGCCCATCCCGACGCCCGGCTGCTCGTCGTCGGCGAGGGCACGCAGGAGGGTGCGCTGCGCGCGCTCGCCGCGAGCTCGCCGGCGTCGTCGTCCATCGAGTTCCTCGGTCGCGTCGACGACGCGCGGCTGCGCAACCTCTACGCCGCGGCCACCGTGTCGGTGGTCCCGACGGTCGCGCTCGAGGGCTTCGGGCTGATCGCCCTGGAATCGTGCGCCGTCGGGTGCCCGCCCGTGGTCACCGACTGCGGCGGCCTGCCGGACGCCGTCGCCGGTCTGGACCCCTCGCTGATCGTTCCGGCCGGGGACAGCGACGCGCTCGCGGCCCGCCTCATCACCGCTCTCGACGGTGTCGTGCCCGGCGCCGAGGCATGCCGCGCCCACGCGGAACGCTTCTCCTGGGACTCCGCCGCGGCCGAGCACGTCGAGTTGTATCGGGAGGTGGCGTCGTGACCCGGGCCCTGTTCCTCGCCCACACCGCCGCCCCGTCGGGCGCCGAGATCGCCCTGCACCGTCTGGTCCGGTCGATGCGTGACACCGACGTCACCGTGGCGTTCACCGAGTACGGCCCCATGGTCGAGCGCGTCCGGGCCGACGGTATTGACACCGTCGTCGTCGACGGATCGTTCGACAGCCGCACGGTGACCATCGGCGGCCTCTCCCCGGCGCGGGTGCTCCGCGGCGTCACCGGACTGGTCCGGTTGGGCTGGGAGGTCGGCGGCCTCGCGCGGGGGCGCGGCGCCGACGTGCTCGTCGCCGAATCCACCAAGGCCCTGCTCATGGGCACCGTCGCGTCACGACGTGCCGGCATCCCGTTGGTGTGGCATTCGCACGATCGCATCTCGGCCGAGTACTTCGGCACCGTGCTCTCCGCCGTCCTGCGTCTGCTGGGCCGGGTGGTCTGTGCCGGCTTCGTCGCCAACAGCGTGTCGACGCTCGACTCGCTGCCCGCGCGTCACCGCCCGTCGGTGGTCGCCTACCCGGGCATCGACCCGACGGGCCGCAGCCCGCTGCGCCGCGCGCAGGCCGAGCCCGACCGCACGGTGCTGTGCCTCGTGGCGCGCCTGACGCCGTGGAAGGGACACGTGGTGCTGCTCGACGCGCTCGCGCGGATGACGACGCGCCCCGAGCGGGTCTACCTCGTCGGCGGCACGTTCTTCGGTGAGGAGCCGTACCGCGCGGACCTCGAGGAGCGCGCGGCCACACTCGACGTCCCCGTCGTCTTCACCGGGCACGTCGACGATCCCACCGAGTACATGCGCCGGTCCGACGTCCTGGTGCACTGCACCCTCACCGCGGAGCCCTTCGGCCAGGTGATCGTCGAGGGCATGCTGGCCGGCTGCGCCGTCGTGGCGTCGGGACCGGGCGGACCCGCCGAGATCGTGCGCGACGGGGTCGACGGCCTGCTCGTGCCCTCGGGTGACCCGGCCGTCCTCGCCGCGGCGTTGGATCGCCTCGTCGCGGACCGTGGTCTGCGCACGCGGCTCGCCGAGGCCGCACCGGCCCGCGCCGCCGAGTTCGACGTGGCCGAATCCGCCCGTGCCGTCGAGGATTTCCTCGCCCGCATCGTCGGTCGGCCCGCGCCGGTGCGCGCGCTGCCCGGGTCGGAGTCGCAGTCGGAGGGAGAATCCCGTGTGGGATGACGCCACCGACCGCATCGACCTGACGGGACGTACCGAGCCCGGCGCGCCCGAGACACGGCGTCGGCGCCTGCGGGTTCCGCCGCGCCTCGCGGCGATCCGCGACATCGCGTTCGTCAGCTTCGGGAAGTACGGGCAGTACCTGGTCACCATCGTCACGCTGCCGCTGACCGCCCGCATCCTCGGCACCGAGGGCCTGGGCCTGCTCGCCATCGGCATGTCGGCCTACTTCATCGGCGCGCTGCTGGTGGACATGGGCATCACGACGTTCCTGGCCGCGATGATGAACTCCGAGAACGTCAATCGGCTCCGCGGCAACTACCTGGCCCTGCGCGCCGGGGTGCTGAGCACGATGGGCGTCGCGCTCGCGCTGGGCATGCTGGTCGACGCCCACGTCCACCTCCACATGGTGCTGCTCGGACTGTTCGCGGGCGGCGTCTCGTCGTTCGGCGACGACTGGGTTCTGGTGGCGGAGGCCAGGTTCGGCATCGGCGTCGTGTACCAGTCCATCGGCCGCGTCCTCTACCTGGTGCTGCTGGTCGGTCTGCTCCCGCACTTCCCCAGCGCGTCGGTGGCCATGCTGTGCCTCCTGCTCTCGACGCTGGTGAACGTGGTGCTCACTTGGCGCCTGACGCTCACCGAGCACGGTCTGCCGTCGCGGCCCGACGGGGTGGTCGCCATGGTGAGAATGGGTGCGCCCGTGCTCACGTCGCGTCTGCTCATCACCAGCTACGGTCAGGGCGCGGCCAGCTTCTACTCGGTCGCACTCACCGCGGCGTCCCTCGGACTGTTCTCCGCCAGCGACCGGTTGGTGCGGGCGTTCCAGTCGCTGCTCGACGCCATCGGTTACGGGCTGCTGCCCCGGCTGGCGCGGGGACGCGAGGACCACTTCTGGGGCAACGCGTTCCGCGGGCTCGGCGCCACCGTCGCCCTCGCCGCGGGCGTCTCGGTGGTCCTGTGGATCGCCGCCCCGTGGGTCATTCCGCTGATCTTCGGCGCCGAGTTCACCGGCGCCGTCGAGATCATGCGCGTGCAGGCGTTCATCCTGCCCTTCACCGCGCTGACCTCGTTCGTCACGACGGCCGTGCTGCCGGTCCAGCAGGACACCCGCGGGACGTTGATCGGCGCCGTCGTCGGCGCGATCTTCGCGGGCGGCGCGCTGCTCGCCGCGGTGGCCACCGGGTCGGTCTGGGCGCTGGTCTTCGGCACGTTCACCTGCGAGATCGCCGTTGCCACCTGGTATCTGCTGCGCGTGCGCATGCTGCGTCGGCGCAGCGACGTCCGCCGGGACGACGCGATCACCCAGCCGCTCGTTCCGGTGCGGCTTGCCGCTCCGGGAGGTGAGCGATGAGAATCCTCTTCCTCGGTGACGACTGGGTGGGCAGCAACGCACGCTCGATGGCCGACGGGTTCCGCGAGGCGGGTCACGACGTCCTGGTGATCGACACGACCCCCGTCGCCCTCCCCGGTCGACTCACCCCGCCGTGGGTCTACGCCAAGCTCGGTCGCGGACGTGCGCCGTGGGTCCTGGCCGACCTGCACCGGCGGATCGACGCCGCGGCACGGGATTTCCGGCCCGACATGCTGTTCTGCTTCCGCACCGTGCATCTGGACCAGGATCGGCTGCTGGCCCTGCCTGCCGCCGTCCGCGTGCACTACAGCCCGGACGACGTCGCCAACCCGTACAACACCACGCCTGAGTACCTGCGGCGCGAACGGGACTGGGACCTGGTGATCACCACCAAGGAACACAACGTCCCGGAACTCGCCGAGCGCGGGGCGCGGGAGACGCTGTTCGTCCTCAGCGCCTACGACCCGGCGTGGCACCGGCCCACCGCGCGACGATCCCCGCAGGAGTTCACCGTCGGCTTCGTCGGCGCGTGCCGCCCCGACCGGCGCGACTTCGTCACCGATCTCGCCCGCATCCACGGCGCACGCATGGCCGTTCTGGGTCCCGGCTGGCGTCGTGTTCCCGCGCTGCGGGCCACCTCGGCGCACCTCGGCGGTGCGGTGTACGGCGAGGAGTTCTCCAACGCCGTCGCCTCGATCGGCGCCAACCTGGTGCTGCTGAACTCCGACAACCGCGACACCCACACGTGCCGCACCTTCGAGGTGCCGGCGGCGGGTGGACTGTTCGTCGGGGAGCGTACGCACGAGCACGCCCGGCTGCTCGACGACGGAACCGAGTGCCGCCTGTTCTCCACCCCCGAGGAGCTCGCCGAGATCCTGGCGTGGGCCGAGACGGAACCGGACAAGGCCCGGGACATGGCCGAGCGCGGCCGGGTCCGCATCGTGGCCGACGGTCACGCGTACGTCGACCGCGCCCGCGAGATCACGGCGGCGATCCGATGAGCGCCGTGACGTCCGTCGTGGTGACGGCACTCGCGCTGACGGCGCTGCTGATCGCGGGCCTGAACCTGCGCGGCGTCGCGCGCGTCTTCGTGGTGGCCCAGGTCGCGTACTGGTCACTCAGCTACGTCGCACGCCCCGTCGTGCTGCTGTGGGTGCTGCCGGAACCGCAGTTCGCCGACAGTCTCGCCGACCCGCGCCTGGCCACCATGGGCTACGACAAGGGCATCGCCGAGGTGCTGAAGCCGGTGACGTTCGGCCTGTGGTTCTACGTCGCCCTGGTGGTGGCGTACGTGCTGTGGCAGCGCTCCCGGAACGTCGTCCCCCGCTCCCCCGTCGCCCCGACCGCGGACCCGGATTTCTTCCGCGGTCTCGCCGTCGTCTACGTGATGGGTCTCGGCGGGCGCTTCGTCTCGTGGGCCACCGGCAGCGCCGGTTCGGCCGGCGAGGTCACCAGCGCCAACCCCTTCCTCGATTTCGCCGCCACAATGGCCACCGTGGGTGCGTTGGGGCTCATCGTCTTCGCCCGCCCGGCGACGTGGCAGCGCACCACGATCCTGCTCGGCTTCCTGCTGGGCATGGAGCTGGTCTGGACGGTGATCGTGGAGTCCAAGACGCCCGTCATGGGTGCGGCCCTCGCGGTCGCGGTGCGGTTCGCCTTCATCGGCTGGACCCGCCGGACCGTGCTCGGCGTCGCCGGCATCTCGGTCACGGCCATCGGCGCGTTCGGCCTCCTGCAAGCGCTCAAGGTCGATCCGGAGACCGAGGCCATCAGTGCGCTCGCCGAGGCGAGCTATCCCCCTGTGGTGCAGCCGTTCCTGCCGATCCTGCGCCGGTTCGACCTGCTCGAGGCGGCCACCGACGCGTACTTCATGAACGGGCGGGAGTGGATCTCGCACCTCGACGTCGCGCGCAACGCCGTCCTCAACTTCATTCCGTCGCAGATCCTGGGGGCGGAGAAGTTCCAATCCGGAACCGCCTGGGCACAACAGGTTCGCGGCTCCTCGGTCGACATGCGGACCGTCTCGGTCTCGCTCGCCGAGGGCAACATCAGCGAGGGTTTCGTCCTCGGCGGTTACGCCGGGGTGGCGGTCTCCATGACCTTCACCTTCGTCATGGTGCTGATCACCGTGCGCATACTCACCGCGCGCCACTTCGTCCCGGTGGTGCTCGGGCTGACGCTCATCGAGTACCCGGTGCTCTTCGAGCGCGGAATCCTCGGCACCACCGAATCTCTCGGCAAGTCTCTCCAACTCGCGATCCTGGTCTGGATCGTGACGCTCGTGGTCGGGGAGTACGGCAGACAGTCGCGGGCGATACCGCCGCCCACGACCTTCGACTACCCCGACATCGACAGTCGACGTAAAGGATCGCCATCATGGGTCTGAACGATTACTTCGAGATCGCCAAGCGGCGCTGGATGATCATCCTCGCGTGCGTCGTCGCCGGGATCGTTGCCGGCGCGGTGTACACCTCGTCGCTCACCTACTCGTACACCGCGCAGAGCCGCATGTACGTCACCATGGCGACCGGGACATCGGTGTCCGACTCGTACCAGGGCGGAATGGCTGCGCAGCAACGCATCACGTCCTACGTCGACCTCGTCACCAGTGACCGCGTCATGAACGACGTCATCACCGAGCTCTCGCTCGACACCACGGCCGCCGAGCTCGCCTCGCGCACCACCGCGACGTTCGCACCGGCCACGGTCATCATGACCGTCGACGTCTCCGCCGACACCCCGGACCAGGCGCGCGTGATCAACGATCTCGTCGTCGCCAAGTTCCGGGACCTGGTCGGCGAGCTCGAGAGCACGCAGGTGGGCGCCGCCCCCGCCGCCAAGGTGACGGTGATCGACCCCGCCACCACGCCGTCGGCGTCCGCCGGCCCCGCACCCACCAAGAACCTCGCGGCCGGCACGATGGTCGGCCTCCTCCTCGGCTGCGGACTCGCGTACCTGCGCGACCGGCTGGACAAGCGCATTCGCACCACCGGCCAGGTCGCCGCGCTGAGCACCACGCACTTCCTGGGCGGTGTCGAGGCGTCGTCGCGCACCACCGACACCCGTCGCGTCGCACTGCGTCTCGACGGCGTGCTCGCCGAGGCCTCGCCGCGCGTCGTCGTGTTCGTCGGGTCGACGGCCGCGTCGTCCCGGTCGCGCCAGTCGACCGCGTCCGACACGGTGCTCCCCGTCGCCCGCGCGCTGGCGGTGCTCGGCAAGTCGACGCTCATGGTCGACGCCGCCACCTCCGGCCGCGGCATCTCCTCCCGCATGCGTCCGGCCACGATGCCGGGCGTGGCGGACCTGGCGCATCAGCGTCGGTCGGCGAGCGAGCTGACCCGACCGACGCAGGTCGGCGATCTGCGGGTTCTGCCGCTCGGCCAGGTGGACGACGACACCGCCACGTTCCTCGTGTCCGCACGCTTCGCGACGATCCTGCAGGAACTCGGCCGCGAGCACGACTACGTGCTCGTCGACGCCACCGGGACCACCGACGGCACCGACGCCCTCGCCCTCGCCGCGCACGCCGACCACACCGTCGTGGTCGTCGAGGCCGGCACCACCACGGTGGCGGACCTCGAGGAGGTCCTCACCGAGCTGACCGACATCGGCGCATCCGTGGCCGGCACGATCCTGGTGCCGCATCGCCCGGCGAGCTTCTCGCCCGCCCTGCTCCGTCGCCGCGGCCAGGACGCCGCCGCCGACACGCTCACCCCGGCGGCGGCCGCCCCCGCGCCCACCCCTGCCCCGGCCACACGGCGGCCCACTCCCCGCCGCGACGAGGCACAGAACGAGGCCCGTCCGTACCAGGA
The DNA here is from genome assembly GCF_001620025.1 of Rhodococcus sp. PBTS 1. Classification (NCBI taxonomy): domain Bacteria; kingdom Bacillati; phylum Actinomycetota; class Actinomycetes; order Mycobacteriales; family Nocardiaceae; genus Rhodococcus; species Rhodococcus sp. PBTS 1. The sequence goes on from NZ_CP015219.1 coordinate 3,319,679, forward strand.
CCCCACCGAGCCGTACGACGACCGTCAGGGTCACGACGGCCGTCGGGGCTACGACGCCGGCTACGACGAGCACCGGGGCTACGACGAGCACCGGGGCCACGACGACCACGGGCAGTACGACGACCACGGGCAGTACGACGACTACCGGGGTCACGACGGTCGCGAGACCTACAGTGCGGCCGGGTCGCCGGCCGACGCCGTGACCGACCGCCTCACCGTGGTCGAGCACCACGACGCCACGGCGCGGGACGAGCACGCCGACCGCGAGGATGCCCCCGCAGTCGACGACGCGGACACGTCGGCGACCGAGGATGTCCCGGAGGCCGAGGGCGCGGACTCGACGGCGGAGTCGACCGAGCCCGACGTCGCGTCGACGGAGTCGTCCGACACGGAGTCGTCCGACACGGAGCTGTCCGATACCGCGTCGACGGGCACCGGGACCGACGAGTCGCCGGGGGTCGAGGAGTCGGCACCCACCCGCGTGGCGCCGAAGAAGACCGCACCGTCGTCCTCGGCGCTGCGCCGAATGCGCTCGCGCGGTGCCGGTTCCGGCCGCAACCCGTCGTCGGAGGATTCTGCATCCGAGTCCGGGAACGGCGACGAGGATGCGTCCCCGTTCGCCGGGGCGCGCAACGGCCGGGTGCACCGACCGTCGAGCCTGCGTCGTCACACGGACTGATCCACCCGCCCACATTCACCCGCCCCTCAGACGCTCGGCACCGAAGGAGTTCTGCCCGATGACCACGTCCCCGACCTGGTTCGGATCGACGGACCGCCCCCTGTTCGGGGTGGTACACCTGCCGGACGGCGGACGCGCCCGAGCGGGTGTGCTGCTGTGCCCACCGATGGGCAAGGAGCACGTGGACACCTACCGCGGGATGAAGTTCCTCGCGCAGGAGCTGACGGCGGCGGGATTCGCGGTGCTGCGGTTCGACTATGCGGGCGTGGGTGATTCGTCGGGCGAGCAGGACGCCTCGGATGCGCTCGCGGGCTGGACCGCGAGCATCGCCGAGGGCGTCGCGGCGCTGCGCGAGATGGGGTGCCGCACCGTCTCCGCGATCGGTCTGCGCGTGGGCGCACTGCTGCTCGATCACGCCGCCGCCGATCTCGGGCCGCTGCACACGGTGGTGCTGTGGGATCCGACCCCGCGTGGGCGGGGCTACGTGCGTGAGCAGCAGGCGCTCTATCGGCTGGGCGTCGGGTCGGACACGGATCCGGCACCGAGCGACGGCGCCGAGCTGCACACGCTGGGACAGACCCTGTCCCGCGAGGCGGCGGCCGAGCTGTCCGCCCTGAACCTCACCCTGTCCGCCCCGACCGTCGGCACCTGGATCGCCGCGCTGCGTGAGGGCGGCGCCGCGGCGCGCCTGTCCGCCACTCTCGAGGCGGCCGACGCCCGCACGATCGACGTGGGCCCGATGGCCGATTTCGTCTCGCCCGCCAGCTTTCTGGTGCCCGTCCCTGCCGATGCGGTCCGCACGATCGTCGGCGCGGTCGACGACGCACACGACGGCCTGGCGGCCGACCCGGTGTCGTTCACCCCGCGTCGATCGGCGACGATCCGCACCGGCGGCGGCCACGTGACCGAGACCATCGACGCGCTCGGTGAGTACGGGCTGTTCGCCATCAGGACCACGCCGACCACTCCCGAGGACGGGCCGGCCGGGCGCGACGCCGACGCCACGGTGGTGTTCTGCGCGACGGCCAACGACACGCGCATCGGGCCGGCGCGGCTCTGGGTCGAGTCCGCCCGTCGCGCAGCGCTGTCCGGCCGCAGCGCCCTCCGATACGACCGGCGCGGCGCCGGGGAGACCGGCCCGGTGACGGCGCGCGAACACACCCCGATCTACTCGCCCGAGGGTGCCGACGACGTCGTGACCGCGGCGCGGGAGGCACACGCCGACTCGCGTCGAGTGGTGTTGTCCGGCATCTGTTCCGGGTCGTGGAACGCCGCCTACGCGGCGTCGCGCACGGGCGCGGCCTCGGTGGTGCTGGTGAACGCCATCGGCTACAGCTGGCGCCAGAAGAAGTCCGCGGTCGGCGCGGTGGATCCGGCGACGATGGGTGTGCCGCGCACGGACCCGGAGTGGCAGAAGACGCCGCGGGCACGCATCAAAGCCGCTCTGCAGAAGCATCTTCCGTACCGGGCGTGGCTGTTGCTGGGACGGCGGGGCATCACCCAGGTGCCCGAGGTCCTGCTGCGCACCCTGGCCGAGCGCGGGGTGCAGACCACGGTGGTGCTCGCCCCGGCGGACCACCGTTGGTTCGTCGATCAGCGCGGGACGGAAGGGCTCCGCCGGATCGCCCGCACGGGCCGTGCGCCGTCCGTCGTCGAGGTCGGCGTCGGCGATCACTCGGGGTTCCACCACACGTTCCGCGCCGCGGTGACCGACGCCGTGCTCGGCGCGCTGTCGGTGACCGAGGATCACCGGGACGGGGCGCTCAGCGCATGACGTCCTCCGGTTTGGACCGCCGACGACTGCTGCTCGGTGGTCTCGGCGCAGCATCTCTGCCCCTCGTGGCCGCGGCCTGCTCGCGTGACGACGACGCCCCGACGACCGAATTCGCCAACGCCCCGATCGGCGACGCTCCGGCCGCCCGGAACGTCCGCGACTTCGGCGCGACCGGCGACGGGACCACGGACGACACCGCCGCGATCGCGAGGGCTTTCGAGGGCCTCGACCGTCCGACGGCGGTGTATCTGCCGACGGGGACGTACCGCGTCACGTCCTGGCCGACGATGCCGGACTACGCCACCCTCTCGGGAGACGGCGCCGACGTCACGACCGTGCTGTACGAGCAGAACGGCACTCTGATCGAGCTGCGGGACAAGCAGCGAGTGAACTTCCGGCGGCTCGGGTTCTTCCTGACCGGCCCGACGGCCACCGGCATCGTGTTGGCCGGCTGCTTCCGTTGTTCGTTCGATTCGGTGACCGTGCGGGGCAATCACTCGTCGTCGACGTTCCCGCAGTTCGTCGAGCAACGCGGAATCGTGCTGTCCGACAACACGGGTGGGACCACGTTCACCAACTGCGACATCAACAACTTCGGAGTCGGCCTCACCACCCGGACCATTCAGAACTACGTCACGGCGTCGAAGTTCACCAGCAACCGCGTCGGCGTGCTCGGCACCGGCGGCGACTTCACCGCAGGGCTCGCGCTCACCAATGTGGAGTTCGTCTCGGACAACAACCGGGACACCACCGACAAGCACCTGCTGGTGGACGGTCCGGCCAACGACTGTTGGCTCATCAACGTCTGGTTCGAGGGGTCGGACGTCGCGGTGTCGGTCGGGGCGCCGGACGTCGGCGGCCCGTCGCAGTTCGGCATGGTCAACTGCAAGGTCGCGGCGCGGACCACGTGCATCGAACTGCGCTACTGCCGACAGCCGTACCTGGCCAACGTCATTCTCGATCCGGACCCGGACAGCACGCCGGCCGAGCTGGTGATCGACCCGGTGCACACCCCGACCGGCACGGCGATCAACCTGATCTCCGGGTCCGACGACGACGTCGACTTCTCGGCGTTCCCACCCGACTGGACGGTAATCGGCCGCGGCGCCGCCGCGGGTGCGACGTACACCGGCACCGTCGTCGCCCGGGCCACGGGCGACGACGATCTGCTGCGCACCGAACGGGACGGACGCACCACCGCGGTCGTCCGTCCCGACGGCACCTGGGTCTCCGACGATCCCGGAGCCGGTGTGGTGCTCAAGGATTCGGACGGCGGGTACTGGCGACTCGTCGTCGGGACCGACGGGGCGCTGCGCACCGACTCGCTCGGCCGGACCCGACCGTAGTGGGCTCCGCCCCCGTGCGCCTTTTGCACATCCCTGGATGCGCGAAAGGCGCACGGGTCAGATGACCCCGAGGTTCTGCCCCGACACCTGTCCGGAGTTGGAGATGGTGAGCCGCCAAGCCTTGCCGTCGGGCGAGACGACGATCGGTCCCCCGCCGGCGGACACCGTCTTGCCGCGCCCCTGGACCGACCAGCCGCGGGGGAAGGTGTTCAGCGGGAAGTCCGCACCCTGACTTGTGATCAGGTTGACGGCGGTCCCCTCCGGGACGTTGTTCGGGTCGATGCGGATCAGGCGGGGCGTCGACTGCTGGTCGGGATCGAAGGCCACGTTGGCCAGGTAGGGCTGCCGGCAGTGCATGAGGTCGAGTCCGATGGTGCGCGCGGCGACCTTGCAGTTGACCATGCCGAACTGCGACGGCCCACCCACTCCGGCTTTGCCGATCTGCAGGGCGGTGCCGGCACCTTCGAACCAGACGTTGGTGAGCCACCAGTCGTTCGCGCGGCCGTCCACGAGCAGGTGCACCGACGTCGTCTTCGGGTTGATGTCGGAGGTGAATTCGACGTTGGCGAGCGACATTCCGGACGCGAAGTTGTTTCCCGTGCCCAGCAAACTCACCCAGTTGGTGGTGAACTTGCAGTTCGCGATGTAGGACTGGATCGCGGTGGTGGACATGGCGGTGCCGTAGTTGTTGAAGTCGCAGTTGACGAACGACGTGCCGCCGGTGTTGTTGATCAACGACACCCCGCGCTGCGGGAGGAACCGCGGGTGGGTGCCCGAGGTGTGGTTTCCGCGGAAGACCACCGAGTCGAACGAGCATCGGAAGCACTGATCGAGCACCACCGCAGTGGAATTGGGGTCCAGCGAGAAGATCCCGAGGTTCTTGATGGCCACGCGCTGCTTGTTCTTCAGGGTCAGCAGCGTTCCCGACGCGGCGTGGATGATGGTCGTCAGATCCGCGCCGGCGCCGAAGACGGTGGCGTAGTTGTCGAACGCGGGAAGCGATCGCACCCGGTACTCGCCCGGCGGGAAATAGAGCGGCCGTCCCTGCTGTTGCGCCGCGGTGTACGCGGCGGCGATGGCCGCGGTGTCGTCCGCGGTGTCGTTGCCCTGCGCGTTGAACGGTGCCGCCTTGACGCTGACCCAGCCGAGCAGGGAGCCGGGATCGGTCTCACCCGCGGTCATCTCGACGGCGACCGGGTCCCGCGTCGAGCCGACCAGCGCGGCCGCTCCGACTCCTGCCGCCACTCCGCCGACGAGCAGAGACCGTCGACCCATCTTTTCCGTACGCCCCGGACCCACCATGGAACCTCCTCGCTCGCAGACGGGATGCCACGGCCCCCCGGTCACCCCGGGCACAGAAAAGCACCGGTGGGACGCCGTGCGGGTGCGACTCGCCGGAGGTGCGTGATCGAAAACACCTGTGGCACAAACAGACCGACCGCCGCGATCGACAATCCGGCCGATGCCGGACCTGCGCCCTGTTTCGAGGGGGGCGAGTCGGCGAACCGCCGAGATCGGCGCGTCCGAGGGTCAGGACGCGCCGAGCATCCAGCGGGGGCGTGTCCAGACCTGCCAGTGCTCGAGCCGCTCGAACCCGATGTGCTCGTACAGCGGCGCACCGGGGATGGACGCCAGGCACAGATCCTCGGTGGGACCGCGCGTTCCCGCGTCGATGTGCTTGACGCCGGCCACGAGCCGGGAGGCGTGCCCACGACGCTGCCGCGCCGGGTCCGTCGCGAGCGTCCACCCCACGGACGTTCCCTCCGCACGACAGAGCAGCCCGCAGCAGACCATCGACGACGTCTCGTCAGGGGCGCCTTCCCACAGCCCGCCGAAGACGACGTCGTCTCGCGCGAGGAGATCCTCGGTGAAGACGGCGCCGGCCAACTCACGGCCGAGTCCGAACGCCTCGCTCGCAAGTTCGCGGGTGCGGGGCAGGTCCGCGGGGGTGATCTCGCGCACGTCGTCCGCCGCGACGCCCGCGTTGGCGGGGCGGCGCATGAGCGGCATCGCCCGCGCGGCGACCCATCCCGCGTCGGCCATCACCTGCGCACCGGACAGGCCTTCCCCGGCGAGCATGATCAGGCCGGGCACTTCGTGGTCCGCGAGGGCCGCCATGGCCGCGGCCACCAGAACCTGCACGTCACCGCCGTGCACCAGCGCAATGTTGTAGTCGATCTGCTGCGTACCACTGAAGGCCGTCCAATGGTGCTCACCGACGTCGTGAGTCGTGACAGCCCACGGGGCGGCGGATTCGCCGAAGGCACGGCGGACGCGATGAAGATCGGACACAACGGACACCTCGACAGAGTATCGGTTCTTTCACTGGCCCAGAAACAATCGTGCGGTACGGAAACGACTCGTATATAGTTCTCCGTGACAACCGAGTCGCTCCGCAGCAGCGGGCGGTATCAGTTTCTCATCGGTCGTCGACGGGTGTCGCCGCGGGGCGCAGACAGCCGCCGTCGGGCGGTGTGCACGCACATGAGGGGACCGTCGCCGGTCCGAGGTACTTCGAAGGAGTGAGCCCCGTGACGCAGTCGGCGCCCGCACCGAGCGACGCACCCGTCGCCTCCCACGATCACCTCGTGCGGAGCTCGCTGCAGCGGGCGGGTCGGCTTCCCGTCGACGCGTGGACCATCACCGATTCCGACGACCTCTTCGACGCCGGGCTGACGTCGCACGCCAGCGTCGCCGTTCTGGTCGACCTCGAGGACTCCATCGGCGCGGAGTTCCCCGACGTGTTGCTGCGCAAGTCCACGTTCGCCTCGATCGCCACCATCCGCGCCGCACTCGCCCGGGTGCTGGAGGGTACGGACGGCACCGCCGCGTCCGTACCGGGAAGCCGTCGATGACCACGTCGCACTCCGACACCGCACCTCTCCGCCTCACCGATTCCGTCCCGGAATCCGAGCCGGACAACCTGCTGCCGCGCTTCGCCCGTCGCGCCGAGGAAGTGCAGTACCAATCCCCTCGCGCGGACGAGCGCGCGACGGCACGGCTGGGCGCCCCGGCACCGCGCACGGAGCCGGTCGACGACCACGTCGCCGAGCCGATCCCGCTGCGGCCCGGGATGTCCGCACCGCGGAGCCGCGGGTCCCGGTGGCTGGCGCTGCATCTCAACGGTGTGCTCGGCGTGCTGCTCGAGACGGCGGCCCTGGTCGTCGCCCTCGCTGCGGTGCCGTTCGCCGGCAACCGCCTTCTTCTGGCCGTCCTGGTGGTGCTCGCCGTGGTGGTCCCCCACCAGAGCCGGCAGCGCCTCACCCTCTCGGTGCTCGACGACCTGCCGCGCATGGCCACCACCGTCGCCGTGGCCACCCTGATCGCCGTGGTGATCACCGCGCCCGGAACGTCCGTCGGCGGCGCCACCGCAGTGGCCGGTGCCGTGTTGGTGGCCATGATCGTGGGCCGTCAGCTGTCCTACGTGGTCACCCGCCGCCTGCGCCGGTCCACCCGGTTCCAGCGACGCACCGTGGTGATCGGCAGCGGCCAGGTCGCGGGACGACTGGTCGAGAGCATGCAGGCCTACCCCGAGCACGGACTCGCTCCCCATGCGCTGCTGGACGATTCGCCGATGCCGGCGATCGTGGCCAGCCACATCCCGGTGGAGCCGCTGGCCAACCAACTGCGGGCCTACATCGCCGTGCGGCAGATCGACACCGTCGTCATCGCCTTCTCGGCCATGCGCGAGTCCGCACTGCTCACCCTGCTGCGCGAGTGCGACCGCATGGACTGCGAGATCTTCGTCGTTCCCCGACTGTTCGAGTTCGTGTCGGTCTCCGGCGACATGGACCGACTCCACGCCATCCCGTTGGTCCGCATCCGTCGCGACGTCCACCGGTCCCTCGCGTGGGGTGTCAAGCGGGTGGTGAGCAGCGTGCTGGCCGGCCTCGCCATGGTGACGCTCGCGCCCGTCCTCGCGCTGGTGGCGCTGGCCGTGCGACTGTCCGATCCTTCGGCGCCGGTGCTCTTCCGTCAGATCCGCGTCACCGCGGACGGTCGGGTGTTCGAGTGCCTGAAGTTCCGCTCGATGAAGCCGGCGTCGCGCGAGGAAGCCGACACCACCTGGAACATCTCGCAGGACGCGCGCATCGGACGCCTCGGCCGGTTCCTCCGCGCCACCTCGCTCGACGAGCTCCCGCAGCTGTGGAATGTGGTCAAGGGCGACATGGACCTGGTGGGCCCGCGGCCCGAGCGTCCGCACTTCGTCGACAAGTTCACCAGCGAGATCCCCGGATACAGTGCGCGCCATCGTGTTCCGGGCGGACTCACCGGCTGGGCGGCCGTGCACGGACTCCGCGGCGACACCTCGCTGCAGGACCGTGCGCTGTACGACAACTACTACATCGAGAACTGGTCCCTCTGGCTCGACGTCAAGATTCTCCTGCGCACGGTGATGGCCGTGCTTCGGCGGACCGGCGGCTGATCGACCATGACCTTTCGCCGCCTCGTGGTGGCGTTCACGGCTCTGCTCGCGGTGGTGATCGCGGCGGGATGGCCCGTGTACGTCCACCCGCAAGTCGATCCCCTCGAGCCCGCCGACGCCGTCGTCGTGCTCGGCGGGGAGCCCTACGCTCGCTTCCACTACGGCATCGACCTGGCCGAGAGCGGCCTCGCACCGGAAGTGGTGCTGTCCAATTCCGTCGGGCCGGACGACGTTCGCATGCAACAGATCTGCGACGGCGACTACTCGGTGACGGTCAGCTGCTTCCTCCCCGATCCGTACTCCACCAAGGGCGAGGCCGAGGAGATCGCCGCCCTGGCGGAGGAAAAGAACTGGCACCACGTCATCGTGGTTACCTACACCCCGCACCTGTCCCGCGCGCGCTTCATCGTGGAGCAGTGCTTCTCCGGCCGAGTCACCATGGCAGCCAATCCCACCTCGCAGAACATCGCCGAGTGGGCGTGGAGCTACGTCTATCAGACCGCCGGATACCTCAAGGCCGCACTCGACAGCGAGTGCACACCGACGCGAACGCCGTAGCAGCGGCGCCACCCATCCGGTGGCGTCGTCGGGGGGCTACGGCGCTCGCGTCGGCATCAGAAGCGCGGAAGCACCAACGGAGGCAACTGAATCGGCGGCGGCAGCTGGATCTGCGGCAGACCCGGGATCAGTGGCGCGGGTGCCGGAGCCGGCGCGGGTGCCGGAGCGGGCGCCTCGTACACCGGGCCCGAATCCTCGACGACGGGCGGTGCGACGGTGGTGGTCGGTGACGGCGGCGGGGGCGTCGTCGTCGGCCTCGTGGTCGTCGCCCGCGGCGTGGTGGTCACGGGCGTCGAGGACGACGTGACGTCGGCACCGGTGGACGCGTCGTCCACCGCCTGCGACGTGGTACCGCCGTAGCCCAGGACGAGGCCGACCGCCGCCGCGACGGCCAACCCGAGCGCGGCGAACAGCGGTGCCTTGGACCGTCGTCGATACCCGTCCGACGACGGCGCGCCGGTGTCACCGGACAGCCATGCCGGCGTCTCCGCCGCGCGTGGATCCGCGACCTCGCTGTAGGCCATGCCGCTCGACCGGGGAGCGTCCTCGGGCGCGGACTCGTCGGCGACCGGCCCGGGATCGACGGGCGGCCCCGGCCGAGGACCGACCGGCGCGGGACGGGCGTCGCCGACCGGCGCCGCGACGGTGGGAGCGTGCTCTCTCGGCGCCGCGACGGTGGGAGCGTGCTCGACCGGCGTCGCGGACAGGGCAGCGCCCTTGGCGGCCACCAGTTCCGGCTCGTCGGGCGTGATGGTTCGCAGGCCCACCCAGGAAGCGAGCGTGTCTCGCACCAACGGAATACGGGCGCCGCCGCCGACCAGGACCAGCGCGTCGACCGGACGGTCGACGCGGGCGAGGACGTCGCGGGTGAGCCGCGCGGACGATTCGATCGGGACCGTCGCCATGGCGTCGAACGCCTCGCGGGAGAGCAGGATGAGGCCGCCCATCCCGGGGACGCACACCGCGCCGTTGGTCGACAGCTGCTCCTTGGCCACGCGGCAGCGAGCCTCGAACTCCCGCTCGTCGACTCCGTCGGCACCCGGCTGCTGGCGTCCGATCTGGTTGTCACGGATGAGCGCGTCGAACAGGTTGCCGCTGACCACGAAGCTGCGCTCCGACGCCAGCACCTCGCCGGACTCGAGATCGACGACGGTGACGGACAGGCCGGAACTGCCGAGGTCGTACAACGCGACCGTCCGCAGGCCCTCCAGGTCACCGGTGGTGCGCAGGAAATTGATCGCGGCGTGGACTTCGGGCACCAACCGGTAGTTCGCGATGTGCTGGCGGGCCATGGCCTTGGCGACGGCGCCGGCCTGCGCAGCGTCGCGGTAGGCGACGCCGGTGGCCGCGATGGGGTCCGGCATGGCGGGGTCGGCCAGCACTTCACCGATGGACTGGGCTGCGAGCTGCTCGGCCGGGTCGAAGCTGGTGTCGATGACACGGTGGCGGAACCGCGCGGCCGTACCTGCGTGCACCTCGCGCACGGGGCTGGCCATGCGCACCGCACTGGTGCCCACGGACACACCGAGAACCGAGCTCATCAGCCGCCTTCGACAGTTCGCGTGCAGCGGACCGAACCACGGGCGCTGCTTTCCGTCCCGAAGTGTAACGACACACCCCGGTGGGCGTCACCCCGACGGTTTTCACCGCCCTCGGCAGACGTACGGCCCGGTTCGGCTCAAGCGTACGGTGTGCGCGCGGTTTCGGGATCGCCGAAGGTCACCGCACGCTCGCGTCGCGTTCCGGAGGCCAGCGTGGCCGCCCAGTTGATCAGGGTTCCGGCCCGATTGCGTCGGCCGGAAAGGAACGCGATGTGGATGGCGCCCCACGCCGCCCACCCCGCGAACCCCGACAGTTGGATCGGACCCGCCTGCAGCAACGCGTGACGACGAGCAATGTACGCGGCCGATCCCAGATCGCGATACCGGAACGGGGTCGAGTACCGCCGCTCGCCCTGCAGCGTCTTCGCGATCATCGCCCCGGCGTGGTGTCCGCCCTGCATGGCCACCTCGGCGACACCGGGCAGGTCGTTCAGCGAACTGACGTCGCCCACCACGTAGATCTCGGGATGGCCGGCCACGGACAGATCGGGCTGGACCGGGATGCGGCCGCCGCGATCCTGGGTGACTCCCAGAGCGCGAGCGAGAGTCCCGGCGAAGGGCACCGCCTCGACACCCGCCGTCCACAGGACGGTTCGGCAGTCGTAGGAGGTGACCTTCTTGTCCTTCTTCGTCGTCGTCTCGATGCCGTCCTCGCGGACATCGGTGACGTGCACGCCCAGGTGCGTCTCGACGCCGACGGCGTCCAGCGTCTTCTGCGCCTTCGCCGACAGGCGCTCGTCGAAGGACTCCAGCACGCGATCGCCGCCGTGGAACAGCAGCACCCGCGCCTCACCGGGGTCGATCGCCCGGAACTCGTGCTCGAGGGCACGTGTGGCCAGTTCGCGGATCTGCCCGGCGATCTCCACCCCCGTCGGGCCGCCGCCGGAGACGGCGAAGGTGAGCCACGGGCGTCGTTCCTCGGGGGTGGGGAGCGATTCGGCCATCTCGAACGCACCGATGAGCTTGCGTCGGATCGCCAGGGCGTCGTCGACGGTCTTCATGCCCGGGGCGTGCTGCGCGAACTCCTCGTGCCCGTGATAGCTCTGCCGCATGCCCGCGGCGACCACGAGGTAGTCGTAATGCAGCTCGAACGTCGATCCGTCCATGCGCGTCGCGGTGACGGTCCGATTCTCGGGGTCGATGCCCGACGCCTCGCCGAGGGCTACGTGCGTGTTCTTCTGCCGCCGCAGCAGATGACGCAGCGGCGAGGTGATCGATCCCTCGGACAGCAATCCCGTCGCGCACTGGTAGAGCAGGGGCTGGAAGACGTGCGAGGTGCCGCGGTCGAGCACGGTGACGTCGCCGTCGACCTTGCGAAGACGTCGCGCCGCGTAGAGGCCGCCGAATCCACCCCCGATGACGACGACGGACGGGCGGCGACGCGGGAGTCGATCGGCGTCGGGGTCGGTCTGCTGCGCGGTCACCCTGGTCATCCTCCTCGGCGTGCGAACGGTGCGTCGAGGTGTACCCGGTTGCCCGCTGTCTCACCGCCCGGTGAAAGTTGCTTCTGTAACACTTCTGCCGGATTAACGATCCGTTCGGTAGGTTTCGGTACTCTTCTACCGAGATTCGGTTCTGCTTCGCGTCGCTGATCCCCCCTGTGTCTCGGGAGTTGTCCTCATGTTCCGTCTGCTGGCTCGGTGGCGGCGACTGCCGTTCGACTACGCAGCGCTCCCCGACTACATGCTGCGGCACGGATTACTGGATCCCTACCGGCGCAGCATCGGTGGGATCGTCCTGACGATGGTCGTGGCCGGCGGAGCGCTGTTCCTCAGCCCGATCGGCCCGACCGGAGCGGCGGAGTCGGCGCTGATGATCACCGCCATGGTCGGCGGCGCCGTGGTCGCCGTGCTCTGGTGGGTGCGACCGTGGCCGACGTACCGCCAGTCGGTGCTCTTCGTCGTCTGCGCCGACCTGTTGATCTTCTGCGCTCTGCTGTCCGTGGCCGACGCGCCGACGGCGTTCACGCTGTCCACCGCGTTCCTCGTGGTGGGCGTCTACTGCGGACACTTCCTGCCGATGACAGCTCTGTTCCTCCACGTCGGCGCGACGGTGTCGGGGTCCGCGATCCTCATGGTGATCGCCGCGCGGGCGTCCGACGGTGACACGGCCCTTCTCGTCGTGCAGCTGCTGGTACTGGCCACGCTGTTCGTCTTCATGCCGTTGCTCACGCAGGTGCCGCTGTTCCACCTGCGGGACGATGCCTACCGGTCCGCCGACGACCCCCTGACCGGCGTGCTCAACCGGCGCGGCCTGCATCAGGTAGTGGCGGGCCACGGCCACATGCATCTCCCGGCCGATCACGTCGTCGGGGCGCTGGTGATCGACCTCGACGGCTTCAAGCACGTCAACGACACCCTGGGTCATGCCGGCGGTGACGACGTCCTCCGCCGCGTCGGCGAACGCCTGCGCGTCGTCACGGACGGGTGGGCCGTCGTCGCACGTCTCGGCGGCGAAGAGTTCGGCGTGGTCGCGGCGGTGCCCGCGTCGGTGTTCCGGAACCGCTTCACCGCCGTCCACGAGGCCGTGCACTGGGGCGACGATCCCGTACCCGTCACGGCCAGCTCCGGACTCGCGTGGCAGAGCGCCGACGAGTTCCGGCGCGACCACAGCGACGTCGACAACCTGCTCCGACGGGCCGACCGCATCATGTACGACGCGAAGCGCGACGGCGGCGACCGCCTCGACATCGCGCACTGCCCTCCGGACGCTCCCGGCGACCGTCCGACGACGCGCTCCGACTCCACGCCGCACCGGCGGCCGTACGACGACGTGGCCTGACCCGGAGCCCTACACTCCGCTCATGCGCGTGCTCTACGTCTGCACCGGCAACATCTGCCGCTCCCCCACGGCCGAACGCCTCACCTCCGCGTGGGCCGACGAGTTGCAGGTCGACGTCACCGCCGAGAGCGCCGGCGTGCGCGCGGTAGTGGGTCACGGCGTCGAGTCCCACGCCGCCGCCGTCCTCGAATCGCTCGGCGGCGATCCCACCGGCTTCGCCGCCCGACGGCTCACCCCCGCCATCGCGACCGACGCCGACATCGTCGTCACCATGACCGCCGGCCACCGCGACGAGGTGTTGACCGTCGCCCCGCGCACCCTCCGTCGTACCTACACCCTCCGCGAGGCCGCCGAGTTCGCCCGCCGCACCGGAGTGGTCGACCCCGCGGCCTGGTTCTCCGCCCGCGCCGCCTCCCCCGTCACCGACCTCGACATCGACGACCCCATCGGCCAGGACCCGGCCGTCTTCGAGGCGGTCGGAGAGGTCATCGCCGACTGCCTGCAGCCGCTGTTCGAGGCCTGGTACCGGGCGCGGTAGTCGGGGGCCCGCTGCGCGGCGCAGCGGGATCCGCGCGACTTCCAGCGATCCGCGTCGGCTGCAGCTGCAGCGGACTGCTGGAACTGCAGCGGATCGGGCGGCGCACCTCTGCTGGGCGGGCTGCGCAGCACAGCCTGATCCGCGCGACTTCCGGTGATCCGCGTCGGCTGCAACCCCAGCGGACCGCTGGAACTGCAGCGGATCGGCGCGATCACCCCCGCCGAACACCCCCACCACCCGCGAAAACGGCCCCGAGACCCGCCCACCCCTTGTCTGCGACAGCCAGTTGCACTAACTTTGTCTGCAACACGCTGTTGCACACACCCCGGCTGCCTGCGGAGGACCCACCATGACCGCTCTGCACGAGAACCCGACCGCCTATCAGGACACGCTGCGCATCCTGTCCGAGGCGTCCGTCGAGCGTCACTTCGACGCGTTCACCGACATCCCCTGGGACGACCCCGAGTACGCGGTGGTCCCGAACGATCCGCGCTGGATCCTCCCCGAGGCGGATCCGCTCGGCGCCACGGACTGGTACCGCTCGCTCAGCACGGAGCGGCAGATCGAGATCGGGATGTACCGGCAGGCGAACATCATGAAGGTGGGTCTGCAGTTCGAGCAGATCCTCATCGCCGGGCTGATGAACTACGCCTTCCGGCTCCCCAACGGCCAGGCCGAATTCCGCTACTCCACGCACGAGGCGACGGAGGAGTGCCACCACACGCAGATGTTCCAGGAGCTGGTGAACCGCATCGGCATCGAGGTGGCCGGCGGGCCCCGCTGGTTCCGCGCCCTGGCACCGATCATGCCGCTGGCGGCCGGTCCGCTGTCCTTCGGCTTCTTCGTGGGCGTGCTCGCGGGCGAGGAGCCGATCGACCACGTGCAGAAGTCGATCCTGCGCAGCGGCGAGAACCGGCACCCGCTGATCACGCGCATCATGCAGATCCACGTCGCGGAGGAGGCGCGCCACATCGGCTTCGCCCACCAGTACCTGCGCCACAAGGCCCCGCGCCTGAAGACCTACCAGCGCGGCCTGATCTCGGTGATCATGCCGGTGATCATGCGCGTGCTGTGCGACGCCATCATCAAGCCCACCCCCGCCATGCGCCGTGATCTGCAGATCCCCGACCACGTGGTGGACGAGGTCTGGTGGGATGGCGAAGCATCGCGAAAGATGTTGCGCGACATGTTCGGCGACGTCCGGATGCTTGCCGACGACCTGCAGCTCATGAACCCCGTGTCCCGACGCGTATGGCGCGCCCTGGGTATCGACGGTCGGCCCTCGCGGTTCCGCAGCGAGCCCGCGTCCGCGGCGGCCTGATGCCGCACGTCGTCACGCAGTCGTGCTGCGCCGACGCCTCGTGCGTGGTGGCGTGCCCGGTCAACTGCATTCATCCCGCCCCCGGCGAACCGGGGTTCGGCACCACGGAGATGCTGTTCGTCGATCCGGCCACGTGCGTCGGCTGCAGTGCATGCGTGACGGCGTGCCCGGTGGGCGCCATCAAGCCCGACACGGCGCTCACCCCCGCCGAGCTGCCGTTCCTCGAGCTCAACGCCCAGTACTACCAACAGAATCCACACGAGGACCGCACCCCGCTGGCGCTGGTGCCGAAACAGCGACGGCTGCGTCGTCCCGGCCCGTTCCGCGTCGCCGTGATCGGCGCCGGCCCGGCCGGGCTGTACACCGCCGACGAGCTGCTCCGGCATCCGGAGATCGAGACCGTCGACGTCATCGACCGCCTGCGTACCCCCTACGGCCTGGTTCGCCACGGCGTCGCCCCGGACCACGGCTCGACCAAGCGGGTGACCGAACTGTTCGCGGCCATCGAGTCGCAGCCCGGTTTCCGCTACCGCCTGGGTGTCGACGTCGGCACGGATGTCACACTCGCGCAACTCCGTTCGGAGTACCACGCGGTGGTGTACGCCGTGGGCGCGTCGCACGACAAGCAACTGGGCATTCCCGGCGAGCACCTGAACGGCTCCCTCGGCGCCACCGACCTGGTCGGCTGGTACAACGGCCACCCCGATCGGCGCGAGCTCACCGTTCCGCTCCATCACGAGCGCGCGGTGGTGATCGGCAACGGCAACGTCGCCCTCGACGTCGCCCGCATGCTCACCCGCGACCCGCAGTGGCTGGCCGAGCACACCGACATCGCGCCGCACGCCCTGAACCAGCTGCGCCACAGCACCATCCGCGAGGTGCGCATCATCGGACGGCGGGGGCCGGCCAACGCCGCGTTCACCGTGCCCGAGCTACTGGGCCTGAAGCAAGCCACCCACGTCGACATCGTCGTCGAGGCGGATCCGGCCACCCTGGCCGGCACCGACCGCCACTCCCGAATCCTCCGGGAGTTGGCCGAGCGCCCCGCTCCCACCGACCCCGCGACAAGACGTATCGTCCTCGAATTCCACGCCGCCCCCGTCGAGATCCTCGGCGACGACCGGACGGCCGCCGTCGAGATCGCCCGCACCGGCACCGACGGGGTCCCGACGGGCTCCACCCGCGTCGTCGACGCCGGTCTCGTGGTCCGCGCCATCGGCTTCCGGGGGTCGGCCACCACGGACCTGCCCACCGACCCGGTGACCGGCATCGCCCGTCACGATCGCGGTCGCATCGAACCCGGCCTCTACGTCGCGGGGTGGGTCAAGCGGGGTCCGCGCGGGTTCATCGGCACCAACAAGACGTGCGCGCAGGAGACCGTCGAGTCGATTCTCGACGACCTCGACGCCGGCCTTCCCGCACCGACCGCGCAGCCACGACGGCGGGGTGTCGACCTGGACGGGTGGCGACGCCTCGACACGGCGGAGACGGCGCGCGGTGCGGCGGAGGGCCGACCCCGGACCAAGATCTCCGATCCCCACGAGCAAGCGTGGGTCCAGGAGCCCGGGGAGAGCCCGAGGGCGCCGCGAACCAAGCGAGCATGGGGAGTCGTCCCGGCGTGAGACACTTCTGGCCACATGAGCCAGAAGACGCCTTCGCCCGCCGGCCGACCCGACGACGGTCGTAAACGACGCTGGGCGCAGCACAACGCGGACCGCCGCGCGCAGGTGATCGACGCGGCGCTCGCGGTGCTCGACCGCAACGACGATCCGGGCGGTCCGGTGACGGCCCAGCAGATCGCGGACGAGGCGGGGATCCACCGCACCGGGATCTACCGCTATTTCGAGGACAAGACCGACCTCGACGTCGCCATCCAGCGCGAGATCTGCGACCGGCTGCAGGCGGACCTGAGCCGCGCGGTGGTCCTGGAGGGCCAGGCACGCACCGCCGTGCACCGCGTCGTGGACACCTACGTGCGGTGGGCGGTGGCACACCCGTCGTGGACCCGGTTCGCCGAGCGCGCGGTGCCGGGGGCCACCGAGAACCCGATGGCGGACGTCATCGGCCGGATCGCCGAGCTCATCGAGTTCGCCGTCGACGGCTTCCTCGCCCTGGTCGGCGCAGAACTCGACCCGGACGATCAGCGCCTGACCGGTCCGTGGGTGGCGGGTCTGATCTCGGGCTGCATGGCGTCGGTGCGCGCGTGGGAGGGTCAGGGGCCGAACAGCGTTGCCCTGGATCAGGTGGTCGCGTTCCTGTCCGACACGGTGTGGATCCAGATTCTCGGATTGGCGTCCTCGCGCGGCATCACGATGCCGGAGACGCCGTTGGAGGCATTGTTCACCGATCCGGAATCCACCACTTCTCGCTGACATTTCGCCCATTTCCCGGGCGTTCCGGCTATACCATTCCGCAATGGTGAAGCGTCGCCTCGCAGGTCTGGCGTTCTTCGTCGCGGTGGCCGGGTTCGTCGGCTTCACCACCGCCCAGTATGCGCGGGCGTTCGACGATTCGATCCGGGTGCGCCTGGTTCTCGACGACGTCGGCAACGCCCTCCCCCTGAACGCGGACGTCAAGGTGCGCGGCGTGCTGGTGGGCGACGTGCGGGAGACGGCGACGGAGGACGGCCGGGTGGTGGCGTCTCTGTATCTCGATCCGGCACAGGCGGAACGCATCCCGTCCACCGTCACGGCCCGGTTGCTGCCGAAGACGCTGTTCGGCGAACGCTACGTGGCCCTGCAGATCCCCGAGAATCCCGGCCGGACCGGACTGACCGACGGTGCGGAGATCGAGCAGGACCGCACCGGCAACGCCGTCGAGGTGGGCCGGGTGCTCGATTCCGTGCTGCCCTTGCTCGAGGCGATCCCGCCGGAGGACCTCTCCTCCACCCTCGGCGCGTTGGCGTCCGCACTCGACGGCAACGGCGAGCAACTGGGTCGCACCATCGACCGGCTGGACACCATCGTCACCGATCTGGCCGGCGAGATCCCGACCATTCGCGAGGATCTCCGCGGCCTCGCCGACCTGTCCCAGACCTATTCCACGGCCGCACCGGATCTCGTCGCCGCATTGGACGATCTGCGCATTCCCACGGGAACGGTGGTGGAACGGCGCAACGACGTCGATACCCTGCTGCGCAGCGCAGCGGGCTCCTCCGGATCACTGGCCGATCTGGTGGCCACCAACGCCGAGTCGATCGTGTCCTTCGCCGCGGATTCCCGCGGAGCGGTGGAACTGCTGGCCGAGTTCTCCCCGACCTTCGGATGTCTGCTGCCGAAGTTCGCCGACCTCTACCCGGAGGCGCAACGCATTCTCGGGGTGAACGAGAAGTACCCGGGTGCCCGCGGCACCATCAACTTCGTCAACCCCCGCGGCCGCTACCTGCCCAATCAGGACGAGCCGCGCCTGTTCGACGACCGGCCGGGCAGTTGCTACGACGACGTCACGGCACCGGGCAAGTTCTTCCCGCAGTACCCCGGCAGCGGCATCAACGACGGGTCCTACGCGGTCCCGTCCCGAAACCCCGGTCCCACGACCGTGACCACCGTGAGCCCGCCGCAGTTCTCCCCACTCCCCGCAGCGGACGCCCAGTACGCCGGATCGCAGCTCGAGCGCGACACCCTCGCCGTCGTCTACGGGCAGGGCAGCGGCCTCGACCCGCAGGACGTGCCCGGCTGGGCCGCGCTGGTCGGCGCGCCGGCCCTCCGCGGCAGCGACGTCAGCATTCGGTAGCCCGTCAGGTCGTGCGGGGCGGGACCGCCGTGCCGCGCCGGAACCGCGGTCCGGGTTCGCTCCGCGGCGGCGGGGCGGGCTCGGTGCGCGGCGGTTCGGGCACGGCCGCGGGCGCCTGCGGACGCAGGGCGGCCTCCTGACGCGGCGCGCTGGTGTCGGTCTCGTAGTAGTGCCGGTACTCGTAGTCCTTGCGGCCCTTGTTCGGCGTCATGGTGAGGATGACGCCGAGGACCGGCGCGCCGACCTGCGCGAGATTGCCGAGGGCGCGGGTGATCTCCTCGCGCTTGGTGTGCCCGTGGCGGGCGACCACCAGGGCGCCGTCGGCGTGCGCGGTGATGACGGACGCGTCGGTCACGGGCAGCAGCGGCGGCGCGTCGACCACCACGTAGTCGAACCGGCTGCGCAGCGTGGCCATGACCGTGCGGGACGCCTCGGATCCGAGCAGCTCGGACGGGTTGGGCGGCAGAGGTCCGGAGGCGAGCACGTCGACCCCGGGGAACTTGGTGGGCTGTAGGACGTCGTCCACGTCGGCCTGTCCGGACAGCACGGTGGACAGTCCGACCGATCCCACCAGGCCGAGGTACTTCGAGACGCGAGGCCGGCGGAGATCGCCCTCGACGAGCACGACGCGGTGCCCGGCCTCGGCGAGCACGAGCGCGAGGTTGACGGCCGTCGTCGTCTTGCCCTCGCCGGGGACGGCGGAGGTGACGACGAGGACGCGCGGCGGCGAATCCACCTCGAGGAACTGCAGATTGGTGCGGAGCTCGCGGAACGACTCGGCGGTGCCGGAGGAGGATTCGGCGAACGAGAGCGCGTTCTCCTCCTTGATGGTCTTGTCGAAGGGCACCACGCCCACCACCGGACTGTCGCTGAGGCCGGCGAGGGTCTCGCGATCCTTGACCGTGTTGTCGAGCCGGTCGCGGATCACCGCGAGGGCGATGCCGAGCAGCAGACCGACGGCGATGCCGAGCGCGAGGTTGCGGGTGGTCTTGGGCGAGATCGGCGCGGCCGGCACCTGCGCCGGTTCGACGACGCTGACCTGAGCGAGCGCGGCCCCACCACCGGGCGGCGTCTCGAGATCGTCGACGAAGTCCACGAACGTGGTGCCGATGCCGTTGGCGAGGTCGCGGGCGGTGACGGCGTTCGCGTCGGACACGCACGTGTCGATCAGGACCGTGTCGGGCGAGGAGGTGGTGCGCACCTTCGACGCCAGCTGCGCCGGGGTCAGCGAGAGTCCGAGGGCGTCGACCGTGCGGGCCGCGACGGCTTCGCCGCCGAGCAACTGGGTGTAGGAGGCGACGCGCTGCTGCGAGGCCAGGTTGCCCTGGTAGACCTCGGTGACCGAGGACGACGACGATCCGGTGGAGACGTAGAGCCGGGTGCAGGCCTCGTACACGGGCGTCGAGACCAACGAGAACACGAGGGACGCGGCTGCGGCGACGACCGTCGTCAAGGCGATGACGATCCACCGCGCGCGCAGGATCCTGACGTAATCCGATATCTCCACCGACTGCTCCTCGTCCGGGTCTCCCCACCGCGTCGAGGACGGGCGTGACGCCGCGGAACTCGATCGTGTTCGGCTCACCCTATCGACTGGGCGGGGTGTGAGCACCTCGAGCACACCGGTCGGTACCCGGCCCCGGGACCCGCATCGATAACCGGAATATGCCCCGTTTTCCCACCGCATTACCCCTGAGGACGGGCGCTCGCTGTGAGACAGTTTTCCCCGTGAGCAAGCTGGACCGTACCGATGCGCGGCTGTTGTTGACCCTGTGCGACGTGCCGCGCGCGACGGGCGTCCATCTGGCGTCGTTGCTCGGTCTCGCGCGAAACACGGTGCAGGCCAGGCTCGCACGTTGGGATCAATTACAGGTGCTGGGCCGGATCGATCGGTTGGTCTCACCACGCGATCTGGGATATCCCCTGCGCGCCTACGTCGGAGCGGTCACCGATCAACACCGACTCGAGGCCGTCATCGATCGATTGCGCGACATTCCCGAGGTGACCGAAGTGGTGGGGGTGTCCGGCGAGGCAGACCTCCACATCGGGGTGTCCGCGACCGACGCGGACGATCTCTATCGGGTCGCCGGCCTCATTCTGGCGGTGCCCGGCATCGAACGCACCACCGTCTCGGTCATCATGCGCGAGGCCATTCCCTATCGCACCAAGCCTCTCATCGAGCGTCTCGCCGACGACGACGGGAGGACCTCGCGATGACCCCGCCGGCGGATCGCCGGTTCACCAAGGACACTCCCGACCAACCCGCGATCGTCGACCTGGTGCGTCGGCGCATCGCCGTGCTCATCACCGCGTTCGCGCTCCCCGGTGCGTTGCTGATTCTCGGCTCTCCGGCCGGGCCCGCGCCCGGCGCGCCGCGCATCGCCGCCGTCGGCATCCTGCTCAGCACCGTGCCGGTGTCCGTGATCGTCTACCGCACGCGCACGGCCTTCCTGTGGTTCAACAGACCCAGCCGGCAGGCGGCTCTGGCCCTGGCCTTCACCGTCTACGCCGACGTCGGGACCGCCGCCTTCCTGCTGCTCTTCCGGGACCAGGGCACGGCGCTCTTCGGCTGCGCCTTGTTCGCCGTCGTCTCCTCGTTCGTCGCGTTCTTCGGAACGTCCGTCGCCGTCGTGTTCCACGTCGTGGCGACGACGGCGGTCATCCTGATCATCACGCTGCGCGCCGCGATGGACCCGTCGTCGGACACGCTCGCTCTCGCGGCCGCGGGCGTGTCGCTGTGGCTGGCGGTCAACGGCACGATGACCGTCATCAGTCAGACCTCCGCCACCCTGCACAGCAACCTGCGCACGCAGATCGGGCGCGCGCAGACCGACCCGCTGACCGGCCTGCTCAACCTGCGCGGTCTCGAGCAGATGGTCCTCCGGCGGGTCGACGACGACGTGGCCCTGGGCTTCCTGCTCGTCGATCTCGACCACTTCAAACGGGTCAACGATCTGCACGGCCACCTCGTCGGCGACGAGGTGTTGGCGCTGGCCGCGTCCCGCCTGGCGACGTTCGTCGGCGACGACGGCCTGGTCGCGCGGCGAGGCGGGGAGGAATTCCTGGTGGTGATCACGGCGAAGAACGTCGACGCGGCCGAACTAGTCGACCGTGCCGAGTCCGCCCGGCACCGCCTGCACGTGCCCACCGACGCGGTCCCCATCACCGCCAGCGTGGGCGCGTCGTTGGTGACGCCGGACGACGTCGCCGAGCAAGACGTCCGGTCCACCATCCGCCTCGGGATGCACCGCGCCGACATCGCGATGTACCGGGCCAAGAGCGCGGGACGAGACAACGTCCAGTTTCACGGCAGCCGCCGGGGGTAGCCGACCGGGGTGAGCGCGTCGGGGACCAAGGACGGCACCGGTACGGTGCGTATCGCGGCGGACCCTGGCTTCGCCTCCGCCGTCGCCGAGAAGGTCACGGATCGCCTCGACGGGCATCGGCTCGCGTCGGGCACCGTGCTACGGGCGGAGTCGGTCTCGCTCCCCCTGCCGCCCGTCGAGAGCGGGCGACCGGACATGGAGACGTGGGCGTCGCTGCTCGCGACCGGCGGGTCGGACGAGGATCAGGCCGAGACGATCACGGTGTGCGTCTCCGAGATTCCCCGGCGGGTGGGGTCGCGCCCCGTACTCGCCGAGATCGTCGGCACCTCGATGGTGGTGCTCTACGTCCCCTCGTTCGGCATGCGCGCCGTCTCGCGCCGGGCCGGTGCCGTGGCGCTGACGGCCATCGACTCGATGCGACGACGCGACGACGAAACCGACGACGGCGGCGCAACCGCGCCCGATCACCCCACTCCCGCCACGGGTCTCGCGCACTGGGCCGTCGATTCCGGTCACGACATCCTGGTGGCCCCGGCGCTGCTCGGTCGAACCCGGATGGTGGCGGGCATGATTCGCACCAACCGGCCGTGGCGCTTGGTGCCGGCACTGTCCGGTGCGTTGGCCGCCGCGACCGCGACGTCGGCGTTCGGTGTCTTCTACTCGAGCATCTGGCAGATGGCGGCGTCGATGTCGGTCCTGCGGCTCACCTGGGTCTCCGTCACCGCCCTCGCCCTCATCACCGCGTGGCTGATCCTGCCGAACGGGTTGTGGGAGCGGCGAACTCGTCGCCAGACCGGCGTCGACCGCGCCATGTACAACATGGCCACCCTCGCGACGGTCCTCGCCGGGGTGATGGTCATGTACGCCGCGTTGTTCGTCGTGGTGGGGGCGGCGTCGGCCGTGGTGATCTCCCCCGAGTTCCTGTCCGCACAGATCGATCGCGAGGCCGGGGCCGTCGACTACGTGCGGCTGGCCTGGCTCGCGGCCTCGCTGGGCACGGTGGCCGGTGCGGTCGGCTCGACCGTCGCGGACCAGGAGCAGATCCTCGGCGCGACGTTCGGCCATCGCGAGGCGGCCCGGCGGCGCGCGGCGCGATCGCAGCTCGGCACCGACTGAGTCCCGCGGATCAGCTCTCGTCGACCAGCGCGCTCGACGCGAGCCGCTCCGGTGTCCGGTCCACCAACTCCACCAGCGCGCCGGCGTAAACCGTGTCGCTCATCCCGCGGGCGCGCGCCAGGCGGCGCAGACGCACTCGCGCGACGTCGACGTCCTCGCCGAACAGTTCGGCGAGGATCCCCGTCGCCTCCGCGAGGCGAACGGCGGCCGCCAGCACGTCGCGAATCGCGGCCGCCGGACGACGACGGCGATCGTCGTCTCTTCCGATGGTCAACGCCAATGCGGCGAGGTCGGCCAACGTCGAGCCGACGTCGTCGGGCCGGTCGGTGTCCCACGGTTCCGCGGCGTGGACGGCGAGCGAGCCCAACCCGACGCCGAGGGACGCGATGGGAAATGCGCGAACGGCACCGACTCCCGCAGCGTTCGCGGCGGCGGCGAAGGTGCGCCATCGGGTGTCGGCGGTGGTGTCGGCAACGGTGGCGACGGCCGTCTCGCGGGCACTCTCCAGAATCGGGCCGTCGATCAGCAGCGACTCGTCGACCGCCGCGCGCGCGACGGGCGTGGTGACAGCGGCACGCAACGCGCCGCCGTCGTCGAGCAGACCGATCACGACGCCGCGGGCGCCGTACGCGTCGTGCGCCGTGGACGCGATCTTCTCGAGGAGCGTCGTGACGTCGAAGCGGGTGCAGAGGGTGGCGGTGATGTCGGCCAGGGCCAAGCGGACGACGGGAGTGGTCATGGTCGGTCTCCTTCGTCCCGGAAGGTGAGGCGGCGGGACACGACGTCGTCGGCGATGTCGGTCAAGGTCATTCCCTCCGCGAACGCGTGCGCGCGGAGGCGGTCCATCGCCACGGACGTGGAGGCACGGAGCTGGACGGCCACCATGCCGGCGGCGAGGTAGACGGAGCGACGGTCGTAGCGATCGTCCGACTCGGCCGGGGCACCGGAGCGGTCCGCGAACGTCGGGTGCGCGAACGTGGCGAGAATGCCGGTGGTGAGCGATGCCGCGCACGTGAAAGCGGCGTCGTGTTGGGCTGCTGTCAGGTCGCCCGGGGTGAGCCGGTGCATCTCCAGCGCGCCGAACGGCACGTCCGTGCCCAGCGGGTAGGCGAACAGTCCGCGCACCCCCAGTTCCTCGGCGCCGTGCGAGAACATGGGCCAGCGGAGCGCCGCCTCGGGACCGGTGATGTCGTCGATCCGGACCGGTTCGTCGTTCCTTTGAGCATCGACACACGGGCCCTCGCCCACGGTGAACTGCAGCTCGTCGAGCCGCAGCGACCGCGGGTCGGTGGCGTACACCAGCTGGCGGACGTTGCGGGACGTCCCGAGCAGGGCGACGGCGGCGCCGTCCACCTCGGTGAGTCGGGCGCAGGCCTCGACGATCGCGCGGACCCCGGTGAAGGACGGCCGCGCTGCGTCCTCGGATTCCGGATCCACCCGG
This sequence comes from Rhodococcus sp. PBTS 1, assembly GCF_001620025.1. NCBI lineage: Bacteria > Bacillati > Actinomycetota > Actinomycetes > Mycobacteriales > Nocardiaceae > Rhodococcus > Rhodococcus sp. PBTS 1. The sequence continues at coordinate 3,344,318 of NZ_CP015219.1, forward strand.
CAGTGCTCCCTCCGGTCGGGCCCGACTACTTGCCGATGCCCGAGCGCAGCAACCGCCACGGAACGGCGGCCGACTCGAGTTGCACGGCCAGGCTCATCTTCGACGTGCCGTCGACACGTTCTTCGAAGCGGATGGGTACCTCGGCGATGCGCAGTCCATGCTTGATGACGCGATAGTTCATCTCCACCTGGAAGGCATAGCCGTTGCTGCCGACGGACGCCACGTCGATGGTCCGCAGGGTCGACGCGCGCCAGGCCTTGAAGCCGGCCGTCGCGTCGCGCACCTTCAACCGCAGGATGGCGTTGACGTAGAGATTGGCGAATTTCGACAGGGCCTTGCGATGCCACGGCCAGTCCTCGGCGACGGCGCCGCCGTGGACGTAGCGGGAGCCGAGGACGACGGCCGCATCGGTGCGTCGCAGTTCCGCGACCATGCGCGGGATGGCCTCGCAGGGGTGGGAGAGGTCGGCGTCCATCTGGACGACGATGTCGGCGCCCTCGTCCAGTGCGCGGACGATGCCGGCGACGTAGGCGCGGCCCAGTCCGTCCTTGGTGGTGCGATGGAGAACACTCACCGGAATGGCCGCCTCGCGGCTCAGCTGCTCCGCCACGTCACCGGTGCCGTCGGGCGATCCGTCGTCGACGACGAGCACTCCCAAGCTGGGCAGTTGCAGGTCGGTGAGCATGCCGACGAGCTTGGGGAGGTTCTCGCGCTCGTTGTACGTGGGGACCACGACGGTGATGCGGGGGTCTGTGGGGGCTTCCGACACCGTGGAATGGTGATCGATCGGCTCGCGAATCGCAAGAACCGGACATACGGCACGCTCTTCGGCGCGGCGCGGGCTCGTCCGGTTCTCGGCGCCGTGCCGAAGAGAGCATGGTGAGATGACCACCGGGGATCACCCGGCCGGGCACGCACTTTTCAGGCACGCACGAGGAGCACCATGACGATCGACGTCCATCGCGCCATCGCCGAGACGGCACGGCAGATGCACGCGAGCGCCGTCGGCGAGGAGGGCGGCACCGACCGCGTCCTCGAGGCCATCACCGCCGGCGCCATCGAGCACGTGCCGGGCGCGCAGTACGCCGGCGTGCTGCTCGTCAGCAAGGACAAGACGTTCCGGACGCTCGCGCCGACGGATCCGCTGATGAACACGCTCGACCGGCTGCAGAAGGAGACGGACCAGGGGCCGTGCCTCGAAGCGGCGTGGGAGCAGCCGATGGTGCGGGTGGACGAGATCGAGACCGACCCGCGCTGGCCGGACTTCTCGGCGCGGGTGGTCGTGGAGACGCCCGCACGGTCGTCGATGTCCTTCCAGCTGTTCACCCACCAGGGCTCACAGGGTGCGCTGAACCTCTTCTCGGACGAGGTCGGGGCGTTCGACACCGAGTCCGCCGAGATCGGCCTGGTCTACGCCACCCATGCCGCCCTGGCTCTGCATGCGAGCAAGCAGTTCGGCGGGTTCGCCAGCGCGATCGCTCGGCGGGACGTGATCGGTCAGGCCAAGGGCATGATCATGGCCGAGTACAAGGTGGACGCCGTGCAGGCGTTCGAGATGCTGCGCAAGCTGTCCCAGGACACCAACACCCCGGTGGTCACCCTGGCGGAGCAGGTGGTGGAGTCGCGGCTGCAGTAGCCGCGTCGGCTCAGGCTGCTTCGGCTCAGGCCGCTTCGGTGGTGCTCGGGGTAGCCAGCGGGGTCAGCGCGCGCGTCGGCTCCGCCGGCTTGCCGGGCAGCAGGTGCAGCCACGGGCTCAGCGGGTAGCGACGAAGAAGGGCCGCGTGAAGGCCGATGTGAGGGCGCCGCATCTCGTACTCCTGGGGTGAATGTCTCCGTTTCGGGGAAAGATACCGTTTCCGACGCCGTTCCCTGGTTGTTCTTCGGTGTTCGGACAGAATCGTTACAAGGGCGGGCGGTTCGCTGCCACAGGGGTCGCTGACGCCCCACCGGTCACTCCTGCGTTCGCGCCCCGCGGATCACGAACACGACGGACGCGCCGACGAAGCACCACGACGCCACCGCCCCGGCGCCGGTGAGGAACCCCACCGACGCCGCGGCGGCGAACAAGACGGCCACGAACAGATGCCGGCTCCGCGTCACTTGTGCGAGTTGCGCTTGTGACCCACCCGCGGCTCGTCGGGCGCGGGCACGGGCCGTCCCTCGATCTCGCGAGGGCACTCGGTGACGACACCCGCCGCCACCCCGCCGGCACCGCCGAGCACGGCACCGACCGCCGTCCCGACCCACCCACCGGACGCCCCGATCGCCGCCCCCAGACCGGCCGCACCGATGCCGTTGGACAACACGGCCTGCGAGCACTCGTCCACCTGCACCTCGGCGGACTCCACGACGCCCTGAATATCGGGTGCGAAAGGAAGTCCCCCGCCCGCCAGCGCCGCCGTGATCGCCGTGGCCGCCACGATCGCCGAACCCACCATCTGATCTCTCCCCCCTCGACCCGGGGCGGCCGGATGCCGCTCCCCCGATGGGTTCAGTCAACCCGGGTGGTGGGGTGGGTGTGAATGACGTGGGCGCACGAAAGTTGTTCGGGGACATGGGCGCAAGGTCGGCGGGGGTGTTCTGGCGTCACCCGGCCTCGGATCGTGGAATGTGGGCCCCGGAAAGCGGGGCTCAGAATCCACTATCGGTCGGCGCAGTCGTCACGCCCGGGTATCGCGGAGGAGATCGTCGCGGAGGTAGGTGGGGGCGCGCGTTTCGGCACACTATCGGGTGAGAACCCGCGAATCCGCGGATGCCGAACGGATCGTGTGGCAATACTCGCGGGCGCGGATGCCCCGAAGTCGGTCGGATCTCCGGGATCCCGGTGTTCGACGCGAGTTGTGGGCGTTGACGCCCGGGTTTGCGACGCCCCCGCGCCCGATTTCGAGAAAAGCCTCGACCTGCACGGGAGGGCGACCAGCCCACCCGGCACGCAGCGCCTCGGGCCGACCCGCGCCGACGGAGCCCATGCCAGGAATGTTCGAGGCCACGAGCGATGGTCACACGACCGGGCTCTCGCGACAGTGTCGGTGCCGCAGATTGATTCGTTCGGATGACGTCTCGGCAACCACCGGTGCGTGGGTGTCGTTCGTTCGGGCGATAGTGGCCGAGGATCCGCCGGGAAACACTGACTCTCCGGTCGATACACACAGAACGGACGGCCATGAACCAGGTGCCCGACATCACGCTCGCCCACGGGGAGCGAGCGCGCTTCTCGGAAGAGTTCAGCCCCAACATCATCTTGACGCAGTTCAAGACAACCATGGTCATCACCGACCGCCGGGTCATCGTGCGGCAGCCCAATGCCATCTTCGGCATCATCCCAAGGGGCTACAACGAACAGACCAGCCCACTGCGTCACGTCTCCCAGATCAATGCCGGGGAGTCGTTCTCGACGCCGAAGCTCATCCAGGGTGGTCTTGGGGTCATCATGGGCCTCTACCTGACTGCGGGAATGGCTGCGCTGAGTCCCGCGCTTTCCGTGATCGGTCTGTTGGTGGTCGGGTTGGGGGCTTTCCGGCTCTACACGGCGCACGAACTCGGCATCGGCTTCCGCAACCACGGCGGAGGCGTCCTGTTCGCCGCGGCCGCGAAATCGGAGCGTGCCAAGGTGGAGGCGGCCAAGCGGGCGGTGAACGACATCGTGTTCGCCCGCGAGCAGCCCGTGGATTCCGGCGTTCCGGCGGCGCCGGTCACCGACCCGACCATCGTCATCCCCGCGCCCACGTCAGCGGCCCCGTCCGCTCCGTCCCGCTTCACGGCGGCGCAGGCGTCGGACCCCACCACCCCGCAGGCGGTGCTCTCGCAGATCGCGGAACACGAGCCGTCGCTCCGGTCCACGGTGGCGGGCAACCCCAATTGCTATCCGGGACTGCTCGAGTGGCTTCGCGGCCTCGGCGACCCGGAGGTCGAACGCGCCCTGGCCGCGCGAGTATGACCGGGACTCCACCGCCTCCACCGCCGCCAACAACGCCGTCGTGGCACGTGTTCGACGCGCCTCCGCCCCCGCCGCCGCAACCGCCGCGGCGTGGTCGTGGCATTCCGGAGGGCGGCGCGCGTGCCGGTCTCGCGGCTCTGGCGGTGGTCGTGGCCATCGCCGCGCTGGGCGCGCTCGGGTGGGGTGTTCGGTCGATGCTCACCGGCGACGCCGAGAACGTTCCCCCGATCGCGACCGAGGCGTCCGCGGAGCAGGCCGAGCAGTACTCGGTGTCCGCTCCGCGTCGGTCGACGGCGGCGCCGACCACCACGGTCGCGCGTCCGCCCGCCGGCGCCACCCCCTGCCCACCTGTCTACGGCGCGGTCGGTGCGTACGCCTCGTCCGCGGCCGGCACCACGATCACGTCGTGCCCCTTCGCCGAGGAGGTCCGACTCGCGTACGCCGGGAGCGGCGCTCCCGGCCAGCCGCGGAGAGTCGACGCTTGGAGCCCGGTGACGCGGCAGTGGTATCCGATGGACTGCACCGTCGACGGCGTCGTCACGTGCCGTGGCGGTAACGACGCGGTGGTGCATGTCTACTAGGGCGGGGGTGGTTCTGCTCGTCGTGCTCACCGCCTCGTGCACGGTGCCGACGGTCGCGGACCGGCCGGCCGCCGTCGAGCCCACCCCGGACCTTCCCCCGGTCGTGCTCAGCGAGCCCGCACCGGCCGTCATCGTCGACTGGACCTCCGACCTGAGCCGCGACCTGGAGATCGCATTCGGCGACAGCGCATTCGGCGTCGCCGTGGCGCCCGTGGGCAGCGACGACGTCACCGCGTTCGGCTCGTGGACCGTCGGCCCGGCGTGGTCGACCGCCAAGGTGCCGCTTGCGCTTGCCGCCCAATCGGGAATCACACCGAGCGACGACGCCGTCCTCGCGATCACGCAGTCCGACAACGCCTCTGCCGATCGACTGTGGCAATCACTCGGCGGTTCCGACGCGGCGGCGACGAGCGTCGAAGCCGTTCTCGCGTCCGCCGGGGACGACGCGACCGACGTCCCGAGCACGCGCCTGCGCTCGGGATTCAGCGTCGTCGGCCAGACACAGTGGAACCTCGACCGGCAGGCACGATTCGGGGCCCACCTGCCGTGCCTCGACGGCGCCGGCGGCGTGCTCGAGGCGATGGGCGACGTCGTCGACGACCAACGCTGGGGGCTGGGCGAGCTGGACTCCGCTCGGTTCAAGGGCGGGTGGGGCCCCGACGAGTCCGGCAGCTACCTGGTCCGGCAGTTCGGTCTGCTCACCGGTCCGCACGGCACCACTGCCGTCGCCCTGGCCGCCGCGCCCGATTCGGGCCTCTTCGCCGACGGCACGGACATGCTGACCGCCGCTGCGCGCGTCCTCGGCCGACACCGTGACTCTCTGCCCGCCGGCGTCTGTTCCGCACCGCCCGACCTCGACCGACCACCGGTCGCGCCCGACCCTGCTGAAGGGGACCAGCCATGACGACTCCGCCGCCTCCCCCGCCGCCCCCACCTCCCGGACCGCCGCCCCCGCCGCCGCTCGGACCCCCGCCGTCCACCGGTTCGCAGTCGGCGCCGCCGCCACCACCGCCTCCGCAGGAGCGGCCGGTAATCCCGCTGACCAAGCGCGCCGAGAAGCCCCGACAGACCACACCCGTTGTGTCGCTGTCGAAGTCGCCGCGCACCACGCCGGAGACCCCGTCGTCGACCACGGACACGCCCCCCGCCCCACCGGTTGCGCCCAACCGTCCGTTGACCCCCGAGGAACCGGCGCCCGCGCCCCTCGCCGGTTCGGGCGACGCACCCGCGTCGTCGACGGAACCGGGCAGCGCGCCGAGGTCGGGACGTCGTCGCGTCGTCCTTCTGAGCGCTGCTGTCGCAGCCGTCGTCGTGGCTCTCGCGGCGGCCGTCGTCGTGGTCGTACGGCCCGATTTCGGCTCGCAGACAACGACTGTCGCGGACACCCTTACCGGGGGAACGTTCCCCACTGCGCCGACCGCGGCCTGGTCGCTGGAGCCGTCCACGGTGGTTCCGGGGTCCGACAGCTACTTCTTCAACCCTCTGTTCGGAGAGCAAGACTACGAACGGCCCGGGGCGATCGTCGACGGCGAGCGAGCCTTCGTCGCCGCACGGGACGGATCCACCCGGTCGACGACCATCGCGGCGGTCGACGCCACCGACGGCACGGTCGAGTGGACGCACGTGATCGACAACTTCGGTGGGTGCGCCAACGCCACGCTCGACGGACGGCTGCCCTGCATCGACCGGGGCTCGACTCCCGGGTCCAGCAGCGTCCAGTTTCTCGACGCCTCGACCGGTGCCGCCGACTCCACCCACGAGGTGGCGGCGTACGTCGGCGCCGTCTACGTGAGCGGATCCGACCTCTACGTCAGCGGCTGGGACCAGAACGCGGAAGCCTCGGTCATCAGCAAGGGCACCGTCGACGACCCAACGGCGTCGTGGTCCCGGTCCTATCCCGACGACCGCTGCTCGGTCACCGGGAGCGGGGACAGCAACACGTTCGACGTCGTCGGTGACGTGCTGGTCAAGAACTCCGGCACGTCGGTGGTGGCGAACACCGCGGACGGCGACCTCGTCATCTCGAACACCGGGTACTCGTATCCAATGGGCGGGCGCGCCGTCATGGCGAGCCGGTGTCCCGACAACCCGTCGAGCGGCGAGTTCACGCCGGCGATCGTCTCCAGCGACGGTCTGACCACGGCGACACCGCAGGACTTCCCGGTCGATTACGCCTTCGTCGCCGACGCGGACCCGTCCGCACCGTTCCTGTATCGCGGCGGTGGAGCGCTCGACCCCGTGACGGGTGACTTCCGCTGGGCCCGTCCCGATCTCGCGGACAAGACGTCCGAAGCGGCGATGATCGGATCGACGATCATCGTGCCGTCCGGAGACGTAACCGAGGCGCTCGACGTGGCGACGGGCGACACCCTGTGGACGGCGCCGCGCTACGGCGCCACCGTCGACGCGACCGACGGTCGCGCGTTCCTGTCGACGGCGGGTTCGACGCTGGCGGCCTTCTCGTTGGCGGACGGCTCGGAACTGTGGAGCGTTCCCCTGTACCCCTTGGACGAGCGAGGAGGCACGCTCGAGCCGGTCGGCGACGGGTTCCTGTACGTGGGTTCCGGTGTCCTGCACCGCTTCGACCCGACCGGCCCGCCCGCCGGGGCGATCGCGGCCGGTGACGCCGACGCCGGGAGCTCGGACTCGTCCGACTCCTACGTGACGGCGTGCGGGACTCCGCCGACAGTCACCCCCACCGAGGTGACCACCGACAGCGGCGCGTTGGTGGTGACCATGGAGGTGCGGGCCACCTGCCCGGCGGGTGACGTCCTGTCGTCCGACGCGATGCGGTTGTCGATCACCCGTGGCGGAGCGAACGTGGCCTCCGCGGTGTTCGACATGTCGGAGGCTCCCCTCGCGATTCCGGGGGCCGACACCACCGGCTCGGGTTCGAGCGGAGGTGGGAACAGCTCGGTCCAGCAGTCGTTCCGCTTCCCGGTCGGCTCCTTCTGGCTGCCTCCGGACTCGTCCACAGGCTCGACCAGGGGGTCGACGTCCGCGGGGACGAGGTACGTCGTGGACTGCGATCGCGGAAGTTCCTCGGGTGCGCGAGCGCAGCTCGGCACAGCGGTCGAGCCGGTCACCGCCTCCGCACCGGCCGAGCCGGTGACCGGTACGTCCGAAACCGCTGCCTTCGACGCCTTGCGTGCCATCGCGAACGCGGACCGGCCCATCATTTTGCGAAACCTCGGCGAGCGGTGGGTTCCGCAGCTGAGTTCGAAGAAGCCGGGCCTGGTGGCCGACGGGATGACCTGGAACAACTCGTCCACTCTCGCCGAGCACCTCGACCTTCGTCTGCGCTATCCGAACGTCAAGCTCATGTGGTCCGGGGAATGGAGCGTGTTCAGCTTCTCGGACTTCTGGGTGACGGCCGCCGGCGCCACGTTCTCCGATCCCGCCGGAGCCAACCGGTGGTGCGACCAGAACGGCCTCGACGCCGACCACTGTTTCGCGAAACTCATCAGCGCCACCCACCCGATTGCGGGGAGTACGGCGAGTCGGTGAAAATGCAGCGGTCACCGGTCTATGGTGATCAGTCTATTGGCCTGGAAACACAGAACAGCGAGAGCAAACGGCGTCAAACAGTCCCCACGAGAAATGAAACTCGCCACCCGGGCTTTGCACAGCAAAACCCTTCGATGTTGGAGTACCGATGAACCCGTTTTTAGTCCTAGGCATCCCTTCTGGTTCAACCGAAGATTACGCCAGGTCCGCCTATCGCAAGCTGGTCAGGACGTACCATCCCGACGTGAACAGCAGTCCGGATGCGGCCACCAAGTTTGTTCAGGTACAGCTCGCATACGAAGCAATCCGAGATGGCAAGACCTTCCGAAATCCACCGCCACAACCACAGTCGGGGACGACTCTAATCGGGGCGTGGATCCCAGAACATCCCAATGACCAGGGCATCATGAAACGGTTTCTACTCAAAACGACTTCCACGTTCGAATACAACTACCTGGTTACATATATTGCCACGTTCCGTTCTGTGCCGAAGATCGGCGAGATAAAGACAGAGGAACAACTACGTCGCTATTATGGGGGACCGGACGGCATCTGCGCGTCAGACTTGTGGACTACAGGGGTGCAACTCCACTTGCCGCGCCAATTCAACGGTGCTTCCACCATTGTAGTGCTCGCTGACGTGCGAGACGACCAATTTCACACCCTGGCGACGCTAGACACCGCCTAACAGACCGCTACTCAGCGAGAATGCGAACTCGTTCTCGGACAAATCAGCTGCGCAAGCGCGAAGCCAAAAGGAATGGTGACGTTAATTGGTCGCGTGGTTCGAAAAGTTCGATCTTGGGGTAATCTGCGCCGCGCGTACGCGTTTCAAGTCCGTCCAATTCAAGCCGGAACTGCAACGCGACGAGCGGAGGGTCGAGCGAGAACTCAGATAAATTGGGTTGGCTCGATTGGCAGCAGAAGAATCGGCAACAAGGCGAGCCCGGTCGGCGGCACGCCGGAAACGGGCCGTCGACCGGGTGGTGAGTCGCCTATTTCTGGCCCGAGCCTCCACAGGCCGAACAGTTGACCCAGTTTCCCATGTCACTGTGTCCGCCCGACCCGTTACAACGCGGGCAAGGCACCTTGCGCTCGGATGATGTTTTACGCGACATTCGAAGACCCTCTCCTGAAACTACTTATGCTGACATGCTCATATAACTCTGAACGGATCCCGCTGGTTATCAGTCAAACGATCGACATTGGAGCCCCAGAACGTTCCGACCGCAGTGACTCAAGGGTTGCGTCACTGCAGCCTCGCGCTGCCGCGGTCACTTCGAACCTTGACGATGCGGGCACCCCAGCGCGACCGGGGCCGGCCGCGTTCGCGCGCGATCAGCAGTGGGGTCCGCAGACCGAGCATGACCGGCATCAGTTCTAGGTGTACCCGGCCATGACGTTGGTAGCAGGCGTGTCGGCTTGAAGTAGGGAGAACCTCCGAGTGGGGTGTGGCTTGTCTAAGGCCCACATCCACCCGGAGGTTCTCGTGTCCCACCGTAACGCCCGTACCACCGTCCACGGCAGAGCGCTGATCGTGGCCCGCCACCAGCAGGGCTGGCCGCAGGCTCACATCGCCTCCGCCATGGGCGTCTCGCGCAAGTGCGTCAAGACCTGGATCGACCGTTACGCCGTCGAGGGCGAGGCGGGTGGGACTGCCCCCGATTTGGTTGACGCGGGGGTCGAGCTTGTTCAGGCTGCGAAAGCGGCCTGATTGATTGTCTCAAATTCGATCGGAGTGAGCCGCCCGAGTGCTCTCTGGCGGCGTGTGCGGTGGTAGCTCTTCTCGATCCAGACGACGATGGCCAGGCGGAGCTCCTCTCGGGTGTTCCAGCGTCTGCGGTCGAGGACGTTCTTCTGCAGCAAGGCGAAGAACGACTCCATCGCGGCGTTGTCCCCGCATGCACCGACCCTGCCCATGGAACCTTGTAATCCGTTGTGCGACAGTGCGTGGACGAATTTTCGGGATCGGAACTGGCTGCCCCTGTCGGAGTGCACCACGGTGGCTGTGGGTTGCCGCCGGTTCACTGCGTCCTCGAGTGCGGCGACCGCCAAGGAGGCTTTCATTCGGGAGTCGATCGAGTAGCCGACGATCCGATTGGAGAACAGGTCCTTGACTGCGCAGAGGTAGATCTTGCCTTCGGCGGTGCGGTGCTCGGTGATGTCGGTGAGCCAGATCGTGTTCGGTGCATCGGCGGCGAACACCCTGTTCACCAGGTCGTCGTGGACAGGTGGGCCGGCTTTCCTGGTCAGTCCTCTCTTGCGGGAGAACACCGAGAAGATGCGCTCCTGGGCGCACAACCGGGCCACGCGGTTCTCCCCGGCGGTGATCCCGCGGTCGGGAAGTTCGTCGGCGATGAACCGATACCCGAATGCCGGGTCGTCGGCATGGATGTCGCGGGCGGCGTCGATCAGATGCGCATTGTCCCAATCACGTTGTGATACCGGGTCTTTACGCCATTTGTAGAATGCTTGGGTGGAGAATCCGAGCACCCGGCAGGTCACCGTGACAGGGATCTTGTCGGCGGCAAGGTCGAGGACCCGCGGGTACATCATTTTGGGTTGATGTCCTTCGAGAGGTAGGCCACCGCTCTGCGCATCACCTCCGCTTCCTGCTCGAGCAGACGGATACGTTTGCGAGCCTCCTTCAGCTCGTCGGTGGCCGACGCACTGTCGTCCGGGCGGACCCCGTCGGCGATGTCGGCGCGCTTGAGCCAGCGGTGCAGGCAGGTCTCGGAGATTCCGAAGTCCTGCGCGACCTGACGGATCGATGCCTCGCCCTTGCGGGCGACTGCGACGACATCGGCTCGGAACTCCGGAGTGAATGCTTTCGGCACGAGAATCATCCTTCCACCGTGCGGATCGATCCGCACAGATCAGATGTCAACCGAACCGGGGGCAGTCCCGGTGTACACGAACCCTGCCAGCGTCCAGCAGTAGGTGAAATCAGCAACCCACCACTGATCCGGGCGGTCCGGCAGGGCCCATCGCCGGTCGATCAGGTCCGGATGCCGCGGCGCCCGGTCGTCGCGTTCGGTGGTGATCGTGCGCCGGCGGCCCCGCACCACTCCGACGGCTCCGCAGATACTCATAAGCCGGCCGACCTGATCACGGCCGACGTCGTGACCGGCACGTTTCATGGTGTGCCACATCTTGCGCACCCCGTATAGGCGCCGGTTCGCCACGAACATCGTGTGGACGGTGTTCGCGGCGTACGCCTCGACCAACGCGGCGGCGGAGACGGTGCCGCGCTTCTTGGCGGCGTAGTAGGTGGACGGGGCGATCTTCGTTCCGTGCTCGGTGAGCACGGAACAGATCGGGGCGACCCCGAATCGGTCGCGGTAGCCGTCGATGTAATCGACGATCACCGCAGTCGGCGGTCGACCTCCGCCGCCGCGAAAAACGCCGATGCTGTCTTGAGAATCTCGTTGGCCCTGCGCAATTCGGCATTCTCACGCTGCAACTTTTTCAGCTCGGCATCGCGATCGGATACCGTCGACGTCCCTTCGGGCAGATCGTCACGATCAATTCTGTCGATCCAATTGCGCAACGTCTCGGGTTTGACATCGAGCAACGCACCGACGTGCTTGCGAGCCGCCAGCTTCGAATCACCGTGCTCGGCGACCCGTTCCCGATACATCCTCACCGCCCGCTGGCGGGTCTCCTCGTCGAACTTCCTCGGTGCTGCCATGACTGCATTCTCCTGGTGAGATCACAGTCTCCACCAGACCCAGGACGGTTCAAGTCGCCGGCGCTGCTTCGCCGTTACAACCTAGGGGCCGAATTGGTGAGACCGTTGACAAACGCGCAGCGAAGCCGACGACCGCGTGAAGCAACCGCGACTACGGTGCGAACAAAGCGCCGCGCCCGCTTGTGACGCCCGCCGCAAACTCTACTATCAACTGGGCGGTTGACCACCTGCAGCGCCTTTCTTACGGACCACGGACAAGCCCTCCAATGCTTGAAGAACACAGCCTTTTGAACAGCACGTGGTCAGCGTTCGAAAGCGCATTAAACGGACGGGCATCAACGAGCCATGTCGACCGCGTTGCGGTAGGGTACCAACCAACTACTTGCCGCCGGGCCGGTGAAGCAAAACACCTAGGAGAACTTTGCGGAACAAGACGGTTCACATCATCGGGTCGAGGGGTTACCCGAGCTTCTATGGGGGTTTCGAAACGTTAGTCAGACACCTCGCGCCATTTCTCTCAGACCGAGGGTGGGACGTAACCGTCTTCGGGCGGACCCCAACAGACCCCGCTGAAATCACGACAGGCGATCCACGTGTCCGCGCAAAGCACACTATGGGCCTCGAAACAAAATCGTTAAGTACGCTGACCTACGGATTCACGTCGACCGTTGCCAGTGCCCGTGAACGTCCGGATGCCGCTTTGGTGTTGAATGTCGCGAACGGGTATTGGCTTCCCCTTTTGGCTGCACGTGGCGTACCAACGCTCGTAAACGTGGACGGCATGGAGTGGAAGCGTGAGAAATGGAATAAGTTGGCAAAGGCTGTGTTTTTGGGCGGCGCCAAACTGACTGCTCGTTGGGCCGACGCGCTGGTTTATGACTCGCGAGCACTTGGTGATCAGTGGGCCAAAATGTTCCTACGAGAAGGTACATTCATACCATACGGCGCCTCCGGCGTACCCCAGATGCAGCCACCACTGGATCTGCCTTCAAGCGGATACATTCTATATGTTGCCCGCTTCGTTCCCGAAAACACCGTAGTCGAGTTTCTACAAGCGGCTGAGAATCTCAGCAATGATTACCAGGTTGTCATCGTTGGATCGTCCGGTTACGGAGGCGAGATAGAGGAATTGGCCAGATCCCTCTCCGAACGCAAAGAGAGAGTGACTTGGTTAGGTCACCTATCCAACGACGATCTATTGTTTGCCCTGTGGAAGAATGCCGGGGTCTACTATCACGGCCACAGTGTCGGCGGAACAAATCCCGCTCTAGTTCAAGCCATGGCACTAGGCTCACCCACAGTAGCTCGAGACACCGCCTACAACCGAGAGGTGCTCGCTGAAACAGGCATATACGCGGACCCGACGGCAGATGATATCGAATCGAAAATCCGGTCGCTGATGCAGAAGCCGGACCTCCGCAGAGAAAAAAGTCGGAGTGCCGAAGACAGGGCGCGCGCCGAATACACGTGGAATCGAATTTGCGCCGACTATGAATCAGCACTGATAGAAATCATCGGAACATGACAAGCCTTCGCCGGTCAGTCCAGTGTCTTCAGGATCCTGGCAGGTACACCACCTAGAACTACGTTAGGGGGGAAATCGCCCTTCACAACTGACCCAGACGCCACCACAGTATGACCACGAATAGTTGTGCCGGCGAGGATGGTCACGCGCGACCCCAACCAACAGTCATCCATAACCGTTACCGAACTCTCCACGGTGCCCTGCGCGCGAATCTTTGTCGAGACATCCGAATACCGATGCTCCTGAGAATGTACCGTGAGAAACGGTCCTGCGATGACATCGTCGCCGATGTCGACCCCACCAGAACACCCGATGTGGAAGAAATCGCCAATTCCTGACCGCTCCCCCATCTTGAAACCGACGCCGACCAGCGCGAGACTGCTCGTTGTGGTAACGAGTCCGTAGCGACCAAGCTTGGAAGCAGAACCAATCTCGACCGGCCTGGAAGCCCGCGCATCGATTACGGTGAAGTCCCCGATGGACGCACCTCGGCCGAATGAGAGGTTGCGGCGCGCTCGTAATCTCACTCCGCGGCCTCTGAATACCGGACCACACAGGGTTACCATTCCACGGAACATTGCGACAGAACGCCGCGATACTTCGGCTGCGATCTGCAAAGATGACAGGTTTGGATCAAGCTTAACGTCCCGTCCAGTCTTCCTTATGAGAACCAGCGCGATCGTGCGGACTAGGAGGTCTCCGTTCATGTTTCTCCTTCTATCGAGCTGTAAAGATCACCGATCTTGGCTGAGAACGTGGAGTACCTGAAGTCGTCCAGGGGCAACCGGTCTAGGTCCCTCTGCGCTTCCAACATTTCGCACAAATCTAAGCGAAGCGGAGTTAGCGGGGCAGCCACTGCGAGCCCTCGCAACTCCGGCGAGAACCCCTCTAGCCCGCGATCCGATGTGAGCACAGGAACACCCCGGGCCAAAGACTCGATGACCTTCACTTTGACACCACCGCCTAGCCGGATCGGCGCGACCGTCATATCTATGGATTCGAAGAATTCGTCGAGATCCGGTAATTCCCCCATGAGAGTTACTCCGCTTACAGGCGCCAGCAAGTTCGACCCAATACCACAGACCTTAAGCGACCATCCCTGTCTGCGCATCTCCGGAAGCCAGCACTCAATCAGAACTTCGTAAGCGTCCCGGTTTGGCCAGTAATTGAAGTTTCCGACCATTCCGGCTACGCGACCACCAGTCCCGGCCACCCAATCCTTCTCAAACAATTCATCCGAGATTGGTGTCGGCAGCCACAATGCCGGAATACCAGAGCGCCGCATCGACACCGAGTCCTGCCATCCGGCGGCCGTTACGAGTGAGGCGCGGCTTGACCATTTTCGCTCCTGTACTCTCAACCACGCCGACTGCATCATCGCTGTTCTGCGGGAGAGGCCCACCCGCGCAATTGCTTCCCGTTGTGCGAAAGAACTCCACTGGTCCATAAAGTCGAGCCAGTGGGGACCGGCAAATCGACGAGCGAGGGGCGCCTGAGATATAACCGCAGTGTGTAGAAGCGTCACGTGGTCCGTGTCGGAAATTGCCTTACTCACCTCTGCATTCCGAGCCCCCAGCGCGGTTGGCATAGGTATCAGGCTTCTCTTCAAGTCACGCGCACGAGATGCGACACCCCGAATCCGGGACTCGTGGCGTGGCCCGCCTGTCAGGGGCGAAGGCGTTGAACTGCGGGGAAAGAAAACCTTCGTTGCGAGACCCAGCTGCTGAAATGCGCTATCAAACGCCCGCGTCCGCATGGTTCCCCCATGAGACTCTGCGAAAGGGTCGGAGATCGTGGCGATCGCAACCTTAGACATGCGAACCGCCGCGGTCGTGCAGTGCCATCGAGAACGCATCAAGCACTGACTTGCGATACGCCGCCTCTGAAAACCGTGAGTCAGCGTCGCGCACTCCTTGGGCGGCTATCTCTTCGGCGCTGATTTCTCCGCGGAGCAACTTCTCGATACTCACTGCTAGGTCGTTGGCATCGCCAACATCGAAAAGCAACCCGTTTTTGCCATCCTGAATGATTTCGGTCAATCCTCCGACTCTGGCCGCGACACAGGGCACACCAGCGGCCAATGCCTCGACAGCTACCGTGCCGAATGGCTCGGCTCGCGACGGCACCACGGCCACGTCCGCCTCGGCGTAAAAGTTGCCCACATCGAGGTGGAAGCCTGCGAAGGTCACGCGGTCGCCGAGGGCATTTGCGTCGACCTCCGCGCGCAGTGATGCCTCGAACCATTCGTATCCCTCGAAAGTATCACCAACAAAAACGAGGCGAAGGTCCCAGCCACGGCTGAGCAATGTTCTAAGTGCATGCAGAGCCAGGTCCTGGCCCTTTCGTGGGCTTAGTCGCCCCACCAATAGCAGCGTCTTCATTTTGACCGATTGACCAAGAACGGCCGCCGTGTCGCGTTGCATTCGCTTGAGCGCGGACCAATCCTTGCCATTATGGATAATTTCAGTTCTTGAAGCCACACCGCTACCAAATGAATTCACCGCAATGAAACGAGCGGTGTCGGCACTATTGACAAGCACCAACTGGGCGGACCGAAGGGGGAGGCAGAGAGCGCGACGCACCACCCATCTCGCACTCCATTCCGCCTCGCGTACATGGACAATGCAAGGTATTCGAAGTAGCCACGCAGCTACCATCCACGATGGCTGAGTGATTGTATTCACATATATTAAGTCTGGACCGACGTGACGGATCTGTTTCAAGGCGGAAATAAGGCTCGAAAGCAGCGCGCCCGGCAACCTCAGCAATCCACTGATCCCCAGTAACGACTTCCTGATGACGAGCACGCGCGGGTTTTCTGACCACGTGAGGCTCCCTATGTTGCGTAGGTAGTGCTCAAGTGGGCCCTTCTCAGGAAGTACGAGGTGGACACGATAGCTGTCTGCGAGGTGTCGCAGGGTCTCGGCCAGCATGCGGTCACTGCCGTAGGCGTCTGCGCTCGGGTGGCACGCCATCACGCGCGCCGACCTAGAGCCCGCCGCGCCGTGCACGCCACTTTTACTCGATGCCATCGATTTTCCTTAACTTCTCAGTTGCCGGTGCCGGCCGAACACACACTCAGGTAAACATCCACGAGTTGACCGGCCATCGCGTCGGCCGAGTACTTTGCTTTCCACGTTTCGCGCTGAGCAGTTGACATTCTTGCGCGTTCGTTCGATGAGCTGAGTTTCCCTAAAACAGCGTCCAACTCGTCAGCCGAATCGAAGAGCAAAACTTCTCTACCGTCGGACACCTCGATGCCTTCGCACGCTAACGGGGTACACACCACGGGCAGGCCACGCCCGAGTGCTTCTATAATTTTTACTCGCACACCTCCGCCCGACCATAACGGCACAATGAGTACGTCGAAGTCCTCCGAACTACGGACGACGTCCGGGACGTCAGACCTTGTAATCACACTCGCAGGCACCCGGGAGACTGCTCTAGATAGGCTCCGACCAACGAGAATGAGGCTCTCGATCCCGTTACTCACGCCCCTGCTCGACCACCATGCAAGTAGCCAAGAGAGTGCCTGACGGTTCGGCAGGTAGTCGAAAGATCCGATAAACCCGACGGCATCAATCGAGTTACGAATTCGGTGCGGCGATGCAGACTCACCGGTCCCGAGCACAACTACGACGGGGTCGACGTCAGAGCAGAGTGAGCGGGCACGTTGGCCGTCGATCGAACTAAAGACTACGGTAGCCGCGGCTCTCGACAGAGCCTCCACCTCCCGCTCCCGAACTCGATGTGCACGCCACCCCGCCCAGCCACGTCGACCACTGAACATAGACTCGATGTTGTGCGCGGTGACGACAACCGGAACACGGCAGTCGAACCACAGGTGGGTGTGCTGGATGTCGACGACATCTGGGTCGTAGTGTTCGACCGCGCTGCGGAGCAGCTGCTTGACACCAGCCATCTCGAAGATGGCAAATCTGTCGAAAAGTGACACCAAGCGCATATGCACCCGCCAAGCGGTCAAGCTGTGGCGCGGGATGTCGACTGCAACTTCGTACGATGCAGGCTGCTCGCTTGAGTTGAAGCGTGGATAAAAAACGGCTACCTCGTGCCCGCCCGATCGAAGCACATTCACCAAGGTCTCGGTCCGGACCCGGTCACCGCTGTCACGGTGCGCGGACGAATGTGGCATAACAATTGCGATTCTCATGAAAACACACCCTGACGTAGGGTGTTGGATCTGGTGTCACGTGTCCGTGAGCGCGGAGCAACTCGCTTCAATGGCCCGACAAGTGACGCCGCAAGGATGAAAACAAATCCTACCAAGTTCGACGTTTCGAAGAAGAAGTAGTCGACCCAGCCCTGGACCGCGAACCCCGCAAGACAAGCGCCCGCTATGAGATCTGACATATTCAGCTGCTTCAGACTCGTCCGGAGAGACCGACCGAGTGCAATGCCGATGAGGACGCATATAGCGACGAGGCCGATCCAACCCAGTTCCAGCCCGAGTTCGGTCCACAATCGGTGAGGATGGGCGAGTGCGACGTAGGCTCGAGACGAATCGGATCTCAGCGCTTCTACAAAACCGCCAAACCCCAATCCGAAAGGATTCTCGACAAGCAAATTCCATCCTGCGCGCTGCAATGACGACCGGTAAACATCGCCACCTTGGTCTTGAATGAACCTCAGGGTGAACTCTTCTAGCACGCGGGGGGGAGTGAACAAATAAACCGCTAGAACCCCTATAGAGGAGATGGCAAGCAGTGACAGACTTCGGCCGGGCGATTTGACCGCAAGCACTGCAAGCGCGACCAGCAATGCGATGGCCACAAAGAGAATCGATCCCCGCGACATACCCTGCGCAAGTTGCGATACGACGACGCAGGTGCTTACCAGGACATAGGTGCGTGTTCGGACTCCGAGCTTCTTGTCGACAAGCAGGAGAATTCCCACCACGGACGCAAAAGCAAGGTATGCGGTGTAGTTCGAGTAAAATCCAAATGTAGAATCGATGTTCGGCGGCTTGTAAGGGGCGCCTACGAAAACAATGGCACCCGCTCGCTGACGTATCCCGAAGACCGCGCAGATGAGAGCCCCGCTCAAGATCGCCAGCCAGAAGATCCTGTCGCCAGCCATACCGCCGGCTCGAATCGTGCCCCGCTCCGTACGCAGAATCGCGATCAGACCGAGGAGCAAGTTGGCCGCCAGAACCCATCGAATGAAGCCCCACGCAGCCAGCTCTGAGTCGGAAGCGATCAAGGCGAAAAGCCCACCGCTGAGAAGCATTGAAGTCAGGGCGAGCTCCCTGCCTAGCTCGCCCCGTTGGCTCAACCAGGATCGGAGAAACAGGGGCGTAAATACGACGAGCAGTAGTTCGGTTGAAGTCTCTAAGAACGGAATTTGTGTGGTCGGATAGTTCAAAGGAACTAGGAATGCGACCAGACAGGCCGCGGCGAGTGGATGGCGGTAAAGAGCGCAAATTATGACACAGGCTGGCAGTAGAATTGAGTACGCCAAGGCGGACCCTGTCGACTGTGCTGTCGAAGCGAGACTCAGCGACACGAGGCCGAGTAGGCCAAAACAGATGCAGACCACGGCGAAGACGTGAGGTCGATCAACCCTTCGGTTGATAGCTTTGATTGACACCGTGCGTCACCCTCTACCAGTTCGGCGGATTACATCGACCCAGTCCATTGTGAATCGCCTCATGTTCATATCATTCTCAACGAAGCGGCGCGCATTGTCACAGGCTGTCGAGTATGCGTGGCGATCGGCCAGCACCACTCGCAATTTCTCCGCGATCAGTTCTGGGTCGACGCTATCAACCACCAAGGCATCGTACTCAGGGATACGCGCGATTAATTCTGGAACCCAACCAACGTTTGTGGTAACAACTGGACAACCAGCCGCGAGCGCCTCAAGCAGTAAGATCGAACAGCCTTCGTAGTGCGTCGGAAACAGGAGAGCGTCTGCATTTCGCAGTGCTTCGAACAGTTCGTTCTCGTCTAGCAATCCCAGATTGGTCGTCCGGTCATCGTCTCCCGGTCCTGCAACAGTCAAGCGAATTCCACATCTTGCGGCAGCATCGACGGATTCTTCGTAGCCTTTCCGCTGTTCACGGCGACCCGCGAAGAGAACAACTGGAGAGGGCTGACGCTTCTCAACGTGAGCAGCTGGCTTGTGTCCGGTGATCTGCACCGCATTCGGTATGACAGCAATGTTGCGATATAAGTAGAATCGATTTATCTCTCTGGCGACATTTGCCGAGACTGCTACCTTTGTAGCGCCCCAACCTGCAAGGAACTCACACAGACCCCCGCCCAGCAGCCCAGAAACGCACCAATCTCTGAACCGTCTGCTCTGACGTGTTGCCAGCGCGTTGGCGACCATCGTACCGTGAAATACGTGAATTCGGCGGGCAATTTTGTTCAAACCCCACCCCATCGTGCCGTTGGATATGACTAAGTCAGGTTCCCAAGCCCGTAATTGTCGTGACACGTTTTCCGTGTCGTCGATGGCCGTGATGCCTAGTCGCCTCTTCCACCGTGCGAACGCCAGACCTGCAACCGACTTGACAGGCGCGAAGATACGAGTCTCGTGGCCGGTGCCAGATAGGCAGCGGCTGAGGTCGCCGGCAAAACGTTCGACTCCGCCTGCACGGGTGTCGACGCTCGGTGCAACTATAGCGATTTTCATCCTCTGGACACCAGGAGGTCGCGGGCACGGACGGCGACCAGCCGTGGGAGGTTTCGCAGCCGTGGTGCAATCGACACAAATAGCTCGCGATAGACGCCTCTCCAGCCGGGCTGCAATGTTCGCAGGACTTTTTGATGCCGCTTCAAGAAGGCTAGCTCGTTTCGCATCACCCAGTATTCGTATCGAATTATTGCTTTGCTATGCCCCCCTGGATACCGCCTGTCGAGGTAGGCGTACGTATTGGGCGTCCGAACTATGGTGTGACCGTCGCTCCATATTCGCAAAAACATGTCGGTTTCTTCTCTCCACGCATTCCCACCGAAAGTGGAATCGAAAGAATATGCCCGTGCAACATCCGTTCGCATGAGAACGCAGGAGACGACGAATGGCGTTCGGATCACCTCCGCCGTGATTACGTTCGGGTGGGAGCGCAAGTTCACGTTCTGATCCTCGTCGACGTCTATTGTAAATCCGCGACCATCAGTCTTAGTCCCAACAAGGTTAAGCCAGGGAGCACCCGCGATGACGGCGTCGTTCTCCTCTGCCGCAGCAAGCAGCTCTTCCGCGAAATTTGAAGGTACCAGGTCGTCATCGTCGAGAAATAGAATCCAATCGCACTTACCCGCGGCTTGTACGCCATGGTTACGGGCGCGCTGGACCCCGCTGTTGGGCTGTTCAATCACCCGCACTCTGTCATCTATGAGGCGTGCTTCTTCCAGGAATTTTTTTGACCCGTCCGTAGACCCGTCCAGGACGAAGATCAGCTCTGCCACCCTAGAAATCGCGAGCTTGTTTGGAAGGGTGTTGCGTAGCGCTTGCTCTCGGTTGTAAGACGCGCACACCAGTTTGATCTCGGTCATTATGAACGCATCTCCCCGTGGCTTTCGTCTTTCAACTTCCAACCCGCTTCAGGTACCCTGCTCTTATCGAACTCGGCGAACGCGGTATAGGTAAGTACTGTCGCGATCATTACCTCCGTGGCTGCGAGTGCGATCGCAACTGATACCGCAGAGATGCACGCCGCACCGGAGCAGATAGCAAACCCGAACCAGGAACTCCAAAACATCCGCCTTGCACCGACCGACTGGCTACCGATTGCAATGAGCGCGTTCATCGAGATGTATCCGACACTCATCCCAGGCAGGGAAAAGCATAACCACCTTAGTACACTTCCCGACTCGAATGAAGTTCCCAACAAGACTCGGCTTATACTGTCGCTGAGAAGGTTGATCGCAATGGCAATCGTAAGGGCAATTAGAACCGTGACGCCTAAAGTAGTTTTGTAGTACGAGCGAGCGTCGTCGGTGTCCGAACCCCATTTCTTCGACAATCTGGGAAGCATGACCGATGTGATGGTTGCGGGGATTACTGCGGCCGCCGCGTCTACGACACGGATCGCGGCCAAGTAGCTGCCGGCGGCGACGGCGGGAAGTAGAGCGTATACGACGACTTGATGGCCACGATAGTACGCGGTGGTCGCAAGGCCGCTTATGAGTAGGGGCACACTCTGGCGCACAAGCGTGAACCAATTCAGCTTGGTTCCGCGTGCCGTAGAGGGTTGCGGCGACTCACGACGATCCAAAGCTGAGGCGGTGACGTACGCGAAAAGCGCCTGGCAGCAGACCGCGAAGAAGAGCGAGGCGGCAAACCACGTCAGATCTAGCCCGAGCGTCGCGCACGCCGCGACCGCCGCCAGCCAGACCAGATTTTGGGAGAGGATAACGAACCCTACAATTGCCGGTCTGACGAATGCTTCGGAGACAGCGCGAAACGCGACGCCCAAGTAGGGAATAGCGGAAGCAACAGTTATGAGTAGGACGCTTCGCGTCCCGACATCAGAAAGGACGACGATAACGACGATGGCGAGAATCAAGAATGGAGCCAAGAGGAAAGCGCGAGCGAGGACGATCTGACTAGCGCCTGCGTTGCTCGGGACCCCCATCGCCATCTCGCGCACGCCGATCTGGTAAGCGCCAGAATCTGAGAGGGCGTAGAGAATGCCAGCGAGTGTAATCCCGACTGCCAAGGTGGCGTATTGCTCCGGCCCGACGGCCCTGCTCACGATGGCTATAGCGAGCACCGAGGTAGCGAGCCCCGCCGCCCTCAACACAGCCTGTGTGAGCTGCGCGGACACCATCTGCAAGCGTCCTCGCTTCGAGCCCCCTACCTGCAGACGTCGACCTGATACCACGAACCTCGACATGGAAAAACCCGCTCACTCTAATCCCCGCGCCAAGCTTGCGGCACGGACAGACAGTACGGCAGACACGCGTGGTCCGCGACTCAAGCAGTCCTCAGGGACACTGCGGGAGTCTCCTCCATCATGTAGGTGCAGGCTCCACAGTGTCCGTGCCACCCGCGTCATGCCGACGGTCGTAGTCCAGCAATCGCGATAGCACCGTTCCCATAGTCGAGCTGGCTTGCCATCCGAGCACGCGCATAATGTACGTGGAATCCCCTCGCTGGGCGAGCGTCGGTTCCGGCCTTGTGAGGGATTGTTGACGTTTCACAAATGGTTCCCAGTCAGAGAGTCCAATCGCACCGAATGCAGCGGCAAGAAAAGCTTCGACGGAATGCGCCTCGCCTGTGGCCACGACGAAGTCGTCACCGTGATCCGCGATCGCCATCGCGTACATCGCATCGACGTACTCGGGCGCCCAGCCCCAATCGCGTACAGCGGAGGTGTCCCCTAGTTCCAGTCGGTCCTGCTCACCGGCAGCGATCGCGGCGACCGCTTTGGTGATCTTGCGGGTGACGAACGTGTCCGGTCGACGGGGTGACTCGTGGTTGTAGAGGATGGCGTTGGAGGCGGCGAGCCCTTTCGCCCGATACACCTGCACCATGTGATGAGCGAAGGCTTTCGACGCGCCGTAGGGCGAGGTCGGAGCAATGGGGGTGTCCTCGTTCTGTGGCGACACCCCCGACCCGGCGAAGATCTCGGCCGAGGACGCGTTGACCACGGTGACCTGTTTGCCGACGCGATCCTGCAGCCGAACGCACCCCTCGAGGACGCCAACGACGGACAAGCCGTTGACCCGAGTGGTCAGCACCGGGTCTTGCCATGACTTCCACACCGACGAGATGCCGGCCAGATGGAAGACGTGGTCGGGCTCGACCTGCGAGATCAGGTCGGCCGTCGCGTCGGTGTCTGCGACGTCCTGGACGTGAAGGGTCACGCCGCTCAGATATTGCCCAGCGTCCGTCTCACTCGGATCTCTCCGGGCGACACCGTGGACGCGCCAGCCCTTCGCGACCAGCAGCTCGGACAAATACGTGCCGTCCTGCCCGGCCACACCGGTGATCAGAGCGACGGGACTGCTCGAGGGTCCGTCGATACTCACCCGGTGATCATCCCGGGCACATGCTCCGCGGCCGACTTCGCGCTCCTCGGTGAGCCCAGCCGGCGCAGAGCAAAGTCGTACGCCTCCGAGAGCCGGCCCGCCATCAAGTCGAAGGTGTAGTCCCCGGTCACCGTGCCCGTCGCGGCGCGCACACGGGATTGATAGTCGGGATCAACGAAGAAGCGGCGGACCGCGACGGCCATCTCCACGGGAGTCGTACCGCCCAATGCGTAGCCCAAGGTCACCATGCTGGGAATGGCCCTGCTGATCACCGGGCACCCCATCTCGGCCGCCTCGAGCGTGGAGAGCGGAGCTCCCTCCCAAGCGGCAGTATGCAGATACAGGTCCGCCGAGATCATCAGCCGGCGCACCTCCGCTGGGTCCACCCATCCGGTCACCTGAACCCCGGCCCGCTCGAGGTGCATCCGCCCCTGCGCTCCCTCCCCTATCCACAGGAATGCACAGCGGGACCCCACCAGGTCTGCCACCTCGGCGAAGAATCGAGGGTCCTTCTGGTCGGCAATTCGGCCGAGCATCACTACGGTCGGCACCTCGGCCCGCTCAGCGCGGTAGTCCACTACGTCCAGCGGAGTCGCGGAGTTGGGTACCTCACGGCTCGGCATGCCGAACCGAAGTTCGTGACCGATCGCGATTTCCCGCGGGCTGACGGCCATGAGCATCTGGTCTCTCTGCGCCAGTGCACGCTCGACAGATCGATAGACCGACCGCTTGTACCACGGGTGGCCGGCCTCCATCGCGTAACAGTGTGGCGAGTACACGATGCGCACACCCGCGGGGAGGACGGCACGCAACAAGCCCGCGTAACTGGAATGCAGGTGCACCACGTCATAGGCGCCGTCGAGCACCTCACGTCGTGCGGCCTCGAGGAAGCCGACCAAGGTGCCGTCGAACACCGTGGTCGTCGCGGCAGCGGGAACCTCGAACGTTTCGTGACCGACGCGGGTTCGGACGACGAGGTGGTGTCGATGCTGCGGGGACGCCCGCACATAATTGACGATCGCGCTGCGTAAGCCGCCGCCGAAAGCTTCGGAGACATGGACGATTCTCACGAACGCCTCGTTCGCCGACCGCGCGGCCCGTGGTTGACAACCGAGCCCATGATCGGAGTGCCGGACAGCCGGATCTTGTCCGCGGTCGTCGTCACGTCTCGGCGGGCGGTCTCACCGGCGCGGGCCACGATCAACGCGGCGTCCACCGACGCGGCCAGCACAGCCGTATCCGAACCGGACAGAACAGCCGGTGCGTCGACGAGCACGTACTCGAAGTACTGGCGAAGCACTTTGATCGTTTCGACCATCTTCGGAGTTCCGAAGGAAGCTCGGGTGTCGGGTCGTTCGAGCCCCGACGCGAGAATGCTGAGGTTGTCCAGGTCGGTGGGCACCACCACGTCGTTCATCGTGGCGGTGCCGGACAGATATTCCGCCAAACCGGGAGTCGGCCCGACTCCGAACGTCGTATGCACCGTCGCGCCGCGCACATCGGCGTCGACGACGACGACCGAACGCGACGATTCCGCCAGCGTGACGGCCAGCCCGATGGCCGTCGTACTCGTCCCGATTCCGGGCGACGGCCCGGTCAGGAGAACCGTTCGGTACCCCGTGGAGGTTGTCGCGGCGAGAAACGACGCGCGTAGTTCGCGGAACGACTCCTGCGCCTCCGGATGACGGTCCACGGCCAGCATCTCGTTCGCCGACGCCCCCCGCGCGACCAGTATCGTTCCCAGAACCGGCCCGACAGCGGCCGCGAGGTCGCCGGCACTCCTCACGATAGGGCGGCCGAGGGCCCGCGCGACCGCCGCAATGGAACCGACGATGACGCCGACCAGAAGACCGAACACCAAGTTCCGTCCCCAGGACGGCGTCGTGGGCCGTGCGGGCATGTCGGCGAAATCCGCGATGGTCGCGCTCACTGCCGGCTCGCCCTGACGCCCCGCCGATTCGAGTTCCCGAACCAGCGCGCTCGTCTGTTCGGCAACACTGTTCGCCAGGTCTCGCGCTCCAGTGGGACTGCCGGCGCTCGCGGTCACGTCGAGGAGTACCGATCCGGGAACCGCGCTCGCCTCCACCTGACTCATGACCGCCTCGGGTCCCTCGGGCAGCCCGAGTGACGAGACGACCCGCCGCGCCACCTCCTCGCCCGCGGCAAGTTCGGCGTACGACGCCACCCTGCCCGTGGAGAACAGACTTCCCTGGTAGGCGTCGCTCGCGGTTGCAGCACCCGTGGTGTTGACGAAAAGTCGCGTCGACGCAATGTACGTCGGGCTGGTCAGGGCGGAGACCGCCGCGGCGGCAACCACGGCGAGCACGGCACAGGCGACCACGATGGTCCAGTGCGCTCGCAATGCCGAGAAGTAGTCTCCGATGCCCACAGGAGGTCCTTGATCCGTCCGACGAACAATGGTGATTCACAAGGTCGAGCGGTCCGCCTCGTCACCGGAACGCGATGGACGGAACGATCTTGACAGAACGGTTCCGGTTGCGCAGCACGTAACGGTGAACCATCATTTCCACGCCGGAACCTCGTATTTGCGATGTAACATGTTGCGCCGCAGCGGTTCACGAAACCGGTGCCGAAGTTCGAAAGCGCGACACCGAAACCTGCAATCGACCCGGAACACGCCCTTTCTTCAGCCGACACGACCAAAGATCGTCGACCGAAAAAGGACCAATTGCTGAACGGAAGGCGTTACGTGACCAAGCGGGCACTGATCACCGGGATCACGGGCCAGGACGGCATGTACCTGGCCGAACTCCTGCACGACAAGGGATACGAGGTGTTCGGCCTGGTGGCGGGGCAGAACAACCCCAAGGCCGACCTTCTCGCCGCCAGTCATCCGTACGTGGACATCATCAGCGGCAACCTTCTCGATCTCGTCAGCCTCATCCGCGCCGTCGCGCACGCACGCCCGGACGAGGTCTACAACCTCGGCGCCATCTCCTTCGTGGCCTATTCCTGGGAGAACGCGCGATTGACTTCCGATGTCACCGGCGGCGGAGTGCTGAACATCCTCGAGGCAGTCCGCTTCTACCAGGACAGTTCCGGCCATCAGGTCCGGTTCTATCAAGCGTCGAGTTCGGAGATGTTCGGCAAAGCGCAGGACGTGCCGCAGCGCGAGTCGACACTGCTGTGGCCGCGCTCCCCCTACGGAGTGGCCAAGGTCTACGGCCACTACATGACCATCAACTACCGCGAGTCGTACGGGATGCACGCCAGCTCCGGGATTCTGTTCAATCACGAATCCCCCAGGCGTGGAGTTGAATTCGTCACTCGCAAGGTATCCCGCGCCGTGGCGCGCATCTCGCTGGGCCTACAGAGCGGAGTGACCCTCGGCAACCTGGACGCACGTCGCGACTGGGGTTTCGCCGGTGACTACGTCCAGGCGATGTGGTTGATGCTCCAGCAGGACGATGCGGACGACTACGTCATCTCGACCGGCCACACGCACTCCATCCGCGATCTCCTCACGGTGGCGTTCGACGAGATCGGCATCGACGACTGGTCCGATTACGTCACCGTCGACCCCACCTATGTCCGACCGGCCGAGGTCGATCTCCTCATCGGCGACTCGAGCAAGGCGGAGGCCGCCCTCGGCTGGACTCCCACGGTCACCTTCGACCAACTCATCCGCATGATGGTGCGACACGACGTGGACGAGCAGGCCAAACTCTCGGCGGGCAACGCATGACCACCGACTTCGTCGGCACCGGGTTCGACCGGATCGGCGAGCGGCTGTACAACACCGTGATCACCCACGTTCCCTACGCTCCGGTGCGCCGGGCGTGGCTCCGACACTTCGGCGCGACGGTCGGAAACCGGTCGTTCATCGCGGTGCATGCCGTCGTCCTCGCACCGCGACGATTGGTCATCGGCGACCATGTCCGCGTCGGTCGGCACACACTCCTGGACGCGCGCGGGGGGATATTCGCCGACCACGACGTGACGATCGGGGCCGACGTCCGAATCGTCTCTCTTCCGCTGGGTTCCGCAGCGCACAACCGATCCCAGTGCCGCGGGCCGATCTTCATCGGCAAGAACGCCCGGATTGCCGAGAGGGCACGTCTGTTCGCCGGCGTGAGCATCGGGCCAGGTCTCACCGTCGACACCGACGCGGTGGTGACGGACGACCTGCTCGCACCGGCCGTCGACACCCGAGTCACGACCGCAGCACCGGCACCGGTCGCGTCCGCCGCCGGTTGACCAGGGAGCACGGCCGACAATGACGCCACTCGAACGGACGCGTTTGGTCTACGTCGCTCCAGCCGCCGGACGCAGCGGCGTGGGCGACTACGCGGACGATTTCCTCGCGGAGATCCGTCCGCACTTCGGTGACGTCCGCGACCGCCGCATCGACACCGAGGGGGCCGAGACCGTGCGCGAGGTGATCGATCACTGCCTCGCGGTCCGACGCCTGTCGACGTCGGACGATCGACCCACCGTCGTTCATTTCGAGCAGAGCAGCGGATCGCTGTCCGCCTTCTGGGCGGCGGCGAGCCTTTCGCGTCGATCGGCCATAGTGACGGCGACCGTGCACGATCCGCCTCACCCCGTGTGGTGGCCGCTCAAGACGCGATCGGTCGGTGCGCATCGCCTTCTCCATCACACGGTGCACTACCCGACTCGCCCCGTGCACACCGCGCTGCAGCGGCGGGTGACGGCCGACCGAACGCTGTTCGCCCTCACGAATATCGGTGCACAGAGCATTCGTGACTCCTACCCACGGGCACATCCGGTTGCTGCGCGGATCTACGTTCCGCAGCGGTCACCCCTCCCCCGACTACCCGAGCGACCATTGGCCGTCGGGTTGTTCGGCCACGTGTACGGAGGCAAGGGATTCGATCTGGTCACCGACCTGCGGCGACACATCGGCCCGGACATCGACATCGTGGTGGCCGGCCGAGGAACGGAAGCACTGCCCGACGTCCCCGGTGTCCGGGTACTCGGAGAGGTCAACGGACGCGCCGAGGATGCGTTCTTCGCGTCGGTACGCCTCCTCCTGATTCCCTACCGCAAACACGGGGCCTACGGGCCGTCGTTTCCGGCGTCGAGCACAATCACCAGAGCGTTCGCCTACCGCACACCCGTCGTCTGTTTCACCGAGGGAGCGTTGGCCGAAACGGTCGGTCGAGGCGGTGCCGTCGGTGCCGACACGGTGATCGAGATGGCTTCGGTGGTGAACCGGGTTGCCCGAGACGACGAGCGCCTGACCGAGCTCGCGGACGACGTGCATCGAGTCGCAGAAGCGGACTCGTTGCCACGGTGCGCAGAAGGCTTCTTGAACAGTTGGTCCGCTCTCCTCGAACGTCGTCGAGGCATCACTGCGGGATTGCCATGACCTCGTCGCGCAGTCACGTGGTGCGCGCCGGGGTGGCATCCCTCTGGAATTACGCCGGTCGCGGAGTGGGCCTCCTGTGGACTCTCGCGTTCGTGCACGCGCTCGGGGTTGCCTCCTACGGCCAGTATGCCGTCGCGGTTGCGTGCGCAGCTCTGGTCAATGCGGCCTTGGACAACGTGTTTCACGTGCGCGCACTACGCGCGTCCGACGATGTCTTCCTCCGTGAGCGGTCGGCCAGGGTCCTCCTGGCCATCGTCGTCGCGGCGATCGGAATCGCCTGCTACCGCGAGTGGTTCGTGGTGGGATTCGCACTCTTGTTGGCAGCGGGCGAGATGCTTTTCGATGCGGCGAAGAGTTCGACGTTGCGGCGCGGACGCCCCGATTCGACCATGCGCTACGACGCGGCCCGACAAGTGGCCAGCATCGGTTGCGGCCTCACGGGCCTCCTGGCAGTCGATTCACCCACCGTGGCGCAGATCGGCCTCTACTACTTGTTGCCCTACTTCGTGATCGGCGGATACTGCCTGAAATACGTTGCGGGACATAGGCCTGCTTTCGAAGCGACGCCCCGATCCGCCATCACCCTCACACTGGAATCGCTCGCAGCCGCTGTGTACATCCAGAGTGACGTGATCGTGGTCGGGTGGATGGCGGGCGACACCGTCGCCGGCTACTACTCCTTGGCTTCTGTCGCGGCGCTGGCCCTCTCCACAATCGGTCAGAACTACGCCAACACGTTCATCGACAGGATGCGTGAGGCCGGTGGCCGCCTGTCCGCAGCGCCTACCGTCGGAGAGACCTTGTCTATCGGTCTTGCGACCGGTGCCGCCATGACGGTCGTCGCCGTGGGGATCCTCGCGTGGGGCGGGGCCGACTACACCGGACACGTTGCACTCGTACTCGCCGTGTTCGTCGCAGCCCGCACCGTGGACCACAGCTTCATCCTGTTGCTGATCGTGCAGAACCGCGACCGCGTCCGCGTCCGCATCGGAGTGATGTCGTCGGTGGCCAAGGTTGCCGCGCTCGTCAGCGTGACAGGGCCGTTCGGCGGCTACGGCGCCGCCACGGTCACCACCCTCTGCGAGGTCGCCGCGGCAATCGCCCTCTACCGAGCTGTTCATCACCACATCGGCGAGACTCTCGACACGCCTCCGCCCGGCCGATCCGGAGCAGTCCGATGAAGGCCGCGTTTCTCCTGGCCAAGGACCCCGAGCACGAGTCCACCGGAGACCTCACCATGGCGCGGACGGTCATGGAACTCGCCAGGCAATCCCACGACGTTCAGATTCTGTGCCTGTCGAATCGACCCGACACGGGCGCCCACGGTGTGGTCAGGGTGCCGAAGCCCGCGCCCAATCCGCTGGGCCTTGTGCGCGACAGTGTGCGCAACCGGCGAAGCCTGGTCCACTCACGCTTTCGGACCGAGGCGATGACCAGAGCCATCGAGGAGTCCGACGCCGACATCTTCGTGGCCGACCACAGTTACATGGCCGAGTCGTTCCTCGCGTCGTCGCGATCGTCCACTCGCCGGGGCGGGGACCCTATCCTCGCCGTCAACACCGTTGTGTCGGAGACCCTCGTCTGGAAGGCGACACGCGGATCCATCGGCATGATCGATGCCCATCGGATTCTGCGAGACGAGCTGCGCGTCGCCCGGAACGCTTACACCGTCGGGACCTACGACGCCCGAGAGGCCGAGTTCTACGCCGACCACGGTGTACGCCGCGCCCGGTGGCTGGACGTGACCCTGCCGCCGACACGACAGGTCGACATCGCTTCCTCCGGTCCCCGACTGGTGTTCATGGGTGATCGAGCTTGGCCTCCGAACCTCGAGGCGTTCGAGCTGCTCCTGACGTGGTGGCCGGACATCGCTCGAGGTATTGACGGAGCCGAGTTGCGCATCATCGGCTCGCCTGGACCCGGCACGTCTCGCACAGCACTTCCCGAGGGCGCGAACGATGTGGGATTCGTCGCCGATTTGGACGCCTTTCTGTCGTCCTGCCGTGCCATGGTCGCCCCGATCCGCACGGGTGGTGGCGTACGAGTCAAGATCCTCGACGCCGCCAGACGCGGCATGCCGGTCGTGGGAACTGCCGCCGCAATCGGTTCTCTCGGAACGGCTCTCGGCCTCCACGTCGCCGACGAGCGACGCGCCTTCGTCGAGCAGTGCCGCCGGTATCTGCTCGATCGTCGAGCTGCGGTGAGCGATGGACACGATCTGTATACCGTCAACGCGGAGCGGTGGGCGAGTGGCGCTCCGCACCGCGCCGTCCGTGAATGGTTGGCACGGTGAGCAAGCGCGCTGCAGTCGCCGTGGGAACTGCCGCGCTCATCGCCGCGATTTTGTCAGGCGCTCTGACGAGCGCGAGTGTCCTGTTGCTTTCGGTCGCCCTCGGCCTCGCAGTGGGCACGGCCCTCATCGTCCTGCAACCCCGATTGATCTACCGGATGGTAGGCGCGACACTGGGTGGTCTCCCCTTCGCCTCTCTCCCTGCGGCCGGCCCGGCGGTCCTCGTGCTCGCCGTGGCGACTGCAGGCACCCTGCTGACGCGGCCGATCCGAGACCGGCCTCTGCATCCGGTGGAATGGGCAACTGTCCTACTCGTGGCCGTCTCCTCTGCCAGTGTCGTACACACGGCAACCAGTGCGGTGCACCTGACCGAGTTCGCCAAATGGACTGTGGCCAGCGGATTCCTCGTGGTTCTGCTACGTCTCGACGACGCCGACAGCAGGCTGGTTCAGCGAAGTTTCGCCGTCGGTGCGGCAGTCGGTGGCGGAGTGTCGCTCGCACTGCTCGCCTTCGACCGGGCTGGAACGGCGCTGCGCTTTCTGGCACCGATCGGTTACGGGATTCCGGACAACACCGGCAGCACACTCCGAGTAGCCGAGGTGGCGGGGACCACCGTGACGCGACTTGCAGGGACCTACGTCCACCCGAACTACGCCGGGATCTTTCTCCTGGTGGGCCTCGCGCTGGCGCTGGCGCGTACGGCCGGGACACTGCGCACTGTCACCTCGCTGGTCATCGCCGTAGCACTGATCGCGACATTGTCTCGTGCTGCGGTGGGCACAGTGGTGGTGGCGGGCCTGCTGTTCCTCCTGTTCCAGAAGCTGAACGGGCGAGTGCGGATCGGCGTGATCGGCGCATCGCTCTGCGCAGCACTGGCTGTGGCGAGAGTGCCGACGGTCACCGCACGTCTGGCCGGGTCGTTCGGGGCGTCCGACGCCGGCAGCAGCGACCGCGCTCGCGCGCTCGCCGATTTCGTTCCCTCGATGGAGGGTCGATGGTGGTTCGGGCGAGGGTGGGGCGCGAAGGAACTGCTCGACGAGATCGCCGGGTTCCAAGCCAACTACGTGGCCAACGCTCCATTGCTGGCCGTCTATCGCGGCGGCGTCCTGGTGGGAATCGTCTTCACTGCCCTCCTCGTCGTCGGATCCGTCGCGGCGTACCGACGCCTCCGAACGCCACTCTGGACCAACGGGATCATCGGGGCGTCGTTCCTGGCCTTCGTCCTGGTCGCGATGCAACTCGACTTTCCCGTGGTGACCAGTCCGCCGGTCACCATGGCTTTCGGTGTCCTACTGGCTGCCGTAGTGAGCGCACCAGCAGTGGCGGACGAGCCCGAACGCCACCCACAGCCCGTGACAACCGGAGGCGCCTCATGACGGAAACCGGACGAAGTGCTCCCGTGACCGCGCCGCCCACTCAACGAAAGGCGTGGATTGCCGGACTCGAGGGTCCTCGGGGGTTCGGAGCCCTGTGCGTGGTCCTCGGGCACGTGGCCGTGGTCTTCGCGCCCTGGATCGTGGCCGACGCCCGCATCGACTATCTCGGTCAGGCCCTGACGTTCTTCTTCGTCCTGTCGGGGTTCCTGCTCTATCTCCCCTATGTGACCCGCGCGGACAACGGGCGCGGCAAACCGGTGGCGTCCACGTACTTCGCCAGTCGAGTGCGACGGGTCTTCCCTGCGTACCTCGTCATCTTCTGCATAGTGAATTTCGGGCTGGGCGCGGCGTACACGGTGAATCCCGTCATGACGGGCTGGGAACGAGCAGACGACGGAACCGGCACCATTACCGAGCCGGCTCGATTGCTCACTCACCTGACCCTGACCCAGAGCCTCTTTCCGGAGACTTTGCAGACGGGTATCAACCCGGCGTGGTCGCTGACGACCGAATGGGGCTTCTATCTCGTTCTTCCCGTGGCAGGTTGGCTGTTGTTCGCCCTCCGCGGCACCCGACCGATTGTCGCAGCCATACTCCCACCGGGAATTCTCCTGGTGGTCGGATGGGCCGGCAATGCGGCCGTGTCCTTGCTCCAGTCCTCGAGCGGGCTCCCGGTCCAACAGCAGAATTGGGGGCCGAACTGGTACGCGATCCTGGCGCGAAGCTTCTTCGCATTCGCCGACACGTTCGCGTGGGGCATGATAGCTGCAGTCCTGTACGCGGCGATCCTGCGCGGCGCGTTCCCCGGAGTGAGCACTGCACGTTTGCAATTGGCGTTCGGCACACTGTGCATGTCGGCCGTGGCCGTGTCCATGGTTCTGTTCCTGCACGCACCCCGCTGGACGGCCTCGGTCTTCGCGGTGGCCTCGCTCGGTTTCATTCTCACCATCGTGTCCCCTTTGGGGCGAGGCGAGCAGTCGAGGCTCGCGGTGATCACCGACTGGTTGCCCTTCCGCTACATCGGGACCATCTCCCTGTCCGTGTATCTCTGGCACTACCCGGTCATCATCGTGACGGCGCGACTCGACGTCCCCATACCGGCCACTGTGTTCGGTCTGCTCTGGGGTACCGCCTTGATTCTGGGCGTCTCCGTGCTGCTGGGAACGATCACCTACTACACGATCGAACGCCCGGCCATGCGATGGCGAGCCTGACCACCT
Organism: Rhodococcus sp. PBTS 1; assembly: GCF_001620025.1. Lineage (NCBI taxonomy): Bacteria > Bacillati > Actinomycetota > Actinomycetes > Mycobacteriales > Nocardiaceae > Rhodococcus > Rhodococcus sp. PBTS 1. Next base: position 3,377,796 of record NZ_CP015219.1, read on the forward strand.
GATATCCCGGTGAGCCGTCCTCCTCGGATCGGGCGCGGGCCGGTGCAGCCGGGATGCTCTTGCCTTGATGTGGCACCCCTGTACCACCGGTGTCGGGATCGACCCGGTTCACCGACGCGGTGTCACCGCTCGAAAACAGGGTGTGAGCGGTAGTGGTTCAGTGACGATTCAATTCCTGATCGGTGATCCATTCGTTTCGAGCGACCGGCGCGCGTAATTGCGAATCGGGGTGTCGTGCGAACGGACTACCTGGACCGCGAAACTGGGCAGGGCGACCACCTGGTTGCTAACGTTCGCCGACTCGATACACGGACCACAGGAAGTGAAATTGTGAGATCGTCTAGGTGGCTTACATTGATTGCCGCATTTGTCACAACAACTGCGGTTTGCGTCACTCAACCGGCAGTGGCGAATGCGGATGCAGTCAGCCCCTTCGAGCTGGCCGCAGGAACTGGATATAACGGCTACGGCGGACTGAACGTCTGGACCGAGCAGGGTGGAGTCGTGAAGGTTCAGTTCATCGGACGCTCGGTTTCGGTCAACTCCGGTATGCCGGGCGACGGAACCTGCGCGCTTCGACTTTCCGGACCCGACGACTACGGCGCAACGGTACCGCTCGATTCGTTCGGAAACGGGGGGCACACTTTCCCTCCCGCTCAGAACGGCGACTACCTTCTCGAAGGATCGTGCGCCGACCTGGCGAACGGGAGATCGAAGGTCACGAGTCAGCCGATACGTATCACTATCGATGGCTCGGGAACCGCTGCCAGTCCTCGATACTCACCACCCGAAGGTGTCGAACAGTCTTTGTCCGCTTACTGCGATGAGCAAGTCGCCGCAATCGGCGTCGTTGGGCTGAGTGCAATGCTGGTACCCGCGGCAGGGCCTCTGATCACCGCACTCACCTTTGCTGCCGCTGCATTCATTCGCGGCACCTGCATTTTAGTCGGTGACTCCTCGACCAAAGCAAATCAAATTTGTCGCACTGTTCAGGACACCGTAGTCGGCGTAGCGGAGGCCGCCACGAAAACCGCGCCCTTGGGCCTGGCGGTTCCCTCATTCTGCGGTGCGGCTTAGCAGCGGAGCCCGGAGTTCGTTCGAGAACGCATGACGACACGCCGCAGCGGCCGTGTGGTGAGCGGAGGCCTCCTGTCGGGGAAACCCGGTGACGACCCCGGCAGCGTACGACCGCGCTCTGGTGCTGTCTCGGCATGACCGGATTCTGAAAGGGTCGCCAGTCCTGTGACCGCACGAGAAGTGGCGTCGATGATGGTGTCGACGTCCCTCCGCCGGGCTCGAACCGGTCGGTAGGTATTGTGACCGAGTACGAACGCCCCGCCGCGAGAGGTCCCCCGTGCTCGACACCGCACTCCGCCTGTTCGTCCCGGAGGGCTACCGCCTCCGCGTGTTCCGAAAACTGGTCGAGTCCGGGCGAGTAGAGGTGGGGGCACACACGTACGGGACCCCGGAAGTCCGTCTGTTCGAGCACGACGACACCCGCATCAGAATCGGTCGCTACTGCTCCATCGCCGAGGACGTCCGATTGATCGCGGGTGGAAACCATCCGACCGACAGGCTCTCCACCTTCCCGGTCCGGATGCGTCGAGGCCTCCCCGGTGCAGGGTCGGACGGGCACCCCTCGTCGAAGGGCGACATCGTCATCGAACACGACGTGTGGATCGCCACCGGGGTGACCATCGTGTCCGGTGTGACGATCGGTACGGGCGCCGTGGTCGGCGCTGGGAGTGTGGTCACGCGGGATGTTGCTCCGTACACCATCGTGGCCGGCAACCCGGCTCGGCTGGTTCGACCGAGACTGGATCCCGACGTTGCACAGGAGATGCTCGACATCGCCTGGTGGAACTGGCCGGACGCGGACGTCGAACGGTTCGCCGACGAGCTCGTCGCGAAAGACACACGCACAGCGTTGGTTTCGTTGCGCCGGCACGCCGCCTCACTGTCGTCCTAGTCTCCACCACCCGAGGCAGTCGGGCGTCGTAACCCCCTACCCCACCAACCCCCGCCCGTTCTCCCGCACCACGTCCCGCGCCCAGTCGTCACCGAGCCCGAGTTCCATGACGGCCCGGAGGGCGTCGGCGTAGGGGTACGGGATGTTGGGGAAGTCGCTGCCGAACAGGATGCGCTTCTGCAGGTCGAGCAGCCTCGGGCGCAGATCCACCGGGAAGGGCGCGAGCCGCTCGGTGAACGCGGTGAACACCATGGTGGTGTCCAGCCGCACCCTCTCGTACCGGTCGGCGAGGTCCAGGAACTGCGCGTACTCCGGCATGCCCATGTGCGCGATCACCAACGGCAGGCGCGGGTAACGACGCATCAGGGCTTCGACGGGGTCGGGACCGGTGAAGCGACCCGGCTCGGGGCCGGACCCGCAATGGATCACCACCGGGATGCCGGCGTCCTGGATCGCGCCCCACACGTCGTCGAGAAGCGGGTCGTGGACGTCGTAATCCCCCACCTGCACATGGCATTTCAAGATGCCCACGCCGTCGTCGATCGCGGCCCGGACGTACGACGCCGCCTCGGCCTCCGGATAGAACGTGCCGGTGCGGACGCAGTCCGGCGTTCGATCCGCGAACTCCCCCGCCCAGCCGTTGAGCCACTGCGCCATGCCCGGCTTGTGGGGGTAGAGCAGGGAGGTGAACCGCTCGACGCCGTAGGCGCGGAGCCGCTGGGTCCGCGCGTCCTCCTCGGTGCGGTACTCGATGGGCCAGGGCTGACCCAGCCGCGGCTCGACCGCGTCGAAGTAGCCCCACACCTTGGCCAGCACGTTGTGCGGCATGAAGTGGGTGTGGATGTCCACCATCGACTCCAGCCCCAGGTCGCCGAGGAGCGCGCGGACGCGGGCGACGTCGTGATCGAGTTCCGGCACGCCCCCACTATGGCACCCGCGACCGAACCGACCCCAGGGGTGCTCCGATGGCCTCGGAGGAGTAGAGACATACGCATGAAAGCAACGTTCATGTACGCAGCCGGGGACGTCCGTGTCGAGACCGTGCCCGACCCTCGGATCCTCGAACCGACCGACGCCATCGTCCGCGTGGTCCGCGCGTGCGTGTGCGGCTCCGACCTGCACCCCTACCACTCGCTGAAACCCCGCACCGAGGGAAGGCCCATGGGCCACGAGCTGATCGGCGTCATCGAGGACCTCGGCACCGAGGTGACCGGACTGCGCAAGGGCGACTTCGTCATCACCCCGTTCACGTACTCCGACAACACGTGTGCGTTCTGCCGGGAAGGGCTGCACACCTCGTGCGTCCACGGCGGCGGCTGGGGCAGCGTCGAGACCGGCGGACTGCAGGCCGAATACGCCCGCATCCCGCAAGCGTCGGGAACGTTGGTGGCGGTGCCGGGTGTCGACGAGCACTCGGACCTGCTGCCGTCGCTGCTCACGCTCTCCGACGTCTACCTCACCGGCTACCACGCCGCCGTCATGGGCCGCGTCGAGCAGGGCAAGACCGTCACGGTGATCGGCGACGGCGCGGTGGGGCTGTCCGCGGTGCTGGCCTCCCGGCAGCTCGGCGCCGAGCGCATCATCCTCATGGGCCGGCACACCTCCCGCACCGACCTCGGCCGCGAGTTCGGGGCCACCGACGTGGTGGCCGAGCGCGGCGACGAGGGCATCGAGAAGGTCAAGGAACTCACCGGCGGGGAGGGCAGCCACGTGGTGCTCGAAGCCGTCGGGCACATGCCGGCGTACGAGCAGGCCTACGGCATCGTCCGTCCCGGCGGCGTCATCTCGCGCGTGGGTGTACCGCAGTACCAGGACGCGCCCGTGGGGTGGGCCTCGCTGTTCGGCCACAACGTGACGCTGACGGGCGGCGTCGCTCCCGTCCGCGCCTACCTCGAGCAGGCAATCCCGCAGGTGCTCGACGGGACCATCACGCCCGGCAAGGTGTTCGACCGGTCCGTGCGTATCGACGACGTCCCGGACGCGTATCGCGCCATGGACGACCGTGAGGCCCTGAAGGTGATGATCGACTTCGGATGATTCGTCCATTCCGGGCCAATCCCCCGTGTCGTTCGTTCGAAGGACAACGGTTCCGCTGTTCTTGCGACCGAAACCGGGATACGGAACACTCCCGGTATGGCGAAGAGGACCTCCACTGTTCGTGACCCCCGGAAACCGCGACCGCTCGAGGCCGCGCTGCTCGGTGTGAGCGGCGTGGTCCTCGTCGGTCTGCTTGCGCTCTGCGCGGCGAAGGGCCTGCTGTAACCACGCGCGCTACACGCGCGTGAGCAGCGTGTTCTCGGTCTTGGACTCGAACCACACCAGCTCGAGGTAGGCGCCGGCGCGATCGGTCTCGGACCGCTCGTCGGCCCGGCGAATGGCGTAGCCCATCTTGACGCCGAGCACGACGGCCCCGACGGTCCACACCGCGAGAACGGCCACCGCGACGATCAGCCACATCATGTGACCCATTCGACACCGGTGCGGGAATGGATCGCCCGGCCCGGAATCCGGATCACGTGCGCCGTGCCGCAGGTCCCCACAGCTGATACGCCGACCCGACGGCCACGATGGGCCAGCACACGATCGCGATCCACACGCTCGCGGCGCGCTCACCGATCGACAGGTCGTAGATCGCGAGGATGGTGAGCGCGGCTCCCACCACGAACGTGAACACGTTCAGCTTTCTGCGGTTTTCCTCCGAGATGGCCATGACCGGGAAACTACGACACCCCTGCGGTGCCCGCTACTCGAGTTTTCCCCGCATTGTTGGATTTCGTCACCGCTGGACGTCGAAAACCTGCTTCTGAATTCCGTTCGAATACACCTCGTGCTCCACCAGAGTGAGCTTCTGCAGATCCTTGTCCGTCTCGCTGAACAGCCGCCGGCCCGCGCCGAGCAACACCGGGAAGACCAGCAGGTGATACCGATCCACCAGTCCCGCGTCGGCGAGCGACTTGCCCAGCGTCGCGCTGCCGTGGACCGCGATGGGCCCGCCGTCGCCCTCCTTGAGCGCGGCCACGTCGTCGACGGAGCGGAGCACGGTGGCCGGCCACCGCTCGTCGTCACGCTCCAGAGTCGTCGACACCACGTACCGCGGCATCGCGTTGTACTCGGCGAAGTCCTCCATGGTCGGCCAGACCGGCGCGAACGCCTCGTACGACGTGCGACCCAGCAGCAGGGCCGTCGTTTCCGACTGCTCCCGGCCCTTGATCTCGTACGCGGCCTCGTCGAATTCCACGGCCTGGAACGTCCACCCGGAGTTGCGGTAGCCGGGCTCGCCGCCCGGCGCCTCCATCACTCCGTCGACGGACACGAACGCGGTGACGATCAACTGGCGCATGACTTCTCCTCCATGAACGGGCTGGTACCTCTTCCGACTCGCGTCGTCACGAAAACTCACCGCGGCGCGCGTCAGGGCGCGGCGAACCCGGCATTCTCCAGCACCGCACGACCCTCCGGGCCGGTCAGCAACTCCTCGAATGCCCGTGCCGCCGCGGCGTTTCGCGACTCCTCGAGCACCGCGACGGGGTAGGTGTTGACGGCCTGCGTCGACTCCGGGAACGGGACGGTCGTGACGGACTCCCCCGCGCCCGACGCGTCGGTGACGTAGACCAGACCGGCGTCGGCCTCGCCCGCGGTGACCTTGCCCAACACGTCGGTGACGGCCGACTCCTCGCTGACCGGGGTGATGTCGACCCCTGTGGCCGACTCGAGCTTGGCCGTCGCGGACCCGCACGGCACCTGCGGCGCACAGACGACGACCTTGGCGCCGGGGGTCGCGAGGTCGGCGAACGACGTGATGCCCGCCGGGTTGTCCGGCGGGGTGACGATGGTGAGGGTGTTGGTGGCGAAATTCGTCGGCTCACCGGAGATCAGCCCGGCGTCGACCGCCTTCGTCATGTTGGCGGTATCCGCGGAGGCGAACACGTCCCCCGGTGCGCCCTGGGTCAGCTGGGTGACCAGATCCGACGACCCGGCGAACGTGAAGGTGACCGTGGTGCCGGGGTGCGCGGCCTCGAACTGCGCCCCGAGCTCGGTGAACGTCGCCTTCAGCGACGCGGCCGCGAACACCGTGATCTCCCCGGTGATCGCGCCGTCCGCGCTTCCGGTGGCGCCGTCGGTGTCCGACGACGAACAGCCGGCCAGAACGAGGGACGCGGCGGACAGTGACGCCGCAGCGACGCGGAACGTAGTGGTCACGGCAAGAAGGCCTTTCGGGTGAGGAGCGGGCTCTCCCGCCGTCGGCGACGATACGGGGCGCGGGGAGCCTCAGCGCGCCCCGTCCACCATGCGTCGCAACGCGACGGCGTCCCACGGCGCGTGACCCCGCGCGTCGTTGTCGAAGTACACGTACACCGCCGCGCCGCCCGCAGCCCACGCCTCGACGCGCACGGCCCACTCCGCCAATGCCTCGTCGGAGTATCCGCTGGTGTAGAGCTCGGTGTCCCCGTGCAGGCGCACGTAGACGACGTCGCTGGTGACCTCCGCGAGCATCGGGAACCGGCCCGCGGTGTCCGCGACGACGCACCCGACGTCGAACTCCCGCAGCAGCGCGTACGCCTCCGGCGAGTCGAAGCTGGGATGCCGTGCCTCCAGGCAGTGCCGCAGCGGCGCGTCGTGCTCCACGCCCAGGAACACGCGGTCCGCGGCCAGCTTCTCGTCGTGACGGGCCCCGAGCGCCGCCGCCTCCGCCGTGGACCGCGGGAGGGAGGCGAAGAACGTCGCCAGCCGGCCCGCGTCGAACGCCGAGACCGCCGGCAGCTGCCACAGGATCGGGCCGAGCGTCGGACCCAGCGCCAACAAGCCCGACGCGACGAAGTTGGCCACCGCCGTCTCCGTCCCCACCAGTTTCTTCAGGTGCGTGACGTAGCGCGGCCCCTTGACCGCGAACACATAGTCCTCGGGCACCGACGCCCGCCAGCGCGCGTAGCTGCTCGGCCGCTGCAGCGAGTAGAACGAGCCGTTGATCTCGACCGACGACGACGCCCGCGCCAGGAATTCGAGTTCTCGGCGCTGCACCAGGTCGTCCGGGTAGAAATTCCCCCGCCACGCCCGGTAGCGCCACCCGGAGGTGCCGATTCTCGGTGGGATCATCGGCCCGCCTTTCCGCACTTCGGCGTCCGTACCGACCGGAACGACGACGCTATTCGGACCCCATATCCACCACGGGCTCTGGTAAACGTTTTGTCGTCCGAATATGCTTGCGTCAACGAATCGGCATCACCTGTTGGATGCCACCCGGGGTCGGGCCGGGTGGCCCCGGCGATGGAGCGTGGAATCGATGTTGCGCACCCCGGCACCCGTGCCGACCCGCGATCGGATCACCCGATCGTCGCGTCGTGCCGTCGTGATGCTCATCGTCGTCGTGGGATCCGCCGGAACCTTCTCCGCTCTGTCCGGCGAACTGCGCCCCGGCGGGCTCTGGGTCGTCGCCGCGGCATCCGCGACCACCATTCCCGTCGCGTACGCCTGGCGGCGGTGGTTCCGACGGTGGGACGCCATGGCACCCCTCTTCATCCTGTACTCCGACATCGGCATCACCGCGGTGCTGTTCAGCTTCGAGTCCTCCTGGGACGCCCTGCCCGGAGCCGTGCTGCTGATCCTCGTCTCGCTGTTCGGCGTGGTGTTCACGACCAGCCGGGTCCTCCGGATGCACATCGTGTTCTCCGTGGTGGTCACCCTGGTCCTGGCCGCCATGGCCGCCGACGAGGCCGACCCCATGCTGCTCGCCGCCCGCACCGTCACCATCCTGGGCGCCAGCACCACCCCGTTCCTGGTGCAGCTCTACGTCGCGTACCTGCGCGATCAGGTGTCGACCTCGCGCCGCGACACCACGACCGGTCTGCTGAACCGCCGCGGCCTCGAAGCCGCCATCGGCCAGGTCCAACAGTTGCGGACCGCCGACCTCACCATGGGCGTCGCCCTGATCCACGTCGCCCTCGAGGACATCGACGCCCGTCACGGGCGCACCACCGCCAAGGAAGTGGTCGCCGAACTGACCGGGGCCTTGCGCGAGAGCGCCCCCGGCGCGCTGATCGCCCGCATTCGGCACGCCGAGTTCGCGTGCGTCGTGCTGGGCGGCGCCGACCGCGTGGCCGAGGACCTCGATGCCCTGCGTGACGACGTCGAATCCCTCCGGCTGCGCAGCGCGCCCACTCCGCTGACATGCACGACGTCCCGCGCGCACCTCGGCGACGGCGCCTCGCGCCTGGTGGTCCTGGGCCGGCTGATCGCCTCGGCCTCCCTGGCGCGGTACTCCGGCACGCTCGAAGGCGACGAACGACGCCCCGAGCACGACCACCTCGTCGACCTCCTCGCCGACGGCGGCCCGACCATCGTGTTCCAACCCGTCGTCCGCGTGGCCGACGGGACCGTGGCCGGGTACGAGGCCCTCTCCCGCTTCCCCGCCGGCCACGGCACCCCGCAGACGTGGTTCGCCGACGCCGCCGCGGCCGGTCTGCAGACCCCCCTCGAGCTGGCAGCCGTGCAGCGCGCCGTGCTCGCCTCCCACCACCTCGAGCCGGACGCGTTCCTCGCCATCAACGTCTCCGCCGGCACCATCATGGCGGCGGACCTCACTCGGCTGCTGCTGCCCCTGGCCACGCAGCGGCGGGTGATCGTCGAGATCACCGAACACGACCTGGTGCGCGACTACCACCAGCTCACCCTCGCCCTCGACGACCTACGCGCCGCGGGCCTGTCCATCTCCGTCGACGACGTCGGCGCCGGCCATTCGGGCCTACGTCAGCTGGTCGAGATCAAGCCGGACGTGGTCAAGCTCGACGCCTCCATCGTCCGCGGCCTCGACCACGACCCCATGCGCCGCGCCGCCGCGAAGGCCCTGACCTCCTTCGCGAACGACATCGGCGCGGAGTGCATCTACGAGGGCATCGAGACCGAGGACGAACTCGAGGCGGCCCGCGCCCTCGGCGCTGCCCTCGTGCAGGGCTTCCTCCTCGGCCGGCCCACCGCCGTCCCCCTGTCCGTCGAACACACTGCCTGACCCGCACCTACGCTGACCGTCGTGACCTCCCGAGTGGCCGCGCAATACGACGCCATCGCCCACGACTACGCCGCCGCCTTCCCCACCCTCGCGCCGTTCGATCGCGGGGTGCTCGCGTCGTTCGCCCGCTCGGTGACCGCGGCCGGCGGCCGGACGGTGCTCGACGTGGGCTGCGGCCCGGGCACCGCGGCGCGCGAGCTGGCGGCTGCGGGGCTCTCGCCGGTGGGGCTGGACCGGTCGGCGGCGATGGTGCGGCTGGCCTCGCTGGAGCGCGCGGTGATCGGGGATCTGGGGGCGCTGCCCGTGCGGGACGGAGCCGTGGACGCCGTCTGTGCCTGGTACTCGCTGGTGCACACCCCGACGGCCGAGCTGCCCGCCGTGCTCACCGAGGTCCGCCGGGTGCTGCGCGACGACGGGTGGCTGCTCCTGGCGTTCCAGACCGCCGCGCCGACACTAGAAGTGCGCGAGGCGTGGGGGCACGAGGTTTCGCTGGACTTCCTGCGTCACGACGTCGACGAGGTGCAGGAGATGCTCATGGACTGCGGGTACGTGCTGCACCGGGACGCCCTGCGCTCCGCCGACAAGCGGGCAGGGGAGAGCGCGGCGCAGGCGTTCGTGGTGGCGCGGTCGCGGGATCACCTGGAGCTGCGGCCGGGGCGGGGGTGTTGAGCGGGCGCCAGTGCACACAGGTCGCCGGATTCGGCGGGATCCCGTCGAATCCGGCGAGTTGTGGGCAACCAGGCCCGGTCTACCGCGCCGCCACCAGGCGCGGGGCGCTGCGCACCCGACGCCCCCACCGTTGACCGCGCAGCAGGATCGCGGCAAAGGCGGGGACTCCCACGAGCGCGGTGACCACCCCCACGGGGATCTCCTGCGGGCTGAAGATGCTGCGCGCCAGCGTGTCCGCCCACACCATGAACACCGCACCCATCGCCATGGTGGTGGGCAGCAAGCGGCTGTGCCGGGGCCCCACCAGCAGCCGCGCGGCGTGCGGAAGAACCAGCCCGACGAAGCCGATGGCCCCCGCCGCGGCGACGATGGTGGCGGTCATCAGCGCCGTCACCCCCAGCAGGATCACCTTCAACCGCAGGATGGGCACGCCGAGGGCGGTGGCGGTGTCGGACCCCAGGGTCATCGCGTCGAGGGAGGGCGCCGCGATCACGCACACCACCATGCCGAGTCCCACGGCCCCGGCGCAGGCCCACACGTCGGCCCAGTCCGCGCCGGCGAGGGAGCCGAGCAACCAGAACAGCACTCCCCTGGTCTGCTCCGCGTCCGCCGAGGACAGCACGATGAACGACGTGAGCGCCGAGAACAGTTGCGTCCCGGCCACTCCCGCGAGGATGACCGGTCCGGTGCCGCCGCCCGCACCGGTCGCCAGCATCATCACCAACACGAAGGACACCAACGCCCCGACGAACGCTCCGGATGACAGGGACAGCACGCCGGCGCCGATCCCCAGCACCGCCACCGTGACCGCACCCGTCGAGGCCCCGGACGAGATGCCGAGCACGAACGGATCCGCCAGCCGGTTGCGCAGCATCGACTGCATCACCGCCCCGCACAGGGCCAGGCCCGTCCCGCACAGTGCCGCGAGAACCGCACGGGGCAAGCGCATCTCCCACACGATGCCGTCCTGGATACGGCTCACCTCGGCGGCCGGGCCCCCGAGGTGAGCAACGACGACGGCCACCACGTCGGCGGTGGTGAGGTTCGCCGGGCCCACCGTGATCGACACCGCGATCGACGCTAGGACGGCCCCCAGCACACCGATAATCACTGCGGCGTGCATCACGCCGTGCCCCACTCCTTCAGTGCCGCAGCCACTTTCTCGATCCCGTCGACGGTGCGGATCGACGGGTTCAGATCCGCACCGTTGACGACGACGTAGCGACGGTCGATCACCGCCCGCATCCGGCTGGTGACGGGGTTGGCTTCGAGGAACGCGATCTTGCTCTCCAGCGCATCCCCGTCGATGGTGCGGCGGGACAGGTCGGCGAGGACCAACACGTCGGGATCGCGGTCGGCGACGGCCTCCCACCCGATCTGCGGCCACTCGTCGGTGGTGTCGGCGAAGACGTTGCGCGCCCCCACCGCCGACGAGATGACGCCCGACGCCCCGCAGCACCCCGCCATGTACGGCGCGGCGACGTCCGAGAACCAGTACGCGACGGTGGGGTCGCCGGGCGGGACGCCGTCCGCGGCGCGCTGCGCACGCTCGGTGAGGTCGGCGACCAGCTGCTCGCCGCGCTCCCGAACGTCGAAGATGGCGGCCAGGTCCCGGATCTCCTGGTACACCGTCTCGAGACGCAGCGGCTCGGCGCGGGCGCCGTCGGCGTTGACGCTCGTGGCCGCCATGCCGACGCAGTCCGTCGGCGACAGGTAGGTGGGAATGCCGAACTGATCGAACCGATCTCGATCGGCCACTCCGCCCGGGCCGAGCGTGCCGCCGAAGGAGGCGCTCACGAAATCGGGGTCGGCGTCGGACACCACCTCGAGCGAGGGCTTGTCGTCGGCGAGGCGGGGAACGCGGGCGTTGTCCTCGGCGAGGTTCTCGCGGACGGGGTCGGTCCACGTGGCGGTGCCCACCAGTCGGTCCGCCAGTCCGAGGGACAACAGGATCTCGGTGGAGCCCTGGTTGAGCGACACCGCGCGTTGCGGCGGGGCGTCGACGGTGACCGTGCGGCCACAGTTCTCGAGGGTGAGGGGGAAGCCGTCCACGGTGGGAGCGGCGGCGTCGGAGGTGGACGCGGAGCACCCCGCGGCCAGCACCAGGGCTGCCGCAGCGGTGAGTGCGGTGAGTCGTGACATGTTCTGTTGTGCCGTCCTGCTACGGGCCCGTGCGCGGAGCCCCGAGGGTGGTGTCGGCCGGCGAGCGATCGGACTTCGGACCCCACCCGGGGTCCGTCACCGTTGCGCGCCAGTCCCGGATTCCCACCGGGTTCCCTCGCCGGACGACGCGTGCCCGCTCACCCTAACCCGGACAGCTCAGCTCACGAACGGCACGTTCACGAAGCTCGGCCGGGTCGGGTCCAGCTGGATGTGCTGCGGCGCGAGACCCGAATCGGCGAGCATGGGCCCCAGCGGGAGGTAGCGGGGAACGGATGCCGCCATGACGTCGAGACGCAGCCGGTGGCCGGGTTGGATCACGGCGTCGGTGGGCAGCAGGCCGATGTCGACGGTGGTGGGCTCGCCCGGCACGACCGTGCGGCGGGTCTCCAACGTGAGCGCGGGCGTCGCGTCGACGTAGTCCCCGTTGGCGCTGCGGGTGCTCCGTGCGTCGTCGATCGCGCGCAGCGATGCGGTGATCGCACCGTGCGTGAGCGGGGTGGACGTGCCGTCGGGGGCGACGTCGTTCAGCGTGGCCACCCAGAACCCGTCCGGGCGATCGAGGACGGTGTTCAGCCGGACGTTGGTGGCCCCCGAGATCTGCGTCGGCGCGGTCACCGGTGCCCCGGTGAACGTCAACGCCTCGGCCTCGGCGAACCGTGAGTCGCGGGTACATACCGACCCCAGAATGGCGGCGGCTCCGGCGGTTCCGAGCGCGGCGTCGCGGGAGCACAGCCCACGCAGACCCGGCGCGACGGTGAGGCGGGCGGTGTCCGGCACCGGCGCCTCGGTGAGGCTGCCGTCGTACCGCGCGTGACCGGCGGTGCCGCTGGGCGCGGCCGAGAGATACACCCTCTGCGACTCCGCGCCCGCCCGCGGGAACTGCGAGGTGGTGGTCCAGCCGCCGCCCTGCTGGAAGAGCGTGACGGGGCCGTAGTTCTCGATTCCGTTGTCGATTCCCTTGAGCCAGCGGTCGAACCACGCGCGCTGCAGGGCGTCGAGCCGCGGCGGGTTGCCCGGGCGACCGAAGCCGGCACCGGGGTTCACGTGGTAGCCGTCGCCCATGACGAGTTGCTTGCTGCCCGGCTGGAGCGAGATGTCGTTGTAAATGCGCGGAACCGAGCCGGTGAAGATGTCGTGCCAGCCGCCGTAGAGCAGGGTGGGCACGGTGACGGCCGTCGCGTCGGCGCTGCGGTCCGCGTAGAACTGCCCGTCCTGCGCCACGGACAGCGTCTCGGGCCGAACCTGATCGATGGTCGGCGCAGTCAGTGCGTTGATCAGCTCCGGCACGAGAATCGCGGGGTCGTCCAGCCGGGACTGCAGCCAGGCCGGATCGAACCGGCCCTGCAGGATGGACTGCACGTCCGGCACGAACTTCAGCGCGTTGACGAGCACCAGCCAGAGCGGCATGAACCCCACGCCGAGCGCACCGCCGGTGCCGACGATGTCGCGCAGCAGGTCGGTACTGGGCTCGACGGGGAAGATCGCCTTCAGGGCCGGCGGTTGCAGCGCGGCGGCCTGCACGGAGTTGATGGCGGAGTAGGAGATTCCGCTCATCCCGACCTTGCCGTCGGACCACGGCTGCCGGGAGATCCAGTCGATGATCTCCACCGAGTCCTGCTGCTCACGCGGGCCGAGGACGTCCCACGTGCCCTGCGAGAAGCCGGTGCCGCGAGCGTCGACCACCACCTGCGCGTAGCCGTTCTGCACGAGGTTGCGGTTCACGCCGAAGATGCGGAGCCCGCCGCCGTCGACGGCCTGCGTGAGCTCGCTGATGCCGTCGAAGGGCGTGCCCGCGAAGTTCAACCCGGCCAGGAAGTCGAGCACCGGCTCGCTGACCCCGGGGATCTGCTGGATCGAGTCGATCAGATTGCCGGCGAGCTTGGTGTAGGGCGTGATGTTGAGAACCGTCGGCAGATCGGTCTCCACCGGGCGGCCTTGCGCATCGGCCGGACGATAGACGTTGACCTTCAACACCGTTCCGTCGCTCATGGTGACGGGGACGTCCCAGTCGATGGCCACCTGCGGGTACTGGGGCGGCGCGTCGGCGGCGGCGGTCCACGCGACGGCGGCCGCTCCACCCGTGGGATCGGCGGCGACGGGGGTGGCCGCCGCTCCGATCAGGACCGTGAGTGCGGTGCCGAGCACCGCAGCGGCCCGAACGACACGCGAGAACCCCACCGAAACCCCCTGATGGTCCGTGCCCGACCCCCGAGCACCCGCCGGCGAGAGCGGTGCCCGGGAGCCTAGCCCAGCGGTCCGACACTCACGCTCCGAACAGCAGATACAGCCCGAGGAAGGTGTAGAGCACCATCACCATCATCAGCGCCAACTCGCCCGTCAGCACGTGGCGCTTCGGCAGGATGCGCAGCGACGCGTCGTGCGCCAGGGTGACGCCGACGATGTGGCCGATCACCACCGCGAGCACCGTGATGCTCGCGAGGACCGACGGGTGCGAGGACAGGGTGTAGTTCACCGACGCGTCGGCGATGCCGAGGGGATTCCAGCCGCGGTCGAACGGGTCGAACAGCGTGAAGACGCTCTGCTGCCCCTTCTCGACCAGATAGGTCAGGTAGTGGGCCACGAAGTAGCCCACCACGATCGGGATCAGCGAATGTGCCAGCAGGCCCGGTAGTTTCGCACGCTCCTCGCGGGTGACGCCGCCGGTGGCGCGTGCCGCGAGCCAGAACGCCGTGCCCACGATCGCGATGCAGGCGAGCAGGCCCAGCGTGCGGGCGACCACCGGGTCACCGGCTCCGCGGGCCAGGTCCTTCCAGAACGGTGTCTGCGCCAGGGAATCGAACGCCGTCGACCCGAGCAGCGTCGCGATCACGGCGACGGTGCCGCGACGGACCGGCAGCGACGAGGCGTTGTCCAGCGGGCTCACCGCCGCGAGCTGCCCCGACTCCCGGTCACGGCGGAGCCAGGACAGGCGGGCCACGACGCCGGAGAACACCTCGAACGGATCGGCCGCAGCGAACCACCGATCACCGAACACCAGCGCACCGACCAGCAGGACCAGCACGTAGACCAGGCACCAGAGCCGCACCGCCGCAACCAAACCCGGATCCGACGACGCCAGTTCGAGCCACACGAAGGCGAACAACCCCACGACCGCGGGCACCACCCCGACGGCGGGCAACGTCGCCACCCCGCGAGAGGAGTTGCGGCGCAGCAGGACACACACCCCGCGGTGCAGGGCGCGCACCGGCGAGACCACCCGCCACACCGGGCCGGCGATCAGCGAGGCCGGTACCAACCCCACCCAGACGAGGACGTAGAACACCCCCATCAGGGCGTTCGACGAGTCCTGCGGACCGAGCACGGACGCCGCGCCCACCCAGGCGGCGAGGGCGACCGACAGGACGCCGACGACGCCCCGGACCACCGGGGAATCGACCACCCGCGTGAGACCCGGCAGCACGCGGCGGACCCGACTCGCGTCGAGACGCGGAGTCTTCCACGCCACCAACAGGATCGCGAACGACGCGGCGAGCGCCCACGCCCCGCCGATGAGCGCGTAGGTGACGGGGATCGGCAGGTCGGTCGACCCGCCGAGGCCGTGCGCGAGAAGGTCGGTACGGCCCTGCGTCACGGCCGCGGTGTGGCTCGGTGTCACGGCCGCGGTGTGGCCGAACGTCACGGCCGGACGAGCACCGTGGCGACGGTGACGCCCGCGTCGTGCAGTTCGATGTCCACCGAGCCGGGAACGTCGACGGTGAAGCGGAACTCCTGGTCCTCACCGACCGCGACGGGGAAGGTGTACTCGGGCACGGAATGCACGTGGAGCTCGTCGACCGCGTCGCTGTCGACGGTCAGCACGATCTCCCGGCCCACGGTGCCCTCGACCCGCTCGTCGGTGGGCGTGACCTCCCCGCCGGCGATGCTGACGTCGATGTCGGTGGAGTCCGTGTCGGTGGCCTGCTCGCTGTCGCTCTGGACGACGGTCGTGTCCACGGTGGACGAGACGTCGTCGGGTGCGCTCGGCGTCTCGCTCTCCGAGCCGCAGCCCGCCACCACCAGTCCCACGGCGGCCAGCGTCGTCAGCAGTCGGCGCGTCCTCGTCGTCACACGTCCCCCTCGTCGGACTTCTCGGGCCGTCCCCGGCCTTCTTCTCGGTCGTTGGCGGCGGCGAGGTCGTCCTGCGCCGCGGCCTCCTCGTTTTCGGCACGCTCCGCACGTCGGTCGCGCACCACGATGAAACCCACGACCCCCGCGATGATCAACGCGGGGACGAACGCCGGCACCGCCAGAATCAGCGGGTGGTCCGCCATCCAGACGGTGCCGGGCGGTGGTTCTGTGACCGTCATACGCGCGTCCGGGGCCGCTCGTCGGTGCTCGCGGTGTTGCCGGGCGAGCGCAGGCTGATGCGCGCCGCACCCCAGGCCAGCGCCCACAGCAGGGCGAGGGAGCAGGCGAGCACCACCAGCGAGGCCGCGGTGAACAGCCAGGCCGGGTGATCGAAACTGCGCTCGCGCTGGAGCAGCTTGGTCTCGTACTCGAGGGGGCGCGTGAACTCCGCGAGCGCGGGCACCTCCTCGGCACCGATGCCCTCGTCGGCAGCCATGAAGATGGGCGCGCCGGCCATGGTGCGGCCGTCCTGCACGCGCAGGAAGGTCTTCCACGTGCCGTCGACGGGCATCGGACGGGTGGAGCGGTACTCGCCCGGTCCGGTGCGTTCGAGGTTGTCGACGACCAGTCCGTTCAGCGTGTCGCCCGCACCCTGCCACGCGAGGAGCGAGACCCACTCGGGGTCGTCGGAGATCAGGTCGGACGGGGAGATCTGCACGGTGGCGTTCACCATGCGGAAGCCGTCCTCCCGCGGGGCGTCGGTGAGCTGCACGGTGGCCTGCGCGTTCTGCGGCACGTCGATCATGAGTCCGTTGGCGACGCTCGCCGAGCAGACCACCACCATGCCGAGCACGATGGAGCGGCGAATCGCGGGGCGGGGCAGTCCGTCTCCGCTGAGGGCCTGCGCGAACAGTCCGGCGGTGAGGCCGACCAGCACGCCCGTCGGGATCGTGGTGGCGAGGGCCTCGAGCCACATGCTCGTCGGCCACGGGTAGAGGTACATGGCCTCGACCCACAGCGATTCGAGGTAGACGCCGACGGTGCCGACGGCGAGACCCGCGACGGCGCCGAAGAGCAGACGGCGCTTGGTGAGGGCGGTCAGGCCCAGGATCTCGACCACGAGGGCCATGCCGAGGTAGAGCGCGAACGTGCTGTGCGGCTCGCCGAGCACGGGCCCGACGATCAGCGCGGTGATCCAGCGGACGACCGCGGCGAACGCGACGGCGAACAGCGCGGCGCCCCGGCCGACCATGAGCACGGCGGCGATCAGGGCGAACGCACCGGCGGCCGTGATGAGCAGTGGCTGGAACACGAGGCGGAACTGTTCGACCCCGAAGTCGTACTCGATCTGGAACACCGAGAGACCGATGACGAGGCCGCCGAACGCCGACGCCCGCATGAACCAGGTGATGACCGCCCGTCGACCGGATTCGACGCCGACGGCGGGACGGGTCTCGGTGTCGCCGGTGGGATCGCCGGCGGACTCGGGATCGGTGGCGACGTTGCCGGCCATCGCGACCCGGCCCTCGTGCTCGAGCAGCAGCACGCCGACGAGGGAGAGCCCGGCACCGCCGATGAGCATGAGGTGCGTCGGGCCCCAGAGGGTGACGTCCTGTCCGAAGATGCGGTGCCAGATGTCGTCGAGCGGGAAGCCGATGAGCGCGTACAGGCCCGCGCCGGCGATGAGCAGACCGCCGGTGGGGGCGTACCAGGTACGGGTGATCTTCACGGCCGACGGGCCGGGCTTCTCGTCCAGCGGCAGGATGATCGCGAGACAGCCGGCGATGAAGAGGAAGAAGAGCCCGACGAGGATGAAGTAGTGCGCCGGGTTGGCCAGCGGGCCCTCGTCGCGGCCGCGGCCGATGTGCAGGCTGACGTCCCAGATGAACCCGAAGAACGCCGTGAGGATCGTCGAGATGAACATGACGATCGGCAGCGCCACCCAGCCGGGGCGGTTGGTCTTCTCCCCCGCGAAGTCCGCGAGGCGCTGCAGCCACGTGATGCGGCGGGTGCGATGCATGACCGCGAGATACAGCAGGAAGAGCGAGATCACGCCGGCCGCGGCACTCATGCCGATGACCTGATCCAGCGCGGCTCCGCCGCCCTGTTGTGCGGCAGCGATCAGGTTACTCGAGGTAACACCTACATCGTTCACGACTCGGATTATGTCGGTAACCGGCCCCGAGCACCAGACCCTTCGTCGATTCCACGGCACGAGAACGCCGGCCTCGTAGCCGACCAACGGGTTCTCGTGTGCACACGTGCGAACATATGGGTACTGTCGCGTCCATGTGGACTGTCCTCGGCAACCCGCGATTCCGCCCGCTCTTCGCCGCTCAGGTGGTGGCCCTCGTCGCCACCGGGCTGCTCACCGTCGCCCTCGGCCTGCTCGCCTACGACCTCGCGGGCACCGACGCCGGAGTCGTCCTCGGCCTCGCACTCGCCATCAAGATGGTCGCGTACGTCGTCGTCGCGCCGATCATGTCCGCTGCGGCGCACCGGGTTCCGCGACGCACACTCATGGTGAGCGCGGACGCGGTGCGCGCCGCCGTCGCCCTCGCCCTCCCGTTCGTCGACCAGGTCTGGCAGATCTACGTCCTGATCGCCGTCCTGCAATCCGCCTCCGCGACCTTCACGCCCGCGTTCCAGGCCGTCATCCCCACCGTCCTGCCCGACGAGCGTGACTACACCCACGCCCTGTCCCTCTCCCGCCTCGCCTACGACCTGGAATCCGTCCTCAGCCCCGCCCTCGCCGCGGCCGCGCTCCTGGTGACGAGTTATCACTCGCTGTTCGTCGGCACGCTCGTGGGATTCCTCGGATCGGGACTGCTGGTGTGGCGTGGTCTCGCCCGGCGGGCCGACGCACCCACCGACCCCGCCGACGCCCCGAACCGCCGCGCCCGCGTCACCGCGGGAGCCCGCCTCATGCTGGCCGACCCCGTGCTCCGCGGGCTGCTCTGGCTGAACGCCGTGGTGGCGTCGGGAACCGCCGTGGTGCTCGTCGCCACGGTCACGATCGTCCGCGACGAGCTCGGCGGCGGCGAGACCGCCGTCGCGCTCGCCCTGGCCTGCTTCGGTGCGGGCTCGATGGTCACGGCCCTCGCCCTCCCGCGCCTGCTCGATCGGGTGCACGACGTCCGGCCGGTCATGATCGTCGGCGCCGTCGCGGTGGCGACCGTTCTCGCGCTCGTCGCGGTCGGTTTCACCGTTGGCGGCGGCTGGGCCGTCCTGGCGACCGGCTGGACGCTGCTCGGCGCCGCGACGTCGGCGATCTCCACCCCGACCGGCCGCGTCCTGCGCGATCGCACCGCCGAGGCCGACCGGCCCCTCGTCTTCGCCGCCCAGTTCTCCCTCTCCCACGCCTGCTTCCTCGTCACCTATCCCCTGGCGGGCGTGCTCGCGTCGACACCCGTCGCTGCCCCGGCCACGGCGGCGGTGCTCGCTACACTCACCGCAGCAGCAGCGGCGCGGACCTGGCCGCGCACGGTGGCCGAGCCGGTCCCCGTGTGACTCCGACGAGCAGGGTGGTGACGGCGATGGCCGGCGAGCAGGACCGCACCCGTCCACCGTCGCTGGTTCATCCCGTCGACCCCGACACCGCGCGACTCGACGCCGCCACCAACACCTTTCGCATGCTGGCCGACCCCACCCGCCTGCACATCCTGTGGACTCTGACCGACGGCGAAGCCGACGTGACCGCCCTCGTCGACGCGTGCGGCGCGTCACGCACGGCCGTCAGCCAGCACCTGGCGAAGCTGCGCTTCACCGGACTGGTGGACACGCGCCGGGAGGGACGACGCGTGGTCTACCGCATCCGCGACGGGCACCTCGCACGGTTGGTGCGGGAAGGCATCAACCACGCCGACCACGTCGTCACCGGCGAGCCGCCGCACGAGTGACCGGCGGGCCGCCGCACGAACGACACTGCGTCACCAGCGTTCCCAGTGCACCGCGTCTGTCAACGGTCGCCGGGGCCGCCAGCCGAACCGCTCGAGATCGGGCACGTCCTGCAGCCTCTCGACGGGCCCGACGCACAGCCACGCGACCGGACGCGACGACCCGCCGACACCGATCAGATCGGCTAGGAACGGCTCGTCGTAGAACGACACCCACCCGACCCCGATCCCCTCGGCCGTCGCCGCGAGCCACAGGTTCTCGATCGCCAGCGCCACCGACAGCAAGCCGGTCTCCCGCACCGTCGCTCGGCCGAGCACGTGCTCACCGCCGCGCGCGTCGTCGTAGGTGACGACGACGCCCGTCCCGCTCGTCTCGATGCCCTCGATGCGGATCGGGTCGAACGTCGCCGCCCGCTCCGGCGGCAACGACGCCGCGAAGTCCGCCCGACGCGCGGCGACGTGCTCGGCGAACCGGCGCAACGTGGCCCGCTCCCGCACGACGACGAAGTCCCACGGTTGGGTGTTGCCGACGCTCGGCGCCCGGTGGGCGGCCTCCAGAACGCGCCACAGCACGTCGTCGGGAACGACGTCGCCGGTGAATTCGCGACGCACGTCACGCCGTCGGGCGATCGCCTCGAACACGTCCATGTCCGAAACGGTGCCAGACGGGGCATACAGTGTCGGCAATCGTCTCGAGAAAAGGGGCAAGGTGGTGTCTTCGGCGACGCCCGGACGCGGTCAGCTGACCCGTACGGTCATTCTCCGCGCCGGTATCGACTTCATCGATCGCCACGGTGCGCGCGATCTGACCATGCGTCGGCTCGGATCCAGCCTCGGCGTCGAGGCGATGGCGCTCTACCACTACTTCGCCGGCAAGGACGATCTGCTGGACGGCATCGTCGAGCAGGTCATCGACGATCTGGACAGCGACCCGCACGTGCTCGCGGAGGGCGCGGACGGGTGGCGGGACTATCTGACCCGGCTGGCCCACGGAGTACGCCGCATGGCCCTGGCCCACCCGCAGGTCTTCCCCCTCATCGCGACCCGCCCGCCCGCGGCCCCGTGGGTGCGGCCGCCACTGCGCAGTGTGCGATGGCTCGAGAACTTCCTCGCCAGTCTCATGGGCTTCGGGTTCGACGCTCCGGCGGCGGCATCGGCCTACCGCTCGTACACCAGCTTCCTGCTCGGTCACCTCTTGCTCGAGGTCGCTGGAACCGGCGACGTCGACTCCGCCGAGTCCGGTTCCCTGGATCCAACGGAGTTCCCGACGGTGGTCCGGTTGAAGACCGAACTGTCGCGCGATCCGGGCACCGCCGACTTCGACGCCGGGCTGCAGAGCCTGCTGACCCGACTGGATCCGTTCGTGCACGGACACAGATCCCGTGGCGGTGAAACAGTTCGCCGACGTGAGGGCTCGCCATGACCGCAGGACACGAGTTCAGCGCCACCGGTGAGGTGCTCACCGCTCTCGCCGAGGCGATCAAGGACCTCGACGCCGTGGTCCGGTCCTTCGACTCGCCCGAGGCGAAACTCGCGTCGATCTGCACTCGCGTCGTCGCTGCTGTGCCCGGCGCGGACGCTGCGGGGGTGACCGTTCTGCGTGCCGGGTCCACCACCACCGCCGCCACCACCGAGGCGTTCGTCCTGGCCATCGACGCAGCGCAGTACGAGCAGCAGGAGGGTCCCTGCATCGACGCGGCGGTCACCCGCACCATCGTGCGCGCCGACCGCACGCAGGCCGCCGAGCGGTGGCCTGCCTTCGCCCGCGCCATCGAGCTCGTGGACGTCACGAGCTTCCTGTCCGCCCCCATCACCGCCGGCGAAGAGTACGTCGGCGCCCTCAACCTCTACGGCCACCACGGGCATGATTTCGACACCGTGGACGAACAGGCCCTGCGCGTCTACGTCCGGGCCGCGCAGTCCGTCCTGTCGGCCGACGAGCGCGCCGTGCGGGCCGCTCGACGCGTCGAGGGGTATGCCGCCGCCATGGAATCGCGCGCCGCGATCGAGCAGGCCAAGGGCGCGTTGATGGTCACTCTCGGCGTCACCGCCGACACGGCGTTCGACCTACTGCTCTGGCGGTCCCAGACCACCAACGTGAAGGTGCGCGACCTGGCCGAGCAGTTCGTCACCGACCTGGCGAAGCTGGACACGGCGCCCGGCGCGTTCGCCGACGAACTCGGCAAGCTGCTCATGACGGTCCACCAGCGCGTGCTCGAGCAATAGACGGGTCCTCGCCGCGTCGGAGCACTCAACCGCCGGTGGAGTCCGAGGTGTCCTGCCCGCGGTGGAAGCGCGCCCGCCGCTCGGTGACCTCGACGGCCAGGTCCTCGACGGGCCGGCGCGCCGCGTAGGCGGCCGCGCGCAGACGCGAGAGGGCCTCGTCCGGCGACACCGACAACTGCACCATGATCATGCCCACGGCCATGTCGACGTGCGGGCGCAGCCGGGGGAAGCCCGGATCACCGGACTCGCTGCGGGCCACCATGTCGAGCAGGGTCCGGGCGATCTGGGCGGCACAGTGGTCCACTGCGTCGAGCTGCCGCGCCGTCAACGCCCCTGCCCCTTGGCGGTGCAGCTCCAGCACCCCGATGGGCGCCCGCGCCGCGGAGAGCGGCACGGCGACGATGCTGCCCACGCCGATGCGCGTCGCGTCACCGGAGAATCCCGGCCAGCGGCTGTCCGCTCCCCGCGCCACGTCGTCGACGAGGACGGGCGACCCCGTGCGCAACGCGTCGAAACACGGGCCGTGACCGGTGGCGAATTGCAGATCGTCGAGGGCCAGCGCGACCTCGTCGGTGGCGTAGAGAAGGTCGTGCGCGGCATTGCTGATCAAGGCCACCGACGCACCGTCACAGGCGGTGTAGCGCACCAACGGCCGACAGAGATCGGCGAGCGCACGGACCGCGTGGGCCCCGTCGGTGCGCCACATAACCGTGCTCCCAGTCCTCGACCGCCTCGTCGACCATCGAGTGCCCCCACGGCGACCTTCTCAACCGGGACGACGGCATCCGATCGACCGGCAGTCGACGACGCCGGGTCAGTACGCACCGTCGCTGGATGCGACCGCCTTGATGGTCTTGAGCACGATGAGCAGGTCGCCGGTCATCGACCAGTTCTCGACGTAGCTCAGGTCGAGGCGAACCGCTTCCTCCCAGGACAAGTCCGACCGACCGCTGACCTGCCAGAGGCCGGT
This sequence comes from Rhodococcus sp. PBTS 1, assembly GCF_001620025.1. Lineage (NCBI taxonomy): Bacteria > Bacillati > Actinomycetota > Actinomycetes > Mycobacteriales > Nocardiaceae > Rhodococcus > Rhodococcus sp. PBTS 1. The sequence continues at coordinate 3,400,760 of NZ_CP015219.1, forward strand.
GAGGCCCGGCTTGACCAACAGGCGTCGTCGCACGTCGCCGTCGTACGTCTCGACCTCGCGGCGCAGCGGCGGACGGGGACCGACGATGGACATCTCGCGTCGCAGAACGTTGAACAGCTGCGGCAGCTCGTCGATGCTCAGCCGACGCAGGACGCGTCCGACCGCGGTGACCCGCGGGTCCTCTCGCATCTTGAACAGCACTCCGCCGTCGCTGTCGTTGAGGGCGAGCAGATCCTCGATCCGCGCGTCCGCGTCCTGCACCATCGAGCGGAACTTGATCATCTGGAACGGCGTGCCGTCGAGGCCCATGCGCTCGGACCGGTAGAAGACCGGACCGCGGCTGGTGACCTTGATCAGCACCGCGACCACCAGGAACAACGGCAGGACCGCGAGCAGCGCGGCGCAGGCGAACACCAGGTCGAACGCCGTCTTCCCGAACCGGCTGGCGCCGTTGTACTGCGGCTTCTCGACGTGGATCAGCGGCAGGCCGGCCACCGGCCGCATGTGCAGGCGCGGACCCGCCACGTCGACCACGCCGGGCGCGACCACCAGGTCGACGTTCTTCTTCTCGAGGTCCCACACCATGCGACGGATGCCCTCGTGGCCGATGTGGTCGGTCGCGGTGACGGCAACGGTGTCCGCGCCCGACGCCTCGATGGCCGCCAGCACGTCGTTCTCGTCGCCGAGGATCGGCAGCGACAGCCCGTCCACCGACAGCTGCTCGTCCGCCACCTGCTGGGTGCGCGGGAGGCAGACGCCGACCACGGCGTAGCCGGCCGACGCGTCGCGAGCGAAGGACCGGGCCATCGCATGGGCGGACGCGTGACTGCCGACGATGACCACCGACGTCGTGAACCGGCCCTCGCGCCGCTGCCGGGCGAGGTGACGGCGGAACAGCCAGCGGGAGACCAGCAGGCCGGCCAGGCCGAAGGGCAGCGCGATCGCGAGATACCCACGGGCGAACTCGATGCGCAGAAGCAGCGAGACGATGGCGACGAGGCCGAACAAGCGGAACGTGGCCGAGAGAATGCGCCGGTACTCCTCGGCGCCACTGCCCAGCACGCGCGGCGATCGCGTCCGGAAGATGGACAGGAACGCGAGCCACGTCCCGGCGAGCACGACGGACACCACCGTGTAGTCGATCGATGCGATGGACGCGAGGTGGGGTGCGCCGAACCGCACCACCTGCGCGCAGACGACAGCCGCGATCACCACCACGGTGTCGATCAGTCGCACGCGGTCGATCAGGCCGCGTTCCCACTCACGGCGCGACGTCACTCGGCGGGGGCGGCGAATTCGTCCGGAGGTCGACGAATTCTCGCGCGAAGTGTCGCCGAGCGACACACTTTCCGCGAAGTTGGGTGCAGACACGCGCGAACCTTTCGAGCCGAGAACGGGCACGGCCGGTTCATCGATCCGACTCGTCAGTCCGTTACCTTATTGCCTGTTCGCAGGACCTGCACAGTGGAGCACAGTGGTCGCGCTCACATAGTTGGATCTCACGAAAAGCAACCGATCGAACGACGCGATCGCCCAATTCAGTTCTTTCGCCCGCTGACGAAGAAAACGATTCGGGAGGCGACATCCACGATTTGATCGGCATATCGCTCGAAATACCGTCCCAGTAACGCCACGTCGACCGCATTGACGACGTCCGGTCCGTCCTCGGCCACCACCCGATCCACGACGACCGACTTCAGTTCGTCCACCCGATCGTCCATCCGATCGAGGTCCTCGACGTGTTCGAGTTCGCTCGACTGCAGCGCCGCCACGATGCGCTCGCACATCTCCAGACACAGCCGCGCCATTTCCTCGAACGGCTCGATCAGATCGGTGGGAACAATCGGCTCGGGAAAGCGGCGGCGCGCCGCCTCCGCGATGTGAACGGACAAACCGACCATTCTCGCGAGGTCGCTGCTGATTCGGACCGCGGAGAAGACCCGGCGAAGATCCGCGGCCACCGGCGCCTGAAGGGCGAGCACCTTGACGGCCTCGTCCTCGCACCGCGTGCCGAGTTCGGCCAGCGCCTCTCCGCGCGCGATGACCTCCTCCGCGGCCCGCAGATCCGCGTCGAGCAGCGCCCGACTGGCCTGCCGCATCGCCTCCTCGGCGCCGATGGCCAGTTCGCACAGATCGGCGTTCAGGTTGCCCAACTGGGCGGTGTACGCATTTCTCATCGTCGACTCCCGACTGTCGAGACCACGACTCCTCGCCCGGCGTGGGATACGCCCGGCTCGGGTCCGCGGTGCCCGTTCACGCGGCAGCCACGTTTCCTCGAGCCGCTGACGTCTGTCCGTTCCGCACGCCGAGGCGCGCCCCGATCACACGAGACCGAGAGCGCGCACGTCGGCCGCGGGCACAGCGCGAGAGTAGAGGAAACCCTGGACCAGCGTGCACCCATTGTGCCGCGCCGACCTCGCCTGTTCCTCCGTCTCGATCCCCTCGACCACCACGCTGCGCTCGGTCACCGAGGCGAAGCCCGTCAACGCGCCCACCAAAGTGTCGCCGTCCGGCGAGCCCATGCGGTGGCTCAGGGCCTTGTCCACCTTGAATCCGTCGACGGGCAGCTCCATCAGACGCTCGAGGCTCGAATGACCGGTCCCCAGATCGTCCAACACCACGCGATAACCCCGCAGTCGGAGATCCCGCACGAAGGCCACCGCCCGCGGCGAGTCCGTGTAGGACCGGGTCTCGGTCAATTCGAAGACGACGCGCTGCGGCGGCACCGCCGACGCGGCGACGATCTCGTCGAGCTGCTCGACGGACCTGGCCACCCCGAGATGCCGAGCGCAGAGGTTGACGTGGAGATCGAGCGTCGGCACGTCGGTCAGCCATTCAGCGAACGCCGCCAGCGCGCCGGCGAGCACCGTGTGATCGACGTCGATCTCGAGGTCGGTGTCGGCGACGGCGGAGAAGAAATCCTCCGGCGGCACCACGTCGACACCGGTACGCGTCGGCCGCAGCAGACGCGCCAGCGCCTCGAACGCGACGACGTCCCCGGAGTCGAGATCGACGATGGGCTGGAACCACGGGACGATCTCGCCCTCGCCCAGGACCGCGCCGGGACCTCGGGGCGCCCACGTCGACCGACCGTGCCCGCGGATCGCGTCGAGGTGCGACTCCACCAGGCGCGCGAAGTCGGACAACGTCGACAGGACGTAGTCACCGGCGGGATGCGGCTCGGTGTCGACGACGCACAGCGTCCCGATCACCAACCCCTCCCGCCCCACGAGCGGTACGGCGACGTAGGACCGGTACTCGAGTCGCACCAGGTTGGCCGCCGCGGCGGCGGCCAACGGGTCCGTCGACCGCGCCTCCCGACGGCTGTCACTGATCGCGACGGACCGACCCGCGTCGACGACGAGGGCGCAGGTGGCGTCGTCACGGGGCATCACGGTCGGACCTCGATCGCCGTGCTGGGCGACGGTGTACTGCCGGTCCTCGTCGATGATGTTCACCATGGCGGTGGCGAAGCCCAGGGTGGTGGCCGCCAGCGACAGCAGGGTGTCGAGCGAGGGGTCTTCGACGGAGAAGTCGACGTAGTTTCGTGCCGACTCGCTGCGACGGCGCTGTGCCGTTCTGAACATCGGCCGCTCCGTTCCGTCGAGTCGTTCCCTTTGCCTGCCGCACCGGTCACGCGCGCCGATGCGACGTGACCGGGATCACGAGTTCCCTCGCGCATGGATTCGGTACCACTGATGCGAGGTATCGGTGCGGAGAAGAAAAAAGTTTCCACTTCTCCGTCGCCGGTCCAATTTACCTGGTCGTAAACCGTCGTCGTGACCGGTCTGTGACGAACTTCCCGTGGCGGCCGTGTGAGAGAGGGCCCGGCAGTGGGTACAGATCGCGCATGACGGCAGGGCTGGCGCAGCACACGGACACCGCGGAGGCGATGCCCGCCCCCGAATTCGCCCTGGTCGACATCCCGGCCGAACCCCGACGGCTGTCGTCCGTGCGTACCGACGTCCAGCGCTGGCTCGAGACCCACGGGATCGACGACGAGCGATGTCAGGACATCACGCTGGCGACCTACGAGGCGCTGGCCAACAGCGTCGAGCACGCGTATTGCAGCGACGCCGCCCGTGACGACGCCTGCACCGTGACGCTGCATGCCGTGGTCACCGACGACCGCACCGTCGCCGTCGATGTCGCCGATCACGGCCGGTGGATGGACCACGAGGACGATCCGCGACGGGGCCGTGGACTGCCACTCATCCATGCACTGGCCGATCACGCCACCGTCGACACCTCCCCGAGGGGGACCGTCGTGGCGATGCGCTGGCACCTGTAGCTGCCGCGCGAGTTCTGCCACACGATCGAGTCCGCATCCGCGGATCCGCTGATGCCGGCGAGACAATGCGGGAAAACTCGCACGGGCCTAGGACGCGGACGCGAACCGGTGCTGCGCCGACACGGTCCGCGCCGCCAGAACCGCCGCTCCCCGCGCCGCCAGCGACTGCGGCTCCGCGGGCATGACCAACGCCTCGCCCCACTGCTGCGCGAATACGCCCCGCACGAGCGGCAGGTTGGCCGGCCCACCCACCAGCACCACCGTGTCCACGCGGCGTCGGCCGCGAGCCACCACGTCGTACACCCACGACGACACCGCGGTCACCGCATCGAGCACCAGGCGATCGACCGTCGTCCGGAACACCGTCACCGATCCGCCGAGGAACGGGCCACCCACCTGCACCGCACGGTGCACCGCGAGCATCTCCAGAGCCCATTCGACCCCGTCGTCGAGAGTGGCGTCGGCGCTCGGGGTGCGCGGGGCAGAGGTGCCGTAGGCCGAGAGCAGGTGTTCGCGAACGGCTGCGGCCACCGTGGCTCCGCGGAACGCGTCCGACCACTCGGCGTCGTGCACGATCCCGCTGCCGACGTCGACCACGGACACCGACGTCCCGGACTTCCCGATGTCGACCACCGCGATCGTGGACTGAGGTTCCACCAACCCGCGCTGAGTCAGGTAGGTCAGCTGGGCGCCGAGCTCCGACGCGACCCGCACGCACCCACCCTCGTGCAGAACGGTCGCGGCGGACCCGACCCGGCAGCGCGGATCGTCCGGGACGACCAGGACAGCGCTCTCGCGGTTGCCGGCGTGACGTGCGCAGACCGAATCGACGATCTCCACCGCGGCCTCGAGCCGGTCACGCCCCCGAGGAACCGTGACCGACTCGGTGCCGAGCAGCGCACGACCCATCGGGTCCATGATCGCCGCACGAACTGCGGATGCACCGAGAGAGACCCCCACCACTGCTCGCATCTGCCCGCCCCGTGTCGTCGCCCTGCGCCGTCGGGACGAGCTTAAACCTGCACGGCGGATGCACCGTGCCCAATTTGTGGGGTTTTGGTTTGTTTCACTACCCGGCGTTCACTCGCCGTCGATGGACGCGTCGTTCGGCCCCGGGTCGGGCTCGGGTTCGTTCGGGGTGGACGACTCGGTGTCCGTGGGCTCCGCCGTTACGACGGGCGGGTCGACCGTGGTGCTGCCACCACCGGTGCTCGGAGTCCCGCCGCCCGTACCGGGCGAGCCGGTGCCGGGGGTCCCGGTGCCCCCGCCGCCTCCCGCGGTTCCACCGCCGGACGTGCCACCGCTCGAGGCGCCGCCACCGCCCGACGTGCCCCCGCTCGACGAGCCGCCGCCGGACGAGGTGCCGCTGCCAGAGGAAGGCGACCCGCCTCCGGACTGGGGGCGCGGCACGGACGGCGCATCGGGACGCGCCGCCTGCGACCCCGGGGGCGCGGGCACGGCCAGGCGAGGCTCGACCGCTCCGGCAACCCCACCGACTCCGGACTCCGCGTTCTCGCTCTCGGGGGACGACGACGGTGCCGGTGCGCTCGACGGCGGCGTCGCGACGCCGGGGGTCGGCGGGGCGTCGGTGCCCGTCGTTCCGTCCGATCCGTTCGAGGTCGCCGACTCGACCGCACCGGGCGCAGGCTCCGACACCACGCGGGGCGCGGTGGTGGCGGCCCAGACGGTGACGGACGCCGCGATCAGCGCGGCGGCGACGCCCGCTCCGACGACCGCCATGCCGCGCCGCCGCGGCGAGGCGGGCGGCGGCGCATCGGGCGCGTCGGGAATGAGGACGGGGGCGGCGACGGTCGCGCCACGATCCGCCCACAGCGCCGCATCCACCGGCGCGCCGTAGCGACCGTCGGGGTCGACGCTCGACAGACTGTCGAGATCGACGAGCGCGACATCGGCGAGCAGGTGGTGCTCGAGTGCGCGAGACACGCTGTGCCACAGGGACGGATCGCCGAGCGCGACGGCGGTGCGATGCACGCCGAGGTCGGCACGCTTGGCCCGCAACGACATGACGCCGATCGCGGCGGCGACCGCGTCGCCGACGTCCCCGTCGCCGAGACGGGTGGTCCGCTCGTCCACCGGGCCGAGCTGCGGCAGGTCCACGTCGACGAGGGCGGCCGTGACCGAGTCCTCGTCGACGACGACCCCTAGGGCGATGTGCATGCGCGCAGCCTTCCGTGACCGCTGGTGACGATGTCCATGTCAGTGAGTGGGGGTGGTGCGTGGCGTCGTCGGAGCCGACGACGTGCTGGTGCGAACGGTCGTGGTCGCCGCCGGCGGGGATGTGGTCGCCGATGTGCCGGGCGCCGAGGTCGAGGCCGGGGGACGCGGCGTCGGGTGGTCGTCACGGTCGCGGGTGGGCGTGGTGTCCCGGCCACCGCCCCCGTTCGCCGCCGAGGACCGTCCGGGCCCGCTGGGGCCGCCCGCGGCGGGCGCAGTGTCCGGTCGCGCCGACGACGGCGCCGAAGCGGACGGCTGCCGCGGATCCGTCGACGTGGTCACCGGCGGGGGTGAGGTGACGGTCCCGGCGATGTCCGTCGCAGGGAGGGTGGGGGCCGTCGTGGCCGTCGTGGTGTCGGTCGACGTCGGAGCCGGCGCGGCGCCCTGCGGGCGGGTCTGCGCGGGAGTGGCGTCGGGCGTCGACACACCCGAGGTGGCCACGACGCGATCCGTCGCACGGACGTCGACCGGCCCGCGCTCCGACGCCCCCGCTGCCGCGCCGAGGGTGGCGACGGCCACCAGGGCGACGGTACCGGCGACGGCGGCGACCCGCGGGGATCGACGACGCCCGGCCGCGGCGTGGGCGCCGATCGGCGCCGGACCGGTCTCCACCGCTTCTACAGCGGGGCGCTCGACCACCGGAACCCGTTGTGCGGGAATGCTTCGCGGCGTCGCGAAGAGCCGGGCCGACGGGATCACGGTGGACAGGTGGGCGGCGCCCATTGCCGAGAACGCAGCGGGGTGCCGCGGCGCGCGGACCGGGGCGGCGGTGCGGTGGGCGACGACGCCGACCACCGACGTCGATTCCGCGCACCCACCGACCAGCAGCACGACCTGCGCGCCGAGGCGCACCGCGTCGTCGATCAGGGGTTGGACGCGCGCCTCGCAGTCGGCCACGATGGCGTCGAACTCGCTGCGGCGCAGGCGAACCGGGTCGGTCACGAACGGTCCGGACAGATCGACGGCCCGTTCGGTCCCCAGCATGCGCACGGCTCGATCGGCGGCCGCGGCGAGGCCGGCCATCTCGGCGGACCCGCCGCGCTCGGCGGCGCCGTAGGTGGACCAGAGGTACGCGGTGACGGCCATGGTGAGGGCGTCGCCGGAGAACTCGTCGGTGCCGACACTGGAGATCAGACGCCCGGTCAGCGTGTCCAGCACGTGGATTCGCGTGCCCACGCGGCCGACGTCGACCACCGCGATCACCCGCGCGTCGTCGACGCATCCCTCGACTCGGGCCGCCGCGAGGAACGCGTCGCACTCCCCGACCAGCCGCACTCCGCCGCGGCCGACCCAGTCCTCCGGATCGCCGCCGATCGCCATGACCGGCGCGTCGTGACCCGCGGCCGCAGCCAACTCCAGGGCGGCGTCGCACGCGTTGTCCAATGCCCGGTCCATGGACACGGGGCGTTCGGTCACCGCGAGCAACTCGCCGGTCTCGGACACCGTCGCGCCGCGGACGACGCCGGTGCTCATCGTGACACCGAACAATTGGGCTGGCATGAGTCACCACCATCGGTCGTGAATACGGACAGACCGATAGTACGGGCTCAAACCGGGCGTATCAACGTAATGGCCGGATGAAACCGACCGAAAGTCTAGGTTCGGAAGTTCAAGTAGGCCTTCGAGGGCGTCGGGCCGCGTTGTCCCTGGTACTTCGATCCGAGCGTCGACGAACCGTACGGCCGCTCGGCCGGGCTGGACAGCCTGAACAGGCACAACTGGCCGATCTTCATGCCCGGCCAGAGGGTGATCGGCAGGTTGGCCACGTTGGACAGCTCCAACGTGATGTGGCCACTGAAACCGGGGTCGATGAACCCCGCCGTCGAATGTGTGAGGAGTCCCAGACGTCCCAGGCTCGACTTGCCTTCGAGGCGACCCGCGAGATCGTCCGGCAGGGTGATCGCCTCCAGCGTCGACCCCAGCACGAACTCGCCCGGATGCAGCACGAAGGGCTCGCCCTCCCCCGGCTCCACCAACGTCGTCAGATCGTCCTGCTGCTGCTTCGGATCGATGTGGGTGTACTTCGAGTTGACGAACACCCGGAACAGCGAATCGAGCCGCACGTCCACGCTCGACGGCTGCACCATCGACTCGTCGAACGGGTCGACACCCAGTCGCCCGGCCGTCACCTCGGCCCTGATGTCACGATCGGAAAGCAGCACGCGGCCAGGCTACTGACCCGCCGCGACCTCCTGATAGCCTGGGCGCTGCACGGCCCCACCGGTCGCGCGCGCCGATGTAGTTCAATGGCAGAACATCAGCTTCCCAAGCTGAATACGCGGGTTCGATTCCCGTCATCGGCTCCACCGGCCCTCTCACCCGGCCCCGTTCCAACCGCGCCCGTACGCTGCGCGCATGACCGAACGCGTCGTCTCCTCCCGCCTCGATCTCGAGGTCACCGATCCCACCACGCTCGAACTGCAGATCGCGGTGGCTCCACTGCCGGGTGCGGACGTCGTCGACACGTTGTCGATCACCGTCGACGGCGAGCCCGCCGAGGTGACCGAGTTCGCCGGATCCCACGGCACGCGGGTGCACCGACTGCCCGTGGAGAGCGGGAAGGTTCTGGTGCAGTACGACGCCACCGTCACCGGACTCGCCGATCCCGCCCCGACCACCGAGCTCGAACGCGCCATCTACCTGCGGCCGAGCCGCTACGCCGAGGCGGACAAGTTCTTCGGGTTCGCCGCCACCGAGTTCGGCAGCATCGAGGACGACGCGGACGTGGTGACCGCCGTCGCCGACTGGGTGGGTGCCCGGCTCAGCTACGTGCCCGGCAGCAGCGACCCCATCGACGGGGCCGCGGACACACTCCTGGCCGGGGCCGGCGTCTGCCGCGACTACGCCCACCTGGTCGTGGCGATGCTCCGCGCGCTGAACGTGCCGGCCCGACTGGTCGCCGTCTACGCCCCCGGGTGCGATCCGATGGACTTCCACGCCGTCGTCGAGGCGATGGTGGGTGACCGGTGGCTGGTGGTCGACTCGACGGCGCTGGCCCCGCGGCAGACGCTGGTGCGGATCGCCACGGGACGGGACGCCGCCGACACGGCGTTCCTGACGAACTATCGCGGGGCGATGACGCTGAACTCCTCCGAAGTGACCGCCGTGGTGACGGAGGGCCTGCCCGTCGACGACGGAACGGAGGCCGTGGTCCTGCGCTGACCGGACGCCTCGGACGCGGGGTTACTGTTACCCGAGGGACCGAACCCGTCCCTGCCACTCGGGGCCGAGGGAAGCGGAGCGACATGAGCGTCCAGCACGAGGCGGCGGAGCCGAGCACCCCGGACGAGGTGCCGTTCTCCCCGCGGCCGGTGGGCCTGCCGTCGACCGATCCCTTCTACCGCGCGCCGAAGGGGTTCGAGAGCGCGGAGCCCGGTGACGTGCTGCGGGCGCGACGGGTGGAGGTCGGGCTGTTCTCGCTGGTCCCCCAGCGCATCGATGCCTGGCAGCTGCTCTACCGGACGTCCGACCTGCGCGGCGATCCGTCCACCGCGGTGACCACCGTGTTGCTGCCTGCGGGAGCGCGACCGGACGAGACCAGGCCGGTGGTGTCCTATCAGTGCGCCATCGACGCTGTGAGCGAGCGATGCTTCCCGTCCTACGCGTTGCGACGTGGCGCCCATGCGCTGGGTTCGCTGCCGCAGGTGGAGATGGTGGTGGTGCGCTACGCGTTGCGACGCGGGTGGGCCATCACCCTGCCCGACCACGAGGGTGCCGACGGGCGGTGGGGTGCGCCGGTGGAACCGGGCTACATCACGCTCGACGGCGTGCGCGCCACCCTGTCCTTCGAGCCGGCCGGACTCGGCCCGAGCAATCCCGTTGCGTTGTGGGGCTACTCCGGCGGCGGACTCGCGACGTCCTGGGCCGTCGAGGCCGCGGGCACCTACGCCCCCGAACTGAACATCGTCGCGGGTGCGCTCGGCTCACCGGTGGGCGATCCCGCCTCGGCGTTCACACGCCTGAACGGCGGGCTCTTCGCCGCGCTGCCGACGATGGTGGTCGAGGGACTGCGCCGGACCTACCCGGACCTCGCGCGGATCATCGACGAGACGGTGGCCGAACCGGGTCAGGACATCCTGCGCCGCTTGCAGAGTCGGACCACGTTGCACGCGACCCTCGCGCTGATGATGCACGATCTCGATCGCTACACCCGAGTTCCCCTGGCGGACATCATGGCCCGGCCCGAACTCGTGCAGATCTTCCAGGACATCCAGCCGGGCAAGTCGGCGCCGACGTTCCCGCTGATGATCAACCAGGCGGCGTACGACTGGATCATCGCCTGCGACGACGTCGACGGTCAGGTGCAGCGCTACCGCAAGGCCGGGGCCCACGTGCGCTACGACCGCGACCGGCTGGCCGACCACATCTCGCTGCACCCGCTGACCGCATCGGTGGTCATGGAGTGGCTGGCGGATCGGTTCGCCGGGCGGCCGTTGGACGCGCCGTCGGACACCACCCGCTGGTCGACCGCACTGACTCCGAGGGGGCTGCGCGGCCTGCTCGGCCTGGGCGTGTCGACGGGACTGGCCGCCCTGGGCCGCTGACCGCTCTGCCCTGGCCGACGGGCCGACGCGACTCAGCCGGCGTCGTCGGTCTCGGCCGGTGGTACCGAGTAGCCGGGGATGTCGTCCGACTCCGTCCCCGACTCGTCCGGCTCGGCCGCTCCGGACTGCTCCCCCGAGTGCGGGGTGCCGAAGTCCGGTGGGCCCATGGCCTCGCCGTATCCCGACGGGTCCGGTGTCGTGCTCTCGCTCATGGCAGTCCTCTCGATCCGGTGGTCACGCGCCGAGCTTGGCGACGACGTCGGTCAGGGCGGCGGCCGCGCGGGCGACGGCCTCGGAATCGGGCCGGTCGCCGAGCTCGCGAACCAAGGCTGCGCGGGTGGTCACCAGCAGGTCCTCCCCCTCGTCCTCGGTCACGACCACCTCGGACACCCCTCCGGAACCCCCGCCCGAACCACGCAGCACCAGGACGGCGCCCTCGGCCCCGCCGAGCAGGTCGTCGACGTCCTCGGGGCGCACCTGCGGCGTCACGGCCGTGCCTCGTGCCCACGGCGCCCGTGGGTGCGCCGGTCCTCTTTCATCTCGGCCTCGAACACGTGCCGCCGACCGTCCATCAGGCGTTCCCGGATCCGCCGCTCGTGGTCGCGCACGGTGGTCCAGTAGCCGTCGTCGAAGTCCTCGACGATCTGGAAGGTCCACCGACCCTCGAGCACGTTGCGCCCCACCACGTTCCGCTCGAGCTCGTCGGCCTCGTCGGGGTGGCCCGCGTCGCGCAACGCGTCGGCGGCCTCGCCGAGGGTGAGGTCCGCCCGGCCCATCATCTGGTGGAAGTTGTAGAGGGCGCCGCGAGCGCGCTCCACCCATTCCAGCGCCTCGGAGACCGACCCCACGGCCTCGACGGTCTCGTCCGAGACCCCCTCCGGCCGTCGATGATCGGCCAGCATCTTCTCGCGATCGTCACTCATGACGGCCGTGTACCCCCGGCCGAAGCGGTCAAGCCCCGCTGCGCTGCGCAATCTCCGCAGACGCCCCAGAAGAAGACGTCGACCCCGTCCACTCGGAAATCGGGCACGTCCGATTCGGTCGGCGCGAGGTCCACTCCCGGCACGATCGCGGTGTCGAACAGACGACGGCAGTGCCGGCACATCAGGTGATGGTGATCGTCGCCCTCGATCCGAAGCTCGTACAGGGCAGCGGAATCGGCCGGCTCGACCCGGCGCAACAGTCCGACGGCCACCAACGCGTCGAGGTTGCCGTACACGGTCTGCCGGGACAGGCCCCGGTGACGCAGGGTGCGCGCGACGAAGCCGGCGTCGACGTGGGGATGCGAGGCGATGACGCCGAGGACCAGCAGACGCGGCACCGTCACGCGAAGACCGCGCTGGTGCAACACGTCCCGCCACTCGGCGTCGGTCGGCCCCGGACGGGGAGCCTGATCTGGTGTCGGATGAACGTCCACGGGCGCCGAATAACCCCGACGAACGCGACCAAACACCCGTCGGTCAGGTGTTCTCGCGCGTCGCCCGAACCTTGCGTCGATGGCTCGTGTCGCAGAACGGGTAGTTCTTGCTTCGCCGACACGCACAGAGCGCCACCATGAATCGATCCGACCGGACCGAGGTGCCGTCCTCGAGTTCGACGTCGACCGGGCCCTCGACCATCACCGGACCACCGGGCACCACCCGCACCCGGCGTACCTCGCGCCCGTCGGACCCGTCAGGCACGGCGAGCTCGCACGACCACCAATTCCTCCGACCGGCGGCCCGGCTCCAGCTTGCCCGACGCCTCCAACCAGGCGGCGCGAGAATGCATGACGGGGCCGAACGCGATGCGACGGCGGGCCGCGACGTCCGCGACGGCACCCGCCGCGGTGAGACGGCGCAGCGTCTCCGGTACGCCGGAGAACTCGGAATGGACGATCAGCATGGTTCCGTCCGGCGTGAGCAGCTCACGGACGGCGTCGCACAGCGGGTCGAGGACCACGCGGCCGTCGTCACCGGCGTCCCAGGCGCGGTGAATCCCGACGCCTTCGGGCCGGTTCGGCGACGGCACGTACGGGGGATTGGAGACCACCAGATCGAACGGCCGCTCGGCGAGCGCGTCGGTCAGGGTGCCGCGCCGGGCGTCCACCTCGGCACCGATCCGTCGGGCGTTGTCGGCGGCGCAGGCCACGGCCCGAGGGTTGATGTCGTAGGCGAGAACCTCGCGCGCGCCGAGCAGCGCGGCCTGGATTCCCAGGACTCCGGTCCCGGTGCACAGATCGAGAACGCGGGCGTCCAGCGGAGCCGCGGCGACCGCCATGACGTCGCAGAGAAAACGCGAATCGTCCTGCGGTGCATACACACCGGGGTGGGCACGGACAAGGTCCATCGCATCGTGGCGAACTGTGGTCACAGAGCTGCCTCTCGTCGGTCTCGCCCGGCGACCGTCCGCTCGGCGGCTCGTGCCGCCGCCCGCTCCCGGTCCGCACCCTTTGCTCGAGTCCGTTGATGGGCATGTCCGCCCCTGGGCCGGGGCGGGTCACCCACGGGATCCCCCCTGGGCGTCACACGCATGCCCCGACCCCGGGGGCTCGAAACCGGCGACGCCGGAAAATGCGCCGACACGGATCTGGCACTCTCCACCCGAGAGTGCTAATCTCGGTGCTGCACAGCTGGTAGGAGCCTCCACGCGGGGTGGAGGCCGCTGATGTGACGGAGGTGAGTGCTGTGCTTCGCTTCGATCCCTTCTCCGACATCGACTCGGTGGCCAAGCAGCTGCTCGGTGCGTCCGCAGGATCGCCGCGCGTGCCCCGGTTCATGCCGATCGATCTCTACAAGTCGGGAGACCACTACGTCCTCAAGGCCGATCTGCCGGGCGTCGACCCGGGTTCGGTGGACGTCGACGTCGACAACGGCATCCTGACGCTGCGGGCGGAGCGCACCGCACCGAGCGATCAGGGCGTGCAGTGGATTACCTCGGAGCGGTTCTCGGGCAAGTACATGCGTCAGCTGAGCCTGGGCGAGGGCATCGACACCGAGGGCATCGCGGCGACGTACGACAACGGCGTGCTCACCGTGACCATCCCCGTCGCGGAGAAGGCCAAGCCGCGTCGCATCGAGATCGGACGCAGTTCCGACGGGCCGCAGCAGGTGGAGACCGGCGGCCGCACCGAGGTCACCTCGGGGCAGTGAGGTCGAGGCGCGCCGGGGCGGGTCGCCCGCCCCGGCTCCGTCCTCACCACCGACGGAGCTCCGGCTCCGTCCTCACCACCTCCGGGCGATGAGGGTGGCGATGCGCGGAATCTCCTCCGGCGGTAGGGGTTCGAGCCCTACCACCACCTGTCGGGTCAGCAGCCCGTCCACCGACATGGCGAACAGTTCCGCCGACGCGGTGGTGGCGGGGTAGCCCGCCTCGGTCATCTTGTCGACGATGAGCGCGACGAAGGCGGCGAGTTGGCGGTCGAAGACCGCCTTGATCTCCGGCCGCACCAGCCCTTCGCCCAGGAGATGATGCCGGGCGATCACGCGCGCGCGGTGGTCGTCGCTGCACATGTCGGTGACGAATCCGACGATCGCGTCGACCACGGCGTCGAGGTCCCAGCGGTCGAGGGCGAAGTGCGCTGCGGCCACCGCCATGTCGCGACGGAACACTTCCTCGAGCGCGAGGGACAGCAGTGTCGCGCGGTCCGGAGCGTGATAGTTCACAGCGCCGGCGCCGAGTCCGGTGGCCTGATCGACGGCGCGATGGGTGAATCCTCGTGGCCCACGCTCGGCCAGAACGGCGACGGCGGCCCGGGCGATCAGCGCGCGACGGTCGGGTTTGGACACGGCCGTCGCACCCTCGTCTCGGCCCCGCGTGATCACGGCCGTGACTCTACGGTCCTGCACGGTGATGCGGGCGCGCACGTCGCATCTGCAACCCGAGTGTGACCCGCAGCGACGGGGACGACCTGTCGGCCGTCACCGCCGCTCCCCCGACTGCAACCCGCCGCCCCGGTCCCGGAGACCGATACGGACCGGGGCCGTCGACGACCCCCGTCACCGGCCGGCGAACCGGCTGACCTGGTGAATTACCCCAAATCCACCGCGGGGGTTTGACAGTGCGAAACCCTACGCCGTCTCCTTGACAGATGTTGAGAAACCGCGTCATCGGCCGCCGCGCCGCGCTGGGCCTGGCCGCCGCGGCGGGCCTGGGCGTCGCCTCCACCACCGTCACCGGCGGCCGTGCCGCTGCCGCACCCCTGCTGCCCCCCACCTGCGCCCCGCGTTATCCCGGATACCGGGACGTGGACTTCGCGAAGCCCTACGCGAAGTACTTCGAGCCGCGGACGGCGCCGCCGCAAGCCGTCGTCCAGCAGGCCTACGCCGGCCCGGCACTCACGCCGACGGCCGTGCCCCGCTTCGAGAGCCTGACCCGCGATCTCGGCCCGACCGGCCTGTCCCCCGTCGAGACCGGCTACGGCCGCTCGCCCGACGGCGTGGTGTTCGTCGCCGTCCGCACCGAGATGCCGCGCGTCACCGCGGCCATGTGGGACTGGTGGTTCGGCTGGCATTCCACGGAGGCGGCCCGCTACAAGCTGTGGCACCCCGACGCCCACCAGTTCGCGGCGCTCGCCGAGGACCGCACTGGCCGGCCGATCCCGGACAAGCAGAAGTACATCGGCAACACCACGTTCGTCGACGAGTACGTGGGACCGAAGCTGCAGCAGCTGGCCATCAACTTTCGCGATCCGGTGGCGCACGGGTTCACCGTTCCCGCCGATCAGACCATCGTGTTCGGCCGCGTCGGCAGCAGTATCGCCCCGGTCGACCTGGGCTGGCTGGCGCATCAGGTGCGTCCGATACCCGGCGGCGCCGAGATGCGAAGCCGGTTCTTCCTCAACATCCGCGGGCTGAAGGTGCCCGACGTGGTGCAGGCCGCGTGCGCCGTCGCCCGCGGACCGGCCGTCGATCCGAGCGACCTGGACCTCTCCCTCGAGCTGGGCCGGGATCTGCTGTTCCACTGCGGCTCGGAGATGAACCACCTGGCGCGGTTCCTGCCCGAGATCCACGCCGAGTTCTCCTGAACACCGGTTGAGCCGGTGACGAGGGGGTATGCCGCAAGTTCCTCCTGAAAGGCATCTGCGTGCGCATTCTCGTCACCGGCTCCACCGGGTACATCGGGTCCCGGCTCGTTCCGATCCTCCTCGCCGACGGCCACGACGTACTCGCCGCGATGCGCGACGACGGCAAGGCCGACTCCTTCAGCTGGGGTGACCGCGTCACACCGGTGCACTTCGACATCACCGACACCGACTCGATCGATGCGGCTCTGCGCACCGCCGACGCCGTCGTCTACCTCGTGCACTCGATGGACGACGGCGATTTCGTCCGGAAGGACCGCGAGGCCGCCGAGGCCGTGGCCCGCGCCGCCGAGAAGCACGGCGTCGACCGGATCGTCTACCTCTCCGGCCACGTGCCCGACGATCACACGGAACTCTCCGATCACATCCGCTCGCGCCTGCAGGTGGAGGAGGTCTTCACCGAGTCCTCGGTCACGTCGACCGTGCTGCGTGCGGCCATCGTGCTCGGCTCGGGTTCGACGTCGTTCGAGCTGGTACGACGCATGGTGGAGCGGCTTCCCGCGACCCCGGTGCCGTCGTGGATGGTGAACAAGGTCCAGCCCATCGCCACGGCCGACGTGCTCCAGGTCATCGCAGCCGCGCTCGGCGAGCGGCCGATGCCCGGCTCCTTCGACATCGGCGGCACCGAGGTGATGACGTATCCCGAACTGCTGCAGCGGTATGCCGCGGTGGCCGATCTCGCCCGGCCGCAGTTCCGGGTGCCGTTCGTGCCCACCCCGGTGGTCGGGCGCGCCGTCGCCGCCATCACCGGTATGCCGCGCGGAACGGTGATCTCCCTGGTGGACAGCCTCCACCACGACATGGTCGCGCGGCGCGGCAACGCCGTGACCAGTGACTTCGCCGACGCCGTGGGGGACCCGATCGGCGTCGACGACGCCATCCGTCGCGCGCTGACGGTGACCGCGCACGACGGCACGGACGCCGAGGGCACCACGGATCCGCAGGCCGCCGCCGAGTCGGATCCGTCCTGGGCGGGCGGGTTCGTGTCCATCGAGGACGGTCGGGTTCGGCACGACGCGTCGGGACTCGCGGCGGTACTCGCGCGCAGGCGCTGACCCGGGCGATCGCGGTTCCCGCGCCGATCCGCGGGTACTCGGCCCGGCATGACCGACGACGCCACCGCATCCTCTCGCCCCCTCCGCGACCCCGTCCACGCCTACCCGGCACCGGACCGCGCTGCGCAACAACCGATTCCGCATCCCGGTCTTACCCGTGACCTGGTCACCACGCCGGACCACGGCGAGTCGTCGTACCGCGGGTCCGGTCGACTGACCGGCCGACGCGCCCTGATCACCGGGGCCGACTCCGGCATCGGCCGCGCCGTCGCTCTCGCGTTCGCCCGCGAGGGCGCCGACGTGGTGCTGAGCTACCTCGCGGACGAGGAGGAGGACGCGCAGGAGACGGCACGTCTGGTGGAGGAGGCCGGCCGCAAGGCCGTCCGTGCGCCGGGCGACATCCGGTCGGAAGACTTCTGCGCCGAGCTGATCGACACCACCGTCCGCGACCTCGGCGGCATCGACATCCTGGTGAACAACGCGGCGTATCAGATGGCGCAGAGTGGCGGCATCGCCGACATCACCACCGAGCAGTTCGACCGCGTACTGAAGACCAACCTCTACGCGCTGTTCTGGCTGTCCAAGAAGGCCGTCGCCGTCATGGAGCCGGGGTCGACGATCGTCAACACCTCGTCGGTGCAGGGCGTCAGTCCCTCCCCCGAACTGCTCGACTACGCCACCACCAAGGCGGGCATCATCAACTTCTCGAAGGGCCTGGCGCAGGACGTCGCGTCCCGCGGCATTCGCGTCAACGTGGTGGCGCCCGGCCCCATCTGGACCCCGCTGATTCCCGCCACGATGCCGCCGGACAGCGTCGAGGGATTCGGCGACCAGGCCCCGCTGGGCCGCGCCGGGCACCCCGCCGAGCTCGCCCCCGCCTACGTCTATCTCGCATCCGACGACAGCATCTACGTCACCGGCCAAGTCATCGGCGTGACCGGTGGGTCGCCGATTCTCTGACCGCATCCGCATCGCAGCGGACCACCACCGCACCGGACCACGAACCCGAGGAGTCGATCCCATGAAGGCAGTCACCTGGCACGGCAAGCGCGACGTCCGCGTCGACACCGTGCCCGATCCCCGCATCGAGCACCCCACCGACGCGATCATCGAGGTCACGTCCACCAACATCTGCGGATCCGACCTGCACCTCTACGAGGTGCTGGGCCCGTTCATGAATCCCGGCGACATCCTCGGGCACGAGCCCATGGGCATCGTGCGGGAGGTCGGCAGCGAGGTCACCGAGCTGTCGCCCGGCGACCGCGTCGTGATCCCGTTCCAGATTTCCTGCGGCAGCTGTCACATGTGCGACAAGCTCCTCTACACCCAGTGCGAGACCACGCAGGTCCGCGACACCGGTATGGGCGCAGCGCTGTTCGGCTACTCCGAGCTCTACGGCTCGGTGCCCGGCGGCCAGGCGCAGTACCTCCGCGTTCCGCACGCGAACTTCACCCACATCAAGGTCCCGGACGGACCGGCCGACCAGCGCTTCGTCTACCTCTCCGATGTGCTGCCGACGGCGTGGCAGGCCGTGCAGTACGCCGACGTGCCCGACGGCGGCACGCTGGCCGTGCTGGGTCTCGGTCCGATCGGTGACATGGCCGCGCGCATCGGAACCCACCTGGGGTACCGCGTGATCGCTGTCGACCTCGTGCCGGAACGCCTCGCCCGGGCGACCGCGCGGGGCATCGAGACCGTCGATCTGCGCGACGCCAAGGGCCGGGTCGGCGACGCGATCCGCGACCTGACGGACGGTCGCGGCACCGATTCGGTGGTGGACGCCGTCGGCATGGAAGCCCACGGATCGCCGGTGGCGAAGGTGACGCAGCAGCTCGCCGGGCTGCTTCCCGACGCGCTGAGCAAGCCGATGATGCAACGCGCCGGAGTGGACCGGCTCGACGCGCTGTACTCGGCGATCGACATTGCCCGGCGCGGCGGGACCATTTCCCTGTCGGGCGTGTACGGCGGCGCCGCGGACCCGATGCCGATGCTGACCATGTTCGACAAGCAGCTCCGGCTCCACATGGGCCAGGCCAACGTCAAGCGGTGGGTCGACGACATCCTGCCGCTGCTGACCGACGACGATCCGTTGGGCGTGGACGACTTCGCCACCCACACCGTTCCGCTCGACGACGCGCCGCGCATGTACGAGGTCTTCCAGAAGAAGCAGGACGGCGCGGTCAAGGTCGTGCTCACCCCGTAGCGGCCACGGTCGCCGACCCGGCCCCGCACACAGCGACGCCCCCGCCGTTCGGCGGGGGCGTCGTGATCTCGTCCGTCAGCGCACGCGCGGGACACGCGGCGTCAGCGCGGTGCCAGTTCCGCCGCGTCGGCGACCACCGGAACGCTGCGGTCCAGGCCGAGGATGGTCAGCGTCCGCATCACGCGAGGTGACGGCGCGATAACGGCCTCGATGCCGCCGGGCAGGTCACGCAGCACGTTCTCCAGAGCGGTGACGCCGGCGCTGGAGAAGAACTCGACCCCGGAGAGATCGAGACGAACGGTGGTCGAGGCTGTCACCGCACCGCGGACGGTGTTTTCCAGCCGCGGTGCGGTGACAAGATCGATGTCGCCTGACACGTGGACGATTCCGTCGGAAACACGCAGGTCGAACGGGGTGTCCACCGGGTCGGCGAGCAGGGTGGCGAGAGAAGCGGGAGAGTCCTGGGTCATGTCGAGTCTCTCTTCTTGCACCCGGCGGCGGCGCTGCCGGGCGTGACGCGTCCGGCCCGTCTCTGGACCGCCTTGCCTGCAATCCTGATCGACCGGAGTCTCGTCCCGACCGCCCTGGATGTCACGAAAAGGTCACGACAGATCACGAAAAGGTCACGGTGGTGATGGGGCCGAAGCGACCGGAGATGATGTGGAGCATGTCACGAACGAGCGTTCTCGAAACCTTCCTGGCCGACCACCCGGCGTCCACCGCCGACCGGGCCGTCACCGACTACGCCGGCCTGCAGGCGTGGTCCGTCGCCGACCCGGCAGCGTTCTGGGAGTCGGTGCGGTCGTTCTTCGACATTCGACTGGGCGGCGACCTCGAGGACGCCGTGATCACTCGGTCCGACGATCCCCGCGTCTTCTCCGGCCGGCAGTTCTACCGCGGCACCACCCTCAACTACGTCGAGACGGTCCTGCGCCACGCCGACGCGCGGCCGGACGCCGTCGCGATCGTCGACGACGCCGAACCGGGTGGCCCCGACACCCGCACCGTGACCTGGCGCGAGCTGGTCCACGAGGTGTCGGTGATCGCCGACGCTCTGCGCTCGCTCGGCGTCGGACGCGGTGACCGCGTCGCCGGCTACGTTCCCAACACCGCCGAGGCCGCGATCGCGTTCCTCGCCACCGCGTCCCTCGGCGCCGTGTGGACCTCGTGCGGGCAGGACTACTCCCCGGCCGCCGCCGCGGACCGTCTCGGTCAGACCGAACCGGTGGTCCTCGTGACCGCCGACGGGTACCGCTTCGCCGGCAAGGACCGCGACCGCCGCGACGCCGCGGCGGAACTGCGCGACGCCGTCCCGAGCCTGCGCCACGTCATCGCGTTCTCCCGTCTCGGCACGGACGTGCCCGGGGCCACGTCCTGGACCGACCTGATGCGCGACGGCGACGACGTCTCCACCGTGGTTCCCGAGCCGGTGCCGTTCGACCACCCGCTCTGGATCCTGTTCTCCTCCGGCACCACCGGCAAGCCGAAGGGCATCGTCCACGGACACGGCGGGGTGGTGCTCGAACACGTCAAATCCGCTGCGCTGCAATCGGACATCGGACCCGAGGACGTGTTCTTCTGGTACACCTCGCCGAGCTGGATGATGTGGAACTACCTCCTCGCCGGGCTGCTGTGCGGAGCCACCGTGGTCTGTTACGACGGCAGTCCCGCCTCGCCCGCGACGGGCACGCTGTGGGAGCTCGCGGCCCGGCACCGGGTGACCGTGCTGGGCACCAGTCCCGCCTACCTCGCGCAATGCGAGACCGCCGGACTCGAACCGGGACGCGACCACGATCTCCGCCTCGTCCGCATGCTGGGCGTGACCGGATCGGTGATGCCCGCGTCGGCCCACACCTGGGTGGAACAGCACGTCGGCGACCACGTCCACGTCGCGTCCATCTCCGGCGGCACCGACGTGGTGAGCGCGTTCGTCTGCGCGCCCACCGACGTGCCGGTCCGACCGGGCGAGATCCCCGCCGTCGCCCTCGGCGTTGCTCTGGAGGCGTGGAACGACCACGGCGAGAGCGTGATCGGCGAATCCGGCGAGATGGTGATCACGGCGCCGATGCCGTCGATGCCCGTGGGGTTCTGGAACGACGAGACCGGCGACCGCTACGCCGACGCCTACTTCTCCACCTACCCCGGGGTCTGGCGGCACGGGGATTCCATCACCGTGACCGAGCGCGGGGGCGTGATCATTCACGGCCGGTCCGATGCGACGTTGAATCGCAACGGCATTCGCATGGGCAGCGCCGACATCTACTCCGTGGTCGAGCATCTCCCCGACGTCGAGGAAGCCCTCGTGGTGGGAGTCGAGCGCGCCGACGGCTCGTACTGGATGCCGCTGTTCGTCGTCCCCGCACCGGGCCGCGAAGTCGACGACACGCTGCGCGAGACCATCGCGACGGCGCTGCGGACCGAGGCCTCGCCCCGCCACGTTCCCGACGACATCGTCGCCATCCCGGCCGTCCCGCACACCCGCACCGGCAAGAAGCTGGAGATCCCCGTCAAGAAGGTACTGCTGGGCGCGGACCCCGCCGTCGTCGCGGACCCCGAATCGATCGACGACCCCGACGCTCTGCGGTGGTTCGGCGAGTACGCGGCACGGACGCCGGCGGCGTCGGGCGGCGCCTGACCGCCGGATCGACGCTCTACCGGCGTGGCCCGGCGGCGCTCAGCCGACGGCGGCCTGCAGGGCTTCCGCCGCGGTCAGGGGCGCGCGGCCCAGCACCCGCGCGAGATCGTCCGAGTCCGAGAACAGGTCGCCGCGGGCGATACCGGCGTCGGCGTTCACGAGCAGGTCCACCACCGGCGCCGGCAGTCCGGCGCCGGTGAGCACCTCGGCGTGCTCGGACGAGGTGACGTTGCGGTACGCGACCTCGGCGCCCGACACCCGAGCGATGGCATCGGCCAGCTCGGAGTAGGTCACGGCCGGTCCGGCGAGTTCGAGCACGGTGCCGTCCTTCACGTCCGCCGAGCCGTCCGGTGCGCTGATCACCAGGGCCGCGGCCTCGGCCAGGTCGGCGCGCGCCGCCCCCGCGATACGGCCGTCATCGCCGCTGCCCAGCAGCACCCCGCTCTGTGCGGCGGACTCGATCGAGGACGCGTAGTTCTCCCAGTACCAGGTGTTGCGCAGGACGACCGCCGCGACGGGCGAGTCCGCGAGCATGCGCTCGGTGGCGACGTGCTCGGGCGCCAGTCCGATGGTGCTGGTGTCCGCCTTCAGCAGGCTGGTGTAGGCGATCAGCGACACGCCGGCGGCCTCGGCGGCCGCGATGACGTTGCGGTGCTGAGCTTCTCGCTGTCCGACCTCGGATCCGGAGACCAGCAGGAGACGGTTCACTCCGTCCAGTGCCGTGCGCAGCGCGCCGGGATCGGTGTAGTCGGCGACTCGCACGGCGACACCCTGCGCGGCGAGGTCCGCTGCCCTGTCCGCGTTCCGGACGACGGCGACGACGCTGTCCGCCGCGACACCGCGGCTCAAGAGCGTGCGCACCGCCGCCGCGCCGAACTGTCCCGTTGCTCCGGTGACCGCAATGACCGTCATGATCGCTCCCTGTTCGTGGCGCCAGGGCCGAGCGCCCTGCCGGCGACCACTATGCACTTACTTTTCGTGTGGTGCAAGCACGAACATCAGTACACGCTCAGCAGTCAGCGGCGGGCGTAGACTGGCGCGGTGACCGACCCCCAGTACGCCGTCGACGTGTTCTCGCGTCGATGTCCCTCGCGCGAGACGATGCAGGACATCACCAGCCGGTGGGGCGTGCTCGCCCTGGCCGCGCTGCACGACGGCCCACACCGCTTCGGTGAACTGCGCCGCCGAGTGGACGGAGTCAGTGAGCGCATGCTGGCGCAGACGCTGCAGCGCCTCGAGCGCGACGGGTTGGTCGCCCGCACCGTGCTGACGCAGATCCCCCCGGCCGTGGAGTACACCCTGACCGATCTGGGGCGAGCCACCGCCGCCCCTCTGGTCGCCCTCATCGGCGTGGTCGAGCACCGCATCGACGAGGTGATGACCGCCCGCGCGGAGTACGACCGGCGCACCGCCGGAGCCGGCTGATCAGGACCGCCGGCGGGGCGGATGATCAGGACCGCCCGCAGGCGGCTGATCGCGACCGCCGGCGCAGGCGGCTGATCGCGACCGCCCGCGCGGGCGGGGTGATCAGGACTGTCCGCGTCCGGTCTCGTTCTGGAGCTCGTCGATCTTCTGCGACGCCTCCGCCTTGGTCAGCCCGTCCGGCACCGTCTCTCCGGCTTCCTGCGCGAGCGTCTCGAGGTAGCTGCGCTGCGCTCCGGTGATCGGCTCGTCCCCGGTGACCCAGTCGGAGGGGTCCTTCTCCGCGTTCTGCTCGACCGGCGTGGTGTCGTTCTGCGTGTTCTCGCTCATACGTTCGACATACCCGTCCTCGTCATCGGGCAAACACCGACAAGATGGCGACCGTGTGGTATGTAAATGCGTCCACGCCGTTCTCCTTTCGAGACAAAAGGTGAATCGGGGCACCGAATTCGAAACGAACGCGCGAATTGTCAGTATTTATTCAGCAAGCGGTGCTAGAAACGATCCCGTGATGGTCCTTCTGATAGTCCTCGGCGCCTGGGTAGTGCTGGGCGCGGCCGTCGCCGCCGTGCTAGGGCGTTCCGTGCGGCGCGCGGACCAGGAAGAACTGGGCTCGGATCGACATTGGGACATCACGGCCATCGAGGACACTCGGCACCGTTCCGCCTGACCCGCACGCCGCTACAGGAACGGCGCGGTCACAGCACCATGCGCGGCGATCCCGCCGC
This sequence comes from Rhodococcus sp. PBTS 1, assembly GCF_001620025.1. Taxonomy (NCBI): domain Bacteria; kingdom Bacillati; phylum Actinomycetota; class Actinomycetes; order Mycobacteriales; family Nocardiaceae; genus Rhodococcus; species Rhodococcus sp. PBTS 1. Next base: position 3,424,935 of record NZ_CP015219.1, read on the forward strand.
CGGATCGAGCGTCCGATAGGCCGACGCCAGTCGACGTACCGCCTCCGTAATGCGGTCGCTGCTCTCGGTGAACGGCAGTCGCACGTAGTGCTCGAACGCCCCCTCCACCCCGAACCGCGGTCCCGCCGCCACCACCACCCCGTGCGCCGGAGCCACCGCCGCGAGCGCCGTCGACACCGGTGCCGGCATCCGCAGCCACATCGACAGACCGCCCGGGGGCGAATCGACCCGCCAGTCCGGCAATTCCTCGCCCACCGCGTCGAGCAACGCACCACGACGACGCGACAGGACGTCGCGGCGCGGCGTCAGGACGTCGTCGTGACGCGCGATCAGTTCCCCGCACGCCAATTGATCCATGATGGGCGTGCCGATGTCCTCTGCCGCACGAGACGTCGCGAGTCGGGAGACGAGCGTCGGCGACGCCCTGATCCACCCCACGCGCAATCCGCCCCAGTACGACTTGGACGCCGAACCCACCGTCACGACACCGTGGCCGTGGGTCGCCGCGGCCACCGGCGGCGGCGGTGGCGCGTCGAGCCACAGGTCGGCCATGGACTCGTCGACCACCAACGTCGCGCCCGTGCGGCGCGTCATGCTCACCAGCTCGCTGCGGTCCTCGCGGCTCATCACCGCACCCGTCGGATTGTGGAAGTCCGGGAGCACGTAGACGAGCGACGCGCCGGTCTGCCGGATCGCATCGTGCATCGACCCCAGATCCCACCGGCCGGGAGACGCGTCCGCCGGCAGGAGCGGAACCGGCACCGCACGGGCCGCGGTGCGCCGAATCGCTTCCAGCGCATTGGGATACGTCGGATGGTCCACGACCACCCGATCTCCCGGTGACCCCAGGACCTCCAGCAGCAGGCGCCAGGCCTGCTGTGCGCCCGAGGTCACCATGATCTGGTCGACCTCGGTGGGCACCCCGCGCTCCTCGTACCGGCGCGCGATGGCGCGGCGCAGCACCGTCAGCCCCACGGGGTCGATCCCGTGGCCCGAGTAGTAGGCCGGAAGCGCTTGCAGTGCAGCCTGATACGCCGCGGTCACCGCCTCGGGCGGGGCCGTGACGGCAGCGTGGGTCATGTCGATCGCGGCCGCACGGGTCGTGCCGGTGAGCGTGGAGGTCGGGCCGAACGATGCTGCTCCGGCGCTCGGCGGAACCGACGCCCACCCCTCCGGCCGCGGCGGCAGCGCCACCGTGCTGCGCGACCCCTGGCGCGACTGCAGGTAGCCCTCCTCGCGCAACGCGGCGTAGGTGTTGGTGACCGTCGTCCGCGACAACGCGAGCACGCCGGCCAGGTCCCGCTCACTGGGCAGAGCCACACCCAGCGGGATACGGCCGTCGTTCACCAGGAGGCGGATGCCGTCGGCGAGGGCACGGTAGACGGGACGGTTGCGCGACGTCGGGCGCCACTGACCCAGGTCACGAGCGAGCGTCGACGCTCCCAACACACGGGCCACCGACCCCACCGTAGTGGGACGCGGCCGCTCAGCCCATCAGGAAGGCGCCCACACCGGGGAGCCAGCCCACGGTTCCGCCCTCGAACGAGTTGTAGCGACCGTGACCGGTGGGGGTGCGCTTCTCGTTGCTGAGGGGGTAACCGAGCGTGCCACTTGGTCCGCCGTGGGCCAGATACCAGGCCAGGATCTCCCCGTGCACCTCGTGGGCGCCGCCGTCGGGCAGCGCGAACACCGTGGCGTGTTGGAACTCGAGCAGGCCGCCGCCGCGCGGGGCGAGCATGAGGTCACCGGTCCGGCGACCGATCCACGGATGCTCCAGGGCGAACCGCTCGAACTGGCACTCGAAGACCTCGAGACCCGCGTAGGTCTCGGACGAGTTGACGGCGCCTTCAACGCTCACGGTGGCCTCCAGTGACCCCGGTCCCGACCAGGCCGAACCCGACAGGGTGGTCTCTTCGGGACTCTGGGCCACAGTATGCGCGCTGCCGTGAGATTTCACAGCCGGAACGCGACAAGTCGGACCGTGTCGCGTTTCGGCGCGCAGCGCAGCGGGGGGAGTTCAGCCCAGAATGTCTCGCCGCACGATCGTCTGATCGCGGCCGGGGCCGACCCCGATGTAGGACATGTGCGCCCCGGACAACTCCTCGAGCCGCAGCACGTACTTCTGCGCGTTGATCGGCAGGTCCTCGAAGGTGCGGGCGCCCGAGATGTCCTCCCACCAGCCCGGCATCTCCTCGTAGATCGGCGTCGCGTGGTGGAAGCCGGTCTGCGTCATGGGCATGTCGTCGTGACGTTCGCCGTCCACGTCGTACGCGACGCAGATGGGGATGGTGTCCAGCGACGACAACACGTCGAGCTTGGTGAGGAAGTAGTCGGTGATGCCGTTGACCCGCGTCGCGTACCGGGCGATGACCGCGTCGAACCAGCCCGTCCGGCGGGCACGACCGGTGGTCACCCCGACCTCACCGCCCTGCTTGGCCAGGTACTCGCCCGACTCGTCGAACAGTTCGGTGGGGAACGGTCCGGACCCGACACGCGTCGTGTACGCCTTGAGAATGCCGAGCACCGTCTCGATGCGACCGGGGCCCACACCCGAGCCCACCGCGGCGCCGCCGGCGGTCGGGTTCGAGGACGTGACGAACGGATACGTGCCGTGGTCGACGTCGAGCAGCGTGCCCTGCGAGCCTTCGAGCAACACGGTCTCGCCGCGCTCGAGCGCCTGGTTCAGCGCGAGCCGCGTGTCGGCGATGCGGTGCTGGAACCCCGCCGCCTGGCCGAGCACCTCGTCGACCACCTGCGCGGGGTCGAGCGCCCGGCGGTTGTAGATCTTGGCCAGCACCTGGTTCTTGAATTCCAGTGCGGCTTCGACCTTCTGGGTGAGGATCTTCTCGTCGAGCACGTCGGCCGCACGCACTCCGACGCGGGCGATCTTGTCCTGGTAGCACGGGCCGATGCCGCGGCCGGTGGTGCCGATCTTGCGGGCGCCGAGGAAGCGTTCGGTGACCTTGTCGATGGCCACGTGGTACGGCATGATCAGGTGCGCATCGGCGCTGAGCAGCAGGCGAGAGGTGTCCACGTCCCTCTTCTCGAGCCCGTCGAGCTCGGTGAGCAACACACCCGGGTCGACCACCACACCGTTGCCGATCACGTTGTTCACGCCGGGGGACAGAATGCCCGACGGGATCAGGTGCAGCGCGAACTTGTCGCCGCTGGGGAGCACCACGGTGTGGCCGGCGTTGTTGCCGCCCTGGTACCGGACCACCCACTGCAGACGCTCACCGAAGAGGTCCGTGGCCTTGCCCTTGCCCTCGTCGCCCCACTGGGCGCCGATGAGGACGATTGCCGGCATGTGTGCTCCTACGACTCGGGTGTGCAGCCGGATGTCCCGGACTGCGGCCGGCGAGCGAGAAGCGTGCCGCGAAGAAGCAGGCTCCACCGACCGTGGCCGGTGACACAGTGTAGCCGCCCCGGTTTTCCCTACCTCACGGTCTTCTGTCGCGACGCTCGAGTCGAAGCGACACGCAATCGAGACCACCGTGCCCTGTTTCCGGTCCGTCGACGCACCGGGTGCGCATCTATGGTGGACGCACCTGCCCGACCGACAAGGAAACCACCGCGTGACTCCGTTCGTCCTGCAGTGCGGCCAGACCCTGGTCCCCATCGCACTGTCGTCGCTGGCCCTGATCACGGCCTCCGTCGTCCCCACGCGATCGGACTGCGACGCCGCGCTGTCGGAGATCGACGGGATCGCCGACGCCCGCATCGTCGTGCTCGGCACCGACGCCGCTCTGGCCGCGGTGCTCACGCGTCTCATGCGCAAGGACCGACTCGACGTCGAACTCGCGTACGTCCCGGAGACGGCGTCGGAGGCGAGTCACCTGTACCGCATCGGCACCGGCTCCCGCGCCGCCAAGGTCGCCCTGTCCGGTACCGCGACGCCGGTGCCGTTGATTCGCGACGACCTCGGGACCGCCGTCGTCGGGCGCGCCACGCTGACCGGGCCGTCGGGTGTGCTCACGGGCGAGGCGTACGTCGACGACACCCGCCTGTTCTCCGGCTCGGTCCCCGGCGTCGAGGTGACTCCCACCCTCGAGATGCCGGGACTGCGCGCCCGCGTGCAGGGTCGACGCGGGTTGTTCCGGGCGAGGTGGGTGAGCGGGCGCGCGATGCAACTGGGCACGCCCGCAGCACGACTGACCAAGGACGGCGTGGCATCGACGCGCGACGCGGTGCGCTCGACGATCTACCGCCACCACGAACAGTGGCTGTTGGTGCGCTGAGAATCCTGTGCAGAAATCCGCGCCGGCCGCGGACTACTGCACACGACCGGCGGTGAGGGCGCGCCGCAACTCCGCCGCGTTGCGCGGCCGGACGTCCGGGGGCAGCACCCCGTCCGCGGCTAGCTCGGCCGCCAACGCGAGCGGCCACGGCACGTGCAACCGGGCCCGGGCGAGCAGTTCGGCGTCGGACAGGACCGTCACCGGATCGCCCTGCACCACCGTGCCGTCCACCACCACGGCCACCGAGTGCGCCCAGTCCAGGGCGAGGGCCACGTCGTGCGTCGAGAGGACGACGGTGGTGTGCGCGCTCTCGAGCCGGGAGACGGCGTCGAACATCTCGACCTCCGCGCGCGGATCGAGCCCCGCCGTCGGTTCGTCCAACAGCAGGACGCACGGACGCATGGCCACGGCCCCGGCCGTCGCGACGCGCTTGCGTTCGCCGTAGGAGAGCTGGTGCACCGGGCGACGACTCAGCCCGTCGATACCCAGCAGGGTCAGGGCGGACTCGACGCGCTCGCGCACCTCCGCCGCGGGCAGGCCCAGATTGGCCGGCCCGTACGCGACGTCGCGGTAGACGTCCGCGGAGAACAGCTGATCGTCCGGGTCCTGCAGCACCAACTGCACTTCCTGCCGGTGCGCGCGCAGCCCGGACCTGGTGTGCCGCAACGCCTCTCCGTCCAGTTCCACCGCACCCGACGCCGGCGTCACGGCCCCGGCGAGGCAGCGCAGCAACGTGGTCTTGCCGGACCCGTTGGCACCGAGGATCGCCGTCCGACGCCCGGCGGGGACGTCGAGGCTCGCGCCGCGCAGGACATCTCGACCGTCGTAGCCGACCGTGATCGCCCGTGCCGCGAGAGAGCGATGACTCACGAGACCCCCAGGGACACCACGACGACGACCACCATCACCGCGACCGCCGCGGTCAGGAACCGCGGCGAGCTGCGCGGCGGCGGAACGGCATCCACGGGGTCGGCCACCCCGAACTCCCGGCCCGCGAGACCGTCCTCGAGCCGGGACGCCCGATCCCACGCCGAGGTCAACACCGCGGCGGTGAGCAGCGCAGCGGACTGCATCGACCGGCGCGGGGTGGAGTACCCCAGCCGGGCGACCTGGGATCGGCGGACCGACCGCAGCGAGGTCAGGAGCACGAACAGCAGCCGGTAGACCAACCCCGCGACGTCGACGCACGCCTGCGGGACGCGGGCGCGCCGCAGGCCGGCCAGGATGTCCACCATCGGCGTGGTCACCGCGAGCAGGATCATCGCCGACGTGCCCGCGACGGCGTGCGCGGTCACCTCGAGCGCCCGGCGCACGCTCTCGTCGGTGACACCGACGCCCCAATCCGGCGCGCCGCGCACCGTGATGGCCACCGAGACGCCTCCGATCACGACGAAGGCGGCCGGCGCCGCGAGAGTGCGCAGCAACAGCGGCCACGGAGTGCGGGCCAGTGCCGTGGCGGCGGTCAGCGCGACCACCGTCACCAGCACCGAACCCGGCCAGGCGGGCAGCACCGCCGCACACAGGACCAACCCGAGCGCGAGCACCGCCTTGTCGACCACCGCGCGCCCGCGCCACGCACTGGCCCAGGCGGCGTCGTCGACGGCGAGACCCTGCACGTCAGGAACCGTCCGGCGGCGCCTGCACCCGCTCCACCGCGCGACGGGCCCTCAGGGTGGCGATCACGTACCCGAGCACGATGCCGCCGAGGGCCGCCTGCAGCGCGAACAGGCCCGACTCGACCTCGCCCGACGTGGGCGCGAACACCGACTCGAACCACGGCTCGTAGTCCGGATGGTCGGCCTCGATCCGTTCCGTGGCCGCGGTGTCGGTCCCGACGAAACGGTCGCCGTCCACGCTGCGGCCCGAGTCGATCGCCAGCGCGATCCCGACGATCGCCACGATGGCCGCGACCAGAGCCAGGTTCACCCACCGGCTGCGGCGAGCATCGCGCCCACGGCCGGATTCACCGGGCTGGATCTCACCGGACATCGACGGCCTCCTTCCGAGCGAAGAACCGGAACACGCCGAGGTCCCGCAGTTCCGGCGTCGCCACCGACCGCAGGACGCGGAACACCAGGACGCCCAGCAAACCCTCCGCGATCGCGAGCGGAATCTGGGTGATCGCGAAGATCGACAGGAACTTCACCACCGCGCCGGCGATGCCGCTCTGCGGATCGGGGAACGCGAGGGCGATCTGCACGCTCGTCGTGCAGTAGGTGGCCAGGTCGGCGAGGGTCATCGCGCAGAACACGGCCAGTGAGATGCCGCCACCGAGCCGTCCGACCAGGACGAACGCGCCGTAGCCCACCCACGGGCCGACCACCGCCATGGAGAAGGCGTTGGCGCCGAGCGTCGTCAGACCCCCGTGCGCCAACAGCAACGCCTGGAAGAGCAACACCACCGTGCCGAGGAAGGCCATGACCGGAGGTCGGAACAGCACCGCGCCCAGCCCGGTACCGGTGGGGTGGGACGAGCTGCCGGTGACCGACGGCATCTTGATGGCGGACAACACGAACGTGAACGCCCCGGCGGCGCCGAGGAGGAGCCGGCTGCGGGGGTTCTCCCGCACTTGATGGACGACGGCGCGGGCGCCGTGGACGACGAACGGTGCAGCGGCGCAGGTCCAGACCGCGGCGTGCACCGGCGGCAGAAAGCCTTCGGCGATATGCATGGAGACGGACAACCCTTCTCGGATGACGCGTCCGAGGTCGACGGGACACGTGCCGGGACGGCGATCCGACTCACGACCGGCGCCCGCGGAGAGAGGCCCGTTCGCTCACGGTGGCGCGACCGTCCCGGAGTCTCACCGGGTTTCCCGCACCAGCACGGCGCAGGGCCGGGGTTCGGTCCTGCGCGGTCATCGTGGCACAGAACGTCCCGCGGCAGAACTACCAGGTCATCTCGTCACGGCACACCGCACCGTGCGCCGCCGGCTCGATCTGCACGGTGGCGTGGTCCAGGCCGTAGGTGGAGAGCAGGTCCTTGCTCCGGGCGAGGAGCACGGAACTCGACCCGTTCGAGGTCAGGTGGACCGTGGCGACGTCCATGCCCGTGGTGAGCGTCCAGACGTGCAGATCGTGGACGTCCTCCACACCGGGCAGGGCACGCAGGTCGGCCTCGAGGGTGACGACGTCGACGGACGACGGGCTGGCCTGGGTGAGGATACGCAGCGACGCCCCGGCGAGGCGGACCGCACGCGGGACCACCCAGAGCGAGATGGCGACACCGACGACGATGTCCGCCCACGACCAGCCGACCAGTGTGAGGGCGCCTGCGATCAGCACCCCGACACTGCCGACGGTGTCGGCGAGGACCTCGAGGTACGCGCCCCGGACCGCGAGCGAGTCCTTCGCGTCGGCGCGGATGAGCAGCATGACGACGACGTTCGCGGCGAGTCCGGCGGCGGCCGTCGCCATCATGATGCCGCCGGGCAGATCGGGCCGCTCACCGATGCGGCGGATCGCCTCGACGAAGACGAACACGGCCACCCCGAGCAGCAGCACGGCGTTGACGACGGCGGTGAGCACCTCGGCGCGATGCCACCCGAAGGTGCGCGCAGCGGACGACGAGCCCCGCTGGGCGAGGGTCAGCGCGGCCAGACCCAGGGTCATGCCGACGATGTCGGTGAGCATGTGGCCGGCGTCGGCGATGAGGCCGAGCGACCCGATGGCCAGGCCGACGGACAGTTCGAGAGCGAAGAACGCGACCAGGACGACCCAGGCGATGCCCATGCGTCGCAGGCGCCCGCGCGTCGGCGTCTCTCCCCCGGTGTGCACTTGACCGTGCCCGTGCCCCGCTCCCATGCCGACGACCATACATGCACAGTTCTGCATGTGTGTAGTCGACGAAGCCTAGTCGTGCCGCTCCGGGGGTACCGCCGGGTTCGGCACCGTGGGCGGCAGCGTCGCCATCGCCGAGATGCGCGAGAGCCCGGCGACCTGCAGCAGATCGACCACGATCGACCGGATCTGCGCCAGGACCACCGTCGCCGACAGACCGGCGTCGCGCATCAGCTCGGCCTTCGCGCCCACCGCGACGTGCCGCAACACCCGCGCGGCCTCGGCCTGATCCGGTTGCTCGCCTGGATCGGCCAGCATCATCTTCCGCAGCACCTCGGTCGATTCGGCCAGCTGCTCGACCAGCTTCACCAGCCGCGGGTCCAGGATCTCGTCGTCGCGCACCAGGGACAACGACCGCCGGGCCAGAACGCGGATGTTGCGCACCGCGTTGTCCAACGGGTCCGCCGTCGCGGCCAGCCGCGCGAGCCGCTGACGCGAGTTCCAGTACAGCGGCGAGATCCGGCTGATCTCTCGGCCGCCCTTGAGGTCGGTGCGCAGCATGTCGATCGCCGGCTGCGTCGCCCGCGCCGCCTTCAGCGCCTTCTCGATGGACTTCGGATCCTGCGCCGAGAGCCCCTCGGCGACCAGTCCGAGCACCCGTCCGGCGGTCTCGATCACCGTCGCCGCGTCGCCGCGAGCGCGCCGGACCGGATGGGTCGGCACGACCGCCACGACGGCCAGACCCACCAGACCGCCCACCAGCGCGTCGACCATGCGGTTGTACCCACCGGCGTCCCCGGGCGGGATGAGCGTCGCCACCAGCACCGCCGACGACCCGGCCTGCATCGCGATGATCGCGCCGCTGTCCAGGAACACCGCGGTGCCCATCGCCAGGGCGACCACCAGCGCGATCTGCAGCGGGCCCGTCCCGATGAGCGCGATCAGCGCGTCGCCCACCCCGATGCCCACGGTCACGCCGGCGACCAGCTCGAAGGACCGCCGCATCCGGGCGCCGAGGGAGACCCCCAGGGACACCACGGCCGCGATCGGCGCGAAGAACGGCGTGACGTGCCCGACGATCTCCGTCGCCACGAACCACGCGATGCCCGCCGCCAGCGCGCACTGGACCACCGGCAGGCCGGAGAGTTTCAGCCGGTCGACGGACGCCTCGAACCGCGACCGGCCACGACGACGCAGCCGCGCCGCCTCGAACGGCGACCGCTCGCCCCGGCGCAGGCCGAGTGGACTCACGGCAATGACCGTCTCATGTGCGCCGGCGCGACCTAGCCAACGCCGAGCTCGTCCGCGGCGCGCGGATCGCAGTCCTCGAGCAGGTCGAGGCAGCGCGCGTACTCGTCGGTTTCCCCGATGGCCTGCGCGGCGCGGGCGAGGACCGCGACGCAGCGGAGGAACCCGCGGTTGGGCTCGTGGCTGTAGGGGACCGGACCGAAGCCCTTCCACCCGTTGCGACGCAACTGGTCCAGTCCGCGGTGGTACCCGGTGCGGGCGTAGGCGTAGGCGGTGATCGTGCGCTCGTCCGCGAGCGCGGCCTCGGCGAGATACGCCCAGGCGATCGACGCCGTCGGGTGGGCGGCCGCCACCTCCTCGGGGGCGGTGTGGTTCAGCAACAGCGACTCGGCCTCGTCGTCGCCGGGGAGCAAGGTGGGCTGCGGTCCGAGCAGGTCTCCGAAGGACGTCATGGGTGCAGTCTTCCACGACACCCGTCGGCGACGAGCGCGCGTGCACGGCCGTCGGCACCGTGAAAGTTAAGCTGCGGGGCGTGTCGCCCAGCACCCCGCCACCGGCCCGGCCGCAGTACATCCCGCCGCGCGAAACCGCACGCGAGCCGCGAACGCGACGGCCGATCGGCCGATGGGTTGCAGCGCTGGTGATCGCCGCGCTCGTCGTCGGCGGCGTCGCCGCGTTCGCGCTGCTGCGCGGCGGGACCACCGCGACCGGAGCGTCCGACGAGGACCGCATCCGCGTGGCGATCGACGACTTCACGACGGCGCTGCGCGACGGCGACCTCGCCGGCCTGCGGGCAGGCACCTGCGGCCCGCTGGCGTCGTTCTACGGCGGCATCTCCGACGAGGACTTCGCCGCCACGCACGACGCCGCGGTGGCGTCGGGCTCGATCCCCGAGATCCTGAGCGTCGACACCATCCAGATCACGCCGGCCGAAGCGCCCGACGTCACCACCGCGATCGCGCAGGTGACGGCCCGCGGGGGGAACGAGACCGCTCCCTCCCCGCGGACCTTCGACCTGGCACTCGAGGACGAGACCTGGAAGGTCTGCGCCTGACCCGTGCGCCTTTTGCACATCCAGGGATGCGCAAAAGGCGCACGGGCGCGAAGCGCACTACGCGGAGACGCTGCGCCCGGCCGACTTCAGGTCGTTGCACGCCTCGACGACACGCGCCGACATGCCGGCCTCGGCCTTCTTGAGGTAGCTGCGCGGATCATAGGTCTTCTTGTTGCCCACTTCGCCGTCGACCTTGAGGACGCCGTCGTAGTTGGTGAAGAAGTGCCCGGCGATGGGGCGCGAGAACGCGTACTGGGTGTCGGTGTCGACGTTCATCTTCACCACGCCGTACTCGAGGGCCTCCTCGATCTCGCTCTTGGCCGAGCCCGATCCGCCGTGGAAGACGAAGTCGAACGGCTTGGAGCCGGCGGGCAGACCGAGCTTGTCGGTGGCGACCTTCTGGCCGTCGGCCAGCACGGACGGCTTCAGCTTGACGTTGCCCGGCTTGTACACACCGTGGACGTTGCCGAAGGTGGCGGCCAGCAGGTAGCGCGACCCGGCGTCACCCGCACCGAGGGCCTCGACCGTCTTGAGGAAGTCCTCGTTGGAGGTGTAGAGCTTGTCGTTGATCTCCGCCTCGACGCCGTCCTCCTCGCCGCCGACCACGCCGATCTCGATCTCGAGGATGATGCGCGCGGCCGCGGCCTTGGCCAGCAGGTCCTTGGCAATCTCGAGGTTCTCGTCGATCGGGACCGCCGAGCCGTCCCACATGTGCGACTGGAACAGCGGGTTCTTGCCGGCGTCGACACGCTCCTGCGAGATCGCGATGAGCGGACGCACGTAGGTGTCCAGCTTGTCCTTGGGGCAGTGGTCGGTGTGCAGCGCGATGGTGACGTCGTACTTCGCCGCGACGACGTGCGCGAACTCGGCCAGCGCCACCGCGCCCGTCACCATGTCCTTCACCCCGAGTCCCGACCCGAACTCCGCGCCACCGGTGGAGAACTGGATGATGCCGTCGCTGCCGGCGTCGGCGAAGCCCTTGATGGCGGCGTTGATCGACTCGGATCCCACGCAGTTGATGGCGGGGAAGGCGAACGAATGTTCCTTGGCGCGGCCGAGCATCTCGGCGTAGACCTCGGGAGTGGCGATCGGCACGGAAGAAACCTCCACGGTGAGCGGGGGCACCTCGGGTCGGGTGCCTCGGTAGCAGTATGGCAAGACCGGACGACGCGGGTTCGCCCTGCGCCCGACCTACCCGCCGGTAGAGCACGCGAGGGTGCCGGGAGCCGCGCCGAGAGTCCGGGCGCGCAGCGCTGAGAGTCCGCGCGCGCAGCGCTGAGAGTCCGCGCGCGCAGCGCTGAGAGTCCGCGCGCGCAGCGCTGAGAGTCCGCTGTGAGTCCACGCGCGGGGCGCTGTCGGCCGCACACGCCGGTAGGGTTGTCGCCGTGCATACCCTGGCCGCCTCCACGACCGACCTCGCCCTGCTGCCGGGGTTCCTCGACCCGGTCAACCTGCTGAACTCGTTCGGCACCTGGGTGTTGGTAGGCCTGCTGCTGGTGGTCTTCATCGAGTCGGGACTGCTGTTTCCCCTGCTCCCGGGCGATTCGCTGCTGTTCACGGCCGGTCTGATCGCGGCGTCGAAGTCCACGGAGGTGGCGCCGTTCGCACCGCTGTGGGTGCTGATGGTGACCATCCCCATCGCCGCGATCCTCGGCGACCAGGCCGGCTACTTCATCGGCAAGAAGGCGGGCACCGGCCTGTTCCACGACGACGCCCGATTCCTCAAGAAGAAGTACATCGACGAGTCGCACGCGTTCTTCGAAAAGCATGGCCCGATCACCATCTTCCTGGCCCGCTTCGTCCCGATCGTGCGCACCTTCGCTCCGGTGGTCGCCGGCGCGTCCGCCATGCGCTACCGGGTCTTCATCACCTACAACATCGTCGGCGGCATCGTGTGGGGTGCGGGCGTCACGCTGCTGGGTTACCTGCTGGGGCAGATCGCGTTCATCCGCGACAACGTCGACATCATCTTCCTGCTCATCGTGGCCGTCTCGGTGCTGCCCATCGCGTGGGAGGTGGGCAAGCGCATGATCTCGTCGCGCCGGACCCCGCTCGGTGAAGCCGTCGACGCGTTCGACGGGCAGCTCGACGGCAAGGTCGAGCCGTCCAAGTGGTCGTCCACCGAGACGACACGGCCGCAGTCGCAGTCGCCGGCCCGTCCCGACGGCGCGAGCTGACCGACTCGATGACGCACGACGTTCTCGCCTCGGGCGGGCTCGGATTCCTCGAGTCGGCCGGGCCGGCCCTGGTCTGGTTGATCGTGGTGTCCTTCGTCTTCCTCGAATGCGCCGTGATCCTCGGACTGTTCCTGCCGGGCGACTCGCTGCTCATCACCGCCGGAATCGGGCTGGCCGGGCACGCCTCGGGGGTCTCGCACGTGTGGGCGCTGTCGCTGGGCGCCTTCCTCGCCGCCATCGTGGGCAACCAGGTGGGCTACGTGATCGGCAAACGCACCGGACATCGCCTGGTCGCGCGCAAGAACGGCAAGTACATCAACGTCGAGAACCTCGAGAAGGTCAACCGCCTGCTCGAGAGGCACGGATTCTGGGCTGTCCTGGTGGCCCGGTGGATTCCGTGGGTCCGCACGCTGTGCCCGATGGTGGCCGGCGCCGGCAACATGAACCACCGCCGCTACACGATCGCCAGCACGCTCGGCGCGCTGATCTGGGCGCCCGTCCTGCTGCTGCTCGGGTTCTACTTCGGGTCCTGGCTGGACCGGGTGCCGTGGCTGTTCCCGACGGTGCTCACCCTGATGATCGTGTCGATCGTGCTGGGGACAGCGTTCGGCATTTACCAGTACCGCAAGGAGATGCGACGGCCGGCGGTGACGACCGAGGTCCACGACATCGACGCGTGAGGGGTTCTCAGGGGTCCACGCGGGCCGCGGCCTCGAGCACCATCCATCCGCCGAGTTGCACGGACAGGTCGCGTTCGGGGACACCTGACGACAGCACGGTGCCGCCGGCGAACCGCGCGATCGGTGCGCCGTAGGACGGCAGCGTCGCCACCGACGTCCAATCGTGCCCGAAGAGCGGTAGTCCCTCGATGGAGAGGCAGTTCTGCCACGCGGCGTCCGCGGAGGCGAGCACGATGTCGCGGGCGGTGGCGCGGGCCCGCTCGTCGTCGTCGGTGTCGCCCGGCAGCGACGTCGCCACGAGGGACAGGTAGCGGGCGAGGATGCCGTTGAACAGCCCCCCGTCTCCGCCGCCACCGCCGGTGATGACGCCGCGTTCGGTGAGATGGTCGGCGACCGCGTCGACCAGCCGGTGCACGCGCTCGCGGTGGCGATCGTCGCCGACGCGCACGGCCAGTTCCGTCTCGGCACCGAGGACGACGCCCTGGCAGTAGCTGTAGACAGGTGTCTCGAGGCGCCCGTCGGCGTGGATGCCGTCGAGAATCAGGTGGGTGTCGGGGTCGACGAGGGTGGCGTCGATCCAGTCGGCCATCGCCTGCGCGCGCCACGGTTTCCCGGTGCGGGCGAGGAAGATCGCCGCCGGGCCGTTGGCGGGCACGTTGTAGAAGTCGCTCTTCTTCGCCCAGCGGATGCCGCCGCCGTGGGCGGGGTCCCAGGCCTCGAACAGTTCGGTCTCGAGGTCGGCGATGGCGCGGCGGTTGTCCACCAGGTGGAGCCGCTGCGCACGTTCGAGCGCGAGACCGAGCCACGCCATGTCGTCGAAGTAGGAGTTGGTCCAGCCGGTGAGGTTGCGAACGCGGTGCGCCCGCGCGACCCGGGTGAGACGACGGCGGCGCCGCGCGGTGGGCGCGCGCTCCTCGGCGTCGACCAGGTTGTCGATCAGGTGCGCCTGCCACCAGTAGTGCCACCGGGCGAAGACGCGTTCCCGGCGGACGGGCGGCCAGGCCACCACCCCCAGCGCGGTGCCCGGCAGTCCCCACAGCCGACGGACGTGGCGGGACATCACGGCCTCCTCGGCGGCGTCCGCGCGGAGGGACCAGCTGTCGTGCATGCCGTCGATCTTGCCAGCCCGGCCGGAGTCGGTCGGCTACCAGGCGCGGCCGAGGTCGGCGTGCTGCCCGACCCAGGCGTGCATCGCGATTCCCGCGGCGACACCCGCGTTGATGCTGCGGGTCGAGCCGAACTGCGCGATGGACACCGTCAGACGCGCACCCGCGCGGGCGGCGTCGGTGACCCCGGGGCCCTCCTGTCCGAAGAGCAACAGGCACCGCCGCGGCAGCTCCGTCGTCTCCAGCGGAACGGCCCCCGGCACGTTGTCCACGGCCACCACCTCGAGGTCGTGCTCCGCGGCGTACGCGACGACGCCGGCCACGTCGTCGTGGTGACGGAGGTGCTGGTAGCGGTCGGTGACCATCGCGCCGCGTCGGTTCCACCGTCGTCGTCCGACGATGTGGACGGCCGCGGCGCCGAACGCGTTGGCCGTGCGCACCACCGTGCCGATGTTGGCGTCGTTCTCGAAGTTCTCGATGGCCACCTCGAACGGGTGCCTGCGCGCATCCAGGTCGGCCACGATGGCGTCGCGACGCCAGTAGCGGTAGGCGTCGACGACGTTGCGACGATCACCGTCGTCGAGCAACTCGGGGTCGAACCGCGGATCGGTGGGACGAGGGCCGTCGCGCGCCTCGTCCCAGGGCGGCGCGCCGCGCGGGTGCTCGCCCCACTCGGTGGCGCCGGGAGCGTCGGGAGGGGTGTCCGGCACCGATCAGGTGTGCGACAGGCGGCGGTTGACCTCGCGGGTGAGCCAGACGGGCGAGAAGCGAGACCCCATGGACAGGGCCTTCGACGGCAGACCCACCGGGAAGTGCACCTTGTGGTAGATCCGCTTGGCCGGCTGCGTCGACTTGTAGATGGCGTCGGCCACGTCCTGCGCGGTGAGCTTCACACCCAGCGAACCCGTGGTGCCCGTGCTCACGCCCTCGGTCATCGCCGTCTGCACGAACAGCGGCCACATGGCCTTAACCGCAATGTCGTGCTTGTGCCACTCGAGGTCGAGGGCCTCGGTGAGACCGCGCACGGCGAACTTGGTGGCGCCGTAGGTGGCGAGCTCCGGCTGGCCGTAGATGGCCGACGCCGAGCAGAGGTTGACCACCTGCGCGCCGCGCGTCTTCTTCAGGTACGGAAACGCCTCGTGCAGACCGTGGATCACGCCCATGACGTTGATCTCCACCTGCTGCCGATGGATCTTCAGGTCCTGATCGGCGAACTCACCCGCGCGCAGGATGCCCGCGTTGTTGATCAGAACGTCCAGCCGGCCGCCCGACGCCTCGTCGAACTCCTGCAGCCGCGCCGCGAACTGCTCCGGATCGGTCACGTCCAGCGACCCCGTGGTGGAGGTCGAGCCCTTCGCGGCGATCTCCTTGGCCAGCGAGGCGAGGCCCGTCTCGTCGATGTCGTACGCCCCGACGTGGAAGCCTCCGGCGGCGTACGTCAGCGCGGTGGCACGGCCGATTCCGGCAGCGGCGCCGGTGATGAAGACAGTAGGTTGGGACATGGTTCCGAACAATAGAGGGTGCGCGGCACGGGCGACAGAGCTCCGCCCGAGAAACCTACTGCCGAGTAGCACCGGTCATCACCGGGAGGGGACGAGTGCCGGTCCACACCATCGTCGAGTCTCCGATCGGTCCGCTCACCGCCGTCCGTGACGGCGCCGCGATCACCGGGCTCTACTTCCCCGCGCATGCTCCCGCCCCGGCGCCCGCCCGGCTGGGCGAGCGTGACGACGCCGGGTTCGACGACCTCCGCGACCAGCTCGCGGAGTACTTCGCCGGCACGCGCCACGCCTTCGATCTCCACCTCGCGCCGTCGGGAACCGACTTCCAGGTCGACGTCTGGGGCGCGCTGCGCACCATCCCCTACGGGACGACGTGGACCTACACCGAGGTGGCGACGGCCGTCGGTCGGCCGGGGTCGGTCCGCGCCGTCGCCGCGGCCAACGGTCGCAATCCGCTGTCGATCGTGGTGCCGTGCCACCGGGTGATCGGGGCGTCGGGCTCCCTCACCGGCTTCGCCGGGGGTCTCGAGCGGAAGCGGTTCCTCCTCGACCTCGAGAGCGGCGACCGGTTGTTCTGAGGGGCTCCGACAGGCCCCGCACCAGCCGCCATTGCGCCGCCGCGTAGGTGACGAGCACCGCGGCTTCCAGGGCGTCGGCGTACCGGGGCGAGCCGGCCCGGCGGGCGAGCACCAGGGCGTCGGAGATCAGGAACAGGGTCGAGCCCACGGCCGCGTCGCGGGAGCCGTCGGCCCCCAGCGTGGCCGTCGTCGCCACCAGCCCGCCGTACGTGGCGGTGACGGGCAGCATTCCGGGAACCCGTCGTCGGGCGATCGCGACACCGCCGGCCCACCCGGCCGCACGGGTCGCCGCGACGACCGGCCGAACCCGAGAACCGGTGCGCCACAACCTTCTCGACCACGCGGACTGCATCACGGCGAAACAGGCGGCGCCGAGACGGACCCGACGGTCGTCGTCGGGCTCGATCATCGCGACGTCGCCCAGCGTGGCCGCGGCGAGCCCGAGCGCGAGAGTCGGATCGCCGGTCGCCCGTGTCCGGAAGGCGAGGATCGGCATCATCGCCGGCTTGGCGACGTACTGCAGTCCAGGTCGGTGCGTGACGGCGCCGACCACGGTCGCGGCGGTCGCGGCGACGTACGCGAGGGCGGTGCGGTCCCGATCCGACATGGCGTCACCGTACGCGGAGGAATATCATTAGCATCGGTAACGTTATGCCGTCTCGTCCCGTCGATCGAGGAGAGGAAGCCGTCGTGCACGGATCGGTGAACCAGGAGCAACAGGGCAGCCTGCTGCAGCAGCCGCGGGCGGTCTGGGCCGTCGCCTTCGCGAGCGTCATCGCCTTCATGGGCATCGGGCTCGTGGATCCGATTCTCAAGCCCATCGGCGAACAGCTCGACGCCACGCCCAGCCAGGTGTCACTGCTCTTCACCTCGTACATGCTGGTCACGGGCATCGCCATGCTCATCACGGGCGTCGTGTCCTCGCGCTTCGGGCCCAAGCGGACGCTCATCGCGGGGCTCGCGATCATCATCGTGTTCGCCGCCCTCGCGGGATCGTCGTCCACCATCGGGCAGATCGTCGGCTACCGCGCCGGCTGGGGCCTGGGCAACGCCCTGTTCATCGCGACCGCCCTCGCCGCCATCGTCGGCGCCGCGAGCGGCGGAGTCGCCCGCGCCATCATCCTCTACGAGGCCGCCCTCGGCATCGGCATCGCCACCGGTCCGCTGGTCGGCGGACTGCTCGGCAGCATCTCCTGGCGCGGACCGTTCTTCGGCGTCGCGGTTCTCATGGCCGTCGCGGTGATCCTGCTCGTCGTCATGCTGCCCGATACGCCCGCACCCGCCCACCGCACCTCGCTGGCCGATCCGTTCCGCGCCCTGCGGCACCGCGGTCTGCTCACCGTCGGCATCACCGCGCTGCTCTACAACTACGGCTTCTTCACCCTGCTCGCCTACACGCCGTTCCCGTTGGACCTCGGCACCTACGCGGTCGGGTTCATCTTCTTCGGGTGGGGTCTCGCCCTCGCGGTGGCGTCGGTGTTCCTCGCCCCGCGTCTGCAGCGCCGCTTCGGCACTTTGCCGATGATGATGGTCGCCCTCGCCCTCTTCGCCGCCGACCTCGCCGTCATGGCAGCGTTCACGGAGTCGAAGCCCGTCCTGATCGTGTGCGTGGTCCTAGCCGGGCTCTTCCTCGGCGTCAACAACACCCTCATCACCGAGACGGTCATGGTGTCGGCGCCCGTCGAGCGGTCCACTGCCTCCGCGGCCTACAGCTTCGTCCGCTTCGTCGGCGGCGCCGCTGCCCCGTACCTGGCCGGCAAGCTCGGGGAAAACCATGCGTCCCTGCCGTTCTGGATCGGCGCGGCCTGCACCGTCGCCGCCATCGCGGTCCTCTCCACCGGCCGCCGCGTCCTCGCGCACGTGGACGAGCACGAGCCCGCCCCGCACAGCATCGACGAGGCGCGTGCGGTGACGGTGGGCGACTGAGGGTGTTGCGCGCGATCGTGGAACCTCGGCATCGAATTCCGGTGCCGAGGTTCCACGGTTCACGCGACGAGGCGGTAGCGGTGAAGAGCCGCGCCGCTGGGGAACTGCCGGAGTTCGAGCGGCTCGAGCCGCTGCGGCGGGGTGCCGTCGAACAGCCGGGCACCCGATCCGCGGGCGTAGGGCTGCACGAACAAGCGCACCTCGTCGACCAATTCCGTCGCCAAGAGAGCACGGCACAGCGAGATGCTGCCGGTGCAGACGATGTCCGATCCGGGACCGTTCTTGATCTCCCGCAGGTCCTCGCGCCAGGTTGGTCCCAGCACGGTGGAGTTGCCCCAGCCCGGGTCCGTGAGCGTCGAGCTGACGACGAACTTCTGCACCGCATTCAGATGCGCGGTGACGCCCGTCGTGTCGTCGGCCTTCGGGCCCCAGTAGTCGCGCATGCCCTCGAAGGTGATGCGACCCACCAGGAACCCGTCGGACGCGTCACGCTGGGCGGCCAGAGCCGCGTCGGTCTCCGGATCGGAGCCGGCTCTGCCGAACCAGTCGTCCGTGGCCTCGACGACACCGTCGACCGTGATGTTCTGGGTGATCACGACAGTGCGCACCGGAACAGTCTGTCCGATCTTCGCAGCTACTGGGTCCGATCGGGGTTCTCGGCGTCACAACAGTCACAATGGCCTCACCGTTCCCTTTGGTAACCATTCGATGACGATGTAATCCTCGGGTAAAGGTTTACCCCGACCGGCAGGTACGTTTCCTCGTGGTCGGGGGACCACGCACACACCGTGCCCGTAGAACCGAGGACCCACTTCATGTCGCAGTCGACACTCCGCTCACGGCGTCGCCGTCTCGCCGCTGCCGGCGCACTCGCCGTGTCCATCGCCCTCGCTGCGCCCAGTGTCGCTGCGGCGCAGGAGACTCCGGACTCCACGACCACTACGTCGTCCGCTACTTCCGCGCCGGAGAGCACCTCGAGCGAGACCCCCGCGCCCGCCGCCGAGACGCCGGCGCAGACCACCACGCCGACCACCACCGAGGCCGCTCCGACCCCGCCGGTCACGGGCGCCGTCGTCGTCGACGAGGACGGCAACACCACCATCACCATCGACATCCGCCCGCAGCTCACCGACGAGCAGAAGGCCGCCCTCGACAACGCGGGCAAGGCCACCAAGGCCGCCGCCGAGGCGCTGGCCAAGGCGCGCGCCGCGTTCGAGGAGGCCGTCGCCGCCCTGCGTGACGCCGCCGATCCGGCCGCCGAGGCCAAGGCAGAGGACGCCAAGGCCGAGGTCGAGAAGGCGGAGACCGAGGAGGCGAAGTCGATCGCGGAGCAGGAAGCGATCGTCGCCGAAGGCCTTGCCGCACAGGCCGAAGAAGACAAGAAGGCGGCCGACGAGAAGGCCGCCGCCGCGCAGGAGGAGGCCGACAAGGCCGCCGCCGACGCCGAGGCCGCCGCGAAGGACGCGGACGAGAAGGAGTCCGACGTCGAGGCCGGCACCGGTGACCCCACCGCCGCCGAGGCCGCCCGCGCCGACGCCGACGCCAAGGCCGCTGCAGCCGAGGAGGCCCGCACGAAGGCCGACGAGGCCGTGAAGGAGGTGCAGGACGCCGCCGCAGCCGTGGGCGACGCCCTCGCCACCCTCGACGCCGCCAAGATCACCGAAGCACTGCAGTCGGCACGCGCCAAGGTCGCGGCAGTCGTCTCCGCCGCGGTGAAGGCCGCGTCCGCGCAGGTCGCCGCCACCGTCGCCGAGGAGCGCGCGAAGGCCCTCGAGGCCACCGCGAGTGCGGAGGAGAAGGCCGCCGCCGAGAAGGACGCCGCCGACGCCAAGGCCGCCGCCGACGAGGCGCAGAAGGAGGCCGACGACGCCAAAGCCGAGCAGGAGGAGGCCGTCGAGAACGGCGAGAAGGAGGAGACCGACGTCGAGATCGGCGAGGAGACCACCGAGGACGTGCCGGTCACCGTCGTCGACGAGAACACCGTCTCCGTCGACGCCACCGGCACCCAGCTGATCGGCGTCTTCACCGAGTCCGACACCGGCCGCACCTTCCGTGCGGTCGACTACTTCACCACCGACGCCGACGGCAATCCTGCTGTGGCAGGGCAGCTTCCGGCGGTCAGCCTCGCGCTGGGCGATGGCTCGTCGACGACGACGGCGGCCGGCTCGTCCGACTCCGACTCGTCGGTGGTCCCGGCCGTCGTCGCCGGTGTCGTGGTGGTCGGCGCCGCCGCCGCCGGCGGCACGCTGCTGGTGCGTCGTCGCCGCTCGGCGCAGTAGATGATCCGACCGGCCGGCGCGACACTCGCGGCACTCGCGTTCGTCGCGCTGGTCGGTTGCGGCACTTCCGAGTCGACCGGTCCGGTGGCCCCACCGGACCGGTCGCCGGTCGCGTCGCAGCTGACGGCGGCACCACCGTCGGAGCCCGCTCCCCCGACGTACCTGGAACTGCGGGGGGCCGACGGCGCCACGTACCTGAGCACGTCGCTGCACCCGGACCCGGTCGTTCGCGACGCCGACGCGGTCCTGAACCCCGTCGACGAGCGGCCGGCGTGGTGGGGCGAGAGCGGTCTGCCCGGCTCGGCGGAGACCGTCGTGATTGCGGGACACAACTATTCGCAGAGCGCGGCGCCGTTCCGCGCGCTGCGGGTAGTGCAGGCCGGGGACCTCGCTCTCCTGGCCACCCCGGCGGGGACCCACACCTACCGAGTCGAGTCGGTGGGACCCGTCGCCAAGGGAGCGCTGTTGTCCGACAACGCCCTTCGCGCCCAGGTGCCCGGCCGGCTGGTGTTGGCCAACTGCGACGTGCGGGACGGGCGCCCCACCGACGACAACTACCTGGTGGTGGCACAGGCCGTCGTCGACTGAGGGGGCATACTGGAGTGTCCGCGTCAGCCTCGACCAGGAGTTCCCCATGCCGACACTCGCCTACGTCATCGCCGGATCCGAAGCCACCGGCGGCGCCGGACTCCAGGCGGACCTGAAGACCTTCGAGCGGCTCGGGGTCTACGGCGTCGGCACCATCACCTGCATCGTCTCGTTCGACCCGAAGGCCGACTGGGGCCACCGCTTCGTGCCCGTCGACGGCGGCGTCATCGCCGACCAGATCGAGGCCGCCACCTCTGCGCACGCACTCGACGTCGTGAAGATCGGCATGCTCGGCACACCGAACACCGTTGCCGTCGTGGCGGACTCGCTGGGCACACAGTCCTGGCGGCACGTCGTGGTCGACCCGGTGCTGATCTGCAAGGGCCAGGAGCCCGGCGCCGCCCTCGACACCGACAACGCTCTGCGTGCCGACATCCTCCCCCGCGCCACCGTGGTCACCCCCAACCTCTTCGAGGCGCAGACCCTGTCCGGCATGGACAGCATCACCACCGTCGACGACCTCGCCGAGGCAGCCCGGCGCATCGCGGACCTCGGGCCGCAGTACGTCGTCGTCAAGGGTGGGGCCGGTCTGCCCGGCGACGAGGCCGTGGACGTGCTCTGGGACGGCACCGACGTGCACGTCTTCCGCGCGCCCAAGGTCGGTGAGGAGCGGGTCTCCGGCGCCGGCTGCATCTTCGCCGCCGCCATCACGGCCGAGCTGGCCAAGGGGTCGTCGGTGTACGACGCCGTGCGGGTGGCCAAGGACTTCGCCCACGCCGGGATCGTCGGCCGGGTCACCACCGCAGCCCCCTTCACCGCCGTCGGGTGGCAGGGGTAGTCGTTCCGTTCTGGCGGCAGCCCGATCCGCGCGTGTTTCAGCAATACGCGTGAGTTGTAGCGAGGGCGGATCGCTGGAAGTCGCGCGGATCGAGGGCGGTCGGCCGTCCGGCCCTATCCGCGCCGGTTTCAGTCGGGCGTAGGCGCTGCAGCCCGACCCCGACCCGATCCGCGCGCGTTCCAGCAGTGAGCACCGCGGCGGAGTCTGATCCGCGCGAGTTCCAGCAGTGAGCACCGCGGCGGAGTCTGATCCGCGCGGGTTCCAGGGATCCGCGTGAGCTGTAGGCCCGGCGGATCGCTGGAAGTCGCGCGGATCAGTGGCAGTCGGCCGTCCGGCCCTATCCGCGCCGGTTTCAATCGGGCGTAGGCGCAGCAGCCCGACCCCGACCCGATCCGCGCGCGTTCCAGCCGAGAACACCGCGGCGGAGTCTGATCCGCGCGGGTTCCAGCGATCCGCGTGAGCTGTAGCTCCGGCGGATGCCTGAAAGTCGCGCGGATTGTCGGCACTCTCGACGCCGCCGGGTCCGGACACCTCGTGGGCAGCGCGCCGCGATCCGCTGCCCGTCCAGTCATCCGCCCGTGTTGCAACCGGCGCGGATGACTGGAGGGAGCGCGGATCAGGCGGGCGGGGTGGGTGCACCCTCGGACGGCGCCGGCGGGGTGGGTGCACCCTCGGACGGTGCGGGCGGGGTGGGAGCACCCTCGGGCGGTGCCGGCGGGGTCGGTGCACCCTCGGGCGTTGCCGCCGGGGTCGGTGCACCTTCAGTCGGTGTCGGCGCACCCTCCGGCGGCGCGGGCGGAGCACCCTTGCCCGGTCCACCCGGCCCACCCGGCCCACCCGGCCCGCACTGACCCGGCCCGGGCGGCGCGGGCGGCGCGGGGTGCTCGCCCGACTGAGGCGCGGGCTGATCCGTACCCGGCGCCTGGTCGGAGCTCGGGGCCTGTTCGGTCGTGGTGGGGGCGGGCGGCGTCTGGCCGGGGCCGTCGGCGAGCGCGGTACCGGTCACACCGAGGGCGAGGCCGCCGGCGAGGGCGGCGCCCACGACGACACGGCGGGAACGCAGTGACAACTTCACGAGCTACTCCTTCTCGGTCGGGCACCCGGTCGGGCGCCGCTGTCGAGAACCGACGATCGGCGGCGAACCTGAAGTGGCCCTGAATTCGGTGCCGTCTTCAGCGAGCCTTCAGGAGCGCACCCGCACACTGGTGAGGTGACGGAACCACGCCCCGCTCCCCGCATCCTGGTCGTGGAGGACAACGACGCCCTCCGCCTGTCCGTGGCGACGGCCCTGGAGAGCACGGGGGCACGGGTCCGCGCGGCGGCGGACGGTGCAGACCTGGAGCGGCATCTCACCGAATTCACCCCGCATCTGCTGGTGCTCGACGTGATGTTGCCGGGCCGCAACGGTGTCGAGTTGTTGCGCGCAGCGCGCTCGCGCCGAGACGTGGCGGTGATCCTGTTGACCGCACGGGACACGGTGGACGACAGGGTCGCGGGTCTGACGGCAGGCGCGGACGACTACGTGGTCAAGCCCTTCGCGATGGCGGAACTCCTTGCGCGCGTGACCTCGGTTCTGCGCCGCTACGACGCGGTGGCCACGACGATCGAGTGCGGGGATCTGGTGGTGGACACCGAGTCCGGTGACGCGACGCGGGCGGGACACACCCTGGATCTGACGGCGACGGAGTGGAAGCTGTTGTCGTACCTGGTCTCTCAGCGAGGGCGCACGGTCAGCAAGACCCAGATCCTCACGCAGGTATGGGGTTACGACGCGTACGACGAGAACCTGGTCGAGGTCCACGTCAGCGCCCTGCGTCGGAAGCTCGAGGAGCACGGCGATCGCATCCTGCACACGCGCCGCGGCATCGGCTACGTCCTCACCGCGAGCCCGACATGACCGGCCTGCGCACCCCGTCGCTACGCCGCCGCCTCGTCCTGTCCGTGATGGCGGTGGTGCTGGCCCTGCTCGTCGGAATCGCCGTGGCCGCAACGCTGTTGCTGCGTCACCAGCTCGAGGCGTCGGCGGGCGACAGTCTGGCCGGACGCGCGCAGACCGCGCAGCGTCTGCTGGACAACGGAGCCGACGCGGCGGAAATCGTCTCGGCCACCCAGGGCGAGAACGTCGCGGCCCAGCTGGTCACCACCGACGGCCGGGTCGTCGGTGACCTCACGCTCCGAGCGACGACGCCACCGCCCGCCCTGCGCCCACCGAACGGCGGCCCGCCCGGACCACCACCACCGGGTGACGACGTGCCGCGGACGGTTGCCACGCGCGTGTCGACGACGACGCTGTCGGACGGATCGGTCCTCACCGTCGCGGTGGACGCGTCGGGTATCGCCGCGGTGCAGCGGCAGCTCCTGCTGGTCCTGATCCCTCTGGTCACCATCGCGGCGTTGGTCGCGGCCGCTCTCCTCACCGTCGTCGTGGGCGCGTCGTTGAAACCGTTGCGCGGCATGACCTCTCTCGCCAGATCGATCACACGCGGTCGCCGCGGTGAGCGGCTCTCCCCCACCAGGACGGACACCGAACTGGGCGAGACCGCTCTGGCGTTCGACGAGATGCTCGACGAGCTCGAGGGCGCGGAGGCCCGTGAGCGTGCCGAAGCGGAGCGCACCCGACGATTCGTCGACGACGCGGCGCACGACCTCCGCACGCCGGTGGCAGGGATGTCGGCTGCGGCGGAGACGCTCCTCCGCGCGTCCGACGCGGACCGGGAGACACGAGAACGGCTGCTGACAGCGATGATTCGCGAATCCCGTCGGGCGTCGGCGTTGATCGACGATCTGCTGACGGTCGCCCGGTCGGCGGACGAGGTGACCCTGGACCGTCGTCCGCACGACGTGCTGGAGATCGCACGTGCGGACGCCGAGCGGGTCCGGATCGGCCGACCGGGAACGACGGTGGTCGTCACCGGGCAGCCCACGACGGCGAGGATCGACGCCCCCCGCGTCGCGCGAATCCTGGCCAACCTCACGGACAACGCCGTCCGGTACGGGCCGCCCGGCGGGGCGGTGACCGTCACCGTCGACCGCGACGGACCCGACGCTCGCATCCGCGTGCACGACGACGGGCCCCCGCTCGACGACGCGCACCGCGAACGCATCTTCGATCGCCTGGTGCGCCTCGAGAGTGCCCGGTCGACAGCGGGATCGGGGCTCGGGCTGACCATTGCCCGCCGCTTCGCGCGCGCCCACGGCGGCGATGTGCGCTACGACGGGTCGGCGTTCGTCGTCACCCTCCCGATCGACGGCCGACCGAGCGACGACCGACCGGGCGGCGAACGACCCGCCTAGAGCCCCAGATCGCCGAGCCCGAGCAGCGACCGGTATTCGAGGCCTTCCGCTGCGATGACGGCGTCGGCACCGGTGTCGCGGTCCACCACGGTGGCCACGCCGACCACCTCGGCGCCGGCGTCGCGCAGCGCACGCACGGCGGTCAACGGCGAGTTGCCGGTGGTGGTGGTGTCCTCGACCACCAGCACCCGCGTGCCGACGACGTTCGGCCCCTCGATCTGCCGCTGCATGCCGTGTGCCTTGGCCGCCTTGCGGACCACGAAGGCGTCGATCGGACGCCCGGGGGCGTGCATGACGGCGAGCGCGACCGGATCGGCACCCATGGTGAGTCCGCCGACCGACGCGAAGTCCCAGTCGGACACCAACTCTCGCATGAGCACGCCGATGAGGGCCCCCGCGCGATGGTGCAACGTCGCGCGGCGCAGGTCGACGTAGTAGTCGGCCTTCTTGCCGGAGGACAGGGTCACCTCGCCGTGGACCACGGCGAGCTCACGGACCAGTCGGGCCAGTTCGGCGCGTTCGTTGCTCACGACCGGTCAATCTACTCACTCACGCCGCGAGCGCCGGGGCGGGCACGTCCGGTACCTCGAGGACGTGGACGGGGGCCGTGGCCGTCTCGACGAACAGGTCGGGGGCGCCGATGCCGAGCGTCCGCACCACCGGCCCGGTCAGCGGTGAGCGCACCAGACCGGACAGGGCCGCGGCGTGCGCGTTGTAGACGCGGACCGCCCCGGCGATCCGCCGCTCGAGCGCGTCGAGTTCGGATGCGGCCGAGGTGAAATCCCACCGGACGCGGCCCGATTCCCGACCCGCGCAGACCAGGTGATGCACCGCGGCGGACAGGGCGTTCTCCGCGGCGGCGCGGGCACCGAGGTCGACGCGGCGCTCGCGCACGATCGCCGACCAGGACCGCGCGCCGACCGCCTGGTTGATCGCCTCGCGGTCGAGTTCGGCGCCGACGGCGGCGCGGGCGAGCTCGGGGACCAGCAGTCGGCGGTGGTCGAGAGCCACCTCGAGCAGATGGAGCCCGGCCACCACCGTGTCCACCGTGCGACGCGCACGACGCACCACGGAGACCAGCCACGCCAGCGTCACGACCAGCGTCGCCGCCACCACCGTCAACACCACAGGAGCCACAGAAGTCACACGACGAACATAAACCGGCCGAACCCCAACCGTCGACCTGAGGTCGAGAGTCAGTGAGATGTACCCGGGACGCCTACGTCCGTCCCCGCGCGCTCCCCACGCTCGAGGCGCTCCGACGTGCGAGCGACCGCGGGATCAGCCGCGACGCCGTCGTGAGTGCCTTGTACTGCAGCCCGGGCACGCTGAGCACCCGCCCCTTGTCGAGGTCGGCAAGCGAGGCGTCGACGACCTGGTCCACCGACAGGTACATGAACGAGGGGATCGACGACATCTCGATGCCCGCCCGCTGGTGGAACTCCGTCCGGACGAAGCCGGGGCACAGCGCCTGAATGCGCACACCGGTTCCCGCGAGGCCCCCGGACAGCCCCTCGGTGAGAGAGACGACGTACGCCTTGGAGGCCGAGTAGGTCGAGCCGCGCCCCGAGAGCAGGCCGGCCACGCTGGCCACGTTGACGATGGTTCCCGACGCCGCCTTCACCATCGACGGCAGCGCGGCGCGGGTCAGCTGCACGACGGCGGTGACGTTGACGTCGAGCTGCGACTGCAACAGTGCGGGGTCGGCGCTCCAGAACTCGCCCGACGTCCCGAAGCCCGCATTGTTGACGAGGAAGTCCACCCCGGCGGCGGCGCGCTCGACGGTCGCGTCCCGGCCGTCGGCGGTGGCGAGGTCGGCCACCAGCACCTCGGAGTCGGCGCCGTGCCGGTCCTTCAACTCCGCGGCGAGGGCCTGCAACCGGTCCTCGTCGCGGGCGACGAGCACCAGATCGTGGCCCCGAGAGGCGAGGCGGCGGGCGAACCCGTCACCGATGCCCGACGTGGGGCCGGTGACGAGCGCGACGGGCTTTCCGGACCGAGAGGGACGCGTCATGAGCTCGACCCTAATCGGTGAGGTTGCTCACTCGTCGGCCGCGGAACGGCTTTCGGAGATCGCACGACGGGGTGGGAGGACGTGGAGGAGTCCCGACAACCGGGTGACGGTGTCGATCGCCGCGTCCCAGTCGCGTCCGGAGCTCTGCAGCGGGAGGGTCCCGAGAGTCCATTCGCCCTCGCTCCAGAGCAGCTGCACCGCGCTCGGGACCGACTCGGTGAACGCCGCCATCCGGCGGTCGCACACCCGACGCGCGACGTCCAGATCCGTCGCGAAGACGATGCGGGGGCCGAGCGCGCCGAGCAACGCGAGATCGGCGTCCTTGGGCGGCGGATCGGTGCGCGAGCGCAGATCGAGGTCGACGTCGGAGCCCACCTCGCGGCGCACCGCGACCACCGTGACCGTGTCCTCGAGGTCGAACAACAGGAACTTCTCGCCCCGGCGCACGCCCTCGACGACGTCGACGGCGGTGAGGAATTCCTGGTTCGCGAGGGCCGCGCGGGAGAACTGCCCGGGCAGCGCGCGATCGGACGGGGTGTAGCGATAACCCTGCGCCTTGGCCCACATCTGACGCACCCGGCCGAGCTGCCCGCGGCGGGCGTGGTCGATGTACAGCAGCGCGATCGCACCCGCGAGCGCGATCAGAGCGAGGCCGAACCACACAGCTGTCATCGCCCGCAGTCTAACGCCCGGGCGACACTCCCCCATCCCGCCGGGCGGCGCTGGCGCGAGCCTTCTCTACCCGTCGGTATACCCGCCGGTAACGCATTCTTCGAGGTCAGTGACCGATCATGACCTCCC
The DNA here is from genome assembly GCF_001620025.1 of Rhodococcus sp. PBTS 1. NCBI lineage: Bacteria > Bacillati > Actinomycetota > Actinomycetes > Mycobacteriales > Nocardiaceae > Rhodococcus > Rhodococcus sp. PBTS 1. Next base: position 3,453,037 of record NZ_CP015219.1, read on the forward strand.
GGCGGCGTCGTTGGTTGTACTCGCCAGTACGGTTCGAGGCCGTCACACTGGTCCGCGAGAGTCGACGAGGACACACGACAGCGAGCGTCGGCCAGACCACACCGAGACCCATTCCCTGACACCCGGCGGAGCGCATGTTCACACGTATTGCAGTTGTCAACCGAGGCGAGGCCGCAGTGCGCCTCATCCGAGCCGTACGCGAACTCAACGCCGACGCCCCGGAGCACCCCCTCACGGTGATCGCGCTGCACACCGACGCCGAGCGTCGGGCGATGTTCGTGCGCCAGGCCGACGAGGCCGTGACCCTCCGCAAGTCCGGCCCCGGCAACCCCTACCTCGACCACGCCGAGCTCGAGCGCGCCCTGATCGAGGCGCGCGCCGACGCCGTGTGGGTCGGCTGGGGCTTCGTCGCCGAGGACCCCGCCTTCCGCGAGGTGTGCGACCGACTCGGCATCACGTTCATCGGCCCGACCGCCGAAGCGATGCGCCTGCTCGGCGACAAGGTCGAAGCCAAGATCCTCGCCGAGAAGGTGGGCGTCCCCGTCGCCCCGTGGAGTGGTGGTCCCGTCGAGACGCGTGCCGACGCGCGTCGTCACGCGGCGGCCATCGGCTACCCGCTGATCATCAAGGCGCGCAGCGGTGGTGGCGGTCGCGGCATCCGCAAGGTCTACGCCGAGGACGAGCTCGAGCTCGCGCTCGAGCGCACCCAGGGCGAGGCCGAGCGGTCCTTCGGCGACCCGGTGGTCTTCCTCGAGCGGCTGGTCACCGAGGCCCGCCACGTCGAGGTGCAGGTGATCGCCGACCAGCACGGCAACGTGTGGGCGCCGGGTGTGCGCGACTGCTCGATCCAGCGTCGCAACCAGAAGGTCATCGAGGAATCCAGCTCGGCCGTCCTCACCGCCGAGCAGGCCGACCATCTCCGCGCGGTCTCCGCCGACCTGGTCCGCGCGGCGGGCTACCACGGCGCCGGCACCGTCGAGTACCTCTACCAGCCGGACCAGAAGATCTTCACGTTCCTCGAGGTCAACACGCGCCTGCAGGTCGAGCACCCCATCACCGAGGTCACGACGGGCATCGATTTGGTGAAGCTGCAGATCCGCACCGCCCGCGGCGAGAAGCTCGAGGGCGACTGCCCCGGCGAGTTCGGCCACGCGGTCGAGGCCCGCCTCAACGCCGAGGACGCCGACAACGGCTTCGCCCCGGCCCCGGGCAGCGTGCAGCTGCTCAAGTTCCCCCTCGGCTCGGGTCTGCGCGTCGACACCGGTATCGCCCAGAACGACGTCATCCCACCGGATTACGACTCCATGGTCGCCAAGGTCATCGCCTGGGGACGTGATCGCAGCGAGGCGCTCGCCCGCCTGCGGACCGCCCTGCGCGAGACCACCGTCGTCATCGACGGCGGCACCACCACCAAGTCGTTCCTCCTCGATCTGCTCGACCGCGAGGAACTGATCGACGCGACCGCCGACACCGGCTGGCTCGATCGCACCGGCGCCGGGACGGCCGACGGACCGACCCGTGTCGCCGACATCGCGCTCGTCGCGGCGGCCGTCGACGCGTACGACGCCGACGAGGCCCGCGAGCGCGCCAAGTTCCTGCTCTCCGCCCGCGGCGGACGCCCCCGCGCGAGCCACGACATCGGCCGCACGGTCGAGTTGAACTATCAGGGCCAGGGTTACCGCATCACGGTCGGCCAGATCGGTCCGCACCGTTACCTCGCCGTGGTCGACGGCCAGGAACTCACCATCGACCTCGAGCGGCTCGGCGAGTTCGAACGTCGCGCCGAGGTCGACGGCACGCGGTACTCGCTGGTGACGGTGCCCGGCCCGGCCGGCTACCTCGTCGAGGTCGACGGTGTCAGCCACCAGATCACGCAGGACGAGGCCGGCCTGGTCCGCGCTCCCGCACCCGCCGTGGTCGTCGCCGTGCCGGTCGCCGTGGGCGACGAGGTCGAGGCGGGCGCCACGCTGGTGGTGCTCGAGGCCATGAAGATGGAGACCGCCGTCCGCGCCACGACGGCCGGTCGGGTCACCGAGGTGCTGGCCACGGTCAACGCGCAGGTGGACAACGGTGCGGCACTGCTGCGGGTCGAGCCCGTCGGCGAGCAGGCCGCGGCGTCCACGACTGCGCGGGTGGAGTTCCGCACCCCGTGCAGCGACGTCGACCGCGACGACCGCGCCGCGGCGCTGGCCCTCCTCGACGAGGTGCGCGCGCTGATCGGCGGCTTCGACGTCTCCGCGGCGCGGGCCCACGCCGTGCTCGGCGAGTACGACGCGCTGCGCGGCGCCCTGCCGCGACGCGACGCCGATCTGGTGCGATCCGAGCTCGACCTGCTGACCACGTTCGCCGACGTGTGCGAGCTGACGCGCAACCGGCCGACGATGGACGAGGAAGGCACCGACGAGCGCGTGCACAGCCCGCGCGAGCACTTCCACGCCTTCCTCGGCTCGCTCGACCCCGACGTGCACGCGCTGCCGGACTCGTTCCGCGACAAGCTGACTCGCGCGCTGCGCCACTACGACAAGACCGATCTCGAGCGCGGCCGCGATCTCGAGGAAGCCGTCTACCGGCTCTTCCTCGCCCAGCAGCGCATCGAGAATCAGGTCCCCGTCATCGCCGCCCTGCTCGACCGCTGGATCGCCGACCCGTCGGTGGCACCGGACGCCACCCGTGACGTGGCCGAGGTGCTGGACCGGCTGGTCGTCGCCACGCAGGTGCGCTACCCGGTGATCGGCGACGTCGCCCGGAACCTGCGCTTCCAGCTGTTCGACGAGCCGCAGATCCGCAAGGCCCGCGAGCAGGTGTACGACGGCGTGCGGGGCTCGCTGCAGTACCTCGCCGAGCGTCCCGACGCGGACGATCACCAGGAGCGCATCGACGCCCTGGTGGCCACCGAGGAGCCCCTGGTCGAACTGCTGTCCCAGCGGGTCTCGGATCCGGGCGCGCTGCTCGAGGTCATCACGCGGCAGTACTACGAGATCCGCGACTTCGAGGACGTCAAGGCGTTCGATCGCGAAGGGCGGCACTACGTCTCGGGCACGTTCACGCTCGTCGGCGGCAAGGTCTCCCTCCTCGCCACGATGACCGATCGCGCCGGCCTCGCCGACACGCTCGACGCCGTCGCCACGACGGCCGGGCCGGAGCCGCAGAACCTCGCCGTCGACCTGTACCTCTCGTGGGCCGACGCGCCGGAGGACGGCGACGCCCTGGCCGCCGATCTGCAGACCGCCCTCGCCGCGCACACCGCGGTCACCGGGTGGCGCCGGGTCACCGTCACCGTCTTCGGTCGCGGCACCGGCATCACGCACCAGGTCACCTTCCGCCCGACGGCGGACCGCTCGGCGCTCGCCGAGGACTCGTCGCTGCGCGACCTGCACCCGCTCACCGGGCAGCGTCTGGATCTGTGGCGCCTGAAGAACTTCGACGGCGTCCGCATCCCGTCGACGCCGGGCACGTTCCTGTTCGACGTCGTCGCGAAGGACAACCCGAAGGACGAGCGCCTCATCGCGCTCGCCGAGATCCGCGACGCCACGGTGCAATTCGACGCCGCGGGCAACGTGGTGTCGGTCCCGGCGATCGAGCGCACGCTGTCCGCGTGCCTCGACGGCATCCGTCGGGCGCAGTCGCGTCGCGGCAACCGCCGTCTGGACCACAACCGCGTGGTGCTCTACGTCTGGCCGGTGCTGGACCTGCCGCTCGAGAAGTTGCGCACCGTCGCACGGCATCTCGCGCCGCTGACGGTCGCGGCCGGCCTCGAGGAGATCACGATGATGGCGCGGGTGTCGGTGCGTCCCGGCGCCGAGCCCACCCGCCAGGCCCTGCGGTTCTCCTACCGCCCCGGCACGGGCGTGGTCACCCGGATCACCGAGCCGCCCACCGAGCCGATGCGCCCGCTGGACACCTACACCCAGAACGTGCAGCGGTCCCAGGCCCGCGGCACCGTCTACCCGTACGAGTTGATTCCCGTGCTCACCAAGCGCGACGGATCGTTCACCGAGTACGACCTGGACGAGACCGGTGCCCTGCAGCCCATCGCCCGGCCGTACGGCCAGAACACGGCCGGCATCATCGCGGGCCTGATCTCGACGCCGACGGCGCTGTACCCCGAGGGCATGACCCGCGTCGCGCTGTTCGGCGACCCGACCAAGGCGCTCGGCACCGTCGCGGAAGCCGAGTGCGCCCGCGTCGTCGCCGCCATCGACCTCGCCGAGGAGATGGACGTCCCCGTCGAATGGTTCGCGCTGTCCTCCGGCGCCACCATCTCCATGGACTCGGGCACCGAGAACATGGACTGGGTCTCGCGCGCCCTGCGCCGCATCATCACGTTCACCCAGGCCGGCCACGAGATCAACGTGGTGGTCGCGGGCATCAACGTCGGCGCGCAGCCGTACTGGAACGCCGAAGCCACGATGCTCATGCACACCAAGGGCATCCTGGTGATGACGCCCGAGAGCGCGATGGTGCTGACCGGCAAGCAGTCGCTCGACTACTCCGGTGGCGTCTCCGCCGAGGACAACTTCGGTATCGGTGGGTACGACCGCGTCATGGGCCCGAACGGGCAGGCGCAGTACTGGGCCCCGAACCTCGGTGCCGCCTGCGACGTGCTCTTCGCCCACTACGAGCACGCGTACCGCGCACCGGGAGAACGCTTCCCGCGTCGTGCCGCCACCACCGACCCCGTCGACCGCGACGTGCGGACGTACCCGCACGTGCACCCGTCGAGCGACTTCGAGACCGTCGGCGACATCTTCTCCGCCGAGCGGAACCCGGAGCGCAAGAAGCCCTTCGACATTCGCACAGTCATGCGCTCGGTGGTCGACCAGGACCACGCGGTGCTCGAGCGGTGGGCCGACATGGCCGACGCGGACACCTCCGTCGTCTTCGACGCCCACCTCGCCGGCTACCCGGTGACGGTCGTCGGCATCGAGTCCCGCGCCATCGCCCGTAAGGGATGGTTCCCGACGGACGGACCGGACCAGTGGACGTCGGGAACGCTCTTCCCGCGCTCGTCGAAGAAGACCGCGCGAGCGATCAACGCGGCCAGCGGAAACCGTCCGCTGGTGGTGTTGGCCAACCTCTCCGGCTTCGACGGCTCACCGGAGTCCCTGCGCAACCTGCAGCTCGAGTACGGCGCCGAGATCGGCCGCGCCATCGTCAATTTCGACGGCCCGATCGTCTTCTGCGTGGTCTCGCGCTACCACGGCGGCGCGTTCGTGGTGTTCTCCGGAGCGCTGAACGAGAACATGGAGGTGCTCGCGGTCGAGGGCTCCTTCGCCTCGGTGCTCGGCGGTGCCCCCGCCGCGGCCGTGGTCTTCACCCGCGACGTCAACAAGCGCACCGCCGGCGACCCGTCGGTGCGTGACCTCGAGGCGCGGATGAACGACGCCGAGGACGACGCGGAGCGCGCACGACTGCAGGTCGAGCTGTCGGCGACCCGCACCGCCGTGCGGTCGCAGAAGCTGGGTGAGGTGGCCGCGGAGTTCGAGGCGGTGCACAACATCGAGCGTGCCCGCGAGGTCGGGTCGGTCCACCACATCGTGGCCGCCGCCGAACTCCGTCCGCAGATCGTCGCCGCGATCGAACGGGGTATGGCCCGGAGCTGACGCTCTCCCCTCCCCGGCCCCCGCCGGGCCCCGCCCCGGTGCGGGACGGGGCAGGGCGGGTCGGGGCAGGGCGGGTCGGATCAGGGCAAGTCAGAACCCGCCGCTGACGATGACCTCCGCGGTGATGGTGCCGTTCTCGAGCGGCGACCCTTGCACCACGACGGACGTGCCGGGCCGCAGATCACCGACGGACCCGGCGCCGAGGGCGAGGACCCGCGTCTGCGGGGTGGTCGCGACGGTCACCGTCGACCCCCCGATCGCCTCGAGCACCAGGGTCGTGCCGTCGTTGGAGACGATGCGTCCCACTGTCGCTCCCTGCGTCCCGAGCGCCTCGCCCAGACCACCGGGCAGCTGCTCGAGGCCCGGCACCGACGGCGTCGTCTCCGGTGCCGTGGTGGGCGGAACGGTGGTCGTGGTGGACGGCGCGGAGGACCGCGGCGTGATGGCGGGTGCGGCGGTGGTCGTCGACGACTGCGAGTCGTAGAGCAGCCAGGCTCCCAGCCCGACCAGGGCGATGACCAGGGCGGCGACGACGCCGACGATCAGTCCCTTGTTCGGCCCGCGACCGCCCCCACCGGACCCGTCGAGCGGCGGCGCCTCGCCGTACCGCTCGGGCGGGTACTGGCCGGGCGGGTACTGGCCGGTCGGATACTGCCCCGTCGCGTAGGGATCCGCCGGGTACTGGTCGGGTGGATACTGCCCCGTCGCGTAGGGATCGGGCGGGTACTGCCCGGCGGGCAGGGCCTCGGTGGGTCGGTAGCCGGTCTCGCCCCAGGCTCGGCCCGTTCCCTGCGACCCGTACGCCTCTGTCGGATCGGAGGTGTGGCCGAGGTACTCGGTGGGCTGATCGCCCCGGCCCTCGCGTCCGTCGCGGCCGTCGGAAGTGCTGCTCATAGGGACGAGGGTAGGGAGCCGACGGCCCGACAACCACGTGTCCGGACGGGAATCGGGGCAAATGGGACGACTTCGAGCACCGGCGCGGCGCGAAGAGAGCCGGTGTGGTCGACTCGGATTCTCACCTCTCACCAGGAGTGCCATGTCCACGGACCGGAGCGTCGATCCGCACACCGGATCGCTCGGGACCTCGCTGAAGCCCCGCCACGTCACGATGATCTCCATCGCGGGGGTGATCGGCGCGGGACTGTTCGTCGGGTCCGCGACGGCCATCAACCTCGCGGGGCCCGCGGTCCTGCTGTCCTATCTCTTCGCCGGTGTCCTCGTCGTGCTCGTGATGCGGATGCTCGGGGAGATGGCGACGGCCAATCCCGACACCGGCTCGTTCTCCACCTACGCGCATCGCGCGTTGGGCCACTGGGCCGGCTTCTCGGTCGGCTGGCTCTACTGGTGGTTCTGGGTGCTGGTCATCCCGGTCGAGGCGACGGCCGGGGCGTTGATCCTGAACTCGTGGCTCGGCGGCGAGCAGTGGATCTGGGCCCTGGCGATCACCCTCGCGCTGACGGTGACCAACCTGCTCAGCGTCGGCAACTACGGCGAGTTCGAATTCTGGTTCGCGTTGATCAAGGTCGTGGCGATCGTCGCGTTCATCGCACTCGGCGTCCTCGCCATTCTCGGATTGCTGCCGGGCAGCAGCGTCAGCGGCGTGTCCAATCTGTGGGACAACGGCGGCTTCATGCCGTTCGGATTCGGCGCGGTGATCGCCGCGATGCTCACGACGATGTTCTCGTTCATGGGCACCGAGATCGTCACCATCGCCGCGGCCGAGTCTCCGGACCCGAAGAAGGGCATCACGCGCGCCGTCAATTCCGTCATCTGGCGCATCATGATCTTCTACCTGGGATCGATCTTCGTGATCGTGGCATTGGTGCCGTCGCAGGAACTCGACGCGCGCACCGGGTCGTACCAGTTCGTGTTGAGCGCCATGAACATTCCGCACGCGGACCGCATCATGGACGTCGTCATCCTCACCGCCGTCGCGTCGTGTCTGAACTCGGCGCTCTACACCGCGAGCCGCATGCTGTTCTCGCTGTCCGAACGCGGCGACGCCCCGGCGGCGGTCCGTCGGGTGTCCGGCCGTGGCGTTCCCTACGTCTCGGTGCTGGCGTCGACGGCATTGGGATTCGTTGCCGTCGTGGGCAATTACGTGCTGCCGGAGAAGCTCTTCGGCTACCTGCTCGCCACCACCGGGGCGGTGGCGTTGTTCGTCTACCTCACCATCGCGGCCAGCCAGCTGGTGCTGCGACGCACCCTCGACAGCGAAGGCCGTCGGCCGCCGGTCCGCATGTGGCTGTACCCGTGGCTGACGTATCTCGCGATGGGCTTCATCGTGGCGGTCCTGGTGATGATGGCGATTCTTCCCGATCAGCGAACGGCCATCCTGTTCTCCGGCATTCTGGCCGCCGCCACGGTCGCGGCCGGAGTTCTCCGGCAACGGCACGGAACCTCGTCCGCGGCCGTCGACAACAGCGGCGAAACGACGGCGGCGCGGTAGTTTCGTCGCACCACCCGCGCAGCCCGCGTCGAGGTCAGGCCACCCGAAGCGAGTCCGACGTGATCAGTCAGCGGATCAGCCCCGATCCGGTTCTGTCGTTCCTGGTGATGACACCGAAACCGGCGGAGCGGTCGCGACTGATCATCGCCCTGGTGACCGTCCTCGTCGGCGCGTCCGGTCTGACGCTGCTTCCGGCGGATGCCCTGCGACCGGGTGGGAACGTGGTGGTGATCGTCGCGGCGGCGACCACCCTTCCGGTGGCCGCGTTCTGGATCGCCGGGCGCCGGCCGCCGTGGTTCGAGACGGCCTTCGTCGCCTACGCCACGGTGGGTGTGGTCTCGGTGCTCGCGGTGTACTCCTCACCGTTCTCCGCGATCCCCTCGTGCTCGGCGCTGGTGCTGATCTCGATGTACGCGGCGGCGTTCACCTCGCCGCGCATCCTGCTGATCCAGGTGACGGTCTCGGCCGTCGTCCTGACGGCGTTCGCGGTGGGAGCCCTGACCTCGAACGTCGACCGATGGTTCGTGGTGACGCACCTGCTGTCGGTGGCTGCGCTCTTCGCCGCCCCCTTCGTGATGCGCTACTACGTGGCGTTCCTGCGACGTCAGGTGGACGAGTCGCAGCGCGATCCGGTGACCGGCCTGCTCACCCGGCGCGGGCTCTACAACCGGGTCACCGCCCTCGCCCGCGCGGTCCCGCCGGGACGGGCGCTCGGCGTCGTGACGGCGGAGGTCGTCGCCTTGTCCGACCTCGAGGAACGCTACGGACACGCCGTCGTCGACGATGTCGTGGTGGAGATGGCCGAGCGGCTCACGGCGTCGTCACCCGACGACGCCCTGGTCTCGCGTCTCGACGCCGACCACCTTCTCTCGGTCTTCCCGGTGACCGAGAATCGCGCCGAGTCCGCCGTGCAGCACGTCGCGGCGACGGTGACGACGACTCCGCTGCGCAGCGCACCCGCCGGCGTCCGTGTCGGGTCGGTCGTCGAACCCTTCACCGCCGCCGAGGATCCCGGCACACTTCTGCATCGCGCACTGTCGCGGGCGCAGGCCGCGATGCATCGAACCGCGCCGTCCCGGTCCGACGGCGACGTCCACCGCGCCGTGTCGACGTTGGTGGCCGACGGCGGGCCGCGCATCGTCTTCCAACCCGTGTGCGCCACAGCCGATCTCGCGATCGTCGGCTACGAAGCGTTGTCGCGCTTCCCCGCCGGCAGCGGATCCCCGGTCACGTGGTTCGCCGACGCCGAGACGGTCGGTCTGCGGGTGCAGCTGGAGATGGCCGCGATCACCAACGCCCTCCGCGACTCGACCGCGTTGCCGGCCGATGCCTTCCTGTCGGTCAACGCCTCGTCGGCCACGCTCGTCTCCAGCGAGCTGGCGGCGGCGATGACCGCCCACCTTCCCGTACGGCGGCTGATCCTCGAGATCACCGAGCACGACCGGATCGACGACTACGCGTCCGTGCGGGCCGCGATCGCGGCTCTGCGGGCGGCGGGGGTGGTGATCTCGGTGGACGACGTCGGGTCCGGGTACTCCGGACTGCGTCAGCTGGTGGAACTGGAACCCGCGGTGGTCAAGCTCGACGCCTCGATCGTGCGCGGGGTCGACCGTGACCCCATGCGACGCGCGGCGGCGGTGTCCATCACCACCTTCACGCGCGAGATCGGCGCGCGATCCGTCTTCGAGGGTGTGGAGACCGAGGCGGAGCTGGCCGTCGCCGCCGAGGTCGGGGCCGACATGGTGCAGGGATACCTGCTGGGTCGACCCGCACCGCCACCCTCTTATCGATAACCATTGTCGATAAGGGTACCGTGCCCCGCATGTCTGCACCCCTCCCCGTCACGGTCCTCTCCGGCTTCCTCGGCGCCGGCAAGACCACCGTGCTCCAGCACGTCCTCACCAACCGCGTCGGACTGCGCGTCGCCGTGATCGTCAACGACATGAGCGAGATCAACATCGACGCGCGCCTGGTCGACGGCAGCGCCGCCGAGAAGGCCACGACGTTGCTGCGGACCGAGGAGAAGCTCGTCGAACTCACCAACGGCTGCATCTGCTGCACACTCCGCGAGGATCTGGTCGAATCCGTCGCCGCCCTCGCGGCCGCGGGCACCGTGGACTACCTCCTGATCGAATCGACCGGTATCTCCGAGCCGATGCCCGTCGCCGCGTCGTTCGAGTGGGAGTTCGCCCCGGACGACGACAGCCCCCTCGCCCGGGGCCTCGACGGCACGAGGCTCGGCGACGTCGCCCGACTGGACACGATGGTCACCGTCGTCGACGCCGTCACCTTCCTCGCCGAGATCTCCCGCGGTGACACCCTCGACAGCCGCGGCGCCGGCGTCGTCCCCGGTGACGATCGGTCCATCGCCGATCTTCTCGTCGACCAGGTCGAATTCGCCGACGTCGTCCTGCTCACCAAGACCGACCTGGTCTCGGACACCCTCGCCGGGGCCACCGAAGCCGCCGTCCGCCGGCTCAACCCGCGAGCCGACATCGTCCGCGTGGTCGACGGCGCCGTCGACCCGGCCCGCGTGATCGACACCGGCCTCTACGACCCGGTGGCGGCTCTGTCCGCCCCCGGCTGGGACGACGAGGTGGCGGGAACGCACACGCCCGAGACCGAGGAATACGGCATCTCCTCGACCGTGTTCCGCGCCGACCGGCCGTTCCACCCCCAGCGCCTCGCCGACGTTCTCGCCGGGCTCACCGGCATCCTGCGCAGCAAGGGCTTCTGCTGGGTCGCCAGCCGCGCCGACCGTGCGGCCGTGTGGTCGCAGGCCGGGCCCACCATGACCATCGACGGCGCGGGACCCTGGACCGAGATCGACCTCGATCCCGGCCAGGAGATCGTCCTCATCGGCATCCGCCTGAACGCCGACGCCGTGCATCGCGCTCTGGCGTCCGCCCTGCTCACCGACGCCGAAACGGCGGCGGGCCCGGACACCTGGCGACGGTGGCCGGACCCGCTCCCACCCTGGACGGTGGAGACCCACCTGCACGCGGTGGGCTGATACTCAGGACACGACGAGCGTGTCGGCATCCGTGTCGACGTTCACGTGCACCGTGTCCCCATCGGTGATCCGCCCGGCCAACAGCGCCTTGGCCAGCTGGTCGCCGATGGACTGCTGGATCAGACGACGCAGCGGACGCGCACCGTACTGCGGGTCGTAGCCACGGACCGCCAGCCAGAAGCGCGCCGACGGCGACACGTCGAGCTCGAGCCGCCGCGCCGCCAGGCGGTGCTGCAGCTGGTCGAGCTGGATGTCGACGATGGACTGCAGCTGCTCCTCCGACAGCGGATCGAAGATGACGACGTCGTCGAGTCGGTTGACGAACTCGGGCTTGAACGCCGCCCGCACCGCCGCCATGACGTGGTCACGATCGCCGCCCGCCCCCAGGTTGGAGGTGAGGATCAGCAGGGTGTTGCGGAAGTCCACCGTGCGACCCTGACCGTCGGTGAGTCGACCCTCGTCGAGCACCGCCAGCAGGATGTCGAAGACGTCGGGATGAGCCTTCTCCACCTCGTCGAACAGCACCACGGTGTACGGCCGACGCCGCACGGCCTCGGTGAGCTGACCACCCGCGTCGTACCCGACGTAGCCGGGAGGCGCGCCGACCAGGCGAGCCACCGAGTGCTTCTCGCTGTACTCGCTCATGTCGATGCGGATCATCGCCCGCTCGTCGTCGAACAGGAAGTGCGCGAGCGACTTCGCGAGCTCGGTCTTGCCGACGCCCGTCGGGCCGAGGAAGAGGAACGATCCCGTGGGCCGGTTGGGGTCGGCGACGCCGGCCCGCGCCCGACGCACCGCGTCGGACACCGCCTGCACCGCCTCGTCCTGTCCGACGACCCGGCGACCGAGCTCCTCCTCCATCCGCAGCAACTTGGCCGTCTCGCCCTCGAGCATGCGTCCCGCGGGGATGCCGGTCCACGACGCCACGACGTCCGCGACGTCGTCGGGTCCGACTTCCTCCTTGAGCATGACGTCGCCCTGCGGGGCGCTCTCGGCGGTCTTCTCCGCGAGCTCCTTCTCGAGGGCCGGGATACGGCCGTACCGCAACTCGGCGGCCCGGCCGAGATCGCCGTCGCGCTCGGCCCGCTCGGACTCGCCGCGCAGCGTCTCGAGCTGCTCCTTGAGGTCGCGCACGGAGTCGATGGCGTTCTTCTCGTTCTGCCACCGGGTGCTGAGCTCGGCCAGCTTCTCCTTGCTGTCGGCGAGTTCCGCGCGCAGCTTCTCGAGCCGCGAGCGGGACGCGTCGTCGGTCTCCTTGGCCAGCGCCATCTCCTCGATCTCGAGCCGCCGCACGACGCGCTCGATCTCGTCGATCTCCACCGGCCGGGAGTCGATCTCCATGCGCAGCCGCGACGCGGCCTCGTCGACCAGGTCGATGGCCTTGTCCGGCAGGAAGCGCGAGGTGATGTACCGGTCGGACAGCGTGGCCGCCGCGACCAGCGCGGAGTCGGTGATGCGCACGCCGTGGTGCACCTCGTACCGCTCCTTCAGGCCACGCAGGATGCCGACGGCGTCCTCGACCGACGGCTCCCCGACCACCACCTGTTGGAATCGCCGCTCCAGGGCGGCGTCCTTCTCGATGTACTTGCGGTACTCGTCGAGCGTGGTCGCGCCGACCAGCCGCAGCTCACCGCGGGCGAGCATCGGCTTGATCATGTTGCCGGCGTCCATCGCGGACTCACCGGTGGCGCCCGCGCCGACGATGGTGTGCAGCTCGTCGATGAACGTGATCACCTGGCCGGCGGAGTTCTTGATGTCGTCGAGCACGGCCTTGAGCCGCTCCTCGAACTCGCCGCGGTACTTCGCGCCCGCGACCATCGATCCGAGGTCGAGCGACACCACGGTCTTGCCGCGCAGGCTCTCCGGGACGTCGCCGGCGACGATGCGCTGGGCGAGGCCTTCGACGATGGCCGTCTTGCCGACGCCCGGCTCACCGATGAGCACCGGGTTGTTCTTCGTGCGGCGGCTGAGCACCTGCACGACGCGGCGAATCTCGGTGTCGCGCCCGATGACCGGGTCGAGCTTGCCGCTGCGCGCAGCCTCGGTGAGGTCGGTCGAGTACTTCTCGAGCGCCTGGTACGTGCCCTCCGGATCGGGGCTGGTCACGCGGGCACTGCCGCGCACCGCGGTGAACGCGTCCCGGAGCGCCTCTTCCGTGGCTCCCTGGTTCCGCAACAGCCGGGCGACGTCGGATTCCGCGCTCGACAGTCCGACCACGAGATGCTCGGTGGAGACGTACTCGTCGTCGAGTTCGGTGGCAAGGTGCTGCGCCGCGGTGATCGCCGCGAGGGCCTCGCGGCCGAGCTGCGGCTGCGTGGTGGAGCCGGTGGCCGTGGGCAGGCGATCGACCAGCGTCTGCGCTTCCTTGCGCACGACGCCGGGATCGACCCCGACGGCCTTCAGCAACGGACCGGCGATGCCGTCCGTCTGGTCGAGCAGGGCCACGAGCAGGTGAGCCGGGCGGATGTCCGGGTTACCCGCTGCGGAGGCCGACTGCAGGGCAGCGGTGAGTGCCGCCTGGGTCTTGGTGGTGGGAGTGAACGAGTCCACCGGTCACCTTCCTTCGTGTCGTGTTCCGTCGACGGGAACAACACTACCGCACCTGAGTCCATTCCACTCAACTTTCCTGCCGTCGCTCCGCGCAGGTGGTGCATCCGCGCACGTGGTGGCCCGCGAGACCGGCGCCCGATAGCATCGTGGTTCGCCACATCCGTAACATTCGGCCACCGTCGGGGGGGTACTCCATGCTCGACGCCCGCGCGCTCGCGGCCGTGCGCGGCGGGCTGTCCGGCGTCCTCGACGACGAGCAGCGGCGCGACGCCGTCGCCCGCTCCTTCTACGCCCGCCTGTTCGCCGAGTACCCCGACTTCCGGGCCTTCTTCCCCGCCGGCATGGACCAGCAGCGACACCGACTGATGCGCGCGATCGCCCACGTCGTCGACCACGTCGAGGACGAGGCGTTCGTCCCGTTCCTCCACCAGCTCGGCCGCGACCACCGCAAACACGGCCTGACCGGGGCGCACTTCCTGGCCGCGTCGAACGCCCTCGCCGCCGCCGTGCGCGAGAACGCCGACACCTGGAATCCCGAGATCGACGCCGCGTGGCGACGCGTGGTGTCGGCCGTGTGCAACGCGATGGCGGTGGGGGCGGACTCGGAAGAACTGCCCCCGTACTGGAGTGCGACCGTCGTCGAACATCACCGCGTACTCGACGATCTCGCGATCGTGCGACTCGAGACCGACGGCGACATTCCCTTCGAGGCGGGGCAGTACCTCAGCGTCCAGATCCCGCAGCGCCCCCGACTGTGGCGGTACCTCTCGCCCGCCATCGCCCCGAACACCTACCGCGGCATCGAGTTCCACGTCCGTCGCGTCTCCGCCGGCTGGGTCAGCCCCGCCGTGGTCTCGGAGACGACGGTGGGCGACCGCTGGTTGCTCGGACCACCGCTCGGCGGCCTGTCCGTCGACACGTCACCGGGCGCCGAGGACGTGCTCATGATCGCGAGCGGCACGGGCGTCGCCCCGCTCCGCGCCCAGCTGATGGCGCTGGCGATGCGGAGCAGCCCACCACGGGTCCACCTCTTCGTCGGCGGCGCCCACCCCAGCGACCTCTACGACCTGGACACCCTGCTGGCCCTGTCCCGCACCAATCCGTGGCTCACGGTCGTCCCCGTGGTCGAGAACACCGAGGAACCGTGGTGGCGCCCACCGACCGGCCGCGAACTTCCCCTCGGCGTCCACCGCATGCTCGTGGGCAAGGTGGGGCCCGTGGTCACCCGCTTCGGCTCGTGGGCCGATCGGCAGATCCAGGTCTGCGGGTCACCGTCGATGGTGCGCAGCACTCTCTACGCACTGCGGAAGGCCGGGACGCCGATGACGAACGTCCAGCACGATCCCCTGGGGTACTAGTCGGTCCGTCTAGGCCGTCGCGGCGCTGTGGGCCAGGCGACGGAGCGGGGGCTCGGTCTTCGGCGGCTGTCGGCGCGGCGGCAATGTCGCGAGCAGCCGACGGGTCGATGCCGTGACCTCCGCCACGGCAGCCTCGAACGGCTCACGGTTGGCCTCGGACAGGGTGCGCAGTCCGCTGACCTTCCGCACGTACTGCCGCGCCGCGGCTTCGATCTCGTCCTCCGTCGCCGCCGGTTCGAGTCCGCGCAGCTCGGTGATGTTCCTGCACATGCTCTCGACGGTAGACCCGCGGCCGCTCGGAGGGAACACCCGAGAATCAGCGAATCACCCGATTTCCGTTCGATTCCGCCGCGAACCGCCCTGCGGTCGAATTCCCGACACTTCGTCCGGCAATTCGGTATTTCTCCCGATTCTCGCGGTCGAAATACGGGCGACGACGCTGCCGTGTGGCTCGTTCAGCCTATTGCGCGATTGTCCTGAATACTCTCCGCGAGCATCCGCTCCGTCACACTCTCCGCGACCATCCGCTCCGGCGCCGACATTCCGCCCCAGACGCCGTACGGCTCGCCCGCGGTCACGGCGTACTCGCGGCATCGCTGCAGCACGGGGCACTGCGCGCACACGCGCTTGGCCTGCTCTTCTCGCGCGGCACGCTTGTGTCCGCGTTCTCCTTCGGGGTGGAAGAAGACCGCCGAATCCATGCCTCGACAGAGGCCGTGCATCTGCCACTCCCACGTGGTGGTCACCGGCTCCGGCAAACGAACGGGCTTGGACATGACACTCCTCGAACTCCGGCACTTACGACGCGCTCGACACAGTGGCAGTATGACATTACGCAGAAACAACTCAGAAGTTAACGGAGAATTCTCCGAAACAATCATCGGAGCCGAATTTCGTCGTCACGGGGTCGACGGCCTCGCCCGGTCGGCCCTCTCCCGATGCGCCACCGACCGCCTCGGTGGCCTAGATTCTGTCCGGTGAGCGCCGCCGACCTCCCCCTGACACTGCGCCGCGCCCTCGTCGGCATCGCGAGGGTGCCTCGACTGCTGGTCGCCTCGGACTACGACGGCACCATGGCGCCGCTGGTGTCCGATCCGCAGAAGGCCTTTCCGCACCCGGAGTCCGTACGCGCGCTCCGTGCGCTCGCCGGGCTCGACCACACCGACGCCGCCGTCATCTCCGGCCGCGCCCTGCGCGATCTCGCCATCCTCTCCCGCCTCCCCGTCGAGGTGCAGCTGGTCGGCAGCCACGGGTCGGAGTTCGACGCGGGCTTCGTGACCGAGCTCGGCGACGACGCGAAGGAACTCCTCGACCGGCTGATCGCCGAGCTCCGCAGCATCGCGTCGCAGGGCGCGCACATCACCGTCGAGACCAAGCCCGCGAGCGTCGCGCTGCACGTCCGCAACGCCGAGCCCGAGGTGGGCGAGCGCGCCCTGACCGCGGTGCGCGACGGCGTCGCGCAGTGGGACGGCGTGCAGGTCACCGAGGGCAAGTCGGTGATCGAGCTGGCCGTCATCGTCACCGACAAGGGGCAGGCGCTCGACATCCTCCGCCACCGCGGGGGCGCGTCCGCGGCGATCTTCTTCGGCGACGACGTCACCGACGAGAAGGCGTTCCGTCGTCTGCACGGGCCCGACATCGGCGTCAAGGTCGGCCCGGGCGACTCCCTCGCCGAGTACCGCGTCGAGAGCACCGAGGACGTCGCGGCCGCACTCGCCTTCCTCACCGAGGAGCGTCGTCGGTGGCTTTCCGGCGCCGACGCGCCGCGCATCGAGCGACTCACCATGGTGGCCAGTCCGCGGTCCGTCGGACTGCTCACTCCCGACGCGTCCCTCACCTGGCTCTGCCACCCGGAGCCCGACTCGGCCGCGGTCTTCGCGCATCTGCTCGGCGGCGACGAGGCCGGCCACTTCACCGTGGGCCCGGCGCGGCCGTCCCTGCCGCTGAGTCAGCAGTACCTCGACAGCACGATGACGGTGCAGACACGCTGGGCCAGCCTGCAGGTCACCGACTACCTCGCGCACGACGTCGCACCGGGACGCACCGACTTCACCCGCGTCGTCACCGGGACGGCGAAGGCCGTGGTGACGTTCGCGCCGCGGCCCGAATTCGGCCAGGCGCGCATGCGTCTCGAACCGGAGGACGACGGACTGCGCATTCACGGCACCAACGATCCGATGGTGCTGCGGGCTCCGGGTCTCGACTGGTCCATCACCATCGAGCACGGCCAGGAGACCGCACGCGCCGAGATCGATCCGTCGGCCGGGCCCGTCGTGTTCGAACTGCGCTGCGGCAGTGAGGATCTTGGCCCCTCCGAGGTTCCGGAGGCGGAGCGCCGCGCGCAGGCGGAGGCGTACTGGAGCGACTGGGCGGCCGGCCTGTCCCTCCCGCCGCTCAAGCCGGACCTGATGAAGCGCTCGGCGCTGACGCTGCGCGGCCTGGTCCACGCCGATTCGGGGTCGATCATGGCGGCGGCCACCACCTCGCTGCCCGAGGAGATCGGCGGTGTCCGCAACTGGGACTACCGCTACTGCTGGCTCCGCGACGCCGCCCTCACCGCGTCGGCCCTGGTCTCGCTCGGGTCGACCGCCGAGGCCGAGGCCTACCTCGGCTGGGTGCACGACGTGCTCGCCACCGTCCCGGGCCCCGAACGCCTGCACCCGCTCTACACCCTGTGGGGACAGACGCTGCCGCCCGAGGCCGTCATCGACGTCCTGCCCGGTTACGCCGGGTCACGCCCGGTGCGCGTCGGCAACGCCGCCAACCAGCAGGTGCAACTCGACGTCTTCGGCCCGATCGTCGACCTGATCCACACCCTCGCGACCACCCGCACCGCGGCCGGCGTCACCGACGCCGCCGAGGCCCTTCCGGACCGGGACTGGGAGTTGGTGCGTGCCATGGTCGATGCCGTCGAGCGGCGCTGGTCCGAGCCGGACCACGGCATCTGGGAGATCCGCGGCAACCCGCGGCACCACGTCTACTCGAAGGTCATGTGCTGGTTGACCGTCGACCGCGCTCTCACCCTCGCCGACGCCTACGGCCGCGAGGCGCAACTCGGCTGGACCACCCTCCGCGACGTCATCGCCCAGCAGGTCCGCGAGGAGGGTTGGAACGACGAGGCGCAGTCCTACACGGCGGCCTACGACGGCACCGACCTCGACGCCGCCACCCTGCACATCGGCCTGTCCGGCCTCATCGACCCGGACGATCCCCGGTTCCACGCCACCGTCCTGGCCACGGAAGCCGAATTGCGCAGCGGCGCCACGGTCTACCGCTACCACCACGACGACGGCCTGCCCGGCGGCGAGGGCGGTTTCCACCTCTGCGCGGCCTGGCTGGTCGAGGCGTACCTGCTGATCGGGCAGCGGCAACCGGCGGAAGCCCTCTTCACCCAGCTGGTCGCGGCCGCCGGACCCACCGGACTGCTCAGCGAGGAATACGACCCCGTGGCCGAGCGATCCCTGGGCAACCACCCGCAGGCGTACTCGCACCTCGGGTTGCTGCGGTGCGCGCAGCTCCTCTCCGCGGGGCGCTGACCGGTCAGGAAGCGCGGGGCGGCCCGAGCGTGCGCCCCGGCACCAGCGTCGTCGGCAGGTGCTCGGTGCGGTCGACGCCGGAATGGCTGACGCCCAACACGATCTCGCCGACCAGGCGACCCTTCTCGACGACGGGCTGACGGACCGTCGTCAGGCCCGCCCGTTCGGCGTCGTCGACGCCGTCGAAGCCGGTCACCGACAGCTCGTCGGGTATGGAAATGCTCCCCGCGGCGCAGTGATCGAGTGCGCCGAGGGCGAGCACGTCCGACGTGCAGATCACGGCGGTGGCGTCGGGGACGGCAGCGAGCGCCTCGGCCGCGGCGGCCCGCCCGGCCGGGCGGGTGTTCTCGAAGCGTTCCACGACGGTGAACTCCGCGGACACGCCCGCGGCGACGGCGGCGTCGCGCACCCCGGCGATACGCTCGCGTTGGACGTGAAAGGTGATCGAGGACAGTCGATCTGCGTCGACCACGCCGTCGTGGCGGTCGCGGCGCAACCGCATGCACAGCACAACGATGCGTCGGTGACCCCGCGCGAAGACCTGATCAGCGAGTTCTCGCATGGCCGTGCGGTCGTCGATACCGACGAGCGAGGTGTCGGCCGCGTCGCGCGGCTGGTCGCACACCACCGTCGGCAGGTGTCGCTCTCGGACGGCGGTGAGGTGCGGATCGTCGTCGGAGACCGAGTAGACGACGAAGGCGTCGACCCCCGCCTGTTGCACCACGGCCGCCGCGTCCTCGGGTGTGGCCGCGGGGCCCGCCGGGATGAGGAGCAGTCCGCGGCCCGCCGATTCGCACTCCTCGGCGAGACCCGTCAGGAACCGCACGGCGGCGGGGTCGCTGAAGGAGTAGCTGAGCGCCTCGGTCAGCACCAGGCCGACGGCTCCGGCCCGCCGGGTGCGCAGCGACCGCGCGACCGGATCAGGACCGGGATATCCGCGCGCACGGGCGGCGTGCAGGACCCGTTCGCGCATCTCGGGCGAGAGCTGATCGGGCCGGTTGTAGGCGTTGGACACCGTGGTCCGCGAGACGTTGAGCTCGGCGGCCAGCGACGCGAGTGTCGCCACTCGTCGCGGTTCCTTCGACCTCGCCATGATGCGACGGTATCCGGTGCCCGGGCCCTCGTCACCAGGGGCGCGGATTCGTGATCGGGGCCGGGTCGGGGTTACAGTTGCGACAACGATTCCCATTAGCAACTGAGCCTGCCAGGAGTACCCCCGTGTCCGCATTCTCGCCCCGCACCGGCATCGCTGCGATCGCGCTGACCGCTGCCGCCACCACCGTTCTGGCCGGCTGCAGCTCGTCGGAGTCGTCCGGGTCGTCGGGCGGCGAGACCGGCGGTCGCCCCACCGTCGTCGCCTCCACCAACGTCTGGGGCTCGGTGGCCGAGGCCGTGGCGGGCGACCGTGCCGACGTCCAGGCCATCATCGCGGATCCGTCGGCCGACCCGCACTCCTACGAGGCCAGCCCGGCCGACGCCGCCGCCCTGTCCCGCGCGTCGCTCGTCGTCTACAACGGCGGCGGGTACGACGAATTCGTCGACGACGTCCTGGCCTCCGCGTCCGACGTCCCCAGCGTCGACGCCTACTCGTTCCTCGGGGACCACGGTCACGACCACGCCGACGAGACGAGCGAGGCGAGCAGCGACCAGGCCGACGGAGACCACGCCGGGCACGACCACTCCGGTGAGAACGAGCACGTCTGGTACGACCCCGAGGTCGCCGCCGCCACCGCCGAGGCCGTCGCCGAGCAGCTCGGCACGATCGATCCCGACAACGCGTCGTACTACACCGCCAACGCCGAGTCGTTCCACGACGACATGCACCAGGTCTCCGACATCACCGACCGGATCGCGCAGCAGCGCCCCGGCGCCCCCGTCGCGCAGACCGAGCCCATCGCGCACTACCTCCTCGAGAACGCCGACCTCGACGACCGCACCCCCGAGGACTTCGAGAACGCCATCGAGGAGGGCAACGATCCCTCCCCCGCCGCCATCGCTGCGACCCGCGACCTGTTCACCTCGCGATCCGTGGACGTGCTCGTCTACAACGTGCAGACCGAGGACAACGTGACCGCCGACGTGCGACGCGTCGCAGAGGAGAACGGCGTCCCCGTGGTCGAGGTGACCGAGACCCTGCCCGAGGGCGTCACCTACCTGGAGTGGCAGCGCGGCGCCGCGCAGAGCCTCGCCGACGCGCTCGGCGTCGCGTAGGGCACTCTGTATCGGTGACACGCTCGTGCTCGACGACGGAGGCCCGGTGACCGCGGTTCGACTCCAGGGCGCCACGCTGGCCTACGGGGAGCGGGTGCTGTGGTCCGATCTGGACCTCGAGGTCGCCCCGGGCGAGTTCGTGGCGGTGCTCGGACCCAACGGCTCGGGCAAGACGTCGCTGCTGAAGGTGCTGCTCGGCCAGAACCGGTTGACGTCCGGGACCGCCGAGATCGGGGGCGGACGCGCGTCGGTCGGCTACGTGCCGCAGCAGAAGGCAATTGACGAGGGCGTCCCCCTGCGCGGACGCGACTTCGTGGGTCTGGGCTGGGACGGTCATCGCTGGGGCATCGGCCTGCGGGGCCGCGCCGCCCGTCGGGAGGCGGTCGACGCCGCCATCGCCTCGGTAGGTGCCGAGCTGTTCGCCGACGCCCCGCTCGGGCAGTTGAGCGGCGGCGAGCAGCAGCGGCTGCGCGTCGCCCAGGCGCTGGTCGGCGACCCCGCGGTCCTGCTGTGCGACGAGCCGCTGCTCAGTCTCGACCTGGCCAACCAGCAGGTGGTGGCCCACCTCATCGACCGACGACGACGCGCCCACGGCACGGCCGTGGTGTTCGTGACGCACGAGATCAACCCGATCCTGCCGATCGTCGACCGCATCGTCTACCTCGTGGACGGCAAGTTCCGCATCGGCACCACCGACGAGGTCATGACCTCCGAGGTGCTCTCCGAGCTCTACGACACCGACGTCGACGTGCTCCGGGTGCGCGGCCGCCTGGTCGTCGTCGGCACGGGCGACGCCATGGACGCGCTCGGCGCCGCGGGAGCCCACCACCCGACGGAAGAGATCTGACGTGGACAAGGTCCTCGACGCGCTGAGCAAGGCGTTCGACTTCGGCACGACGGCCGACCTGCTGACCTACGACTTCGTCCAGCAGGCGTTGATCGCTGCCGCCGTGCTCGGCGTGCTGGCGGGGGTCCTCGGTCCGCTGATCGTGAGTCGGCAGTGGTCCTTCGCCGTCCACGGCTCGTCCGAGCTGTCCCTGACGGGTGCGTCCGCGGCGCTGCTCGCCGGCCTCGCCGTCGGAGTCGGCGCCATCCTGGGCTCGGTCATCGCCGCGGTGCTGTTCGCGCTGCTCGGTCGCCGTGCGCGCGAGCGCGACTCGGTCATCGGCGTCATCATGAGCTTCGGCCTGGGCCTGTCGGTGCTGTTCCTGTGGGCGTACCCCGGCCGCACCGGCACCTCCTTCTCCCTGCTGGTCGGCCAGATCGTCGGGGTCGGCAGCACCGGCCTGGGGTTGCTTCTCGGCGTGGCCGTGGTGGTCCTGCTGGTGCTGCTCGTCGTCTACCGCCCGCTGCTCTTCGCCAGCACCGACCCGGAAGGCGCCGAGGCTCGGGGCGTCCCCATGCGTGCACTGTCGATCGTCTTCGCGGTGCTGGTGGGCGTGGCCTGCGCGCTGGGCGTGCAGATCGTCGGGGCGCTGCTGGTGCTCTCCCTCCTCATCACCCCGGCCGCGGCGGCCTCCCGAGTCACCGCGAACCCCGTCACCGCCACCGTCCTGTCGGTCGTGTTCGCCGAGGTCGCCGCGGTGGGCGGAATTCTGCTGTCCCTGGCGCCGGGGGTGCCCGTCTCCACCTTCGTCACCACCATCTCCTTCGTGATCTACCTCGTCTGCCGGGCCGTCGGGCGTCGGACATCGGCGCGGGTGCCGGCGGCGGCCTGACCCGCCCCCGCCGTCGTTCCCGCGCTGCGTGTTCGCTCGGGCGCTGATAGTTCGCAGCGCGCGAGCACATCGGCAGCGCGCGAACCTCTAGGCTCGGATCATGGTGGACCTCAATGCGGATCTCGGTGAGGGCTACGGCACCTGGACCCTCGGTGACGACGCCGCCATGCTCGCCGTCGTCACCAGCGCCAACATCGCGTGCGGCTTCCACGCCGGGGATCCGGCGACGCTGCTGCGGACCTGTCGCGAGGCGGTGGCCACCAACGTGCGGATCGGCGCCCAGGTGGGCTACCACGATCTGGTGGGGTTCGGTCGGCGGTTCGTGGACGTCACAGCCGAGGACCTCACCGCCGACGTGATCTACCAGATCGGCGCGCTCGACGGGCTCGCCCGGGCGGCTGGCGGACGGGTGTCCTACGTCAAACCCCATGGCGCGCTGTACAACACGATCGTCCGGCACGAGGCGCAGGCACAAGCGGTGGTCGACGCCGTGACGGCGTACGACGCGTCCCTTCCGGTCCTGGGTCTGCCCGGCTCGGAGTTCCTGCGCCGGGCCGAGACGGCCGGGTTGCGCGCTGTCCCCGAGGCGTTCGCCGACCGCGCCTACACCCCGGAGGGGACCCTGGTGTCCCGACGGGAACCGGGCGCGGTGCTGCACGACGTCGACGAGGTCGCTCGCCGCGTCCTGCAGCTGGTGACCGACCGCACCGTCACCGCGGTGGACGGGAGCGAGGTGGTCGTCGACGCCGCGTCGGTGTGCCTGCACGGGGACACCCCGGCGGCCGTCGACATGGCCCTGGCGGTGCGAGAGCTGTTGCAGCGCCACGGTATCGAGCCGGCCCCGTTCGCATGAGGATCCACCGCGTCGGCGACCGCGCACTGCTGGTGGACCTCGACGACACCCGCGACGTCGCCCGTCACCACGCCGGCTGGGCCGTCGGCCACACGGGCATCGCCGAACTGGTCCCCGCCGCCGCGACGGTGCTCGCCGTCCTCACCGACGACGCCGACCCCGCGGTCGTCGCACGGTGGCTCGAATCGACCCCACCCGTGGACTCCGCCGACACCGCGGGAAACCTGGTCACCATCGACGTGGTGTACGACGGGCCCGACCTCGAGGCCGTTCGAGACGCCACCGGGCGCGACGTCGTGGCGGACCACACCGGCTGCGTCTGGACCGCCGCGTTCTGCGGCTTCTCCCCCGGATTCGCCTATCTGGTGAGCGATCTGGCTCTGAACGTGCCGAGACGACGCGACCCCCGCACCTCCGTCCCGGCCGGCTCCGTCGCGCTCGCCGGCGACTTCTCGGCCGTCTACCCGTCGTCGTCACCCGGTGGGTGGCAGTTGATCGGGACGACCGATGCCGCACTGTGGTCCGTCGACCGCGATCCACCCGCGCTCGTCGTCCCCGGCACGCGAGTGCAGTTCCGGCAGGTGGGCTGACGTGGCGTCGCTGACCGTCGTCGCCGCCGGCCCGTCCACGACGGTGCAGGATCGCGGGCGCCCCGGGTGGGCGTCACTCGGGGTCGGCCGGTCCGGCGCTGCCGATCGCTGGTCCCACGACGCCGCGAATCGGTTGGTGGGCAACGACGTCGACGCTGCCACCCTGGAGGTCACCCTCGGCGGACTCGTCGTCCGCACCGACGCCGCCCTCCTCGTCGCGCTCACCGGCGCACCCGTCCCGTGGTTCGTCGACGGCGTACGCCAGGGGCCGGGGACGGCGGTCGTCGTCCCGGCCGGTGCCGAGATCCGTCTCGACGTCGCCCCGACCGGACTCCGTGCCTACGTCGCCGTGCGCGGGGGCATCGATGTGCCGCGCGTGCTGGGCAGCCGCGCCACCGACGCGCTGTCCGGGATCGGACCACCGCCCGTCGCCGCGGGAGACGTGCTGGACGTCGGAACGGACCATGCCGACGAGCCCGCCACCGACCTCAACCCGTACGCCCTGCCCGACCGGTCACTGCGCCTCGTCCCCGGCCCGCGCGCCGACTGGTTCGCACCCGACGCCCTCGACCACCTGCTCGGTACCGCATGGACGGTCACCGCCGACAGCAACCGCGTCGGTGCCCGGCTGACGGCCGACGAACCCCTTCGCCGCAGCCGCGACGACGAACTCGCCAGCGAGGGCATGATGCCGGGCGCACTGCAGGTCCCGCCGTCGGGCATGCCCGTGCTGTTCCTCGCCGATCATCCCGTGACCGGCGGTTACCCCGTGATCGCAGTGGTCGTGGCCGCGGACGTCGACCTCGCCGCGCAGGCCCGCCCCGGCGGCGTTCTCCGCTTCACCCGCTGACCGGCTCCCCGGTTGCGCAGCGGCTCCCCCGATCGAGGGTGCCCGATCGGAACCGGGGAGCCGCTCGCGTCTACCGCACCACCGAGTACTCCGCGCACACGAAGTCCTGATTCCTCACCACGTCGACAAGCGCGAAATCTTGCAGGCGCGGCAGGAGCGGACGCCCGGCACCCAGGGTCACCGGCGCGTACTGGACCAACATCCGGTCGAGTTGACCGGCGTCGGCGATCTGACCGGCCAGGTCGCCTCCGCCCACCACCCAGATCTCCCGGTCACCGGCCGACGCGGTCACGTCCGACCACCAGGAATCGACGCTCCCGGACACGAACCGCACGTCGTTCTCCGTCGGAGGGAACTGTCGGTGGGTGACCACCCACGTCGGCACGGTGTACGCCCAGGGCTCACCGGTGCGCTCACCGTGATCGACCACCCACCCGTAGGTGGTCGCGCCCATGACCAGGGCGCCGACGCCCGCCATGAAGGCGCCGTGATTCATGGGGCCGTCCTCGTCGATGCGCTGGCGGAACAGCCAGTCGAGCGAGTCGTCCTCCGTCGCGAGGAATCCGTCGAGGGAACAGGCGGTGTAGTACGTGACGCGGTTCATGCCGTCAGTGTGCGACGGGGGTCCGACAGACGACGGCTTGCTACCGACCCCGGCGCTGCCGCGCTACCGTCCGCGGCGCTGCCGTGCGATGTCCGCGAGGACAACGCCCGCCGCCACGGATGCGTTCAGCGACTCCACCTCACCGGCCATCGGGATCGACAGCACGTGGTCGCAGGTCTCGCGAACCAGTCGCGAGAGTCCTTTGCCCTCGGACCCGACCACGACGACCACCGGGCCGGAGCCGTCGTACGCGTCCAGCGAGGTGTCGCCGCCCGCGTCGAGCCCGACCACCTGCACGCCCTGATCGGCCCAGCTCTTCAGCGTGCGGGTCAGGTTGGTCGCGCGGGCGATCGGCAGACGCGCGGCGGCGCCGGCGCTGGTGCGCCACGCGACCGCCGTGACGCTGGCGCTGCGCCGCTGCGGGATGACCACGCCATGGCCCCCGAACGCGGCGACCGAGCGGACGACGGCGCCGAGATTGCGCGGGTCGGAGATGTTGTCCAGCGCCACGAGCAGCGCCGGCTCCTGCCGACTGCGGGCCTGCGCGAGCAGATCGTCGGGGTGGGCGTAGCGGTACGGCGGGACCTGCAGGGCGATGCCCTGGTGCATGCCGTTGGCGCTCATCCGGTCGAGGTCCGTGCGGGAGACCTCGAGGATCGAGATGCCGTTGTCCGCGGCGATCTGCACGCTCTCCTTGAGCCGATCGTCCGCCTCGGTGCCCGACGCCACGTACAGCGCGGTGGCCGGCACCCCGGCGCGCAGGCATTCGAGGACCGGGTTGCGACCCAGGACGTTCTCGGGACCGTCCTCGGTCTTGCGCACGGGCGGACGGCCCCGGCCGCCGGACGCCGCCGGCCCGGTCGCCTTGGCCGCGGCCCGCGCCCGACGCGCCGCGGGATGCTTGGTGCGCTCGGATGCGGGGGGCGTCGCGCCGCGGCCCTCGAGCCCCTTGCGGCGCTTGCCTCCGGAGCCGACGACCTGGCCCTTCTTGGTTCCCGACTTGCGGACGGCGCCGCGTCGAGCCGAATTGCCTGCCATTACTTCTCCACATCCTTCGCCGCGATCGACCACTCGGGGCCGTCGGGGGTGTCGGTGATCTGCACGCCGGCGTCGGCCAGGCGATCCCGGATCCGATCCGCGGTCGCCCAGTCCTTCGCGGCCTTGGCCGCCGCGCGCCGATCGAGGTCGTCGGCGACGAGCGCACCCAGCGCGGCGTGCTCCGCCGAGGTGTCGGTGCCGGGACCACGCCAGTGCGGATCGAGGGGGTCGACGCCGAGCACGGCCGCCATCGCGCGGACCGACGACGCCGCGTCGACGGCCGCGGGGAGGTCACCGGCGGCCAGCGCCGTGTTGCCCTCGCGGCGCAGTCGATGGATCTCCGCCAGCGCGCGCGGGACCGCAAGATCGTCGTCGAGCGCCTCGGCGAACGCGTCCGTCCACGTGCCGACGGGGACGTCGCCGGCACGCTCGGCGGTGCGGGTGACGAAGGCCTCCACGCTCCGGTACGCCGAGGCCGCTTCCTGCAGGGCCTCGAACGAGTACTCGAGCATCGACCGGTAGTGGGCACTGCCGAGGTAGTACCGAAGTTCCTGCGGGCGAACCGATTCGAGCATCGTCGGGATGGAGACCACGTTGCCCAACGACTTGGACATCTTCTCGCCGCTCATGGTGACCCAGCCGTTGTGCAGCCAGTACTGGGCGAAATCACTTCCCGCGCCGCGTGATTGAGCCAACTCGTTCTCGTGGTGCGGGAACACCAGATCGAGACCGCCGCAGTGGATGTCGAACGCCCGGCCCAGATACGCCTCGGCCATCGCCGAGCACTCCAGGTGCCAGCCCGGACGGCCGGGCCCCCACGGGGTCGGCCACGACGGCTCACCCGGCTTGGCGGCCTTCCACAGCGTGAAGTCGCGGGGATCCCGCTTGCCCTCGGCGGCGGACTCGCCCTGATGCACGTCGTCGAGCTTGTGCCCGGAGAGCGCGCCGTACGCGGCGTAGCTCTGCACGTCGAAATACACGTCGCCCGCTGCGGCGTAGGCGTGTCCCGCGTCGATCAAGCGCTGGATCAACTCGACCATCTGCGTGATGTGCCCGGTCGCACGCGGCTCGGCGGACGGCGGGAGCACCCCCAACGCGTCGTACGCGGCGCCGAACGAGCGCTCGAAGGTGGCGGCCCACTCCCACCACGGCCGGCCCGCGGCCGCGGCCTTGGTGAGGATCTTGTCGTCGATGTCGGTGACGTTGCGGACGAAGGCCACGTCGAAACCCGTTGCCGTCAGCCATCTCCGGAGGACGTCGAACGCGACACCGCTGCGAACGTGGCCGATGTGCGGATGGCCCTGCACCGTCGCGCCACACAGATACACCGAGGCATGTCCGTCGGCCAACGGAACGAAGTCCCGAACGGCCCTGGTCGCGGTGTCGTAGAGGCGCAGGGTCACGACGGCCGATTCTACCGGGAATCCGGTCCGTCCAGGACCAGGGCGGTGGCCACGGCCGCGATGCCCTCGCCGCGGCCGGTGAGTCCCAATCCGTCCGTCGTGGTGGCCGAGACCGACACCGGCGCTCCCACCACCGCCGAGAGCACCTGCTGCGCCTCCGCCCGACGGGGGCCGATCTTGGGGCGGTTGCCGATGATCTGGACCGCGGCGTTGCCCACCCGGAACCCGTGCTCGACCAGCAGCTCACGCACGTGCGTGAGCATGGTCGCGCCGCTCACTCCGTCCCACTCGGGCTTGCCGGTGCCGAACACCGAGCCCAGATCGCCGAGCCCGGCGGCGGACAGCAGCGCGTCGCACAGCGCGTGCGCGGCGACGTCGCCGTCCGAATGGCCCGAGCACCCGTCGGCGTCGTCGAACCGCAGCCCGGCCAACCAGCAGTCCCGGCCCACCTCGATCGGGTGGACGTCCGAACCGATTCCCACGCGCATCTCAGCGACTCTCGCTTCCGACCGGGTGCCGCGCCGCGAGCACCGCGCGGGCCAGCACCAGGTCCATCGGGGTGGTGATCTTGAAGGCTTCGGGATGACCGGCGACGGTGGTCACCGGGACACCCAGCCGCTCCACCAGGCCGGCGTCGTCGGTGGCGTGGTCCGCGGCCGCATGCGCACGCCGCAGCACGTCGGCGTCGAAACCCTGGGGCGTCTGCACCGACCGCAACGACGCGCGGTCGACGGTGCCGGTGACGACGCCGTCGGCATCCACGGACTTCATGGTGTCGACCACCGGCAGCACGGGCACCACCGCGGGCGACCCGGCGATCACGGCGTCGACGACGCGGGCGACGGTCTCCGGCGGGGTCAGGCACCGGGCGGCGTCGTGCACCAGGATCACGTCGGCCCGGGCGGCGGCACGTAGACCGGCACGCACCGAGTCGGCGCGCTCGGCGCCCCCGACGACGACGTCGATCGGCAGGTCGCCGGACACTCGCGCGCAGATGTCCCGGGTGCGGTCCACCAGCCGGTCGGGGACCACGACCACCACATGCGACAGGGCGCCGGAGGCCAGCAGGCCGTCCAGCGCCCAGTCGAGAAGAGTGCGTCCACCCAGATCCACGAACGCCTTGGGGAGATTCTCGCCGAGGCGGAGCCCCATCCCCGCAGCCGGAACCAGAGCAGCGACGGACGCCATCAGCGGTACTCGGTGCAGCTCGCGGTCAGGACGCCGCGGCCAGAACCTCGTCGAGAATGGTGTCGGCCTTGACCTGGTCGGTTCCCTCGGCCAGAGCCAACTCGCCCACCAGGATCTGACGGGCCTTGGCGAGCATGCGCTTCTCACCCGCGGACAGGCCGCGGTCCTGCTCACGACGCCACAGGTCGCGCACGACCTCGGCGACCTTGTTCACGTCACCCGAGGCCAACTTCTCGAGGTTGGCCTTGTACCGACGCGACCAGTTGGTGGGCTCCTCGGTGTGGGGCGCACGCAGAACCTGGAACACCTTGTCCAGACCCTCCTGGCCCACGACGTCCCGCACACCCACGTACTCGGCGTTGTCGGCCGGAACTCGAACGGTCAGATCACCCTGCGCAACCTTGAGAACGAGGTATTCCTTCTGCTCGCCCTTGATGGTTCGTGTTTCGATAGCTTCGATCAGCGCCGCTCCGTGGTGCGGGTAGACGACGGTGTCTCCGACCTTGAAAATCATGTGTTCGTAGCCCCTTTCGATATGGCCAGTTTAACACGCCCTCCGATGGGCTTCCGGCCAACGGTGCAGGTCAGAGCATGCAGGGGGTTTGCCGTCGGGGTTGACACCACCTCGGATCCGTGTATCGAGGGGGCCCGGGAGTGCCCCAGCGGGAAACGCGGGGGGTTCGGCTACTACGCTCTCCCGTAGTGGACGCGCAGCGCCGCGACGGCGAGTATCGGCCGACGGTGCTCATACATGGAGGACGAACCCAGTGACCGCAACGCTTCGCCCCTTCCGCCCGGCTCGCGTCGCGGCCGCCGCCGTGGCCGTCGGTGCCGCCCTGTCACTGTCCGCGTGCGGCGCCGGACAGATCGCCCAGACCGCCACGCAGGTCGCCGCCATCAACGGCAACGGTGCGGACCAGGCGAACATTCAGTTGCGCAACGTGCACGTGCTCTTCCCCACCAGCTCGGAGTTCCGCCTCGAGGAGGGTGGCCGCGCCGAGCTCGTCTTCACCGCGATCAACACCAGCGCCACCGAGGCCGACCGCCTGGTGTCCATCGAGACCGAGGACGCGGCCGACGTCGTCCTCGAGGGCGCGCCCGCCGGGGGCGTCGAGATCGCCCCGCAGGCCTCGGTCACCGGCGGCGTCCCGGCCGGCCAGATCACCGACCCGGAGAGCGACGAGCTCACCGTGATCCTCGAGGACCTCAGCGATCAGGTCCGCCCAGGCCTCACCGTGCCCGCCACGTTCGTCTTCGAGAACGCCGGCGAGGTCCGCGTGGACGTGCCGGTCGACGCCGGCCCGGTCACCCCGCGCGCCGAGTAGTCTCCCGGCTCGCGCCCGGTCCTGTCGGACCGGCCCCCTAGGGTGCGGTCCGTGGCCAAGACTCGCACCAGCTATCGCTGTTCCCACTGCTCGCACGTCGTCGCGAAATGGGTGGGCCGCTGCCCGGAGTGCGAGACCTGGGGCTCCATGGACGAGGTCACGCTCGCCGTCCCGGTGACCGGCCGGGCCGGCTCCAGCGCCGCGAAAGTCGGTGCGGGATCGATGATCCCGACGTCGCCCGCGCGGCGGATGACCGAGATCTCCAGCACGTCGTCGGTCGCGCGCCCCACCGGCGTCGCGGAGCTCGACCGCGTGCTCGGCGGCGGCATCGTGCCCGGCTCGGTGGTGTTGCTCGCCGGTGAGCCCGGCGTCGGCAAGTCGACCCTGCTCCTCGAGGTCGTTCGACGCTGGGCCGAACGCAGCCCCGAGGACGTCGCGCTCTACGTCACGGGCGAGGAGTCCGCGGGCCAGGTACGCCTGCGCGCGGACCGCACCGGGGCGGTTCACGAACGGGTCTACCTCGCGGCGGAGAACGATCTGGCGACGGTCTTCGGTCACGTCGAGCAGGTGTCCCCGACCCTCGTGATCGTCGACTCGGTACAGACCATGCAGGCCTCCGACGTCGACGGGGTGATCGGCGGCGTCACGCAGGTACGGGCCATCACGTCGGCGCTCACGTCGCTGGCCAAGGGCCACGGGGTGGCGGTGATCCTGGTCGGCCACGTCACCAAGGACGGCGCGGTGGCCGGGCCGCGGTCGCTCGAGCACCTGGTGGACGTGGTGCTGCACTTCGAGGGGGACAAGCACTCCACGCTCCGCATGGTCCGCGGCGTCAAGAACCGCTTCGGCGCGGCCGACGAGGTGGGGTGCTTCGAGTTGCGCGAGGGCGGAATCGAGGGCATCGGCGACCCGTCCGGCCTGTTCCTCCACCACCGATCCGACTCGGTCCCCGGCACGGCGGTGACGGTCACCATGGACGGCAAGCGCGCCCTGCTCGCCGAGGTCCAGGCGCTGGTCGCCCCCACCCAGATGCCGACGCCGCGCCGTGCGGTCAGCGGCCTCGACGCAGCGCGGGTGGCGATGAACCTCGCCGTACTCGAGCGGCGATGCGGCATCAAGGTCGGCAGTCACGAGGTCTACGCGGCCACGGTGGGCGGCATGCGGACCACCGAGCCGGTGGTCGATCTCGCGGTCACCCTCGCCGTGGCGTCGGCGGTTCTCGACGTCGCCCTGCCGCCGGACACCGTCGTGCTCGGCGAGGTCGGACTGGCCGGGGAGGTCCGCCGAGTGGCGGGCGTCGACCGGCGGTTGGCCGAGGCCGCGCGCCTCGGTTTCACGCGGGCGGTGGTACCGCGCGACACCGCGGGCGGCGAGCGACCCACCACGGCCCCGCGCGGGATGCGCCTGCTGCCGGTCGGCACCGTGGCCGAGGCCCTGGCCGCCACGGTCCGTTCTCGACGCGGCCGAGCCGACCCGTCGTCGGACGCTCGTCGGCCGTCGGACCGTCGCGCGGAGACCGGGGAGTCCGTGGCGGTACCCTGAGCGGGAGAAAACCGGCGCCAGGAGGGAGTACGGGTGACCGAGACCGTGTCCGTGCCTCCGTTCGCGGGCCCGACCGACGACGATCGGCCGCGGGTGTCCGCCACCCTGCGCGACGCCATCGCCGACCTGGCGCCGGGCACAGCTCTGCGCGACGGACTCGAACGCATCCTGCGCGGCCGTACCGGCGGCCTGATCGTGCTGGGGTACGACGCCGAGGTGGAGTCCATCTGCGACGGCGGCTTCGTCCTGGACGTCGAGTTCGCCCCCACCCGCCTGCGCGAGTTGTCCAAGATGGACGGGGCGGTGGTGCTGTCCACCGACGGGACGCGCATCGTTCGCGCCAACGTCCAGCTCGTGCCGGACCACACCATCCCCACGGTGGAATCGGGCACCCGGCACCGGGCCGCCGAGCGCACCGCGATCCACACCGGCTACCCCGTGGTGTCGGTGAGTCAGTCGATGAGCATTCTCAGCGTGTACGTCGGCGGGACTCGGCACGTCATCGAAGGGTCCGCCACGATTCTCTCGCGCGCCAATCAGGCCGTCGCCACGTTGGAGCGCTACAAGGCCCGGCTGGACGAGGTGAGCCGTCAGCTCTCCGTCGTCGAGATCGAGGACTCGGTGACCCTCCGCGATGCCCTCACGGTGGCGCAGCGACTCGAGATGGTGCGTCGGGTGTCGGTGGAGATCGAGCAGAACGTCCTCGAACTCGGCACGGACGGGCGGCAATTGGCGCTCCAGCTCGAGGAGTTGGTGGGCGACAACGACATCGCACGCCAACTGGTGGTGCGCGACTACCTGGCCGGCACCGAACCGCCCACCACGGCCGCCGTCGAGCGAGCGCTGGCCGCCCTCGACCGCCTCACCGACGTCGACCTGCTCGACCTGACCGTGCTCGCGCGCGCCCTGGGGTACCCCGGCACCATCGAGGCCCTCGACGCGCCGATGAGCCCCCGCGGCTACCGGCTGCTCACGCGGGTTCCCCGGCTGCAGTTCGGTCAGATCCACCGGCTGGTGACCTCGTTCGGCACGCTGCAGACCCTGCTCGCGGCCACGGCGGCGGACCTGCAGTCGGTGGAGGGGATCGGCGGACTGTGGGCCCGCCACATTCGAGAAGG
Organism: Rhodococcus sp. PBTS 1; assembly: GCF_001620025.1. Classification (NCBI taxonomy): domain Bacteria; kingdom Bacillati; phylum Actinomycetota; class Actinomycetes; order Mycobacteriales; family Nocardiaceae; genus Rhodococcus; species Rhodococcus sp. PBTS 1. The sequence continues at coordinate 3,485,986 of NZ_CP015219.1, forward strand.
CCTGTCGCGCATGGCCGAGGCCAGTATCTCCGGACCCTTCGACTGACCCTCCCCGACCCGCTGCGCAGCGCACCTCATCGCGCGCTGGCTGCAACACACGCGGATCCGGCTGCGCTGCGCACCGCGCGCGGGGAACGGGTTCAGGTGAGGTTGAAAGGCTCCGGGGCGCTGCGCAACTGGCCCAGCTGGCCGACCACCGAGTAGGCGCCGGCGCCGACGGGTTCGCGCGGGGCGGTGCAGCCCGGCTCGGAGGTGGTGCCGGACCACTTCACCGTGAAGGGCGCCTGCTCGCCCGGGCGCAGAGTGCGCAGGTCGGCCGCGCCGGCGGGGAAGCAGTCGGTGTTGGACCACAGCCGACGGCCCTCGAGGGTGTACACGAGGACCTGCTGCAGACCCGATCCGAGATCCCGCTCGCACGCGGTGGTCCCGATGTTGGTGACCACGACCGTGAACCCCGGTTCCTGACCCGCCGGATAGGACGGCTGATCGGGCGTGGCCCGGACCGCCAGGGAGGAATCGGGGCACTGGCCGGGCGGAACGGGCGTGGACGACGTCGTGGTGGTCGTCGTGGTTCCGCTCGAGGATGCGTCGTCGTTCGCCGCGGCCCCACCGCCACCGCCGCCCGAACCGCCGGAACCTTGGTTGGATCCGGTGGCCGAGGCGTCGGGACGGTAGGTGGTGGCCGCGGACGGGGCCAGCGAGGCGGAGGCGGCTGCGGACTGCGTGTCCGACGATCCGCCGCCGGTCAGCGAGACGACGAGCCAGACGACGAGCCCGATGACCACCACCGCGCCGCCGATCGCCAGCGCACGACGGCGCCAGTAGATCTCGGGGGGCAAAGGTCCATTGGGCTCGAGCACATTACAACCGTAGGTGCAGCGTCGCGACGAACCCCGAAACCGGCGCGGCGTGTCGGGGTCCGCCCTTCACGCGTCAGGCGTTCGCTGTGGCCCGTCGCTCGAACCCGCCGACGCCGGTCTCCCCGACGTCACCGATGGCGCCCTGGAGTTCGATACGCCCGTCGGACAGCTTGTAGGTGGCGCCGACGATCGCGAGCTTCCCGGATTCGATGCGGCGCTCGATGATCGGGGAACGCTGCGTGAGCAGGTTGCCGGTCTCGAGGACGTGGCGGGCGACCACCTCGTCGACACCGTCGATGCCCTCACGACGGGCCTCGAGCACCGACGGGGTGACACGCTCGACGATGTCGCGGATGAACCCGCCGGGGACGGTTCCGGCCTCGAGCGCATCGATGGTGGCCTTCACGGCGCCGCAGCTGTCGTGACCGAGCACAACGATGAGCGGGGTGTTCAGCACCTCGACGCCGAACTCGATGGAGCCGAGCACCGCGGAGTCGACGACGTGGCCGGCGGTACGCACGACGAACATGTCGCCGAGGCCCTGGTCGAAGATGATCTCGGCGGCCACGCGGGAATCCGCGCAACCGAAGACGATGGCCGAGGGGTGCTGACCGCCGACCAGCGAGGCGCGATGGTCGATTCCCTGACTGGGATGCTCGGGGGTGTCGGCGACGAAGCGCCGGTTCCCTTCGACGAGTGCGGTCCAGGCTTCGCGGGGACTCGTGTTCGACATGCTTACAGTGTGACCGACGCATGGGTTACCCGCACGTAGCCCTCGGCGCATTCGACATCGTCACTGCCCAGGGGAGGTCTTTCGGTGACCGGTTCCGGTTCGTCCGGTGTGCTCACGGAGACGCTCGTCGACTGGTTCCGCACCGACGCGCGCGATCTGCCGTGGCGCCGTCCCGGCGTCACCGGCTGGCAGATCCTGGTCAGCGAGGTCATGTTGCAACAGACCCCCGTTGCGCGTGTCGCCCCGATCTGGCAGGAGTGGATCGAGAGGTGGCCGGTGCCGTCGGCGATGGCGGCCGCCGGACGCGGCGAGGTCCTGCGGGCGTGGGGCAAGCTCGGCTACCCGCGCCGCGCGATGCGCCTGCACGACTGCGCCGCGGTGCTCGCCGAGCAGCACGGCGACCGGACACCCGAGGACGTCGAGACGTTGCTGACGCTGCCGGGCGTCGGTGCCTACACCGCCCGCGCCGTGGCTTGTTTCGCCCACGGTCAACGAGTTCCCGTCGTGGACACCAACGTTCGCCGCGTGATCGCCCGCGCGATCCACGGCCGCGCCGACGCCGGGAACCCCAGTACCACCAGAGATCTCGCCGATGCGCAGGCTTTGTTGCCGACGGACGTTCCCACCGCGGTGACGTTCTCGGCCGCGCTCATGGAACTCGGTGCGGTGATCTGCAAGGCCCGAACGCCGGACTGCGGCCGCTGTCCGCTCCCGGAGTGTGCGTGGGTCTCGGCCGGTCGGCCGCCCCTCGAGGGCCCCGCGCGCTCCGTCCAGAAGTTCGCCGGGACCGACCGGCAGGTGCGCGGACTGCTCATGGACGTGTTGCGCGGCAGCGATTCTCCGGTGGCCAAGCCGCGGCTCGACCAGGTGTGGACCATCGATCCCGGTCAGCGGGAGCGAGCCCTGGCCTCACTGCTCGACGACGGATTGATCGAGCAGACGGCGCACGGGGACTTCGCCCTGGCCGGGGAGGCCGGGCGCTGACGCGCGACGACGGTCAGCGGGCGCGAAGGAAGTCGGTGACGATCCGGCGGTAGTCCTCGGGGCGGTCGTCGTGGACCAGATGCCCGGCGCCGGCCACCACCACGTGGGTCGACAACGGTTGCAGTGCATGCATTCTCGCCATCTGTCCCGACGGTGTCACGGAATGCCCGGCCTCGATCAGCAGCACCGGGGCGCGGACGGACGTCCACTCCGACCAGAAGTCGCGGCGACCCCACTCGTCCGCGATCGCGCGAAAGGTCGCCACGTCCCCGTGCAGCCACCAACCGTCGTCCCGTCGCTCGAACGAGTCGAGGAAGTACCGGCCGGCGACGTCGCCGAACCAGGACCGGACCGCGTCGGCATCGGGAAACGGCTGCGGCCACGCCTCGATCGAGGCCGCCCACCCGGCCGACGTGAGACCGCGGAAATCGGGCGCCATGTCCTCGACCACCAACGCGCGCACCAGATCCGGCCGTCGTGCCGCGAGGCACCACCCGTGCAGCCCGCCCATCGAATGACCGATCACCGTCGCGGGTCCGACGTCCCCCAGCACGTCCACGAGGTCGTCGACGAAGTCGTCCGTCGTCGGCACCGCACGAGATTCTCGCGCACCGCGATGTCCCTCGGCGTCGACGACGTACACCTGTCCGAACGCGCGCAGCCAGGGCACCTGACGACCCCAGGTTCGCCCACTGCCCATCAGCCCGTGCAACAGCACGATCGGCTCGCCCGTTCCCCCGACGTCGGTCAGCACGGCCACCACGACGCCCACCGTAGCCCCGCCGGCCTCGGTCGACCGCCCGGTAGCCTCGCGGTATGCCAGTGGTGAAGATCAATGCCATCGAGGTTCCCGACGGCGCGGGACCGGAACTCGAGAAGCGCTTCGCGGCGCGCGCCGGCGCGGTCGAGGGCTCGCCGGGCTTCCTCGGATTCCAGTTGCTTCGTCCGGTCAAGGGCGAGGACCGCTACTTCGTCGTCACCCAGTGGGAGGACGAGGAGTCGTTCCAGGCCTGGTCGAGCGGACCCGCCCGCGCCGCCCACTCAGGGGAGCGTGCCAAGCCGGTCGCGTCGGGTGCGTCGTTGCTCGAGTTCGACGTGGTCCTCGACGTCCCGGCCACCCGAACGGGCGACACGCCCGAATAACCCGGCCGTACCGGACCTCGGGACGGTCCCGCGGGACGGAATGGCTAGGGTCGGAGGCGACATCCCGGTCGGGGCACCCGCCTCGATCTCCCGACGGACGAGGCGGCGCACATGCGGCTGGCACTACCCCGGAACGGCGGCCACCGCACGATCGTCGCCGTCGTGGTCGCCCTCGGTCTGACCGCGTGCGGCAGCGTCGATCCCCTGCTCGAGTCCGGGGCGGCCCGCGGCGCCGCCACCACCTCCGCCGAGTCGGAGCCCGTCGAGCGCCCGGCCGCCGCGGTCACGCCCGTCGCCGACACCCTGCTCGGGTGGATCACCACGACCGACCCACTGTCCATCGACCCCGTCGCCGTCGACGCCCTCGCGACCCCCGAACTCACCGGTGAGCTGGCCCCCATCGGCGGACTGCTGGGCCCGATCGCCCAGATCCAGCAGAGCGCGCCGATCACGGTCACCGATCGCGTCGACGAGGGATCGGAGTCCACGGTAACCCTGCGGACGGGTCGGGGCACCGCAGTGACCCTCCGACTCGCCGCCGAGGGCGGGCGTCTGGCCGGAATCCAGGCGCTGCCCGACACCCCCGACGTGGCGACGTTCGCCGACGTCGACGCCGCTCTGCTCGCCCTCGGCGCCCGGACCTCCTTCACCGTCTCGCGGGTCGACGCCGGGAGCTGCACCACCGTCCACGACCTGAACTCGGGCGAGACACTCCCCCTCGCGTCCGTCGCCAAGCTCTACGTCCTGGGAGCCGTCGCTCGCGCGGTCGACGCCGGCACGCTGACCTGGGACGAACCGCTCACCGTCACCGACGCCCGCAAGTCGGCCCCGTCGGGACGATTACAACTCGCACCCGAAGGCACGGTCGTCACCGTGCGCGAGGCCGCCGACGCCATGATCGCGATCAGCGACAACACCGCCACCGACCTGCTGATCGATCGCGTGGGCCGCGCGGCGGTCGAGGCGGAGGTGGCCGCGACGGGCAGTTCCGACGTCGCTGCGCTCACGCCGTTCCTCACCACCCGCGAGTTCTTTCTGCTCGGTTGGGGCCGCCCCGACGGCCGGGCGCAGTGGCGCGACGCGAGCACCGCCGAACGACGGCAGATCCTGGCCGGGATCGCCGACCGGACCATCGACAGCAATCCGGTCGACCCCGCGACGGCCGATCTCGACTACGTCGGCATCGCGACGCGGCCGGCCACCGCGGATGGTATCGGGTGGTACGCGAGTGGGTCCGACCTCTGCGCGGCACTCGCGTCGCTGTCGGTCGGGCCGCAGAACGACGTCGTCCGGCAGATCCTCGCCCAGAATCCGGGTGGGCAGTTCGACCCGACGCGGTGGACCTACGCGGGATACAAGAACGGCAACGCCCCCGGCGAGGTCGCCGGTGCCTGGTTGCTGACGGACACGGCAGGGCAGGACTGGGTGATCTCGATCCAGCTCGCCTCCGACACCCCGATCGGCCCGCTGGACAACGCGTACGCCTTCGAGCTGGTGACGCGCAGCAGCGCGTTCCTCTGACACGCGAACGCCCCGCGCCACATCCTCGGGATGCAGGCGGGGCGTCGGGGACGGTGTCAGTCGAGCGAAGCGTCCAGCGTGATCTCGACGCCGGTGAGCGCCTTGCTGACCGGGCAGGTGTCCTTGGCGTCCTGCGCCGCCTTGGCGAACCCGTCGGCGTCCAGACCCTCGACCTCACCACGCACGGTGAGTGCGATACCCGTCAGCTTGAAGCCCTGCGTGTCCGGGCCGAGCGAGACGTCAGCACTGACCTCGAGGCTCTGCGGCGTGCCGCCGGCCTCGGCGATGAGGGCCGAGAGCTGCATCGCGTAGCACGACGTGTGAGCCGCGGCGATGAGCTCCTCGGGGCTGGTGGTGCCCCCCGCGTCCTCGGCGGCGCGCTTGGGGAACGAGACATCGAACGTCCCGGCCTTGGAGCTGGACAACTCCACCTGGCCGGACCCCTGCTCGAGGGTGCCGTTCCAGGCGGTGCGTGCGGTACGAGTAGGCATCTGCGGGTGAACCTTCCGATCGGGTGACAAGGATTCCGACATCACGAGGATGCCCGAACGGGCCGATTTTCATGCCTCGCCGCGGTCCCCGCCCGTCACTGCGGCGGCGGTCCCGCGGCGAGAACGGACACGACGTTGCCGGACGGGTCCGTGAACCACGCGATATCGGGCCCACGGCCCCGCATGACGCCGTGCTCGTCCTGCGGGAAGCCGTCGTACCGCAGGAAGTCGACTCCCTTGCCCGCGAGGTCCGCCACGGCGCTCGCGACGTCGGCGACCGGCAGATTGAGGACCGTGTGCTGCGCCGGGACGTGGTCCGGCTTCGGATAGAGCAGCACCGTCGTTCGACGGTCGATCCGCAGCCAGGCCGTGCCCATCGCGGTCGGCAGAACGCGCATGCCCAGCACGTCGCGGTAGAAGGCGGCGGCCTCCTCGATGTTTCGCACCGCGACCCCGCAGAACGGGGTGGTGGGCGCACCCATCTCCGCTTCCGCCTCGTCGCTCAGACGGATCAGTTGGATCCAGTTGCCGTCCGGATCCCGGGCGGTGGCGAACAGATGGCCGTCGCGGTTCTCCAGGGGACTCACCCAGGTGCCACCGAGGTCGTCGATTCGTGCCGCCACGGCCGCCGGGTCGTCGGGCTCGAGATTGAGGATGGACCGGGCGCCGTCCCGGTTGGGCCCGGTGACGTCGTCACGCTTGTCGAACATGACGAAGAAGCCGTCCAGGTCGAGCACGGCGTACGGCCCCATCTCGCGGTACACGGGCGCGTCGAACACCGCGCTGTACCACTCGGCGAGCGCGTCGGGGTTCTCGCTCGACAGAAGCATGCTGTTCACGGTTGCGGTAGCCATACCCGTACCGACTCCGCCGGGGCCGGGAACTCATCGGCCCCTCGCTCCCGCGCTGTGGTTTCCCCGGCGCTGCGAACGAGCAGCGCGGCTGCACGGTCGCAGCGCGGGTATGCACGCGGCCGGACACGACGAACGGGCCGCACCTCCTGAGGGGTGCGGCCCGTTCTCGTGACGTCTACTCCGAGCTCTCGCCCGACTTCGCCAGATCCACCGTGAGGTCGTCGGGAAGCGTGATCGGCTTCTTCTCGCCTCGGAAGGTGAACACGGCGTCCTCGCCCTGGCCCTCGCCGTCCCAGTTGTCGACGTCGACCAGCACGATCTGACCGGGCTCGACCTCGCCGAAGAGGATCTTCTCCGACAGCTGGTCCTCGATCTCGCGCTGGATGGTCCGACGCAACGGGCGGGCACCGAGGACCGGGTCGAAGCCGCGCTTGGCCAGCAGAGCCTTGGCCTTGTCGGTGACCTCGATGGCCATGTCCTTGTTCTTCAGCGCCACCTCCACGCGGCTCAGCATGAGGTCGACCATGCGAATGATCTCGTCCTGCGTGAGCTGGTGGAACACGACGATGTCGTCGATGCGGTTGAGGAACTCGGGCCGGAAGTGCTTCTTCAGCTCGTCGTGCACCTTGAGCTTCATGCGCTCGTAGTTCGAGCTGTTGCCCTCACCCGAGCTGAAGCCGAGGCCGACGGCCTTGGAGATGTCCGACGTACCGAGGTTCGAGGTGAAGATCAACACGGTGTTCTTGAAGTCGACCGTGCGTCCCTGACCGTCGGTGAGACGGCCGTCCTCGAGGACCTGCAGGAGCGTGTTGTAGATCTCCTGGTGGGCCTTCTCGATCTCGTCGAACAGCACCACGGAGAACGGCTTGCGACGCACCTTCTCGGTGAGCTGGCCGCCCTCTTCGTAACCCACGTAGCCGGGAGGCGCACCGAACAGACGCGAGGCGGTGAACCGGTCGTGGAACTCGCCCATGTCGATCTGGATGAGGGCGTCGTCCTCGCCGAAGAGGAAGTTCGCCAGGGCCTTCGACAGCTCGGTCTTACCGACACCCGAGGGGCCGGCGAAGATGAACGAGCCCGACGGGCGCTTGGGGTCCTTCAGACCGGCGCGGGTGCGACGGATCGCCTTCGACACGGCCTTGACGGCCTCGACCTGACCGATGATGCGCTTGTGGAGCTCGTCCTCCATGCGCAGCAGACGGGTGGTCTCCTCCTCGGTCAGCTTGAACACCGGGATGCCGGTCCAGTTGCCCAGGACCTCGGCGATCTCGTTGTCGTCGACCTCGGCGATGACGTCCAGGTCACCGGAACGCCACTGCTTCTCGCGCTCGGCGCGCTGCGCGACGAGCTGCTTCTCCTTGTCGCGCAGGTTCGCGGCCTTCTCGAAGTCCTGCGCGTCGATCGCGGACTCCTTCTCGCGACGCGCGTCGGCGATCTTGTCGTCGAACTCGCGCAGGTCCGGCGGCGCGGTCATCCGGCGGATGCGCATGCGCGCGCCCGCCTCGTCGATGAGGTCGATCGCCTTGTCCGGCAGGAACCGGTCGTTGATGTAGCGATCCGCCAGCGTGGCGGCGGCGACCAGTGCGCTGTCGGTGATGGAGACGCGGTGGTGCGCCTCGTACCGGTCGCGCAGACCCTTGAGGATCTCGATGGTGTGGTCGACCGACGGCTCGCCCACCTGCACCGGCTGGAAGCGGCGCTCGAGTGCGGCGTCCTTCTCGATGTACTTGCGGTACTCGTCCAGCGTGGTGGCACCGATGGTCTGCAGCTCGCCACGAGCCAGCTTCGGCTTGAGGATCGAGGCGGCGTCGATCGCGCCCTCGGCGGCACCCGCGCCGACGAGCGTGTGCAGCTCGTCGATGAACAGGATGATGTCGCCGCGGGTGTTGATCTCCTTGAGCACCTTCTTCAGGCGCTCCTCGAAATCACCGCGGTACCGGCTGCCGGCGACCAACGACCCGAGGTCGAGGGTGTACAGCTGCTTGTCCTTCAGCGTCTCCGGAACCTCGCCGTTGACGATGGCCTGTGCGAGACCCTCGACGACGGCGGTCTTGCCGACGCCGGGCTCGCCGATGAGCACCGGGTTGTTCTTGGTGCGGCGGCTCAGCACCTGCATAACACGCTCGATCTCCTTCGAGCGGCCGATGACCGGATCGAGCTTGCCCTCGAGGGCGGCCTGCGTCAGGTTGCGTCCGAACTGGTCGAGCACCAGCGACGTGGACGGCGTGCCGGCCTCGCCGCGGCCGCCGGTTCCGGACTCGCTGGGCTCCTTGCCCTGGTAGCCGGACAGCAGCTGAATGACCTGCTGGCGCACGCGGTTGAGATCGGCGCCCAGCTTCACCAGGACCTGGGCGGCGACGCCCTCGCCCTCGCGAATGAGGCCGAGCAGGATGTGCTCGGTGCCGATGTAGTTGTGTCCGAGCTGCAGCGCCTCGCGGAGGCTGAGCTCGAGGACCTTCTTGGCACGGGGCGTGAACGGGATGTGCCCGGACGGCGCCTGCTGGCCCTGGCCGATGATCTCCTCGACCTGGCTGCGCACACCTTCGAGGGAGATCCCGAGCGACTCCAGGGACTTCGCCGCCACGCCTTCACCCTCGTGGATGAGGCCCAGCAGGATGTGCTCCGTGCCGATGTAGTTGTGGTTGAGCATCCGGGCCTCTTCTTGGGCCAGGACGACGACGCGCCGTGCGCGGTCGGTGAACCTCTCGAACATCGCTCTCCCTCACACTCATGGCGGGCGGGTTCCGACACTCTGGTGCATCGAACCCCGGTCCCCCACGACTCACTCTAGTTGTCGTGACCGGGAGGGTGCCGGTCAGCGGGGAAGTTCCGCCGACGGCGAACGACGTGCATTCCGCACGTGCGCTCCGCCGGGGCGACAGGCCGCCCCGCGGCGAACCCTCGTACCGGACACAACGCACGGGGCGGGCCGATCGTTACCAGTCGGCGGGTGCGACATGGGACGCGGCCGTCCGCCGTCAGCGAACGGCCACGGAGACACTCGTGACCGAGAATAAAGAATGCGCCGTAGGATTGGATGTCGTGTCATTCGTCCGAATGACGACGGACGACGAGCCGCATTCCTGCCGACCGATCAGTTACGGCGTTCCCAGGCGCGCACGATCTCCGACGATATGCGGCCGCGCTCGCTGATCTCGAAACCCTGTTCCTTGGCCCATTCCCGGATCGCCGCGCTCCGGGCCCGATCCGCCGCGCCGCGCGGTCGCGACCGTCCCGCCGTCGGCGCCGTTCCCGGCTCCGAGTTCCCCCGCGACGTGACGCGACGCGCGTGATGGATCCACTTGTCCATGTGTTCACGCAGATCAGCGGCGTTGGATTCGGACAGGTCGATCTCGTACCACGTGCCGTCGAGACCGATGGAAATCGTCTCGTCGGCGGGGACGTCGTCCATGTCGTCAACCAACGTGACAGTGACCTTTTTGACCATTTTCACATTCCCCCGATCCCCGACCACGGCGGCTTTGTGTACCGTGCCAGACCATATTACGCGGAAAGCCCGATCGAGGGCACCTCTCGGACCGGAAAGCCCGTTTCGGGTCAGTGGCGTCCGCGGTCCGGCCGGACGAGCGGGAAGAGGATGGTTTCGCGAATCCCGTGTCCCGTGAGCGCCATCAACAGTCGGTCGATGCCCATTCCGGTGCCCGTGGTGGGCGGCATTCCGTACTCCATGGCCGCGAGGAAGTCCTCGTCCAGCACCATCGCCTCGTCGTCACCGGCCGACGCGAGCCGGGCCTGGTCGGCGAAGCGGTCGCGCTGCACCACCGGATCCACCAGTTCCGAGTAACCGGTGGCGAGCTCGAAGCCGCGAACGTAGAGATCCCACTTCTCGACGACGCCCGGCGTCGAGCGATGCGCGCGGACCAGCGGCGACGTCTCCACCGGGAAGTCGCGGACGAAGGTGGGCACCGTCAGCTGGTCGCGGCAGCTGTGTTCCCACAGCTCCTCGACGAGCTTGCCGTGGCCCCATCCCTTGCCCTCCGGCACCTCGAGACCGACCCGGTCGGCCAGGGCGCGCAGCTCGTCGACGCTCGTGTCCGGAGTCACCGACACCCCGATCGCCTCCGACAGCGACGGATACATCTCGATGCTCCGCCATTCGCCGGCGAAGTCGTACTCCGTCCCGTCGGCGAGAGTGACCTGCAGGCTGCCGTACACCGCCTGCACCACTTCCTGGATCAACTCGCGGGTCATGACCGCCGAGTCGTCGTACGTGCCGTAGGCCTCGTAGGTCTCGAGCATCGCGAACTCCGGCGAGTGCGTGGAATCCACACCCTCGTTGCGGAAGTTGCGGTTGATCTCGAAGACTCGGTCGATGCCGCCGACCACGGCGCGCTTGAGGAACAGTTCCGGAGCGATCCGGAGGTACAGGTCGATGTCGAGCGCATTCGAGTGCGTCACGAAGGGTCGCGCCGCGGCGCCGCCGTGGAGCGTCTGCAGCATCGGAGTCTCGATCTCGAGGAACCCTCGCCGCTCGAGACCGTCCCGCAGCGCACGCAGCGCCCGGACCCGCCGCCGCGCGTTCTCCCGCGCCTCCGGCCGGACGATGAGATCGACGTACCGCTGCCGGACCCGCGACTCCTCCGACATGTCCTTGTGCGCCACCGGCAAGGGACGCAACGACTTCGACGCCATCGCCCACCGGTCCGCCATCACCGACAACTCGCCGCGTCGCGACGCGATCACCTCGCCGCCGACGAACACGATGTCGCCGAGATCCACGTCCGACTTCCACTGCGCCAGCGACTCCTCACCGACACCGGCGAGCGAGATCATCGCCTGCAGTTGCGTCCCGTCGCCGTCCTGCAGCGTCGCGAAGCACAGCTTGCCGGTGTTGCGCAGGAAGATGACCCGACCGGCCACACCCACCCGCTCCCCGGTATGGGTGTCGGGCGCGAGGTCCGGATGCGCCGCGCGGACCTCGGCGAGCGAGTGGGTGCGGTCGACGGACACCGGGTAGGCCTCACGTCCGGACTCCAGCAGGCGCGCGCGCTTCTCGCGACGGATGCGCAACTGCTCCGGGGTGTCGTCGGGCGCGGGGGTGGGGGCTGCGTCGGTCACGGACGTTCAGCCTAGTGCGCCGGTCACCGGGCCTAGTGCGCGACCAGCGCACGCCCCTCACGGAGGCAGTGCCGCGCCCGGCCGACGACGCCCAGCAGACCGGCCGCGCGAATGGCCTGGTACCCGCCGACGACGTCCGTCGCCCGGTGCAGTCCGAGCTCCTGCAGCGCGGCGGCGGCGAGCGAGGAGGTGTATCCCTCCGAGCACAACACGATCCATTCGACGTCGTGGTCGACCGCGGCCGCGAGGCGTGCGGAGGACAGCGGATCGAGCCGCCACTCGAGCACGTTGCGTTCGACGGCGAGCGCACCGGGCATCGTGCCCTCCACCGCCCGCTGCGCCTGCGGCCTGATGTCCACGAGGATCGCCCCGCGAGCGACGGCGGCGGGCAGGTCCGCCGCCGGCATGCGGCGGTAGGTCGCGCGGGCCCGGTCGAGCATCTCGTCGATGGTCATCACGCGCTGCCCTCCGGGACGTCGGTCAGCTCGGTGCGCGTGCGACGCAGCCCGCCGCCGGCTCCGATGTCGTAATACGACATTGCCGTGAGCGGCGGTGAGTAGGCGTGCACGCTGAGGGTCGGCGTGGACTGCGCTGCGGCGGACCCGTCGTCCGTCGGCGCGTGCGTCACGTCGTGGACCCAGCCGAGCGGGAACAACGCCTGGTCACCGGCGCGAAGAAGCCTGTGCTGCAACGTGGTTCCGTTCCAGCGGTACTCGCTCAGCGCCCCGGAGAGCACGGTCAACGCACCCAGCGACCCGGCATGATCGTGCAGTTCGGTCGACCGATCGGGGACCCAGCTGATGAGCCAGAGGTCGACGATGTCGTCGGAATGGATGCGCGCGGACCACCGCTCGTCCAGCGGGAAGCCGCCCGGGGGCAGCAGCGCGTCGTGACGACCGTCGAGCACGTCGGCGGCGCTCTGATCGGTCAGTCGGAGCAGGTCCGCCGGCCGCAGTGACGTGGGTGCCAGCGTGGTCGGCACTGCCTCGGGGGCGAAAGCGCCGGGCCGGGACACGGCCGAGCGGGTGGAGGGACGACGAGAAGGGGTGCGCGTACGCGCAGGGAGGGACAGCACAGCGGAACTCCAGGGAGGTGTGACGACGAGTCGGGGGCAGGCGTCAGCCCCGACAACACTCCCGGTTCGCGCAGTAGGTCACGGCGACCAGTGTGGCAGAGACCCGACGAGTCCGCCACCCCTCCCGATCCGACACCGACCGACTCGATCAGCGACGCCGGGCGCGGTTCCGCTCGTGCACCAGCTGCAGTCCGTCCAACGTGAGGGTCGGCTCGACCCGATCGATCACCGTCGATTCCGGTGCCACGAGCGACGCACTGTCTCCCGTCGCCACCACGACCACGCCGGGTGACTCCATCCCCGGCACCTCGGCGCGAATTCGGGCGACCACTCCGTCCACCAGACCGGCGAATCCGATGACCGCACCGGACTGCATGGCTTCGACGGTGTTCTTGCCCAGCACGTGTCGGGGGCTGACCAGCTCCACCTTGCGCAGCGCGGCGGACCGCGACGCCAGCGCGTCCATCGAGATCTCGAGCCCCGGGGCGATGACGCCGCCCAGGAACTCACCCTTGCCGGAGACCACGTCCACACACGTCGAGGTGCCGAAATCGACCACGATGCAGGGGGTTCGGAACTTCTCGTACGCGGCCAGGCAGTTGACGATACGGTCGGCCCCGACTTCCTTGGGGTTGTCGACCAGCAACGGCACACCGGTACGCACACCGGGCTCGACGACCACCTGCGGGACGTGGGACCAGTAGCGCGCCAACATGGTTCGCATCTCGCGCAGCACCGACGGCACCGTCGACAGAGCGGCGACGGCGGTGATCCGGTCGACGTCCGGGCCCAGGAGACCGCGGAACGCGAGCGCGATCTCGTCCGCCGTCATCGCCGGATCCGTCCGAAGGCGGCGCTGGACCGTCAGGCTCGCATGGACACCGCTGCCGGTGAAGACGCCGAGGACCGTCGTGGTGTTCCGAACGTCGACGGCCAGCAACATCAGTAGGACACCGCGACGTCACGCCCCAGGGTGCGCGGCGAGATCAGCCCCGAGTCGGCCGGCACGTCGGCCGGGTCCGCGCCGAGATGAACCGGGCGGTTGTCGGCGTCGACGAAGACGACCCGAGGCGCGTAGTCGAGGACCTCCTGCTCGTTCAGGATCCCGTACGCGATGATGATGACCAGGTCTCCGGGATGCACCAGATGTGCTGCTGCCCCGTTGATTCCGATCACGCCGGACCCGCGGGTCCCGGCAATGGCGTAGGTCTCGAGCCGGGCGCCGTTGTCGATGTCGACGATGGTCACCTGCTCGCCCTCGAGCAGACCCGCCGCGTCCAGCAGGTCCTGGTCGACGGTGACGGACCCGACGTAGTGCAGATCGGCGTGCGTGACGGTGGCGCGGTGGATCTTCGACGTCATCATGGTGCGAAGCATGGCGTGGTCCTCGGGGTGTGGGGTGTCGTGAGGTGGGGATCAGGAGTGGCCGAGATGACGATCGCCGGTGGGGTCCGCGGGCGAACCCAGGGCCACTCCGACGTTGTCGATCAGGCGGGTCGTGCCGACGCGCGCGGCGACCAGGAGTCGGCCCCGCCCCTCGTCGGGCGGGTCACGCAGGTCGGCGCCGCGCAACTCCAGGTAGTCGACGTCCACGTCGGGCGCGGCGGCGAGCACGGCGCTCGCGGTCGAGAGCACGGCATCTGCACCGCGGTCGCCCGCGTGCTGACCGGCCACCAGCGCCGCGGACAGGACGACGGCGGCTTCCCGCTGCTCCGGCGTCAGGTAGCGGTTGCGCGAGGACAGGGCCAGTCCGTCCGACTCGCGCACCGTCGGGACACCGACGATCTCGACGTCGAGGTTCAGATCGCGCACCATCTGGTGGATCAGCACCAACTGCTGGTAGTCCTTCTCACCGAAGTACGCGGCGTCCGGGCCGACGATGGTGAGCAGCTTCGCTACCACCGTCAACATCCCCGCGAAATGGCCGGGGCGAGAGGCACCTTCGAGTTCCGAGCCCAACGGACCCGGGTGCACCGTGGTGCGCGGACCGTCCGGGTACATGTCCGACACCGAGGGCACGAAAGCCAACTCCACGCCGGCCTCACGCAGGACGTCGAGGTCGGCGTCGAGCGTCCGCGGATAGGCGTCGAGATCCTCGCCCGCGCCGAACTGCAGCGGGTTGACGAAGATCGAGACCACCACTACGGCGCCCGTCCGGCGCGCCATCTCCATCAACTGGACGTGCCCCGCGTGCAGCGCACCCATGGTGGGCACCAGAACCACCCGTCGTCCGGACGTACGCAGGACACGCGTCACGGTCCGAATCGCCTGCGGCGCATGATGCGTCGTCAATTCACCCGGCACGAACATGCCGCTCTCTCCGGTCACGACTGCCTCCTCAGGCGATCGACGATGTGGGTGGCACCCGTGCGTTGCGCACTGCGCAGGGACAGCGCGCGGTATCCAGCGGCGAGATCGTCGTCGAGGGCCGTCAACGCTTGCAGGTGCGCGTCGACCATGTCGGCGTCGCCCCGCGCTACCGGACCGGTCAAGGCGGCGGGCCCGCTGCGGAGGACGTTGTCGAGCGCCGCCGACAACAACGGCGCGAGCACCCGTTCCGCCACGCCGCCGGGGCGCGACTCCACCGGCTGCTGCCCCGTCAGTTCCGTGTCGGCGAGCGCGGTGCGCAGCGCGTCGAGAGCGTCGTTGACGACGGTCACCAGATGGTTGCTGCCGTGCGCCAACGCGGCGTGGTACAGCGTGCGGGCGTCCTCGCGGACCCCGACCGGTTCGCCGCCGATCTCGAGAACGAGCGACTGAGCGATGGCGAACCCGATCTCGTCCGCGGCGGTGATGCCGAAACACGCCGACGAAAGTCGCTCGGTGTCCTCCGGCTTGCCGCTGAACGTCATCGCCGGATGGACGGCCATGGTGACCACGCCGTTGCCCGCGAGCGGCGCGAGAACACCGACGCCGTTGGCCCCGGACGTGTGCAGGACGAGAGTTCCCGGGCTCACGGCCCCGGTGCGGGCCAGTCCCTGGACCAGGGCGGGCAGTTCGGCGTCCGGCACGGCGAGAACCAGCAATTCGCTACGAGCCGCGACCTCGGCCGCGGGGAGCACGGCGGCGTCCGGGAGACGGGTGCGCGCCCGCGCGAGCGAGGCGTCCGACACGGCGGAGCAGCCGAAGACGACGTGACCCACGCGGTCCAGGGCTTCTCCGAGCGCGGTACCGACGCGCCCCGCAGAGACGATGCCGACGGACAGACGCGCCGGCGCAGGATCGGTGGTCACCGATAATCTCCGTTCGTTCCAGTCCCGCCTGGCGGGTACCGGACTACTCGTGAGTGATCGAGCGCCACAGTAGTGCCGGGGACCGCACGGACGCCATGCGATGCACGTCACATGCCCGATCGGTCGGCGGCGCGACGGTATCGGCTCAGTCGGCGGCGCGACGGTGCTCAATCAGTCGGCGTCGCGACGGTGCTCAATCAGTCGGCGGCGCGACGGCGGCGCCGACCCCCACCCGACGCCGTGTCCGCCGACCCCACCGCGGCGAGGATTTCCGCCACCGACCGTCCCTGGCTGTGGGACCCGGGTCGCGGATCCTCGGCTGCGGGGGCCTGCTCGTCGGTGGGCACGCTGCGCGCCACGCGCGGGGGCGGGGCGACGTCCGGAATCGGGTTCGGCTCCGGTGCGGGCTCGGGTTGCGGCTCCGGCGTGGGCTCGGGCACCGGCTCGGGCTCCGGGACCGGTGTGGGCTCGGGCTCCGGAACCGGTGTCGGCTCGGGATCGGGCAGCGGGGCGGGTTCGGGCGGCGCCGGCACGGTCTCTGCGGCGACGGCGGGGCGCACCGGGGCCGGGCGGAAGGTGCCGTCGGCGTCGAACTCGCCGCCGATGATCGAGGTCTCGGCGGTCACCGGATCGTCGAACGGTCCCGCGAACCCGGCGTGTCCGTACGACGGCTCCGGGCTGTAGGCGGGCGCACGGCCCCGCGAGTTCCCGGGGACGTACAGGCCGGACGGAGCGGCCTCGTATCCGTGCGCGCGGTCGGCGATCTCGCGCATCCGATGTGCTTCGGCGAGGGCCGCGCGATCGTCCGGCAGGTCCCCGTCGAACAGCATCTCGAGGCTGCGACGCAGCGCGACGAGTTCGGCCCGCAACGCGCGCACCTCGTCCGAGCTCTCCCCGACCTCGGCACGCACCCGGTTCTCGACGCCCAGTTCGTACTCGCGCCGCGCCGCGATCTCGCGCTCGAGCTGGAGTTCGTAGACGGTCTGGAGGTCACGGGCCTTCATGCGATCGGCCGCGGCATCGCGTCGATACTTGGTCATCGCGAAGGCGCCGACGATGGCCGCCCAGAGCGCGGCCACGATGCCGACCCGCAGCAGCGGAACGCTGTCGCTGAGGATCAGCACCACGCTCGCGACGACGCCGAGAAGCACCAGACCAGCGAGAACGGTGTGATCGCCGCCACGTTTCGTGCGACGGTTCGCCTTGCCACGCCCGGTCTCCGTCATGTGTTCCAGGGTAACGGCAGCGAGGTCTGTTGCCTGTCACCAACCCGCCCGGAACGACGAGGTCAGGACGGGGCGGGATCGTCACCGGGTTCGTCGGGTGTGCGGCAGCAGTGCTCGACCCACAATGCGGCGCCCACGGTCACGACACCGGCGACGGCTCCGACGACGACGCCCGGCAGGTCCTCGCTCGCGGCCCGCAGAACCCCGCGCAGCGGCACGAGGTGGACCAGGACACCGGCCCAGACCCCGGCAGCGGCGGCGCCCACCAACGCTGCGGCCTTGGCCAACGCCGCAGCCCGCGCGACCGTGATCGGATGCAACTGCCCGGGCCCCGGCCCGATCCGTCGCGAGCGCAACCGCGATCGCACGACGACGCCGACCACCACCAGCACGACCGCCACCGGATAGAGCGACGCCCCCGCGAAGGGAGAGATCGGCGGGACGGTGCCGTAGAACGTCCGGATCAACAGCCATGCGGCGACGGCCGCGGTGACAGCGATCACCGCGAGGTCGCGGAGTCGGGTCGCCGTCATCGCACGGCGTCCACGCGTCGGACACCGTCCCGGTCGGCGGGACTCAGCGCGGCCAGATGATCACGGACCGGCACCCCGCCGAGGACGGCGTCGGGGTCGACGTCGAGCCACGGCCGCAGTACGAAGGCCCGCAGGTGAGCGCGGGGGTGCGGCAGGGTGAGGTCGGGATCGTCGCTGACGACGTCGTCGCACACGATCACGTCGACGTCGAGCGTGCGCGGCCCCCACCGCTCCGCACGGATGCGCTCGGCGACCTGCTCGAGCCGCTGGGCCCGCAGCAGCCATTCCCGCGCGTCGGCGTCGGCGTCCTCCGCCACCACGACGAGGTTCAGGAAATCGTCCTGCTCGACGCCGCCCCAGGGCGGCGTCGCGTACGTGGGTGAGACGGCGACGACGGTGTCGCCGAGTCCGTCGACGGCGGCACCGAGCAACGATCGCGAGTCGCCCAGGTTGCTCCCGAGCGACAGCACGACGCGGCTCACGGTCGCTCGCGCGTCACCACGACGGCGACGTCGGCGAAGGTGAGCGGGATCGGGGCAGACGGCTTGTGCACGGTGACCTCGACGCGCGACACCCGCGAATCGGTGAGCACGCCGTCGGCGATCTCGCCCGCCACGGTCTCGATGAGATCGCGCGGCGGGCCGGCGATCACGGCGGCCGCCGCCTCGGCCAGCTCGCCGTAGTGCAGGGTGTCGGTGAGATCGTCCGACGCGGCCGCGGGTCCGAGATCGAGATGCACGACGAGATCGACGACGAAGTCCTGGCCGTCGCGACGCTCGTGCTCGAAGACTCCGTGGTGGCCGCGAACCGTCAGCCCGCGGAGTTCGATGCGGTCGGTCACGGGTGTCCTCCGTCGTCGTCGGAAGCCGTCCACCGGTGGTGAACGGCGAGGGCGTCGACCGTGCTGCGGACGTCGTGCACCCGCACACCCCAGGCACCGGCCGAGGCCGCGAGGACCGAGATCGCCGCCGTCGCGACGTCGCGTTCGCCCGGCGGGCGGGGCACCCCGTCGCGGGCCAGAAGGGTGCCGAGGAACCGCTTGCGCGACGCGCCCACCAGGACCGGGAGCCCGGTGTCGACCAGGCGAGCGAGTCCACGCAGCAACGCCCAGTTGTGGTCGGCGTTCTTGGCGAAGCCGAGGCCGGGATCGAGCACGATCCGGTCCTCGCTCACGCCCGCGTCGACGGCGGCGTCCACCTGGCGAAGCAATCCCGTCCGCACGTCGTCGACGATGTCGCCGTACTCCTGCGCGCTCGGCGATCCGGGGCGGTGCGTCCAGTCCGGGGTGGCCGACCAGTGCATGAGCATCCACCCGACGCCGGCGTCGGCGACCGTGCGCGACATCGCCGGGTCGGCGAGTCCCGCGGAGACGTCGTTGATCCAGCTCGCCCCGGCCTCGACCGCCGCGGCGGCGACCGACGCCCGCATCGTGTCGACACTGACCGCCACGCCGCGCTCCGCCAGCGCCCGCACCACGGGGACGACGCGCGCCGTCTCGACGGCGGGTTCGACGCGATCCGCACCCGGACGTGTCGACTCCCCACCGACGTCGACGATGTCGGCGCCCTCGTCGATCAACTCGATCCCGCGCGCGACGGCGCGCTCGACGTCGAGAAAACGGCCACCGTCGGAGAACGAATCGGTGGTCACGTTGACCACCCCCATCACGACGGGCGGGCGGCCGGATCGGGCGGACGTCGCCGGCGCGGGATCGGTCACGGCAGCACTATCCACGCAGAATGAGGTCCAACGCCTCGGATCGGGACACCGCACTGGACTGGAACACACCGCGCACGGCGGAGGTGGTGGTCCGTGCGCCGGGCTTGCGGATGCCGCGCATCGCCATGCAGAGGTGTTCCGCCTCCATCACGACGATCACGCCGCGCGGCTCGAGCTTGCGCATCAGTGCATCCGCCACCTGGGTGGTGAGCCGTTCCTGCACCTGGGGACGCTTCGCGTAGAGATCGACCACGCGGGCGAGCTTGGACAGCCCGGTCACCCGTCCGGAGGGCCCGGGGATGTAGCCGACGTGTGCCACGCCGTGAAACGAGACCAGGTGGTGCTCGCAGGTGGAGTACATCGGGATGTCCCGCACCAACACCAGTTCGCGGTGGGACTCGTCGAAGGTGGTGTCCAGCACCGAGTCCGGGTCGACGAACAGTCCCCCGAACACCTCCGCGTAGGCCCGCGCCACCCGCGCGGGAGTGTCCTTCAGACCCTCCCGGTCGGGATCCTCGCCCACGGCGAGCAGCAGTTCACGGACGGCGGCCTCGGCGCGTTCGCGATCGAACGGGCGCCCGTTGGAGACGGACACCGGCTGATCGTAGGACTCGTCGACACGACTGAGAGACACGGTTTCGGCCCCTTCCGATGAGGCACTACGGGCGCTGGCGGCGCCGCCCTAGGGGACGGCACCGCCGCTGCGGCGGAGAACGTCGAGCGGACGTCGACGTGTCGAGCGACAACACCTGCGTCGCCACCGGTGGCGACGGCCAGACTCTAGCGGGAGTCCGGACCCTCCCACCGCTGGGTCGGCGGCGGTGTGGACGGCGGTTCGGTGCCGGGCACGTCCGAGCCGGCCTCACCGGGCGGAGAGTACCGACCCTCGGGCTGCGGATCGCCCTGACCGTACGGCTCGGGATACGGCACGGGCTCCACCTGCGGCTCGCGGTAGGGCTCCGGCTCGGCCTGCGGCTCGCGGTAGGGCTGGGGCTCCTGGTACGGCTGGGGCTCGCCCTGCGGTTGTCCGTAGCCCTGCGGCTGGCCGTAGCCCTGCGGTTGCCCGTAGCCCTGCGGCTGCCCGTAGCCCTGCGGCTGCCCGTATCCCTGCGGCTGCCCGTACCCCTGCGGCTGCCCGTATCCCTGCGGCTGGCCGTACCCCTGCGGCTGTCCGTACCCCTGCGGCTCGCCGGCGCCCGGCCCGTACTGGCCCGGGTAGCGCGGGACGTCGTCCTCCCGAGGCGGCCACCCGGGGGCGGACCAGCCGGCGGGAGCGCCGTAATCGGGCACCGACATCCCGGGACGGCCTCCGCGGTGGGCGCCACCGCCGGTGACGTTCCGCCCGTCGCTCCAGCCGCGCGGACCGTTCTGACCCGATCCGTGCTGGTTGCCGCCACCGTTCGAGGTGCCGCCGTACGGCGCGCTCCCGTTCGAGGGGGTGTTTCCGTTGGGCGCGCTGCCGTGGGGGGCGCCACCGTTGCCGTTGCCGCCGTTCCATCCTGCGGAGGCGTCGTTCCATCCTGCGGAAGCGTCGTCCCGGCCGGACCCGACCAGGCTGGGCTCCTTGACCACGGACACCGGCGGCCACGGCTCGCCGCGCTCGGCGGCGAGTTCGCGCGGCGTCTTCACGGGCGGCTTGGTGGACGGCGTGCGATCACCGAAGTCGTTGAAGGTGGTGATGCGGGGCCGCTTCTCGACGCCCGTGAAGATCTGCTCGAGATCCTTGCGGGTCAGCGTCTCGCGTTCGAGCAGCTGCGTGGCGAGTTCGTCGAGGATGTCGCGGTACTCGTTCAGGATGGACCACGCCTCGGTGTGGGCGGCCTCGATGAGGTTCCGCACCTCGCCGTCGATCTCGCGGGCCACCTCGTGCGAGTAGTCGGACTGCTGTCCCATCGACCGACCGAGGAACGGGTCGCCCTGTTCCTGGCCGTACCGGACGGCGCCGAGCTTGCTGCTCATGCCGTATTCGGTGACCATCGCGCGGGCGATCTTGGTGGCCTGGTCGATGTCCGACGACGCGCCCGTGGTGGGCTCGTGGAACACCAGCTCTTCCGCGGCGCGTCCGCCCATGGCCATCACCAGGCGCGCGATCATCTCGGACCGGGTCATCAGGCCCTTGTCGTCCTCCGGCACCGTCATCGCGTGGCCGCCGGTGCGGCCGCGAGCGAGGATGGTGACCTTGTAGATCGGCTCGATGTCGGGCATCGCCCAGGCGGCGAGCGTGTGGCCGCCCTCGTGGTACGCGGTGATCTTGCGCTCGTGCTCGCTGATGATGCGGCTCTTGCGGCGCGGCCCGCCGATGACGCGGTCCACCGACTCCTCGAGCGCGGCCTCGGTGATGACCGTGCCGTTCTCACGGGCGGTGAGCAGCGCGGCCTCGTTGATGACGTTCGCGAGGTCGGCGCCGGACATGCCGACGGTGCGCTTGGCCAGACCCTCGAGGTCGGCGTTCTGAGCGATCGGCTTGCCCTTGGAATGCACCGCCAGGATGGCGCGACGGCCGGCGAGATCGGGAGCGCCGACGGGAATCTGCCGGTCGAAGCGGCCGGGACGCAGCAGCGCGGGGTCGAGGATGTCGGGACGGTTGGTCGCCGCGATGAGGATGACGCCGGTGCGGTCACCGAAGCCGTCCATCTCGACGAGCAGCTGGTTGAGGGTCTGCTCGCGTTCGTCGTGACCGCCGCCGAGGCCCGCACCACGCTGGCGACCCACGGCGTCGATCTCGTCCACGAAGATGATGCAGGGGCTGTTCTGCTTGGCCTGCTCGAACAGGTCGCGCACGCGGGAGGCGCCGACACCGACGAACATCTCGACGAAGTCCGAGCCGGAGATGGTGAAGAACGGCACGCCCGCTTCGCCGGCCACGGCGCGCGCGAGCAGCGTCTTACCGGTGCCGGGCGGGCCGTAGAGCAGCACGCCGCGAGGGATCTTCGCGCCCAGCGACTGGTACCGGACCGGGTTCTGCAGGAAGTCCTTGATCTCGTAGAGCTCCTCGACCGCCTCGTCGGAGCCCGCGACGTCGGCGAACGTCGTCTTCGGCATGTCCTTGGTGAGTTGCTTGGCCTTGGACTTGCCGAATCCCAGTGCGCCGCCGCGGCCACCGCCCTGCATACGCGCCATCACGAAGACGAACAGGCCGAGCAGGATGATCATCGGCAGCAGGAACAACAGGATCGAGCTGAACCAGCTGTCGCGGGTGACGCGGGTGTCGAAGCTCTCGGCGCCGGACGCCGCGACCTTCTCGTAGATCTGACCGGCCACCGAATCGGGATACTGCGCGATGATCTGCGTCTGGCCCTCGGTGGCGTCGTTGCCCTGGTTCAGCTCCAGACGGACCTGCTGCTCGCGGTCGTCGATCTGGGCGGTCTTCACGTTCCGGTCGTCCAGCTGGGACACCGCGGTGGAGGTGTCCACGCGCGTCCACCCCCGCGTGTCGTCGCCGAAGTAGCTGAAGGCGAAGATCACCAACAGGATGGCGGCGACGATCGCCAGGTTGCGGAACAGGGTCTTGCGGTTCATACAGCGTCGCCTTCTGGGGCCGTCGGGCTCGTCGTCTCGTGCGTGGTTCGGGGCCGGGCACACCCTCTTCCCGACACCACACCGGAAAGGGTCAGGTTACCGCGAAGGTGGTCCTGCCCGCCGATGCACACAATCGGCCCAACGACGACGGACCGGCGATGGTTCCCCGTGCGCGGCGGGCCGTGGTCAGGAACGCGGGCGATTCGCGCGCGGCAGCACGTACCAGAAGCCGACCAGCAGCGTCGCCACCACCGCCGCGGCGACGAGCGACGCGAGCTCACCGACGACGATCTCGAACGTCAGGGCGGCGGCGCCGACCAGCGTCACTCCGAGCATCGCGATGCCGCCGATCGCGAGGCGGTTTCCCGTGGTGACCAGGACACCGATCGCGCGCTGCCGGAACAGCAGACGGTGCATCCCCACCGGCGCCACCAGGAGGATCGTCGCCATCGTGGACGCCGACACCGTGACCAGGTAGACGGCGTGACCGACGGTGGAGAGGTCGGGGAACCGACCCTGGAACGGCAGAGTCAGCAGGAAGCCGGTGAGCAGTTGCACACCCGTCTGCACCACGCGCAGCTCCTGGAGCAGCGCGAGCCAGTTGCGATCGAGCTGCTGCGTCGGGGTCTCGCCGCGCACCTCGCGGTTCCACTCGACGTGATCGTCGTCGTCCGTCAACGGTGTCCCCTTCCGCCCCGTCAGGTGCGGTCGGTGGCCGTCCGCGTCCAGGGTCGCTCGCGTTCGAGCTGAGCGGCGAGCGACAACAACACCGATTCGGATCCGGGCGGTCCGGCGATCTGCGCCGCCAGCGGAGTCCCGGAACGAGGATGCGTCCCCGGCACCGGCACGCTCAGGGCCGGCCAGCCCAGCAGGTTCCACAGCGCCGCGAACGGCGCGTACCGGATGTTGGCCGCCAGGTTGCTCACCCAGCTCTTCTCGCTCCACCGGTCGGCGGCGATGGGCGGCTGCGCGAGCATCGGCGTCACCACCACGTCGACGTCGGCGAAGTAGGCCGTCGCGCGCCTCTCCAGCGCGTCGATCTGCGACGACCGCACCCAGCGCCGACCGAATCGGCCGGCGGCGACGTGACGACGCGTGCGCTTCTGCAACGCCGATCGGTCCAGGCCGGCGGCATCGGCCGCCGCGCCCGCGGTCCAGCGCGCCAGTTGGCCCACCGGGCTCGCGGGGTACGGCAGCTCGGCGGACTCGACGCGGTGGCCGCACCCGGCGAGCGCGTCCGCGGTGTCCCGGGCGGCCTGCCGGAAGGCACCGTCGATCCGGACGACGGGCGACGGCGACCCCAGCGCGAGGCCGACGCGCAGCGAGCGGGGAGCACCGACGACGGCCAGGAACCGGTCCCCCGCCATCACCGACAGGGCGAGGGCGGCGTCGGCGACCGTTGTCGCCAACGGACCGTTCTCGGCCATGCCGAACCACGAGTTCGCGCCCAGGTTCGACGGCACCACACCGCGGCCCGGCTTGATGCCCACCAGACCGCAGTCGGCGGACGGAATCCGGATGGACCCGAGTCCGTCGTTGCCGTGAGCGATCGGAACCAGTCCCGCCGCGACGGCCGCCGCCGCGCCGCCGGACGAGCCGCCCGCGGTGAGGTCGGTGTTCCACGGATTGCGGGTGATGCCGTCGGCACCGTCGGTGGCGGCCCACAGGCACAGTTCCGGCACGGTCGTCAGCCCGATCACGACAGCGCCGGCGTCGCGCAACCGCGTGACGACGGCGTGGTCGACGGTCGACGGAGTGGTGGGCGTCGCCCGCGACCCGGTCCGCATCGGATAACCGGCGACGGGCACGTTGTCCTTCACCGCGACGGGCACGCCCGCAAGCGGAAGTGTCGCGAGGTCCGCGCGGGTGGCGACGGCGTCGGCCTCGCGCAGCACCTCGTCCGGACGGACGACGGCGAAGGCGTTCAGGTGCGCGGCCGCGGCGATGCGGTCGAGCGATTCCCGGGCGACCGCGGCGGGCTGGATCCGCCCCGCTCGGACGTCCTCGGCGATCGCGGTGGCGGTGCGCACGTCAGCCGCCGTAGACGTGCGGGGAGAGCGTGCCGATGTAGGGCAGGTCGCGGTAACGCTCGTCGTAGTCCAGGCCGTAGCCGACGACGAACTCGTCGGGGATGTCGAAGCCGACGTTGGCCACCTCGACGTCCACCTTCACCGCCTCGGGCTTGCGCAGCAGCGTCACCACCTGGAGCGACGCGGGCTGGCGGGTGGCGAGGTTCTTCATCAGCCACGACAGGGTGAGGCCGGAGTCGATGATGTCCTCGACGATGAGCACGTGCCGTCCGGCGATGTCGCGGTCGAGGTCCTTGAGGATGCGGACCACGCCGGACGACGACGTCGACGAGCCGTAGGAGCTGACGGCCATGAACTCGAGCTGACTCGGAATCGGCAGTGCGCGTGCGAAATCCGTCATGAACATGATGGCGCCCTTGAGGACGCCGACGAGCAGGAGATCGCCCTCGGGCGCTCCCACCGGGTAGCGAGCGGCGATCTCCTCGGCCAGCTCGGCGATACGCTTGTCGATCTCCTCGCGGGAGATCAGGATCGATGCGATGTCGCCCTCGTACACGGGTGGGTGTCCCTTCGGTCGCGCCGTCAGTGTTGTTCAGGTCCGTCAGGTGCCGGTGAATCGAGCGGGTCGAGCGGACGCCCGTCGCGCGAGTGTCCGGCCACCTCGAGCTTGCCATGTCGGCGGACCGCGACCAACCGTCCGCCCCCGAGTTCCGGGCGCGTACCGGGCGGTTCGGCGAGGGCGACCGCCCCCTGGCCCCGCCAGCGGACGACGAGATCGTCGACCGCGCGCAGGGTGGCGTCGGTCCGCACGTCCGCACCACGGTCGCGCAACCACGCCAGGAGCGCGCGTCGGCGCACGGCGACGGGGGCGCCCGCGAGAGTCTCGGCGTCGAGAGCCGACGCGCGGCGGGCCCGCGTGAGAAGCTCCGTGGCCGACGCGGCCAGAACCTCCTCGTCCTCCCGCAGGCGCCGTGCGGTCCGCGCCAACGCGTCGGCGACCCCGCCCTGCAGGACCTCCTCGAGCAGGGGCAGGACCTCGGTCCGGACGCGCACCCGAGCGAAGCGGGGATCGGCGTTGTGCGGGTCGGCCCAGGGCTCGATCCCGAGGTCCGCGCAGGCCGCCAGCGTGTCGGCCCGGCGGACGCCGAGAAGCGGCCGGCCCCAGGGCTCGGACCACGCGGCCATCGCCTGCAGCGATCCGGCGCCGGCGCCCCGGCCGAGTCCGAGCAGGACCGTCTCCGCCTGGTCGTCGAGCGTGTGGCCCAGCAGGATCGGTCTGCCGTCGGCCTCCGCCAGCAACGCCGCCTGTCGCGCCCGGCGTGCCGCCGCCTCGACACCACCCGGGCCGGCCACGTCGGCACGGACCACGGTCGCCGCCGCGCCCAGCGTCTCGGCGTGCGTGGCGGCGCCGGCAGCCACGTCCGCGGATCCTGCTTGCAGCCCGTGATCGACCACCACGGCGCGCACCGTCATTCCTTCCGCGCAGCAGCCGGCCACCAGCGCCGTCGAATCCGCACCGCCGGAACAGCCGACCACGACGAGGTCGAGACCCGAGACCTCCGTGCGCCACCCCCGCACGGCGAGCCGAACCCGCTGCAGCGCAGGGGTTTCCGGGAATCTCATCCGAGGACGCGCGCGGTCCACCGCTCGGGAGCCTCGATCTCGTCGGTGCGCGGCAGCGTCTCCGCGTCGGTCCACACGGCGTTGAACTGCGCCATGCCCACCTGCCCCACGACGGCGTCGACGAAGGCCTTGCCGCGCACGTACTGCGCCATCTTCGCGTCCATGCCGAGCAGCGCGCGCAGGATCCGCTGCACGGGGTTCTGCTTCCGGGTTCGCCTGGCGTCGAACGCTTCTCGGATCCGACCCACGGACGGCACCACGGTCGGCCCGACGGCGTCCATCACGTGGTCGGCGTGCCCTTCGAGCAGCGTCCCCAGCATGAGCAACCGGTCGAGGGCCTCACGCTGGGCGGGCGCCTGTGTGGCCCGGAGCAGGCCGACGATGCCGTCGGTCGGCTCGTCCCGGTTCCGCAGCGCCTCGGACAGGCGGGACACCACCGCGGACAGCGGCTCGTCCGCGCCGTCGCCGAGTGTGCTCACGCACTCCTTCATGTACCCCGCGAGCCACGGCGAGGACGAGAACTGCACCCGGTGGGTGACCTCGTGCAGACACACCCACAGCCGAAAGTCGGACGGCGGCACCCGCAGCGCCCGCTCCACCGCCACTACGTTGGGCGCCACCAGGAGCAGCGTTCCGTTCGGACCGGTGAAGGGGTCGTACTGGCCCAGGATGGCCGTCGAGAGGAACGCGAGCATGGCCCCGGCCTGGAGCCCGCCGGGCTTCCCACCGAGGAAGGAACGGTCCCCGTCCCCGTCGTCGTCCCCGTTGCGTTCGGCCATCAGCTCACGCATCGACGACGACGCCGCCGCGATCCACTCCGGCCGATCCAGGACGCGGGCGGCCGGCACGGGAAGCCCATCGGCGAGGCCGGTGACCTCCCGCACGGGGGCCTCGGCGCGCACGGAGGCGTCGGCGAGTTCGGCCAGGACGGCCTCGGCGGTGTAGCGGGACGTGCGCGGGCCGCGCGGCGCCAGTCGAGCGCCGGTCCGGGCCGCGAAGTCCCAGTCGATCACTCCTGCGTCACCCATCCGGGCACCTGCTTTCGATCACGAGTGGCCCCGGTGGGCACCGGGGCGTCTCTCACGTGCAGCCGCACGACCGCAGCGTCGACGCCACGGCGTCCAGGGCCGGTCGGCCCACGTCCGGCGGTCGGTCGTTGGACATCAACGCGAACGTCAGGACTCGCCCGCTCTCGTCGACGACGTACCCGGCCAACGCACTGGCATTCGACAGCGTTCCCGTCTTGGCCCGCAGCCACCCCGCCGCGGTGCGATCGCCCGAGGCGTAGCGCGCGGCGAGCGTCCCCGTCGCCCCGGCCACCGGCAGGTAGTCCAGCATCGGCCGGAGGGCGTCGGCGTGCGTACGACCGTCCACCGGTCCGGCGGCCGCGGTGACGATCGACGACAGCACGCGCGCAGGGATGCGGTTGTCCACCGACAGTCCGCTCGTGTCGGCGAGTCGCACGCCGGCCACGTCGACGCCGTTGTCCCGCAGGGTGGCCAGCACCGCGTCGGTGGCGCCGTCGAACGACGCCGGCGCGCCCTCGGCCGCCGCGACCTCGCGTCCGACCGCCTCGGCCAGCACGTTGTCGGAGAAACCGAGCATCTGACCGAGCCGCTGGCGCAGCGGAGCGGACTGCACGGTGGCGAGCGATCCGGCTCCGCTCGGCGCGGATGCGGCGGTCACGACGGCCGGGTCGAGGCCGAGCGCGCGGGCGAGCGCGCGTCCGGTGTCGAGACCGGGGGTGGCGCTGCGAGGAGATTCGTCGACCGTCGGGACCGTGCGTCCGCCGTCGAGCGTCAGCGGCTCGATGGGTGCGATGTACCCGGCGGCGACGTCGCCGGGAAACCACCCCTCGGCCGACGACGGTCCGCTGTACGCACCGAGGTCGACCCCGATCGAACTCACCTGCGCGCCCGAGCGACGGATCTGGTCCGCGAGATCGTCGATACGGGCGCCGCCGTCGTAGAACCCCGGCGTGCCGACCGGCTGCGCCGTCAGCGTGGGGTCGCCCTCCCCGACCAGGATCACCTGGCCCGGGCGGTCGCCCTGGACCACCTTGGTGGTGACCCGGTGGTCGGACGGCAGCGCGAGCATCGCCGCCGCCGCCGTGAGGATCTTGGTGGTCGACGCGGGCGTCATCGCGGCGTCGGGGTCGACGCTCCACAGCACCTCGCCGGTGATCGCGTCCGCGACCGACCCGGTGAAGCGGCCCAGATCCGGATTGCGGAGCGGCGCGGCCAGCGTGGCGGCGAGGGCGGCCGGGTTCGGCCGCGGGGCGTCGGCGGGGACGGGCGAGACCGCCGGGGTCGCCACGACGGGATCGGGCTCGGGGGCCGCGACCACCGGCGACTCCGGCTCGGTGAACGTCGGGGTCACGGCGGCGACGCCGACGATGCCGGCGATCAGGACCACGACGACGGCCGCGATGCCCCAGCGACTGCGCAGACGCGAGCGCATCGAGCCTCTGGCCTTGCCCACGTCACTCCTCACGCTGCCCGTCCGGATGCCGTCGCCCGGTGTCCCGACCACCCTAACGACCCTTCCGGCCGACCCGGCGTTCCGCGACCGCTACTGTCTGCGTGCACCGTACGTGGCCACCGAGCAAAGGACAGTGGACGTGAAGTTCGACGTGACCATCGAGATCCCCAAGGGTCAGCGCAACAAGTACGAGGTCGACCACGAGTCCGGACGAGTGCGTCTGGACCGCTACCTCTACACCGCGATGGGCTACCCGGCGGACTACGGCTTCATCGAGGACACCCTCGGCGAGGACGGCGACCCCCTGGACGCGTTCGTTCTCCTGCCGGAATCGGTGTTCCCCGGCGTGATCGTCGAGGCCCGCCCCGTGGCCATGTTCAAGATGACCGACGAGGCCGGCGGCGACGACAAGGTGCTGTGCGTCCCGGCCGGCGACCCGCGGTGGGACCACATCCAGGACCTCGGCGACGTCTCGCAGTTCGAACTCGACGCCATCGAGCACTTCTTCGTCCACTACAAGGACCTCGAGCCGAACAAGCACGTGACGGGCTCGAACTGGGTCGGCCGCGCGGAGGCCGAAGCCGAGATCACCGCGTCGGTCGAACGACTGAAGAACGACGCCGCGCACTAGAACTCTCGCCTCTCGGCGGGAGGCGAGTGTCCGCCACCCGCCGGAAGGTGCGTTGTCACCTCCCGGCGGCGAGGTGCGCTGCTACCATCGCTCCGTTCGACCCCGGTCCGGCCGGGGCGGGGCGGCGCCCGTGACAGCCGAGCGAGAACGAAGGACGCGGTACCCATGAGCGAAGCTGTCGGCGATCGTCGCAACCCGTCGTCCGCCGGGATCTCCGATCCCGCTCAGTTCCCGGCACTTCCGGTGTCGGTGGTGCTGGACCGGATCCCGCTGCCCGTGCTGGCGGTCGAGCCCGGCGGCACCGTGGTCTTCGCCAACGAGGCCTTCGATCAGCTCATGGGCTTCGACGAGCAGACGCCGCGGTCGGACGACGCGCTGCACCTCCAGGACATCTTCCCGGCCAACGAGCCGCTCGGCGTGAACATCGCGGAGACGTTCCTGACCACGGTGGCCACGCGCGCGGATTCGTTGTGGCGCATGACCGATGCCAAGGGCGACATCCTGCAGGTGCGCGCCAGCAAGTCCATTCTGCGGCGCGCGGAGGACTCCGTGGTGCTCGTGGTTCTCGAGGACTTCACCGACCAGCTGTGGAACGACCCGAAGAGTGCCTTCCGCTGATCGGGTCGTTCCCCCTCTGATCGACGCGCCGGCTCTCACGCACCCCGGAACTGCGGCGGCCGCTTCTCGAACACCGCCGTGATGGCTTCCGTCAGGTCCTCCGACGGCAGGAACGCCGAGTTCCACGCCGCGACGTAACGCAGCGACTCGTCGGCAGCGGCGCGACGACCGTGATCGAGCACGGTCTTGATGCCGTGCACCACCAGCGGCGGGTTCGCGGCGATCTGGGCGGCCGTCTCGTACGCATGCGCGAGGACGGCGTCCGCGTCGGGCAGCACGTCGTTGACCAGGCCGATACGTCGCGCGTACTCCGCGTCGACGTCCTTGCCGGTGAGCGCCAGCTCCCGGAGATGCCCGTCGCCGATGATCGCGGGCAGGCGGGCGAAGGAGCCCATGTCCGCGACGATCGCCACCTTGACCTCACGCACGCTGAACTGAGCGTCCGCGGAGGCGTAGCGGATGTCGGCGGCCGAGATCAGGTCCACCCCACCGCCGATGCACCACCCCTGCACGGCCGCGATCACGGGCTTGCGGCACTCGGCCACCGCGGTGATCGCATCCTGCATCCGCAGGATCAGATCGTGGAAGGTGCTGCGCGGCCCCGCCTGCGCCTTGTCGGCGAGCACGGCGCCGAATTCGCCTGCCATGGCGGGGAGGTCGAGTCCGTAACTGAAGTTGCGGCCGGATCCGGCGAGGACGACGGCCCGCACGTCGGGGTCCGCGTCGAGGCCACGGAAGATCAGGGGGAGCTCGGACCAGAAGTCGGGACCCATCGCGTTGCCCTTGCCGGGTCCGGTGAGGGTGACGGTGGCGACGTGGTCGGCGGTCTCGACCGTGAACGCGGTCCAGGAGGTGCTCGGCTGCGTGGGCTCGGGGGTCGTCATCGGCTCACCCTAGCCCGGCCGACCTTCGGGCACGACAGCGGTTTCCGCCCTATTCTTCGGTCATGGCCAGGACTCCGCACCCCGCCGCCGCGCACGTCGCGGACGTCCTCATCTCCCGTGGCCACCACGGCGTTCTGGTCACCCACGACGCACCCGTGCCGACCGCGCGCGCAGTGGCCGCGGCGCACGGGGTCGACGTGGGCGCCGTCGTCAAGTCGCTGGTCCATCTCCTCGACGACGATCCGGTGCTGCTGCTCGTCTCCGGCGCCCACAACGTCGATCTCGACGCGACCGGGCCACGGATCGGCGGCACCCTGACGCACGCGCCGGCGGACGTGATCCGGCACGCGACAGGGCAATCCGTCGGTTCGGTCTCCCCCGTCGGCCACCCGACCAACCTGCCGACGTTCGTCGACGAGGCACTCGGGACGTTCGACCGTCTCTGGGCGTCCGCCGGGCACCCCGACGTCACCTTTCGGACGTCCTACAGCGAATTGCTGCGTATCACAGCGGGTCTCGCCATCGACGTCGGTCCCTGACGCGAATCTCTAGGACGCGCGTGCGGTCCGCGTGTCGAGCAGCGACGCCACCTCGGTGGTGACGGTGCGGACGACGCGGTCACGAGCGCGGTCGAGAACGGGACGCACGGTGACGCCGTCCGCGACACCGGCGGCCACGATGTCCGCGATCAACCCGGCCAGACCGGCCGGCGTTCCCACGTACCGCAGGGTGTCCGGGCGTGGCGCGACGGCCGCGGCGAGCACTTCCCCGCGGGCCGTCCGAGCGTCGTGCGCGAGATGCACGTCGAGGTCGACGAGGATGCGCGCATCGGGGTGCTCGGTCCGCAGGCGGCGGTAGCGTGCCTGCGCGGTGGAGAGGTCGACGCCACCGAAGCGGACGACGCCGGGAACGTCACCGGTGACGTCGTGCGGGGACTCGACGACGTCGAGAGCGAGGGTGGGTTCGAGAAAGACGAGGGTCATGAGGGGTCCAGTCGACGGCGGGATCTTGCGAGACCGGGGCGATCACCGGGCCCGACACGCGCTGGACGTGGCACGGCACAGATCGACATGGCGTCGAGTCCAGAGCCGGTCACCCATCACGTTCGTCATGCTATCGATCACGCCGCGACGCCGCGGCGCAGTGAGAGGCAGGTCACAGTCAGCGCGTCGAGGAATGCCTCGACATCCGCCGCGGTGGTTCCCAGTCCGACCGACACGCGAACGGCGCCGTCGTCGGCACCGAGCCGCGCGAGCAGCGGATGCGCACAGAACTTCCCCGCGCGGACGGCCACCGCGTGGTCTCGGGCGAGGGCGTCCGCGACGACGACAGGATCGACCCCATCCACCGTGAAGGACACGATGCCGACGACGTCGTCCGAGTCGTCCCAGACGCGCAGCACCCGCACACCGCCCGTGCGCGTCAGTCCGCGCACGACGGCGTCGGTGGCGGCGCGATCGTGGGCCGCGACGGCCACCGGGTCCAGCCGGGCGATCTCCTCGCACGCGGCCGCGAGCGCGACCGCGCCGAGCAGGTTGGGCGTACCGCCCTCGTGCCGGGCGGGGGCGGGATGCCACCGGACGTCCACGTCGCCGTCCGTCAGAACCGACACTCCCGACGTCGCACCGCCCCCGGCGAGGTACGGATCCGCCGCGTCGAGCCAGTCGCGCCGGCCCACCAGAACACCGGCTCCGAAGGGCGCGTAGAGCTTGTGGCCGCTGAACGCGAGGTAGTCCACCCCCGCCGCGGTGATGTCGACGCGGCGATGCGGCACCAGCTGCGCGCCGTCGACGAGGATCCGCGCGCCGTGGCGGTGCGCCAGAGCCGCGAGTTCTGCGATCGGCAGCACCTCACCGGTCACGTTCGACGCACCCGTGACCGCCAGCAGGGCAGCAGGTTTCGCGGACAGCACCGCCTCGAGCCGAACGAGGGTGGCCGCGATCGTGCCTTCCGTCCGCACCACCCGACGACGACGCCAGGGCAGCAGATTCGCATGGTGCTCGACATCGAGGACCACCACGTCGCCGGGGACGCAGTGCGCCAACAGATTCAATGCGTCGGTGGTATTGCGCCCGAAGACCACGACGTCCTCGTCGTCCGCCCCGCAGAACGCGTGCACGGTCCGGCGGGCCGCCTCGTAGGCCTCGGTGCACACCGCCGACTTGTGTCCGGACCCGCGATGGACGCTCGCCGAGAACGGCACGACCTCCTGGACGCGGTCGACCACCGCGGCCAAGGCGGGCGCACTGGCTGCGTAGTCGAGATCGATTGTGCGACGGACGGTCCCGTCGGAACACCGCACGGTGTGATCGGATCCGAGAACGGCAGCGAGAGGGGTGGAGACAGTCATGGCGATACCCTTCGGTCCGGGACCGCAGACGACGCACGAGTACTCCCCGTGGCGGCGTGAGGCGATCCGCGCTTGCCGGTTCCGGTCGGAACTCGGCCAGGTCGTCACCCGGAGCACCCCACCGCGGAAGGAGGGTTGCCGACCAGCGAGCCGGGGCTTGACGCTGGTACTCGTGACCTGACAGCAGGATGGCAAAGGCTGCCGAGGCTGTCAACTCGGACGCCGCCCGCGAGCCACGCCGCACGGCGGAGGACAATCGTCACGATGCGGACGACCACTTCGGGACACCACACGGCAACTGCGAAGGGACGCTTCCGTTTTCCCCACCGCTGGCGACAGATCGACCCGGCGCGCCGAGGCATCGTCCTCGCCTGGCTGGCGTTCACCCTGACCTTCGGCGGCGCACGACTCGTCACGTGGCTCATCCAGATCGACACCAGCAACGTCGGGGACATCAGCGCCGGCGGCGTGCACCTGCACCACTACCTCTGGGGAATTCTGCTGCTCGCGGCCGTCGCCGTGTTCGGACTCGTCGACCGCTCTCCGAAAGCCCGATCGTGGATGGGCGCGGCACTCGGCATCGCCCTGGGACTGATCGTCGACGAGGCCGCCCTGCTCATCACCCTCGAGGACGTGTACTGGCACAGCGAGGGGTGGTCGTCGATAGCGCTCGCCATCACCATCATCGGGGTGGTGGGGACGGGCCTGGTGCTCACCCGCAGCGGCGCCGAGCGCGACGGGTCCGGCGGCGCCTGACTCCGCCGTCCGTCGGTTCCGGGACGCCCTCGCTCGCGAGCGCCACGCGACCGCCGCGCCGCTGTTCATCTGCCCGCAAACTGCGGGTGTCATAACCTTCTGCGACGAGAAGACCCGCTCATCGAAAGAGGCCGCCCGGCAGATGTCCACGCACCCCGCGATCCCCGAGGCGTTCCTGCGCTCGTCGGCCGCTGCGCCGCCGCGCACGCTGATCGACGTCCTCACCGACACGGCCGAGCGATTCCCCGACGCGCCGGCGGTGGACGACGGGGACAGCGTCGTCTCCTACGCGGAGCTGATGGTCAACATCGGCGAAGGTGCGCAGTGGCTGGCCCGGCACGGTGTCAGCGCCGGTGACCGCGTCGGGGTGCGGATGCCGTCGGGCAGCTACGGCCTCTACGCGGCCATCCTGTCGGTGATCGCGGCGGGTGCGGCGTACGTCCCGGTCGACGTGGACGACCCCGACGAGCGGGCGGACCTGGTCTTCTCCGAGGCCGGGGTCACCGCCATCGTGACCGAGAGCGGGATCACCGGCACCGGACGCATCGGGACCGGCCGCCCGGTGGGGCACCCGACCGTCGACGACGACGCGTGGGTGATTTTCACCTCGGGTTCCACCGGCACCCCGAAGGGTGTCGCGGTGAGCAACCGCAACGCGGCGGCGTTCGTCGACGCCGAGTCTCGGCTGTTCCTGCAGGATCGTCCGCTCGGCCCGGGTGACCGGGTGCTGGCCGGGTTGTCGGTGGCGTTCGACGCGTCCTGCGAGGAGATGTGGCTCGCGTGGGGTTCCGGGGCGTGCCTGGTGCCGGCGCCGCGCTCACTGGTGCGCTCCGGCATGGATCTCGGGCCCTGGCTCGTGGCGCGGGACATCACCGTGGTCTCCACCGTGCCCACTCTCGCCGCGCTCTGGCCGCGGGAGGCACTCGAGGACGTGCGGCTGTTGATCTTCGGCGGCGAGGCCTGCCCGCCGGATCTGGCCGAGCGGCTGGCGGTTCCGGGACGCGAGGTCTGGAACACCTACGGCCCGACGGAGGCCACCGTCGTGGCGTGCGCGGCGCTCATGGACGGCCGCGGACCGGTGCGCATCGGTTTGCCGCTCGACGGCTGGGATCTCGCGGTGGTCGGCCCAGACGAACAGCCGGTTCCCGTCGGCGAAGTGGGCGAGCTGGTGATCGGCGGCGTCGGCCTGGCCCGCTATCTCGATCCCGCCAAGGACGCCGAGAAGTACGCGCCCATGCCGAGCCTCGGATGGGATCGCGCCTACCGCAGTGGCGATCTGGTCCGGCTCGAGGTGGAGGGGCTCCTGTTCCAGGGCCGCGCGGACGATCAGGTCAAGGTCGGCGGGCGACGCATCGAGCTCGGCGAGGTGGATTCCGCGCTGCAGAATCTGCCCGGCGTCGGCGGCGCGGCCGCGGCCGTCCGCAAGACCGGTTCCGGCACACCGGTTCTCGTCGGCTACCTGGTGAGCACCGATGCCGACTTCGACCTGGTCCGAGCGAGAGAGCTACTCGCCGAACAGCTCCCGGCCGCCATGGTGCCGCGTCTCGCGCTCGTCGACGATCTGCCCACTCGGACGTCGGGCAAGGTCGACCGGAACGCCCTGCCGTGGCCGCTGCCCGGCCGCGCGCCCTCCCCCGACGGCTCCACACCCACCGTCGACCTCGACGAGACCGCCGCCTGGGTCGCCGCGGTGTGGACCGACGTGCTGGGGACCGAGATCACCTCGCTCGACGCCGATTTCTTCGCCGCGGGCGGCGGCTCGCTCACCGCCGCGCAGCTGGTGACCCGCCTGCGCGAGCGGTACCCGCTGATCACCGTCGCCGAGCTGTACGACCGGCCGCGCCTCGGCTCACTGGTCGACTTGCTCGAGGACATGGACCCCACCACCCGCCACGAGACGCGCACGGTCGAGCCGACACCCCGTCACGCGCAGCTGCTCCAGGTGGCGGCCACCCTGCCGCTGACCACCCTGACCGGACTGCAGTGGGTGACGTGGCTCGCCGTCGCCGCGAACGTGGCGTCGTGGATTCGCCCGATCCCCTGGTTGCCGACGGTCTCCTTGTGGTGGCCGCTGCTCGGCTTCCTGCTGGTGGTCACCCCCTTCGGCCGCATGGCCGTCTCGGTCGTCGGCGCACGCCTGCTGCTGCGCGGGGTCCGGCCGGGCAGCTATCCCCGCGGCGGCAGCGTGCATCTCCGGCTGTGGGCGGCGAACCGTCTGGCGGACGCGTCGGGCGCCACCAATCTGTCCGGGGCACCGTGGATGGTCGACTACGCCCGCGCCCTCGGCGCCCGCGTGGGCCACGACGTCGACCTGCACACACTTCCTCCGGTCACCGGCATGCTGACCCTCGGCGACGGCTGTTCCATCGAGCCGGAGGTCGATCTGACCGGGTACTGGATCGACGGCGACATCGTGCACATCGGACCCGTCGAGGTGGGTCCCGGCGCCACGGTCGGTGCGCGGTCGACGCTCCTGCCCGGCGCGAAGGTCGGCAAGAACGCCGAGGTCACCGCAGGGTCCGCCGTCGCCGGCAAGGTCAAGGCCAACCAGCAATGGTCGGGCTCCCCGGCGGGCAAGGTCGGCAAGGCCACGCGGCCGTGGCCGTCGTCCCGCCCCCCGCGCAGCCGCGCCTGGGTGCCGGTCTACGGCGTGACGTCCCTGCTGCTGTCGGGTCTGCCCCTGTTCGCCATCGCCGTCGGGCTGCTGGTGGTCGGGTGGGCTGCGGCCGGCGCCCGCACGCTCGCCGGCGCGATCGGTCGCGGAGCGCTCGCCCTCGCGCCCGCCACCCTGCTCTCGCTCGCGGTGTTCGCGCTGATCACGCTGGTCGCCGTCCGGCTGCTCGCGCTGGGAATGACCCCCGGCCACCACCCGGTCCGCAGCCGGGTGGGCTGGCAGGTCTGGACCACCGAACGTCTCCTCGACAGCGCCCGCACGTTCCTCTTCCCGCTCTACGCCTCGCTGCTCACGCCGGGGTGGCTCCGGCTGCTCGGCGCGGACATCGGCAAGGACGTCGAGGCCTCCACGGTGCTCATGGTCCCGAAGTTCACGACGGTCGGAGACGGCGCGTTCCTCGCCGACGACACGATGGTCGCGAGTTACGAACTGGGCGGCGGGTGGATGATGATCGGCCAGGCCAAGGTGGGCAAACGTGCCTTCCTCGGCAACTCCGGCATGGCCGCCGCAGGACGACGGGTGCCGAAGAACGGTCTGGTCGCGGTCCTGTCGGCCGCGCCGGCGAAGTCCAAGGCCGGGACGTCGTGGCTCGGCAGCCCGCCGGTGCGCCTGCGTCGCGCACCGGCGTCGGCCGACAGCAGCCGCACCTTCGACCCGCCGACGCGCCTCAAGGTCGCCCGCGCCGTCGTCGAGACGTGCCGCCTGGTTCCGGTCGTCGTCTCCTTCGGCATCGGTTTCGGCGTGATCGCCGCTCTCACCTGGATCGCCGGGACTCTCGGGTACGGGACGGCCGCCCTGCTCTCGGGGGTCGTGCTGCT
Organism: Rhodococcus sp. PBTS 1; assembly: GCF_001620025.1. Classification (NCBI taxonomy): domain Bacteria; kingdom Bacillati; phylum Actinomycetota; class Actinomycetes; order Mycobacteriales; family Nocardiaceae; genus Rhodococcus; species Rhodococcus sp. PBTS 1. Next base: position 3,523,821 of record NZ_CP015219.1, read on the forward strand.
GGTGGCGGGCGCCGTCGCCGCGGCCCTCTCCGCCGTCGCCAAGTGGACGCTCGTCGGCCGCATCGACGCCGTCGAGCATCCCCTGTGGAGTTCCTTCGTGTGGCGGAACGAGGTGGCCGACACGTTCGTCGAGGTGGTCGCCGCACCGTGGTTCGCCCGCGCAGCCGAGGGCACACCGGTGCTCAACGTGTGGCTGCGGTGGCTCGGCGCCCACATCGGACGAGGCGTCTGGTGTGAGACGTACTGGTTGCCGGAGGCCGACCTCATCACGCTCGGCGACGGCGCGACCGTGAACCGAGGGTGCGTTGTGCAGACCCATCTGTTCCATGATCGGATCATGAGCATGGACACCGTCACTCTCGGCCCCGGCGCGACGCTCGGGCCGCACTGCGTCGCCCTTCCCGCGGCCGGGATCGGCGCGGGAGCGACGGTCGGACCGGCGTCGTTGGTCATGCGTGGCGACACGGTTCCGGACTCGAGCCGGTGGCAGGGCAACCCCATCGCTCCGTGGTCCGCCTGATGGGGCGGCCCGTCCCCACGGCGTCCGCCGAACCGCTCGACCCGTACATCCCCGGTCACGGGAACCGCGGGTACACGGTGGAACGCTACGAGCTCGATCTCGAGTACAAGGTGCCCTCGAATCGGTTGAGCGGCACCGCCGTCGTCCATGCCGTCGCGACGCAGTCGGCGCCCACCGTGACGCTCGATCTCGGCCCGGCTCTCTCGCCGAGCAAGGTCGGCGTCAGCGGATCACGTCGTGCCAAGTTCACCCACCGCGGCGGCAAACTCGTCGTGACCCCGCAGACGCCCCTCACGGCCGGGACGTCGTTCACCGTCACGGTCACCTACGCCGGCAACCCCACTCCCATCGCCGGCCGGTGGGGCGAGGTCGGCTGGGAGGAGCTGACCGACGGCGTGATCGTCGCCAGCCAGCCCAACGGTGCGTCGTCGTGGTTCCCGTGCGACGACCATCCGAGTTCCAAAGCGGCGTACCGGATCTCGATCACCGCCGACTCCCCGTACCACGTAATCTCCAACGGCACGTTGCTCCACACCCGCGTGAAGTCGTCGCGCACCACGTGGACCTACCATCAGCCCGAGCCCATGGCGACCTACCTGGCGACGGTGCAGATCGGGCTCTACGAGAAGCGTCGACTCTGCAACACCCCGGTTCCCGTCGACGCCATCGCCCCGCCGCGACTACGGACACTGATCGACCACGATTTCGGTCGGCAGCAGCAGATGATGTCGGCTTTCGTCGAGCGGTTCGGGCCGTACCCGTACCCGTCCTACGGCGTGGTGATCACCGACGACGACCTCGAGATCCCCGTGGAGGCGCAGACTCTGTCGGTGTTCGGCGCCAACCACTGCGACGGGCGTCGTGGCTACGAGCGACTGGTCGCCCACGAACTGGCTCATCAGTGGTTCGGCAACAGCCTGACTCTCGGCCGGTGGCAGGACATCTGGCTGCACGAAGGGTTCGCCTGCTACGCCGAGTGGTTGTGGTCCGAGGCGTCGGGATCCTCCAGCGCGCACCAGCTCGCCACCCGCACCCGTGCCCGACTGGCCGCCCTGCCACAGGACCTCGTGCTGGGCGATCCCGGCCCTGCGGACATGTTCGACGACCGCGTCTACAAGCGCGGCGCCCTGACCCTGCACGCCCTACGGCGCACCGTGGGCGACGAGCCGTTCTTCACCCTCCTGCGCGAATGGACTGCTGCCCACCGGCATTCGGTGGTGGCCACGGCCGACTTCGTGGAGCTCGCGGAGCGGCACGGGGTCGACCCCGGGTTCTTCGGACCGTGGCTCGAGGAGACGGCGCTCCCGCGCCTGCCCTGAGTTCCTCACCCCGCGCCGACTTCCCGCGGATCGCTCCCGCAACTGCGGACGGTGCACCGTCCGCAGCTGCGGACAACGTCAGCGGGAAGCGGGAGCGGGCAGGTGGCGGCGGGAGTTCCGGGCCACCACCACGAACGACGCCGCCGCCAGAACCACTCCGGCTCCGAACAGTTGCGGGTACGTCAGGGCCGTCTCCTCGACCAGCAGCGCCAGCAGGGCGGGCACCGCGAAGCCGAGGTAGGTCACCGAGTAGAAGACGGCAGTCAGTCCGGCGAGATCCTTCGGCCCGGCGATGCGCTGCACCTCCTGCAGACCCGACACCATCGCCATGCCGTACCCGCCGCCGAGGACGGCGGCCGCGAGCAGGGCCATCGGCACCACCAGCACCTGCGCGGCGACGGCCACCAGCACCATGCCCACCACGACGACGGCCAGGGCCACGAGCACCGCACGGGCACTGGACGGCGTGTCGATGCGTCGCCCGAGCGCCTGGATCGCGAATCCCGACGAGAGGGCGACGACGCCGAGCAGCGCGGAGAAGGCCACGGGGAACGCCCCGGCATGGTCGGCCATCAACCCGGGCAGCACCGCGTAGGCCACGCTCGCGGCACCGAACACCCACGGCGCCACCGGAAGAACGACGGTGACGAAGCGGGCGTGACCCGCGGTCGGGATGCGGAGGTCGTCGCGCAGCGGCGTGGTGCGATCCGCGTTGCGCACGGTCTCGCGGACTCCGGCGAGCGCGAGCGTCGCGAGCACGGCCAGACCGATGTGCACCGCATAGGGCAACACGTCGGGCCAGGGCGCCCACTGGGCGAGCACCCCGGCCACTCCGGCGCCGGTGGCGAAACCGGCGGTGAGGGACATCGCGGCCCGACGTGCGCCCGCGGTGGGCGAGTCGACGGAGAGTTCCTTCACCCAGCTGCCGCCGACGGCCATACCGAGTCCGAGCGCGACGCCGCTGAGGACGCGGCCGGCGGACAACAGTGCGGCCGTGTGGGATCCGAGGGCGATGAGGAGCGACCCGGCGGCGGCGATCAGCGGCGCGGGCAGCATCAGCGGGCGACGGCCGTACCGGTCGGACAGCGGCCCGCCGACCAGCAACGCCGGCACGATGCCGACCACGTACGCGAAGAGGAAGACGTCGACGACGACGGGCGAGAAGCCGTACCCCTCGCGGTACATCACCAGGAGCGGCGTGAACTCGTTGCCACCCCAGGCGACGGCGAGCATGCCGAGGGCAACCGGTAACCAGGGCCGGGTCCCGGTGGTGGACGAGGCCGGAGCGGTGGTGGTCATGAAAGTCCTCTGCTGTGCGGCAAGGAGTGCGTGGCAGCCATGTGGCGGCTCAGCGCCACCTCGAAGCCGGCCACGTCGCCCTGCTCGACGAGTGCGGTCAGACGCGTGTGGTCGTCGACGATCGACGCCCACGCTGTCGGGTTGCGCGCCACGGAGTTGGTCGTCATCCGTCGTTGGCGGTCGCGCAGACCCGAGTAGAACGTCGACAGCAGGGGGTTCGCCCCGTGAGTCACGACGAGGGTGTGGAAGTCGGCGTCCTCGGCCGCGAACCGGAGCGCGTCGCCGTCGTCGGCGAGGGCGCGCTGTCGGTCGAGGCTGGCCCGCATGAGATCCGCGACGGCGCTGCGGGTGGCGGCGTCGTCGGCGAACGCGGCGAGGCTGCCGGTTTCCACGAGCCGACGGGCGTCCACGATGTGGGCCGCCTCGTCGGGTGCGATGGGCACGATCAGCGCCCCTCGCTTGGGGTAGAGCCGCATCCAGCCCTCGGCGGCGAGGCGCAGGAACGCCTCCCGCACGGGAGTGCGGCTGGTGCCGGTGCGCGCGGCGATCTGTCCTTCGCTGATGAGCTCGCCGCCGGGCAGTTCGCCCGAGACGATGAGTTCCTTCACGGTCGTGTAGGCCCGGTCGGCCGACGTCGGTTCCGTGTTGCGCACAACTTGTATCTAAGCAGACCGACGTTCTCGCCCGCAGGGCTGTGTGATCGACGAGACAAGCGACTACGACTTTATACCCCCTAGGGTACTTGCATACCCCCCGCCGTATCTGGCACCGTGTGGCCTCGACGGGGACAGCTCTCGACGCCCTGTCGGATACCCCCACCCGTATAAGGAGGATGCCGTGTCCCGACCCGCTACCACCGCCCCCGACGCGCCACCCGGCTCGCCGACCGACGGCGGCCCCGGACCTCTCGGCCGCTGGGGTGCGGCCATGGTCACCCGCCGTCGCTGGGTCCTCGGCGTATGGCTGATCGTGCTGATCGCGCTCGGATCCGCCGCGCCGTCGGTGTTCTCGTCCCTTGCCGGCGCCGGGTGGCAGGCCGACGGGTCGGAATCCGTCCAGGTGCGCGAGCTGGCAGAAGAGCACTTCGGCGGCAACTCCTCCGCCGCGCTGCAGGTCGTCGTCCACAGCGACACCGGATCCCTGACGGACCCTGCCGCAACCGCCGCGCTGGCCGACGCGACCCGAATCCTGTCCTCGGACCCGCGTTTCGGAGAGATCGTGCCCCCGCAGCCGGGGATGACGATCAGTCCCGACGGACGGACCGGGATCCTGATCGCCGGCGCCGCGGGCACCACCGACGAGATGGTCACCGCCGTCGACGACGTGAAGGGCCGACTCACCGCCCTGTCCGGGGACGGTGTCGAGGTCTACCCCACGGGCGCGTCCGCATTGTGGTCGGACTTCAACAAGGCCAACCACGACGCGATGATCCAGGCCGAGTTGATCTCCTGGCCCGTGACACTCGCGATCATGGTTCTCGCGTTCGGCTCGCTCGTCGCCGCCGGGCTGCCGCTGCTCCTCACCATCGCCGGACTGGTCGCCTCGGCCGGCGGACTGGTCCTGCTGAACGAGGTCACTCCGATCTCGGTGTGGGCGATGAACTTCGCCATGATGTTCGCCCTCGCCCTCGGCATCGACTACGCCCTGTTCCTCGTCGCCCGCTTCCGCGACGCCCTCCGCTCGAACGACCCCCGCGCCGCCGTCGCCGAGACCATGGACACCGCCGGCAAAGCCGTCGTCCTGTCCGGTCTCACCGTCCTGGTCAGCCTGTCCGCCGTCCTCATCGTGCCCGCCCCCGCGGTGCGCACCATGGCCGTCGGCATCATGCTCGCCGTCACCTTCGTCCTGCTGGCCACGATGACCCTGCTCCCCGCCGCCCTCGGCGCCCTGGGGCCGAAGGTCGATGCGGCCGCCCTCCCCTACGCCAAGCGCCAACAGCACCGCTCCCCCGTCTTCGCCCGCTGGGGTGCGCTCCTGCACCGCCATCCGTGGCCGTTCGCCCTCGCCTCGATCGGCGTCCTCGTCGCGCTGGCCCTGCCCGTCCTCGGCCTGAAGGTCGCGATGCCCTCCATCTCCGTCGTCCCCGAGGACGCACCGGTCCGCCGGGGTTACGCCCTGGTGCAGGAGCAGTTCGGCGAGGGCGCGCCCGGCGCACTGCAGATCGTGGTTCCGGGGTCCGACGCCGCCGCCACCGCCGCCGCGGCGTCGCAGGTGCCCGGCATCGCCGTGGTCACCCCGCCGCAGCCCGCAGCCGACGGATCCGGATACGCGCTGGTGCAGGCGATTCCGTCGGTCGACCCGTCGGACGGATCGATGGAGACCATCCTCGCCGACCTCCGCGGCGAGCTTCTCGAGTCCGCGCTCGTCGGCGGCGCACCGGCGGAGAACCTCGACCTACAGCAGGCCCTGAACGACTACCTGCCGCTGGTGATCTCGATCATCCTCGTCCTGGGATTCGTGCTGCTGCTCGTCGCCCTGCAGGCACCGCTCATCGCGTTCCTGGGCACCGCGGTCAGCCTGCTCTCCACCGCCGCCGCGTTCGGCGTCGCGAAGCTGATCTTCCAGGACGGGCACGGTGCGTCCCTGCTCGGTTTCACCCCGCAGGGCTTCCTGAACGGCTGGGGGCCGGTGTTCTTCTTCGCGATGATCTTCGCCATCGCCATGGACTACACCGTGTTCCTCCTCGCCACCGCCAGGGAACACCACGAACGCACCGGCGACGCCGCGACCGCGATGATCGACGGTCTGGCGCACTCCGGACGCGTCATCTTCGCCGCCGCCGCGGTCATGGTCGCGGTGTTCTTCACCTTCGCCCTCGCCGATCCGCTCCCGCCGAAGGAAATGGGCATCATCCTCGGTGTCGCCGTGCTTCTCGACGCCGTGCTCATCCGGCTGATTCTGCTGCCGGTCCTGCTGCGGGTGACCGGACGCGCCGCCTGGTGGTCACCGGCCTGGCTCCGCCGGGCACTCCCGTCCATCGGCTTCTCCCACTGACGTGTCACCACGACCGAAAGGATCGACCCCCGTGAGCATCGCCCTGTCCACCACACTGACCGACACCGACTTCGACACCGCCGTCCAGCGCACCCGAGATGCCCTGGCGGATCAGGGTTTCGGCGTCCTCACCGAGATCGACATGCAGGCCACCCTGCAGGCGAAGCTCGGCGAGGACATGGAGCGCTACCTGATCCTCGGCGCCTGCAATCCGCCCCTCGCCCACCGTGCCGTCGGCATCATGCGGACCATCGGCCTCCTGCTGCCCTGCAACGTCGTCGTCCGCGAGGACCCCGATCGCGACGGCGCGATCGTCGTCGACGCCATGAATCCCGACGTCATGGTCCAGGCCACCGGGGAGCCGGCGCTCGGCGACGTCGCTCGTGACGCCGGGGAGAGGCTGCGCGCGGCGATCACCGCCCTCGGTGGCACCCGTGACGGATTCGCGTGATGCCCCCGGGGGTACCATCGAACGCACAGTCGAGACGACGAAGGAGACGTTCATGGTCGGCGACGAGGACAGCATCGCCCTGGTACTGAACAGGCTGCGCCGGGCTCACGGCCAGCTGGCCGGGGTGATCTCGATGATCGAGAACGGACGCGACTGCAAGGACGTCGTGACCCAGCTCGCGGCCGTCTCGCGCGCGCTCGATCGCGCCGGCTTCAAGATCGTGGCGACGGGCCTTCGCGAGTGCATGACCGGAGATGCGGAGAACCGCGAACCGATGACCGAGGCCGAACTCGAGAAACTCTTCCTCGCACTCGCCTGAACCCGCCCGGCCGTGCCCGCCGGCTCCGCTGATCGGAGCCGGCGGGCACCCTGCGTCAGAGGACCGACGGATCGAGGTCCAGCAGGGTGCGGTCGAGCGACGCCACGAGGTCGAACTGCGGACCGACCTTGGGGAGCTCGTACCGGAAGAAGTACTGCGCAGCGGCACGCTTGCCGTCGTAGAACGCGCCGGTCTTGTCGCCCACGGCATTCAGCTGCTCGAGCCACAGCCACGCGACCACCAGATGGCCGGTGGCCTCGAGGTACGCCGTCGAGTTGGCCAGGGCCAGATCGGGATCACCCTGACTCCAGACCGTTCCGGTGACCTCCACCAACCGGTTCACCGCGGCCCGCAGGGCTTCTGCGTACTCGCCGGTGGACGCGTCGAGGGTGGTGGTGATCGCCTCCACGAGCAGTTGCAGGCCACGACCGTTCTGCGCCACCACCTTGCGACCGAGCAGGTCGAGACCCTGAATGCCGTTGGTGCCCTCGTGGATAGGGTTCAGCCGGTTGTCGCGGTAGAACTGCTCGACGTTGTAGTCGCGGGTGTAGCCGTATCCGCCGTGGACCTGGATGGCCAGGTTGTTCGCCTCGAGGCACCACTGCGAGGGCCACGCCTTCGCGATCGGGGTCAGCACGTCCAGCAGGAATCCCGCGCGTTCGGCGGCGTCGGGCTCACCGGTGATCTGCTCGTCGACCAGCCGCGAGCAGTACAGCCCCAGCGCGAGACCGCCTTCCGCGTAGGCCTTCTGGGCCAGCAGCATGCGCCGGACGTCGGGATGATCGACGATCGGCACCTGCGGAGCGGCCGGGTCCTTGTCCCCCACCGGGCGGCCCTGGGTCCGTTCCCGCGCGTACGCCAACGAGTGCAGATACCCGGTGTAGCCGAGCGCCGTCGCGCCCATGCCGACGCCGATCCGTGCCTCGTTCATCATCTTGAACATGTACGCCAGGCCCTTGTGCGGCTCACCCACCAGATAGCCTGTCGCGCCGCCCTTCTCACCGAAGGCGAGCAGCGTGTTGGTCGTACCGCGGTACCCCATCTTGTGGTTGAGGCCGACCAGGCTCACGTCGTTGCGCTCGCCCAGCGAGCCGTCCTCGTTCACGAGGTACTTCGGGACGACGAAGAGCGAGATGCCCTTCACCCCCGCCGGCGCGTCGGGCAGCTTCGCCAGGACCAGGTGGACGATGTTCTCGCCCAGCTCGTGGTCGCCACCCGAGATCCACATCTTCGTCCCCGTGACCGAGTAGGTGCCGTCGTCACGCGGGGTGGCCTTGGTGGTGATGTAGGCCAGCGACGATCCCGCACCCGGCTCCGACAGACACATGGTGCCGTGGAACCGACCCTCGAGCATGGGCCGGACGTACCGGTCGATCAGATCCTCGCCGCCGTACTCGATCAGCAGGTTGGCGTTGCCGATGGTGAGGAACGGATAGGTGGCGGTGCCGGTGTTCGCCGCCTGGAACCACGCCAGCGACGCCTTCGACACCGTCGTCGGCAGCTGCATCCCGCCGAGCGACTCGTCGAACTGCCCGGCGATCAGGCCCGCCTCGGTGAAGACCTGCAGGGCCTTCTCGACCTCGGGGATCAGCACGACCTTGCCGTCGTCACCCACCCGCGGTTCGTTCGCGTCGGCCTTCTTGTTGTGCGGCGCGAAGTGCTTGACGGCGATCTGCTCGCTGAGCTCGAGCACCGCGTCGAAGGTCTCGCGCGAGTGCTCCGCGAAGCGTTTGCGCTGGGTCAGCGACTCGACGTCGAGCCATTCGTAGAGCAGGAACTCGAGGTCCCGACGCGACAGGATCAGAGAGGCGGGAATATCGGCTGAGGACGACATTCTCCCGAGGGTAGTACCGACGACCGCGCAGGTCAGTCGCCCGTCGGACCGAGCGAGATCCCCCGGCCGATGAGCCACAGCTCGGGGTCGACGTGGGTGCCGTCCACCACGGTCTCGAAATGCAGGTGTGGTCCCGTGGAATCGCCCCGATTGCCCATGGTGGCGATCTGCTGGCCGGCGGACACCCGCTGACCGGCCACCGCGACGAGGGTGTCGACGTGGCCGTAGATGGACACCGTGCCGTCGTCGTGCCGCACCCGGACCCACAGCCCGAAGCCGCTGGCGGGGCCGGCCTCGATCACCTGCCCGTCCGCGACCGACACGATCGGCGTGCCGATGGGACCGGCGATGTCGATTCCGCGGTGCATAGTTCCCCACCGCGGTCCGAACGGCGAGGTGTAGGTGCCGCGGGCGGGCAGGGCGTAGGACCCGACCCGCAGACCCACCGCGGCCGGCGGCAATTCGGCGAGGCGGCGATCCTTCTCCGACGCACTGGCGGCGGTGGCGAGCACCGCGAGCGCCGCCGCGTACTCCTCCTCCGCGGTGGCGCGGTTGGCCTTCGCGATCTGCCGCAGCGGTCCCAGATTGCGTTCGGTTTCCACCAGGAACGACGGGCGCAGGTCACCGGTCGCGACCGGCGCGGCGGCGGGCTGCGTGGTCGGACCCGGGCGCGTCACCTGCACGACGAACACCACCGCGGCGAGAACCAGGACGATCGCCAACGCCTGCACCGACACCGTCCGCACGGGGACGGTGTCGGTCGTGGCCGCGTCCGGAGGTGTCGGGGCCGCCGCTGCCCCCGGGCCGACGACCTCCCCCTCGGGGGAGTCGCCCGACCGAGCGGGACGACGCGGGAGCAGCTGGACCACCGCAGGAACGCTACCGGTCGGTAGCGACACTCGAGTCGGGTTTCGGTCGAGCACGCGTGCGCGCCCGTGCCATAGTTGTCGACCGTGGCACACAACGGCGCCGGCCCGCTGGCCGACGACACCTCCGGTCGCACGTCGGGTGCGCGCCTGGCCGCCATCGTGGCGGCCGTGGGCGGCAGCGTGCGCGACGACGATCACCTGGCGACATTGCTGCAGCGCACCGCCGTGTTGGCGCAGGACGCCATCGCCGGCGCGACGGCCTGCGGCATCAGCATCGTGTTCGGCGGCATGACCTACACGGCCGTCCACACCGACGACCTCACCCTGCGCGTGGACGCGCACCAGTACGAGGTCGGCGAGGGGCCGTGCCTCGAGGCCGCTCGCACCGGCGAGACGGTTCGGATGGGCCTCGACGACGTCGCCCGCAACTGGCCGACCTTCGCCCGCCTCGCCGAGCGCGAGGGCGTGGAGTCGTTCCTCGCGGTCCCGCTGCGGGCGGACGGGGTGGAACTCGGCTCGATCAATCTCTACGGCACCGCGCCGGGCGCGTTCGACGCCGACGACGAGGCGGTGCTGCAGGTGGTCACCGACACCGTGGCCACCGCCATCGGCGATTACGCCCGCGTGCGCAGCGCGCGGGAGGTGGCGACGGGACTGCGGGACGCGCTGGACCACCGCGCCCCGATCGAGCAGGCCAAGGGCATCCTCATGGCCCTCCACGGCGTGGACGAGGACAGTGCGTTCGCGATGCTGTCCCGCGAGTCGCAGCACCGTAACCGGAAGCTGCGCGACATCGCCCGGGAGTTCGTTGACAAGGTGTCCGGTGGCGAGGTGTCCGGTGGCGAGGTGTCCGGCAGCTGACGCGGTCCGGCCGAAAGATCAGCAGCCGGCCGCGCGCGGAATGCCGAGAGCCACGATTTCGGCCTGCAGCCGCTCGCCCATCGTGCGATGTCCGTCCGCGTTCGGATGAATGCCGTCGGGCACGTAGTCGGTGGACCAGTCCAACCACCGCCCGCCGGCGGGATCGACGAACGGGACACCCGCGGCTCGCGTGACGTCGCCGAGAATCCCGCGGATGCGCCCGATGTTCTCGTGCTTGGCCAGAGGAGCGTCCGTCGGACCGACGACGACGACACGAGCGCGCGGCACGATCGCGGCGAGAGCCGCGTACATCGCCGTCGCCGCCGCGCGCAGTCCCTCGTCACCGACGTCGTTGCCGCTCCCCTGCACGACGACGACATCGGGGTTCGAGGCGGCCACCGCAGCGAGACGAGTCGGGTCGACGAAGGGCACGGTGCCGGGGAAGCGCACCCGCGCGTACCCGGTTCCCGACGACGCGACGACGGTCGGCGACCAACACCCGCGGGCGGCGGCGACGTGCGCGTAGCCACCGGTCGGCGAGTCGGCACCCACCCCGGCGGCGAAGGAGTCGCCCACGACGGTCACGCGCAGCGGGGCGACGCGGTCGGCGGCGGCCGCCACGTACCGGCCGTGCGGTGGGACCTCGCCGCGCAGCGTCGTGACGAGGACGGCCGCGACGATCACGGCGACGATCGTCAGCGCGAGCGCGACCGATCGGGGAGGGCGGATCCGAGAGGGCACGACGGTGATCGTAGAGACCCGCGGGGCGGTACTGCCGACGTTTCGAGCGCGGTCAGCTCGCGCTCCACCCGCCGTCCATGACGTAGGAGGTCCCGGTGACCATCGAGGCCTCGTCGGAGACGAGGAACCCCACCAGGGCGGCCACCTCGGCGGGTTCGACCAGGCGCTTCACGGCGCTCTCGGCGAGCAGCACCCGCTCCAGCACCTCGGCCTCGTCGATACCGTGCACGCGCGCCTGGTCCGCGATCTGCTTCTCCACCAACGGCGTCCGCACGTACCCGGGGTTGACGCAGTTGCTCCGCACACCACGCTCGGCACCCTCGAGGGCCGTCACCTTCGACAGTCCCTCGAGGGCGTGCTTCGCGGTGACGTAGGCGCTCTTGTTCGCCGAGGCCCGGATGCCGTGGACCGAGGACATGTTGACGATCCGCCCGTATCCCGACGCGTACATGTGCGGCAGGGCGGCGCGGATCAACAGGAAGGGCGCCTCCACCATGAGCGTGAGAATGCGCCGGAACGTCGCGGGATCGAACTCGTCGATCGGCGAGACATGTTGGATCCCCGCGTTGTTCACCAGGATGTCCGTCTCGAGGCGGAGGTCGGCCAGGGCGTCGACGTCGGTGAAGTCCACCGTCCACGCCCGGCCGCCGACCTCCCGCGCGACCCGCTCCGCTGCGTCGCCGTCGACGTCCGCCACCGTCACCTGCGCGCCGCGCCCGGCCAGGGTCGCGGCCACGGCGGCCCCGATCCCACTGGCCGCACCCGTGACCAGGGCCGTCCGGCCGGTCAGATCCGTCGTCCCGGGCCGCGTCGCGTCGTCGCTCATGCGGTTCAGTGTCGGTGGCCGGGGCCCGGGTGTCGATGACGCCTTCCGCACCCACGGCCTGCTTTTCTGCACACCCGGTTACCGTCGATCGACCCGGGTACCCGCGTGACATGGATCTCACTGCGCTGTTCCGACCGTTCGAGAAGGCGTCGCTGCTCGACCGGGTGAGCGATCCCGTCGCCGCTCGCCTGCGGTCCGTCCTGTCCGACACCCCGGTCGACGGTCTGCTGCGCGGCACCTTCGTCGGGCACCCGATGCACCCGATCATGGCGTACTCGTCCGTGGGCCTGTGGAGCAGCGCGGTATTCCTCGACGTCACCGGTCGCAGTCCCGACGCCGCCCGGACCCTGATCGGAGCCGGTCTCGTGACGGCACCGACCGCGCTGGCCACGGGCTGGGCGACGTGGTCGACGCTGACGCGGGAGCAGCGGCGCGTCGGACTGATCCACGCGAGCACGAACGCCGTGGCGATCGGACTGTTCACGGCGTCGTACAAGCGACGGGCGGCGACCGCAGCGACCGCAGCCGGGGTCGCTGTCGAGGCCGCCCCCTCGGCCGTTCCCGAGCCGGACGCCACCGCGAAGGCGCTGGCGTTGGCGGGATTCGCGGTGGCGGGTCTCGGCGGCGCCCTGGGCGGGCACCTCGGCTACAACATGGGCGCCGGCGTCTCCACCCGCGCCGTGGCGGCCGGCGTATGAACACCGTCTTCGAGGACCTGTGGCAGCGCGGAGTCACCGCCGAGGGTGCGAGGCGGTTCGCCGACGGCAGCTCCGAGAACCTCGATCCCGATGCGCTCGCCGCCCTCACGGAGGCGAACCTGTCCGAGTCGGACCTGCACTCCTACGTCACGTGGGCGGCGGCTCGATAGTGCGGTAGTGGTCGGCGATGTCGCCGGGAGTGGTGAGCCACACCCCGGGCGTCTCCACGACGTGGTGCAGCGCCCGGCGGAAGTGGCGCAACCGATCCGGCTGCCCGGTGAGGAACGTGTGGGTGGAGATCGACAGGACCACCGACTGCTGGCGCGACTGCTCGCTCAGCTCGTCCACGGTGTCGACGATGCGGTCGGCGAAGTCGCGCCCAGTGCCGTGGTGGTGCACGATCACCGGCAGATCGTTGATCTCGTGCGGGTACGGTACCGACAAAATCGGCCGGGACCGGGTGCGCAACCACACCGGGCGATCGTCCACCGGCCAGTCGAGGGTGTAGTCGAACCCGTTCTCCGCCAACAGATCCTCGGTCACCGCGCTCGGTGCGGCACCGGGACTCATCCATCCCCGCGGTGCCGCCCCCTCGTACCGCTCGATCACGGCGCGAACGTGCTCGATGCTCCGGCGTTCCTCGTCCTCGTCCTGCACCACCGGGATGCGTGAATTGGTGCGGCCGTGGGCGACCACCTCGCCACCGAGTACCCGCAACGCCTCGACCACCTGCGGAGCGTGGTCGTAGATCTCGGCGTTCACCAGTACCGTCGGACGAATACCCACCTCCCGCAGCGTGTCCGCGAGCCGGAACGCGCCCACGCGGTTGCCCCACTCACGCCACGCCCAGTTGTACGTGTCCGGCGACTGCCCACCGGGTGTGTAGCCCAGATCGGTGGCGCCGTAGGCGAAGTGCTCGCAGTTGACCGCCACGTAGACGGCCAGCGTGCCCCCGCCCGGCCAGGTGAACTGCGGGCGCTCGGTGATCGGGGAATAGCCGAAACGGTCGTGGGACGGCAGCATCTCACTCACCTCTGGCCGCGGCGATGGAGGACCGCAGGCCCTCGAAGTAGGGGTCGAGGTCGGCGGAGACCAGCGCCGCGTCGTCGATCGAGGTGTGACGACCTTCGAGAACCAGGCCACGCCCGTCGTGCGTTCCCCAGGCCCACCATCGATCCTCACCGCCGCGAACGTCGAGCCGGACCGCGTCCCCGTCCACGACCACCTGCGCCGCGCGAGTCGGTGCGTCCTCGATCGACTGCCGCCGACGGCGATACTCCGGAGACATCGGAGTCAGGCCCACGGCCGCGAGCATGGTCGACATCGCTTTGCGCGCCGGGTCTTTCGTGGTGGTGACGACGTCGAGAAACGGCGACGAGACGTCGTCTCCGGTCTCGAGTTCGGTCTCGAGCTCTCCGTGCCGCAGGGTCACCGTCGTCAGCACGTCGTTCTCACGCTCCCAGGGACCGAGCACGCGCGGACCGGTCCAGTCCCGCAGGGCGAACGTGGGGAAGGTCCTCGCCTCGGCGCGCAGCCGGTCCTCGATGGCACGCTGCATGGTCCAGAACTCGTCCGAGGTGAGGTGGCCGGTCGGATACATGCGGTGGGGATGCCCGGGAAGCCGCGGCGGCTAACCCCGGCGGACCCGATGCCCGGCGGCCGCGACGAGTTTTCGCCACGACCGCGGTCTACTTCCTCGAGGCGTCCCGTCCGGGACCGCAGAGACCATCGAGGGAGACACCATGACCCGAATGCTGTTCGTCAACACCTACGTCGAGGACGTGGCCGCGAGCCGCACCTTCTTCGGCGCCCTGGGGTTCGAGTTCAACGACGCCTTCTCGGACGAGAACACCGCGAGCATGATCGTCAACGACACCACCACGGTGATGTTGCTGGCCCGGCCGAAGTTCCAGGAGTTCATCCTCGACGAGATGACCGACACGAGCCGGAGCCGCGAGATGTTGCTGGCGGTCTCGGCGGACAGCCGCGAGGCCGTCGACACCCTCGCGGACACGGCGCTGAGCAACGGCGGCAGCGCGTGGACCGACCCGCAGGATCACGGGTTCATGTACGGGCGATCGTTCCGCGACCTCGACGGCCACGTGTGGGAAGTGATCTGGATGGACCCGGCCGTCGCCGCCGGTGACGGCCCGCCCGACAGGTGAGCACCCGCGCGAGTTCTGCCACACGATCCGACTCGATGCCGCGAGATCGCGGGATGCGACGCGATCGTGTGGAGATACTCGCGCAGCCGTCGTCAGTCCAGTACGTGCTCGCCGAAGATCAACCCGCGCACCACCCAGGTCAGGTCGTCCATCGTGCGCTGCTCACCGGGCGTCCAGGTGTGCGCGCACGGATGCCAGACGGTGAGCGCGCCGACCGCGCGCTCGTCGGCGTCGCGGAGCGGACGAGCAAGATAGGCTCCCACCGCTCCGCTACGCACGGCGGGGTGGGTGGCGATGCGGGCGTCCGAGGCCGCGTCGTGGACGACCCAGGATTCCGCGCCCGACTCGACGACCTGCGCGGCCAGAGACTCATTCAGGGGTGCCTCCCGCGCTTCGGCGAACGCCGGGGCCAATCCGATCGCGCCGAGATAGAACACCCGCTCGCGATCGACGAGCACGATGGCCGCCGACGGCACCCGCAACGACTCGACCGTGATCGCCACGGCACGCTCGAACACCGGGGCCCGTGGCGAATCGAGCAGCCCCGTTCGCCACACCGACCGCAATCGGTTGGGATCCCGCACCCGCCGACCCGCCTCGGGGCCGGCCGGTGTCCGCAGCAGGTGCGCGAGCACCGTGTCGTGGATGTACTGCTCGGGCGTCTGGCCGGCGGCGAGAGCCAGGGCAGCCAGCAGCGCCGTCATCTCGTCGTCGAAGCCCGCGTCCCGCGACATGGGTCGACGGTAACCCTCGGCGTGCCCTCCCGTCGTCATGTCGACGGCCGGTCGGCCGCGACGACGTCCACGTCGCAGGCCCCGAACGGCGTCCCGAGGATTGCGGTGAGTGCGCCGGCCGCGACGGACGCGGTCCGCCGGGACGACACGTCGCCCGGGGTCACGCGGGCACCGAGACATCGGTGGCCCTCGGTGTAGAGCTCGAGGGCCACCACCTCCGTCCCCGCGGCGATCAGTTCCCGCACGACGGCGGTGCGCACCACCGCGTCGCTCACCCGCAGCGTGTCCGGTCCGGCGTCGGTGGGGAACACGGCGTCCAGCGGCCACGTCCGGACGCCGACGGCACGCACCCGGGACACCGCGCGGTCGGTGATGTCCGTTCACCCCCCGACGCGAGCGGCACGACGGCGGATCACGTCGGCGGCGCGGTCGGCCGGGCCGCCGCTGGGGGTCATGTCCACGCGCGGGCGCACCCCACCCGTGTCGACCGCCGCCGGAGCCGGTCGGCGCGGTCCCGCCGCGGTGTCACGGCCCGAGTGCACCAGGGTCACACGTCTCTCCGCCTCGACGTGGTCGCCGATTACGGCCTTCCCATCGCGGAAGTCGCGGCAGATCTGCGGCGCGCGGTCGGGGCAGCCGTGCACGCCCACACCGGCATGACCGTCGACGCCATCGACATCGCCGTGCACGACGTCGTCGAGACCTCCGCCGCGTCCTGAGGCGTTCAGGGCACCCGGGTCGACAACTCCACCGTCATCGTCGCGCCGCCGCCCGCGGTGTCGGACACCGTCACGGTGCCACCCATGGCCTCGACGAATCCGCGCACCACGGACAGACCCAGCCCGACGCCGGTCGTGTTGTCCCGATCGCCCTGCCGCTGGAACGGCGCGAACACCGCGTCGGCCGCGTCCGGTGCGATGCCAGGGCCGTTGTCCGCCACCGTGATCACGGCGCGACCGGCCCCGGTGTCGGCGGCGGTCACCCGGATCGTCGACTCGGGCGCGTGCCGGACAGCGTTGTCGACGAGGTTGGCGAGCACCCGTTCGAGCAGTCCGGCGTCGGCGGCGACCACGACGTCGTCGACTCCGGTCTCGACACGGTCGATCGACACGCGACTGCTTGCCAGCGCGCGCTCGAGCACGTCGGCCACCGGCACCGCGGTCAGCGCGGGGCGGACGACCCCCGCCGCGAGGCGGGACGAATCGAGCAGATTTCCCACCAACGCGGTCAGGTGATCGGTCGACTCCTCGATGGTGGCCAGCAGCTCGGCGGTGTCCTCGGCCGAGAACTCCACGTCGGTACTTCGCAGACTCGACACGGACGCCTTCACGGCCGCGAGCGGGGTCCGCAGATCGTGACCCACCGCCGACAACAGCGCTCGACGCAACCGGTCCGCCTCCGCGAGAGCCGCTGCCGCACTGGCTTCCTCTGCCAGCTCGGCCTGGCGAATCAGTCCCCGGGACTGGTTGGCGACGGCCGTCAGGACTCGCCGATCGTGAGCGCGAGTCGCCGGACCGGCGAGAAGCAGCGTGTAGTCGCCGTCGGCCGTCGTGACCACGGTGTCGGCGTCGTCCGGTGACGCGGGTGGGCCGTCACCCGCGGACCCGACGACGGTCCCGTCGTCGTCGACGAAGGCCACCGACCGCTGACCGTAGGTCTCGCGGACGCGTTCGAGCAGCGCCGGAAGATCGGCCCCCCGCAACACCGTTCCGGCGAACAGCGCCAGCAGTTCCGCCTCCCGAGACGCGCGCCGGGCCTCCCGCGACCGCCGAGCGGCGGCGTCGACGAGCACCGCCACGGCGACGGCCATGATGAGCAGGACCACGGTGGTGACGAAGTTGTCGGGCTCGGCGATGGTCAGGCTGTACCGCGGTTCGGTGAAGAAGAAGTTCAGCAGCAGCCCTGCGATCAGGGCGGACAACGCCGCGGGGATCACGCCGCCGAGCAACGCCACGGCGAGCACCACCACGAAGAACAGCGCACTCTCGCCGCCGAGGTCGAGGTAGGGGTCCACCAGCATCATCGCCAGCGCGGACAACACCGGCACGGCGACGGCCGCCACCCACGCCAGGGCGCGTCGACGCGCGGTGTCCGGTCGCAGGAGACGTCGCCACCGCCACCCGCCGGCCACCTCGGCGTGTGTGACCATGTGCACGTCGATCTTTCCCGACTCCGCGATGACGGCCGCGCCGATGCCCTCGTCGAGGATGCGCGCCCACCGCGAGCGTCGCGACGTGCCGATGACGAGTTGCGTCGCGTTGGCCCCGCGCGCGAAATCGAGCAGCGTGGCGGGGACGTCGTCGCCGACGACGCTGTGCATGCTCGCGCCCAACGCGGCCGCGAGGCGACGCACCTTGCCCATCTGGGGGGCCGAGACGCCGGTGAGCCCGTCGCCGCGCACCACGTGCAGCACCATCAGTTCGGCGCTCGACTTGGACGCGATCCGGCGAGCCCGTCGCACCAGGGTCTCCGACTCCGGCCCCCCGGTGACGGCCACCACAACACGCTCGCGCGCCTCCCACGTATCCGTGATGTGGTGTGCCGAGCGGTATTTCGCCAGGGCGGCGTCCACCTGATCGGCGATCCACAGCAATGCCAGTTCGCGGAGTGCGGTGAGGTTGCCCTGCCGGAAGTAGTTCGACAGGGCCGCGTCGACCTTGTCCGGGGCGTAGACGTTGCCGTGAACCAGACGGCGCCGCAACGCTTCCGGGGCCACGTCGACCAGTTCCACCTGCTCGGCGCCACGCACCACGGCGTCGGGAACCGTCTCGCGCTGGCGGACCCCGGTGATCTGCTCGACGACGTCGTTGAGGCTCTCGAGGTGCTGGACGTTGACGGTGCTGACGACGTCGATGCCGGCGTCCAGGATGTCCTCGACGTCCTGCCAACGCTTCTCGCGCCGGCTGCCCGGGGTGTTGGTGTGGGCCAGCTCGTCGACGAGCACGAGGGCGGGTGCGCGGGCGATCACGGCGTCGACGTCGAGCTCCCGCGCCTCGGCGCCGCGGTAGCGCACGGTCCGCAGCGGGACCTGCTCTATGCCGTCGAGCAGGTCCGCGGTGTGGACGCGGCCGTGGGTCTCGACGATGCCGGCCACCACGTCGCAGCCGCGACCCATTCGCCGGTGCGCCTCCCCCAGCATCGCGTAGGTCTTGCCGACGCCGGGGGCGGCACCGAGGTAGATCCGGAGTTCGCCCCTGGTGCTCACGTCGTCCATCGAACCGTGTGACGTCTCGGTTGTCAGGAGGGGGTGCAGGTCGGCGCGGTGAGACCGAGCGCGACGTTGAGCTCGGGCACGTTCACCGCCTCGGCGCCGAGGAAGCCGAACTGCCGCCCGTCGGTGTGCTCGGCGACCAGCGCCCGCACGTCGTCCTCGGATCGACCGGTGGCCGCGGCGACCCGCGGCACCTGGATCGCCGCGTAGGCCGGGCTGATGTGGGGATCGATCCCCGACCCGGAGCCGGTCACGGCGTCCACCGGAACCGCCTCGGGCGGGACGTTCTCTCGTTCGGCGACGGCGGCGCGTCGTTGCTCGACGAACGAGGCCAGGATCTCGCTGCTCGGTCCCTGATTGGTCGGCACTGCCGCCGCGGGGTCACCGGGGGCGAACGCGTCGTCGTCGGCGACGGATCCGGTGGTGCGGGTGTGGAAGAACGGATCCGGTTCACCCTCGGGTACCTGCGGATCGACGCCCACCAGCGAGCTGCCGACAACGCACCCGTTCGCGTCGCGCAGCGGTGAGCCCTCGGCGCTGTCGGCACCCAGGCGCGAGACCGCCCACACCGCAGCGGGATACGCGATGCCGAGAATCACCGTCAGCGCCAGCAGCACCGACAGGCCGGCGACGATCTGTCCGAGAAAGCGTTGTGTCCAGCGCATGATCAGCCCATTCCGGGAACGAGTCGGACGACGAGGTCGATGAGCCAGATCCCGACGAACGGGGTCACCACCCCACCCACGCCGTAGATCAGGAGGTTCCGCCGCAGCAGCGCCGCCGCACCCGCCGGGGTGTATCGCACGCCCTTCAGCGCCAACGGGATCAACCCGATGATGACGAGCGCGTTGAAGATCACGGCGGAGAGAATGGCCGACTGCGGTGTCGCCAGACCCATGATGTTCAGTGCGCCGAGCTGCGGGTAGACGCCGCTGAACAGGGCCGGGAGGATCGCGAAGTACTTGGCCAGATCGTTCGCCAGCGAGAACGTCGTCAGCGCACCGCGCGTGATGAGCAACTGCTTGCCGATCTCGACGATCTCGATCAGCTTGGTGGGATCGGAATCCAGATCCACCATGTTCCCGGCTTCCTTCGCCGCCGAGGTGCCCGTGTTCATGGCGACGCCGACGTCGGCCTGTGCGAGCGCGGGGGCGTCGTTGGTGCCGTCGCCGGTCATCGCGACCAGACGTCCGCCCTCCTGCTCGGACCGGATGAGGGCCAACTTGTCCTCCGGCGTCGCCTCGGCCAGGTAGTCGTCGACCCCGGCCTGCGCCGCGATGGATGCCGCGGTGAGCGGGTTGTCACCGGTGACCATGACGGTGCGAATTCCCATGGCGCGCAACTGCGCGAATCGATCGGCGATGTTCGGCTTCACCACGTCGGAGAGCTCGATCACGCCGAGCACGCGCGCGGACCCCGGGGCCGATGTCGCCACCACCAGCGGGGTGCCACCCCGGCGGGCGATCGCCTCGGCCGTGTCGTCCACCGCCGGGTCCACGGCGCCGCCCTGCTCGCGTACCCACGCCAGCACGGAATCGGTGGCGCCCTTGCGAACTCGATCACCGGTCAGGTCGACGCCGCTCATCCGGGTCTGAGCCGTGAAGGCCACGAACTCGCCGCGGGTCTCCGCCTCGGTGGGTGCCGCGGGCAGCTCGTGGTCGCGCACGCAGAGTTCGACGATGCTGCGGCCCTCCGGGGTTCCGTCGGCCAGGGAGGACAGCCGGGCGGCCGCGGCGAGCGCGCCGACGTCGACACCCGGCGCCGGATGCAGACCCGTCGCTCGGCGGTTGCCGTAGGTGATGGTGCCGGTCTTGTCCATGAGCAGGGTGTCGATGTCTCCGGCCGCCTCCACCGCCCGCCCGGACATGGCCAGGACGTTGCGCTGCACCAGTCGATCCATGCCCGCGATGCCGATGGCCGACAGGAGCGCGCCGATCGTGGTCGGGATGAGGCAGACCAACAGGGCGATGAGCTGAATCGGATCGGAGGCCTGGCCGGCGTAGGCGCCCATCGGACCGATCGCGACGACGGCGAGCAGGAACACGATGGTGAGCGAGGCCAGCAGGATGTTCAGGGCGATCTCGTTCGGCGTCTTCTGCCGGGCCGCGCCCTCGACGAGTGCGATCATGCGGTCGACGAACGTCTGCCCCTGCGCTGCCGTGATCTTCACGACGATGCGGTCCGACAGCACGGTGGTGCCGCCGGTCACCGCGGAGCGGTCACCGCCCGATTCGCGGACGACGGGCGCGGACTCGCCGGTGATCGCGGACTCGTCCACCGTGGCGATGCCCTCGACGACGTCGCCGTCACCGGGAATGGTCTCCCCCGCGACGACCACCACCTCGTCACCGACGGCGAGGGCGGTGGCCGACACCTCCTCGGTTCCTCCGCCGACGACGCGGCGACGAGCGACGGTGTCGCGCTTCACCGCTCGTAGGCTCGCGGCCTGCGCCTTGCCTCGCCCCTCGGCGACCGACTCGGCGAGGTTGGCGAAAATCAGGGTGAACCACAGCCACAGCGCCACGGCCCACGCGAAGACCGACGGGTCCAGCGCCGCCAGCACGGTGGTGACCACCGAGCCCACCAGGACCACGAACATCACCGGGTTGCGCGCGAGATGGCGCGGGTCGAGCTTCGCGCACGCCGTCGGGAGCGAGGTCACCATCCGGCGTGGGCTGAAGTAGCCGGTGCGGACCGGAGCGACGGCGTCACCCTCGGTGGGAGTCACCGGGTCGAGCGGAGTGAGGGTCGTGAACGTCATTGCACTGCCTCTGCGATGGGGCCCAACGCGAGCGCCGGGAAGAACGTGAGAGCGGCCACGAGGACCACGGTGCCGAGCAGGAGCGACGCGAACAGCGGACCGTGCGTCGGGAGCGTGCCCGGGTTCGGCGGGGTGCGCTTCGTGGCGACCAGGGACCCGGCGAGCGCGAGCACCAACACGATCGGCAGGAACCGGCCGAGCAGCATGGCGAGACCGAGCGAGGTCTGGAACCAGTCGCTGGTGACGGTGAGTCCGCCGAAGGCGCTGCCGTTGTTGTTGGCCGCCGAGGCGAACGCGTAGAGCACCTCGGTGAAGCCGTGGATCGATCCCGGCGTACCGGGATCTCCCGAGTTGCCCTGGTACCCCGTGGTCGACGGCAACAGCACCGAGACGGAGGTCCCGATCAACACCAGCGCCGGCATGACGAGCACCGACAGCGCCGCGAGGGTGATCTGGCGACGGCCGATCTTCTTGCCCAGGTACTCCGGGGTCCGGCCGACCAGCAGGCCGCCGACGAAGACGGCGACGATCGCGAGCACGAGCAGCCCGTAGAGCCCGGTTCCGACGCCGCCCGGTGCGATCTCCCCGACCAGCATGTTGAGCAGGACGGCCCCGCCGCCGAGCGGCGACATGCTGTCGTGGGCCGAATTGACCGCTCCCGTCGACGTTCCCGTGGTCGCGACGGCGAAGAGCGTCGAGCCGGGAATGCCGAACCGCACCTCCTTGCCCTCCATCATCGCGCCGGCGGCCTCGGCCGCGACGCCGCGCGCACCGGCCTCGGCGGCCGCGGTGACGGCGAGCAGTGCCGCGAACAGTGCGCCCATGACGGCGAGCAGGGTCAGGCCCTGCCGACGGTCGCCGACCATCGTGCCGAACGTGCGCGTCAGGGCCACCGGGATCAGCAGGATGGCTGTGATCTCGACGACGTTGCTCAGGGGCGTCGGATTCTCGAACGGGTGGGCCGAATTGGCCGCGAGGATGCCGCCGCCGTTGGTGCCCAGCTCCTTGATCGCCTCCTGCGAGGCGACCGGGGCGAGGGCGTTGGTCACGGACGACCCGTCGAGCCCCGTCGAGGCGAACCCGGCGGAGAAGGACTGAATCACGCCCTGCGTCAACAGGATCAGAGCGATCACGAACGACAGGGGCAGCAGGATCCGCAGGGTGCCGCGAATCAGGTCGACCCAGAAGTTGCCCAGCTCTCCACCCACGCGCACCCGAACGAACCCCCGGATCACCGCGGCCGCGACGGACAGGCCCACCGCGGCGGACACGAAGTTCTGCACCGCCAGACCCATCGGCTGGGTGAGGTTGGACATCGTCGTCTCCGGGACGTACGACTGCCAGTTGGTGTTGGCCACGAACGAGATCGCGGTGTTGAACGCCACCGACGGGCTCACCCCCGACAGCCCACCGTTCAGCGGCAGCACGCCCTGCACTCGCTGCAGAACGTAGAGGAAGAGCACACTCGCGGCGGAGAAGCCGAGCACCGACAACGAGTAGCCGATCCACGTCTGTTCGGCGCGGGGGTCGACGCGGCAGAGGCGGTAGATCAGGGACTCGACGCGGGAGTCCGTGCGGGGGCGGGTCCGAGTGCGCAGGGCGGTGCCGCCGCCGGTCCCGTTCGATTCGGAACCGGCGTCGTCGCTCGGGTCGTCGTCGCTCGGGGACGCGTACACCCGCGCCATGTAGTCGCCCAACGGGACATAGGCCGCGGCGAGCACGATCACGACGGCGGCGATCTGCAGACCGGCCGCCAGTGCGGGCGACATCAGAACCGCTCGGGATCGAGCAGAGCGACCAACAGGTAGATCACCAGAGCCGCGGACACCACCACCAGGATCACGCTGGTGGCGCCGTCGACGGTCATCGTCCGGCACCCGTCGTGGAGGAGGTGGCGAGGGCACGCACGAGCGCCACGCAGACGCCGAACCCTCCCGCTGCCACCAGGAGATACGCCAGATCGGCCATCGGAGTCGATGCCTCTTTCGGTCGGCCGTCGGAGCTGTCGTGCTCCGTCACCGCCGGCGGGTCGCGCGGCGGTCGTGTTCTGTCTACGACCGCCCGCCGAGGCGAACCGCGCTCCTTATGCGTCCTTGACGCGGACGCCTGACGTCATGACGCGGTTCTGACGTCCGTCAGCGGTCCTCCTCCGGCTCGAAGGTGGAGTCCTCGGAGTGGCCCACGGCCACGCCCTCGTCGGTGTCGGGGATGGTGTTGTCCTCGCCGAGGCCACCGTCGTCGTCGTTGTCGTGCCGGGGTTCGGTCATGGTGCGCTCCTGTTCGTGAGGTCGAACGGGGTGCCCGCCGGGAGCGCGGTCAAACGCGGGCGTAGCGTGCGCCGTGGACCAGGAGGCGAGACGTGGGAAGCCGCTACCCGCAATTGATCTTCGGCGAGCACGCACGGCGCCGTCAGGGTGAGGCCGTGCGCTCGGGTGCATGGTCGATCGACGGCGACCCCGGCCCGCAGGACCTGACCGAGCGCGAGCTCGCGCTGATCCGCGGCGCGTTTCAGTTCCACCTCGGCACCGTCACCCCGCACGGGTGGCCCTACGTTCAGTATCGCAGCGGCCCACGGGGTTTCCTGCGTCATCTCGGAGCACGCACGCTCGGGTTCGCCGACCATCGCGGCAACCAGCAGTACGCCAGCGTCGGCAACATCGAGTCCACGGGACGGGTCGCGCTCTACCTCGCGGACCTGCCGCGACGGCAGCGGCTCAAGGTCTTCGGCACCGCCGCCGTGGTCGACGAGGCGGACGATCCTGCCCTGCTCGATCGGCTGCGCACCCTCGACGACGGCAGCCTGGTGGGCGCGACGTGCGAGCGCAGCATTCTGATCGAGGTCGAGGCCTTCGACTGGAACTGCGCCCGCAGCCTGGTGCCGCAGTACACCGAGGACCAGGTGCGGCGTCGGGTCCAGCCCTACATCGACGAGATCGCCGCGTTGCAGGCGGAGATCGCGCGGCTGCGCGAGGGCTGAGCCTCCGGATTCCCGCGGAAGTTTCCTGCGTGTGCGGACGGTGCACCGACCGCACACGCAGGAACGATCAGCGAGAACCAACCCAGCGGTGTGGGCGCCGTTGTCGTCTGTCCAGACCCGGGTCGACTCCGGCGCTCGAGGCGTGCGCGCGCGTTAGTCTCGGCTCGTTTCTCGACCCTCGACGACTGGAGTCCCGTGTACCGACCGACCGTGAAGACCGCCACCGCGACCTGGCTGGCCGGCACCACCGCTGCCCTGGTCGTGCAGGGTGTGTTCCCTCGGCAGTTCGCCGCCACCACCGCCTGGGGCAGCAACGACGGGTGGCAGCGGGAGATCGCCATCTGGAACCTCGGCACCGTGGTGGCCGGCGCGGCCCTGGTCACGGGCCACGATGCGGACCCGGTGCGCTCTCAGCTGCGCGGGCTCGCCGTGCTGTCGACGCTGTTCGGCATCAATCACGCGGTGGCGGCCGTGGAGACCAACAAGCCCGGCAACTGGGCATGGGCGGCCATCAATGCGGGTGGACTGGTCACCGCGGTCGCGGCACTGACCGGCCGACGCCACTGAATTCGTCGGCACCACTCAGCTTTCGGCACCACCGAGCGGCCGATCCGCGCGCGTTCCAGCGTTCCGCTTCGGCTGCAGCTGACGCGGACAGCCGAAAGGCGCGCGGATCGAGCCGCAGGTGGCCCCGCGGCCGCCTACTCGGCGAGCTTCGCCACCGCCTGCGCCCACAGGAAGTACTTGTTGGTGCCCAGGTCGCGCACGGTCTTGATGTTGAACGCCGCCTTCAGATGCTCGGCGTCACTGTCGCTCACACCCTGCAACGACGCTACCGGGGCATCGGCGAGCTCCGCGATCGGCTTCTCCTCGTACGCCTTGTCGAACTTGTCGGCGATTCCGGCCATCGTGCACCTCCGCGAACGTGGTGTTCGGGCACCTCGGGCGAGACACCCGGACACCACGGTACGAGTGTGGGCGGTGTGCCGCAGGGGGTTTCGGACGGGCCGTCCGGAGTGCCGGGGATGTCCGGTGCCCGAACCCACATGGGTGCCGGGGCGGGGGAGTTCGTGGAGCCGCCTTGGGGAATCGAACCCCAGACCTTTTCATTACGAGAACGACGAGAGTCGTCCAGGCGGGTTCGCCCGAGGTTGCGAAACACCGCCTGAACTGCGACAACCGTCCGAGCCGGTTCACGACGGTTCACGGTCGTTCGTACCGACATGTGTCACTGTCGTGGCATCGAGAGGCTTCCCGAGCGCTGGGTTCCAAGTTACCGACCAGTAGGAAGCCCACAAGGTTTCGCAACTTCGCCCCGCCCCATCCTTGACCACCGTCGGAGCATCCGATTTTCCCGAATCGGAACAATGACACCCTCCCGACCGTTGAGCGGGGTGTGACGACCTACAAGACTGTCAATCCTGCCGACGGCACAACGGTGAAGGAATTCGAGACTCTCGACGGTGCCGGCGTCGAGCGTGCACTTGCCGATGCACACGCCGGTTTCCAGACATGGCGCAAGACCTCACCGAAGCATCGCGCCGACATCCTGCACAAGGTCGCCGATCTCTACACCGAGCGTTCCGACGAACTGGCCCGCACGATCTCGCTCGAAATGGGCAAGCCCCTCACCGAATCCCAGGGCGAGGTGGAACTGTCGTCGAACATCTACCGCTACTACGCCGACCACGGCCCGTCGCTTCTCGAGGACGAGAAGCTCGACGTACCCGGCGCGGAAGACACTGTGCTGCAGCGTAAGCCGGTGGGCGCTCTCGTCGGCGTCATGCCGTGGAACTTCCCGTACTACCAGGTTGCCCGGTTCGCCGGCCCGAACCTGATGGTGGGCAACACGATTCTGCTCAAGCATGCACCCAATTGCCCGCAGTCGGCACTGCTGATGGAGGAGATCTTCCAGCAGGCCGGACTCCCCCAGGACGCGTACATCAACATCTTCGCGACCAACGACCAGATCGCCGACATGATCGCCGACTCCCGCGTCCAGGGCGTCTCGCTCACCGGTAGTGAAAGGGCCGGAACCTCCGTCGCCGAGACGGCCGGACGCAACCTCAAGAAGGTCGTCCTCGAACTTGGCGGATCGGACGTATTCATCCTGCTCGACTCCGACGACATGGACGCCACCGTCGAATCCGCTACCCGGGCGCGGCTGTCCAACGCAGGCCAGGCCTGCAATGCCGCCAAGCGCATCCTGGTCGCCGAGGAGGTCTACGACGACTTCGTCACCAAGCTCGTCGCGTCGTTCGAAGCCGTGCAGACCGGCGACCCGCTGGACGCGAAGACCACCCTCGGACCCCTGTCGTCGCAGACCGCCGCCGACACGCTGATCGAGCAGATCGACGACGCCGTCGCCAAGGGCGCAACGCTGCTGACCGGCGGTAAAAAGATCGACGGACCGGGTGCCTACGTACAGCCGACATTGCTGACCGACGTCACCCCGGACATGCGCGCCTATAGCGAAGAGCTGTTCGGACCGGCCGGCGTGATCTACAAGGTCGAAAGCGCGCAGCAGGCAATCGAATTGGCGAACTCCTCCGCATACGGTCTCAGCGGCTCGGTGTGGAGCGCTGACCTCGACAAGGCCCGCGACGTGGCCGAGCAGCTCGAAGTGGGCATGGCGTTCGTCAACGAACACGGCACCACGCTGCCAGGTCTGCCGTTCGGCGGAGTCAAGCGCTCCGGCGTCGGCCGCGAACTGGGCCCGTGGGGCATGGACGAGTTCGTGAACAAGAAGCTCGTGCGCGTCTCAGCGAAGTAGATCCTGCTGGCATGGCTCCCCGGACACGATGTCCGGGGAGCTTTCGCGTTCCCCGTCGTCGAGCATTTCGACCCGGTACTGCGGGCGTAGCCGATAGGTTCGAGTTTCGTCCCCATCGCCGTGTCGAGGGGTAACCGTGGCCAACGCTTCGTCGTTCGTATCCAAGCAGGACGACATCGAGATCAGCACCTACACCTGGGCAACGGCCGCCGATCCGGCTCGCGGCGTCGTACAGATCGCGCACGGACTCGCCGAGCACGGCAGCCGCTACGCTCGCTTCGCGACCGCGCTGAACGGCGCGGGATTCCACGTTATTGCCTCCGATCATCGCGGTCACGGCCAGTCGATCGTCGATACTCCAGGCGATTTCGGTGCCGCTGCGTTCGCCGGGCTGTGGGCCGACATCGAGCAGTTCGGAGAATCGTTGCTCAGCGAGTACCCGGACCTGCCGCTGTTCTTGTTCGCTCACTCGATGGGATCGTTTGCCGCGCAGCACGTTCTGATCGAACGATCGGACCTGTACGAGGGTGTGGTGCTGTCGGGCTCGACCACCCTGAACATCGGGCGCAGGGCCGGCTGATCCGGGTTCACCGTCGAACGGACCGTCGCGACCGAATCGGACCGCGACCGGTCCCGCCAGATCTGGTCTCGACCGGCCCCGTTCTACCCCTGACCGTGTAGTCCGGCCCGGTGCGGCCCGTCCGCTGGACCGCGAACAACCTCGAACGGCTGGGCGATTCCACTCAATCAGATTGACGTCTGTTCAAATATTGGAGGGCTAACCGCGCTCACCCAGAACGACCGGATTTCCAACTTGGCGATGCTATGTCCGGCGACGCAATTCGGCTACCAATTGAGGTCTGGCGACCTCGGCGCGGCCTTCACTACAGCGATGGGAATGGGGACGGGACAGCTCTCCGCCGCGCTCGAGTCCAGAGGTCTCGGCGGTTATCTAGCCGGAGTGGCGATCGATGTGTACAGCTACGGTTTCTCGCAGGCTGCGAAAACCGACTTCAGCGGTCAAGCCATGTCGAGCACCCTTGCTTACGCTGCCGCCAATCCCACCATTGTTGCACAGGAAACGGTCAAGGCCGCTGGTGTGGTCCTAGGGAACCTATGGTCGGCTTTCGTGCCCCGGTGGTAATACAACCGTCTTAAGCGCCGCGGCTCTAGGTGTCAGCCGAAAATCTTAAGTCGGACGGTGAACAAGAAATTCTTCCAGAATCTCTTCTACGGTATCGATTATCAGTGGAGGTTAGGCGACTTGCAGCGGTAGGGGGGAGCTTGACCCGGTTTCCCGGACACCTGATCTGTAGCGTTGCTGCTGCAGGAGAGGAGTCCGAGCTATGCCCGCTGCCCATCCCGAGGAGTTCTGCCGCCGGGCGGTCGACCTGACACCCAGCCGGGGGCGAGTGTCATGCGCATCGCGTCCGACCTCGGCATCAGTGAGTCGTGTCTGCGCAGGTGGATGAAACTCGATGACGTCGATGCCGGCCGCGTCGACGGTCTGTCCACGAGCGAACGCGCCGAGCTGGCACAGTTGCGCCGAGACAAGAAGCGCCTCGAGACCGAGGTCGAGATCCTTAAACGCGCAAGCGCCTATTTCGCGCGGGAGAACATCCTCCCAAAATAGGTTTCCGGCTGGTCCACGAATTGGCTGCGGACGGCTTTCCCGTCGCGGTGACCTGCCGGACCCTCGAGGTGTCGAGATCCGGATTCTACGACTGGCGACATCGACCACCGTCCGAGCGTGATATGTCGGATGCACTGTTGGTAAACAGCATCCGTGATATCCACCAAGGCTCACGCGGGGTGCTTCGGCGCGCCGCGGGTCCACGCCGAACTCCGTCTCGGCGGTGGCATCTCGGTCGGACGCAAACGTGTCGCACGGGTGATGCGGCTACTCGGCGTTGCTGGTATCGGTGCCCGCCACAAGCGTCGCCACCGACCCGCACCAGCGGTGCACGACGATCTCGTCGCCCGCCGGTTCGTCGCCGAGCGGCCCGATCAGATCTGGTGCACCGACATCACAGAACACCCCACCGGCACGGGCAAGGTGTACTGCTGCGGGGTCCTCGACACATTCTCCCGGCGCATCGTGGGATGGTCGATCGCCGATCACATGCGTACCGACCTCGTCGTAGACGCACTGCAGATGGCGCTGTGGCGACGCCACCCCGATGCCGGGACGATCATGCACCCGGACCGCGAATCTCAATACACCAGCTGGGTTTTCGGGCAACGACTGCGCACGGCAGGACTGCTCGGGTCGGTGGGTCGGGTGGCCTCGAGCGTCGACAACACGATGATGGAATCGTTCTGGTCGACGATGCAACGCGAGCTGCTCGACACCCGATCGTGGGACAGCCGAGACCAGCTCGCCTCCGCGATCTTCGAATGGATCGAGGCCTGGTACAACCCGCATCGCCGGCACTCCGGGATCGGCTACTCCTCGCCAGTGGACTACGAACACGCCTACCATCGACGGGTCACCTCACAAGTGGCCTGAACACCCAACCCGAACTGTCCGGGAAACCGGGTCAAGCTCCGTGCTCACCACACCGTCGACCACGGACACCGCGTGTGGTCCCGTACCTAGCACGTAAAGCAGGTCCGCCACCCGAGTAGCGAGGGTATCGGTGCTGTGCGTAACTCGGCGCGTGTCAGGGTGCGGGGTAGTCGAGGCGACGACCGCGGCGCCGTGAGCACCCGCGAGGTCGGCGCGCACCTTCGCCTACTCGGTTGCGCCTACAGGACCGGACAGTAGACGCCGATCCGAGATGGATTCGTACGAGTGGTTCGAATCGGGTTCAGTCACGTGAAGGCTCCTCGGCCCTCCCACCACGACACTTGCGGCGTACCCGAAACGCGGCCAACGAATCATGCAGATGCCACAGCAACAGCTCGGTAGGCCCGCGTGCAGCAGGGGAATCCCCGCTCGACGCGAGGGCAGGAGCCGGTCAGCGCACGGTCACGGTGGGGCAGAGCGTCTTCTCCGGTTTCTCTAGACAAAGACGGTCGCGTGTCAGGCATGGCGTTACCGTGAGCATTCGCGTCGCGGCCGGCGGAGTCATCTGCGAAACCAATCATCTGAACCGATGGGGATCACCGGTTGCTCGGAGCCTTCGGTAGGTGTGGTTCCTCCACGTCGAAGCCTCGATCACCTCTCGGTGATGATGCCCTGCTGAACGGCCGTAGCCACCGACACCCCGCGCTCGTCGGAGATCGTTTTCGCTACCAGAACGGATTTGGGGTTGTTCGGGTCCGGTGACAGCCGTCAGCTCGGGTGAGCCCGTCCGAATTCTCCTCAGGTGGTCACTGCGGCCTGTCGAGTGGCGGGTCGGAGCGCGAACGCGCCAGGGGCGGCACCAGTGCGCCGACGATGGAGGTCATCACTCCCACCAGCTCGGTCAGCGGTGGCCGGGGCTCGAGCTGCGACCACCGCTGACCCACTTCCCCCACTGCGCCCGTGAAGGCGGCCGTAACGACGTCGTAGCCGCCGGGAGGAACGTAGTCGTGGGCGATGTGGGCGCGGACAAGCATCTCGAAGAAGTCGGCCCACACGCGTTTGCGTCGAATCCGGTAGTGGTCCACGCGTTCGCTCACGCCGTTCATCTCGACGAAGCAGACCCTGGCCCGGCGAGGGTCCGTGCCGAGGGCGTAGAACAGTGCCTCGATACCGACAGGTACGACATCACCGAGCGTCGAGGTCGACGGCAGTCGGTCCATTGCGTCGGCGACAGCAGCGCGCACGTGCGTCTCAATTTGTTCGTGGACGCCGATGAGCAGCGTCTCTCGGTCTTCGAACTCGGTGTAGAACTGGCTGCGGGCCAGGTTCGCGGTGGAGCAGATATCCGAGACGGACGTTCTTGCAAACCCCCTGTCCCCGTATAGGGTCAGCCCGGCCTCGAGAAATGCGGCGCGGCGCTCGGCGCGGCGCAGGGCAATGGGTTTACCGCTGTACGTCCGTTCAGGCCGCACGGTGCTCATGGGCCGATGGTATCGGCGGCATCGCTGCGACGGGTGAGCCGATGCCCCCGCAGAGTCAATTGATCGGCGCACACGGGTGGACGAATGCTCATGTCGTTCACAGAGTTCAGTCCAACTGATGTGAGATCACGGAAGTCTGCGGACGCGGAGCCGATACCGACGAGAGTGACCGCGATGGGGATGACCACGGCAGTGTCGACCACCGCCACCGCACAAGATCCGCGCCATGATGGTGCTCGATGTCCCGTGTGCAGATCGAGTGCGTCAGCGCGGTTGATGCTGCTGCGGTGCGAGTGAGTTTCCCGGGGCGATTCTCCCGCAGTTGCTCGGCGCCGGGTGGTCGGCGAACCGGTCCGTCAGCCACGCCAGTGCGCCGGGGAGCCACAGCACTGCGCCAGGGATGTGGCTGAGGGTGTCGTACTCGTCGTACTGAACGGTCAGACCTGCTTCGCAGTATCTGTTCATCAGACTGCGGACATCACCTGCGACCATGACCCCGTCGCCAGCCCCTGTTCCCGGTGCCCCGGGTTGGGTTCCTTCGACGATGCCGTTCGACGCCTGCGCCACGAACATCGGGATGGCCGGAATCGGTGCCTGCCCCATGTTGAGAGCGTTGGCCACATCGACGTACTCGGGCACCGAGTTCGGGTCGGCGTACTCGGGTTTGACCAGGTCCGTCCAGGTCAGGCCCGGGTACTGGAAGAGAACGTTCAGGATCGAGGCGTCGTCGAGGTGCGCGGACACCTCCCGCCCCCGGTCGCTGAGGTAGCGATCGAAGTCGATGTCGTACGCGCGGGAAATGCCGACTATGGCCATTCCGACGACCCCGCCCCAACCAACGCTTCCCCCTGCGTAGCGCAGATTGTTGGCTGGATTGACAAGCAATCCGCCTTGGGCGGCGCCGAGCAGATTGTCGCTGATGTCGGGCGCGTACTCGGGAGCGAGGATCGCCGCCCAGTTGGTGGCGATCGCCCCACCGGAGTATCCGATCAGGCCGATCTGCGCGTCGTCGCTGATTTCCGTTTCCGGTACTTGCTGCGATGCCCGCAGTGAGTCCAGGGTCATGCGGCCGTACTCAGGTCCCGCAGCGAAATCTGCTGTGGGACCTTGCGTATCGGCGATCACCACGGTGTATCCGAGAAGTAGCAGCGGCGCGAGAATGTTCGCTTCCCCAGAAACCGCAGTTCCGCCGATGGCATCATTTCGTCCACTCGGGGTGAGGGTGAGTAAAGGCGTGTTCCCGGCAATGGCGCGCGACGGCCCATCGTCGGGATTCAGAGAGTCGTACGCGGACTGGTAGGCAACCACTTTGCCTGGTTGTGCATTCGGTGGTCGAAGAATCGAAGTGGTACTGGCGACGGGGCGGTCCAACGCGTCGGTCGATCGGTAGAGGATCTGGATCGCTTGCAGCGGTGTCGGAACGTTGAGTACGTGGTAGGGAACGGTGCGAGTTGCCAGCACAGCCCCGGGATCGAGATCGCCCAGCGGTGTCGAACCGGTGTACTCGTAGAACGGATCGAGCACCGGAGCTGCGGACGCTGCGGGAAGGCCGACGACACCGCTCGCGCCGACACATGCGACCACCAACAGTCGACAAGCAGATCTACCGAGCATCCTGACCCCACTTCGACTGCGCCATCGGGTGTGGGCGCGGTCACAAAAATTACTACTGCCAGGTAAGTTAACACGGATTTTAACAAAGTGAAACGGGCGCGTTTGAGATGACCCGTGCCCGTCGGTGCGATGCCGACTGCCGGCACCGGCTACCTCGGCGTCGATCACGACGACCCTGGCTTGTGCGACGCAGCGGCCGAGCGGTACGTCCAGTCAAGCGGGCATTCGCACTCGGCGGCCAGGCATGTCGGTTCTGCACACAGGGGTCCAGTCGTAACGGGTGAACCCGCCATTGCGGTCGAGCGGACACAGCTGGATCACCGGAATTCAGACCGCGGCTCCGCCGCGACGTTCTCGGTGTCGATCGAACAGTGCCACCTTCGCCGACGCAGCGCACCTGCCGAATGCTGTTTGTGAATCGCCAGCATTTCACTTACTGTGACCGCAGCCACTCACGAGCAGGAGCTCATCGTGCATTCACGGTCATATTCAGCAGTTTCAGGTCGCGGTCTCGTCATCGTCGCCACCGTCCTCACCTCGATCGGGACGGGGTTGATGGCGGCGCCCACGGCGACCGCCGCCCCTGGTTCCGAGATTCCGATCGAGCCCACCGCCGCGGTCACGCTCCCGCCGGAACTGGACCCGTTCTTCACTCCACCAGCCGGCATCGTCGCGGACGCCGAACCCGGCCAGGTCCTGCGAGCCCGCACGATCACACCGGCGGCATTGAGCGTGGCGCCGATCAACGTTGAAGCGTGGCAGCTGCTATACCGCACACAGGACACGCACGGTAACGCCATCGCGACCGTGACCACAGTTCTGCGGCCGCGGGGCGACGCCCCGCCGGGCGGGCGGAAGTTGCTCTCCTACCAAATCCAGGAGGACTCCACCGCCCAGTACTGCGCCCCGTCGTACGTGATCCAGCACGGATCCATACCGGCGGACTTCGTCAACTCGGGTGAGGCGTTGACAGCGATCTCGGCTGGGGTGTCGCAGGGATGGACGGTGGCCCTTCCGGACTACCAAGGTCCGAACTCCGCGTACGGCGCCCCCGTCATTGCAGGGAGAGCGACACTCGACGGTATTCGTGCGGTGGAAAGCTTCGAACCGGCTCAATTGAACGGGGCCCAGACACCGACCGCGCTCTGGGGGTATTCGGGCGGCACCATCCCCACATCGTGGGTCGCGGAGAACGCGCACCTGTACGCCCCCGAACTCAACATCGTCGGAACTGCCAGTGGTGGGGTCGCGCTCGCGGACGGTGAGGAGACGTTGCGCCACAACACTGGTGGCGTGTGGGCCGGGTTGGTCTCGCCCACCCTCATCGGCATCGGCCGCGAGTACCCGGAGGTGCAGCGCCTGCTCGACGCCCGCACGGACGACTTCGGTCGCGTGGTCAACACGGTCAAGAGCGCCCTGTGTCATCCGCAGGGCACCAACGTGTTCCCCGGTTACGACTATCTCGCCACGTACATCGGTGGAGAGGACCCGCTGCAGATCCCGGAAGTGAAAGCAGTCATCGCCGAAGTGACCCTCGGCCATCACGACCCGACCATGCCCGTGTTCATCTACCACGCCCAATACGACGAAATCATCCCGAGCGCAGGAACGGACCGTCTCGTCGACCAGTACTGCCGCAACGACGACGTCCAGGTCACCTACGTGCGGGAACTGCTCGCCGAACACATCAGCGGGTTCATCTCCTCGCTGCCCACCGCGTTCACCTGGATACAACAACGCCTGAACGGGGTGCCCGCCCCCGAGGGTTGCGACATCACCTCGCCGACATCGACGCTCACCACCGACGGGGCGCTTCAGACCATCGGCGACGTGCTCGGCGACATCGCGGGCGCAGCTGCGGGCCGGGCGATAGGAGTGGGCGCCGGCTCGTAGAATTGCCCCATGGTCGTCCCCGCTGCACGCTCCTACGGGGGACGATCCGCACACGCCCGGCGCCTCGAACGTAGGGACAAACTCATCGACGCCGCGATCACCGTCTTCGCCACAACGGGCTACGCAGCGAGCTCAGTGTCCGAGATCTGCACCCACGCCAACCTGTCCACCAGGCAGTTCTACGCGGAGTTCGCCGACCGTGAAGGGGTTCTGGGCGCAGCGTACGACCTGGTCAACACCAACGCATCCGCTGTTGTCGCCGCCGCCGCCGCCGCGACCGTCGACGACCAGTTCGACATCCGCCTCCGGAAGATCGTCCACTCCTACCTCGCCGAGATCGTCCGAGATCCGCGACATGCGCGGATAGCGTTCGTCGAAGTCGTCGGAGTCAGTGCGCCGATGGAGGCCAAGCGGCACGCACGAGTCGAGGCGTGGATCGAACTACTGGACCTGGCGGCGGCGCCGGCGGTCGCTTCCGGCGAGCTCCCGTCGCGGGACTACAGGCTGGCGTGGATCGGGTACATCGGGGCCGTGAATGCCTTGGTGGCCCACCGAACCCTCAATTCACCACACACCCCCATCGACGATCTCGTCGAGGAACTGGTGCGGATGGCGCGCAGCGGGGTGCTGCACTGAACATGCGTGCCGGAAGGGGGGTGTCGGGCGAGTGATCATGATCAGCTCACACGCGCCCTCGTGCCGGAGTCCCAGACCGCCTGGACCCTCAGAATGTGTGCCCTGATTTCGTCCAGGCGTTGATCGCATCGGCGCGGCGGTTGGTGGGCACCAGGATCAGATCGCCGTCGAAGGTGGAGATGACGAACACGGGGCACTGAATGTTCGCCAGCGGCAGCGTGAGTCCAGCAACGATTCCGGTGGTGTCGAAGGCAATGGTTCCGTCGGTGTAGAAAGCGGTCCACGGCCCGTCGGTCGCGGCCCCCACGGGCACTCGGGATCGGGGGCACACGATCGAGAGCTCACGCTCCGTACGAGTGACGGAGAGCGCGTCGTGCGCGTCGACGTCGGCAGTCGGATCGAGTCGCGCCACGACGAACACGTCGTCGAGTTCGCTCAGCGCCGTAAGGGGAAGTTCACGGTTCATGGCCACCTCATGGGGCGACGCGGAAGACCTGTCCGGCCACAAGTATCGCGTCGATGAATGTTGGCACAGCCGGTCTGCCTCGTGTGCGTAGGGAGGTGCGCGCGTCGTCGGCGCTGCTCAGCGTTCGGGCGTCTCGGTGAGTTGCGTGGTGAGGTAGTTCCGCCACCGAATCGAGAGCCGGGACAGTGGAATCCGATCACCACTGAGGCTTCGTGATCATGAGTGCGAGAACGACAATCCAGATCATGTTCAGGTAACCGGCCTGTCCCACTGCTCGACCGCGGGCTTTCGGGTCGGTCGGGGGGTCCTGCAGCATCCTCTGTTGGGTGGGAATGACTTTCCACACCAGAAGGCCGGCGCCGAGTACGACGAGCGCGATCGAAAGCAGAACCCACAATTGCGTCAACTGGCCGGTGGCTACGGCGAGGACCGCACCCACGAGGGGGGTGATGCCCGCCAGGCGCCCGTACGCCTTGGTGATTCGGTGCATCTCGATCGCCACCGGGTGGCCCCTCTTGTCTGCGTAGGCAGCTGCTGCGTCGCCGGTCGCATATCGCGGGAACACGCTGGCAGAGACCGTGAGAGCGCCGATGAAGATGATGGCGGTCGCGATGTGGATGACGAGGAGAACGTGGGTCATATGGTGGTCCTGGGGGTCGCTGACGTGGATCAGGGGATGAGTGGGGAACCGTCGGGCCGCATGACGTACCACAGCCCGCCGTTGAGGTTGATGTCCTGCCCGCGATGCTGACCGGGTTGCTTGTCGGCTGCGTAGCGGTACAGCGGCCAATCGCGGTAGGTGACGACCTCTCCGCCCGACGGGCTGGATCGTGTGCCGATCAGCGTGGGGTTCACGCCCTCGTCGGCCGCGGGAGCCGCCCCCTCTGCAGCGGTGAGCGGAGGCCAGTTGGTGGCACAGGTGAACGTGCAACTGACCTCACTGGCCTCGTCGGGTTCGAAGACGTACAGGGTGTTGCCCTGGCCGTCGACGAGAAATGAACCCAGGTCCTGGGTGCTCGAAACTGCAAGCGCTCGAGCACGTTCGGCGTCCCCTACGGGATCCGAACCACATCCGGCGACGCAGGACAGGACGGCGCTCGACATGATCATCGCCGTCAGACGGCGAAACGGAATCGACATAACATGCAGTCTAACTGTATGTGTAGGTAGGCTGACCGTGAAGTTCGACAACCCGGCGGGACAGGAAGCATCAGTGAACGCATCGCATGACACAGGGCCGAGAATTGCCGTCAGTCCGACGATGGTGCTGATCCTGCAGGCGCGAGCACTCGAGGCAACTCTTCAGAAGAAACTCGAAGAGATCGGTCTCTCGCTCCGCCGGCTCGGCCTCCTGGGACATTTGCAGCGCGAGCCGGGCATCTCGTTCAGCGCGTTGGCGCGCCGGGCCGGCATCAAGGTCCAGAGTTTGCATCCGATCGTCGCGACGATGATGACCGACGGCTACGTCGACACTGTCGGCGGCGTCGATCAGGGCAGAGCGGCGGCAATCGAGTTGACCGACGCCGGCATCGAGGCCCTGTCGAGAGCGCATGCCCTCATCGCCCAACTCGATGTCGAAATGTTCGGGGACGGAGAGTGGGCGAAGTTGGGTGAGGCCTTGACCGATGTCGGCGAGGCTCAGGTACGTACACGCACCCCACGCTGACCCCGCGTCAACCCAGGAGCCGGCGGCCGTACCAGTCGTCGTCGTCGACCACACCGGGGAGGACGGCGAAGATGGCGCTGGTCGTTGCCTCGGTGAAGCGATTGAGGGCATCGGATTCCGCCAAACGTCGCTGCACGGGAACGAAACTGGTTCTCGGATCGCGCTGGTACGAAACGAAAATCAACCCGGCATCTTCGTCGGTGCCACCGGCAATCTGTCCGTTGGAGTACGAATAGGACCTTCGAAGCATCTCTTCACCAGCGCCGCGGCGGGGCGCAGCCAGACGGATGTGCGCATCGTCGGGGGTGGTCAGCGTCCCGCTGGTATCCACGGCGGCGAGATCGACCGGGTCGGATTCGTCCCTGGCGCCGAGTGGCGCTCCGGACGAGGTGTGTCGACCGATGGTGCGGTCACGGGTGACCCCATCTGCGCTCTCCCACTCCGACAACAGCATGCGAATACGCCGCAGCACCACGTAGCTCCCGCCTTGCATCCACTCCGGTGAGGGGTCGTCGATCCATACTGCACCGCCGCTCGAACCTCGGCTGACGGCGATGTTGTTGGTGCCGTCCACCTGGCCCATCAGGTTTCGCCCGTTCGTGCTGCTGGTGGAGGCAGCGACACCACGAAATCCATTCAGCTGCCACCGCGGAACGAGCGCATCCCCGGCTGTTCGGCGGACCGCACGAACGGCCCCGCTCAGATAGATCGCGTCGTTGGAACACAGCTGGACGAAGATGTCACCGTACGAGGCGTCGTGGTCGAGGCGGTCGCCCGGGAACGCAGGTAAGTCGATCAGTGGTTCCGGGCGAGCAATGCCGAGTCGATCCAGCATTCCCCCGCCCACGCCCACCGTCATGGTGAACATTCCGGGGCCGGAACCGCTGGAGACGGATGACGGGTCGACCGATGTGTCGCCGGACGCCAGTGCCGAGGCCACCGCTGTCCACCGCTGCATCGTCTGCGTCAACTGTGTACGGCCCGTCTCCGCGGCCAGGTCGAAGGACAGGAAGCTGGCATGGGTGGGGGTGGGATCTGCGATTCCCGGTTGGTGGGCGCCGTGGAACTCGACGGTCGTGGGTTGTACGGACGGGGCCGTCGTCGCGGCCTCGGGGGCCGTATCGGGGGCGAGCTCACGTCCCACGGACAGGCCTGCCGCGGCGGCAGCGGCGGCGGCGGCGCTCCCGACCAGGAAGCTTCGGCGAGAATTCTTGCCGGCCATCACTCGGTCACATCCCGGTTCTTCAGGAGGTTGATCGTGCCGACCGCGACCGTGGCACAGAGGACGGTGGTCGCGACAAGTGCTCGTGTGTACGGACTTCCGTCCGATCCTGCAGTCGCGACTGTGGCGAACGCGCTGGCCGGGAGCAGCCCCTGACCGAGCGGCGCGACGTTGATGATCAGGCTCTCGAACAACGCGTACACGAGTCCGACACTCAGTGCGGCAGTGGAGGAGCGCAACACCAACCCCAGAGCGCTTCCCACCAACGAGAACGCCATCATGCCGAGCGCCAGATTGCCGATGGCATAGACCGCTTGCCACACTCCTTCGCCCCACTGCGTCGTGTCGACGTTCCAGAGCCACGCGCATATCAACGTCGTGGCGACGGCCGTGAGAGCACCGATGAGGGCGGCGATGAATGCTGCCGACGCCAGCGCCAGCCACTGGCCCACCAGCCAGGAGGCTCGTCGAGGCTGACGAACGAACTGCACGCGAATGAACCCCGTCGAATACTGGCTCGTCACATGCAGAATCGACGCCGCCAGCACCACGATGCCGGTGACCATCACGGGCCGGCTCACCATCTGAGACAATGCGTCGGCGTTCGCGAGGTCGGCCAAGATGGTCGGTGGATCGGTGAAGCGCGATCCACCCGGCGCGGCGGCGGTAGTGAAGGTGAAAGTCACTGCCAGCGTTGAGAACAGCGCTACGGCGGCCAGTGCGGGCAGCACACGGCGTGGTCGCGCCACCATGATCCAGGCTGCTCTGAAAGCTCCGTTCATCGAACTGCCGCCAATGTGCTCGTCGAGGGGGTGGGTGGACGGAAACCTTCCGCATCAGCACTGGACATGGCGGCGAGGAACGCGTCCGTCAGAGTTGGCCGGACGGGCGATATTTCTGTGAGAACCACCCCCGCCGCGAACGCACTGTCGTTGAGTGTGGCAGCGATGTGGGGTTCGCCCATGACCACGATGGCACCATCGTGGTCGAGCTGCGCGGAATGTCCTTGTCCGGTGAAGATCTCCAAGACCGCCCTCGTCGCGGCGGGGTCGTCGGTCCTGCATCGAATCGTCCCGGACCGTGATTCGAGCAAACGGTTCGGTGAACCGTTGAACATGACGCGGCCGTGATTCATCGCGACCACGTGGTCACATAACTCCTCGATCTCATCGAGGGCGTGGCTGGCGATGATCACCGTGACGCCGTCTGTCGCGAGTGACCGCAAGAATGTGCGTAGTTCGACGATGCCGTGTGGGTCGAGTCCATTGGTCGGTTCGTCCAGGATTATGGTCGACGGGTGGCCCAGCAGGGCGGCAGCCAGCCCTAGGCGTTGTTTCATGCCCAGCGAGTACGTGCTGACCCGCCTATCAGCTGATTCGGTCAGGCCCACGCGCTCCAATGCGGTGTCGGCAACCTCGTCCGCCCACCCCGCGAGGCGGGTGAGTACCCGCAAGTTCTGGCGTGCAGTCAAGCCGGGCAGAAACCCGGGAGACTCGATGAGCACCCCCAGATCGGCCGGGCTGCCGCCAGTGTGGGCGCAGTGAGCAGTGTCGTTGCAGTCGGACGGCTCGACGCAGATGCCTCCCGCATCTGATTCGACCAGTCCGCACAGCATGCGTAGTGCTGTGGTCTTACCTGCACCGTTCGGTCCTATGAGACCGGTGATCCTGCCTCTGGGAACACTGAAGGTCAGAGGGCCGATCTTGGTGGCATTCGACAGCGTGGCAGTTGCACAGTCGACGACCACGGCGGCCGTTGACCGGTCGCCCTCGGTGAGCTCGACATCGAATGCATGCCCTGCGGTCGGTTGTGCGTCGGCCACCGCACCGATGTATCTCGCGCGCCACAGAGCAAGTATTCCGCCCACCCCCGGTATGACGGCGAGCCACTTCGCCGACCGGGGGAAGGGGAGAAGCAGTGCCAGGACGATCGTGGCGACGTACAGCAATCCGTGAATGGGCCCACCGGTGGCTGTGATGGCGGGGTAGTGAACGGTGACGCGATTGACCACGATGGTGAGCAGCGAGAACAGTTCCAAACTGGACACCACCCGCATCGGAGTCATCGCCGCGACCCGGTCGCGTGAGTTCGATGATTTCATCGGGACACCTCCTACATGCAGTTGGACTGAAAGCTAGCACGGCTGTGCAGATCGGTGCTGTCACGCAGCTCACGCCTTGCCTCGCGCACTCGGGGTCCGGCAGTCGACCCCATCGGTGACGTCCTTTCGCACGGGAGTAAGCGAACCGACGAGTATGGCCCGAATTCACCTGCGGGAGAGGTGGATCAAGGAGGAACCCGATCAGGGTCGGCCCGCTTGCGCAGGCGTCTTCTCGGTGCCGCGCAAGGTGGGCGTAGCCAGTCCACCGATCGCCCAAGGGCTGACGCGCAGTCGGCTTTCCGGCGCATCCGAGGACTGGGACGAACCGGCAGGTCCAGCTCGCGGTTCTTCGGTTTCCCGCCGCTGTCAGTCGACGATGACGATGATCGCCGAACACTTCCGCGGTGAAGCCTGGATACAACCAAGTGGACGAGTAGACCACGCTGGTGCAGTGAGGAAAGTCAGGCGCCGTCCTGAGGGTCCGGTCGGGGTGTTCGAGGCGCTGGTCGGAGACGAGCTGCGACGCCTTCTCGGCGTGCGCGATGTCGGGAAACAAGGGTCCGACGCGCGACGTCTGGTTCCGCGAGCTGCGCGCGTCATGACTCTTCGGGAACCCGCCCGGCATGAGTCCGGGTCAGTCGGTGTCCCCGCGGGATCGTCGCGGATTCGTTTCGATGCTCGATTGGTGGCGATCACGAACTCCGCTCACTTCCGAGCGCGGCAATCGGCCGGCGCGCGATTCGCCGCTCATCCGGTCACCAGCGATGCGAACCACGAATGTCAGGTTCAGCCGCATCGGCTTGGTGATGGTCTGTCGCCACGTCACCTCCGTTTCGTGGTCGTATTCCCGGACGGCGATGTCGGCCAGGGCTACAGTTTCGTGCTTGCCGGTAGCGCTACCAGTGATCGCGCCATCGTGCGCATCGAACTGGTAGATCGCCCGCATCGACCCGACCGGAGTCTTCATCACGACATCCCATCTGCCCGCAATGCTTTCCATCAGACGGCCTGCGGCAATGCACCGCGGTTGGTCCACACGGTTCCGCGGCGCTCGAACGCGAAGTAAGCCTCGACCGCCAGCGCGATGCGAGGTCCGTAGCTGCGGTCGAGCAGATGCAGCGCCAGATCCAAACCTGACGTCACACCGCCTGCGGTCACGAGATCACCGTCGTCGACCACCCTGGCATCTACTGGAATTGCCCCCGTTGCCTCCAAGACCTGCGTGCCGAGATGGTGTGTGTTCGCGTGTCGGCCATCCAGGAGTCCGGCCATCGCCAATGCCAGCGAACCGCCACACACCGTCGCCACCGTGACATCGGGGTGGGCCAGTGCCCGGCGCATCAACGGGCCCGCCTCGGTATCGCCGAAGCGAGCCAGCAAGACAGGGATCGTAGCCACCTCGTCGGGATCCGCGTCGACGGGTCCGAGCGCGCCGGGAACAATGACATAGCCCGGTTTGGTCGGGTCCAAATAGTTGGTCGCTTCCAGTTGCAAGGGCCTGGATCCGGTGCATCCGCCTCTGACCAAGCGCGGACCCTCGGCGGACACGAGTTCTACCTCCAGGTCGCCGCCGACGAAGTCGCTCCCGGCGATCAGAACCTCGTAGGGCGCCACGACGTCCAGCGGATCGAAACCGTCGAACAAAACAATTTGTGCGTGCATGTGACCATCCTGGGTCGTATCGAGTGCAGCCGACAGTGGCACCAGCGACATTCGTCGCCTGTAAATTGCCAGTCGGTCCAGCCTCCCAGTCGGTCCAGTCTTATCGACGCAGCGACATCTCCAACCAGGCGGGACCCGCCACACTATTGCCGACAGCACGGGGAATCGGGTGCTCCGTATCGCCCGAGCAGGACGAACCTGGGGCTGCGAACCGGCCAGGCGGTGACAATCGCTGGTGGCAGATCTGCATCAAAGCGACGTCCTGTTGCCAGGTGTCGGTACGGTTGTCCCGTGCACACCATCGCCGTTCTGGCCCTCCCGGACGTCATCGCCTACGACGTGTGCATGGCCATCGAGACATTCAGCCGTGCCCCGTTGCCGAACGGTGAAAACGGATACGAGGTTCGGGTGTGCGGCACTGAACCGATCGTCGAGGCGGGGCCGCTCCGGATTTCCACGGAATACGATCTCGACGGCTTGGTCGATGCTGACACGATAATTGTTCCCGGGCGCAACGACTGCGTCGCCCATATTCCCGCCTCGGTTTTGACCCAGCTCCGAAAGGCTCATTCGTCCGGTACCCGCATTGCCTCGATCTGCACCGGCGCATTCACGGTGGCCGCAGCCGGCTTACTCGATGGCAAGCGCGCCACCACGCATTGGGCCTCAGCCGAACTCTTCCGGCACACGTTTCCACACGTTCTTCTAGATGTGAATGTTCTATACGTCGACGAGGGGCAAGTGTTGACGTCGGCAGGTGCATCCGCAGGGCTCGATTTGTGTCTGCACATGGTGCAGATCGACTACGGATCGGCTGCGGCTGCCCGCGCGGCAAAGCTTGCTGTCGCGCCCCTCCATCGAAGTGGCGGACAGGCTCAATTCATCGCGCGGAACCAGTACCCGGTCAACCCCGCCGGGCAGAAGTCAGAACTGAACGGGACTCTCGCATGGATCGAGGAGAACGCCCATCATGACCTCACCTTGACAGACATTGCCGAGCACGCCGTGACGTCACGGCGCACATTGAACCGCAAATTCAGAACGGAAACCGGTCAGACGCCTATGGAGTGGGTGACCGGTGTCCGAATACGTCACGCTCAGGAACTGCTCGAACGCTCCTCTTATAGCGTGGAACGAATTGGCCGCGAGGTTGGCTTCGTGTCCGTGTCCAACTTCCGCGACCAATTTCGGCGCTTGAGCGGGACAGCGCCTCAGAGCTACCGCGATGCCTTCAAAGAGCACGACGCACATCATTCTGAGCGGGAAATAACTTAGTTGATAGGGAGCCTGACAACACCGGATGGGCAAAGGTCCTTGAGCAGTATCGATGCCAATATTATAAGCAATCAATTCACTGTTTAAATGTACGTACTGATTGGTCGAGCCGGGACCACGGATCGAACTGGCAAGGCCGGTTGGTTTGATTAGTGCGCCTCCTGCGAATGGCCTGCCCCATCCTTCTGCTCGATTGCTCCAATTTGCGAACAATGAGCAGTCCTACTTCCCCGACCGGGATGGCACCCGGATCTTGTCGACTTCAGCTTGGTCCGGCCGGCCCAATTGGGAGATGCATACCGTCTCACCGCCCACCACGGTCGATGCTGGGTTCGATGCTCTGATCTCTGTCTCCTGGTCTAGCGGTCGGTGCGCCAGCAGGCGCTCGTACCGACGAGCTGTCGAGTGCGGCGGCGTTGGAGGTGTCGGTGAGGAGGTGCGCGTCGATTGCTTCCGGGTCGACGCCTGCGACGGTGAGTTCTGTCCT
This sequence comes from Rhodococcus sp. PBTS 1, assembly GCF_001620025.1. NCBI lineage: Bacteria > Bacillati > Actinomycetota > Actinomycetes > Mycobacteriales > Nocardiaceae > Rhodococcus > Rhodococcus sp. PBTS 1. The sequence continues at coordinate 3,568,185 of NZ_CP015219.1, forward strand.
CTCCAGTTCTCGGCGTTGCGCGGTGTCCCAGTTGACGCCCGTCAGCGAGATACGTTGCGTTATAACAGAGCTCTGCGATTGCGGCTCGTTGAGAGCAGATCTGTTGCGGTCGCCGATCTCGCGTCGGGCGCGGTCGGCGAGTTCACGCTCGACGGCGGCTGCGACGGCGGCGGTGTTCACGGTGTCGTGTAGCGCGGTGAGGTCGATGCCCTTGTCGGTGCGCAGCCGGTTCTCGATGGTGACCGCTGCCCGGTCGGCGACCGGGGAGGTGTTCTTCCAGGTGTGTGCGATCCGGACGGCGTCGACGATGTGCGCATCGTCGGCGGTGGCCCACCACTGCCGGTCATCGGTGCGGCGAAGGAACGCTTCTGCGGAGCGTTGTTCGGAGTTCAGGCGCCCGGCCAGGGCTCGTGATTGTGCCTCCGATCCGGCGGCCGCGGTGCGGAGGGTTTGCTCGCGGCGGCGGGCGAGGGCTTCGGCTACTTGCATCGCGACCTGCACGGCTGTGCGCAGGACCATGCCGGTCTGGCGGGAGAGCTGTTCGTGTTCGTCGTCGGCCATGGGTGACTCCTTGGTTCAGGGTGCCGGGTGCGTGTGGGAGGTACGGGTGCCGTCACGCGGGTGAGACCGGTGAGTCGGCTGTGTGGAGCGCCAGCAGCTCGGTGGGGATGGCGATGCTCGGCAGCGGGTGCACCTGCCGGTGGTCGGGGGTGCAGTCCTTGAACGTGCCGTCCGGGGACAGCAGTCTCGACATGTGGTGATCGGCGTGGTCTTTCCACCACACGCTCATCCCGGTGGCCGGGTCGAGCCGTAGGTACTCCCAGGCCCGCCAGAGTGCGTCGACGCGGGCGCGGGCTTCGGGGTGCAGGAACCAGCTCGGGCACCACCGCATCGCCGGGTGGTCGATGGTCTTGCGCCGGTACGCGGGGGCGAGGAAGTCGGCGAAGAACCGGTACGCGTTCGGGTAGTACGGGCCCCGAGTTTCGGGGTCGGCCCGCTCCCCCGCCCCGCCTGTCTCGTTGTCGGTGTCACTGTCCTGCAGCTCATCTCGATCATCATCGGCGCGTGATGCATCAGTCGGCCACGCTTCGCCCGTGTCGGAGCCCGGGTCGAACTCGTCGCTCACGAGGCCACCGCCGTGTCCGGCCGCAGCACTGCAACCGAGTACTTCTGCGGCTGTGGGAGCAGCGACGTGGCATCCGCCGGATCCGGGTCGTCGGCATTGATGTGCACGGCGGGGTCCTGGCCGGCACGGACCCGGGCATCGGCGACGGCACCGGCGAACGGCCCGGCGTACCAGGGCATCGTCTCGATCAGCGCCGGAGGGCATTTCGCGGCGCGCAGGATCGCCCGCCCCGCCGGGATCGCTTCGAGAGCATCCGCGGGCAGGGTGCGGATCTTCTGCCGTTGCTGCGAGCTCGACCGGCCGGAGGAGTTGGTGGAGACGGTCTGGCTCATCTCCCAGTGATCACCGAGGGCGGCGGAGGTGTTCTCGAGGAACCGGCCGTCGTCGGTGGATCCGCCGCCGCCGTAGACGCGGATCGTCGACGCGCCCCACAGCTTCTTCATCCCGCCCTGACCGAAGCATTCCTCTGCTTGGGACCAGGACTGCAGGATGGTGGTGACGGTGACTCCGCGGGAACCGAAGTGGATGCACCGGTTCGGCAACTGCCGCCACCGCACCACATTCGCAGCTTCGTCGAGGGCGTACGTCGCCGGCACCCGCAGCCGCCCCGCCGGCAACGATCCTTCCGCGGGGGTGGCGGTGGCCCGATCGACCAGGGCGTCGGTGACAGCGACAGTCAACACGGTGACCAGGGCGCCGCACTCGTTGGCGGCGTCCTCCATCGACAGGCAGAACAAGTGGGTGCGTCCTCGGCGGCGAACGCTCTCGAACAACGTCGCACGGATCCGGCACGGCAGCGGTGCACCGCCACATCGGACCACGGTGAGTCCGCGCACGTCCGCACCTCCAACGGGTCGCGTTACGGGTCGTGTCACCGTCGTGTCATCGAGACTGAAAGCCCTGGTCAGAGCCACCGGGACCGGGGACCTTTACAGTCTGGATGAAAAGGTCTGTTCCGAATACTTGCTGGTCAGAGCGGTGCCGCCGTGTACTCCACGGACCTGCGGCACTTCATTCGGGCACACCCAGGACTGAGAAAGCGGTCATGCGAATCGCATAACCGCTGTTCAGCGTACGTTTTGGAGCCGCCTTGGGGAATCGAACCCCAGACCTTTTCATTACGAGAACGACGAGAGCTATTCAGGACGGTCTGCCGGAGTCCACGAAATTGCCTTGAACTGGCGAAACAGTCCCTCCGGGGCCACATGGATTCACGGGCGTCGGTACCGAGTTGTGTCACCCTCGTGTCACGGACAGCCCGCCGGGTCCATATGAACTCACCACCAGTCCCTGGCTCCCTGCTTGCGAACGGGCAACAGCTACGGTTCCCGGCGCGGGTCTTCGCGCGAGCGGTCCGCCTTGCTCGATCTGTCACGTGCATCGAGCAGTCTCTGGCATCCGCCACCGCCACGAACTACCGTGGCACAGCCTTTGTAGGGTGCTCAGACCACCGCAAGTTGCCCTGGACACCTGGAGTCAGACGATGAAGCACACCCTCGCCAAATATGGCGGCGGAGTCGGCGTGGGCGTCGCGTTCTGAGACGAGATAGTCCACGATCTGGTCGCTCAACATTTACTCGCAGTTTGACATTCAGGCTGGCCGACTCCGCTCGGCATGGATGCACCGGCACAACCAGTGCGATCGAGCGTCATCTAGTCAACGCTCGAAGACGGAGATTTTGTGGCTTCAAAGTGATCGTTTCTTCCACCTTCAGGATGTATCTCGGGTCCGGAACCAGGTCGAACGCCCGGACGATAAGTGCAAGTGCGACAACGATCTCGTGATAAGCGAACTGCCTTCCAATGCACGCGCGCAGCCCCGTTCCGAAGGGCTTGTACAGGTGGGCGAGATTTCCTGGAACCCGTCCGCGCTCGAACCGGTCCGGGTCGAACTCGTCGGCGTCAGCTCCCCAGTCCGTGTGACGGTGCAGTTGCAACAGGACGACGAAGACCCACTCACCCTTCTCGAAAGGGTGTCCCGCCACTCTCGTGTCCTCCCGCGCCTTCCGAAAATACCCCGGCGCGACCGGCCACAACCGCAAGGTCTCGTCGACTACACGTCGGATATAACGAAGTCTGCCCACCTCATCGAACTGGAGGTCGCCGGTCGGGCACACTTCGGCGAATTCGGAGCGCATTCGTGCCACCACGTCCGGTCGCAGCGACAGGAAGTGCAAGGCGAACGCCAACACGCCGGCAGACGTCTCCTGTCCAGCGACGAGGAACGTCAATATCTGGTTCCGAATGTTGTCGTGCGACAGCCGCTCCCCGGTGGCCGGGTCGGCGGTCGACAGCATCAGGTCAAGCAGGTCCCCACGCCCCGCCGAGGGATCGACTCGGCGTGCCCGCACGATGTCATCCACCAGGCTGCGGGCGACCGCGGTATCGTCTCGGTGCTGGTTACGCGCACGCCGAAACACCGTCGCCTCCACGAAGGGGTGGGAGTAGGCCGCCCGGTTGACGTATTTCAGAACCCTTGAAATGCGGACGATCAACTCGTGCGGTGCCGCGTTCTCGAACGACCGGAAGTCGTGACCGAACGCTACGTTGCCGATGACCTCGAGGGTCAGTTTGTTCGTGTCGGCCGGGATGTTGAGCCACGCATCTGGCCCTGCTGCGGTCCAATAGTCGATGAGGAGTGCGGTTTTGGCGATCATCGAGTCGTGGTAGCGACGCATCGACGATTGTGTGAACGCGGGGGCGAGGATTGCGTGCGCCGCCGCCCACGACGGCTCGGAATTGTGTGCTGTGAATAGTCCATCTCCAGCGACCGATCTGAGATCTCGCAGCGGCACACCGAGGAGGCGCGTCCACACCTTCTCGTCGTTGACCGCAGCGACTTCTTCCGGGCCGGATACGTACGTCACGCGCGTACCGAGAACATTTCGCTCGAACATGGTCCCGTACCGTTGGGCGTCTCGCATGGCCCACTGACTCGACTCCGTGACGTGCAGGTCGAGGATGTCCCCCAGGAGGGGAAGACGCCGCGGTGGGTGCGGAAGTACTCGGTCGGCAGACTTGATCGCGCCCTCGTGGGGGATGGTCATCGGGCTTTCTCGCTCACTCGACTCGGCTTCGATGAAGGGGGCCAGTCCTTGCTGAGCTCGGCCAGAATGCCGAGCTCGCTCTTCAGATCGCCGCTCGATGCGAGAGGGAGGCGGGTGAACGCTCGGGCGGGACACCCGCGGCTTCGACGGTGAGCAGCATCGGCCAGGGCAACAGCCGCGCTGGCGGCCGACACATCGGCGTCGAGGTGCCGACCCAGGAGACTGATAGAGTCTCGGACCTCGATGCACATTCGATGAGCACGGGCTCTGGGTGAGATTCGCTGACTCGGCTGTCCCAGAACAACTTCCGGACATGACACAATGAGGTCGGCCCACATCGGACGAAGCCGCCGGCACGAACGCGACCAGTAGTCGACGCCCAAGGTTTCGACGGCGCGCTGTACCACGGGCAGTGCCGCACACACCGTGGCGAGAATCAGCAGGTAGGAGTAACTCGCTTCGTTGAGTTCGACACGGAGCTCGACGAATTCGCGAGCGCGACTTACCGCGGACAGCAGGCCCATGGCGAGGATGGACGCGGCCTCCTCCAAGCCCCATACTGCGAGCGATACGAACAAGCCGAACGACGCCATCACCGGTACCGACAGCTGGCCGTGACGCAGCTCTTCGACCGAGACGATCAGAACGATGAGCGGCATCGCGCCCGCCCACGCCGAGAACAGCCCGAAGTAGACGGCGGTAGGCCAACCGGGTAGCAGGTCGATGTAGGTGCCGGAAGAACGAGCGGACGTCCCGACGACCAGCATCACGAGCCCCGACGCCACCGCAGCGGCAAGAAGGACCCCGGTCTGTCGCGTCGACCACGACGGGGACCGCCACCGCGCAGCAACTGCTGTCAGTGGTGCACCAGCCCACAGCATCAATACGGTCCCGAGTTGTTGGGTGAACGGCACCGGAAGCGACCCGCCGCTCCCGGCATCGAGAGCAGCCTGAACGGAGGACTCGCGGGCAAGCGCCGAAAGGATTGCCAGCACCAGCGCAAGGTTGACGAGGCGTGCAGCCACGGTCTCCCGAACGAGCGCGAGCCGAGCTACCAGGACCACCAACCCCGCGACCACGACGCAACAGGTGATCGGCGCCGGCACCGACGAAGTCACGAGATGCCCATGAAGTCGTCCATGGCCGACGACCGCCGGTAGCGGGAGACACGAGCCGACATCACGAGATCGGCGAACATCTCGGCATCGCCCTCTTGGTCGTCGTCGAAGGAGGACCTGTTCATCACCGATGTCAGCGTGGTCAAGTCGATGTCGGGGAACAGAGCGGCGAGCGCCGGCTCGGGCCCCACGGATCCATGGTGGCCCAGCAGCATGTGCCCGACTTCGTGCAACACGGTCTGGTCCACCTGATAGTCCGGCGCTCCCCGTTGGTACACGATCTCGTCTCGGTCCTCGAACTCCAGCCACAGGCCACATGCGAAATCGGTGAAGTCCGGTGTGTCGACGGCGACGAGGTCGAGCCGTCGGTTGCGATGGCGAGACAATTCGAGCAGAAACGCGCTCCGGTTCCACGGACTCGGCACCAAGTGTTCGATCTGGCGCGCCGCCGCGAGAACATTCCTCGCCGTGTCGTTCATGTCCCCCCCGGACAATGTTTGTTGCTAGTTCAGGCCGACAGATCGCTCTCGGCGTTCGCGAAGCTCCCGCAGCACTGCGGTCAATCGCTCGGGATCGGTGTCTTCGTCTCCCCCGCGTAGCCTGACGCCCCGAATGCCGCCCGACACCAGCTCGTCGATCAGAGTCAGTTGGGTGTGAAGCCTGGGGGCTGCGGTCTCGTCGAGAAGGTACTCGCGACTGGACGGAAAAACCTCCGCCAAAGCCTCGACGACGTTGGCCGGGATCGGCCTGGTGCCTCGTCTGAAGCTCGCCATGTCGTCAGCACTCACGGTGGTCGCCGTGGCAATACTGACTGCGCGAGCGACGTCGTCGTGACTCCGCTCGGTGCCGTCGGATGCTCGCCAGACACGAAAGAGAAGGTCGAGTCGCCTGGACAGCGGAATAACGTGCCGCGTTCGATCGTCGATCATTGTTGCCTCCTAGAGAACCTGGCCTCGAATTCGGCGAGCAGACCCTGATCAGCGTCGATCTCCCGGCCCGCCAACCACCGCCGGTACAGCCGCTCTTTCCCGTCCTCGTCGTCGTCTGACCCCGCGGGTTCGTCGAGCAGTTCGCTGAAAACCGCGTACACCGGAGAGAGTGAACCGTTTTCACGCTTGTTCTCTTCGAAGAGGCGCGTGACGTATTCGCCGTACATCGGCCGCAGCGCCACCGCCAGCCGTCGGGCCAGGTCCTCGAGACGTGCGTCCTTCATCTCCCGGGCGATCGTGTCGAGCTCGCGCGAGATGCCGAGTAAGTCGAGAACGACGCGAAGGGCGACGGCGACGCCGTCCGGTCCGAGCGAGGCAACCCCGTCGTTTGCTCGCCTCGGCTTCGGCGTCCCGCCGCGAAGCACGTCGGACGCCGAACCCGGTTCCCATTCCAACGCGGCGTCGAGTTTCCCCAATGTCGTGGCGGACACGGTGCGGGTTGTGCCCTCCTCGATGTCTTTCAGCGTAGGTATCGAGGGCCCGCCCCGGTCACGCACCTGTGGACGCGACAGACCGAGTTCGGTACGGCGTTTCCACACGTACTCGGCTAATCGTCCAGGACCGTCCACGTCCAGAACAGTAGAGCGTCGCTGAAGTCACGAGCAAGAAAAACAACTAGACGCGTGAACAGTGTCGATGCTCGTCAACGGGGCGGCGTACTTATGTTTATTTGCGTTTTTCTATCTTTTTGTAGCGGCGCGTTGTTACTCTGCAGGTGGTGGTCCGGACTGGGGAGGCGAAGTGTCCACACCTCAGACATACGGCGGCGGTGGCGTCGGAGAGTGCAACGAGATCGTCGTCGACGTGCGAACAGGGCAACGCCTTCGCTGCTCCATCACCGGCGCAGGTGAGCATCACCGCCACGAAGCCTGGTCCGGCGACGGAGAGGTCATCGCACAGTGGGAGGCACCGCGGGCACTCTCGTCCGCCCCGTAGCGATCCCGGCGTCGTCACCACAGCAGCGCGCATTCCGGTCCGGAACCGGCCCTCAGTTCCGGACTCGCTCATCGCCACACGATGGCGCGCAATCGATTGTTCGACAACCAATTCCTTAGGAGTGGAGATCAGTCATGTCCAAGCACAGTCCCGGGCGGTCACGGAGATCACGAAGCGCAGCAACCGCTGCGCCAGTTGTCATCGGTTGCGTCGTGCTCGCCTCCGGTGGGTACGGCGGCACCGCGCATGCAGCGCCGCAGGACTTCGTGACCGCACCGGACACCGCGCAGAGCGGCACCACGAACGCCACCCCGGTCCCGGCTCCGACGTCCCAGCGTGAGTTCCTGCCCGGGTTCACCCCGTCACCGCAGGTCCAGCAGTCGCAGTGGCGCAGCTACGACGACTACCAGTCCGGCCGCCAGCAGTCCTCGACCACCACCGCGCCGATCTGCTACGCCCCGGCCCCGCAGCAGTCCGCCCCGGCCGCGCCCGCACCATTCGTCCCGCCGACCCCGCCGACCCCGCCGCCTCCGCCGACGGTGCAGCGCACCGTCATCTCCCCGATCGACGCACCGGAAGGCACCATCCTGATCGGCAGCCAGGCCGTCGCACGCCCGGACTTCATCGACGCCCGCACGGCCGAGCAGTTCAACAACTCCGCTTCCGCACTCCAAGCCGACGGCGCGAACGCCCTGGTGAACGCCGGACTGGTCGACGCACCGCAGGCCGACCGTGTCGCAGCCGGCGCCGCGACCGGCATCGTCGTCGGCGGCGCAATCGGTGCCGCCGCCCTCGGTATCCCTGCCACCGCCGTCGGTGCTGTCGGCGGTGGCCTGGTCGGACTCGGAATCGGTTCTGCCACGGTGCCGTTCGTGTGGTGGGCACCGGGCATCGGTTGGGTCTTCGGCCCCGGCGTCGGTGCCGCCATCGGTGCCGGTGTCGGTGCCGCCGCGCTCGGTGTGCCCGCGGCCGTCGTCGGTGCGGGTATCGGCGGTGCGATCGGTGGTGCCATCGGCGCGACCGCGTTGGGCGGCGAGCAGACCACCATCACCGAATCCGCCCCCGCCGCTGCGGCGCCGGCTGCCGAACCGGCCCCGGTGTGGACGCCGCCGCAGGATCTCGCCCCGGTCGTCGACTCCGCCCCCGCCTACGTCGAGCAGGCCCGCACCGCGGTCGCGGAGCAACCCGGCGGCGCAGCCGTTCTGGGCGCAGTGGACACCGCCGTCGCCGACGCGGCACCGGTGATCGAGCAGGGCACGGCCGCGCTGAACGCCGCCCTGGCTTCGTTGGGCGTCGCGGTCTGATCGCCGGGTGCAGCCGGACCCGCCACTACCCGGGGCCCGGCTGTACCCGAAGGTCCGACACCGACCTCCCGACCTTCCCACCTCCCCTCCACCGAAAGGCACACTGTCGTGGCCCATTTCGAGGACCCGTACCCCGACGACGGGACAGACGACTGGTTCACCGCCGCTGATTCCGCCCCCGCAGCGGAGCCTGCGCCGGGGGACAGTGGCCGGCGGTTGAGTCTGGCCGCCCGGCCGCTCGACGTGGACAGCGATCATGGCGTCGAGGACTGGTTCGCCGACCGCGACACCACCGCGAGCGTGGGTGGTCCGGTCGACGAGTTCGGCACCCGTACCGACACGTTGCGCGCGCACGCCGACCACACCGCGCCCGCAGCCCGTGCGTCGTGGTGGCGTCGGTACCGCAGGTCGGTTGCCGTCGCCGCCGCCCTCGTCGCCCTGGTCGGCATCGTCGGCGGAGCCGCGCTCGTGCTGACCGGCATCGGGGAGCCGGAACCGGCCACCGCAGCACCACTGCTTCCCGCCAGCACCGTCGACACCACCGCCGCTGCCGCCCCGGCGCAGCCCGCCACTGGCGAGGTCGCCGCGGCCGACTTCACCTGGTGCGACGGCCAAGCCCCCGGTGAGCCGGTCACCGGAGACACCACCGACCCCGGCATGGCCGCGATCTGGCGGTTCGAGAAGGCGTTCTACTTCGACCGCGACCCCGTCGCCGCCCGCGCCGCCGCCACACCCGACGCCGTCATGGCCTCGGCCGACCGGCTGCGCCTGGGCATCGACGCCCTCGAGCCCTCGGTGGAGTTCTGCGTCCTCGCCGACCCCGTCTCACCCGGCGTCTACGACGTGACCGTGGCCGAACGCGGCCCCGGCATCGACCCCCGCACCACCACGCAACGGTTCACCACCGCCGAGTCCGGCGGCACCACCTCCATCACCGCCATCACCCGCCGCTGACTCGACGAGAGGCACCACCGATGACCACCACCATCCGCCGCGCCGGACGCACCGCCGTCGCTTCGATGACCGCCGCGGCCGCGCTGCTCGCCGTCGGCATCGCCCACGCCGCACCGACCACCACGACCAGCTCGGCGGCGGACTGCGCGCCGCTGCACCTGGTGGTCGTGCCCGGCACCACCGAAATCGACGAGAACAGCTCACCGGACACCGATTCCGGCTTCTTCTCCCGCCTCACCGTCCCGGCGATGCGCGACGCCAACTCCGGCGACGCCCCCGCCCTCGCCCGCAGCTACGTCCCGTACCCGGCCTCGTTCGGCGGCAAGCCCGGCGATCGCTCCTCCGACACCTACGCGGCGTCGGTGCAGACCGGCATCGACAACGCCGAATCCATGATCGGCGACATCGCTGAGAAGTGCCCCGCGGCGCGGGTGTTCGTCTCCGGTTACTCCCAGGGCGGGCAGATCGCCTCCGAAGTCATCCGCGAGATCGGCGCCGGAACCGGCCCCATCGACGCCGACCGGTTCGCCGGCGGCGCGCTGTTCTCCGACCCCACCCGCGGCCAGGGCGAACCCGTCCTCGGCAGCGGTGACCGCGCACCGGCACCGGCCCCGGGCACTACCGGCGAGGCGGTGCAGTCCGTTCAGCTCGCCCCCGCGGTCGCCGCGTCACCGCCGGCCGGAGGCGGCATCGCCCCCGCCCCCGCCGAAGCGGACTTCGGCGCCGTCGCCGACCGCGTCGCCTCCTACTGCACCGCAGGCGATCTCGCGTGCGACACCCCCGCCGACGCACCCGCCGCGAAGCTCGTCGCCAACATCGCCGGACAGTCCTCGATGGACACCCGCGACCCCGTGCGCATCCTCACCGACGTCTCCACCGCCGTCGGCCGCTCCGCCCTGCTCACCAGCTCCTCGGTCGTCAACGACAACATCGACTTCGACTCCCGCGCAGGCCGGTTCGAGATCACCCCCGCATCGGAAACGGTGCTGGGAAAGATGGCCAAGTACTCCGACCCCACCGCCGTCACCGACGGCGAAGCAGTCGACGAAGCGGTCGGCGCGGTCACCAAGATCGCCGGCATGGCGATCGGCGCAGCGATCACCGTCGCCAAGGACGTCATCACCCCCGAGACCATCGGCCAGCTCGCCGCCGTCGGACTGGCGAACCCCCCGGCCGCGCTCGCCGTCCTCGCCACCAAGGTCGGCGCCGCGGCCGTGAAGCTGGTTCCCCCGGCGACCATCGACTCCGCCGTCACCACCGCGTTCGACGAGGTCACCCGCACCGTCGACAACAACGCGGGCCTGGCGAAGCTGGTCACCGACACCTCCTACTGGAACACCGCCGCCAAGCACGGCTCCTACGACAGCGTCCCGGTCGGTACTCGCGGGGAGACCCCGGTGCAGCTCACGGTGCGGTGGATCGTCGCCCTCGCCGCCGACCTCACCGGCGACAACACCCTCGCCGAGAAGGTCGGAGCTGTTCTGACCCGCAGCGCGCAGTTGCTCGCCACCACCGACACCGTCCGCCCCGCCGGCCAGATCCTCAGCGCCGGTACCGCGTCCACGCGGGCGACGTCAACCACGGCCACCTCGTCGAGCACGACGCCGTCGGCCACCACCACCACTACACCGGCCGGGGCGTCCTCGACCGGCACCCGGTGACCGACACACACCATCCAGGAGGGACGGAGATGGCCGCACAGCCGCAGGGCGACCACCAGCTCTACACCGACGACACGACCGGCTCGACCCCCGTCCCCGCCGGACTCCGCATCCCCCCGGCGGACCGGCAGGCACCGATCCATTCGGACCCGGTCGCCGGGCCGGGGCGCCCGCCGGTGATGTGGCTGCTCGGCGCGCACGGCGGCGCCGGAGTCTCCACCCTCACCCGAGTGTGGGCACCCGCGGCAGACGCTCTCGGTGGGTGGCCCGCCGCCGACCGGTACCGATCGGTGATCATCGTCGCCCGCACCCACCGCACCGGCCTCGCCGCCGCCCACGACCTGCTCCTGCAAGCCGCCGCCGGCCTCGTCGGCAGGTGCACCGTCATCGGACTCGCACTGGTGCCCGACGCACCCGGCAAGCTCCCGAAGACGCTGCGACGCAGCGCCGACGTCGTCGCCTCCGCCGCACCGGCCGTCTGGTCACTGCCGTGGGTCCCGGACCTGCGGGTGCACACCGCCGACGACCTCGCACCGTGGTCACCCGCCGAACCCGACCCGACCCCACCGGGCCGACTACGCGCCCAGGTCACCTCCGCCGCCGCCCCGCACCCCGGCCTCGTCGCCGCCGGCCACGCCGCGTTCGACGCCGCCCGCACCGCCGCCACCACTCGCTGACCCGAACCCGACCCCACCGCTCACACCACCGGAGGAACCCATGCTCACCACCACCGCAACCGTCGTCCTGGCCCAGAACATCGGCGACGTCGACCCCACCGCGCCGAGCGGAGAGTTCGGCGACAAGATCAACATGCTCATGTCCTGGCTGATGTGGGGCTGCATCTTCGCCTCCGTCGCCGCGATCATGATCTGCGGCGCCACCCTCGGCTACCAGCGCATGACCGGCGGCGGCGGAGACAGCACCGGCAAACTCGTCGGCGGCCTGGTCGGTGCGGTCATCATCGGCGGCGCCGCCGGCCTGGTGAACGGACTCGTCCTGTGACCGCCGCCGTGCACACCGCCGCCGGGGTCGACGAGCTGAACGAGACGGTCACCGGGGCCTTCGACTCTGCGGTGAGCCTGCTCGAACTGCTCGCCCGCGGGGCGTTGATCGTCTCCGCCATCGGCATCGCCGTCGGGGTGGTCATGCTCGTCTCGGGCAGCTCCCGCGCCGTCGGCACGATCCTCGGCAGCGTCACCGGCGTCGTCCTGGCCACCGTCGGACTCTCCGGCGGCATCGACTGGATAATCAGCCACGCCTCTCTGGCGGGAGTCGGCACGTGAGCGCCGCCCTCGAGCCCGCGGCGGTGGTGCTGGCGCAGCCGCCGACCTCCCCGGTGACCTTCCCTTCCGAGGTGTGGGGGCCGCTCATGACGGCCCTGTCGTGGCTGCTGTGGTTCGCGATCTGCACCTGCATCGCCGCGCTGTTCGTCTGCGGTGCGGTGTTCGTCAACCAGCGCAAATCCACCGGAACGCAGGTCGTCGAGGACGCCACCCTCGGCCGCATCCTCGTCTGCGCCGCCGTCATCGGCGGGGCCGCCGGCATCGCCCAAGCCGTCCTCGCCTGACCCACCCGTCCGAAAGGTGCCCCGCCCGTGACCGTCTCCCGCACCGCCCGCCTCACCGCCGCCGCGGTCGCCGTGATCTTCGTAGCCGCCGGATGCGGCACCGACGACACCTCCGACACCGCCGACCCGAGCCCGGCGGTCGACACCACCTCCGCGCCGCAGGACTTGCAGTGGCGCACCGTCGCCGGTGTCTCCGTGCCCACCTCGCGTACCGCCGGACCCACCGCCGGAGCCAGAGCGGCTCGGCACGGGTACGAGCGCACCCCGCAGGGCGCGGTGCTCGCCGCGATCAACGGGCAGACCGCCCTCGCCGTCGCGGACGACCGCACCTGGCCGGAAGTCGTCAATACGGTCACCGCACCGGGACCGGGCCGCGATGCGTTCGCCGTCGCCCGCGCCGGTGTCACCGTCGCCGGCGCCGTCCCCGCCACCGCCGCACCGCGGTTCGTCGGATTCGAGGTCACCGACTACCAGCTCGACCCACCGACCGCGGCGGTGTCGGTGGCACAAACCATCGGCACCGACCCGCAGCTCTACGCCTATCCCGTTGCCCTGCAATGGATCGATGACGACTGGCGCATCGTCCTGCCCACCCCGGAGGACAACATCGACGCCGCAGAGATCGCCGACCTCACCGGCTACACCACCCTGGAAGGGGCATCGTGACCCGCACCCGCACCCTGATCGTCGCCGCCGCAGCGCTCGTTGTCCTTGTCGTCGTCGGCGCATTTGTCTTCGTCGTGCCGAACCTGCGCGGCGACGACGCCGATACCGCTGCCCCGCCGGCGACACCGACCGCGCCGACACCCGAACCGGGGTCGATCGACAACGGCCGCAGCGGATTCGGCACCCCCACGGTCGACATTCTCGGCCGCAAGGTGACCGTGCCGAACAATCCCGTCGGTTCTCCGCTCCCGCAGCAACCAGCCTGGGAGCGGGCCGGCTGCAACACTGCGGGCCCGGTGCCCTCACCCGGCGGTGTGCAGATCCAGCAGACCGTCGGACTTCCGACGCTGGTGTCGGCCACCGACGGTCCGACCCGCATCGAGGGCAACGTCCTCACCGGCTACAGCCGCACCCCGCAGGGCGCTGCCCTGGCCGGGTGGAACTGGATCGGCCGCCTCTACGGACCCGGACCGGTAGCGAAAGACGCCTACGACAAGCTGAACGTCTCGACGCCGGAGCTGGACGCCCTGGTCGACGGCGACTCCTGGACCGGGGGCGGGTTCGGCGCAGCGACGTCGCTGCCCGCGCCGGAGGCATTCCGCATCCTCAGCTGCACCGACGACTTCGCTTCCGTCGAATACGCGATCAACGTCCCGATCGACGACAACGGCCAGCGGCGCACCGAGCCCGTCTGGCAGGTCATGCGCGCTGCGTTGTTCCACGACAGCGGTGACTGGCGCGCTCGACTCGACAACCGGTCGGTCTCCGCCACGAAGGACGTCACCAGCATCGCCGGGTTCACCCCCTGGGCCCTGTCATGACGCGGCTCGCCGCGGCCGTCGTGCTGCTCCTGGCCCTGATCGGCCTCGGCTCCGGCACCGCCTCCGCCCAGGAACCGACCCCGGTCGCCCCGATCACCGGTATCGCCGAGGAGGGCAACGGTTTCCAGCAACAACGCCGGGAGTGCCTGGCGGACACCCTCGACGGGAACGCATTCCAGAACTTCATGAACCAGGTCACCGGCGAGGTGGTGGCCGAAGGCGCCTGTCTGATTCAGGCCTTCGAGGACAACCCGGGCGACGCCGTGGCCACGGCCGCGTCGTCGGCGGCGTCGGCGTTCTGGGGGGACTCGGTCGGCGACTTCGCCAAGGCGGTCATGGAAGGCAACGCCCAAGCGTTCCGGACGGTGATGACGTTCTGGATGACCGCCGGCATCCCCGGCCTCGGCGCGGAAACCGCGATGTCGGGACTGCGGAACATCGTCACAGGCTTCACCGTCGCCGCCCTCTTCGCCTCACTGGTGATCGCGATGACCAAACTCGCCGTCGCCCGCAAACAAGCGGTGATGGAAGGGGCGACGGAGACCGCGTCGATGCTGGTGCGGACAGTGTTCACCGTCGCCCTGCTGCCGGTGCTGGTGCTGATGTTCCACCAGGCCGGGGACGTCGCGTCGGCGTACGCACTCGAGAGGTTCGTCGGGGGTGATCTGAATGAGAAGATCACCGCGATCACCGCCTTCGACGAGAAGACCGGTCTGGGGCCGGTGTTCGCGCTCGCCTGCGCCGGGTTCGCCTTCCTCGGCTCCGTCGCCCAGTTGATCGCGCTCCTGATCCGGGAGGCGGTGCTGTGTGTGGTGGTGGCGGTGATCCCGCTGGCGGCGGCGTCGTCGGCGACGGCCACCGGCCGCTCGTCCTACAAGTCGATGATCGCGTTCACGTTGGGGGCGTTGCTGTTCAAGCCCGTCGCGACGTTGCTGTATCTGTTCGCGTTCTGGGCGCAGTCCTCGTCCTCGGGTGACCCGGTGGCCTCGGTCATCATCGGCTCGGTCCTGCTCGCGGTGGTCGGGTTCGCGCTCCCGACGTTGGTGCGGATCATCTCCCCGGCCGCGGAGACCATCGCCGCCGGTGGCGCGCAGGCGGCCGGGTTGGCGGCGGCGGGCGGAGCCCTCGCCGGTGGGGCGGGGGCGCTCGGTGCGAAAGCGCTGTCGACCGGCGCCCGCGCGCTCGGCGGCACCGGTGGCGGGGCCGGTCCCGTTCCGGGGATGGGCGCGGCGGGGACCGGGGCGAAGGCACCGGCCGGGTATCGCGGTCAGTACACCGGCGGTGCACCCGTTCTGGGGAAGTTGCACACCGCATCCGGTGCGGTGGGGCGCGCAGCTCGGGGTGCGTCCGGTGTCGCGGCCGCCACCCGTGGCGGCACCGCCGCGACGCTCGGCGGCGCGGCCGGTGCAGTACGGACGGCGGCGTCCGGAGCGCGCAGTGCGGCGCAGGTTGCCGGTGGTCTCGGGTCCGCCGCCGGCGGGGCGGTCGGCAACTACCACGGCCGGATCCCCCGATGACCGCGGCGACGGTGCCGGGCGAACCGGCGATCTTCTCCGCCGGCACCCGCCCGAAGTCGACGTTCGCGTTCGGGTTGTCGGTCAAAGCCGTCGGCTACGCCGCCGCCGGATTCGCCGTCTCGTTCACGGTGCTGATCTTCGGCGGCGTCATCGCGGGCCTGGCCCTCATGGCCGTCATGGCCGTGCTGCTGGTGCCGCTGGTGGTGGCCCCGAACGGTCGATCCCTCTACGAGACAGGACAGTTCGCGATGCAGTGGTTTCACCGCAAGCACATCTCCCGCTCCACCGAGTACCACGCCGGACCGCACTCGCAGATCCCCGGCGGCCGGTACCGCCTGCCCGGCCTGCTCGCCACGACGACTCTGCACGTCGGCACCGACCGGCACGGCAACGAGTTCGGGATGATCCACCACCCCGCCGATCACCGCTACACCGTGGTCGTGGATTGCCTGCCCGGCGGCGACGAAGCGGTGGTGCGCAGCGAGAAGGACCTCTACACCGCCGACTGGGGCGTCTACCTCGCCGACCTGGGCCTGCCCGGTGACATCGTCGGCGCGACCGTGGTCGTGGAGAACATCCCCGCCACCGGCCTGCGCCTGGCCCGCCTCGTCGAACGGGAAATGGCCGCCGCCGCACCGGGACTGTCGGCGGAGTTCGTGCGCCAATCGTCGGTGCGGATGCCCTCGGGTCGACACCGCACCCTGGCGCGGCTGTCGATCACCTTCCGCGCCACCACCCGCGAACGGCAGAAGGAACCGGAGGAGATGGCCGCCGAGCTGGCGCGGCGGCTGCCGGACCTCTACGGCCACCTCGCCGGCGCCGGTGTCGACGCCCAACCGATGACGGCGGCGGAGATCGTGGCCACCGCGCACCGCTCCTACAACCCGTCGACGGAGAACGACTTCGAAGAACTCGACATCGCCGGGCAGCCGCACGGAGTGGCGTGGGAGGACGCCGGACCGGGCCGCGCCCGCACCGAGTGGGGTCACTACCGGCACGACGGGGCGACGTCCGTGGTGTGGGAGATGGCCGCACCACCGGAGTCGGTGTTCACCGACACCGTCCTCAAACCGCTGCTCGCCCCGCACGACGACCTGCCCCGCAAACGCCTCACCCTGATCTACCGGCCCTATTCGGCCGGGGACGCGGCGAAGAAGGTCGAAAAGCAACACCGAGACGCCCTGCACGCCATCAACTCCCGCGGCGCGAAGATCAGCTCCGCCGAAGCGGAGAAGCGTCTCGAGATCACCTCCCAGGCCCGCAAGGAAATGGTCTCCGGAGCCGGGCAGCTCCGCTACTCGGCGCTGCTGACGATCACCGCCCAAGACCCGGCGGAGGTGGGGAACGCCGCGGCGGTCACCGAATCGCTCGCCGCCCGCGCCCGCCTGCGGCTGCGGCGGGCGCACGGCTTCCAGGACGCCGGGTTCGCCGCCGGCCTCGGGCTCGGGGTGCTGCTGCCCGACCACGTCACCACTTCCGCCCTCGTCCGCCGCAGCTGACCCCGCGGCCCGCCTCCCCGGCTCCACCGACCCGAAGGGACCACCCCCTGTGACACTCACCGACACCCGCAGAGCCTCCACCGATTTCGACCAGCCGCAGCGGCGGCGCGGGTTCGTCCCGGACCTCGACTACGCCGACCTCGCTGCCCGCATCGAGACCGGCGAGGCGGCCGAACCGGCGAAGCTCAGCCGTGTCGGGATCGGCCTGGCCCGCTGGCGCAACACCCACCGCGACGCCGCCGGTTCCGGTTCACCGCAGGGCAAGCACCGCGCGGACCCGGACTGGCGGTCGGCGCTGGCGACCACGGCGGACGGGGCGCGGGGCGCCGGCGGGGGACGGATGACCTCGGTGCCCGCCCCGATCGAGTACGAGGCGTCGTCGGTGCAGCTGTGCGGGCTCAACCCGTGGGCCATCGGTGCGGCCGCCCCGAACTCGGGGACCATCGTCGGCCAGCACGCCGTCACCGGAGAAGCCGTCGCGTGCGATCCGTTCGCCTACTTCCGCGACAACCACATCGCCAACCCGTCGATGTTCGTCCTCTCCCTGCCTGGCCTGGGGAAGTCCTCGCTGATCCGCAAGGTCCTGCTCGGGGCCACCGCGTGGGGTCAGACGCCGATCGTCGCCGGGGACATCAAAGCCGAGTACGTCGCCCTGACCACGATGCTCGGCGGGCAGGTCGTCACCCTCGGCCACGGCGGTGGGCATCTCAACCCTCTGGCCGCCGGCACCCTCGGCCACGCCGTCGTGCGGCTGCGGGCAGCCCGCACCGACGCCGCCGCGACCGGGGACACCGCGCGCGTCGAGCATCTCGGCGAACTGCTGGGCACTGCGGAGCTGACGGTGCGGACGCGGCAGGTCAACGCCGTGTGCGCGCTGATCGAGCTGATTCGCTACGACACTCACTCGGTGCGGGCGTTCGAGAACTCCATCATCGGTATCGCCCTCGACGAGCTCTACTCCGACAGCGGTGGGTTCGACTACGCGAACCCGCCGCTGATCCGGGACCTCTACCAGCGCATCGACACCGGCTCCGAGGCGATGCTGCGCGCGACGTACCAAACCACCCGCGAGGGCTACCGGACGCACATCACCGAACTGATGCAGGCGCTCGGGGCGCTGATCTCCGGGCCGTTGGGGACGATCTTCGCCGACCACACCTCCCAGCCCCTCGACCTCGATGCCCCCATGATCTGCATCGACGTCTCTTCCCTCGACCGGGGCGATACCGCCCTCAAGGCCGCGGTGATGCTCTCCTGCTGGGCCGATGCCTACGGCACCGTGGAGGCGGCGCACCTGCTCGCCGACGCCGGCCTGGACCGGCAGCGGTTGTTCTTGCTCGCCCTCGACGAGCTGTGGCAGGTCATCGGCGCCGGACCCGGCATGGTCGCCCGCGTCAACGAGATCTCCCGCCTCAACCGCACCGACGCCACCGGGCTGCTGATGATCACCCACACCGGCCGCGACCTCGAAACCCTGCCCACCGAAGCGGACATCAAGACCGCCAAGGGGTTCATCGACCGCGCCGGCATGGTCGTCTGCGGCGGCCTGCCCATCGGTGAGGTCGAACGCCTCTCCGGCGAGCTGAAGTTCACCTCCGCCGAGCAGGACATGGTGACCTCCTGGTCCCGCGGGGCGGCCTTGCGGTCGGCGGAGCGGCGGACCGCCCGCTCGCCGATCGGGCGGGGGAAGTTCCTGATCAAAGTGGCCAAGGACAACACCCCCGGCATTCCCATCCAGACGGTGTTCACCGACCTCGAGATCGACTCCGGAGTCCACGACACCAACGCCCGCTTCGCCGACTACTTCGACACCGCGGCCGGCGACGCTTCGACCGGTTCGGTGCTTCGATGAGGGCCGAATACACCGCCGAGGTCAAGGAGTGGGCGCTCGAGACGTACCGCTCCTCCCGCCCGAACTACCCGTCGCGGGACCAGTGCGTGACCGCGATCGCCGATCAGATCGGCGCGCACGTCAACACCGTGAACCGGTGGATCAAGCTCGAGTTCGGGCCCTCTCGTGCACCGGCGGCGGACGAGGTGGTCGCCAAGCTCCGCGCCGCCGAAGCGGAGATCGAACGCCTGCTGCGGGTCAACCGTGACCTGAGCGACCGGCTCGCCGCCGCCTCGCCCCGCTCGATCACCGCCGAGGCCGGCACCGGCGCGCTCGGGAGCACACAGCTCCACGGTGTACAGCTCGGCGGCGCACGATGAAGAAGGGCGGGACGATCGCGTTGGTCGCCGCCCTCGCGGCGGCGCTGTTCGTGGTCCTGTTCGTCACCACCATCGGCACGGACCCGGACGATCCGTGCATCCCCCGCGGCAGCAGCAGCTCCACAGCAGGCGGAGTACCGGCCGGGTCGTTCGCCAAGCCGATGAAGACCTCCGACGGGCAGGTGACCAGCCCGTTCGGGGCGCGGTGGGGAACCCAGCACAACGGGATGGACATCGCCGGCCCGATCGGCACCCCCATCTACGCCTACGCCGACGGAGTCGTCTCCCGAGCCGGTCCCGCGTCGGGGTTCGGCAACTGGATCGTCCTCGACCACAACATCGACGGCCAGCTCGTCTCCACCGTCTACGGCCACATGTTCGCCGACGGCGTGCTGGTGAAGGTCGGGGACCGGGTCACCGCCGGGCAGCACATCGCGAACGAGGGCAACGACGGCCAGTCCACCGGGGCGCACCTGCACTTCGAGTACCACCCCGGCGGGTGGGCACCCGGCAACGCGGTCGACCCCGCCCCGTACTACGCCGCTGCCGCCGACCCCGGCACCGGCGCACCCGGGGCGGCACCGTCCCCGTCGACACCGTCGCCCCCGGCCCCGACCACGCCGGACACGGCGACCGCCGCCGGATCGGCAGAGATGGCCGCGCTGCCCGCTTCGGTCGGGTCGGAGGAGCACTTCCAGGTCGACACCGTCCGCGTCGCCCGCACCGTCCACACCACGTTTCCGCAGATCACCCGCATCGGTGGGTGGCGCGCCGACGGCGGCGGATTCGACGACCACCCCTCCGGCCGAGCCGTCGACGTGATGATCGACGACTGGTCCACCGAGGACGGCAAAGCCCTCGGCGACCAGGTCAAGGACTACTTGTGGGCCAACCGCGACGTGCTGCAGATCGAGTACATGATCTGGCGTCAGCAGTACATCCCGTCGACCGGTGAGCCGAACATCATGGAGGACCGGGGATCACCGACGCAGAACCACTTCGACCACGTCCACGTCACCGTCGTCGGCCACGGCCCCCCTGCACCCGGGCAAACCTACGGACCCGCCCCCGGCGGAGCCGGATCGGCACCGAAAGCGAACGGCACCTGCACCACCGCACCCGGCGGCGGGTTGGGCGACATGGGTGACCTCGCCGCGGGGCAGATCCCGCCGGAGTTCGAGAAATGGTTACCGCTCTCGGCGGCGCAGTGCCGCGAGCTGTCCCCGGCGATCCTCGCCGCGCAACTGAAGCAGGAGTCGGGGTTCACCGCGGGGCTGACCAGCCCGTCCGGGGCGCAGGGGTACGCGCAGTTCCTTCCCGGCACCTGGGCCTCCTACGGATACCCGGTCGACGAGAACGGTCAGGTCACCGGCCCCGCCGGGGCCGGGGACCCCAACGACGTCGGAGACGCCGTCATGGCGCAGGGCCGCTACAACTGCGCCGTCGCGAGCGCGCTGCGGCCGGGCATCGAATCCGGTGCCATCACCGGTGATCCGGTGGCGTTGATGCTCGCCGGCTACAACGCCGGCCCCGGCGCCGTCCACCAGTTCGGCGGCATCCCCCCGTATGCAGAAACACAGAATTACGTCACCACCATCACCGGTACCGCCGCCGCCTACGACCTCGCCCGCTGACCACCAAAGAACGGACAGATCACCGATGCCTGCTTCCCGCACCACCTTCCGCACACCCGGCGTCGCTGGCGCGGTCCTCGCGGCCGTCGCCGTCGTCGCTCTCATCGCGGTCGGTACCGCCCTCGTCGTGCTGACCGGCACCACCAGCAGCGGGGACGAGCGGGGCGGCACCGACGCCGGCTTCGCCATCGACCCCATCTCCGACGACCCGACCTCGGTGGCCACCGTGGTCATGGCCGGCATCTACACCTGGCAACCGTCGGTGCAGGGCTCCACCTGGGACGCTCTCCGCGTGCAGAGCGCGTTCCTGACCGGGCCGATGGCCACCGCCGCCGCAGCGCCCCCGACGCCGGCGCCGCGGCCGATCAGCGAGTGGGCCGGGTGGGCGCGCAGCGACGACACTGTCACCGCCGCTGTCGAAGCCTCCGGCGAGGCCGTCGTCGACGGGGTCTCGGCGACAGTGCCGGTGACCATCTCCCAGACGGTGTTGCACCGCTCGCGGGAGAGCACTCCGTTCACCACCTACACCGCCGACGTCACCCTGACCAGGGTCGACGACTCGTGGAAGGTGGCGAACTACCGCATCCTAAGCAGCAGCTTGTAGGGCTAGTGGGCAGTGTGGAATGCCTCGACGATCGAGGAGGGGATGCGGCCTCGGTCGCTGACCTGGTGTCCGTTCGCGTTTGCCCATTCCCGGATGGCTCGGGTCTGTTCCGGATTGCTCTTGGCAGACTTCGCGGCGGCCGCGGCGGCGTCGAGGACTGCTGCCGAGTGCGCCCTCCGCTTGCGGCCACCGATGCGCTCGGCGTGCTCGATGTAGTAGCCGAGTTTGCGGTGAAACTCCCTCGCGTTCTTGTCTCTTAGGTCGATTCGGTAGTCGACTCCGTTGACGGAGAAGTCGATCGTCTCACCTGCCCCGTCGGCGATGCCGCTGCCGTCGATGTCGTCGGTCAGTTCCACGATTTCGCGTCTCGCCACGATGCGAAGTCTAACGCTCCTCCCCAGACAATCTATCTGGGCCGTTCCACGATGCTTGGGTTGGGAAGCTGAACGCCCAATGTCGACGTTCCCGCATTCCATCGCTGCAATAAGAGGAGGCGCCGACTAGGGCCGATGGTCGTTTCCCTCCGGCACCGTTCCCACGGGTGGCTAGTTGGTGTCAGCCAGTTGAATGACAGGCAGGATGCGTTCTGGTGTGGTTCGATCCCGCCATGGGAATGGCTGACGATGCCAGGCGCCGGTTGCAGGCCAAGCAGGCCGAGAGCGATGGGCGGCAGCAAGCTGTAGAGGAATGTCTGGGTTTACTATCCTCTCAACTCGCCCGACTTGTGCCCGAATGCGTGGAGGCGTTTCACGAGCTGGGCGTGCAGCCGCGCAACCTGACGCCACACGAAAAAAATAAAATCTTTCAAAAGCGAAAAAGAATGGGCTGGATACTTATAGGAAAGGTGGGGTATACGCATTCCGACCACTCTCCCTGGTTCACGATCGAGGTGTACCCGGACGCAACGTGGACCTGGACTGGCAGCGCCCCGGCCGAGCAGATTGAGAATTGTCTCAGATACGGTAAGGCACCTTTGGTGCCGGAAGCAGAGCTCCGGGAACAGCTGTCGAAACAGGTCACCGAGATCGCGGGCGCGCGTGGCTACTGACGGGAATGGCTGACGAATCCGCAAGCAGCAAACGGGTCGTGACGGACCACGACACCAGCACCGACGGAGGCCGACCGGTGCGTAACCGACACACCGGACCTGGCCGCTGCGACACCGTATCCGTCGCCGCGGCGACCGCGGCGTTGCTGTCGGTGCCGTGCGTCGACGACCTGACCCCTGCGGACGTGCAGACGGTGGCGCTCGACAAGGCCCGCAACCAGACATGCCGAGCCGCCGAGAGCTGTCACGTCGCGCTCGGCCGCGACGCCGACACCGCCTCGCGGGAAGCGCGGGCCGCGTTCGACGCCCTCTGCGACGTCTTGCGGCTGGCCGACTGCTCCTGCGACGACTCGCCCGCCGGTTATCGGGTGCTCGCCGCTGCGGTCGCGGACACCGTGGAGTCCGTCGCGCGTTGCCTGCGGGCATGGTCCGGGCCGGCGGTGCCGTGGGAAGTCGGGCCCGACAAGACCACCGTGCTACACCTGCGCCGCGCGGCCGCGGAGACGACTACCGTGACCGGAGCGTTGGCGACTCGTTGATCGCAGCGCAGACCCGGACAGAGGTGTGGCACCGCTTCGATTCCTACGGCCGGGTTCTGTAGCGAGAATGCCGCCCAATTGGTCTGCCCCTCCCCCTTAACCACTGGGGGCCACGTTCGGCGCGTGACGAGCCGTTCAGGACCCAGTAAACGGCCGCCGGATGAGCTGGTCGCACCCCCCGACAGCAGGGATGTGAACCATGACCCGCAGCGAGGAGCGTCGGTTACCGCAGGCGACCGCGCCGGCCGAACCCACGATCGGTGAAGCCAGCGCGCCTGTCGGCGGACCTACATCGAAAGCGCCCCGCCCTGGCGGATCGACCTCTCGAGGCGGTGAAAATCTAAGATGGCTTCTGAGGCCGACGGCGGCCTCAATTGACCTTGGGGAGGGCGAAATCCGGGTGCGGCGTTTCGCAGCTACCTCGCATCGGTGTCGCACGGGTATCGCATCAGGTATCGCATTCCCTACTCTGATGGAACCGGGCCACAATCGGGGCTAGTCTCTACCGAAACCGCCCTGGTGGGGTTCGTGGCAGCATTGGACCCATGAACTCGCAACCCGAGGCGCCCGATGCTGACGCCAGTGCCGGCCCCCCGGCCCCCTCGATTTCGCCTGCTGAAACGCGCGACGAGATGCACTCGAGGGGGCGTCGTGGGTACTCGGTCATCCGGTCCGTACTCGTGCAGCAGCCGGACCCGAACAAGGACCGTCCCAGTACCGTCGGCCGTTTGACCCGAGAGCGCCATCACCGCGCACTCGTACTCTATTTGCTTCTCCTGGCGTGGTGGCCGTGGCTGCACGATCGCAAGACCCCACTGGACTCCGAAGTGTGGATCCGGGCGCTCACAGCGGAAGGTCCTGACACCGCCAACGCACTCACCTGGTCCCCGTCGACACTGTCGCGTGCATGGGGGGACCTCAAGAGTTACGGCCTCGTGGACACCAAGCGCGAGGGGCGGCTTCTTCGGGTGACACCACGGCGCGAGGACGGACTGGCGGACTACGAGTTTCCGCAAGGACAGCGAGACCTGTTCAACCGGTACTTCACCCTCCCGGACGAATTCTGGACCAAGCAGTACTTCGCGACCCTGAGCCCGGCCGCTCTCGCTGTTCTGCTGATCGTGCTGAAGGAAACCATCAAGAAGCCGGACGTCGAGCTCCTGCGTGACCGCATGCAGGAGTGGTACGGGATCTCCGGCAAGACCGTGACCAAGGGCATCCAAGAGCTCGGCAGTGCCGGGCTCCTCGGAACCCGAGTCGACCGGGTACGCGACGTACTTGCGAAGTACGGGGTCACCGATCACTACTACTACGGGCTCGAAGGACCGTTCAGCACCGAGGAGCGGATAAAGCGCCGTAGGTACGCCAAGCGCAAGCGGAACGCTGCCGAGCGCAAGAAGGCCAAAGCTGCATCCGGCAAGGAGAAGTGATGCGCACCGGTGATCGGCCTCCACAGCGGGGCCTGTGGTCCAAGCATGCGTGGAAGACGGTCCGGGAGGCCATGTGGTCCACCACGGCCACCTGCCGACTCGCATTCATCATCTGCACTTTCTGCGTGGTACCCGCGGCGGCTCTCTTGCTGTCCGCGTGGGCCTTCCGGGTCGTACTGTTCTGAGTCGGCCCGATCGGCCGACACCGCCCCCTCTCGAAACTGATCGCCGCCGGTGGTGTCGTCTGCGCGATGACGACGCGCGATTTTCCAGGGCGTGTGCGCTACCGTTGCGGTGTTCGACCGTCGATGAGGGTCACGGTCGAGCGTCCATCACCAGTGCGTACGCGGTGTGGGCACTCAACGGGTGCCGCGCTGTGCGCGTGCGTGCTGATTCGACGCTCCCGAAAGGCCCTCGATCCCCATGTTCTCTTTGCTTTCTTCGGCGTTGCCTGCCGGAGCGCAGCTCATCCCGACAATCTCGACCGTGCGTGGAGCGCGGTCATGACCGGGCGGGTGTCGTTCGTCGACGACGCTGTCCTCGACGAGACGTTGCCGCCAGGTCTGGCCGATCAGGTGCGGGAGGCCGTGCAGCCGCACGGTGACTGCGCAATCTGCGGTACGGCGTTGGGTCCGGTGCCGGTCCGGTTCGGTGTCCACCCGATGCCCGGGTCGACCCACGTCGATGTCCGTCACGCCACGTGCGGCCCGTCCGACCCGACGTCCTCGATCCACGTGATGAGGTCCACGACGTACCGCCTGGTGCCGATGCGCGTGCCGCTCACCATCGACGGCGAACCCAGAACGGTGTCCGCGGTGCTGGTCAACCCCTCGGTCGACGGGTGGGTGATCGCCGACACCGCCACATCACTGCTCGACGGCTTCCGTCGCCGCGGGTTCGCCTCCATCGACCAGGCCGTGCCGTCGGTGCCCGCCGACGAGGTGCCGTGCCGCGTCGACGCCGGCACCGTCGTCGTCGACGACCGGATGGGCAGCGGATACCAGCTCACCGATCCGCCGAGCACCTTCGTCGAGCGCATCACGAGCCAAGGCGGGTTGCTGCTCGTCGTCTCGCACGCGGTCGCCGTGGACGCGGCGCCCGACGGCGGCCCGGTACGGCTCGGTGACCTGCTGTCGAACCCGGACAGCGTGGTGCAGGCATGGGTGCCCGCCCCGCCCACGGGTAGCGACGACGAAGTCGTGGGCAGCTCGGACGAAGCCAGGGTCGGCAAGACCGTGTCGTCCGCCGACCCGCCCACCGGGAAAGAGACGCTGCTTCGCCGCGTGAACTGGACTGCGGTCGTGGCCTGCCTGATGTTCGTCGGCTCGGTGGCGGCGGCGGTGGTCGTCGACTTCGGGGCCTGGTGGGTCGGTGACGTAGCGCCGGAGCGCGTCGCTGCGGTCGACGCGGTCCTGACCGCGGGGAAAGTGACGGTGACCGTTTTGGTGTCGTATGTCGCCGCCGTCGCGGTGGTGACCGTCGCATGGAACCGGTGGCGCTACGGCTACCTCAACGCGTACTTGTTCCGATCGCGAGCGTCGTCGGCGGTGTTCACGCTGCTGGTCGGGTGGATCGTGTGGGCCGCCTGCGCGGCCGCCGCAGCGTTCGGAGGTCTGTGATGGCTGTCCGCACGACGAGAACGAACAACTCTCAGCCCGGCGAGAACATCGTTCTCGCCCTGCTCGGCCTCGCCGCGACGTGCGCGGTGATCGCGGCGGTGTCCTGGTGGGTGGGGTCGTGGGCCGCCGGCCTCGACACTTCGGTCGATCCGTTCACCGGACTGTTCGATGCGCTGCGCGGCCGCAGGCCGTGGCCCGCCCAGGCCACGGTCCTCACGGCGATGGGCGCGGCGGCAGCACTCGCAGTGACCGGGCTCGGGGTGTGGCGGTGGGCGCGAGGCCGCACCTCCGTCGACAGTGCCGCCAAAACGATGGCGCACCCCCGCAAGCTGTCGGGGATCTCCCGGTCGGCGTCGCAGGAGTTGGTGCCGCAGTTCGACAAGAAGGACCCCCGCTCGTGGGGGTTCCTCATCGGCTACACCGTGCGAGGGAACGTGCCGGTGCACCTGTCGTGGGAGACCGTCATGGTGGCCATCGCCGGCATGCGGATGGGTAAGACCGCGGCGCTGGCCATCCGCGCGGTCCTCGCCGGCCCGGGTCCGGTCATCGCCAACACCATCAAGCCGGACCTGCACGCCGCGACCCGGCTCAGCCGCGAACAGCGCGGACGGGTGGACATGCTCGACTTGCAGGCAGTCAGCGGCGCCCGCGTGGTGACGTTCTGGTGGAACCCGCTCAAACGGGTCCGCGAAATGAGCGACGCGCGGCGGGTCGCGTCGTTCTTCGTCTCCGGCTCCTCCATCAAGGGAGCAACGACCAGCAGCTACTTCGACGGCGGATCTGCCGACCTGCTGGCGTTCTACCTCCTCGCCGCCGCGGCCGGAGGCGGAGACATGCTGCACGCGATGCACTGGCTCAACCGCGATCAGGACTCGACCCCCGCGCTCGTACTCGAGGCGACCGGGCACCCCGAAGCCGCCAACGCCATCCGCACCGCCCTGCGCATCAACCCTCGTCAGCGAGACGGCCTGTACGACATGGCCCGCAGATGCCTGAGCGTGTTCATCGACAAGGACTACGCCGACGTCATCACACCGCCCCGCCGCGTGATCATCGAAGCTCGCACGAACCCCGACACGGGCGTTGCGGAAATCCGCCGGCTCCCCGGATCGGTGCATCACGACCGACCGGAGTTCGACCCCCACAAGTTCGTCACCAGCACCGACACGATCTACACCCACTCACGGAAAGGTCCGGGACCAGCACGCTCGCTGATCACCGCCCTGATCGGGCAGATCTTCGACGCCGGGCTCGACGTCGCCGTACGGAACCCGTCTCGTCGATACCCGAAGCAGATGCCGTCCTGGTGGCCTCGGTCGTGGTGGCGGCCGTCGACTCGCTCGCGCGAGGGTCGACTCGAAGTGCCGCTCGTGGCGGTCCTCGACGAGGTGACCAACACCGTCCTGCTCGACGACCTCCCCGACCAGTACTCCTACTTCGGCTCGCACGGCATCATCCCGATCTCCATTTTGCAGAACCCCCAACAGGGCCACAAAGCCTGGGGCACGGACGAATTCGACGGGATGCTGTCGAACTCGATGCACTTCTACGGGGGCGGGGTCAACAACAGCGACTACACCGCCGAACTCTCCGACATCGTCGGCACCCACGAAGTGCTGACCACCACCCGCAGTCGCGGCAAATCCGGGGGCAGCACCAGCCAGAGCTGGCAGGAACGCCCCATCATGCCGCAGCACAAGGTCGTTCAGATGCCCAAGAGTCGAGCGTTGCTGGTCATCCCCGGCAGTCCGCCGGTCCTGATCAAGAAGGTGCACTGGTGGGAAACCGACGACAAGGCCGTCATCGAGGAGTCGGTGGGCCGCTACGCGGGGACCGAAAAACTCAGAGCGTCCATCCTGGCCGGGATCGAGGACGACGACGAGTACTCCGCCGACGATGACCACGAAACGCCCTATCCACCAATGTCGTTCGACAAGGACAGCGACGACAACGATGGAGATCGCTGGTGACCGACGACTTCGAACCGACCGTCGACGGCGACGCGATCGACATCACCGGGCAGTGGGACGACCCGGAGGCAGTGGACGAGGTCGAACCCGAACGGCGGTTCCCCGACCTCGAAACGTTCGTCACCGACTTCTTCGCCCGGGTGGTCAATCGGCATCTGTCCGATCGGCCCGGTGACGGGTTGACCTGGGACCCGCGGTGGTGGCGTCACCGCGAGGTGCGGGAGCGGCTGCGGGCACTGTGGGACGCCTACGAGGGCGCCCTCGCTGCGAGCACCGAGGACCCGTCGGCGATGTCGCGGTGGTGGCTCACCGACCTCGACGGGCACCTGAAAGTGTTGCTCGACGGGCGACACGGGCCGATGAGTCACACCGACCCCGACGGTTCCTGGACCGGTCATCCTGCGCTCCGGACCGTGCCGGTGCCGGACGGCGTCGACCTCGACGATGAGTAGGTGCGGTCACGCTGCCTTGCTGTAGATCTCGGCCAACGCCAGCATAAATCCCGTTGCCACCATGACCGCGATAGTGGCGTTGGCCGGGGTGTGGTGATCCTGGTGTGCCCGTGAATCGTTGTGTACTCGCGGCCGTAGGGGCGGCCGACACGGGTCCTCCCGATAACATCGGAAGCTATGTCCAACTCGGCTTTCAAGCTCCACGACTTGATCATGGATTGGACAGTGCCACCGAACACTCCTCCCGAACAGATACGGTTCAACGGAGACCCCACCTCTTTGGAGTTCTGGCGGAGCCAGTCGCGAGCCGTTGAACTGCTTAAGGACGTCGAACGTGCCGTGGACGGGCTGCACGCGGACGGCCAGGATGTCGAAATGTTCCGGGACATCATGCCCGAGCTGTATCAGGTGGTGTTCTCCTACAGCGTGCCGTGGCAACAGATCAACGCGAATGAGCGGCCCGTTGTCGATCGAATGCTGATGCGACTGCTGAAGTCGCTCGGGTTGACACTGCAGATGGTCAACAACTCGTTGTTCATCACCGGTGATGACATCACCGACCTGCTCACCTATCTCGACGACGCGGTGACGTTGGTAAGGGAAAGCCAGGACATCGACGACGCTGTGCGGCGCTACTTGCTGGGTTTGATCGAAGAAGCACGACGGGTAGCGAATGAGTTTCAGACGTTCGGTGACGTGGAGCTTCGGTCGGTTACCTTCGAGCTTGGTGCCGCGCTGCTGGGTGCGGCTGACGACCAAGTCCCCGAGGAGCGGCGTGCCGGGTGGCTCGACCAGGCGAAAAAGCTAATCAAGAAAGCAGCCGTTTCCGCCGGCACCAAGGCGCTCGACCGCGGCAGCGACGCTTTGCTCGACGGCGCGACGGACGCCATCAACTCGGCATTCGGAGGCTGAGAAGCGCTACAGCACTGGCGGGTGCTGCGTTACCCGAGTGCGACTACCAAGACACCCGACCTTCCTGTTTTCGGAGTCGCTACAGACCCGGCCCGACATCACGGGTCCGGTCGTTGTCGCGGCCGGTCGTGCGGTCCCGCAGGTGTTGCTCGGTCTCCTGCTTGCGGGCGGCGGCGGTGCGCGCGCGCTCCTCGGCGGCCCGGTCGGCCGGCGCCAGGGCGTTGCGGCGGTCCAGCTCGTCCCGGTAGGTCTGCCGGGTGCGCTCGCTTCGGGCGGCAGCTGCGCCGCTGACCGGAGTGCGGGCGACGGCGGCCACGCGCAGTCGGCGTTGGAGTTCGGCGGTGGGGATCTGTCCGACCGCGGCACCCGTCGCACGGGCGGTGTCGGCAGTGGTCTTGCGATGCTGGGCTCGCAGTGTGTTCTCGACGTTCGCCTCGTCGGGGGTGAGTGCGCGGCGGCGCTCCCGTTCCGTGGTGAGCGCGGCCGCGCGTGAACGGAGACGGTCGCGTTCTGCGGCGGCCGCGGTGAGGGTGTCGTCGGCGGTGGTCGCGGCACGCCGATCGGCGGCCCGCGCCGCGGTGAGGGTGGCGTCGTGATCTTCCTCGGCGCGGTGAGCGTCGGCGACGACCCGGTCCCACGTCTGACGCGGCGGGGCAGCGGCGAGGGCGGCGGCGGCGGCCGCGGCGGCGGACCGGGCCCGCTCGGACCACAGCGCGGTCTCTGCGGTCGCGGCGGCGAGACGTTCCTGGTCGACGGTGCGTCGACCGAAGCGGCCCATCTGCGGTTCCCGTGCGGCGCGTTCGTTCTCTTGCGCTGCCGCGAGTCGGGCCTGTGCCCGCTCGGCGCGTGTTTGCGTATCGACGGCGTTCTGGACGGCCTTCGCCGCTGCCGTGGTCTGCGCGATGTCGTCGCGTGCGGCGGCGGCGGTCTTTCCGCCGAGTGCGGCGGTCTTGGCGGCGGTGGCGAGGCGGATGTCGCGGTCGAGTGCAGCCAGTCGCGTGCGGGTTTGCGCGGCGGCCGCCGCGAGCTGGTCGTCGCCCAGCGCGCGGATCGGGTTACGTCGCATCTGCTCAGCCGCCGCGGCGACGTCGGTGTCCGCGTGCGCGGGGGTGCGCACCGGTTCGGGTCGCGCACCGAGGGTGGACCGCGGCGCCGCGCCGACCGGATCGGCGGCGGCAGGTGCCGTCGATTCGCGGCCGTCGGTCAGGCCGAGGTAGGTACGCAGCTCGTCGGTGTAGGCGGTGAGATCGGGGTCGGTTCCGGCGACGTCGGCGACGACCGCGCGGATCGCGTCGCGTTCGGCGTCGTCGAAGCGGGTCAGGGGCAGATCGAGAGTGCCGGGGTCGGCGCCCAGTGCGGTGTCGACGACACGACGGGCGAGCTCGGCCCATTCCCGGTCGGTGAGTGCGGCCGCGACGCGCTCGGGAACGGCGCTCCGCACCGCGGTGAGGGCGTCGGCGTCGACGAGTGCGTGCATCGCGTTCCGATACGCCTGCTGCTGCGGGTGCGTGTAGTCCAGGTCGGTCACCCACAGGGCGTCCGCGCCGCGGGGGTCGACGATCGCTGCGACGGTGCTCTCGGCGAACGCGCGCAGCTCGGTGTCGGCGCCGGGGTGCTCGGGCGGCAACACCGGCAGCGTCGACCCGCTCTCGGGCACCTCGACGGTCTTGAGTCGGGCGAGGATCGCGACGGGGACGTTGCCGGCGGTGTGCAGGTCGGGGTCACCGAGCAGGTCGATCACCACGTTGCGGTCGGCGCCACGCGCGAGGACGTCGCGGACACCGGCAACGGCGGCGTCCCACCCCCGCTGCCCGGTCGCGGCGGTGTGAATGGCGGTCGGCAGCGTCGCCGACAGCAGGTGCCGGGCGTGGGCATCGCCGAGCTTGACCGCAGCGGTGTCGTAGTAGTCGCGGAAGCGGCGCGGGTCCGACGCGCGGGCCAACCCGTCGCGTAAGTGCTCGACGGCGGCGCGTTCTTCGCCGTCGCGGGCGAGGATGCCGGCGAACACGTCGCCGGGTGTCTGTTCGGGGTGCGGCGGGTGGTCGAGGTCGGGTTCGGCGAGGGCGTCAGTGACGAGGTAGGCGTAGTTGCCGGTCTTGCCTCTCGTCATCGCCACGTAGGCGGCCTGTCTGTCCACGGCGTTGGAGAGCAGGGCGCGACCGACGTCGACGGTGAGTCCTTGGGCGCGGTGGATGGTGTGGGCGTAGCCGAGCTCGGTGTGACCCTGCACGTACCAGGCGGGCAGCACCGTGTGCGCGCCGTGACGGTTGCCGGTGACAGCGAGGCTGCCGTCCGTGCCGACACCGGTGACGGTCCACAGGTCACCGTTCTGCACCGAAAAACGTGTGCCGTTCACCCCGACGGCGCGCAGTTCGGCGCGGTTGCGGCGAGTGACGATCGTGTCGCCGACGAACGCGCGGGCAGCGTCCGACAGCGCCGCCGACGGGCCGTGGCCGGTGCCGGTGTCGGCGTGGTGGATTGCTTGAGCGGCGACGTTGAGGTGGTGCACCTGGTCGTTGGTGGGGGCGAGCATCACCGATGACAACCCGCTGCGGGTGTCGGCGAGGTGGTCGTCGAGCAGTCGCACCAGCAGCTCGTCGTCGGTGCCGCCGATCATGCGGCCCCGGGCGCGGTAGAACTCGAGCGCGGCACTCTCGCCCGCGCGGACACCGAGCGAGGCGGCGGCTTCGGCCGGGTCGCGGAAACGCACCACCTCCACCAATTCCGGTGCGTCGGTCTCGCGGGCGAGCATGCCCAGTGCGCCGCCCGCGTCGACGGCGCCGAGCTGTGCGGAGTCGCCGATCATGCGCACCACCGCGCCGCGTTCGGCGGCGAGGGTGACCAAGGCGTCGAGGTCGCGGGTCGAGGCCATGCCCGCTTCGTCGACGAGGATCAGGGTGCCGCGGTCGACGCCGGTGTCGGTGCCGACGGCGCGCTGGTGGAGCACGGAGGCGATGGTGCGGCCGGGCACCCCGACGTCTTCGCCGAGCACCGTCGCCGCGGCGGCGGACGGCCCCAACGCCAGGACGGTCCGGCCCTGTTCGTGCCAGGCGTCGACGAGCAGCTTCATCGACGCGGTCTTGCCGGTGCCGGCCGGGCCGATGCCCACCGACACCAGGGTCTCCGCGGTCG
This sequence comes from Rhodococcus sp. PBTS 1, assembly GCF_001620025.1. NCBI lineage: Bacteria > Bacillati > Actinomycetota > Actinomycetes > Mycobacteriales > Nocardiaceae > Rhodococcus > Rhodococcus sp. PBTS 1. The sequence continues at coordinate 3,600,941 of NZ_CP015219.1, forward strand.
CGAGTCCCTGCGCCATCGCGAGCTGCCCGGCGTTGAAGACGAACGGTGTGCCGGTCCGGGCGGTCTCGAGTGCTTCGCGGCGGGCGCGGGCACCGTCGAACGCCTCCGCCGAGACGGTGAACACCGTCTGGGTGTGTGCGGCGTCGAGGAGGCGCTGTTCGGCGTCGAGGACGGCAGTCGACGAGTACCGGGCGGCGCCGTGGTCGGTGAACACCGACTCCCCCGACGAGCGGGTCAGCGCACTGGGGAGGTCGTCGAGGGTGATGTCGAGCAGCAGCGAATCGCGGTGCAGCGCCGCCTGCGTGACCTGCTCGACGGCACGGCGGGCGTGCGCCGGTTCGGCGAACCGGACGCGGGAGAGTTCGTCCTCGACGACGGTGCGCACGTTCGCTTCCGTCCACGTCGAACGTGCGGTGGACACGCGGTCGATGACCCGCTGCGCCCACTGCGCTGCGTCGATCTCGGTGACGGCCGCCGCCGCGACGGCGCGGTTCTGCACCGACGCGAGCAACGTGTCGACACCGCCTTCGATACCGCGCTCGGCGAGGAAGGTCTCGGCGCGCTCGCGCCACTGGGTGCGCATCACCGACAGCGACACCGGCGGCGCTTTCCCCGACCGGGTGTCGAGGGTGGCTTGCTGCACGAGGCGGATCTGCTGCGCCTTCGACGGGGTGCGCCCGTGCTCGGCGCGGTATTCCTCGGTGAGCTCGCGGGCGCGGGCCATGATCGCGTCGCGTCGGGAGAACTCCGACAACAAGTCGGCGTCGAACCCGACGATCTCGCGCACCGGCCGTTTGCCGTCCGGGCGGGCGCGGTCCTCGAACTGCACACCGGCGTAGCGGGCGGTCTTGTCGGCGACGAGGGAGTTGTAGCGGGCGGCGGCGGCGACGGCGATGCGGTGCAGCGGCCGCGCATCGAGTGCGCGCCACTTCCCGTCGTCGGTGGTGCGGACCTTGTTCGAGATCGCACAGTGCGTGTGGAGGTTCGGATCCCCGGTGCGGTTGTCGTAGTGCACGAACTGCGTCGCCACCAACCCGTCGGTCTCGACCTGCTCGGTCGATCCCTTGCCGCGGCGGGTGAAGCCGGCTTCGGCCTCGATCCACGCGAGAGTTTCGTTCACCGCTTCGGTGTGCGCCCGCTCGACCGCGTCCTTGGCGGCGGCGTCGCCGAGTCCCCACAGGGCGCTGATCGACTTCTGTGGGGTGAACACCAGGTCGTACCCGGCGACGGGGTGACGCACCTTCGCTTCCTGGGCGCGGATGAACTCGGTGAGCTCCTTCGGTGCACCGTCGCGGCCGTACTCGGCGCGGTAGAACGCGGCGGCGGTGTCGATGCGGATGCGTTGCCGCTCCCCCGCCGACAACGCCTTCCCTGCATCCTTGGCCGCCGCCGTGGTCGCCGCTGTCACCGCGGCGAGGTAGGGCACCTTGTTCTCGAAGGTGGGGAACGGGCGGCCGAGCTGCTGCGCGGCGGCGGTGCGGTCGATGTCCTCACCGGCGAGCGCGGCGCGGGTGATGTTCGCTTCCGCGTCCGGGTGCAGTCCCTCACCGAAGAGCGCCTTCATCTGCGTCTCCGACACCACACCGTCGACACCGAGTGCGGCGGCGCCGCGGCCGGCCCACCGCCCGGGAGGGGCGCCCTCGGCGGTGTAGTAGTCGGCGATGTTCTGCCCCCGGGTGACGGTGTGATCACACGCCGCCACCTGCCGGGTCAGGTAGGTGTACCCGTCGCCCGCGTGGAGGCGGTGCAACGTCATCACCGCACACCACCCCCAGCGCGGGCCGAAATCGGATGCCCGGAAGGGCAGGGGGTTCGGTCCAGAAATAGCCGCTCAGCGGCCCTATCAGGGCGCGTCGTACCCCCCTTATGGGGGTCGCGCGACCAGACAAGCACAGACCGATCGTGCCGCAGGCGCTCTATAAGAGCAAATGGTGTGTGCGTTATGGGTTGGCGAGGAACGAGCTGCTTGGTGACGACGGAGGAGGAATGCGGGTCGACGGGTGTGCAGCGGAGCGGAAAGGCGATCCGGGGTCGGGTTGTGTTAGGGATCGGGCGAAATGTCGGGCGGGGCGGTTAGGGTGGCCGGCATGGCGTCCACCTCGGCGCGCGTCGCCGCGCGCACCCGCGCCCGCGAAGCGCAGCGACTCGTCCTCGCCGCCCGCGCCGAACGGGACAAGGCGAACATGGCCTCGCTGACGGAGTTCTTCACCGCAGCGGAAGAAATCGACGCGGCCCGCCGCCGCCAGGCGGAGGCGTTGGCGGCGATCCGCGAACGCGAAGGAACACTCACTGCGGCCGCGTCGCTGGCCGGTCTCACCCTCGGTCAAGCGCGCACCCTGCTCGCCGAACTGACCGGCCCCGTCGCACCGTCCGGTGCGGCGGCCGGCGGCGAGCTCGGCGCCGACGACGCCCCGTCGGCGGCGCCCGTCGACGACACCACCGTGTCGTCGACCGACAGTCCTGCACCGCACCACGCCGACGCTTCCGGCTCCTCCGAGTCGGCGGGATAAGCACCATTGCGGGTGCAAATGCCTCCCCACCACCCCGCCGCGGCGACGCCCGCCGTCGACGGTGACGACCAACTCGTGCTCCCCGGCTTCGACCCAGCCCCGCCGACTCCGGTGCGCAGCTCCTACCGCGGGACACCGCTCGCCGCTCCCCCGTCGGCCGCGACGATCGCGCGATTCCGCGCGAAAGTGGTCGTCACTCCCGGCTGCCACTTCTTCGTCGGCGCGGTCTCGAACCCCGACGGATACGGGCGCATCAACTTCGTCGACGGCGGCGCGCAGCGCACCGTCGGCGCGCACCGCTTCGCGCTGATCCTCGTGCACGGCGACCTCGGCCCCGACGCGGTCGGTGAACACGACTGCGACGAAACGTTGTGCGTGCGCGTCGGCGACGGGCACCTCAAGCTCGGCACCCAATCAGCGAACCTCGCGCACGCCGTCGCCACCGGCCGGCACCTCGGCTCGACCCCCGCCTACCGCGACCCGCGCGGCCGATACGGTCGAGCGGTCGCCATTCGCGACGCACTGCTCGGTGGGTACGACCCCGATCGGCTGCGTGCCGCGCTCGCGGGCGTCGACGCCGACAGCATCGCCGCTCCTACGCTGTTCTGAACCGCCGCTTACGTTCGGCCGGGTCGGGCAACGTGAACGGAAAGTGCTCGCGTGTGTTGTTGACGACGTGAGCGAGTTGTTCGCGGATCACGGTGGATTTGGCCTCCAACATCTCGCGGCCGGATCGAACGCTGGCGTCGTCGGGGTACTCGATTCCGTTGATGATCGGGCGCAGCTTGTCGACGGCGTGCAACATCGCGCTGATGTGCGGGTCGATGTGTGGGCTTCTCGTCAACAGGTGCATCGAGTAGAGAGCCGACCGCATTCGGCGCTCCGCAGGGAAGAACTCGTTGTCCTTCGTCCGCGCGAACTGCTCAGCCAGTTGCTCCTCGACGCGGTTCCCTGCGGTGCGGGCGTCGAGCATCATCTCGAGACCGGTTCGGTACGCCGAGTCGATCTGCATCCACTCCATGCAGGCGGTCGCTATGTCCACGGCGGCGTTGCGCACGTGGTCGTTGTAGTCGTCGCGGCGCTGCACTTCGTGGCGTCCATCGGCCTCGCCGAGAGTGCGGCGGTTGAAGTGCGCCGACACCACCAACGCGACCAACGCAACGACAATCGTTCCGACGCTCCCCCAGCCCTGGGTGAAACGAAATCCTTCCGCTGCCTGCTCGACTGCATCCTGCGCGGCGTACTGCATTCGTCGGACGCTACGGCGTTCATGTCGGACCTGTCCTGTAGGAACCGGGGCACACACCTTGTGCGCCGCGCCGAACGGCCAGTGGTGCACTCCCCCCGTCGTTGGGAGACCGCTCGTGCTGACACCGTTCGCCATCGCCGGCGGAGGACTGCTGATCCTCGCCGTGCGCCACATCGCCGTCCACGGCCGCGGCCGGTGGGCCACCGCCGCTGCGTGGTTGGTCATCCTCGGCAGCTTCGCCGTCAGCATTACCATCGCCGTCGCCGTGATCGCGTTCTTCGCGACGTTCTTCGCGGCGTTCGGTCTCGTGCTGATGGTGCTGGCGTTCATGATCCCGCTCGCCTACCTCGGCGGGTCCGTCGGCAACGGCAGCAAGGGCACCTACCCGCGCCGCTACTACTGACACCGACCGGCGCGCATCACCGTCGCGGATGCGTGTGTCGGTGTCGTGTTCTACAGTCGTCGGTGTTCGACCGTCGATGAGGGTCACGGTCGAGCGTCCATCACCGGTCGTCACACACCGCGTGTGCACACCACCGCTACTGCTGCGGGGGTGCACCTTTCGCGTACCTGTTGTGCGGCCGTCGACGCTCCCACGAAAGGCCCTCATGTCTGCCATCACCACACTCGACAAGGACACCGTTCTCGCACGCGCTCGCGCCGCGATCGACACCCGCACCCGCTACGTCGAATCCCTCTTCGACGCCGCAGCCGCCGCCTCCGCCGCACACACCGCAGCCGAAGCCGCCCGCAGTGCGGCCGCGGACGCCGACACCGCACTGGCGAAGGCGTACAAGGACGCCGTCGACGCCGGCTGGACACCGGCCGAACTGAAATCCGCCGGCCTGCCCGCACCGACCCCGCCGCGCAAGCCGTCGCGGCGGACCTCGGGTCGACGCACCCGACCCGCCACCGACACACCCGCCGCCGACACCACGGCCAACGACGGGACCGGCTCGACCGGTGCCTCCGACGCGCGCACCGACGGCGGTGCGGAGGTCCACCAGTGACGCCGCAGTCGGTGATCGAGGTCGTGATCGCCGACCGGCGAAGCGACGGCAGCGGCCCGCGCAACGTGCACGCCCACGGGGTGTTCCCCGACGAAGCCGCAGCGACCTGCTTCGTGCGGAACCAGCTCGCCGCCCTCCCGCTGCGTGGAGTGACCGACGTGCACGTGAGCCTGACCGCGCTCGGCGCGTCCGACACCGCGCGGCCGCTGCGCGACGTCTCCGGTGCGGTGGCCACGGTCGCGGCCGAGTTCGACACTGCACCGGCCGTCGAACGGGACCTCGCCGCAACACTGACCCGCGCCGCCCGCAGTCGCCGCGTCGACGTCGCTGCCGTCCTCGAACGGGCGGCGGCGACTGCGGCGGCGAACGTCGGCGGCGCCGACCTGCTGCTCGCGGCCTCACCGGAGTCGGTGGCGGCGCATCACGTGTCCGCGTTGGCCGGCCTGGGCACCGATCCGGAGTTGCCGCTGCTGCGGCGCACCGAACCGGTGGTGCTCTACTTCGAAACTCGCGACCAACAGCTCGACGACTACGGCATCCGCGAACTGTGCACGCGCGACACCGTCGCCATTCGGGCGGAGCTGCGCCGCGCCGAACTCGACGGTGGGCCGCGGGCGGAGTTGGAGGCGGAGCTGGCGGCAGTGCAGACGCTCTACGAGACCGACGTCGAGGCGTACGTGGCGACGTGGATCGCGGCGGCGACGTCACGGGCCCGCGACCTCGGGTTGCCCGACGACGTGCCGGTGCTGCTGTCGACCGATGAGACCGAGAGCTACGACGACGGGGATCTCGAACCGCTCTACGACTACGCCTTCGCCACCGTCGCCTTGCCGGGGTGCGGGTACACCCCGACCACCTACCCGCACCGCGACAGCAGCGGGATGCCCGACGTCGAGGCGTTCGTCGACGCCGAAGCCGCCGCACACCGTTCGTACCGGGACCGTGTCGCGGCGACCCGCGACGGCCGGCGGGTGCCGACGTGACCCGCGGGACCCGCCCCGTGGTCGCCGCGGGTGCGGCAGTGTGCGCGGCGGTGCTGGTCGGGTGCCAACCGGCGGATCGGTCCGGCGAGACGTTCGGGTGGGTCGATCCCCCGCCGACAGTTCAGGACGTCACGGTGACCCGCGTGATCGACGGTGACACCGTCGAGGTCGACACCGTGGACGGTGTCACGCAACGGGTGCGGGTGGTCGGGATCGACACCCCGGAAACGAAGCGTCCGGACACGCCGGTGCAGTGCTGGGGACCGGAAGCGACGGCGTTCGCGCGAGAGCTGCTCGACGGACAACGGGTGACGATGCGCGACGACCCCCGCGCCGGCGACGTCGACGACTACGGGCGCCTGTTGCGGTACGTCGTCCTTCCCGACGGGCGGGAGTACTCCGTCGCCGCCGCCGAGGCCGGCGCTGCCCGCGCGTACGTCTACGACGACACCCGTCCTCCGCAGTTGGCCGGCGAGATCGCCGCCGCGCAGGACCGCGCCGACGCTGCGGGCCTGGGGTTGTGGGGACCGCCGTGCCACGGCGGCCTCTGACAGAGTCCCGCTCACACGACGAGAGCCGCAGACCGATGGTCTGCGGCTCTCGTTCTTGCATGGGACGGTGCCCGCCAGTGCACCTCTCGGCAGGTGGCCGCTCGTAGCGGCGAAAGGGGTGGTACCCGGGGCATTGGGACCGAACACCGTCGGCCTGTCCAACGACGGAGGCACCGGAGGTATTCCGGTGGCGCCAGCTGCACGGTCGGGCGCCTGTGAATGGGTTTCGGTTGCCGTTCGGACTCGGGTCGGTCCGGGCGCTGCGGTTCTAGGTGGTCGAGCGGATCGTCCGGGCGCGGATGCCGAGGAAGAACGGGATAGCGGTGCCGATGCCGACGGTGAAGGTCATCAGCACGCTCACCCACCACCATCCGCGAATGCCGAGTCGCCCGGCTTCGGCTCGAGCCCACAGGTGGAAGCCGACCACCACCAGGATCAAGTCGACCATCGCGAAGCGACCGGGCATGGTGGACCAGATCTTGCCCACGAAGAAGTCGGCTGCGGAGCGTGGTCCGTTCTGCGCGACGTAGGGCAGGGCGATCGCGTTCTGCGCGACCCCGGCCGCGGCGGCGAGCGCCATCAGCCGGCGTTCTTCGGACAAGGTCATCGAACACTCCTCGGTTGGTCGTCGAGACGGTGAACGGTCGGGCTGGTTGACTGTAGCGGTGAGTGAGACACGACGTAGCACTAACTTCGTGCCGACTGTGGGTGCCCGCGTCACAGTGACCCTGACCGACGCCGGCCCCGGCTCGGATGGGCACACCACGTCGCCGGGCGTGGTGGTGGAGGACTTCGGGGCGGAGGTGCTGTCGGGCGACGACCTCGGCCGCGACTGGGGCCTCGCCCGGCGGTGGGCGGTGGCGCTCGATTCCGGCCGGCTGGTCTTCGTCGACACTGCCAACCTTGCACCGGTTCGGCCGTAACCCAACGACCCACGGAACCCATCCACCGCTGCCGACGACGAGAAGGAACCGCTGTGATTCGCCATCCCCGCTGTCGGGACACCTCGTCGTCGTCCACCCCGTGCGGGGGTCTGCTCGGTTCCGGTGACCGCGTCACCCTCGACCGGGAGGAAGCACGGCAGCGGTCGTGGGTCTGCACCGTCGATCCCACGCACAACCCCGACGGTTCATCGCCGCGCCCCTCGCACGAGGCCGGCCGGTAGCGCGCTGCGGTTCAGCGGGGATCGTGCAGCCACGGTCGGTCGGCGCGGTCGTCGTCGGCGACGTCCTGAGCGAGCGACGACGGCCGCTGCGGCTGTTCCGGGCGCTCGGTGGCCGCCGATCGCCGCGACCGGTCGTGTCCGCGCACCAGCATGGACATCGCGATGAGGGCGAACACCACGGTCAGAAACAGTCCGCCGTCGGCGGCGGTGAGGTTCCCTCCCGATGCGAACCCGCGGTCGGCGGTCGCGTTACCGATCAGCATCACCGAGCACATCGCGACCACCAGGACGAGCAGGGCGAGGGTCAGCTTGGTCAGCAGCGGCATCGAACTGGTGGCCTTACGGAAGTCGGGCACGTCGGAGATACCTCTTTCGTCTGGTGGGTCGGACGGTGTCACGGGGCACCGACACGAGCCGGCAGTGTGGTCCATCTTCTCGTCGAGTAGGGCGGACGCGATGCGGCCGTCGCCGTCGGCGCGTAGTGCACGGTGCGCTCAGCGGGGATCGTGCAGCCACGGTCGGTCGGCGCGGTCGTCGGCGGCGACGGTGCGGGTGAGCGACCACGGGTGGCGCAAGGACGCGGGAGCGGCCGATGCGCGCCGCGCGGTGGCCCTCCTGCTCACCAGGTACGCACGGGCGAAGATCGCGACCATCAGGAGCAGCGCGGCGGGTCCGATCATGAGTTCCCACCCGGGTCCGGGCCCACGGCCGACCGCGTCGTTCGTGTATTTCGCCAGCACCACCCCTGCCCACGCGCATTGCACCAAGTACAGCGAGACCAGCAGCACGGGGAGCAGCCTCGTCGACAGCATCGGCTCGAGTGTTCGGGCGGGGGCCTTGTGGAAGTCGGTCACGGTGGGGTCCTCTCGTTGTCCGGTCGGTGAAGGCCACGTCTCGTCACGGGTCACCGACACCTCGTAGGTCATCGCCGGCGCACCCGATTGACACCGATCACGACCAGGACCACGGGGCACAGGATCAGCACTACGGCGGGGACGCTGGTGGCGCGGACAGCGAGCGGCAGAACGACGGCGAACAGCAGCACGGCGGCGGCGATGGCGGCGAGGCCGGGGCCGCCGAGGTAGGTGCGGACGCGGCGGTCGGCGGCGGCGATCCGCTCGCCGATCGGGCGGTGGTCGGTCATCGTGTCCTCCGGTTCCGGGCGGGGCGGGTGAGGTGGTCTGGGGCGGGCACCCAGGTGCCGGTGTGGCCGTCGTAGACGCGGCCGTCGTCGGTGACGTGGCGGGTGTCGTGGTCGGGTCGGTTGGCGGTGCGGGTGGCGGGGTCGTCGACGTCGAGGGGTGTGCCGCGTGTGCTGTAGGCGCGGCCGGCCCACACCATCCCGGCCAGCTCGGGCACGGTCCCGTCGGATCGGCGGCCGGTGGCGGTGATCTCGTCGCGGCGGGCGCGGCAGGCGTCGATGATCGGGCACAGGGTGCGGCATTCGCGGACGGCGATGCGGATTTCGTGGATCGGGGCGCGGTCGGTGTCCCACAGTCGGGGGTCGATCCGGCACGGCGCCTCCACCATGCGCCCGTCCTCGTCGTGGGCGAACCACCCGGCGGGGAGCGCGGCACCCGCGGCGTCGCCGGTCACGACCGCTCCCCCTCACCCTGCACGGCACCGCCGGATCGGAATGTGTTGAGGCGGTTCCACGCGGCGCGCTGTTGGCGGCCGAGCTGGACCATGTAGTCGAACAACTCCTCCTCCGGCCCTTGTTCGGCGGCCTGGGTGATGCGCTGTCCGGCGATGTGGAACGACCGCCGGTAGGACTGGGAGAGCACGATGTCGGCGTAGTGCGCGGCGGAGACGGCGGGGGCGTCGGCGGTGACGACGTCGGCGAGCACCCGCCGCAGCGGGGCGTCCTTCTGCCCTCCCCCGGCGCGGTGGATCACCGCAGCGACGGAGGCGGGGTCGTGCGGCCGGTTCTCGGTGATGAGGGCGGCAATGATGGTGAACAGTTCCGCGTGTGCGGGGTTGGCGAAGTCGCCGGGGGTGAGGGCGGTGGCGACACGGGTCGTGTCGGCGGACTCGGCGGACCACATGAGGGCGCAGAGGGTGAGCGATTCCGGGTCGGTGCGCGGGTCCAGCTCGTCGAGCTCTTGGGCGGTGGGGTCGCCGGCCGGTGCGGCGACGGGCGCAGTGTCGGGTGCCAGGTCGAGGACCGCAGCGTCGTGGCCGGCGGGGTGCTCGTCGGGGCCTTCGGTGGGGACGGCTCGGAGTGCGCTCACGGCTCTCACCTGCTCTCGGGGTCGGATCGGTCGGGGTTACGGGGTGCTGGTGCGGTCGGGGGGCGTGGGCCACGGTCCGGCGATGACGGTTCCGCCGGCGGTGTCGGCGGCGAGTTCGGCCTCGATCTGCTCGGCGATCCAGTCGTGGTCGTAGTGGGCCTGGGTGGCGTAGTGGGTCATGGCGGGTGCGTCCTTCCTGCGGTGGGGGTGTCGGGTCAGGCGGCGGCGAGTGCGGCGATGCGGGTGTCGCGGTAGCCGGACCAGTGGGTGCTCTCGTCGACGACGACGACGGGGGCGGCGAGGTAGCCGAGGGCCATGACGTAGTCGCGGGCGTCGGTGTCGAGGGTGATGTCGACGGCGGTGTAGTCGATGCCGGCCTTGTCGAGTGCGCGGAAGGTGGCCTTGCACTGGACACAGTTCGGCTTGGTGTAGACGGTCACTGCGGACATTTCTCGGGCCCTTTCGGTATTCGCTGGGATTGCGTCTATTCTATTTCAGCGGTGGATATTCGGCCAGTCGTGGGCGGGTTTATTCGATAACGATTCGGCGCACCGTGCGTACCGCTCTTTTCGTATTTGCATTTCGCTTCGCGGCGGCATTTCGCATTCGGCGGGGGCGGTCCGGCGCTGTGTGCGTGGCCGCCCCCGGTCGGGCGTGTGGTCAGTCCTCGTCCCATCGTTCGCCGGCGTAAGTGGGGTCGAAGTCGGCCGGCGGGTGCTGGGGGTAGCGTCGCCGGATCTCTTCCTCGCGGTCGAGGCGGGCGTCCCAGTGCCGGTCACAGCGAGAGAACGGTGTTCCGCTGCCGCTGAGCGACATTCGTGGCTCGACGGTGCCGTGGCAGGGTGTGGTCCCGCGCTCGATGCAGTCGGTGTGGGTGGTGGTGTCGGGCATGGCTTCTCCTGTGGTCGGCGGTGGTGGGTGACCCCCTTGTCGGTGGCCTTCCCCCTCGTTCTTTCGCCGTCATCCGGCGTGGTGGAGAGTCGGCGGTGCGAGTGGCCGTGCGCCATTGTTCGAGACGACAAAGTTTTCGGGCGCCGGAGCGCAGCGCAGGTGTGGGTGCCCGAAAAGTTTTCGGACCCCGGAGGGGCCGGTAGGTCGGATATTGGCGTGTACGGCCGGGAGTGCCGCAGAATCGGAATGCGCAGGATGTGCCGAAAGAACAGTGTTTCTTCTTTTCTGCACGGAGCGCAGCGGAGTTCCGCCTGTGGGGTTGGTCTTCTCGCCGGCCCGCCAGGGGCGGCGAGACGACGGAAAGTCGGTGGTGCGGTTCTACGATCGGGGTATGGAGCGGTCGTCTTTGGAGTCGAGGTTGTCGGAGCTGGTGCACGCGGCGGTGCCGCCGTCGGATTTGGCGGTCGCGGCGATCGTGGCGGGTGTTCCGGTGGAGCAGACTCAGCCGCGAGGGCTGCGGAACGTCGATGTGGTGTGGCCGCAGGACGAGGTCGAGCAGTAGGAGCTCGCTCGCGTTCCGAGCTGCCGGGGCTGTCGTTTCGGTCCGGTGCGTTCGGGTAGGCGGTGCGCGGACGCGGTCGAACCCGGGTATTGACCGCTCCGTGGTGCGGGGTTCAAACCGGACAGCTCACGTGCCGGGGCCGTCGGCCGATTCTCGTAGGTCCGGTCGGCGGCCTCTCCCGGTGTAGTACGACCGGCGACGGAACGTTGCGGGGTGAGTGTGACGCGAAGGCGCTGGCCGGGGCTCGATGCCCCGACCGGCGCGTCCCGCCCCGCGGGCCGGACCGACGCGCCCGGGGGCGACCCCGTCGGTGGGGTCGCCCCGGGCGGGGGTCAGTCGCGGTCGGGTGCGCCGGGGAGGTGTGCGCCGGTGAGGGCGCGGATCGTGTCGGGGTCGAGGGCGAGTCCGACACTGCGCACGTCGGTGGGGGTCATTCCGGCGTCGATTGCTCGGCGGAGCAGGTCGAGCAGGTGGGACCGGGCGGTTCCGGTGGCGACGGTTTCGGCGTCGGCGGCGTCGTAGGCGATCTGGGTGACGGCGCCGTTGCCGGAGCAGTGGGCGAGCCACCCGGCGAGGATGAGGGCGTTGACGCGGGCCTGGCCGCGGCTGTGGGTCGCCACGGCGGTCGCGACCTCGAGTGCGGCGGTGGTGCCGTAGGTGGCGAGCCGGAACATCGCATCGCGCACCGGCACGGCGGTGATGATCGCGGCGGTGCGGGCGATCAGGCGCGCGTCGGGCAGCTCGTCGGCGTAGACGACGGCGGCGAGTTCTTCGAGGACCGGGCCGGGGTTGGTGGCGGCGGTGTCGTCGGCGGGGATGTGGTCGGCGCGGGCGAAGCGGCGGGCAATGTCGGCGCGGCTGCGTTCGATGCGCTGGCCTCGGGCGATCTGCTCGACCGCCACGCGGGAGGCGGTGGGGTCGACGGGGTGCGTCTCGAGGGTGCGGACGCTGAGCGCGGTGGTCGGCGCGGCGAGGGTGGGGACGTAGAACAGTCCGGCCACGGCCGCGTGCTGGTCGAGCAGGTCGGCGAAGTCCTTGCCGGTGGTGATCGCGTCGTGCATGTCGGCTTCGTCGGCGACGACGACCACGATGACCCCGTCGACGTCGTTGCGGGTGGCGGCGTCGGTGATGGTGGCGGCTCCGGCCGTGTCGGCTTCGCCCAGGTCCATGCGCGCGGTGAACGCGACCGTGGCGCGGCCGGTGCCCGCTTCGGTGCGGAGGGCGAAGACGACGGCCGATCCGGCGGCGGGGACGTAGCCGAGCAGGGCGGGGATTCCGGCGAGCAGGTCGGCGGCGGTGCGGATGGTGATGCGGTCTTGCGTCATGGTTCGGGCCTTTCGAGTGGGTGGGTGTTCGTCGGTGGGGTGTGTCAGGACCGGAGGGCGCGGCGGGCGGCGCGGCGGTCGTAGCGGGCGCTGGCCTTCTTGACCGTGCGCCGGATCTTCGGTGAGCCCTGCTTGTGGATCAGGTGGTCGATCTCGTCGGCGGTGGTGGTGTGCTGTGCGCGCATAACGGGTGCTCCCCTTCCGGAACTGGTGTCGGTGCGGAGTCGGTGGCCCTTCCCCGCGTTCTTTCGCCGTCATCTGGCGTGGCGTAGAGGAGGCGGTGCGAGTGACCGGCGCCAGCATTCGAGCCGAAAAGTTTCCAGCCGGAGGCGCTTTGGAAAGTTTTCGGACCCCGTAGGGGCCGGAGCGCAGCGGAGGTCGGGTGTTGGCGGTAAGGGAGGGAGTGCCGCAGCATCGGAGTAGCCAGATGTGCCGAAAGAACGATGCTCTTTCAGGGTGCGGAGCGCAGCGGAGCTCCGATCAGGGACGCCCGCAGGGCGGCCGGCGCCCGGCCGGCTACGGCCGGCCTGCGATGCGACACTGCCGGCCGCGGGTGCCACCTACGCCCGATGCCTGTCCGGCGCTTCGCGTGCATCGTCAACTGGCGGTTACCCGTCTCGGGCCGAGCCCCCATCACACCTCCGAGCGGTTGTGACCGGGTTCGATGCTCGACGGTCGGCTGCACGACCAGGCCGGCCACCTCCCGCGTGTGCGGTGCATGTGGTGACTGTGCGGGAGCGACGGATCTGGACCACGTTGCGCGGGTCGCGGTAGCCCGGATTATTGATTGTTTTTTGATGCCTTCATATTTGGCCAGTGTAATTACGTGATGGGCTCGCATTTCCTGGTTCATGGTAATATCAGTTGTTTCAGTCGAAACGGTCGGACGACATCCAAAGCGGCTCTGACCAGCGCAGACAGTTTGTCTGAGTTCATATCGCGGCGCACAAAGAATGGTGCAATGTGATATTATAGAAGTAGGGGACGGAAACACTTTCCGGAGCCGTCAATATGGTGGTTCGTAGCCCTGGCAGTAATGCACGACCGAAAAGTTAGGACGCCTACAAATGTACGCAGAACAGCATTTCGAGAAAAACCCAACAAGAAAGGAGTACCGATGGTATTCAATAATAGAAGAAGCGGCAGCAACGCCGAGGGCGAGAACGAGGACGGCCACTCCGGGCCTGAGAGATCCAACTACGGCAGGGTCAAGTTCTGGGTGAAGGAGTTCCTGGACTGGTTGGAGATGTTCTGCCAGTTCCTGCGCTTGATGAAGAACGACTGGGTTGAGGGAGCCAGAAACATCACGGATCCGCTTATGGACGTGGCTGGCGATTTGTACTCATTGTGGTTCAACGTTGTTGCACACGTTGATATTTGCGTGACCTGGCCGCAGGCGGCGGTGGCCGTTGCGGCGGCGGCGTTGGTGGCGTTGTGGTGCTGGTGGCAGCAGCGCAGGGCGGGGTGAAGGGCGCGTGCAGCCCGTGAGGGCCGCATGCGTTCCGGCGGGTGGGGTGCGTCAGCACCCCATCCGCGGGGTCACTGTGCGGAGCGCAGCGGAGCTCAATGCCCTTGGGTCGGCCGCGGAGCGGCCTGGCCCTGGGGTCAGGTGGCGGTGAGGTGTGTGCGGGGGATGCGGAAGGTGTAGGCGCCGGGGGCTGTGGCGTCGGTTCCGGTGGGTGTGACGGTGGCGTGGGTGTCGTCGAGGTCGACGATTTCGAAGGTGCTGGTTGCGCTGGGGTGGAGGGTGATGTGGTCGCCTGGTTGCACGGCCGGTGACGGTAGCGCGGGGCACCGACTAAGTGGTCGCACAGGAAGTCTCGAGTCGAACCTACTGGCCCGTAGACATTTCTGATGTTGGACATTACTGTCCAACAATTATGTTGCATACGTCACAGACGGGTCGGTCGCGCACAGCTGCGGTAGCCGTAGCGGCGGCCCTCGCGCTGATGCTCGGGTGGTCGTCGGTCGCGGCGACACCGAGTGCGGTCGCCGCACCCGCCCTTCCCGACATCAGCGAGCCGACGCCGCCCGCGGATTCGTTCTACGACCGCCCGGCCGACCTTGACGAAGCCGCGCCGGGCGAGGTCTTGCGCAGCCGCCCCGTCGCCGTGCGCGCACTGCAACTGCTGCCCATCGCAGTCGATGCGTGGCAACTGCTCTATCGCACCACCGCCGCCGACGGGAGTCCGGACGCAACGGTGACCACCGTGATGATTCCGCGCGGCGCCTCGCCGAAGAAGCTGTTGTCCTATCAAGCTGCCACCGATGCGACCCTGCGTGAATGCAACCCGTCCTACAGTCTCACGCAGGGTTTGCCGATCGACTTCTCCGTTCCGGCCGGCCCGCTGACCCTGACGCTCCCCGGTGTCGAAGTACTCCTGGCCACCTCGGGGCTCGCCCAAGGGTGGGCCGTGACCATGCCCGATCACGGGGGCGTGGACGCTCGATTCCTCACCCCTCGCCAGCCGGGATTCGCTGTCCTCGACGGCATCCGCGCAGCGCAGTCGTTCTCCCCTGCTGGTCTCGAACCGAACGGCCCGACGGCGTTGTGGGGTTACTCCGGCGGCGCCATCGCCAGCAGCTGGGCGGTGGAGGAAAAAGAGGAGTACGCACCGGAACTGAACATCGTGGGAGCGGCGTTCGGGGCGCCCGAGCGTGACCTCGAAGCCTCGCTGCAGTCAGCGAACGGCGGCTTGCTCGCGGGTCTGATTCCGGTCGCTTTGAACCGTCCTGGTCCTGATGGAGACTTCGTTCAGGCCACCTCGCGGTCGGAGGCGGCGGTGGAGCTGTTCTGACGGTAGTCGTTCTCGTACTCGATGGGCGAGGTGTAGCCGATCGAGGAGTGCACCCGGGTGGTGTTGAACCAGTGCACCCACGCCGCGGTCTCCCGCTCGACCTCCGCGCGCCCGGTCCACGACCGTTGGCGGTCGATCAGCTCCGACTTGTAGAGTCCGATCGTCGATTCCATCAATGCATTGTCGAGCGCGTCACCGACCGACCCGATAGATCCGGCGATGCCGGACTCGGCGAGAGCCTCGCTCAGGGCAATCGACGTATATTGCGACCCGGCGTCGCTGTGGAACACCAAACCCGTTGCTGTGAAAGCGAAGTCGGCCCGTCGGCGAGTGAACAACGCTTGCTCGAGGACACCGGTCACCAGCGGTGTCGCCTTGGTCGTCATCACCCGCCACCCCAGGATCCGGCGGGAGAACACATCCACGACGAAGGAGGTGTACACGAACCCTGCCAGCGTCCAGCAGTAGGTGAAATCAGCAACCCACCACTGATCCGGGCGGTCCGGCAGGGCCCATCGCCGGTCGATCAGGTCCGGATGCCGCGGCGCCCGGTCGTCGCGTTCGGTGGTGATCGTGCGCCGGCGGCCCCGCACCACTCCGACGGCTCCGCAGATACTCATAAGCCGGCCGACCTGATCACGGCCGACGTCGTGACCGGCACGTTTCATGGTGTGCCACATCTTGCGCACCCCGTATAGGCGCCGGTTCGCCACGAACATCGTGTGGACGGTGTTCGCGGCGTACGCCTCGACCAACGCGGCGGCGGAGACGGTGCCGCGCTTCTTGGCGGCGTAGTAGGTGGACGGGGCGATCTTCGTTCCGTGCTCGGTGAGCACGGAACAGATCGGGGCGACCCCGAATCGGTCGCGGTAGCCGTCGATGTAATCGACGATCACCGCAGTCGGCGGTCGACCTCCGCCGCCGCGAAAAACGCCGATGCTGTCTTGAGAATCTCGTTGGCCCTGCGCAATTCGGCATTCTCACGCTGCAACTTTTTCAGCTCGGCATCGCGATCGGATACCGTCGACGTCCCTTCGGGCAGATCGTCACGATCAATTCTGTCGATCCAATTGCGCAACGTCTCGGGTTTGACATCGAGCAACGCACCGACGTGCTTGCGAGCCGCCAGCTTCGAATCACCGTGCTCGGCGACCCGTTCCCGATACATCCTCACCGCCCGCTGGCGGGTCTCCTCGTCGAACTTCCTCGGTGCTGCCATGACTGCATTCTCCTGGTGAGATCACAGTCTCCACCAGACCCAGGACGGTTCACTTTGTCCGCGATGGCCAAGGACTCCCCCGAGTTCGCGGCCGCACTGGACCCCTATCTCACCGATCGCGGTCGAGCCATCGTGGCCGATACACGTCAACACTGTCTCGCGCAGAACGTGTTGTCGAACATCTGGTTCGACTACCGCGCATACCTGAACGCACCACTCGAGGCCGTGCTCGCGCAACCCGACATCGCTCGCGCGATCAGCGACAGGGGCATCTCCGGACGCGCCTCCTCGGTGCCGACCTACGTCTACAACGGCGTCACGGAAGAAGTCGCGCCGGTCAGCGGCACCGACAAATTGGTCCGGTCCTACTGCGAGGCAGGATCGTCGGTGACCTACCGCCGCGAGGAGCTCCCGCCTGCGTTGCCGACGCAGATCTACAGCACACACGGGACGGTGGCCGTTTCCGGCGCACCCGGGGCGTTCGACTGGCTGAAATCCAGGCTCGACGGTGCACCCGCATCACCGGGGTGCGATATCCAAACGGTGCCGAGCACACTGATCGAGCAACGATCGCTGGCACGCCTCGGTCCCATGGTCTCGGCTGCACTCACAACGCTCCTCGGGCTGCCCCCTCAGTGAACCGGCCACGACCGGTACAACAGGCTTCACCGCCCCACGACGCACTTAAGGCAGAGCTGTTTCCGTGCGTGTACACCCCCTCCGGCGTGGTCAGGCGGGCGCGTCTCGGTCACGGTGGCCGGCGGCGGTCTGTCCGCCGGTATGGTCGGCGTCTGGAGTGATGGCGTTGCTGGGGCACCACTGTTGGACGTGGAGGGTGCCGTGTCCGTTGCCGGTGTGCAGTTCGATGTCGCAGAGGCCGATCCAGTCACCGGCGGTGGTGCGGATCCACACCCGTAGTTGTCCGGGGGCGTCGCCGATGAGGGCGATGCCTTCGGCTTTGACGCGCAGGGCGAGTCCTTGGCGCATGGATCGGGGTGTGCGGGCGAAGGCGCGGCCGAGGTCGATGGTGACCGGGAGGGGTGGGTCGAAGGTCTTGCGGGGTTCGGGGGTGTGGCGGACGGGCCATTCCTGAAACATGTCCGCTCCCCTGCCCTACCTGCATCGTTCCCGGGTTGGGTGTGTGCGGGGCCGAACGCTTCCCGTGGCGACCGGGGGGTGGTGCGCCACCGCCCGGCCCCGCGGGGTCGACTGTAGCAGAGCATCGAACTCACGTTCGATACTCTGTTGGTGTCAGCGTCGGGTGCGGCGCAGCGGAGTGGTGTCGCGCCACGCGGCGAGGGGCCCGTCGCCGGTGGCCAGGTGCCGGTGCTGGCGCAGGAGCGTGGCGACGTCGGCGTGCTCGCGGCGCAGCTGCGGGTCGTCGGGGTCGTAGCCGTCAGCGATGAGGGCGTATCGGGCGTCGGTGTCGACGTCGTAGTCCGGCGTCCCCGGGTGTTCGGTCACGCTTGGTCGCTGGGCGTGGTGCGGGCGAGGTGGATTGCGACGCGGGTGCCGGCGGCGGCGATGACGGCGGCGAGGACGGTGACGGTGCCGCCGATGATCCAGTGGGCGGGGTTGTGCGGGTCGTCGAAGCGGGTGAGGAGTCCGGCGGCAGCGAGGACGACGCCGGCGACGATGGCCGCGTATGCGGCGGCGCGGTGTCGGGGTGCGGTGAGCCGGGTGGTGGCGTAGGCGGCGGCGACGATCAGTGCGAGGCCGAGGTAGGTCAGCATGGTTCCCCCCTGAGTGCTGGTCTGTTCGTGGTGGTGGTCAGTGTGCCGTAGGGGTGCGACAGGGTGCCGCGCCCGAGGACGTGCGCCCCGGCGGGTGGTGCGCCCCGTGGGGGGAGCGCGAGGGGGCGCTCCCCCTCGCCCCGACCCGGGGACGGGTCCCGGCGGCGACGCCCCCTGGGCGGTTGCCCCGCCGCCGGTGGTGCGGGTGCCCCCTGTTGTGGGGGCACCCGCACCGGGTGTCACTCGGTGACGGCGGTGACTTCGGCGTAGGCGTCCTCCGCGGTGTGCTCGCCGGTGACGATCTTCTCCACCGGGCCGGTGGTGTAGCCGTGCTCGGTGAGGAACGCCAGGTACCGGGCGGCTCCCCTGGGGAGGCCGTCGCGGGTCCAGCGGGTCTGCGGGCTGGCCCGCCACCACGACTTGTCCGACCCGGCCATGCGCGCTTCGAGCGCGGTCAGCACCAACGCCAGAGTGAGCACCTGCGCCTTCGCGTCGGTGGCGGTCTCGAGCATCGCCGCGATTCCGGCGCTGGTGTCCGCCCCGGGCAGCACCTCACGCAGCACCTCTCCGGCCTTGCCTTCGGTGAGCAGGTCCGGCGATCCGGCCAGGGTCGCCGCCGTCCACACCGCCGCACCCTTCGGCGCAGTCTTACGGGTCAGGAGCGTCTTGATGTGCTCGCGGCGCAGCGTGGTCTCGGCGAGACCGGCGGCGTTGAGGGCCTTGACCTGCCGCCGCTCGGCGCGCTGGGCTTCGGCTGCCTCGTCGGCGCGGCGAGCGGCTGCGGCCGCGTCGTCGTCCCCTGCACCGCTGGCGGCGGTGACGGGTTCGGGGCGGGTGGTGCGGTAGCCGTCCCGCTCGGCGTCCTCCGGGGTGATCCAGTACGACGCCTCCCACGTCCACCCTTCCTTCACGGTGTCGGGGTGCCGCAGTCCCTCGGCGGGGACGGCGTCGGGGCCGTCTGCGTCCCAGTCGACGGTGCCCTCGTCGACCGGCTCACCGCTCTCGGCGTCGACCCACGCCTCGACGCGATCCGCCCACACCGACCAACGCTCAGGGTGGGCGGTGGGGTCGACCGCCTCGCCCTCGGCGGTGCGGACCTCACCGGCGTAGAGCCACACGTCCTCCCCCGTCTCCGGGTCGGTCTCAAGGACGGGGTGCCCGGCCTCGCCGTAAGGGACCAGCGCCTTGGCTCGCTCGCGGGCGGTCTTGCGGTCCTCGGTGAGCCGCCGCGCCAGGTGCGGGAAGTTGAACGGGCAGCGCTCGGCGGCGTCGAGCAACTGCGCGACGGCGTCGGTGTCGCCCAGCTGCTCGAACGAGGAGATGATCGAGGCGTGCTCGAGGTCGAGTTGCCCGGCGTCGAGGGCGCTACGGGCGGCGGCGGACCCCCCGACCTTGGCGGCGGTCTTGGCCGCTTTCTGCGTCATCGACAACGCCTGCGCGGTCTCCTTCACGCTGACCCCGAGGTCGAGCAACTGCGCCACCCCGGCGGCGCGTTGCCCGTCGGTGAGGCCGCTGCGCTGGTCGTTGGAGACGATCTGCTCCACGATGCGACTGACCTGCGCGCCCCGGGTGTCGGTGTCCTGCTCGCGCACGATCACCGGCACCGTCGCCGCCCCGACCTCGGCGGCAGCGAGGGTGCGGCGCTGTCCGTCGACGACGGCGAGGGTGCCGTCCTCCCTCCGGACGGCGAGGATCGGGTGCAACACCCCGTGCTCGCGGATGGAGTCCACGAACTCGGGGGTGGCGTCGAGGTCGACGCTGTCGCGGACGTTCTCGGCCACGTCGAGGGTGGTCGGGTCCACCCGCACCAGCACCGCGTCGGCGGCGGGTTCGGTTGCGGGGGTGGCGTTCTGAGTTGGTGCGTTCATGGTGGGTGTCTCTCCTGCTAGGGTTCTCGGTGAGACACCGGGCAGATTCGAGCTGTCCGGTGTTTTTCTTCTCTGGGTGGTGCTGGTCGGGGTGAATCACCCTGGGGTTGGTGGGCCTCTCCCCCTCCCGCACGAGTGCGTCACCGGACGAGCCTCGGTGCGGCCTGCTCGGCGGCGGTGATCTGCTCCTCGGTGGCCCCGTTCTCACGGGCGGTGCACGCCCAGTAGGCGACTCCGTCGCGGTGGGCGGCTTCGGTGGACGACTCCGGATCGGCAGCGGCGTGCTCGGCGCGTGCGGTGTAGGCGGTGACCTGTCGCAGTGCGTGCTCGCGGACCCGCAGCGCGGCGGCGGCGACGGCAGCGCGTGCGGCGGTCTCGAAATCCCCTGTGACAGTGACGGTGCGGCTCATGGTGAGCACTCCCCTTTCTCCCTCGGCGTTCTTTCGCCGTGCATCCGGCGTGGCGTAGAGGAGGCGGTGCGAGTGACCGATGCCAGTACACGATCCGAAAAGTTCTCAGCCGAAGGCGCTTTGAGAAGTTTTCGGACCCCGCAGGGGCCGGAGCGCAGCGGAGGTCGGGTGTTGGCGATGAGGGAGGGAGTGCCGCAGCATCGGAGGTAGCCGGATGTGACGAAAGAACGTCCCTGCTTGTCACAGGGCGGAGCGCAGCGGAGCTACGATCAGGGGACGCCCGCAGGGTGGCCGGCGCCCGGCCCCCGGCCGGCCACCCCGCACGACCAGTAGCCGCCGACACCAGCGGGCAGCGACACCCGCCGGCCGCGACCCGGCCCCGGATACGAAGAAGGCCCGCACCCTGGTGGGTGCGGGCCTTACTCGGGGCGTGCGGTTCTACCGACTCGGAGTCGGTGGTGCGGAGTCCTTGCCGGCGGCGACGTCGCGGAGCCACTGCGGTACGGGCTTGTTGTCGTACTCGCGGAGCTTGATCGACGCGCGAGCGGCGGCGGACCGGACCTGCATCGACCGCGCCTTGCGGGGCGTGGGGTTCTCGGTGGTCGTCATCGCGGGTCCTCCTCGTCGGTGTCGGTACCAGTGTCGTCGGTGTCGTCCGGCTGCGCTAGGCCTGCCGGTCCAGCGGCGTAGTCGGCGATGGTCTGCAGAGTGTCTCGGTCGGTGGCCGCGATGAACGGCGTTCGGGCCACGGTCCCGAACACTTCCCATCCGAGCGTCGCTTCGTCGTCGTCCTTGCTGACGGTGCGCTCGAGACACCACGTGATGCGCTGCCAGGACTGGGCGCGGTTGTCGGCGCGGGTGCGTTGGCGGACGGTGAGGGCGACCCCGACGACGGCGAGGACGCCGACGATCAGGGTCACCCAGGCTTGAGCGGGCATCGGGTGGGCTTTCCTTCCAGGTCAAGGCGGTCAGGTCTCGGCCGCGTCGGTGGTGTCGGTGCCGGGTTCGGTCTCGGTGGGGTCGAGGGCGTCGGCGAGCTCGTGCACCGTAGCGAGGACGGCGCGGGCGGTGTCGGCGACGGCGGTCGTGTCGCCGTTCGCCCATCCGGCGACGTAGCCGACGCTGTACGCGGCGGTATCGAGTCCGAGGATCCCGGCCAGGACGTAGGCGACGGATTCGGCTTCGATCTCCATCCGCCCGCGGTGCAGGTCTCGCCGGTCCTCGGCGGTGAGGGTGTCGGCGGCGTGCATGAGGGCATGCGCGGCTTCGTGGAGCATCGTCTTCGCCGCCTGGGCGGGGGCGAGTCGGGCGTCGACGACGATCCGGCGGCTCCCGTCGGTGGTGGTGTAACCGTTGGTCTCCCCCGCGATGATCTCGCGGGTGACGGTCCACCCACGGGCGGCCATGACGGCGGCGGTGCGGTCATGGATCGCGGCGGGGTCGTCGCCGGTGAGGCGGCGGGCGACCGGCTCGGGCTGCGGGTGCCCCTCGATGGGGTCGGTCTGTCCCTGGTCGAAGACGGACAGGATCGGGAACGCGGGGACCTTGCGGGTGCTTTCGTCGCCGGTGTCGGGGTCGGTGTCGGTGACGGTGCGGGTGCTGTAGCCGTAGATGCGGATCGCCTTCTCACCCTTGCGGACCTGGCGGCCGAGTTTCTGCCAGGCGCGGAGCCCGGCCACCTGCGTCGCGGTGGGGCGCTGAGCGAGGATCAGCAGGACGTTGTTGAACAAGTGTGCGGAATAGCATCAGCTGCACGATCCCGCTCCGGTGTGTGCGGACAGAGCTTCGCATCGGCCGAGGTGTGCGTTCACTGGGTGTTCATTTGACCCTTGATTCGCCGAACGTCAATATAGACGCATGTCGAAACATGCCGAGCCCATCGTGGCGGCAGGTAGCGGGTGCTGCTCCCCGCTGGTCCGCGAACCCCTGACCACCGATTGGGCCGGGGATCTGGCTCGGATGTTCAAGGCACTCGGCGATCCCGTCCGTCTGCGCCTGCTGAGCCTGGTGGCCAGTCACGAGAGCGGCGAGGCGTGCGTGTGCGACATCTCCGGGTCCTTCGACCTGTCACAGCCGACCATCTCCCATCACCTCAAGGTGCTCCGCGAGGCCGGACTGTTGGACTGCGAGCGCCGCGGAACGTGGGTCTACTACTGGGTGATCCCCGCTGCGCTGCAGCAGTTGTCGTTCGTGCTCGCCGCTGCGGATCCGACCGCCGACGACGCCACCTCGACTGCCGGGCTGGTGACGGCATGAGCACCGCGGCGAACACCACCGACCACCCCGCCGTCGTCGGCAAGCTCTCCACCCTCGACCGCTTCCTCCCGGTGTGGATCGGCGTCGCGATGGTCGTCGGGCTGCTGCTCGGTCGCATGATCCCCGGGATGAACGACGCTCTGTCGTCCATCTCCGTCGACGGCGTCTCCCTCCCGATCGCGATCGGCCTGCTGATCATGATGTACCCGGTGCTGGCCAAGGTCCGCTACGACCGCCTCGACACCGTCACCGGCGACACGAAGCTTCTGCTGGGTTCCCTTGCCCTGAACTGGATCCTGGGCCCCGCGCTGATGTTCGCCCTCGCCTGGCTGTTCCTCCCCGACCTGCCCGAATACCGCACCGGACTGATCATCGTCGGACTCGCCCGGTGCATCGCGATGGTCATCATCTGGAACGACCTCGCCTGCGGCGACCGCGAAGCTGCAGCCGTCCTCGTGGCGATCAACTCGGTCTTCCAGGTGGTCATGTTCGCCGTCCTCGGCTGGTTCTACCTCTCGGTTCTCCCCGGCTGGCTCGGACTCGACCAGACCACCATCGAGGCGTCGCCGTGGCAGATCGCGAAATCCGTGCTGATCTTCCTGGGCATCCCGTTGATCGCCGGATTCGCCTCGCGGTACTTCGGCGAACGCGCCAAGGGCCGCGACTGGTACGAGACGTCGTTCATCCCGAAGATCGGGCCGTGGGCGCTCTACGGGCTGCTGTTCACCATCGTCATCCTCTTCGCCCTGCAGGGCGACCGCATCACCTCCCAGCCCCTGGACGTCGTCCGTATCGCGCTGCCGCTGCTGGTGTACTTCGCGGTGATGTGGGGTGGCGGATACGCTCTCGGTGCCGCGATGGGCCTGGGCTACGAGCGCACCACGACGCTGGCCTTCACCGCGGCGGGCAACAACTTCGAGCTCGCGATCGCCGTCGCGATCGCCACCTACGGGGCGACCAGCGGACAAGCACTCGCCGGCGTCGTCGGACCCCTCATCGAAGTCCCCGTGCTCGTGGGCCTGGTCTACGTCTCGCTCGCTCTTCGGAAGCGCTTCACACCTTCGCCGGCCGCGACCGCGTCGGCGCCCGAACGCAAGGAATCGTGATGTCCGAGCACCGCGCACAACCGGAACTGCTCATGCCGCAGGCGGTCCTGACCCGCACCGCGCAGACACTGTCGGAGAAGTACGCCGGCATCTTCTCCCCGCAGACGGTGGAGCGGTACGTCTTCGAGTCCTACACCGCACTGCGCCGCACCTCGAAAATCCACACCCACCTGACCACCCTCGCAGGACGCTTCGCCGCCGACCGGCTCACTGCACTCGCTCAGTCGACCGGCGACGCCCCGAAGGAAGTGCCGGAGGTGCTGTTCATCTGCGTGCACAACGCGGGCCGCTCTCAGATGGCGGCGGCACTGCTGACCCACCACGGCGCCGGGCGCGTCCATGTCCGCTCCGCCGGGTCCGCGCCCACCTCCGCGATCAACCCGGTCGTCGTCGAGGCAATGAACGAGCTGGGCATCGACCTCGGCGATGCGTATCCGAAGCCACTCACCGACGACGTCGTCGCCGCCGCGGACGTCGTGGTGTCGATGGGCTGCGGCGACGCCTGCGCCGTCTACCCCGGAAAGCGGTACCTGGACTGGGATCTCGACGACCCCGACGGCAAAAACCTCGACGAGGTGCGCCGCATCCGCGACGACCTCGACGCCCAGATCACCACGCTCCTCGCCGAGCTGAGCACCCCTGCACACGCCTGACACGTCACCGCTGCTGAACACCCGAAAGGTGCACACCCCCATGTCCGACAAACCCAGTGTGCTGTTCGTCTGCGTCCACAACGCAGGCCGGTCGCAGATGGCCGCCGCCTTCCTCACCCACCTCGGCGGCGGCGCCGTCGAGGTCCGCTCCGCCGGCAGCGCCCCCGCCGAAGCCATCAACTCCGCCGCTGTCGAGGCAATGGCCGAGATCGGCATCGACATCTCCGACCAGTCCCCCAAGATCCTCACCCCCGACGCCGTGGAGACCTCCGACGTGGTGATCACCATGGGCTGCGGCGACGCCTGCCCGATCTTCCCGGGCATCAGCTACCGGGACTGGGCGCTGCCCGACCCTGCCGGCAAGGGCCTCGAGGCGGTGCGCCCGATCCGCGACCAGATCAAGGCCCGCGTGGAGAATCTGCTCTCCGAACTCGTTCCCGCTCGAGCGGACGCAGCGCGATGAGCACGCCGAGTGTGCTGTTCGTGTGCGTGAAGAACGGCGGCAAATCACAGATGGCCGCCGGGCTGATGCGCAAGGCCGCCGGCGACGACGTCGAGGTGCATTCCGCCGGCACCCGGCCCGGCGACAGCGTCAACGCCCTGTCCGCGCAGACGCTGCTCGAAGTCGGGGTCGACCTCACCGGCGAGCACCCCAAGCCGATCGATCCGGAGCTGTTGTCGCGCATGGACTACGTGATCACCCTCGGCAGCGAGGCGACGATCGACCCGGTCGAGGGACCGACCTACTTGGACTGGGACACCGACGAGCCGTCCACCCGAGGGATCGAGGGCATCGAGCGGATGCGTCTGGTACGCGACGACATCGCCGCTCGCGTCGACGAACTCGCGGCCCGGCTACGACGCTGACCCCATCACCGCACTGCACACCGACCGCACGAACCCGATGACCACCACCCATGTTCGGGTGGTGGTCATCGGCGGTGGACAGGCAGGCCTCGCCGCCGGCTACTACCTTCGCCGAGCGGGCCTCGAGCATGTCACTCTCGACGACCAGCCCACTCCCGGCGGATCGTGGCGGGAGTACTGGCCGTCATTGCACCTGTTCTCCCCCGCCGCGCACTCCCGGTTGCCGGGGTGGCCGATGCCCCCGTCGTCGCAGGAGTTCCCACCCGGATCGCACGTCGTCGACTACCTGACCGCGTACGAACAACGGTACGAGTTGCCGGTGCAGCGACCGGTCAGCGTAACCGCGGTGCGCCACAACGGTTCCGGGTACCTGGTCGAGACCACCGCGGGATCCTGGTCGGCGCAGGCGGTCATCAACGCGACCGGCACCTGGTCCCGGCCATTCTGGCCCACCTACCCCGGCATACGGACCTTTCGGGGCCGTCAGATCCACACCGCGCAGTACGACGGACCCGATAGCTTCACCGGACGACGGGTCGCCGTCGTCGGGGGCGGCAACTCCGCCGCGCAGATCCTCGCCGAGATCTCCACCATCGCCGACACCCTCTGGTTCACCACCCGGCCCCCGCGGTTCCTGCCCGACGACGTCGACGGCCGGGTGCTGTTCGACGTCGCCACCCGCCGCGCCCGGGCACTCGCCGCCGGCGACGACGACACCCGCGGTGTGGCCGGGCTCGGCGACGTCGTCATGGTGCCGTCGGTCCGGGACGCCCGCGATCGCGGCGCTCTGCGGGCGCACCCGATGTTCACCGCGCTCACGGCCGAGGGTGTCGTCACCGCCGACGGCATTGACGAACGGGTCGATGCGGTGGTGTGGTGCACCGGGTTCCGGCCGGCGCTGCGGCATCTCCAGCCGTTGCACCTGCCCACCACTGACGGCGGCATCGCGATGGACGGTCTGCACGCCGCCGGCGAACCCACCATGGTCTTCCTCGGCTACGGCGACTGGACCGGGCCCGCGTCGGCGACACTGATCGGTGTCGGCCGCACCGCACGGCACGCGGTGGGGCACCTGACCGCGACCCTCACGGGCTGATCGCAGGATCGCGGTGGGGAGAGTTCACGTGCGATGCGGCGCGCCGATGCAGGTGGAAGTCAGCAGCAGGAAGTGGCCGTCGACGTCGAGCCGGTGGTGACGCTGGGTGCGGGCGCCGGAATCGGCTGCGATCCGAAGGTGTCCGAGTCCGCGAGGACGGTGTAGACCTCCCAGCGCTCCCCATTTGGTCCCGTCACCCACACTTTGTCCTGCGTGGCGAAGCAGCAGGTCGTCCCGATCTCCTCGTCGGTGAACAGCCCCTCGCCGGTCAGGCGGGCGATCTCCTCGTGCACCCGGCTCGACGACTCGACTTCGACGCCGAGATGGTTGATGGTGCCGCTTTGGCCGGGGTTCTCGATCAGCACCAGCTTCAAGGGCGGTTCGGTGACGGCGAAGTTGGCGTAGCCGGGCTTGACCTTCGCCGGCGCAACGCCGAAGAGCTTGCTGTAGAACGTGATCGCGGTGTCGATGTCGTCGACGTTGAGGGCAAGTTGAGCACGGGACATCCGAACCTCCAGGTATGCGACATATGTCGAATTGTTGGCCACCACAGGGTGCGCCACGTATTCGACATATGTCAAGAACGTTGTAGAGTCGGGTCCGTGCCCAAGACGTTGCCGATCATCGACACCACCACCCCGGTGTGCTGCGCCCCCGTCTCCGCTGCGCCGATGGACGAACATGCCGCACTCGAGGTGGCCGTGCGACTCAAGGCGCTCGCCGACCCGATGCGCATCCGCTTGATGTCCTTGCTGCTCACCGACACCGCAGGGGCAGTGTGCACGTGCGACCTCGCCGGCGCGCTGGAACTCGCCGAGTCGACCGTCAGCCACCACCTCGGTCAACTGCGCAGGGCGGGCATGGTGGTCTCCGAGCGGCGGGGCATGAACGTCTACTACTCGGCGCGTCCTGAGGCGCTCGACGCGCTTCGCGCCGTCCTGGACCCTGCGTGCTGCCGGTGAGCGTGCCACTGGAGGATCGACTCGTTCCATCGCCAGAGGACTGTGACGGAATCTGATCACGTTCTCTTGAAACAACACTGAACCCCCAACCGCGAAACCACCGATCGCCTCGACCCTCGGTCGCTGCCGCAACCGTACTTGCATCAGATGCGTGATACGTTCATGCGATGTCATCCAAGGGCATCATCGGCGCGAGCGCTCCTCGCGCTGAGGGATCTGCAGATCATCTGATGCGAGACGGCCTGTCGCTGCTCGCGCCCGAGGAGACCGTGCTCGCGGCGATGATCGAAGGTTGGGAGCAACAGCAGCGCTCGCGGATGCTCGCGAATCTGACCATCGAGCGGCGGACACAGATCGTGCGCAGGTTGGTGGTCTTCACCAACGACTACCCGTGGCGGTGGTCGTCGGCGGACGTAGAGGAGTGGACGACGCATCTGGTGGAGTCGGGGGCCGCGCATTCGACGGTGCGGCTGTATCAGATGGCGGCATCACTGTTCTGCAGCTACATCTCCGACGTCCGCTACCGGTGGCACGAGGTCTGTGAGCGGCACTTCGGGGTGCACCCGGTGCAGATCTTCCATGAATGGAACATGGTCGTGCACCGCAGCGACTACGAAGGGCGGCCCGGGAATCGGCCGCTCACCCGCGACGAGCTGCAGGCGTTCTTCGACTACTGCGACACCCGGGTGAACCGGGTCGGCGCCTCCGGCCGTAAGGGATGGTTGGCAAGCTATCGCGACGCGACGCTGTTCAAGGTGATCTACGCCTGGGGCCTGCGCCGCCGGGAGGCCTCGATGCTCGACACCGTCGACTGGACCGCCAACCCGGCGGCCACCGAGTTCGGCCGCTACGGGGCGCTGTCGGTGCGCCACGGCAAAGCCCTCTCCGGCGGGCCGCCGCGGCGCCGCACGGTCCTGACCACCATGGAATGGGCCGCCGAGGCCGTCGACGAGTGGGTCACCGAGATCCGGCCCCTCTACGACTCCGACCAACTCGCCCTCTGGCCCACCGAGCGCAGCGCGCGGGTGGGAGCGGTGTCGATCTCCCAACGGTTCGCCGAGTACCGCGACGCCGTCGGGCTCGAGAAACACCTCGGCCCGCACTGTCTGCGCCACTCGTATGCGACACATCTGCTCGAGGACGGCTTCGATCACCTCTTCGTCCAACAACAACTCGGACACTCCTGGGGATCGACCACCGCGATCTACACCAGCGTCGGCACCGACTACAAGAACAACGCCCTCCGACGAGCACTGAGTCGGGCGTTCACCACCGCGAGCACCGACGAGGAGAATTGATGCCGCACCCGCAGCTGAACTACCAGTGGCATCTGCGCCGCCTCCTGGCCGACCAGGGCATCTTCGCGACCACCGGACTCGGACCCCTCCTCGCCGAACGGGGCATCACACTCTCCGAAGCACAGGTGTATCGCCTGGTCACCGGGACACCCGAACGTCTGAGCCTGCGCACCCTGATGGCACTGTGCGACATCCTCACCTGCACACCCAACGACCTCATCGAACCGATCGCCGAACCCGCCAGCGGGACAGCGACCGGAACATCGACACACCGCCCCGACACCGCGGCCGCGACCACCCGCGCCAAGACACGAACACCCCGACGCGCCGACATCCGGCCACGGTGATCGCAGGACGGTGCCGCATCTGCACCACCGCCGAGGTTCGCGGCAAGACGGTCTGCGACCGCTGCAGAAAACGAGCCACGCAGCACCGCGGCACGTGCGCCGGCTGCACAAAACCGGACAAACTGTTGGACGACAACGACACCTGCCGGTGGTGCCGCCAGAAGGCGCGTCGCACCTGCACCTGTTGCGATGGACAAGGTTTAGCTCTGACCAGAGTCGAAGGCGACACCATGTGTCACCTGTGCACACTGACCCGCCGCCTCGACGTGATCATCCCTCCAGACGCCGACAGCCCGCTCGCACCGCTGCGGCAGCCGCTCCTGCGCGCCGAACCCGTCACCACCCGCCGATGGCTCATCCGCACCACACCCCTGCTGCACTCGATACAGGACGGCAGCATCACCCTCACCCACGCGTCGTTCGACACCCTCCCGCACCAGAAGTCAGTCGACCACCTTCGCTCGCTCCTCGTCGCCACCGGCATCCTCGGTCCCGACCTCGACCGAAGCCTGCGCCACCTCGAAGCCCAACTCCCCCAATTACTGAGCCGCCTGACCCCGAACCACCGCGCACTCCTGACCAGGTGGACATATTGGGCCGTACTACCCAGACTGCGGGCGGCGACGGAGAAACGGGAAAGCCACGTCAGCGCCCAGAACGCCCGCTCACAGATTCGCCAATCGGCACTGTTCCTCGACCTGCTGCAGAAGCGCTCGACAGCACTCGGCGAATGCACGCAACACGACATCGACACCTGGTTCAGTACGCCCGGAGCAGTCCACTGGCGTGTGAGGTCGTTCCTGACGTGGGCACGACGCAACCGGCACCTGCCCCGCACACTCACCCTCCCCCCGAGCTACCGAGGTCGGGCCGAAGTCCCCACCGACGACGACGAAAGGTGGCAGATCTGTCGACGCCTCGTCCACGACGAGGCGCTGGACCCCGCCGACCGGCTCGCCGGCGCTCTGATCGCACTGTTCGCCCAACCGCTCACCCGCATCGCCGGGCTCACCACTGCCCACGTCACCGAAACCAACGCCGGGGTCGAACTGCGACTCGGCAGCGCCGACACGCTCCTCCTACCGGATCCGTTCGCCCAGATCGCACTGCAACTACCCCAACTACGACGCGCAGGAACCGCCGAGCAGATACCTCGGACGTGGCTGTTCCCCGGTCGCCACGCCGACAAGCCATTGACGGCGACCGCACTCGGTAACCGTCTGCGTCACATCGGCATCAGCCCGCGGGCCCTGAGACTGTCCGCCATCTCCCACCTCACCCGAGAACTCCCACCGAGCGCACTCGAAGCGATGCTGGGCCTGAACGCACACACTGTCGCGCAGCACACGCTCCGAGCAAACGGCCAATGGACGAACTACGCCGCCAACCGCCACTCCTGAGTCCCGCTATTCGAAGGATCGAATACGGCAACCCTGCCAGTGGAGTACGAGTGGAACGCAGCCATGTGGTCGAGGTACGCCCGCCACACATCCGAGTCCACCAGCGCGGCGACCTGGTCGGTGATCGAGGCGTGCAGCTGCGCGGCCAACTCACGGCGGGCGTCGGCCTTGTCCTCGGCGGACTTGGCGGTGGTGCGGGCGGTGCGGTGTGTGGTCATGGTGATCGGTCCCCTTCTCCCCTGGCGTTCTTTCGCCGTCATCTGGCGTGGTGTAGAGGAGGCGGTGCGAGTGACCGGTCGCCAACATTCGAGCCGGGAAGTTTTCGGGGGCCGGAGCGCAGCGGAGGACCGCGGGCCGAAAAGTTGTCGGACCCCGCAGGGGCCGGAGCGCAGCGGAGGTCGGGTGTTGGCGGACAAGGGAGGGAGTGCCGCAGCATCGCAGGTAGCCAGATGTGCCGAAAGAACGATGCTCTTCGGCAGGGCGGAGCGCAGCGGAGCTCCGATCAGGGACACCCGGAGGGGGGCCGGCGCCCGCGGCCGGCCTGCGGTGCCCGGACGGCGGTCACAGCGCCCGAGCTGCCACCTCCCACCCGTTAGGCACGCAGCGGCGTTGTGCGGGAGCGACGGAGACCGGCCACGTCCCCGCCGGGCCGCGGTAGCGCGATGGGTAAGGTCAGTCCCCTGTAAAAACTGTGGGTGGCCAGATAGCAGGAAGAACGTTCACGGGTTGTACGCCCTTGACCGCGTAGGGAATCTGCGGATCCCAGTCGAAGTACACGTTGTTCCACGCCGCCGGCGATTCGAACGACGTCTGCTTACCGTGGAACTGCGCCCCGCCGAATGACGTCCGCTCACCGTGGAACTGCGCCCCGCCGAATGACGTCTGCTTACCGTGGAACTGCGCCCCGGCGAACCACGTCTGTTTACTGTGGAACTGCGCCCCGCCGAACGACGTCAGCTCACCGAGGAACCGCGCAAAGACGAACGACGTCAGCTCACCGTGAAACTGCGCCTCGTCGAACAACGTCTGCTGACTGTGGAACTGCGCATCGACGAGCGACGTCTGCTGACTGTGGAACTGCGCATCGACGAACCACGTCAGCTCACCGTGGAACCGCGCATTGCCGAACCACGTCTCCTCACCGTGGAACCGCGCCCCGCCGAATGACGTCTGCTTACCGTGGAACCGCGCATCGCCGAATGACGTCTGCTTACCGTGGAACCGCGCCCAGACGAATGACGTCTGCTCACCGTGGAACCGCGCGTCGTCGAACCGCGTCCGCCTACTGTGGAACTGCGCCTCGTCGAACCACGTCTGCTGACTGTGGAACTGCGCTCCGGGGAACGACGTATTCACACCGTGAAACTGCGCCCTGTCGAACCACGTCCGATCACCGTGGAACCGCGCCCCGCCAAATGACGTCCGCTCACCGTGGAACCGCGTTTTGCTGAACAGCGCATCACCGTGAAAGAGGCTGCCTTTGAAGTCGGCGTTGTGGAGGTGGGCGCCGCTGAGGTTGTAGTCGTAGGTGCTCCAGTTGTGGTGGTGCTCGGGTTGGGTGTGGTTGGCGATGGTGCGGGTGATGGCTTGTCGGACGTGGAGGTCGTCGTGGGGGTGGGTATAGGTGCGTTGGATGGTGGTGGCGGTGTCGGGTGTGACGATGGTTTGGCGTAGGTGGGGGTGTTCGGTGGGTGGGGTGTAGGGGCGGGTGAGGTAGCCGCAGTAGTAGTTGATGCAGGTTTGGGCTTCATGGTGGGCCTCGCGGTCGATCCAGTCGTCGGTGAGCGCTTCGAGTGCGTAGACGGCGGCGAGCCGGACTTCGGTTGAGGGGTCGGCGAACTGGGCTGCGATGGTGACGAATCGTGCGCGGAGTTCTTGGGTGACGGCGAGGTGGTGGGCGCGGTCGGCGGTGGCG
This sequence comes from Rhodococcus sp. PBTS 1, assembly GCF_001620025.1. Classification (NCBI taxonomy): domain Bacteria; kingdom Bacillati; phylum Actinomycetota; class Actinomycetes; order Mycobacteriales; family Nocardiaceae; genus Rhodococcus; species Rhodococcus sp. PBTS 1. Next base: position 3,633,346 of record NZ_CP015219.1, read on the forward strand.
GCGTCGAGGGTGTTCTTCTCGGCGGCTATGCGTTCGGTGCTTTTGCGACTGAGGTGGGTTCCGGTATAGGCGACGATGGCGGCGAGTCCGACGAACATGCCGCCGATGACGGTGCCGTGACCTGGGGTGAGGTCTTGGTCGAGGAACCATCTCCAGGCGGTGGGTGCGCCGAAGCCGAGGCCGGCTCCGCCGAGGAAGGCGGTCGGGTAGATGGTCTTCCAGTGCCGTTGTACGTAAATGGTGAGTGCTGAGGAGTGCTTGTGGCTGCCGGGGGCGCTGCGGTTGGCTCCGGCGAGGCGGCCGGCCTGTTCTCGTGTGCCGTCGGGGCTACTGTCGTTCTGGTCGGCCGGCGGGGTGGCGGGGCTACCTGGTTGCACGCTCCGTGACAGTAGTGCGGGGGCGGCGGCGTGGTGGGTGGCTCACGTTTCGACTGTGGAGCGGGTGGCGGCGTATCTGCTGCCGTTGGGGTTGGCGGCGGTCGCGGCACGCTGGTTGTGCGGCGTGAGTCGATGGATGCGGCGCGCACAGACTGAGTCGACCACCTTCCACCCGTGGGAGTACGCAGCGGGATTGTGCGGGAGCGACGGAACCGGCCACGTCCCGCGGGTCGCGGTAGCGGCTCTAGTCGCGTGTCTGGGCGTCGGATTGACCATCTCGAACGGTCCTTATCGGAGGTGTGTCAGTAACGATCGTTTTAGACACGCGACGCAACTGACACGTCGCTCCTGAGCGGTGGGCGTGTCGGAACTCATGTCCGAAACCGAACCGGCGAGATGTGTCTCTACGACCAGTTCTGACACGCGCGATCGTCGTGCCCCCCCGATTCCCGATCGCCGGTCACAGCACCTTGGGACGCCACTCCCGACTTCGGGGTACGCAGTAGCGGTGTGCGACAGCGTCTGAAAATGACCAGATTCTGCGCCGTGAGCGGCACAGCATGCGGTCAAGCGGTGCGCCACCACGTCAGAGCAGCGGGGTGGCTGCGTTTGCCTCCAGACGAGGGCGTCTGGCAAGCGTGCTCTCAACGGTTCTGTCGCGGCGGTGCAGATGGCGTGAGCCGAAATATTGCGACGGGTGCGGCCTCAGAAGTCGCCCCAGGGGCACTACTGATCTGACGGACCCGTCGGGCCGCACGCGCAGGAGTCAATGAGACGGCGATGTCTTGGTGACCGCCCACTTCCTGGCAAGTCCAAACGCTGCTGCCAGGACGGCAGTAACCACGGTGATGACTGCGACGAAGGTGGGTGCGGAAGTGTCGAAGCCGAGCCACCACGCTGTTGCAGAGCCGGCGGCGGTTGCCGCGATGCCGCCGAGGGGTGCGGCTGCGGCCGTCGCCCGGACCGTAGGGGTGGACCAGGTGTCGTCCCATCGTTTCATCAACAGTCGCACGGACACGGTCGCGGCGATCCAGGCCAGGGCAGCACTGACCGCGTACAGCGGCAACGTCAGGTACCCGGTGGCGACACCGTCTATCCACGACGAGCCCGAGAAGGCGGCCCCGATCACGACCAGCGCCGGCGACAGACCCACCGCTGCTCCCACAACACCGGCTGCGGCGACCCGCCCCGGGCGAACCACCGGATCGCCCGACACCGTGACACCGAGCCCGTGCAGCGCCGCACCCAGCAGTGCTCCGAGGACGAACCCCACCAGCGCAGCCTCGACGACCGATTGGACGCCCGACGGAGGTAAATCGCCGATGAAACCCTGCCCGACCACCACGTACCCGCTCCAGCCGCCGGGTGAGAAAACGGTTCCCGACAGCACTGTCCCCAGGACCGCCGCAATCATGCCCACCACACCGAACCCGACGCCCTGTTTCACCATGGGCTCATCATGGCGCTCGCGCAGGTTCATTCGCGACGGCCCTACCCAACAGATAGGGCAGGCCAATGCTGTCACCTGATCGTGCAGCACTCCCTAACAAGGTTAAACCAGGTTTAAACCTGTAACGTCCCGAGAGACCGATACACGATCGGTCGATGATTCCGGAGGGGTGCCAGTGTCCGAACCGTGGCTGTCCGCTGACGACATCGCCATCCACCTCGGCGTCACCAAGGACACCGTGTACACCTGGATCGCGGAGAAGGGCATGCCCGCTCACAAGGTCGGCCGGCTGTGGAAGTTCCAGGCCAGCGAGATCGACGATTGGATTCGTGGTGGGGCCGCTGCGGACCATGACACGGCGGAGGGCTGACGTGCGAAGCATCGACAACGTCAACGACCTGCTCGGGGACGACCTCAAGACGGAGATCACGCCGGGCGCGAAGGTGCGCATTGCGGCATCGACCTTCTCGATCTTTGCGTTCGAGGCGCTGCGCAAGAAGCTGGAGCAGGTCTCCGAGTTGGAGTTCATCTTCACCTCCCCTTCCTTTGTGACGGAGAAGGTGACAGACAGGCTGCGCAAGGAGCGCCGCGAGTTTTTCATCCCGGGGGGACACGCTGAGTCGAGCCTGTACGGCTCGGACTTCGAGATCAGGCTGCGCAACAAGCTGACCCAGCGCGCAATCGCGAAGGAGTGCGCCGACTGGGTGCGCCGCAAGGTGACGTTCCGGTCGAACGCCACTGGGAACCCGATGCAGCAGTTGGCGGTGGTCGACGAGACCGCCGCCTACTTCCCGATTCAGGGATTCACGACCGCCGACCTCGGCTACGAGCGTGGGCCGGCGGTCTCGAACATGAGCACCAAGTTCGAGGGCGCCCCCGAGACGCGGCATCTCCTCGACATCTTCGACCAGATCTGGAACAACCCGGACCAGCTCGATGACGTCACGCAGGCGGTCCACGATCACATCGCCAGCGTGTATGCCGAGAACTCCCCGGCGCGCATCTACTTCCTGATCCTCTACAACTTGTTCGCCGAGTTCCTCGACGACATCAACGAGGACGTCCTGCCCAATGACCGCACCGGGTACCAGGACACCAAGGTGTGGCAGAGCCTGTACAACTTCCAGCGCGACGCCGCGACCGGGGTCATCAACAAGCTCGAAACCTACAACGGCTGCATCCTCGCCGACAGCGTCGGCCTGGGTAAGACGTTCACCGCGCTGGCGGTGATCAAGTACTACGAGCTGCGCAACAAGTCGGTACTCGTGTTATGCCCGAAGAAGCTCGCGGAGAACTGGACGAACTACAACGCGAACCTGACCACCAACATCTTCGCTGGCGACCGCTTCAATTACGACGTGCTCGCCCACACCGACTTGTCTCGCACCCGGGGCGAGTCGATGGGGCTGCGGCTGGATCGGATCAACTGGGGAAACTACGACCTGGTCGTGATCGACGAGTCCCATAACTTCCGCAACGCCGACTACTCGGGTGAACGCGAGTCACGTTATCAGCGGCTGATGCGGCAGGTGATCCGCGAGGGTGTGAAGACGAAGGTGCTCATGCTCTCGGCCACCCCGGTGAACAACAAGTTCAGCGATCTGAAGAACCAGCTGCAGCTCGCCTACGAGGGCGAGTCGGACAACCTTGCGAAGCATCTGAGAATCTCCACGACGGTCGAGAAGGTGTTCAAGGATGCACAGACCGTGTTCAATGCCTGGTCGAAGCTCGATGCCGAGGACCGCACGACCGACCGCATCCTGCAGATGCTCGACTTCGACTTTTTCGAGTTGCTCGACTCGGTGACGATTGCCCGCTCCCGCAAACACATTCAGGCGTTCTATGACACGTCGAAGGTGGGCGTGTTCCCGAAGCGGTTGCCGCCCCGGTCGATCCGGCAGCCGCTCACCGACCTCGACGACGTCCCGACGTTCGACGAAATCTTCGAGCAGTTGCAGCAGTTAACGCTCGCCGTGTACACGCCGCTGGCGTACGTCTTCCCCAGCCGCCTGCAGAAGTACGAGGATCTCTACAACGTCGGCACCGCCGGCGGCAAGGCCAACCTGGGCCAGCAGGGCCGTGAGCAGGGTCTGAAGAAGCTCATGACGGTCAACCTGCTCAAGCGTCTCGAGAGTTCGGTCGACGCGTTCCGGCTGACGCTGACGAAGATCGAAGGAACGGTTGATCGAACGCTCGGCCGCCTCGAGGGGCGTCAAGGTTCGCTCACCGACATGGACGTCGACCTCGACGATCTCGAAGTCGACGAAGAGGACGCCGCCGACGCCGAGGCGCTCGTGTTCGGCGACAAGATCAAGATCGACCTCGAGGACATCGACGTCGACTCCTGGCAGCGGGATCTGTGGAACGACCGCGAGACGCTGCACCGACTGCTCATGGAGATGCACAAGGTCACGCCCGAACGCGACCTGAAACTCCGCGCCCTGAAGGACCTCATCGCGGACAAGGCGGCGAACCCGATCAACGACGGGAACCGCAAGGTGTTGATCTTCTCCGCGTTCGCCGACACCGCCAACTACCTCTACCGAGAGCTCGGCCCCGAGTGGAGTCGAGACGGGATGGAACTCGGGCTCGTCACCGGCGGCGGGAACGGGGCGAAGACCACGATCGGCACCGGCTACGACTTCCAGGAGGTTCTGACCCTGTTCTCGCCGCGATCGAAGCAGCGGCACCTGACCATGCCGAAGGAGACGATCGAGATCGACGTCCTGATCGGTACCGATGTGATAAGCGAGGGACAGAACCTTCAGGACTGCGACTACCTGGTCAACTACGACATCCACTGGAACCCGGTGCGGATCATCCAGCGGTTCGGCCGTGTAGACCGAATCGGGTCGACGAACACCCACATCCAGCTGGTGAACTTCTGGCCCGACATCTCCCTCGACGAGTACATCAAACTCAAGGAACGGGTGGAGAACCGGATGGTCATCGCCGACCTCGCCGGCACCGCCGACGATAACGTTCTCACTCTCGAAGACTCCGACGTCGCGTTCCGTAAGGAGCAGCTCCGCAAGCTGCAGGACGAGGTCATCGAACTTGAGGACGTCCGCACCGGTGTCTCCATCACCGACCTCGGGCTCAACGATTTCCGGATGGATCTGCTCGGATACCTTAAGGAGTACGGCGATCTGGCCGCCGCACCGAAGGGCCTGCACGCCGTCGTACCCGCAGATCCCACCAGAGGGCTGACGCCCGGCGTGATCTTCGCACTGCGGAACGTCAACGCTGACGAGAACATCAACCGCGGCAACCGGCTCCACCCACACTACCTCGTCTACCTCGGCGACGACGGCACCGTCGTCGCCGACCACACCGAGGTCAAGCACCTGCTCGACCTGATCCGGGCCGGTTGCCGCCCCCACGACGAGCCCGTCGCCGACGTCGTCCGCATCTTCAACGCCGCCACCGGCGAGGGCGCGAACATGGACCGGTACTCCGAACTGCTCACCGACGCGATCCATTCGATGATCGACGTCACCGAGGAACGCGACATCGACAGCCTGTTCACCGGCGGCCATACCACCGCCCTCGCCCAGACCATCGCCGGCCTTGACGACTTCGAACTCATTGCCTTTATCGCCGTCGTCGACCCCGATGGTGAGGCGCCGACGGATGCGTGACCCCGGCATGAACCTGCTGTACCGGTGGCCTGATGCAGCACAGTTCGGCAGCCGCATCTCGAAAGAGAAGTTCTATCAGCACGGCACCATCCCTGCCGCGGTGAGGGAGAAGATCGTCGCCGAGGTGCGACGCATCACCTGGGCGTACAAACTCGCCGAGGCCACCGTTAACCTGCCCGGTAGCGACGTGGTCCCCGAGATACAGGTGTTCCGGATCGATGCGAAGGACACCGACGTCTCCGAGCCGGTGCTGACTGCGATCGACAAGGCCATCCCGTTCCCGATCGTCTTCGAGATTAGCCGCGGCCAGGGCGAGGCCGAGCGCATACGGATGGTGGCCGCGCACAAGCAACTCGGTTCCGATGCGCCCCGACTGAGCGCCTACTACTCGACCGGCTGGCAGCCCGCAGACACCGAACGGCGGCCACTGCCGACCGTGATCACCCTGCCCGCCCTCTACACCGCGCTCCTGGAACCGCTGACCCCGGTGGCGGTGCGACCTGGCGAGGATGTGTCGGAGGTTGCGGCCAAACTGGACGCCGCACGAATGCTCGAACGCGAGATCGCGGCGTTGGAGCGCAAGCTCCGCACCGAGCCGCAATTCAACCGCAAGATCGAACTGCGCCGGACACTGAAAACGAAGCAAGCAGAGTTGGACGCATTGAGATGAAGAGGCAGAACTGACCGTGGAGAAACTGCGCATGACCTCCCCCGACCTGACCGACGCGAACATCGACAAGCTCGCGGAACTGTTTCCCAGCGTCGTCACCGAGACTCTCGATGCCGAGGGCAATCCGAGGCGAGCCATCGACTTCGACCTCCTGCGTCAGGAGATTTCGGATCATGTCGTCGAGGGGCCGCAGGAGCGCTACCAACTCGACTGGCCCGGCAAACGCGCTGCAGCCTTCGCCGCCAACGCCCCCATCACCAAGACCCTCCGACCCGTGCGCGAGGAATCCGTCGACTTCGACACCACCAAGAACCTCTTCATCGAGGGCGACAACCTCGACGCACTCAAGCTGCTCCAGGAGTCCTACCTGGGCAAGGTCAAGGTGATCTATATCGATCCGCCGTACAACACCGGAAACGACTTCGTCTACGAGGACGACTTTGCTGAGAGCACGCAGGAGTACCTCGCCCGTTCCGGACAGGTAGATGACGCGGGCGTGAAGCTTGTGGCGAATACCGAATCCAACGGACGGTTCCACTCGGACTGGCTGAGCATGATGTACCCGAGGTTGAAGCTTGCTCGGAACTTGCTGACTGACGACGGCGTGATCTTCGCTTCGATTGATGACCATGAGTATGACAATCTCAAGAAATTGCTTGATCTCGTCTTCGGTGCCGCGAATCACCTGAATACCTTCGTGTGGGCGAGCAACCTTAAAGGGCGGCAGATTTCGTCCAGCGGAGCTGCCGGAACTAAGGAATACGTGCTCTGCTATGCGCGCCATGCAGAAGAGGCTGGAGCCTTTCGCGTGTCCGGAAGCCAGATGAAGGCTTTGATGCCTTCCATCTACAAGGGATTCAATTATGCGGTTCAGAATGACGAGCACGGACCCTATGTTCTGAAAAATGAGCTATACAACACAAACTCTGCATTCAATGAAGAGACGCGACCAAACCTTGTCTTCGACATCTACTACAACGAGGATTCTGGAGAGGTCAGGACCTCGCCGGTGTCTGTCAACCATACTTACGACGGATTCATTAAGATATCCCCGAAGCAGAACAACAACGGCGTAAACCGCTACCATGCGTTCCGATGGAGTGCGCGGAAGGTCGAGACCGAATCGTACGATCTGGCTTTCGTGGAGTCTTCGAGCGGGTGGAAGGTCTACACGAAAGTTCGTGACGTTGACTCCACTTCACTGAAAGATCTGCTCATGGATATCTCAACCAACGAGGGGGCCGCCGATGTTGAGCGCATTGGAATAGATCCCAGTTGGTTCGACTATCCGAAGCCGGTGAGTCTTATTCGTACGCTAATTGGGGCTGCATCTTCGCGGGATTCCATCGTTCTCGACTTCTTTGCGGGATCCGGGACAACTGCCCATTCGGTGATGCAGCAGAATGCTTTCGATGGCGGCACTCGCTCGTTTATTCTAGTGCAGCTTGATGAGGGAGTTGGACCAGGAAATACGGCGCAAAAAGCGGGTTTTGCTGCAATTTCTGAACTTTCAAGAGAGCGCATCCGCCGAGCTGGCTCGGCCGTACTTGAAAGCGTTGGACTTGCGGTGGGCACGTTGGATGTTGGCTTCAGAAGTCTGCGGGTGGACTCCACCAACATGGCCGATGTGCTGCGCTCGCCTGGTGAGACCGATCAGCTCGCACTCCATCAACTGGAAGGCAGTGTGAAGGCAGACCGATCTGGCGAGGATCTCCTATTCCAGGTGCTACTTGACTGGGGCCTCGAACTAACGATGCCGATCGTCGTCGAGCGGATCGACGGTCACGAGGTCTTTGTGGTCGAGGAGGGGGTGTTGATTGCGTGCTTTGACTCGGAGGTCAGCCCCGAGCTCGTGCGCACCATCGCCAAGCGCGAACCTCTGCGCGCAGTGTTCCGGGATTCGGGTTTCTCCTCGGACGACGCCCGTATCAACGCGGAACAGGTCTTCCGTGAGGTCTCGCCGGCCACGGACGTGAAGGCGATCTGATCAGATGAAGCTCCAGTTCAAGGTTCAGCAGTACCAGACCGACGCCGTCGACTCGGTGGTCGAGGTGTTCGCCGGGCAGCCCAAACACGACGGCATCTCCTACCGGATCGACCCCGGCAAGGTGAAGCCGGTCTCGAATCCTGCGTTGTTCGAGGCGAACTCGACACCGGACCCGGGTCTCCGCAATGCCGAGATCGCCCTCACCGGTGCCCAGCTTCTGGAGAACGTGCAGAAGGTGCAGCGGTCTCGGAACCTTCCGCTGTCGGCCAAGGTTGTGGACAGCAAGGCTGCGCCGGGGGCACCGAATCTCGACGTCGAGATGGAGACGGGCACCGGCAAGACCTACGTCTACATCAAGACGATCATGGAGTTGCACAAGCGGTACGGCTGGTCGAAGTACATCATCGTCGTCCCGTCGATCGCGATCCGCGAGGGCGTCAAGAAGTCGTTCGACGTGACCGCCGAACACTTCCAGCAGATGTACGGCACCAAGCCGCGCTCGTTCATCTACGACTCGTCGCAGCTGCACGAGATCGAGCGGTTCAGTTCCGATGCCGGCGTGCAGGTGATGATCATCAATATCCAGGCGTTCAACGCCACAGGCAAGGACAACCGCCGCATCTACGACGTGCTCGACGACTTCCAGTCGCGTCGCCCCATCGACGTCATCAGTGCCAACCGTCCGATCGTCATCATTGACGAGCCGCAGAAGGTCGGTGCCGCAAAGTCGTTGGAGGCGTTGTCGCGGTTCAACGCGCTGATGATGCTGCGGTACTCGGCCACCCATAAGGTCGAGCACACCAGGGTGCATCGGCTCGATGCTGTCGATGCCTACAACCAGAAGCTGGTCAAGAAGATCGCGGTCAGAGGTATCACCGTCAAGGGGCTGGCCGGCTCGACCGCGTACCTGTACTTGGATGCGATCGAGATCGCCAAGGGCGCAAAGCCCCGGGCGCGGGTCGAGCTCGAGGTGCAGACCAAGGGTGGGCCGATCAAGCGACAGGTCAAGCGCCTCGACGTCGGTGCCAACCTGCATGACATCTCCAACGGTATCGAGGCCTACAAGGGTCTGTTCGTCACCGACATCGACGCCAACCGTGACGTCATCGAACTGAGCAACGGCGACATTGTCATGGCCGGGCAGGTCACCGAGGACGTGACGGAGGAAGCGAAGCGCCGCATCCAGATTCGTGAGGTGATCCGCGCGCATCTCGACAAGGAGCGTGAGCTGTTCAGCCGGGGCATCAAGGTCCTGTCGCTGTTCTTCATCGACGAGGTCGCGAAGTACCGCGACTACGCCCGCGAGGACACCCTCGGCGACTACGCCCGCTGGTTCGAGGAAGAGTACGCGAGGATCCGTGACGAGGTGCTCGGTGAACTCGCTCTCGACGAATCGACCGAGGCGCACCAGAAGTACCTCCGCCGTGACGACGTCCGGGCCGTGCACGAGGGCTACTTCTCCATCGACAAAAAGACCAAGCGTCAGATCGACGGCAAGGTCAGCGGCCGGGGCGACGACAAAGGCCAGTCCACCGACACCGACGCCTACGACCTGATCCTCAAGAAGAAGGAACGCCTGCTGTCGTTCGACGAGCCGGTGCGCTTCATATTCTCCCACTCCGCGCTGCGCGAGGGCTGGGACAACCCAAACGTGTTCGTGATGGGCATGCTCAAGAAGAGCGACAACACGGTCTCGCGCCGTCAGGAGATCGGCCGCGGACTGCGCCTGGCGGTCGATCAGCACGGCGAGCGCATGGACAACCCGGTCACCGTGCACGACATCAACGAACTCACCGTTGTCACCGACGAGTCCTACACCGACTTCGTCACCGGGCTGCAGAAGGAGATGGCCGAGTCCCTGTCGGCACGGCCACGCGCGGCGAGCGAGGAGTTCTTCACCGGCAAGACGATCCAAACCCAGTCGGGCGAGTCCGTGGTGGAGGAAAAACTCGCCAAGGCGATCTACTTCCATCTGGTGCAGAGCGGTTACGTCGACGAGGACGGGCTCGTCACCTCCAAGTACAAGGACGACAAGGCTGCCGGCACCCTCGCTGTGCCGACCTCCGGGGTACTGGCGCCGGTCATCGATTCCGTCTGGCCGCTGGTGGACATGCTCTACCTCGACGTCCCGGTTCCGGAGAACGACCGCAGGCCGAAGAAGATCCCCCTCAACGAGGCCAACTTCGCCAGGAAAGAGTTCCAGGCACTGTGGAACCGGATCAACCACAAGGCCGTCTACCGGGTCGAGTTCGACTCGAACGAGCTGATCCGTAAGTGCATCCAGTCGCTCGACACGCACCTCAACGTCGCCGCGATGCAGTACGTCATCCACGAAGGTGCGCAACAAGGCACCCTCGACGCCGACGACCTCACCAACGGTGCCGGGTTCACAGTCTCAAACACACGCACCGAAACCGAAACGGCCACGGCCGGTTCGCAGGTGAAGTACGACCTTCTCGGTGAGATCACCGCGAAGACCCAACTCACCCGACGCACCGCGGCCGCCATCCTCGGCGGGGTCACCCCGGCGACGTTCGCCAAGTTTCGGCTCAACCCGGAGCAGTTCATCACCGAGACCGCTCGGCTGATTAACGAGCAGAAGGCCACCGTGATCGTCGAGCACCTGACCTACGACACACTGGACGACCGCTTCGACTCGGCAATCTTCACGGAGAACCAGACGAAGCAGGATTTCACCCGTGCCGGCGGCAAACTGAAGAAGCACATATACGACTACATCGTCACCGACTCCAAGGTCGAACGCGAGTTCGTGAACGAGATCGACACCAGCAACGAGGTCGCGGTCTACGCGAAGCTGCCGCGGGGCTTCTTCATCCCGACTCCGGTCGGCGACTACAACCCCGACTGGGCGATCGCCTTCACCGAGGGCAGCGTCAAACATGTGTACTTCGTCGCCGAGACCAAGGGGTCACTCTCGACCCTCCAACTCAAGGGGGTTGAGGACGCCAAGATCGCGTGTGCCAGGAAGTTCTTCGCATCCCTCAACGTGAAGAACGGCCGGGACGTCACGTACAACGTCGTCACCGACTACACCGAGCTGATGCAGCTCGTGACCGCGTAGCCGAGATGAGAGGCCGTCTCACTTCCTCAAAGTGAGACGACCGCCCCTCGCCGACCGCCGGGGAGCGATAGCCGGACCACCCCAGTAGCGACGGATTGGGCTTCGGCCAACAACACGGACAAACAATGCATGGAACCCCCGTACTCGGTTGGACAGGACAGCGCCAACGACGACAACGCCAACCTCCGCTACCCCACCCTCGATGCCCGTATCGCCGCGACCTACGCCGGCCGCTCCACCGGCACCAACAAGAACAGCCTCTACGACTCCTACGACCGCGCCTACCGATGGGCCACCGACCGCGTCGGCGACACCGGCATCGTCGCCTTCGTCTCCAACGGTGGATGGATCGACGGCAACACCGCCGACGGAGTCCGACTCAGCTTCGCCGACAAGTTCGCTCACCTGTGGATCTACAACCTCCGAGGCAATCAGCGCACTGCCGGCGAGCTCTCCCGGAAGGAGGGCGGGAAGGTTTTCGGCTCCGGAAGTCGTTCCACCAAACCAGCTGGGTTCCCCCTCGGCGAACACCCACCTCGACGAGCGATGTCTCTACGCCCGTTCCTCTCTTGCTCGGGCGAGAGTGGCGTACATCGCGGACCGACTCAATCCGGAGATCTCCATCAGCTGCGCGGTGCTGTACTCCCCCGTCTCGTAATCGGCCAGCAGTCGCCGGCGTTGCAGCGCGGACAGTTTCGGGGTGCGGCCGAGCATGCGCCCCTCGGCCTTGGCGATCGCGACGCCTTCACGCGTGCGGGCGCGGATGAGGTCGGCCTCGAATTCCGCCATGGCACCGAGCATGGTGAAGAACAACTTGCCGGCGGGGTCGGCCGGGTCGTGGGTGGATCCGCCGTACGCCAGGCGGGCGCCTTTTGCTTCGAGCTCGGAGGCGATCGCGTGCAGATCGGTGACCGAGCGGCCGAGGCGATCGAGTTTGGTCACGACGAGGGTGTCGCCCTCCCCCACTGCGGCGAGGGCGTCGGCGAGACCGGGTCGGCTGCGGTTGCGTCCGGTGTAGCCGCGGTCGGTGTAGATGCTGACGGCGGCGACCCCGAGGCGCTTGAGGGCTGTGCGCTGCGCTCGCAGGTCTTGGCCGCGGGTGGAGCATCGGGCGTACCCGATCAGGTTTTCGTCCATCTGCGGCCCTCTGTCTCGTATCGCGGCGTCTAACAGGATTTTCTTGCAGGAGTATCTACCAGGACACCGACACGCAGGTCCGCGATGCGGCTGATTCGCCCTCGGGGTGTCTTGATAGACGACGGTCAAAACGCACACCCAAACCCGCAGAGAGCGACTCAGGCGAGGACTGGCCGGTGGCCGCTCAGTGAACTCGTCTGTGTACGACTGAGCTGTCAGCGCAGCTCGCTAGGCTCTGAGGAGTACCGGACAGTACGACAGATAGGGCAAGGCATGGGACTCAGCGAAGTCGAAGTCATGAAGCAACTCGACATCGAGTCCTGGAGGAACCTCTCCAAGGACAAGATGCTGCGGTTTGCCGCTCTCATGCCCGACATGGACACCGAGGTGGCCCTCAAGATCATCGAACAGTTCCCAGCTTTCAAGGAATTCGCCCTGGACACGGTGAAAGAGATAGAAAAGGCTCACAAGTCCACGCTCAAGTCGAATGACAAGAGCCAGAAACAGGTATACAAGGCTTTTGAAGATGTCCGCGAGATCCTTAAGGGTGAGCTCGACAAGGATGACCTCACCTGGGATCAGCGAAAGTTCATCATCGAACTGATCCGAGAAAACGGGAAGCAGGTATCCCAGAAGGACAGTGAGAATAAGGAGTTCCTCAACACCGTCCTCGGAAAGGTCGCGGTCTTCGGGGGTGGTGCGATTGCTGCGGGAGTAGTTTTCTTGGGTGGCAAAATCATGCTCGAACAGGGCGACGGCATCAACCGACTTGGCGCCTGAGTCGACCACGGAGGTGCCCGCTAGCTGGTCCGATAACCGAGCCACCGGCCCGCGCTTGACGTCGCGAACCGCAACCGTGCCCACTCCCAGCACTCGGTTGGCGCGGTCCAGACACCCCCTGAACGAAGTTGAGCTTGTGTGCGTTTATCGCAGTCTCTGAAAATTCAATTCCGGCGATCGATTGTGGAGTTCACTTCTGCACTAAAAATGCCAGAAGGCGACTGCAATCGAAGGTAGTTCCCCAGGGAAGTCATGACGGCCAGTTCTGAAACTGACAACGGATAGCCTTCGGGGTGTCTCGATAGACGACCGTCAATCGGGACGGGCGCACTGCGGTCTGTGACCAATCGCTCGTACCGCTCGGTCGGCACACCTTCTAGGTTCAGCCCTATGCGATGGCCGCGGCGGCGCTCCCAATCCGCCACCGATCTGACGGTGGAGCCCGCCGCCGTACGTCAACGGGCGGCCGAAGCGGGGATGCCGCTCGATGCGTCGCAACTCACCGCCGTCGATGCCCTGAGCAGTTCCGGGTCGAGTGGGGTGTTCCTCTATGGCCCGGTCGGGAGGGGCAAGAGCTGGCTGATGGACTGCTACTTCGACCTGCTGCCCACCGAACACAAGACCAGAGTGCACTTCCACACGTTCTTCGCAGCACTTCATGCCCTGCTCCACCGACACGGTCACCGCCTGGACGACGCCCTCGACGACATGCTCGGCGACGTCGCGGTCGTGTGCTTCGACGAGTTTCAGGTCGATGACCCCGCCGACGGCCTCTTCGTCCGCCGCCTACTCGATGCGCTCCTGGCTCGGTCCGTGCGACTGATTGTGACGTCCAACCAGCCGCCCAGCGGGTTGATGCCGAATCCGTTGTTCCACAGCATGTTCACGGACGCCATCGCCCTCATCGAGTCGGCGATGCTGGTCGTCGAGGTCGATACCGGAGTGGACTACCGCACCGTCGAATCCAGCAGAGACCGTACCGGATTCGCTACGGGACGCTGGATACACGCAGCATCGGTAGCCGATGCTGCAACCGCGGGATTGGTGTGGCCCGAACCGACAGAGGCCGTGGTACTCACCCCGAACGGTCATCCCGTTCGGGCCTTGGCGACGCGACCTCGACGGGGCCAGGTGTGGTTCGACTTCGCAGACCTATGCGCGACACCGACCGCGCCAACGGACTACGCCGCTGTTGCCGACGTGTTCACCTGGTGGGTGATCAGCGGGGTGCCCGACCCTTCCGACATGGAACGGGAGCCCACCCGACGCTTCGTCCACGTCGTCGACGTCCTCTACGACCGATCGTTGCGAACCGACCTCGTCACCTGCTCCACCGCAGAACACTTCCTTTCGCGGGCCGGCAGCTTCACAGGACCAGATCGCACCATCAGTCGGCTTCATTCCCTCCACCGGTCCGCTCCCCCGCATCAGCCATAGAGGCGCCTCTGTGGACCAGTGCCGAACAGGACACGCTGTCCGCGTGACCGCCGGGGCTGAATCAGGCGTCATGATGTGCGCATGCGGAAACAGGGCGCTGAGTACGAATCGATGGCCTTGGGGCCGGCTGAGCGGGGCGACGGGGGCGGCGGCGTGTTCGTGACCCCCGACGGTGCCGGGGTGGCCGCGAACAGTCCGCGACGAAATGCGGTGGGTCGGGGATGGTTGCTCGTCGTCGCGCTCGCCGCGGCCGTCGGGGCGGTGTCGTTCCTGTCGAACATCACGTCGGACGAGCAGTTGTCGGGGCAGGCCGATGTGGTGTTGGCGGCCCGGTGGTCGTTGTCGCTCATCGTCAATGCGGGAGCGGTGTGGGCAGCACTGTCGGTGGCGGCCGGATATCGGGCGCGCAGCAGGTGGGCGGCGGTGGTGTCGGGCGCAGCGGCGCCGACACTGGCGTTGGTGGTGCACTACGGCGCCGGCGTCGTCACCGGATGGATAGGCGCTGCGACCTGGTCCGGAGACAATTTGATGTGGTTCGCTGCGGCGGTGCTACTCGGTCCATTCCTCGGCCTGATCGGTCACGCCGCACGGCGGCCGACAGGCGCAGGCATGGCAGCGGCGTTGGTCGCACCCGCGGGCGCGGTCCTGCAACCGGTGATCATGGGGACTCTGCGGTGGGATGGGTCAGTGCCGTGGCCGAATGCCCTCGCTGGCCTCGTCAGCAGCATTGTGCTCATCGTCGCTGGGGTGACCGGCGTCTGCGCACTTGCCCGGATACGCCTCTCCCGCCCCTCGTCGCCCTCTCCTGGTTGCGTGTCTAAATGAACCGTTGACAGAATCCCCCTGTTCGGTGCTAAAGCATTCTCACATCCGGACACCGGTCGGGTAGATGCTTACCCGAACGCCCGCTGGCTGCATAGCCTTCGGATGAGACTGCTGGGGTCGTATCGACGGGTACGGCCCCAGTCGTCTGTCTCGGGCCAACTCTCTATGGGTGAGGTTGTTTCGATGTTCCGTGTCACCGGCCGCCGTGAGGGTCCCTCGCCGCTCGGTGGATCTGCGCTGGCACCTGCCGCGGTGGGCCTGGCGGTGGGGTTCCTCGCAGCCCTGGGGTGGCGGTTCGCAGTACCTCGGGTGTACTTCGATGCCGACCCGCCACCGCCCGACGTGGCCCCTACGGACATCGGGTACATCCAGGTCTTCGACTATCAGCTATATGTGGACGGGCCGGGTTGGTGGCCCAGCGTCGCGGTTCTTCCCGCACTCGGGGTCGCCCTAGGCATATTGGTCGGGTTCGCCGCGCAGGCGGCCACTGGACAGCGGCGACGGCCAGGTGTCGCAGCGGCATTGGTGATCACCGGGCTGTTGACAGGGGTGGCCGGGGCGCTTTACGCCGATCAGTGGACACCGCAGCTTACGGTAAGAGCAGTCAGCGACCCCACATATACAGGCGCTCCGCCTCCCCCCGGGACGTCGTTCGACGACACCGTGGTCGGGGCGCCGCCGAGGTGGGAACTGGGGCCACCTGCGGTACTTCTCCCGACGATGGGTCTTGTCGTCGGATCGGCCTGCGGGGCGGTACATGTGGCGCTGCACCGCAGGCGCAACTCGTAGCCCTCGCTGCCGAGGGCAGCAGTAGGCGCGCCCTGCCTTCGGCGGTTCACCGCGGCGGCATGGTCTAGCCCGTGTGCTGATCGTCAACTGCGCAGGGACCAGCTCTGTTCATCTTCGGCGGGGTCGTCCCACCGGTTGCGGTTCGGTGCGGGCTCGCGGCGGCTTATTCGCTGCTCGCGCGGGCGGAAGTAGATCGGGATAGCGATGGCCATGACCACCGCCATTGCAGTGCCGACCAGAGTGGTGGCGGTGACGCCGCCACTGGGGTCGGGGGTCTTGTCGTCGCCGTACCGAACGAGCTGCATCGGATTCCACAACAGGACGAGGTAGAAGCCGAGGGCAATCAGGCTGCCGGCGATGCCGGACCAAACAGCCAGTCGCGCGGCACGGTTCCCACGGAACGCGGGGAGGCCGGCAACTGCGGCCGCGGTGAGAGAAACGGTGGCGAGCGTGACGACGAGCAGGATGAGCGCGGTGGATGTCACAGGTGCCCTTCTCCCAGATCGTCTGCTCTGCATCCGGCGTGAGGCGCTGGAATGCACCCTCACCTCGCAGGTCAACGTAACCTGCGACTCGTGTTGCAGCTAGCGGCGCGGGTGCAGCAGCGGCGGTGGAGAAGTGCGCCAGCCCCACCGCCTCGTCGACGAGTCGGGCCGGTTCCGCTGGGGTCGCATGTCGCCCGGCATGGTCGTTCGACCGTTACGGTGCGTCCATGTCGCTCGTCGAGGTGTGGTCCGAGTACATGACACTGCTGCGCGATCGGTTCCCTGCGACGGCGCAGTCGGTTCTTCCGCCGCGATCCGAGGTCGAGCGTCGAGATCTGGAGCGGGCGACGACGCCGTGGTCGGACGAACTGCGGGAGTTCTTCACCCTCCACAGTGGCCAATACG
Source organism: Rhodococcus sp. PBTS 1 (assembly GCF_001620025.1). Classification (NCBI taxonomy): domain Bacteria; kingdom Bacillati; phylum Actinomycetota; class Actinomycetes; order Mycobacteriales; family Nocardiaceae; genus Rhodococcus; species Rhodococcus sp. PBTS 1. The sequence goes on from NZ_CP015219.1 coordinate 3,650,411, forward strand.
TGCCCACCGAACGGTACGTCGGAACGCTTCTGCCGGACTATGTCCTGCTCACGTTCGAGGGGATCGTCGACCGGCACGAGTTCCAGCTCGCAAATCCCTTCCCCATCGATGATCTCGGCGATGAGTGGCCCTCGGAGGTCGCAACCCAGGAGGCGGGCGAGACGTCCCACATGTTCCTTCCGGCGTACGTGCCGATCGCCGAGGACGGTGCCGGCGGGTTCTGTTACGTCGACACCCGCAGCGGCCCACGGCAGGGGTGCGTTCGATTCTTCGGGAACGACACGGCCGACGAGGGCGGTCCGGAGTACGAGTCGTTGGCCGACTACATCGATGCTGCGCGGCTCAGTGTCGAAGCAGAAACCGAGTTCGACGGTGTTGTCCCGAGACTGATGGAGGGCGCGCTCATCTGGGAGGTCGACCTCTCCAATCGACCCCAGGCACCGCCCGCGCCCCCGCCGACACTTCTGCGGCTGCCGTTCGCACCCATCGACTTTCGGCCGTCGGAGTGGACCGATGACGACGACATCGTGGATCTCGATGCTGTGCGGTCAGCGGTGATGAAGGCAGCCCGTGACCTGTATCCGGGGTCGGTCGTCGAGGACGCGCACGCTGTGTATCAGCGCGTTCCTCGCCTGCGGGGCGCCAACATGAACTGGTGGGTGTCGATGAGCGGCACGGGGAGCCTGCCACCGTTCGGCAACGAGCGCGTGTTCACCGCGTTCGTCACGGGGGTCGGCGACGAGGTCATCGTCGTCGAAGCCACACCAGGCGGCTACACGATCGAGGTCGACGAAGAACGCTGACACATCGGCGCTGTCGGTGCACGTCCACAGGGGACGTACGAACTCCGAGTCAGGGGCGGGCTGTCTGGTGGAAGTGCCGGTACAGGGTTCGTTTGCTGACACCGAGCACGTCGGCGATGTCGCCGACGGTGCTGCCCTGGTTGCGCATGCGGGTGGCCTCCCTCTTCTTCGCCGGGGTGAGGGCGGCGGGGCGTCCGCCGACCTTGCCGCGTTCGCGGGCGGCGGCGAGGCCGGCGGCGGTGCGCTCGCGGAGGAGCTGACGCTCGAAGGAGGCGAGGGCACCGAAGATGTGGAAGATGAGTTCTCCGCCGGCGGTGGTGGTGTCGATCTGTTCGGTGACCGAGGCGAACCCCACTCCCCTGCTCTTGAGGTCGGTGACGAGTTCGATCAGGTGTGGGAGGTTGCGGCCGAGTCGGTCGAGTCGCCAGACGCAGACGGTGTCGCCGGGTAGGACGACGGCCAGGAGCTCGTCGAGGGCGGGGCGGGTGGTGGAGGCTCCGCTGGCGGTGTCGGTGAAGATGCGTGCGCAGCCGAACGCCGTGAGAGCGTCGCTCTGCAGCGCGGGGGTCTGGTCGGTGGTCGAGACCCTGGCGTATCCGTATTTGTGGCCCACAGGGCCGAAGGGTGCCACAACTCACCGACACGCCCGGTTCTGACACCTTCGGTTTAGCGCACGTTTTTGGCACAGCCGCGCGCCTGGTCGACGGAACGGCTCGAACGAGCGGCGGGGTGGTGCCAGAAACGTTCGTTTTAGTCGCAGGCCACAGGTCTTCAGCCGATGGCTAAAAACAAACCATCAAGTCGAATATCATGCCGGATATGTCGTGGATCTCGTCGTCTAAGGATTCGGTACTGGGCTTGGCCGTTCTTCTCATCTTCGGGATGGCGCTGGTCGTCCCGATTGTGGGTGCAACCCTTTCCGTAGTCAGGGGCGAGACGCTCGACCACACCTTTGGTGGGATAGCACTGGTCGCTGTTGCGTTCGTTGCTGGAACCTATGCCACCGCCTACTCCTCGTATGGGTTGTACCTCAAGCTCATGTCATCGCATCGCCGTAGGAACGGCCCGGTACTCGCGGCCCGGCTCGACACGGCTGCGGTCGTCCTGGCGTGGGCGGCGCTGGTCGCGGGCATCGTCGGCCTCGTTCCGGGCTCCGCGGTACTGATTGGACTCACCCTCGGTGCGGTCGCGAGTATTGCCGGGGGCTCTGTCCGATTCTGGGTGAACAGGAAGAACGCAGGCGCGTCGAACTGATGAGAGCCCTCGCCTCGACACTGAGCGAGCGGCAGGTGCCACAAACCATCGTTTGTGACATAGCAGTCGCATGCCCTAGCAAGCTAGGTCAGCTAGCTAGCAATCTGGGCAAGCGCCGTATACGTCGTGCTTATCCATCCATTCGCTGATGCGGCGACGGTGGCGTACGGGCGGTGAGTGTCCGCGATCGGTCGAGGGCGGCGCGGGGCAGCACGCCTCCTGATGGGACGTCGGTCGATCCTGCATCGGGGGGCACACCGGATTCGTGAATCTCCTTGCGTGCTATCAAGCGGGCGGCACCAGCGGCGGCTGTTACAACGTCTGGAACGTCTCGAGCAGATCCATCGTGCAACGCAGCAGCTGCTCGGTGCGGATGTCGATGTCGTCGAAGATGTCGTCGACTTCGGTCATTGCGACGGCCGCGTCTCGTCGTGCGGCTGTTCCGGCGTCGTAATAGCCGTGATCGAGCCTCGGTGCCTCGTAGTGTTCTGTGCCGGGCGGTGCTGTACGCGCGTCGCCGCCGCGCGAGACCCGCTCCGGTCGGGTGGGGTGTCGCGGCGCTGTCCCATTCAGGTGCGCGGCGATGACGGCCGCGACGGACGGTGCGCTCATGGCAGTCAGTGGGAACGGAACTGCACCCCACCGGTCAATGGGCACCACTACCGGTCCGCGACGGGCCGCAGCGCCCACATACGGCACTGGGACATGTCCGGTCCGCAGAAGATCTTCGAGCACCCGCGTCGATGCAGAGCGATCGGCCACGTCCAACACCTGCTGCCACAGCGTCCAGGTACGGGCAGACGCCCCAGAATCGACCTCGGAGAGCTCGGTGGTGTCGAGCTGGTGTCGACCATGGATTCGCAGCCCATCGCCGCATGCCTCGATGTCTCGTCGGTCGAGCGCGGCGATGTCGCGCGGCCCGAGTCCCAACGCATACAGCACGAGGACGAGCGCATCGCGCCGGCCGAACAACCCGGCCGGCCACCCGATGGTCGGTAGCGCCGGAACGATCGACGCTGCTGCGATGCGGCGCCGAGCGACACGATGAGAACGGGCACGGTCGAGGCGCAGTCTGATGGCGGTCACCGTTCCCGGCTCGGACTCGCCGGCGTTTCGGTGGGCGCGATTGATGGCGGCGACGCGCCGCCGCAGGGTCTCGTCGCCGGCCGGATTGTCGTCGAGGAACGCGGCGAGCGTCTCCGGTGACGCGGGCAAGGGCACGGTCTCCGCGGCTGCGCACCAGTCAGCGAACAACGCCCACTCGTACCGGTAACCGGGCGGTACCTGGTGGGGTCGTTCCATGCGCTGCACGTTAGTTCGCGAGACCCGACATGCAGGCGGAAGGGCGAGAGCCGCTCATCGCGGATGTTCGACATTTCCGTCGACAGTGGCTGCCGTTCGAAGCAGAGTAGGGCTTCCGCCCGGAATGCGACCGAGAACGAGTAGCCGGACCTTTCCTGTCCTTAGTCTCGCGAACGTGTCGTCGGGGCATTAGGTTGGACGCAGTAGTTGACTCGCTCTTTACCTAGCCGGAGGACGTTGCAGCCGTGACAATTTCGATCCAACCGCGCATTCCCTTCCTGAGCCCTGTCGGTCGCCGGCTCACCCGTGCTTCGGCCCCGGCGTGCGCGGTCATCGCCGTCGCGGTCGCAATGACACCGGTCGCCGCTGCGGCACCGACCGCGCAATGGAGCAACACCGGAAGCATCTCGGTCGGGTCGTCACCGAACCAGTTCGCGTTCAGTCCCGACGGGTCGCGCCTTTATGTCAGCGTGAACGACGGAGTCGATGTCATCGACACCGCCAGCAACACGGTCATCGCTTCCGTCGACGTCCCGTTCGGCAACACCGGCATCGCCGTCACACCGAACGGGTCGGTGTACGTGGTGAGCACCGATGGAACCGTGTCGGTGATCGACCCGTCCAGCCTCACGGTGACAGCTACCGTCGGTGCCGATGCCAGCGCGCTGGGGATGGCTGCCGCCGGCTCTGCCGTCTACGTCACGCAACCCAGCAGCGGTTCGATCTCCGTGATCGACGCGGCCACCAACACCGTCCGCACGTCCGTCCCTGTGGGAACCTTCCCCATCCTCGCCGCCGCGCTGGACGGTACGGTCTACGTGAGCAACGCCGGTTCGGGCACGGTGTCCGTCATCGATTCCGCCACTGACACCGTGTCGGCCACGATCACCGTCGGCGGCACGCCCGCGGGCATCGCCGCAGCGGCCGGCCGCGTGTACGTCGTCGATGGTCAGAGTTCGTCGGTGGACGTGATCGATGCCTCCACCGACACCGTCGTCGACACGATCACCGTCGGCGGTGGAACCCTCACCGGTGTTGCTGTCACGGGCGATGGGTCGACGTTGTTCGTCAACCAATCCGACTCCGACACCACCGCGGTGATTTCCACCGCCGACACCACCTCCCGGCAGTCGGTGACGGTCGGTGCCCGACCGGGTGGCGCCATCAGCTCCCCGAGCACCACGACCGCGTACATCGGTAACGGCGAGGCGGCCTCCATCAGTGTGCTCACCACGGCCCAGGCGCCGTGCGCTGCTGCGTGCATTCCCGGAACACCGTTCGGCAGCTGACCGGTTACGCTTTCTGCCACACGGTGGAAGCCCTCTGTGGCCGTGACGTTTTCGCAGCAGCCCGCCCCGGCAAAACGGTCAGGCTTCGGCCAGTACCGCTCACTCGTAGCCCGGGCGACCGCCCTACCATTCACCGCGCGATGCGCGATACATCTCCGGTAGGTCACGCTTGATCGCCGTGTGCAACTCAGCAGCGCGCGAGCCGTAGGCGCAGGACGCGTGCATCACCGTCTCGATGGCGGCCTTCCAAGGGTCGAGGTCCTGGGCGGAGTACAAGGCAGGAATCGTCATGTAGCGGGGTTCGTTGTTGGCGCCGAACGGGTAGTCCGACGCGGCACGGTGGCTGGTAGTGATCGTCACCGAGGTGGTCGCCACGGCATCGGGAGATTCCAGTCGCGCGAACGCATCTCCCATCTGCGACGGGTCGGCGAACGGTGCCGGCAGAGCAGTGTTGTTGCCCAACGCGTCGAGCGCCGGCCGCACCCACGGAAGGTCTGCCAGGCCCGCGAACTCGCAGGCGCGGGCCGCGGCGTACACCGCGACCAGACGTGCAACGTGGTGATCGGTCTCGAGTATTGCTTCCACGAGCGGGCGGTCGAACTTGGTCAGCAATTGCCCACCGTTGTATCGGGTGACCTTCTCGATCGGCGGTCCGCCGCCCCACTCGTCGAGCAGATGTTGGGACGCGCGCTCTTCGAGTTCGCTTCGTGCAACCATCCGGTGCGACCCGTCCTCGTGGAGAACGGTGATCCATCGGGGCTCGTCGTCCTGCGTCCGAGCGGGTTCCGGAGCCGGTTCTGCGTTTTCGGGGATTCCGTACCCGGGCATGTCCCACCGGACGGCCGGTCGTGGGCCGGTGCCGTCGGTGGGGAACAGACGGATCCGCCACACGTCGTCCGGGGTGGTGGTGCCGGGCCATCCGTAGTTGACGAACCCTCGACCCGCGACCTGCACCAGATACTCCCCCGGCTCTACGTGGACCTCGCCGGGAGACATCGTGGTCGATTCGATCTCGAGAATCCCCTCCGGTCCGATGCGCAGAATGTCCTCGCACACCTGCTCCCAGTCGTCGGCATCGTCCGGTGGGCGGGTGGTGAACACTTCGATGTCGATGGGCATCTCGAAGTTGTTCTGGTGTGGGCTCAGAACCACCATCGTCGTTCCGTCGCCTGCGTTCGGCTGAGCTGACAGGGCTTGCTCCAGCAGCGGGTACTCGTCGTCGATGTCGCCCAGCCCGCCGCGCAGCAGGAACTGGCCGTGGTCCATCGCAAGGACCACCTTGTAGGACAGGGACGGAACAACTCCTGGTTCAGTCATGGGGTGCACGCTGCCATGTCGCGCGTATTCATGCTGCGGGTCATGCCCGGTCTTTCGGGTCTGCGCTCAAGATGAGCGAAGGTGGGGAATGACCGCCGAGGGCTAGAATGCCGCAGCATTACAGTCAGCCAAGTGCGCCGGATGCTCAGTGAACGTTCCGCTCATCGAACTCGTGCTGGTTACGACCTCCGCTGAGGAGCATCCGGTCGGGCGACGCCGAGGGTGGTCGCGCCCGTAGCGCGCTGTTGATGACCGCCAACCACGACCCGCCTGTCGACGTCCAGTGGTTCGATCAGCAGCATCACAGGTCAGGTCGGTGGCCCGCTACGCACACCCGTCAGTCCCACGGCGCGCAGTTCCAGCTCCGCGAGCTCGTGTATCGCGGTCACGTCGCCGGCGCGCCACCGTCCCGCCGCATTAGGGCACGCGGCGATCACGTCGGTCGGTCGACGCAACGTCAGCGCCCGTAACGCCAACAGATCCTCGACACCTGGCGAGGTGGCCGACAACTCGGCAACTTCCCTCGCGCGCCGCACGAATCGGAGACGGCTCCGCAACCACACCAGCATCACGATCGAAATCGGAACGGCCGCCACGATCACCGACAGCCCTGTCGCGACGGTCTCGACCGCAGCGATCTGCGTCAGCCCTGCATCGCGAAGGGTTGTTCCGGCACCGCTCGCGCGGTCGAAAGGATCCCGCACTCGATCGCCGACGAGCGGAATGCCCGCGACGGTGTCACCCGCTTGACGGAGGTTCGACGACAACGACGTTCCGGCGTCGGCGATACGTCGACCGGGCTCTGCGAAGAGCTGAGGGGCGTCGTGGAGACGCATTCCGACTCGGATCCAGAGGACGACCCACAGCAAGACCACGACATCTACGACTATCTGACGGGTGCGCATCGCGGGTGTGCTCGCGTAGAAGATCATCCTCCGAGGCTAGGGCCGGGCTGTCACCGAGTGCAGCGGCAGCAGCGCCGCTGGGACGTCACCAACACGAGTCGTGGCGAACCTACTGGCCGACACCCACCGTCACTGTCAGCGCCGGGTCGATACCAGCGGGCCTGATCATCTCCGCGGACGGCCGCGTCACCGGTACCCACCGCTGTCGATGCAGTTTGCCGCTGCGCTCACCGCCGCGAACACCGCGGGGTCTCAGGACCTTCCGCTCATCATCACGGACGACCGGGCCCCCACGCCGCCGCTGCCGTGCCCGGTCGCAGGGTCGTCCTGCTTCGACGGTTGAGCGTCGACACCCACCTTGCCCTCGTCTTCCGCCGCGTCGGACGACCGACGCCCACCCGTATCGGAGTACGCCATGACCGACGACCGCGCCGTGATCGACGACCACGTCGATCGCGTTCGATGACCGCACACTCGACGCCGATCCCCGGCCGATGACGCCGAGCTCGTCGCACCCGATGACCCCTTCGCCGCTACGGCTCAGCCGTGACGTTCCGGTGGAGTGCCCCCTACCTGGTCGACCTCGACGCGAAGTTCCTGCGGTCCGAACACCTGCACTTCGGCCGACTCGACTTCCTCGCCCAACTCGGACTCGTCCCGAATCGAACGACGACGACCCCGCGTCCGGCCAACGCACGCCAGAATGCGGACATGTTCGACGGGTTCGACGAATCGGTGATCGACGTCCACGACGCGTCGATCCTGACGAGGACGGGTGGTGCAGGCGGGTTCCCGGTCCTTCTCCTGCACGGTCACCCCCGCACCTCGGCCACGTGGCACCGTGTCGCACCGCTTCTTGTGGCGGCCGGCCACACGGTGGTGTGCCCGGATCTCCGCGGCTACGGGCGATCACGCGGACCCGCCCCGACCCCGGACCACGGCGCCCAGTCCAAACGAGCCATGGCCGCCGACATGGTGCAGGTAATGACGCACCTCGGGCACGACCGGTTCGCGCTCGCCGGTCACGACTGCGGCAGCTACGTCGCCCTCCGACTGGCGCTCGACCACCCCGACAGAGTCGCCGCGCTGAGTCTCCTCGACTGCATCCCCATCACCGAGCACCTCGACCGGATCACGAGCGACTTCGCGACCAAATGGTGGCACTGGTTCTTCTACGCCCAGCCCGAACTCCCCGAACAGGCCATCGGCGCCGACCCCGAACGCTGGTACCGAGGTGATCGAGACCGGATGGGCGAGGACAACTACCAAGAGTGGCGTGCTGCGATTCACGATCCCGCCGTCGTTCGGGCCATGCTCGAGGACTACCGCGCCGGCCTCACCATCGACGCCGACCACGAGCGCGCCGACCGAGCCGCGGAACGCACCCTGACGATGCCGACCCAAGTGCTCTGGTCCACCCGCGACGACCTCGAAGACCTCTACGGCGATCCTCTTGTCATTTGGCGACCGTGGGCCCCGCACGTCGTCGGCGGGGGGATCGACTCCGGCCATCACATGGCCGAGGATGCCCCCGCCGACCTCGCCGCATCCCTCATCGACCTCATCGCGTCGGCAATCGACGGATCATCACCTTGAGTCCGGCGGTCAGGGCCGGGCCGACGACACCACCCTGCTCAACATCTGGCCACACGCCAACCGACAGCCGTTTGTCGGGCGTCAACGCACCGGGATTGTGCGATACCGAACGCGCTCGTCCGTGTTTCGATGATTCACGTGACACCGAGCTTTTGCGCGGCGAACGACACACCTGGGTACCGGGAGTGGCCGTCGACCTCCGGTCTGATCAGAACCTGTTGGCGGGTCCTGGCCGATCGCGACGGTACCTGGACGACCGGCGGCGCAGAGTACTGGGGTTTGGTCTTCTCCGAGAACCCCGACGGTGCGGTCAATGCGCAGGTGATAGGCCCGTCCGTGCGGCCGCGACCGATGACGGTGCGCGCCGGGGACCTGTCGTGGGGAGTCGACTTCGAGCCGCACGTCGTCGGCCGCGGCGTCGTGAAGAGCGACATCATCGACGGGGACCTCGACCTCCTGACCGAGATCGTCGGGGAACGGTGGTGGTTCACCCTGGGCGGGGTTCGCCTCCCAGTCCCCCGCCACGACGAACTCGACGCCGCCGTAGAGCACATGGCGGACGCCGGTGCACTCGAGCTGGATCCGACAGTCCGCACGGTGCTCGACGGCACCGAGGTCGACCTGTCCGACCGGACCGTGCGACGCCAATTCGCGCAGACGACGGGGCTCCGTCGAGGACAAGTTGCGCAAATCCGCCGCGCCCGTCGGGCGTTCGCCCTGCTGCAGCAGGGCATGTCCCCCGCGGAGGCCGCCGCCGCTGCGGGTTACGCAGACCAAGCCCACATGACGCGACAGCTCCGCATCCTCACCGGCTCGACTCCCGGGGCTCTGCCCGGACGTGACGGGTTCTCCATGTCCTGACCGCGTCGGGCCGGTGACCGATTCGTTCAAGACCGACGGCAACGCCGGGCGGCATCGTGTCCGCCATGACGACGACTGCTGCCACCGACCGCGTGACTCCCTTCGAATGGCGCGTGCCGCAACGAAAGCTGGACGATCTGACCGCTCGCCTCCGACAAGCCCGCCTACCCGGAGTGCTCGGGGACGGCACCGACGAAGTCGGCTTCAGCACCGCCGCCGCCCGCGACATGCTGACCTACTGGCGCGAGCACTTCGACTGGCGCCAGGTCGAAGAGAAGATCGCCACGCTCGATCACGTGCTGGTCGACGTCTCCCACACGACGGGCCGCCCGGGCCAGCGAGTACACGTGGTGCGGGCAACCGGAAAGCCCGTCACTGCTGCCGCCGCGCCGATCGTCTTGCTTCACGGGTGGCCCGATTCCTTCCTGCGTTTTCGGCACCTCCTCGCGCCTCTCACCGCCGCCGGTCACGACGTCTACGTTCCTTCGCTTCCCGGTTCGGGATTCTCCGAACAAGTTCCGGGCCCCGCTACGGTGGCAGCGGCTGCGGGAGCGATCGCGGCCGCGCTCGTCGAACTCGGGGTGACCCGGTACGCAGTGCACGGCGGCGACTGGGGCAGCGCCGTGGCCGAGGCGCTGGCAATCGACCACCCTGACGTGGTGACCGCCGTACACCTGCAAGACGTGCCCTGGCGGCACTACTTCGCCGCGGACCGCACCGACGCGACCCCGGCCGAATCGGCGTTCTACGAAACGGCCGACGCCTGGGCCGACCAGGCCGCCTACGTCGCCGTGCAATCGACGCAGACCACCACACTCGCACTAGCCCTGGCAGACTCACCGCTCGGACTCGCCGCCTGGTGGGCCGAAAAATACCTTGCCTGGACCGACACCCCGGTCGGGTGGGACGAAATCCTCACCCAGGTCTGCCTGACCTGGTTCACCCGCACCGAGCACTCCGGCATGCGGTGGTACTCGGGATTAACCGAGTCCGACGAGGAGGTCGAATGGAGTTCGGAATCGACGTGGACCGCGGCCGTGCGGCAGCCGGTAGCCGTGGCGATCTTTCCCGCCGACATCCATGTGCCCCCGCGCGAGTACGCCGCCCGAGCATTCCCCACCCTGCAGCGCTTCACGATCATGCCCGAAGGCGGACACTTCGCTGCTCTCGAACATCCCGACCAGCTCGCCGCGGACATCGCCGCGTTCCTGGCGGACCTCGGCTGATTGGGCTACTCCGCAACTGTTCGTCGTCACCGGTCGCCGCCAATCCCGTCGACCAAGAAGGCGACTTTGCAGCAGCAGCATCTACCAGGTCCAATGCAGTCGCCCTGATCGTTGCCCCTCGTTCTGGTTCGTCGAACTCGTGTGTGCCCACCCAGAAGGCTTGTTAACGCACCAACCTACTTGGGCCCTTCAACACGTTCCCATCAAGCCGAGGACGGCAATCAAACACAGGGTGCGATCCGAGACGCACCTAAGCCACGGCTGCGTTCACGTCGCCGTCAATCCCAGTAGTCACTGATAGCTCACCTACAGCTATGGACCCGGTCGCCGCCCGAGGAGCAGTCGCTCCAACCATCGAACCCGCATGCGAGGCTTCTCGAGACGATTCATAGCGACACCGATAAGCCACCGGATGCCGGCGATTATGCCGGCGACAGTGGCCAGGCCGAAGAAAGACACCGCAAATTTCCCAATTGACCGCACGTGCTCAGCGGTTACTACCGAGATCCACCCCGAACGCGCCAGAGCTGCAGCAAGCAATAACGCTATGATCGACCAGAACATGATTTTTGCCTTGTTCAGGTGGCGGTCATAGGTGGCAAAAACCCGAAACGGGTTGTCTGGTGAAATATTCGGTTCGCTGCGCCAGTAGTACACCAACTGAACGTTCGCCGGGTGCATGTAGGCAACACGCTGGAGGTAATTACTCCATGCCCGGGTCTCCAGAATGCGCATATTGCGCGTCTCGGGGCTGGCCGTCAGCAGTTGGTACTGGTCGGGCAACATGGCGAAGAAATTTACTTTCTCAATTGGTACGATCTGACTACGAAGAGTTACCTCACGAGCACGATTTCGACTTTCACGTACATCAGCGATTCGGAAATCCAGGATGACCCCGCCAAACGGACTCCGCGGGGTCAGCAGCGGCCTGTTAGCAAAAACACGCAGTCGGAACCGCACATAAACCTTAGAACCCGGCAACACTGGAGATGCCAGCGGAACGCGGTAGTGGGATGAGCGGTGAAGTTGGTCCGATTGATTGATCGCAGTCACGTTTGCGGTATCGACATGACGAAGTTGAAACTCGGCGCCGGACGTGAGCCTCAGCGTGTGGTCTGGGTTCGTACCCGAGATGTTTACCGGTTCACCGAATATGAGCTCCGCCGTCTCGGGGTGCAGCAGCGTGTCGTGCAGGTCCATACAGCCCTGAAAATGGTCGCCTCGGTAGCCATCTTCGACCTTAAACGGGAGGAGAAGATCCACAGCGTCGACCGACTGCGAACCATTAGCCGAAATTTCCAGGCCTAAGTCGAAGTAAAGGAGCCGCCGACCGGGAAGGAATGAGCGCAGCACCCAGATGTTGATATGACATTGGGTGATGGCAAAGTTAGCGTTACTCGGATCCAAGACTGCAAAGTACCCCACTGCGTCTCTACTTCGACGCAGTAAAGACGTAGGATTGCGGTGCGGACTTCACTCCAAGCGATTGCAACAAAAGTGGGCGATCGAGACGCCATGGTTGAGCAATGCCAATCGCAGTAGGGCGGCTTGCTCCAAGTAGATAGGATTGAACGAAGCTACGCTCCCCACTGTCTTCTTCCAGCTCGCGCAAATCAACGCCGGTAACATCAACAATTTTGTCGACCGAAAAATAACCTGTTACCGCCTGCACAGGTGCCGGCTCATAAATGTACACCTTAAGGCCCGAACCAAACCGCGGACGTCGACGGCGGAATTCAAACCGTTTGCATCCTGCGTAGATACGGTCCGCGTGCCAAGTCCGAATCGACATCACTGCGCTCAATGCAGCTCCGTTGGCAGGCAGGTCATGACGTACTCGCTGCGCTCCGGGCCATACCGATGCCATTCATGGGCCACAGTAAGAAACCCGACCGGACGGAGAGCTCGATTGAGCTGATCGTGGTTGTTCTCAGCCACCGTGACATGGACCTGCTGGACCCGCTCAAGCACCCAGCGGTCGTGGAGGGCGCGAATGAAGGTTCCGCCCAGCCCGCAATTACGGAACTCGTCTGCGATCAAGAATGTACTGAGCTTGAGCCGCCCGGACCCCTTCGGCGTTTCGATAGCGACGCCCGCCACCGCGTTGTCGACCTCAACGAGAGTGCAGCGAGCCCTACCCGCTAATGCGTCGTCCAGACGACGCTCTAACCATGCATCGCCGTGCGGGTACAGCTCAGGCAACACCGCTAGCAAGTCGCGCGTGCGCGGTAGATCGTCGCGACTGAGGCTACGCGTTGCGGGTTGCCCTAGCCGAGCAGGGAGGCCCTGCGATCGACGAGTACGCATCAACAGTGCGTCCTTCCTCCCGCCGCGACGAACCTAACCGTGGGCACCAGAGTAGCGCTGCACCAGGACAAGAACCCGGCATTGCACGGTTGCGCCGCGTGTCCGAGCTGCGGCTGCCCCGCGGCTTGGCGTAGCTCACACAACGCCTCAAAGTCAGACTGTCTGGTTTGAGGCGCAACGCGGCCAGCATCTATCTGAACCTGTAGCAGGTCTGCACCGGAACGATTCGTCGGTCATCGGGGGACTCGACGAACAGTTCGAGCTGCTAGACCGGCCAACACCTGGCACTGGAGAGCTGCCGGGCTACCCTAACGACGTCATAATCCAATTTCAATGACGGCGTTCCTCATCAGGGGTGCATGCTCCCGTGCGTAGCGTTCGAGCATGGCGGGTGTGGTGTGGCCGGTCTGGCGCATGATGGCGTGGGCGTCGGCGCCGTTGCGGAACGCTTGTGTCACAAAGCCGGCTCGCAGTGAATGTCCACCGAGCTGAGCGACGAGGTCGGCGTCGTAGTTGGCGCGTTCGGCACGGCGTCGGATGGTCTTGTGGATCGCAGCCCCGGACAGGGGCGTGATGCCGAGGTTGCCATTCTTCGCGATAGCTCGGAACAGCGGTGCGCGTGCCGCGGTGCGAGGCACTCCCCCGCGGCACACATGCTCGTCGAACGGGTCGCGGCCGCGCAGTAGCCGGATGACGGAAAGGCGGCCGCCGGCGTCAAACGCTGACACAACCTGCACCCACCGCACGTACGCACACGGTGGGCAGGTGGTGTGTGAGTCGGTGGCGGGTAGCGCCCGGACGACACCGCGGCCTTCCTGGTCGGTCTTCGTTTTACGCAGTCGGATGTGCAGACCGTCCTCGCGATGCAGTGTGACGTCGCGGCATTCGAGGTCGGCGAGTTCGGAGCGGCGAAACGCTCCGGCGAACCCCAGCAGCAGCAACGCGGTGTCGCGGCGCTCCAGCACATCGTCGGCCCAACCGCCGCACTGAAAGCGGGCGGTATCGACGAGGTGCCGTATGTCGGATACGAGCAAGGGCGCCCGCTGGGCACGAGGTCGGTCGCCAGCGGCGGCGTAGTCGCGGCGGATGCCGGCGAGCGTGGCGGCGACGAGTTCATGGGCCGACGGCGGCGGGTACCCGGCGGTGCGGTGGTAGTAATTGAGAGCCGCCAACCAGGCCGACAAAGTGCTGGCTGCGTACTCTTTCTCCCCCACCGCGGTGACGGTGTCCGCAGCGTCGACGAGGTACGCGGCGACAGTGACGGGGTGCGCCGGCAGCGCAACGTGCCCGTTGAGGGCGCACCACTCGGTGAAACGGCGCCACCCGGATCCGTAGGCGCGGCGGGTCCCGGCCGACTGGGACGATTCGACCGCGCCAGCGATGCGCGCAGCGACCGCAGGGGGTATCGCCGGCTCTGCCGCGCCCTCGGAGGGACCCGAAACAGTCGCGAGAGGTGTCACCGGGGCCGGTTCGGCTGGTCGAAAGTCCACATTCGCAGCCTAGACCACTTGACCGACACGGTTGAGGGACGAAACTGTGCTGAACTGGCAATTCACCCGAGACGGCGCGATAAGTGGAATTATCGGGGCCGCTCCTGTCGTATCGCGCCGAACTACCGGATGCGTGGCCCCCTCTGCAGCGGCCCACTCCGTTGCGGAAAGGGCCGTCCTTCGTTGTGGGTCAACTCCAGGTAGTCGATGTATCGCTCCACCGCCTCTGCAGCGAGGTCGGACGGGCCCCGAGGTGCCCCGGGTGTGGCCATCAACGCTTCGGCCGCGTTCAGCAATCGTTCACTGGTCTCGACGTAAAAGTAGAAGGTCCTTTTGGTCTTGGTAGGCCTGTCCGTCGCTGACGGCTTCGGTGCACTCGCCTCTAAATTTGCTACTGGCGCGGGCAACGGATCGAGGGGGCTGGAACTGCCCAAGCTACTTTTCAGGCGTTCAGGGCGTGCCACTGCCGACTCCCTCCATGAGGAGCTCCGACGTACGGCGGTAGATGCCGGCTAAATTGCGGGCATCCGTCGTACCCCAGTCGAGGAGACTGGTCTGCGCCTCAGCGGAGTCCTTCAACACCACTCGCTTGGGAACAGGGTCTCCGATGATTGCGATGCAGTCAGCGATTTCAGCCAGCTGCTCGCGACCGGCGACGGTGTTGCGTTCGTGGAGGTTGATGATCGCGCCCACCAGCTCCAACGTCGGGTTGTAGCTGCGGCGAACCACGTCGATGGTTCGGCGTAGCCGTGCCAGTCCGTTCGCAGAGAAAAGTGCAGACTGACTTACCACGACGGCTCGCCGGGCCGCGACCAGCGCATTGATCGTCAACAGGTCCAGGCTCGGCGGGCAGTCGATCACCACCAGCTCGTAGCTCGGAGCTAGTAGCTCGAGCGCATCGCGGAGCCGTCGCTCGCGGCCAGCGCCACCCAGGATCAACTCGTCCCGTACGAAAGCAAGGGATTCCGAGTTCGGATCGGTGGCCACCAGATCGACGCCGCCCCAGATGGACGGTGCCACCACGTCTGCGAGGGTTGCGTCCGACCTGCCTGACAGTGCATCCGCAATCCCCGCGTCGCCAGGAGATGACCCACCGGAGCTGAGGACTGTACTCAGGTTTCCTTGCGGGTCCATGTCGAGCGCCAGAACTCGGTGGCCGGCGCGGCGGGCGGCATCAACGATGTGGAAGGTGGTTGTCGTCTTACCTACTCCACCCTTCTGATTACAAAAAGCAAGCACGTTGTGTGACATGTGCATGTCCTCTCACTGGTGGGTGATTCCTGAGCGCTGGTTTGCCTTACGCGCAATACCTGAAATACGGGTAAAGGAAGTTCGGCAAGGGATGACTGCATCGGACGTCTGGCAGCACCGCAATCCATACACGCCATACCAGCCACGCCCGATACCGGTAAGTACTGATTGGGATGCGTTACCCGCACGGGACTAATTACCCGTAATGCAAACGCTGCGGGAATAACTGTCAATGCTGCGAACACCTCCTGCAGAGCAATGACCGGTAATTCGTGTGAGGTCATCGAACCCACACCGAAGTCGGTCGTACGCTGGACCTGCTGCGCGTTCTGCGGGCACCGCGGATCGAAATTGTGAACATCGAGGTTGGTCCCGTCTACTACGTCGGACTTCGTGCTGCTTCACCCGGACCCCCCAGGGGTGAACCCCATCGTCCGCACCCACGTTGTCCGCTCCACGCCCTCTGGCCCCGCGTCGTGACGACGCGTGGCTGATCGGTATCGCCACCCTGTGAATGATCAGTTCGCAGAAGTGGTGCCTCGCGGCCGGTCGACGAGGATCGCTAAAGGGTGCACAGGCAACGGCGGCAGGCTGGTTATCGTCGGGCTCTGCCTGAAAACGACGCGCCGACGAGATGCCTGCATCATGTCCATGACGATGCGGGCATGTCGATCGGCTGTGAGTGTGCGATAGCGGGACGAGTCACCGCCTCGGAGGCCTTTTCCACGAATGGTAAAAAATGCCTTGAAGGAAATCGCTCGCTGATCTAGAGTCTTCTTCTGAAGCCTTCTTCCTTGCAGGTGGTGGGCCTGGTGCCCTCGGCTCCGGTGCTCGACACACCGGGTTCAGCCGAGGGCACCTTCGTCTCGAGAAGGGCCGGCGTCAGCGCCACTCAGGCAACGCCCGCGTCGCCAGTGCTCTGAGACTCCAGACGTTCGATGTACTCGTCGATGGCCGTGTCCGGTATCAGGCGGCGCTTGCCGACCTTGACGCTCCGGATCTCGCCAGACGCGATCTTGTTGAAGAAGCTGGATCGACCGAGCCCGGTGCGGGACATGCCTTCCTGCACCGAGAAGAGCTGCCTGCTCATCACATCCTCCTGCCGTGAATCACCACCGGCTTCCCGCTCTTGCGGTTGGTCTCGAGTGGTTCCACCACAAGATAACTCCATCGTCGATTCACCGCAATATAAGGCGATCCCTGCCGTAAGATGCGTGTACATGACGCAGGAGTGGACCCAACAGCTGGTCGACAGGGTGGGGAAAGAGGTACGCCGTGCGCGAACCGCCTCCTCTCCACCCCTGTCGGGCCAGGCACTCTCAGACCGTACGGCGGAGCTGGGCCACCCGATCTCGCGCGCCGTCATATCCGACTTGGAGACGGGTCGGCGCCGCGGTCTCGACGTTGCCGACCTCATTGTGTTGGCGGCCGCGCTGCGAATATCCCCCGTGCAACTGCTGTTTCCCGAACTTCCGCGCGGCTCTGTGGACGTCCTGCCCGGGCGACCGCACGAGTCCCACGACGCGGTGCGATGGTTTGCCGGCGAGGCCGGCTTGTTCGTCTCGTCGGGCGAGTGGGAAACAGGAACCGGCGAGTCTGCAAAGGTGTGGACTCGGGAAGAGCTGGCGCCGGAGATCGACCGCATCACAGTTACGCGTCAGTGGCTCAGGGCAATCGCCTCGATGAGGGGGGCGCAATCGCAGATCAAGCGAGCTCTCGCATCCGAGGAACCACGGGAACAGATCAGCACTCTGGAAGATCTGTACGACGACGCACGAGATCGCGCTGAAAAGCTGGTCAGGCAGATGATTGAGCTCGGCATGGACGTCAGGGAGGGCGATCCCCGTGTCTGACTTGTCGTTTCTTCGGGTCGCCGGGAATCGGGCGCCGAAATTCCCGCTGGCGCGAGTCGGTGAGAACCCGCCATCTCCGAGACCGGTCCATCGTCGTGGCTAGGCAACAACTGCCACCGCAGATCAAGAAGATCTCAGTCCACGACAAGCGCACTGGTGCAACGGTGACCCGGTACGAGGTTCGCGTTGATACGCCCAACCCCGCAGCCGCGTCCACGTCCTCGGATGGAACCCTCACTCCACCCCGTCGTTCGCAGAGTCGACGACGATTCGCCACCGAGAGGGAAGCGCGCGCTGCGCTCACTCGTGCTTTCGATGACCGCAACGATCCCATGTACGTTGCGCCGTCCACCGTAACGGTCGACGAAGCCTGCTCGGCTTACCTTTCCGGTCGACACAATCTGAAGCCAACGACTCTCGTTTCCTACACGCAAGCTCTCAAGCCCATCCGGCTCGTACACGGGGACACCCCAATACAGAAATTGACCAAACAGCATCTCGACACGCTCGTTCGTGACCTTCTCTCCGGTTCGATGCCGAAGAGCGCTGGTCGCCGGAAGCCGTGGAAAGCCATCTCGGTGAACCACATGTTGAACGTCGTGTCCATGGTGCTCACCCAAGAGGTCAAACAAGGGCGATTGGTGCGCGACGTCGCTGCCCTGGTCGACCGATTGCCCCGTGAACACCACAAAACCGAGACGTACACCCAGGACGAAGTCGTGCTGATCTTGGATGCCGCGTCCAGCTCGCGCGTCGGGCACGCTTGGGTGCTGGCGCTCTACGGTCTTCGACGAGGTGAGATCTGCGGGCTTCGGTGGCGGGACGTGGATCTCGAGCTGGGCACGATCACGATTGCCAACAACCGAGTCAGTGTCAACGGCCGAGCGTCGGACGGAGCACCCAAATCACGAAGCTCACGGCGGACGCTCCCCTTGACCGACGCACTCCGAAGAAGCCTGCTCAGCGCGAGGGAAACGCAAGCGGGCGAGTCGACAGCAGCCGGTCGGGACTACCAGGAGGGGAGCCACGTCGTCTGCGACGAGTTGGGCCGCGCCTACCACCCGGACAGCATTTCCGGCCTATGGGAGAGGTTCACCCTCCGCGCAAAGGTACGACCTCTGAGGTTGCATGATTGTCGACACTCGTGCGGAACTCTGATGCACCTTCAAGGTGTTCCGATAGCAGTGATCGCAGCCTGGTTGGGGCACAGCGACAACGCGTTCACCATGCGCACGTACGTCCACGCTCAGGGCGATGCAATGTTGGACGGCGCCGACGTACTACAGACCATGATGACAGCCCGGACTGCAGCCGACTCGGACAGGGATCCGCAACCTCCTTCCCAGGAGTGAGCACCCACGTCACGCTCGCGCAGGGCTTCGTCCAAGGTCGTACAAAGTTGCCAAGGCGGTACGCAAGGACCAGTTCGGTTCGGGATGTGTCATTCTGTGTCACCCTGACGCCCTTGAAGTCCCCAACACAGAAGTACCTGACCAGCATCGTGGCTGGTCAGGTACAGGATGTAGATGGAGCCGCCTTGGGGAATCGAACCCCAGACCTTTTCATTACGAGTGAAATGCTCTACCGACTGAGCTAAGGCGGCGCGGCCCCGCGAGGAGCCGGGACGAGTCTAACCACTCGCCCCGGCCACCACCAAAACGGGCCCCTACCTCGCCGCCGCGCCCAGCGTGGCCACCATCGCGTCGACGGCGAACTTGGGCTTGACGTTCATCTCGAGCGCCTCCCGGCACTGCAGGATCGCCTCGATGCAGGTCAGCAACGACTCCGACGAGCACACCGACGCCAGCCCCCGCGCCTGGTCGACCATGTCCGGGTGGGTGAGCGTGGACTCGGCACCGAACGACTGGGCCAACGCGTCCCGGTAGAGCCCCGCGAGGTCGATGAGCGCTCGGTCCAGCGCGTCGCGGCCGGTGCGGGTCCGGCGGGACTTCTGCCGCGCCTCGAGCTCCTTCAGCACGCCTGCCGAGCCGCGCAGCGCGCCCGCCGCACCCTTGCCGGTGCCGCCCGCGCCGAGCGCGGTGCGCAGCTCCTCGGTCTCCTGCTCGTCGCGCGCCGCGTTGAGCTCGACCGCGTCGAGTTCGGCAGCCTTCACCAGCTCCTCGACGACGGCGTACTGCGTGGCGGGACGCAGCGCGGCCTTGGCGATGCCCAGGGCCCGCTGGCGGCGGTCGCGCGCGTCGGCGTCCGTCGCGAGTCGCCGAGCCCGACCGACGTGCCCACCGCCGACGGAGGCCGCCCACGCGGCCGTCTTCTCGTCCAGACCGTCGTTCCCGCGCAGGACGCGGGCGATGTCGTCGGGCTTGGGGGTGACGAGCGCGACGTGGCGGCACCGCGAGCGGATGGTGACCGCGATGTCCTCCGGATCCACCGACGGCGCGCACAGCAGGAAGATGGTCCGCGCCGGCGGCTCTTCCACCGCCTTGAGCAGAGCATTGTAGGCCCGTTCACCGAGCCGGTCCGCGTCCTCGATGACGACGATCTGCCACAGTCCGGTGGACGGACGACGCGCGGCCATCTGAACGACGTCCCGCATCTCCTTGACCGAGATGGACAGGCCTTGCGGGACGATGCGCCGCACGTCGCCGTGCGTTCCGTGCAGGGTGGTGGTGCACGCGTGGCAGCGGCCGCAACCGACGACGTCCGGATCGGTGCACTGCAGCGCGGCGGCGAAACAAACCGCGGCGATGGACCGGCCCGAGCCGGGCGGGCCGGTGAAGAGCCACGAATGCGTCATGCGCGACCCGATGTCACCCTCGCGGGCGGCGTGCGCCGCGTCGGTCAGCTCGGCCACCACCTCGTGCTGGCCGACCAGCCGATCGAACACTCCCGCCATGACGGCGAGCCTAGTGCTGCGCTCCGACACTGCCCGACCGACGGCCGCGCAAGCGCGCGATGCCGGCCAGGACGGCCACCACGATCGAGCCGACGATCAGACCCAGCAGCGCCGAGAACAGCGTGTTGACGATCCAGGCGAGGACTCCGCCGATTCCGCCGACGCCGTGCACCGCCTCCTCGGCGTGATGCACCAGCTCGTACAGCGGGTGGAAGCCGAGCTCGTCGATGCCGACCAGCAGAATGTGGCCACCGACCCACAGCATCGCCGCGGTGCCGACCACGGACAGCACGCTCATGACCTTCGGCATCCCGCGGACCAGACCGCGACCGACGGTCTGCGCGATGCCCGACGACGTGTCGGCGAGACGGAGGCCGATGTCGTCCATCTTCACGATCAACCCGACGACGCCGTAGACCACCACGGTGATCACCACGGCGACGACGGCGAGAATGATCAGCCGCGACCAGAAGCCCTCCGAGGCGATGGTGTCGAGAGCGATCACCATGATCTCGGCGGAGAGGATGAGGTCGGTGCGCACGGCTCCGGCGACGACGGTGTCCTCGTCCCGCGGGCCGTCCTCCTCGTGATCGTGCGCGCCGTGACCGCTGATCGCGCCCCAGATCTTGTGCGCCGCTTCGTAACTCAGGTACGCGCCGCCGACCATGAGGATCGGCGTGAGCAGCCACGGCAGGAACTGGCTGAGGAGCAGCGCGATCGGCAGGATGATGATCAGCTTGTTGCGCAGCGAGCCGACCGCGATGCGCCTGACGATCGGGAGTTCCCGCTCCGCCGCCAGGCCCCGGACGTACTGGGGCGTGACCGCGGTGTCGTCGATGACCACTCCGGCGGCCTTCGCGGTGGCCTTTCCGGTGGCGGCGCCGACGTCGTCGATGGACGCCGCCGCCAGGCGCGCGAGCGCGGCGACGTCGTCGAGCAGGGCAACCAGTCCTCCGGCCATGGGCCGACCTTACGCCGTACTCGGGTCGGCCGATCAGCCGTCCGTGGCCTCCGACGCCGTGGACTTCGCCGCGGCCGTCTTCTTGGCCGGTGCCTTCTTGGCCGCCGTCTTCTTCGCGGTGGCCTTCTTCGCGGCCGTCTTCTTCGCCGGGGCTTTCTTGGCCGCCGTCTTCTTGGCTGCGGTCTTCGTGGCTGCCTTCTTGGTGGCCTTCTTCTTCACCGGACCGCGCGCGCGACGGTCGGCGAGGAGTTCCATCGCCCGCTCGTCCGTGATCGTGGCGACCTCGTCGCCCTTGCGCAGGCTCGCGTTGGTCTCCCCGTCGGTGACGTAGGGGCCGAAGCGGCCGTCCTTGATCACCATCGGCTTCTCGCTCACCGTGTCCACACCGAGCTCACGCAACGGCGGAGTCGCCGCACCCTGACGGCCGCGACGCTTCGGTTCGGCGTAGATCTTCAGTGCCTCGTCGAGCGTGACGGTGAAGATCTGCTCCTCGGTCGCCAGCGAGCGCGAGTCCGTGCCCTTCTTCAGGTACGGGCCGTAGCGGCCGTTCTGGGCGGTGATCTCCTCCTTGGACTCGGGATCCACACCCACCACGCGCGGCAGCGACAGCAGCTTCAACGCGTCCTCGAGCGTGACGGTCGCGAGGTCCATCGACTTCAGGAGCGAGCCGGTGCGCGGCTTGACGGCCGCCGCCTTCTTCGCGGCCTTCTTGGCCGGCGCCTTGGCCTTGGTGGCCACGGCGGTTCCGCCGCCGTCGGAGCCACGTTCCACCGGAACAATGTCCGGGACCGGCTCGGGCTCCTCGGGGACGATCTCGGTGACGTACGGGCCGAAACGCCCTTCCTTGGCGACGATCTCGTGTCCGCTCGCCGGATCGACACCCAGCTTGCGGCCCTCCTGCGGCGTCGAGAACAGCTTCTCGGCGTACTCGACGGTCAGCTCGTCCGGCGGCAGATCGTCGGGCAGGTTGGCGCGCTGGGAGATCGGGTCGCCGTCGGGATCGTCGGGGTTCTGCACCATGCGCTCGAGATAGGGCCCGTAGCGGCCCACGCGCACGTGGATCTCGCGTCCCTCGGCGTCGTCGAACAGCCGGATGGAGTTGATCTCGCGGGCGTCGATGTCCTCGAGGTTGGTGCCCACCATCTTCTTCAGGCCACCCGAGCGGGCAACCGACCCCTCGGCGCCGGTCTCACCGCCGAAATAGAACGCGGTCAACCAGTTTCCGCGACGCTCGCGGCCGTCGGCGATCGCATCGAGGTCGTCCTCCATGCCGGCCGTGAAGTCGAAGTCCACCAGGCGGCCGAAATGCACCTCCAGCAAACCGATCACGGCGAACGCCACCCAGGACGGGACCAGCGCGCTGCCACGCTTGTAGACGTAGCCGCGGTCGAGAATGGTCTTGATGATCGACGAATACGTCGACGGGCGACCGATTCCCAGCTCTTCGAGCGTCTTGATGAGCGACGCCTCGGTGAAGCGAGCGGGCGGGTTGGTGGTGTGACCGTCGGGATCGAGGCCGGTGGCCGTGACCGCCTGCCCCTTCTCCAGTGCGGGCAAGCGGGATTCGGCGTCGTCGGACTGACCGCCGGCCTGATCGTCGACACTCTCGACGTAGGCCTTGAGGAAGCCCGGGAACGTGATCGTCCGGCCCGACGCACTGAAGGTGCAGTCCTCACCGGTTCCCGCGGTGCCCGAGATCCGCAGTGACAGCGTGGTTCCGCGCGCGTCCGCCATCTGCGACGCGACGGTGCGCTGCCAGATGAGTTCGTAGAGACGGAATTCGTCGGTGTCGAGAGAGCTGTGCAGCTGGCCCGGCGTGGCGAAGGAGTCGCCGGCCGGTCGAATGGCCTCGTGCGCTTCCTGCGCGTTCTTCACCTTGCGGGTGTACTGCCGCGGGGAGTCGTGCACGTACTCGGGGCCGTACAGCTCGGTGGCCTGACGACGGGCGGCATCGATGGCCGACGCCGACAGGTTCGTCGAGTCGGTACGCATGTAGGTGATGTAGCCGTTCTCGTACAGCCGCTGCGCGATCCGCATGGTGCGCTCGGAGGACATACGGAGCTTGCGTCCGGCCTCCTGCTGCAGCGTCGACGTCATGAACGGCGGGTACGGGCGCCGCGTGTACGGCTTCGACTCGGCCGAGGCGACGGTGAGATCGACGCCGTCGAGGGCCTCGGCGAGACGACGGGCATGGGCCTCGTCGAGCACGGTGACACCGTCGGACTTCAGCTTGCCGTCGGCACCGAAGTCGCGGCCCGTCGCCACGCGGGCACCGTCGACCGACACCAGCCGAGCGCCGAACGCCCGCGGGGTCGCCTCGGCGCCGGCGTCGAGCTGGGCCGAGATGTCCCAGTATTCGGCTGAGCGGAACGCCATGCGCTCCCGCTCGCGCTGGACGATGACGCGCGTCGCCACCGACTGCACGCGGCCCGCCGACAGCTTCGGCATGACCTTCTTCCACAGAACCGGCGAGACCTCGTACCCGTAGAGGCGGTCGAGGATGCGGCGTGTCTCCTGGGCGTCGACGAGGTCGGTGTCGAGGTCGCGGGTGTCGTCGGCCGCGGCGAGGATGGCCGGCTTCGTGATCTCGTGGAAGACCATCCGGCGGACGGGCACCTTGGGCTTCAGCGTCTCGAGCAGGTGCCAGGCGATGGCCTCGCCCTCACGGTCGGGGTCGGTGGCGAGGTAGAGCTCGTCGGCGTCCTTCAGGAGCGACTTGAGCTCGCTGACCTTCCCCTTCTTCTCGGGGCTGACGACGTAGAGGGGCTCGAAGTCGTGATCGACGTCGACACCGAGACGCGCCCACGATTCGCCTTTGTACTTGGCGGGCACGTCGGCGGCACCGCGTGGGAGGTCGCGAATATGACCCACCGACGCCTCGACCACGTAGTCCTTGCCCAGGTAGGGCGCGATCTTGCGGGCCTTGGTGGGCGACTCGACGATCACCAGACGACGGACGCCGCCGGACGACGACCCCGTCGACTTGTCCCCTGCTGCCACGTGCTGCCGAACCTTCCTGGCCTCGCCGGACGAGACCCCTTCCAACCACGGTCGACGCCTCGAACCGCTCGAGGTCGACACCATACAGAGTGACACACGTGCACCGATCCGCCGTTTCGGCGCGATCGGCGGGGGCGTCCGCGCCTGTCACGACGCGTGGGCGGTGCCCGGTCTCACGGCGCCGTGGGCGCACGGTGTCACGGCGTCGTCGGCCACTCCACCACACCCGGCGGCGCCTCGCCCACCGTGTCGACCAGGCGCCCGAGCCGTCGTCGACCCGTGATGCGCAGTTCGGGCGTGGATCCGCGGGCTCCGGCCAGCGTCGGCGCGATGCCGACGCGCATCAACGACTCCGCGAGGACGGGATGCGTGTCCGGTGCGTGCGGGTCCAGGCCGAACGCGAAGCGGGACCCGTCGGCGGCGAGCCGGCCCGAGGCGAGCGCCCAGGCGCGCAGTGCCCGCGGTCCGGGTGTCCACCCGGCGGGCACCGCCTTGACCGCCCCGCGGGTCCAGGACCGCGCCGTCGGCATCAACTCGGGAGTCGGGGCGGACCTGACCAGCGGGTGACCCTCGTCGGTGTCCGCGATCTCGGGTGTGATGCCGCAGTCGGCCATCATGTCCGCGATCGCCTGCGCTCGCCACAGCCGGTCGACGACGACGGACACCCGCGCTCCGCCCGCGACCGTCACCACCTGACCCGGAGCAGCCAGCAACCCCGCGAGGTCGTCCACCGCGGGCGGTGTCGACTCGGCGGAGAAGAAGGACAACTGACTCACAGTCGCGACAGTAGGTCACCGATGACCCCGGCGGGCGGCGACGGGTCGAGAG
The DNA here is from genome assembly GCF_001620025.1 of Rhodococcus sp. PBTS 1. Classification (NCBI taxonomy): domain Bacteria; kingdom Bacillati; phylum Actinomycetota; class Actinomycetes; order Mycobacteriales; family Nocardiaceae; genus Rhodococcus; species Rhodococcus sp. PBTS 1. The sequence continues at coordinate 3,675,508 of NZ_CP015219.1, forward strand.
CACATCGGGCCCGTGACGGACGAATCCCCCGCCACCCGGAAGGGGTGACGGGGGATTCGCGCCTCGTGCGTGGATCCGATCCGAGGATCAGACTGCGCGGACGCCCGTGGCCTGGGGGCCCTTGGTGCCCTGGCCGACCTCGAACTCCACGCGCTGGTTCTCCTCGAGGGTGCGGAAGCCGCTGCCCTGGATCTCGGAGTAGTGGACGAAGACGTCAGCGGAGCCGTCCTCGGGTGCGATGAAGCCGAAGCCCTTTTCGGCGTTGAACCACTTCACAGTTCCCTGTGCCATGCTTGTCTATCCTTCTTCTTGACCACCGGATGCGGTGAACGGCACTTACAGTTCACCGGGCCGGTTCCGACCGCCGACGTGATTTCCCCCCGGAGGGTGGAGCTTCACGCACCGCGCTCGCAACAATAGATCCTGCGAGCGTGAACACGAACACAGAAGCTGCGACCGAGAACAGTGAACCACGTCGCGCGTCCGCACGCGACAGTCGCGCGCAACAAGTTCGTAAACCTTGTCGGGGCCCGCCGTCGGTGCTCGCACCTACCATCCGACCTGCGTCCCCATCGGCATCAGAGAACAGGACAGAACAGTTGAGCGCCACCGTCGACACGTCCGCCACCAGCTTCGGCGGCGCGTTGTTGGACCGTGCTCTGGCCGGGACGCCGACGGGGGAATCGCCGCTGACCCACTCGGTCGAACTGCCCGGTCGCGAGGCCCGGACGGCACCGTGGCCGGAGTGGCTCGATTCCCGGATCGTGCGCACGTTCGTCGACTGCGGCATTCCCGAACCCTGGAGTCACCAGGCCGACGCGGCGACGCTCGCGAAAACCGGCCGGCACGTCGTCGTCTCCACGGGAACGGCGTCGGGCAAATCGCTGGGTTATCGCATGCCCATTCTGTCGACGCTGTCCGAGAATCCCCGCGCCACCGCGCTGTACCTCGCCCCCACCAAGGCGCTCGGATCCGATCAGCTCCGGGCCGCGGTGGACATGACGGACACTCTCGCTCGCGCCGGATTTCCCGACATCGCGCCCAGCGATTACGACGGTGACACTCCCGTCGAGGTCCGCCGTTGGGCGCGCGCGAACTCCCGCTGGATCTTCACCAATCCGGACATGCTGCACCTGTCGCTGCTGCAGGGCCATCGTCGGTGGGCGCACTTCTTCCGCAACTTGGCCTACGTCGTGGTCGACGAGTGTCATTCCTACCGGGGGGTCTTCGGTTCGCACGTCGCCCTGGTGATGCGTCGACTCCGCCGCATCGCCGCGCGGTACGGCGCGAATCCGACGTTCGTGCTGGCCAGTGCCACCGCGTCGGCGCCCGGCGCGGCGGCGAGCCGCCTCATCGGAGCGCCGTGCGTCGAGATCACCGAGGACGGCTCCCCGCACGGTCCGCGCACCGTCGCTCTGTGGGAACCGCCGCTGCTGGACGTGACCGGCGAGAACGGCGCTCCGGTACGCCGCGCCGCCGGGTCCGAGGCCGCGCGCATCATGGCCGATCTGGTGGTCGAGGGCGCCCGCACGCTCACCTTCGTCCGGTCGCGGCGCGGCGCGGAACTCACCGCCCTCGGCACATCGAGACTGCTCGCCGACGTCGACCCGGACCTGCCGGGTCGCATCGCGGCGTATCGAGCCGGGTACCTCGCCGAGGACCGACGCGCCCTCGAGCGCGCCCTGTCCGACGGACGACTGCTCGGCGTGGCCACGACGAACGCGCTGGAACTCGGCGTCGACATCGCCGGCCTCGACGCCGTCGTCGTCGCCGGCTTCCCCGGCACCGTCGCCTCGTTCTGGCAGCAGGCCGGTCGCTCCGGACGTCGTGGTCAGGGATCTCTGGTGGTCCTGGTCGGGCGGGACGACCCGTTGGACACCTATCTGGTCCACCATCCGTCGGCGTTGCTGGACAAGCCGATCGAAGCGACGGTCACCGACCCCACCAACCCCTACGTGCTCGGGCCCCAGTTGCTCTGCGCCGCAGCGGAACTGCCGCTGTCCGACGACGAGATCGCCGAGTGGAACGCCGAGGACGTCGCCCACCGCCTGGCGGAGGACGGCGACCTCCGCCGTCGGCCGCACGGGTGGTACGTCACCTCCGACACCCCGCCGCACGGCGAGATCGACATCCGCGGTGGCATCGGCTCGCAGATCGCGATCGTCGACGGCACCACCGGCCGCATGCTGGGCACCGTCGACGCCGGCCGCGCCCCCGCCACCGCCCACCCGGGCGCGGTGCACATCCATCAGGGCGAGTCGTTCGTCGTCGACACGCTCGACTTCGACGACCACGTCGCCGTCGTGCACCCCGAGGAACCCGACTGGACGACGTCGGCACGCGAGGTCACCGAGATCGTCGTCGAGGACTACCTCGCGCACCGTCGGCACGGCGAGGTCGACGTCGCCCTGACGCGCGTGCAGGTCAGCCATCAGGTGGTCGGCTACCTGCGGCGGCTGCCGTCCGGGGAGATCCTCGACTCCGTCGAACTCGACATGCCGGTCCAGACCCTGCACACCCGAGCGGTGATGTACACGATCACGCCGGAGCTGCTCGCCCGCGCCGGCGTCGGGCCGGAGCGCGTGCCGGGGTCGCTGCACGCCGCCGAGCACGCGGCCATCGGCATGCTCCCGCTGGTGGCCACGTGCGACCGGTGGGACATCGGCGGCGTGTCCACCGCGCTGCACGGGGACACCGGCCTGCCCACCGTGTTCGTCTACGACGGGTACGACGGTGGGGCAGGCTTCGCCGACCGGGGACACGCGGTGCTCGCGACCTGGCTGGCCGCGACCCGGGACGCGATCGCGTCGTGCGAGTGCCGATCCGGCTGCCCCTCGTGCGTGCAGTCACCGAAGTGCGGCAACGGCAACGATCCGCTGGACAAGGACGGCGCGGTCCGCGTGCTCGACGCCGTGCTGGGCGAGCTGGCGGACTAGGCGTCCACCGTCGCGGGCTCGCCCAGCGAGACGGGCAACGACGAATATCCGTGCAGGACACGGGTGTTGCGACGAGTGCCGGCCCCGACGGTGGTGAGGTTCGGGAAGCGATCGAACAGGGTGCGCAGCGCGACCTCGCTCTCGGCGCGAGCCAGCGCCGCACCGAGGCAGAAGTGCCGACCTCCCGAGAACGAAAGGTGCTTGTTGGCATTGGGCCGGCCGACGTCGAAGCGGTCCGGGTCCTCGAAGACCTTCGGGTCCCGGTTACCCCCGGAGAGGGCGCACACCACGATCTTGCCCTTGTCGATGGTCTTACCGGCCATCTCCACCTGATGCCTGGCCACGCGCGCGGTCATCTGCACCGGCGTCTCGAGGCGCAGCATCTCGTCGATCGCGTTGGCCCACAACGACGGATCCTCCTGCAGGCGCGCAAGCTGATCGGGGTTGCGCACCAACAGGTCGATGCCACTGCCGAGCAGATTGACGGTGGTCTCGAAGCCGGCGGCGAGGACCAGACCGGCCGTCGCGCGCAGCTCCTCGTCGTTCAGGTAGACGCCGTCCTCGGAGGCATCGATGAGCTGGCTCATCAGGTCGTCGCCCGGGTTCTTCCTCAGCTCGGCGATGTGCGCGGACAGCCACGCGTCGAATCCCCGCAGGCCCTTCTCGACTTCCTCGAACTGCGGCCACGTGAGGCCCAGATCGAGGCTGGGAGCGGCCAGCTCACCGAACTCGAGCACCCGCTGCTGCTCGCTCGCCGGCACGCCGAGGACGTCACTGATGACGGCGACGGGCAGCTTGGCGCAGTACGCGGGCACGATGTCGACGGTGGACGCCCCGCTCGCCACCAGCTCGTCGAGAAGGGTGTCGGCGACCTCCTGGACACCGTCGCGCATCTTGTTCACGGCGCGCGCCGTGAAGACGGACGACACGAGCTTGCGGTACCGGGTATGCGAGGGCGGCTCGACCGCCAGCAGTGACGGCGGGGCCAACGGGTGCAGCGCGCCCGATCGCGTTCGCTTCTCGATGAGCCGCATCGGCGCGGGCATGTTGCTGCCCTGGTTGACGGTGCGGAAATCGTCCGACCGCAGCAGGTCGAAGATCAGCGCGTGGTCGACGGTCAGGAAGGCCACTTTGCCCTTCACCAGGGGTCCGCGCTCACGGAGCTCCTGGTGGATGATCTTCGGGTTGGCGCGTGTCGCGGGGTCGGCGATCAGCTTCGCCTGCGGATCTCCCGTACGAACCCCCAGCTTGGCGACCGTACGCACCAGCCCGTGTACCGCGGCCCAGCGCAGTCGCGCCTTGGCTCCGTCTAACAGTCCTCCACCGTGTGTCATCTACTCGCCCCCGTCGTCGTCGTCGCGCACCCCAGCACGAACACTTCTCTCACTATGCGCAGTTCGCGCCGGACTGTCTACCGTCCGAGGCATGCGTTTGCGCCGTGCCGTCGCCGCCCTGTGGGTGAGCACCGTCCTCTACTGGCCCGCTCAGGTCCTGGTCGCCAAGGCGTGGCCCACCCCGTACAGCTGGCGCGACGACGTCATCAGCGCACTCGGCGCCGCGACCTGCACCGAGTACTGCTCCCCCGATCACGCGCTGATGAACGCCACCTTCGTCGCGGTCGGCGCCCTCACCGCCGCGGGGGCTGCCCTTCTGGTTCCGCAGACCACGGGTCGCGATCGCGCCGGCTGGCTCCTGATCGCTGCCTCCGGACTGGCCACCTCCGCCGTCGGGTTCCTCCCGCTGGACGTCTCGTCCGCCGCCCACAATCTGGCCGCGCAGATCCACTGGGCACTCCAGGTCGCAGGCATGATCGTCCTCGCCACCGGGTCGGTCGGACGAGACCGACGTGCACGGGCCCTGGCCGCCGCGTGCACTGCCGCCGCCGTGATCGGCGGCGCCGCCTTCCTCACCCCCGGCACGTGGGGGCTCGGAGCCGGGCTGTCCGAGCGGATCGCGCTGGACAGTCTGAACGTCTGGACCATCGGCATGGGTGTGCTGCTGCTCCGCGGCCTGCGACCGGTGAGCCCTTCCCGCTGACCGCTCCTGCTCTCGCGGACAGTGCACCATCCGCAGCTGCACGAACCATCCGCGGAAAGCGCCGCTCACTCCACCGGCCCCGCCCGCGACACCGCAACGGCCTCCCGGACCCCGAACCGCCCCAACCGCACGGTCACTCGGAATCGCACCTCGAGATCCCACCCCTCGGCGGCGCAGGTCGCGAGCACCGCTCCCATGCGGTCACCCACGACCCGCGCCGCCGCGCACCCCGCCGCGTCCCCCTCGACCAGGGCCGCGGCCCCGGCCAGCGCGGCGAGATCCGCAGCCGCCTGCACTCGATGTCGTGCAGCAACGGCTGCCCCCACCCACATCACCGTCGCGGTGACCACCACGAGCGACAGCACCACGAACGCCCCGATCACCGAGGCCGACCCGCGATCCCCCTCGCTCACCGCGGGTCCGCCTCGGGTTCGACCACTGCGACCGCCTCGGCGGCGACCTCGACTCCGGGCAGCGGCGACGCCGCCTCGACCCGCACCGTCACCCACTCCCCGTCCCGCGTCACCACCACCTCGGAGTCCCGCGGCGCGACGCGACGGGCAGCGACGACGGCATCTGGATCCCCCAGCGCGGACAACCTCGCCCCTTCCCGCGCCGCATCGACACAGCGGATGTGCGCGGTGACCGTCACCAACGCCCCCACGCACAGCACCACCACCGCCACGATGGCGGCGATGGCCAGTGCCGCCTCGACGGTCACCGCCCCGGCGTCCCCCCTCAGACCGTGGTCTGCAGAGCCCGGTCGATGATTCCGGTGAGGGCGGAGACGATCGAGTCGCCCGTCACCACCGTGTAGAGCACCGCCCCGAAAGCGGCGGCCGCGATGGTGCCGATGGCGTACTCCGCCGTCGACATCCCGTCGTCCTCCGCGAGGACCTCGAGCATCCTGTTCTGCACCCTGTGCACCACGGACATGTTCTCCCCCTTCGTGATCCGCCGAGGCCGATCCCCGACGGCGTTTCTGTGGACCCGTCACGGGATCCCGCCTCCCTGAAGCACCGACCCGGCCAGTCCGACGACCACCGGCACGATGCCGAGGCAGACGAACGCGGGCAGGAAGCACAGCCCCAGCGGACCGGTGACGAGGACCCCGGCTCGATCCGCGCGGGCGACGGCCTCGTCCTCGGCCCGACGACGCTGTTCCGCCGCGGAGCCGGCCAGCGCATCGGCCACCGAGGTCCCGGACCGTGCGGACCGTCGCAGCGCACGGGCCACGGTCTCGGTCGCCGGGTGTTCGGCCAGTGGAGCCCACGCCGATTCCGGTTCGGCACCCAGAGCGAGCAACGCACCGGCGCGGGTCAGCGCGGAGGCCAACGGCTCGGGTGCGAACTCGGCGACCGCGTGCGCGGCTGCCGGGACGGTGGCGCCGCCGCGCACGCAGGCGGCGAGGAGATCGAGGGTTCCGGCGACCGCGTGCGCATCACAGCTCGGCGATGCCGTGGCCGGGGCCGACGGCTCCCGAACCGACCCACGCCGGCACACGGACCGAGCGGGGGCGACCAGCACGGCGAGCGCGAGCAGGATCGCCGCCCCCGTCACCGGACCACTCCCGCCACGATGCGATCGGTCCACAGCAGCCCCGCGCACACCAGCGTCACGCCGACGACGCCGAGCACCCCACCCGCGCCGTCCCCGCTGAGGACTGCGAGTGGCGCCGCCCCCATCGCCTGGCCGAGAGCGATACCGAGCACCGGCAACACCGAGAGCACGGTGGCCGTCGCCCTCGCCCCGGCCGTGGACGCCTCGGTGCGACGACCGAACCGCACCCGCGCGTCGAGATCGTCCCGCACGGACCGCAGGACGACGGCGGGCGCGAGGCCGTGCCGCTCGCAGATCACCCAGGCGGAGGCCATCCGAGTCCAGTCAAGCCGGCTGTCTCCTTGCTCTCCGGCGCCGGTGAGCCCGGTGGACAGGGCCCCGCCGAGCTCGGAATGGGCTGCGGCCGCGGCGAATCGGGAACCCACCTCACCGGGGTGATCACGAGCGACCGCCCGACAGGCCGCCGCGGGATCGGCACCCACCGCGAGTTCCGCGACCATCGTGTCCACGCCGCCGACCAACGCTGCGGTGACGGCGCGGTCGGCCCGGCGGCGCGTCGTCGCCCGCCGGCGCAGGAATACCGTCGCCGTGACGACGGTGACCGCGATCGCCGGCGCCGGGCCGAGCGCAAGGACGGTGGCGAGCACGACGGCCGCAGCGGCGATCACCGGTAACCGCCCGGAGCCGATCCGGACGACACGGCGTGGCCCGTGCACCACCCGTCGGCGCGGCGGTCGCGACGGCCACACCAGAAGCGCCGCGGCGAGAACCAGCAGGCTCACCGTGCCCCCTCCGACCCGAGAAGCTCCTGCAGTCGCGCCCGGCCCGGCCCCGTCGGTGCGTCCCGCGACCACGCCGGGAGCACGCGACACACGCCGTCGTCCCCCGGCGTCACGACGCCGATCGAGGCGAGCACCCGGCGGCCGTCGTCGAGTCGCGCCGTGTGCAGCACCACGTGGACCGCGGCGGCCAGCTGACTGTGCAGGGCGGCGCGGGACAAGCCACCGAGCGCCGCCAGGGCTTCGAGGCGCGCAGGAACCTCCTCGGGCGAGTTGGCGTGCACCGTCCCGGCTCCCCCGTCGTGCCCGGTGTTGAGCGCGGTCAACAGGTCCACCACCTCCGGCCCGCGCACCTCCCCCACCACGATGCGATCCGGCCGCATCCGCAACGCCTGGCGGACGAGGTCGCGCACGGTCACCTCGCCGACTCCCTCGACGTTGGCGGGGCGGGCCACCAAGGTGACGACGTGGGGGTGGGCCGGGGCAAGTTCCGCCGCGTCCTCGACGCAGACGATGCGCTCGCGGGGGTCCACCTCACCGAGCAGTGCCGCGAGCAGGGTCGTCTTCCCGGTTCCGGTGCCACCGACCACGAGGAACGCGACCCGGCGAGAGACGATGCGCCGCACCAGATCCTCCGCGCCGTCCGCGAAGGTGCCGGCCGAGGCGAGCGCGCCGAGCCCCTGCGACGCCGGGCGCAGGACGCGCAACGACAGGCAGGTGCCGCCGCGTGCGACGGGCGCGAGGACGGCATGCAGACGCACCCCGAAGGACGCAGAATCGACCCCCGGCAGGCGGCCGTCCACCCACGGCTGGGCGTCGTCGAGGCGGCGTCCGGCCGCGACCGCCAGCCGTCCCGCGAGCCGCCGCACGGCCGCGTCGTCGTCGAACCGCACGTCGGCGCGTTCCAGTCCGCGGCCGCGGTCGACCCAGACCTCGTCCGGACCACTGACGAGCACGTCGGTGACACCCGGTTCGTGCAGTACCGCGTCGAGGACGCCCGCTCCGCGAAACTCCGTGTCGAGGACGTGCAGGACACGGAGCAGCTCCGCGTCCCCCACGACGCCACCTGCCTCGGCGCGGACGGCGGCGGCGATCGCGGCGGGCGTCGGCTCGGAGCCGTCCGCGGTCAACCGGTCGCGGACTCGCCTCAGCAGATCACCGGTGACCCAGCCCGTCACGACGGACCCCCCACCAGGGCGAGGACGGCGGCTGCAGCGGCGGCGAGCGGCGACCGGGGTCGCAGATCCAGCCCGCCGTGGTCCAGGGTTGCGGCGAGACGACGCTCGGGGCGCATGGTGGCCAGGACCGGTGCCTCCGCGGTGCGCTCGACGTCGTCCGCACGCAGTCCCCCGGGGGCCGGGCCGCGAATCACGAGACCGACGTTCGCGGTGCGACTCTGCAGAGTCGCGACGACGGCGCGGGCCGCCCACGAACCCCGCACCGTCGCCGGCACGACGACCGTGACCAGGTCGGCCGCCTCCACGGCAGCCCACTGCTCGGGCCCGGGCGAGCGCGGTGCGTCGCAGACGGCGAGTTCGCCCGCACGCCGAACGGACGCCAGCACCGCGGTGAGGGCGCCGGGGTCGACGTCCGAAGGTCGGCCTCGTGCGCAGGACAGCACGGCGAGGCGATCACGCGCGGGCAACGCGTCGTGCAGGGCACGAGCGTCGACGCGGCCGCCGACGACCAAGTCGGGCCACCGCAGTCCCGGCCGATCGTCCACGCCGGCCGCGAGGTCGAGTCCCCCACCGCACGGATCCGCGTCCACCAGCACCGTGAGCGCCGAGCGTGCCGACGTCAGGGCGAGTGCCGTCGCGAACACCGAGGCCCCGGCTCCGCCGCAGCCGCCGATCACCGTGACGACGGCGCCGTCCGCGTCGCGTCCCGGAACGGCCGCGATCAGCGCCATGAGGTCGGCTTCACGGTTCGGCAGGTCGAGCACGTGCGGTGTCCCGAGGGTGGCCGCGCTCTGCCACGCCGTCACGGTCGGCGCGCCGTCCGAGACCACGACGACGCCCGGACGGCGCGGGTGCCGTCGGCGCACCGCGTCGGCGGCAGCGGACTCGGAGAGCACGACGGTGGTCGCGCCGAGCCACCCCGCTCGGTCCGGGACCGTCGGCCGCACGTCGACCGCACGTCCTGCCGCGGCCACGACCCGTCGCACGTGGTCGGACAGGGTGGGCTCGTCGATCACGACGGTCACGGCGGCGTCGGACGCGGCAGCGGGGGTCGGCGCGGAGAATTCGGGCGAGGTCACGCCGCCGATCGTGCGCCGAGCGGGAGGTCGGGTGAGCCCGCCCACTCCCACCCCGGGGATGACGACGAGGCCCGGGGAGAACGCCGTCGGCGAGTCGGACCGGCGTGCTAGGCGACCGGCGAGAGACCCCGGACATGGGACGACCCCCGCCAGGGGGGGGGAGGAGGCGGGGGTCGTCGACGTTCAGCCCCGGGGGGTCGGGCTGAACGCGCCCGATTCGTGACCGGGCACAACGAAGTCTACACCCGACTGCGCTCGGACCACATCGCCGCGCGGCGAGTCGTCACAGCAGGTCCGGCGGACTTTCGAAGACCTGCAGGCCTGCCCGTTACCCTGGCCGAGTGAGCAGCCCCGAGGCACCCGGACGCATCGCCGCGTTCTTCGATCTGGATAAGACGATCATCGCGAAGTCCTCCACCCTGGCGTTCAGCAAGCCCTTCTTCGACGGCGGACTGATCAACCGGCGCAGTGTGCTCAAGAGCAGCTACGCCCAATTCCTGTTCCTGGTGTCCGGTGCGGACCACGATCAGATGGAGCGCATGCGCATCCACATCGCGAGCATGTGCACCGGGTGGGACGTCGAAACGGTTCGCACCATCGTCGCGGAAACCCTGCACGACATCGTGGATCCTCTGGTGTTCGCCGAGGCCGCCGATCTGATCGCCGACCACAAGTTGCGCGGTCACGACGTGGTGATCGTGTCCGCGTCCGGCGAGGAGGTGGTCACCCCGATCGCCGACGATCTGGGCGCCGACCATCACGTCGGTACGCAGATGGCGATCGAGGACGGCAAGTACTCGGGCGAGATCTCGTTCTACTGCTACGGGCCGGGCAAGGTCGAGGCGATGGAGAAGCTCGCCGCCGAGCACGGGTACGACCTGTCCCGCTCGTACGCATATACCGACTCGGTCACCGACCTGCCGATGCTCGAGGCCGTCGGGCACCCGACGGCGGTCAATCCCGATCGTGGTCTGCGCAAGGAGGCCGCGAGCAAGGGGTGGCCGATTCTCACCTTCTCGAACCCGGTCTCGTTGCGCAGCCGGTTCACCGCGCCGTCGTCGAGCACCGTCGCCGGGGTCGCTGCCTCGCTCGCCGCAGTGGCGGCCGGCGCGGTCTCCTACGGTGTGCTGCGCCGCCGTCGCTGACGCGACCACTGCGACGAGCTGCTGAATCGATCGGGCCGCGGAACCTCTTGCTGTGGCGTCGATCACAGAGTAAGAATGGACGCACGGAAAGACGGAAGGCCAAGAGCGAGCCGGAAGAGAAGGAACGCTCTCCCAGCCGGGCTTTCCCGGCACGGACCGACGGTACCCACGCGTAGCGCGCCGCTATGGAGGCACAAGTGTTGTGGGCCTGCGGAATTCGGGCGGACGACGTGAGAACTCTGCACTGGTTGCGGACACGAACGAAGGTCGCCACGCATTCTCGCCGAGGCCACGTGGAGTTTCTCCACCGCAACCCACCCTGCACGCCTGGTAACCGCGGATTCCGTGCCGACGGGCGACGACGCCGGAGTGAGATCCCGGCACCGTCGCCCGTTGTCATGTGCGGGCCCGTCGGGTCGCCTCAGGCCGGCTGCGCGTTCTCCGCGATCGTCGTCGCCTCGGCGGCACCCGCCTCGAACGACCCGCAGCACAACAGGACCCAGCTCCCCACGCCGCGCTCGGTACCGCCCGCGAAGCCCTCGACACCCGTGCGGTAAGCGGCGAGCCGCTTGGCCCAGCTCTCCTCCGGCACACCCAGATTGTGGGGATCGAAGCCGGACGCGACGGCCACCAGCCGAGACGCCGCGCGCGCGACCACGCCGTCGGCCGTCCCGAACGGCCGCAGGGACACCAACTCTCCGTGGACGATCGCCGCGACCACCGGCGCCGGCGCCCGCGTCCCGCCGGTGACGAGGTCGGCGAGGATCGACAGCCGCTGCGCGACGTCGTCACCCGCCCGCGGACGACCCAGCTGGTCCTGATCGTCGACGAGGTCCGCCGCAGCCAACAGATGGAGACGAGCCAACGCCTGGAGCGGGGCGCGTCGCCACGTTCCGACGGTGCTGGTGAGCGCGTCGCCGTCGAGTGCCTGCGCCACCCGGAGCGCACCGGCGAGGATCGGCGGGGCCGTGCCGTCGTCGGCGACGGCGGTCGAGGACCCCGCGATCACCGCCGACGCGCGGGCCGCCCGCACCGCCGCCTCGGCGGCCGTGGCCGGCCACCCCCGTCGGTTCGTCTTGTGCCGGTGTACCTCGGCGAGCGCGTCGCGAGCCCGGTCGGCGGCGTCCCGGACGCCCGGTAGGTCGAGGATCGGAGCCAGCGGATCGGTCACGGGGCGAATCTACCGACCGCCCGCCTGCTCGGCGGCCAGCAGTTCCGCCCGCTCCCGGCGCCGCACGGCCTGCTGCTCGGGGTCCGGCACGGGCACGGCCGCGAGCAGACGCTTGGTGTACGGGTCGGACGGCGAGCGCAGGATGCGGTCGGTGCGGTCGAACTCGACCAGCTTGCCCTTGCTCATCACCGCGATGCGACGGGCCAATACCTCGACGACGGCGAGGTCGTGACTGATGAACAGGCACGCGAACCCGTATTCGCGCTGGAGCTCCTGGAACAGCTCGAGCACCTTGGCCTGCACCGAGACGTCGAGAGCCGACGTCGGCTCGTCAGCCACCAGCAGAGTCGGTTCGAGGGCGAGGGCCCGGGCGATGCCCACGCGCTGCCGCTGACCCCCCGAGAGCTGGTGCGGGTACCGGTTGCGCATGTCGCGGGACAGGTGCACCTGGTCGAGGAGCTCCTCCACCTTCTTGTTCCGCTGCGTGCGGTCCATCTCGGTGTGCAGGAGCATCGGCTCCGCGATGGACTGGCCGATGGGCCAGCGGGGGTTCAGCGACGACCCCGGATCCTGGAAGACGATGCCCACCTTGCTGCGCACCGGGCGCAGCGCACGGGTGGACGCCGACGTGATGTCGGTACCCGCCACGGACAACGACCCGGAATGCAGCTTCAGCAGACCCACCGCGGCCTTGCCGATGGTCGACTTGCCGGAGCCGGACTCGCCCACCAGGCCGACGACCTCGCCCGGCTCGATGGACAGGCTGACCCCGTCGACCGCGCGGAACCCGCCGGTGCGGCGGGAACCGGGGTACTCGATGACGGCATCGGTGAGCTCGAGGGCGTAGGTGACGTCCGGGGTGTCGTCGGTGCCCTGCTCGCCCGCGCGCGATCCCAGATGGGGAACGGACGCGAGCAGCTCGCGGGTGTAGGCGTGGTCCGGGCGGTGGAAGATGTGGTCGGCGGTGCCCTGCTCGACGATGTCACCGTTCCGCATCACCAGGATGCGGTCGGCCATGTCGGCGACCACGCCCATGTCGTGCGTGATGAGCACGATGGCGGCGTCGACTCGGCCGCGCAGATCCCGCATGAGCTCGAGGATCTCGGCCTGCACGGTCACGTCGAGCGCCGTGGTCGGCTCGTCGGCGATGAGCACGGCCGGCTCGGACGCGAGCGCCTGAGCGATCATGGCGCGCTGACGCTGACCACCGGACAGCTGGTGCGGGTAGTAGCCGACGCGCTTCTCGGGCTCCGGCATCTCGACCAACCGCAGCAACTCGATGACGCGGTCCTTGGCCTGCGCCTTGGTGACGTCGCTGTGCGCGCGAATGGCCTCGGTGATCTGCCAGCCGATGGTGTAGACCGGGTTCAGGGCCGTCATCGGCTCCTGGAAGATCACGGCGATGTCCTTGCCGCGCACGCCGTTCAGCTCGCGTTCCTTCAGGCCCGTGAGTTCGCGACCGTTCAGCGTGATGCTGCCCGCGACACGGCTGTTGTCGGCCAGCAGCCCCGGGATGGCCATGGCCGTCGTGGACTTGCCCGAGCCGGATTCGCCCACGATGGCGAGGATCTCCCCGCGCGCCACCTCGAAGGACACGTCGCGCACCGCCGTGCGCCAGGTCTTGTCGACCTCGAAATCGATGGTCAGACCGGAGACACCGAGGATCGGGGCCGCCGCGTCCGATGTTGCCTGTTCCGTCATCGTCAGCTCCGTTTCGGGTCGAGCGCGTCACGCAGCGCGTCGCCCATGAGGATGAAGGCCAGCACCGTCACCGACAGGAAGGCTGCCGGGAAGAGCACCAGGTGCGGCGAGGTGGAGATGTAGTTCTGGCCCAGGTTGATCTGCAGGCCCCACGAGATCGCGGGCAACTGCAGACCGATACCGAGGTAGGACAGCGTCGCCTCCGCGGCGATGAACGTGCCGACGGCGATGGTGGCGTACACCAGTACGGGCGCCAGGGCGTTCGGCAGGATGTGCCGGACCAGGATGCGGTAGGTGCTCGCACCGAGAGCCTGTGCGGCCTGGACGTATTCGCTCTGCTTGATGCTGATGACCGACGAGCGGACCAGACGCATAGCGGTCATCCAGCCGAAGGCCACCAGGGCCAGGGCGACCGTCACGACGGTGCGCTCGCTGGTCACGGTGAGGAGCACCAGGGCACCGAGAAGCAGCGGGATACCGAAGAAGATGTCGGTGAACCGCGCCAGCAGGCTGTCGAGGAAGCCGCCGAAATAGCCTGCGAGAGCGCCGATCAGCACGCCCACGATCAGGACGCCGATCACGGCGAGCAGGCCGATGGTGAGCGAGATCCGCGCACCGTAGATGACATTGGCGTAGTAGTCGCAACCCTGCAGGTCGGTACCGAACCAGTGCTCGGCGCTCGGCTTCAGCCGGGTGTTCGTCAGGGTGCAGTCGCGCGGATCGATGCCGCGGGCGAACAGCTGCGGCACCACGGCCATGAGAACGAGGACCAGGGTGATGACGGCGCCGAACCAGAAGAACGCGCTGCGCCGCAGCTTCTTCCACGCGTTGCCCCAGAGGCTGGCCTGGCCGACGAGGTCCTGCGCCTCACCGGTGACGACGTTGCCCGGCTCGCCCTCGGCGGCCGCGTGCTGTGCATCGGAGGTCATGGTGCCTACTCGTATCGGATTCGGGGGTCGAGCAGTGCGTAGAGCACGTCCACGACCAGGTTGAAGAAGATGTAGAAGAACACCATCAGCGTCACGATGCCGACGACGACGGCGCCCTCCTGGTTCTGCACGGCATCGAAGATCGCGCGCCCCAGACCGGGAATGTTGAACACCGACTCGGTGACGATCGCGCCGCCGAGCAGCGACCCGACGTCGGCACCGATGAAGGTGACGACGGGAATCATGCTGTTGCGCAGGGCGTGCCGGAACACGATGCGTCGGTATCCGACGCCCTTGGCGCGGGCGGTGCGGATGTAGTCCGCCGCCATCGCCTCCGACACCGCGGTGCGGGTCAGTCGGGCGACGTACGCCATGGACAGCGCCGCGAGCACCAGGCCGGGCAGCAGGTAGCTGTACCAGCCGGCGTTGATGCCGGCGATGGGGAACAGATCCAGCTTGTAGCCCAGCAGGTACTGGGCGACGAAGCCGAGCACGAACACCGGCACCGACACCAGCAGCGTGGTTGAGACCAGCACCAGGTTGTCGAAGAAGGAGTTCCGGCGCAGGCCGCTCAGGACACCGGCGGCGATACCGATCAGTGCCTCGAAGACGATAGCCACGATCGTCAGCCGCACCGTGACGGGCAGGCGCTGCGAGATGGTGTCCAGAACGGGTCGGCCGGCGAAGTCGGATCCGAAGTCGCCCTGCAGAAGTCCGCCGACGTACTTGACGTACTGCACCAGGAACGGATCGTCCAGGTTGTACTGCGCACGCAACTGCGCGACGACGGCGGGGGCGAGCGGGCGATCGCCCGCCAGGGCGCGAATGGGGTCGCCCGGCAGGGCGTAGACCATCGCGAAGATCAAAAAGCTGGCGCCGATGAGGACCGGAACGGTCAACAGCAATCGGCGAGTGATGAAGCGACCCACTTCGGTTCTCCTCGACAGGGGCCTCGCGCCGTGCGGCACGGGCCGACAGGTCACGCACCGGTGGGGCGCTCTGCTGTCAGGCAGAACGCCCCACCGGGTGGTCGATCAGTTGACCGTGACGTCCGCGACCTCGATGTCGCCGAACAGGTCGATCTTGACGTTGTCCACGCGGTCGCTCCACACGGCCTGGTTCAGGCCGTAGAACAGCGGGGTGGCCGGCAGGTCGCGGAACAGGATGTCCTCGGCCCGCTGGTACTGCGTGGTCGCGTCCTCCAGGCTGTCGGCGTTGTTACCGTCCGACAGGGCCGCGTCGAACTCCGGGTTGGAGTAGAACGGCTTGTTCGACCCCGCCGGCGGGAGAGCCGCCGTGCTGTACGTGGGAGCCAGGAAGTTGTACAGCGACGGGTAGTCCATGATCCAGCCGGAGCGGAACGGGCCGGTCATGCCCTTCTGATCCTGCAGCGGCAGGTACTGGGCGAACTGGAGGTCGCCGCGCAGGACGTACTCCACGCCGAGGTTGGTGCGCAGCTGGTTGCCGATGGCGGTCATCCAGGTGTCGTGCGCCGCACCGGCGTTGAACCACAGCTCCACCGGCTGGGACCGGTCGAAGCCGGCCTCGTCGAGCAGCTGGTTCGCGCGATCGACGTTCAGCTCGCACTTGCTGCCGCAGGCGTCCTCGCGGTACCCGTCGACCACGGGCGAGCCGAAGGACGTCGCCGGGGTACGGGTGTTGGTGAAGATCGCCTCGGTGATCGCCTGGCGGTCGATCGCCATCGAGAATGCCTCGCGCACACGCGGATCGGAGTACCGCGGGTCGTACGTCGGGAACCCGAGAGCCGTGATGTCGGGACGCGCGCGCTCGGCGTAACGGTCACCGAACTGGTCGCGGGCGGTGGCCCACGCGTCCGACGGCAGGTCCAGCATCACGTCGAGACCGCCGGCCTGGACGTCGGTGTAACCGGTGTTCAGCTCGGTGTAGACCTTGAACTGCACGCCCTGCGCCTGCGCCGGGTCGTCGCCCTTGTAGTCGTCGTACTTGGTCAGGGTGATGCCCTGGCCCTGCACGAAGTCCTGGTCGGCCTTGAACGGGCCGTTGCCGATCGGCTTGCGGCCGAACGCATCCGGGTCCGCGTAGAACGATTCGGGCAGCGGCGAGAACGCCGAGTAGCCCAGCGTCACCGGGTAGATCGCGAACGGCTCCTTCAGCTGCACGCGAATGGTGGTGTCGTCCACCGCCGTCAAGCCGGACATCGCCGTCGCGGCGGGCGCGGCGCCGTCGGCGGCCTGCAGATCGTCGTAACCGGCGACGTTCTCGAAGAAGTACGACGCCTGGTACGCGTTGGTCGAATTCGCCGTGTAGTTCCACGCGTCGACGTAGGACTTCGCGTTCACCGGCGTGCCGTCGTGGAACGTCCAGTCCGGCTTCAGCTTGATGGTCCAGGCGACCTGGTCGTCCGACTCGACGGACTCGGCGACGCCGTTGTACTCGACCTCGCTGGTCTCGTCGTTGTAGGTCACCAGCGGGGTGAACAGTGCCTTGAGGACCTGGTTGCCCTCGCTCTCGGTGGTGTTGCCGGGAACCAGCGGGTTCTCGGGCTCGCCGATGTAGAGGCTGTAGACGCCCTCCGCGCTGGAGGAACCTCCCCCGCCACCACAGGCCGCGAGCATGCCGACGGCCACGAAGCCGACCGACACGATCGCGAGCGCGCGCTTGATCCTCACAATCGATCCTCCATACATGTCCTGCGGGACAGGGTGCTGCCCTCGACAGATCCGTGGACGTCCACGGGCTCGGGTGTGGCCGCATGCGATGGTGCGACCCGGATATTCGCTTGACTGTAGACACACTCCGCACCCGTGTCGTCGACTCCCCCGAAATTGGCGGCCACCGAAACACAGCCGTAATTCGGGCAGGACCGGACCTGTCCGGTCGGACAGCCTGATGGGACGGTTTTTCGGACCCCTCGCCGCCCGTCGCCGCAGACCACCGCCCATCGCGCTCAACCGACCTCTCGGCGCACGCGCCGTCGTGCTGCCCGATGCAACGGTGCGGCGCCCGTCACACGTGACTACCCTCACACCCGTCAGAGAAGACCAGTCCGAGAGGGGCCAGGAGCACCATGACCGAGACGGTGACCGGCGGCGACGCAGCCGCGGCAACGACCGACACGACGGAGTCGGAACACCCCGTCTCCTACGCTCCGAGCGAGGAGTTCGTCCGCCAGGCCAACGCCGGCAAGGAGCTCTACCGGGCCGCCGAGCAGGACCGACTGGCCTTCTGGGCCGAGCAGGCGAACCGCCTCCACTGGCACACCCCCTTCGAGAAGGTCCTCGACTGGTCGGATGCACCCGTCGCCAAGTGGTTCGTCGGCGGCGAACTCAACGTCGCCTACAACTGCGTCGACCGGCACGTGCACGAGGGCCGCGGCGACCAGGTGGCCATCCACTGGGAGGGCGAGCCCGGCGACAGCCGCGACCTCACCTACAGCGATCTCCTCGCCGAGGTGAGCCGCGCCGCCAACGCCTTCACCGACCTCGGCCTCGTCGCCGGCGACCGCGTCGCCATCTACATGCCGATGGTCCCCGAGGCCATCGTGTCGATGCTCGCGTGCGCGCGACTCGGCCTCACGCACAGCGTCGTCTTCGCCGGCTTCTCCTCGTCCGCGCTGCGTTCGCGGATCGACGACGCGCAAGCCAAGCTCGTCGTCACCACCGACGGACAGTGGCGTCGTGGCAAGGCGGCACCGCTCAAGGAATCCGTCGACGAGGCCGTCGACGGCGCGGAGTCCATCGAGCACGTGCTCGTGGTCCGGCGCACCGAGATCGACACCCCGTGGACGGAGGGCCGCGACCTCTGGTGGCACGAGACCGTCGGGCAGGCGTCCGCGGAGCACGAGGCGCAGCCGTTCGACAGCGAGCATCCGCTGTTCATCCTCTACACCTCGGGAACCACGGGGAAGCCGAAGGGCATCATCCACACCTCCGGCGGCTACCTCACCCAGACCGCCTACACCCACCACTACGTCTTCGACCACAAGCAGGGCCAGGACGTCTACTGGTGCACCGCCGACATCGGCTGGGTCACCGGCCACAGCTACATCGTCTACGGCCCGCTGGCCAACGGAGCCACGCAGGTGGTCTACGAGGGAACGCCGAATTCGCCCGACGAGCACCGTCATTGGAACATCGTCGAGAAGTACGGCGTCACCATCTACTACACCGCGCCGACGTTGGTCCGCACGTTCATGAAGTGGGGCCGCGAGATTCCGGATGCCCACGACCTGTCGTCGATCCGCCTGCTGGGCAGCGTCGGCGAGCCCATCAACCCCGAGGCGTGGCGGTGGTTCCGTGACGTCGTCGGCGGCGGCACCGCACCCATCGTCGACACGTGGTGGCAAACCGAGACCGGCGCCATCATGGTCTCGCCGCTTCCCGGTGTCACCCACACCAAGCCGGGATCGGCGCAGACGCCGCTGCCGGGCATCTCCGCCAAGATCGTCGACGACGACGCCAAGCCGCTCGGTCCCGGCGGCAACGGCTACCTGGTGCTCGACGAGCCGTGGCCGTCGATGCTCCGCGGTATCTGGGGCGACATGGAGCGGTACAAGGACACCTATTGGTCGCGCTACGCGACCGAGGGGTGGTACTTCGCCGGCGACGGGGCCCGGTTCGACGACGACGGCGACCTCTGGGTTCTCGGACGCGTCGACGACGTCATGAACGTCTCCGGCCACCGCATCTCCACCTCCGAGGTGGAATCCGCCCTCGTGAGCCATCACGGGGTGGCCGAGGCGGCCGTCGTCGGCGCGTCGGACGAGACCACCGGCCAGGGCATCGTGGCCTTCGTCATCCTGCGCGGCGGCGTCGAGAACACCGGCGACGAGCTGATCGCCGAGCTCAAAGCACAAGTGAGCAAGGAAATCTCGCCGATCGCGAAGCCGCGCCAGATCACGGTGGTGCCGGAGCTGCCGAAGACCCGGTCCGGCAAGATCATGCGCCGCCTGCTGCGCGACGTCGCCGAGGGCCGCGATCTGGGCGACACCTCGACACTGGTCGACCCGGCCGTCTTCGACGCGATCAGTCAGGCCAACGCGAAGTAGTTCCCCGCCTCCCCTTCCGCGCTGCCACCGTGCACCGGCGCTGCGAGCATGCAGCGCGCGAGCACGGTGGCAGCGCGGGAGTCGGTTCAGACCCGGTCCAGGTCCGCATCCCGCGTCTCGCGCATGACCACCAGCGCGAAGAGCGTCAGCGCCGCCGCCACGGCGAGGTACACCCCGACCCAGGCCACGCCGTAGGAATTCACGAGCCAGGTGGCGATGAACGGCGCGACGGCCGCACCGAGGATCGAGGCGGTGTTGTACGAGATGCCCGAGCCCGTGTAGCGCACGTTGGTCGGGAACAGTTCCGGCAGAACGGCACTCATCGGTCCGAACGTCAGACCCATCAGGGCCAGACCGACGCACATGAACACCAGCATGCGGCCCGCGGTGGCCGTCTCCGGAGCGGCGACCCACCCGAAGCTCAGGCCGAACACGATGATCGCCGACGTCACCACGATCAGCGTGATGCGACGTCCGAACCGGTCCGCGAGCCAGCCGGAGACGGGGACGAACGCCGCGAAGAACAGCACCGAGATCAGCTGCAGCCCCAGAAAATCCGTGTAGGCGATGGACACGGCGACCCCGCTGGCGTCGACCACCTTGCCGGTGCCGTAGCTGACCACCCACGTCGTCATCACGTAGAACAGCGTGTAGGTGGCCAGCATGACGAAGGTGCCGAGGACCAGCGGCCGCCAGCTGGTGCGGAAGACCTGCGCGGCGGGCGTCTTGACCCGCTGCCCCTGCGCGACGGCGCGCTTGAACACCGGGGTCTCCTCCAGCTTGAGCCGGACGTAGAGGCCGATGATCACCATGACGGCGCTGAGCAGGAACGGCACGCGCCAGCCCCACGTGAGGAAGGCGTGATCGGACGCCGAGGTCTTGGCGTCGTAGTCCATCAGCGTCATCAGCACGAGGAAGATGCCGTTGGCCATGAGAAAGCCGATCGGCGCGCCGAGCTGCGGCCACATCGCGGCCCACGCTCGCTTGCCCTTCTTCGCGGTCTCGGTGGCCAGCAGAGCCGCCCCGCTCCATTCCCCACCGAGGCCGACACCCTGCGCGAAGCGCATCAGCGCCAACAACATCGGAGCGATGATGCCGACGCTGTCGTAGGTGGGCAGGAGCCCGATGAGGAAGGTCGCGATGCCCATCGTGAGGAGCGACCCGACGAGGGTCGCCTTGCGGCCGATGCGGTCGCCGAAGTGACCGAAGAGGATGGAGCCGACCGGCCGAGCGACGAACGCCAGGCCGAAGGTGGCGAAGGAAGCGAGCAGCGCCGTGGTGTCGTTACCCGCCGGGAAGAACAGGCGAGGGAACACCAGCACAGCGGCAGTGGCGTAGATGTAGAAGTCGAAGAATTCGATGGAGGTACCCACCATCGAGGCGACGACGATGCGGCTACGGGGAACCCCGTCGACCACGTCGGCGTCGGTTGTCGGACCGTCGGTGGGAACCTGGTCCGCGGAAGTGCTGGTCACGTGTGTGCTCCTGCGGCATGGAGATCGGAAGTACGAGAAGACCCGACCGGGGCGGGTCGACCCGGGAAAAAATACCCGAGTGCTCGCTCGGGCGGACCGAATCCCGCTGCGCGCGGTCGGTGGGACTCGGGGAAGATAGGGTGAGCCCCGACGGGGTATGGATCCCATCGGGCGTGCCGGACGGCACGCGAGACGAGAGAACGTCGAAGGGGACACACGTGAGCAGCAGCCGAGGCAACTCCCACGCCGACACCACCGTTCCGGCCGGCGTGTCCTCCATTCCGCTCACGGACGTCGACAGTCGGTCGAACCCGGCCACCGCCAGCATCGGAGCACTGGTCAAGGACGCCACCACCCAGGTCTCGACGCTGGTGCGCGCCGAGGTCGAGCTGGCCAAGGCCGAGGTCACGGGCGAGATCAAGAAGGGCCTGCAGGGCAGCGTCCTGTTCGTGCTGGCCCTCGCCGTGCTGATCTTCAGCTCGTTCTTCTTCTTCTTCTTCCTGGCGGAGCTCCTCAACACCTGGGTCGTGCGGTGGCTCGCGTTCCTCATCGTCTTCCTGATCATGGTGGCCATCACCGCGCTGCTCGCCTTCCTCGGCTACCTGCGGGTGAAGAAGCTGCGCAAGCCCGAGAAGACCATCGACTCGCTCAAGGCCACCGCGACCGTGATCCCGGGTCAGCGCGGCTCCGACGCTCCCGAACTGGCCGCGAAGGACGTTCGCGCCCCGCTCACCCGCTGACGCCGGCGGTGCCCGCACCGGATCCCGCCACGGTTCGACTTCCGGGACCGTGGCGTCACCGCGACGTGCGGGCCAACGGCATCAAGTTCCACGTCGCGGAGATCGTCCCCGACCGGTCGATCGACGACCCCACGCCCGAACTGGTCCTGCTCGTCCACGGGTTCGCCGACCTCTGGTGCTCCTGGCGCGCGCAGGTGGTCGACCTCGGCGCCGCCGGCTATCACGCCGTCGCCGTCGACCTACGGGGCTACGGGGACACCGACAAGCCACCGCGCGGGTACGACGGCTGGACCCTCGCCGGCGACATCGCCGGATTGATCCGCGCGCTCGGCCACACCGACGCCCACATCGTCGGCCACGCCGACGGTGGGCTGGTCTGCTGGGCCACGGCGGCGCTGCATCCTCGCTCGGTGCGCAGCATCGCCCTGCTCGCGTCCCCGCATCCCCTGGCGCTGCGCCGCGCGGCCGTGCGTGACCGCGGACAGCGACGGGCGCTGCTGCCCACCTTCCTGCGGTATCAACTCCCCCGCGTCCCGGAGCGCGCCCTCACCGCGCGGGACGGCGCAGAGGTGGAACGGCTGGTTCGCGAGCGCTCGTCGGAGAGGTGGCAGGGCTCGCCGGACTTCCCGACGACGGTGGACGTCATGCGGCGGGCCATCCTCGTGCCGGGGGTCGCCCACAGCACGCTGGAGTACCAGCGCTGGGCCTTCCGGAGCCAGTTCCGACCGGACGGGCGCCGGTTCGCGTCCGTCGTCGACACCGTTCTGGACCTGCCGGCACTGCAGATCCTCGGCGGCGCCGACCCCTACGTCGTGAGCCGCACCGCCCGCCGCGACGCCCACTGGGCTCCCCGCATCACGACGCACGAACTCCCCGGCGTCGGCCACTACGTGCACCACGAAGCGCCGGAGCGCGTCACCGAGTTGCTGCTGGAGAATCTCCGCCGCTCGTGAGGGGGTCCTCGAGGTGGGCCACCGCCGCGTCGAGACCGACCCGCAGTCGACCCGACGGCGGCGCCTCGCCCCGCACGAAGGCCCGGACCGCGGCAGCCACCGACGCACCGCCGAGCGCCACGTCGCCCGCCAACTGCGGCCACGTCGACAACGACGTACCGATGTGCGGCAGCGACGCCGCCATGCGCGGCGTGATCGACTCGGCGCCCAGGATGCGGGGGGCGAGACGAGCGCGGTCCTCCGCCGACAACGACGCGAGTCCGGCGAGGTCGAGATCGCCGAGCAGGCCGTGGAAGAACGGGCGGGCACCGTCGAGATCGAACCGTTCGACGTCGAGGACCCCGCCGTCGCTGGTCTCCATGATCACCGGGATGCCCCGCCGACGAGCGTGCTCGCGCACGAGGAACTTCGCCGCGACGGAATCGCATTCCTCGATGACGAGGTCGAGGCCGTCCAGGAAGTCGTCGATCACGGCTTCGTCCACTCCCGTCGGGAAGGTGCGCACCGTGAGATACGGGTCCACCTCGGCGATCCGCCGCGCAGCGACGACCGACTTGTTCACGCCGAGGTCGAACACCGTGGCCGGGACGCGGTTGAGGTTCGACAGGTCGAGTTCGTCGAAATCGGCCAGCCGCAACTCACCGCACAGTCCCTCGAGCGCGAGGGTGTGCGCCACCGCGTGACCGACGCTGAGCCCGACGACGCCGATCCGGACATCGAGGGCGCGGGCCTGCTCGTCGAGCGTGAGTTTGTCCCGGTTCCGGTCGAGCCGCAGGCGTCGGAAGCCGACCGGGCCGAGGACCCGGACGAGCGAGCGTCGCCACGGATAGTGCACCCACCGCACGGGCTCGTCCGGACCCGCGACGGGCGTGGGCAGGAGAGCCCCGAGCGAGAGTGCCTGCTCCGCCGTCGTGTCGATCACGGTGGTCGACTCGTCGTGCAGCAGCACCTCGGCGGCGCGGGTGTCCGCATCGTCCCGGGGATCGAACACGCGGTGGGTCACACGGACTCCGTTCTGTCGGCGACGACGACCGGTCGGCCGGCCGTCACGACGCTCCTCGCCGCAATACCTCGAGGCGATCGCGCCGGGACGAGATTCCGCCGAGCGGCCACTCCACCGGGTCCTCCAGGGCGAAGGCGACGCGGTCCCGGCCGGAGGTCTTCGCGGTGTACAGCGCGCGGTCCGCGGCGTAGGTCAGGCGGTCCAGCGTGGTCTCGACATCGACCACCGCATCTGCCGAGCCGGGCCGCACGTCGGCCTGAGCGACGCCGATACTGACGGTCACGTCGCAGGACGAGCGCACGGCCTCGAGAATGTGCTCCTCGAGTCCGGTCACCGTGGCGGCCACCCGCAGGACCAGGAACTCCTCACCACCGAGCCGGGCGACGACGGCGTCGGACGGCACCTGCCGCGCGATCGCCTCCGCGACGGTCGTCAGCACGTCGTCACCCGCGGCGTGGCCACGGGTGTCGTTGACGGCCTTGAAATGGTCGACGTCGACGAGCGAGACCACGACGGCCTTCCGCGTGAGGCACGCACGGGCGAGGAGCGCTTCCACCTCCGGCAGCATTCCGCGACGGTTCAACAGACCGGTGAGGGGATCGGTGTTGGCGAGAGTCTCGAGACGCTCGGTGACCGATTCCAGGGACGTTCGCATCGCGGCGATGAGCAACGCCGGCACGATCACGGTGGTGACCGCGGCGCCCGCCGCGACGTAGCGGACCACTCCCTCGGCACCGTTGATGCTCAGCGCGACGGCGAGAATCACCGCGGCACCGGTCAGGGACAGCGTGACCCGGCGAGGCGATCCCGACGCCGCGAGCGCCGGCACGACCGCGAGCATGGCGGTGACGGCACGCGCGCCCGACGGGTCCGCGATGAGGAACGCGCACACGGCCACGCCCAGCATGCCGCCGGATCCGAGCACCGTGAACTGACGGTCGGTCAACGTACCCACCCGCACGGTGAAACCCACGGTCACGACGGTGAAGACGACGATGCCGACCAGGATCGGCAAGGTTCCGGGACGGAGGAACGTCGGCTCGAGTACCGCGATCAGCAACAGCGGCAGCGCACCGCCGGCGCTGAAGATGACCCCCTTGGAGCGTGTGTCGAAATGCGACTCGCGCTCCGGCCGGAGACGCCGGTCGGCACGGCGTGTCATGCGTGCCTCACCTCCCCGGGGGACGATGCGCCGACGGAACACCGATGTCACCTCGTACCGACGAACGAGTCCGGCCACCCCCGACAGTGCGGACCCACGTCGCCACCGTACGCGGGGAACGCTCCCCGCGGCACCTTCGTCGCACGATCCTCAGACGACACAGGCGCCGGTTCCGACGGCGTTCCCGTTCTGCAGGCCCAGAGCGACCTCTTCGGCGACTTCCGCTGCCGTGAGCACGAATCCGGTATCCGGATCGTCCACCGCCGCACCGAACACGACGCCCAGAACCAGACCGTCCGTGCTCATCAACGGACCGCCCGAGTTGCCCTGCCGGATCGACCCGCGCACCGTGTACACCTCGCGTTCGACGGTGCCCGTGCGATAGATGTCCGGGCCCGACAAGTTCAACGTCTCGCGCACGCGCGCGGGCGACGCCGTGTACGGCCCGCCGCCCGGATAGCCGAGCACGACGGCGTCGGTGCCGGGCTGCGCTCGGTCGGGGGCGAACTGCAGGACGTCCGCGCGCAGACCGGGCACGGCGAGGACCGCGACGTCGATGGACGGATCGAACAGCACGACGTTCGCGTCGAGCGGACCGTCCTGCGTGTCGACGGCGACCGACGACGTCCCCGCCACGACGTGGGCGTTGGTGATGAGCCGTTCGGGTCCGATGACGAACCCGGAGCCCTCCAGCGCGCGCTGGCAACTCTGCGCGATCCCGCGAACCCGCAGGACGCTGTCCGCGACGTCGGCGGCCACCGGCGACTGCGCGACGCTCGGGTCGGGCGGGCCCACGTCCGCGACCGGGGTGCGCCCGAAGGGGCCGATGACGTCGGGCAGTCCTGAGGTGTCGAGCAGCGCGGAGAAGTCGTTGGGAATCTCGCGCACCCAGTCCGGCGCGAGTCGGTCCACCGCGCCGAGCACCGCCGACCCGCGGACCGCGGCGGCGATCTGCGGTTGCGAGGTGGCCGTCAGGGGCACCGCGAGCAGCCATGCAGCCACCAGTACCGCCACGGCCTGCAAACCGGCGCCGATCACGCTGTCCACGCCGCGGGCCACCGGACTGTGGATGCCGCTGCGCAGCGCGCGCCCCAGCACCATGCCGGCGATCTCGCCGACGACGACCACGACCACGATGAGCCCGATACCGGCGAGAATGCGCAGGCGAGGTTCCTCGACGTGGACCAGCACCTTCGGGGCCAGCAGGATGCCCGCCACCGCGCCGATGACGACGCCCAGGAAGGCGAAGGCCGACGCGACGGCGCCCTGGCGCCACCCCGAGGACGCCGCGAGCACGGCGACCAGCACGACGACGATGTCGAGCCACGTCGATCCGGTGACCGTCACAGCAGCTCCGATCCCGCGGCGGCCAGGGCGGTCTCGAGATCTCGCACGTCCGCGGTGTCCCAGGGGACGGTCCATCCGGCCGTGTCGAGAATGCCCGCCAGCACGCCGGCGGTGAATCCCCACACCAACATGCCGCGTACGTCGAACGCCGGTCCCCGGTAGCCCAGCGGATGCCGGACGACGAATCGACGAGCCGGATCCAGCAACTCGCGCAGCGGTACCGCCTCGACCCGCGCCACCTCGGCCGTGTCGATCACCCGGACCGGCCCGGGCCGACGCCAGTAGGCCAGCACCGGCGTGACCTCGAATCCCGACGGCGGCACGAAGATCGGGTCGAACGTCGCGAGTGGATCGACCCCGTCGGAATCGAGGCCGGTCTCCTCCGCGGCCTCGCGGAGGGCCGTCCCCACGGCGCCGCCGTCGCCCGGGTCCGCGGCTCCGCCCGGAAACGCGACCTGACCGCTGTGCTGGCGCAGCGAGGACGCCCGTTGCGTCAGCAGGACCGTCGCGTCGTCGGGCAGGGAGTCCGCGGCGGGGTCACCGCCGAACAGCACCAGCACGGCAGCAGGCCGTCCGTCCGCATCCGGCGGTGTCTGCAGCCGGGTGATCGGATTGTCCGGGTGCTGCGCCATCGATCCGGCGTCGACGAGACCCTGCAGCCACGACGGCCCGCTCACGTGGTCACCCCCAGTCGCGTGCGGACCGCCTCGGCGATCTCCTCGACCGACCGGAACGGTTGCGGCAGCACGGCGGCGACGTCGCCGGACGGGTCCAGCAGCACGGACACCGGCAGCACCGCCGGCGCGCCCACCGCCGCGGCCACGGACTTGCCGTCGTCCTGCACGCCGGGGAGGCGAACGCCGTAGTCGGTGAGTCGGGCAAGCGCGCTGCCCTGCTGCGGATCCTCGTGCACCGTCAGAACGGTAACCGCATCACCGGCGCGCGCCGCGTACTGCTGCAGATACGGCAGTTCCTCGGCGCACGGTTCGCACCAGTGCGCCCACAGATTGAGCACGACGGGCCGACCGGCCACCGCGTGCCCGAGATCGATCGGTTCGCCGTCCGCGAGGCACGTCACCTGCAGGCCGGCCAGCGGGCCGGTGGACTCCGCGGCACCACCATCGGCCGGCCGCGGACACTCCGCGAGACCCGCCGCGGCCCGCTCGGCGCCGAGGTCGACGGTCGGCGCGTCACCGGTGGCGGTGGTGCCCGCCCGGTCGCGGTACTCGGCGAAGCTGCCCGGCGTCGACACGTCGTCGTCGCGAGGCCAGATGGCGACGATCAACGCGATCACCACCACGAGCGCAGCGAGCGACCACCGAGCGGCCGACGACGGTCTCACCGCTCCACACCGGCCAACGCGAGAATGTGGTCGGTCTCGGGACCGCGCACGAGGGCGGCGGCCTTGCGCGCGTCCGTGGGCCCGGTGCCGTTGGCGGGACACAGCGGAGCGAGCGGACAGACGCCGCACGCGGGCGTCCGGGCATGACAGACCCGGCGGCCGTGGAAGATCACGCGGTGCGAGAGCACCGTCCAGTCCTTCTTCGGAATCAACGCACCCACCGCGTGCTCGACCTTGACCGGATCTTCCTCGGCGGTCCATTCCCATCGGCGCACGAGCCGACCGAAGTGCGTGTCGACGGTGATCCCCGGGACGTCGAACGCGTTGCCGAGCACGACGTTGGCCGTCTTGCGACCGATCCCCGGCAGGGTGACCAGGTCCTTCAGGCGGGGCGGGACCTCGCCGTCGAACCGCTCGAGCAGCTCCCGACCCAGGCCGATCAGCGACGTCGCCTTGTTCCGGTAGAAGCCGGTGGAGCGGATGTACTCCTCGAGTTCCGTCCGGTCCGCCTCCGCGTAGTCCCGCGCCGAGCGGTACCGGGCGAACAACGCGGGCGTCGTCTCGTTCACCCGCTTGTCCGTGCACTGCGCCGACAGGATCGTCGCCACCGCGAGCTCGAGCGGCGTGGTGAAGTCCAGCTCACAGTAGACATGCGGGAACACCTCGCCCAGCTGTCGGTACATCCGCCGGGCGCGGCGCGTCAACGCCAGCGGAGTCTCCGACCGAATACCCACGTGAGGGCTGTTTCCGGGTGTTCTGGGCACGACCACGACTCTACGGACACGCTCCGACAGAGCCCTCGATCCGTCCGGCGGACCACCCCGCCGCCGTGGCCGAGGCGGGTCGCCACCGTGTTCTCCCCGTGACCGAGGCAGTGTTTACTCCTCGGTATGCAAGCTCTCGCTGTGGTGCTGTTCCCGGTCTTGCTGATGCTGTTCGCGCTCGCCATGGAGCGCTTCGAGGTCCGCCTCAACCGCGTCGGCGTCCGCGAGCAGGAAGTGCAGGAGTTCCTCGACGCCGCCAGCTCCTCCGAGGTGGCGACGCTCGCGGCCGAGGGCTTCCCGCACGCCCTCGCGCGCTTCAAGACCCGTCGTCGGCGCGGCGGCGAGGTCGCCGACGACGACATCGCCATGCTCGACGACAGGGCGCGCCGCGCCAGCTGACACACCCGTGGGTGGCCGTGCTCACTCCCCGACCGCCCGAGCGACGTAGACTTCCCTCCCGGTACGACTGGACGCAGTCGGATGGCTACGAACGGCGCAGTCATTCGCGGATCGGCAAGGAGCACACGTGGACGAGGTTCTGGCACGGGCCGGCATCTTCCAAGGGGTCGAGCCGTCGGCGGTGTCGGCGCTCACGAAGCAGCTGCAGCCCGTCGACTTTCCGCGTGGACACGTGGTCTTCAACGAGGGCGAGCCCGGGGACCGCCTCTACATCATCGTGAGCGGCAAGGTGAAGCTCGGCCGCCGCTCCCCGGACGGCCGCGAGAACCTCCTGACGATCATGGGACCGTCCGACATGTTCGGCGAGCTGTCCATCTTCGATCCGGGCCCGCGCACGTCCACCGCCACCACGGTCACCGAGGTCCGCGCCGTGAGCATGGACCGCGACGCTCTGAAGGCCTGGATCGATCAGCGTCCGGAGATCGCCGAGCAGTTGCTCCGCGTGCTCGCACGTCGCCTCCGTCGCACCAACAACAGCCTCGCCGACCTGATCTTCACCGACGTGCCCGGTCGCGTCGCCAAGGCACTGCTGCAGCTCGCGCAGCGTTTCGGCACCCAGGAAGCCGGCTCCCTGCGCGTGGTGCACGACCTCACGCAGGAGGAGATCGCGCAGCTCGTCGGCGCCTCCCGCGAGACCGTCAACAAGGCGCTGGCCGACTTCGCACACCGGGGTTGGTTGCGCCTCGAGGGCAAGAGCGTTCTGATCTCCGACTCCGAGCGCCTGGCGCGTCGCGCCCGATAGTCGCAGCGCGTCGCGCCCGATAGTCGCAGCGCGTCAAGCCCGACAGTCGCGCCCGATGACGACAGCGGTCAGCTGCGCAGGTACTCCAACTGCGCCTTGACCGACATCCGGGCCGCCGGCCACAGCCGCTTGTCTACGTCCGCGTAGACGTGGCGTACCACGGCCCGTGCCGACGCGTCCGCACCGAGGACGTCCAGGGCCCCACGTACCTGGTCCAACCGCTGTTCGCGGTGCGCGCGGTAGGCGCGAGCGAGCACGGCGGTGTCGGGATGGTCGGGTCCATGGCCGGGCAGGACGGCTCGCCCCTCCCCCAGTTGTTCGAGCCGGTCGAGGGAGGCGAGATAGTCGCCGAGGCTCCCGTCCTTACCGTCGAGCACCGAGGTCCCGCTGCCCAGCACGGTGTCACCGGTGAGGACGGCGTCGGGCAACAGGAAGCTCACCGAGTCGGCGGTGTGACCGGGCGTGGCGACGACGGTGAGGTCCAATCCGGCCGCGGTGATCACCTCGCCGTCTTCGAGCGGTGCGGCGTCGCCGCGAAGGTAGGTGGAGGTCACGGCGCGTACGGGCGCGCGAGTCAGGCGGTGCAGCCGGGCGATGCCGCCGGTGTGATCGTGGTGGCGGTGGGTGACGAGCACGAGGGCGACGGGTCCGCACGCGGCGACGGCGTCGACGTGGGCGCGGCTGCGCGGTCCCGGATCGACCACCACGCACCGGTCCTCGCCCGGTGCGCGCAGAATCCAGGTGTTCGTCCCGTCGAGGGTCATCTTGCCGGGGTTGTTCGCCAGCAGGACCGACGCCGTGGGTGTCACCCGGCGGAGTTGCCCGTAGGCGGGATGCGCGAGACCGGCCATGATCCCACCCAACCACACCCCGGATCGGCACAGTCGGGGTGCAGCTCGAGAAGAACGAGGAGAGAACCGTGCGTATCGGACTCGTCGGCGCCGGCCCTTGGGCGCGCCAGGCCGCCGTTCCCGCCCTCACGGCACACGACGGCGTCGACTTCGTCGGCATCTGGGCGCGCCGCCCGGAGGCCGCGGCGGAGGTGGCGCCAGGGGTGCCGGTCGTCGATTCGGTCGACGCGCTGATCGACACGGTCGACGCGGTGGCGTTCGCCGTGCCGCCCGACATCCAGGCGGACCTGGCGGTGCGGGCGGCGGAGGCGGGCCGACACGTGTTGCTGGACAAGCCGATCGCCGGGACGGTCGACGATGCCGAGCGGCTGGCGGCGGCCGTGGATCGGGCCGGCGTGGGCTCGATGGTGACGCTGACGCGTCGCTTCGCCGAGGAGACGCGTTCGTTCCTTCGCTCGGCCGGCGCGCAACGCACGGCCGGCGTCACCGCGACGTGGCTGTCCGGGGCGTTGCTGGGCGGTGAGTACGCCGGCTCGACCTGGCGTCACGACGGCGGCGCGCTGATGGATGTCGGTCCGCACGTCGTCGATCTGGTGGAGGCCGTGCTGGGCCCGGTCACCGACGTGCCCTTCGCGCGTCGTGACGTCGACTCCGACACGTGGGCGATCACGCTCGACCACGACGGCCGGGTGAGCCAGGTGACGCTGTCCATGCGAACGCCCGTGCGGCCGTCCGTGCTGCGTGTGTCCGCGAGCGGGCCCGACGGGCTGGTGGAGCTGCAGGAGCGCACCACCCCGCCGGACCGGTGCTACGCGGTGTTGCTCGACGAGTTCCTGGCGTCGGTGCGGCTCGGAGTGCCGCACGAGTGCTCGGTGCACCGCGGCCTGCACCTGCAGCGCGTCCTGGCGCAGGTGACCGCGCGGCTCACCGAGTAGGGCGGCTAGGTCCGCACCTCGACGATCAACTCCACCTCGACGGGGGCGCCGAGCGGCAGTTCGGCGACACCGACCGCGGATCGGGCGTGGACACCGGCGTCGCCGAAGACGTCACCGAGCACGTGGGAGGCGCCGTTGATCACGCCGGGTTGTCCGGTGAAACCCGGTGCGGAGGCGACGAATCCGACCACCTTGACCACGCGGGTGATCGACTCGAGACCGACCAGCGCGTCGATCGCGGCGAGCGCGTTCAACGCGCAGAGTCGGGCGGCCTCCGTCGCGACCTCGGGATCGACCTCGGCGCCGACCTTGCCCGTCGCGTGGAGAGCGCCGTCCACAATCGGCAGCTGCCCGGACGTGAAGACGTGGTTGCCGCTGCGCACGGCCGGGACGTAGGACGCCACCGGCGGCACGACCGGCGGCAGGGTCAGGCCGAGCTCGGCCAGGCGCTCGCGGATCATCAGCCGACGGGACGCTTGAAGTAGGCCACGAGCTGCTCGCCGGTGGGCCCGGGGGTCACCGTGACCAGTTCCCAGCCCTGGGATCCGAAGTTGTCGAGGATGGTCTTGGTGTTGTGGATCAGAAGAGGTGCGGTGAGGTATTCCCACGTCGTCGATGCGCTCATGGGTGCAAACCCTAGCGAAGACCCGTGAAAGACCCTCGCCAACCGGACTTTCTATAGGCTCGGCGCTGTGTCCGACAAGCCCGACATTCCCGAGAACCCGGCGACGCACGAGTCCACCGGCTGGCCACCCGAGGCGGCGCGGGCGCGTCTGCACTTCGTCTCCGGCAAGGGTGGCACCGGGAAGTCGACCGTCGCGGCCGCGTTGGCCCTCGCTCTCGCCGCGGGCGGCCGGAAGGTCCTGCTGGTCGAGGTGGAGGGCCGCCAGGGCATCGCGCAACTCTTCGATGTCCCGCCGCTGCCGCCCGTCGACACCAAGGTCGCGTCCGCGGAGGGCGGCGGCGAGGTGTACGCCCTGGCCGTCGACATCGAGACCGCGTTCCTCGAGTACCTCGACATGTTCTACAACCTCGGTTTCGCGGGGCGTGCGATGCGGCGAGTCGGGGCGATCGAGTTCGCCACGACGATCGCGCCGGGGCTTCGCGACGTGCTGCTCACCGGCAAGGTGAAGGAGCGCGCGGTCGCGACGAGCAAGGACGGTCGCCCGCTCTACGACGAGATCGTGGTCGACTCGCCCCCGACGGGCCGGATCGGCAGCTTTCTCGACGTCACCACGGCCATGCGGGATCTGGCGAAGAGCGGGCCGGTGCGGTCGCAGAGCGAAGGCGTGGTGCGCCTGCTGCACTCCGAGCAGACCGTGGTGCACCTGGTGACGCTGCTCGAGGCCCTGCCCGTGCAGGAAACCGCCGACGCCGCAGCCGAACTCGCCGCGGCCGACCTACGGCTGGGCACCGTCGTGGTCAACCGGAGTACCGCGTCGTACCTGCCGGACGCGGTGTTGGACGAGGCCGCCGACGGTGTCATCGATTCCGCCGCGGTGCAGCGCGTGCTCGCCGGGGCGGGAATCACGTTGTCCGAGGACGACTTCGCCGGATTGCTGACCGAATCCATCGAGCACGCCGCGACCGTGCGCACGCAGCGGGAGAGCGCGCGCCGGCTCGAGACGCTGCCGGCGGCGCGGCTGGTGCTGCCCACGCTGCCCGACGGGATGGATCTCGGCGGTCTGTACGAACTGGCTGCTCACTTGACCGAACAGGGAGTCCGCTGATGGCCACCGTGCCCACTCTCGACGTCGCGTCCATTCTCGAGCACCCCGCATCGCGCATCGTGGTGTGCTGCGGTTCCGGCGGCGTCGGCAAGACGACGACGGCCGCGTCGATGGCCCTGCGCGCCGCCGAAAGCGGCCGAAAGGTGGTGGTGCTCACCATCGATCCGGCCCGACGGCTCGCACAGGCACTCGGGGTGGGCGAGCTCGACAACAGCCCGCAGCCCGTCGCGCTGGGCCCCGAGGCCACGGGCGAACTGCACGCGATGATGCTGAACATGCGGCGCACGTTCGACGAGATGGTGATCGAACACTCGACGCCGGAGAAGGCCCAGCAGATCCTGAACAATTCCTTCTACCAAACCGTGGCGTCGTCGTTCTCCGGCACGCAGGAGTACATGGCGATGGAGAAGTTGGGGCAGTTGGCCGCCGACGGCGAGTGGGACCTGGTGGTGGTCGACACCCCGCCGTCCCGTAACGCCCTCGATTTCCTCGACGCACCTCAGCGGCTCGGCTCGTTCCTCGACGGCCGCATGATCAAACTGCTGATGGCCCCCGGGCGGGGTATCGGCCGCGTCGTCACCGGCGCCGTCGGGCTGGCGATGCGGGGCGTCTCGTCCATCGTCGGCTCTCAGATGCTGTCGGACGCTTCGGCGTTCGTGCAGTCGCTCGACTCGATGTTCGGTGGCTTCCGCGAACGCGCACGCCACACGTACGAGCTGCTCCGCCACGAGGGCACCCATTTCGTGGTGGTGGCGGCGGCCGAGCCGGACGCCCTGCGAGAGGCGTCGTTCTTCGTCGACCGCCTCAGCGCCGACGGGATGCCCCTGGCCGGCCTGGTTCTCAACCGAACGCACCCGACGCTGAGCTCGCTGTCCCCGGACCACGCGTCGAGCGCGGCGGACACGGTCTCCGGCTCCGGCGATCCCGACGACGAGCTCGCCGCCGGGATCCTGCGCGTACATGCCGATCGGTCCCGCACGGCCACCCGCGAACTGGCCTTGCTGCGCCGCTTCACCGCGGCACATCCGCGGGTGCCGGTGGTGGGTGTGCCGTCGTTGCCGTTCGAGGTCTCGGACCTGACCGCCCTGCGCGCCGTGGGCGATCAGCTCACCGGAACGGCCTGACCGACCGGCCGGAATCCTGCGCCCGTACCGCCGGTCCGGTTGACCTCGTGCACGATCGATTCCATGGTGGTGACCACCGCCGGGCCGACGCAGGGCACGCCGAGGTAGGCGTTCACCATGCCGATCACGGCGTCGCCCTCGACCACCGGCGCACCCGAATCACCCTGTCCGACACAGAGAGCCGAGAAGGCCTGCTGCGTGCCGAGCACGTCGCCGACGGTGAGTCCGCACGTGCGGCCCGTGGACCGCCCCTGCTTGCACACCGCGTCGGCGAACGACGGCGGGGCGCCCACCCCAGTGATGGTGGTCTCGCCGATCGTCGTGACGGGGAGCGTCTCGCCGGCATCGAACTCGATGACGGCGGTGTCGTAGTCGGGCAGGACCCGCACGATGTGTCCGACCACGCGGTCCCGGTCGAACTCCGGGGTCACCGCGTCGCCGGGACCACCGCAATGACCCGCGGTGAGTCCGACGCTCCGGCCCGCGTCGTCCGTTCCCACGGCCGTCACCGTGCAGATGGATCGGTCGGCGATCACCACGGGAGAGCCGCCGCCGACGGGCACCGGGTCGGCAGCGGAGGCGATGCCTCCGCTGCCGACCACGAGACCGGCGAGCACGACGGCCGACGCTGCGACATGACGCGCTCGCACGGCGCCTACTTCTTCGGAGCCGGGGGCGCCTGCAGCAGCGTCACGAACTGCTGAGCGTTGCCCGCGACCGCACCGAGACCGCCGATCGCCGTGCCCGCCAGGGACGCGCCCGAGCCGAGCAGCACCGCGCCGCCGATGCAGCCGGCGAGCGGGCCCGCTCCGAAGAGGAGCGCCACGGGTGCCGACACGACGCCGGCCGCGGTGGCGCCGAGGAGGCAGCCGCCGACCAGACCGCTGGCGGCACCGAGGAATCCGCCCACCGAGGCGCTGAGCGCGATGTTGTCCTTGACGCCGGCGACGGCGGCCGGGAGGTCGACCGGCACGGTGCCGGGGAGGTCGTAGACCGGGGTGGTCGGCGCCGCGGCGTCGACGGCGAGGGTGGCGGTGTTGCCGTCCACCTGCGCGGAGACGGGGTGGACCACGCCGTCCAGCGCCAGTCCGAGCGGAACGGAGTCGACGACGACACCGGCGGCGTCGCGCACCACGAGGTGCTTGTTCTCGGTGCTCAGGGTGCCCGAGTCCGTCGTCACCAGGACGCCGGTGCCGGCGGCCACCGCGTTCCAGTGCACCTCGGGTGCCGTCGGGTTCGCATACGCGGTGGCCGACGCCCCGCCCAGAGCCACGATCGTCATGGCGGCGACCGCCGCCATCCTGTTGAGCTTCATGCCAGTCCTTTGCCGCGTCGAGGTCGAGCCCGGGTGTCGGGCCGACGAATGCGGAGCCGTCGAGCTCCGGGCACGGCGAAACAGACCGTCTCGTCAGAGGTGAGGTAGTCGAAAGTCGCTGTGCCGACGGAAGTCTCGGTGGGGCCGGGGCGCGTGTCAATCGACGGCGAGGTGTCCGCCGGGCGACGGAACGGCGGCGGGACGGACCGGGGACACGGGACCGGAACGAGCGGTCCGCGAGCGATGGAGCGGGCGGGCTGTCGGCGGCGCGTCGAGTGGCGGGCGACGGCGTCGACAGGGCATCACCGCAGGTGACGGGGCCACGAGGCGGCGGGAGGCGGCGAGGTGATCCCGCTCGGCGGACCGACGAGGATCGGGCAAACGGGACGGACCGGCGGGCGAGAGCACGAGACCGCATGACGACGAATCGGGACGGATCGGACGACACCGTCGCGGCGGGACGGCGATACCGGCCCCACCCGTCCGTCGTCCGTTCACCGAGAATTCATGCTCCGGCGGACCGCAACATGGTGGCCGATAGTGAACTGTCCCACCGCAATTCGGACATCGCGGTGGGACAGGACAAGCGTGCGTCGGATGCGGAGTCAGACCGCCGACTGGTGCTGACGCTGCGCCTCGAAGAATTCGGCCCACGACTCGACGTCGGGGTGCTGCTTGATCAGAGCGCGCCGCTGACGCTCGGTCATGCCGCCCCAGACACCGAACTCGACCCGGTTGTCCAGAGCGTCGGCTCCGCACTGCATCAGAACGGGGCAGTGACGGCAGATGGTGGCGGCCTTGCGCTGCGCCGCACCGCGAACGAAGAGCTGGTCGGGGTCCACACCCCGGCACCGCGCCTGCGAGACCCACGCGATGCGCGCTTCGGCCTCTCCGATGTCGAGCGCGGAGTTCGACGTTCCTGCGTGCATTCGAAGATCCCTTCACCGTCCGAGAACACCGGGACCAGCCGGTGTCCGGTACCGCTGCCGTGATGCGCCACCTGCTGCACACCCACCCGAGCGCTACCCCACTAACCGGAGTGATTGTTAGCTGAATCACAACGGCCTGATCAATGTAAGCGACAGCCCAGCAGCGAAGCAAGGTGGGCGGTCAGATTTCTGGTACGGGCGTGCGGACTGTGACGTAAGCCCAGGTCACGGGGTCGACGCGGGCGGGCTGCCGCCGAGACCACCGGACCGCGGCCCGGCGACCCGTACTCTGTTCAGCGTGTCGATCGCCAGAACAGTCGCCAAGCTCGCCGGGTGCAGCGCCCTCGCGGGTGCCTTGCTCGCCGGAGTGATGTTTCCGCTCGCCGGTGGGTTCGGCTACGCCTCCAACCGCGCGGCCGACACCGTGGACAACGTCTCCGCCGAGTTGGTCGAGGGCACGGTTCCGGCGGTGTCGACCATGGTCGACGCCGCGGGCAACCCCATCGCCTGGCTGTACGAGCAGCGCCGATTCGAGGTGCCGAGCGATCGCATCTCCAACGAGATGAAGCTCGCCATCGTCTCCATCGAGGATCGTCGCTTCGCCGAGCACGACGGCGTCGACTGGCAGGGCACCGTCCGTGCATTCCTCACCAACACCACCAGCGGCCAGGTGGAGCAGGGCGCATCGACGCTCGATCAGCAGTACGTGAAGAACTATCAGTTGCTCGTCGTCGCCAAGACCGACGCGGAACGTCGGGCGGCGATCGAGACGACCCCCGCTCGCAAGATCCGTGAGATTCGCATGGCGCTCACGCTGGACAAGCGACTGACCAAGGACGAGATCCTCACCCGCTATCTCAACCTGGTGCCGTTCGGTAACTCGTCGTACGGCATCCAGGACGCCGCCCGGACCTACTTCGGGGTGGACGCGGCCGACCTCACGCTCACCCAGGCCGCCATGTTGGCCGGCATGGTCCAGTCGAGTTCCGCGTTGAACCCGTACACGAACTACGACGGCGTCATGGACCGTCGCAACACCGTGCTCGACACGATGATCCAGAACATCCCCGAGCGCGCCGCGGAGATCGAGGCCGCGAAAGCCGAGCCCCTCGGTGTCCTGCCGGAGCCGAATCAGCTTCCGCGCGGATGCATCGCGGCCGGCGATCGCGGGTTCTTCTGCGACTACGCCCTCCAGTACCTCGCCGACGCCGGCATCAGCAAGGAGCAGGTGGACAAGGGCGGGTACCTCATCCGCACCACGCTCGACCCGGAGGTGCAGGCCAGCACGTCCGCCGCCTTGACCGGGAACAGCAATCCCAACCTCGACGGCGTCGCCACGGTGATGAACGTGATCGCGCCGGGCCAGGACGATCACCGCATCCTCGCGATGGGGTCGTCGCGTCGCTACGGACTGAACGGCGACGCCAACGAGACGGTGCAGCCGCAGCCGTATTCCCTGGTCGGCAGTGGCGCCGGATCGATCTTCAAGATCTTCACCACCGCGGCGGCCATGGAGAAGGGACTCGGCACGTCGGCCGTCCTCCAGGTCCCCAGCCGCGTCGAGGTCAAGGGCCTCGGCGACGGCGGTGCGCGCGGCTGCCCGCCGTCGACCTACTGCGTCACCAACGCCGGAACCTATCCGGCGGCCCTCTCGGTGACCGACGCTCTCGCTCAGTCGCCCAACACCGCGTTCGTGAAGCTCATCGAATCGGTCGGCGTCACCCCGACCGTCGACATGGCCGTCCGCCTCGGACTGCGGTCCTACACCCTGCCGGGCACCGCCGGCCAGGGGACGGACCAGAGCCTCGCCGACTACCAGAAGGAGGCCAACCTGGGCTCCTTCACCCTCGGCCCCACCTACGTCAACCCGTTGGAGCTGTCCAACGTGGCCGCCACCATCGCCTCCGGGGGCAAGTGGTGCCCGCCGAACCCGATCGACAGCGTCTTCGATCGCAGCGGCAAGCAAATCCCGGTGACGCACCAGGCCTGTGAGCAGGTGGTCGAGCCCGGGTTGGCGAACACCCTGGCCAACGCGATGAGCAAGGACGACCAGCCGGGCGGGACCTCCGCGTCCGCGGCCGCGTCTGTCGGATGGACGCTGCCGATGGGCGGCAAGACGGGGACCACGGAGTCCCACCGGTCCTCGGGCTTCCTCGGCTTCACCAACCGCTACGCGGCGGCCGCCTACACCTACGGCGACTCGCCGACGCCCAGCGAGATCTGCTCGTTCCCGCTGCGCCCGTGCGGATCGGGCAACCTGTTCGGCGGTAACGAGCCCGCCCGCACCTGGTTCGACGCGATGGATCCCGTGGCCACCAAGTTCGGCGACGTCTCGCTTCCCCCGGTCGATCAGAAGTTCGTCCGCGGGTCGGCCAACGGCCAGGTTCCGGACGTGGTGGGACTGAACCAGGGGTCGGCACAGTCGCAGGTGCAGGCCGCCGGCTTCCGCGTGTCCATCGCCACCACTGCATCGTCGGAACGACGAGGCACGGTGGTCAGCACGTCGCCGTCCGGTTCGGCGATCCCCGGCTCGACGATCACGCTGTACGTGTCGGACGGTTCCGTGCGTCCGTCGCCGGCCCGGCCCGCGCCCGGCCTCACGCTGCCGTCGTTGCCGCCGGACGTGACCATCCCGCCGATCCCCGGCCTCACCGCACCCCCGCGGTAGGGTCCGGCCGGGGCTCGGCCTCCGGAGCTCGCGTCAGAGGCGGGCGCGCACCGCGGCGGAGAGCCGTGAGCCGTCGGCCTTGCCCGCGGCAATGGCGGTGGCGGCCTTCATGACCTGGCCCATCTGCCGCATGCCCGGCCGCTCGCCGAGCTCCTCGGCGACCTGCGCGATGGCGGTGTCGGCGACGTCCGCGAGTTCGGCGTCGGTGAGCGGGGTCGGCAGGTACTCGTCGATGATCTGTGCCTCGGCGCGCTCCGTGGCGGCGAGTTCGCCGCGCCCGTTCTGGGTGTAGATCTCGGCGGACTCGCCGCGCTTCTTCGATTCCTTGGCCAGCACCCGCAGCACGTCGTCGTCGGTCAACTCGCGTGCTTCCTTGCCGGCGACCTTCTCGGCGCCGATCGCCGACAGCAGCATGCGCAGCGTGGCGGTCCGCAGCGCGTCCTTCGCCTTCATCGACGTGGTGAGGTCCGCGCGCAGGCGCTTTTCGATGTCAGAGTTCTCGGCCATGCTCGAAACGGTATCCTCGACGAGGTGTCCGGCAAATCCGCGTTCCCTTCTCGTCCGGCCTCCGCCGCGTCCGTCGGTGCTGCCTCGTCCGCTCGCGCGGCCCGTGAGGTTCTGTCCACCCCCGCCGGCGTCGCCGCCCTCGCGGTCGGCAGTGCGGCCGCGGGACTGACGTACGCGACGGCCGTGGAGCGCAACGCCTTTACGCTGCGGGAGGCGACCCTCCCCGTCCTGGCGCCCGGCAAGCCCTCGCTGCGGGTGCTCCACATCAGCGACCTGCACATGATGCCGAACCAGAAGCTCAAGCAGACCTGGCTGCGAGAGCTCGACCGTCTCGAGCCCGATCTGGTGGTGAACACCGGGGACAACCTGTCCCACCGGAAGTCGGTTCCGGCGGTGGTGCAGTCCTTGGGCGGTCTGCTCGGTCGGCCCGGCCTGTTCGTCTTCGGCTCCAACGACTATTTCGCACCGGTGCCCAAGAACCCCCTGAAGTACTTCCGGAAGAACCACCCCCGCGTGTTCGGCGACGCGCTGCCGTGGCAGGACCTGCGCGCCGCGTTCACCGAGCGCGGGTGGCTCGACGTGACCCACGTCCGTCGTGAACTCGAGGTGTCCGGTGTGCGGATCGCCACCGCCGGCGTCGACGACCCCCATCTCCAGCGCGACCGGTACGACACGATCGCGGGCAACCCCAACCCGGTGGCGGACGTCAGCATCGGACTGACCCACTCCCCCGAACCCCGCGTGCTCGATCGCTTCGCCGCGGACGGGTACGACCTGGTTCTGGCCGGGCACACGCACGGGGGGCAGCTGTGCCTGCCGTTCTACGGTGCGCTGGTGACCAACTGCGGACTCGACCGATCGCGGGTGAAGGGTCCGTCGCGGTGGGGCGCGCACACACGTCTGCACGTCTCGGCCGGCCTGGGCACCTCGCCGTACGCCCCCTACCGGTTCTGCTGCCGCCCCGAGGCCACCCTGCTCACGCTCGTGCCGAGCGGTCGCGCACGGGAAAGTGCGCCCGAGGTGGGCGTTTCGCGTTCCGAGGCGGTCGTGCGTTAGAGTGATGCGGCTGCCCGCGAGGGTGGTGATCACGGGGTGTGGCGCAGCTTGGTAGCGCGCTTCGTTCGGGACGAAGAGGTCGTGGGTTCGAATCCCGCCACCCCGACTCGTGGTTGAGACACGAAGGAAAGGCCCTGCGCCGGGATGCCGGTGCGGGGCCTTTTCGCTTCCCCGGGCGCACCGCGCGGTTTGCTTATCATGACGGCATGACCCGTACCCGGCTCGTCGTTGCGATCGTCGCCCTCGGGGTGGTTCTGGGGCTCACCGGATGTTCGACGTCGTCCTCGGCGGACGCTCGCTTCGACGGGCTCGTCGCCGGTGAGCGCGTCTACGACCGGACGGGGTTCTCGCTCGACGGCGCGGAGACGGACGCCCTCGACCGACGGCTCGAGTCACTGCGGGCGGAAACGGGCGCCGACGTCGTCGTCTACGTGCGCGAACTCGACGCCGATCCCGACGAGACGCTCGACCAGGTGGAAGCGCTCCAGCAGGCCTGGGTCGCGGCCACCGGCGTCGACCAGGACGTCGCCGGTGCGATCCTGATCAACCGCGAGCCCGGCACCACCGACGAGGCCCGCGCCGGCATCTTCGTGGGGTCCCGATTCGACGACGGCAACGTCCCGTCGAACGAGCAGGAAGCCATCGTCGAGGACGCACTGATCCCGCCGCTGAAGGACGGGGACGTGGCGGGCAGCCTGAACGCCGGTCTCGACCGGCTGCAGTCGTCCATCGTGAACGGCCCGCCGGTCACGGCGCTGGATCGATTCGCGGACGGGCCGGGGTCGACCTGGTTGCCCTGGACCGGACTGGCCGTGGTGCTGGTCGCCGCCGTCGCGGCGTTCTCGCTGTACCGTCGTCGGCCACGGCCGAGTCTGCCCCCCGAGTCGCCGACGACGCACCGGCCGGACCACCGCACCGACCCGGCGGTGGCCACGGCACTGGTGCACCGCAGCAACCAGGCGAGCGCCACGTCGGCCACCGTGCTGGCGCTCGCCGCCGACGACGCCGTCGCCTTCGAACCCGACGGGAAGAAGCACGGGAAGCCGACGATCCGCGTCCGACTCCTGGACGAGAGCAAGGCCCGGGGAGAGGTGCCCCGCGCCGTGTGGGGCCGGCTGGCCGAGCACGCCGTGGACGGCGTCGTCGACCACGCAGCGCTGACGAAGGTCGCGTCGAACACCCGCTCGATCGGTCGGGTGGTCGAAGCCGAGTTGGACGCGCGGGGGTGGCGTGCCCACGGAACCGGACCGGTGCGCTGGGCGTTCGGTGGACTCGCCTTGCTCGGCGGCGCGGTCATGGTGGGCGCGGCGGTGGTCGCCGCGGCCGGGGCACCGATCATGCTGGTCGCGGCGATTCCGGGCGGGTTGTTGCTCGTGACCGGCCTGATCATGACGGTGGCCTACCCGGGCCTGACCGCCGCCGGCCTCGACGCCGCCCGGCCGTGGGAGGCGTACCGGGACGGCATGAAGGCGGCCGCGAAGAAGGACGACACGGCCGTCGACCTCGACTCGGCGCTGCCCGACATCGTCGCTCTGGGTCTCGGTTCGGCGTACCGGAAGCGTCTCGAGTCGGGCCCGGAACTGCGGGCGTTCACCGCGCCCGCCGGACTGCCGCTCGCCGTCGATCCGTCGGTGGTGAACTGGGCCGCGTTCACCGCGACGTTCGGAGCGAGCTCGTCGTCCGCCACGGTGTCCGGCGGGGGCGCCGGGGGCGGGGGCGGCGCGGCGGGCAGTACCTGAGCCGGCCCCGTCCTCACCGCGGCGCCGGTCAGGACGACGCTGCCCGCAACTTCTCCAGCAGCGGACCCGCCGCCTCGGCCAGGAAACGCTCCTGTGTCTCGTCGCCCACCTGCACCAGGGCGATGTCGGTGTAGCCCGCCTCCCAGTAGGGCTTCACCTTCTCGACGATCGCGTCGAGGTCCGGTCCGCACGCGATGGTGTCGGCGACGTCCTCGGGCCGCACGAACTGCGTGGCCCCGGCGAAGCCCGCCGTGGTGGGCAGGTCGGCATTGACGGCCCACCCGCCCGCGAACCACCGAAACTGCTCGTGCGCCAGCGTGATCGCCGCCTGCTCGTCCGGACCCCAGCAGATCGGGATCTGGCCGATCTTCTTCGACTTCTGTGCGAGGCCGGTGCCGACGTGCCGCGCCTTGTCCCAGCCCTCGATCAGCTCGGGCTTGGGCTCGGTGGAGATCATGTGGTCGGCCAGCGGGGCGAACCGCTCGATGGACTTCTCGCCGCTGACCGCGACGCCGATCTCGAGCGGGGTGTCGGGGGTGTCCCACAGCCGCGCCGAATCGACGCGGTAGTGCTCGCCCTCCCACGTGATCAGCTCGCCGGACTGCAGCTGTCGGATGATCTTGACGGCTTCCTCGAACATGTCCTGCCGCTTGTCCACCGACGGCCAGCCCTGGCCGACCACGTGCTCGTTGAGGTTCTCACCGCTACCGAGACCCAGGGTGAAGCGTCCGTCCGCGAGGATCTGGAGGGTGGCGGCCTTCTGCGCGACGACGGCGGGGTGATAGCGGATGATCGGGCAGGTCACGTACGTGTAGAGCTCGACCCGCGAGGTCACCTGCGCGACCGCGCCCAGCATCGTCCAGGCGTAGGACGCGTGGCCCTGCGCCGACAACCACGGCGAGTAGTGATCGCTCGAGACCTCGAAGTCGAACCCGACGTTCTCGGCCTTTTGCGCGTAGTCGACGAGCTGCTTGGGCCCGCTCTGCTCGGTCATGAGGGTGTATCCGAAGCGTGTCATGTGTTGTCCGTTCGTGCGTCGAGTGTTCGGGACCTAGATGGTGGCGACGGATCCCGAGTCGACGCGGTAGTTGCTGCCGTTGACGAAGGCGGCGCGCTCGGAGCACAGGAACGTCACCACGGCCGCCACTTCCTCCGGGGTACCCCGCCGACCGAGTTCCATGAACGGACGTTCTTCCTTCAGGAAGCTCTCGATTGCCTCGTCACGATCGGTGCCACGCTCGTCGGCACGCTTGTCCATCATGGCGTCGGTCATCGGCGTGTGAATGAAGGCCGGTGACACGGCGTTCACCAGGACACCCTCCGACGCGTAGGTCTTGGACAACCCCTTGGTGAGCGAGAGGATGCCGGCTTTGGCTGCGCAGTATGGCAATTCGTCGATGTAGGGCTGCTCGGCGTCCTCGGAGGCCAGCAGGACGATGCGACCCCATCCGCCCTGGCGGAGTTCCGGGAGGAATGCGCGGATCAGCCGCACCGGTCCGAGCAGGTCGATCTCGACGGTCGACGCCCACCCGTCGTCGTCGATCTCGTGGAACAGTCCCTGCGCACCGGTGACGCCGGCGCTCTGCACGAGGATGTCGACGGAGCCGAGGGCCTCGACGGCACGCCGATGCAGGTTCGCGACCGACTCCGGATCGGTCACATCCGCCGCGATCGCGGTGACGGCGCCGTCCGGTCCGGTCAGCTTGCCGGCCGACTCGGTCAGCTTCTCCTCGTCCTTGTCGCTGACGACGACGCGAACGCCCTCGTCGAGCAGCATCTGTGCGGTGCACCAGCCGATGCCCGAGTCGGCACCCGTGACGACGGCCGTGCGGCCCTTGATTCCGAGATCCATGAGTGCGCTCCAGTTTCCTTGTGGGTCAAGCGGTGTGGTCGTGTCCGCGAGCGAGGGTCAAT
This sequence comes from Rhodococcus sp. PBTS 1, assembly GCF_001620025.1. Lineage (NCBI taxonomy): Bacteria > Bacillati > Actinomycetota > Actinomycetes > Mycobacteriales > Nocardiaceae > Rhodococcus > Rhodococcus sp. PBTS 1. Next base: position 3,719,807 of record NZ_CP015219.1, read on the forward strand.
GCGGAATTGATGAGGGCCAGATGGCTCAGGCCCTGCGGAAAGTTGCCGAGGTGGGTGGTGGTGCCGCGGTCCGGAGTGCGGTGCGGATCGACCATCTCCGCCCACAGCCCGACATCGTTGGCGCTGGTGACCAGGCGATCCATGAGATCCGACGCCTCCTCCTCGCGGCCGATGTGCGCCAGGGCGTTCACCACCCAGAACGAACACGCCACGAAGGTGCCCTCGACGGTCTGCATCCCCGAATAGCGATACAGGTGATCACCCGCACCGAGTTCGGAGCGGAGGGCGTCGATGGTCGACGACATGCGTGCGTCGTCGGTGCACGGGCTGCCGGCGTGCAGCAGGACCGACGCGTCCAACTGATCGGTGCCGGGGTACCAGACGTAGGCCTGTTTGTCCTCGGACCAGCAGTGGACGCGAATCCACTCGGCGATGCGGTCGCGTTCGGTGACCCAGCGGTCCGCGATGCCCGGGATCATGCCCTGCTCGGACAGGTGGACGGCTCGGTCGAGGGCGTGCCAGCAGCCCATTTTCGACGACGTGTAGTGCTGTTCGCCCGGAAGCTCCCACAGTCCGGCGTCCTTGCTGCGCCAGATGTCGCACGTCGTGTCCGCGATGGCGGCGAGCAGTCGACCGGTCGGCGCGTCGAGGATGTTGCCGGCGTCGACGTACAGGGAGACGATGTCGAACAGATCGCCGAAAATGCCCTGCTGCAGCTGGGTCGCCGCGTCGTTGCCGGCGATCACCGGGCCGATTCCACGCCAACCCGGAACATCGGGATACGAACTGCCGCCCGGGATTTCACCGTTCAGCGTGTAGAAGACCTGGGTGAGCTTGTCGTTGCGGCGGATGATGCGCAGCAGCCAGGCGACCGCCGCATGCACCTCCTCGCGCAGACCGAACCGGATCATCGCCTTGATCGTGTACGCGGCGTCGCGCACCCACGCGTAGCGATAGTCCCAGTTCTTCGCACCCGCCCACCGCTCCGGGAGCGAGGTGGTCGCGGCAGCAGCGATTGCCCCGGAGGGGCTGTACAGCAACAGTTTCAGAGCCAGCGCGCTGCGGTGCACCGCCTCCTTCCACGGCCCGTCGTACCGGAATTCCTCCGACCAGTGCTGCCAGTTGCGCACGGTGCGGTCGATGCCGGCGTCGACTTCCTCCGGGGTGGGCAGGTACAGCGGTTCGACCTCGGTTCCGACGACGGCGATCGTCGACCGCGAACCGTCCGTCGCAGTGAATCGCCCACGGATGGACCGGGTGTCCTTGTCGACGTCGTCCGCGTTCAGGGTGCGGACACCGAGAGTGATGCCGTCGACCCGCAGGACCGTGCCGTGCACGGTGTCGTACGCCCACGGCGAGGCGTTGCCCAAGCAGGTTCCGGGGACGACGGCCCACTCCATGTCGACGGTGCCCGACACGCCCTCCACCCGACGGGCGAGCTCGGTCCACGGAAGACGTCCCGCGACACCGGTGTTGAGGGAGTCCGTCATCCGTGCCACGCCCGTCTCGGTGGTGAACGTGGTGATGAGGACGTTGGTGCCGTCGTAGTAGGAGCGCTCGGTGGTGTACTCACCCACCGGATGCAATGCGATGTAGCCGCCCTCGTCTGCGTCGAGCAAGGCCGCGAACACCGGCCGGGTGTCGAGGTTGGGGACGGGGAGCCAGTCGATCCGCCCGTCCGCAGCGATGAGAGCCACCGTCCGACCGTCGCCGATCGCCGCGTAGTTCTCGATTCCGGTGTAGCCGTCGTGCCTCATCGTCGGTCGAGCAACCGTGCGATCGCCGAATCGTCCAGCGAGGACCGAAGATCCGCGGGGTCGTCGTACACCTCGATCGCCCCGGCGTCCCGCAGTTCTGCGGCCGAGATGCCGCCGCTGCGCACCCCGATGCAGTCGACCTTCGCCGACCTCGACGCCTCGACGTCCCACACGCTGTCTCCGACGAACACGGCGCGATCCGCCGGCACACCCGCACGCTCGAGCGCGATGTCGACGATGTGCGGCTCGGGCTTGGCCGTCTCGACGTCCTGCGACGACGTGGACTCCGAGACGATGTCGTCGACACCCAGAACGTCACGGAGGATGGACAATTCGTTCTCCGGCGCCGACGTCGCAAGCACCACCTGCAGGCCGCGTCGCTCGATTTCGGCGAGAAGCTCGCGCGTTCCGGGCAGCGGCTCGAGCATCGGAGCAAGTTCCTCGTAGTACTGCGTGTGGAGTTCCTTCGCGTGCTGCGCTCGCTCCTCCTCGGCGTCACCGGTGAGCGACTCGAGGAGCTTGCCGCCGTCCATGCCGATCGACCGATGCGTCCGCCACGCCGCCACCGGAATCCCCGCCTCACGGAAAGCGCGGGTCCAGGCGTGGACATGGGCGTAGTTCGAGTCGACGAGGGTGCCGTCGATGTCGAAGAGCACGGCGGGGGACATGGTCACCCCGGTCGGCTACCCGGCGGTCCATTTTCACAAACGGTCGGGGGGCACGACCTGCTGCTTTCGGTGGTGCACCTGCGCAGGTTGCAGCCAACCTCACCGGTTGCAACCCGCGCACGTGGCGGGAACCTGAGCAGGTGCAGCCGCCACCGCGAACCTGCTCCCCTTTCCGCAACCTGCTCCGGTTACAACAGGAGCAAGTTGCGGAAGCCGGAGCAACTTCAGCCGCGGACCGCCGACACCACCCTGACCGGCGCGCCGTCGGTCGTGCGGGGCGTCCACACACCCTGCACCGTTGCGGCAGCGACTGCTACCGGGGTCACCGCGTCGGCAGGAACGGTGGTGCCGTCGTCACAGCTCAGCCCTCCCCCATCGTCCGCGGTGCAGACCACTCCGTCGGCTGTGGTCAGCCGAGTCACCGCGTCCCCCGCCGAACCCGTGAAGGTCGTCGCGGGTGCGGTCGTCGTGGTGGGAGCGGTCGTCGTCGTGGTCGGCAAAACACTGGTCGTGGTCGGTAAGACAGTGGTCGTGCTCGGCAATGTGGTCGTCGTGGTCGGCGTGCTCGAAGCGGCGCCCGTCGTGGTCGGCGCGGCGGTCGTCGTAAGAGTCGAGCTGGTGGTCGCTGCGACCGTTGAGGTCGGAGTAGCGACCCCGGTGCTCGTGGTCGTGGATGGCGAGGACGTCGTTAGGCGTTCGACGTTTGCAGACCGTAGAGCGACCCCGCTCGGTGCGACAGCTGCCGAGGTCAGAGCCGAGGCACCTACGCCACAGACTGCTTCGACGAGAACCACGGAAAAGGTCAGGTCCAGGAGAGGCACTCCAAGTGCGGAAACTCGACTCACACGACCGTCGACGGTCAGCCTCGAACGTGCGCCCTGACTATCCGCACTGACGACACTGCTGATCGTTCCAGTGACGCCCGGCGACAGGTCGACGGTCCCCTGGCTTACATCGAAACGAGCTGAGGAATTGGCTGGAGGAACAGCAATGGGCGCGCCCTTGATCGACACCGTTCCTCGATTACCCGCGCCCGCGTTGGCCGCAGACGGCGTACCAGCGACCGTGACGGCGGCCGGGGCTGACAGGTCGCAGGCCACAGAAGTGGACACGGGCGACGGAACCGCCACCGCATCGATCGAGGTGAGGCCCAAGAGAAGATCGGCCCGAAGAACGTACGAACTCAGTGTGCTCGACGCGAACACTTTCTGAGTCGCCTGCGGACAGCCCGCCGGCGCTCCAGGCCCCCATGTGTACGAAGCGCAGCCAACCCCCCCGATACTCGCGTTCGGGGACGCCGAGCCGCGGGAAGCAACAGTATTCACAGCCCCCAGAATTCCGCCCATGCGGTACGGCCCGCCGGTGGACCCGGGAGAACTACCCGGAAGCGACTGATCGCGCGAAGCATTCGGCCCGAGCCACGGCAGGTTCGGTCCAGCGGCCAGAAGACCGACAGACGGGGTCACCGACGTCACCGTCCCCGCCTGCGCGGCGGCGCTTCCCGACGTCGGCCAGGACCCGGCAGTGACGTTCGCGCTCAGGTGATCTCGACCGAACCAAGCGGCGTCGGTGGCCTCCACCGGAACCGTCCACACCGTGAGGACCGTGGCGGCGCCGAGCACGAGGGCCGCGAGACGACGGCGGCGGTTCATGTCCGCTGCTTCGGGGTGCGTGGCCAGAACACGACGACGACCAACACCGTCATGGCGATCGTGAGCGCGCCGAGCACGAACGGGTTGGAGAACCAGACGACCACGCGAGCCAGACCCGGCATCGACCACAGCACCTTGCGCACCTCGGTCACGGAATACCCTGCGGGATCGGGGTAGTCGTTGGCGTCGCCCTTGAGTTCGAGCAGCGTGGCGCCGCCGGCGCTGGGCGACGTGCGCACCACGCGGTGCGTCACGGGGAGTTCGCCGACGCGCGCCACGGTCACCACGTCACCGGGCACTACCGACGCCGCGGGCACCTCGCGCACCACGGCCAGCGATCCTGTAGGGATGGTCGGCGACATCGACCCGGTCTTGAACATGATGAGCGAGATGTTCATGGTCACCGACAGCGCCACCGCCACGATGCACACGACGCCACCGGCCGCCAGGACGCTCAGCACGGCGTCCGCGATGCGGGCGGCGAGACGTCGGTCCGGGCGCCGGATGCGGTGAGTGGTCATCGAGTCAGCTCCCGTTCGGCTGCGCGGTGCCGTCGAGCGTCCAGCGCACGGTGGTGGAGGATCCCGGAAGGGAGGGGTCGGTCCAGACTGCTGTGGTGTCCGGGAGGGTAAGGCGAAAGCACAGCGGCACAGTCGTTCCCGTTGCTGTGGGGGTTCCCGCCGGGAGAAGGACGACGCCCTCCGCGGAACCGGTGGCCACCGGAACACCCGCCGCGGCGGACCCGACGACGACGTCGGATGGCGGTGCGCCGGACACCGCGGCGGCGGTGCACGTGGCCGATCGAACCACGGTGTAGCGCAGCGCGGACCCGAGCGCGTTCTGCGGAGCTGCGCCGACCACCGTGATGCCGACAGCGGGGGAATCCGTGGTCGTACGGAGCGTCACGGGCCAGAACACGGATGTGCCGGGCAGCATCGCGGGGGCGGCGCGGTTCACCACGGCCGGAGCGTCCTCCGCGTGCAGCGCCCACGGTTCGACACCGTCGACGAGGGATTCGAACGCGACGTCGGCCGCGGTGAACTCGGCGCTTCCCGAGACGCGGTCACCCCACGCCGCGACCACCTCGGACGATCCGACGACGACGGCACCCGCACCGGCCAGCAGGCCGACGGCGGCGAGTGCCTGCACTCGCCGCCCCGCTCCCCCGTGAAGTCGGAATGGGGACATGCGCAACTTATTCGACGGCGGTGGCCGCGAACTGCCAGACGACCGGACCGGTGGTGGTGCCGGCCGAGGCGGCTGCGCCCTCCTGAGGTTGGAAGTAGACCTCGAAGCAGAGGTCGACGACGGTACCGTCGGCGAGCAACCTGAACGGCGAACCCGGTGTGTCGAGCGGCGCGTCCGACACGATTCGCGTTCCGCCCGTCCGATCACCGTCGGGAACGCACGCTGCGCGTGGTACGTCGATGTACACCGAGTACTGGAGGAAGGCACTCAAGGGACTGGATGCGGGGAGTTGTGCGCCCTGCAGAATCACGTTGGCGTCGAAATCACCGCCGTCGCCGTCGCCGACGCGCAGCGACAAGGGCGCGGTCACCAGGTCGTCGGGCGCGAGGTCACCGAATCCGGGTGAGAAGTCGAAGGTCCCAGCATCTTCGGCAGTGTCATACTCGGCCCAGTCGGATCCGGTGAAGTTGCCCTGGATGTTCCAGTTGGAGGCCGAGAATTCGGCCTGCCCGAACACGTTGTCCGTCCACGCCGCCAGGGTGACGGCCGCGCCGACGCCGAGGACGAGACCGCCGGCCAGCAACGCGCGGACCTTGCGGCGGCGGTCGGAGCGGTCGTCGCGCTCCGATTCGTGTGAGAGATCGGTAGTCATGACGGGCCCCTGTTCCCTTCGCTGCGCCATTCCAGCAATGGCTGCGAGGGCACTGTAGAACCAAATGGAGCCCATCACATTCCAAACGTTCTCCTTATTCCGGGTAACCATCCGGCGGAACCCGGGGTAGCACCAACCGGACGCGATGATAGAGACCGAGAAACTCGGACCGGCCGATCGTTCGGCACCCGCACTCGGTACCAGTCGCCGCAGCAGGGCCGCAAAGCGCGATTGCGACAGGCTTTCGGACACGCCCGCCCTAAACGTGATTTACGTCACACATAGGTACACCCCACCCCGGCGGACCGGGGTGGGGTGCGGGGACCTGCAATCAGACCCGAGCAGCCTCGTCCGCGGGGTCGTCGACGGCACCGGCTCCGGTTGTGGGAGCGGTCTCGCCCTGCCCGGCGCGCACACCCTCCTCGACCTTCTTGCCGATCTCGGGGTCGACGTTCCGCCAGTACTCGAACACGCGCAGCAGCACCGGCTCGGTCACGCCGTTGAGGGCGTGGCCGACGATGTTGTCGACCAGCCGATCACGGGCGTCGTCGTCCATGACCTCCCGCACCAACTGCCCGGCCTGGACGAAGTCGCCGTCCTCCGGGTGCTGGACGTAGTCGGTGCGCACGAACCGCGGCTCGAAGTCCCACGCGCCGTCGTCGCCGTAGCGGTTGCTGTCGGCAGCGGGACCGTTGTACGAGTTGGGCGCGTACACCGGCGTGTCCGCCGAGTTGTAGTGGATGTTCATCGCGCCCTCCTTCGAGTAGGAGTTGATTTCCGCCTTGGCGCGGTTCACCGGCAGCTGCGCGTAGTTGGTGCCGATGCGGTAGCGATGTGCGTCCGCGTAGCTGAAGATGCGGCCGAGCAGCATCTTGTCCGGGCTCACGCCGATGCCGGGCACCAGGTTGGACGGCTCGAAGGAGCTCTGCTCGATCTGGGCGTGGAAGTTTTCGGGATTGCGGTTCAGCGTCATCCGGCCGACCTCGATCAGCGGGTAGTCCTTCTGCGACCACACCTTGGTCAGGTCGAACGGGTTGAACCGGTAGTTCTCCGCCTCGTCGTACGGCATGATCTGCACCTTCACGGTCCAGCTCGGAAAATCGCCGTTGCGGATGGATCCGAACAGATCCTGACGGTGGTGATCGGGCGACGTGCCGGCGAGTTCGTCGGCCTTGTCCTGCGTCAGGTATTCGATGCCCTGATCGGTCTTGAAGTGAAACTTCACCCACGACTTGGTGCCGTCCGCCGCGATGAACTGGTAGGTGTGCGAACCGAAGCCGTCCATGTGGCGGAACGACTTCGGGATGCCACGGTCGCCCATGAGCCACGTGACCTGGTGCGCCGACTCGGGAGAGAGCGTCCAGAAGTCCCACTGCATGTTGTTGTCTCGCAGACCGGAGTCCGGCATCCGCTTCTGGCTGCGGATGAAGTCCTGGAACTTGAGCGGATCGCGCACGAAGAAGACCGGCGTGTTGTTGCCAACCATGTCCCAGTTGCCCTCGGTGGTGTAGAACTTCAGCGCGAAACCGCGCGGGTCACGCCAGGTGTCCGGGCTGCCCTGCTCACCGGCGACGGTGGAGAAGCGCGCGAGGACCTCGGTGGTGGCGCCGGGCTGGAACACCGCAGCCCGCGTGTACTTCGAGATGTCTCCGGTGACCTCGAACGTGCCGAAGGCACCCGATCCCTTGGCATGCACCACGCGCTCCGGCACCCGCTCCCGGTTGAACTGCGCCATCTTCTCGATGAGGTAGTGATCGTGCAGGAGAATCGGCCCCTGCGCACCGGCGGTCAGCGAGTGCTCATCGCTCGGGACGGGAACTCCCGCGTTGTTGGTGGTGGGCTTGGGCGTCGTCATGGATCCACTGCCTCCTGCTGATCGGGGGACGCGGGGGCAGCCGCGTCATCGGAACGGCTACCCGCTCCCCCGCTCACGCAACCGTGACCCGGTCCGAACATCGTCCGGACCGGGCTGGGGCCGAGTGAGGACCGGGCAGCGTCAGCGATCCTGACCGACCACCGTCAGCGGCAACCGGAGAGCGCCCGGTGCGTGCGCCGGCACCACCGGTGCGGCCGGCGTCTGCGGCGGCAGGGACACGTAGTCGCCCTGCATCGGCGGACGACGGTCCTCCTCGCCCTTGTTCGGCCACAACGCCAGAGCGCGCTCGGCCTGGGCGGTGATGGTTAGCGACGGGTTCACCCCGAGGTTGGCGCTGACCGCGGAGCCGTCCACCACGTGCAACCCCTCGTACCCGTACACCCGGTGGTAGGGATCGATGACGCCGCGCTCGGGCGTGGCCCCGATGACGCACCCGCCGAGGAAGTGCGCCGTCATCGGAATGTCGAAGACGTCGGCGAAGGACCCGCCGGGATCGCCGCCGATCTTGTCCGCCGCCTTGCGAATGGCGACGTGACCCTCCGGGATCCATTTGGGCGGCGGGGTGCCACCGCCGGGCCGCGAGGTGAGCCGCCGACCGAATCGGCCCTTCTTCGACCCCAGTTCGAGCGAGTTGTCGTCCGTCTGCATGACCAACGCGATGACCGTGCGCTCCGACCAGTTGCGCACCGACAGGCTCCGCAGCGTCGCAGCCGGATGCCGCACGGCGACGCCCAGGGTCTTCAACGGCCGGGGCAGTCGACCGCCACCGTCGCTGAGCACGGTCTGCAGGAGCCCGATGGCGTTGCTGCCCTTGCCGTATCGCACCGGCTCGATGTGCGTGTGGTCGTTCGGGTGGAACGACGACGTGATGGCCACGCCCTCGGTGAAGTCGATCTGGCGGTCGCGGGCGGTGGCCGCGAGCACCGCCTCGGAGTTGGTGCGCACCACCGAGCCGAGTTTGTCCGACAGGCGGGGCAGCTCACCGCTCTCCTTCATGGCGAGCATGAGCTTCTGGGTGCCGTAGGTGCCGGCCGCGAACACCACCTGAGAGGCGGTCATCACGGTCTCGCTGCGGCGCAGCTTCGCGCCCGTGCGGCGCACGCGTACCTCGTACCCACCGCCGGACCGAGGGCGCACCGAGGTCACCGTGGTGAGCGGATGCACGGTCGCCCCGGCACGTTCGGCCAGGTGCAGGTAGTTCTTGACCAGCGTGTTCTTCGCACCCACCCGGCAGCCGGTCATGCAGGACCCGCATTCGCTGCAGCCGGTTCGGGTGGGACCGACGCCCCCGAAGTAGGGATCGGGAACGTCCTTGCCCTTCTGTCCCGGCGCACCGAAGAACACGCCGACGGGCGTCGTGCCGAAGGTGTCGCCGACGCCCATCTCCTCGGCGATGTCGCGCATGATCTTGTCGGCGGGGGTGATGGTGGGATTGTCCTCGACGCCGAGCATGCGCTTGGCCTGGTCGTAGTACGGCGCCATCTCCTTCTCCCAGTCGGTGATGTCACCCCACTGCGGATCCCGGAAGAAGGGGGTCGGCGGCTGATACAGGGTGTTCGCGTAGTTCAGCGACCCACCACCGACACCCGCACCGGCCATGACGAGGACGTTCGGCAGCAGGTGGATCCGCTGCAGCCCGTAGCACCCGATCAGCGGCGCCCACAGGTACTTTCGCAATCGCCAGCTGGTCTTGGGCAGTTCGTGATCCTCGAACCGTCGACCCGATTCGAGGACGCCCACTCGGTAGCCCTTCTCGGTGGCGCGCAACGCCGCGACGCTGCCGCCGAAGCCGGACCCGATCACGATGACGTCGTACGTGTCCTTCATGCCTCCACCTTCTCGGTCGCGCGGTCGTCCTGCGTCGCAGCCACCGGACGCAGCGTCCGGTAGTTCTCTCGATCGAAGTTCTTGGTGGCCCGACGGAAGAGCCAGGTGAACGTCGGCCACATCGCCGAATTGCGGCCGCTGGCATCGAGATACCAACTCGAGCACCCGCCCGTGTTCCACACCGTGCCGGCGAGATCGCGGTCGAGGCCGGCGTTCCAGGCGTCCATCGCGTCCGGACGCACGTCCACCGCGTCGACGCCGGCGTCGGACATCTCCCGCAACGCGGATTCGAGGTAGGCCGACTGCGATTCGAGCATGTAGACGATCGAGCTGTGCCCGAGGTTCGTGTTGGGCCCGTACATCATGAACAGATTGGGGAAACCGGCGACGGTGGTGCCGCGGTACGCCCGCGGGCTGCCCTGCCACCGCTCGGCGAGCGTGACACCCTCCCCGTCGCGGATCAGGTGCGCCACAGGGGGTTCCGTCGGGGTGAACCCGGTTCCGAAGACGATGACGTCGACCTCGCGCTCGCGACCGTCGCGGTCGACGACGCCCGTGGGCGTCACCGCCGTCAACCCGGAATCGACCAACTCGACGTCGGGACGCTGCAGCGTGTCGTACCAGTCGTTGGAGAGCAACATGCGCTTGCAGCCGATGGTGTACGACGGCACGATGCGCTCACGCAGCGTCCGATCCCGCACCTTGCGACGGAGGAAGGCCGTGGCCACCAGATGCGCTGCGCCGAGCAGCTTCGGGCGACGGGCCATCATCTCCACGTACATCTCGCGGTAGGCGTAGATGGCGCCGCGCTGCGCCTTGAGCGTCCAGGGCGCGCGGCGGTACAGAGCGCGCTCCAGCGGTCCCCTGGTGCGGTCCGCGCGCGGGACCACCCACGCCGGGGTGCGCTGGAACACGACGGTGCGGTCGGCGATCGGCGCGATCTCCGGCACGAACTGGATGGCCGAGGCCCCCGTCCCGACGACGGCGACCCGCTTGCCGGCGAGTTGCACGTCGTGATCCCAGGTGGCGGAGTGGAAGGTCTCTCCCTGGAACGTGTCCAGACCCGGGACCGCGGGCAGCTTGGGGGTCGAGAGGGTGCCCGTCGCGGCGACGAGGACGCGCGCCGTGCACTCGCCCTTCTCGGTGGTCACCTGCCATCGGCAGCGATCGTCGTCCCAGCGCGCCTCCACCAGGGCGCACCCGGTGATCAGCCGCTCGCGAATACCGTGTCGGTCGGCCACCCCGCGCAGGTACTCGTGGATCTCCGGTCCCCGCGCGAAGGTGTGCTTCCAGTCGGCGTACGGGGCGAACGAGAACGAGTAGAGGGACGTCGGGACGTCGCAGGCGACACCGGGATAGGTGTTGTCCCGCCACGTGCCCCCGACGTCGTGGGCCCGTTCGATCACGGTGATGTCCGCGGCCGGGTTCTGCCGCAGGACGCGGGCGACGACGCCCATCCCGGCAAACCCGGACCCGACGACGAGAATGTCGGTGTGCGCGGGCAACTCTCGCGTCGACGGATCGAGTGAGGTGGTCATGCCTCCGTCACCGCCTTCTCCCACACCGGCAGCAGTCGTGCCCGCATGTCCTTCTCCTCTCCGGGTGAGCGCAGGATGGCGGACACCGCCATGCCCCTGGCCAGTTCGATGCTCAGTTCGAAGGCGGCGGGACTCATCCGGTCGCCGTAGATCTCACGTCCACCGAGTTCGAGCGCCTCGGTGACCTTGCGTTCGAGCGGCAGTACGGCCGCGTGCAGCGACGGATCCGTCCGGGCGGCCACCCACAGCTCGAGAGCCGCGTGGAACAGCGGCCCCGAGAACGCCTCGAGCAACAGCTCGAGCCCGGCCGCGTCCCGATCGACGGTCAGGAATTCCGCGAGCCGACGGTCGACGAGGTGCTCGACGGCGGCGACCACCAGGGCCTCGCGAGTGGGGAAATGGTGCAGCTGCGCTCCGCGCGAGACGCCGGCGCGACGGGCGATCTCCTGGGTCGACGTCCGGGCGTAGCCGAGGTCGACCAACACGTCGATCGCGGCGTCGAGCAACCGCGCGCGGGTCGACGCCGTGCGCTCTGCCTGGGTGCGCCGCGCCGGGACCGTAGTGGTGTCGCTCACATCGACGACGATAGCGACAAACTTACAAACAGTCCAGACTGACTTTAAGTTGCTCGACGCGCCGCGTCGGCCAGGATGCCCAGCATCGCGTCGACGGCGACAGGCCACGCGAACTCCTCCGCGCGGGCACGGGCGGTGTGCCGGCCGCCGCCCGGCAGGGTCAGCGCCTCCGCGATGCCGTCGGCGAAGTCACGCCCCGTGTTCGCCACGGCCGCGCCGCACGCCGGGGTGACGATCTCGGCGGAGGCCGACGTCGCCGAGACCACGGCCGGCGTGCCCGACGCGAGGGCCTCGAGCGCGGCGAGCCCGAAGGTCTCGTGGGGACCGGGCGCCAAGGCGACGTCCGCACCTGCGAGCAGGCGCGCCACCCGGATCCGATCGTCCACGAAACCGGTGAACTGCACCGGCAATCCGGCCGCTCGACGCTCCAACGCCGCCCGACGCGGTCCGTCACCGACCACGGTCAGCTCCGCGTCGACGCCCGTCCGTCGCAGGTGGGCCAGGGCCTCGATACTGCGTTCCGCGTGTTTCTCCACCGACAGCCGCCCGCAGTGCACCAGGCGGACGAGGCGACCTTCGTTCCGACGACGCCGTCGCGGATGGAACAGGTCGAGATCGACGCCCAGCGCCACCCGCCGGGCGTCGACGTCGATGCGGTCGAACTCCTGTTGCGCGAACTCGGTGGTGCACACCACCGCGTCGTGACCGGCCGCGCTCCGACGGTTGGCCAGGTCCGCCAGCCGCCGCGCCGCGGAGCCGGGCAGTACCTGACCGAGCAACCGGTCCAGCCGCTCGTGACTGATCATCACGCTCCCCACGCCCCGCTCGCGCGCCCACGCGCCGAGCCCGCGCAGCGTCAGCCGGTCCGACACCTCCAGCACGTCCGCGCCGATCTCATCGACGACCTCGGCCGTGGGTCCGGGGCGCGCGGCGCGATAGCCCCCGGTGAACGGCAGTCCCGACGACGGGACCTCGATCCGTCGCACCCCGTAGGCCGTCGTCGACTCGGCGTACGACGTCCCCGGCACGATCAGTGTCACCCGGTGGCCGCGGGCGACGTAGCCCGCGCCGAGCTGGTCGACGGCGGTCCGGAGCCCGCCCGATCGCGGGCCGTAGAAATTGGCCACCTGCACGATGCGCATGGCGGGAGTATCGGCAGGCGGGGTCCGAGAACCGGTGTACGGCGACGGGCCGTGCGGCGAACGTCGAACGAAATCGCCGCGTCGGGCCCGCCGAGGTGACCGACCCGGTCGCGCCGAGGAGACCGACCCCGGCCGGCCGCCGGGGAACCCGCGCCCGACCGGGCGCGTTGTCTCGATGACCGATCGCCCGACCCGGAGGACTCGCCATGACCACGCCCGCACGTCGCCTCACCCGTTCCCGTCGCAGCAAGGTCGTCGCGGGCGTCTGCGGCGGACTGGCCGAGCGGTTCGGACTGAGCCCCAATCTGGTTCGGCTGCTCTTCGTGCTCTCGTGCATTTTGCCCGGACCGCAGTTCGTGGTGTACCTCCTGCTCTGGATCGCGATCCCCAAAGCGGCATACTGACCGACCCGGTCCGCGCACCTGCCGATCGTCCCGATCGGACCCCCGAATCACGGGAGTCCGATCGTCCCGATCGGACCCCCGAATCACGGGAGGATGGACACTTGCGCCCATTCCCGAGGGCGTCCTAGTGTCGTTGCGACGCCCGCGCCGGGCCCGCCTCGCGGCGGCGATCCGGACGGGCCACCCTCGCTCGTGACGATCGAACCCGCGTCGTCCGCGCACGTGCCCCGCCGATCACGATTCGCCCTCACCCTTCCGGGCGATCCGAGGACGCCGATGCCTGCTCTACCCCCGAACGACCCGTCGGTCCCCCCGCCCGACCCCGCTGGGGCGCGCTACGCCTGGCGGTCGCTGGACCGACACGACGCCGCTCGCCTGTGGGACGACCTGGTGGACTGGGTTTGGTGGCTGCGTGATCGGTACGAACTCACCGAGACCGTTCCCGGGTGCTGGTACCGCCACGGCCCGGTGGTCGAGGAGTTCACCGCATTGTTCGCCTGGTGGCGGGCCGCTCACGCCGCTGTCGACGTGCCCGGACAGCAGGACGACGCCGCGATGCGACGCCTGGCCGACTGGCACTCCGACGGATTGTGGGCCCTGATCGACCGGCTGCACCGCCTCACCGATTTCGATCGCTGTCGCGCCGAGGGCTGCACGCACACCTCGGGGTTCCTCCACGCACCGGACGGGGCCGCCGAGTCGATGGAACCGATCGAGATCGAGCCCGTGACGATCGACGCGGACTACGCGGGCGACTACACCGGCGACGACGTCGCGGACGCGGACGTCGTCGCCGTGCTCGGCGAGAACCTCATGCTGTCGGCCGTCGTCCGCGGCGAGGCCACGGCTCTGGACACCGACTCCCGACACGGGCGCTACCGCATGGGCGGCCGGTTGTGGTCCTGGAGTCCGATTCTCGGCGGGTACATCCCGTCGGAGGATTCGATCTCCCGGAACTGACGCCGCCGCGTCAGGTCGCGAGCAGTTCCGCGATCTGAATCGTGTTGAGCGCGGCACCCTTCCGCAGGTTGTCGCCGGAGACGAAGAGCGCGAGACCGCGTCCGTCGGGCACGCCCGGGTCCTGCCGGATGCGACCGACGAGCGACTCGTCGATGCCCGCCGCCGCCAGCGGCGTCGGGACGTCGGTGACCCGCACGCCCGGTGCCGACGACAGCAGTTCCGTCGCCCGCTCGACCGACAGCGGCGAGGCGAACTCGGCGTTGATCGACAGCGAGTGCCCGGTGAAGACGGGCACCCGAACGCAGGTGCCGCTGACGAGCAGGTCCGGCAGACCCAGGATCTTCCGGGACTCGTTGCGCAGCTTCTGATCCTCGTCGGTCTCGCCGCTCCCGTCGTCGACCAGCTTGCCGGCGAGCGGCAGCACGTTGAAGGCGATCGGGGCGGTGTAGACCTGCGGATCGGGGTAGGTGAGCGCGCTGCCGTCGTGCACCAGCTTCTCCGCGTCGGCGACGACGGCGCGGGCCTGGGTGGCCAGCTCCTCGACGCCGGCGAGACCACTGCCGGACACGGCCTGGTAGCTGGAGACGATCAGACGCTGGAGGCCGGCCTCGTCGTGCAGCACCTTGAGCACCGGCATCGCGGCCATGGTGGTGCAGTTGGGGTTGGCGATGATGCCCTTCGGCAGGTTCCGGACGGCCTCCGGATTGACCTCGCTGACCACCAGCGGCACGTCGGGGTCCTTGCGCCATGCCGACGAGTTGTCGATCACGGTGACGCCCGCCGCGGCGAACCGCGGAGCCTGCTGGCGGGACATGGTGGCGCCCGCCGAGAACAGGGCGACGTCCAGACCCGTCGGGTCCGCGGTGGACGCGTCCTCGACCACGATCTCGCCGTCGCCCCAGGGCAGCGTCTTCCCGGCCGACCGGGCGGACGCGAAGAAGCGCACCGACGCGGCGGGGAACTTCCGCTCCGCGAGGAGCGTGCGCATGACCGCGCCGACCTGTCCGGTGGCGCCGACGACGCCGATGTTCAGTCCGCTCATGGTCCTACCGTCCTGTTCCGCCGTGGACCACGGCGAGCTCGTCGCCGCCCAGTCCGAACGCCGCGTGCAGCACGCGCACGGCGTCGTCGAGCTCGGAGTCCTTGGTGAGTACCGAGATTCGGATCTCCGAGGTGCTGATGAGGTCGATGTTGATGCCGGCCTCGGCGAGCGCCTCGCAGAACGTGGCCGTGACGCCGGGGTGGGACTTCATGCCCGCACCGATCAGGGAGACCTTGCCGATGTGGTCGTCGTAGAGGACCTTCGAGAACCCGATCTCCTCCTGCATCGCCGTCAGCTTGGTGACGGCCGTGGGGCCGTCGGTCTTCGGCAACGTGAAGGTGATGTCGGTCTTGCCGGTCTCCACCTTCGAGATGTTCTGCAGGACCATGTCGATGTTGATCTCGGCGTCGGCGACGGCGCGGAAGATCTTGGCCGCGTAGCCGGGCTCGTCGGGCAGGCCGACCACGGTCACCTTGGCCTCGCTGCGATCGTGCGCGACGCCGGTGAGGATGGCTTCTTCCACTGGGATGTCCTCCATGGATCCGGACACGATGGTCCCTGGCTTGGTGGTGTACGACGAGCGGACGTGCACCGGAACGTCGTACCGGCGGGCGTATTCGACGCACCGGAGCATGAGCACCTTGGCGCCGCACGCGGCCATCTCGAGCATCTCCTCGAAGGAGACCTTCTCGAGATGACGGGCGTCCGGAACGATGCGCGGATCGGCGGTGAAGATGCCGTCGACGTCGGTGTAGATCTCGCAGACGTCGGCGTTCAACGCGGCCGCGAGGGCGACGGCGGTGGTGTCCGACCCGCCGCGACCGAGGGTGGTGACGTCCTTGCTGTCCTGGCTCACGCCCTGGAAGCCGGCGACCAGCACGATCGACCCCTCGTCGAGGGCGTCCCGCACCCGGCCGGGGGTGACGTCGATGATCTTGGCGTTGCCGTGGACGCCGGTGGTGACGACGCCGGCCTGCGACCCGGTGAAGGACCGCGCCTCCGCGCCGAGCGAGTGGATGGCCATCGCGACCAGCGCGTTGGAGATGCGCTCGCCGGAGGTGAGCAGCATGTCCATCTCGCGGGCGGGCGGGGCCGGGCTGACCTGCTGGGCGAGATCGAGCAACTCGTCGGTGGTGTCGCCCATCGCGGAGACGACCACGACGACGTCGTCGCCGCGGCGCTTGGTCTCGACGATCCGCTCCGCCACGCGCCGGATGCGCTCGGCGGTGGCCACCGAGGACCCCCCGTACTTCTGGACGACGAGTGCCACGCTGGTACTACCTCCTGCTTGTCGACGAGATCGGTACGGTGCTGACTTCGCTCCTGGTCGGGTCGGCGAGTCAGCCTACCGAGAACGCCTCCGATCGGGGCAATCGCGTGCTCGCTCCTACCATCGATCCGTGACCCGACCCGATTCCCCAGCCCTTCCGCCGCGGCAGGGATTGCGACGGATGTTCGTCGAGGTCCCCCCGCGCGGCCGACGGTGGCCCGCCGGTGTCCGGGCCGCTCTGGCCTTCGGCGTTCCGGCGTTGGTCCTGCTCGCGCTCGGTCACCAGACGGAGGCGCTGCTCACGGCGGCGGGCGGATTCGCCGTTGTCTACGGCGAGGGACGCGCGTTCCGGGCGCGGTGGGCGGTGGTGCTCGTCGCCGGTGCGGCCCTCGTGGCGTCGGCGGCCGTGGGCGGCCTGGTCGGGCAGTACGCCCCCGCGCACACGGTCACGGGCGGCGCGATCCTCGTCGTGGTGCTGGCGGTGACCGCGGTGATCGGCGCGGTCGTGGTCGATGCGCTGCGGCTGGGTCCGCCCGGCCCGTTCTTCTTCGTGTTGACGTGCGCCATCGGATCGGTGGTGCCGCTCGCGGGGGTGTCGTGGGCCGTCAACGCCGGCTGCGTCGCGATCGGCGCGGCCTGGGCCGCGATGGTGTCGATGTCGCCGGCGGTCCGAGACCCGATCCGGAGACGACGCGCCGACCCCCGCCGGGCCCCCGAGCGTGACGCAGTCGCCGCCGCCGAGCGTGCGGTCGCGGCGTTCCTCACCGCTCGCGACGACACCGCTCGGGACGATGACGGCTCGGACGGCACCGCCGGTCACGAGCATGCGTCCGGCAATCGCGTCGTCTCCGCTCGACATCGGGCGGCCACAGCCGTCGACACCGCCTGGGCGACGCTGCACGACGCGCGGATGCCGGCCCGCCGACCGGACGATCCGCTGGTCGCGCGCCTCCTGACCGTGCACCACACGTTCGCGACGGCCGGCGCCGGCCTGCCCCCGAGCCCCGACCACGCCGCCGACGCCGTGCACGACGGCATCCCCATGGCTCGACCGTCGGTCGCCTTCCGACTTCGCCGGGCCCTCCACCCGCACTCGCACGCGACCACCACCGCGGTGCGCGTCGGCGTCGCCTCGCTCGTCGCAGGCGGTCTGGCCGTCGCCGCCGGGCTCGGCCGACCCGACTGGGCCGTGGTCGGTGCGGTGCTGGTGCTCCAGCAGGGGCCGGATCGACCACGGGGCCTGGTGCGTGCGGCCCACCGACTCGCGGGGACCGCGCTGGGCGTGGTGCTCTTCGCGGCGATCTTCTCGCTGCACCCGTCGGGGTTCGTTCTGGTGCTGATCCTCATGGGACTGCAGTTCCTCGTCGAGTTGGTCATCGCCCGCAACTACGGCATCGCCGTCGTCTTCATCACCCCGCTGGCCCTCCTGATCGGCGGCGCCTCGCACCCCGGCGCGCAGGCGTGGCCCCTGGCGGCGGAACGGCTGCTCGAGACCACCATCGGCGTCGCGTGCGCGGTGGCGGCGCTGTGGGTGGTCCTGCACCGGGCTCACCGGCGGTGCTTCGACTGGTGCCTCGTCCGGACCGTCACGGCCTGCGAGACCCTGCTGGTCCACCTGCGCGGCGCCACGGTGGACGCGCCCTCGTCGATGGCCCTGCGCCGGGACGTCCAGTTCGAATTGACCGGGGCCGCGCTGGCCGCGGAACACGCCGTCGGGGACGACCGTGCGTGGGCGTCGAGGCAGTGGAATCGCTACCTCCGAGTGGACACCGTCGGGCACGGCCTGCTGGCGGCGTGCCGGACCCGCGGCGTGGGCACGATCGATCCCGCACCGTGGCTCACCCGACTGCCACGAGAGAACCCCCGGGATGTTCCGAGCGGCGCATCGGAGTAAGGTGACGCCCATGTTCGGCGCCGGGTACGCCCTCCTCCTTCGTCGCCGCGACGGGGTCTGACCACCAGACCGGCACCCTGTCGCGGGTCTTTTCGGCGCCGGTCGACCCCTCATCTCGCCAACGGAGAGTCACCATGTCACCCGCCGACGCATTCGTATCCGGTTCGCGCACCGTCACCACCCCGACGAAGCCCGCGCCCTCGGACCAGCCCGCCTGGAACACCCAGAAGACCTCGTCCATGCCGACGTTCCGGTACCGGCCGTTCGCCGACGAGGTCGAGACCGTCACCCTCCCGGACCGCACCTGGCCCGACAAGGTCATCGACCGCGCCCCCCAGTGGTGTGCCGTCGACCTGCGGGACGGCAATCAGGCGCTGATCGATCCCATGAGCCCGGCCCGCAAACGGCGGATGTTCGAACTGCTGGTCCGCATGGGCTACAAGGAGATCGAGGTCGGGTTCCCGTCCGCGAGTCAGACCGACTTCGACTTCGTCCGCGAGATCATCGAGGACGGCGCCATTCCCGACGACGTGACCATCCAGGTGCTCACGCAGTGTCGGCCCGAGCTGATCGAGCGCACGTTCGTCGCCTGCGAGGGCGCGAACAAGGTGATCGTCCACTTCTACAACTCGACGTCGATCCTGCAGCGGCGGGTGGTCTTCCGGGCGGACGCCGACGCGATCGAGAAGATCGCGACGGACGGTGCCCGCAAGGTTGTCGAGGAATCGCTGAAGTTCCCCGACACCGACTGGCGGTTCGAGTACTCCCCCGAGTCCTACACCGGCACCGAGCTGTCCTACGCCAAGCGGGTGTGCGACGCCGTCACCGAGATCATCGCTCCCACTCCGGAGAAGCCGATGATCCTGAACCTGCCGGCCACCGTCGAGATGACCACGCCGAACGTCTATGCGGACTCCATCGAGTGGATGCATCGCAACCTCGCCCGGCGGGACTCGATCGTGCTGAGCCTGCATCCCCACAACGATCGCGGAACCGGCGTCGCCGCAGCCGAACTCGGCTACGCCGCGGGCGCGGACCGCATCGAGGGCTGCTTGTTCGGCAACGGTGAGCGCACCGGCAACGTCTGCCTGGTCACCCTGGGCCTGAACCTCTTCACCCGCGGTGTCGACCCGCAGATCGACTTCTCGAACATCGACGAGATCCGCCGTACGGTCGAGTACTGCAACCAGCTGCCCGTCCACGAGCGCCATCCCTACGGTGGCGATCTGGTCTACACCGCGTTCTCGGGCAGCCACCAGGACGCGGTCAACAAGGGTCTCGACGCGATGAAGGTCGCAGCCGACGAGCAGGATCGGGACGTCGACGACATCCTGTGGCAGGTGCCGTACCTGCCCATCGATCCGAAGGACGTCGGGCGCACGTACGAGGCCGTGATCCGGGTGAACTCGCAGTCCGGCAAGGGCGGCGTCGCCTACATCATGAAATCCGATCACGGTCTGGCCCTGCCGCGTCGGCTGCAGATCGAGTTCTCCTCCGCCGTCCAGCGCGTCACCGACGGCGAGGGCGGCGAGGTCTCGCCCAAGGCCATGTGGGACGTCTTCGCCGAGGAGTACCTGACTCCGATCACCCCGCTCGAGCGCATCCGTCAGCGCGTGGCGGCGTCCGAGGTGGACGGGGGCACCGACTCCATCACCGCCACCGTGAAGATCGACGGCACCGAGCAGGAGATCACCGGCGCCGGCAACGGCCCGTTGGCGGCGTTCGTCGACGCGCTCGGTTCCACGGGGTACGACGTGCGCGTGCTCGACTACTCCGAGCACGCGATGTCCGCCGGGGACGACGCGCAGGCCGCCGCGTACGTGGAGGCCTCGGTCACCCTGCCGGGCGGCCAGGAGCACACGGTGTGGGGCGTCGGCATCGCCACGTCCATCACCACCGCGTCGCTGCGGGCCGTGGTCTCGGCGGTCAATCGGGCCGCACGACGCAACTGACCACATTTCGCCCCCGCACCGCCCACGGGTGTGACAGGCTGCAGGCCTGTGGGCGGTCGCGGTGGGCGAACTGCGCCCCGGACCCCATCCGAGACCGGCGCGGACGTGGGTGAGCCGAGCGGAGTCGAAGGGGAGGGTGTTGGCCGAGCGTGACCCGGGCTCGATGTCGAATCCCGTCGTCGCCGTCGTCGCCGAACACACCGAGCAGGACCTCCGGATCGTCACCGTCCGCGGCACCCTCGACCTGAGCTCGTCGATCCACCTCGCGCCGGTGGACACGTCCGTGCGGGCGGTCCTCCTGGACCTGCGCGATGTCGACTTCCTCTCCTCCGCGGGCATCGCGGCGCTCATTCGCGTGCGCAACGACGTGCCCCCGCACACCCCTCTCGTGGCGGTCGCCGATCACCAGGAAGTGGTGCGGCCCTTCGAACTCAGCGGCCTCGATCGGCTGATTCCGGTGGTTCCGGACCTCGAGACGGGCCGTCGCCGGGTGGAGTGACGGCGTCCAGCAGCGAGGCCACCTCGTCGTCGAACGCGCGCAGGACCGCGCGCACGGCCGGGCGAAGATCCGCGCCGGGCCGGATGGCGACATCGTAGACCCGCGCCGCGCGCACCCCGGCCAGGCGACACCGCGCCACGGCCGGGTGGGCCGAGGCGTACCGCGGCATGAGGGCGATGCCGTGGCCGGCCGAGACCAACTCCTCGATCAGCCGAAAATCGTTGATACGCATGACCACTCGCGGCTCGACGCCCGTCACCGCGGCCACCGAGAGCAACACGTCGTCGACCGGGAAGCCGCCGCGCACGCTGATCCAGCGCTCGTTCGCGAGCTCACGCACTTCCACCGACTCCCGTCCGGCCAACGGATGGTCCGGGGGCACCACGAGATCGATGGGCTCGCGCAACACGGTGCGCACCGCCACGCGCTCGGAGGCGATGGTCGGGGCCCGCTCGTCGCGATGGGTGAGCACGACGTCGTAGTCGGCCAGCAATCGCGGCACCGCAGAGGCCGGCACGTCCTCGTCACGGGCGTCGACGGTGACGCCCGACGTCGCCATCCGGTGCAGCACGCGGGGCAGGAGCAGGGCTGCACCCGACGGGAACAACGCCACTCGCACCGTGCCGCGGGGCGTCTCCGAGAACGAGTCCATCTCCGCCACGGCCCGGTCGAGTGCGGACAGCACCTCGTCGACGTGCGGCAGCAGTGCCCGACCCGCCGCCGTGAGTCGGAGCCGACGCCCGTCGGGCTCGAGCAGCGCCACGCCCGCCTCCCGGGTCAGCACCTTGAGTTGCTGCGAGATCGCGGACGGGGTCGTGGACAGCGCCGCCGCGGCAGCGGCGACCGTGCCGCGATCGGCGACCTCCCGCAGCACCCGCAGACGACGGACATCCATGTAGTGAAACTACATGGACAGGTCGGAACAATTCGATGGTGCTACAGCCACGCCGGCCTCACCATGAAGGTCATGACCACCCGCGACCGCCTCCTCGGCCTCACCGTCGTCATCCTGTGGGGCCTGAACTTCCTGGCCATCCGCGCCGGTCTCGACCAGTACCCCCCGTTCTTCTTCGCCGCGCTGCGGTTCGCGGTCATCGCCGTTCCCGTCGTGCTGTTCGTCCGCCCGCCCCGCGTCCCGAAGCGCTGGCTTCTGCTGTACGGCACCGGGTTCGGGCTCCTGCAGTTCGCCTTCCTGTTCGCTGCCATGAACGCCGGCATGCCCACCGGACTCGCCTCGCTGGTCCTGCAGTCCTCCGCCCCCTTCACGGTGGTGCTCGGGGCGCTGCTGCTGCGCGAGCACGTCGGACCGCGGCAGTGGCTCGGCATCGGCGTCGCCGTCGGCGGCATGGTCCTCATCGGCTGGGACCGCGCGCAGACCGCCACCCTGATCCCCGTCCTCCTCACCCTCCTCGCCGGGCTGAGCTGGGCCTTCGGCAATCTCGGCAACCGCCTGGCCAAGTCCACCGAACCGATGCGGCTGATGCTGTGGATGACCGTCGTCCCGCCACTGCCGCTCTTCGCGCTGTCCGCCGCCGTCGAGGGCCCGACGGCCGGCTGGTCCGCCCTCGCCGTGTCCGTCACCACCGGACAGCTCTGGGGCCTGGTCGGACTCGCCTACATCGTTCTTCTCGGCACCATCGTCGGCTCCGGGCTGTGGACCGTGCTCATCGCCCGCAACCCCGCCGGCGTGGTCGCGCCGTTCTCGCTCCTGGTGCCGGTGGTGGGCATCGCGGCCTCGTGGATCGTGCTGGACGAGACACCGTCGGTGCTCTCCCTCGTCGGCGCCGCCGTCGTCATCGGTGGTTGTCTATGGGGTCTCGGGACCACCCGGCGCGGCGCCGAGCTGTTACGGCCGGAACTGGCGGCGGTCGGTCCGGTCGACGACACGGACCGATCGCATGCTCCGGTCAGCGACATGGACCGATCGCATGCTCCGGTCAGCGACATGGACCGATCGCATGCTCCGGTCAGCGCTGATCGACCGACCGTGAACTGCGCGCCACGATCGACGTGACCACGGTGAGCACCGCGACCGCGATCATCGCGACGAAGGTCCGCCCGTAACCGTTGAGCAACTGGTCGACGGCGGACTCGCCGATCTCGCTGATGGTCCCGGCGAACACGAAGCGGCGCAGCTCGATCGGCAACGTGCTGGTGACCACCGACAGGATCACGGCGGTCCCCACCACGAAGCCGCTCGACTGCAGCAGCAGCCGCATGGCGTTCGCGATGCCGAGACGCTCGTCGGGAAGGTCGCGCATCAAGGCGGTCGCGTTGGACGGCATGAAGAGACCGGAACCGATTCCGGCGAGCGACAATCCGACCAGCAGCACGGCGACGTGCAGTCGACCCGTCGCGGCCGCGAACAGCACGACGAGCGCGATCACGGTGACGACGTTTCCGGTCACCGTGAGGGTCGACGCGGAGATACGGCGTTGCAGCGGACCCGACGACAGTGATGCGATCAGTGCCGCGACGGCCACGGGCAACACCATCACTCCCGCGACGACCGGTGAGACTCCCAGCACCGCTTGGAAGTACAGCGCCATCAACAGGACCACACCGCTCTGCGAGATGGAATTCAGGAACGACGCGACGAGGCCGAAACCGAAGGGCCAGTACAGGAACAGTGCGGTGTCGATCAGCGGATCGGGCACGGTGCTCTCGTACCAGAGGAACAGGGGTATCACCACACAGCTCAGGGCGATGCCCCCGATCACCAGGGGGTGACTCCACCCCAGCGACGTCGCCTGCGACAGAGCGGCGAGACCCCCGGTCAGAGCGACCAGGATCATCGCGTTGCCCCGGAGATCGAGGGACTGCCGAGCACGTTCGGTCGGGACGGACTTCAGCGCCACCGCGCCCCAGATCAGGCACAACACGCCGATGGGCACGTTGAACCAGAACACCCAGCGCCAGCCGGCCGACTGAGCGAGCAGACCGCCCAGGGTCGGGCCGGCCAGTTGCGCGATGGAGAACGAGGCGAGGTAGATGCCCATCCCCTCGCCCAGTCGGTGCCGAGGGAACGCGGCCGTCACCAGCGCCGCGCTGTTGGTGAGCAGCATGGCGCCGCCGGCCGCCTGGATCACTCGGAACCCGACCAGCCACCACGCGCTCGGCGCCAGCCCGCACGCCACGCTGCCCAGCGTGTAGAGCGCGAGACCGGTCAAGTACATCGTGCGCCGACCGAACATGTCCGCCAACCGGCCGAAGACCACGAGCAGGACGGTGTTGGTCAGGAGGTACGCGAGCAGGATCCAGCTGGCCGCGACGCTGCTCGCGTCGAAGTGCCGGGCGACCGTCGGTAGCGCCACGTTCAGCGCGCTCCCGGACATGCCCGAGACCATGCTGGCGAACGCGACCACGCTGAGCGTGCGCCAGGCGTCGCGCATGACCTGCGGATCGTCTCGGATCGGTGCACCCGCCGCCGCGGCGAGGTCCGTCTCGCCGGCGCGAGTGGTCACGCGCGGGCCTCCGAGCCCACCGGTTCGGACGCTGCGAGGTACCGCTGAATTGCCTCGACGGACGACGCCGCAGCCCGGCGGACGTCCGGATCGGTGAGGTTCGGGTACATCGCGGTCACCAGCTCATCGACCGTCAAGCCGCTGTCCTCGTCGGTGAGCGCCGCGACCTGGGCGATCCGACGCAGGCGTGCCGCCAGCCGGCGGTTCGCGGCGTCGGCCAGGCTGTCCAGGACGGGCCCGTGCCCGGGGCGCACGGTCACGTGCGAGCGAGCACCCAAGTCCGCCAGAGTGCGTAGCGTCCGCAGCATGTCGGCCATGAGCGAGGGCCGGACCATCGGTGATCCGGAGCCGAGAATGGTGTCGCCGGTGAAGATCTCGCGGTGAGCCGGGAGGAGTATGCACACGGAGTCGCGGGTATGGCCGGGTGTCGACAGGACGGTCGCGTCGATCCCGTCCGCGACCGTCACGCTGCGCTGCGCCGATCCCCGGGGCGCCGTCGTGGACACGGCGGTGGTCGCGTCCAGCAGGGTCGCCCCGCTCCACCGCAGTACGGCGTCGGTGGCCCCGTGGTGATCGTCGTGGTCGTGCGTGATCAGCACGGTCGACACCGACCGGCGACCCACCGCGCGACGCAGGGCCTCGACGTGGCGGGCATCGTCGGGACCGGGGTCGATCACCGCGCACGTCGACCCGCCGGGCACGCCGACGATCCAGGTGTTGGTGCCCTCGAAGGTCCAGGCACTCGGGTTCGGCGCCAGCAGCCACTCCACACACGACGCCACGCGCATCGGCTCACCGGCCGCGGGTACCTCGCCGAGATACGTCCCCATGTCGAGCACCTCTCTAGAAGTTACTTCTAGAATTGTACTCGACTATCGGCCACTGGGGCACAGAAGATCTCGAGATCGAATACCCGGCCCACCCACGCGAGAAGGGCCGGCCCCACGGCGGGGAACCGGCCCTTCTCGCGCTCGGTCGGACGGCGGTCAGACGGAGAGCTTGCGTATCAACTCCTCCATGAAATCGGCCACCACCGTGGCCTGTTTGCGGGTGCGGCAGTGCACCACCACTTCTCGCGACGACTCGACGATCACGTCCGTGAGGACGCCGAGCGTGATGCGGTTGCGGCTGGTGTCCGCCGGACCGAGCAGGGCCGAGTTCTGCCGGATCCACTCGATCCGGCCCTCCCGCCGGCGACGTTCGAACCCGGGCGGCCCGTCGTTGTCCAGGAAGACCGCGGCCACGTCACGACGCTGCCAGCTCCCGGCGAGGAACGCCCGAGCTCCGACGCAGAACAACTCCAGAGGGTCGTCGGTGCCGGCCCGGCGCTCGGCCGCCACGGCCGCCCGGACCTGCTCGAGGTGCGCCGAATTGTGCCGGTCCCAGAGTGCGGTGTAGAGCTCGGACTTCCCCCCGAAATGGTGATAGAGGCTGCCCGTGCTCGACCCAGCCCGCTCGACGATGTCCGAGATGTTCGCGTTGAGGAAACCGGACTCCGCGAAGACGTCCTGGGCGGCGTCGAGCAGACGACGTTGCGTCTCGCCGGTCTTGCTCCACTGCCACGACGCGGCCTGCTTCTCGGCCATGATCTCCCCCTGGTTCGACGTCCCGACTCCAAAGCGTAATTCTAGAATTCGGGTCCGTCAAGCAGGTCAGGCGGCGCCCAACACCAACGTCGCCCCCGCGGCGAACATCCCTCCGTTCCCCTGCACGAGCGAGGTTCGGACATTCGGCACCTGCGCGGCGGCCTGGCCCCGCAGCTGGCGGACCGACTCGATCACCGCGAACATCCCGTACATGCCGGTGTGGGTGTACGACAGTCCGCCGCCGTTGGTGTTGACCGGAAGCGAACCCCCGGGCGACGTGTTGCCCTCGCGGACGAAGTCGCCGGCCTCGCCTCGTCCGACGAACCCCAGGTCCTCGAGGCCGTAGAGGGGCAGGTGCGCGAACGCGTCGTAGATCATGACGTGGTCGATGTCGTTCGGCCCCAGGCCGGCCGAGGCGAACGCCGCCGCGCCGGACCGCGCGAAACCCTTGAAGGACGTCATGTCCGCCATCATCGAGATGCCGGGGCCCTCGTATCCCTCGCCGCTGCCGAGCACGTGCACCGGCGCGACGTCGAGGTCGCGGGCACGATCGGCCGTGGTCAGGATCAGGGCGCCACCCCCGTCCGTGACCAGACAGCATTCGAGCAGATGGAACGGCCAGGCGATCCACGGCGACGCCTCGACGTCGTCGACGGTCAGTGGATCGCGGAACTTGGCCCGCGGGTTCATCGCCGCCCACTTGCGTTGCGCCACCGCCACATCGGCCAGATGCCGGCGTTCGGTTCCCGTCTCCTTCATGAACCGCACGAAGGGAAGAGTGAATCGGCTCGGCGGACCCGTCACACCGTACGGCGCCTCGAACTGTCCCACCGGGGAGGCCGGATCCGGTGAGTAGCGCGGCGTCCCGACCCGGGAGCGGCCCGACTCTCCGTGCGTGATCAGCACCACCGAGCACTGCCCGGCCTCGAGTGCGGCGACGGCGTGCCGCACGTGGGTCAGGAACGAGGTCCCGCCGACGCTGGTGGTGTCCATCCACCGCGGCTCGAGCCCGAGGGCGTGGGCGACCGTCAGCGGGCCCGGTGCGGACACACCCGCGATTCCGTCGATGTCCTTCGGGTCGATCCCGCTGTCCGCGATGGCGTTCCGCGCCGCCTCGGTGTGCAGCATCAACGTCGAGTGGTCGGGAAGACGCCCCAGGGTGTCGGTCTCGGCCGCACCCACGATTACCACCCCGCCACTCATCGCGCTGCTCCGGTCGCCGGCTCGAACATCGGGACCGCGATCTCGCCCCGTCGTTCGAAGACCACCGTCAGCGGCATGTCGAGATCGAGCAAATCCGGATCGGGCTCGATCCCCACGATGTTCGTCATCATGCGCGGTCCCTCCTCGAGGTCCACGACGGCCACCACGTAGGGCAGGTCGTCCTCGTAGCCGGGGCCCGGCCGGTGCTCGATCACGAAGGTGTGCAGGGTCGCTCGACCCGAGCAGGGCAACCAGTCGACGTTCGTCGACAGGCACTCCGGGCAGAAGTCCCGGGGATAGAAGTACGCGACGTCGCAGTCGAGGCACCGCCGGACCACGAGCCGGCCGGCGGCCGCCTCGGTCCAGTAGAACTCCGTGTCGGGGGTCGGGGTGGGCACCGGACGACGGGACCGGGTGCCGGTCGCGTCCGTCGTCCGAGGCGTCGAGATGGTGCTGGTCATGCTCACTCGTTTCTCGTCGAGGGCGGAGCCCGGCACGCGGCGCCGGGCGAGGGGCGAGGGGCGGGTCAGTACGGCAGGGCCGCGGCGGAGGCGCTGCCGATCCGACCCGTGACGTCGTGCAATGCGCAGGTGGACACGGCCACACCGTCCGTGACGACGCGATCGATGTTCTCGAAGCCGATCCACGGTCCGACCGGGAGGCGCGAGAGATACAGCGTCACATCGCCGTTGATGTAGTGCAGGCGTGTCGCTCCCATGTTGGTGAACGGGCTGACCCAGTCGGCGGCCATGGCAGCCACCTCGAACGGACTGCCCGCGGTGTTCTCCACCATCGGCGCCGTCTCGCGGAACCACGCGAAGCGGCGGTCGTCCGGATCGGTCACCCGTCGGACCTCCCCGAAGTGGCGCGGAGCCGTCCGCGTGGGCGGCGCGACCAGATCGGGATTCGGCGGGCGATGCGAGATGTGCGTCCAAGCCACCTCCTCGTCGGCCGCCCCGGAGCGCAGTGCCAGCACCGAGGCCCGTGCCACCACGATCCCGTCGACCGACGCGTCGACATCGATCACCCGAATGCGGCGTCCGTCGCGGACGGTGTGCGCCGCGATCGTGATCGGCTGCAGGGGGATGGGGCGGAACAGGTCGACGGTCATCCGACTAGGGACGAATCCCTCGGCCGGGAGGGCGTTCTCGACTTCCCTGGCCATCAGACCGCAGACGAGCCGGCCGGCGACGAGGCTCTCCGACCACGGGCTACGGGCGTGCGCCCGCGGCTCGTACCGGCCGTCGCCGCCGACGAAGAACGCCTCGAGGGAGCCGCCCGGGGCCTCGGCGGAGCCGCCTGCGGCCGTCCCGTCCTGCACGGTGGCGGTCATGCGACCACCGCGCTGCCACGATCGAGCACCACGGTCCCGTCGTCCAGCGACGTCCGGAAACGAATGCCGTCGGGCATGTTCCACACCTCGACGGTGAGGCACTGGCCGGGTCGGACGGGACGGGTGAAGCGTCCCGACATGGAGGTGAGGCGGTCACCGTCGGACTCGCAGGCCGTCCGGATCAGTGCCCGGCCGGTGATCCCGTAGGTGCACAGCCCGTGCAGGATCGGGCGGTCGAATCCCGCCCGCGCCGCGAACGACGGATCGGAGTGCAGCGGGTTCCGATCTCCCGAGAGCCGGTAAAGCAGAGCCTGTTCCGGCCGGGTCGGATACGTGACGACGGCGTCGGGGGACGTCGTCGGCAACGCTTCGGCGGTCGGCGGCGCGATTCCCCGCCCCGCCACCGTCTCGCCCCGGACGAACATCGACGACCGAGTGGTGACCATCGGTACGCCGCCGTCCGCCGTGCGCGACGACGACTCGACCGTGATCAGCGCACCGGACCCCTTGTCCACCATCGAGGTCACGGTGGACGTCACCTCGACGTCGCCCTCGACGGGCAGGGGCGCGTGCAGCTCGAAGGATTGTTCCGCGTGCACGAGCATCGCCGGATCGAAGGATCCCATCGGCCGGCCGAGCCCGCCCTGCCCGACCAGGACGCCGTAGGTCGGCAGGACCTTCTGCTCGACGCCGGCCGAGTTCTCGGTGACGTACGGCAGGTCGGCCGGGTCACCGGCCTGCCCTGCCCCCACCCCCACTGCGTAGAGCAGCGCGTCCGCCGAGGTCCACCGGCGCCGTCGGGTGGGGCCGGGCGATCCCACGAGGTCGGTGTCGAGACTCATGGTCCGACCGTCTCGGGAACGAGGCCGTTCATGCCCGCGTTCGGGGCTGCCTCGGCCACCAGGCCGGGGATGACCGACCCCAGCTCGCCCGGGTTCCAGCGTCCGCCCCGGTCGACAGTCGGGCCCGCCCGCCAGCCTTCCGCGACGCTGATCCGACCGCCGCGGACGTTGAAGACCCGCCCGGTGACCCCCGCCGCCTCGGGGCTCGAGAGCCAGACCACGAGCGGCGCGATGTTGTCGGGGGCGCTCTCGTCGAAGGCGCCCTCCGGCACCGTCGGTCGCGCCGACGCACCGGGGAGGTTCTCGGTCATGCGGGTCAGCGCAGCCGGTGCGACGGCGTTGACGGTGACGCCGTAGCGGGCAAGTTCCATCGCGGCGATGACCGTAAGGGACGCGATGCCGGCTTTCGCGGCGCCGTAGTTGCCCTGACCGATGTTGCCGTAGATGCCCGACGACGACGTGGTGTTGACGACGCGGGCGTCCACCGCGGCACCGGCCTTGGACCGGTCCTTCCAGTGGCGTGCCGCGTGATGCAGGCAGAGGAACGTTCCACGCAGATGGACGCGGATCACGTCGTCCCATTCGGCCGCGGACATGTTGACCAGCATGCGATCCCGCAGGATACCGGCGTTGTTCACCAGCGCGTGCAGCTCGCCGTACGTCTCCACCGTGCTTTCGATCAGCCGGCGTGCGCCGTCCTCGTCGGACACGTCCGATCCGTCGACGCGCGCAGTGCCACCCATCGAGCGGATGAGGTCCACCACCTCGCCGGCGGGTCCGGCGGCGGTGCCGGATCCGTTCACGTCCGCACCGACGTCGTTCACGATCACCGTGGCGCCCTCACGGGCGAACTCGAGCGCGTGCCCGCGCCCGATGCCACGGCCGGCGCCGGTCACGACGACGACGCGTCCTTCGCACAGTCCACTCACAGCGTGTTCTCCGTTCCGGGGTTCGGCAGAGTC
Organism: Rhodococcus sp. PBTS 1; assembly: GCF_001620025.1. Classification (NCBI taxonomy): domain Bacteria; kingdom Bacillati; phylum Actinomycetota; class Actinomycetes; order Mycobacteriales; family Nocardiaceae; genus Rhodococcus; species Rhodococcus sp. PBTS 1. Next base: position 3,750,093 of record NZ_CP015219.1, read on the forward strand.
CAGGTGATCAGCGCGTCGAGTGCCTCGCACTCGCCGCCCGTCACGGACAGGGGATTGATCTCCAGTGCCTGCAGGCGGTCGCCAAGTCCGTGAGCGACCGCGGCGATGCGCTCGACGACGAGGGCGAGCGCCTCCACGTCGACCGGCGCCCGACCACGCGCACCGCGCAGCAACGCCGTGCCACGCAGGCTCTCGATCGCGCGCACGATCTCGCGACGCCCGACGGGGAGGACACGAATGGCCGCGTCGTCGAGGATCTCGACCCAGACGCCGCCGAGACCCACGGCGAGCGTCAGGCCCCACACGGGGTCCCGCACCACGCCCACCAGCATTTCGAGTCCGTCCTGTGAGCGGTGCGGCTGCACCAGGAGCGCGACGGGCGTGGTGGTGCGCCCGGACAGAGCGTCGAACACGGACCGGGCAGCGTCCGACACCTCCTCCGGCGTCCGCAGATTCAACTTCACGCCGCCGATGTCGCTCTTGTGACCCAGCCCGTCGGCCGAGGCCTTGACCACCACGGGGTACCCGAGGGCCTCGGCTGCCGCGACGGCCTCCGCCACCGTGCTGACCCGCTCGGTGGGGACGACGGGAACTCCGTGCGAGGCAAGGAATCGCCCCGCCTCGTACTCGGTCCACATGCCGCTGGGTTCGCCGTCGAACACGCTCGGCCGAGGCTCGGGTGCGGCGTCCGCGCCCAGGGCGCGACGCCGAACCTCCTCCCACCGAACGGCATTGGCGATCGCCGAGATTCCGTGCTCGATCCCGCCCACGACGTGCGGGAAATTCGTGCGCTGGGCGACCTCGCGTCCGTACTCGGTGACGTCGGTGAGCACGGTGGACAGCACCACCGTGGGAACCGCGGTCCCGCGCACGCTCCGCGCCGAGTCACCGTAGGCGGTCAGGGTCAGCTCGGGATCGTTGCCGGGTACGCGCGGCAGTTCCGAGAGCAGGACCGCGAAGTCGACCTCCGGGTCGCGGGCGACCACCTCGAGGGAACGACGCATGAGGGTCCGGTCGATCACCACGTAGCCGGTGACGTCGAGTGGATTCTGCACGGTCGCGAACGCCGGCACGATCGCCTGCAGCTCGCGCGTCGTGTCCGCGCCGAAGGTCGGGAGGACGAGGCCCTCGTCCTCGGCGCGGTCGGCGATGATCTCCGACGCGCCGCCCGAGGGCGTCACGACGCCCAGTCGTGGGCCCGGAAGTCCGCCGCCGAGACCCGCCATCAGTCCGGCGGTGAGGATCAGGTCCTCGAGGGACCGCACCCGGACCACGCCCATCTGCTCGAACGCGGCGTCGATGACGGCGTTGTCGCCGACCAGGGCGCCGGTGTGCGCCAGAGCGGCGCGGGCACCGAGCGCGCTGCGCCCGATCTTCAAGGCGACGACCGGCTTGCCGGCCTCCAGCGCCCGCCGTGCGACCCGCCGGAATTCGTCCGGGTCCCGGACGGATTCGAGGAACAGCGCGATGACCGAGGTCGCGTCGTCGTCGACGAGGTAGTTCATGACGTCGGTGACCGACATCATGGACTCGTTGCCCATCGCCGTCAGGAAGCTGGTGCCGATGTTGCGCGACTGCGCGAACTGCAGCACCGAGCTGGCCAGGGCACCGCTCTGCAGCACGAATCCCACGGACCCGGTGATCAGGGGTCGCCCGATCGGCAATCCGTACGGGGTGATGCCGGCGGAGGCGTTGATGAAGCCGTTGCCGTTGGGGCCCAGCACCGTCAGGCCGGAACTGCGGGAGAACCGCACGATTTCGTCCTCGAGTGCCTTGCCCTCGGGACCGGTCTCACCGAATCCCGAGGTGAGGATCACCGCGGCGCGGACCCCGCACGTCACCGCGTCCTGCAGGGTGGGTAGGACCGCCGTGGTGGGGACCATGACGAAGACGAGGTCCACCACCTCGGGAAGGTCGGCCAACGACCGGTAGGTGCGTTCGCCGTGCACGACGTCGGTCGAGCGGTTGACGAGGTAGAGCGACCCGCCGAAGTTGCTCCCTCTGATGTTCTGGAAGGTGTTGAGCGACCAGGGCGATTTGTCGGTCGCCCCGATCAGCGCGATGGAGCGCGGCTCGAAGAGCGCGCGGAGGTCGAGGTCGCCGAGAGCCGGATCGGTCGCCGTCGAGGTCGTCACCGTCGGATTCATCACCTCAGTGCCCGAAGCCTTCCGTGTTGACGTGTCCCTTGATCAGGTTGCGTGCGATCGTGCGACGCTGGATCTCGTCGGTTCCCTCGAAGATGCGCAGGAGTCGCAGCTCGCGGTACCAGCGCTCGATGGGCAGCTCCTTGGTGTAGCCCATGCCGCCGTGGATCTGCAGGACGCGGTCCACCACGTTGTTCGCGGTGATCGATCCGTGCAGCTTCGCCACCGACGACACGTGCCGGGCGTCCATCCCCTGCGCCACCGTCCACGCGGCTCGCAGGGTGAGCAGCTTCGTGGATTCGATCTCGATGTGGGAGTCCGCGATCTGCCACTGGATCGCCTGGTACTCGGCAATCGGGTGACCCATCGACACCCGGTTCTTCGAGTGCTCGATGGCCATCTGCAGCAACCGCTCCGCCGATCCGATCGCCCGTGCCGGAATCATGTACCTACCCTGCCCGATCCAGGACATCGCGAGGTCGAAACCCTTGCCGACTTCGCCGAGGACGTTCGACTCGGGCACCCGGACGTCGACGAACGACAGGGCGGCGGGCCCCCACTGACCCATGGTGGGGATCGGCGTGGACGTCCACCCCATGTCACGGTCGACGATGAAGCAGGTGACACCGCCGTTCGCACCCTTGTCGCGGTCGGTGACGGCGAAGACCATGACGAAGTCGGCCTCGTTGCCGCCGGTGATGAAGATCTTCTCACCGTTGATCACCCAGTCCGATCCGTCCTTGACGGCGCGTGTGCGGATGTTCCTCGCGTCGGAGCCGGCGCCCGGTTCGGTGATCGCGAAGCAGGATCGCCGCTCGCCCTCGATGGTGGGAATCAGGTAGCGCTGCTTCTGCTCGTCGTTCGCGCCGTAGAGGATGTTGTCCGCGGACCCGCCGAAGGAGAACGGCACGAACGTGCGGCCGGCCTCGGCGGCGATGATTGCACTCATCACCGGTCCGAGTTCCGCGCCGCCGTATTCCTCGGGTGTGTTGATTCCCCAGAATCCGGATTTCCGCGCCTTCGCGCGCAATTCTTTCACCACGGAATCCTCGAGACCGGGCCGGCCCTCGCGTTCGTTGCGCAGCACCTCGGATTCGAGCGGGATGACTTCCTTCTCCAGGAATGCGCGGACGGACTTGCGCATCAATTCTTCTTCTTCGTTCAGTGCGAAATCGACCATGTCGCGTGCTGCCTTCCGAGTGGGGCGTACGGGTCGGCCGGGCCGGAACGCGGTGTCGAACGTGCGCCGGAGCCGAGCCAGAACGGGATTCTAGAACTGCGATCTAGGGCAGCGTGCGACAGCCGATCCGGTTTGTCAACCCCCGCCGGCCGGGGCCCCGGTATCGCTTGACACCCGGGTCGTTTTAGAACATTCTTCTAGAAATCGCACTGAGACGCAGATCACTCCACCGGTGGTGCAGGACTCGGTTCCGCACTCTCCCAGGCTTTTCGACTCACGGCGACGACAGCCCCCACACCACTCGAACGCTTGTTGGAGGGAGAACCCGATGACGCGACGATCGGCTCTGAAACGAGTCCTGACGTTGCTGACCGTCTCCGTACTCGCCGCCTCGTGCGCGGACATCGACCAGCGCACTTTCGACCCCGCCGCTCTCGACCGCGACGCGTCCGTCGTCTACGCCCAGATCGTCGTGCCGAGCAGCATGGATCCGCACCGCGGCGTGACGGAGAACGACCTGCCGCTGCTCCAGGTCATCTACGACCGCCTCACCGACGTCGACACCGACGGCAATCCGATCCCCATGCTCGCGGAGTCCTGGGAGCTCGACGACACAGCCGGCACCTTCACCCTGACCATGCGGGACGGTGCGACGTTCTCCGACGGAACACCCGTCGACGCGGCCGCGGTCAAGGCGAACATGGACCGCATCCTCACCGACCCGCAGTCCACCATTCGCAGCCAGGTCGATCGGACCATCGGATCGGTGACCGTTCTCGACGAGCGGCGAGTGCGCTTCGATCTGGTCGGGCCCGGCGGCGCACTGCCGACGCTGCTCGCCTCGCGGCCGGGCATGATGGTCTCTCCCGCGGCCCTGAACAATGCGGACCTGGATCAGAATCCGGTCGGCGCAGGTGCATTCGTGATGACCAGCAGCATTCCCGGCACTGCCTATCATTTCGATCGACGCCCGGACTACTGGGACGACGACGCCTACCGATTCGCGAAGCTGACGTTTCTCATCCAGCTCGACACCGCGACCAGAATGAATTCGCTGCGCGCCGGCGAATCCACCATGACCGGTGTCGTGGGTCCGCAGAAGGAGGAGGCGCGAGCCGGCGGACTGCAGGTCTTCACTGCGACGGGGGCCAGCACCAGCATGGCCCGCATCTCGCTGAACTCCGCCCGCAGCGAATTCGGTGACAAGCGCGTCCGGCAGGCGATGAATCTCGCGATCGACCGCGAGGCGATCTCGCGCGTTCTGTACTCCGGGGACTGCATCCCCGGGGCGCAGCCCTACCCCGAGGGCTACTTCGCGCACAGCGACGCGCTCGACGACTCCGGCTGGGCCGACCACGACCCCGACCGCGCCCGCGCGCTGCTCGAGGACGCGGGCCTGGCGAACGGATTCACCTTCACCGCAGCGGTTCCCAGCCTGTCCATCTACCAGAACAACGCCCAGGTGGTGCAGCAGAATCTCGCCGACATCGGCATCGACATGAAGATCGAGGTCATGGACGCGACGCAGTCGCGGGCCCGGTTCGTCTCCGGCGAGGCCGACGCCCTGGTGGGCCAGTTCGGCGGCGGGACCGACCCCGGCCTCTATGCCCGCGCCGCGTACCTCCCGACCGGCGGCGACAATCCCGGCGGCCTCACCACCGACCGCATGCCCGCCCTGCTCGAGAGCACGGCGCGCAGCACCGACGTCGACGAGCGGGCCCGCGCCTACCAGGACCTGCTCGCCGAGGCCTTCGACATGGGACCGGCCCAGATCGTGCTGTGCCACTCGGTGACGTCCGTGGCCAGCCAGGGCAACGTCGGCAACTACGAGTTCTACAAGACCGGCGGCACCGGGCTTCGCACCATGGACGTCAGCCGATGACCACCCGACCCCCGACCACCGAGGTGACGTTCCCGTGCTGATCTTCGTCCTGAAAAGACTTCTCGCCGCCGTCCCCGTCCTGCTCATCGTGACGGTGCTCAGCTTCTCGATGATTCACCTGATTCCCGGCGACGCCGCCGTCGTCGCCGCCGGCGAGAACGCCTCGGCGGACCAAGTGGCCGCCACCCGAACGCAATTGGGACTCGACCGCAACATCGTCGTCCAGTACGTGTCCTGGGTCGGCAATCTCGCGACCGGCGACTTCGGTACGTCGCTGCTCAGCAGTCATCGCAACATCGACGCCATCCTCGAAGCCCTGCCCGTCACGCTCTCCCTGGCGTTCGTCGCGTTGTCGTGGTCGCTCCTGGTCGGCGTCGTCGCCGGTGTGCTCGCCGGACTGCGCCGCGGCACCTGGATCGACCGGACCCTGACCGGCCTCACCACCCTCGGCATCTCCATGCCTAGCTTCTGGCTCGGCATGATCCTGGTGACACTGTTCTCGCTGCAGTTCCGACTGTTCCCCGCCACCGGCTACTCCCCGCTCGGCGACGGCGTCGTGTCCTGGTTCTCGCACCTCGCGCTGCCGGCCTTCGCGCTCGGCACGGTGACGGCGGCCGAGATCGCCCGGCAGGCCCGTGCCGGCGTGGTCGACGTCCTCGAACGGGACTACATCCGTACCGCCACCGCCAAGGGCCTTCCCCGATGGAAGGTCGTCATGAAGCACACGACCAAGAACGCCGCCGTCCCCGTCGTCACGGTGTTCGGCCTCCAGACCGCCGCGCTCATCGGCGGCGCGGTGATCGTCGAGCAGGTGTTCGGCATGCCCGGGCTCGGATCCGTCGCACTCAAAGCCATCCTCGAGCGCGACTTTCCGGTGATCCAGGCCTTCGTGGTCGTCATCACTCTGTTCGTCCTGATCGTCAACCTCCTCGTGGACGTGTCGTACGCCTACTTCAACCCGAAAGCGCGGCAAGCATGACCATCAGACAAGTTGCGTCACCGCTCGACACGGTGCGACCACGCGTCGCGTCGCCGTCCCGGCCCACCGGCCGCCGCACCACACCGTCCCCGGGCCGCGCCTTCGCCCGCCGGGTGTGGTCCTCGCGGACCAACAAGGTGTGCCTGATCTTCCTCGGCTTCCTCGTCGTCGTGGCCGCGGCAGCGCCTTGGATCGCGCCGTACGATCCGGCGCACCAAAAGTTGGCGTCCGCCTTCCTGCCGCTGTTCTCGGACGGGCATCTCCTCGGCACCGATCAGCTCGGCCGCGACACCCTGAGCCGGCTGATCCACGCGACGCAGATCTCCCTCGTCGCCCCGCTCATCGCCGTCGGCTTCGCCGTCGTCACCGGTCTGCCGCTCGGTCTGCTCGCCGGATACCTCGGCGGCCGATTCGACTGGATCGCAGGGCGTGTCGCCGACGCCCTGATCGCGTTGCCCGCCCTCGTCCTCGCCCTCGCCATCATCGCGATCTTCGGTCCCGGACTGGTCAACGCGATGCTCGCCGTCGGCGCGGCGTCGGCACCCCGCCTGTTTCGCGTGGTGCGGGGGTCGACCATCAACGTGCGCGAGGAGACCTACATCGAGGCGAGCAAGGTGGTCGGATGTTCCACCGCCCGCACGGTGCTCACGCATGTCCTCCCCAACGTCCGGTCTCCGCTGCTGGTGCAGGTGACGCTCATGATGTCGCTCGCTCTGCTGGCCGAGGCCGGCTTGAGCTTCCTGGGTCTCGGCGTCCAACCCCCCACGGCCAGTTGGGGTTCGATGCTGCGCAGCGCATTCGACAACCGGTTCCAGAGCCCGTGGATGGTCGTCCCTCCCGGCATCGCGATCGTGTTGACCATCCTCTCGCTCAACATGCTGGGCGACGGCATTCGTGACGCCGTCGGTCAGGAAAGGAGAAAGTCGTGACGCTGCTCGACGACGCCCCCCACTCCCTCGGGACCGGCGATTCGCTCCTCGCCATCGACGGACTGCGGGTCGAGTTCCGCACCGAGGCGGGCTGGACCCCGGTGGTCACCGACGCTCATCTCGACCTCGCCCCCGGCGGCACCCGCGCCCTGGTCGGCGAATCCGGATCGGGTAAGACGGTCACCGCACTGGCCGTGCTCGGACTGCTCCCGAAGCACAACAGTCGTGTCGCGGCAGGGTCGATCGAGTTCGGCGGCGACGAACTGCTGGGCAAGTCCGAGCGGCAGATGCAGCGCATCCGTGGACGGGAGATCGCCATGATCTTCCAGGAGCCGATGACCAGCCTGAACCCGGTCTTCACCGTCGGCGAGCAGATCGCCGAAACCGTGCGGATCCACCGCGGCACCACCCGCAAGCGTGCCTGGGCGCGCGCCGTCGAGGTGCTCGATCTCGTCGGGATCCCCGCCGCCGCACGACGCGCCAAGGACTACCCGCACAGCTTCAGTGGCGGCATGCGCCAGCGCGCCATGATCGCGATGTCGATCGCGTGCGAGCCGAAGCTGCTCATCGCCGACGAGCCGACCACCGCCCTCGACGTCACCGTGCAGGCCGGCATCCTCGCCCTGCTTCGACGTCTGCGTTCCGAACTCGGCACCGCCGTGTTGCTCGTGACCCACGACCTCGGTGTCGTCGCGGACTTCTGCGACGAGGTCACGGTGATGTACGCGGGCGAGCCCGTCGAGACGGGTCCCGTCGGCCCGCTCTTCGCGGACCCGCTGCACCCCTACACCTCCGGGCTCCTGGCGTCGCTCCCCCAGCGGATCGCGCCGGGCGACGATCTGGTGGCCATCCCCGGCATGGTGCCGCGGCCGGAGCAGATGCCCGTCGGCTGTCGGTTCGCGCCGCGATGCACCCATGCTCGGGCCGGCGTCTGCGACGGCGACCACCCGCCTCTCGTGCCGATGGGTGGTGACCGCAGCACCCGCTGCGTCCGGGTGGTCGGCGGCGACGTGACCGACCTCCTGCCGCCGCTGTCCGCCCGAGCGGTGCCCGCGCGCCGTGCGGAGCCCCTCGAGGCCGCGGACCCGACCGACACCGGAACCCCGAACACGACCACCCCCGACAGCACGGAGACTCGAGCATGACGATCACCGCGGACTCCTCCGTCCTCCTCGAGGTCAGGGACCTCGAGAAGTCCTTCGTGCGGTCGCGCGACCTTCTCGGCCGGCCGCGCGAGCAGGTCCGCGCGGTGCGCGAGGTCGACCTCACCCTTCGCGCCGGCGAAACCCTCGGCATCGTGGGTGAATCCGGCTCGGGCAAATCGACGCTGGGTCGCTGCATCCTCGGACTGGACACCCCGGAGAAGGGTGAGGTGGTCTTCCAGGGCGAGAACCTGATGACCCTGTCCCGCCGTGCGCTGCGCCGCCGGCGCCGCGATCTGCAGATGATCTTCCAGGACCCGTACGCCTCGCTCGACCCGACCAAGACCGTCGGACATGCGATCGCCGAACCGATGCGCATCTTCGAGCGCACTCCGCGTCACGAGGCCGAGGCCCGCGTCGCCACGCTGCTGACCAAGGTGGGCCTGCGGACCGAATTCGCTCACCGCTATCCGGGTGAGATGTCCGGCGGCCAGCGACAGCGAGTGGCCATCGCCCGCGCACTGGCGCTCGACCCCAAGGTCATCGTGGCCGACGAGGCCGTCTCCGCGCTGGACGTCTCCACGCAATCGGAGGTCATCAACCTCCTGGTGCACCTGTCCGCGGAGTTCGATCTGACCTGTCTCTTCATCTCGCACAATCTCAGCGTGGTGCGGCACGTGAGCGACCGGATCGCCGTGATGTACCTCGGCCGGATCGTGGAGATCGGTTCCGCGGAGGAGGTGTACGAGCGCCCGACGCATCCGTACACCCGAGCGCTGCTGTCGGCCATCCCCGTTCCCGATCCCGCGATCCAGCGTGCGCGACCCAAGACGATCCTCGAAGGCGACGTTCCCGACCCCGCCCACCCGCCTGCCGGGTGCGCCTTCTCGAGCCGTTGCCCGCTGGCGCAGCCCGTGTGCCGTACCGAACAGCCCGCCTTGCTCCCTCGCGCGAACGGCACTCTCTCGGCCTGCCACTTCGCTCTCTAGGCTGCGTCTGTCACCCCCGTCACCCCCGCCGTCCGCCGCCCGGGCGGCGCGGTCGGGGTGTGGGAGGATCGATCACCATGGTCGACAGCACTTCGTCCCGGCGCGCCGCCGCCCCCCGCGGCTCGATCGGCCTGCGGGGCCGGATCGCCCTGGGAGCCGCCTCGGCCACCGCCTGGGCGTCCCGGAAGGCCGGTCGCGGTCAGGGGTCGATGATCGGTGGCCTCGTCGCACTCAAGATCGACCCCGCGCTGATGACGCGCCTGGGTCGCGGGCGCCGCACCGCCGTGATCACCGGCACCAACGGCAAGTCCACGACCACTCGGATGACGGCCGCCGCCCTCGGCACCCTCGGCGAGGTGGCCACGCAGGCCGACGGCGCCAACATGGACGCCGGCATCGTCGCGGCGCTGACGGCCCGTCGCGCCGCCCCCCTGGCTGCGCTCGAGGTGGACGAGCTGCACGTCCCCCACGTCTCCGACGCGGTGAACCCCGAGGTCGTCGTGCTGCTCAACCTCAGCCGCGACCAGTTGGACCGCGTCGGCGAGATCAACATGATCGAGCGGAAATTGCGAGCGGGCCTGGCCCGTCACCCCGAGACGATCGTTGTGGCCAACTGCGACGACGTCCTGGTCACCTCGGCGGCGTTCGACGCGCCGAACGTGGTGTGGGTGGCCGCGGGCGCAGGCTGGGTGAGCGATTCCGTCAGTTGCCCGCGCACCGGTGAACCCATCGTGTGGGACGGACCCCGCTGGCGCAGCACGGCGCCCCTCGCGGACGGCCGCGAGTTCGCCCGGCCGGAGCCGTCGTGGTGGCTCGACGACGAGAACCTGTACGGCCCAGACGGTCTCGTGCTGCCGATGTCTCTCGCGCTGCCGGGCCGCGCCAACCGCGGCAATGCCGCCCAGGCCGTCGCGGCCGCCGTCGCGATGGGTGCGCGTGCCGAGGACGCCGTCGCCGCGGTGTCCACGGTCGGTGAGGTCGCCGGACGCTACGGCACGGTGCAGTACGGCCCGCACACCGTCCGAATGTTGTTGGCCAAGAACCCCGCCGGGTGGCAGGAAGCCCTGTCGATGATCGACCCCGACGCCGACGGTCTGGTCATCGCCGTCAACGGTCAGGTCCCCGACGGCGAGGACCTCTCGTGGCTGTGGGACGTGCGGTTCGAGCACTTCGAGAACACCCGCGTCGTCGCGTCGGGCGAGCGAGCGACCGACCTCGGCGTGCGCCTCACCTACGCCGCCGCCGAGCACGAGGTCGTCGCTGATCCGTTGCGCGCCATCGAGTCCTGCCCCCCTGGCCGGGTCGAGGTGCTGGCGAACTACACCGCGTTCCGCGACCTGGGTCGCGCACTGGCCCGCGAGACCGCCAAGGAGGCTCCCGGTGCCTGACACCGTCCGCATCGGCCTGGTCCTGCCCGACGTCATGGGCACCTACGGCGACGGCGGCAACGCCCTCGTTCTGCGGCAACGCCTCCGGATGCGAGGGCAGGACGCCGAGATCGTCTCCATCACGCTGAACGACCCGGTCCCGGACTCCCTCGACGTCTACGTCCTGGGTGGCGCCGAGGACTCGGCGCAGCGGCTGGCGACTCGGCACCTGACTCGGTATCCCGGACTCCAACGTGCCGCCGAACGAGGGGCGCCCGTGCTCGCGATCTGCGCCGCCATCCAGGTGCTCGGCCACTGGTACGAGACCAGTTCCGGGGAGCGCGTCGACGGTGTCGGCATGCTCGACCTCACCACCGCGCCGCGGACCGAACGCGCCATCGGCGAGGTGGTCACCCGGCCCGCGACCTCGGCACTGAGTCAGACCCTCACGGGCTTCGAGAACCACCGCGGCGGAACCACTCTCGGGTCCGACGCCGCCCCGTTCGCTCGCGTCGAGCGTGGGGTGGGCAACGGTGTCGGCGACGGGACCGAGGGTGTGGTGCAGGGCTCCGTCATCGGCACCTACATGCACGGGCCGGCCCTCGCGCGGAACCCCGAGTTGGCGGATCACCTCCTGGAGACGGCGCTGGGGCGGACGCTGGAGCCGCTGCACCTGCCCGACGTCGAGCAGCTGCGCACGGAGCGTCTGCGCCGCTGACGTCCGCGGGCGCCGGTGCCCACAACTCGCCCGCTCCGACGGGATCCCGGCGATCCGACCGAGTTGTGGACGATCGGGCCCGGTTCCGGCGCGAGTTTCGCCACCCGATCCGCCCCGAACCCGCGAATCCGCGGAACCTCCCTCGAGAATGTGCCGAAACTCGCGCGCCGGGCGCCGGTGCCCACAACTCGCGTCGGGCCACGGGATCCCGGCGATCCGGCCCAGTTGTGGACGATCGGGCCCGGCGCTCAGACGCCGACGGACTCCTGACGCCGTGAGGCCCGCCGGGTGAGGAGCGTGGCGATCACGGGCGCGGCGATCAGCATGAGCACCAGCCGGATCAGCTGCACGCAGGCGACGAAGGTGACGTCGGACCCCGTCGAGGCGGAGACCGCGAGCACCGCGGCCAGGCCGCCGGGGGTGGTGGCGAGGTAGCCGGTGAGCATCGAAGTCCCGGTCAGCTCCGCGAGCAGCCACCCGAACAGCGCGCAGACCACACCGACGCCGACGACGAGGGCCACGGCGTAGGGGAACAGGCGGCCGATCAACCGCAGACTCTGCAGGGTGAAGGCCAGCCCCGCCTGCCATCCGATGATCAGGAACGCCACCGGCAGCACCGCCGCCGGAACGTCGAGGTCACCGGGCCAGCCGGACAGGGCGCACGCCCCGGACACGAGCAACGGACCGAGAGTGGCCGGCGCAGGGAGGCGCAGCAGCCGGCCGACGACGATGCCCACCACGACCGCGGCGACGACGAAGCCGAGGGCTGCCCACCACGGGTACGACCGGCCGCCCGTGTCCGACGCTGCCACCGCGTGGGTGTCGGCGTGGAACGCGAAGGTGACCACCAGCGGCATGGTGACCACCACGAGCGCGACGCGCAGGTACTGCACCACGGCGACGACCCGCTCGTCCCCGCCGAGTTCCCGCGCCGCGGCGACGAGTCCGGTGGCGCCGCCCGCGATGAGCGACAGCATCCCCGTTGCGGCGGTCACCTCGCGGTTCAGTGCGAGAAGGGCGCCGGCACCCGCGCTGACCACCAACGTCGCGACGCCGACGAGCACTGCGGGAATCGCGTTGTCGCCCAACGACCTCAACGTGTCAGGATCGATCATGAGCCCGATCGTCACCGCGAGGGCACCCTGCGCCGCCATCGATCCGAGACGCGGCACCCGCGCGGGCCCCAGCCCGGTGAGCGCGAAGATCACCGCGACCACCAGGGCCGCGAAGAGCGACGGGGCCGTCAGACCGGCGGCGTCGAGCGCGACCCAGCCGGCCACGGACACGGCCGTGAGCGCCACCCAGCGGGCGGCGCTCACGGCGACGGTGCGAGCTCGGGTCACTTGACCAGCAGCACCGGAATCGAGGTCTCGAGCAGCAGTCGCTGCACCGACTGACCCATGAGGAACTTTCCGACGGCGGAGCGGTGACGCGAACCCACCACCAGCAGTTCGGCTTTCGCGTCCTCGACCAGTCCCAGGAGGGTGCTGACGGCGTCGGGATCCGGCTGGCCCGCCAGCAGCGTCCAGGCCGCGTCGGGTTCCCCGATCTCGTCCAGGCCGGCGAGCACGGCGTCCCTGACCGCAGCCGATTCCTTGGCCTCGGACGCCGGGTCCGGCGATCCCGAGAACGCATGCAGAACAACCAGATCGGTGCCGAGCACGCGAGCCTGGGTGAGGCCCGAGGCCAGCGCGCGACGCCCTTCTGCGGCGGTGTTGTGGACGACGGCGACACTCATGACGTGGTCTCCTCTCGACGGTCCGGGTCAGCCCATGGGGATCTGGCCGAGGAGCACACCGACGGCCAGCATCGCCAGCGAGACGACGGTCGCGCGCCAGAGCACCTTCTTGTGGTGGTCGGCCAGCGAGACACCGGCGAGGGTGACCAGCAGCAGGATGGCCGGGACCAACGGGCTCTGCAGGTGGACGGGCTGACCGGTGATGGAGGCCCGCGCCATCTCGACGGGCTCGATGCCGTACTGCGCGGCGGTCTCGGTGAGCACCGGGAGGATGCCGAAGTAGAAGGCGTCGTTGGTCATGAAGAACGTCAGCGGGATCGACAGCACACCGGTGATGACGGCGAGGAACGGACCCATCGAGCTCGGGATCACGCCCAGCAGCCACTCGGCCATGGCCTCGACCATGCCGGTGCCCGAGAACACGCCGGTCAGGACGGCCGCGGCGAGCACCATGGCGACGACGGAGACGATCGAGGCGGAGTGCCGAGCGATGGCCTCGCCCTGCTCCTTGACCTTGGGGAAGTTGACGGTCAGCGCGATCGACGCCGCGATCATGAACAGCACCGGGATGGGCAGGATGTCCATGACGAGGACGACGAGCAGAGCGACGGTCAGAGCCGCGTTGAACCACAACAGCTTCGGGCGCAGGGTGTCACGCTGCGGGTCGAGTCCGTCGATGAACTGGCCGGCACCGCCGTCGGCGTCGCCGCCCGCACCGCCACCGGTCCGACGCGCGGGGCGAGCCGTGTCGCTGCCGCCGCCACCGACGGACACCATCTCCTGGTCGAAGACGAGCGAGCCGAGACGACGCCGCTCCATCAGACCGAGGTGGACCGAGAACAGCAGGACGATCACCAGGCCGGCGACGAGCGAGGGCACCATCGGAACGAAGACCTCGGACGGCGAGATGCCGAGCGCGGACGCGGCCCGCACCGTCGGTCCACCCCACGGGATGATGTTCATGGTGCCGTTGGCCAGACCGGCCACCACGGTCAGGATGACCGGGGAGACACCGAGTTTCAGGTAGAGCGGCAGCAGCGCGGACGTGACGATGATGAACGTCGTCGATCCGTCGCCGTCCAGCGAGACCACCATGGCCAGCACGGCGGTACCGACCACGAGCTTCATGGGGTCGTTGCGCACCAGTCGCAGAATGCCGCGCACCAGCGGATCGAACAGGCCGACGTCGATCATGATGCCGAAGAAGATGATCGCGAAGAACAGCAGGGCGGCGGTGGGGGCCAACGACTTGATGCCGTCGGTGATCATGTCCCCGATCCCGAGCCCCGCGCCGGCGAACAGGCCGAAGATGACGGGCACCAGGATCAACGCGACCACGGGGGTCGCGCGTTTGGTCAGGATCAGGAACATGAAGGCGGCCACCATCAGGAAGCCGAGAATCACCAACATGGGGTCACTCCTCGTTCGGGGTCGGGCAGGGCAGCAGGACGCAGCAGGGCAGGGGTGGAATGGGTGGGCCGCGCTCAGGCGGCGGGATCGAGCGTGGCGGCGACCATGTCCGCCTGATCGCGCAGGAAGGCGCGGAAGTCGTCACCGGTCAGGAGGGCGTTCTGCCATCCGTTCCGTTCGGTGAGGCGGGCCCAGTCGTCCGAGGCGACCAGCTCGCCGACCTGCCGGATCAGGGTCCGAACCCGGTCCGGCGGTAGGCCCGGCGGCGCCATCAGACCCCGCCAGTTGTCGAAGACCAGGTCGACGCCCTCCTCGCGCAGGGTGGGTGCGTCGACCCCCGCGACGGCGTCGTCCGAGCTGACGGCCAGCGCACGGACGGTGCCCGACGCGAGCTGGTCCAGGTATTCGCTGACGCCCGTGGTGGCCACGTCCACCTCGCCGGTCAGCAGCGCGGGGAGAAGCTCACCGCCGCCGTCGAAGACCCGGTAGCCGGTGGCGTCGGGATCGACGCCGATCGCGCGCGCCAGCCGCGTTCGGAACAACCCGTCGGGCCCACCGGTGGCGGATCCGCCGCCGAAGCGGAGGTCGTCGTCGGCGCGCCAGCGAGCCACCAGATCGTCGAGAGTGCGCAGCGGCGACGCCGCCGGCACCAACACCACCTCGGGCTCGGTGACCAGGCGGGCGATCGGCGTCACGTCGTCCAGCGTGTACTCGGACGGAATGGTCGCCAACGCGCCCACGAGCCCGAGGCCCATCATGAGCAGCAGGTGTTCGTTGCCGCGTTCCGCGGCGAGCCGACCGAGACCGACCACACCGCCCGAGCCGGGCAGCACCAGGACGTCGTCGACCGCGACGCCCTGTGCCGCCCAGGCTCGGGACACGCTGCGGGCGGTCAGGTCGTAACCGCCTCCGGCGACCGACGGGGCGATGATGCGCAGCCCGGGTTGGGTCGCACCGGTCACCATCGACGTGACCGACCCACCGCACGCGGACAGCGCGAGGGTCAGCGCCGTGAGCATCACGAGGATGCCGCGGCGAACACGTCGGATGTCGGTCACGAGTCTCACTCTGACGCAGCTTGTGACTGTGGTCACCCTTTGGTGCACAGTTCGCGTTGTGTTCATTCTGCGCGCTCCGTCCGCGCGTAACCCTGACGCGGCCGGATCGACGTCCGTACCGGACCTCGAATGCTTCTGGCGGGACGAGAAACCGTCGGGTGTCTCGATCGGCGGGGTTTGAATCGCCGGGTTACCGAGGACTTGCCCGAACCTGGATTCGTCGGCGGAGCGCCGGTCACGTTTCTTCCCCGACCACGGACAGTCCACCGAAGTCGTCGGAGCCACGGAACCGACGCGACCGTCTGGACGAAAGACTTCGTAATGTGCTGTCCAACAGGCTAACTCACTGTTCTACTGCGTCTCAAAATACCGAAACACGGGGGCCGTTCCACGCCCGTCCTATCGGACCTGGCGTTACCGTCCGAGACGTCGTCCACCGTTTCCGTGTAAGGAGCGAATCAATGTCGGATTTCCGGATCATGATCATCAATCAAACGCCACACACCCTGGTGGCCTTGGACTCACGCGGAACGTCGTGGTCCGGCTACAAGCGGGAGGACGTGGGCGTCTCGGTACAGCCCGCCGAGGTCGCCTGGCTCCACGATCCGACCGGCGACGCCGGCAATCCCGGCAACAACTGGGGGTGGCTCGACTACGAGGTCGGCGCCGGCGGCAACCGCATCCAGGTGTACGCGTGGCACGGCCACAGCCGGGACGCAGCCCAACTTTCGGTCGGTTGGTACAACGAGCAGTCGAGCAACGACAACCCGCAGCCCGCCGGGGCGCTTCCCGGTGATCTGGGCTTCGTTTACCTGAACGCAGCCGGCAACGACGGTCTGATCGTTCTGGGCGGCACCCGGTGGGCCGGCTAGCGCCAGAGCGCTTCTTGCGAAGGACCCCGGCCCGACACCGAGGTGCTTCGTAGGCCGTTCATGCTGTTCATCGTCACGCCGGCGGTACCGTGCAGGTCGTGAGTCGACGGCTGCGGGTCAGACGGACCCTGTCGGCGCAACTCCTCGCGCTCCAACTCCTGATCGTGGTGGCGGTGCTCGTGGTGGTGGGTGCGCTGTCGCTGGCGCAGTCGTCGGCGACGTTCCAGCGTGAGCAGGGTCTACGGGTGCAGTCGGCGGCGGAGAACCTGGCCGCGAACCCCACGGTCCGACAGTTGCTGCCGAGTGCCCAGCCGCGCATCCGCTCGGGACTGCAGGGCGCGCTCGACTCGGTTCGTGCGGTGTCCGGCCTCGACTACGCACAGCTGACGGACACCGACGGCCGGATCGTCGCCGCGACCGACCCCACGCGCATCGGGGAGACCTCGGCCGACGAGGGCGCGGGCGCACGCGTCGGGCGCAGTTGGACGGGTCTGGCCGAGACGAGCGAGAACACGGCGCTCGAACCGGGGAAGTCGGTGCAGTCACAGGTTCCCGTGCTCGGTCCCGACGGGGGCATCGTCGGCGTTGCGATCGTGGGTCGCGAGTACCCGTCGGTGTGGTCGAGGCTCGCGCAGTCGACGCCGGACCTGGTGATCTACCTCGCCGTGGCGACGCTGCTGGGAGCGGTCGGCTCGATCCTGCTGGCCCGGCGGGTCAAACGGCAGACGATGGGCCTCGAGGCGGGCGAGATCGTGGACCTGGTCCGCCAACGCCAGGCGATGCTCGAGGGTCTGAAGGAAGCCGTCGTCGCGCTCGACCCGAAGGGCACGGTGCTCCTGCTGAGTCGCAGCGCCCACGACATGCTGGGACTCGGGGCCGACAGCGTGGGCAAGCAGGTCGACGACCTGGGCCTCGACGACCGCATCGAGCGCGTGCTCCGCCACCCGAGCGACGACGGCGATCAGCTGGTGTTGACCGGCGACCGCATCCTGGTCTTCAACACGGTCCCCATCGAGGAGTCGGGACGCATCGTCGCCACCGTGACGACGTTCCGCGACCGGACGGAACTCAGCGAGATCGAGAGCAAGCTCGACATCAGCCGCACCAGTTCGACCGCGCTGCGCGAGCACATCCACGAGTTCGACAACCAGCTCCACACCATCTCCGGACTGGTGCAGCTCGGCGAGTACGACGAGGTGGAGCGGTACGTCGACGGCATCACCGAGCACCGCGAAAGGCTCACCTCGGCCGTGACCGACCGCGTCGCCGACCTGGGGGTCGCGGCGCTGCTCATCGCCAAGATCGGCGCGGCGGCCGCCCGGTCGGTGACCGTCGAACTCACCCCGGATTCGTCCCTGCGGCGCGCCGACGACGACGCCTCGCGAGACCTGTGCACGGTGGTGGGCAACCTCGTCGACAACGCCGTCGACGCCCTCCTCGAGCACGGAACGCCGGATGCCACCGTGCGGGTGACCATCACGCAGGACGACGACGACCGCGTGACGGTGACGGTGGCCGACAACGGTCCCGGCATCGCCGACGCCGACGTCGACCGCGTCTTCGAGCAGGGGTGGAGCACGAAGGGGACGTCGTCGGACGGACACGGCTTCGGCCTCGCGCTGGTGCGGGTGGTCTGCCGCCGCGGGAGCGGCGAGGTCCGGGTGCGGACCGTGGGCACGACCGAGGCGGCGGAGAATGGTCGCTGGACGGTGTTCGTCGCGACCCTCGACGTCCCGTCCAGGGCGCACGAGGCGGCGAGCGCGGGGAAGGAACGATGACGTGCTGAAGGTGCTGGTGGTCGACGACGACTTCATGGTCGCCCGTGTCCACACCGGTTTCGTGGGCAAGGTGCCCGGGTTCGAGGTCTGCGGCGTCGCCCACACGGCGCAGGAGGCGTTGGAGAAGGTGGAGTCCGCCCGGCCCGACCTGGTGCTGCTCGACGTGCACCTGCCCGGGGTGACGGGCCTCGACCTGATCGGCCCGTTCCGCGAGATCATCCCCGACCTGGACGTACTGGTGATCACCAGCGAGCGGGAGGCCGAGTCGGTGCAGCGGGCCCTGCGCTCGGGTGCGGTGCACTACCTGATCAAGCCGTTCAAGTTCGCCGCGCTCCAGGAGCGGTTGGACCACTACCGGCACACGCGTGAGGCGTTGGCGGCCGCGCAGGAAGCGGAGCAGGACGCCGTCGACAAGGCGTTCGGCCTGCGCGGCTCGCCGTCCCGGCTGCCGAAGGGGCTGAGCGCCGAGACGCTCGCCACCGTCGAGCAGCAGCTGCGCGAGGTGGAGACCGAGGACCCGGGGCGAGCGGTGTCGGCCAGCGCGATGGCCGACCGCACCGGCATGTCCCGGTCCAGTGCGCGGCGCTACCTCGAGTACCTGTCGGACGTCGACAAGGTGCTCGTCTCGCTGGACTACGGCAGTGTGGGACGCCCGGAGCGGCTGTACCGGTTGCGGCGGTAGGGGCTTACCCCATCACGCGACGGCCGGCCACCGCGCGTCCGAGCGTGAGCTCGTCGGCGAACTCGAGATCGCCGCCCATCGGCAGTCCCGACGCGAGCCGGGTCACCGATAGGCCGGGGAAGTCGCGCAGCATGCGCAGGAGGTACGTCGCGGTCGCCTCGCCCTCGGTGTTGGGATCGGTTGCGATGATCACCTCGGTGACGTCGACCCCGTCATCCTGAGTGCCGATGCGCGTCAACAACTCTCGCACCCGCAGTTGGTCCGGGCCGATGCCGCTGAGCGGATCCAGCGCGCCCCCGAGCACGTGGTAGCGCCCCTTGAACTCGCGGGTGCGCTCCACGGCCTGCACGTCTTTCGGCTCCTCGACCACGCAGATGATCGAGCGGTCACGCCGCGGATCGGCGCAGATGCGGCACTGCTCCTTGTCCGAGACGGTCCCGCAGATGGTGCAGAACTGCACCCCGTCACGAATGCGGGCGAGCGCGTTCTGCAGCCGGTCGATGTCCGGCGCCTCGACTCCGAGGAGGTGGAAGGCGATGCGCTGCGCGCTCTTCGGACCGACACCGGGCAGCTTGCCCAACTCGTCGATCAGGTCCTGAACCGGTCCTTCGTACACCCCGAGCGACCTAGAAGCCGGGCAGACCCGGCATGCCGCCGCCGCCCAGCCCGGCCAGCGGCCCGAGCTTCTGCGAGGCCACCTCGCCGGCCGCGCGCGAGGCGTCGGCGAGAGCGCCGACGATCAGGTCCTGCAACGTCTCGACGTCCTCGGGATCGACCACCTTGGGGTCGATGGTGATGCCCGTGACCTCACCGCTCCCGGTGACGGTGGCGACGACGAGTCCGTTACCGGCGCTGCCGGTGACCTCCGTCGCGGCGATCTCGGCCTGCGCGGCCATCAGTTGCTGCTGCATCTGCTGCGCCTGCTGGAGCAGCTGGGACATGTCGGGCTGATCGCCGGGTTGCACCGTCGGTGTCCTCTCGGAGGGGGAAAGCGTGCGTCCAGCCTAGTCGTCCGTACCGACATCGCCCGGCCGCGGGACCCGGGCCTCCCAGCGTCGTCGGCGTTCGTCGTCGCTCTGCTCCCACCACGGGGTGCCGCGCTCGCCGAGCGCGACCTTGGCCGCCTGCACACCGGCGCGCGACTCCGGCGCGCCGCCGGTGCGCCGCACGTCGCGTCGCCACGCCATGAGAATCGACCGCAGTTCGGCCTGCCGGTCCTCCGGGATGGCCGGGTCGGTCGCCCGCCAGCGGCGCCCGTCGATCACCACGTAGTGGCCGTCGGGCGTCCGCTCGGGGCCGGACTCGCTCACCCGACCTGGCGGGAGAGGTTCTCGAGGACCTGCGCCTGGATCTTCTTCAGGCCGAGCGGGGCGAACGTCTTCTCGAAGAACCCGCCGATGCCGCCGGCGCCGGTCCACTCGGTGGTCGTGGTGACCTCGGTGCCCTGACCCGCCGGCGCCACGCGGTACGTGGTGACCATGGAGGAATTGGCGTCCGTCTCGGTGATCGTGTCGCCGGCGACGCGAACGGAGGCGCGGACGTCGCGCGCACGCTTCTTCGTGGCCTGCAGGGTCCAGGTGGCCACGGTGCCGTCGCCCTGACCGCCCTCGACGACGGTGAAGTCCCGGTACTGTTCGGGCAGGATCCGCGGGCGCACGGTCTGGTAGTCCGACAGTGCCGCCAGCACCTGCTCCGGGGTCGCGGCGACGGTGTGGGACGTGCTGGCGCTGACCTTGGCCATGAACGCATTCCTCCTGAGCGTCGGGGGTCTTTCGTCCCATTCTTCCACGGTGCGCACGGTCCCCTCGACGCTGCCGAGAGACGTCCACCCGGCAACGGTTGCGTGACGGACCCCCACCATCCGTAGTCCTGCGAACGATCGCGATATAGCGTTCTCGCGTGGATCGCACCGTTCAGTCTCCGACCGGCAACACTCCGGGCCCGCACGAGGTGGGCGCGGCCGCGCACGCCGAGGGCGTCCGACGCCTGGTCGCGAGCTATCGGGCCATCCCGCGCGAGCAGACGGTCCGGCTGGCCAAGAAGACCTCCAACCTCTTCCGGGCCCGCCAGGACACCCGCGTTCCCGGACTCGACGTGTCCGGTCTCGGCAAGGTGATCTCGGTCGATCCCGTCGCGCGCACCGCCGACGTGCAGGGGATGTGCACGTACGAGACCCTGGTGGACGCGACCCTGCGCTACGGACTGGTGCCGCTGGTGGTGCCGCAGCTCAAGACCATCACCCTCGGCGGCGCGGTCACGGGCCTCGGCATCGAATCGACGTCGTTCCGCAACGGCCTCCCCCACGAGAGCCTGCTGGAGGTGGACGTGCTGACCGGCGCGGGCGAGGTGGTCACCGCGCGCCCCGAGGGCGAGCACGCGGACCTGTTCCACGCGTTCCCCAACTCCTACGGCACGCTCGGCTACTCGACCCGCCTGCGCATCGAACTCGAGGCCGTCCCGCCCTACGTCGCGCTGCGCCACGTCCGGTTCCACGACCTGCAGTCGGTCCAGGACGCGATGGACGCGATCGTCGACGCCGGTGAGTACCGCGGCGAGCGCGTCGACTACCTCGACGGTGTGGTGTTCACCGACTCCGAGGCGTATCTGACGCTGGGCCGGCAGACCGACGAGCCCGGGCCGGTGAGCGACTACACCGGCATGCAGATCTACTACCGCTCGATCCAGCACGACGACCACGACGACGCAACCACGCCCCGCACCGACCGTCTCACCGTGCACGACTACCTCTGGCGGTGGGACACGGACTGGTTCTGGTGCTCGCGAGCGTTCGGCACCCAGAACCCGCGGATCCGACGGTTCTGGCCGCGCCGCTACCTCCGCAGCAGCGTCTACTGGAAGCTGATCGCGCTCGACCGGAAGTACGACATCGCCGACCGGCTCGAACGCCGCAAGGGCAACCCGATCCGCGAACGCGTGGTGCAGGACATCGAGGTCCCGATCGAGAACACCGCCGCGTTCCTGCGGTGGTTCCTGGACGAAATCCCGATCGAACCGCTGTGGCTCTGCCCGCTGCGCCTTCGCAGTGGCACGCGGGAGTGGCCGCTGTATCCGCTGCGCGCCGGCCACACGTACGTCAACGTCGGGTTCTGGTCCTCGGTGCCCGTCGAGGAGGGCGCTCCCGAGGGCGCCGCCAACCGCCGCATCGAGCGCCGCGTGTCCGAGCTCGACGGCCACAAGTCCCTCTACTCGGACTCGTTCTACGACCGGGACGAGTTCGACGCGCTCTACGGCGGGAACCATTACTCCCGCGTCAAGAAGATCTACGACCCCGATTCACGTCTGTTGGATCTGTACTCGAAGGCGGTGCAACGTCGATGACCCTGTTCCGAGAGAACTACAAGGACTATCAGGTCGGCTCCCCCAAGCTGACCATCGCGGAGATCCTCGAGCAGTTCACCGAGGGCGACATTCCGGTGCGCTTCAGCGCGTACGACGGCTCCGTGGCGGGCGACCCCGACTCGGCCTACGGACTGAACCTGCTCACGCCCCGCGGCACGACGTACATCGCCACGGCTCCCGGCGATCTCGGGATGGCGCGTGCGTACGTCTCCGGTGACCTCGAGATCGTCGGCGCCCACCCGGGCGACCCGTACGACGTGCTGCGCATGCTCGGCGACGACCTCCACTTCAAGCGTCCCTCGGCGCGGACGTTGGCGGCGATCACCCGCTCGCTCGGCTGGGAACTGTTGCGTCCCATCGCCCCGCCGCCGCAGGAGTCGCTGCCGCGGTGGCGGCGGATCGCCGAAGGACTGCGGCACAGCAAGACTCGCGACGCGGACAGCATTCACCACCACTACGACGTCTCGAACACGTTCTACGAGTACGTGCTCGGCGAGTCCATGACCTACACGTGTGCGGCGTACCCGACGGAGGACGCGACGCTCGAGGAGGCGCAGGAGAACAAGTACCGCCTGGTCTTCGAGAAGTTGCGGCTGAAGGAAGGCGACCGGCTGCTCGACATCGGTTGCGGATGGGGCTCGATGGTGCGCTACGCCGCCCGCCGCGGCGTCCGTGTCATCGGCGCGACCCTGTCGGCGGAGCAGGCGGAGTGGGCCCAGCGGGCCATCGAGGCCGAGGGCCTCGGCCACCTCGCCGAGGTGCGCCACAGCGACTACCGCGACATCGCCGAGACCGGCTTCGACGCCGTGTCCTCCATCGGGCTCACCGAACACATCGGCGTCGCGAACTACCCGGCGTACTTCGGCTTCATCGCGAGCAAGCTGCGGCCCGGCGGGCTGGTTCTCAACCACTGCATCACCCGACCGGACAACCGGTCCGCCGCCCGCGCGGGCGGGTTCATCGATCGGTACGTCTTCCCCGACGGCGAACTCACCGGATCCGGCCGCATCATCACCGAGATGCAGGACATCGGCCTCGAGGTGCGGCACGAGGAGAACCTCCGCGAGCACTACGCCCTCACGTTGCGCGACTGGTGCCGCAACCTCGTGGACAACTGGGACGCGTGCGTTGCCGAGGTCGGCGAAGGTACCGCCCGCGTCTGGGGTCTCTACATGGCCGGTTCGCGACTCGGCTTCGAGCGCAACGTCGTTCAACTCCACCAGGTTCTCGCGGTCAAGCCCGACGGCAATCGCTCTCACCTGCCGCTGCGTCCGTGGTGGAATGGCTGAGTGACCCTCTCCCTCCGCCGCGCCGCCGCCGTCGTCACCTGCGTCGTCGCGGGCCTCGTGCCCACCGTTCTCACCGGACCGGCAGCATCGGCCGCACCGGCCTCCGAGCCCGGGACGCTGCTGTCGAGCTCGCCGCTCGCGGAAGATCTGCTTCCCGACGGTGCGGCGTCCGGCACGCTGGTGCGCTACAGCACGCTCCGCACGGCGGGCCAAACCGGGGAGTCGACCGGGCTGGTCTACGTGCCCGAGGGCGAGACGCCGGCCGGCGGATGGCCGGTGGTCTCGTTCGCGCACGGCACCACGGGCGTCGCCGACGCCTGCACCCCCTCGCTGACCGGCGGGACGGAGTACGAACGGCCGGCCATCACCGAGTGGCTGCGGAACGGCTATGCCGTCGCCGCCACCGATTACGCCGGCCTGGGCACGCCGGGTGTGCACGCGTACCTCGACGGCCCCGCGTCGGGAGCCAACGTCGTCGACATCGTGCGCACCGCACACCGGCTTCTCGGCGACGAGCTGTCCCCGCGTTGGCTCGCCACCGGGCTCTCGCAGGGCGGCAACGCCGCGTACTTCGCCGCCGCCGTCGGGACCGAGCGCGCGCCGGAACTCGACTACCGCGGCGCCGTTCCCATCGCCGGGCCGACGCAGCTGGATACGCTGCTCCCTCCGTCGGGACCGGTCTTCCCGCCGATCGCCCCGAGCGGATACGTCGGGTACGTGATGTACATCCTGGCCGGATTGAACGATCAGCGGCCGGACCTGAACGTCCCGAGCTACCTCACGCCCCGCGGGCTGGATTACCTGAACGCCGCGACCACGTTGTGCGGCAACGACTTCCGAGCGTTCCGAGAGGCCAACCCGGTGGTGCTGCGCGATCTGCTCACGCGCCCGCTCGACGACCCCGCGATGAACGCGACGCTGCGCGAGATGCAGGCCGTCCCCGTCGCGGGCTACGACCGGCCCCTGCTGGTCACGCAGAGCCTGGTCGACCAGACCGTACCGGCGCCGCTGACCTTCGCGCAGACCGCGCGCATGTCCGCGGCCGGCACGGACTTCTCGCTCGTCACGTTCCCGGACGCCGACCACGTGGGCACGCTGATGGCCTCGATGCCGGCGGCCCTGGACTTCGCTCGCACCGTGATCGGCTGACCACCGACCGACCCCGAACAGCACGCGACCCCCGCCCTCCCGATGCCGGGAGTGCGGGGGTCGCGTCGTTCTCGTGCGTCAGCGCAGGGACTGGGGCGGGGTGAACCGCTCGCCGTACTGCTTGGCCAGCTCCTCCGCGCGGGCCACGAAGGCTTCCTTGCCCACGGTGCCGTCCGCGGCCTCGTAGCCGACGATGTACTGGTGCACACCGCCGGTCCACGCCGGGAAGCCGATGCCGAAGATGGAGCCGATGTTGGCGTCGGCGGTGGTGTTCAGCACGCCCTCGTCGAAGCACTTCTGCGTCTCGATGGCCTCGATGAACAGCATGCGCTCCTTGAGGTCCTCGAACGGGATCTCGGCGGTGCCGGACTTGAACGCGTCGCGCAGCCCGGACCACAGACCGGCGCGCTTGCCGTCGACGTACTCGTAGAAGCCGGCGCCCTTCGCCTTCGACGGACGCTCGAACTCGTCGACCATCTTGTCGATCACGGAGCCCGCAGGATCCTCCGGCGGCGTGCCACCGGAGGCGACCACCGCGTCGTAGGTCTCCTTGCGGATCTTCTGCATGAGGGTGAGCGTCAGCTCGTCCGACAGCTGCAGCGGCGGCGCGGGGTAGCCCGCCTGCAGGCCCGCCTGCTCGATCGACGACGGCTCGACGCCCTCGCCGAGCATCGCGATGGCCTCGTTGATGAAGGTGCCGATCACGCGCGAGGTGAAGAAGCCGCGGCTGTCGTTGACGACGATCGGGGTCTTCTTGATGGCCTGCACGAGGTCGAATGCCTTGGCCAGAGCCGCATCCGAGGTCTTCTCACCGCGGATGATCTCCACCAGCGGCATCTTGTCGACGGGCGAGAAGAAGTGGATGCCGATGAAGTCCTCCTGCCGCTTCACACCGGTGGCGAGACCGGTGATCGGGAGCGTGGAGGTGTTCGAGCCGAGCAGCGCGTCGGGTGCCACCAGGTCCTCGATCTCCTGGAAGACCTTGTGCTTGAGGTCCTGCGACTCGAAGACGGCCTCGATCACCAGATCCGCGCCCTCGACGTCCTTCGCGTCGGCGGTGGGGTGGATGCGGGCGAGCAGCGCGTCCGACTTCTCCTGCGTGGTCTTGCCGCGCGAGAGCGCCTTGGCCTCGATGGCCTCCGAGTACGCCTTGCCCTTCTCCGCGGACGCGAGCTCGACGTCCTTGAGCACGACGTCGATTCCGGCCTTCGCACACACATAGGCGATTCCGGCGCCCATCATGCCGGCGCCCAGCACGGCGACCTTGGAAAACTGCGTCTTCTCGTAGCCGTCGGGACGCGACTTGCCGGCGTTGATCGCCTGCAGGTCGAAGAAGAACGCCTGGATCATGTTCTTCGACACCTGGCCGGTGACCAGGGAGGTGAAGTACCGCGACTCGATGGTGGACGCGTTGTCGAAGTCGACCTGCGAACCCTCCACGGCCGCAGCCAGAATGGCGAGCGGAGCCGGCATGTTGGCGCCCTTGATCTGCTTGCGCAGGTTGGACGGGAAGGCCGGAAGGATCTGGGCCAGCTTGGGATTCGACGGCGTACCGCCGGGGATCTTGTAGCCCTTGACGTCCCACGGCGCGACGCCGCCCTCGGGGTTGGCCTTGATCCATGCCTTGGCGGCCGGGACCAGTTCCTCGACACTACCGACGACCTCGTCGACCAGACCGAGCTCCTTCGCCTTGGCGACGCGGAACCGGGTGCCCTGCGAGAGGACCGACATGAAGCCGTTCTGAATGCCCATCATGCGCGTGATGCGGGTGACGCCGCCGCCGCCGGGGAGCAGGCCGAGAGATACCTCGGGCAGACCGAGCTGCACGCCGGGCACGTCCGCCGCGATGCGGTGGTGCGTGGCCAGCGCGATCTCGAGGCCGCCGCCGAGCGCAGCGCCGTTGATGGCGGCGACGACGGGCTTGCCGAGGGTCTCCAGGCGGCGCAGCTGCGCCTTGATCAGCTGCACCTCCTCGAACACCTGCGCGGCGTCGTCCTTGGTCGCCTTGATCATGTTCTTGAGGTCGCCGCCGGCGAAGAAGGTCTTCTTCGCCGAGGTGACGACGACACCGGTGATGGAGTCCTTCTCGGCCTCGAGGCGGTCCACGGTGGCGCCCATCGAGTTCTTGTAGGTCTCGTTCATCGTGTTGGCGCTCTGGCCGGGATCGTTCATGGTCAGCGTGACGATGCCGTCGGCGTCCTGATCCCACTCGATCATGTTCTCGCTCATGTGTTGTCGGTTCCTCAGACTCGCTCGATGATGGTGGCCACGCCCATGCCGCCGCCGATGCACAGGGTGATCAGTGCGTGGCGGCCGTTCCGACGCTCGAGCTCGTCGAGCACGGTGCCGGTGATCATGGCGCCGGTGGCACCGAGGGGATGGCCCATCGCGATGGCGCCACCGTTGACGTTCAGCTTCTCGCCGGGGATCTTCAGATCCTTCTGGTAGCGCAGCACCACCGAGGCGAAGGCCTCGTTCAGCTCGAACAGGTCGATGTCGTCGACCGTCAGCCCGGCCGCGGCCAGCACCTTCTTCGACGCGGGCGTCGGCCCGGTCAGCATGATGGTGGTGTCGGCACCCGACGTGGCCGTCGCGACCACGCGGGCGCGCGGCGTCATCCCCATCGACTTGCCGGCGTCCTCGCTGCCGACGACCACCAGGGCGGCACCGTCGACGATGCCCGACGAGTTGCCGCCGGTGTGCACGTGATGGATTTTCTCGACCCAGTGGTACTTCTGGAGCGCCACGTCGTCGAAGCCGCCCATCGCGGCGACGCCCTCGAAGGCCGGCTTGAGCTTGCCGAGCGACTCCGCCGTCGTGCCGGGGCGCATGTGCTCGTCGTTGTCGAGAATCACCAGGCCGTTCTGGTCCGTCACCGGGACGACCGACTTGGTGAAGAAGCCACCCGACCACGCCGCCGCGGCGCGTTCCTGCGACTGCACGGCGTACGCGTCGACGTCGTCACGCGTGAATCCCTCGATGGTGGCGATGAGGTCGGCGCCGATGCCCTGGGGCACGAAATACGTGTCGTACGCGGTCTGCGGGTCCATCGCCCACGCGCCGCCGTCGGAGCCCATCGGCACGCGGGACATCGACTCGACGCCGCCCGCGATCACCAGCTCGTCCCATCCCGAACGCACCTTCTGCGCGGCCAGGTTCACGGCCTCGAGGCCGGAGGCGCAGAAGCGGTTGAGCTGGAAGCCGCCGACGGTGTCGGGCATCTTCGCGGCCAGCACGGCCGTGCGGGCGATGTCCGCGCCCTGGTCCCCCACCGGGGAGACGACACCGAGGATGAGATCGGAGATGCGGTCCTCGTCCATGTCGGGGAATCGACGACGAAGCTCGTCGATCAGGCCGGTGACCAGCGAGATCGGCTTGACGGAATGCAGCGCGCCGCCCTTGCCCTTCCCTCGCGGTGTCCGGATCGCCTCGTAGATGTATGCCTCTGTGGTCACTGCGCGCAGTTCCTTCCGAGAAGTGGATCGGGCGCGTCGACGCAGCGCGTCGGCGCCCACGAGGTACAGACCTCGACGATGGTCACACTAGGCGCGCGGGCGCGTGCTCGACAGGTCCGAAACGAGCACGAGATGTGACCGCGCGGTCAGGAGAAGAACAGTGCGTTCGCCGCCGACGCCGCGAGAACGAAACCGACGATCCCGACGACCCAGCCGACCACGGTGTCGGCCCGTGCCGAGAGGACGCGATCGATCCGGGTGAGCGGGCCGTCCAACCGCTGCCCGACGGCCAGCCGCGTACCCGTGATCGCCGCGGCCGGCGCGATCATGACCAGGCAATACGCCACCAGGGTCACCGCCGCCGTCGGCGCCGAGACCCCCGCGGACACCAGCAGCCCGATCGCGCCGAGATACGGCAGCATCGTCGCCAGCTCGGACAGACCGGCCACCAGCGCGAGCCCGACGACGCCGGCCCCCGACGTCGTCACCCGCTCGCGCCACCGCGCCACGTCGTTCGACCCGCGTCGCGAGTCGAACCGGAAGCTCCAGGCGAACAGGGCGAGACCCAGCACCAGCTGTGCCCCGCGGACGGCCGGGTGATCGACCCACCCGGACGCCACGGTCACCCCGAGCCGGGCCAGCGACCACAACGCCATGCCCACCACGGCGTAGAACGACGCCAGCACGGCCAAATACCCGGCGAGGCGTCCGACCCGCGGTCGGCCCGGCGCCAGCAGGAACCACAACGGCACCACGAGCGTCCCGAGGGACGTGCTGTCGACGAGCGCCAGACCGGCGAGCGCAGCCAGCAGGGTCGCGGTCATTCGACGCGCCGCCGATCACGGGACCACAGCGAGCCCACCAGGTCGACCACACCCACGGCGACGAGCACCACCCCGAGCGGCCCGCCGCGGAACCACAGGAACTCCGTGTCCCGAGCGAACACCCACAGGCAGACACCCACCACGATCAGCGCCGCCGAGCCGAGAACCTTCCACCACTGCGTCATGCCGGTCAGACTGCTGCGCCGAGCCTCCGTCGGCATCGGTCGTCGGAGTCACTCCGTGGTCATCCGAAGGAGTGACGACCACCGGCCGCGGGCGTGCTGTGATGGGCCGGTGAGCCCCCGACGGATCCCGCTCGACGTCGCCATCGCCGGCGGCCTCTTCGCGGTCGGGGCGGTCCTGTACCTCTCGGGGCTGTTCTCCCTCGGCACCGGCCGCGCCGACGTTCCGCTGGGCGTTCGCCTCTCGCTGCTCGCCGCCCTCTGCCTCGTCGGGTGCGCGCGTCGCACCCGACCGGGAACGGCCCTCGCCCTCGGAACCGTGCTCTTCGCCGTCGATCTCGTCCTCGGCCCGTCGGTTCCCGTGTGGATCGTCCTCGCCGACCTGCTCTACGCCGCCGTCCGACACGGGTCGCCGCGAGTGGGTCGAGCAGCCGGCTATGCGACCGGCATCGGCGTCGTCGTCCTGGCGGGCGTCGTGCTGGCGGTGGAGCACGACATCCGACCCGCCGCGGGCGCGCTCGTGGTGAGCGCCCTGTTCTTCGGGACTTCCCTCTGGTGGGGCCTGGCCATCAGGCGGCAGGTGGAACTGACCGGTATCGAACGCGAACGGGTGCGGGCCCACCGCATCCTGGCGGAGCGTGACCGCGAGGCCGCCGTCGCCGAGGAGCGCAACGCCATGGCCCGCGACCTGCACGACGTCATCGCCGGACATCTGTCGTCGATCGCCATCCACTCCACGGCGGCGCTGTCCCGCGACCTCGACCCGGCCGTACGGGAATCACTGATCGCGATCCGCACCGGCAGCACCGCCGCGCTGACCGAGATGCGCGCCATGATCGACGTCCTCCACGCCGACGCCGCCGACCCCGCCGTCGCCCCGCCCCGGTTGGCGGACCTGCACGTCGTCGTCGACGCCGCCCGTGCGACCGGCACCGACGTCTCGGTCGCCCTCGACGTCGGTGATCTGCCCACCGTCGTCGACCACGCGGCGTACCGGATCGCCCACGAAGCCGTCGTCAACGCGATGAAGCACTCGGCCCGTCGGCCCATCGACGTCACCGCGGACCGCACGGGCACCGAACTGCACCTGGTCGTCCGCAACGACGTCGGTGCGGAGTCCGGCGAGACCCGGCGGGTCGGCCGCGGGCTCGCGAACATGAGGCACCGCGCGCAACTGCTCGGCGGCGACTGCACCGCGGGTCCGTGCGGCGCGGACTGGGTGGTCCGAGCGCGCCTCCCGGTGGGGTCGGCCTCGTGATCACGGTGGTGCTGGCGGACGACCACGCCGCGATCCGCGCCGGCCTTCGCATGCTGCTGGGCGGGCACGACGACATCGACGTGGTCGCCGAAGCCGAGAACGGCGCGTCGGCCGTCACGGTGGCCCGGACGCATCGCCCCGACGTGGTGCTCATGGACATTCGGATGCCAGGGATGGACGGCATCGAGGCGACCCGGCACATCGTCGAGACGACGGCGAGTCGAGTCCTGGTACTCACCACGTTCGATGTCGACGACTACGTCTTCGCCGCCCTGCACGCCGGCGCCTCGGGGTTCCTGCTCAAGACGGCGTCGGCCGACGAGTTGGTCGGCGCCGTGCGCAGCGTCGCGGCCGGGGACGGCGCGCTCGGTCCCGGCGCCACGCGGGCGGTGATCGAACGGTTCGTCGCCAGTCCCCGTACGACGACAGCACCGGTCGGGTACGACGACCTCACGCCCCGCGAACGCGACGTGCTCCACCTGCTGGGCCGGGGACTGTCCAACCACGAATTGTCGACGTCGCTACAGGTCAGCGAGGCCACGGTGAAGACCCACGTGTCGCGCGTACTGGCCAAACTCGGACTGGAATCACGCGTGCAGGCCGCGATCGCCGCCGCCGAGGCCGGACTCTAGACCTCCTTGATCGGCGTCGCGCCGAGCTCGGTCTGCAGCAGTTCGAGGGCCACCTCGTCGGGATCGCGACGCGTCGCGGGATCGACCGGCTCCTTCGCCTGCTCCATCATCTCCTCCTGCTCCTCCGGACTTTCCGGAGGCGGAGGGCCGTCGTAGGAGTCGTACCCCGGATCCGGATAGTCCGGCTCCTCGGGGGGCGGCGGGATGTCGTCCGACCCGTCGCGGCCGTCCGGGGATCCGTTCGACTGCGTGGGCGGCGGCGTCGACCGGGACGGGCGCGAGAACCGAGGCGGCGCCGGACGCTCCTTCGGCGCCGCTGCGGGTGCCGCGGAGGGCGTGGGGGCGGCAGCAGCACCGCCCACCTCGCACTGCACCGTCCACTCGACCCCGAACACGTCACGCAACGCGTCGACGATGACCGCGGCGTTCCTCGGCTCGACCAACCGCTTCGCCAGCGGGGCGGAGTCGTGGGCGAGCACGAGGGTGCCGTCGGTGACCGCCCGGACGGTGGCGCCGGACAGCATCACCTCGACCGTCCGGCTTCGCTCCCGCACCTTGCTGCGGACCTCCGACCACACCGCGCGGATGTCGGCGGCGTCCGGGCCGGTCGCCGCAACGGGTTCCGGTTCCGGCTGGGGTTCCGGGGTGGGCTCGGGTGCGTACTCGGGGGCGGCATGAGGTTGCGGCTCGGGGGTGGGTTCCGGGGTCGGTTCCGGGCGCGGCGGTTCCTGCGCTGCGGGTTCGGGCGCCGCTGGTTCCGGCGCCGCGGGCTGCGGAGTGGGCTGCTCCCGGCGCGGAGGTTCCGGGGCAGGGTGTTCCTGGCGCGGGGGTGCCGGGGCGGGGGATGCCGGGGCAGGCGGCTGCTCGACCGGACGTTCCTGGCGCGGCGGCTCGGGGCGCTGCGGCTCCGGGCGCGCCGGTTCCGGGGCGGGTGGTGCGGCGGCGGCGCGCTCGGACGGTCGGACGAACCGCGGTGCGGCCTGCGTGTCCGCGGGGGCGGCAACGCGCGGGGTGTCGGCGCGCGGGGTCTCGGACCGCTCGGCGGCGACGCGACCCTGCCGGTGCTCGGCGTCCACCGCAGCCTGCTCACCGGCCGGAAGACTGACGTCGAGACGTCGTTCCAAGCGTTCGATGCGTTGCAGCACAGCGCTTTCCGCGTCCGACGCCGCCGGCAGCAGCATGCGTGCGCACATGACCTCGAGCAGCAACCTCGGCGCCGTGGCACCACGCATCTCGCCCAGCCCGGCGTGCACCGTCTCGGCGTAGCGCGCCAGGGTGGCCGGCCCGATGCGCTCGGCCTCGTCCCGCATCCGCTCGATCATGTCGGCGGGGGCGTCGACGAGACCGCGCTCCCCGGCGTCGGGCACCGCGCGCATGAGGATCAGATCCCGGAAGCGGTCGAGGAGGTCGACTGCGAAGCGGCGCGGATCGTGCCCCGCGTCCATGACCTTCTCCACCGTTCCGAACAGCGCAGCACCGTCCTGCGCGGCCAGGGCGTCGACCGCTTCGTCGATCAGCGCGACATCGGTGACCCCGAGCAACATAAGCGCGCGCGAGTACTGGACACCCTCGTCTCCCGCACCGGCGAGCAGCTGGTCGAGAACACTGAGCGTGTCACGCGGCGACCCCCCACCGGCCCGAATCACCAACGGATACACGGCATCCTGCACCGTCACGTTCTCTTCGGCGCAGATACGTTCCATCAACCCGCGCATCGCGACGGGCGGGAGCAACCGGAACGGGTAGTGGTGCGTCCGGCTGCGAATGGTCGGCAGCACCTTCTCCGGCTCCGTGGTGGCGAACACGAAGATCAGATGCTCCGGCGGCTCCTCGACGATCTTGAGCAGCGCGTTGAATCCGGCCGTGGTGACCATGTGCGCCTCGTCCACGATGAACACGCGGTAGCGCGACTCGGCCGGGGCGTAGAACGCCCGATCCCGAAGCTCTCGTGTGTCGTCGACACCGCCGTGGCTGGCGGCGTCGAGCTCGATCACATCGAGGTTGCCGGGACCACCGGGCGCCAGGGCCACGCACGAAGGGCAGACACCACACGGCGTCGACGTCGGGCCCTGGACGCAGTTGAGCGAGCGAGCCAGGATGCGCGCCGACGACGTCTTGCCGCACCCGCGCGGGCCGGAGAACAGGTAGGCGTGATTGATGCGGCCGGAATCCAGGGCGACGGACAGCGGCTCGGTGACGTGCTCCTGGCCCACCACTTCCGCGAACGACGCTGGACGGTACTTCCGGTACAAGGCCACGTCGAGGAGACTACCGACGTCCTCCGACAGTCGAGAATCTACGAGCCGGCGCTCTCCTTGGCCGCCTTCTTCGCGGCCTTCTTGAAGTCGCGGACCTGCCCGAGCGACTCCGCGTCGACCACGTCGGCGATCGACCGCCTCGACCCGTCCTCGCCGTAGGCACCGGCCGCCTCCCGCCACCCGGGCGGGTCCACACCCATCTGCTTGCCCAGCAACGCCAGGAAGATCCGGGCCTTCTGATCGCCGTATCCGGGCAGCGCCTTCAGTCGCTTCAGGACTTCCTTGCCGTTCGGCTCGCCGTCGGTCCAGATGGCGTCGGCGCGGCCGCCCCACTCGTCGACGATGTACGCGCACAGCGCCTGGATACGCTTGCCCATCGAACCGGGGAAACGATGCACCGCCGGCGTGGTGCTGCAGTACTCGAGGAACGTGTCCTCCGGCATTTCGGCGATGGTGTGCACGTCGAGCGACCCGATCCGATCCACCAGCTTCTTCGGCCCCGCGAACGCCGACTCCATCGGCACCTGCTGGTCGAGCAACATCCCGATGAGCAGGGCGAGCGGGTCGGAGGCGAGCAGTGCGTCGGCGTCCGGGTCGCCGACCAGATGGAGGGTCCTGGCCATGGGTCCAGTGTGGCACGGGGCAGTCGCGCGCTGGAGTCACCCAACTGCCAGGGCCGCGAGTACCCGTCGGGCGAGGCGACCGTCCGCGAGGTCCGCCCAGGTCCAACGGATCACTACGTATCCCGCGGCCCGGAGCGCGTCCTCGCGCAGCTTCTCGCGGACGACGGCATCACTGCCCTGGTCCCCGGCGTACTTGGTCAGGCCGTCGAACTCACCCACGACCCCGTCCCACAGGAAGTCGACGCGGTAGGTCTTCCCGTCGACCACGATCTCGACCTGCAGGTCTGGGGCCGGGACGTCGAATCTGTCGAAGTAGACGCGGCTGCGGGATTCTCCGACACTCTCGCTGCGGCCGTCGACGAACGCTGCCACGCGTCGCGCGCGAGCGATGCCCGCCCGCTGACCACTCCGTTCCACGGCGGCTGCGAGGTCGGAGTAGTGCAGCGAAGCCGCATCGCCGGCGCAGACTGCGGCCTCGAACGACTCGTAACACGCGAGGTCGACGACCGTTCTGGCGGGTGAGGTCACGCGGATACCTGCGTGCACCGTCGTGTCGTCTCCACCCAACTTGTGACAGTGAAGGTAACGATCCGGCCCGACACGTCCGCGCCGCCCGTTCGTCGCCGTCACGTGCACCTTGTCCGGCGGGCCTCCGAGAAGCGGCAAGCCCCACAACACCGCGGCCGACTCGTGACTCAGGACCAGGTCCGAACCGCCGGAGGTCACGACGGCTCGGGCGGTCAGCAGGTGCCGCATCTCCGGGGTCGCGTCGAGGAGTGCACTCCGCCCAACGAAGCACCCCCGGCGAACGGCAGCTATGGACCCGCTCCGCAGCGCCTGCCGGATCTCGGAATCGGAAACACCGCGCTTCGCCAACTGGCTGCGGGTGAGGAGTGGGTCGCCGGACACCCGCTCATCGTGGCCGAGATCGGCTCTCGACGGCCCGGGCTATCCACAGGCTCCGAACTTGCTCCGGTTCTTGCAACTTGCTCCTGCTGTAACCGAAGCAAGTTGCGGAAAGGGGAGCAAGTTCGGTCTGCCGTGGTCTCGGTTCGAACTTGCTCCGGTTCTTGCAACTTGCTCCTGCCGTAACCGAAGCAAGTTGCGGCAAGGGGAGCAAGTTGGGGCGCGCTGCGCAGCCCAGCAACCCCCGGAGCCCTACCCCCGCAACTTCTCCGTCGCGGCGAGCAGCACGCAGGTCGCCACCCCGTCCATGGCGGCGGCGAGCTCGTCGGTGGAGGGGAAGCTGGGGGCGAGGCGGATGTTCTTGTCCTCGGGATCCTGCTTGTACGGGAAGGCGGAGCCGGCGGCCGTGAGGGCGATGCCCGCGTCCTTGGCCAGGGCGATGGTGCGGGCGGCGGTGCCCTCGAGCACGTCGAGGCTGACGAAGTACCCGCCGGTGGGCTCGGTCCAGGATGCGACCTTCGACGCGCCCAGCCGGTCCTCGAGAATCTCCTGCACCAGCGCGAACTTCGGCGCGAGGATCTCCCGGTGCTTCGCCATGTGTGCCCGCACGCCGTCGGCGTCACCGAAGAAGCGCAGGTGGCGCAGCTGGTTGAGCTTGTCGGGCCCGATGCTCTTCTTGCCGAAGTGCGACAGGTACCAGTCGAGGTTCGCGGTGGAGGCACCCAGGAAGCTCACGCCGGCGCCGGCGAAGGTGACCTTGGACGTCGACGCGAAGACGTACGGGCGGTTGGGGTGACCGGCCTCGTCGGCCATGCCCAGCACGTCGTACGCCGGGGGGAAGGCCTCACCGAGCGGATGCACGGCGTAGGCGTTGTCCCAGAACAGCCGGAAGTCGGGGGCGGCTGCGGGCATCGTCGCGAGCGCTCGTACCACCTCGTCGGAGTACACGGCACCGGTGGGGTTGGCGTAGTTGGGCACGCACCACATGCCCTTGATCTGCGGATCGGCGGACAGCAGCCGCTCCACCTCGGCCACGTCGGGGCCGTCGGGGTTCATGCGCACCGGGATCATCTCGATGCCGACGCTCTCGGTGATCGCGAAGTGCCGGTCGTAGCCGGGACTGGGGCACAGGAAGCGCACGACGGGCTCCTGCGACCACGGCCGCACCGAGTCGACGGTCCCGTGCAGCAGCGCCCACACCACGAGGTCGTGCATGATCTCGAGGCTCGCGTTGTTGCCCGCCACCAGGTTGGCCACGGGGATCGACAGCAACTCACCGAAGATGGCCCGCAGCTCGGGCAGCCCCTGCAGTCCGCCGTAGTTGCGGCAGTCGGTTCCGGACCCGTCGCGGAAATCCGCCCCCGGGAGCGTGAGCAGCTCCGACGCGAGGTCCAGCTGCTCGGGCGACGGCTTACCGCGGGTGAGGTCGAGGGCGAGGCCACGGGCCTGCAGCGCGCGGTACGCCTCGGTCTGCTTCTCGTGCTCCGCAGCCAACTCGTCGGGGTTCATCAGTCCGAGTTGCGTCGTGGGCATGACGAGAGGGGCCTTTCGAGGGGCTGACCGCGCGGGAGAAATTAAGGGGACCCCGCGCACCCGGCAGAGCCCGTTGACCCTTGCTGCCTTCCGGCCCTGGGGGAGTTCACAGGATGCGCGCCGCGCGGGATCCGCCGACGAGTCTAGCCGTACTCCCGCCGCGGCACCGAACTCCCTGGTCGCGGGACCGATTCGCCCCGAACGGGGTGACGCCGGTATGGTGATCCACGGAGGATTCGCCTAGTGGCCTATGGCGCTCGCCTGGAACGCGGGTTGGGTTAACGCCCTCAGGGGTTCAAATCCCCTATCCTCCGCCACGTCGAGGCCCCGCACAGCACGTGCGGGGCCTCGCCGCATTACTGGTCCCGTTCCAGCACCCACGTCACCGGCGCAGGGTCGGCGTCGCTCACCACGACGGCCGCCCATGCCTCTGCGGTGGAGACGTCCTCGTGGACCGCGGTGGCCAGCACGTCGTCGGTGGCGGTGTCACGAACTCGATACATCGGCATGGCCGTCGAGTGCCCGGACCGACGCACCCGAAAACGACCGTCAGAACAGCGCTTCCTGCACCGCCGGCAGCACGGTCTCGTACTCACCGAATTCGATGCGGCGCCCCCGCAGCCGGGACAGGTCGGCCACGTAGACCGTGCCGGGATCGACGGCGACCTCCGCGCCCACCGCCGACCCGACGCCCCACCGCACGTCCAGTCCGTGCGAGCCGACGCCCGGATCGAGGGGGTACGACGTCCGTCGCCCGGCGAACACGTCGTCCCGCGTCGGTGCCTCCCACCGTTCGTCGACGACGGCGAAGGTGTCGTCGGCCACGTCGGAGGACGGATCGGCGGACAGCTCCCCCAGCACCTCCCGCGCGAACGACGCCGCGTCGGCGTTGGCGGCGTCGAGTGCCGCGAGAGCCGCGAGGTCCAGGGGCCGGGCGAGTCCGGCGACCTTGACCGACGCGCGGACGGCCTGTCGCAACCCGGCCGCGTCGGTGGTGGCGTCCTCGAGGATGCGCACCACGCGGCCGTCGACGGCGCGGGCGACGTACCGTCCGACCAGTGCGCCCTGCTCGAGAAGCCGGGCGCTCTTGCGGGGGTCCGCTGCGGTCCCCACCTTGGTCTCGCCGCCGGCGAACGTGGCCACGTACAGCCAGTGCGGTTGCAGCACAACGCGTTCGAGCGACTTCGACAGGAAGTTCTGCCGATGGACGATGTGGACGAAGCGGTAGGGGTCCGCGGCGGCGCAGTCGGCGCAGTGGACGCCCGACGACGCCCGGTTCCCGCGCGGACAGGCGCTCGCCCGTCCGTCCTCGTCTCGGCGCCCGGTGCACCACAGGATTCCGGCGTCGTCGACCGCGCGGTAGCGGAGCGAGCCGAGGATGTCGCGGGTGGTCGTCTCGCCCGTGGCGACGTTCGTGAGCGCGAGCCGCGGCCCCGGCCACTGCACTCCGCGAACGACGTGCCGATCCATGCGCGCCCTCTCCTGTCATGATGCGTCGATGCCGCTGCCGTCCCTCGTCCGCTCCGCCCGTCACCGCCTGACCACCCGGCACGGGGGAACGATGTCGCCGGAGCGGGCGTCGCGTCGACTGTCCGCCTACGTGTACGGCAACGTGCTGGTGCTGGCGGCGGTCGCGGCGGCTCCGCTGGGCTACGTCGAGGACGGTACGGCCGCCCTCCTGGTGCTGGGCACCGGGGTCTCGACGTTCCTCGCCCACATCTTCGCGGACACGGTTGCGGCGAGCGCGATCCGCGCCGAGCGCCGTCACGTCCTCGAGGAGCTGCGCGACTCCGTCCCCATCGCATCGTCCGCGGCGGTGCCTGCCGCCCTGCTGGCGGTGGCCACCACGGACCTGGTCTCCGCGGCACTCGCGCAGGCCCTGTCGGCAGGGCTGATCGCGCTGCGGGTGTCCGGTATCCCCGTCGTGGCGGCGCGGTTGCGCGGAAGCGCGGTGTCCTTCCGCGTCGTGGTCGCCGGCGTCGTCCTCGCGGTGGTGGCCGCCGTCGTCGTCGCCGTGAAGATCGTGCTGACGCACTGACCTGCGTCGATCTCGTCGTGTCCGTTCGTTCGCGTCGCAAACCCCTTGTGATCGATGACGCTCTCGCCCCCAGAATGTCGGACTTCTCGTGACGCCGGAATGCCGATCTCGCCGCGGCGCCGGGGCACACTGAGGACAGTTCGACGGAGGGACACTCATGGCGGCATTCGAGTCCGCACATCCGACGATGCACACGCTCGTCGTTCACGGTGACGCGCTGCGCTATCTCGACGTGGGCACCGGCCCCGTGGTGGTACTGATCCACGGCCTGCTCGGCAACCACCGCAACTGGGCACCCCAGGTGGAGACGCTGTCGCAGAACTACCGCGTGATCGCACCGGATCTTCTCGGCCACGGTGAATCGGACAAGCCTAGCGGTGACTACTCCCTCAGTGCGCACGCCGCGACCGTGCGTGATCTGCTGCGGTCCCTCGACATCGAGTCGGCCACCTTCGTCGGGCACTCGCTCGGCGGCGGTATCGCGATGCAGACGCTGTATCTGTTCCCCGAGCTGGTGGAGCGGATGGTTCTGGTGGCCAGCGGCGGCCTCGGTCCCGAAGTCAGCCCTTTGCTACGGGCGGCGACACTACCCGGCAGCGAGCTGGTGCTGCCGTTCATGGCCAACCGGGCGCTGCGCGGCATCACCGACCGAGCGCTGACCGGCCTCGACAAGCTGGGGTTGCCGCTGATGAGTCCCAGCGCCGCGGAGGCGTGGGACGCGTTCGGCAGCATCGAGGACCGCGGGACCCGCCGCGCCTTCCTCGCCACGGCTCGGTCCGTGATCGGCTTCCACGGTCAGACCATCAGCGCCACACCGCACTTCGCGAGCTTCCCGACCATCGACGCCATGCTGGTGTGGGGCGAGCGGGACACCATCATCCCGTTGTCCCACACCGACAACGCCCGCGCGGAACTCCCCACCGGCCGCGTCGAGATCTTCCCGCGCGCCGGGCACTTTCCGCATCTGGACTATCCGGACCGCTTCCACCGCGTGTTCGAGGAGTTCATGGCCGAGACGGCCGGCATGCCGCGTCCGGAACTGGTCGCGGCCGAGACCCACGGCTGACCGAACCACCCGAGACAGAACGAGGGCCACACCGAATTCCGGTGCGGCCCTTCGTCTCTGCTCGCCCTACTTCAGCCCGACCTTTGCCAACTCGGCCTCGGTGGCCAGGGTCTTGGCGTCGGCGACGTCGATGGACTCGAGCGCGATACCGCGCGTCTCCCGCGCCACGACGACCGCGAC
This sequence comes from Rhodococcus sp. PBTS 1, assembly GCF_001620025.1. Lineage (NCBI taxonomy): Bacteria > Bacillati > Actinomycetota > Actinomycetes > Mycobacteriales > Nocardiaceae > Rhodococcus > Rhodococcus sp. PBTS 1. Next base: position 3,789,714 of record NZ_CP015219.1, read on the forward strand.
GAACGTGATGGCCGCCGACGCGAAGAGGTACCAGGCGATCGGCACCGACGAGCCGTAGACGTCGAGCAGCTTGACCGCGATGATCGGCGCGAGCGACCCGGCGACGATCGAGGTCACCTGATAGCCCAGGGACACACCGGAATAGCGCATCCGCGTCGGGAACATCTCGGACATGATCGCCGGCTGCGTCGCGTACATGAACGCGTGGAACACCAGGCCGATGATGATGGCCAGCATGATGACGACGTTGTGGCCGCTGTTCATCATCGGGAAGGCGAAGAAGCCCCACGACGCCGTGGTGACGGCACCGACGAGGTACACCGGACGACGTCCGACCGTGTCCGCGAGCCGGCCGACCATCGGGATGACGGCGAAGTGGACCGCGTGCGCGGCGAGCATCCACCACAGGATGGTGCTGGTGTCCGTTCCCACCTCGACCTTGAGGTAGGTGATGGAGAAGGTGACCACCAGGTAGTACATGACGTTCTCGCCGAAGCGCAGGCCCATCGCGGTGAAGACGCCGCGCGGGTATCGCTTGACCACCTCGAACACGCCGTAGGACGCGGCCTTGATGATCTCGGTCTGCTTCTGGGCCTCGAGGAAGATCGGGGCGTCGGTGACCTTGGTGCGGATGTAGTAGCCGACGAACACGATCACGGCCGACAGCCAGAAGGCGATGCGCCAACCCCAGGACAGGAAGTCGTCCTCCGGCAGCGTGGTGGTGAGGATCAGCAGCACAATCGTCGCGAGGAGGTTGCCGCCGGGAACGCCGGCCTGCGGCCAGCTGGCCCAGAAGCCACGACGCGCGTTCGGGCTGTGCTCGGCGACGAGCAGCACGGCACCGCCCCACTCACCGCCGACCGCGAAGCCCTGGATGAACCGCAGCGCGACCAGCAACGCCGGGGCCCAGTAGCCGATCTGGTCGAACGTCGGCAGGCAGCCCATGAGGAACGTCGCGCTGCCCACCAGGACCAGTGAGAACTGCAGCAGCTTCTTACGGCCGTACTTGTCGCCGAAGTGGCCGAAGACGATGCCACCGAGCGGGCGGGCGACGAAGCCGACGGCGTAGGTGACGAACGCGGCCAGGATGGCGTCGAGCTCACTGGTGCCCTCGGCGAACATGATCTTGCTGAAAACCAGCGTCGCCGCCGTGCCGTACAGGAAGAACTCGTACCACTCGACCACGGTGCCCGCCATGGATGCGGCGACCACCTTCTTCAGACCCGACGGTTCCTCGTCGCGGTCGACCCTGTCGGTCACCGACATGTCCCACTCCTCGCCTGATCGACCCCGTGACCGGGATTCGCTGTAGCCCGACTCCTGTGACCAGGAGCACATGTGCCGAGTATCGACGTTCGTGCGTCCGCACCACAATGGACGCTCCCGCACGACGAGCCTGCAAAGATGCACACATGTTCCCGATCGGTCGGTCGCTCCCCAGCGCCGACGACCTGCTCGTGCTGCTGGCCGTCGGCCGCAGCGGACGGTTCACGACGGCGGCGGACACCCTGGGCGTCAACCACACCACCGTCTCCCGCCGGATCGCGTCGCTCGAACGCGCGCTCGGAGGTCGGGTGCTGGTCAAGACGTCCGGCGGATGGGAACTGACCGCCCTCGGACGGCGAGCGCTCGACGCCGCGGAACACGTCGACGGCGTCGTACGCGGATTGGTCGACCCCGACGGTGCTCCGCTGGGCGGCGTCGTGCGCATCTCGGCGACGGACGGCTTCAGCGCGTACATCGCCGCGCCCGCCGCGGTGGAGGTACGACGACGGCACCCGGCCGTCTCGGTCGAACTCATCGCGGCCACCCGACGGGCGTCGGAGGCGCGGTCGGGCATGGACATCGAGGTCGTCGTCGGGCAACCGCGCGTCCACCGGGCGGAAGCCATCCGGGTGGCCGACTACTGCCTCGGCCTCTACGCGACGCGCGAGTACCTCGCCCGCCACGGCACACCGGCCAACCGGACCGAACTCGAGACGCATCCCCTGGTCTACTTCGTCGACTCGATGTTGCGGGTCGACGATCTCGACCTGGCCCACACCGGCGCCGGAACCGGCGTCCGGCTCCCCGCGATGGCGGGGTCCGTCAGCTCCACCAACGTCTTCGTCCACATCGAGGCCACCCGCGCCCACGCGGGCATCGGCCTGCTCCCCTGTTTCATGGCGGACCGGCACGACGACCTGATCCGCGTCCTCCCCGACGAGGTCACCGTCACCCTCGCGTACTGGCTGGTGGCGCGGACCGACACGTTGCGACGCCCGGAAGTGGCCGCCGTCGTCGACGCGATCCGGGCGCAGGCACGCTCGCGCACCGCCGAGCTGCTCGGCCGCGCCGGGGCGGCGCGGTGAATGGTGCGGGCCGGTTCGCACCGAGCCCGTCGGGCGATCTGCACGTCGGCAACCTGCGCACCGCGGTGTTGGCGTGGTTGTCCGCGCGGCGGAGCGACCGGGCGTTCCTCATCAGGATCGAGGATCTCGATCGGGTGCGGGAGGGGTCGGCGGACCGTCAGCTGGCCGATCTCGCCGCGCTCGGTCTCGTCGCCGACCAGCCGGTCCTGACCCAGTCGTCGCGCCGGGCGGCGTACGACGGCGCGATCGCGACCCTGCGCGCGGCCGGCCGGGTGTACGAGTGCTTCTGCACGCGTCGCGAGATCCAGCAGGCGGCCTCGGCTCCGCACGCGCCCCAGGGCGCGTACCCCGGCACCTGCCGGAACCTGACGGACGCGGAGCGGGACGAGCGACGACGCGCGGGTCGACGCGCGGCGCTGCGACTGCGGGCCGACGTCGCCACCGCGACGGTGCACGACGTCCTGCTCGGCCCGTACACCGGCGTCGTCGACGACCTGGTCCTGCGTCGCACGGACGGCGTGCCGGCCTACAACCTGGCCGTCGTCGTCGACGACGCGTTCCAGGGCGTCGACCAGGTCGTGCGCGGCGACGACCTGCTCCCGTCGTCACCGCGTCAGGCGTATCTCGCGGGCCTGCTGGGCGTGCCTGTCCCGGAGTACGTCCACGTCCCCCTCGCGCTCGGGCCGACCGGCGCACGCCTGGCCAAACGGGACGGCGCCGTCACGCTGCGTGACCGGCTGGACGCGGGCGCGACGGCGGGCGACGTCCTGGCCGAGATCGCCCGCTCGATCGGCGTGGACGAGTCGACGTCGTCGTGTTCGATCGAGGACGTCGCCGACGCATGGTCGCCGAGCCGACTGCCGCGCGAGCCGTGGTACGTGCTCGGTCACTGTTGACGTCGTGCTCGACTGAGTCACCGCACTACTTTTCGAGCTGTTCGGACGTACAGTGTGCGCGTCAGAACTCGACGATCGACCCGGACGAGAAGGACACCATGACCTCAGACGGTTTCGACCCGAGCAAGGATCCCCAGAACCCCGGCGGCTATCCGCCGCCGTATGAGGGCTCGTACCCGCCGCCGCAGAGCAGCTACCCACCCCCACAGGGCAACTACCCACCGCCGGGAAATTATCCGCCGCCTCAGGGCAATTACTCACCGCCGGGAAACTACCCACCGGCACAGGGCAACTACCCCACTCCTCCACCGGCATTCGATTCCTCCTTCGCGCGAGGCCCTCAGCTGACGGTGGGAGGCGCCATCTCCTACGGGTGGCACAAGTTCTCGCAGAACGCACTGACCTGGGTCCTACTGCTTCTCGCCATCGCGGTCGTTCAGAGCGTCCTGAACGTCACCCTGCGCTCGGATCGACTCGTTCTGAGCTTCGTGTTCACGGTGATCGTGACCGTTATCGGTTATCTGATGCAGGCAGCCTTGACTCGCGGCGCCCTGCACGAACTCGACGGCAACAAGCCCACCTTCAGCGCCTTCTTCCAGTTCTCGAACGTGGGCGCAATCATCCTCGCGGGACTGCTGGTCGGGGTTCTGTCGACGCTGGGATTCTTTCTCCTCATCATTCCCGGAATCGTGGTCGTTTTCTTCACCTGGTGGACCTTCGACTTCGTGATCGACAAGCCCCAGGACCCGGTGACCGCCGTTCAGTCCAGCTGCAAAGCCATCGCATCGAACGTCGGCACCATCTTCTTGCTGGCCCTGGCACTCGTCGGACTCAACATCGTCGGCGCTCTGCTGCTGCTCGTCGGGTTGCTGGTCACCGTGCCGGTCAGCATCCTGGCTTCGACCTACGCGTATCGCGTCACGGTCGGCGGCCGCGTGTCCTGATCCCCACCGCACGACCGCTCGACGGGCGCGAATCCCCTTCCGGGATTCGCGCCCGTCGTCGTCTCGGTGCTTGGATCGACCGGTGACTGCTACCAACACCACCGACACCGACGGTGACACCAAGTCTGGGCAGGTCGCGTTCGCCCATGTCAGCCGCGGGTACTACCCGACGATCGTCGCGCTCTTCGTCGCGACGCTGCTGATCTCGAACGTGGCCGCCAGCAAGGGTGTGGCCTTCTTCGGCACGTCCGAGCTCGCGCTCGGCCCCCTCCAGATCCTGCCCATCAACACCGACGGCGCGTTCTTCCTCTTCCCCCTCGCCTACATCCTGGGCGACGTGCTGTCCGAGGTGTACGGCCTGAAGGCCGCGCGCCGCGCCATCTACCTCGGCTTCGGCTCCCTGCTGCTGATGTCCGTTTGCTTCTGGGTGGCCATCGAGCTGCCCGCAGCCTCCTTCTACGAGAACCAAGCAGCCCTCGAGACCGTGGTCGGCGTCGTGCCGCGCCTGGTTCTCGCCGGGCTCGCCGGCTTCGTCGTCGGCCAACTGCTCAACGCCGTCGTGCTGGTGAAGATCAAGGAACGCACCAAGGAGAAGCACCTCTGGGCGCGCCTGATCGGGTCCACCGTGGTGGGCGAATTCTTCGACACCCTGATCTTCTGCGCCATCGCCGCCGGCGTCATCGGCATCTCCACGTGGGCGGACTTCGTCAACTACGTCGTGGTCGGATTCCTGTGGAAGACGCTCGTCGAGGTGATCGTCCTGCCCATCACCTACGCCGTGATCGGCTACATCAAGAAGCGCGAACCGACGTACGCCTGACGGCCCGTGCGCCTTTTGCGCATCCAGGGATGCGCAAAAGGCGCACGGACGCTAGTAGAACCGGCCGAGAGTCTCGGCCTTGAACTCGTCGAACCGACCGTCGTGGATCGACGCCCGGATGTCGTCGACCAGGCGCACCGTGAACCGTTCGTTGTGGATCGTCGCGAGCGTGGAGGCCAGCATCTCCTTGGCCTTGAACAGGTGGTGCAGATACGCCCGCGTGTAGTGCGCGCAGGTGTAGCAGTCGCAGTCCCCATCGAGCGGCGTGAAGTCCCGGCGGAAACGCGCGGTGTTGACGTTGTACCGCCCGTCGCGGGTATAGATGGCCGCGTTGCGGGCCACCCGGGAGGGATTCACGCAGTCGAACGTGTCCGCCCCGTTCTCGATGGCGACGAAGAAGTCGTCCGGCTCGCTGATCCCGAGCATGTGGCGCGGCTTGTGTTCGGGCAGTTCCTCGCTCACCCACCGGACGATCGTGCCGAGATTCTGCTTCTCGAGCGCCCCGCCGATGCCGTAGCCGTCGAATCCGCGTCCCGACTCGCCGACGATCGACTCGAGTCCGCGCGCGGCCTGGCGGCGAAGATCCTCGTACTGCGCGCCCTGGACCACCCCGAACAGGGCTTGGTAGGGCTTGTCCGCTCGCTCGCGGGTCAGACGCTCGTGCGCGGCGATGCAGCGCACCGCCCAGGCCTGCGTCCGGTCCAGCGAGAGTTCCTGGTACGCACGGGTGTTCATCAGCGTGGTCAGCTCGTCGAACGCGAACATGATGTCCGCACCGAGCTGGTGCTGGATCTGCATCGACACCTCGGGGGTGAAACGATGACGCGATCCGTCCAGGTGGGACTTGAACGTCACGCCGTCGTCGTCGACCCGAGCGAGTCGCTCCTTGCCCTCGGCGATCACGTCGTCGGACTGCACGCGCGAAGCGTCCATCGAGATGACCTTCTTGAACCCCACGCCGAGGGACATCACCTGGAAGCCGCCGCTGTCGGTGAACGTCGGTCCGTCCCAGTTCATGAACGCACCCAGGCCGCCCGCCTCGTCCACGATGTCCGGCCCCGGCTGCAGATACAGGTGATAGGCGTTGGCCAACAACGCCTGGGCGCCCAGTTCCTTCATCGTTTCCGGCAGAACGGCTTTCACCGTCGCCTTCGTGCCGACGGCGATGAACGCGGGGGTCTCGATCGTGCCGTGCGGCGTGCGCAGCGTGCCCGTGCGACCCAGCTGCCCGTCCAGTCGGGTTCCGACGGTGAAGAAATCGTCCTGCGGTGCGCTCACGATCCCATCGAACCAGACGCCACCTGCTGCTCCTGCAGGCCCGACGCGGACAGCCGGTGGTAGGCGCCGCGAGCGGCGAGCAGTTCCTCGTGCGTGCCCTGCTCGACGATGGACCCGTTCTCCATGACGAGGATCAGATCCGCGTCCCGAATGGTCGAGAGCCGGTGCGCGATCACGAAACTCGTCCGATCGCTGCGCAGCGCCGCTGTGGCCTTCTGCACGAGCAGTTCGGTCCGCGTGTCCACGGAGCTGGTGGCCTCGTCGAGAATCAGCACCGAGGGGTCGGCCAGGAATGCCCTCGCGATGGTGATGAGCTGCTTCTCGCCGGCGCTGACGTTGCCGCCCTCCTCGTCGATGACGGTCTCGTACCCGTCGGGCAAGGAGTGGACGAAGCGGTCCACGTAGCTGATGCGAGCGGCCTCCATGACCTGCTCGTCCGTAGCGTCGACGTTGCCGTAACGGATGTTCTCCCGGATGGTCCCGCCGAACAACCAGGTGTCCTGGAGGACCATGCCCGTGCGAGATCGCAGCTGGGCTCGGGTCATGTCGCGAATGTCGACACCGTCGAGGGTGATGGAGCCGGAATCGACGTCGTAGAACCGCATCACGAGGTTGACCAGGGTGGTCTTGCCGGCGCCGGTCGGGCCGACGATGGCAACCATACGGCCGGGTTCGGCAACGAACGAGAGGTTCTCGATCAGCGGCCGCTCGGCGTCGTAACGGAAGGACACGTCCCGGAACTCGACCCGTCCGCCGCCGGCCGAGCCCCGGGCGTCCGCCGGGTCGACCTCCTCTTCCTCGGCGTCGAGGATCTCGAAGATGCGCTCGGCGGAGGCGACGCCGGACTGCAGCAGGTTCACCATCGACCCGATCTGCGTCAGGGGCTGGGTGAACTGCCGGGAGTACTGGATGAACGCCTGCACCTCACCGAGACTCAGACTGCCCGACGCCACCCGCAGACCACCGACGACGGCGATGGCCACGTAGTTGAGATTCCCCAGGAACATGATGGCGGGCATGATGATTCCGGAGATGAACTGGGCGCGGAAGCTGGCGCGGAACAGACCCTCGTTGCTCTCGTGGAACACCCGGGCGGTCTCGTCCTGTCGGCCGTAGGCCTTCACCAGTTCGTGTCCGGTGTAGGCCTCCTCGACCTGGGCGTTCAGCGAGCCCGTCTGCGTCCACTGAGCCACGAAATGGGGCTGCGACCGCTTGGCGATCACCGCGGTCACCAGCACCGACACCGGCACCGTCAGCAGGGCGACGAGAGCGAGCAGCGGCGAGATCCACAGCATCATCCCGAGGATGCCGACCACGCTGATGACCGAGATCACCAGTTGGCTCAGCGTCTGCTGCAGGCTCTGCGAGACGTTGTCGATGTCGTTGGTGACCCGCGAGAGCACGTCGCCACGCTTGGTGGAATCGAAGTAGCGCAACGGAAGTCGGTGGATCTTGGCCTCGACCTCGGTGCGAAGCCGCTTGATCACGCGTTGCAGGGCGATGTTGAGCAGGTAGCCCTGGAACCACTGCAGCACCGCGGACGCGACGTACAACGCAAGGACGATCAGCAGGACTCGGCCCACCGCGTCGAAGTCGACTCCCCGGCCGGGCACCAGGTCCATCGCCGAGATCATGTCGGCACGCGAGGAATCCCCCTGCGCCCGAAGCCCCTCGACCACCTGCTCCTTGCTCAGCGACGGATCGAGCGATCGCCCGACGATGCCGTCGAAGATCAGGTCGGTGGCCCGGCCCAGCACGCTGGGCGCGACGACAGTGAGCACCACACTGGCCAAGGCGAAGAACAGGATCACCGCGAGGACGGCGCGCTCCGGTGCCAGGCGCCCGGCCAGCCGTTTCACCGACGGTCCGAACGTCATCGCCTTCGTGCCCGGCGCCCCGGGCCCGGCGGGGCGTGTCACGACACACCCGCCGCGCTGCGCTGCGAATCGACGATCTCCGCGTAGGTGGGACAGGTCTCGAGCAGCTCCTCGTGCGTGCCGGTCCCGACCATGCGTCCGTCGTCGAGCACGACGATCCGGTCGGCGTCGCGCACGGTCGAGATCCGTTGCGCCACCACCAGAACGCACGACCGACGGGTGATCGGGGCCAACGCCGCCCGCAGGCGAGCGTCGGTGGTGAGGTCCAAGGCGGAGAACGCGTCGTCGAACACGTAGACGGCGGGCCGGCGAATGACCGCGCGGGCGATGGCGAGCCGCTGACGCTGGCCGCCCGACACCGTGGTTCCCCCTTGGGCGATCGCGGTGTCGAGTCCGTCGGGCATGGCCCTGACGAAGTCGGCCGCCTGAGCGACCTCGAGCGCCTCCCACATCTCGGCCTCCGTCGCGTCCTGTTTGCCGTACCGCAGGTTCGACGCCACCGTGCCCGAGAACAGGTACGGACGCTGCGGCACCACGCCGATCTCGGCCCGCAGCACCGCGGGGTCGAGATCGCGGACGTCGGTTCCGCCGACGCGCACGACGCCCGTCGTCGCGTCGATCAGGCGGGGCACCAGGTTGATCAGGGTCGACTTGCCGGACCCGGTGCTGCCCACGATCGCCGTCGTCGTACCGGGGTCGGCGCGGAACGACACGTCGCACAGGACGGGCGATTCCGCTGCGGGGTAGGCGAATCCCGCACCGACGAACTCGACGGTGGAGGGCGAGGTGGCGAACGGCTGCGGGTTCGACGTCGGCACGACCGACGACGACGTCGCGAGCACCTCGGAGATGCGCTCGGCACAGACGCCGGCGCGCGGGATCATCATCGCGATGAACGACGCCATGATGACCGACATCAGAATCTGCATCATGTAGCTGAGCAGTGCCGTGAGCGACCCGATCTGCATCCGGCCGTCGTCCACCGCGTGCCCGCCGAACCAGATGACCGCCACGCTGGTGACGTTCGAGATGAGCATGACGACGGGGAACATCAGGGCCATCAACCGACCGACCTGCAGGGCGGTCGCGGTGAGGGCGGTGTTCGCCTCGTCGAATCGCCGGATCTCGTACGGCTCCCGCACGAAGGCGCGAACCACGCGGATACCCGTGATCTGTTCGCGCAGAATGCGGTTGACGGAGTCGATGCGCTTCTGCATGACCTTGAACGCGGGAATCATGCGCGCCACGACGATGCCCATCGCGATGGCCAACGCGGGCACGGCGACGCCGAGCAGCCAGGAGAGCCCGAGATCCTCGCGCAGCGCCATGACGATGCCGCCCACGCACATGATCGGGGCCATCACCAAGATGGTGCAGCCGGCGAGCACCAGCATCTGGACCTGCTGCACGTCGTTGGTGTTGCGGGTGATGAGCGACGGCGCCCCGAACGTACCGACCTCCCGCGCGGAGAACGTGCCCACCCGATCGAGCAGCGCACCGCGCAGATCCCGCCCCACTGCCATCGCCGCCTGCGCCCCGCAGTACACGCCGCCGATCGAGCAGGCGATCTGCACGGCGGAGACCGCGAGCATGATCGACCCGGTCGACAGGATGTAGCCCGTGTCGCCGAGCGTCACACCGTTGTCGATGATGTCGGCGTTCAGGCGCGGCAGGTACAGCGAGGCGGCGGTGGCGACGAACTGCAGGACCACCACGCCGAGCAACAGCCGTCGGTACGGCGCGAGGTAGCGACGGAGCAGCGGGATCAGCACGGCATCAGCCTGTCACCTGTTCCTTCTCCCGTTCCACCGTCCGAACCAACTTCTCGCCCTCGATGTCGACGTTGGGCAGGATGCGGTCGAGCCAGCGCGGGAGATACCAGGCCTTGTCGCCCAGCAGCGCCATGACCGCCGGGATGAGGACCATGCGCACCACGAAGGCGTCGAAGAAGACCGCCGCCGCCAGCGCGAAGCCGATGGACTTGATGAACGCGTCCGGTTCGAGCATGAACGCCGCGAACACGGAGATCATGATGACCGCGGCAGCCGCGACGACGCGCGCTCCGTACTTGAAGCCGGTCACGATCGCCTCGCTCGCGTCGGCACCGTGCACGTAGGCCTCCCGCATCCGCGAGACCAGGAACACCTGGTAGTCCATCGCCAGACCGAACACCACACCGATCAGGAAGATCGGCATGAAGCTGACGATCGGCTGCGGGTTGGACACCAGGCCCAGTCCGCCTTCCTGGAACAGGAACACGGTGGCACCGAACGTCGCGAGCACGCTGAGCAGGAAGCCGAGCGTCGCGGTGAGCGGCACCAGGATGGACCGGAAGACCACCATGAGCAGCAGGAACGCCAGGCCGACCACGACGGCGAGGTAGGGCACCAACGCGTCCTGCAGCCGCTCCGAGACGTCGATCTCGAGCGCGGTCTGCCCGGTGACGCCGTAGGTCACGCCGTACTGCGACTGCAGGTCGCCCTCCGCACCACGCAGCGCGGTGACGAGATTCTGGGTGTCCTCGCTGATGGGCGAGCTCTTCGGGGTCACCGACACCAGCGCGGTGTCGCCCGCCGGGTTGAGACCGGCCTGCTGTGCGTTGGCGACGTCGGGCTCCGACGACGCCCGCTCGACGACGGCGGCGAACGCCGCCGCACGATCGGCCTCCGGCACCGCGCTGCCGTCGACCACCATGAGCAGCTGGCCGTTGCGGCCCGGGCCGAAGCCCTTGTCGATCAGGTCGTACGCCTCGCGGGCCGGCGTGCCCGGTTCCGCCGTGGCGACGGACGGCAGAGCCAGGCGCAGCGACGTCATGGGGCCGGCGATGACGCCGAGCACGATCACACCCAGGACCAGGACGATCGCGGGTCGCTTCATCACGATGCGGACCCAGCGCAGACCGTTGGTCGGCTTGTCGCTGTGTTCGGGATCCGGGACGGTGCGGATCTTCCCGGCGAACGCCTTCCGGCCGAACAGGCCGAGCACCGCGGGCAGCATCGTCAGCGCCACCAACACGGCGACGAACACGCCGAACCCGGCCGCGAGACCCATCTGGGAGAGGAAGGGAATGCCGACCACTCGCAGCGCGACCAGCGCGATGAGGACCGTCGTCCCCGCGAACACCACGGCGCTACCGGCGGTCCCCACGGCGCGCCCGGCGGCTTCCTCGCGATCCTCGGTCTCCGAGAGCTCGTTCTTGAAACGCGCGACGATGAACAGCGAGTAGTCGATGGCGACGGCCAGACCGATCATGATCGCGAGGATCGGCGTGAACTGGGTCAGCTCTGCGAAGCCCGACGCCGTGGTGATGGTGAGACTGGTGACGCCGATACCGACGATGGCCGTGATGAGCGGCAGGCCGGCGGCGACGAAGGATCCGAACATCACCACGAGGACGACGGCCGCGACGGCCAGACCGATGAGCTCGGCCGTCCCGCCCGGCGGGCTGGCCGACTGCATGGCGCTGCCGCCGATCTCGACGGTCAGGCCCGCGTCACGGGCGGGCTGGGCGGCGTTCTCGAGGTCGGTGCGGGTCTGGTCGGTGATGTCGGTGACCGTGCCGGAGATCGGCACGGTGACGATGCCGACGGTCTTGTCGGGCGAGAGCGGTGAGACTGCTGCGGCATCGGCCGCGGCCACGTCCGGCGGCGCGCCGGCCTGCGCGTACTGATCCACGATCGCCTGATTGCCCGCGACCGGATTCAGCAGCGGCTGCGCGCCCTCCGGCACGGGACCGGCGGCCGGATCGACCTTCGCGCTGTCCTTCACGGCACCGATGCCGCGGATATTCGCGATGGTGGCGTCGATGGCCGCGGTGGCCTCGGGGCTCTCCAGGGTGGTTCCGGCCGGCGCCTCGAACACGTACTGGGCGGAGGCCGCCGTCAGCGGGTTCTCGCCCCCGCCGAATCGCTCGGACTGCAGGTCCAGGGCCTGCTGCGCCGGTGTCCCGGGGATGGAGAACGACGTGCTGGTGGGGCCGGACAGCGTCGCGGCGCCGACGCCGGCGAGCACGAGGATCGCGAGCCAGATCGGCAGCACGATGCCTTTGCGTCGATACGCGAACCGCCCGATGCGGTACAGGAAGGTGGCCACGGGTTTTGCTCCTCGGTCGGATGGTTCGACGGTCGGGTGGTTCGAGTCAGACGGACGGGGACGGGCCCGGGAGGGGCGTGTTCAGCCCCTGCTCGAGCTGCTGCAAGGCGTGTTCGACGACCGCGCGGGCCGATCGGTGCTCGGGATCCTCGGCGACGTAGGCCAGCGCGGCGCTCACGGCGGCGCCGACGGAGGCCTGGGCGAGGGTGGGGAAGAGATCGCGGCGGGCGTCGAGGCCCGTGCGCTCGGCGACCACCCGACGGAACTCGTCGGACAGCGACTTGTCGAAGGCGAGCTTCTTGGCCAGGAGCGACGGCGTCTCCTCGATGAAGCGCGCCGTCTCGATGGTCTCCGCCAGTTCGCGCTCGGGGGCGGTCACCACCTCGAGCAGCAGGTACCGCACGGAGTCCCAGAAGTTCTCGTCCGCGGGGCGGTTCTCGAGCAGGTCGACCCACTCGAACGCTGCCTGCTGGAGATGGAAGAGGGCGGCCTCCTCCTTGCTGGAGAAGTAGTTGTGGAAAGTCCGCGTGGAGACGCCCGCGTGGGCTGCGATGGCTTCGGCGGTCACGCCGTCGAAGCCCAGTTCGCGGCCGAGGCTGACCGCCGCGGCGCTGAGTGCGCTGCGCGTCTCCGCCTTCTTGCGGTCACGCAGGCCGGGTTCCGTCGTCACCGCACCCAGGGTACGGAACTTGCGCAGCTCGGCAAGTTTGCAGACGGACGCAATAATGTGACGGTCCCCACCCCACCCGGCGGTGTCGCGGGGACATCAGCGGGGTAGCGGCGCGTCAGCCCCGGTCGGAGAAGAGGTGGGTGTAATCGGGCTTGGCGACGGGGGTGGTCGCCTCGGCCGCGGGCGTCTCGGTGACATCGCCCTCGGCGGACGCGTCGACGGGAGCGAGGAAGAGCGGAGTGGAGTCCATGTGACCCTTTCGGGCAGGGGGAGGGAGCGCAGAATGCCGAAGAGTTCGATGTCCGAACTCGGCGCGCTTCGATCTCGACCCTACGCCATGTCCCGGTCGACCGGATCGCCCCCGCCCCGGCGCGTCGATCGCGTCAGTTCTTCGCCAACGTCACCAGGAAGTCGACCGTGCCGGTGGGCTCGACGGTCACGAATCCGAGCGACGGCGGCTCGACGCCGAAGTCCGTCCAGGTGACCGGAATACCGCCCGAGGCAACGAGATTCGCGCCGTCACGCAACACCGAGGCGTCGACCGTCACCGGCCGGGTCTGCCCCTTGAGCGTCAGTTCGCCGGTGAGGGGGACGGTGGCGGTGGTGCCGTCGGTGGGCACCGACGACAGGTCGACCGGCTCGGTGACGGTGAACGTCGCCGTCGGGTTCGCCGCGACGTCGAAAATGTTGCCGCGGAACTGATTGTCGCGGCGGTCGCTGTCGGTGGTGATGGTGCCCGTCTGCACCACGATCTCGCCGGCGGTCAGCGTCGACCCGTCGACGGTTGCGGATCCGCTCACGTCGCGCGTGGTTCCGACGACCGTGACGTCGGCGCCGTTGAGCACCTCCGCGACGGTGTAGCCGGCGGACGTCGGGTTGCTCTCGCTTCCCGGAGTGACGGTCCACTGCCCGTCCAGGTCGCCCTCGGCGGCGCGGGCCCCTTCCGTGGATACCGTGGCCGCGGGGTCGCTGCTCTCGAGCGAGGCGTAGATGCGTGGCCCGACGAACAGGGCGATCACTGCGACGACCACGACGGCTCCGACGATCCACCACTTCTTCATGGGGTCGACTTTAGTTGTGGTTTCAACGATCTGCGCGGTCGCGAGCTGGGAATCGCCTGTGAAACGACGAAACCCCCCGGTGTGACGGGGGGTTTCGTTCTGGCGGTGGCGGAGGGATTTGAACCCTCGGACGGGGGTTACCCGTCACACGCTTTCGAGGCGTGCTCCTTAGGCCGCTCGGACACGCCACCGCCGACCAGGCTACCGGAGGGGGTGCGCGATCGAGAAATCGCGGCCGGAGCAGGGCCTCAGTGGCCGGTGAGCTTGTCCTTGATGTTGGACGCGGCGTCCTTGACCTTCTCCACGCCGTCCTTGACGGCGGAGGAGGCCTGGTCGCCCTGACCCTCGGCGCGGAGCTGGTCGTCGCCCGTGGCGTTGCCGGCGGCTTCCTTGCCCTTGCCCTTGAGGTCCTCTGCCTTGTTCGAGATCTTGTCGTCCAAGCCCATCGTGCTCTCCTGTTCGTCCCGAAGGACAGTTGCCGCGTAGAACACGGACGTCCACCCCTCCGTTTCGGCGAGGCAGGCGACGCAGCGTTGCGTCTGTCGTTCTACGTCAATGCAGATACCCGGGCTCGCGCCGCGACGAAACATCGCGGGCGCGATGGAAGAAGGCCGTGACCGAATCGGAACACTCGCGTTCCAGCACTCCCCCGGCCACCTCGGGTCGGTGGGTCAGGCGGCGGTCGCGCACCACGTCCCACAGCGACGAGACCGCTCCGGTCCGCGGCTCGTACGCGCCGAAGACGATGCCCGAAATGCGTGACATCACAGCGGCTCCCGCGCACATGGTGCAGGGCTCGAGCGTCACCACGAGGGTGCATTCACCGAGGCGCCAACCGTCGCCGTGCCGCGCCGCGGCGGCCCGAAGGGCGAGGATCTCCGCATGCGCGGTGGGATCGCCGTCCTGCTCGCGGCGGTTGGTCGCCTCGGCCAGGACGGTCCCGTTCGCGTCGACCACCACCGCGCCGACGGGCACGTCGTCGTCGGGTGTCGTCGCGGCGACAGTCAGCGCGCGCCGCATCCACCGCTCGTGGTCCGCGGCGGGAAGCACGTCAGTGCTGGAGCGAGTCGAGCACGGCGGCGAACTCCTTCGCGAAGCCCATCCTCTGCGCGATCATGCCGAGTTGCTCGTCCGGATAGAGATCGGTCTCGGCGACGATGACGCCGAGGACGGGCTCGGGGAGCCCCATGTCGCTCAGCAGGTCGAGATCGCCCTCTTCCCACGGCTCGACGTCGTCCAGCTCGTCGGGGTCGAGATCCGGGACGTCGATGTTGAGGCGGTCGAGGACGTCGGCGGCGATGTCGTAGTCCAGCGCGGCGGTGGCGTCGGACAGCAGAACCCGACTGCCCGACGGCGCGGGGCGCAGGACGACGAAGAACTCGTCGTCGACGTCGAGCAGTCCGAAGACGGCGCCCGCGCTGCGCAGCTCACGCAGCTCGGTCTCGGCGGTGGACAGGCTGGTGAGGGCATCCGACGACAGGGCGCGGCACGTCCACTTGCCGTCCTCGCGCACGACCGCGACCGCGAACCCCTCCAGGTCGTCGTACTCGTCGGAGGAGGCGTTCCCACTCCCACGCTGTGCAGCCATGCGCGCAACCGTAGTCGCTGAGAGCGGTGTCGATACGTCGACCTCCCTGCGGATGTGCTTTTCTCACAGCTGTGAACTCACCCGATCGTCCCGTCTGCGTGCTGGGTCTGGGTCTGATCGGCGGATCGCTGATGCGGGCCGTCGTGGCGTCCGGTCGCCCGGCCCACGGCTGGAACCGCTCCGCGGGCGCCGTCGACGCCGCTCGGCTCGACGGATACGACGTCACCGGCGACCTCGAGACCGCCCTGCGGCGTGCGGCCGACGAACGCGCCCTGGTCGTCGTGGCAGTACCGATGACGGCGGTCGACGACGTCCTCACCGCAGTCGCGACGTTCGCTCCCGACTGCCCGTTGACCGACGTCGTCAGCGTCAAGGTGGAGATGGCGGACGCGGTCGCCCGGCACGGGTTGTCCGCCGCGTACGTCGGCGGGCATCCGATGGCGGGCACGGCGGCGTCGGGATGGATTGCCGCCGACGCCGACCTGTTCCGCAACGCCGTCTGGGTGGTCACGGTCGACGACGGGACCGACCCCGACGTCTGGATGCAGGTGGCCTCCCTCGCCCTGACCTGCGGATCCGTCGTCGTCCCCGCGCGGTCCGACGAACACGACCGTGCCGTCGCCCGCGTCTCCCACCTCCCGCACGTGCTGGCGGAGGTGCTCGCGAGCGTCGGTGCCGACGGCGGCGAACTCGCGCTCCGACTCGCCGCCGGATCGTTCCGGGACGGGACGCGTGTGGCCGGCACCGCGCCCGCATTGGTCTCCGCGATGTGCGACGCCAACGCCGCGGCCCTGCTCGAGGCCGTCGACGATGCCCTGGCCCGGCTCACCAGGGCACGGGAGATCCTGGCGTCGGACTCCTCCACGACGGAGCTGACCCGCGACGGTCACCGCGCGCGCTCACGCTACGAGGCTCAGCTCCAGTGGTGGGAGATCACCGACGTCGTCGTCGGTGCGGACGGGTGGGCGGACGCGATGCGCGATCGGGCGCGGGCGGGCGGCGTCGTGCAGCGGTTGCCGGCGCGCCGCGCCGTCACCTGACCGGGCCGATCAGATGCGGTGGGCCATCCCGTCGTATCCGACGACGAACCCCTCGGAGTCGACCGTGACCTTCGAGTGGCCCATCGGGGAGTCCACCTCGAACTCGGTCGGACCCCCGCGGTAGGAGAGGGTCTCGGCGCGGGCGGTCAGGTCCGGCAGTCCGACGTAGACCACGGGAACCTGCTGGTCTGAGGCGTCCGCGCTGTGGAAGCCGAGACGGCGGATCGCGAGGGTGTTGAAGAACGGGCTCCACACCAACTCGGTGTCCAGCGCACCGTCGAAGTCGCTGCGGGTGGGGGACGCACTGTCGATCAACCAGAACCCCTGCGAGTCACGGCTGATGGAGATCTGACTCTCCCCGGCGGCCACCGCGGACCGCACGGAGAGCCGCTTGGTCACACCGGACTCGTCGGTCACCAGGTCGTACGACGCCGAGAACGCGGGGTGCTCGTCGCAGGCGCCGGCGATGATGCGGCCGGCGGCCTTGATGCGCTTGCCGTTGATCTGCACTCGCACCGATTCCATGCGGGGTGCCTCGAGCGCGCGCCAGGTGAGAACGGCCGGCCACGACGATCCCGAAACGTCGGCGGACGACAGGGACGTGGGTGCGGGAGTGGTCACGTGCACACGGTAGAGCACCGGGCCGCGCCGAGGAGCGGAGCAGCCAGATTTGTCCGTGATCGTGATTCTCGCCTACTCGTCCCGTGCCGGTTGCCGACAACGGCGAGACCGTGACCAGCGAATTCGCGTCGGAACGCGTGAACGACGCCACCAGCACCGATGCCCGCGAGAGTGCTCACAGCCGCGCGATAAGCTGACCCGTGGAGTGCCGGGAAGTCTGGTCGGCGGCTCACCGGTGGCCTCATGCCGGTCCCGACCGGTCCCCGAACGAAAGTCTCCGATGCCTGCCTCTCCTCGCCTGTTCGGCCTCGGCTCCTGGTCCGAAGCGTCCCGGATCACCGCCGTGCTGCGCCGCGAGACGGTCGGCGGTGCCCTGTTGCTGGCTGCCGCGGTGACCGCCCTCGTCTGGGCCAATTCCCCGTGGTCCGCGGCCTACCACTCCCTCATGGACCTGCGCGTCGGACCGTCGGCACTGCATCTCGACCTGACGCTGGCGACCTGGGCGGCCGACGGGCTGCTCGCCATCTTCTTCTTCGTCGTCGGCCTCGAGCTGAAACGGGAGTTCGTGGCGGGCGACCTCCGCGATCCCGCCCGCGCCGCGCTGCCGATCGTCGCCGCGGTGGGCGGCATGGTCGCCCCCGCGCTGATCTACGTGCTGATCAACGGTCTCGCCGCCGACGGCGCACTCCGCGGTTGGGCCGTCCCCACGGCCACCGACATCGCGTTCGCCGTCGCGGTCCTCGCCGTCGTCAGCTCGCACCTGCCGATCGCGCTGCGCACGTTCCTGCTCACCCTCGCCGTCGTCGACGATCTGCTCGCGGTGACGGTCATCGCGATCTTCTACACCGACGAGCTGAACGTGGCCGCGCTCGCCGGGGCGATGGTGCCGCTCGCGCTGTTCGCCCTGGCCGTCCAGAAACGAATTCGATCCTGGTGGTTGCTGATCCCGCTGGCCGTGGTCACGTGGGTTCTCATGCACGAGTCGGGAGTGCACGCGACGGTCGCGGGCGTCCTGCTGGGCTTCACCGTGCCGGTTCTGCGGAGCCGGGCCGCGGGTGGGCCCGAGGCCGGACCGGGTCTCGCGGAGCACTTCGAACACCGCATCCGTCCCCTCTCCGCCGGGGTGGCGGTCCCGCTGTTCGCGTTCGCGGCGGCGGGCGTGACGGTCGGCGGTCTCGTCGGACTCGGCTCGGCGCTGCGCGACCCCGTCGCCCTCGGCATCGTGGCGGGACTGGTGATCGGCAAGTTCCTCGGCGTGTTCGGAACCACCTATCTGGTGGGTCGGTTCACCCGCGCCACCCTCGACGAGGGGCTCGCCTGGCGCGACGTGGGCGGGGTGGCGATGCTGGCCGGCATCGGGTTCACCGTCTCGCTGCTCATCGGGGACCTCGCGTTCGGCATCGGGTCCGAACGCGACGATCACGTGAAGGTCGCCGTCCTTACCGGGTCGGTAGTGTCCGCGACGCTGGCCACGATCGTCCTGCGCAGCCGCAACCGCGTCTATCGCGCACTCGAGGAGGACCAGCTGCGTGACGACGACGGCGACGGCATTCCCGACGCCTACCAGCGGGGGAAGCAGGACGGTCCGGCTGGACGGTAGCGCGGCGCCACGGGCCTGTCGGTGCCTCCCGGTAACGTCTGCGTCGGTCGAGATCGGGTCGCACGGCGCCGGTCGGTGGGACGAGTGATGCGGAAGCGAGGACCGGCGTGGGCACAGGCACGATGGTCGGTCTCTTCGCCGGCATCGGTGGCCTCGAGCTGGGTCTGACGCAGCACGGGTGGTCCACCGAGTTGCTGTGCGAGATCGATCCCGGTGCCGGATCCGTCCTCCGGACGCGGTTCCCCGACGTGCCGCTGCACCGCGACGTCACCGCGCTGCGGTCCCTTCCCGCGGGCACGGAGCTGGTCGCCGCGGGCTTTCCGTGCCAGGACCTGTCCCAGGCCGGTCGCACCGCGGGAATCACGGGGGCGCGTTCCGGCCTGGTGGACCACGTCTTCCGCCTCGTCGCACGCCGCCGCGGCCCGCGCTGGCTGGTCATCGAGAACGTTCCCTTCATGCTGCAGCTCGGTCGGGGGGCCGCCATGCGGCACATCACGCACGCGCTCGAGGATCTCGGCTACACATGGGCGTACCGGGTGGTGGACGCCCGAGCGTTCGGGCTTCCGCAACGCCGCCAGCGTGTGGTGATGCTGGCGTCGCGGACCGAGGATCCTCGAGAGGTGCTGTTCGGCACCGACTCCCTCGTGCCGCACCCGGTGGAATCCGAGTCCGTGCCCTGCGGCTTCTACTGGACCGAGGGGGTGCGCGGGCTGGGGTGGGCCGTGAACGCGGTGCCCACGCTCAAGGGAGGATCGACGCTGGGCATCGCAAGTCCGCCGGCGGTGCGTCTGCCCGCAGGCGAGCTGGTGACGCCCGGCATCACCGACGCCGAACGCCTCCAGGGTTTCGACGCCGGATGGACTGCACCGGCCGTCGACGTCCCCGGGGTGCGGGCCGGCCACCGCTGGAAGCTGGTGGGCAACGCGGTGAGCGTGCGGATGGCGTCGTGGATCGGCGAGCGGCTGGCCGACCCGATGGTGTACGACGCCTCGGCGGACGCGCCGATCGTTCCCGGGCAGAGATGGCCGACGGCGGCGTGGGGACGTGACCGCCGGGCCTACCGAGTCCCGGTCGGTACCTGGCCCGTCGAGAACCCGTACGAGGATCTCGCGGACTTCCTGACGGAGCCGAAGTTGTTGTCGGAGCGGGCCACCGCCGGTTTCCTCCGCCGCGCGCGGTCCGGCAACCTCCGCTTCGAGCCCGGATTCCTCGACACCGTGGACGCGCATCTCGCGCGGATGCGGGCCGAGGACCGCGAGCCGGTGCGCGTCGCCTGATGTACCCGCTGACGTTCGCGCTCGACTTCTCCGGCGACCGCCCCTCCCCCACCGCCGACCGCGGGGAGAAGAAGAACTACGCCCAGCGGCTCTCCAACCACCTCGCGCAGGTGGTCGCCGACGGTCTGCGTCCGCGCTACCCGTCCATCACCCCCGATGCCCACGGGGTGGGCCAGGAGGCGCAGGTCGACGTGGCCAAGGGCCGCAAGCGACTCGACGTCAAAGCGCTCGACCCCACGCTCGGACTGATCCTGTGCGTGTCCATCAAGACCTACAGCTTCCAGGACTACAGCCCCACCACCGGGCGGTTGGGTCGCTGGACCAAGAACATCGTCCGCAACGATCACGAACTGCGCGGCGAGGCCATGGTCCTGCATCAGCGGCAGCCGTACAGCGTGCTCGTCGGCGTGATGTTCGAGCCGTGGTCCACCTGCGAGGACGGTGATCCCACCAAGTCCAGCGACGTCGGGAAATCGTCCTTCGCCCACCACGTCACCACGCTCGCGAAACGGTGCGGGCGCGGGAAACGACCCGTCGTCGGCAGCAGCGAACGAGCGTGGGTGGATCTCGGGGCCGAGGACACGCGCTACGACCTGTTCGAGAAGGTCTTCATCGGCTTGTACGAGCCGGACGGGCCGTACCGCGGCGACGTCCGGTTCTTCGACGTCGAGGACGCACCGCCCCGCAACGGGCGCCCCGCCGAGCGGTCCCTGCTGCACTTCGACGAGTTCCTCGACGTCGTGCACGCCGAGGTGGAACGCCGAAACCGCTTCGCGCCCAGCTGGTCCGAGCCGGACGACGAGGACTGACGCCCGCCATGGCCGAGCGTCCGCGCACCGACGCCGCCACCAGCGCGCGCCTGTCCAAGCAACGCCGCCGCGACACGAAGCCGGAGCTCGCCCTGCGGCGCCTGTTGCACGCGGCCGGTCTGCGCTACCGCGTCGACCGGGCTCCGCTTCCCGGACTGCGTCGTCGTGCCGATGTGGTGTTCACCCGCGCGCGGGTGGCGGTCTACGTGGACGGGTGCTTCTGGCACAGCTGTCCCGTGCACGCCACCCACCCCCGCAACAACGCGCAGTGGTGGGCGGACAAGTTGGCGGGCAACGTCGCTCGCGACCGCGACACCGACCGGCGACTCGAGGAAGCCGGCTGGACGGTGGTGCGGATCTGGGAACACGAAGATCCGACGGCCGCGGCCGAGAAGGTCGTCCGCGCCGTGCGGGCCGACGAGGCCGACGAGCCCGACGAGCCGAGCGACTAACGCTCGTGACGGCCGCCGCCGGTCTCCGGCGAGTGCGGACTCACCGGACCGCGATCGTCGCCGTGCCGCTCACCGGCGGCCGGCGCCCCGGTACCGAAGCCGAGGGGGCCGGCCGAGTCGATACCGTCGCGTGCTCCCTCACGCCCGCCACCGCGGACGGTCTCGTCGCGCACGTCGCCACGCACGGCGTCGTCACGCCCGTCGCCACGCACGGCGTCGTCACGCACCGCGTCGTCACGTCCGTCGCCACGCACGGTCGGATCGAGCTTGTTCGCCCGCTCCCACTCCTTGTCGAGCTCGTCGCGGCTGCTGGCCGCGTCGCCTCGATGCTCCTGCGCGCGCTGGGCGGCCAATCGGGCTTCCGCGGCCTTGGCGTCGGCCTCGGCCGCGGCGCGGCGCGCGTCGGCCTCGGACTTCTGCGCCAGGGCCTCGCGCTGTTCCACCTCCGCGGAGCGCTCGGCCGCCTGCTCGCGGATGCGCTGCGCCTCCTCGAGGCGCTTCTGCTTGCTCTTCTTCGACAGCGCCACGGCCACGGCGGCCAACAGCAGCACGACGACGACGGCCACGACGATCCACACGGTGGTGTTCATCCCGGGCGGCTACCCGGGTGGGTGCCCGTTCACACCCCGAGCGGCTCCCCGATCACGCGGGGGCTCCCCCAATCGGGGGAGCCGGACCGTATTCGCGGTGCCGTTCGTGCGGTCACAACCACTTCTGGCGACGGAACACCAGATACAGCACGCAGGACGCGACCAGCATCGTCGTCACGGCGGCGGGATACCCGAAGCGCCAGTGCAGCTCGGGCATGTGGTCGAAGTTCATCCCGTAGACCCCGGCGATGAGCGTCGGCGCGAACAGGATGGCGCCCCAGGAGGAGATGCGCTTGACCTGTTCGTTCTGCTCGAGGCTCACCTGCGTCATGGCCCGCATCTCGTCGTTCTGCCGCTGACCGACCAGCGTGGTGTGGACGGACAGCGCGTTCTGCAGCGTCGCGCGGAAGGAATCGACGCGCTCGGTGATGCGGATGGCATGGTCGAGCACGTCGCGCAGGTTGCGCCGCAGCTCGAGATCCACGTTGTACTTCTCGGAGCCGCGCCCGAGCGCCTCGATCATCGCGACCAACGGGTGGGTGGCGCGCTGGAACTCGATCACCTCGCGCGAGAGTTCGTAGATGCGGCGGGAGACGTCGGGATCGCCGTCGAAGAGCTGGTCGTCGATCTCGTCGATGTCGTTCTCGAGCCCCTTCACCACGGGCTCGTACTCGTCGACCACCTGGTCGAGGATCGCGTAGAGCACGGCCTCGGCGCCCAGGTCGAGCAGGGCCGGTGCGCTCTCGAGCCGTCGGCGCACCACGGAGAGATTCGGCGATTCCGCGTGCCGGATGGTCACCACGAAGTCCGGTCCGCAGAAGACGTGGACCTCGCCGAACTCGACCTTCTCCGTCTCGTCGATGTAGCGAGCCGGGTGCAGCACGACGAAGAGCTGATCGCCGTACCGTTCGAGCTTGGGCCGCTGATGCGCGGAGACCGTGTCCTCCACGGCGAGCGGATGCAGACCGAACTCCTCGGCCACGGACGCGATCTCGTCCTTGTCCGGCCGGTACAGACCGATCCACGCCATCCCGCCGCACTTGCGGAGCAACTCGTAGGTCCGATCGAGGCTCTCCGGCTGCTCGGTGCGCGCACCCTGCACGTACACGGCGTTGTCGACGATGGTCACGTCGTCCTCCTCACCCGTTGCTCGGCACTCGCCCCCGACCCGTCGAGGAGTCTGTCACGGTCGGCAGCCCGGTTCTCGAGAGACTTCGACGGTTTGACATCCGTACCGTGCGCACCACGCGTCGGTACCCCGCCGACGGCGCTCCACTATTGCTCGTTCGGCGCCCTGTCACCGGCGGTGACAGTACCGTTGTCGCCATGGCTGAACGCGGTGCTCGCCCCCAGGTCTCGGTCCTCCGGCGAACCATGCTGAAGGCGTTCAAACATCTGTCGAACCCGCTGCGGCCGGACGACTACTTCGAGATGATCAATCCGCTGTGGACCACGCGGGAACTCCGGGGAAAGGTCGACCGTGTCGAGCGCGAAGGCACCGACGCCGTCTCGGTCTTCATCAAGCCGGGATACGAGTGGGGTGGCCACGAGCCCGGTCAGTACCTCCGTCTCGGCGTCCTGATCGACGGCCGCTATCACTGGCGCGCGTACTCGCTGACCTCCGATCCGCACGGCGACAACGGCCTCATCTCCGTCAGCCCCAAGCTCGTCCCGGAGGGCACCGTCTCGCCGTTCCTCGTCGAGAAGATCAAGCCGGGTGACATCGTCCGCCTGAGCGAGGTCGAGGGCGTGTTCACCCTGCCCGATCCCGTGCCGGACAAGCTGCTCTACATCAGCGCCGGCAGCGGCATCACGCCGATCATGAGCATGCTGCGCGAGCTCGACCACCTCGACCAGATGAAGGACGTCGTGGTCATCCATTCCGTCCACAGTCGCGACCAATGCATGTTCGCCGAGACGCTCGAGCGTCTGGATCGCAAGCATTCCACGCTGCAACTCGACATTCGAGTGACCGAGGATCGCGGCCGCATGAAAGCGTCCGATCTGGACGAGTTGTGCCCGGACTGGCGGGAACGGCAGGCATTCTGCTCCGGCCCGGCCGATCTGTTGGACGATCTGAAAGCGTGGTGGAAAGAGAACGGCGATCCGGACAAGTTCCACAACGAGAGTTTTCAGCCCGTCATCGGTAGCGGCGACGAGGAAGGCGAGGGCGGCACGGTCCGCTTCCTGCGCAGTGACAAGGACGTCGAATGCGACGGCGGCACACCGATTCTCGCGGCCGGCGAGGAGGCCGGTCTGGACCTCAAGTTCGGCTGCCGTATCGGCATCTGCCACACCTGCACGGGCACCCTGAAGAAGGGGCGTTTGAGGGACTTGCGGAACGGGGAAGTCTCGGAGCCTACGGGGCAGGCAGTACGCATCTGCGTCAACACTGCCGAGGGAGACATCGAGATCGATCTCTGACGAGACCGGTTGCCATTACCGCCACGCGGTATCTACAGGGGAGGAATCGTCATGAGCGTCGACACCAGCCGACCGAAGGACGACATCGTCAGCCCGCTCGCTCATCTGAGCGACGAGACCATCGAACAATTGGCCAAGGAGTTCGACGCCATTCACGACGAGGTCTATGCCGACCTCGGTGAGCGCGATCGCAACTACATCACCACCGTCATCGCGGCGCAGCGTCAGCTGGCCGTGGCGGGCCGGGTCATCCTGTTCGGATCGAAGTCCCGCACGGCGTGGGTCGCCGGAACCGCATGCCTCGGGATCGCGAAGATCCTCGAGAACATGGAGATCGGCCACAACGTCATGCACGGCCAGTGGGACTGGATGAACGATCCGGACATCCACTCGTCGGTGTGGGACTGGGACACCGCGTCCACCGCGGAGGCGTGGAAGCACTCGCACAACTACGTGCACCACACGTACACGAACATTCGGGGCAAGGACAAGGATCTCGGATACGAGATCATGCGGATCGATCCGCACCAGAAGTGGTCGCCCGTCTACCTCGCGCAGCCGTTCTACAACCTGCTGCTCATGGCCTTCTTCGAGTGGGGCGTCGCGCTGCACGACCTCGACATCGAGGGGATCCGCCGCGGCGAGCGCCCGGTCAAGGACGTCCTCGTCGACCTGCGCGGCATCGCCACCAAGGCACGTCGTCAGATCGTCAAGGACTACATCGGCTGGCCCGCGGTCAGCGCCGTCGCCTACGGCGCGGCCCAGGTGGTCACCGGCGGACGGGTGTCCGGCCGTGGCAAGTCCAAGCTCGGCAAGCGGCTGCGCGACGTGAGTTCCGCTCGCGGGGCGCATCGGGTGGCGTCGGTCCTCGACCGCCACGGCGCCGGGATCGAGCAGACGTTCGTCAACACCTTCGCCGCGAACTTCGTCGCCAACATCATCCGCAACGTGTGGTCGCACGGCATCATCTTCTGCGGCCACTTCCCGGATCAGGCGTACACCTTCAGCCAGAAGGAAGTGGAGAACGAAACTCGCGGCGGGTGGTACGTCCGTCAGCTCGTGGGTGCGGCCAACATCGAGGGCTCGGCCCTCTTCCACCTCATGAGCGGCAACCTGAGCTACCAGGTGGAGCACCACCTGTACCCGGACATGCCGAGCACCCGGTACAAGGAAGTCGCGCCGAAGATCAAGGACATCTGCGAGCGCTACCAGCTGCCGTACAACACGGGCCCGCTGTCCAAGCAGTGGGGCACGGTGCAGCGCACCATCATTCGACTGGCCTTCCCCGGCGGCAAGCCGCGCCCGAAGCCCGGCCCCTACCGCGGTGAGCGCGTCGGCGGCTCGTCCTCTCAGCCGAGCGAAGCGGCCCGCTTCCGCAACCGCGTGCCCGCCGGACACCCGGACGCCGGTCCGGAGCACAACGGCGGCGGCGTCGCGGCCGACATTCCGCCGCGCGGCGACGACTGACCCTGGAACGCGAGAAGAGCCGCCCACCGATTCGGTGGGCGGCTCTTCTCGTCATGAACTCCGTATCAGCGCACCGCGCGCCGCACCCGCAGCGCGCCGGAGACGAAGAAGGCGATGACCGCGCCGACGACCGCGGCACCCAGCAGAGCGACGCCCTGGCTCAGGTCGAGATTCCACCCGAGGAAATCGATCGTCGTGGAATTCGAGTTCTGGAGAACGAAGATCACCAGAGCCACGACGAGGACGAGCGAGAGCAGCAAGGACAACGTCGAGAGAAATCCTCCGGCGCGCTTGCGGCCGGTGTGCGTGGTGTGGGCGGTATCGGTCATGGTCATGCCTTTCGCAGAGCCTCCAGCGTCTGCCGGGGGCGATGATGAGGGGGTTACTCCGACCCGCGAATCACGAAACATGGCTGCGCGGTACGGAATTCGTTAATCGGACAGAAAAGACACGAGCGGCGCCGAACCCATTCGGGATCGGCGCCGCTCGGAGAACGAGGTTCCTTACTTGAAGGCATCCTTCACGTTCTCGCCGATCTTCTTGGCGCCGGCCGAACCCTGGTCCTTCTTGCCCTCGGCCTCGAGGTCCTTGTTGTCGGTGACGTCACCGACAACTTCCTTGGCCTTGCCGATGGCGTCCTCTGCAGCGTTCTTGGCCTTGTCGACGAATCCCATGAGAAATCCTTCCTCTCGATGCGACGGCGTCTCCATCGCGTTCTGGATATGAGTCGAGACGACTCGCCGAAAGCGCACGCCCCCGTTCGGTGATGCCGGTCACATTCGTGTATCGGACGGTCACACGTACCCGGGGCGTCACCCGGCCAGGGCGAAGGCGACCAGGAATCCCGCTGCCGTCGACAACCCCACCCACCAGCCGCCGTCCTTGTACGCCTCCGGCATGAGGGAGTCCGCGAGCACGGCCAGGGTCGCGCCACCCGCGAACGCCTGTACCGCGGAGATGCCGACGTCCGGGATCGAGTCCGCCAGGGAGTGCCCCACCACGGTCACGACCACCAGGACGGCGCCGGTGAGCGACCAGAGCGCCAGCGCCCGTGAGGCGGAGAATCCGTGCCGAGCCCGCATCAGTGCCGCGCCGCCGACGGCTTCGGGCACGTTGCCGACGGCGACGGCCACCAGCAGCACCACGCCACCGCCCGCGGTGAGGGAGACCCCGAGCGCCGTGTTCTCCGGAACTCCGTCCAGGATCGTGCCCAGCATCAGCGCGGGGCCGATGGCCGCCGGACCCAAGCGGTTCTCGATCAGATGATTCGCGCCCACGTAGACGCCGGCTCCGGCGATCAGCGCCAGACCCGACACGACGATGCCCGCCTGCCGGAACGCCGGTTCGAAGAGTTCGGACGACACGGCGGCGATCATCGTTCCGGCACCGAAGGCCATCAGCGCTGCCAGAACCCGCCCGGGCAGCGACCATCGCAGCCCGACGGCCGCGCCGATCACCAGCGGCAACGCGGTTCCCAGGCCGTAGAGGACTGCGGTCAGCACGACACTCGCTCGGTCACCGGCCGTGCGTACCCCCACCGACGGTGGGTTACGCACTCGGGTCGTCCCCTACCCGCGCCCGAGAATCGCGGTGATCGCGACCGCCCCGGCGAGGATCGCCAGGACAACGACCAGCGCGACGTGTCGCGGGAGGCGCCCGGACCGTCCGATCAGCAGCACCACGGCGAGACCCGCCACGACGGCCGTGGCCGCGACGGCGAGGGCGTGCGACTGCACCGCGCGCGCCGCGATCAACGCCGTCGCCGCGGCGGCGAGGGCGGTTCGCCGCCGCGCCAGCACCGTCCGCTCCGGGGCCAACCCCGTCATGCCGCGAGACCCACGAGGAAGACGACCACGGCGACGGTGAGGCCCACGGCCAGCACCGCCGTCGTCGCCGGAACGGGGAGCGGCTCCCGTCGTCGCAATGCGATCTCCACGCGCATCCACCGCACCAACGACGTGGCGCCGACGACGGCGGCCAGGACCGCGAGCCCGACCACCAACGCGGCGTGAACCGGCCCCGGCACCACCCGGTCACCGAACGCCTCCAGCGCTGCCGCGGCGGCGAGCAGGCCGAGAGCGGTCCTGATCCACGCGAGGAAGGTGCGCTCGTTGGCAAGGGTGAAGCGCGGATCCGGATCGGTTCCGCTCCGGAGATCGCGGGGGCGTGGCATGCGCACGAGTGCAGTCTCCCGGGTGGGTCAGCGGCCGGGACGCCACCGCTCGTAGTTTCGGCGCTCGCGTTCCTCGCGGGCGACCTTCTTCGGATTCTGCAGATCCGGCGACAACCCGTGCGCGGCCAGACGGCGTCGGCGGTTCGGCTCCATGTAGGCCAGGGAGTAGAACAGCGCGAGCAGGACGGCGAGGAGGATCATCGCGCCGCGCAGCCACAGTTCACCGGGAAAGAGCAGGAACGCCAGGAAGATCGGCAGGAACGGCACCATGCTGCGGAGCAGGTGGCGCGGGACGGCCGTGTCCCCGATCAGGTCGTTGCGGACCCACCCCTGCAGCTCCGGGGGCAGTGTTCGCCCGACCGAGTAGCCGAGCCACTGCACGGGGTTGGGACGACGGGCACTCATTGCTCGATCCTTTCGGCAACGGAATTCGCGTGGTGGTTGACCACCGAGAGGGCCGCGTGGAGCCGCTCGAGGTCCGCCGTGTCGACGCCGAGAGCCTCGACGACGCGGGCGGGAACCTTCTCCGCTTCGGCGCGGAGATCGTGGCCGGCGGCGGTGAGATCGACGACCAGTCGCCGCTCGTCGTCCTCGCTCCGCCGGCGTGTGAGAAGGCCCCGGACCTCGAGCCGTTTGAGCAGGGGCGTCGCCGACGCCGGGTCCAGGCACAGCGTGCGGGCGATGTCGCCGGCGGACTGCGGCGTTCGCTCCCAGAGCGCGAGCATGACCAGGTACTGCGGGTGCGTGAGGCCCAGGGGCTCGAGGATGGGGCGATAGACGCCGAGCACGGCCCGATTGGTGACCGCCAGGGCGAAACACACCTGGCGGTCGAGCGCGAGAGGATCGGTCACCGTCACGCACTCGACTCTACGCCAACAATTAGTGGTCCAACTATCGGCCGCGTCACAGCCCCGACGCACCATGGGGCAGAGTGAGCGCGTGCTGATGTCCCTTCGTGCGCTCCGCCAGATGGCGCCGTGGCGCGCCGGGCGCGGCCCGGTCCGTGCCGACACCACCGTCACCTGGTTCCGAGTCGCCCCGTCCGACCTCGACGTGCTGCTGCACATGAACAACGGCCGCTACCTGTCGATTCTCGACGCGGGCCGCGTCGACATGTTCGTCCGCGGTGGACTCTGGACGGCCCTGCGCCGAGAGGGGTGGCACCCGGTGGTGGCGGCGCAGTCGATCACCTACATCGCCTCGCTCACCTTCTGGACCCGCTTCTCGGTCACCACACGGTTGCTCGGATTCGACACCAAGAACGCGTACCTGGAGCAGACTTTCGACGCGGGCGGGCGCATCTGCGCCTCCGCCGTCGTCGCCCTCCGCATCCTCGACGGGGAGGGCCGCTCGGTCCCCAGCGCGCGCGTGCGCGACCTGTTCGACCCGGCCGCGGTGCCGGCGCTCGTCGACGATCGCGACATCCCGTTGGGCCGACGGACGCAGCACGACGTCGTGACGACGTTCGACGGTCCCTGACCGCCCGCGACCGGGTGGTGGGTCAGCGCGGCGAGTACATGATGATCGCCACGCCGACCAGGCAGACCAGCGCACCGGTGACGTCGTACCGGTCGGGGCGAAAGCCGTCCATCACCATGCCCCAGGCCAGCGACCCGGCGACGAACACGCCGCCGTACGCGGCGAGGATGCGGCCGAATTCCGCATCCGGCTGCAGCGTGGCCACCAGCCCGTAGGCGCCCAACGCGACGACACCGAAGCCGATCCAGAGCCAGCCACGGTGCTCGCGAATGCCCTGCCATACCAGCCAGGCACCGCCGATCTCGAGCACCGCGGCCGCCCCGAAGAGCGCGATCGAGCGCAGAACGGTCATGCGGGAAGGGTAGAGGTCCGGAGGCGGCCCACCCTGCTGCCGGGCGCTCAGCCCCGCCGCACCCGATCGGCGAAACTCGCGCTCGCTCCCCGGAGCGCGGCGATGCGGTCCGCACGCGCCGCGTCCATGTCGTATCCGGGGAAGGGCCGCGGCGGGTCACGACGGACGTTGGCCGAGCACTGGAAGTCCCGGCAGACGAGGGTGCCCACGGTGCTGCCGCGCTTGCCCGCCGGGCCGGCGAGCTTGGCCGCGTAGAAGACGACGTCGTTCGGCAATCGGACGTCGCGGCACCAGGAGCACTGCGTTCGCACCCGGGGAGTGGCGTCGGCCTGGCGCAGCAGGATCCCGATCGGTTCGCCGTCCGGCGCGGGGATCACGGCGTAGGCGCGGCCGTCGAACTTGGTGTCGCGCCACCCGAGGTAATCGAGGGCGTCGAAGTCGAGTGCCTCGAGATCGGGGAGGGACGCGTCGGAGCGTTCCTTCTTGCTGGCGTTGACGAAGGAGGCGCGCAGGTCGGACGAGGACAGAGTGTGCATGGGAGAACAGCCGTTCTTCGGATGCGGGCGCCGGAGCGCCCGTCGGTGTCGTCAGGGTAGGACCGAGGACCGGTCGTCGCGGGGGGAGCGAGACCGGTCGGGGCGCGTTACCTGATGCCGGCGCCCGAAGCGCCGACCACCTCCGATTCGAGGATCGGGTTCATCGTGGACACGCCTCGACGGTAGCACCGCGTGCGGCGCACACACGAGACCCGCGGGCGATGCCGATCGACTACCGGTTGCATATCGAGATCGGTCGAGGTCTACTCGTCGGGACCCGCCGACCACCCTCGACATCGGGAGACGACCGTGACCACCGAGCCAGCCCCCGACACCCCCGACATCCGCACGA
The DNA here is from genome assembly GCF_001620025.1 of Rhodococcus sp. PBTS 1. Classification (NCBI taxonomy): domain Bacteria; kingdom Bacillati; phylum Actinomycetota; class Actinomycetes; order Mycobacteriales; family Nocardiaceae; genus Rhodococcus; species Rhodococcus sp. PBTS 1. The sequence goes on from NZ_CP015219.1 coordinate 3,820,463, forward strand.
CCGTCTTCACCGGGCGCTGGCCCGAGCTGGAGATCGGCGGAACCTTCTCGCCCACGACCGCGACGCTCTTCACCGGGCCGACCGAAGCCGTGCTGGTGGATGCGGTGTGCCTGCGCGAGGACGTGGCGTCCCTCGGTGACCTCGTCGCCGACACGGGCAAGACGCTGACGACGATCGTCGTCACCCACGGCCACGCCGACCACTACTTCGGCATTGCCGAACTGCTGCAGCGGTTTCCGACGGCCCGCGCCGTCGCGCTGCCGTCGGTGGTGGCCGACATCGAGCGCACCATGGCCGAGCAGACCGCGCAGTGGGAGATCCTGTTCGGCGACCGCGTCGTCGACTGCACGGTGATCCCGGAGCCGTTGACGGAGACCACGCTCGCCGTCGACGGCGCGCGCATCGACGTCGTCGAGGTCGAGCAGGCGGACATCGCGCCCACCAGCATCGTGCACGTGCCCGACGCGAAAGCCGTGGTCGCCGGGGATGCCGTGTACAACGAGATCCACCCCATGCTCGGGCTCTCGAGCCCCGACCGATGGCCGTTGTGGCAGAACACCATCGACCGGGTCGAGGCGCTGGAACCCGAGATCGTCGTCGCCGGCCACAAGCGACCGGACTCCGACGATCGCGCCGTGCAGTCCATGCTCCGGACCACCCGGCAGTACATCGCGGATTTCGCTGCCGCGTTCGAGACCGCCTCGTCCGCCGACGAGTTGATCGAGACGATGGTGTCGGCGTACCCGGGTCACGGCAACCGGTGGACACTGGAGTTCTCGGCTCGGCAGGCGTTCGCCGTCCATCGGGGCCGACACCGAACCGAATGAAAGCGAGGCGGGCGTGAAGGACGTCGGGCAGAGATCGTCGTGTCCCATCAATCTGAGCATCGAGTTGGTGGGCGACAAGTGGACGCTGCTCGTCCTGCGCGACATCATGTTCGCCGATCGGCGGCACTTCCGCGTCCTGCTCGCGGAGTCCGTCGAGGGCATCGCGTCCAACATCCTCTCGGACCGCCTCAAGTGGCTCACCGAGCACGGTCTGCTCACCCGCAGTCCGGATCCCGCCCACCGCCAGAAGTTGCTCTACAGCCTCACCGAGCGATCGATCGACCTGGTGCCCGTTCTGGTGCAGCTGGGCGTATGGGGCGGGCTCCACACCGATGCGGATCCCGCCGTCGTGCGCACGTTCCGTGCGCTCGACGACCAGGGGTCGGACGGGTTGCGACGCCTGATGGATGCGTTGCGCGTCAGGCACATCGGTGGCGACGACGACCCGCCGTACGACTCCGATCTCGCCCGTCTCCACGAGGAGTACGACCAGAGCGGCGCCTAGCCGATCGACGCCGCCGAACCGATTGCAGAACGCAATCACTCGGTCTACCGTGGGGGCGGAGCGGGGCGGAGCGGGGCGGAGCGGGGCGGCGATCGTCGACCGCCCACAGGGGGGGGAGTGAACGATGAAGCGCGACATCGAGTTCGCGGTCGAGGACGGGACGATCCTGCGGGGCGTGGTGCACACACCGGCCGACGGCCCTCCCCGGCCCGCCATCGTCATGGCCCACGGTTTCAGCGGCATCAAGGAGCAACTGGACCACTACGCCGCGGCATTCGCCGAGGCCGGTTTCGCGGTGCTGCTCTACGACCACCGGTCCTTCGGCGCCTCCGACGGTGTCCCGCGCTACGAGGTGGACCCGGCCGCGCAGATCGCGGACTGGCGAGACGCCATCACCGTGGCGCTCCGGCTACCCGAGGTCGACGCGAGCCGTCCCGTCGGAGTCTTCGGCTCGAGCTTCGCCGGCGGACTCGCCATGGTCGTCGCCGCCGTGGATTCCCGTGTCGGTCCGGTCGTCTCGCAGATCCCCAACGTCAGCGGCCGCGCCAACGCCCCGCTGCTGTTCGGGCCGGAGCGCATCGAGACGCTGCGGGCGATGCTGGTCGACGATCGAGGGGAGCGACTCGACGGCGGCGAGGCGGCGACGGTCCCGGTGTTCTCGGACGATCCGACCGTGACCTGCGCCTTGCCGTCCGCCGTCGACATGGCGTGGATCGACCTCACCGAGCAGAAGTCGTCGTGGCGCAACGTCGTCACGCTGCGGTCGGTCGAGCATCTGCTCTCCTTCGAACCGGCGGCCTGGCTCCCCTCGCTGCGCGACAACCCGTTCCTCATGATCATCGGCGAGACCGACGACTGCACCTTCCCGGCGCCCCAACGCGACGCGTTCGAACTCGCGCCGGAACCGAAGAAGCTGGTGGTGCACGAGGGCGGTCACTTCGACACGTACACAACCCATTTCACCGTCTCCGGTGGTGCTGCGCGCGACTGGTTCGTCGAGCATCTCCCGGTCGGCTAGCCAACCCGATCGATCCCGTCCCCCGTCCCGCCGTCCGAGTCAGGAGCGAAGCCGTGCCGCTGTGGAACATTCACGCCCCCGAGGGGCTCTACACGCCCGAGGACAAGCAGGGGATCGCCACGATCGTGACCCGGCTGTACGAGAAGTACGGCGAGATGCCGCGGTTCTACGTCAGCATTCTCTTCCACGACCACCCGCCCGAGAACTTCTACATGGGTGGCAAGCCGGCCGAGAAGTTCGTTCGCATCTGGATGGACCACATCGCGCTGCACGTCGGCGCCGAGATCCACGGCCAGTGGTTGGCCGTCGTGGACACCTCGCTCGCGTCCTACCTCACCGAACGCGGGATCGACTACGAGGTCCACGGCGACGAGACACCACGCACCATGTGGTCCATCAACGGAATCCTGCCGCCCCCCACCGGATCCGACGACGAGACGCGGTGGCGGGAGGAGAACACCCCCTCGCCACTGACGAGCACCTGAGTCGGGTGGGCCGTCACCCGTTCCCGGCGAGCAGTTGCGCGAGGTGCACTCCCCGGCGCTCGGTGAGGTCCGACAGCTGCGTTCGGCACGAGTAGCCGTCCGCCAGCACGACGGCGGAGTCGTCGGCCGTGCGCACCGCGGGCAGCAGATGCTGGTCGGCGACGGCGAGGGACACGTCGTAGTGGCCCTTCTCGACGCCGAAATTCCCCGCGAGACCGCAACATCCGCCCAGCCGGGTCACCTCGGCGCCCGCTGCGCGGAGCAGCCCGGCGTCGGTGTCCCATCCCATCACCGCGTGATGATGACAATGCGGCTGCGCCACGACGGTGGTGCCCGTGAGGTCCGGGGGCGCCCAACCCCGCTCGGTGAGCAGCTCGGCGAGTGTGCGGACCCGGCTCACGACGGCCTCGGTGGCGGGCGCTCCCAGTAGACCCGCCGCGTCGGATCGGAGCGTCGCGGTGCACGACGGCTCCATGCCCACGATCGGCACTCCCGGCTCGGCAGCGTTCCCCAGGCGGTCGACCGTGCGCCGGAGAATGCGGCGGGCCGCGTCCAACTGCCCGGTGGTGATCCAGGTCAGTCCACAGCACACCGGGCGCGCGGTGATGCGCGGCGCGAAACCCGCCGCCGTCAACACCTGCACGGTGGCGATGCCGACCTCGGGCGAAAAGTGGTCGGTGAAGGAATCGACGAACAGGACGACGGGGTCGCCACCTGCCGATCGATCGGACTCGGTGCGGGCGAACCACTCGCGGAACGTCTCGGTCGCGAAGGCCGGGAGCGTGCGGCGACGGTCCACGCCGGCGGCCGCGAGCGCCGCACGCCGCACGGGCGGGAACCGCAGTACCGCGTTGACGAGACCGGGGGCGCGGCTCGCGAGACGCGCCCACTGCGGCAGGCGGCCCAGCGCGTAGTGCGACGCCGGCCGGAGTCGCCGCCGGTAGCTCTGGTGCAGCATCTCCGACTTGTAGGTCGCCATGTCCACCCCGGTCGGGCAATCCGACGCACATCCCTTGCAGGACAGGCAGAGATCGAGCGCGTCGTGCACCTCGGGCGAACGCCAACCCTCGGTCACCACCGTGCCGACGGCCATCTCCTGCAGCACCCGCGCCCGGCCTCGGGTGGAGTCCTTCTCCTCCCGTGTCGCCAGGTACGACGGGCACATCACGCCGCCGACGGCCGTGGTGTCGACGCGGCACTTGCCCACTCCGGTGCAGCGATGGACGGCCTGCGTAACGTCCCCGCCGTCCTCGTCGAAGCGGAATCCGCTGCGGCGCAACGGCAGCGCCATCGGCACGCGAAGGTCGGCATCGAGCGGTCGGGGATCGACCAACACGCCCGGGTTGAGAATGCCGTCCGGGTCGAACACGTTCTTCACCGCGGCGAACAGATCGAGGGCGCCGCCCGAGTACATCAACGGCAGCAGTTCGCTGCGCGCGCGTCCGTCGCCGTGCTCGCCGGACAGCGACCCCCCGTACGCGGACACCATGGTGGCGGCGGCATGCAGAAACTCGCGGAACTCCCGCACTCCCCCGCGTCGGTCCAGCGGGAAGTCGAGACGGATGTGCAGGCACCCGTCACCGAAATGGCCGTAGGGCAATCCGGTCACCCCGGCATCGGCCATCAGGGCTTCGAAGTCGCGCAGGTAACTGCCGAGCCGCTCCGGTGGCACGGCCGTGTCCTCCCACCCGGCGTGCGCCGGGCGGCCGATGGGACTGCGGGCGGAGAGCCCGGACCCGTCGGCACGGATGCGCCACAAGCGATTCGCCGACGCGGTGTCGGTGACGACCGCACTGTCGGAGGCTCCGCACCCGCGCGCCACTTCGTCGGCGCGGGCGAGCACCTCGTCCGGATCGTCCCCGGCGAGCTCGACGAACAACCAGGCCGCGCCGCCCGGGAGCGGTGGGACGGCGGCGTCGCCGAAGCGGGTCCGGACCACGTCGACGATGCGAGCGTCGATGCCCTCGCACGCGGTGGGCCGGAACCGCAACACACTCGGCGTCGCGTCGCCCGCGTCGGGCATTTCGGGGTAACCGAGGACCACCAGGACGCGGTGCTCCGGCTCCGCGACGAGTCGCACCGTGGCGAGCCGCGTGATCGCGAGCGTGCCCTCGCTCCCCACCAGCATGCGGGCGACGTCGGTGCCGCGCTCGGGCAGCAGGTGCTCGAGCGAGTAGCCGGACACCTGCCGGACGAAGCGACCGAATTCGGTTCGGACGGTGGCCAACCCGCGCCCCACGACACCGCGCAGGGCATCCACGGTGGCGGAGTCCGGCGGCGTCGCACCGCTCACCAGGTGCAGCCGCTCGCCCGTGCCCGTCAGGACGTCGAGCGCCGCGATGTTGTCCGACGTGCGGCCGTAGCCGAGAGCCCGGGTGCCGCAGGCGTTGTTGCCGATCATCCCGCCGACGGTGCAGCGCGTCGACGTCGAGGGGTCGGGACCGAAACGCAGGCCGTGGGGCGCCGCGGCTCGCTGCAGCACCGCCTGCACGACGCCGGGCTCCACCACCGCGGTGCGGGCGTCGGGATCGACGGACACGATGCGCTGCAGATGCCGGGAGGTGTCCATCACGACGCCCGTTCCGACGGCGTTGCCCGCGATCGACGTGCCCGCGCCGCGCGTGGTCAGCGGCACGCCCGTCCGGCGACACACGTCGAGGACGGCGTCGATCTCGTCGACGTGGCGGGGCCGGGCGACCACCATCGGCACGACGCGGTAGAGCGACGCATCCGAGGAGTAGGCGGCCCGCGTGGTCTCGTCGACCAGGACGTCGGTCACGCCGACGTCGCGTAACGCCGAGGCGAGCAGATCCGGTTCCCTCACACCCCGGACGCTACGCCGTCGTCACGACCCCGCCGATGTTTGGAACTCGGGTCGGGGGTACCGCTCGGTCATGGACCAGTCACGCGCACCCTTCCTCGACGCGGTGGCGGCGTACCACCGCGCGGACCGGTACGGATTCACGCCGCCCGCTCACCGGCGCGGGGCCGGCGTCGATCCCCGCGTGCGCGACGTGCTCGGCGCGGACAGCTTCCGCTCGGACCTGCTGGCGTCCGGCGGAGTGGACGACCGATCGTCGTCGCACGGGTACCTCACCGACGCCGAGAATCTGATGGCCGACGCCGTCGGAGCGCGCTCGGCGTTCTTCTCGACGTGCGGCAGTTCCCTGTCCGTGAAGGCGGCGATGATGGCGGTCGCCGGCAACGATCCGGGTGGGCTCCTGGTGGCGCGGGACAGTCACAAGTCGATCGTCGCGGGACTGATCTTCAGCGGTGTGACTCCCCGGTGGATAGCGCCCCGGTGGGACACCGACCTGCACCTGTCGCATCCCCCCTCCCCCGATCGGGTGCGGCGGGCGTGGGAGGAGAACCCCGACGCGGCGGGCGCCCTGGTGGTGAGTCCGAGTCCGTACGGCACGTGCGCGGACATCGCCGGCATCGCCGAGGTCTGCCACGAACGCGGGAAGCCGCTCATCGTGGACGAGGCATGGGGCGCGCACCTGCCGTTCCACGACGAGCTGCCCACCTGGGCGATGGATGCGGGCGCCGACATCTGCGTGGTCAGCGTGCACAAGATGGGCGCCGGGTTCGAGCAGGGGTCGGTCTATCACGTCCAGGGCGATCTGGTGGACGACCGGCACGTGGCCATGTGCGCGGACCTGCTGATGACCACGAGCCCCAACGTCCTCGTCTACGCGGCCATGGACGGGTGGCGACGTCAGATGGCCCAGCACGGCACCGAGATTCTGGGCGCCGCCCTCGCCGTGGCCGATCGGGCGCGGCGGGACATCGAAGCGGTGGCCGGGCTCGAGGTGATGGACGAGGAACTGATCGGTGCCGAGGCGTCGCACGAACTCGACCGCCTCCAGGTGCTGATCGACGTGTCCGCGACCGGAGCGACCGGCTACGCCTGCGCGGACTGGTTGCGCCGGGAACACCGCCTCGATGTCGGCCTCAGCGACCACCGCCGCATTCTCGCGACGTTCTCGCTCGCGGACACCCGGGAGACGGCGACGAGACTGGTACGGGCGTTACGCGAGCTCCCCTCCGCGGCAGCCGACTTCTCCGAGGCGCCACGAATCGATCTGCCCGATCCCGCGGATCTGAGCCTGCGCACGGTCATGACGCCACGAGACGCGTTCTTCGTTGAGACCGAGTGCATTCCGGCCGCCAGGGCCGTCGGACGGGTCGCCGCCGAACAGATCACGCCCTACCCGCCCGGCATCCCTGCCGTGGTTCCCGGCGAGGAACTTTCCGAGGGTGTGATCGACTACCTCACCACCGGTGTCGCCGCGGGCATGAACATTCCGGACGCTGCGGACACGAGCCTCGAGACGTTCCGGGTGGTTCGCTGAACCCGTTCGTGCCACGCTCGGTACTCATGACGACTCCCTCCATCGGCACCGTCTTCACCCCCGCCCACGATCCCACCCGTCTTCCGGCAGCAGCCCGCGCGGCGGAGTCCGCGGGGCTCGACGAATTCTGGCTGTGGGAGGACTGTTTCAGCCACGGCGGACTGACCACCGCGGCCGTGGCGTTGGCCTCGACGTCCCGTATCCGGGTGGGGCTCGGTCTCATGCCGGCGCCGCTGCGCAACGTCGCGCTGACGGCCATGGAGGTGGCGTCGCTGCATCGCCTCTTTCCCGGCCGCTTCCTGCCCGGCGTCGGCCACGGGGTGCAGCGCTGGATGGAGCAGGTGGGGTCCCGCGCCGCGTCGCCCATGACGCTGTTGGACGAGTATCACTCCACGCTGCGCGCGCTGCTGGCCGGAGAGGAGGTCACCGTCGACGGTCGGTTTGTTCGACTCGACGCGGTGCGATTGCAGTATCCCGTCCCCGGTGCGCCGCTGATGGTCGGCGGGGAGGGGCCGAAGACGCTGCGGTTCGCGGCGTCGCATGCGGACGGCACCCTGCTCTCGGCGGCCCTGACCGACGACCGACTCCGCGCCGCCTGCGCGGAGGTCCGCGGGGCCGCGTCGACCGACGATCACCCGATCGTTGCACCGCGACTGGTCGCCGTGGGACCCGGTGCGGCGGACCGTCTGCGCGCCGAGGCCTCCCGCTGGGGGTTCGAGTCCGCGGACGAGATCGCCGTCGCGGGCGACGCCGGGGAGGTCGCTGCGAAGTTCGCTCGGCTCGGCGAGATGGGCATCACCTCGGTGCTCGCTCACCCCACCGACGACGAGCCGGACCTCGAGGGCTGGACCGCCGTGATCGGGGAGGCGGCCGCCCAGCTGCGGTGACCGCGTGATCCCCGCGGGCCCGACGGGTCGGAACGCCACCGGGCGGTCGGGCCTCGGCGCGTAGATTGATCGGCGCCGCCGACCGTCGACGGACCCGTCCGACCCCCGAGGAGCCGTCCATGCCCGGTTCCACCGCCCGCGCGGCGGTCTCGGTGGGCCTGGTCGCCGCGGGAGGCGCGGCCGGAACCGGCGTTCGGTACGCGGTCGAGTCCGCGCTGCCGCATACCGGAACCGGCTGGCCCACCGGCACTTCGATCGTGAACGTCGTCGGGTCCTTCGTTCTCGGCGTTCTGCTCGAGGGGTTGGCCCGGCGTGGCCCGGACACCGGGTCACGCCGTCGCCTCCGACTGCTGTTCGGCGTCGGGTTCTGTGGCGCACTGACGACCTACAGCACGTTCGCGCTCGAGATCGTGGAGTCGATGCGGCAGGGCGCTGCCCCTCTCGCCGCGGCCTACGCCGCGACGTCGATCGTCGCGGGCCTCGTCGCTGCCGGGGCGGGACTCGCCACGGCCGGGGCCGTGCGGAGGGCCCCGTCGTGATCGCGGTGCTCGTCGTACTCGCCGGCGCCGTGGGGGCGGTCGCCCGGTTCGGCGTGGACTCCGCGGTCGGCCGCCGATGGTCGACCACGGTGCCGTGGGCGACCGTCGGCATCAACGTGTCGGGCTCGTTCCTGCTCGGGGTGCTCGCCGGAGCGGTCGCGCAGCACTCTGCTCCGGACGCCTGGCAGACCGTCGTCGGGACCGGGTTCTGCGGCGGTTACACGACATTCGGAACGGCGATGGTTCAGGCCGTCCGGCTCGGACACTCGGGGCGGTCCGGGGCCGCAGCGGTGAGCGTTCTCGGCACCCTGGTCGCCTCGGTGCTCGCGTGCGCCGGCGGCGTTGCGGTCGCGGCGTGGGCCTGAGTGCCATACCGTCTTCTTGACGGTCATCACCATCGCTGCATAGTGTGACCGCACTCACTCCCGAGACGAGGAACTGCCCATGACGCCTCCCCAGCCCACGAGACAGCGGTCCGGCCTGCTGATTCTCGCCCTCTGCTTCGTCACCATCGTCTTCGACGGGTACGACCTGGTGGTCTACGGGTCGACCGTGCCCACCCTGATCGCCTACGAAGGATGGGACCTCGACACGGGCTCCGCGGGCCTGATCGGCAGCCTCGCCCTGGTCGGCATGCTGCTCGGCACGCTCTCGGTCGGCCTGGTCACCGACCGGTTCGGACGACGTCGCATCATGATCGGGTCCATCGCGTGGTTCTCCCTCTGCATGCTCGCGACGGCCTTCGCCCCGAACGAGGTCGTCTTCGGCTTCCTCCGGTTCCTGACCGGCATCGGCCTCGGCGGCGTGGTGCCCACCTGCATCGCACTCACCGTCGAGTTCGCGCCGAAGCATCGTCGTCAGATCTCGAACGCCGTGATGTTCAGCGGCTACTCCGTCGGCGGTGTGAGCGCTGCGCTCCTCGCGATCGCACTGCTGCCCGAGACCGACTTCCGCGTGCTCTACGCCCTCGGCGCCCTCCCGCTGATCACGTTGCTGCCCATCGTCGTTCGCTACCTGCCCGAGTCGGTGTCCTACCTCGCCGCCACCGGCCGCGAGGACGAGGCGCGTGACGTCGCCGCTCGGCACGGGTTGGTCTACGACGACATCGTCGCGCCGGTTCCCGCAGCAGCAGCAGTCGACACCGCGCCCCCGGTCTCGAGCATGCGCGAACTGTTCACCCCGCGGTGGCGCCGCTCCACCGTCCTCTTCGCCGCCGCCAACTTCTGTGGCCTGCTGCTGGTCTACGGCCTCAACACCTGGCTCCCGCAGATCATGCGCAGCGCCGGCTTCGCGCTCGGGAGCTCGCTAGCGTTCCTCCTGGTGCTCAACCTGGGCGCCATCGTCGGCGCGATCAGCGCATCCTTCATCGCCGACCGGATCGGCGTGCAGAAGGTGGTCACCGCGTCGTTCCTGCTCGCCTGCGTCGCCATCTTCCTCATCAGTCTGAATCTGCCTGCAGGGCTGCTGTTCCTGCTGGTCGCGGTGGCCGGCCTCGGCAGCGTCGGCACCCAGATCCTGGTGGGTGGCTTCTGCGCCACCCACTACCCGCAGAAGCTGGGTGCGACCGCGCTCGCCTGGTCGCTCGGGATCGGCCGCATCGGTGCGATCTGCGGTCCTCTCCTCGGCGGTCTCATCGCCGGGTGGGCGATGGGGTACCAGGTGAACTTCTACGCCTTCGCGGTGGTGGCCGTGGCCGGCGCGCTCGTGGTCGGCTCGATCCGCACGCAGAACCGTCAGGACCCGATCGGCTCCCCGAAGAGTCCCGCGACGATCTCGCCCACCGCATCGACCCAGACGGGGTAGGTGCGCTGGTCCAAGGCCATGGACCCGACGTCGGTGGTCCGGCAGCCCGGTGCTGCCGGAACACCGGCGAAGCGGTCCCGAAGCCACAGGATCGCGCTGGGGAACGCGATCACCTCGAGGCTGAGGTGCTCACTGAAGTGGTCGCGCGTATAGGTGACGTTCGCTACCGGACGGCTGCAGTACGCGTCCACCATCGCGTTCACCGGACCGACCGGCACCAGCCAGTCCGGATTCGAGTGGTACACGTAGAGCGGCATGTCGGGGGTCGTGCCGCCGAGAGTCAGCGGACCCAGCGCCCGCCGAACGACGGGGTCCTCCAACGGATCTCCGTCGGTGCGCAGGAACCCCTTCAGATTCAGGAACGGCAGGAGCGCGGACGACCATCCGACGCAGAGGTTGTCCTTCGCCGCGAAGAGAGCGCGCCCCGCGGGGTCGATGGTGCGGTCCAGGAACTGCGCCAGCTCCGGATCCTCTCGGCTCGCCCCGATGATGCCCGAGGCGACGATGCCCGAGCCGAGGGCGTTGTTCGCGTTGTTCACCAGCGCCGCGACCTCCGCGGGGGTACCGCCCTCGGTGACGCCGACGATGTCGAGCTCGGGTGCGTAGGACGCGGCCAGCTCGGCGGCGTGGCCGGTGGCGATCGCGCCGCCGGAGTAGCCGCTCATGCCGACCTTCGTGGCGACGCCGGGCAGGTCCATCGGCGCGAAGTTCTCGGCCGCGCGAATTCCGTCGAGCGTGATTCGGCCGGCGACGGGACCGGACGCGAAGGCGTTGTTCGGACCCTGATGGTCGGGGACCGACACCGCCCACCCCTGGGCGAGCGCCGCCTGCACCTCGAGGAACTGCGCGCCCGAGGTCACCGCCCCGGTCACCGGCCACGGCACCGCGCCCTGCCGCATCACGTACGACGGCGAGCAGTACGCGGCGAGGGAGTCGACCGCCATCTGCACCGACAGCAACGGCCGCGGTTCGGCCGAGTCGCCCCGCGGCCTGACCACGGTGGTCACGGCCGGGATCGGCTCGCCCCGACCGTTGGTCGACCGGTAGGCCAGCTGCCAGGCGTCGACCGGCGTCGGGAGGACGTTCAGCGTGCCGAGCTCCACCGGACGCGCGGCGATGATCTCGCCCGGCTCGGCCGCGGCGACGACCTCGGCCGGCGGGTCGTGGAACTCCGTGTCGTACTCGGGGCTCGGCACGAACGGTGCCGGCACCGGCGGAATCGCCGGTTGCGCGACGGCCGGTGCCGCGGCGGCCGGCGAGACGGACAGCGCCGACGCCACGGCGAGCACGGCGATGCTCGCCGTGATGCGCCCGCGTCGGGACCGAGGGAGGACGACGACCACCGGTGACTCATCTCCGCGTCGGGCCGCGATCGGCCATGAGCCGCCCGCCCGACGCTGACCTGACTCGGCACGGCTCACAATCTTGGACACGCGTGTCCGAGATCGTGCGAGGACTGTAGACCGGGTGTGGTTCGAAACACAATCACCGGCCCTCGACGCTGCGCGGCGTCACGACGCGTCGTCAGTCACCGATCCGGTGCGGTGTGTCCAGATCCGGAACAAAGGCGCTGAGCACGGCGACCATCGTGTCGACGATGCCGTCGACCGGAGGCCGCGGGTCGGGCATACGCGACCAGGTGGAGATCAATTCCGTCAACGCGCCGATGAACGCCGTCGCCGCGAACTCGTGACCACCCGGCGGGACGAAGTCTCCGCCGAGTTCGCCCCGCAACGTCGCCTCGATGAACGCCGCCCACTCGGCGCGACGACGGCTGCGGTGCTGTTCCACCGCATCGCTCACCCCGAGCATCTCGAGATACGACACACGCGCTCGCCGGGGATCGCTGCCCAGCGAGTCGATCAGGGCGGTGATCGCGGCGGTCACCAGGGCGCGTCGATCACCGTTCTCGACCGCCGCCAACGCGGCGATCACGGCGTCACGGGCGTCGTCCTGCACGGCGTCGTACACGTCCAGCAGAAGTTTCTCCCGGTTCGGGAACGCGTCGTAGAACTGGCTGCGCGCGAGACCCGCCGCGGCACAGATGTCCGCGACCGACGTTGCGGCGTAACCCTTCTCGCCGATCACCGCCAGACCCGCGGCGAGGAAGCGGCGCCGACGCTCGGCGCGCCGGTCGGACAGCGCCCGGCCACCGTAGACGCGTTCGGAGTCACCGGCGACGTTCACCGCAGCAGCGTACCCGGGGCCGCGTGGGGCCTCCGACCGGACGCAGAACGAAACGATCCCCCCACCCGGCCGGGCCGGATGGGGGGATCTCTGTGCGCCCGAAGGGATTCGAACCCCTAACCTCTTGATCCGTAGTCAAGTGCTCTATCCGTTGAGCTACGGGCGCATGTCTTCTGTTGTGTCCGACCGAAGCCGGGTTCTCCGACCGAAGTCGAAGGTGGCGGAGGCGAGAGGATTTGAACCTCCGGACCCGGTGAAGGGTCAAGTCATTAGCAGTGACTCCCATTCGGCCGCTCTGGCACGCCTCCTGAGCCTTCTTCCGAAGGGCACCGGTCCTTTCGAACCGCCGAGAGAGAAGACTACACATGCCCCACAACGGACGCAAAACCGCTGGCCGACGGCGCCCCGGCGGTCCCGAAGACTCAGCGCAGGTGGCTGTCGAACCAGTCGAAGATGCGGCGCTGAGCGTCGACGACCGCGTCCTCCCCCGCCGTCGTCCCCGACTCGGGCGACACCTCGTCGGGACGATGGTCGAGGCCGTCGTAACTCACGACGAGCGTCGCCACCGGCGCCTCGGCGACGGCGTCGCGCAGCCGGTCGACGTGCGCCGCGGGGATGCGCTCGTCGCCCTGGCCGTACAGACCGAGCCACGGCGCCTGCAGGGACGGCGCCGCCTCGAGCAGCGCCCGTGCGTCCGGCGTCAACGGCTCGACGATCCCGGGCGCGGCGACGCTCACCGCCGCACCGACGGGCCGGTCGGTGGCCACCAGCGCCGCCGCCGTCCCGGCGTCGTCGAACCCGATGACGCCGATGGTGTCGGCGTAGACGCCGTGACCGGTCAACCACGTCACCGTGGCGTCGAAGTCCTCGAACAACGCGTCGCCGAACACCTCGTCGTCCGACGCGGCGCGGTGGAAGAGGTGCGGAGCGGCCACCAGCCAGCCGTCCTCGGCGAGCGCCTTCATGAAGTCCAGGAGTGCGCGCGAGAATTCGCGCGACTCGTGCAGGACGACGATGCCGCCGCGCGGAGTGGACGCCGGTCGGAACGTCGTGAGCGGGACACGCTCGGCCGACTCGGTGCCGTCGTCCGCACGGCGAAGAGGGGCCGAATCCTCGATCGATGCCGTCATGGGACCACCGTAGAACTGCCGCGCGCATCTGGCGAGAGCCTGCGGCGGGCCGACGCGCATAATCGGATGTCGTGACCGCTCGCACACGCCCCGACCTCGACGCCATCCCCGGATACATTCCGGGCCGCACCGTGGCGGGCGCGATCAAGCTCGCCAGCAACGAGACGACGGCGGGTCCGCTGCCGAGCGTCCGAGACGCCATCGCCGACGCCGTGGCCGGGGTGAATCGGTACCCCGACAACGCCGCGACCGCGCTGACCGACGCCCTCGCGGACTTCCTCGACGTCCCGTCGGCGAACGTCGTCGTCGGATGCGGGTCCGTGTCGCTGTGCCAGGAACTGGTGCAGGCGACGTGCTCAGCGGGCGACGAGGTGGTGTTCGGCTGGCGATCGTTCGAGGCCTACCCGATCGTCACCCTGGTCGCCGGCGCCACCGCCGTGCGTGTCCCCCTCACCGACGACGACGTCCACGATCTCGACGCCATGGCCGCCGCGGTCACCGACCGGACGCGTCTGATGTTCGTCTGCAACCCGAACAACCCGACCGGCACCGTCGTCGACCCGGCGGACCTCGACCGCTTCCTCGACACCGTCCCCGAGCACGTGCTGGTGGTGCTCGACGAGGCGTACTTCGAGTACACGGACCGCCGGATCGACGGGGTCGAGGTCGGCCGCACGCGGCCCAACGTCATGGTCCTGCGGACGTTCTCCAAGGCGTACGGCCTGGCGGGTCTGCGCGTCGGGTACGGCGTCGGGGCGCCGTCCGTTGTCACCGCGATGAAGAAGGTGCACACCGCCTTCAGCGTCAGCTCGGTCGCCCAGAGCGCGGCGATCGCCTCGCTCGCCGCGTCCGACGAGTTGCTCTCCCGCACGGAGATCGTCGTCGCCGAACGGGCCCGCCTTCGCGACGGCCTACGCGAAGCCGGCTACCAGGTGGCCGACTCCTTCGCGAATTTCGTCTGGCTACCGCTGGGCGCGGCCTCCGGCACGTTCTCGGCGGACGCGACCGACGCACGAATCCTGGTGCGCGCGTACGGCGACGACGGGGTCCGCGTCACCGTGGGCGACCCGCACGAGAACGACGCCTTCCTCGACTTCGCCGCCGCGGCCGCGACCCGTTACGTCGCGACCGCCTAGACCCCGAGAGCGCGGGCGATCACGGGCCAGGACGCCCGCATCTCGTCCTGCCAGTACCGCCACGAGTGGGTGCCCCAGGGCTTGCGCACGACGGTCGCCGGCACGCCCGCGCGGTTCAGGGTGTCCACGAACCCGTTGGTGCAGAGATTGGCCGCCGCCTCGAGCGGGCCACCGACCAGAAGCGCGTCCGTCAGCTCTTCCAGCGGTGAGCCGCCGGCCTCGTACGGGCCGGGCAGACCCGTGCCGGACGACACGTAGATCTGCTTGCCGCGCAACGCGTCCACGCGCAGGCTCGGATCGTTGTCCGCCCATGCCGGGTCGGAGTTCGACCCCCACATGTTGGTCGCGTCCCCGCCCGTCGATCCCACGGTGGTCCGCACGGCGTTCTTGGTCTCGTTGCTGCGGTTGTCGTAGCACCCGCTGAACGCGGCGACCCCGGTGTACAGGGACGGGTGCTTGGCAATGAGGTTCATCGCGCCCTGCGCGCCCATCGACAGTCCCATGAGCGCGTCGACGCCGTTCCCGGAGAACTGTGCGTCGATCAGCGGGGGGAGCTCCCGCGTCAGGAACGTCTCCCACATGTTGACCCCGAGCACCGGATCCGGGCGCTGCCAGTCCGCGTAGTAGCTGCCCCGGCCACCGATGGGGAGAACGACGTTGACCGGCTTGTCGGCGAAGAAGGCCACCGCGTCGGTCTTGGCGGTCCACGTGCTCTCGGTGTAGTTCGTCTCCTCGCCCGCGCTCACACCGTCGAGCATGTAGAGGGACGGGCGAGGCGCGGAACGATCGGCCGGCAGGAGAACCTGGACCGAAATGTCCCGACCCATGGACGGAGAGAACACGGAGACCATCGCTCGCCGGTCGGTCTGCATCGCGACCGAGACGACGCGGGCACCGGTGTCCCCCACCAGCGCCACCGGACCGGCCGGATCGGCGGTGGCGACGGCCGGCGCGGTCACGGCGAGCGTCGTCGTCGCCAAGCACGCCCCGACGAGGGCCGCGAGACGTCGCATGTCGGTCCCTTTCGTCGTGGCCGGCGATGAGGGGCCGTCGGCCCCGAGCCGTGCGATACATGGCGCAGACGAGGCTACTGCGCAGTAAGGACCACCAGAATCCTGTCCAGTGCATCCGCGCAGGTCCTGGAATCGGTCACAACGCCGGTTAAAGCTGACCGGAACACTGCGCGCAGTCAGCGAAAGAGACCGTCGGACCGTGTACAGGCGCTTGTCGATGCGTTACCGTCTCGATACCGCCCTGTGTTTAGTCACAAATTTGACGCGGTTTGCGTTGTGCAGATGCAAGTCGAAAAGGGCACTTTCAACGATTGTTGCGGACTCAACAGTCGTTGAAATAGGGTATAACACCAGGTCACAGGGGGTGTGACAACGGACACTCGATGGGCAGTTCGAATGAATGCCGGAAAACAAGACGCTTGGTTCGATCCGCCAAAACAATCTTCGTCCCCGTTAAGGGTTGTTACCGTACACCGAGAACCAGCCCAACCGGCATGAACTACACAGTCATGGGGGAGCCAGATGACTACACCGAAGACCGCCGCGAGCCCGCTTCCGAGCAACGTCGAAGCCGGGCTCATCGCCGGCACCAAGGGGAACAATCTGGCCCTCAGCGACCTCCGCGGAGTCGCCCGTCATCTGGTCGACCACTTCGCCGCCAACACGCCCTGCGGCACTCTCCCGGGCGAACTCCTGCACGGCGACGTCACGGAGGTGACCGTCAAGTGCCTCGGCCTCGCCGTGCGCATGCTGGAGTCCGGCAACACCCCGTCCGAGAAGGATCTCGCCAACGTCCACGACGCCGCGGCGCGGTGGGCCCGTGAAGGCGTCCCGCTCCGGGCCATTCTCCGCGCCTACCACGACGGGTTCCGCTACGGACTCACCCTGGTGGGTCGCCAGACGGCCGGCCAGAAGGTCGAGGACGTCACCGCCAACTCTCTGGTGCTGGTCACCCTGCTCGAGGCCGTGACCACCGAGGTCTCCATGGCCTACGTCGACGAGTACCGGTCCGTGGCCTCCGAGCATCACACCGCCACGCACACCCTCGTCACGACGCTGCTCAGCGGCGGCAAGAACGCCACCGCCACCGCCCAGCAGTGCGGCATCGACCTCGCCGACGACTACCTCGTCCTCGCACTGCACTTCCCGCAGCACCCCGACGAGGCCAACCCCGTCGTCGACCGCACGGTGTCGGCCCGCCGCAAGCTGCGCCGCATCCAGGCCGAGCTGGCCACCTCGTGCGGCAAGTCCCCCCTCGCGCTGCTGAGCACCGAGGGCGGCACCATCCTGCTCCCCGCACCCCGCGACCGCGAGTGGGTCGACGCGCTGATCGAGCGTCTCTCCCGCGCCGGCGAGGTGGCCGTCACCGGCGCCGTCACCTCCTCCGACCGCGACGACATCCCTGCCGCCGCCGAGCACGTGTACGAACTGCTCTCGCTCGCCCGGCAGCTGGGCCGCCCCGCGGGGCTCTACCGCACCGAGGACCTGGTGCTCGAGTACCAGCTCACCCGTCCCGGACGTGGTCGCGAGCAGCTGCTCCGCGCGCTCGAGCCGCTCGACGACGCCCCCGAGCTCCTCGAGACCCTCACCTCGTACCTCGGACACGAGCTGAACCGCCAGCGCACCGCCCGGCACCTGTTCGTTCACGCGAACACCGTCGACTATCGCCTCAAGCGCATCGGCCAGCTCACCGGGATCGACCCGTCCATTCCGTCGGGCCTGCGCTACCTGCAGGCGGCCATCGTGGCGCGCGGGCTCGAGAACGCGAAGAACGCCCAGAGCGCTGCCGCTGCGGCGGCCAAGACGGCGCGCAAGCGCTGACCGTTCCCCTCCTCGGCCCCCTCGCCCCCTGTGGTGAGGGGGCCGAGGTGCGTTCGGGGCTGGGCTCGGGGCGGCAGCTGCTCGGGTTTCCACCACCCTCACGGGTTGCAACCGGTGCAGGTGGCTGCAAGCTGCGCAGGTGGGGTGTCGGGCGGCGTCCACGCGAACCTGCTCGGGCTTCCGCAACCCTCACAGGGTGCAACCGGCGCAGGTGGCTGCAAGCTGCGCAGGTGCGGTGGCGGAAGCGGAGGGATTTGAACCCCCGGACGCTGTTACACGTCTCTCGCTTTCAAGGCGAGTGCATTAGGCCGCTCTGCCACGCTTCCCGGTCGACCACCCAGATAGTCGAACACCTCGAAATACTAGTGCCCGCGGGTGCCCCTGCCTCACCCACCCGCGAGGATGCTGCGGTCGACCTCGGCGAGGGAGGTCAGGCCGGCGAGGCCCATGGTGATGTCGAGGTCGGCGAGGATGCAGCGCAGGGCGTGCTGGACGCCGTCACGGCCGGCGAGCCCCAGGCCGTAGACCCACGGCCGGCCGTAGAGCACCGCGTCGGCACCCAGCGCGAGGGCGACGAGAATGTCGGAGCCGGACCGGATTCCGGAGTCGAGCAACACCGTGGACGAGCCGCCCACCGCGTCGGCGACGGGGCCGAGCGCGTCGACGGCCGCGATGGCGTTGTCCACCTGCCGCCCACCGTGATTGGACACGACGACGCCGTCCGCTCCGGCGTCGACGACGGCTCGTGCGTCGTCGGGATGCAGGATGCCCTTGACCAGGACGGGCAGGTGGGTCCACTCCTTCACGCGCGCGATGTCGGCAGGGCGAAGGGTGTGGTTGCCGAACATCCCCACCCAGGTGAGCACCGCGATCTGCAGGGCCTCGTCGCTCGACTCGGGCGGTGCGGCGAGACGCGACCGGAACACCGGATCGGACAGGTAGTTGGCGATGCCCTGCGCCTTCAGGAACGGCAGGTGGCCGAGGTCGAGATCACGGGGGCGCCAACCCATTCCGGGGGTGTCGGCGGTGACCACGATCGCCTTGGCGCCGGCTGCGGTGGCGCGGCGGACGAGCGATTCGGCGACGCCCTCGTCGGCGGGCCAGTAGAGCTGATACCACCAGTTCTCCCCGGACACGGCCGCGACGTCCTCGATGGGGGTGGACGACGCCGTCGACAGCACGGAGCCGATGCCGAGCGCGCTGGCCACCGAGCCGACGACGGGTTCGGCGTCGGGATGCACCATGCCGAGCACCCCGATCGGTGCCGTGAGAATCGGCGCGTCGAGACGCAGTCCGAACAGGTCGACGGAGAGGTCGCGGGCGTCGG
This sequence comes from Rhodococcus sp. PBTS 1, assembly GCF_001620025.1. Classification (NCBI taxonomy): domain Bacteria; kingdom Bacillati; phylum Actinomycetota; class Actinomycetes; order Mycobacteriales; family Nocardiaceae; genus Rhodococcus; species Rhodococcus sp. PBTS 1. The sequence continues at coordinate 3,839,496 of NZ_CP015219.1, forward strand.
GCGCGCTCGCCCCGCGCCACATGCGCGGCACGATGCGGTGCCGGCCGAACGCCTCGACGTTGTTGGCGGCCGTGCGCTCGGTGGACGCGCTCCCGGCGATGTACGCGAACGCGGCGGCCGACAGGGTCTCGCGAGCACGGGCCTCGAGTCCGGCGGCGGTGGTGGGGAGGTCCGGCGCGGTTCCGCCGAGGCCCGTCAGGTAGATCTCGTTCTGGAAGTTGCCGAATGCACTCACCCGTCGACGCTAACCGCTCGGGCGCGCCCGCCGCACCCGTTTCTCGCCGCGCAGCGCGCCCGGTCCGGCAGGATGGCGGGCATGCCCGATCCCTACGTCGCTGCCGCCGACCGTTACGACCACATGCCCTACCGCCGCACCGGCGCGTCGGGTCTGAAGCTCCCTGCCATCTCCCTCGGACTGTGGCACAACTTCGGCGACGACAAGCCACTGGCGACGCAGCGCGCGGTGCTGCGACGGGCCTTCGACCTGGGCATCACCCACTTCGACCTGGCCAACAACTACGGTCCCCCGGCCGGCAGCGCGGAGATCAACTTCGGGCGAATCCTGAAGGAGGACTTCGGGCCCTACCGCGACGAGCTGGTGATCTCGACCAAGGCCGGGTGGGACATGTGGCCGGGCCCCTACGGTTTCGGCGGATCCCGGAAGTACCTGCTCTCCTCGCTCGACCGTTCCCTGGAGCGCATGGGACTGGACTGCGTCGACATCTTCTACAGCCACCGCGCGGACCGTGAGACACCCGTCGAGGAGACCGCGGGCGCGCTGATCAGTGCGGTGCAGCAGGGCAAGGCGCGCTATGCCGGCATCAGCTCCTACTCGGCCGCCCGCACCCGGCAGATGGCGTCGCTGCTGTCCGACGCAGGTGTGCCGTTGCTGATCCATCAGCCCAGCTACTCCATGGTGAACCGGTGGATCGAGTCGGACCTGCTGCCGACCGTGGACGAGCTGGGCGTCGGGGTCATCGCCTTCTCGCCGTTGGCGCAGGGCATGTTGACCGACAAGTACCTCGACGGCGTCCCCGAGGATTCCCGTGCGGCGCAGGGCAAGTCGTTGAACCCGGACTGGCTCACCGACGAGATCCGGGAAAACCTGAACGCGCTGAACGACATCGCGTCGTCCCGCGGTCAGAGCCTCGCGCAGATGGCGATCGCGTGGGCGCTGCGCGACCGGAGGGTGACGACGGTACTGCTGGGCGCGTCGTCGGTCGACCAACTCGAGGACAACGTCGCGGCACTCCAGCGCCTCGATTTCGACGACGACGAACTGTCCCGTATCGACGCGCACGCCCCGGACGCCGGCGTCGACATCTGGGCGGACTCCACGCGGATCTGACCCCGGATCAGCCGGCGGGCCTACCCTGAGAACCATGCATGCGATCACGCTGACCGAGTACGGCGACCCCGACGTCATGGTCTGGGCCGAGGCGGCCGATCCCTCGCCCGGAGCGGGCGAGGTGGCCATCACCGTCACCGCCGCCGGGGTCAACCGGGCGGATCTGCAACAGCGCCAGGGCAATTACCCGCCGCCACCGGGGGCCTCCGAGGTCCTCGGCCTCGAGTGCTCCGGGGTGATCGAGGCGCTCGGTGACGGCGTGACGGGACTGCAGGTGGGCGAGGAGGTGTGCGCCCTCCTCGCCGGCGGTGGTTACGCGGAGCGCGTCGTCGTCCCCGCGGAGCAGGTCCTTCCGGTTCCGGCCGGTGTCGACCTCGTGGTCGCGGCGTCGCTGCCGGAGGTGGCCTGCACGGTGTGGTCGAACGTCGTCATGTACGGCGGGCTCGGCGCGGGAGACACGCTGCTGATCCACGGCGGCGGAAGCGGAATCGGCACGCACGCGATCCAGGTCGCGAAAGCCCTGGGCGCTCGCGTTGCGGTGACCGCGGGCTCGGCCGAGAAACTCGAGACGTGCCGGTCCTTCGGCGCCGACATCCTGATCGACTACAAGGAGCAGGACTTCGTCGAAGCACTTCGCGAGGCCACCGACGGCCACGGCGCCGACGTGATACTCGACAACATGGGCGCGAAGTACCTGTCCCGCAACGTGTCCGCCCTCGCGATGGACGGACGCCTCGTCACGATCGGCATGCAGGGCGGCCGGAAGGCGGAGTTCGACTTCGCCGCGTTGATGGCTCGTCGCGGCAGCGTGCACTGCGCGGGCTTGCGCGCCCGTCCCGTGACGGGGCCGGGTGGCAAGGCCGAGATCGTGCGCCAGGTGCGTGAGCGGGTGTGGCCGATGATCACGGACGGATCCGTCACTCCCGTTGTGTACGAGGAGGTTCCGATCGCCGAGGCACCCCGCGCACACCGGCTGCTCGACGAGCACTCCACCGTCGGCAAGGTGATCCTGCGGGTCCGGTGACCCGTCCGGGTCGGCAGACCTGTCAGGCCATCGAGTCCAATACCGACGCGAGCTGGTCGATCTCGTGCCGGGTGGTGTACGGAGCGAGGCCGACCGTGATCGCTCCCCCGGCGTCGGCGACACCCAGCGCTTCGAGCAGGCGGCTGCCGCCGTGGACACCGGAGACCACGTCGATGCGGTGGTCGGCCAGGCGGGCCGCCACCTTGTCCGATTCCACCCCGTCGACGCTGATGCTGACGCACGGCACCCGGCTCGCCGCCGTCCCGATCGTCATGAGATGCGGTCGGTCGAGCCGGTCCAGGAGGTAGGCGAACAGGGAATCGTGGTAGTCCTGGAGCGATCCGATGGACATCTCCAGCTTCTGCCGGCGCGTTCCCCGCGCCCCCTCGTCGAGCGACGCGAGGCAGTCGATGGATGCGGTGGCCCCGGCGAGCAGCGAGTAGTGCAGTCCGCCGAGTTCGAGCCGCGCGGGGCCGGTGGCCTGCTGGTCCAGCGCGATGGACGGCAGCCGATCGAGCAGGCCGGGATCGCGGAACATCAGCGCGCCGACCCGCGGGCCGCCCCACGCCGCCGCGTTCACGGCGACCACGTCGGCCTTGAGGTCCTCGATGTCGAGCACCGCGTAGGGCGCCGCACCGGACGCGTCGACGACCATCAGCCCGCCGACGTCGTGCACCAGGTCCGCGGCCACGCGCACGTCGGGCGCCGACCCGACGAGCGACGACGCCGCCGTCACGGCCACCAACCGCGTGTTGGCCGCCACCAGCTCGTCGAACTGCCACGTCGGCAGCTCGCACGTCTCGATGTCGACCTCGGCCCACTGGACCTGCGCGCCGTACCGGTTGGCGATGCGGAGCCACGGCGCGACGTTCGCTTCGTCGTCCAGCCGGGAGAGGACGATGCCGGTGCCGAGACCCAGCCGAGTACTCAGCGCCTCGGCGAGCCACGCGAGGAGCACCGAGTGATCCGGGCCCAGCACCACCCCCTCGGGTGAGCCTCCGACCAGATCTGCGACGGCCTGCCGGGCCTCCTCCACCACCTGCGTGCTGCGACGCGCTGCGGGATACCGAGAGGAGTGGGACGTGGCCGAATTCCGGAACGTCGTCGACACCGCCGTCGCGACGCGGTCCGGAATCTGCGCACCCAGCTGCGGATCGAGATGTATCCAGCCGTCGCCGAGCGAGGGAAAGAGCCCTCGTACGCGGGCGACGTCGTAGGTCATGCCGAACACTCTAGGCGTCGTCGGCGACTCCTCGGTGGGTCGGAGGGTCGGCCGCCTTCTGTTCTGTCGGCGACCCGGGTCAAGATGGAGTCATGACCACACCCCCCGGTTCGGAATCCTCCGCTTCCACCGACGGTGACGGGTCCGACCACGTCGTCGTCATCGGCCCGGACGGGCAGCCGATCGCCCTCAGCCCCCGCGAAGCCGCGGCTGCGGCGGCCCGGGCGAACGTCACGGGAGCCGACTCGTCCGACGACGACGACAGCGAGTCGCTGGCCGACATGGTCGAGCAGCCGGCCAAGGTCATGCGCATCGGCACCATGATCAAGCAGCTGCTCGAGGAGGTGCGCGCCGCTCCGCTCGACGACGCCAGCCGGACCCGCCTCAAAGAGATACACACCTCGTCCATCCGCGAGCTCGAGCAGGGCCTCGCGCCGGAACTGCGGGACGAGCTCGAGCGGCTGGCGCTCCCGTTCGGGGAGGACGCGGTGCCGTCGGACGCGGAACTGCGGATCGCGCAGGCGCAGCTCGTCGGCTGGCTGGAGGGGCTGTTCCACGGCATCCAAACGGCGCTCTTCGCCCAGCAGATGGCCGCTCGGGCCCAGCTCGAGCAGATGCGTCAGGGGGCACTCCCGCCCGGCGTCGCCATCGGCGGCAGCGGTCCGGCCCAGCACAACCAGGGAACCGGTCAATATCTCTGACGGGTACTCTCGTCCGTCGTGGTAGCACCAGCGATCGACTCGGACACCGGCGGCGAACCCGCGTCGGACTCCCAGACCTATCGCCGGGCGGTTCGTGACCTGCGGGAGGGCTACGCCCAGCGTGAGCTGTGGCTCAGCCTCGGCTGGCAGGACATCAAGCAGCGCTACCGCCGGTCCGTCATCGGCCCGTTCTGGATCACCATCGCCACGGGCGTCCAGGCCGTCGCCATGGGCCTGCTCTACTCGGTGCTCCTCGACATCGACCTGCGCTCGTTCCTGCCGCACGTCACCGTCGGCCTCATCATCTGGAACCTCATCAGCGCGTCGATCCTCGAGGGTGCGGACGTCTTCATCGCCAACGAGGGGCTGATCAAACAGCTGCCCTCGGCGCTGAGCGTGCACGTCTACCGCCTGGTCTGGCGCCAGGTCCTCCTGCTCGGGCACAACCTGCTGATCTACCTCATCATGCTGGCCGTGTTCCGGCCGGAACTGCACTGGACCATCGTCACGGCCATTCCGGCGTTCTTCCTCATCGTCGTGAACATGGTGTGGGTGGCGCTGCTGTTCGGCATCGTCGCCACCCGGTACCGCGACCTGGCGCCGATCCTGGGCAGCCTGGTCACGCTGCTGTTCTTCATGACGCCCATCGTGTGGACCACCGCCAACCTGCAGACCATGGGCGGCGAAGCGGCGCAACGCGCCCGCCTGGTCGAGATCAACCCGCTCTTCCACTACCTCGACATCCTGCGCGCGCCGTTGATCGGCGAGGACCAGCAGGCGTATCACTGGTACATCGTGCTGGGCTGCACCGCAGTCGGCATCGCTCTCACCATGGTCGCCATGCGCACCTTCCGCGCCCGCGTGCCCTACTGGGTCTGATCGGAGACCGCGACCATGACCGTCAGCATCGACACGCATTCCGCGTGCGTGGACTTTCCCATCTTCGACGCCAAGACCCGCTCGCTGAAGAAGGCGTTCCTGGGCAAGGCCGGCGGGACGATCGGCCGCAACGCCAGCGACGTCGTCGTCGTCGAGGCGCTGCGCGACATCACCCTGTCCCTGCGCGAGGGCGATCGCGTGGGACTCGTCGGCCACAACGGTGCCGGCAAGTCGACCCTCCTGCGGCTGCTCGCCGGAATCTACGAACCCACGCGCGGCAGCGCCGTCGTTCGTGGCCGGGTAGCGCCGGTGTTCGACCTCGGCGTCGGGATGGACCCCGAGATCTCGGGCTACGAGAACATCATCATCCGTGGGCTGTTCCTGGGACAGACCCGGAAGCAGATGGCGTCGAAGATCGACGAGATCGCCGAGTTCACGGAGCTGGGCGACTACCTGGACATGCCGCTGCGCACCTACTCCACCGGGATGCGCGTGCGCATCGCGATGGGCGTGGTGACCAGCATCGACCCCGAGATTCTCCTGCTCGACGAGGGCATCGGCGCGGTCGACGCCGAGTTCATGAAGAAGGCCCGCACGCGGCTGCAGGAGCTGGTCAAGCGCTCCGGCATCCTCGTCTTCGCCTCCCACTCCAACGAGTTCCTCGCCCAGCTCTGCGACACCGCGATGTGGATCGACCACGGTCAGGTGCGGCAGCAGGGCGGTATCGAGGACGTCGTCCGCGCCTACGAGGGTGACGACGCAGGTGACCACGTTGCGCACATTTTGCGCGAACTCGCCGCGAGCGACAGCGAGCGCGACGGCACCGCGAGCGACAGCGAGCGCGACGGCACCGCGAGCGACGGGGAGCGCGGTGCCTGAGACGATCGTCGGCGTCGTCGTCACGCATCGTCGTCGGGCACAGTTGGCGGGGTCCCTCGCCGTCCTCACCGCGCAATCGCGGCCGCTCGACCATCTGATCGTCGTCGACAACGCGTGCGAGGACGACGTCCGGACGCTGGTCGACGCCCAACCGACGGCGACGACCTACCTCGGCAGCAAGCACAACCTCGGCGGCGCCGGCGGTTTCGCCCTGGGAATTCTGTACGCGCTCTCGCTCGGCGCGGACCGGGTCTGGTTGGCCGACGACGACGGACGACCCGAGGGTCCCGACGTGCTCGCCACACTGCTGCGCTGCGCCGAGACCCACGCGCTCGACGAGGTTTCGCCGGTGGTCTGCGACATCGACGAGCCCGACCGTCTCGCCTTTCCGCTGCGCCGGGGCACGGCGTGGCGGCGCTGGCGGTCGGAGTTGGGAACAGACGACTTTCTGCCGTCGTATGCGTCGTTGTTCAACGGAGCGTTGTTCACGGCCGCGGCGATCGAGGCCGTCGGCGTGCCCGATCTGCGCCTGTTCGTGCGCGGCGACGAGGTCGAGGTGCACCGTCGACTCACGCGCTCGGGGCTGCGCTTCGGGACGTGCCTGCAGACGGCTTACCTGCACCCGAACGGCAGCGACGAGTTCAAGCCGATTCTGCGCGGCCGCATGCACACCCAGTACCCCGACGACGCCGTGAAGCGGTATTTCACCTACCGCAACCGCGGGTACGTCCTGGCGCAGCCCGGAATGCGAAAGCTGTTGCCGCAGGAATGGATTCGTTTCGGGTGGTACTTCCTGGTCACCACCCGCGACATCGCCGGACTCCGGGAGTGGCGCCGCCTTCGCGCCCTCGGTCGCACCGAGCATTTCCGCCGTCCCTGACCCGACGAACCGGACGCGTGGTCGGCCGGGCGGTCCACTACGGTATGTGTCCATGACACGACTGCGGTGGCCGCGATGAGGTGGGGTCGGCGCATCCGGTCGTCGGCGCGCGCGAAGGTGGTGCGGGCCGTGCACGAGGTGGTCGCGGAGACCACCGAGGACGCCGAACGTCGGCACCGGGAATTGCTCGATCTGCTGGTGGGTCAGGCCCGCACGATCGCCGAGCTGCAGGAGTCGGTGTCCACCCTCGAGTTCCGGATGCGACGGGACCTGCCGTTCGCCTCCGACGTCGAGGCGGCCGCGTCGAGCGCGGACTTCGTCGAGCAGCACCTACCGAAGGTCCCGTCCTTCACGCATCCCACCGCCACCCTGCGTCACGCCGTCGACGCCGTGTCGATCGACGGCATGGCGCTCGAATTCGGCGTCGCCACCGGAACGACGCTGAACGTCATCGCCGAGCAGTGGGCCGAGGGCGCCAACGTGGGCGTCGTGGCGGGCTTCGACACGTTCGAGGGCCTTCCGGACACGTGGCGAACCGGCTTCGAGGCCGGCACCTTCGCGCAGGACACGCTGCCGGAGGTTCCCGGGGCGCACCTGGTCCGGGGCCTGTTCCAGGAGACGCTCGGCCCGTTCCTGTCGAAGAACCGCGGGCCCGTGGCGTTCGTCCACATCGACGCCGACCTCTACTCCTCGGCCGACTTCGTCCTGCGCCGACTCGAGTCCCGTCTCCGACCGGGCACGGTGATCGTGTTCGACGAGTTCTTCAACTTCCCCGGTTGGCAGGCGCACGAGTACCGGGCGTGGACCGAGTTCGTCGAGCGGACAGGCGTCGAGTTCGAATACCTCGCCTACACCTCGAACGGTGAACAGGTGGCCGTCAGGCTCGCGTGACCTCGCGGGCGTCGAGTCCGTAGAGGCGGGCCCAGTTCTCGCGGGTGGTCAGATCCGTCCGCGCTGCTCGGTAGGACTGCGTCACCGACGGTGTCTCCTTGCGGAGGCGTGCCAGCGCGGTGCGCCCACGCTGCAGCAACTTCAGCGCTCGGTCACGGTCGCGCACCCTCACACGCACACCCTCCTGCGACCGGTCGGTGACCACCGCGTGCGCGAAGAGCGAGACGTGCCACCAGTGGGCGTCGTCGGCCGAGATGGCGACGGGGCCCGGATGGACGCGGCCGCGAAGCTGCTGGACGATCCGCTTGGCGAGGACCGCCCACTCCATGCTGGGTTTCGGGTGCGGCCCGGCCGGCGTGATCACCATGTCCGCGGGACGGACACCGGGAACGTCGTTCGCGTTGTGCCGCTTGGTCTCTCCGTAGCGAGCGCGCTCACGCCTGATGGCAGCGGCGGCTCCCATGCCGCCGTCCTTCAGCAGCGCAGGACCGCCGAGGAAGTCCTCGACGGACTTGATCAGGGTGTAGGCCATGCCGTACTGCATCGAGACGAGGTACCGCAGCAGGTCTCGTCGCAACTGCTTGGCCAGGGCGACGCCGTCCAGCTCGGTGTGCAGGGCGGCGGTGATCATGCCGTTCCGGAGGTTGAAGTAGCGATGCCACTCGTCCCAGTCCTTCCAGGCGAAGTCGGCATGCCAGACCGCCGCGCCGGGCAGCGTGACCGTCGCGAAACCGTGTGCGCGAGAGCGGTAGCCGTACTCGATGTCGTCCCACTGGAAGAACAGGGGGAGCGGATAGCCGACCTCGGCCACGATCTCCGACGGGATGAGGCAGGACCACCACCCGTTGTACCCCGCGTCCACCCGCACTTCCTGCTGCTTCTTCTTCAGGACGCTCTTGTCGGCAAAGGCGTCCTTGACGTGCAGTCCGGCTTCGAGACGCTGCAGATTCGCGACCTCGGCACCCACGTGCACGCGGTCCGGGTGCAGGAGATAGAGCATCTGCGCGCCGACGATGGCAGGCTCCACCGTCTTGTTGGCGAAGGCGTTCATCCGGACGAACGCCTCCGGCTCGCACAACACGTCGTCGTCCATGAACACAACGTTGGCGGGGTCTCCCCCCTTGCCCTGAACCTCGTACAGGCCGCGGGTGAAACCGCCCGCGCCGCCCAGGTTCGGCTGCGTGATGTAGACCAGCTTCTCACCCAGATCGCCTGCGACACGTTGAAATAGCGCGCGGGTCTCGACCCGGTCCGTGCCCTGATCGACGACGTAGACGTGATCGACGTCGCGCAGCGCCAGGGGATCGTCCGCCAGCGCGGCCACGGTCGCAGCGCAATCGTCCGCGCGATTGAACGTGCACACCACCACCGAGGTGGGACGCATGCGTTCCGGTGCCGCCACCCGCCAGGTCGCATCGTCGAGAACGAAGTCGCCGGACGAGGTCATCATGCGGACGAACAGCGCGCCCCCGTCCAGGAACTGCGTCGTGGGAACGGTGATGCTCACGCGGTCGTCCGAGTCGGTCACGGCGCGACTGGCCATGATCCGCTCACGGCCCTTGTAGTCGGTGGCGACCACGTCGAGCCGAGCCCGACCGTCGACACGGGCGTCGAACGTCACCTCGGTGACGGTGGTCCAGCGCTGCCAATAACTGGCCGGAAATCGGCCGAAATAGCTGTTCGTGGAGACGACGCTGCGTTTGGCCACAGTGACCGCTGCGCGTGAACGCTCGGCGGATCCCTTGGTGATTCCGGCGTACATGTCTGCGCTGACCAGCGGTGACGGCCCGTCGAACAAGACCCGCTGTGCCACCATCGTTCCGAATGTCGTCGGAACGACGGCGTCGCTGTTCATGATGGAAATCACCCTCCGCGTCGCATTCTCTTGGCATTGCCCGGCGAGAAGCGGACAATCGATCGTCGAACGGAGTCAGGCTATCAATGTGGGCCTGCGAGGCCCGCATTCGCGACGGAGCGGCGGCGGCGACCCATCAGGGACGTCGCGACCGATGCCAGAACGACGATCACGGTGGCCGCAAGGGCGGCCGCACGACCGAACGCCAATCCCGGGGGCGTGTACTCGACCCGGAGCAGTCCGTCGCCCGCCGGCACCTCGACCTCCAGCAGCCCGGCCGGTCCCTCCGCCACCTCCACCGGCCGGCCGTCGACGGTCGCGGTATATCCCGGCCATGCCAGCCGAGAGAACACGACCGTTCCCGCGCGGTCGGCGTTCACGTCGACCGTCTCGGTCATCGGTGAATCGGCGCGGGTTTCGGCGTCGATCCCCGCGGACGACCAGGTGACCGGTCCCGCGGAGGCCGCGATCGGGCTGTCGCGCACCCAGACGACGCGAGCAACATCCGCCGCGGCCACTCGCCATCCGATCGGTGGCGGTCCGTCGCTGACCCGCGGCGCCAAGGTCCGTTGGATCACCAGTGTGGACACCCCCATCACATCGACGAGAGGTGCGTCGATGTCCGCGGATGCCGGTGCGAAGATCCGCTCCACTGCGTCGCCACAGACCGCGCCCCGATAATCCATGCACAACTCATCGGCGAATGCATCGAATCCCATACCGGTGTAACTGGTCACGGCGCCGAGATCAGCGACTCTGGCCAGGTTGCCGAACAACAAACGCCCCTCACGCGTGTCCTCGGTCGTCACCGACAGCCGATCCGCGAGTTGCAGCACCACCCCTCGATACTCGATGGCGCCCCGCCTCATGTCGGCGACCGAGAACACCGGCGACCCACCGTCCGGTAGCGGAGCGGGCCGAAATTCGTCGTCGGACGTGATGGGCTGCGCGACCGAAGGGAACGCCGAGAACTGAACCATCGACACCACACCGGTCACGACGACGGCGACGGCGACGAGCGCGACAATCCCCGCTCGACGCCCGGCGACGACGGCGGCAGCGACACCCGCCCCGACGACGGTCAGGCCCACGAGGTGTTCGAGCCCGAGGTCGGGGCGAACAGCCCAGGCGGAGTAGGCACCGAACGCCACGATGCCGACAGTCGCTCCCACGCGCCGCCGCGTGACAGGTGCAAGCCCACGACTGAGCAGCACAGCGAAGCCGAGTGCCGAGACCAGGTACAGGTACTCGACCAGTCGGAACGGCCACCGGAAGAGCCAGAGATTGGACGGCGCCAGAGTCGCGATCAGGTAGAACGCCCCGACGACTGCCAGCCCGACACCACCCGAGATCGCTCGCCGGTCGCTCCATCGCAACCACGGAAGCAGCGGCAGGACGAACCAGGCGAGGTAGGTCGACGGCACGCTGTCGAGCGGGCCCTTCCAATTCGCGATCGACGGGAGATACGTCGGCGAACTTCCGGCTGCGAGATCGCCGAGATCCGGCACGAGGAATGTGTCGTTCGCAATCGCGGCCAAGCTCTGCCGGGTGGTCACCTCGCTCGCCCCGAGCAGGGGCAGGAACACCATCAGTGCCACCGCGCCCACACACGCCCCCATCAGGGTGAGCAGGAGAAGACGGCCCACGTCGCGACGCAGGATCAGTTCGATTCCCAGCGCGGCCAGAACCACCACCAGACCCAGCGGGGCGTAGGGGTTGCCTGCGGTCATGGCGAGGAAACCGAAGGCGAACGGAACGATCATGGGGAGACGACCGAGGGCGAATCGCCGAGCCGACCACCAGAAGTGGACGAACCACGTGAAGGCGGCGAGTCCGGCCGGCCACCCGGCGGCCTCGTACCACAGGGTCAATCCGGAGACAGGGATCGCCACGGCGATCAGGAACGACGGTCCTCGGTGCGCACCGTAGGTGCGGGCAAGGAGGTAGACACCGATCGCCAGGATCGCCAGCATCTCGGTGGCGACCACGAAGGCGGCCAGCGAGAGGTTGTCGAAGTAGGAGACGAGGACGAAGTTGGCGAGATTGACCGGGTTCCAGATGCCGTTGAGCGCCTCTGCCGCGTAGTTGCCGCCCATCCACGCAGCTGGGTCCATCGCGACCCACTGCCCACTACGCAACTGCGATCCGAAGACGTGCCAGAGCGGTGCGAACTGCTCGTACATGTCGCCGACGTAGAAGAACAGAGTGCCGCGCCACTGTGCCAGAGTCGCGAGGCCGACGACGGTGACGGCGGCCAGTACTCCGACCAGCACGTCCCACCGGCGTCCGGGACGCGGGTCGCCGACGGCGGCGTCGTCCACTGCCGCCATCGCCGCGGTGGTTTCGGTCGACGCGGTCATCGGTCAGCCGACCCGGTCGAGCCCGTCGGCGCGGTCCGGGGCACCGGCGCGCTCCGACCGACGAGCAGGCGCCGGGAGAGCAGAAACGTCACGGGAATCGCGGCAGCCGCGGCGACCAGCGGAGCGACACGCTCGTCCATTCCGAGACCGCTGACGAGGACGATCACTCCGACCGTCGTCATCACGTAGTTGGTGGCATTGGTGAGCGGCCACAGGGCGAACTTTCGCCAGGTGGGGCGCGTGCGGAAGGTGTAAAGGCAGTTGAGGAAGAAGGAGAACACCATGGCGCAGGCGATGGCCAGCAGGTGTGCCATCCAGTACGGGACGGCCAGTCGAAACAGCAGGTAGAGGCCGTAGTACACGCCGGTGTTGAGGACACCGACGAGCGCGAACCGAAGGACGTGTGTAGGCATACGATTCGTTGTCAGGCGTCCTCGTCGCGACGGGGGGCTCGCCGAGCGGGCCCGTTCGGGGTCGACTCGACAGCAGGAACCGCATGCGACGGGCGGAAACGCCCGGTCGATCCGTCGGAGGACCGCTCGACCCGTCGATCGGCTCGCGACCCGGCGGGCATGCCGGGCTCGGTCTCCGCGACCAGGTAGTGGGGCCGTTGCTTCACTTCGTAGTAGATGCGCCCCACGTACTCCCCGATGACGCCCAGGAACAACAACTGCAATCCGCCGAATCCGATGATGGCCGCCACCAGCGTGACGTACCCGGGCACCGTGACCCCGGCGACGACTGCCGCGGCGATCAGGAACACCACGTAGGCGAAACCCACGATCATCGCGGCGGCACCGAGGTAGATCGCCAGCCGCAGTGGGGCGTTGTTGAACGACATCACGCCGTCGAGTCCGTAATTCAGCAGACGTCGCAACGTCCACTTGCTCTCCCCACCGCCCTGCCGCGGTTCGTTGCGGTAGTCGACGGTGGCCACCGGGAAACCGATCCAGGAAAACAGACCCTTCGAGAACCGGTTGTACTCGCCCATCTGAAGAAGTGCGTCGACAGCCCTCCGGCTCAGCAGCCGGAAGTCCCCCGCGCCGTCCTCGATGGACACGTCGACCACGCGGTTGACGACCCGGTAGTACATCCGCGACAGGGCGGTTCGTCCGCGCGAATCTCCGTCTCGCGTGCGGCGGGCGACCACCTGGTCGTATCCCTCGCGGTGGAGGCGCACCATGTCCTCGATGAGGTGCGGAGGATGCTGAAGGTCGGCATCCATGATGACCACGGCGTCGCCTCGGGCGTAGCTCAACCCGGCCAGCATGGCCGACTCCTTGCCGAAGTTCCGGCTGAAGGACACGTACCGCACTCGCTCGTCGCGCTCGTTGCGATCGCGCATGACGGCCTTGGTGCCGTCGCGGCTTCCGTCGTCGACCAAGACCAATTCGAGAACGGTTGCCCTGCCGTCCGGATCCACCGGCAGGTTCGGTTCTATCGAGAGAACGGCGTCCACCAGAGCGTCCAGAACGCTCTCCTCGTTGTGACACGGAACGACGACGCTGAGCAGCACCACTCCCCCATCGTCGTCTCCACGCGCCGTACCGGGCGTCGGCCGTGAAGTCTACTCATACCGCTCGGCACGATCCCCGGGTCGATCAGCGTGTCGAGGCCGCCCCGGTGACCCGCTCCGTCCCGGCGTAGGCGGCTTCGGTGACGTCCTTCTGCGGTCGCCACCAGTGCTCGTTGGTGCGGTACCAGTCGATGGTGGCGGTGAGTCCGGCGCGGAAGTCGGAGTAGGTGGGTCTCCAGCCGAGTTCGGTGCGCAGGCGGGTGGAGTCGATGGCGTAGCGCAGGTCGTGGCCGGGGCGGTCGGTGACGAAGTCGAAGTCGTCGGGTTGTTTGCCGCAGAGTTCGAGGATGGTTTCGACGACGGTGCGGTTGTTCGCTTCGCCGTCGGCGCCGATGAGGTAGGTGCGGCCGAGTTCGCCGCGTTCGACGATGGTCCAGACGGCGTCGTTGTGGTCGTCGACGTGGATCCAGTCGCGGACGTTGGCGCCGGTGCCGTAGAGGCGGGGGCGTACGCCGGTGAGGACGTTGGTGATCTGGCGGGGGATGAACTTCTCGACGTGTTGGTAGGGGCCGTAGTTGTTGGAGCAGTTGGAGATGGTGGCGCGGAGGCCGAAGGAGCGGGCCCAGGCGCGCACGAGCAGGTCCGAGGAGGCCTTGGTGGAGGAGTAGGGGCTCGAGGGGTTGTAGGGGGTGTCCTCGGTGAAGCGGGCCGGGTCGTCGAGTTCGAGGTCGCCGTAGACCTCGTCGGTGGAGATGTGGTGGTAGCGCACGTCGTGGGTGCGGACGGCCTGGAGGAGGGTGGTGGTGCCGACGACGTTGGTGCGCACGAACGGCCAGGGGTCGGCGAGGGAGTTGTCGTTGTGCGATTCGGCGGCGAAGTGGACGACGAGGTCGGTCTCGGCGACGAGGCGGTCGACGAGGTCGGCGTCGCAGATGTCGCCTTCGACGAAGGTGATGCGGTCGGCGACGGGGTCGAGGGAGGCGCGGGTGCCGGCGTAGGTGAGGGCGTCGAGGACGGTGATGTCGACGTCGGGGCGGGTGCGCAGGGTCAGGTGGACGAAGTTCGCGCCGATGAATCCGGCACCCCCGGTGACGAGCATCCTCATGCGCGGAAGAGTACGTGGCGGGCGGTTCGTGCCGCAGTCTGAGAGACTCGCTCCCCGTGCGAGGAATCATCTTGGCGGGGGGTACGGGATCGCGGTTGCACCCGATCACGCAGGGGATCAGCAAGCAGTTGGTGCCGGTCTACGACAAACCGATGATCTACTACCCGCTGACGACGCTGATGCTCGCCGGAATCCGCGACATCCTGATCATCACCACCCCGCAGGACGCCGACCAGTTCGCGCGCCTCCTCGGCGACGGCTCCCAGTTCGGCATCTCCCTGACCTATACCGTGCAGCACGAACCGAACGGCCTCGCCCAGGCGTTCGTCCTCGGCGCCGACCACATCGGCACCGACGCCGCTGCCCTGGTGCTCGGCGACAACATCTTCTACGGCCCCGGCCTGGGCTCGCAGCTCTCGCGCTTCGAGAACCTCGACGGTGGCGCGGTGTTCGCCTACGAGGTCGCCGACCCCTCCGCCTACGGCGTCATCGAGTTCGACGATCACGGCCGGGCGATCTCCCTCGAGGAGAAGCCCGCCGCCCCGAAGTCGACCTTCGCGGTGCCGGGGTTGTACTTCTACGACAACGACGTCGTCGACATCGCCCGCGGACTGACCCCGTCCCCGCGAGGGGAGTACGAGATCACCGACGTCAACCGCCACTACCTCGACGCGGGCCGCCTGCAGGTGGAGGTGCTGCCCCGCGGCACCGCCTGGCTCGACACCGGCACCTTCGAATCGCTGCTCGAGGCGTCGAACTACGTACGCACCATCGAACACCGGCAGGGCCTGAAGATCGGCGCCCCCGAGGAAGTCGCGTGGCGACGCGGCTTCCTCACCGACGACGACCTACGCACCCGCGCGGAAGGCCTGGTCAAATCCGGCTACGGCACCTACCTGCTGAACCTGCTCGAGCGAGGCCACCGATGAACATCCGAGAACTGCGGGTGCCGGGGGCGTTCGAGATCACCCCCCGCCAGTTCGGCGACGACCGCGGCGTGTTCTTCGAGTGGTACAAATCGTCCGCGTTCACCGAGGCCGTCGGGCACCCGGTGGACCTGGTGCAGGCCAACTGCTCGGTCTCCGCCGCCGGGGTGCTGCGCGGCATCCACACCACGATCGCCCCGCCCGGGCAGGCGAAGTACGTCACCGCCGTCACCGGCGCGTTCCTCGACGTCGTGGTCGACCTGCGCCCCGACTCCCCCGCCTACGGCACCTGGGACTCGGTGCTCATCGACGACGTCGACCGCCGCGCGGTGTACCTGCCCGCCGGCCTCGGGCACGCCATCCTCTCCCTCGAGGACCGTTCCACGGTGATGTACCTGTGCAGCCTCGAATACAGCCCCCACCTCGACCGCGACATCCACCCACTCGACCCCGACCTCGCCATCGACTGGCCCACCCACGGCCGCGACGGCACGACGCTGACCTACCAACTCTCCGACAAGGACGCCGCCGCTCCGCCGTTCTCGGAGTGGGCGTAGCCCTCGTGCGCCTTTCGCACATCCCTGGATGTGCACAAGGCGCACGGGCGCGTCAGGACACGCGGAAGATGACCGTCCGCTGCACGACGAAGTTGATGACGGTGGCCGTCCCCTGCGCGATGACGAAGGCCACTGCGCTGTAAACCACCGTCTCCGGCCAGAGATGGCCGAACAGCGTGTACAGCACGTTCTGCACGCCGAAGGTCGCGAGGTAGAGCAGGACGACGGCGACGAAGCGCTTCCGACTCGGCGCGGCGGCGAACGTCCACCGCCGGTTGATGAGGTACGCGACCGTGGTCCCGACGACGAACCCGACGGCCTTGGCCAGCGAAAGCTGCACGTCCAGGCCGTACTGCAGGGCGATGGTGATGGAGAAGTCGACGATCGCCGACAGCACGCCGGTGACGAGGAAGCGCACGATCTGCGTGCGCAGATCCGGAGCGGCGTCGGCCGTGTTCTCCGTCAGCGGGAGTTCGACCGGGAGCGGTGCATGGGGCTGGTCCGACACGCGTGCGAGCGTAACCCCCGAGCCCCCGGGCGCCTTCGCGTCGCGGAGGACCGGCGCCGTGAGCCTGTAACCTCACTACCGATGTCCATCACCGATATGCCCCCTACCAGCGCGCGCACTCTCACCGGGTGGGCCCGCACGTCGCCCACCACGGCGCAGGTTCTCTCCACGCCGGACCCGGCCGTCGTCGCCGACGCGGTCCGCGTGGTGGCCGAGCAGAACGAGAGCAAGCCGTCGCACCTGCGTCGCGGTGTCATCGCGCGCGGGCTGGGTCGCAGCTACGGCGACAACGCGCAGAACGGCGGCGGCCTCGTCGTCGACATGAGCGCGATGAACCGCATCCACTCGATGAACGCGGAGACGCACATCGTCGACGTCGACGGCGGCGTGAACCTCGACCAGCTGATGCGCGCCGCGTTGCCGCTGGGCCTGTGGGTTCCGGTGCTGCCGGGCACGCGCCAGGTGACCATCGGTGGCGCGATCGGCTGCGACATCCACGGCAAGAACCACCACAGCGCGGGGAGCTTCGGCAATCACGTGCGGTCGATGGACCTGCTGCTCGCCGACGGCACCGTCCGGCACATCACGCCGGACGGCGAGGACTCGGCGCTGTTCTGGGCCACGGTGGGCGGCAACGGGCTGACGGGCATCATCCTGCGCGCCACCATCGAGATGACCCCGACGGAGACGGCGTACTTCATCGCCGACGGCGACGTCACGGCGAGTCTCGACGACACCATCGCGTTCCACAGCGACGGCAGCGAGAGCAACTACGACTACTCGAGCGCCTGGTTCGACGCGATCTCCGGTCCGCCGAAGCTGGGCCGCGCCGCCATCTCCCGCGGCTCGCTGGCACGGCTGGACCAGCTGCCGACCAAGCTGCAGAAGGACCCGCTGAAGTTCGACGCCCCCCAGCTGCTGACGTTCCCCGACGTCTTCCCCAACGGTCTGGCGAACAAGTGGACGTTCGGGCCCATCGGCGAGCTCTGGTACCGAAAGTCGGGCACCTACCGCGGCAAGGTCCAGAATCTGACGCAGTTCTATCACCCGCTCGACATGTTCGGTGAGTGGAACCGCGCGTACGGATCCGCCGGCTTCCTGCAGTACCAGTTCGTGGTGCCGCCGCAGGCCGTCGAGGAGTTCAAGCGCATCATCGTCGACATCCAGCGGTCGGGGCACTACTCGTTTCTCAACGTGTTCAAGCTGTTCGGCGAGGGCAATCAGGCCCCGCTGAGCTTCCCCATCGCGGGCTGGAACGTCTGCGTCGACTTCCCCATCAAGGCCGGTCTCGGCCGCTTCGTCGCCGACCTGGACAAGCGCGTCCTGGAGTTCGGCGGCCGTCTCTACACGGCCAAGGATTCGCGGACCTCGGCCGAGACGTTCCACGCGATGTACCCCCGCATCGACGAGTGGATCGGTGTTCGCCGCTCCGTCGACCCCACCGGCGTGTTCGCCTCCGATATGGCCAGAAGGTTGGAATTGCTGTGACGATCGATGCCGTAGGCGACCCGCAGACGATCCTGGTGCTGGGTGGCACCAGTGAGATCGGCCTCGCCATCACCGCGGAGTACCTGGCCACGGCGCCCGCGCGGGTGATCCTCGCGGCGCTGCCGAACGATCCGAAGCGCGACGCGTCGGTGGCGCAGATGCAGGCGGCCGGTGCGCGCGAGGTCGAGGTGATCGACTTCGACGCCCTCGAGACCGACGCCCATCCCGCCGTCATCGAGAAGGCCTGGGCCAAGGGCGATGTCGACGTCGCGATCGTCGCGTTCGCGGTCGACTTCGACCCCGAGGAGCTGTGGCAGGACCAGCGCAAGGCGGTCCTCACCGCGAACATCAACTACACGGCCTCGGTGTCGGTCGGCGTGCTGCTCGGCCAGAAGATGAAGGCGCAGGCCTCGGGACGCATCATCGTGATGTCCTCCGTCGCCGGTGAGCGGGTCCGCCGTTCGAACTTCGTCTACGGCTCCACCAAGGCCGGTCTGGACGGCTTCTACCTCGGACTGGGAGAAGCGTTGCGCGAGTACGGTCCTCGCGTCACGGTCATCCGCCCCGGCATGGTGCGCACCGAATTCAGCGCCCACGTCGACGAAGCTCCGCTGACCGTGGACAAGGAAGACGTCGCCAAGCTCGCCGTCGCGTCCGCCCGCAAGGGCAAGGACCTGGTGTGGGCACCGGGCCCCTTCCGCTTCGTGATGATGGGGCTGCGGCACGTGCCGCGTCCGATCTTCCGCAAACTCCCCATCTGACGGTGCGGGCGGCAGCGCCGGCGCGGACGGCTCTCACCGTCGCCGCCGAAGCACTGGCGGCCGTGGTGGTGGCCGCGCTGGTCGTGGCGATGGGCCTGACGGCCTTCTCCGTGGTGCAGTGGCCGGCGTTCAACTCCTCCAACGTCACTCGGGCCGTCACCACCGTGGGCCAGGTGATCGCGATGGGGGTCCTCGCCGTCGCGGTCGTGCTGGCGCGCCGTGACGCCCGGCCGCTGCTGTGGAAGCCGCTGTCCTGGATCGGGCTGTCCGGCTTCGTCACCGTCACCCTGGGTATGCCGCTGGCAGCGACGAAGCTCTACCTGTTCGGTGTCTCGGTCGACCAGGAGTTTCGCACCGAGTACCTGACGCGCCTGACGGATTCGCCGGCGCTGCAGGACATGACGTACGCGGACCTGCCGCCGTACTACCCCGCGGGCTGGTTCTGGGTGGGCGGACGGCTCGCGGACGCGCTCGGCCTCGCGGGCTGGGAGGCGTACAAGCCCTGGGCCATCGGCTCGCTCGCGATCGCGGCCGTGATCGGCCTCGTGCTCTGGTCCGCCCTGGTGCGGTGGGATCTCGCGATCCTCGCCGCGCTGGGCGTGACGGCCCTGATCCTGGCGTACGCCTCGCCCGAGGCGTACGGGGCGGTGATCGCCGTGCTGATCCCCCCGATGCTGGTGCTCGCCTGGGGCGGCCTGCATCGTCCCGGCGCCACCCGCGGCGCCGGCTGGGGCGCCGTCGTCGCCACCGGACTGTTCCTGGGCATCTCCGCGACCGTCTACACGCTCTACCTCGGCTTCACGGCCTTCGCCGTCACGCTCATGGCCCTCACCTCGGCGGTTCTGCGCTACCGCGCGACGAGATCTGCACGCGCCGTGTTGGATCCGGCCCTTCGCCTCGTCGCGATCGCGGCGCTGTCCGGACTCCTCGCCCTCACCGTCTGGGCGCCCTATCTGTCGGCAGCGCTGACCGGCCGCACCGCCGAGTCCGGCACGGCCCTGCACTACCTCCCCGCCACCGGCGCCGAACTGCCGCTGCCGATGACGCAGTTCACCCTGCTCGGCGCCCTGTGTCTCGTCGGCTCCGTGTGGATCCTGGTCCGGCTGAAGGATTCCCGACGCGCACAGGCCCTCGGAATCGGTGTGGTGTCGGTCTACCTGTGGTCCCTGCTGTCGATGCTCGCGACCGTCGCCGGCACCACCCTGCTGGGATTCCGGCTCGAACCCGTCCTCCTCGCCCTGCTCGGCGCGGCCGGGGTGTTCGGCGTGGTCGACGGTGCCCGCGTGCTCTACCTCGTCACCTCCGAATCGACGCGGGTCCGGACGGCGTCGGTGGCCGTCGCCGTGGTCGGGGCCGTCGCGTTCGCTCAGGACATTCCCCACGTGCTGCAGAACGAGATCACCGTCGCGTACACGGACACGGACGGAAACGGCGACCGCGCGGACCGTCGTCCGCCCGGCGTCGCGTCCTACTACGGCGAGGTGGACGCCGCACTGCAGGCGGCTCGCCCGGGGCCGCGGACCGACACCGTCGTCCTCACCTCGGACACGTCCTTCCTGGCCTTCCTGCCCTACTTCGGATTCCAGGGACTCACCAGCCATTACGCCAATCCCCTCGCCGAGTTCGCGGCGCGGGCGGACGCCATCGAGTCCTGGACCGAGCTCACCACCCCGGACGAGCTCGTCGCCGCGCTCGACGCCGCGCCGTGGCGCGCACCGGACGCGTTCCTGTTCCGGCGCGGCGCCGACGGCTACACGCTCCGCCTCGCCGAGGACGTCTACCCGAACGACCCGAACGTCCGCCGCTACACCGTCACGTTCCCCGAATCTCTCTTCGACGACCCGCGATTCGACGTCCAGGAGATCGGCCCGTTCGTGCTCGTGGTCCGCGCGTCGGGCGACGCCCCGTGACCGCCGTTGCGGTGGCCCCGTCCGCCGACGACGAGACGGTTGCGCCCCGACGCCGTCGTCCGGACGTCGTGGCCGCCGCGGTCTACCTGGCCCTCGCGTTCGTCGTCCTCGGCAACCAGTGGCGCCATCTCGGCACGGGGTACCTGCGGTACTCCGGTCAGGACCAGACCATGTGGGAGTGGTTCTTCGCCGTCACCGCGAAATCGGTGGCCTCGCTGCAGAATCCGCTGTTCTCGGATCTTCAGAACGCCCCGGCCGGGGTGAACATGATGGCGAACACCGCCATGTTGGGCCTGTCGGTTCCTCTGACTCCCGTGACGCTCGTCGTCGGACCCACGGTGACGTTCGCACTCGCCCTGACGCTCGGACTCGCCACCACCGCCTTCGGGTGGTACTTCCTGTTCTCCCGCAAGGTGATTCGCTCACCGCTGGCAGCCGGTCTCGGTGGCCTGATCGCGGGTTTCGCGCCGGGCATGATCAGCCACGCCTCGGCCCACCCCAACTTCACGGTGCTCGGTGTCCTCCCCGTCCTGCTGTTCTGCCTGATCCGGCTGGGGCAGGGCCGGAGCGTGCGTCGACACACCGTGGTCCTCGGTCTGCTGACGGCGTGGCAGGTGCTCCTCGGCGAGGAACCCCTGCTGATCTTCGCCATCGCGGTCGCGCTGATGCTGCTCGCCCACACCGTCGTCGCGCCACGCAGCACGCTCGCCGCGGTGCGCCGGGCCGCCGGCCCCGTCGTCGTCGCCGCCGTGCTCGCGGGCGTCCTGGTCGCCGGTCCGCTCTGGTGGCAGTTCCGGGGACCCCAGAGTTACAGCCACCTCGACCACCAGTTGCCGGGAAACTCGCTCTTGTCGTTCGTCGCGTTTCCTCCCCAGTCGCTGGGCGGGCTCGTCGTCCCGGTGCAGGATGTCGCTCTGAACCCGACGGAACAGAACGCCTACTTCGGCGTTCCCCTGCTGCTGCTCGTCGTGGCGTGCGTCGTCGTGCTGCGGCGTCTGCCGCTCGTCCGCGCCGCGGCCGCGACGATCCTGGTGCTCGCGGTCCTGTCCATCGGAACCGAACTCGCGATCACCGAGGACCCCGTCGCACGGTGGGCTCCGGGCGAGTGGCTCAACCGCACTCCCCTGCTCGAGTCGGTCCTCGAGACCCGATTCGTCCTCGCCGCCGTCCCCCTCGTGGCGATGCTCGTCGCCCTGGTGACCGATCGCGTCCTCGCCGACCGCTCGTCCGGCGGGCGTCGGCGCGTCGGCCTCTGGGCGGGCGCCGTCGCCGTCGCGCTCGTCCCGCTTGTTCCCGTTCCGTTGCCCACGGCCGAGCGCACCCCCGCCCCGACGGTCCTCGCCGACGGCACCTGGCGCGACCTGGTGGGTGTCGAGGACATCGACGGGGTAGCGAGCGGCACGGTCGTCACGGTGCCGATCCCGAGTCCCGGCAATGCCGATGCTCTCCGCTGGCAGGTCGACGCCGGCCTCGAGTATCGGATCGCCGGCGGCTACTTCGTCGGCCCCAGCGGAGAAGCCGACGGCGAAGCGAAATACGGTGCCGTCGACCGGCCCACCGCACTCCTGTTCGGCCGGGTCGCGCGGACCGGGGACGTCCCGGACATCTCGGACGTCGATCGCTCCCGCGCGCGCGAGGACCTCGCCTACTGGAACGCCGACGTCGTCGTCCTTCCCGACGACGCCCCGGACGCCGTCGCCCTGCGCCGCACCGTCGCGGCCCTCCTCGACGACCCCGGTGCACGGGCCGGCGACGCCGTCGTCTGGGACGTGCGCGGCGTGCGGGAATGACGGGACGCGAGGGGCCGTCGCCTAGCATCGGGGCCGTGTCGAACGCTGTTGCCGAGTCTCCCTCCACCGTCCACCCGGCAGCACGGTCGGTCCGCACGGCTCGTCTCGTGGCGGTGGTCACAGGCGTTCTCGGCACCCTGCTCGCACTCGTCACCCCGTTCCTGCCGGTCGAGCAGGACGCCGCGACCATCTCGTGGCCGAGCGGCGACTTCGAGTCGGTCTCCGCCCCGCTCGTGTCCTACCGGCCCCTCGCGCTGGACGCGACCATCCCCTGCTCGGCACTCGCCGACGCACCGGCCGACAGCACGGTGCTCGCCACCGCGGCACCGGGTGCGCCCGACGCGCGTCGGGTCGGCCTGGTGGTGTCGACCGACGCCGACCGCACCCTGTCGGTGGTGCTGCGGGACCAGTTGCTGCTCTCGGCCCCGGCCGACGCGCTCGCCGCGTGCGACGCCCTCACCGTCACCTCGACGCAGGACGGCACCACGGTCACGCTCGGCGACCGCATCGGCGAGATCGCCGGTGACCAGCGCCCGCAGACAGTGGGACTGTTCACCACACTGAGCGGTCCGGCGCCCGACGGCACCTCGGCCACGGTCGACGTCGACTCCCGCTTCTCGTCGTCGCCGTCCGCCCTCAAGCTCGTCGCGATGATCGTGGGCGCCCTCCTCACCGTCGCATCCCTGGTGGCGCTGCATCGACTGGACGGCTCCGACGGCCGTCGATCCCGCCGGTTCCTGCCCGCGCACTGGCTCCGCCTCACCGGTGTCGACGCCGTGGTGCTCGGCACTCTCGTCGTCTGGCACGTCATCGGTGCCAACACCTCGGACGACGGCTACCTGCTCAACATGGCCCGCGTCTCCGAGAACGCGGGATACATGGCCAACTACTACCGCTGGTTCGGTGTCCCCGAGGCGCCGTTCGGCATGCCGTACTACGACATGCTCGCGGCGCTGACCAAGGTCTCCACGGCCAGCCCGTGGATGCGCCTGCCCGCCTTGATCGCCGGCATCCTCTGCTGGCTGATCATCAGCCGCGAGGTCATCCCGCGGCTCGGCCGCGCGGTCCGCACCCGTCCGGTCGCGGTGTGGACGGCGGGCCTGGTGTTCCTCGCCTTCTGGCTGCCGTACGACAACGGCCTGCGTCCCGAGCCCGTCATCGCACTCGGTGCGCTCGTGACGTGGTGCTCGATGGAGCGGGCCATCGCGACGGGGCGGCTGCTGCCCGCCGCGGTCGCCGTCGTCGTCGCCGCGTTCTCGCTCGCCGCCGGCCCGACGGGCCTCATCGCCATCGCCGCCCTGCTCGCCGGATCGCGCCCGGTCCTGCAGATCGTCGTGCGACGACGCCACACGCTGGGTCTTCCGGCGATGATCGCGCCGATTCTCGCGGCCGGCACGGTGGTGCTGGTGGCGGTGTTCGCCGACCAGACGGTGGCCTCGGTGCTCGAGGCGACGCGCGTGCGGTCCGCCGTCGGCCCCAACGTCGCGTGGTTCGACGAGCGGTACCGCTGGGACGCACTCCTCAACATCTCGCCCGACGGGTCGCTCGCCCGCCGGTTCGCGGTGTTCGCCATGCTGCTGTGCCTGGTGACGTGCGTCGTCGTGATGCTGCGCCGCGGCGGTCGGATCCCCGGCACCTCGCTGGGCCCGTCGCGCCGCATCCTCGGCATCGTGGTCGGCGCACTCGCCCTCATGATGTTCACCCCCACCAAGTGGACCCACCACTTCGGCGTCTACGCCGGGCTCGCCGGATCCCTGGCCGCCCTCGGTGCAATCGCCGTCATCTCCGCCACCGAACGCTCACCGCGCAACCGCACGGTGTTCGGCGCGGCGGTGCTGTTCCTCACGGCGCTCGCCTTCACCGGCTCCAACGGCTGGTGGTACGTCTCGAGCTACGGCGTGCCGTGGTTCGACAAACCGCCGTCCATCGCCGGCAAGGGCTTCGCGACGGTCCTGCTGGGCCTGACGGTCCTGGCACTCGCCGTGGCCGCATGGCAGCACTTCCGTGCGCCGTTCCGGCCGCCGCAGCCCACCCGGCTGCGTCGATGGAGCGGAGCTCCGCTGACCGTCGTCGCGGCCGCCGTCGTCCTGTTCGAGATCCTCTCGCTGGTCAAGGGCGCCGTGTCGCAGTACCCGGCCTACTCCGTGGCGCGCTCGAACCTGAACGCCCTCACCGGCGAGACGTGTGGCCTCGCCCGCGACGTGTTGGTGGAGTCCGACCCGAACGCCTCGATGCTGCAGCCGCTGGACCCGACAACGGGCGTCGATCCGCTGGCCGGCACGTCGACCGTCGGCTTCACGCCCGACGGCGTCGCGAGCGACCTCTCGGCGGACCGGGAGACCTCGGGCACCACCGGCGGCGCGAACTCCGTCGACCCGTCCGACACCGACCAGACCAGCACCGCGAATACCGCCGGCACCGGCGGCGGCACCACCGCGGGCACGGGCGTGAACGGCTCGCGGGTGGCGCTGCCGTTCGGACTCGACCCCGCGACGACGCCGGTCCTCGGCAGCTTCGGGTCCGGCGACGCCGCCCCTGCGACTCTCGAGTCGAGCTGGTACGCGTTGCCGCAGACCGACGACTTCCTGGCGATCACGGCGGCCGGACGCATCCGGTCCGTGGACGCCGACGGCATCGTCACCCCCGGCGCGTCCCTCGAGGTGGAGTTCGGTGTGGCCCGGGGCGACGACGAGCAGGTGCTCGGCCGGGTCACCCCGATCGACATCGGCCCCGCACCGTCCTGGCGCACGCTGCGGGTCGCCCCGGCGGACATCCCCCGCGAGGCGAACGCGGTGCGGTTGGTGGCCACCGACGACGACCTCGCCGGGGATCAGTGGCTGGCCGTCACGCCTCCGCGGTTGCCGCAGACCGAGACGCTGAACACCGTCGTCGGGCCGACCGCGCCGGTCCTGCTGGACTGGTCCGTCGGGCTGGCCTTCCCGTGCCAGCGGCCGTTCGACCACCGCTTCGGGGTCGCGGAGCTGCCGGAATGGCGCATCCTGCCCGACCGCACCGGCGCCGAGTCGACCAACGCGTGGCAGGACTCCATCGGCGGTGGGCCGCTCGGTTGGACCCCGCTCGTCCTGCGGGCGGACACGGTGCCGACCTACCTCGCCGACGACCTGCGTCGGGACTGGGGGTCGCTGGAGCGGTACACGCCGATCGACCCGGATGCGTCACCGGCCGACGTGGACGTCACCACTGTGACGCGATCCGGTCTCTGGTCGCCCGGTTCCATCGGCTACCAGTAGGTAACCGGCGATTCGGGTGCGGCGTCACGGTCGCATAACATCGGTAGCCGTGCCTGACGCTCCTTCCGTGCCGCCCGCGCCGACACCCGACCGCGAAAGCAAGGCAGTCGTCTCGGGAACGGACCGCCGGAACGACGTCCGAGCGCAGTACCGCACGACCCGGCTGATCGCCGTCGTCGCCGGTCTGTTGGGCACGCTGTTCGCCGTTCTGACGCCGTTCCTGCCGGTCACGCAGGACGACGCGTCGATCGGCTGGCCCCAGAACGGCACGCTCGACAGCGTCGACGCGCCGCTGATGTCGCAGGTCCCGCAGTCGATGAGCGTGACGGTGCCGTGCACGGCGGTGGCCGCGCTCCCCGCCGGCGGCGGACTGCTGCTCTCGACGGCACCGGCCCGCGGCGAGGGCGCGGCGCTCAACGCGATGTTCGTCCGCGTCTCCGACACGTCGGTGGACGTGCTGGACCGCAACGTCGCGATCGCCTCGGCGCCGCGGTCGCAGGTCGAGTCGTCCGCCTGCACGGCCATCCGGTTCGACTCCGACATCACCGCCACCACCGCCGCGTTCGAGGGACTGACCGACGACGCCGGCGTGCCTCGCGTCGGTCGGCTCGACGGGGACTTCCGGCCCCAGGTGGTGGGCATCTACTCCGATCTGTCCGGACCGGCGTCGGCGTTCCCCGGCCTGTCGGTGGACATCGCGGTCGACTCGCGGTTCTCGTCGTCGCCGACGCTGCTCAAGCTGCTCGTCATGGTGGGCGCAGTCGGCACCACCGCCCTCGCGCTCGGCGCGTTGGCGCGGCTCGACGGCATCGACGGGCGGACGCACCGCCGCTTCTTCCCGGCCGGGTGGTGGAAGCCCTCCGGTATCGACGGCGTCGTGGTCGGTGCGTTGGTCGGCTGGCACTTCTTCGGCGCGAACACGTCCGACGACGGTTACCTCCTCACCATGGCCCGTGTCTCGGAGAACGCCGGGTACATGGCCAACTACTTCCGCTGGTTCGGCGTCCCCGAGGCGCCCTTCGGCTGGTACTACGACGTGCTGGCCGCGTTCGCGAAGGTCTCCACGGCGAGCCCGTGGATGCGTCTGCCCGCGTTGATCGCGGGCGTGCTCTGCTGGCTGGTCATCAGCCGCGAGGTGGTTCCGCGGCTCGGCCGCGCCGTCCGCACCAACTCGGTGGCGGTATGGACCGGCGGCCTGGTCTTCCTCGCGTTCTGGCTGCCGTACGACAACGGTCTGCGTCCCGAGCCCATCGTCGCGCTCGGCGCCCTGCTCACGTGGTGCTCGGTGGAGCGGGCCATCGCCACCGGACGCCTGCTGCCCGCCGCGGTCGCCGCGATCGTCGGGGCGTTCACGCTCGCGTCGGCGCCGACCGGATTGATGTGTGTCGCGGCCATTCTCGCCGGCATCCGACCGCTGACCCGCATCGTGGTCAAGCGGCACCGGGCCGTGGGGACGCTGCCCCTGCTCGCGCCCATCCTGAGCGCCGGTCTGCTGGTGCTCATCGTCGTCTTCGCGGACCAGACGTTCGCCGCCGTGCGGGAATCCACCCGCGTCCGGACGCTGATCGGACCGAACCTGCCGTGGTACAACGACTTCCTGCGGTACTACTACCTCTTCGTCCAGACGGTCGACGGCTCGCTCGCGCGCCGCTTCGCGTTCCTGGTGATGCTGCTGTGCCTGTTCACCACGCTGGTGGTGCTGTTGCGGCGCAAGCGGATTCCGGGTGTGCCGTCCGGACCGGCGTGGCGGTTGATCGCCGTCGTGTTCGGCACGATCTTCTTCATGATGTTCAACCCCACCAAGTGGACCCACCACTTCGGGGTGTACGCCGGCATCGCCGGTTCGCTGGCCGCGTTGACCGCCGTCGCGGTGTCCGCGAGCGCCTTGCGGTCCCGACGTAATCGCACCGTCTTCGTCGTCGGGCTCGTCTTCGTTCTCGCCCTGTCCTTCTCGGGCATCAACGGCTACTGGTACGTCTCGAGCTACGGCGTTCCGTGGTTCGACAAGGTGGTCTCCGTCAGCGGCATCCAGTCCAACACCGTGCTGCTCGGACTGTTCTTCGTCGCCGTCGCGCTGGCCGGGTGGCACTACCTCCGCGAAGGCTTCGCCGCGCCGCAGCCGAAACCCGGCACGGTCCGCGGGCGCCGGATCCGGAAGTTCGCCGCGGCGCCGCTCACCGTGGTCGCCGGGCTCATGGTGCTGTTCGCGCTGGCGTCCCTGCTCAAGGGCGCGGTGTCGCAGTACCCTGCGTACTCGCTGGGCCGCTCGAACGTCCAGGCTCTCGCCGGTAATTCCTGCGGCCTCGCCCGCGACGTCCTGGTCGAGTCCGATCCCAATCAGGGCATCCTGCAGCCGCTTCCGGGTCCCGTCGATCCCGAGCTGGGCCCCCTGGGCGGCGAGAACCCCGTCGGCTTCAGCGCCAACGGCGTGCCCACCGACCTCAGTGCGGACGCGGTGGAGGTCAAGCCCGGCCAGGGCAACACCGACTCCCAGTCCGTCGGTGCCTCCTTCGAGGAGGGCCAGTCGTCGGGTACCGCCGGCGGTGTCGGCGCGGTCGGCGTGAACGGCTCCACCGCCGCACTGCCGTTCGGCCTGAATCCCGCCACCACCCCGGTGCTGGGTTCGTACCAGCCCGGTGTGCAGACGCCGGCCCGCGCCTCGTCCAGCTGGTACGGCCTGCCCGCGGCATCCGACGACGCACCCCTGATCGTCGTCTCGGCCGCCGGCCGCATCTGGTCCGAGGACCCGGTCGCGGGCACCACCACCTACGGGCAGTCCCTGCGCCTCGAGTACGGCCGCACCCAGCCCGACGGCACCGTCGCCGTGCAGGGCGACTACCTGCCCAAGGACATCGGCCCCGCACCGTCGTGGCGCAACCTGCGCATCCCCCGCGCGGACCTGCCCGCCGACACCGACGCCGTCCGCATCGTCGCCAACGATCCCAACCTCACCGGGGACCAGTGGCTGGCCTTCACCCCTCCGCGGGTGCCCGTGGTGACCACGCTGCAGGACGAGATCGGCTCCGAGCAGCCCGTGCTGCTCGACTGGGCCGTGGGTCTGCAGTTCCCGTGCCAGCGGCCCTTCGACCACCGCGTCGGCGTCGCAGAGGTGCCCGGCTACCGGATCCTGCCGGACCGCGGGCTGGCCGTGTCCTCCACCGACACGTGGCAGGCGGGCGAGAACGGCGGCCCGCTCGGGTTCACGGAAATGCTCGCTGCTCCCGTCGCGATCCCGACGTACCTGAACCACGACTGGGGACGGGACTGGGGCTCGCTGGAGCGCTACGACCGGTTCGAGCCCTCGGCGACCGCCGCGGACGTCGAGGTCACCGAGCGCACCCGCTCGGGACTGTGGTCGCCGGGGACGCTGCGGGTCTACTGATCCGGGTGTCCTGAGTCGAGGGGCCGGACCGGCGGCAGGGTCGGCGTCGCTCCCTCGAGGAGGACTCGGCGCGCCTCGGACACGGTGTGTTCGCGCCACAAGGCTTGGACGGGCGCCTGCGGCGCGCCCGCGATGGCGACGATGCGTACGCGACCGCCGACCGCCGACCCGGGCTGCTGGGTGACGAAGGCGAAGCTGTCGGTGCCGACCACTGCGGTTGCCGGTGTCGTCCCCTGAACGGTGTTGACGCGGATGCGCGGGTCCGTCCCTGCTCGTCGACACACCGACAGCAGGTAGTCGGTGTAGAAGGACGCGCCGGGCGGCGCCCAGACCGTCAAGGGGTACTCGGATAGTTCCCGGATCGTGACGACCGCGCGATCGGCGAGCGGATGCTCGGCCGCCAGCGCAGCGTGAAGCACGTCGTACGAGATGACCGCGCCGGCCAGCCGCGTCGGGGGTACGACGCCGCGTCGCAGCCCGAGATCAAAGCGGCCGCTCGCCACACCGTCGGTCATGTCCGCCGGGTAGGCCTGATGAACCTCGATAGGTAGGTCGGGACATCCCGCGCGCACGGCGTCCATGGCCAGAAAGACCTCGTCCGCCGTGATGGCCGGGGTGTGGGCGACCACGAACGGTCGATGGGGCTCGCGGGCGGTCGCGACCGTGGAGCGCGCCAGATCCTGTGCGGCCGCCAGGACCGCCGCGGACCCGTCCCGCAGTGTGCGACCGGCGGGAGTGAGTGCGACCCGTCGGCCGGACCTGGTGAACACCGACACCCCGAGTTCTCGTTCGAGGCGGCGGATCGAGCTGCTGACCGCCTGCTGAGTCAGGTGCAGGTCGGCAGCAGCAGCGGTCATGCTGCCGGATTCCGCGACTGCGACGAAGTGCGAGAGGCGAGCCAGGTTGACCGTCGGAGGACGCGAATCCATGGTCTCAGCCTGTCAGCGCACTCGGAACTTCACAACTGCTGGCTGTTGTTCGACGCCAGAGTTTTGCTTTTCAATTGTTCGTCACGTTCCTACGGTGGGAGTCGTTCCCAACAGCAACGACAAAGGACCTGGGCCATGACTCTGAACGGAAAGAACGTGATCGTCGCCGGCGGCGCGAAGAACCTGGGCGGGCTGATCAGTCGGACGTTCGCCGACAAAGGCGCCAACGTCGCCGTGCATTACAACAGCAGCGCCACCGCCGAGGCAGCCACGCAGACAGTCGACGATCTGCGCACCCTCGGCGTCACCGCGACAGCGATCCAGGGAGACCTCACCCGACCCGACACGGTCACCGACGTGTTCGACACGGCGGTTCGCGAACTCGGCGGACTCGACATCGCCGTGAACACGGCGGGCAAGGTCTTGCGCAAGCCGATACTCGACACCAGCGAGGCGGAATACGACTCGATGGCCGACATCAACGCCAAGGCGGCGTACTTCTTCATCAAGGAAGCAGCACGGACCGTGCGCGACGGTGGTCGGGTCATCACGATCGTCACCGCGCTCCTGGCGGCCTTCACCGACGGCTACTCCACCTACGCCGGCGGAAAGGCGCCCGTCGAACACTTCACCCGCGCCGCCGCGAAGGAACTCGCTCCCCGCGGAATCTCCGTCAACGCCATCGCACCGGGTCCGATGGACACACCGTTCTTCTACGGGCAGGAGACGGAGGAGCGGGTCGCCTTTCACAAGAGCCAGGCGATGGGCGGCCGCCTGACCACGATCGAGGACATCGCCCCCATCGTCGAGTTCCTCGCCGACCCCGGAGCCTGGATCACCGGACAGACGATCTTCGCCAACGGCGGGTACACCACTCGCTGACGACGCGACGCCGTGGATCAGATGGGGAACAGGTGCTGCTTGCGCGGGCGGCGCTCGGGCGCCCGGTCACGCAGCAACCGCAGCGCCTTGCGGATCTCGAGGCGCGTCGTCGACGGCTCGATGACGGCATCGATGTAGCCGCGCTCGGCGGCGATCCACGGCGTCGCGACGTGCTCGTTGTAGAAGTCGATGAACTGCTGGCGGATCGCCGGCGCGTTCTCGCCCGCCTCGGCGAGCTGCTTGCGCGCCATGATCGACACGGCCCCCTCGGCGCCCATCACCGCGATCCGCGCCGTCGGCCAGGCGAAGTTGATGTCCGCGCCGAGCTGCTTCGAACCCATCACGGCGTACCCGCCGCCGTAGGACTTGCGGACCACCACCGTCACCTTCGGCACACTGGCGCAGACGTACGAGAAGATGAAGCGCCCACCACGCTTGATGACGCCGATCTTCTCCTGCTCGAGCCCCGGCAGGAAGCCCGGCGTATCGGTGACCAGCACCAGCGGGATGTCGAAGGCGTTGCAGATGTTGATGAAGTGCGAGGCCTTGTCCGAGCTCGCCGCGTCCAACGCACCGGAAAGCACCATCGGCTGGTTGGCGACGACACCCACCGGGCGACCGTCGACACGCGCGAAGCCGACGATGACGTTGTTGGCAGTCTGCGCCGTGAGCTCGTGGAACTCCCCGTCGTCGAAGATGCGCAGCAGGATGTCGTGCATGTCGTACCCGGCGTTGTCCGAATCCGGCATGAACACGTCGAGCGCGCGATCGTCCTCGGTGACCTCCGGTTCGAGGCCGGGGTTGATCACCGGCGGCGCCGAGTTGCAATTGGACGGCATGTACGACAGGTACTTGCGCACCCACTCGAACGCGGCCTTCTCGTCCGCCGCCACGTGGTGGACGTTGCCGTACTCGGCCTGCTTCCGGGCACTGCCGAGATCGTGCAGGCTCACGTCCTCACCGGTGACCGACTTGATGACGTCGGGACCGGTCACGAACATGTAGGCCTCTTCGGTGGCCACGACGATGTCGGTATTGATCGGGGCGTAGACCGCGCCGCCGGCGCACTTGCCCAGGATCACCGAGATCTGCGGGCACATGCCGGACAGCGGTTCCTGGCGACGGCCGAGCTCGGCGTACCAGGCGAGCGAGGTCACGGCGTCCTGCACGCGAGCGCCACCGGAATCGTTGATACCGATGCAGGGGCAACCGATGTCGGCCGCGAACTCCATGATGTGCGCGACCTTGCGGCCGAACATCTCGCCCACCGTGCCGCCGAACACCGTCTGATCGTGCGAGAAGACGGCCACGGGCCGGCCGTCGATCAGCCCGTGCCCGGTGACGACGCCGTCGCCGTAGAGCGCGTTCGGGTCACCGGGGGCGCGCACCAGGGCGCCGATCTCGACGAAGGTGCCCGGATCGAGCAGCATGTCGATGCGCTGGCGGGCGCTCGGAATGCCCTTCTTGGCGCGCTTGGCGATGGCCTTCTCGCCCGCCGGCTCCTTCGCCTGATCGAGTTTCTCTCGGAGCTCGGCGAGCTTGGCGGCGGTGGTCGACGTCACGTGTGCGACTCGCTTTCCTTCGGCGTGGATGCTGCCGAGATCGTCTGCAACTTCTTCGTCAGGTCCGCCGCGATCGCCGAGATGTACGGCTCGTCGATCACGGCCAGGTGGTCACCGCCGATGTGCACGATGTCCAGGTTCGGTGCGTACGGGCCCCACCCGCCGTGCTCCTCGCGCCTACCCAGTCGCGGCTCGAGGGCAATGGCGTCGTCGTGGTACTTGTCCGCCATGTACAGCGTGACGTCGCCGTCGTAGTGCTCCGGCTGCGCCGTCTGGATGGCGCGGTTGTCGAGCCACGACGTCCGCTGGTGCTCGATGATGCCACTCGGAATCTTGGCGCTGGACATCTTCAGCAGATCCATGATGATGGCGATCTGACCGTCGTCGTCGGCCTTCGCCAACCGCTCGTACGGCAGCGGGTAGTCCACGTTGTAGAGCTTCTTGCCCACCTGCGCGTACCGCTTCCAGCGCAGCTCGATCTCCTCCGGGGTGTCCGGAATCGGCTCGTACGGCATCACCGTGTCGATGAGACCCACGTAACGCACGTCCGCTCCCTCCGCCCGCAACAGCGTCGCCACGGCGTAGGACAGCACGCCTCCCAGGGACCAGCCCATGAGGACGTACGGGCCGTCGCCCTGGATCTCCCGCAGGATCGGCAGGTACTCGCGAGCCCGCTCCTCGATGGGGCCCTCGGTGCGCTCGAGCCCGTACATCGGGGTGTCGGCCGGCAGGCGGCGCAACAGCGGCTCGTACACCACGCACGAGCTGCCCGCCGGGTGGAAGACGAACACCGGCACGGCGGTCGACCCCTCGGGGCGCGCCCGCAGGGTCCGCACCAGACCGGTGACGTCGCCGGCTTCGAGGAACGGGCGCACGACGTCGGCGAGCTGCTCGATGGTCTCGGAGTCGAGGATGTCGTCGAACGTCACCTCGCCCTTCGCGCGCTCGCTCAGGCGCTCGGCCAGCTTCTCCGCGGTAGGGTCGTCCAGGACCGGCAGCGGATTGAAGATGCCCTTGGCGGACTGCCCGGTGACGGTCGCCCAGGTGGCGAACGTCAGCCGCTCGGCCGCGTCGCGCGGGGCGACGTCGGTACCGGTGGCCTCGGCGAAACTCTTCGCGTCCGACGCGTCGCTGCTCGGGGCGACCGCCGGTTCCGTCACGGCCGGGGCCGTGTCGGTGACCGGTGCCTCGAACGCCGTCGCGACGGACGGTCCGGTGGCCTCCGGTTCCGGAGTGGACTCGGTGGTGTCCGGCGCCGCGGTGGCCGCCGCCGTGGTGTCCGGAGCCGCCGTCGCCGCCGCTTCCCGGGCCTCCTCCGCCTCGCGCTCGCGGCGCTGCTCCTCGGCGAGCGCCTCGACCTCCTCGCGGTTCTCCAGGGCGTAGCGGAGGTACTTCTCCA
The DNA here is from genome assembly GCF_001620025.1 of Rhodococcus sp. PBTS 1. Lineage (NCBI taxonomy): Bacteria > Bacillati > Actinomycetota > Actinomycetes > Mycobacteriales > Nocardiaceae > Rhodococcus > Rhodococcus sp. PBTS 1. The sequence goes on from NZ_CP015219.1 coordinate 3,873,501, forward strand.
CCTCGCGCAGGCTGGCGTCGCGCACGGCCTGCAACTGCACCTGGGGAATGTCGAACTCGAACTCCACCCGGTTCTTGATGCGCACGGCCATGAGCGAGTCGAGGCCCAGTTCGATCAGCGGAATTTCGGCCGGCAGGTCCTCGGGTGCGTAGCCCATGGACTCGGCGACGATGATCGCGAGCCGCTCCTCCATGGTCTGGGTGCCCTCGGGATCCCAGCGGTTGCCGAAGTCCTCGACCACCTCGGGCTCGTACTCGACGCCGTCCCCGACGGTGGCGTCGGCGACACTCGGGGCGGCTGCGGACGCCGGAACGCCGGCGGACACCGCTGCGGCACCGGACGTCACGACGGCCTCGGCCCAGGGGCGGAAGGTCCCGCCGTCGTTCCACTGCAGCTGCAGGGCAGCACCGCCCGGATGCGGGGTCAGCACCGTGGTGATCGACCCCGTGGTCGGCACACTGTCGACGACGTCGGCACCGCCGACACCGCCGACGACCGCACCGACGGCGACGTCGGACAGCACCTCGGACGCCAGCCGTCGGACCAGGTCGTCCGCGGAGGCGACGCGCGCGACGGGGGTCTCCCACACGGTGCGCCCGTCCGGAAGAGCGACGCGGGCGGGCGACCCGCCGAGGGAGACGTCGGCATGCAGCCAGTGCTCCTTGCGCAGGAACGCGGTGCGCGGGATGGGCGCGTACTCGCCGGGGCCGATCACCGCGGCCAGGTCGACCGGGTGTCCGTGCACGTACAGCTCGGCCAGCGCGGCCCGGAACGTCGCCGGCTCGCTCTCCTTGCGCTTGAGCGTGGCGATCAGCGTGGCGTCGGGAACGCCCGCGGCCCATGCGGTGGCCGCGACGGACATGAGCGCCACCGGGTTCGGTGCCAGCTCGACGAACGTGGTGTAGCCGGAGTCGACGGCCGTCTTCACCGCCTGGGTGAACCAGACCGCGTGGCGCATGCCCTTGGTCCAGTAGTCCACCCCGTGGATCGGGTCGTGGCCGGCGCGGTAGAACGCCTCCTTGTCGACCGACGAGAACACGGCGGTGTCCAGCGGGTGCGGCTCGATACCCATCAGTTCGGCGGCCAACTCACCGAGGAGCGGATCGACGGCCGACGTGTGGCCGGCTCCGCGCACGTCGAGCACACGACCCATCTTGCCGAGCGACTCCGCGTGCTCCACCAGCTTCTGCACCGGCTCGGCCGGACCGCCGACGGTGGTGTGCGTGGGGGCGGCGTAGACGCTGGGCTCGACGCCGGGGAAGCGCTCCGCCAGCTCCGCCACCTCGGCGGCGGAGAACTCCACCAGGGCCATGGCGCCGGCCTCGGCGTCGCCGAGACCTTCCTGCCCCTCGCCCAACAGGCGGGAGCGGGCGACGATGATGCGGACGGCGTCCTCGAGACCGAGACCACCCGCCGCGTACGCCGCGGCGACCTCGCCCATCGAATGGCCCACGACCGCAGCGGGAGTCGCGCCGTAGGCACGCAGGGTCTCCACCAGTGCCACCTGGATGGCGAAGATGGCGACCTGGGAGTTCTCGAACTCGTACGTCTGCGCGTCGTCGGCGACGATCGCGCGAATCGAGTAGCCGGACTCGTCCTCGATCAGCTCGTCGACGCGGTCCAGCGCGGCGGCGAACAGTGGCTCGGCCGCGTAGAGCTCCTTCGCCATCTTGCGGTGCTGGGCTCCGAACCCGGAGAACACCCACACCGCACCGTTGGCGGCGGGGCTGTCGGACGACAGGACGCCCGTGCCCGGCTTGCCGGCCGCGACCGCGCGCAGACCGGTGATCGCCTCGGCCCGCGTGGTGGCCAGGACCACCGCGCGTGACCGACCGTGATTGCGCTTGGCGAGGGCGCGCGCGACGGACTCCAGATCCGTCGTGCTGCCCGCTTCGGTCTCGAGCCAGTCGGCGAGCTCCGCAGCGGTGCGACGACGCCGCGACGGCATCGACGCGGACACCGCCAGCAGCACCGGCAGCGCGGGCTCGGCAGCGGCGTCGGACGGCGCGTTCCCGGTGGGGTCGGCACCGCCGGTCACCTCTGCGAGCACCTTGCGCACCTCGGCGTCGGTCTCCTCCGGCGCGCCCACGGGCTCGCCGACCAATGCCTCAGGGTCGACGGCGGTCGCATCGAACGCGACGGCACCGTCGGTGGCGGGCTCGGCCTCGGCGGCGCCGGGAACGTACTCCGCGACAACGACGTGGGCGTTGGTGCCGCCGAAGCCGAATCCGGAGACGCCGGCGACGGCCGATCCGGAGTACCGGGGCCAGGCCGTGGGGGTGTCGATCACCTGGAGGTGCGCGGCGTCGAACGGGATGTACGGGTTGGGCCCGGCGTAGTTGAGCGACGCCGGCAGCCGGTCCTCGCGCATCGCGAGGACCACCTTGATCAGACCCGCTGCGCCCGCCGCACTCTCGAGGTGGCCGAAGTTGGTCTTGGCCGATCCGAGCAGAGCCGGGGCCTCGGCGGACCGTCCGCGGCCGACGACACGGCCGAGCGCGTCGGCCTCGATCGGATCGCCGAGGATGGTGCCGGTGCCGTGTGCCTCGATGTAGTCGACGGTCGACGGCAGGATGCCGGCGTCCCGGTAGGCCGCCCGCAGGACGTCGGCCTGGGCGTCGGGGTTCGGGGCGGCGAGACCGTTGGACCGGCCGTCCTGGTTGACCGCGCTGCCCTTGATGACGGCGAGGATGTCGTCGCCGTCGCGCTCGGCGTCCTCGAGACGCTTCAGCACCAACAGGCCGCCGCCCTCGGATCGGATCATGCCGTCGGCGTCCGAGGAGAAGGCCTTGATGCGTCCGTCCGGCGCCAGCACGCCCGTCTGTCCGAAGCCGAGGGTCGCCGCCGGCGCGAGGATCATGTTCACGCCGCCGGCCAGGGCGACGGTGGATTCGCCGCTGCGCAGGCTCCGCACGGCCTGGTGCACGGCCACGAGCGAGGACGAGCAGGCGGTGTCCAGCGCGACCGAGGGACCGCGGAAGTCGAAGTAGTACGAGATGCGGTTGGCGACGATCGACGTCGACGTCCCCGTCAGGGCATAGGGATGCGGGTCCGTGTCGCTGATCGCGATCATCTGGTAGTCGTTGGTCGACGTGCCGACGAACACGCCCACCGGCGCGCCCTTCAGACCGCTGGCCGGGATCCGCGCGTGCTCGAGCGCTTCCCACGCCAGCTCCAGCGCGAGCCGCTGCTGCGGATCGACGTTCGCGGCCTCGCGCGGCGACATCGCGAAGAACTCCGCGTCGAAACCCTTGACGTCGTCGAGGTAGCCACCCTTGGTGACGGTGGTCCGCACGGCCTCGGCGATGCGGGCGTCGCCGAGGAACTCCGACCAGCGACCCTCGGGGAGGTCGCCGATGCCGTCGCGGCCCTCGATGAGCAGCTCCCACGTCGACTCGGGGGTGTGCCCGGCACCGGGCAGTCGGGTCGAGAGACCGACGACCGCGACGTCGTGACCCGTGCCCGCGGACGCTCCGAGGTAGAAGGCGTCGTCCGCGGCGCCCTCCGGGACGTCGGGTTCGCCCTCGATGATGCGCGTGGCCAGCGACGCAATCGTGGGGTGCTGGTAGGCGACCGTCGCGGTCAGCGTGACACCGACCAGCTCCTCGATCTCACCGCTGAGCGCGACGGCGTCGCGGGACGAGAGACCGAACTCCTCCATCGGACGATCGTCGGAGATCTGCGAGACCGGCTGCCCGGTGACCTCGGCGACCCAGTTGCGCAGCCAGTCGCGCAGCTGGGCGACGGTCATGTCCGACGACCCGTCGGCTCCCGTCGTGCTCGCCGTCTCGTCGGTCCCCCCGGAATCACCGGTGATCTCGGCGTCCCCGGTGCGGGTGTCCACGGTCGTCTCTTCTTCAGCCATCGAATCGCCAAACTACCCGCGGGGGGTGATCATGCTTCGGGAGCGGTCTCGTCCGCGACCTCGGGAGCGTCGGGGAACGCGGTCTGCTGGTATCCACCGCGCAGCGTCCCCTCGATGTACGCCGCCTTGCAGGCGCGACGGGCGATCTTGCCGCTGGAGGTGCGCGGAATCGACCCCGCGGGCACCAGCAGCACGTCGCGGGCGGTGACGCCGTGGCGAGCGGAGATCGCGGCCCGCACGGTGTCGGCGATCGGCTGCGGGTCGGCCTTGCCGGCACCCGGCGCACGCTCGGCGACGATGACGAGCTGCTCGGACGCATCGCCCGGATCGCGGCTCAGACCACCCGCGCCGAACTCGAAGACGACGTCGGGGAGCTGGTTCGCCGGCACGGCGAACGCCGCGACGAAGCCCGGACGCAGGGCCGAGCTCGACTCCTGGGCCGAGTACTCGAGGTCCTGCGGGTAGTGATTGCGACCGTCGACGATCACCAGGTCCTTCACGCGACCGGTGATGTAGAGCTCGCCGTCCACGTAGACGCCGTAGTCGCCGGTCCGCATCCAGTTCGCGTCCTCGGCGACGCCGTCGGCGTGGCTGCCCTCGGAGAGCCGGGAGACGAGCTTGTTGTGGAACGTCTCCGACGTCTCCTTGCTCCGGCCCCAGTACCCGCGTCCGATGTTCTCCCCGTGCAGCCAGATCTCACCGACGTGACCGTCGGCCACCTCGGCGGCGGCGTCGGCGTCGACGATCGCGGCCCACTGGCTCCGCGCGACGTAGCCGCAGGACACCTGCGGAATGGCGTTGGGGGCCGACTCGTCCACGCGGACGATGCGGCCGGCGTTGAGCTCGGTGCGGTCGACGTGGATGACCTTGGCTTCGTCCGAATGCTTGGTCGAGGACACGAACAGGGTGGCCTCGGCCATGCCGTACGACGGCTTGATGGCGGTCTTGGGCAGCCCGTACGGCGCGAAGGCGTCGTTGAACTTCTTCATCGACGTGGTGGTGACCGGCTCGCTGCCGTTGATCAGGCCGATGACGTTGGACAGGTCGAGCGTGTTGCCGTTCTTGGGCAGTCCGCGCTGCGCGGCGTGCTCGAACGCGAAGTTCGGCGCCGCGGCGAACGTCCCCGCGCCGTCCGACACGGCGGCGAGCTCCTTGATCCAGCGCCACGGCCGCTGCACGAACGCGCGCGGGCTCATGATGGTGATGTATTTGCCGCCCAGCGCGGGCAGGATCACCGTGAGCAGGCCCATGTCGTGGAAGAGCGGCAGCCAGGTGACGCCGCGCGAGTCCTCGTTGAGCTCGATGGCGTCGACCATCTGCAGGGCGTTGACGCCGACGGCGCGGTGCGTGATTTCCACACCGGCGGGCGTCCGCGTGGACCCGGACGTGTACTGCAGGTACGCGATGTCGTCGATCGACGCGTCGGGCTCGACCCAGCTCTCGCCCACGGTGTCCGGGATGGCGTCCACGGCGATGATGCGCGGACGCTTGGCGGCGGGCAGAGCGCGGAAGAACTGACGCACCCCGGCCGCGGAATTGGTGGCGGTGAGAATGGCCGACGGCTCGCAGTCGCCGAGCACCGCGTGCAGACGGTCGCTGTGACCGGGCTCGTCGGGATCGAACAGCGGGACCGCGATGGCACCGGCGTAGATGGCACCGAAGAAGGACACCACGTAGTCCAGGCCCTGGGGCGCGAGGATCGCCACCCGATCGCCGGGGGACGTCACCTGCCGCAGACGAGCACCGACCGCGCGCAGACGAGCACCGAACTGTGCCCAGGTGAGCTCGTGGACCTCGCCCTCCCGCTCGCGGGAGTAGTCGATGTACCGGTAGGCGAGAGCGTCACCGTTCTCGGCGACGTTCTCCTCGACGTGGCGCACCAGCGTCAGACCCTCGCGGATCCGGATCCGGCCGGTTTCGTCGACGAAGTCGTCGAACGAGTCTTTCATCTCATCTCCTCCGAGGCGCTGAGCACCGTGTGTCCGTGGCGCTGCCACACCGTGTCCACGTGGCGCCGCCGAGCGAGCGCGTCGCGCGTGGTCGTACTGGGGTGGGAATGCCGACAATCGGCGCCCGACAATTGTCGACGCAGCCGACGATAGGGTACAGACCGTGCGTCCATGTCATTCCCCCGCCAGCAGCGGAATGACCGGCGCGAACGCTTCCATCTGAGTGGGGAAGACGCCGACGTAGGACATGCCGGTGGCGGCACGGACCCCGCGCACCTGCTCGGCGATCTCCTCGAACGACCCGATCGCGATGTAGGGCGAGCGCAGGACGTCCTCGACGGTCAGCTTGACGTCGACGTCCATGTTGGGCGGGAAACCATTGTCGAGTGCACCGAGCACCATCTCCGCCGTCTGTTCCCGGTCGTCCGAGATCAGAATGGTCGTGATCGTCCAGTTCAGCTCGATGTCAGCGAAGCGGTCGCCTGCGGCGCGGCGGATGACCTCGACCCGCTCGATGCTCTTCTCCATCGTGATCTCGGAGAGCTTGAGCTTGCCCTCCTTGGTGGTGCTGGGCACCAGCGAGATGATGTCGGCGTGCTTGGCCGCCAGAGCGAGCATGCGCGGTCCGCCGCCGCCGACGGCGATGGGCGGACGCGGGCCCTGCCGCGGACGCGGGCTGCCCTGCAACCCTCGGACCTGGTAGTGCTTGCCCTCGAAGGTGCACTCCTGACCCCGCAGCAGCACGTCGAGAATGGTGAGCGACTCGTCGAGCTTCTCGATGCGGACACCCGGGCTCTCGTAGGCGATGCCCGCCTTGTCGTATTCCTCTTTCATCCAGCCCGCGCCGATACCGAACTCGAGCCGACCGCCCGAGATCTGATCGATGGTGGTGGCGTCCTTGGCCAGGACCGCCGGATGGCGGAAGCCGTTGGCCAACACCGCCGTTCCGAGCCGGATCTTGTCGGTGGCCACCGCCAGCGCACCGAGCGCGGCGATCGGGCCCACCTGATTGCCCAGGTGATCGGGGATCATGAAGCTGTCGTAGCCGAGTTCCTCGGCCTTCTGCGCCAGCTTCACGAAGCGACGCGCGCCGCCCTCGTCCGGGTTGCCTTCCCCGCCGGCTGCGAAGCGGAACGGGCGCACAGGCGCAGCGGCAGCTGTCATCGAGTCGTGTCTCCTGTGCTGACGGTCGGGGCGCTCGGGCAGGGTCTCGCGGTGGTCCTCGCGACAGTCCCGCCGAACGGCCGAGGACACCGGGGCGAGAACCGAGGAGCCACTCTAGCCGTTACCGGCTCGAGACCAAAAGCGCCTGTGACACGCACACACGACGGTGCGGGAGACCTTGTCCTCACGCCAGTCCGTCACACGCGGATCGCGTGCCACCTCACGAATGGGCCGGTGTCGGCGCCGAGTCGATCAGCCCGGCAGCCCAGTCGCGTGTCCATTCGACCGCCGTCGTACCGGCGTCGTCCACGACGTACGACGCGTAGCTCCCGTGGACGGGGTTGCCGGCCGCCCCCGCGAGGGCACCGAGCGACGACGGGATGTTGCGCAGCGACATCGCCTGCGGCGGCGCGGCGCAGATGAGGTCGCCGGGCGCGCAGATGCTGTAGGTCCGATCGGCCAGGGCCCCGAAGCCACCGCGCCGCTCTCCCGTCATCGTGATGCCGGGGACGTCGAGACCGCCGAGGGCGACCTCCGCACCGACTCCGTCGACGGGTGGACCGACCTGCTGGGCACTGACACCGTCCCGTCGCCCGTCGGCGATGAGCGTGACGCCGAGGACGCGGTCGGCCGGCACCGGGCCGTCGCCGGCCCCGATCGCCGCGGCGAGGTCGCCGACGATCACCGCACCCTGCGAGAACCCGGCGAGCACGTACGACGTCAGCGGGCAGTCCGAGTAGCGCTGCGCCAGAACGTCGTTGGCCCGGGCTGCACCCTCCGAACGACTGACGTTGTACGACGCCTGCCCGTCCGGCGGGAAGGCGATGGGATTGGAGAACTGGGCGACGTACGGGACGGTGTAGACCTCGGCCCGGTTCGGCGGGAAGCGGTTCTGCAGTTCGGACGTCACCTTCAGCATCAACGACGCCGGGTTGGCAGTGGGTGCGTAGGGGTCGTCGCCCGCGTTGGATTCCCAGGTCCCGGGGACCGACAGGACCATCACGTCGGGACACGACGCCGGCTGCGAGGTGGGCGGTGCGGCGTCGGGCTCTCCCGGACGACCACGGTCCGGCGTGGTCAGCCGGCCGGCGAGCAGGTACCAGAGCAGCAGGACGACCAGCAGCACCACCAGGACGATCGCAACCACGACGGCCAGCATCCGGAGCGGTGATCGGCGGCGGGCGTCGCCCCGCCCTCGTGACGACACGTCCGTCTACCCGCAGTAGGTCGACCGCGCCGCGTCGATGTACTTCTGCGCGGTGGCGGCGGCGTCCTCGGCACTGATCTCGGTGCCGCTGGCCGACGCCTCGGCGCCGACGTTGGCGGTGACGAAGGTCGAGATCTGATCCGCGGCGACGCCCTCGCTCTGCGCCGCGCAGATGTAGTTGGCGGTGCCGATCGCGATGTCGCCGTTGCCCGCGACGGTCACGCCGTCCGCACGCAGGCGGTCGAGGAACGCGTCGGAGCGTGGGTCGCGCGGAACCTCGGTGGGGCCCGGGTAACCGCTGGGCACGGCCTCCTGCTCCTCGGCGGCCGCGCCGGACGAGGCGGCACCGGAGGTGGTGGTCGCGGCGCTGCTCGAGCTGGTCGGGCCGGTCGAGGGCGCCTCGCTGGTCGCCTCGGCGGTCGTCGACGCGGACGGCGTGGGGGTACTGCTGGCCGACGAGTCGTCGCCGCCACAGGCGGTCAGCAGTGCCCCGGCGGCCGTCGCCAGCAGGACGGGCGCAAGGAAGGAAACGACTCTCGATGTCACGTGCGGGTCCTCTTCGGGTCGAGACGGGTGCCGAGCGCAGCACACGCTACCGACCGGGGCTGAGAGAACTCTGTGCTCTCTCTCCGACAACCACTGTCGACTACCGACGGTCGTCGTCGCCCCGATCGGTCGCGCGTCAGGGAACGATCTGGACGTTGCCGTCGCGCACGGTGACGAAGCCGTTCTGGAAGTTCTGCTGAACGCCCCCGGGAATCGGGAACTCGTCACTGGTCACGTACCCCAGCCGCCCGTTCTCGTAGCCCACGCTCTTCCACGCGTCGAAGATCGGTCCGTTGCGGATCACCCAGGCACCGGTGGCCGGCGACCAGTAGATGTTGCCGCCCTCGAACTGGGTGAAGCGGCCGTTGTCGCGCACGGCGATCTCGTTGGTGCGCGCGAAGCCGAGAGGCCCGTTCTCCCACCCGGTCTGGCCGTACTTCTCCATGATCGTCCCGAGCACCGCATGCGTGCCGGTGTCCGGCGAGAAGTACATGGCGCCGATCTCGAAGCCCTGCACCGCACCCGGGCGGTTGGGGGTCGCGACCTCGTCGCGCAGCTGGTACCCGAGCGGTCCGCGCTCGTAGCCCTGACGCGCCCATTCGTCGAGGATCGCGCCGCGGACGGCGTGCGCGCCGGTCTGCGGCGTCCAGTAGACCATTCCGTTGCGGAAGGAGTTGTAGCGTCCGCGGCCGTCCGGCACGCCCAGTTCGCCGGAGGTCGGCATGCCGAGCACGCCGGCCGGTCCGCCGAGTCCGGAGTACGCGCCGCCGATGGCACCGGCCACCACGTGCGTCCCGCTGTCGGAGGTGAAGATGCGCCCGACGCGGAAGTCCTGCGCGCGCCCGCCGGGGACGTCGTACTCCGCCGTCAGGCAGTCACCGAGCCACCCGTTGGCGCTGGCCGCGCCCCCGATCGCGCCGCCGACCGAGCAGGCGGGCTTGTCCGCCTCGACGCCCAGCGCGGTGGCGATCTGCGGCCAGGCCTGCTTGACCTCGAACTGCCAGTAGCTCCACGCGTGCACGCCGGACGGCCGATAGTTGATGGTGGCCGGGATGCCCAGCTTCGTCAGCTTGGTGGCGAAGGTCTGGGAGGTCAGTCGCGAGAGGATCTCGAGACCCATGCCGGCGTAGTTGGTGCTGATGCCGGGGATGTCGGACGGCTGGTCGTACGGTCCGGCGGCGCCGCTGCCGCTGGAGACGTAGAGGCTGGTGCCCTTCAACTTCTCGGCGAGGACGTACGGATCGTGCTGGGCCCACAGGTCGCCCGACGGCACGCCCCACATCGACCCGACGTCGAAGCCGCCGGCGTCCTGCATCGCGTAACCGATCGCCTGCGGCATACCGAGCGTCGAGGTCGAGAGGATGCCGGAGAACGAGCCCGCGAACCGGAAGAAGCCGGGGTTGCGCGCGGCCAGCGTCATGGCCGCGGTGCCGCCCATCGACAGTCCGGCGACGGCGCGGACGTCCGTCGACCGCCAGTCGCGCTCGAGGATCGGGGGGAGCTCCTTGGTCAGGAAGGTCTCCCACTTGTAGTTGCGTCCGTTGTTCTGCTCGACCCAGTCGGAGTAGAAGCTGGACTGGCCGCCGACCGGCAGGACCACGTTGACGTTCTTGTCCGCGAACCACGTCTCGGCGTCGGTCTCGGCGGTCCAGCCGTTCTCGACGTCGGTCGCGCGCATGCCGTCGAGCAGCCACAGCGTGGGGAACGACGCCCCCGGGCTGCGGTTCCAGTCCCGCGCGAGCAGGATCTGGACCTGGATCGGCACACCCATGGACGGCGAGTTCACCCACACCGCGACGCGGCGATCGGTGAGCCAGTCGACGCGAGCGACGGACGCGCCGGCGTCGTTCTGCGCCCGCACGGGTGCGGCCTGCACCGGCGCGGCGGCTGCGGGCACCGCGAGGGCGGTCGTGGTCGCGCCGCCGACGAGCGGCAGCACCAGCGCCAGAGCGACCGCGGACATTCGCAGTCGGCGTCGGCCGGTCGTCCTCGGTACACGCATGGGGCTCTCTCGCTTCCTCGGGTGGCAACGCGGACGGCGGGCTCGGATCCCGGGGGACCCGGGAACAACAGCGCCGTCGGCGTGGTCGGTAGTTCCGATTTCTACACGTCGCGCGGCCTCTTCCCCGAGAGGCTCGCTGTGACGGATGGTGCGAATGTTACTCGGTGACGGGGTCCGGACAGACGAACGACCCCGACACCGCGGTGTCGGGGTCGTTCGTCGGAGTTCCGTTCGGGACTCGGGTCAGCCGATGTTGGCCCGCAGATCGGGCATCATCTGCACGATCTGGTCGAACCAGTAGCCCCACCGGTGCGTGCCCTGACCCGGGAAGCTGTAGGTCACGTTGTTCGCGCCGATGGACGCCATCCGCACCTGGAATGCGCGGCTGTTGGCCAGAGCCAGAGCCTCGAGGCCCATGCCGTTGGCGGTGTTGTAGTAGTCGAGCAGCGAGGCCGGGCGGTCGTAGACGCCGGGCAGACCGCTGGCGGCCGAGACCCACACGCGGGTGCCGTTGTCACGCAGACGCGGGGCGAAGACGAACGGGTCGTTGCGCAGCCACGCCGGATCCCAGGGCGGTCCCCACATGGAGTCGACGTTGTAACGGCCGGCGTCGAGCATGGCCACGCGGATCGCCTCACGCATGCCCGGAGCCGAGATGTTCAGGTAGCCGGACAGCGATCCGGCGTAGCTGAACTGGTTCGGGTGGTAGGCCGCCAGCGTCAGTGCGGCGGAGCCGCCCATCGACAGGCCGACGACGCCGTTGCGGGTGCGGGAGAAGCCGAGCCGGTTGCCCAGCTCGTTCGGCAGCTGCTGCGTCAGGAACGTCTCCCACTTGTACGTGGTGCGCTGCCCGTTGAAGTTCGAGGGGGCGTACCAGTCCGAGTAGAAGCTGGACTCACCGCCGACCGGCTGAACAACGTTGATGTTGTTGTCCGAGAGGAACGAGCCGGCGTTGGTCTCGTGCTCCCAGCCGCTGATGTCGTTGGTCGCCCGCAGACCGTCCAGCAGGTAGACGACCTTGCTGGTGTTGCCGTCGGCGGCACGCCAGATGCGGCTTTTGATCGGACCCATGTCTGAGTTGGCCACGAAGTCGAATCCGGCGCGCACCTCGGCGTTCGCGACCGGACCGGTGCCGACCACGGCCAGGCCGAGCGGCACGGCCGCGGCCATCACCAGGGAGACGACGGCACGACGCATACGGCGGCCGACTCGGGGGGTGCGAAGGCGAGTTGCCTTTCGCGGCTGAGCGCTGGCATCACCAGCGGCTTCGGTCACGAACCCGTCACGCATACATTCGGCCTCTCACCATCACACGTGCGGCCGGTCGGCCACACCGCTTCGTTCCGTTCGATCGGGCGACGTTCCCGTTTCGCTTCACGAACGCCGTCCCTCGGTTTCGTCCACTGCGCGCACGTCACCCGGTGGGCGCGTTCGCACGTCGACGCACATCATCTCTGCATATCCCCCGCGACGATGACAGCGTTACACAACCGAGATGCAAGATTCCAGCCGGTCGCGTCATGACATCGCACGGTCGACGGCGAAACAGCACCACGCGACACGCCGTGTGTGACGTAGATCTCACTCACGACGTCGGCCCGGTCGGCGTGCGCTCGGGCGGCGGGGTCAGGCCGCACCGCTCGATCTCGTACTTCGGCACCCGATCGATCCGGTAGGCCGCGAAGTCGAACGCGTGCTTGAGGTTCTGCACGAACCGCGCGCGCGTCAGCTCCGAGCGGTAGGACGTCAGCAGCGCCTCGGTGTCCGGACAGGTCAGCGCGACCTTCGCCTGCGCGACCCAGTCCTCGTCGAGGTAGAAGGGCAGGAAGGGGTGCACGTCGACCATCCCCGTGTCGGCGACCACCCAGTCCGGGAACAGGTTCTTGTCGTGGCCGATCCGGCCGTTCTCGAGCCGCTCGGTGTGCGCCGCCAACGGGTACGCCAACCCCATCTGGTCGAGCACGCGCACGTCGAGTCCGACGTTCATGCTCGTCATGCCCAGGTTGAGGAAGAACACCACGTGCTCGGCCCCGCCCTCGGGGATCGGCAGCGGCGGCGGCACCACGTCCCAGCTGGTGAACTGCGCCGACGGCAACAACAGGCCGCCGTCGGGCGTGCGCTCGATCGCCTCGACCATCGCTCGCATGCGCGGGTAGTCGAGGTAGTCGCTTGCCAGGATCGGATGCCGATGCCCGGTGTTGACGGAGTAGAAAGCACGCTCGTCGACGATCCCGCTGCGGCCGACCTGGGTGCCCTGCGGCATGGCCACCGTGAACGCCGCGGCCACGGCCCACACCAGCACGCCCACCCACACGAGTAGGGCGCTCACCAGCGCGATCGGGCCGCGGCGCAACGGGACGGGAATGACCGCCACGGGCAGCAGAAGCAGGAACAGCGCCGGCAGCAACGTCCGCCCGTGCATGAAGTCGCCCCCCACCCGCACGGCGTAGACCACCGACAGCAGACCGGAGAACAGCGCGAACGCCACCACCGCCGAGGGCGTCCGCAGCCGCTCGAGACCGCGCACACGGTCGGAGCGCACGCCCGAGCGCGGTACGACGATCGCCCACACCGCGGCGGCCACGCCGACGAGGAGCAACGGCACCCACAGCGCATACGGCCCCACCAGATTGCCGAGGTAGGTCAGCCCCTGGTCCCACTTGGCGCCGCCGGCGTCCTTCGAGACCGCCGTGTTGGGGTACGGCAGCGCGTAGTAGCCCATGCGCCAGATCTGGTAGCCGACCGGCGTCGCCCCGGCGACCACCACGATCGCCGCGCGCCGCGCCCACGACTGCGGCACCGCGACCACCATGAGCAGCGCGAGCGCACCGACCAAGACCAACTCCGGACGCACCAGCGGCGACAGTCCGCCCCAAAAGGCCAGGAACAGCACCGACCCGAGGCCGGGCCGAGTGGACCGGTCCGCCCACCGCAGCATCGCCCACCACAGCACGGCGATCCAGAAGATCACCAGGCACGTCTCGAGTCCCGACGTCGCGAAGTCGCGAGCCGGGGGAACCGCGATGTAGACGACGGCGCCGGCGGGCAGCAGCACCACCGCGCGACCGGTGTACAACCGCATGGTGCCGAGCATCGCGACGACCACCGCGGCCGTGGTCAACACCAGGGCGATGCTCAACACCACGTACTCGAGGCGCACGTCGGTGAGCCAGGAGAAGAACCACACCACGTAGGTCCACGCGGTGCTGGTGTTCGCCTCGACCCGCTCGCCCGCGTTGAAGACCGGTCCGTTGCCGGCCAGCAGGTTGCGCACGGTCCGCAGCACGATCAGACCGTCGTCGGCGATCCAGCGTCGCTCCCACGCACCGAGGAACGCCACGACGCCGACGACCAGCACGCCGACGAACCCGATGACGCGCGCCCAGCGCGGCCCCGAGGTCTCGTCGGGGTCGGCCGACTCCGTGTGCGTCGTCCCCCTAGGCGAGGTAGACAGCGACACCCACCACTCCGATCCACGCGATGGCGAGCAACTGGAGCACTCGATCGCCGAGGGCGATCTCCTCGGGCTCGCCGGCTTCACCGCCGTCGACGTCGACGGCGTATCGAAGGATAGCGACGGTGAACGGAACCATCGAGATGGCGAACAGGGTGCTGTCGTTCTTCGCGTCCTGGTCGAAGGCCCACAGCCCGTAGCAGATCACGACGGCGGTGGCGCTCAGCGTCCAGACGAAGCGCAGGTAGGTGGTGGTGTAGTTCTCGAGCGACCGGCGGATCTTGGCGCCGGTGCGTTCGGCGAGCTGCAGTTCGGCGTAGCGCTTGCCGGCCGCCATGAACAGCGACCCGAAAGCCATGATGAGCAGGAACCACTGCGAGAGCGGGATGTCCGCGGCCACACCGCCGGCGATCGCCCGCAGCAGGAAGCCCGACGAGACGATGCAGATGTCGAGCACGGCCTGGTGCTTGAGCCCGAAGCAGTACGCGAGCTGCACCCCGATGTAGACGGCCATCACCACGGCGAGGTTCCAGTTGGCAAGGAACGACAGCGCGATCGACCCGCCGAGCAGCACGACCGCCATGGCGTAGGCCAGCTGTACCGGCAGGACACCGGCCGCGATCGGCCGGAAACGCTTGGTCGGGTGAGCGCGGTCGGCCTCGACGTCCATCGCGTCGTTGACCAGGTAGATGCCCGACGCCGCCATGCAGAACACCACGAACGCGAGGGCGACGGGCACCAGCACCGACCCCTCGGTGACCGACCCCGCGGCCAGCGGTGCCGCCAGCACCAGGACGTTCTTCACCCACTGACGGGGCCGCACCGCCTTGACGATGCCGGCCGCCAGATTCGCCGGCGGGCGGCCGACCTCGGTGGGTTCCTCGCTCATGACGCCGCCTTCTCGAGTCGAACCGCGACCGCTGCGCTCACGGCGCCGAGAGCGGCACCGCTGAGTACGTCGGACGGGTAGTGCACGCCCAGGACCAGCCGCGAGAGCAGCATGGTGGGCACCAGAACCGGGGCGACCGGGAGCCCGGAGGCTCGCCCGATCAGCACCGCGGCCGCCGTCGTCGACGTCGCGTGCGACGACGGGAAACTGAACTTGCTCGGGACGCCGACGCCAATCCGGACGTCGGGATGCGTCGGCCGGCGACGCCGTACGACACGCTTGACCGCGATGGAGGCCGCGTGCGCTCCGACGGCCCCGACGACGACGGTCGTCCACTGCGGGCGTCGGGACCGGTCGAGTGCCGCGCCGAGACCGCCGACGGCTATCCAGCCGAGAGCGTGTTCGCCGAGATGCGACAGACCGCGCGCGGTGCGCACGGCGCCCGGCAGCGCGCCGACGGTCCGCTGGACCGCGAGCAGCGTGCGGACGTCGGCGTTCGGAGTCGGCAGCGTCACCTGTGGCGAGCCGGCCGCGTCGTCAGCCGACCGGGGTAGAGAAGACACGTTCCCACCGCTCCTTGCTGGTCAGTTCGGGGACGGCGCGACGATACTGCTCCGACACCTCGGGGAAGCGGCGGAGCAGCTCCCGGCGCAGCGCGAGCGCCTCGCGGCCCAACGTCGCGGCGACGGCCCGATCCCGCTTGCGGTAGACCACTCCGCGGCCGTCCGCGGTGGTGACCGTGACGCCGTCGACCTGCGAGAGCAGGAACCAGCGCGAATCCATGGTCGGCACGTTCAGCTGGGGCGTCTCGTGATGCCCGTCCTTGGCCGGGCGCAGGCCGTGGACCAGGCCGCGGGCGAGTCGAGAGACCTTCGCGACCGCGCCGACGGGCATGCTCACGTCGGGCACGTCGGCACCGCTCGCGGGCGGCAGCGCCGTCGACGACGGCAGCACCACGGCGTCCGGGTACTCCCGTCGCGCGCGGTGCACGTCGCCGAGTGCGGTCGGCAGGATGTCCACCAGATGGTCGGGCCCGGCCAGGAAATCGCGGACGGCCATGTTCTGGATCGCGACGGTGGAGTACTCCAAGCACAGCAGGTGCTTCGTGGTCGCCTTGAGGGTGTCGAGGACCAGTCCGCGCGCGGACTCCGGCGAGTGCAGGGCGGCGACGACCAACCGGTTGCGCAGGTGGAAGTACGCCTGCCAGTCGATGGCGTCGTCCTTGTCGCTCCACGCCATGTGCCAGATGGCGGCACCGGGCAGCGTCACCGTGGGGAAGCCGGCCGCGCGAGCACGCAGGCCGTACTCGGCGTCGTCCCACTTGATGAACAGCGGCAGCGGTTGCCCGATGGTCTCCGCGACGACGCGCGGGATGAGGCACATCCACCAGCCGTTGTAGTCGACGTCGATGCGGCGATGCAGGAGCGCCGACTCACGCAGCGGCTTCTCGGCGAAATCATGGTCGTACTCGACGTTGTCGGCGCCGCCCCACATGAAACGGGACCGGTCGATGCGCTCGCCCATGACGTGCAGGTGGCTGCGCGCCTGCAGGTTGAGCATCTGCCCGCCGACGAGGGTCGGCACGGTGGCGAAGCGCGCCAGGGCGAGTGCCCGCAGGATCGAGTCGGGCTCGATCTCGATGTCGTCGTCCATGAACAGGATGTGATCGGCGTCGGTCGTGGTCAGCGCCTCGTACATGATGCGGCTGTATCCGCCGGACCCGCCGAGATTGGCCTGGTCGTGGATGCGGAGGCGGTCACCGAAGTGCGCGGCCACGTCGTCGAAGTCGGGCCGATCGCGCACCTTGCGCGTGCCCTGGTCCGGCACGATCACCGCGTCGACGACGTCCATTACCAGTGGGTCGGACGCGATCGCGGCCAGGGCGGCGACGCAGTCGGCGGGACGGTTGAACGTCGGGATCCCGACGGCGACACGGCCGGCTCCCGGTGCGGGCACCGTCGCGTACCACCCGGCGGCGTCGACGCGCACGTCGTCGTAGGTGGTGACGTCGAACCAGATCCATCCGCCGTCCTCGAACGGCCCCAGGTCGATCTCGAACTCGAGCGCGGTCGCGCCGTCGGTGGCGGCGCCGTCGACGTGGATACGAGAGCCGTCGGCCTTCGAGCGGTAGACGTCGATCCGGCACTCGCCGGCCAGTTCCACCCGCAGCACGACGGAGGTGAGCACGCTCCACCGTCGCCAGTAGCCGGCCGGGAACGCGTTGAAGTAGGTGCCGAAGGACACCTCGGACTCGGCGCCGATGGCCACCGAGGTCCGTGAGAGCGAGTGTGCCCGACGGGGGTTGGTGACGGCCTCGTCGGTGTAGAGCGATCGCACGTCGAGCGGTTCCCCGGCCCGCGGCAGCAGGATCCGGTGCAGCAGTGCGCGATCGGTCACGACGCGCCGTCCGCCGTCGCCCCCAGCGGGGCGCCGGACTCGAGGTGCGGACGCAATGTGTTCTCGAAGGTGGTCAGCGCGCTGGCGATGGCCATGTGCATGTCGAGGTACTGGTAGGTGCCCAGGCGACCGCCGAAGATCACCCGGTTCTCCGCCGTCTCGCGCTTGGCCCGCTCGCGGTACGCGGTGAGCTTGCTGCGATCGTCGGGCGTGTTGATCGGGTAGTAGGGCTCGTCACCGGACTCGGCGAACCGCGAGTACTCGCGCATGATCACCGTCTTGTCCGCGGGGTAGGACCGCTCGGGGTGGAAGTGCCGGAACTCGTGGATGCGAGTGAACGGAACGTCCGCGTCGTTGTAGTTCATGACCGGCGTGCCCTGGAAATCACCCGTCGGCAGCACCTCGGTCTCGAAATCGAGCGTGCGCCACCCCAATTCGCCCTCCGCGTAGTCGAAGTAGCGGTCCAGCGGGCCGGTGTAGACGACGGGCGCCGACGGGCTCTCCGCACGCAGGGCGTCCCGCACGTCGAACCAGTCGGTGTCCAGGCGCACCTCGACGAGCTCGTGCGACGCCATGTTCTCGAGCCACGCCGTGTAGCCGTCGACCGGCAGACCCTCGTACGTGTCGTTGAAGTACCGGTTGTCGAAGGTGTAGCGCACGGGCAGCCGCGTGATGTTGCCCGCGGGCAGATCCTTGGGGTCCGTCTGCCACTGCTTGGCGGTGTAGTCGCGGACGAACGCCTCGTAGAGCGGTCGGCCGATCAGTGCGATCGCCTTCTCCTCGAGGTTGGCCGCGTCGTCGACCGAGATCTCGCTGGACTGCTCCTCGATCAGCGCTCGCGCCTCCGCCGGCGTGAAGTAACGGCCGAAGAACTGCGACACCAACCCGAGGCCCATCGGGAACTGGTAGGCCTGGCCCTGGTGCAGTGCGAACACCCGGTGCTGGTAGTCGGTGAAGTCGGTGAACCTGTTGACGTACTCCCACACCTTCGTGTTCGAGGTGTGGAACAGGTGCGCGCCGTACTTGTGCACCTCGATGCCCGTCTCGGGCTCGGGTTCGGAGTACGCGTTGCCGCCGAGGTGCGAGCGCCGGTCGAGAACGAGCACGCGCTTGCCCAGTTCGGTGGCGCTTCGCTCGGCGATGGTCAAGCCGTAGAAGCCGGACCCGACAACGATGAGGTCGTACCGGCCGTGCGAAGAATCGGTCACGGGTGATCAGGGTATCCGACGCCCTGTAGTGGAGCCGCAACGCGCAGTTCGGCCGCGCGGGAGAGCGTCGTTCGAACACCTGGCCGAACCCTCTAGTAGAGGTTGATGGTTGACGGTTCTGTGGTTACTGTGACGCATGTTGCGCACCAGAAGCCACTTCCGTCACATCCGTGACAGCGATGACCGGTGCGCAGCGACGTCTACCAGGGGAGTACAGCAGTGCACCGTCGCCCGAAGCCCGCGCTCGTCATGGGTGTCGTCGCCGCGCTGGCGGTGACCACCCCCGTTGCCGTCCATCTCGTGCGGCAGCAACACACCGACGTGCAGACCGCCACCGATTCGGCCGTCGTGGTCCCCACACAGATCGCCAAGCTCGCGCTGGCCAGCGCGCCCGACATCGTCATTCCGCTCGAGGAGCTCACCGGTCTCCCGCTGCCCGACATCGACCTCGGCTCGCTACGCGACCTGCCGATCCCGGACAACCTCGAGATCCCGGCCATTCCCGGCCTCACCGCGCCCGTCGCTCCGGCCCCGCTCGCACCGGGCGACGTCGCAGGGGCCGTGGAGATCCCGGCCAACGGGGCCGTGGTCAAGGAAGTCGCGCAGGACACCCCGTTCAGCATGGTCGCGCTCACCGCCGAGCAGCTCGGCAACGCCGTCGCTCGCGTGCGCGCCCAGCTCGAGGACGGCTCGTGGGGTCCGTGGAACGAGACGCAGCCCATCGACACCGGCCGCTCCGATTCCGACGTCCCCACCGCCGCCGCGGGCACGGAGCCGATCTACGTCGGCGAGACGAAGCGCGTGCAGTTCCTGCTCACCCCCACGGTGCCCACCCCGGCCGCGAATCCGGCCGATCCCGCTTTCCCGGTGCCGCCGGCTCCCGCGCCCGCAGACCCCGTGCCCGCTCCCGCCGAGCCCGCTCGGCCCGCCGCAGACCTCGGCTACATCCCCGCGTCGTCGTCGAGCCCCCTGCGGACGCAGCCGGCCGACCAGTCCGCACAGACTCTCGCCGACGCGGCAGCCGTCCTCATCACCCCGGGGACGTCGGCCGCCGACGCGACGCTGACGGACATCGCGACGCCGCTCGCCGGATCCGGCCCCGCGGTCATCTCCCGCGCCCAGTGGGGAGCCGACGAGTCGATTCGCTGCGGCAGCCCCACCTACGACGACTCGTTGGGCGGCGCGACCATTCATCACACCGCCGGCAGCAACGACTACACCCGCCAGGAATCCGCGGGCATCGTCCGCGCGATCTACGCCTACCACGCGAAGACGTTGGGGTGGTGCGACATCGGCTACAACGTGCTGGTCGACAAGTACGGCCAGATTTTCGAGGGGCGCGCCGGCGGACTCGACCGCAACGTCGAGGGTGCCCACGCGGGCGGGTTCAACGAGAACACCATGGGTCTCGCGCTGATGGGCGACTACAGCCGCGTCGCCCCGACGCAGGAGTCCATCGACGCGGCCGGGCGGTTCCTCGGCTGGCGGCTCGGCAAGGCCGGCCTCGACCCGATGGGTCGGACGACGATGTACTCCGAGGGCACGCAGTACACCTTCGTCCCGCAGGGCAACGCCATCGATCTGCCGGTGATCTTCGCGCACCGCGACGTCGGCAACACCGAATGCCCGGGTGACGCCGCCTACGCCCGGCTGGGCGACATCCGCACCATCGCGGCCGCCAACCTCGGGGGCGGCACGACGACATCCCCCGTCACCTCGCCCGACACCGTCGTCGGCGGCGGCACCGTCCCCGCGCCGCCGAGCACCGACGCCTCCGGCCGGGACAGCAGCGCCGCCCTGCGCGGCCTGGTGTCCGACCTCCTGCGCATGGGCGTGCAGAACCCGGTGGTCCAGAAGTGGGTCGCCGAGGGCGGCGAGAGCGGACGCCTCGGCGCCGCGCTGACCGGGCTTCTGCCCATCGCCGACGGACTCGAGAAGGCGGACTTCGTCAACGGCTCGATCTACACGACGCCGACCGGCCAGGTGGTCTCGGTGCTGGGCAAGATCTACCAGCAGTTCGTCGCGCAGGGCTCGGAGTCCGGTTCGCTCGGCCTGCCCACCACCGACGAGTACGACATCCCCGGTGGAAAGCAGACCGACTTCACCAACGGCTCGCTGATCTTCGATCAGGTCACCGGCATCGTGACGACGGTGATGAAGACGTTCGTCGACACCTACACGACGGAGATGAACGCCGGCGCCCCGGCGGCTCCGGCACCCGAGGCAGCTCCCGCTCCGGAGGCAGCTCCCGCACCGGAGGCCGCCCCGGCCCCCGAGCCGGCCCCGGTGGGCTGACCCGGCCTCATCCCCACCAACGTTCGACGACGCGGGCCACCCCGTCGTCGACGTTGGTCGCGGTGACCTCGTCGGCCGCGGCGATCGCATCCGGATGGGCATTGCCCATCGCGACGCCGTGGCCGACGGCCGTCAGCATCGGAACGTCGTTGGGCATGTCTCCGAACGCCACCATCTCCGACGCCTCGATGCCCAGCGTCCGGCCCACCTCGAGCAATCCCGACGCCTTCGACACCCCGGGCGCGCTGAGTTCGATCAGCCCGTTGTCGGTGGAGAACGTGACGTCGGCCAGATGCTCGACGTGCGTGGTGATCGCCGCCGCCATCGCCCCGCTCGTCATCGACGACTGGCGAACCAGGAGCTTCACCGCCGGCGCCGACAGCACGTCCTCGGCCGAGGTCTCGGTGTTGTCGGGATTGAGCCAGGCGTGCTCGTAGCCGGGCTCGCTGACGAACTGCGGCGTCGCGGAATCGTGTGCGGATTCGCCCACGCGCTCCACCGCGAGACCGCATCCGGGCAGCAGGTCCCCGACGACGGCGGCGATCTCCGCCAGTGCCGTGACCCCGAGCGTCCGGGCGGAGATCACCCGGTCGGCCTCGCTGTCGTAGAGCACCGCACCGTTCGCGCACACCGCCCGCGGAGCCAGGCCCAGCTGCTCGACGACGGGGGTGATCCACCGCGGCGGTCGACCGGTCGCGAGGACGAACACGTCTCCCGCCGCCACGACCGCGTGGACGGCGTCGCGGGTGCGGGCACTGACGCGCTCGTGCCGGTCGAGAAGCGTTCCGTCGACGTCGGAGGCGACGAGGCGCGGTCGGTTGGGCTGCATCGTTCGAGTCTGCCCGACCGCACCGACGCGCCCGAATATCGGGTGACTCCTGCCGGGGTGCCGCCGTACGCTGATCGCCCGTGGCTCATCTCGAACTGGTCGACGTCGACCTCGCGCTTCCCGACGGTCGGCCGCTCCTGAACGGTGTCTCGTTCCGGGTGGGAGACGGCGCGAAGACCGCCCTGATCGGTCCCAACGGAGCCGGAAAGACCACCGTCACACGACTTGTCGCGGGGGAGATCGAGCCCGATTCCGGGACGGTGACGCGATCGGGCTCGCTCGCGGTGATGCGCCAGTTCGTGGGCAAGGTCCGAGACGAGACGACGGTCCGCGATCTCCTGCTCTCCGTGTGCGCCCCCGGGGTACGGACCGCCGCACGCGCCCTCGACGACGCGGAGAACGCCATGATCGAGCGGGACGACGAACGCACCCAGATGGCCTATGCCACAGCCCTGTCCGACTGGGGTGACGCCGGCGGCTACGACCTCGAGCCCTTCTGGGACGAGGTCACCACGGCCGCTCTCGGCATGCCCTACGACCGCGCGAAGTGGCGGGCGGCCGCGTCGCTCAGCGGCGGCGAGCAGAAGCGGCTCGTGCTCGAGGCTTTGTTCGCCGGGTCCGACCGACTGCTGTTGCTCGACGAGCCCGACAACTATCTGGACGTGCCGGGCAAGCGGTGGCTCGAACGCACCATCGCCGCGTCCGACAAGTCGATCCTGTTCATCAGTCACGACCGAGAGTTGTTGTCCCATGCGGCGACTCGCGTGGTCACGCTCGAGCCGGGTGCGGCCGGGGCGTCGGCGTGGGTGCACGGCGGCGGGTTCGGCACCTACGCCGATGCGCGAATCCGACGCACCGAGCGTCTCGACGAACTCCGCGCACGGTGGGACGAGGAGCGCGCCAAACTGCAGGCACTCGTGCTCCGGCTGCGCGAGAAGGCGAAGTTCAACGACGGTGTCGCCTCGCGGTACCAGGCGGCGCGAACCAGGCTCGCGAAGTTCGAGGAGGCCGGCCCACCGGAGGCGGTTCCGTTGCGGCAGAACGTGTCCGTGCGCCTGACGGGTGGGCGCACCGCCAAGCGGGCCGTCGTCTGCACCGGGCTCGAGCTGACGGGCCTGATGGCGCCGTTCGACACCGAGATCTGGTACGGCGACCGCGTCGCGGTGCTGGGCTCGAACGGATCGGGCAAGTCGCACTTCCTGCGTCTCCTGGCCGGCGGGGGATCGGATCCCGCACCCGAGCACCGTCCGGTCGACGAGCTCGACCTCGCGGCCGTCTCGCACACCGGCACCGCCGTCCTCGGTTCTCGGGTGCGGCCCGGTCTGTTCGCGCAGACCCACACCCGACCGGACCTCGAGGGGGCGACCCTGCTCGAGATCCTTCATCTCGGAACCGCGCATCGGCCGGGGATGGGACGGGAAGCGGCGTCGCGCGCGCTCGATCGCTACGGGCTGTCGCGACAGGCCGAGCAGAAGTACGACGACCTGTCCGGCGGCCAGCAGGCACGCCTGCAGATCCTGCTGCTGGAGCTGTCCGGGGCGACCCTGCTTCTGCTCGACGAGCCGACCGACAACCTGGACCTGGAGTCGGCGGACTCGCTTCAGGATGCCATCGCCGCGTTCGACGGCACCGTGATCGCGGTGACGCACGATCGGTGGTTCGCCCGGAGCTTCGACCGGTTCCTCGTGTTCCGCTCGGACGGACGTGTCACCGAGTCGGACGAGCCGGTGTGGGAGGAGGCGCGAGTGCAACGGCAACGGTAGGTCGCCGGTGGGTCCTTCCGTTCCGCTGGGCGGACGGAACGTGACGATTGGGACACGGTGCCCGTGCGTTCGACTCGGGTGCCGACCACCGGACCTTAGGGTCGGGTCACACCGAGGAGAGGAGTGACCGCGTGGACATCATGGAACCGGCGTACGGAACCGCGTACCTGCTGACCGTCGCGGCCGTCGCCGTCGCCGTATTGCTCGTCCTCATCATGAAGGTGCGACTGCACCCGTTCCTCGCCCTCGTGCTCGTCAGCATGGTCACGGCCGTCGCGGCCGGTATTCCGCTCGCCGATGTCCCGGACACCCTGCTGGCCGGATTCGGCGGCACGCTCGGCAGCGTGGCGTTGCTGGTCGCCCTCGGCGTCATGCTGGGGCGCTTGCTCGAGAAGACCGGCGGCGCACAGGTACTCGCGAACACCCTGATCGCGCGCTTCGGCGAGAAGCGAGCGCCGCTGGCGCTCGGTATCGCAGCCCTGATCTTCGGCTTCCCCATCTTCTTCGACGCCGGACTGGTCATCTTCCTGCCCATCATCTTCTCTGTGGCGCGGCAGTTCGGGGGCTCGGTGTTGCTGTACGCGCTGCCCACGGCCGGCGCGTTCGCCGCCATGCACGCCATCGTGCCGCCGCATCCCGGACCCGTCGCCGCGGCCGACCTGATGGGTGGCGACATCGGACTCACCCTGATCGTCGGCGTCCCGGTGGCCGTCGTCGCTTGGTTCGTCGGCGCCTACCTTGTCGGTACCCGACTCGGTCGACGCATCGTCACCTCGCCCGCCGCGATGTTCGGGGACGCGTCGGACGGCGACGATCGCATCGCCGCGGATCCCCCGAAGTTCGTGGCCGTCCTGGGTCTGCTGCTGTTCCCCCTCATCCTGATCTGCTTGAACACCGGGATCTCGACCCTGCAGACGTCCGGCACGGTCCCCGAGGACGCGGCCTGGGCGGACGCGCTCGTTCTCCTCGGTCAGACTCCGGTGGCTCTTCTGCTCACCGTGCTGTTGTCACTTGTGGTGCTCGCACCCGGCCGGTTCTCCATGCAGCGAGCCACGGCGCTCATGGACGACGCGCTGGGCCCGATCTGCGCGATCATCCTCATCACCGGGGCCGGCGGCATGTTCGGCGGCGTGCTCCGCGCCAGCGGCATCGGAACGTCGCTGACGGAGTCCCTGTCGGGACTCGGCTTCTCGCTCATCGTCCAGGCCTTCCTCATCGCGACGGCTCTCCGCGTGGCGCAGGGAAGCGCGACGGTGGCGCTCACCACCACGGCGGGCCTGGTGTCGGCGCAGGTCGCAGCGCAGGAACTCGACGATTTCCACGTTGCCCTGCTGGTGTTCGCCATCGCCGCAGGCTCGACCGTGTTGTCCCACGTCAACGATTCCGGCTTCTGGCTGGTCGGCCGATTCTTCGGCATGGACGTCAAGACCACCCTGAAGACGTGGACGGTGTTGGAGACCACCCTCGGTCTCGCCGTCTTCCTGCTCGCTGCACTGCTCTGGGTAGTGTTCTGAGGTGATCACCGATACCGGCGCCGCCGACACGGACGCCTCGACCGGCCCACCTCGCCACATCGTCGTGATGGGGGTGTCGGGCACCGGGAAGACCACGGTGGGGAAGCGCGTCGCCGCCGAGCTGGGAGCGACCTTCGTCGAGGGTGACGCCCTGCACCCGAAGACCAACATCGACAAGATGTCGGCCGGCCATCCGCTGACCGACGAGGATCGGGCTCCCTGGCTCGCCGCGATCGCCGACGAAATCCGGCGGATCGCCGATGCGGGGGGAACCTCGGTCACCGCGTGCTCGGCGTTGCGGGTGACGTACCGGAATCAGTTGCGCACCGGATTTCCGGACCTGTTCTTTCTTCATCTGCAGGCGGATTACGACACGCTGTTGACGCGGATGACCCGTCGCAAGCACTTCATGCCGCCGTCGCTGCTGCAGTCGCAGTTCGACACGCTCGAAGAGCTTCAGACCGGCGAGCACGGCGCCGGCATTCAGGACGTGGACGGCATCGACACGGTGGTCGCGGCCGCGCTCGAAGCTCTGGGCGTTCGGCGCTGACGTGGGCCCCTTCGGCCGATCGGCACTGCGAGACAAGCAAATTCGATGACCGGGCCTGAAAAGCACGACACCCCCCGACCGGGTGGTCGGGGGGTGTCGTGGAATGGTTGTTCGGCGGTGTCCTACTCTCCCACACCCTGTCGGGTGCAGTACCATCGGCGCTGGAGGGCTTAGCTTCCGGGTTCGGAATGGGTCCGGGCGTTTCCCGCTCCGCTATGGCCGCCGTAACTCTGTGAAACTGTCACATCCCCCCGTGCTGATGGGGGCGGTGTGTTGTTTCAGATACTGCACAGTGGACGCGTAGCTTCTTCGTGGTAAGTCCTCGGCCTATTAGTACCAGTCACCTGCACCCATTGCTGGGCTTCCAGTTCTGGCCTATCAACCCGGTGGTCTGCCGGGGGCCTTACCCCCTCTGGGGGGTGAGAAACCTCATCTTGGAACAGGCTTCCCGCTTAGATGCTTTCAGCGGTTATCCCTTCCGAACGTAGCCAACCAGCAGTGCTCCTGGTGGAACAACTGGCACACCAGAGGTTCGTCCGTCCCGGTCCTCTCGTACTAGGGACAGCCTTCCTCAAGTTTCTTCACGCGCGCGGCGGATAGAGACCGAACTGTCTCACGACGTTCTAAACCCAGCTCGCGTGCCGCTTTAATGGGCGAACAGCCCAACCCTTGGGACCTACTCCAGCCCCAGGATGCGACGAGCCGACATCGAGGTGCCAAACCATCCCGTCGATATGGACTCTTGGGGAAGATCAGCCTGTTATCCCCGGGGTACCTTTTATCCGTTGAGCGACACCGCTTCCACTTGCCGGTGCCGGATCACTAGTCCCGACTTTCGTCCCTGCTCGACCTGTCAGTCTCACAGTCAAGCTCCCTTGTGCACTTGCACTCGACACCTGATTGCCAACCAGGCTGAGGGAACCTTTGGGCGCCTCCGTTACATTTTGGGAGGCAACCGCCCCAGTTAAACTACCCACCAGGCACTGTCCCTGAACCAGATCATGGTCCGAGGTTGAGGTATCCAATACGATCAGAGTGGTATTTCAACAACGACTCCACACACACTGGCGTGCATGCTTCACAGTCTCCCACCTATCCTACACAAACCGAACCGAACACCAATACCAAGCTGTAGTGAAGGTCCCGGGGTCTTTTCGTCCTGCCGCGCGTAACGAGCATCTTTACTCGTAATGCAATTTCGCCGAGTCTATGGTTGAGACAGCTGAGAAGTCGTTACGCCATTCGTGCAGGTCGGAACTTACCCGACAAGGAATTTCGCTACCTTAGGATGGTTATAGTTACCACCGCCGTTTACTGGGGCTTAAATTCTCAGCTTCGCCACCACAAGGGTGGCTGACCGGTCCTCTTAACCTTCCAGCACCGGGCAGGCGTCAGTCCGTATACATCGTCTTACGACTTCGCACGGACCTGTGTTTTTAGTAAACAGTCGCTTCTCACTGGTCTCTGCGACCCACACCAGCTCGGGAGGAAAACTCCGTCACCAGCAGGGGTCCCCCTTCTCCCGAAGTTACGGGGGCATTTTGCCGAGTTCCTTAACCATAGTTCTCTCGATCGCCTTGGTATTCTCTACCTGACCACCTGTGTCGGTTTGGGGTACGGGCCGTGTACCAACTCACTAGAGGCTTTTCTCGGCAGCATAGGATCACTGAATTCGCCTCATTCGGCTACGCATCACCTCTCAGGCTCATGTGAACGGCGGATTTGCCTACCGTTCGCCCTACAGGCTTACACCAGTACAACCACTGACTGGCCCAGCTACCTTCCTGCGTCACCCCATCGCTTGACTACTACCAGGAAAGGTCCCGTGCATCACTCCACCAGGCACCCGAAGGTGCTCACGGAAGATCTGGACGGTTAGTACTCCTGATTCGTCATGGGCGCGGATACACGGGTACGGGAATATCAACCCGTTGTCCATCGACTACGCCTGTCGGCCTCGCCTTAGGTCCCGACTCACCCTGGGCGGATTAACCTGGCCCAGGAACCCTTGGTCATTCGGCGGACGAGTTTCTCACTCGTCTTTCGCTACTCATGCCTGCATTCTCACTCGCGTGGCCTCCACACCTGGATCACTCCGGCGCTTCCCCGGCCACACGACGCTCCCCTACCCACCCACACACCTGGCCCACCATCCGCAGACGATGGACGGGATACATGTGAGTGCCGCGGCTTCGGCGGTGTACTTGAGCCCCGCTACATTGTCGGCGCAAAATCACTTGACCAGTGAGCTATTACGCACTCTTTCAAGGGTGGCTGCTTCTAAGCCAACCTCCTGGTTGTCTTCGCGACTTCACATCCTTTTCCACTTAGTACACGCTTAGGGGCCTTAGCCGGCGATCTGGGCTGTTTCCCTCTCGACTACGAACCTTATCGCCCGCAGTCTCACTGCCGCGCTCTCACATCCTGGCATTCGGAGTTTGGCTGATTTCGGTAAGCTTGTGGGCCCCCTAGACCATCCAGTAGCTCTACCTCCAGGATGAAACACGCGACGCTGCACCTAAATGCATTTCGGGGAGAACCAGCTATCACGGAGTTTGATTGGCCTTTCACCCCTACCCACAACTCATCCCCTCAGTTTTCAACCTAAGTGGGTTCGGGCCTCCACGACGTCTTACCGTCGCTTCACCCTGGCCATGGGTAGATCACTCCGCTTCGGGTCCAGAGCATGCGACTGATGATCGCCCTATTCGGACTCGCTTTCGCTACGGCTACCCCACACGGGTTAACCTCGCCACATACCACTGACTCGCAGGCTCATTCTTCAAAAGGCACGCCATCACCCACCACACCGAAATGTGCACAGGCTCTGACGGATTGTAAGCGCACGGTTTCAGGTACTATTTCACTCCCCTCCCGGGGTACTTTTCACCTTTCCCTCACGGTACTAGTCCGCTATCGGTCACCAGGGAGTATTCAGGCTTATCGGGTGGTCCCGACAGATTCACAGCAGATTTCACGGGCCCGCTGCTACTTGGGCATTCATCACGACAGTCGCACAGTTTTCGTCTACAGGACTCTCACCCTCTACGGCAGGCCATCCCAGACCACTTCGACTAACCACACGATTTCTCACTGTCGGCCGATCCGGCAGAATCGACAAGACAAACCCCACAACCCCACACGCACAACCCCTGCCGGGTATCACATGCACATGGTTTGGCCTCTTCCGCGTTCGCTCGCCACTACTGACGGAATCACTGTTGTTTTCTCTTCCTGTGGGTACTGAGATGTTTCACTTCCCCACGTTCCCTCCACACACCCTATATATTCAGATGCGGGTAACACGACATCACTCGTGCTGGGTTTCCCCATTCGGACACCCTCGGATCTCAGCTCGGTTGACAGCTCCCCGAGGCTTATCGCAGCCTCCTACGTCCTTCATCGGCTCCTGGTGCCAAGGCATCCACCGTACGCTCTTACACACTTACAACAAAGATGCTCGCGTCCACTGTGCAGTTCTCAAACAACACACCCTCATCGAACCAACCTCGGCACCATGCCCACCCGAAAGTGCGGTATGCCCGACATCCGACAAGAATCGTCCTTCAACCAGAGAAGAAACACTCGCGTGTTCTCTCAGGACCCAACAGTGCATCGATATAACCCTCGACCCCACCGGCACACGGGCCGGCAGTCAACGTCGAAGATGAGTTGTCAGTGTTCCACCCATGAGCTCCCACCCGACCCGCGAACGGGGCCGGCGTGGTCTCTGCGTCGTTTCCCTCCCACCTGTGCGAGTGGTACTCCGACGAGACATGCTCCTTAGAAAGGAGGTGATCCAGCCGCACCTTCCGGTACGGCTACCTTGTTACGACTTCGTCCCAATCGCCGATCCCACCTTCGACGGCTCCCTCCACAAGGGTTAGGCCACCGGCTTCGGGTGTTACCGACTTTCATGACGTGACGGGCGGTGTGTACAAGGCCCGGGAACGTATTCACCGCAGCGTTGCTGATCTGCGATTACTAGCGACTCCGACTTCACGGGGTCGAGTTGCAGACCCCGATCCGAACTGAGACCGGCTTTAAGGGATTCGCTCCACCTCACGGTATCGCAGCCCTCTGTACCGGCCATTGTAGCATGTGTGAAGCCCTGGACATAAGGGGCATGATGACTTGACGTCGTCCCCACCTTCCTCCGAGTTGACCCCGGCAGTCTCCTGCGAGTCCCCACCATTACGTGCTGGCAACACAGGACAAGGGTTGCGCTCGTTGCGGGACTTAACCCAACATCTCACGACACGAGCTGACGACAGCCATGCACCACCTGTACACCGACCACAAGGGGGGCCGTGTCTCCACGGCTTTCCGGTGTATGTCAAACCCAGGTAAGGTTCTTCGCGTTGCATCGAATTAATCCACATGCTCCGCCGCTTGTGCGGGCCCCCGTCAATTCCTTTGAGTTTTAGCCTTGCGGCCGTACTCCCCAGGCGGGGCGCTTAATGCGTTAGCTACGGCACGGATCCCGTGGAAGGAAACCCACACCTAGCGCCCACCGTTTACGGCGTGGACTACCAGGGTATCTAATCCTGTTCGCTACCCACGCTTTCGCTCCTCAGCGTCAGTTATTTCCCAGAGACCCGCCTTCGCCACCGGTGTTCCTCCTGATATCTGCGCATTTCACCGCTACACCAGGAATTCCAGTCTCCCCTGAAATACTCAAGTCTGCCCGTATCGCCTGCAAGCCAACAGTTGAGCTGCTGGTTTTCACAGACGACGCGACAAACCGCCTACGAGCTCTTTACGCCCAGTAATTCCGGACAACGCTTGCACCCTACGTATTACCGCGGCTGCTGGCACGTAGTTGGCCGGTGCTTCTTCTGCAGGTACCGTCACTCACGCTTCGTCCCTGCTGAAAGAGGTTTACAACCCGAAGGCCGTCATCCCTCACGCGGCGTCGCTGCATCAGGCTTGCGCCCATTGTGCAATATTCCCCACTGCTGCCTCCCGTAGGAGTCTGGGCCGTGTCTCAGTCCCAGTGTGGCCGGTCGCCCTCTCAGGCCGGCTACCCGTCGTCGCCTTGGTAGGCCATTACCCCACCAACAAGCTGATAGGCCGCGGGCCCATCCTGCACCGATAAATCTTTCCACCACACGGCATGCACCGCGCAGTCCTATCCGGTATTAGACCCAGTTTCCCGGGCTTATCCCGAAGTGCAGGGCAGATCACCCACGTGTTACTCACCCGTTCGCCACTCGTGTACCCCGAAGGGCCTTACCGTTCGACTTGCATGTGTTAAGCACGCCGCCAGCGTTCGTCCTGAGCCAGGATCAAACTCTCCGTTGAAGACTCTTATCAACCCCACCCCAGAAAGAGCGGAGTCAATGAAAACTAGAGAGCCGAATCCAGCAATAAAACTCACGCCAGCACACAAAAAATGTACTGACAAAGCCGATCCTCCTCCGACGGGAAGAAGGAGAAGAACCGGAACCAAAAAAAAATTTGGCACTGACATTCATCGACACACTGTTGAGTTCTCAAAGAACACACGCACACCACCACCAGCCACACAATGTGAACCGGATCCGGGGCAACCGTTCCAGACTAACCACCACCCGACACCGCAGTCAAACCACACCGCCGGGAAGGCTTCGAACCAGAAGTTCTGGACTGTACGCTCAGCCTACACCACGTGCAGACGAACCTTTTCTGTCCGAATCAGGCGACCCCGTACTGCCTCGTTCACCCCAGCCTCTCGGCTCCGGGTCGGCGTCCGTGTCGCTCTGACTCGACAAAAGTTACGCACCCGAACCCCACAACGCAAATCGCCTGGTCAGACGCGGTGTTTCTGCGTCCACGCGTCGGCATCGCTCACATGCACCGCTCCGAATACGGGTTGTGCGCGTCCGCGGCCCGACCGTCGGGCGGCCCGCGCACGGAGAGCGAGCAACCCGTGCCCATCGCAGCGACCGACTACAACCACGTTCGGCTGACGGTTCGAGACATCGACGTCTCCCGCAAGTTCTACGACGACGTCTTCGGATTCGAGGTGGCGTTCGAGCTTCCGCCCAACCCCGACGCCGAGACCCGAGAAGCACTGGGCTTCCTCTTCGGTGGGGTGATCTACAAGTTCGCCGGTGGCCTGCTCGGACTGCGTCCGGTGGCGCCGGCCGGCGACACCTTCGCCGAGGACAGCGTCGGACTCGATCACCTGAGCTTCACGGTGGCCAGCCTGCAGGACGTGCACGATGCCGCGGCCGTCCTCGACGAACTGGGGATCGACCACGAGCCCGTCAAGGACCTGGGCGACGCCGGCATGGCGATCCTGGAATTCCGCGACCCCGACAACATCGCGTTGGAGATCGCCGGCCCCAACAGCTGACGGACCGGACAGGCGGGGCCGCCGGTCGGGAGTTCGTCCCGACCGGCGCGTGCGGAGGGCGCTGTTCTCAGGCGCCGTCGAGTCCCTGGCCACGCGCTTCACGTGCGGCGTTCCTGGCCTCGACGTCGGCGGCGTCGAGTGCATCTGCTTCCTCGAGCGTCGGAGCGCTACCACCGAGACGCGCGGGAACCCAGTACGCGCCGGCGGGGTGCTCGTAGTTCTTCTGCGCGTCGAGCAACAGCGCCTGCATCGTCGAGCGGAGACGCTCGGTCAGTTCGGCGGCGGGCAGGTCCGGCTGGATCGGCTCCCCGACACGGATGGTGATGGGGGTCTTGGTGCGCCCCAACCGTTTCGGATGCCCCTTGGTCCACACCCGCTGCGCTCCCCAGATGGCGATCGGCACCAGCGGCACGCCGGCCTCGATCGCCATGCGGGCGGCACCCGACTTGAACTGCTTGATCTCGAAGCTGCGGCTGATGGTCGCTTCGGGGTAGACCCCGACCAACTCACCGCGGGACAACGCATCGACTGCGGCGCGGTACGACTCGGCACCGTCCGCGCGGTCGACGGGGATGTGCTTCAGGGCCCGCATGATCGGACCCGACTTCGAGTTGTCGAACACTTCCTTCTTCGCCATGAAACGGATGTACCGCTTGTGACGGCGAGCCGGCAGGCCCGCGTAGGTGAAGTCCAGGTACCCCGTGTGGTTGATGGCGATCACCGCCCCACCACGTGCCGGGATGTTGTCGGCGCCCGTGACGTCGAACTTCAGTCCCTGAGCGGCGAAAACCGTGCGCGCGATGCCGATGACGGTGCGATAGACGGGGTCCACGAACCGCAGCCTATCGGCTCACGACGCCGATCCGACGTCGTGAGCCGGATCGGGTCAGGAGCCGGTGCCGACGCGGACGACCATCTTGCCGGTGTTCTCGCCGCGCAACATGCCGAGGAAGGCATCGACGGTGTTCTCGATGCCGTCGACGACGGTCTCGTCGAACTGCACGCGGCCCTCTCGCAGCCACGTCCCCATCTCCTGCGCGAACGACGGGAATCGATCGAGGTAGTTGCCGACCGTGAACCCGACCAGGGACAGCCCGCGCGTGACGATGTTGGCCATGTTGTTCGGCCCGGGCGTCGGGCCCTCGGTGTTGTACTGCGAGATCGCGCCGCAGAGGGCCGCCCGACCGCCGTCGCGGAACTCGGCGAGCGCCGCCTCGAGGTGGTCACCGCCAACGTTGTCGAAGTAGACGTCGATGCCGTCGGGTGCGGCCTCGGCCAACTGCTCACGGACCGATCCCTGCTTGTAATCGAAGGCCGCGTCGAAGCCGTACTTGCTGGTGAGCAGCTCGACCTTCTCGGCCGATCCCGCGGACCCGATGACCCGGCTCGCGCCGAGGATGCGGGCGATCTGACCGACGGCCGACCCGACCGCGCCGGCGGCACCGGAGACGAAGACGACGTCGCCGTCGCGGAGGTGCGCGATGTCCTGCAGGCCGACGTACGCCGTCAGCGCGGTCATACCGAGAATGCCCAGGTAAGCGGACGACGGCACCCCGTCGAGGGCCTCCATCACGCGGAACTGTGCGGCGTCGGCCTGCGCGACGTCACGCCACCCGAGTTGGTGCGAGACGAGGCTGCCCACGGGGTGTTCGTCGGAGGTGCTCTCCACGACACGGCCGACGGCCCCGCCCGTCATGGTCTCGTTCAGAGCGAAGGGCGGAACGTAGGACTTCACGTCGTTCATCCGGCCGCGCATGTAGGGATCGACGGACACGAATTCGTTGACCACCCGCACCTGTCCGGGCTCGAGCTCGGGCAGCTCGACGGTCACGGTGCGAAAGTTCTCGTGCGTCGGCCACCCCGTGGGACGGGACACCAGCTGAATCTGCGTGCTCTGCACTGCGGTCACCTCTCGGTTCGTCTGGAACGACGGTTTTGGATCGTTCGGTACACTAAACCGTACGCTTCGACTCCGGGAGGTGTCACACCATGGGCAGACGCCCGACGTTCGACACGGCGGACGTGGTTCGCGCGTCGCGAGACCTGTTCTGGGACAAGGGGTTGGACGGCACGTCCCTCCCCGACCTCGAAGCGGCGACGGGACTCGCCCGATCGAGCCTCTACCACGCGTTCGGCAGCAAACGGGGCCTGTTCGACGCCGCGGTGGACGACTACCTGTCGGAAATCGTCGCCCCGCGCCTCGCCCTTCTCGCGGGCCCCGGCGGACCGGACGCCTACTTCGCCTCCCTGGCTCGCGATCTCGCCGCAGCCGACGATCGCCGACGCGGGTGCCTGCTCGTCGACACCACCGCCGGCCCCGCGGCACGTGACGACGCTCTCGCGGCCGTCGTCACGTCGTACCGCCGTCGGCTGTTCGACGCCTTCTGCGCCGCACTGACCGCGCGGGGCGACCGCGATGTCGAGACAACTGCCCGCGTCCTGACCACGATGAACATCGGCGCACTCGCCCTCGCGCGCGTCGACCGCGACGAGGCCGTCGCCGTCGCCCTGGCTGCCCGCCGCATCGCCGCGCCGTCCGACGTCAGCGAGGCTCGCGCGCCAGAACGATGAGCAGGACCGTCGCCACCGCGAGCAGCGCGGTCGCTGTCACCGGGGACGGCCCGACCGCGTACCAGCCGACCACGAGCAACCCCGCGCCCTCCGACGCCACACCGGCGACCGACATGACCGTGGCGCGGGACCTCCCCGTGATCGCGTCCTGCAGGCGAGCTTCGGCGACGATCGAGAGCGCCCACAGAATGCCGGTGGCGACACCCAGAGCGACGAACGCCCCGATCGACCCCACCCACGACACCACCGCCAACCCCGCGGCGGCCACGACCGGCAACGCGGCGATCGTGCGCGACGAGGCCCGTGCCGCCCGTCCGGCGAGCGCGGTCCCGACGATTTGTCCCACCATCGGAATCGCCAGGAGAAGCGGGATGGTCTCCGTCGGCGCACCCAGATCGTCCGCGATCAAGGGGGCGTACTCGTCGACCACGAGCACCCCCGCCACCGCCGCGACCAGCATCACCCCGCGGGCCACCGCCCGAGACGCGACGACTTCCGCCGTTCCGGAGCGCAGGGCGTCGAGCCATCCCGGCTGGTCCTCCGCATCCTCGTCCGACGTGCCGCGCGGCGGGTCCGGCAGGCGTCGGGCCACCAGAGCGGTGATCAGAGCGGCACCGACGCTGGCCCAGCCGACCAGCTCGAACGATCCGGTGGCGAGCAGCGGGCTCGCCACCAGGAGGGCCACGAGGGTCGATGTGGTCGAGGCAGCCTCGGCCGTTCCGGCCAGGCCTGCGTAGGACGACGTCCGCCCGTCGCGAGCCAACGCGTCGTAGATCAGGGCCTCGAACGTCCCCGACTGCAGAGCTCCGCCGATGCCCCAGAGCACGAACCCGACGGCGAATCCGAGATAGGTCGGAACGAGGATCCACGTCGCGAACGACGCGGCCGCGAGAAGGGCGGCGAGCACGAGCAACAGACGTCGGGACACGACGTCGGCCAACGCACCGGACGGCACCTCGAGCACGAACGAGACGAGCGTCCAGATCGCGAACAGCGAGGAGATCTGGGCGACCGACAGGCCGGAGTCGCGGAACAGCAGCGCATAAACCGCGTACAGCGGCACGAATTCACGCGATGCGGCGTACAGCACCACGGACACGTCGAGGGCGGGTGGGCGTCGTCAAAGCATGCCGGGATGCTACGACGGAGTCGGCGGCGGCGCACCCGGAATCGGTACCGTCGGCGCAGTGGACATCGATCGCTGGCGCAGTCGCCTCCCCGTCACCCGCGCGTCCGACGGCGAATTGGTCGGGTGGACCGTGTCCGACCTCGCGGCCGACGACGGCGAGCTTGTCGACGCCGTCAACCCGGTGGGGCACGTGATCGCCGCCGACGTCCGGCTCGACCGTGCCGTCGACGTGTTGGAGTCGCAGGGACTGTCCTCGCTGTCGCGGCCGTACTGGGCGCGCGCTCCGCTCCCGGTGGCGAGCGAACTCGATCTTCGTCGGCCGCAGCACGATTGGCGGTGGCGACGCATGGTCATGACCCAGCTCGACGACACGCGAGTGTGGATTCGACCGGCGTACCCGTCCTACCCGGAGCGCATGGTCGAAGTGGCACTGTCCCTGCCCGCCGACGACGTGCTGGTCACCGAGCCACCGTCACCGGGCGAGTGAGGGCCCGCTACTTCTTTCCGCGGCCGACTCCGAACAACCCGCCCTCCTGGCGAGTGCCGCTTCGCGGCCCGACGGACGCAGCGCGTTGCGCGAACGCCTCGGCCGGGATGCGACCACTCGATGCTGCCTCGGCCGCCTTCGCCGATCTGCTCCCACGTCCGGTGTTCTTGGGCATCGGTCCTCCTTGTGGAAAAGCTTACGCCCGAAACAGGCCGACGGAGCTCAGGCGATACGAAACGAATAGAGATAGACGACGGTGACCGTCAGTACTGCGAGTGCCACACAGAGAACCACGGTGCTGCGCACCCGCAGACGAGAACCCAATGTGGATTGCTCTCGGCCGACGAGAACGGACGCGGCCAGTGCCGCCGGCCCTCCCAGGAGCGCCAGTGTTCGAAGGTCGAGATCCGGCGTGGCCATCAGAGCCAACGACAACAGGACGACGGACCCTGCAGCGAAAAACGGTACGAGCTCCAGACGTCGGAGGAGCGCGAGGCGGAGGTCCACTCGGACGCGGTAGTCACGGTTGGGGTCGTGACTGTAGAACGCGACGAACTGATCGTTCCGTCGTGTGACCGACGTACCGACCGCGAGCTCGGAATCCCCGGCCCGGAATGCGTCCGCTCGGGAGATCCTCACGTTCGGGTCACGGACCGTCACCGTCACATGGTTGCTCCGTGCATCGGCGATGACGAGATCCTGATGACCGGTGTTGCGCCTGCTGTCGAGCCGGAGGTCACGCCGCTCGGAACACTTCACGACGAACGGCTCGTCCAGCGGAATCCTCACCGCCGCCATCAGGTCGTAAGTGTCGGCGTAGTCGCCCAACGCAGCGAGGAATTCGCCGGCGATCGGAGCACGATCGTCCCGGCCGAAGGCCGTCTGCGTTGCCACTCGCACCAGGTCGCGATAACCCGCGAGCATCGCCGAACCCTCGGACTCGCTCTGCCAGAAGCCCATTCGGGCCAGGGCGGACATGGCGACCGCCGGGTTCGTGACAGCCGTCTCACCCAGCGCCGCCACATACGGTCCGAGCATGCGGCCGCAGTCAGCAGAAACACGAAGCCATTCCCGCCGAGCCGCTGGTCCGACGCTGTCCAGCACCGGGTCGTCGAACAGGTCCGCGTGGTCCGTCTCCGCGTCCGCCCAGCCGAGCACCTCGACGAGAAGGGCACGCACCGACTCGGTCACCGTGACGCCGAGCTGAGTCGCGAGACCCTCCAAGTACAGCGCCTCGCGTGTGGCGGTTTCCGCGCGAGGGATGAGTGACGCCGGGCCCGACGGACCGTCGATGTCGAAGTCGAGCAGAGGTCCGCGGGGAAACGGGGCGATGGGGAGACCCACCACGGCGTGCGTCCACGGTCCTGCCTTCTCCACACGTGGCAGGTGAGGCGCGAGGAGCGCGCGCATCGGTGCAATCTGGAGAGACCGTGGACGAAGGCACGTACTGGCCGCGTCCAGGACGACGGATTCGACGGCGCGCACCCTCCACTCGAGCTGGTTCGCCATGAGGTGAACCGTCAACGCACGTACGTCGATCGCCAGTGCAGTTCTGTCCCCCACGACGCCCCCGACCATCCGGCAGCGCCCCCCGACGCCACATCGGCGGTGACGGTACGGGAGGGCACCGACACCGCGGACGAACGGCCGATCAGGCGGGGCGGAGCACGTCCGTTCCGACGAAGGGAACGAGCGCTTCGGGCACCCGGACACTGCCGTCGGGCTGCTGGTGGTTCTCGAGAATCGCGGAGATCCAGCGGGTGGTGGCGAGGGTGCCGTTGAGCGTCGCGGCGATCTTCGGCTTGCCGTTCTCGTCGCGGTACCGCACGCCGAGGCGTCGTGCCTGGAACGTGGTGCAGTTCGAGGTCGACGTCAGCTCACGGTAGGTGTTCTGCGTGGGAAGCCATGCCTCGCAGTCGAATTTGCGGGCGGCCGACGAGCCGAGGTCGCCGCCGGCGACGTCGATCACGCGGTAGGGAACGTCGATCGCGGCCAGCATCTCCCGCTCCCAGGCGAGCAGGCGCTGATGCTCGGCGTCCGCGTCCTCGGGCCGGCAGTAGACGAACATCTCGACCTTGTCGAACTGATGCACCCGGATGATGCCGCGGGTGTCCTTGCCGTAGCTGCCCGCCTCGCGGCGGAAGCAGGACGACCAGCCGGCGTACCGCTTCGGCCCGGCCGAGAGGTCGAGGATCTCACCCGAGTGGTAGCCGGCCAGCGGGACCTCGGAGGTACCGACGAGGTAGAGGTCGTCCTCCTCGAGGTGGTAGATCTCCGACGCGTGCGCACCCAGGAAACCCGTGCCCGCCATGATCTCCGGGCGCACCAGCACCGGGGGGATCATCATCGTGAAACCGTTGGCGACGGCTTTCTGCGCCGCGAGCTGCAGCATGCCGAGCTGGAGCAGAGCGCCGTGGCCGGTGAGGAAGTAGAAGCGCGCACCGGACACCTTTGCCCCGCGCTCCATGTCGATCAGACCGAGAGCCTCACCGAGCTCGAGGTGATCCTTCGGGTTCTCGATCGCGGTCGGCTCACCGACGGTCTCGAGGGTGACGAAATCGTCCTCGCCGCCGGCCGGAGCGCCGTCCTGGACCAGATTCGAGAGCGCGCGATGAGCGGCGTCCAGGCGGGCGTCGGCCTCGTTCTGCGCCGCCTCAGCCGCCTTCACGCGATCGGCCAGCTCGGACGCACCGGCGAGCAGCTCCGTCCGCTCCTCCGGCGTCGCCTTCCCGATCCGCTTGCCCAGCGCCTTCTGCTCGGCCCGCAGGTCGTCGGCAGCCCCGACGGCGGCGCGACGAGCAGCGTCGGCCTCGAGCAACGCATCGACCAGGGACGGGTCCTCGCCACGGGTGCGCTGCGACTGACGGACGGCGTCGGGGTCCTCACGGACGATTCTGAGGTCGATCACGGGACGTCAGCCTACTGGGCCGGACGTGTCCGATCGGCCGAGGAGGTCCAGGTAGTCGTCGCGGCCGAACATCCGAGCGGCGTCCAGGGCGGACGGGTGACCGGCCCGCGGGTCGGCGCCGGCGTCGACGAGCGCCCGCACCACGTCGTCCTCGCCCTTGAAGACCGCCCCGGCGAGGGGCGTCTGGCCCCGGTCGTTGGCGCGCCCGACGTCGGCACCGCGATGGATCAGCGCGGTGACGGTCTCGGGATGGCCGTGATAGGCGGCGAGCATGAGGAGGGTGTCCCCGGCCTCGTTGGTGAGGTCGACGGGGACGCCGGCGTCGACGTACGCGGCGAGGGTGGTCGCCTCACCCGTGCGCGCCATGTCGAACACACGCGTCGCCAGGTCCGTGACGTCGGCCGGGATCGCGGCCTCCGGGGAGTCCGGTTCCCCGGGATTCGCACCACTCATACCGTCGGAACCTACCTGCAGGCATGATGGTGCCGATGTCTCCGAAGCCCGACGACTCCTCGTCTCCGCAGCCCGGCGACCCCGCGACCCCCCCGTCGACGGAGTCGACCGACTCGAACGCTGCGTCGACGGAGTCGACCGACTCGCCTACTGCATCGACCGAGGGCAGCGAGCCGACGGTGGAATCCTCGGCGGTGAGCAGTGAGGCTGCATCCACCGACGCCCCGACCACCGAGGTACCGCCCACCGAGCCCGGACCGTCCCGACGCACCGTGCAGGCCGCCAAGGCCCGCCGCCTGTTGGCCCTGGTCGCGATCGGGGCCGTGGGAGCGGCGGCGGTGACCATCGGCGTGTCCGGTGGCTTCGACCGCAGCGAGAACCTCCCCGCGCCGACAGCGGCGGGCTCGTCGGCGGGCACCGTGTCCTTCGACTCCTCCGACGCCGGCGACTGCCTCCAGTGGACCCCGACGGACGACCCGGACACGGACCGTCAGGACCTGGCCGAGGTGTCCTGCGCGGAACCGCACCGATTCGAGGTGGCGCGGACGGTGAACCTGGCGACGTTCCCCGTCGCCGAGTTCGCGACCGGGTCGCCGTACCCCGACGCGTCGCGTTTCGCCGCGCTGCGCGACGAACACTGCGTCGCGGCGGTCCAGGACTACACGGGCGGTCGATTCGACCCGACCGGCCGCTACTCCGTGGGCCTGATGTTCCCCAGCCAGGCCGGGTGGGCCAACGGTGAACGCTCCATTCGCTGCGGGATCCAGCAGACGGGCGCCACTAGTGCGCTGCAGGAGATGGTCGGACGCGTCGCCGACCAGGATCAGTCGACGGTGTGGGACGCCGGGACCTGCGTGGGCGTCGAATCGGGCGTGCCCACCGATCCCGTCGACTGCGGCACGGCACACGCCTTCGAGGTGGTCTCGGTGGTCGATCTCGGGGCGCAGTTCCCGGGTGGACTGCCGTCGGTCGACGATCAGGACCGCTACCTCGAACCCACGTGTACACAGGCCGCCGAGGCGTACCTCGGTGGTCCCGACGTCCTGCGCGACAAGACCCTGACCTTGTTCTGGGACAACGTGGACGCCTCGAGCTGGATGGCGGGCAGCCGACGGGTCAGTTGCTCGGTGGGCAAGGAAGTCGAGTCCGGTGGATTCGCGGCGATCGTCGGCTCGGCGAAGGGCGACATCACCATCGACGGTGTCGCGCCGGTGCCGCCGCCGCCCGTGCCGGACGGCCGCAGTCTGCCGACGCCGCTTCCGGGTGCGGCCCCGCTGCCCGGAGCCTGACGTGCCGGTCTCGATGACCGACGCGGAGTTCGACGAGGCGGTGAACGACGCCCTCGACTCCCTGCCCGACGAGCTGATGTCGCGGCTGGACAACGTCGTGGTGCTGGTGGAGGACGAACACCCCACCGAGGACCTGCTGGGGCTCTACGAGGGCGTTGCCCTGACCGAGCGGTTCGAGTACAGCGGGCACCTTCCCGACGTCATCCACATCTATCGCCTGCCGATTCTCGACCTCGCCGAGGACGAGGACGACGCGCGGCACGAGATCGCGGTGACCGTCGCGCACGAGATCGGCCACCACTTCGGCATCGACGACGAGCGGTTGCACGAGCTCGGCTTCGGCTGAGCGACCTGCCCGAACCGGAGCAGCTCGAGTCACACCCCCGTTGACCTGCGGGGAACCGCCGGGGCCGTCCGTGCGTCCAACACGACGTCCCCCTGCTCGTCCGCCAGCCCGCCGCGCCCCGGCCCCGGTTCACCGGAGGCCGCCCGACGCGGGGAACGGAGAAACGTCGTGGCCGGTCACGTGATCGTCGACCCCGCCGCCCTGCTCGCCGCGGCCGCCGAACTCGAGGCGGCGGCGTCCCGGCTCGGCGGTGCGATGGCCGGCGTGGACGCCGCGTTGCGGCCCGTTCCGGCCGGCGCCGAGGAGGTCTCGGTCCTCGCCGCCCACCACTTCTGGTTCGCGGCCGAGTCGGTCTCCGCGGTGGCCGCAGCCTGTTCAGCGGAGCTGCACCGCACCGCGACGGCACTACGGGTGCAGGCGGAGGCGTATCGCGCGACGGACGCCGGCTTCGGCGCCGCGCTCACGGACGGCGGGCCGCGATGACCGCCGGGCCCACCGGGGTGGTCTGGCTGCCCCGCACCGCAGCGGTCAACTCGGCGGCGTTGCTCGCCGGGCCCGGGCCGGTTCCCGCCACGGCGGCGGCCACGGCCTGGTCCGGCGCCGCCGGCGCGTTCGCGGACGTGGCCGCCACGCTCTCCCGCGTCGGACTCGCACTGGGCGCGGCGTGGGACGGAGTCGCCGCGGACGCCGCGA
The DNA here is from genome assembly GCF_001620025.1 of Rhodococcus sp. PBTS 1. Classification (NCBI taxonomy): domain Bacteria; kingdom Bacillati; phylum Actinomycetota; class Actinomycetes; order Mycobacteriales; family Nocardiaceae; genus Rhodococcus; species Rhodococcus sp. PBTS 1. The sequence goes on from NZ_CP015219.1 coordinate 3,915,349, forward strand.
CGGGGGGCCTGACGGCGACGGCCGGCTGGGCGTCCGTCGTCGCCGACCGGTGCGCGGTGACGGCCACCCGCGCCGGTGCCCACGCCGCCGCCGTGTCCGCGGCGCGCCTGACTATGCCGACGCCCGTCGAGATCGCGGCGGTGGAAGGCACGAGGGCAGCGGCCTACTCCACCGGCGGCGCGGCCACCGGTGCCGCGCAGGCCGCCGATGCGGCGCGGCTGGCCCTCGACGTGCGCGCCGCGGCCGTGATGGAGGTGTACGAGGCGGCAACGGCGACGCTCGCGGCACCCGAGGTGTTCGACCCACCGCCGCCGGTCACGTCAGGGGCACCGGGGGTCGCGCCGACGTCCGTCACCGCAGTGCCGCCGTGGCTCGTGGACGCCGGCCGGGACGCGCATCCCGGATCCCCGGCGCGGGGCGACGACCGGGAATTGCCGCGGGGCGACGACCGGGAATTGCCGCGGGGCGACGACCGGGAATTGCCGCGGGGCGACGACGGTGGGTCTGCACCCGACTCGGAGGAACTCGAGCCGGCGAGCACCCGACCCGAGGACCACCGGGTACTGCCGACCGATGGCGAGGAGCCGGCGCTGACCCGCGCCGCGTCGAGCGCGCTGCAGAGCGGCGGCCAGACCGGCCATCAGATGCTGCAGCAGGTCGGACAGGCGGCCCTCGGGGGAGTCGGCGATCGTCCCGGTCTCGGCACGGGCGGCGTCGGCAGCGGTGTGCTCGGCGGCGGCTCGGGGTTCGCCGGGCCGATCGGAGCCGGCGGACCGGCGTTCACCGCACCCGCCGGCCGCGGCGGCGTCGGGCTCGGGGAGTTTCGGCCGGTTCCGTGGGCGGGCGACGGGGCGGTGGGCCGCGTCGCCGAGTCCGCGGGCGGGGGACCCGCGGAGACCAGCACCGCCGGGACCGACCGGTCCGGCCACCGCGCGCCGTTCGGTACCGTGCCGACGGCGATGCGGCCGGCCGAGGAGGACACCCCACCGGACCGGCCCGCACGCCCGGGCCGCCCGAGCATCCTCGACGATCGTGACGGACTTCCGGCCGTGCTGCCCGTCATCGGGGAGGCCCCTACCCAGTAAGCGGCCTACGCGACGGGCGGCGGACCCGACGGGCGCGGACCCGCTCTAGCCCATCGGATCGTCCGGCGTCCGACTGCCTTTCGCCTCGAACGGGGGTGTGTAGCTGCCCCACCGGACGCACTCCCACGTCCCGTCGGCGCGGGGGTGCAACTCGATCGACCCGGTGTTGTCCAAGTGGTTGTCGGCGGCGAAGTCCGCATCGACGTCCGACACCGCTGCCGTGACCAGACGGATCGCCGCGCCGTGGCTGACGACGTGCACGGACGCGTCGTCGTCGGTCAGGTATTCCCGGCGCAGATCTTCGAGCACCGGGACGTACCGGGCGAGCACCTCGTCGGCGGACTCGCCACCCGGAATGCGAGCGCCGGTGTCGCCGTGCAACCACCGCTGGTAGACCTCGGTGAAGCGGGCGTGGTCCTCGTCGCCGGTCCGGTCCTCGAGTTCCCCGACGTGCGTCTCCTGGAGACCATCGCGCACGAGGTGCGGTGCGCCGGTGATCTCGGCGATGTGCGCCGCGGTCTGTCGTGCCCGCACCGCCACCGACGACACCACGACGGTCGGCGACGTCGTCAGCGCCGTCGCGTACTCGCGGGCCTGCCGGTGGCCGAGCTCGGTCAGTTCCGCTCCCGGCGGCCGGGTGTCGAGCCGACGGGCGACGTTGGAATGGGTCTGACCGTGCCGCACCAGAATCAGTCGAGAAGTCACGAGGTGCCTTCGCCGCGGCGGATGTCCTCGAGCCAGCGCGCGCTGTCCTCGCCCGCGACCGACCCGGAGGTTGCGGAGACGTGGTGGCTGGGCCAGGACCCGAGGAACCGTGTGTCCATCTGCTCGTGCAGCACCCGGAGGGCGTCGGCCACCGCCAGGTCGTCGAGGTGCCCGACGCAATCCAGGTAGAACCGATACGTTCCGAAATGTGTTCGCAGGGGGCGTGATTCGATGAAGGTGAGATCGATCCCCCGCGTCGCGAAGACGCTCAGCGCTGCCACCAGCGTGCCGGGTCGATTGTCCGGCGTGAGGACGACGGCGGTGCGGTCCGACCCCGTGCGCGCCGGAGGCGGGCACGGGCGAGTCACCAGAACGAAGCGAGTCCGGGCGTTCCCCACGTCCGCGACGCCGTCCGCGAGCACCGGCAGGCCGAACCGCTCTCCGGCGAGACCGGTGGAGACGGCCGCATCGGCCAGTCCCGACGCAACGTCCTCGGCCGCAGCGGCATTCGAGGCGGCGAACTCCACCTGCGCCTCGGGCATCTCGCGCTCGATCCAGCTCTGCACCTGCGCCGCCGCGTGCGGGTAGGCCCGCACCGTGCGGACCTCGGGCAGCACGACCCCCGGCCGACCGAGAATGGTGAACGCGACGTCGAGTTCGGTCTCCGCCACGATCTGCAATCGGTCCCCGATCGCGAGCGCGTCGAGCGTCGGCGGCACCGACCCCTGCACGGAGTTCTCGATGGGAACGACGGCTCCGTCCGCCTCGCCGCGGCGCACCGCCTCCAGAGTCGCGGGAGGACTCGACGCCGACACCCGCTCGACGCCGGGGCCGACGACACCGTCGGATTCCAGCTTGGCGAGGGCCATCTCGGTGAAGGTTCCCGACGGGCCGAAATAGGCGATACGCACGCCGCCAGGCTACTCGAGCGATCCGTCCCCGCGACCGGTTCCGGCGTCGGCCCACTCGGGGACGCGGCGTGAGAGGTCGGCGATCACCTCGGCCGGACGGGGCACCTCGACACCGAGCAGCACCGATCGGGTGGCCTCCACGGCGTCGGGGTGCAGGCGCAGCAGGGCCGGAACGTCCGGGGCGGCCAGGGCGTCCCGCACGTCGTCGCCACGCAACGACGCCACGACGCCGGCGAGCGCCGCGACGACCTGATCGGCGGTCTCGGCGATCACGTAGACCCCGTGCGCGACGTGGGCGGCGAGGGAGAGGGCGTCGGCCGCGCGGTCCGCGGCACCGCCGGGTGCGGTGTCCGCCAGATCGACGACGTCGACGGCACCGTGGTGCCCGGCCGCGTCGACAGCCTGCGCGACCTCGACCACGTCACCGCCGGTGCATCGGACGATCAGTGGGGACGGCAGCGTCAGCGCGAGCGCGTCGTCGAGGTGCTCACGGGGAACGTCGACCCGGTACGCACGCGCGGCGGGCGCGGGGTCCGGCAGTTGGACGTCGAGACGGACGATCGTGTCGGCGGCCGGCGGCTCGGGATCGCGGATCACACTGCTCGCCGACACGGTCCTGCCGCCGATCCAGGGGTGGTCCGGGACGGGGTCCGCGTTCTCGGACACCCCGGCGATCAGCAGACCGGTGAGGAGGGCGCGCGGATCGCGTCGCGGACGCGGCCCGGACAGCACGAGGGGGACCGAGGGCACCGCCGAAGTCTAGTTCCGCCACCTGTTGCACAACCCTCGCCGTACTGGTTAGCTAACCCTTACCTAATTCGAACAGCTCCACCACACCGAGGGGGGACCGAGATGGCCGGCGCCACCACCACCGCCACCGCACCGTCGACCGCCGAGCGGGTGCGCAGCGTCTGCCTGCGCAGCGACACGTCGGTTCTGGCCGCATCGGGCAGCGCCCCCGTCGCCACCTCGATGCATTTCCTGCGCGAGCCCGGTGAGGTGGTCGTCGTGGTTCCCGCCGACAGCACCGTCGGTGCCCTTGCCTTCCAAGCCGGACGCGCCGGCATCCCGGCCGTCCTCGAACTCACCGACCACGCCCCGCTCGAGCTGGGCGAACGCGTTCGGTCGCTGGTGTGGCTGCGGGGCGAGCTGCGCCGCGTCCCCGAGACCGCAGAGCGGTCGGTGGCGGCCGCCGTCGCGTCACAATTCCCGCATCCCGGCCTGCTCGACGTCGGCCACGGGGGTGTGCTGCTGCGGCTGATCCTCGATTCCGTGGTCGCGGCGGACTCCACCGGCGCGGAACCGGTCCCGGTCCGAGACCTCCTGCGCGCGGACCCGGATCCGTTCTGGGAGATCGAGGGCGACTGGCTTCGTCACCTCGACACCGACCACGCCGAGATGATCGCCGCCATCGCGCGTCGTCTGCCGCCGTCGCTGCGGGTGGGACGTCCGCGTCCGCTGAGCCTCGACCGCTTCGGCATCGGTCTGCGCATCGAGAGCGAGACCGGTGACCAGGACGTGCGCGTGCCGTTCCCCCATCCCGTGGCCGACAGCACCGAGCTGAGCCGGGCCCTGCGGATCCTCGTCGGGTGCCCGTTCATGAACGGACTGCGCGCTCGCGACGGCAGCTGACTGCTGCACAATCGATCCGGTGACCACCCGCCCGCCGGATCCGAACTCTCCCCGCGCGATCCGGTGGGAGATCGCCGTCGTCCTGCTGGTCACGTTCGGGCTCAGTGGATTGTCGTCGATCCTCTCGCTGATCGAGAGCTCGCTCGAATCGGGCGCGCTGTCCGAGCAGAGCGTCGCGATCAACGTGCCGCAGTCCACGCTCGGACCCATCGACTTCCTGCGCCAACTGCTGTCGGTGCTGCGCCTTCTCGCGTGGAGCGGTCTCGGCCTGTACTTCCTCTGGCGCAGCGGACTCGGATCGCGCGCCATCGGATTCGCCCGTGCCCGGTGGCGACCCGACGTGCTGCACGGTGTCGGGCTCGCCGCCCTGATCGGCCTCCCCGGCCTGCTGTTCTACCTCGCCGCCGTAGCCCTGGACCTCAACGTCACCGTCCTGCCGAGCACCCTGAACGACGTCTGGTGGCGGCCGATCACCCTGATCCTCTCCGCGATCGCGAACTCGGCCGCGGAGGAAGTGCTGGTGGTGGCGTGGCTGCTCTCCCGGCTGCGCGCACTGGGGTGGAGCGACAACCGGTCCCTGGTGGCGTCGGCCCTGCTCCGCGGCAGTTACCACCTGTACCAGGGCTTCGGCGCCGGACTGGGCAACGTGGTCATGGGCCTGATCTTCGGCCGGTACTACCAGCGCACCACGCGGCTCTGGCCGCTGGTGATCGCCCACGCCCTCATCGACGTCGTCGCCTTCGTCGGGTACTCGACGCTGCGCGGCCATCTGTCCTGGCTTCCCGGCTAGAGTCGCGTCGTGAGTCAGCAGCCTCCGTTCGACCCCCGGCGGCGGCCGCCTCCCGATCCGCGCCGGTCGCGATCGGAGGAGCCGCCGGTGGTACGACGGCGGTCGGGAACGCCCCCGGACTGGACCCCGCGCCAACCTCCGCGCCGGCAACCCCCGCCACCCCCGCAGGGTGACCCGCGCGCCTGGTCGGCGGTTCCCGACACGCGCCGCGACGACCGGTACCGCACCACCGACCGTCCTCGCGACGACCGACGTCCCCCACCACCCCCGCGTCGTCCCGCGCCGCCGGCACCGGTCGGTCCCCCGCCCCGCCCCCGTCGTCGACCTCGGTGGGGACGACGGATCGCCCTGACGCTCGGACTCGTCGTGGTGCTGCTGCTCGGCGGACTGGTCTGGGCCGACACGTCCCTGAACCGCGTGCCCGCGCTGGCGAACTACGACGGCCGCCCGGCCGCGACGCCCGGCACCACCTGGCTGCTGGTGGGATCGGACAGCCGTACCGGCCTGACCCCCGAGCAGGAAGCGCAACTGGCCACCGGCGGCGACATCGGGACCGGCCGTACCGACACGATCCTCCTGATCCACGTGCCGTCGTCCGGCCCGACGACCGTGGTCTCGCTCCCCCGCGACTGGTACGTGCCTATCCCCGGCTACGGCAGCGACAAGCTCAACGCGTCCTTCTCCCTCGGCGGAGCGCCGCTGCTGACGCGCACGGTCGAGGAGGTCACGGGCGTACGCATCGATCACTACGCCGAGGTGGGCTTCGGCGGATTCGCGGACATGGTCGACGGGCTCGGCGGGGTCGACCTGTGCGTGCCGTACGACATCGACGATCCCCTCGCCGGTCTCACCGTCTCCGCGGGATGTCAGGAGCTGACCGGGGCGCAGGCCCTCGGCTTCGTGCGCACGCGCGCGACACCGCTCGGCGACCTCGACCGGATGAACAACCAGCGGCTGTTCCTGTCGTCGTTGTTGTCGAAGGCGACGAGCCCGACGACGTTCCTCAACCCGTTCCGCGTGGTGCCCCTGACCCGCGCGCTGGTCTCGTCGCTCCAGGTGGACGAGGGCGACCACATCTGGAATCTCGCGTCGCTCGGCTGGGCGCTGCGCGGCGAGACGGTGACCACGACGATTCCCATCGCCGGATTCGAGGACGTCGAGGGCTCGGGGAACGTGGTGCTCACCGACCGGGAGCGGGCGAGCCGGTTCTTCGACCTGATCGCGCAGGATCAGCCGCTGCCCCCGGATCTGCTCAGCGGAGGGTGACCTGCCGGCTGCGCAGTCCGTCGCGGGCGCGTCGCTGGTCGGGCGTGAGGTCGGAGGTGTCGGCGAGCGTCTCGTCGAGACGGCGACCGAGCTCGGCGGTGGCCTCGGCCCACTCGTCGGGATGACGCTCCGGATCGAGGTCGAACACGGGCACCAGCAGACCGTGGGTGCGGAACGATCCGGCGAACCGCGAGCCCTCCCCGACGTGCAGCTCTCCCCGCGCCGACAACCGCGCGAGGGCGATCATCAGGGCGTCCTCGTCCTCCGGGCGGACCCAGCGGATGTGGGCCTTGTCGCCCGCGTCGACCCACCACGCGGCGGACACACCGTCGGCCGACAGCCGCGCCGACGGCAGGATGGCGCCGTTCGCGCGCTCGATGGTGGCGGCCACCTCGGCGTCGGGTTCGACGCCCTCGGGAACCCACCAGGAGAAGTCCTTGTGGACGGTGATCTCGAGCGGCGTGTCGGCGACGACGACGTCGCGCAGCGCGGGGGTCTCGCCGGTCGGCGACGACGCCTGGAGAGATGTGCCCGGTTCGGCCGTCCGCGTCCACTCCACCGACGCGGCGAGGTCCGCCGACAGATCGGCGGAGAACGTCTGCACCTGCATCGCGACGAAGGCGTGGCGCGCCTCGTCGTCACGGACGAGCGCACCGACGGCGCCGGGCAGCACCGTGGCGATCGTGGTGGGACGGTCGCCGTCCGTCAGCGGTAGCGGCGCGGTCGCCGAGGCGACGAACTCGCGCATCGCCACCAGGTCGCACTCGAACGCCAGCCCCTCGAACGGCCGCGTCGGCGTCGCCGCCAGCGCCTCCCGCTCGGCCCGGCGCTGCGCCGTCAGCTCCGCGCGACGACTGTTCGGCTTCGGTCCACTGTTCCGCTTGCTCTTGCCCACGACCGCTGAACCTACCGTGCCCGGGCGTCAACCCCGCCGAGGCACCGGGCTCTCGTCGAGCCACGCCAGCACCTGACCGGGGTGGTCGGTCGCGATCCACCGCACCCCGAGGTCCTGGCACAGGTGCGCGTCCTCGGCCGTGTTGACCGTCCAGCAGTAGGTGGCCCGGCCGGCCGCCGCCGCGCGGTCGACCAACGCGGGTCGATCCCGCAGCGTGCGAATCGACGGGCCGATCGCCGTCGCCCCCACCGTCGTCGCCGCACCACCCCCGATGTAGCGAGATGCGTTGCCCAGCAACACCGTCGGCAGCATCGGCGCCGCTCGGCGAACCCGCCACACGGCCGTCGGCGCGAAGGACATGACCACCGCCCGCGACATCGACGCGGACGGCGGCCGGCCGATGCCGAAGCGATGCAGCTCGGCCAACACCGCGTTCTCGATGAGACCGCCGTAGCGCACCGGGTGCTTCGTCTCGACGAAGATCCGCGCGGGCTTGGCCTTCCACTGCAGCACCAGATCCAGCAGGTCGGAGAACAGCAGGACCTCCGCCGGATCGTCGACCGTGCCGTAGTCGTGTCCCGCCATCGCCTCGTAGGTCAGGGTGCTGACGATGCCGGACCCGCTCGAGGTGCGGTCGATGCGGCGGTCGTGCACGCACACCACACGCCCGTCGCGGGTCAGACGCACGTCGCATTCCACGCCGTCGGCGCCCTCCCGCAGGGCCTGCTCGTAGGCGACGAGGGTGTGTTCCGGCCGCATGCCCGACGCCCCGCGGTGCGCCACGACCAACGGTGCCAGGCTCATCGGACTGCCTCCGCCTTCTCGGTTCGCTCGGCATCTCCCGTCGCGAGAACCCACCGGGTCGGCACGCGCCGGTCGCCGCGCGTCGTGCGGTCCTCCGCGCGGCGCATGACGACGAGCGTGATCGCGGCGAGTCCGGCGGCGACGACGTCGGTCAGGGCCGCGGCGACGACGCCGTTGGCCTGCGCCTGGATGCCGTCGCCGAAGCGGAAGGCGGTGGCGATCGCCAGCATCGCCCAGTTGGCGATCCACACCGTCCACCACCACGGGACGACCGGCGTCACCCTCGGCCCGTGCCGCGACACGCGCGCGAGCTCGGTGAGGAAGATCCCCGGCATCACGAGGTTGACCAGCGGGATCAGTGATCCGGCGTACAGGGTTCGCAGTCGGCGTGGATCGGCGGCACCGACGGCGGCGTAGGCGTCGGACCGGGCCCGACGCAGCCAGGCGACCGAGGCGACGGCGGCGGCAATGCCGACGCCGGTCCCGATGACGGCGAGACACCAGACGGCGGCGTCGGACAGCGCGAGCACCGCGGGGGCGATCAGCCGCTCCCGATTGACGAGCAGTACGCCGTACCGGCCGAACTCGGCGAGCGCCGCAGCGGCGAAGAGGACGACGGCGGCCGCGAGCAGCCGCGGGGCACGGCCGGCCAGGCGGTCCGCCCTGTCCGGCACCTCCACGGGCGGCGGCACCTCGGTGGGCAGACCCCAGCGCGGGATCTCGGCGTACGACGGGGTGGGACCGGGCGGCGCGACGCGGAGGATCGGACGCCGACCGCCCGGCCGGGTGGCCACCCAGCGGAAGTTCCGACGGACCGCACCGGGCGGGGCTCCGACCGGAATCGGGGAGAGCAGGACCCCGCGGCACAGCGGGCACCACTGCAACGGTCGGGCTCCAACGTCGATGCGGTGGCGGCACCGCGCGCAGATCTGGAAGTAGATCATCGGGACCGTCTCGTCCGGGTCCTAGTAGACGGTGGCCGGTCGGCCGGCGTCGTCGACCACCGGCAGCCCGGCCTGCTGCCAGGCCACCATGCCGCCGTCGACGTTCACCGCGTCGATGCCCGCGTGCTGCAGGTACTCGACGACCCGCGCCGACCGCCCGCCCTGGCGGCACACGACGTACAACTCGCCGTCGACACTGATCTCGGCGAGCCGCGACGGGACGTCACCCATCGGAACGTGGACGGCGCCGGGGGCGTGGCCCTGCTGCCATTCGTCGTCCTCGCGGACGTCGAGCAGCGTGGCCTCGGCCCGGCCGGGCACGTCGGCGACCGACACGGACGGTATCCCCTGGCTCACGCCGTCGATCCTGTCACGCCGCGCAGGGCTGTGCCACGGTCCGTCGTTGGGCCGGCCGCCGAGCGGCGGGTGACGACCGACCCGGGCCCCGACCTACGCACCAAAGCCAAGCCCGAGCGCCAGTGGTCGAACAGCCGTCGAGTCACAACCGGACGTCGCAATGGCGTATTGGCCCGATCTCCCCCGGCTCACTTGCGCAGTGCGGACCTCAGGCGCGTTCGGCCAGAACCTCACGGGACGCGCGCAGCCACCGGCGCAGATAGGCCGAGGAAGATGCGAGGTCAGGGTGGTCCGCGAGGTAGTCGATGAACCAGCTCGACAGGCCATCCCAATGCTGGACATCACCGGCATCGTGCAAGCTCCATCCCAGTTCACTCAGTGTCCAGTGCGCCTTGGCGGAGTTGCGCAGCATCGAAGTGGTAACCCAGTTCGAGGCGTCGTCTGCGCCCCCGCGTGCGACCGGGTGGAGATGGTCGATCGTCGGGAACAGCTCCCACAGCGCGAAGTGGGTCTCCGTCAATTTCCCGTTGGGGTGTGCAGGGAACTCCCTTGGCATCACTATCGACAGGGTGCGGAGCGCGCCGGGATGGACCAGCCGAGTGCCGGAGTATCGGTCGAGGAAACCGTCGCGGTAGAACGTGCGCATCGCCTCGGTGAGGGTGTACTTGCGTTGCGCTTTCGTACCGATGGACAGGGGATAGTCGGTGTCGATGATCGCCTTGGCCGTGTCGGCGTCACCAGCGCTGAGTGCGGCGCACGCCCGCGCCAGGACGTCCGCTTTGTGCGGCGGCTCGGCAGGGCCGGTGGCCATCGTCATCTCCTCCGTCGCGGGGACAAGGCGCGGCCGGCCTGCCAGATTGCGTGATCGACTTCCCATGCGGTGGTGCGCAGTCGCCTGCCAGGGGCGTCGTTGATGCGGTCGAACAATTCGTGAACGATGGCGGTGGCGTCGGCCATGACTGCACGATCGTGGTCGATGGTGTCGATGCCCGCGCTTCGGAATATATCGATGTGCTCGAGTGTGGCATGAGCCTTGGTGGTGCCGCCGCGGGTGGAGGTCCGCTGGCGGTTGGTGCGGGCAGTGAGCGAATCCAGGTCGAGTCGCGCCCGGAAGCGGCCCAAGTGGCGACCCGGCGACTGCTACGCCGAGGATGCGCCGAACCTTCATGGCAGCGTCGTCGAGGTCGGAGCGCGGGTCACGCGTCCGGTCTGTGTTGCCGAAGACAGTGCACCTAGTGTCCTTTACCGCCCCTATGGGACCTCTGCCATAGAACTCCATAATTGCCTAAACTGGCCATATGGACCCCGCCCTGAATCCGTTCAAGCCCGGCTCCGGTCTTCGACCACCCGCTCTGGAGGGGCGCACACGGCAACGCGAGGAGTTCGATCTACTCGTCGCGCGCAGCAAGAACCGCATCTACGACCGAGGCATGGTGTTGTCCGGGCTACGCGGGGTCGGCAAGACCACCCTGCTCAACAGTCTGGCCGAGCACGCCGAGCGGCAGGGATGGCTCGCGATCGGCATCGAAGCGCGACCGAACGAAGCGGGTATCGCCGCCGTCCGGGCCAAGCTGGGTAACGAACTCGCATCCGGGTTGCGCCGATACAGCCGCAGACGGCGCATGCAGAAGGTCGCCGACGAGCTGATCGCACTCGCCCGGGGCTTCACCCTCGGAGTGGGTCTGGGACCGGCGAAGGTCGAGCTCGCCCTGGACCGCCCCGCCGCCAGCGGCGACATCGACATCGACCTCGAGGAACTCGTCGAGGCGATCAGCGACGCCATGAAGAAGGACGGCACTGCCTTCGGCCTGTTCATCGACGAGATGCAGGACCTCGACAGCGACCTGCTCGGTGCCCTGCTCGCCGTCCAACACCGCGCCAGTCAACGAGAGTGGCCGTTCTTCGTGATCGGCGCCGGCCTCCCCAGCCTCCCCGCAGTGCTCGCGGAGAACCGCTCGTACGCCGAGCGGCAATTCACCTACAGCACCATCGGCCCCCTCTCCCCCGCCGACGCCGCCGACGCCCTCGACGTCCCGGTCCGCAACCACGGAGGCTCGTTCACGCCGGAAGCGCTGGAGATCCTGGTCGACGCCAGCGGCGGCTACCCCTACTTCCTGCAGGAGTTCGGCAAAGCCGTCTGGAACGTTGCCCCGAGAGCACCGTTCGACGACGAAGACGCCCACATCGCCGTCGACGAAGGTCGGCGCGCCCTCGACGACGGCTTCTTCCCCTCTCGATGGAACCGCTCCAGCGAACGCGAACGCCGCTACCTACGCGCCATCGCCGACACCGGCGAGGACCAACCACGATCCGGACGCGTCGCCGCCGCCATGGGTTCGACCACCACCGCGGTCAGCGACGTGCGCGACTCCACCATCCGCAAAGGCCTCGTGTGGTCCCCCGAACACGGACGCGTGGCATTCACCGTCCCGGGCATGGCGGACTTCATCCGCCGGCAACCCACCGACTGACCGCGGACCTGCACCGCATACTGGGGCCGTGGCACCGAACTCGAAGCGATCAGTGGTCAGCAACGGTGAGGACTGGGTGTCCCTCTTTCACGACGGCCGCGTCAAAGTCGCCTCCCGCACGCACCTCTGGGACATCGTCGCCGTCGAACGGCACAACGCTCTCGGGCAGGCGGTGACACTCGCGCCCGGACGCACCATCGACGACGGCGGCAGAACAGCCAGCGCCGTGACTCCGGACCACTGCGTCGCCCTCACCCCCGCTCGAGGAGACGCCGTGGCAGGTGTCGTCGCCGCGACCAATGGCACTTTCGTCGACTTCCTGCACAACGGCACTGTCGTGGTCGGCAACGACGGACGAGACATTGCCGAGACGTTCAACACCGCACGCGAGGGCCTCGAAGGGGGCGCCTCGGGCCGAGGCGGCGCCGTCATGGTGACCTTCCAGGGAAGCTACCGACCCCGAATCCAGCGCCGCTGCGACTTTCTCGTCGAGATCCCCGAGCCCGAACGCCCGGCCCACAACCGCCTGTACCCCGGTGAATACGAGGTCATCGACGGGAAGATCGGCGGCTGAGCCACATCCCGCTCCATCCGGTCGACCCGGACGGGCGGTGGGTCTCGCATCTCCGTCCACACCCCGGTGGATGCGCGACCGCACGCGTGCCGGATCTGCCAGGAGGAATGCGGCGGGGCCACGTGCGATGTCGTCGACAGATGACCCTGCCGCCCACTGGGAAGGGCACAGCCCGTGGGTGCGCGGCCTGTTTCGTTGGCGCGCTCACGCGCTGCGCAGGGCTGTGCCACGGTCCGTCCCGGGGCCGACCGCACGACCAGCCCGCGCGCCGAGTTATCCACATTCTCCACAGAAACATCCACAGAAACCGACCCGAAACCCGTTCCGTCCTGGATTCCGGACGGAGGAACGCCCCGGCGCTTCGTGCGCCGTCCAACCCGACGTCTCCTACAGTCGAGGCATGGACCTCCGCATCTTCACCGAACCGCAGCAGGGCGCGACCTACGACGACCTTCTTCGAGTCGCCCGCGCGGCCGAGGACCTCGGATTCGATGCATTCTTCCGGTCGGATCACTACCTCCCGATGAACGTCGACGGTCGCCCCGGGCCCACCGACGCCTGGGTCACCCTGGCCGGGCTGGCCCGTGAGACGTCGACCATCCGCCTGGGGACGCTGGTCACCTCGGCGACCTTCCGCTATCCCGGCCCCCTCGCGGTGTCCGTCGCACAGGTCGACGCGATGAGCGGTGGCCGCGTCGAACTCGGACTCGGTGCCGGCTGGTACGCGGAGGAGCACGCGGCGGGGGCCATCCCGTTCCCGCCGGTCGGGGAACGTTTCGATCGCTTCGAGGACACCCTGGCCATCGTGACCGGCATGTGGGCCACGCCCGAGGGCGAGACCTTCGACCACCAGGGCCACCACTTCTCGGTCACCGGGTCGCCCGGTCTGCCGAAGCCCGCGCAGGACTCGGTGCCGATCGTCATCGGCGGCGGCGGCAAGAAGCGGACGCCGGCGTTGGCCGCGCGCTACGCCAGCGAGTTCAACCTGCCCTTCGCCGACGCCGAGACCACGGCCACGCAGTTCGACCGCGTCCGGGCGGCCTGCGCCGAGGCCGGGCGCGACCCGTCGTCGATGACCTTCTCCAACGCCCTCGTCCTGTGCTGCGGGTCGTCCGAGGCCGAGGTGGCCCGACGGGCCGGGGCGATCGGGCGCGAGGTCGACGAGGTGATCCGCAACGGTGCGGCCGGATCACCTGATCAGGTGGTGGACACCCTCGGACGGTTCGCCGAACTCGGCTCGACCCGCGTCTACCTGCAGGTGCTCGACCTGCACGACCTCGATCACCTGGCGCTGGTGGCCGAGCAGGTCATGCCGCAGGTGGCGTGACCTTCGGATCCGCGGCGGGCGTCCCGCTGCCGGCGAAGCGCTTGGCGATCCACGCCGAGGCCGGCGTTTCGACGTAGCGGTACACCACGTCGGACAGGATGCCGACGACGAGAGCGAAGACGGCGACCGCGGCGGTGGGGCCGAGGTGCGGCTCCACCCACTCGTAGATCCGATAGAGCACCAGCGTGTGCACCAGATAGATGGTGTAGCTGCGCGTCGCCAACCAGTGCACGACGCGGCTGCGGCCGAACGCGGTGTCGGTCGGCGCGACGAGCACGACCGCGACGATGAGGACCAGCACCGTCCACAGGTGGCCGCGTTGACCGACGTGGAACGCGTCGACGGTCATCGCGAACTGGATGACCGCGAACTGCGCCAGTGCCGCGCCGACCAGAACGCGCCACGACGCGATCCGTACGAACGCGAAGTAGGCGATCTGACCGAGGAAGACCGTCGGCAGCGTCGCGGCGACCTTGTCGAGCATCGGGATCGTCCAGTCGTACGGCACCAGGTCCGTGTAGAGCAGGACCAACCAGCACAGCGCGGCGCCGAGGGTCGGCACCAGAACCGGTCTGGTCATGAGAAGACGACGCAGCGCGACCGCGTAGCCGTAGAACACGAACTGCACGATCAGCGTCCAGGTGACGCCGAGGACCACCACTTCGGGACGCAGGAAGAACCCGCCGAGCACGAAACTCATCGCGGCTTCGGCGTTACTGATCCCGACGGTCTGGGAGAACATGCCGTTCACCCCGAGTCGAACCAGCACGACGGCCGCGAGGATCGACAACCAGAACACCGGGAGCAGGCGCGCCGCGCGACCCACCAGGAACGAGCGCGGCGAGTTCCGCGCCACCGACGCCGTCGACACCAGGCCGGTCAGCATCATGAAGAACGCCACCCCGACGAACGAGAGGTGGTGATTGAGCCCGCCGACGTCGATCAGGGTCGCGGTGACGGCGTCGATTACCCACCAGGTCCCGCCCACGTCGTCGACCAGGTAGTACGAGATGTGGGAGTACACGACGGCGAGGACCGCGACCGCGCGCAGCACGTTCAGGCCGGGGAACCGCACGCTCCGCAGACCGGCGGCGCGCGCGGGGGCGGCCACCTCGTCGGAGTCGCGGGCGGGAGACATGGCACCCGATCGTAAGGTCCGGTTCACCTGTGGGTCGAATTCAGCGGCCCGCTGGTCCGGGTCGAATTCGACGACGAGGCAGGTCGGCATCTGGTAACGGGCCGTCGGGTGCGCGGGCCGGTGCGAGGTGTACGAATGACGGGGTCAGGGTAGGCCAGACCCCGACGGGTCCGTCCGACCGACGGGCCGAAACCCATCGTCGGCTCCGACGTGCGAGTCGACGGACAGCATGAGAAGGGAACATTCGTGTCCGAGTACACATTGCCCGACCTCGACTACGACTACGCCGCTCTGGAGCCCCACATCTCGGGCGAGATCAACGAGCTGCATCACTCGAAGCACCACGCCACCTACGTCGCCGGCGTGAACACCGCCCTCGAGAAGCTGGCCGACGCCCGCGACAAGGAGGATCACGGCTCGATCTTCCTGCTCGAGAAGAACCTGGCCTTCCACCTCGGCGGCCACGTGAACCACTCCATCTGGTGGAAGAACCTCTCCCCCAACGGTGGCGACAAGCCCGAGGGCGAGCTCGCCGCGGCGATCGACGACCAGTTCGGCTCGTTCGACAAGTTCCGTGCGCAGTTCACCGCGGCCGCCAACGGCCTGCAGGGATCCGGCTGGGCCGTCCTCGGTTGGGACACTCTCGGCAAGAAGCTGCTCACGTTCCAGCTGTACGACCAGCAGGCCAACGTGCCGCTCGGCATCATCCCGCTGCTGCAGGTCGACATGTGGGAGCACGCCTTCTACCTGCAGTACAAGAACGTCAAGGCCGACTACGTGAAGGCGTTCTGGAACGTCGTCAACTGGGCCGACGTCCAGCAGCGCTTCGCCGCCGCCACCTCGCAGACCTCGGGCCTGATCTTCCCCTGATCGTGCCCCGGCCCCGTGAGGGGTCACTCGGAACGCCGTCCTCGCCTGCGCGGGGGCGGCGTTCTCGCGTGCGAGGGCCCAGCCCGCGCCTGGCACTCGATCCCTCTTGTGTGCCAGATGGGGCGCGTGGTGTTCTTCCCTCCCCGGACCGGAGGTGCAGTCATGGACGTACATCGCGGACCCATCGCCGTCGCGCCGTTCCAGGCAGGCGGGACGCTGCGCGGCTTCGTGGTCTCGGGCCGATGGCCCGACACCACCAAGGAGTGGGCGCAACTGCTCGCCTTCACCGTGCGGGTGGCGTCGACACCCGGCCTGCTCGGCACCACGACCGTGTTCGGCGTTCGCGAGGAACTACCCGACGATCCCGCCGAGGGCACCGTGGGCCTCGTCGTCGCCGAGGGACCGGTGGTCGGCGACGCCGCGGTCACCCCGGAACGCTTCGCCCACCACTCGCCCGCCGCGCTGATGATGCTGCATCCGCCGTCGGAAACCATGCCCACGCTGCCCGAATGCGCCGGCGCCGCCTCCGGGTGCGTGCTGCTGCCCGGCCTGCCGCACCTCGGGCTCGACCATCGCGCGGCCTGGGTGGAGGCCGAGGCCGACGGCACGGTGACCTCGCTCATCAGCCGCGTCGGGCTCGACCCCGGCAGCGATCCCGACACCGCCGTCCTGGCAATGCTGCTGGCCGCCTGACCCGGTCGGAGCCGGCGGATACAGTCGAGGTCACACGCTCCCGCCGGAAGGATCTCCGATGATCGACACCCGCGCCGCCCTCGATCTCGCCGGGATCGACGACCTGCTCTCCGCCGACGAGAAGGCGGTGCGCGACTCGGTGCGGTCCCTGTGCGAACGCCGCGTGGAGCCCTACGTCGGCGACTGGTTCGAACGCGGGGAGATCGACGACATCCGCGGGTTGGCGAAGGAGCTCGGCGCCCTCGGCGTGCTCGGCATGCACCTCACGGGGTACGGCTGCGCCGGCATGAGCGCGACGGAGTACGGACTGGCCTGCCTCGAACTGGAAGCGACGGACTCCGGGCTGCGGTCGCTGGTCTCGGTCCAGGGATCGCTCGCGATGTACTCGATCTGGAAGTACGGCTCCGAGGAGCAGAAGACCGAGTGGCTCCCGCGCCTGGCCGCCGGCGAGGCACTCGGCTGCTTCGGCCTCACCGAGCCCGACGCCGGATCGGACCCGTCGTCGATGCTGACGCGGGCCCGTCGGGACGGCGACGACTGGATTCTCGACGGACGCAAGATGTGGATCACCAACGGCAGCGTCGCCGACGTGGCCGTGGTGTGGGCGAAGACCGACGACGGCGTGAACGGCTTCGTCGTTCCGACGTCGACGCCGGGCTTCTCCGCCCCCCGCATCGAGCACAAGATGTCGCTGCGCGCGTCGGTGACCAGCGAACTGGTGCTCGAGGGAGTGCGGCTGCCGGCCTCGGCGGTGCTCCCCGAGGCGCGCGGGCTCAAGGCTCCGCTGGGGGCGCTCAACGAGGCGCGGTACGGCATCGTCTGGGGCTCGCTCGGTGCGGCGCGATCGTCCCTGCAGGCGGCGCTGAGCTACGCCTCCGAGCGCACCCAGTTCGGCCGGCCCCTCTCCGGGTTCCAGCTGACCCAGCAGAAGCTGGTGGACATGAACCTCGAGCTGACCAAGGGGCTGCTGCTCGCACTGCACCTCGGCCGCCGCAAGGACGCGGGCACCCTGCGCACCGAGGAGATCAGCCTGGGCAAGCTCAACAACGTCCGCGAGGCGCTCGACATCTGCCGCACGTCCCGCACGATTCTGGGCGCCAACGGAATCTCGCTCGAGTATCCGGTGATCCGCCACATGAACAACCTCGAGTCGGTGCTCACCTACGAGGGCACCGTCGAGATGCACACCCTCATCCTGGGACAGGCGATGACCGGGGAGAACGCGTTCCGCTGACGGGCCGCCGGAGAGCCACGCGGCGGGGTCCGACACGGTTTTCTTCGGCCCGCCGAACTGCGATTTAGGAAGTTGCACACACCTGACCAGCACTTTAGCGTGGTGGGCAGCGAAGGGGAGTAGCCCCCAATCGTCGAGTCGACATACTGGCGCGGCGCCCGTACGGGCCGCTCCCGGCTCGGCGAACCGGCCGTCCGGCGGGTGGGCGAGACCTTCGGTCCGATGACCGTACGGCGCCGCACCCCGGCGCCGAGCGCCGGCCGATCTCTCCCCTCGCGGAGGCCGACGCGCCTGCCCACGGAGGTATCAGTGCTCGCCGCCCTGCTGCTCAGTTTCGGCGTCATCTTCGTCGCCGAGCTCGGTGACAAGTCCCAGCTGATGGCGATGACGTTCGCCCTCAAGTACCGCTGGTGGGTCGTCATCGGCGGCATCACCCTCGCCACCACCGTCGTGCACCTGGTGTCCGTGGCCGTCGGTCACTCCCTCGGCGTCGCGCTGCCCACCCACCTCATCGGCATCGTCGGCGGCGTCGCGTTCCTCGTGTTCGGCCTGTGGACCCTGCGCGGGGACAGCCTCGACGAGGAGGAGAAGAGCAAGGCCGACCGCGTCACCAAGTCCGCGTTCATCGCCGTCGCGTCGGCGTTCTTCCTGGCCGAGCTCGGCGACAAGACCATGCTCGCCACCGTCACGCTCGCCTCCGACAACGACTGGGTGGGCGTCTGGATCGGCTCGACCCTCGGCATGGTCGCCGCCGACGCGCTGGCCATCGTCGTCGGCGCCACGCTGGGCAAGCGCCTCCCGGAGCGGCTCATCACGCTCGGTGCCGCCACCCTGTTCTTCGTCTTCGGTGTCTGGCTGATCCTCGAGGGCGTCTTCCCGACGTCGTCCATCGGCATCGTCGGCGCCGTGGTGGTGCTGGCCGTGGGCAGCGCGCTCACCACCTGGCGGATGCGCAAGCCCGCGCCGGCCGCGGAAGCGGCACAGCCCGGTTCCCGCTGACGCTGCGCGCGTTCACGGACGGTGCACCGTCAGCACACGGAGGAGCGATCAGCGGGAAGCGCCCCGGTGGTGCAGCTCCCGCATCACGGGGACCAACTCGTCGGCCGGACCGTCCACCTCCAGGCCCGGGGCGACCTGCTGGATCGACAGCGGCGTCACCGGCGCGGCGGGCACGCCCCACTCGCGCTGCCAGGCCCCGAGCTGCGCTCCCGACACCGCGTAGACGATGCGCCCCAGCCCCACCCAGGCGTGCGCGGCCGAGCACATCGCGCAGTGCTCCCCCGAGGTGTAGACGGTCGAGGCGGCGCGCTCGGCCGGCGTCAGGTGGTCCGTCGCCCACTGCGTGATGGTGAACTCGGGATGCAGGGTGCGGTTGCCGCCGCTCACCCGGTTCCGGTCCTCGAACAGCACCGTGCCGTCGGCACCGACCAGGACGGAGCCGAACGGCTCGTCGCCCGCGTCGAGCGCCTCCCGGGCCAGGGCGACACAGCGGCGCAGGAGGACCAGATCGTCGGCAGTCGGGGTCATGACCCGAGTGTGCCCCAACCGACTAGGGTGCATTTCGGTAAGTCGTCACTAACTCGGGTGGCGGCTGCACGACGAGAGGACCGACTCATGGAGATGGCAGGATCCGCAGCACTGGTCACCGGCGGCGCATCGGGACTGGGTGCCGCCACCGCGAAGCGCTTCGCCGAGAACGGGGTCACCGTCTTCGGTCTGGACCTGCAGTCCTCCATCGACAAGGCCGGCGACTCGGTGCCCGACGGCGTCACGCTGATCGCCGCGGACGTCACCAGCGACGAGGAGGTCCGCGCGGCCCTGAAGACCATCGGCGAGGCCGGAGTACCGCTGCGCATCGTCGTCAACTGCGCCGGTGTGGGCTGGGCGGGCCGCATCCTGTCGAAGAAGGGTGCGCACGATCTCGAGCTGTTCCGCACCGTCATCACCATCAACCTGCTCGGCACGTTCAACGTCATGCGTCTGGCCGCCGAGCACATGCAGTCCCTCCCCACCGTCGACGACGCCGGTCAGCGCGGCGTGGTCATCAACACCGCGTCGGTCGCGGCGTTCGAGGGCCAGATCGGCCAGATCGCCTACTCCGCGTCCAAGGGCGGCGTGCACGGCATGACCGTTCCGGCGGCACGTGACCTCGCGCAGGTCGGTATCCGCGTCAACACCATCGCCCCCGGCATCGTGGACACCCCGATGCTCGCCGGCGTCACCGAGGAGTACCGCCACGGCCTCGAGGCCGGTGTGCCCTTCCCGTCGCGCCTGGCCCAGCCGACCGAATACGCGCAGCTCGCGCAGATGATCGTCGAGCACGATTACCTCAACGGCGAGACCATCCGCATGGACGGCGCGCTGCGTATGGCCCCGCGCTGATCTTCTCGGAAAGTTTTCGCGCCGCCACCCATCCATGGGTGCCGTAGGCCCGAAGACACCCTGAGGCGTCCCCTCGCTGCCGACCCCCGACTCGCAGCGAGAGGGCGCCTCTCTCGTGTTCGGGGGTCCCACTCAGCGGTACGCGCGGGCCAGATCCGCCGCCGTCGGGAGCCGGAGCACGTCCTCGCCGGCCATCCACACCCGCAGCGCGTGGGTGGCGCGGACGTCGTCCTCGTTGTACTCGAGCAGGCGCTCGCGCTGGGAGAGGTCCGTCGTGATCAAGGCGCCGTCGGATTCGGGCGCATCGTCGTACCCGACGGCCGCGCGGTACCAGGCCATCGACGCCTCGCCGCCCGCCTCGTCGTCACGCCAGGTGAACCCGGCGACGGGCGCCACCTTCTTCAGACCCTTGCCGTCCGGACAGACGAAGTTCTGAGACACCGCGATGTACATGTCGACCCACTCCGGGCCGTCGATGAACTCCCGCACCTGCGCCTCGGTGGGCACGCCGTCCATCCCGGCGAATCGCCGCGCGGACCCGATCAGCCACTTGTCCTCCGCCGCACGGGAGTAGCAGTAGGCGGCGAAGGTCCGGCCCGACTCGTGCGCCTCCGCGCGGACGCCCATGAGCCACGTCCAGAACTCGCCGAACGAGCGGGCCTCGTCCATGGTCGGCACCGGCTCCCACGTGGTGAACGCCCGGTACCGCGGGGCGGATCCGTCCCGCCGGTCGAGCAGCGTCCCCCACATGTACGCGCCGTGCTCCTGGTAGCTCTCCATGTCGACGTCCACCTCGACATCGGCGCGCTGCACCGCGACGGTCTCCGTACGCCGCACCAACGGGGCCTGCGCCAACCACGCCTGCGCGACGACGACGGCTTCCGCGAAATCCCCGTGCGGCCACTCCTCGGGTGGGGCGTCGGAAGTCCACGCGGCGAGCTCGTCGATGGTACGAATCCCCGCGGCGTACAACGCGTCCGCTCGTGACCCCGCGGCGACGAGGCTGACGTCACGCGTCCGGCGCAGCGTCTCCCCGCACTCGGACCACCACGGACAGGACCGGCACTCGGACACCTTGACCGGCGCGGTGACCGCCTCCCCACGCGCGATCGCGAGACGGTCGGCGAACCGCGCGTCGTACGTGGGGCCGACGGCGAGCAGATCGTGCACCAGGATCACGTCCCCGCCGAAGCCGATCGCACCGCCGACGGCGGACCTCCCGTCCTGGCCGAGGGAGGCGAGCAGGCGGTGCACGTGGACCGCGCCGAGCTGGTCCCGAAGCTGCGGACGGACCTTCCGCGCCACGTCGGCATCGGGCTCCCACCGACCGAACGGGCTGGTCATGGCCCCGGAACCGGGGTCGGTGACCTTGTGGTTGACCACCAGCACCGGGATGTACCCCCCGGCGGGATCCGCGATCAGCAGATCGCAGCGGCCGCGCCGGCCTGCCTCGGCGTCGTCGGCGAACGTGGCGTTCCAGACGTACCGGGCCCCGTCCTCCAGCGCCCGCGTGGTCCGCCGTACCCGCTCGGCATGCGACAACTCCGACGGGACGACCACCCAGCCCACGGGATCGGCCGCCATCAGCGCGTCCTTGACCACCAGCCGGTGCACCGCGGCCGCTTCCCGCCGCATCTGCACCCCCGTGTCCTCCGGCACGTCGGCGATCAGGGACCGGTACGCGGTGTCGAGGTACACGCGGTGACGGCACCGCGTCAGCGTGGCGGCGTCGATCATGGCGGAAGGGGACACTCTCGCAGCGTAGATCCACCCGCCGACACGGCAGTCCGGACCGATAGGCTGGGCTGCACGAGGCGCCGTCGCGGCGCCGCAGGTGGGCGCCCGGCGCGCCGTCGGACACGAAGGGGCAGGATCGACCATGGGTCTGCTGACGAAGAAGTCACGACGCGCCACTCGGAAGGCCACCCGTAAAGCGGAGGCGAAGGCCCTCCGGCACAAGGCCGGACTGGAAGCGAAGTACTCCGCCCGCAACGAGCGCAAGCATCTGAAGAAGCTGGCCAAGAACGACGCCAAGGCGCTCGCGAGCCAGCAGAAGACCGACGAGGCATACCGCAAGGCCCTCGCCGCCCGTGAACAGCGCGCCCGCGAGGGCAAGGTCAACCCGGCCAAGGTGCGCAAGTGGGTCGGCATCGGCCGCGTGCTCGCGCCCGTCCTGGTCCCCATCGCCTACCGAGCGGCGACGGCCGTCCGTGGGCAGCTCGACCAGTCCCGCGCGGCGCGTCTGGGTGTCGACGTCAAGGAACTCGGCCAGTACACCGGGCACGGCGCGAAGCTGAGCGCGCGCATCGTCGGCGCCGAGAAGTCGCTGAAGGAACTCGAGACCACCCACCGCGACACCGAGACCGGCCGCTTCGTCGAGGCGTCCCGCGCCCGGCTGTCCGACCTCACCACCGCCGTGCACGCGGCCGAGCAGATGCCGCCCAAGCGGCGCAGCCTCGCCCACGGCGCCATCTCCGACGAGATCGACGGCATCGAAGCCGACATCCTCGCGCGCCTCGGCGTCCGCTAGGACCGCTGTGACCGAGCGACGACGCGCGTTCCGGGGGGCCGCCGTCGGCGCCCTCACCGGGGCCCTCGCCGTCGCCGCCCACGCCACCGCCGACGGCGGGACGCCCGACTCCACGTCCCTGACCCTCGTGGCCCTGGTGTCCGTCGCGCTCGGGCTGACGGCGTCGACCGTCGGGACCCGGCGCGACGGCCGGATCCCCATCGCCGGCTGGCTCGCCGCCGGCCAGGCGATCGCCCACCTCGTCCTGGTCCTGGCCACGGGGCACGCCCACCCGGTGGGTGCCCCCATGCTGGCGGCGCACGCGGCCGCGGTCGTGGTCGGTGCCGTCCTCGTCGCGTCGTCGGAACGCCTGGCCGCGGTGGTGGGTTCGGTGCTGCGGGCCGTCCGCTTCGTCCCCCTGGTTCCGGCCCCGGCCGCGGGACCGCCACTCCCCGGCCACCTCTCCGCCGTGGTGCCGGTGCCCCTGCTGCCCGCTCTCTCGAGGCGCGGACCGCCGAGCGCCTGACGCTCCCGGTCCTTTCCCTTCCTCACTCAGAGAGACAACCTCATGAACCGCACTGTCACGCGTGCCCTCGGCACGGGTGCCCTGTCCGCCGCCGCGATGATCGCCGCCGCGGGCGTCGCCTCCGCTCACGTCACCGTCGTCGCTCCCGGCGCGGCGCAGGGCGGGTACACCGTCCTCACCGTCCGGGTGCCCACGGAGTCCGACACCGCGTCGACGGCGTCGGTGACGGTCGACCTTCCGAACCTCACGTCCGCGCGCACCGAGCCCATGCCGGGCTGGACCGCCACCGTGGAGCGCTCCGCGGACGACAAGGCCACCGGCGTCACGTGGACGGCCGACCCCGGCAACCCCGGCGTCGGACCGGGCCAGTTCCAGCAGTTCGTCCTGTCCGCCGGCCCGCTGCCGGAGGAGGACACCGTGTCCTTCCCGGCACGGCAGACCTACAGCGACGGGCAGGTCGTCGCGTGGGATCAACCCGCCACCGACGGCGCCGAGCCCGAATACCCGGCGCCCACACTGGAACTCGCCGCCGCGAGCGCCGACGATCACGCCGGACACGGTGGGCATTCCGCCGCCGCGTCCGACACCGCGACGACCACGGCCGCCGCTGAATCGTCGTCGTCCGACGACACCGCGCTGTGGGTGGCGGGCGTCGCCCTGGTGCTCGGTGCGCTCGGCGCGGCGCTCGGACTCGGCAGCGTGCTGCGGGGTCGACGCTCGTGAGTCGGATCCGCACGGTGCTGCTTCTCCTCGCCGCGCTGCTGTTCGTCGGAATGCCCACGGCGGCTGCGCATTCCGTGGTGGTCGGGAGTTCGCCGGAGAACGAGAGCTCGGTCGACGCCGGTCCCGCGACCGCGTCGGTGACGTTCAACGAGGCGGTGCAGGAGCAGTTCGCCTCCCTCACCGTCGTCGGGCCGGACGGCAATCTGTGGTCCGAGGGCGACCCGCGGGTCGAGGGTCCGACGGTGACCGTCGACCTGCGCGAGCTCGGCCCGGCCGGGACGTACACCATCGCGTACCGCGTCACCTCGGCCGACGGCCATCCGGTGAGCGGCACGCGCACGTTCGAGTTGACGACGGCCGGAGCGGGCACCCCCGGTCCCGCCGCGAACGCGTCGGCGTCGTCCGAGTCGGGGGGCGGAATCCCGTTGTGGCCGTTCCTCGTCGCGGCGGGCGTGGTATTCGTCGGCGCGCTCGGATTCTCGCTCCGCTCGCGTCGGTGACGCGAGCATGACGGGAGCCGGGACGACGGAGGGCGCCCGCGAGCGGTGGTTGCCTCTCGCCGTCGTCCCGGCTGCCGCGCTCGGGGTCCTGGTGGCGGTGATCCTCGCGCGAGGGGACACCGATCCGCCGGACAGCGGCCTGCGCGCGGTGGCCGATCTCGCCGCCGCGACCACCCTCGGTCTGGGCGTGGTGCTGCTCGTCGGCGCCACCTCCCGGCACGTCGACGACCCCCGTGCATGGCGGGCCGTGGTGGTCACCGCCGCGACGTGGTGCGTCACCGAGGCGGCGTTGCTCCTGCTCGGCGCGGCGCGGTCCCAGGGCGTCGTCGCGTCGGACCTCACGACGGCCGGATTCGCGGACTATATCGGCGGCGTCGTCGGGGGTCGGCTCGGAGCGGCCGTCGTCCTGATCACCGCTCTGCTCGCGGCGGGGGCCGTCGCGGTGGTGCGGACCGGCGCCGACGTCTCGGGGGTGCTCGTGGTGGTGCCCGTGGGCGTCGCCGTGGTGATGCGCCCCATCACGGGCCATCTCGGGCAGCAGGCGTTCGGGGCACCGATGATCGCCCTGCACGTGCTGGCCGCCTCCGTCTGGCTGGGCGTGCTGCTGGCCCTCGCCCTCACCCTGCAGAGTCGGGGCGGATGGGCGGAGATGCTGCCGCGCTACTCGCGGTCCGCCGGATGGTGCGTGGGCGTCGTCGTGATCACCGGGGTGGTCGCCGCCGCCGGTCGACTCGGCTCGGTGTCCGCGCTGGTGGCCGACGGCTACGGGCGGCTGGTCCTGGCCAAGGCCGCACTGGCGGTCCTGCTGGTCGCGGGCGGGTGGTGGCGTCGTCGCAACTGGGTGGCCACGATCGGCGATCACCGAACGCCGGCCCCGGTGTCGGTGCGCCGCGCGGTGGCCGAGTGCGCGCTCATGGCCGTGGCCTTCGGAGTCGCCTCGACCCTGGCGACCACGGGCTGACCCCGGCCGAGACGAACGCGAATGGCTCCCGCGTTCCGGTCCGGCACCCCCGATCGGAGGCGCCGGACCGAATCCGGGGTGCAGGTCGCGTCAGGCGCGCGCGGGTTCCGGCGACGGCTCCGCGCTGGGCAGCAGCCGCACGAGCACGTCGGACAGGGTGATCACACCGAGCACCGCCCCGCCGCCGTCCCGCACCACCGCGAGGTGGTTGCGCGTCGAGCGCATCTCGGCCAACGCCGTGTACACGGTGCGGTCGGCGGCGAGCTCGAACGCCGGACGCACGAACTCCTCGATCGGCCGAGTGTCCTCCGCCTGCAACGTGTCTCGCACGTGCACCACGCCCACGACGTCGTCCTGCGAGCGCACCAGGATCCGTAGGTGACCCGTTCGGAGCGACGCGGCACGGACGTCCGCGACCGTGGCACCGACGGACACAGCGGTAGGGTCACCGCCGCGCAGCAGGTCCGCGACCGTGAGGCTTTCGAGCTCGAGCGCCCGGGTGATCTGGTCCGAATACTCTCGGTTCAGCGACCCCACGCTCACGGAATGAGCGACCAATTGCGCCAGATCGTCGGGGTTCTGACCCGACACCACCTGATTGGCCGGCTCCACGCCCGCCTTGACCAGCAGCCAGTTCGCCATGTTGTTCAGCGACACCAGGATCGGGCGGGTGAACCACATGAAGACGCGCATCGGCACCGCCAACAGCGTGGCCGAGCGCTCGGGGTGCGCGATGGCCCAGGACTTCGGGGCCATCTCACCCACCACCAGGTGCAGGAACGTGATGATCACCAGCGCGAACACGAACCCCAGCACGTCCGCCGCCCAGTAGGGCAGGCCGGTCGAGGTGAACAGCGGCCGCAGCCAGTAGTGCACCGTCGGCTTGGAGAACGCACCGAGAGCCAACGCGCACAGCGTGATGCCGAGCTGCGAACCGGCCAGCAGCACCGTCAGTTCCGCCGAGCTGCGCAGCGCGGCGCGGGCCGAGCGGCTGGTGGCGGCCGCGTCCTCGAGCCGGTGACGCTTGGCCGCCAGCAGCGCGAACTCGACGGCCACGAAGAACGCGCTGAGCGCGACGAGCGCCGTGGTGACCACGAGGAAGACCAAGGGATTGCTCATCGGTTGTGCTCCGTTCCGGTCGCCGGGGCCGCGACCTCGTCGGCGTCGCGCTCCCCGAGCTCGAGCGTCACCTGCGACGGCACGTGGTTGTCGATGTCGCGCACCGTGGCCACGAGGTACCGGCTCACCGGCTCGTCGTCACCGGCCAGCTCACCGTGATCCATGGGCAGGTCGATCTCGACGGTGTCGCCCACCTCCGGCAGGGACCCGTACTCGGCGATCACCAGACCGGCGACCGTCTCGTAGTCGCCGGACGGCAGATCGCGGCCCAGTGACCGCTCCACCTCGTCGAGGTGGACGTCGCCGGCCACGGTCCACACGCCGTCGGCGTCCTGAACGGGGTCGACGGACAACTCGTCGTCGTGCTCGTCGGTGATCTCGCCGACCAGTTCCTCGGCCAGATCCTCGATGGTGACGACGCCGGTGAAGGAACCGTATTCGTCCACCACGCACGCCATCTGGTTCTTCGACGTCCGCAGCTCACCCATCGCATCGGGCAGCAGCTGCGATTCCGGCAGCACCAGCGCGGGCCTGACCAGCTCGGTCACCGGCGTGTGTGCCGGCAGGTCGGTCTGCATCACGTCACGCAGGTGTACGACGCCGAGGATGGAGTCGTCCGCAGCCATCACCGGGTACCGCGAGTGCTCGACACTCATCAGCGCCCGGACCTCGGCGATCGTCGCGTCGTCCCGCACGGTGGCGACGCGGGACCGCGGGATCATCGCGTGGCCCGCGGTGCGCGTCGGGAAGTCGAGGATCCGGTCGAGCAGCGTGGAGAGCTCCTCCGGGAGATCGCCGGTGTCGCGGCTCTCGGCCACGATGTGCTCGAGGTCGCGGGCCGTCGCGGAGTGTTCCACGTCGTGCACCGGCTCGATCTTCAGCGCGCGCAACAGGGCGTTGGACGACGCGTCGAAGATGCGGATGAGCCACCCGAAGAGCTTGAGGTAGATCGTCGTCGACAGCGAGAGCCAGCGCGCGACCGGTTCCGGACGGGCGATCGAGTAGTTCTTCGGGAACAGCTCGCCGAAGAGCATCTGGACGAACGTCGAGACCACCAGGGCCGTGACCGCGCCGACGGCGATGCCGATTCCGGCCGGCACCCCGACGCCGCCGAGCAGCGTGCCCAGCGACTGTCCGATCAGGGGCTCGGCGAAGTTGCCGACCAGCAGGGCCGTGACGGTGATGCCGAGTTGGGCGCCCGAGAGCATGAACGACGTCCGCCGGGTCACACCCAGCGTGCGGGCGGCCGTGGCGTCACCGGCCTTGGCGCGGGCCTCGAGCCGGGACCGGTCCACGGTCATGTACGAGAATTCCTGCGCCACGAAGTAGCCCGTGGCGACAGTGATGCCGACGACCACGACGATGCCCAGCAGCAGGGTCAGGAAAGCTTCGATCATGTGCCGGTCACCTCCCTGGTCGTATCCGTCGATACGCGGGGAGCCGTGACCGGCCCGGGTCTGTCGCTGTCCATTCGTCCTCTGTCGGTTCGGGTGTTTCGCCCGAATCTACCGGATGCCCGCGCCGCAGGCACAGCGCGGAACGTCAGCGTCCGGGGTAGTACTTCATGGCTCGGATGAACACCGGCAGCGCCTTCGCCCACAGCTTCGGCGGGAGACGCCGACCACCGAGGTTGATCAGACGCGTGGTCGAGACCGTCTGCGACTCGGTGAACTTGAGGATGCCGTCGACCCCGTGGCGGCGGCCCACACCGGAGACGCCCATGCCGCCCATCGGGGCGCCCGTGCTGCCCCAGGTCGGCGCGTAGCCCTCGTCGACGTTGACCGTGCCGGCACGCAGGCGCGCGGCGATGGCCTCGCCCTCGGCCTTGGTCCGTGCCCACACGCTGGCGTTGAGGCCGTACTCGGTGGCGTTGGCGCGCTCGACGGCCTCGTCGACACTGTCGACGGGATAGATCGAGACCAGCGGGCCGAACGTCTCGGTGGCGGCGCACTCCATGTCGTCGGTGACGTCGGTCAGCACGGTCGGCTCGTAGAACATCGGTCCGATGTCCGGCCGCGCGCGGCCGCCCGCGAGCACCGTCGCGCCCTTGACCTTGGCGTCGTCGACGTGGTTCGAGATGGCCTTGACCTGGTCCTCGGAGATGAGGCTGCCCATCTCGACGCCGAACTCGTACGTCGCGGCCAGCGTCATCCTCTTCACACGCTCGGCGAACGCGGCCGTGAACTTCTCCGCGATGGCCTTCTCGACGTAGATGCGCTCGATCGAGATGCACAGCTGGCCGGAGTTGGAGAAGCAGGCGCGCACGGCGGCGTCGACCACCTCGGGGATCTTGACACCCTTGGTGACGACCATCGCGTTCTTGCCGCCCAGCTCCGCGGAGAAGCCGATGAGCCGGCGGCCGGTCTGCTCGGCGAGCAGCTGGCCCGTCGCGGTCGATCCCGTGAACATGAGGTAGTCGGTGGTGTCGACGATCGCGGTGCCGACCACCGAGCCAGGTCCGGGCACGACGGCGAACAGGTCCCGCGTGACACCGGCCTGATACAGCAGCTCCACGCAGGCCAGGGCGCAGTACGGCGTCTGGCTGTCGGGCTTGAGCACCACGCCGTTGCCGGCGAGCAGCGCGGGGATGGCGTCGGACACCGCGAGCGTCATGGGGTAATTCCACGGCGAGATGATGCCGATGACGCCCTTGGGCTGATAGTTGATGCGCGTCTTGGTCAGCACCGGGAGCATGCCGGGCACCCGCTTGCTCTTCAGCAGGTCGGCTGCGGTGCGCGCGTAGTGCCGCGACGTCATCGCGATGTCGAGCACTTCCTCCTGGGCCGCGGACCGCGACTTGCCCGTCTCCGCCTGTGCCATGTCGATGAGCGACGCGCGATGCTTCAGCACCAGGTCCCGGTACTTGTGGAAGACCTTGGCCCGTTCCGAGACCGGCGTGGCGGCCCACGCCTTCTGGGCGGCGCGCACGGTCTCGACGGCGGCCAGGACGTCGTCCCGAGTGCCCACCGGAACGGTCGCCATCTCGCGTCCGGTGAAGACCTCGACGACCGGCCGGGTCTCGCGACCTGCGGCGACGTCGACGAAAGCAAGGGCGACCAGGCGGTCGAAGGTGGCGGCGGTCGGCGCAGGCATCGTTCTCCCCGGGAGACTCGGTTCACGGCTCACGTCGAGCTGTGTGTGACGGGCGTTGACAAGTACCGGACCACGGTACTCCACCAGTGCGTCACGTCACAGCCCCGAACCGGGTGCCGAGGACGGAACGGCCTTGACCCTCACGCGACGGGAGGAATCACAGTGAGCAGCGTGAACGATGCACACGGACACCGCACCGTCGGCGCGGACGCGCGACAGTTCCGCACCGTCGGCGCGGAGGCGCGACAGTTCCGCACCGTCGGCGCGGAGGCGCGACAGTTCCGCACCGTCGGCGCGGTCGCCCGACTCGCCGATGTCAGTGTCCGCACGCTCCACCATTACGACGCGGTGGGGTTGGTGGTGCCGTCGGGCCGGACGGGCGCGGGCTACCGCACCTATTCGGACGACGACGTCGAGCGGCTCTTCGCCGTGCTCGCCTACCGCGAGCTCGGGTTTCCGCTGGACGAGATCAGGACGATTCTCGACGATCCGGACGCGGATGCCCTCACGCATCTGCGGCGTCAACGGGACCTGCTTGCCGAGCGCATCGATCACCTGCACGCGATGGCGACCGCCGTCGACACACTGATCGAGGAGAGAACCATGGGAAACGAGGTCACACCCGAGCAGTTGCGCGAGATCTGGGGCGACGACTGGACGGGTGAAAAGTACGAGGACGAGGCCCGCGAGCGGTGGGGGGACACGGACGCGTGGGCGCAGAGCCGCGAGCGCACCGCGCGGTTCACCGCCGAGGACTGGACGGCCGTGAAGGTCGAGTCCGAGACGCTGGAGGCGGACCTCGCGGCGGCGATGGCCGCGGGGGTCCGGCCGGGCGACCCCGCCGCGAACGCCCTGGCCGAACGCCACCGGCTGTCCATCGACCGGTTCTACGACTGCGACCACGCGATGCAGGTGTGCGTATCGGCCATGTACGTCACCGACGAGCGGTTCCGCGCGCACTACGACGAGCGGGCCGAGGGTCTGGCGCAGTGGTTGGTGGACGTGATCGCCGCGAACGCGGCCGAGCACGGCGGGTAAGCGCTCGGGATTTCTGCTCCCGGTGCGTCCTCGGTAGGCGGGATCCTGCTCCTCGACGGCGCGAGGGGAGCAGGAATCCTGCGCCGCGCTACCCGAAGAATCCGGCGATGCGCCCGATCAG
Source organism: Rhodococcus sp. PBTS 1 (assembly GCF_001620025.1). Lineage (NCBI taxonomy): Bacteria > Bacillati > Actinomycetota > Actinomycetes > Mycobacteriales > Nocardiaceae > Rhodococcus > Rhodococcus sp. PBTS 1. The sequence continues at coordinate 3,946,017 of NZ_CP015219.1, forward strand.
GCCGAGGGCCACGAGCACGACGATGATGCCGACGACGGCCAGAAAGATGACGGCCGGGGTTCGGGTGCGTTGCGGCGGTTCGTGATTGGGTCCGCCCGCGGACGTGGAAACGGGTGGGGTGTCGCCGGGGGCGACTCCCCCGCCCTTCTCCAGTCCTGCGACTTCGGTGGGCTCGGGGTTCTGGCCGGACATCGGTGATTCTCCTCCGGGCTGTCGGCGCGTTCCGTCGTCGCCGCTGCTTTCCTGACTCGTTGTCATCGGTCACGTATTCCCCCGCTGCGGCAGGTCCAACCGAGCGACACGTCTCACACCCGGTCCCACACCCGGCCGCCCTATCCTGTGCAGCCATGAGCACCTTCATCGCCACGGCCGATCTGGCCGACGCCATCGGTCCGGACATCCGCAGCTGCGACACCCAGTTCCGCCAGCTCGGTGCCGTCACCGAGTTCTGCGGTCCGATCACCACGATCCGGTGCTTCCAGGACAACCTGCTGGTCAAGCAGACCCTCTCGGAGCCGGGTCACGGGGGCGTCCTCGTGGTCGACGGTGACGCGTCGATCCACACGGCCCTGGTGGGCGACATCATCGCCGGCCGCGGCGTCGAGAACGGGTGGGCCGGCGTGATCGTCCACGGCGCGGTCCGCGACTCGGCCATCCTGCGAACGCTGTCCATCGGGGTGAAGGCCCTCGGCACCAACCCCCGCAAGAGCACGCAGACGGGATCGGGCGAGAGGAACGTGCCCGTCGAGATCGGCGGGGTCACGTTCACGCCCGGCGAGTTCGTCTACAGCGACGACGACGGCGTGGTCGTCACCGCGGAGCCGCTGCCGGCACAGGACTGACGGTCGGGGCGGTGACGGTCACTCGGCGATGACGCGCGCGGACTGCCCGCCGACGGTCACGACGTCGTCGACGCGCAGTTGGCGTCCGCGCCGCGTCTCCACCTCGCCGTTGACCTGGACCGACCCGTCGGCGATCACCGCCTTGGCCTCCGACCCGGAGTCGATGAGGTTCGCGAGTTTGAGGAACTGTCCGAGGCGGATGACCTCGTCGCGAATCGGGATGTCCATCATCGAGCGGAGCCTGCGGAGCGAGCGGGGGACCCGAAGGTCACCCCCTGGGCGAGAGGAAGCTCCGAGCTGTAGTTGACGGTGTTGGTGGTGCGGCGCATGTAGGCCTTCCAGGCGTCGGAGCCGGACTCGCGCCCGCCACCGGTCTCCTTCTCGCCGCCGAAGGCCCCACCGATCTCGGCGCCGGACGGCCCGATGTTGACGTTCGCGATGCCACAGTCCGATCCGGACGGCGACAGGAAGCGTTCCGCCTCGCGCAGGTCGGTGGTGAAGATCGACGACGACAGGCCCTGCGGGACGTCGTTGTGGACGGCGATGGCGTCGCCGAGGTCGGTGTAGGTCACGACGTACAGGATGGGCCCGAAGGTTTCCCGACGCATCACCGCGGTCTGCGCCGGCATGCGGACGACGGCCGGGCGCACATAGACGCCGCCGGCGGCGCCATCGGCGCTGCCGACGCCGGGGCCGTCGACGCGCTCGCCTCCCGTCACGACGATCCCGCCGTCCGCACGGGCCTCGTCGAGGGCGGCGGCGAACGCCGTGTACGCGTCCTCGTCGATCAGGGGTCCGACGAGGGTGTCCGGGTCGAGCGGGGAGCCAATGGGCAGCGTCGCGTACGCGGCTGCGAGGCGATCCACGAGGTCGTCGGCCACCGATTCGTGCACGATCGCCCGGCGCAGCGACGTGCAGCGTTGGCCCGCCGTACCGACCGCGGAGAACACGATTCCGCGGACCGTGAGGTCGAGATCCGCACTGGGACAGACGATCGCGGCATTGTTGCCGCCGAGTTCGAGGAGAACCCGGCCGAAGCGCGCGGCGACGCGAGGCGCGACCTCGCGGCCCATGCGGGTGGAGCCGGTGGCCGAGACGAGCGCGACGCGCAGATCGTCGACCAGCGCCTCCCCGGCGTCCCGCTCACCGAGGACGAGCTGGGTGACGGGGAGGTCGACGCCGGCACGTCGGGCAGCCTCGTCGGCGAGGGCCTGCACCGCGATCGCGGTGACGGGCGTCTTCTCGGACGGCTTCCACACCACGGTGTCCCCGGCGACCAGGGCGAGCACGGTGTTCCACGACCACACCGCCACCGGGAAATTGAAGGCCGTGATCACGGCGACCACGCCCAGCGGGTGCCACTGTTCCATCATGCGGTGGCCGGGTCGCTCCGTCGCGATGGTCGACCCGTGCAGTTGGCGGGACAGGCCCACCCCGAAATCGCAGATGTCGATCATCTCCTGGACCTCGCCGAGGCCTTCGCTGACGATCTTGCCGGCCTCGATGCTGACGAGCTCGCCCAGCGCGGACTTGTGCTCGCGCAACAATTCTCCGAGTTCGCGCACCACCGCTCCGCGCACCGGGGCGGGAACCGTCGACCACTCGGCGAACGCCGACGCCGCGGCCGTGACGGCCTCCTCGGCGGTCACGGTGACAGGCACGAGTCCCAGCGTCTCCCCCGTCACGGGGCTGCGCGCGGCCCGGGCCTCGCCGGAGTTCGGCGCAGACGGCAGAAGCGGCTCGGCGCCGAGAGAGCGTAGAAGCTCGGAGGTGCGGTCGGCCAGGCCGGCGGTGGTCGTGGCGGTCATATGTCGAGTCTCCCTCATGGCCATGTCAGGATATTTTCCGTTTTAGTACCGTCTTGACAGGATTTTATCGCATAGACTGACCTTCATGACCCGGGTACTGCCGCCTCCGGCCCCTCAGAGTGCGCTGTCCGTCCAGGACAGCCTGGCCCGTCACCTGCTCGTCGACGGCTTCGATCTGGTGCTCGATCTGCAGCGATCACGCGGCGCCACGCTCGTCGACGAACGCGACGGGGCGACGTACCTCGACATGTTCACGTTCTTCGCCTCGAACGCCCTGGGCATGAACCACCCGGCGCTGACCGAGGACGAGCAGTTCCGCGACGACCTCCTCACCGCCGCGTTGCACAAGCCGAGCAATTCCGACGTCTACACCGAACCGATGGCGCGCTTCGTCGACACTTTCGCCCGCGTCCTCGGCATCCCGGAACTGCCGCACCTGTTCTTCGTGGAGGGCGGCGCGCTCGCCGTGGAGAACGCACTCAAGGTCGCCTTCGACTGGAAGAGTCGGCGGAACGAGGAGGCGGGGCGCGATCCCCGGCTCGGCACCCGAATCCTGCACCTGGAGCACGCCTTCCACGGCAGGTCGGGGTACACACTGTCGCTCACCAACACCGATCCGATCAAGGTGGCGCGCTTCCCCGCGTTCGACTGGCCGCGCATTCCCTCCGCCTACGTCCGAGACGGCGCGGACATGGACGCGCTCGAGGGCCGGTCCCTCGCGGCCGCGCGCGAGCACTTCGACCGTCACCCCCACGACATCGCCGCCCTCGTCCTCGAGCCGATCCAGGGCGAGGGCGGCGATCACCACTTCCGGCCGGCGTATCTCCGCGCCCTGCAGGATCTCTGTCACGAGTACGACGCCCTGGTCGTCGTCGACGAGGTCCAGACAGGCGTCGGCATCACCGGAACCGCCTGGGCGCACACGCAACTCGGCCTCGAGCCCGACGTCGTGGCGTTCGGCAAGAAGACCCAGGTCTGCGGCATCATGGCGGGCCGCAGAGTCGACCTGGTGCGCGACAACGTCTTTCGTGTCGGATCCCGCATCAACTCGACGTGGGGCGGCGGGTTGGCCGACATGGTGCGCGCGCGGCGCATCCTCGAGGTGATCGAGCGGGACGGCCTCGTCGAGTGTGCCGCGCAGCTGGGCGAGGTCCTGGGCGACGAGCTCTCGACGCTGGCCGTGCGTCATCCCGTGGTGTCCGAGGTGCGCGGTCGCGGCCTCATGAGGGCGATCTCGTTGCCCGACACCGAGACCAGGGACGCCGTCGTCACCGACCTGCGCGAGCGCGAGCACGTCCTCATGCTCGGCTGCGGCTCGCGGAGCATTCGATTCCGCCCGGCCCTCACCGTCACCGAGGGCGAGCTCCGCGGCGCCGTCGACGCCCTGGACCGCGTTCTCTCGGAGCAGCACACCCGGCACCCCTGACCGTGCGGGACGCGCGTCGGTGTGTGACCGTGGGTCCGGTGACGCCCACTGCGCCTCCCACCACGACGACGCCGCCCACCCTCGCCGACGACCACGTCTCCGACATCGACGCCCGGCACGTCTGGCACCCGTACAGCGGGTTCGACGTGCCCGGCCGCCCCGTCGCCCGTCCGTGGGTCGTGCGGGAAGCGTCCGGCGTCCGCCTCCATCTCGCCGACGGCCGCTCCCTGATCGACGGCATGAGTTCCTGGTGGGCGGCGGTGCACGGCTACCGCCACCCGGTGCTGGATGCGGCGGTCACGGACCAGCTCGGCCGCATGAGCCACGTGATGTTCGGCGGTCTGACACACGAGCCCGCAGCACGGTTGGCCGAGCTCCTCGTGACCGTCACCCCCGACGGCCTGGACCGCGTGTTCTTCTGCGACTCCGGTTCCGTCTCCGTCGAGGTGGCCGTCAAGATGTGCCTGCAGTACTGGCGTGCCCGCGGTCGGCCGGAGAAACGGCGGCTGCTGACGTGGCGGGGTGGGTACCACGGCGACACGTTCACCCCGATGAGCGTGTGCGATCCCGAGGGTGGGATGCACGCGGCGTGGTCGGGCGTGCTGACCGAGCAGATCTTCGTCGACGCTCCACCACCCCACCGCGACGACACCTACGCCGACCTTCTCACTCGCGCCGTCCACGACCGCCGTGACGAGATCGCCGCGGTGATCGTCGAACCCGTGGTGCAGGGCGCGGGCGGCATGAGGTTCCACGACCCGTCGTACCTCGCCACGCTCCGACGGGCCTGCGACGACGCCGGCGTCCTGCTGATCTTCGACGAGATCGCCACCGGATTCGGCCGGACGGGGACACTGTTCGCGGCCGACGCGGCCGGCGTGACTCCCGACGTCCTGTGCGTCGGCAAGGCTCTCACCGGCGGGTACCTGTCCCTGGCCGCGACGCTGTGCACCGCCGAGGTGGCGACGACGATCAGCGCGGGCCCGGCCGGCGGCCTGATGCACGGGCCGACGTTCATGGCCAACCCGCTCGCGTGCGCGGTGGCGGTCGCATCCACCGAGCTGCTGCTGAGCCGTGACTGGCGGTCGGAGGTGGCGCTCGCGGAATCGGAGCTGCGGACCGGGCTCGAACCCGCGCTCGCCCTCGCCGGGGTGCGCGACGTTCGGGTACAGGGTGCCATCGCGGTCGTCGAGATGGAGACGGCCGTCGACGTCGGGCGGGCTGCCGCGGCCGCTGCCGCGGACGGGGTGTGGCTGCGGCCGTTCCGCAACCTGGTGTACGCGATGCCGCCGTACGTCTGCACGCGCGCCGAGGTCCGGGCGATCGCCGGCGCGATGGTGCGGGCAGCGGCGGTGGAATCGGAGGCTGCGGAGAGCTGACCCGGACAGGCACTTGAACAATGTTCAAGTTGGTGCGTAAGCTGCGTCGACGTGACCGCTTCCGTACACACCTCCACGGCGCTGTCGTGGTTGGACGGCGACGCGCAGCGCCGACGCGATGCCGGTCTGCAACGCGTGATCCGGCCGCGGACGGACACCACGGCGCTCCTCGACGTCGCGTCGAACGACTATCTGGGGCTTGCCCACCACCCGGCGGTGCGCGCCGGCGCCCATGCCGCGATCGACGGGTGGGGGTGCGGAAGCACGGGCTCACGGTTGGTGACGGGAACGACCACCGATCACGAGGCCCTCGAGGACGAGCTCGCCGAGTTCGTCGGCGCCCGGTCCGGGTTGGTGTTCTCCAGCGGTTACACGGCCAATCTCGGCGCGGTGACCGCGCTGGCCGGCGCCGGGTCGCTGATCGTCTCGGACGCCCTCGTCCACGCCTCGATCGTCGACGCCGCCCGGCTGTCCCGCGCGCGGGTCAGCGTGGCTCCGCACCGGGACGTCGCCGCGGTGGTCGACGCGCTCGCGAGCAGGAGCGAAGCCAGGGCACTCGTGGTCGTCGATTCGGTGTTCAGCGCCGACGGCGACCTCGCCCCCCTGCGGGAGTTGTACGCCGCCGCTCGACGGTTCGGCGCCGTCCTCCTCGTCGACGAGGCGCACGGCCTCGGGGTTCGCGGCCGAGGCGGCCGCGGCCTCGTCGAGGAATGCGGCCTGGCCGGCGCCCCCGACCTGGTGGTGACCGCGACGCTCTCGAAGGCCCTGGGCTCCCAGGGCGGCGTGGTCCTCGCCGAACCTGCTGTGCGCGAGCACCTTCTGCACGCCGCGCGGACTTTCGTCTTCGACACCGCACTGGCACCCGCCGCCGTCGGCGCCGCGCGCGCCGCCCTCCGCGTCCTGCGTGCGGAACCCGACCGGGCGCACGCCGTGCTGCGCCACGCCGACCGTCTGGCCCGCGCCCTCGGTCGGAGCGAGGTGCCCGAGTCCGCCGTCGTTCCCGTCGTGCTCGGTGATCCCGATGCCGCCGTGCGCGCGGCCGAGCGCTGCCGGGCGAACGGAGTGCTGGTCGGCTGCTTCCGCCCGCCGTCCGTTCCGCGGGGTGAGTCGCGATTGCGCCTGACCGCACGCGCCGACCTCACGGACGACGACATCGCCACGGTGGGGGACGTCGTCACGTCGGCGGTCGCGGCCGTATGACCGTCATCGTGGTGACCGGCACCTCGACCGACGTGGGGAAGACCGTGGTGACCGCCGCCGTCGCCGTCGGATACGAGCGAGCGGGCGCGAGCGTCGCGGTGTGCAAGCCGGCCCAGACGGGGGTGGCCGCCGACGAGGACGGCGATCTCGCCGTCGTCGCCCGACTGTCGGACCCGCAGCGCCGCAGAGAGTATCGAGAATGCGCCCGCTACCCCGACCCCCTGGCACCGTCGGTCGCCGCCCGTCGCTCCGGACTTGCATTCGTCACTGTCGCGGAGATCGTGGACGCGGTCGACGATCTCCGGTCGCGCTCCGACGTCGTGCTGGTGGAAGGCGCGGGCGGAGTGGCGGTCCCGTTCGACGACGTCGGCACCACCCTGCTGGACGTCGTGACCGCGCTGACGGCGTCGGTCGTCGTCGTCACCCACCCCGGCCTGGGCGCGCTGAACCACGCCGCACTCACCGTCGGCGCTGTGCGACAACGGGATTCGTGCCTCCTCGGTCTCGTCCTCGGATCGTGGCCCGACGCGCCGGATCTCGCGGCCGCCACCAATCGAACGGAGCTACCGGCGGTCACGGGCGTGCCGATCATCGGCGCGGTGCCGTGCGGCGCCGGCACCCTCGACGCCGCGATGTTCGTCGACCGTGCGCCCGACTGGATCGACCGCTCGTTCCTGCCCCTCGATCCCACCCCCGACCTCAGGAGTGCCCCGTGACCATCCTCGACGACGTCGACCGCATCGTGCTGCAGAACGGTGACCCACTCACCGCTGAGCAGGTTCTGGCCGTGCTCGAACTCCCCGACGAGGCCGTGGCCGACGCGCTCGACCTCGCGCATCGCGTCCGATTGCGCTGGTGTGGCGAGGAAGTCGAGGTCGAAAGCATCATCAGCGTCAAGACCGGTGGCTGCCCGGAGGACTGTCACTTCTGTTCGCAGTCCGGGTTGTTCGCCTCCCCGGTACGCGCGGCGCGCCTCGACATTCCCCAGCTCGTGGCAGCGGCCAAGGACACCGCCCGCTCCGGCGCGAGCGAGTTCTGCATCGTCGCCGCGGTCCGCGGACCCGACGCGCGCCTGATGGACCAGATCCGACTCGGCATCGACGCGATCCGCGCCGAGGTCGACATCGACATCGCCTGTTCCCTCGGCATGCTCACTCGCGACCAGGCGGCGACGTTGGCGGGCTGGGGCGTGCACCGCTACAACCACAATCTCGAGACGGCGCGGTCCTACTTTCCGCAGGTGGTGACCACGCACACCTGGGAGGAGCGGGTGCAGACCCTGCGGCTGGTCTCCGAGTTCGGCATGCAGGTGTGCTGCGGCGGCATTCTGGGGATGGGCGAAAGTCTGCGCCAGCGAGCGGAATTCGCAGTGGAACTGGCCGCCGTGGCGCCGCACGAAGTGCCGCTGAACTTCTTCGACCCCCGTCCGGGCACCCCGTTCGCCCATCTCGACGTCCTGCCCGCGGTCGACGCCCTGCGCGCGATCGCCGCCTTCCGCTTCGCCCTGCCGCGCACGGTCCTCCGCTACGCCGGCGGTCGGGAGATCACCCTGGGCGATCTCGGTGCACGACAAGGCATTCTGGGTGGAATCAACGCGATCATCGTCGGCAACTACCTGACCACGCTGGGTCGACCGGTCGCGTCGGACCTCGACATGCTGAAGGACCTGTCGATGCCGGTGAAGGCGCTCGATGCCGCGATCTGAGACCGCTCGCTTCGATCACCGGACCGGCGCATCCGTCGGTGCAGAGACGGTGAGGGCGCCGCTCGGGTACGAGCCACCGCGGTTCTGCGCGCTGTGCGGTCGGCGCATGGTGGTGCAGGTCTTCCCGACGGGGTGGACGGCGGCGTGCTCGCGACACCCGCTGCTCCGGGGTTGACCCCGACATCCTGTGACCACCCGTCACAGGAATTGTTCGGGCCCGTCTACGATCACCAGCCATGACGCTGAAGTACGACGTGGCCGGTCGCGGCCCCACCCTCGTCCTGGTCCACGGTGTGGTCCATCGTCGCCAGGCGTGGGACGCCGTACTGGACCGGCTCACTCCGCACCGGCGCGTCATCACCGTCGATCTGCCCGGCCACGGAGAGTCGGACCCCCTGCCCGAGGACGGGGAGGACGCGATCGAGTACATGGTGTCGGAACTCATCGCCTTCGTGCGCGAGGTGGAGGAGCCCGGTCAGCAGGTGCACATCGCGGGCAATTCCCTGGGTGGCTACCTCTCGCTCGTCCTCGCCGCCCACGGCGAGGTGGCGTCCGCGACGGCGCTGTCCCCCGCCGGGTTCTTCCTGGGTCACGCCGATCAGGCGCGCACCATCAACACCTTCAAGGCGATCCGGCAGGTCGCCCGCGCCTTCGGCGATCGTGCCCCGGCCGCCATGCGGTACCGCGCCGTGCGCTACCCGTCGCTGCTGCCGTTCTTCGCCCACCCGTCGCGCGTGGCGTACGAGGCGGCGGTACACGACGTGCACTCCCTCACGACGAATCCCATGATCGACGCGGGCATCGAGGCCGACTTCGCGTTCCCGCAGGCGACGGAACCGCGCGTCCCGGTCACCGTCGCGTGGGGCACGCGAGACCTGATCCTCCCGTACTACCAGTCGCGACGCGTGCGGTCGGTGTTCCCGAACGCCACGGTGATCCCCGTGCCCGGCGTGGGCCACGTTCCGATGACGGACAACCCCGCGCTGATCGCGTCGATTCTGTTGGCGGGCAGCGAACTACCGGCCTGAGCGCGCTACCGGGTCGACGTACCCGGGGCTCAGGCCGTCTCCATCTCCGCCACCACGCGGCGCACGATGTCCGCGGCGGGTGCCGCGGTGACGGCCCGCCAGCCGGTCCCGGCCCACAGGTTGGGGACGTCGGCGCGGCCGGCCTTGGTGGCGGCGGTCCGTAGCGGCCCCGTCAGCGCGTTGACCTCCGGATAGCCCGCGGGTGCCGACGCCGTGTGCGACGCTGCGAACTCGTTCTCGAGTCCGCGGGCGGGGCGGCCGGAGAAGGACCGCGTGACGACGGTCCGCGAGTAGGTCCGGTCGAGCAGCGCGCGGCGGTGCACGGCGGACGTGCCGGCCTCGTCGGCGCAGAGGAACGCGGTTCCCATCTGCGCGGCGACCGCGCCGAGACCCAGCGCTGCGACCACACCGGAGCCGTCCATGATGCCGCCCGCGGCGATGAGCGGGACATCGACGGACAACCCGACGGCCACGAGCAACGACGGCAGGGACATGGCCTCGCCGCCGCGGGGCGACGTCGGATCGTCGGCGAACACGCCGCGATGACCACCCGCCTCGCTGCCCTGCACCACCAGCAGGTCCGCGCCGTCCTCGGCCGCCATCTCGGCTTCGGCGACCGACGTGACGGTGCCGATCATCAGCGCACCGATGTCGTGCACCCGCCGGGTCAACTCGCGACCGGGACGCCCGAACGTCACCGACACCGCGGCGGGACGGTGACGAAGGACGATCTCGATCTTCTCCTCGATCGCGTCGTCGCCGTGGACGGCCTCGCCCGGGGTCACGCCGAGTTCGGCCGCGAGCGGTTCCAGACCGCGGCGGTAGTCGGCGAGCGCGGCCTCGGACGCGATGCGCGCGGACGGCAGGAAGAGGTTGACACCCCAGGGCCCGTCGGTCGAACGTTCCAGTTCGGTCAGGTTCGCCTCGAGCGCGTCCGGGGTGGAGATCGCGCCCGCGAGAATGCCGAGGCCGCCGGCCGAGCTGACCGCCGCGGCGAGCGCGGGAGTGGAGGGTCCGCCCGCCATCGGGGCGCAGACGACGGGTAGGGACGCGGGATAGACGGCCATGGAACCGAGGGTATCGACGTGAAGCGGGTGGGTCAGGTGTCACAGAAGCACGTTCGCAGTTGCGCAGGTTCCGGTCACCCTCACCGGTTGCAGCCCGTGCAGGTGGCGGGAACCCGTGCACCCAACGAGAACCCGCGCGGGTGGCGGAACGCTGCGCAGATCGCGGTGCGCTGCGCAGCCGGGCGGTGCCCCGGCCCCCACAACCTGCCGGACCCGAAGCAGGTTCACAGCAACCCGGGTTACACCCCGACCTGCGTAGATCACCGGCCGCAGCCGACACCGACCCCGCCCACTGGGACGGGAACCGACGACAAGTCGGCTTTCTCGGGACGAAGCACCACCGATGCCGGTTATCATCGTCGTCGCAGTGAGAATGACGGCGTCGGGGCCGTACCGAGTCCGGGAGTACACCCATGCACGTCGACCCCTGTTCCACGCCGCGGCGATCGTCCCCAACGTGAGCCCGTCCGACCATCGGCAGCGTTCCGCCACGCCCCCGCAGGACCTCCGCGGTCGTCGGGCTCGGCGCGGTGAGCCGCATCCCTGGCAGGGCCCGGGACGCCACTCCTCGCCGGAGCAGCGCGCGGCCGACGCCCGACGGGGTCGTCGCGCCGCCGCCTTCGGTGGCCGCATCGCGACGGGACCGGTCGCCGTCTTCCGTCGCTGGTTGACCACCCCACACGACTTCGACTGGATCTTCGTCCACCGCTCGACCCGGCCACTGCACGGTCTGATCAAGGGCGTCGTGGTGTTCGGGGTCGGACTCAACGCGCTCGTGTCGATGCTCATGCTCGGCTCGCCCTACGGACCGTCGGGAACCGCCGAGGTCACCTGGGTGATGATCGTGTTCGCTGCGCAGATCTCCGTGATCGCGTGGGTGATCTTCGCGCCCACCCCGACCAAGAAGGCGCAGTTCCTGGGACTGCTGCTGTTCGGAGATCTGGGCATCACCTCGGTGATCCTCCTGGACACACCGACCAGCGCCCTGATCGGCACGTTCCTCTTCGCCCTCAACGGTGCCCTCTGCACGTTCTTCCTCAGTGCGCGCATCCTGCTCGCGCACCTCGCCTTCGTGAACGTCGTCATCGCCTGGATCGGGGTGCAGGCGTATCTGCAGGGACTCTGGGGCGTCAACGACGCGGTGGCGGCCGTGCTGGTCGCGAGCGGCTCCGTCAGCGGCGTTCCCGTGTTCGCCCACATCGCCTGGTCGCTGGTCTCGGCGGACGCCCGCGCATCGGAATTCGACGAACTCACCGGGGTCGCCAACCGTCGGGGCCTGCAGAACGCGGTCGACGAACTGTGGGACGTCGCCCGGTCGCGCGGGGTGCCCGTCGCGGTTCTCCTGGTCGACATCGACCGGTTCAAGGCCGTGAACGACCGCTACGGCCACGACCGCGGTGATGCCGTCATCAAGACCGTCGCCTCCCGGCTCCACGCGCTGCTCGGTTCTCACGGCATCCTGGCCCGCACCGGAGGCGAGGAGTTCGTCGGCGTCGTCGTCGACACGGACGGCGACCTCCCCGACCTCGTGAATCGCGTCACCGCGACGGTCCACGACCCCGCCGACGACGTTCCCGTGACGGCCAGTGTCGGCGTCGCCGTCATGACGCCCGATTCACCGTCGTGGCAGGTCGGACCGGCCGCGGTCACCCGCGCGACCCGCGCGGCGGACTCCATGATGTATCGGGCGAAGGCCGCCGGCGGCGACCGTGTGCTCACGACGCGGGTCTGACGGACCGGGCAGACTCGATTCCCATGACCTCCGTGTTCCATGGCCTCGTCGCGATGAATTCGCTCTTCGCGGCGTCGGCGTGGTGCCTCGCTCGCCCCACGCGCCTGTCCGCGGCCGCCGCCGCCGTCGCGTCCGTGGGGTGGCTGTTCTTCAACGGTCCGATCGAAGGACGCGTCCTGGTCGTGTTCTCCCCCCAGCACGGCATCACCGAGTCCGACCTGCTGTCGGTGGTCGGCGTCGCGATCGCGGCGACCGGGTGGTGGCGATGGCGACGCGCGAGGGACCGCGCGTCCTCCTCCCGCTGACCCGGGCGCACGCACAATCCGCGCGCGAACTGCGTGGACGGCGCATAGTGTTCCCATGTCGATCCAGGAACATCCGCGCCCGACGACGCCGTCGGCGACGCGAGAGGTGCCGTCCGACACACCGTCGCAGAGTGGTCGAGCCGCGGGCCGACCCGCACGTCGGTCCGGTACCTCGACGGAATTCCGCCACGAGGTCCCGCACTATCTCGGCCTGGCGGTCGGGATCTACTCGGCGGTGGTCTTCCTGTGGTCGCTCTCGCCCGCCCTGCGCGCGCTCACGCACCACCCCCGCGAGTGGCTCGACGACTACGTCCTCGACGCGCCGGACACCAGCCTCTCCTTCGCCCTCGTCGTCGCCCTGCTGGCGGCGGCGCTGTCGACTCGCAAGCGGGTCGCGTGGTGGATCGCGACGGTGTACGTGGCGGCGTCGATCGTGGTCAACGCGCTGATCCTCGTCGACGATCCGGGCACCCCGGGGTCCTGGATCGGCGGTGCGCTGCAGCTCGCCGCGCTGGCGCTGCTCCTGTGGTCCCGCCGCGAGTTCGACACCCGGGTGCGGCCGGGCGCGGTGTGGAAGGCCCTCGGCGTGCTGCTCCTCGGCCTCACCGTCGGCGTGATCGCGGGCTGGGGACTCCTCGAGGCGTTCCCCGGGTCCCTCGATCGCAGCGAGACGATCTTCTGGTCGCTCAACCGCGTCGCCGGGCTCGCGGTGATCGACAACGAGCAGTTCGACGGACGTCCCCACGGCTTCGTGAACTTCCTGCTCGGCCTGTTCGCGTTCCTGGCTCTCGCCGCGGCGGTGCTGACGTTGTTCCGGTCGCAGCGAGCGGTCAACGCGCTCACCGGCACCGACGAGTCCGCCCTCCGCGGTCTCGTGGCCGCCTCCCCCGACGACTCCCTGGCGTACTTCGCCACCCGCCGGGACAAGGCCGTCGTCTTCGCGCCGTCGGGACGAGCGGCGGTGACCTACCGCGTCGAGATCGGGGTGTGTCTGGCCAGCGGTGATCCGGTCGGCGTCCGGTCGGCGTGGCCGCAGGCCATCGAGGCCTGGCTCGACCTGGCGTCGCGGTACGGCTGGGCACCGGCCGTGATGGGGGCGAGCGAGGCGGGTGCCGCGGCCTACCGCGCGGCGGGGCTCGGCGTGCTCGAGCTGGGCGACGAGGCCGTGCTGCAGACCCGTTCCTTCGGGCTCGGTGGCCCCGACATGCGTCCCGTCCGGCAGGCGGTCACCCGCGCGAAGGCGAAGGGCGTGTCCGTCCGGATCCGTCGGCATCGGGACATCGGGGCGGACGAGTGGCCGGCCATCGAGAAGCGTGCCGACGACTGGCGGGACACCGAGACCGAACGTGGGTTCTCGATGGCCCTCGGCCGACTCGGTGATCCGCTGGACGGCGACTGCCTGCTGGTCGAGGCGGTCCACGACGAGACCGGCAATGTGGGCGGCGGCGGGGTGGGGGACAACCCGGGCGGCGGGGTGGGGGACAACCCTGTCGGCGGGGTGGGGGGAACCGTCGTCGGCATGCTCTCCCTCGTGCCGTGGGGGCCGGCGGCCGCGTCGCTGGATCTGATGCGTCGCGCGCGGACCGCACCGAACGGCACCGTGGAGTTGATGGTCGCGGAGCTGGCCACGCGGTCCGACACGGTGGGCATCACCAAGATCTCGCTGAACTTCGCGGTGTTCCGATCCGTCTTCGAGGAAGGCGGGCGACTCGGCGCCGGACCGGTGCTGCGCCTCTGGCGGGCCCTGTTGGTGTTCTTCTCCCGATGGTGGCAGCTCGAGGCGCTGTACCGGTCGAACCTCAAGTACCAGCCGGAATGGGTGCCGAGGTACCTCTGCTTCGGGGACGGACGCGACCTGCCGAAGGTGGGCACCGCGTCCGCGATCGCGGAGGGCTTCCTCAGCCTGCCGGGCCGACGCGGCATCACCGATCCCGGTGGCCGCGGCGTCGTCGACCACACCGGCACCCACACCGCGGTGCCGGCTGCGGTCGCCGCGCACGGGCTGCTGCACGCCGACGGCAGCGAGCCGGACGGACTGGTGACCGCGACGGGCCCCGAGCGCCGCCGACCCGAACAGGTCCGGGTCCGCCTGGCCAAGTTCGATCGGCTGGAAGCCGAGGGCGTCGATCCGTACCCCGTCGCGTACCCGCCGACGCACACCGTCGCGGAGGCGACGGCGTCCCCCGACGGCACGACGGTCCGCGTGTCCGGCCGCATCCTGCGCATCCGCGACTACGGCGGTGTGGTGTTCTGCCTGTTGCGCGACTGGAGCGGGGACCTGCAGCTCCTCCTCGAGCGCGACCGCGTCGGGACGGAGCTGTTGTCACGCTTCGCCACCGACGTCGATCTCGGCGACCTCGTCTCGTGCAGTGGCACCCTCGGCCGATCGCGTGCCGGAGCTCAGGCGCTGCTGGTGTCCGACTGGCGGATGAACGGCAAGTCACTGCACCCGTTGCCGGACAAGTACCGCGGCCTGACGGACCCCGAGGCGCGGGTGCGGCAGCGCTACGTCGACATGGCGATCAACCCGCAGGCGCGGGAGCTGATGCGGGCGCGCAGCGCGATCGTGACGTCGCTGCGCGACACCCTGGGCGGCCGCGGCTTCCTCGAGGTGGAGACCCCGATCCTCCAGCAGGTGCACGGCGGCGCCAACGCGGCGCCGTTCCTCACCCACATCAACGCGTACAACCTCGATCTGTACCTGCGCATCGCGCCGGAGCTCTACCTCAAGCGCCTCTGTGTCGGCGGCATGGAGAAGGTCTTCGAAATCGGCCGGGTGTTCCGCAACGAGGGCGCGGACTTCAAGCACAACCCGGAGTTCACGATCCTCGAGGCCTACGAGGCACACAGCGACTACGAGCGCTGCATGGTGCTGTGCCGCGAACTCATCCAGAAAGCCGCGGTGGCCGCGCACGGCCGCGAGGTCATCCACCGACCGGACGAGAACGGCACGCTCGTCGAGATCGACATCTCGGGTGAGTGGCCGGTCAAGACCATGCACGGCGCCGTCGCCGAGAAGATCGGGGCGGACGTCTCCCCCGCGACCCCGCTCGCCGAGCTGCAGCGGCTCTGCGACCTGCACGGTGTGCCGTACCAGTCCACGTGGGGCGCCGGCGCGGTCGCGCAGGAGATGTACGAGCACCTGGTGGAGGACTTCACCGAGTTCCCGACGTTCTACACCGACTTCCCGACGTCGATGTCGCCGCTGACGAGGCCGCACCGGTCGATCCCGGGCGTCGCCGAGAAGTGGGACCTGGTGGCGTGGGGCGTGGAACTCGGCACCGCGTACAGCGAGCTGACCGACCCCGTCGACCAGCGACGACGGCTCACCGAGCAGTCCATGCTGGCGGCGGGCGGCGACCCCGAGGCCATGGAACTCGACGAGGACTTCCTCCAGGCTCTCGAGCACGGTATGCCGCCGACGGGCGGCCTGGGCATGGGTGTCGACCGCGTGGTCATGCTCATCACCGGTGGCAGCATCCGCGAAACACTGGCCTTCCCGCTGGCGAAGCCGCGCGGAGAATGACGACGGGCGGAGCGTCGGTCACTGTTTCACATGAAACCGTCACCGTGCTCGGGAGCGCGGTCCACGTGGCGCGGGTGCACGGCGACTCCGCGCCGGTGGTGCTCTGCGGCGGGCTCGGCAGTTCCTGGCACGACTGGGTGGACGTGCTCACCCTCCTCGGCGACGCCGGGTGCAGCGCGTTCGCTCTCGATCGCCCCGGCTTCGGAGACAGCGAGCCACGACCGGGAGACGTGCCCACCGTCGCCGGCGAGGCCCGCCGCATCGTCGCGGTGCTCGATGCGCTGGGACTGACGCGGCCGGCCGTGCTGGTCGGCCACTCCATGGCCGGGTTCTACGTCGAGGGCGCCGCGCGCCTCGAGCCGGACCGCGTCGGCGGCCTCGTCCTGCTCGACTCCAGCGTCGAGAAGTCTCCGGGCGCCTTGATACCCCGCCGCCTGCGCATGCCCGCGGCGCGCGCCCTCGCCCGCACGTCCTCGGCGGTGGGGCTGCAAGCGCTGGGCGCCGACGCCGTGCGCCACCTGGTGGTGCAGGCGGTCCCGCCCGGCGGCTACCCGCCCGAGCGCATCGACGAGCTCCGACGCCTCTACCGCGAACCCGCCTACCTCGAAGCCGCGACGGTCGAGTACTTCGCCTACGCCGATCTCGCCGTCGAACTGAACCGACTGCGGCGAGCCACTCCCCTCCCGGCCCTGCCCGTCGTGGTCGCCGCCGCCCACACCTCCCACCGGACCCCCTGGGGCGCGCGGTGGATCAGGAAGCAGCGGCGGCTCGCGTCGTATCTCGGGGGACGGTTCGTCGTCGTCTCGCCCTCGCACCATCACGTGATGATCGACCAGCCGGCGGTGGTGGTTCGAACCGTCGACGCGGTGCTGCGGGACGCTTCCGGCCGGGCATAGTCCGGAAACCGGAAAAAGCGGACATTTCTGTGCGACGTCCACACAGAGAGCGCTCCGGTTGGGACCGACGACGGGGATCCCGTGAAAACGCGGTAGAAAACTCGCTCGAACACGAACATCACGCGAACTCCATGTGAACACGACGGCATTTCGTGCATTGTTTTCGTTCCGACCGAACCGTACGTTTGTGATCGACGACTCGAAAAATTGCGGGGTCGGGAATTGTCCGGAAGATCGAATACATGACGTCCCCGTACTCGATCGACCGAGAAACCGCCGTCGGCGCCGAAGCGCGGCTGTCCTGGATCCTCGCCGGGGTCGCCGGGATGCTCGGCGCGGTGGCCTTCCTGCATTCCGCGGGGTACTTCGTCACCTTCATGACGGGCAACACCGAACGCGCCGTGGTCGGCTGGTTCGGTCACCCCCAGGGCAAGGAAGTCGCGCCTGGCGCAACACCTTTCGTGGCCCTGACGCTCATCATCGCATTCGTGGCCGGCGTCGTCCTCGCCTCGTTCTGCCGTCGTCGCTACTGGGACAATCACCCGCACGGTGCCACCGTGGTCACCACGATCGCGTTGGCCCTGGCCGGGATCATCGACATCGCCGTGTCCGGATGGTCGTCGGCGGACGTCAATTTCTACCCGATTCTTCTGGTCGCATTCGCACTCGGCGCTCTGAACACGGCATTCACCAAGAAAGAAGAGACGTACATCCCGCTGAGTTACGTTACCGGCACCGTCGTGAAACTCGGCCAGGGAATCGAACGGCACCTGACCGGCGGCGGGACCAAGTACGACTGGCTCTGCTATCTGCTGCTGCTCGGGTCCTTCTCCCTCGGCGGCGCGGTGGGCGCGGCCGTGGGCGTGCTCATCACCGGTCCGCAGGTGCTCCTGCTCGCCGCCCTGCTCAGCTTCGGGGCCACGATCTTCACCTTCACCCACACCGAACGGCGCACGGTGTTCGGCTGATCCGGTCTCACAGCAGGACCGGTCTCACAGCAGGGCCGATCTCACAGCAGGGCCGATCTGGTCGCAGGATCGAATCCGTTGCAGTACTGACGATTCGTCGATTCCGAACGCGATTGACAGCGCCGCACCCCCAAACCGACGATTCCGTCGACAACAGGGGGCCCGCTGCGTGACCACCTTCGATGTGAAGGGTGTCGGGCACCGCCCCGACCACCCACCGGCTCTTCGGAGAGGTTCATGAGCGACGGCGACAACACCCGGTCCTCGACCACGGACGATGTGGACGTCCTGATCGTCGGACTCGGACCCACCGGTGCGACGGCAGCGAATCTATTGGGACGAGCGGGAATTCGCACGATGGTCGTGGAGCGCGACATCGACATCTATCCCCGCCAGCGAGCGATCGCCTCCGACGAGGATGCCCACCGGATCTGGCAGGGACTCGGCCTCTTCGATCGGATGCTCGAGACCATGTCCACCGACGTTCGCGTGCATCTGCGGCACCGCGACCGCACCTTCCTGACCACCTACTCCGCGCAGAGCTACGACCAGGGCGTCCCGGGTATGGCGTTCTATCACCAGCCGGAGCTGGAACGCATTCTCCGCGAGGGCATCTCCCGCTTTCCCTGTGTCACCGTGGCCGCGGGCCTGGACGCGGTGGGGATCACCCAGGACGCCGAGGGCGTCGAGGTCACGTTGCGACCGGTGGACGGGGGCGGCGAGCGGACCGTGCGCGCCCGGTACGTGATCGGTGCGGACGGCGGTTCGAGCCCGGTGCGCAAGATGCTCGGTATCGCACTGCCCGGCAGGCACATTCAGGAGCAGTGGTTCGACATTCAACTGCGCGCCTGGTACGACCTGCCCACCGAGGCGCCACTGGACTTCACCTTCTTGTCCGACCCCTACCGACCGGGTGTCGACTGCCCGTGTCCGATGGGCTACCACCGCATCGAGTTCCGCGTCAACGAGGGTGAGACGATCGACTACTTGCAGTCCGAGGCGGGTCTCCGGGCCCTGTTGGCCGAGCGCGGAATCGATTACGACCGGGTCGAGATCCACCGCAGCTGGGCGTACACCTTCCACATCCGCCAAGCCGAGCACTGGAGTCGAGGCCGCGTGTTCCTCGCGGGCGACGCCGCCCACATCATGCCCCCGTTCGCCGGCCAAGGCGTGTCGTCGGGAGTCCGCGACGTCGCCAACCTGTGCTGGAAGCTCGACGCCGTCATCACCGGGGGCGCCGACCCGTCGCTGCTGGAAACCTACGAGCCCGAGCGGCGTCCGAACGTCGTCGCCCTGACCAGATTCTCCCTGCGTATCGGCCGCATAGTGATGCTGCGGAACCCCACTGCGGCTCGGGTGCGGGACGCGATGTTCCTCGCGGCGTCGAGGACCCCGGGCTTGCGGTCCTGGCTGTCGCGGATGGGCATCAAACCGATGTACGCACTCGGCACCCGTCGCGGGTTCTTCACCGAGAACCCCGGCCGCGGAAGCCTGGCCGGAGCCTTCGTCAAGCAACCGTGGGTGGTGGTGTCGGGCTCGACACCGGTACGCCTGGACACCCTGACGGGTGGCCGCTGGACCTGGATCGGCTTCCCGGACGCGCCGATACCGCCTGCCCTGGCTCGCGCCGGCGTCGCGGAGATCGTGCTGGAACCCGCGTCCGCTCTGGCGACGCATCGCGTGCCGACCGGTCACGTGGTCGACGGCGAAGGCATCCTCGAGCGGCAGTTCCGCCGCGCCGGCGCGGCGGGCGTGCTCGTGCGCCCGGACGGGTTCGTCTTCGGCAGCGACCGTGAGCTCACAGCGTCCGATCACGACCGCGTCGCGCGCGTAGTCGTCGCCGCGACCGCGGGAGATTCCACCCACCCGGCACTGACACTGCTTGCAACCGACGGGACCACCGCATCATGACGCTTCTTCTCTCATCCGACTCCGACGCGGCGCAGTGGGGTGACCGCGTGACGGCACTGGTCGGTTACGGCCGCGCCGCCATCGGGATCGCGCACATGATCGCCCCGACGCGTGCCAACGACCTCATCGCCGGGACCGATGCGGCGTTGCCGACGACCCGCGCATCCGCGCGCACGTTCGGTATTCGGGAGATCTACATCGGCGGAGGGCTGATCGCGGCCCAGCGCGCGTACCCGGCCGCCGTCGGCCCGCTGCTCTGCGCCGGGGTGGCGGTCGACATCTGGGACACCGCCGCGTTCGCCCTCACCGCCCAGCTGCCCGCTCGCACCCGCGTCGCCGGATGCCTGGTCGCGGGGGGTTTCGCCGTCGCCGGTGCACCTTGACCTCGTTGGCGAAGACGTACCAGGAAGCGAAACGGATTCTCGCCGTCGACGCGCCCTACCCCGGCATCCGGGGAACCCTGCGATTCGAGAACCCCCTGGGTGCCTATCTGCCGAACCAGGACGAACCTCGGTGGTTCGACGACCGCGGGCCCTCGTGCTACGACACCGTCACCGAGCCCGGCACATTCTTTCCCGCCGACCCGGGCAGCGGGCGCAACGACGGTTCGTACCAACCGCCCAGCCGTAACCAGGGGCCGGCCCACCTGGTTCCCGCAACCCCTGCCCAGAACTCACCGGCCCCGGGTTACGCCGGGTCGAGCGTGGAACGAGACACCCTCGCCGTCGTGTACGGACGGGGCAGCGGACTCGACCCCGCGGACGTTCCGGCGTGGACGACCCTCGTCGGGGCGCCCGCACTGCGAGGCCACGACGTCGACGTCGAGTGAACGAGGTCAGATCGACGTGGCCATGCGCCGCAGGAGGCCGACCGCTTTCCTGATCCCATATGCCACGACGGTCTTTCGTCCGTCGTCATGGCGCCATTCGAGGAGTGCGGACCCGTCCTCGACCGATCCTTCGAGCACCGTGGGCGCGCCGGCGAGAGGCAGGGGTCCGACCACCTTGATCGCCAGACCGGCCACCTCCGTCCAGAAGTAGTCGTCCGTCGGTTCGCACCGCGGCGCAACTCCCAGAGCCGACGCCGCCGCGACCTTGCCCTGCGCGATCGCGTTGGACCAGAACGGACTTCGGCCCGGCGCGCCGTCCCCGTCACGGAAGCAGGTGACGTCCCCGGCGGCGTAGATGCCGGGCAGCGAGGTGGCACACCGTGTGTCGATGCGGATGCCGGACCGGTCGGCGAGTCCGGTGCCGGCCAGCCAGTCCGTGCCGGGCACCTCGCCGGCGCACGTGACCACCAGATCGGCCGTCAGCACGTCGCCGTCGATCCGGACCCCCTCCACCGGATCGCCGACGAGCTCCACCGGAGAGCCGGCCCGCCGGAACGCCACCGAGCGCTCCGTCGCCCGCGCGAGGATCGCCTCGGACAGGTACGGCCCGAGCAGGCGCTGCAACGGCGGGTCGACGTCGACCACCGTGGTCGGCACCCCGTGCGCCACGCAGGCACTGGCCACCTCCATTCCGAGGAAGCCTCCTCCCACGACGATCGCGGATTGCGCGGCAGCGATACGTTCCCGCACCGAGGCGGCGTCGGCGAGGGTGCGGACCACGTTCTCGCCGCTCTGCCCGGGGGCCGCGAGCCGGCGAGCGTCCGCACCGGTCGCCACGATCAGAACGTCGAAGGACACGGACTCACCACGGTCGATCGTGACCACGCGAGCGTCGGGGTCGAGACCGACCGCGCGGGCGGCGATCGTCGTCACCGACAGGTCGGACAGATCCCACCGGTCCGACGACTCGACCCCCTCCGCGAGAACACGTTTAGACAGCGGAGGTCGTGCGTAGGCACCGTCCGGGTCGCCGGCGATCATCGTGATGCGCCCGTCGTGACCGAGCGCCCGCAGTTCGCGCACGGCGGTGCAACCGGCGATCGAGTCGCCGACGATCACGATGTGCCGGTTCGTCGCGGCAGCGTCGATCGTCACGATGCAGTCCCCTCTGCGGCGACCAGTCTCAGGGGGAGCCGGTCGAATCGATGGATCACGTTGTTGACGGCGTAGGACGCGGGTCCGGCCGGCTCGATGCGCTCGACCCGCGTCGCGAGAACCTCGAGGATCGTCCGGGTCTCCAGTCGCGCGAGCCCCTGGCCGGCGCAGCCGTGAACTCCGGATCCGAATCCGAGTTGGGCCGAGGCATCCCGGGTGATGTCGAACTCGTCGGGGTCCTGCCACTGCCGACGATCTCGGTTCGCGGAGGCGTAGATCACCAGCACGCGCGCGTTCCGGGGAAGGGTGACCCCGCCGACCTCGACGTCCCTCGCGGCGCGGCGGGAGAACGCGCGCAGCGGGGAGGTGTACCGCACGACCTCGTTGACGGCGTTCGGGAGCAGGCCGGGATCCTGCCGCACCGCCTGCCACTGGTCGGGATGGCGAGAGAAGAGATGCAGCGCACCGGAAATGGCGCCGATGGTCGTGTCCAGCGACGGCGCGAGGTAGTCGATCATCAGGGCGGGGCACTGCGAGCGCTCGATCCTGTTCTCGTCCGCGGCGGCGAGGACGTCGGCACCCATGCTGCCGGGCAGCACCGACCGCTCACGAACGACGCGGCGCGAGAAGGCCATCATCTCGGCGGAGGCCTTCGCCGACCCGAGGGCGTGCCGATTGAACGGGCCGAGGGAGTCGAACGTCGCGCCCGCCCACCGCAGCAGATTCTCGCGCCCGTCCTTCGGCCACCCCACCAGATCGGGCACGATCGACGTCGGGAGCGCGGTGGCGAGATCCTGCACGCCGTCGACCCACTGTTTCGCGATCGCGGCGTCGACGATCCGTTCGGCCTCGTCCTGCACGGCCCGCCCCATCGTCCGCAGGGCTTTCGGGGTCAGGCGATGCGCCAGAACCGAGCGCTTGAGGGCGTGCTCGTCGCCGTCGCTGTTCAACGTCGTTCCTCGGCCCAGACGGTTCGCCAGCGCGTTCAGCGCGACACCGTCGCCCGAGACGAACGTCTCGTCGTCGAGCAGCACCTGCTTGCACTCGGCGTACCGGGCGACGGCGTACACCTTCTGCTTCGTGAGCCACACCACCGGACCGAGCTCCCGCAGCTCCGCGTAATGCGGATAGGGGTCGAGAATCGCTGCGGTGGAATAGATGTCGGCCCCGTAGCGGGGAACGGTGATGCTCATCTCGGCGCTGCTCTCCTCGGGCCCGTGACGTTGCCTGACGATATCGTCACCTATGACAACTTCGACAGTCAAGGGTCGGTCGATCGTCCGAGCACCTCGGCCCGCACGGACTCGATCGCCCCCGTGACGAACCCTGGCACCATGGCGTCGGTGAAGCGCACCGTCTCGGCCGCCCTCGAGGTCACCGTCACCGATCCGACGAGTCTCGAGTTCCAGATCGCCGCCGCCCGCGTCCCCGGCCTGGTCATCGACGAGCAGTTGACGTTCGAACTCGACGGCCGCGCCCTCGCACCGGTGGAGATCACCGCGGAGCACGGCAGCCGCATCCACGGCTTCGACTGCGATCGCGGCCACCTCAGCGTCCGCTACCGCGCGACGGTCGACGGTCACGCCGAGCCGCCGGACGTCGTCGATCGGGACCTGTCGGTGTACCTGCGCCCGTCGCGCTACGCCGAGTCGGACACGCTGACCGGTTTCGCCGCACGGGAATTCGGCCACCTGCGGTCCGACGGCGAGGTCCTCGCCGCCGTGACGACCTGGGTCGCTCGGCGGCTGCGGTACGTGCCCGGCAGCAGCGACCCGATCGACGGCGCATCGGACACGCTCCTCGCCGGGGCCGGCGTCTGTCGGGACTACACCCACCTCGTCGTGGCTCTGCTCCGGGCGCGGCAGATCCCCGCCCGCCTCGTCGCCGTGTACGCGCCGGGGTGCGACCCCATGGACTTCCACGCCGTCGCCGAGGCCTGCATCGACGGGGTGTGGCGCGTCGTCGACGCGACCCGCCTCGCCCCCCGGCAGTCGCTGGTCCGTATCGCCACGGGACGAGACGCCGCGGACACCGCCTTCCTGGACAACCATGACGGCTATCTCACCCTCGACCGGTTGGACGTCCTCGCCGTCGTGGACGGCGACCTCCCCGTCGACGACGTCACCCGCGAGGTCTCGATTTCCTGACCCGGCAGGGCTACCTTCTGCTGGCATGGCCCACCCCGTGCGGTTCGACGACGACGACGCGTTGCTGCGACGTGTGCGGGAGCTGGCGCTGGGGTTCCCGGGGGCCGCGGAGAAGGTGAGCCACGGTCGGCCGCAGTTCTTCACCACGAAGACGTTCGCCGTGTACGGGGCGACGGTGAAGGGCGACCATCACTCGTCGCGGTGGGCGCGCTCCCTGCAGTTCCTCCCCGACCCCGACGAACACGACGCCCTGGTGGGCGACACCCGGTTCTTCGTTCCCGCGTACTGGGGGCCGGCCGGATGGCTCGGCCTCGACCTCACCGTCGCCGAGCCCGACTGGGACGAGGTCCGCGAACTGATCGACATGTCCTACCGACGCACGGCCACGAGGCGGCTGGTCGCCGAGCTCGACGCCCGCTCGTGACAGCATCGACCCCGTGCAGCTGCTCCTGATCCGTCACGCACTTCCGCTCCCGTCCACCGACGGAGCCGACCCGGATCTGTCCGATCTCGGCCGGGACCAGGCCGCCCGCCTCCCCGACGCCCTTGCGCCGCACGGCATCGTGCGCATCGTGTCGAGCCCCCAGCGCCGCGCACTCGACACCGCTGCGCCGCTCGCGGCCGCGCGCGGACTGGACGTCGACGTCCGGGACGGTCTGGCCGAGTACGACCGCGACCATGCCGGTTACCTGCCCATCGAGCAGGCCCGCGAGCAGTTCCCCGAGCAGTACGCACGCATCAAGGCCGGGTATCTGCCCGACGGCGTCGACGCGGACGCGTTCGCCGGCCGCGTCGAGGACGCACTCGCCCGGGTGATCGGCGAGACCGACCCCGACGCGTCCGTCGCCGTCGTCGCGCACGGCGGCGTCGTGAACGCCGTGCTGCATCGGCTGCTCGGCACCGCCACGCCCCTGACGTTCCCGATCGACTACTGCTCGATCACCCGCGTGCTCGTCTCACGGAGCGGTCACCGCACCGTCGCGTCGGTCAACGAGACCCAGCACGTGGTGGACCTGCTTCCCCGGTACCGGATGCGATCCTCATCGACTTCTCAATGAGCCTGATCAGGGACAATTTTCGGCGTTCCCGAGCCCTCGGCGCGTCCGCGTGTGTCCGAGGGTGTCCGCGGCGACCGTTAGCCTGAGCCCTACTATGTCTGCTCCCTCCGCGCACGGCGCGCCGCGGTCCGGCCCGCTCGCCGTCCTGTCCCGGCCTCTCGTGGCGCTCCTCGCGATCGTCCTGCCGCTACTGATCGCCGGCGGATACGCCGTGGCCAGCGGGCACGACGTCGATCCCGTCGCGTCCTCGAGCACGTCCACCACCGGTGCGGCGGGCGGCGAGGGCGGCGACGATGCCGCCGCGCAGCCCGGAGCGGACCCGCTCGCGAAGACGCGCTCGGCGCTGACCCAGACCCAGCTCCCGCTCAGTCTCCTCTCGGGCGGACTGACCCAGCTCACCGACGGTGCGCCGCTGCTCTCGGGCGGAGTGAACCAGCTCTCCGACGGGCTGGGGCAGGCCCGCGACGGTGCGCAGCAGCTCGCCGACGGCAACGGCCAGCTCGCCGGCGGTCTCGGTCAGCTCCAGGGCGGCGTCGTTCAGCTCGGCGACGGGGCCACGCAGATCAGCGGCGGAGTGAACCAACTGACGACGCCCCTGCTCGCCCTCGGCGAGAAGCAGGCGTCCGCCACGGCGGCCATCGCCGACGTCGCGAACCGCATCGAGACGCTGAACAACCCGATCACCACCGACGCCGCGCGCCAGCTGCGGGAGCTGATCGACACCCTGAACGCCCAGGGCCTCGGCCCCGACACGGTCTCACAGATCAACCAGCTGCGCGACGGTGCCGAACTGCTCGCCTACCAGTTGAGCGACCCGTCCAGCGAGTTCGTCACCGGCGTCGCCACGGCGGTCGACGGCTCGAACCAGCTGGCCACCGGCTCGGCGCAGCTGCGTGACGGTCTCGTCCAGCTCGACGACGGCGGCCGCCAGCTCCGTGCGGGCACCGACCAGCTGTCCTCTGGCATCGAACCCATCGAGGGCGTGGTGACCAGCCTGCAGAACGGCGTGCGCAACGCCACGACGTCGCTGCCCGGCGCCACCAACGTCACCGCGACCACCACGACGTCCGACGACGGCACCGTCTCCACCACCGTCGTCGCCTCAAGCCGGGACACCACCACGTACTACGTCATCGCGGCACTCGTCGCGGTGGCCGCCGTCGCCGCGGTGAGCCTGCTGCGCCGTCTCCGACCGGGTGCCCGCGTGGTCCCGGTGGTGGCCGTCGTCGCCATCGCCGCGGCCGCCTCGCTCGTCTACTGGGTGGTCGGCGACGGCCGGTCCGTCGGGACCCTCGTCGGCGGCGTCGCCTTCCTGCTGCTGGCCTCGGCGGCCTTCGTCGCGGCCGCCGGAGCGGTGCAGATGGCGTTCGGCCGCGTCGCGGGGCAGTCGGTGAACCTCGTGGCGCTGCTGGTCCAGCTCGCGGTGGCCGGCGCGGCACTCGTCGCCGCCCCCGACAGCCCGGTCTTCGGCCGCCTCGCCTCGTTCACGCCCGTTGGATGGCTCGCCACCGGCCTCGACCGCATCGGAGCCGACGCGATGGACGCCACCGGCTGGCTCGCCGTCGTCGTCACGGTGGCGCTGCTCGGAGTCGCCGGCATCGTCTGGTCCGTCGTGGCCCGGTCGCACCCGGCCGGAACCGTCGACGACCGCGCGTACGCGGGAGCCTGAGCGTCCCGATCGAGAGCGTCGAGGCTCAGGCGGGTGGGGTGAACGCGTCGATCACCGACGCCATGTCGTCCGATCCATGGCCTCGCTCGCTCGCGTCGGCGAACGCCGATCGCACCGCGCCGAGGAGACGTCCCGCGCCGGTGTTCCTGCCGTCGGCGTCCGTCGCGTCGGTGGCGTCGATCATGAGGTCGAGATCCTTGACCACGCCGTCCACGCCGAACGACGGGGCGAACTCGCGCTCGATCATCGCGGTGCCCTTGAGCTGGGTGTAGGGCGCGCCGATCGGGCCGCCGTCGAGTGCCTGCAGGAACAGCGCCGGGTCCACGCCGAGGTGCCGCGCGATCGCCACGGACTGCGCGGTGGCGGCCGTCAGCGTCGCGACCATCGCATTGCACGCGAGCTTGAGGGCGCTGGCCGCACCGGGCTCCGTGCCCGCCCACACCGTCTTCACGGCGATCGCCTCCACGACCGGTCGCACGGTGTCGAGGAGCGACTCGGGGCCGGAGATCAGCGCGGTGAGCTTCCCCTGCTCGGCCGGGGCCTTCGTGCCCAGAACGGGCGCGTCCAGCGTCGCGACGCCGTGCCGGCCGGCCAGGTCGGCCAACCGCACCGCTCCCGCCGGCCCGACGGTGGCGCTCTGCATCCACACCGCGCCGTCGCGCATCGCGGGCAGGAACGCGGCCGCGGCGTCGGTGGTGGCCGCCTCGTCGTAGAGCATCGTGACGACCACGTCGGCGTCGCGCACGCAGTCCGCCGGGTCGGTGGACCCCCGCGCCCCGGAATTCACGAGATCCACCGTGCGCTCCGCGGTACGGTTCCAGACGGACACGTCGTGGCCCGCCCGCAGGATCGACGCGGCCATGCCCGCGCCCATGGTGCCGGTTCCGATCACTGCCACTCGCACGTGCGACCTCCCTCACGATGACGACGACGCATTTCGTCCCGCCCGTGCCGGTGTGTTCCCATCGAGGGTCGAGATCAATCGTGACTAACGGTAAGGACCGCGCATGACCAGCCCACACGCCGCTGCATCACCCCGAGCCGGGCTTCGGGAGTGGGTGGGGCTGGCCGTTCTGGTCATGCCCATCCTGGTGGTGTCGATGGACATGTCGGTCCTCTATCTCGCCCTGCCGTCGCTCACCGTCGACCTCCAGCCGAGCAGCGCCGAACAGCTGTGGATCCTCGACATCTACAGCTTCATGCTGGCCGGCCTCCTGGTGACCATGGGCTCGCTCGGCGACCGCATCGGCACCCGGCGCCTGCTCATGATCGGATCGGTCGTCTTCGGCGTCGCCTCCGTGCTGGCCGCGTTCTCGCAGAACCCCGAATCGCTCATCGCCTCCCGCGTGCTGCTGGGTATCGGCGGCGCCACCCTCGCACCGTCGACGCTGTCCCTGCTGCGCAAGCTGTTCGTCGACCCGGTGCAGCGCGGCATGGCCGTCGGCGTGTGGACGGCCGGGTTCGCCGGCGGCGGATCCTTCGGGCCCGTGGTCGCCGGATTTCTGCTCGAGCACTTCTGGTGGGGGTCGGTGTTCCTGATCAACCTGCCGATCATGGCCCTGCTGCTCGTCGCCGCGCCGCTGATCCTGCCCGAGGCGAAGAACCCCGACCCCGGCCGCTTCGACCTGCTCGCCGTCGCGGGATCGATCGTGACCATGCTGGCCCTCGTCTTCGCTCTCAAGCACACCGCACAGGACGGCGTCGACTGGCAGGCCGGTGCCGCGCTCGTGGTCGCCGCCGTCGTCGGCACGTGGTTCGTCCGTCGTCAGCGGGCGAGCACCCACCCGATCATCGACTTCCCGCTGTTCCGCAATCCCGCGTTCTCGGTCGCCGTCATCGTGATCCTGGTGTCCGTCTTCGTCATCGCCGGGTTCAACCTGCTGCTCTCGCAGTTCCTGCAGCTCGTCATGGGCTTCAGCACCCTCGAGGCCGGACTGTGGTCGCTGATCCCGGCCGTCGCGACCGCGGTCGCCTCGCTCACGGCACCGTTCGTCATGAAGCGGCGGCCGCCGTCGGTGATCCTGCTCGGGTCCATCTGTGTCGCGGCCGTGGGCGCGGCCGTGGTCGGCCTCGTCGGGCTGCCGGGGTCGGTGACCACCGGGGCCGCTCTGGCCGTGCTGTTGTGCGGCATGGTGATCGCCTCGCTCGGCGTCGGAACGGGCACCACGCTCGGCTCGGACCGCGTGCTGGCCACCGCTGCACCGGAGAAGGCCGGGGCTGCGGGCGCCGTCTCCGAGACCGGCGCCGAACTCGGCGGCGCCCTGGGTATCGCCGTACTCGGATCGATCAACCTCGCCACCTACCGCCTGGCCCTCGGCGGCGACGTACCGCCGGACAGCACGCTCGCCGGTGTGCTGTCGGACCCGACCACCGGCCCCACCGTGGCCGACCGCGCCCGTGAGGCGTACGTGGACGGCATGGTCGCCGCGGCCGGGGCGACCGTCGGGATGCTGGTGGTCGCGGGTCTGGTGTCGGCCTACCTGTTCCGCCGAGCGGCTCGGACCGCCGCGGCCGAACCCGAGCGCCTGCCCGCAGCCTGACCCCCGCGAGTTTTCCCACACGATCGGCGCCCGTTCCGCGGATTCGCGGTTCTCGGCGCAATCGTGTGGAAGAACTCGCAAAGGACACCCGACACACGTCAGCACCCCCTCCCATGACGACGGGAGGGGGTGCTGACGGTGGTTCTCGCTAGCGCTGCGCCATCTGCGTCGGCGTGATCGGCGCCGGCAGGGCGGTCTTGCCCATGAGGAAGCTGTCCACCGCGGAGGCGGCGGAACGGCCCTCGGCAATGGCCCACACGATCAGGGACTGGCCGCGGCCCATGTCACCGGCCACGAACACGCCCTCGACGTTGGTGTTCCACTTGTCCGTGCGGGCGACGTTGCCGCGCTCGTTGAGGTTCACACCGAGGTCGGTGAGCAGACCGGGCTTCTCCGGACCGGTGAAGCCCATCGCGAGCAACACCAGGTCGGCCTCGAGGTGGAAGTCTGACCCCTCCACCTTGTGGAAGCGACCGTCCTTGAACTCGACCTCGTGCGCGTCGAGCCCGGTGACGATGCCGTTCTCGCCGGTGAACTTCTCGGTGTTGACCGAGAACACCCGCTCGCCACCCTCCTCGTGAGCCGAGGACACGCGGTACACCAACGGGTACGTCGGCCACGGCGTGGAGTCGGCACGCTCCTCGGGCGGGCGCGGCATGATCTCGAACTGGTGGACGCTGGCCGCACCCTGACGGTGCGACGTGCCCAGGCAGTCCGCGCCGGTGTCGCCGCCGCCGATGATGACGACCTTCTTGCCCCGCGCGGTGATCGGCGGCTGGCCGTTGGCGTCGGTGACGGCATCGCCGAGCTGCACCCGGTTGGCCCACGGCAGGAACTCCATGGCCTGGTGGATGCCGCCGTACTCGCGGCCGGGCACCTCCAGATCACGGGCCTTGGTGGCACCGCCGGAGAGGACGACGGCGTCGAACTGCGCCCGCAGGTCCGCGGCCGTGATGTCGACACCGACGTTCACGCCGGTGCGGAAGATGGTGCCCTCGGCCTCCATCTGCGCGATGCGGCGATCGATGTGCCGCTTCTCCATCTTGAACTCGGGGATGCCGTAGCGGAGCAGACCGCCGATGCGGTCGGCGCGCTCGAAGACCGTGACCGTGTGACCGGCCCGCGTGAGCTGCTGCGCCGCAGCGAGTCCCGCCGGACCCGAGCCGACCACAGCCACCGTCTTGCCGGTGAGGTACGTCGGGTAGACGGGCTGGACCCAACCCTCGTCGAAGGCGCGGTCGATGATCTCGACCTCGACCTGCTTGATGGTCACCGGATCCTGGTTGATGCCCAGGACGCACGACGCCTCGCACGGCGCCGGGCACAACCGCCCGGTGAACTCCGGGAAGTTGTTCGTGGCGTGCAGCCGGTCGATGGACTCGCGCCACCGGTCCTTGTACACCAGGTCGTTCCACTCGGGAATGAGGTTCCCCAGCGGACACCCGTTGTGGCAGAACGGGATACCGCAGTCCATGCAGCGGCTGGCCTGCGTCCGCAGCGTGTCCGTCGAGAAGTCCTCGTAGACCTCTTTCCAGTCCATGAGACGCAGGTCGACGGGACGGCGCTTCGGCAGTTCCCTGGACGTGTTCTTCAGAAATCCCTGCGGGTCACCCACGAGCTGCCTCCATGATCGCCTCGTCCACGTCGGCGCCGTTCTTCTCGGCTTCCGAAATGGCGAGCAGTACCTTCTTGTAATCCCGCGGCATCACCTTCACGAAGTGATTCACCTGCTGCGACCAATCGGCGAGGATGCGCTCCGCGACCTCGGATCCGGTCTGGTCGCGGTGGCGGGTGACCGCGTCCTTGAGCCACGCGAACTCGTCGCCCTCGAGGGCTTCGATGTCCACCAGCTCGGTGTTCAAGTTGGCCTCGAAGGTCGAGTTCGGATCGAACACGAACGCCACGCCGCCGGACATGCCGGCACCGAAGTTGCGGCCGGTCTCGCCGAGAATGACCACCTTGCCACCGGTCATGTACTCGCAGCCGTGGTCACCCACACCCTCGACGACGGCGGTGGCGCCGGAGTTGCGCACCGCGAACCGCTCGCCGACGACACCGCGAATCAGCGCCTCGCCCTCGGTGGCCCCGAAGAGAATGACGTTGCCGGCGATGATGTTGTTCTCCGCGACGAAGTCCGGGTTGGCGTCGCGCGACGGGCGCACGACGATCCGTC
Source organism: Rhodococcus sp. PBTS 1 (assembly GCF_001620025.1). NCBI lineage: Bacteria > Bacillati > Actinomycetota > Actinomycetes > Mycobacteriales > Nocardiaceae > Rhodococcus > Rhodococcus sp. PBTS 1. Next base: position 3,977,381 of record NZ_CP015219.1, read on the forward strand.
CGCCCGACAGACCCTTGCCGACGAAGTCGTTGGCGTCACCCTCGAGGCGCAGCGTCATGCCCTTCGGCACGAACGCACCGAAGCTGTTGCCGGCGGACCCGGTGAAGGTGATGTCGATGGTGTCGTCGGGCAGGCCGTCGGCACCGTACTTCTTGGTCAGCTCGTGGCCGAGCATCGTGCCCACCGTGCGGTTGACGTTGGTGATCCGCGTGGTGAACTGCACCTTCTCGCCCGAGTCCAGGGCCTCCCGGCTCTGGGTGATGAGCTGCTGGTCCAGCGCCTTGTCCAGCGAATGATCCTGGGTGCCCGTGCAGTACAGGTCCTGGTTCATGAACGCCGACTCGGGCTGGTCCAGGATCGGCGACAGGTCGAGCTTCGACGCCTTCCAGTGCTCCTTGGCCGCGGTGGTGTCGAGCAGGCCGACCTGACCGACGGCCTCGTCCAGCGTGCGGAAGCCGAACTCCGCCAGGTACTCCCGGACCTCCTCGGCGATGTAGAGGAAGAAGTTCTCGACGAACTCCGGCTGGCCCGCGAACCGCTTGCGCAGCACCGGGTTCTGCGTGGCGACGCCCACCGGGCAGGTGTCGAGGTGGCAGACGCGCATCATGATGCAGCCCGAGACCACCAGCGGGGCGGTGGCGAAACCGAACTCCTCGCCGCCGAGCAGGGCGGCGACCATGACGTCGCGGCCGGTCTTGAGCTGGCCGTCCACCTGCACCACGATGCGATCGCGAAGTCCGTTGAGCAGCAACGTCTGCTGGGTCTCGGCCAGGCCGAGCTCCCACGGCGCACCCGCGTGCTTGACGGAGGTGAGCGGCGTCGCGCCCGTGCCGCCGTCGTGGCCCGAGATGAGGACGACGTCCGCGTGAGCCTTCGACACGCCGGCGGCGACCGTGCCCACGCCGATCTCGGAGACGAGCTTGACGTGGATGCGTGCCGACGGGTTCGCGTTCTTCAGGTCGTGGATCAGCTGCGCGAGATCCTCGATCGAGTAGATGTCGTGGTGCGGGGGCGGCGAGATCAGACCCACGCCCGGCGTGGAGTGCCTGACCTCGGCCACCCACGGGTACACCTTGTGCGCCGGAAGCTGGCCGCCCTCACCGGGCTTGGCTCCCTGCGCCATCTTGATCTGGATGTCGGTGCAGTTGGTCAGGTAGTTCGAGGTGACGCCGAAACGGCCCGACGCGACCTGCTTGATCGCCGACCGCCGCGAGTCGCCGTTCTCGTCCGGCGTGAAACGCGCGACGTCCTCGCCGCCCTCGCCGGAGTTCGACCGACCGCCGAGGCGGTTCATCGCGATGGCGAGCGTCTCGTGAGCCTCGGCGGAGATCGATCCGTAGCTCATCGCACCGGTGGAGAAGCGCTTGACGATCTCGCGCGCCGACTCGACTTCCTCGAGGGGAATCGGGTTCCGACCCTCGGTACGGAAGCGGAACAACCCGCGCAGCGACGCCAGTCGCTCCGACTGGTCGTCCACCATCTGCGTGTACTCCTTGAACACGCGGTACTGACCGGTGCGCGTCGCGTGCTGGAGCTTGAACACGGTGTCCGGGTTGAACAGGTGGTACTCGCCCTCGCGACGCCACTGGTATTCGCCACCCGTCTCGAGCTCGCGATGGGCGCGCTCGAACTTGTTGTCCAGGTAAGCAATACCGTGGCGTGCCGCCACGTCGGCGGCGATCTGGTCGAGGTCGATGCCGCCGAGCGGCGAGGTGACACCGTGGAAGTACTCGTCGACCAGGTCCTGCGACAGACCGATGACCTGGAAGAGCTGCGCACCGGTGTACGACGCGAGCGTGGAGATGCCCATCTTCGACATCACCTTGAGCACACCCTTGCCGGCGGCCTTGATGTAGTTGCGCACGGCGGCGTCGTACTCGACGCCCTGCAGGTTGCCGCGCTCGATCATGTCCTCGATGGACTCGAACGCCATGTACGGATTGACCGCGGCCGCACCGAATCCGACGAGCGTGGCCATGTGGTGCACCTCGCGGGCGTCACCGGCCTCGACGATCAGACCGACCTTGGTGCGCGTCTTCTCGCGCACCAGGTGATGGTGGACCGCCGAGGTGAGCAGCAGCGACGGGATCGGCGCCAGCTTCTCGTTGGACTCGCGGTCCGAGAGGATCACGATGCGGGCGCCCCCGGCGATGGCCGCGGACACCTGCGCACGGATGATCTCGAGCGAACGACGCAGTCCCTCACCGCCTTCCGCGACCGGATAGAGCCCGCGGACGACGACCGAGCGCAGCTCGTCGAGGTTGCCGTCGTCGTTGATGTGGACGAGCTTGGCCAGCTCGTCGTTGTGCAGGATTGGCGAGTTGAGCACGATCTGGCGGCACGCCTCGGCGGTGGGCTGCAACAGATCCCGTTCCGGACCGATGGTGCCGCCGAGGCTGGTCACCACTTCCTCGCGGATGGCATCCAGCGGCGGGTTGGTCACCTGCGCGAAGAGCTGCGAGAAGTAGTCGAAGAGCATGCGGGGGCGAGCCGAGAGCACCGCGACGGGCGTGTCGGTGCCCATCGAACCGACGGCCTCGGCACCCGTCTTCGCCATGGGAGCGAGGAGAACGTTCAACTCCTCGGTGGTGTAGCCGAAGATCTGCTGACGGATGAGCACGCGATCGTGCGACATGTGCACGTGCGGCCGCTCGGGCAGCTCGTCGACCGTGAGCAGTCCCTGGTCCAGCCACTCCTGGTACGGGTGCTCCGCCGCGAGTTCGTCCTTGATCTCGTCGTCGCTGACGATGCGGCCCTGCGCGGTGTCCACGAGGAACATGCGGCCGGGCTGCAGACGGACCTTCTTCACGATGCGCGACGGCTCGATGTCGAGCACGCCGACCTCGGACGCCATGACGACCAGGCCGTCGTCGGTGACCCACAGTCGCGAGGGACGCAGGCCGTTGCGGTCGAGCACGGCGCCGATGACGGTGCCGTCGGTGAAGCACACCGATGCGGGGCCGTCCCACGGCTCCATCAGCGTCGAGTGGAACTGGTAGAACGCCCGACGGGCGGGGTCCATGGTCTCGTGATGTTCCCAGGCCTCCGGGATCATCATGAGCACCGCGTGCGGCAGGCTGCGGCCACCCAGGTGCAGGAACTCGAGCACCTCGTCGAACCGCGCGGTATCGGAGGCGCCGCGCGTGCACACGGGGAAGATCGCGTCGAGCTTCTCCCGGCCGCCGAAGGCGTCCGAGTCGATCAGCGCCTCCCGAGCGCGCATCCAGTTCTCGTTGCCGGTGACGGTGTTGATCTCACCGTTGTGCGCGACACGACGGAACGGGTGCGCGAGCGGCCACGAGGGGAACGTGTTGGTGGAGAAGCGGGAGTGCACCAGACCCAGGGCGCTCTCGACGCGCTCGTCCTGCAGGTCGAGGTAGAAACCCTTGAGCTGCGGCGTCGTCAGCATGCCCTTGTAGACGATCGTCGACGGGGACAGCGACGGGAAGTAGACCGACTCGCGGCCGGGACCGTCCTTGCCCGGGCCCTCGGTCCCGAGCTCGTGCTCGACGCGCTTGCGGGCGACGAATGCCCGGCGCTCGAGGTCGAGCCCGGTGAGCGACCGATCCGGTGCGGCGACGAAGATCTGCCGGAACGTCGGCATCGCGTCGCGGGCCAGCGCGCCGAGCGACGTGTCGTCGGTCTCGAGCGTGCGCCACCCCAGGACCTCGAGGCCCTCCTCGACGACGATGCGCTCGACGCCCTCGACCGCCTCCTGCACCGCGGCGCGCGCCTGCGGGAGGAAGGCGATACCGGTGGCGTAGGCACCCTCGGCGGGCAGCTCGAAGTCCACGACGGCGCGGTAGAACGCGTCGGGCACCTGGATCAGGATGCCGGCGCCGTCACCGGTGTTGGGCTCGGCGCCGGCCGCGCCGCGGTGTTCGAGATTGACCAGTGCGGTGATCGCCTTGTCGACGATGTCGCGGCTGCGACGGCCGTACATGTCGACGACGAACGCGACGCCACAGGAGTCGTGTTCGTGGGCGGGGTCGTAGAGGCCCTGTGCTGCTGGGTACCGGTGACCGGGAATCTGCATGGTGTCTTGCCTCACTGCGAGTCGAGCCAGAATCCGCGTCGTCGTCCTGGACTCCTCCGGCACGCTCGTCGAGACGAGAGGGAGCGCACGAGGCGATCGGGAGCCGCCGCGGGGCGGTTCGAGAGCGGGTTCGCCGTTGAACACACACTCGGATCGGGCTGTCGGCCGGCGCGAACGCCCCGCTCGATGATGGTGCTCGAGCAGCGCGCCGAACGCTCGGCCGGGTGTTTCCGGGCAGGGGGGAGTGCTTGTGGGTCCACCCCGCGAGGAAAACGATAGGTCAGCACCCCGACGAATTCACAAACAAGGGTTACCTTCACGGCCCTCACCTGCGACGACGTCGAAAGCTACGACGGTACGTGGGCCGCCGGGCGTCGTTGCACGGCGTCGTGACCATTCGGTCCACCCGCCGACGTGGGCGGTCCGGGTGGCCGACCCGGTCTGCACGGCCCGGGAATCGGGCGAATGCGGACACGGTCACGCAACACCGACGATACCGGGACGACACGCAGCGCAACAGAGAGAAGAGCGCCACAACGCAGAGCGAACGAGAGCAACCGAGAACGGGACCGCCGGATACACCCGGAAACGACTACTGGCCGCAGCGATGAGAATCAGCTACGGCCAGCGTGGTGGGCGAAGGGGGACTTGAACCCCCACGTCCCGAAGGACACTGGCACCTGAAGCCAGCGCGTCTGCCATTCCGCCACTCGCCCGAGCGACCCGAGAACGGTAGCACGGCCGTCGTCGCGGGCCGAAATCGCCGGGAGCCGCGGTGGTCCGTCCGGACCGTTCGCCCGTTTCTCGGGGTCGCGGCCGGGTCGACCGACGGATTCCGGCGTATAGCATGAATGTGCCGTCCCGGACCGCCGGGACACGCAGCCGTGTCCGAAGCACAGCCGTGACCGAGAAACAATCGGCCCGAGCACGATCGAGGGAGGGTGACGTGGGAGTGGTTCAGCGGTTCGAGCGGAAACTGCAGAGCGCCGTCGGCGACGCCTTCGCGCGCGTGTTCGGCGGCGGGGTGGTGCCGGCGGAGGTCGAGGCCGCGCTGCGGCAGGAAGCCCTGAGCGGTGTGCGCACCCTCGACGGTGGTCACGTGCTCGCCCCCAACGACTTCGTCATCACCATCAGCCCGGCCGATCACGAGCGCCTCGCCTCCGATCAGGATCTGACCACGCGCGCCTTCTCCCGGCACCTACAGGACTACATCACCGAGCAGGGGTGGCAGACGTACGGCACCGTCGCCGTGCATTTCGAGGCCGCACCGACCCTCCACACCGGCCAGTTCCGCACCGCCGGCCGCGTGAATCCGGATGCGGGGACCGACCACGGCCCCGCCGCCGACGCACGTCAGACTCGAGACCGACCCCACCGCCCCACCCCGTCGACATCAGGAGCCGTCTCCATGACTCAGAATCCCGGGAATCGCACCGAGGGCGACGAGCCCGACCGCGAGGCCGGATCCGTCACCCACGGCCCACGCAACGGCAGCGCCTACCCGGGCGAGACCGCGTCGGGCGTTGAGTCGGAGAACCGCGTTCGCCCGCCGGCCGGCTACCCCGGTCGGCCCGCGGCGGATGCGCGTCCCCGCGGTGGCGTTCAGCCTCCACACGGCGCACCGGGTCCGGACCGCGGCGATCGCGGCGGTCACGAACAGGGTGCCTACGACCAGGGCGGCTACGAGCGGGATCCGCGCGGTTACCGGCCGGGCGGGTACGAGCAGGGCGGCTACCCGCCGCCACGCGGTCACGAGCAGGGCGGCTACGACCAGCGCGGCTACGAGCACGGTGGCTACGACCAGCGCGGCTACGAGCACGGTGGCTACGACCAGCGCGGCTACGAGCAGGGCGGCTACGACCAGCGCGGCTACGAGCAGGGCGGCTACGGTCGTCCGGGTCCCGATCCTCGCCCGTACGGCCGGCCCGATCAGGGTTACGGCCAGCAGGGTTACGGCCAGCAGGGTTACGGCCAGCAGGGTTACGGCCAGCAGGGCTACGGGCAGGACTACGGCCGGCCCGACTACGGACAGCAGGGGTACGGCCGGCAGGGTTACGGGCAGGACCACGGCCGGCCCGACTACGACCGGCAGGGTTACGGCCCGGGCTACGGCCGGCCCGACACCGACGACCGCGACTGGGACCGGCAGGCGTACGACCGGCCGGGGCACGACCAGCGTGCGTACGGCGCCGCCTACGACGCAGCCGCCGCGGACGAGGGTCCGTCGACGCAGGGATACCGGGCTCCCGACCTGCACGACGCCCCCGCCGGGACCGCTACGGCGACCCTGTCGCTCGAGGACGGCAGCGGCCGGCAGTTCCAGTTGCGCGACGGGGCCAACATCGTCGGCCGCGGTCAGGACGCCCACTTCCGCCTGCCCGACACCGGGGTGTCGCGTCGCCACTTCGAGGTGCGCTGGGACGGTCGCGTGGCGACGTTGTCCGATCTTGGTTCCACCAACGGCACCACCGTCAACGGTTCGCCGGTGCAGGACTGGCAGCTCGCGGACGGCGACGTCGTGCGGGCCGGTCACTCCGAGATCCTGGTGCGCATCGTCTGATCCGGTGCACGGGGAACGCCACCGCGTCCCGGTGCGCGTGTGACCTCGCTGTCACCCCCTGCCCCTATGATGCTGCGAGATGGCACACGTGACGCGTGCGCCGGAACGTCCGTGTCGGCGCATTGCCGTCGACGTCGCCCGCGCCGACGGCACACCGTCGGCCGACCCACCGGTGGAACGAGGAGGTGATCGCTGTGCAAGGACTCGTTCTACAACTCACGCGTGCGGGTTTCCTGGTGGTGCTGTGGCTGTTCGTCTGGGCAGTCCTGCGCACCCTGCGCTCGGACATCTACGCCGCGTCCGGACTCCGCGTTCCCCCTCGGTCGCGGAAGACACCGGTCTCCCTGCCGGGCCGTAAGCAGAAGGTGGCCAAGTACCTGGTGGTCACTCAGGGCTCGCTCGCCGGTACCCGCATCACCCTCGGCACGCAGCCGGTGCTCATGGGGCGGGCGGACGATTCCACGCTGGTACTCACCGACGACTACGCGTCCACGCGCCACGCCCGTCTGTCGCCGCGCGGGAGCGACTGGTACGTCGAGGATCTCGGATCGACCAACGGCACGTACCTGGACCGCGTGAAGGTGACGACGGCCGTGCGGGTACCGCTGGGAACGCCCGTCCGCGTGGGCAAGACCGTGATCGAGTTGCGCCCGTGACCCTCGTTCTCCGCTACGCCGCACGCAGCGACCGGGGCCTCGTACGGTCCAACAACGAGGACTCGGTGTACGCCGGCGCGCGCCTGCTGGCCCTGGCCGACGGCATGGGCGGCCACGCCGCGGGCGAGGTCGCCTCGCAGCTGATGATCGCCGCGCTGGCGCATCTCGACGACGACGAGCCCGGCGACGACCTGCTGGGCAAGCTCGAGCGCGCGACCCGCGAGGGCAACGCCACCATCGCCGAGCAGGTCGAGGAGGACCCCGAACTCGACGGCATGGGCACCACCCTGACCGCGATCCTGTTCGGCGGACGCAAGATCGGCCTGGTCCACATCGGCGACTCGCGCGCCTACCTGTTGCGGGACGATGAGCTGACCCAGATCACGCGCGACGACACCTTCGTCCAGTCGCTCGTCGACGAGGGTCGTATCACCGCCGAGCAGGCCCACTCGCACCCGCAGCGCTCGCTCATCATGCGGGCGTTGACGGGCAACGAGATCGAACCCACGCTGACCGTCCGTGAGGCGCGTGCGGGCGACCGCTACCTGCTGTGCTCGGACGGTCTGTCCGACGTGGTGAGCAGCGAGACCATCGCGGACACCCTGCGCGAGGGCGAGAACGACGTGTGCGCCGACCGGCTCATCGAGCTCGCGCTGCGCAGTGGCGGGCCGGACAACGTCACGGTCGTCGTCGCCGATGTCATCGACCTCGACTACGGCCAGTCGCACCCGATTCTCGCCGGCGCGGCGTCGATGGACGACGACGAGGACGCTCCGCCGCCCAACACCGCCGCCGGCCGCGCAGCGGCGATGCGCCCCCCGCGGTCGACGCCGAAGCGGGTCGCGCCGGCCCCGCCGCCGGAACCGGAGAAGAAGTCGCACAAGCTCCGGTGGATCCTGACGTCGGTCGCGCTGGTGGCCCTGCTCGCCGCCGGCGCCATCGTCGGTTGGTCACTGCTGCAACGCAATTACTACGTCGGCACGGACGACGGACGGGTCGCGGTCATGCGCGGCGTGCCCGGTTCCGTGCTGGGGTACTCGCTCCAGACCGTGGACCTGGTCGGCTGCGTGCGCGAGTCGCCCACCGAATCGTCGTCCTCGGCCACCACCACGACGACCCCGACGCCGACCACGCCGGCCCCGGTGCCGGGTGCCGCAGCACCGACCGACGCGGCCCCGACCGGCGAACCGACGCCCGCGCCGGAACCCGAACCGGAACCGGAGCCCGCGACCGTCGAACTGCGGTCGCCGTCCGATGCGGGCGACTGCCGCATCCTCGGTGTGGACGATCTGCAGCCGTCGGCCCGCGAGCAGGTGCGGTCCGGACTGCCGTCCGGCACGCTGGACGACGCGCGTTCCCAGGTCACTCGCCTGGTGTCGACGGATCTGCTGCCGGTGTGCGAGGAATCGCCCACCACCTCCACCGTCCCCACCACGACCGGCCTTCCGACGCCGGCCCCGGGTGACCCGGCGGCCCCGCCCACGGAGACCGCACCGCCCACGGAGACGGTCACGCCCACGCCGACCCCCACCCCCGTGGTGGGCCAGACGTGCCGGGTGGGCACTCGATGACGGCACCCTCGCAGTCCTCGCCGTCCTTCCCCAGCCCTCCCGGTGGATTCGCGCCGGCACCGCCGCAGTCCACGCGGCGTGGTGTCGAGGCCGCACTCCTCGCGGCGGCGACTTTGATCACCACGCTGTCCTTCGTGCTGGTCGAGGCCAGCCAAGAGCAGGCCGTGACCTGGGACCTGGCGAAGTACGGTCTGGCGTACCTCGCGATGTTCGTCGTCGCCCACGCCGCGGTGCGCCGGTTCGCCACGCACGCTGATCCGCTGCTGTTGCCCATCGTGGCGCTGCTCAACGGACTCGGCCTGGTGCTCATCCACCGACTCGACCTCGCCGCGGAAGAATCCGCGCGGTACCTCGGCACGGATGCGCCGTCACCGGACGCGAACCAGCAGGTCCTGTGGACGGCCCTCGGTATCGCGTGCTTCGTCGCGGTGCTGGTCCTCGTCCGCGACTACCGCACCCTCGCGCGCTACGGCTACACCCTCGGCCTCGGCGGCCTGCTCTTCCTGGCGCTGCCCGCCGTCCTGCCGGCTTCTCTCTCCGAGGTCAACGGGTCCAAGATCTGGATCCGGCTGCCCGGCTTCAGCATTCAGCCCGGTGAGTTCGCCAAGATCGCGCTGTTGATCTTCTTCGCCTCCGTCCTGGTGGCCAAACGTGAGCTCTTCACGACCGCCGGCAAGCACGTGTTGGGCATGGATCTGCCCCGAGCGCGCGATCTCGGTCCGATCGTGGTCGCCTGGATCGTCTCCATCGGGGTCCTCGTGTTCCAGAAGGACCTCGGCACGTCGTTGCTCATCTACTCGACGGTGCTGGTGATGATCTACATCGCCACCGAGCGCGTCGGGTGGATCGTCGTGGGGTTGACGCTGCTGCTGGCCGGATTCGTGCTCGCCTACAACACCTTCGGGCACGTGAAGATCCGTACGGACACCTGGCTCGACCCGTTCGCGGACTACAACGACACCGGGTACCAGATCTCGCAGTCGCTGTTCGGTCTCGCCACCGGGGGCATGGGCGGCACCGGTCTCGGCAGCGGTCGCCCGTCGCAGGTGCCGTTCGCCAACACCGACTTCATCATCGCGACCGTCGGCGAGGAGCTGGGCCTGATCGGGCTCGCCGCCGTGCTCATGCTGTACCTGTTGTTCGTCCTGCGCGGCGTCCGCACCGCCCTGGCCGTGCGCGACAGCTTCGGCAAGCTGCTCGCGGCCGGACTGTCCGTCATCATCGCCGTGCAGCTGTTCGTCGTGGTGGGCGGGGTGACCAAGCTGATCCCGCTGACCGGTCTCACCACCCCCTTCATGTCCTACGGAGGCTCGTCCCTGCTCGCCAACTACGTTCTCGTGGCCCTGCTGATCAAGATCTCCGACGCTGCCCGCGCGCCCGTCGTTCCGCAGAAGCGCGGACCGACCGGCCCGCAGATCGGTGACGCACCCACCCAGGTGGTGAAGCGCCCGTGAACACACCCCTGCGCCGCGTCGCGATCGGCATCATGGCCATGGTCGTCGTGCTGCTCGCCAATGCCACCTACGTCCAGGTGATCAAGGCCGACGATCTCCGGACCGATCCGCGGAACTCGCGTGTTCTGTTGGACGAGTACGCCCGTCAGCGCGGACAGATCTCGAGCGGCGGCCAGGTCCTGGCCGCGTCCGTCGCGACGGACGATCGGTACAAGTACCTGCGGACCTACCCGTCCAACCCCGCAGCGCCGTCGAGCGCACTGGCCAACGCGCCGGTCACCGGCTTCTACTCGATGCTCTACTCGAGCACGGGGCTCGAGCGGGCGGAGGACCCCATCCTCAACGGGTCGGACAACCGGCTGTTCGGCAAACGGTTCTTCGACCTGCTGGCCGGCCGCGACCCCCGCGGTGGCAACGTGGTCACCACCATCGACCCCGTGATGCAGCAGGTCGCCTACGACCAGCTGACCAGCAAGGGCTACACCGGATCCGTGGTGGCCATCGAGCCGTCCACGGGCAAGATCCTCACGATGGTCTCGACGCCGAGTTACGACCCCAACGAACTGGCGTCGCACGACGGTGAACAGACGGCCGCAGCCTGGGAACGGCTCAGCCAGGACCCCACCAACCCCCTGGTGAACCGGGCGATCTCGCAGACCTACCCGCCGGGCTCGACGTTCAAGGTGGTCGTCACCGCAGCCGCCCTCGCGGACGGCGCGTCCCCCGACACGCAGCTGACGGCGGCACCGGACATCACGCTGCCCGGTACCTCGACGACGCTCGAGAACTACAACGGAGCGACCTGCGGCGGCGGCGCCACCGCGTCTCTGCGCGAGGCTTTCGCGCGATCGTGCAACACCGCCTTCGTCGAGCTCGGCATCGACGCCGGTGCGGGCGCCGTGTCCGACACCGCGGCGGCGTTCGGCGTGGGCGAGAGCCAGTCCGTGCCCCTGCCGGTCGCGCCCAGCACCGTCGGGGACATTCCCGACGACGCCGCGCTCGGGCAGTCGAGCATCGGCCAGCGGGACGTCGCCCTCACGCCGCTGCAGAACGCCGAGATCGCCGCGACCATCGCGAATCGTGGTGTGCGCATGGCCCCGCATCTCGTCGCGCAGCTCCAGGCACCCGATCTGTCCACGCTCGACACCACCGAACCGACGTCGCTGGGCCAGGCCGTCTCACCGGAGGTCGCCGGCACCCTCACCGACCTGATGATCGGAGCGGAGAACAACTCCGGTTCCGAGGGCCGGATCCCCGGGGTGCAGATCGCGTCGAAGACAGGCACCGCCGAGCACGGCAGCGACCCGCGCAACACCCCGCCGCACGCCTGGTACATCGCGTTCGCACCCGCGGAGGATCCGAAGATCGCGATCGCCGTCATCGTCGAGGACGGCGGTGACCGCGCCCTCGCGGCCACCGGCGGGTCGGTCGCGGCTCCGGTGGCGCGGGCCGTACTCGGCGCCGGATTGCAGGGGAGGTGAGCCACGGGATGAACGGTGGACTGAACAACGGTGCCCTCGTGGCGGACCGCTACCGGTTGATCCGACTCATCGCCACCGGCGGTATGGGCCAGGTGTGGGAGGCGACGGACAACCGTCTCGATCGTCGGGTCGCGGTGAAGATTCTCAAGCCCGAGTTCTCCGACGATCCGGAGTTCGTGGAGCGGTTCCGCATCGAGGCACGCACGACCGCGCTGCTCAATCACCCCGGCATCGCCAACATCTTCGACTACGGCGAGGTGCGCGACCCGAGCGGTCAGTCGCTGGCGTACCTGGTCATGGAACTCGTGATCGGTGAGCCGCTGAACGCGGTGCTCGGACGCATGGGGCGGCTGCCGCTGGTGCACGCCCTGGACATGCTCGAACAGACGGGCCGCGCCCTGCAGGCGGCCCACCGAGCGGGCATCGTGCACCGCGACGTCAAGCCGGGCAACATCATGATCACGCCCGACGGCACGGTGAAGATCACCGACTTCGGCATCGCGAAGGCGGTCGACGCCTCCCCGGTCACACGCACCGGCATGGTGATGGGGACCGCGCAGTACATCGCGCCCGAGCAGGCGTTGGGTCAGGACGCCACCTCGGCGTCCGACGTCTACAGCCTGGGTGTCGTGGGATACGAGGCGGTCTCGGGTCACCGTCCCTTCGTCGGGGACGGCGCACTCACGGTGGCCATGAAACACGTCCGCGACGCCGCCCCGCCGTTGCCGGCGGACCTGCCTCCGCAGGTGCGCGAGCTGGTCGAGATCACCATGACCAAGGACCCGGCGGCGCGGTACGCGAACGGCGGCGAGTTCGCCGACGCGGTCGCCGCGGTGCGGGCCGGTCGTCGCCCCCCGGCGCCGGGCACGCCCCGGTCCGCCACCGGAACCACCCGCGTGGTGCCGCCGGTCGCCGCGGGCGGTCCGAGCAGCACCCGGATGATGAGCACCGCGGCCGGTCGGTACGGGGCCGCGGCTCCGCGTGACCCGGAGCCCGATCGTGGCGGCATGTCGCCCGGCCAGAAGGCGCTGGCCTGGGCGGCAGCCGGACTCCTGCTTCTCGCGGCCATCGTCGCGTTCGGCTTGTTCGTGTTCTCCGAGAGCGGCGGCGGACCCACCGTCCCGGTGACCACGTCGACCACCACGGTGGCACCGACGACGACCGAGCCGACCACCACCACGACCCGGCCGACGACCACGACCACCACCACCACGACGACCACGACGACCACCACCGAGCCCACCACCACGGAGCCGACCACCACCGAGCCCACCACCACGACCACCACCACGACCACCCCGGGCGGACTGTTCGACATCCCCGGACTCGGCGGCATCGGCAACGGCGGCGGGAACGGCAACGGCAACGGGAACGGCAACGGACCGGGAGGGGGACGGTGACGACCCCTCGCAAGCTGTCCGCCCGGTACGACCTGGGCGAAATCCTCGGCTTCGGCGGCATGTCCGAAGTGCATCTCGCCCGGGACGGACGCCTGGACCGCGATGTCGCCATCAAGGTGTTGCGTCAGGATCTCGCGCGTGACCCCACGTTCTACCTGCGGTTCCGGCGCGAGGCGCAGAACGCGGCCGCGCTGAACCATCCCGCCATCGTCGCGGTGTACGACACGGGCGAGGCCGAGACCGAGACGGGCCCGCTGCCGTACATCGTCATGGAGTACGTCGACGGCGAGACCCTGCGGGACATCGTCCGATCCGAGGGACCCATGGCGCCCAAGCGCGCGATGGAAGTCATCGCCGACGTCTGTGCGGCGCTCGACTTCAGCCACCGCAACGGCATCGTGCACCGGGACGTCAAACCGGCGAACGTCATGATCAACCGCGCCGGTGCCGTGAAGGTGATGGACTTCGGCATCGCCCGGGCCATCGCCGACAGCTCGAGCCCCATGACGCAGACCGCCGCCGTGATCGGCACGGCGCAGTACCTCTCGCCCGAGCAGGCGCGCGGCGAACAGGTGGACGCTCGATCCGACGTGTACTCCCTCGGCTGCGTGCTCTTCGAGATCCTCACCGGCGAGCCGCCGTTCACCGGTGATTCCCCGGTCGCCGTGGCGTACCAGCACGTGCGCGAGGACCCGCGCCTGCCGTCGTCGGTGAACACGGAGGTTCCGGGGGCACTCGACTCGATCATCCTCAAGGCGATGAGCAAGAACCCGGCCAACCGCTACCAGAGTGCGGCGGACATGCGGTCGGACCTGATCCGCGTCCTCGGCGGGCAGCGCCCCAGCGCTCCGGTCGTCATGAGCGACGAGGATCGCACCACCATCTTCGGCGGCTCGGACACCGGGCGCGCGCCGGACCGCGGGCCGACCGACGCACCGCCGCCCCGCGCGACGGGTCGCCACGCCGAGCCGGAGCCCGACGACGGGCCGCGTAGCCGCGTCAAGGTCGTGCTCGCCGCGGTGGCCGCCATCGTCGTCGTCGGCATCGTCGGGTTGTTCCTGTGGAACCTCGGCCCCGGCGCCGATCCCCGCTCGGTGACCGTCCCGGACGTCTCGGCCCTCTCCCCGGACGACGCGCGCACCACACTGGAGAACGCGGGCTTCCGCGTGGACGTGCAGCAGCGCACCGATCCGACGGTGCCCGAGGGCGCCGTCATCGGGACCCGGCCGGTCTCCGGCACCACCGTCGACGAGAACAGCACTCTCGTCCTCGAGCTCTCGACCGGCCCCGAGCAGATCCAGGTTCCCTCGCTGACCGGGCTGACCAGCGACGCCGCGGCCGCAGCTCTCGATCAGGCGGGCCTGACGCTCGATCCCGACGTCGGGCGGGCGGCGTCGTCGCGCGACCAGATCGACAAGGTGGTCTCCCAGGAGCCCGCCCGCGGGTCGACGATGGTGCAGGGGTCGGCCGTGCGCATCACGCTGGGGTCCGGCCCGCGGCAGATTCGGGTGCCCGACGTGGTCGGTCAGAACATCGAGGTGGCGCAGCCGAACCTCGCCGGCGCGGGCTTCGTCGTGGATCGCCGCAGCGTCGACTCGGCCCGCCCCGCCGGTGAGGTGGTCTCGACCTCGCCGGCCGGTGGCGGTACGGCGAGCGAAGGCGACACGGTCTCGGTGTCGGTGTCCAATGGGAGCCAGTTCACGGTTCCGGACATCACCGGGCAGACACCGGTGCAAGCCGTCGACACCCTGCGTGCCGCCGGGTGGCAGGGCACGGTGTCCGACCTCGACCAGGTGGACGTGCCGACCCTCGACACCGGTCAGGTCAATCGCATTCAGCAGCAGGCGGTTCCGGAGGGACAGCCGCTAGGGAAGACCGCGCGGATCGGGGTGTCGATCGGTCGGTTCGGCATCTGAGGCTCGTTTTTTCGCACGGCCTCAGATCCGGACGGCCCCCTCGAGGGTGTCGACCAGCGTGTCGGACGGGCCCTCGCCGCAGACGGCGAGCCAGTTGGCCAGCATGCGGTGACCGCCCTCGGTCATGACCGACTCCGGATGGAACTGCACACCGTGGACGGGCAGTTCGCGGTGCCGCATGGCCATGACGATGCCGGTCTCGGTGGTTCCGGTGACCTCCAGCTCGTCGGGGATCGTGTCCGGACGCACCGTCAGCGAGTGGTAGCGGGTGGCGGTGAACGGGTCCGGCAGGCCTGCCAACACGCCGAGACCCGTGTGGTGGACCCGGCTGGTCTTCCCGTGCAGCAACTCGGGAGCGCGCTCGACGACTCCGCCGAACGAGGCTCCGATCGCCTGGTGGCCGAGGCACACCCCGAGCACCGGCGTCGCGGTTCGTGCGCACGCCTGGACCATGTCCATCGTGACGCCGGCCCGATCGGGCGTTCCCGGCCCGGGGCTGAGCAGAACGCCGTCGGCCCGCGCGACCGCGGCGTCCACGTCGAGGAGTTCGGGATCGTCGTTACGCAGCACGGTCGGGCGCGTGCCGAGCTGACCCAGGTACTGGACCAGGTTGAACACGAAGCTGTCGTAGTTGTCGACCACGAGGATGCGCATACGACCAGCCTAATCGCGAGGTCGGTGCCCGCCGTGTCGGCGTCGTCGGGCGCGACGCACCGCCAGGGCGACCGACCCGATCACGACCATCACTCCGAGACCCTGGAGGCCCGGTGAGTCGTCGACACCGCCGGCGATCACGGCCGCGACGCCGACCGCCACGACGACGACGGTGACGACGGCGTCCACCCACCGCAGCGTCATTCCTCCTCCACCCACTCGAGCAGATCGCCCGGTTGACACTCCAACACCCGGCAGATCGCCTCGAGGGTGCTGAACCGGATCGCCCGTGCCCGCCCGTTCTTGAGCACGGCCAGGTTGGCGGGCGTGAGGCCGACCTGCTCGGCGAACTCTCCGACACCGATCTTGCGACGGGCCAGTTCCACGTCGAGCCGCACCACGATGGGCATCAGATCACCGTGTCCAGATCGGACCGCAGATCGGTGGCCTGCCGCAGCAGAGCCCGCATGACGACCATGAGGAGAGCGGCGACCGCGACGACCACGACCAACAGGAAGAGCAGCAGCGGCAGTCCCGGATCGGTCGCGGTGAATCCCACCGCCAGGAACACGACCACCAGGACCGCCCAGGCGGCGACGATGGCGCCGAGGATGGCGTTCACCCACCGTCGCGACGACGTCGTGAAGATCGTGTTCCGCTGCACCTGCGTGAGCAACTTCCACGTGGCGACCACCACGACCTGGATGCAGAGCACCCAGTAGATCGACACGGCCGTGAGCGGCCAGCGCAGGCCGGCGTCCGCCGGTGACTCCTCCGCGAGGTGCGCGAACTGTCCGGGCAGGGAGAAGACCTGCAGGAAGACCAGCACGGCGAACAGGACGACGAGAACGAGACGCAGCAGCGGCACCACTCGATGTTCGATGGACATGCATCGACTATCGACGCAGAACTATCGATTGTCAATCGATTGGTTCACACGTCTTCGCTCCTCGCCCGGAGCCGAGGGCACGCGGCGATAGAGTGTTCTGCGAGGTGAGAGCCACCGAAAGCCCCCCACCGAGAGCCCGCCCCACCGAGAGCAGAGGAAGTCCGATGCCGAAGTCGAAGGTCCGCAAGAAGACCGATTACACGCTCGATCCGACCAACCGCACGCCCGTCAAGGTCAAGGCCGCGCCGTCGAGCACTCTCTACCTGTCGGTGATGTTCGGTTTCATGCTGCTCGGTTTGGTGTATCTCATCGTGTACTACCTCGCCCAGGACAGCATCGGATGGATGGCGGACCTCGGGGCCTGGAACCTGCTCATCGGTTTCGGCTTCTGGATCATCGGTCTCGTCATGACGATGAAGTGGCGGTGACCGGCGGTAACGACGTCGTGCGCGCGCGAATGACATCGATGTTGTTCATCAACAGTGTGGATAACTCCTGTGGATGAATTGTCCCCGGGCCCGGTTCGCGCGTGGGGAACGCCACCGGCCCTGATCGTCGTTCTGGCGCTCGGCGGGCTGGCGCTGCTGGTCGCAGCCGTGATGACCACGGGTGACACCCCGGGGCAGGTGTTGATCGGACTTGCTGCGCTCTGCGCGCTGGGACTGGCCGGCGTCGGGCTGCGCCGTCGCCCCCAGCTCTCGCTCACGGACGACGCCTTGCACGTCAAGGGTCTGCGCGGTGTCCGCACCTACCGCCGCGGCGACGTCGACACCATTCGACTGGTGCCGTACCCGCGCCTGGGGCGGCGGGTGCCGATGATCGAGATGGATCTCCGCGAACCCGACGCCTCGGAACGGCTGGTCATCCTCGGCCGGTGGGATCTGGGCACGGATCCGCGGACGGTGTTCGACGAGCTCGACGACGCCGGGTGGGTTCCCGAGGGCTTCTCCTCCCGCTGACGCGGCAACGACAGCCGTGCGCTCAGCCGAGCAGCACGCCCGCCCGCACCACGATCGCGAGAACGGCCAGCAGGCCTACTGCGCCCACTCCGATCCACCCGAGCACTCGTGTCCGCGCGGGGTCACCGCCGCGCAGGAACAGCACGGCCGCGGTGGCGGCCGCTCCCGCGGCGAGACCGCCCAGGTGTCCCCACAACGAGATGCCGGGGATCGCGATGGACAGCACAACATTCAGTCCGATGACGGCGAGCACGGGCGTCGGACTCCGACGCAGCCGCACGAGGATCACGGCCTGGGCGCCCAACAGTCCGAACACCGCCCCCGAGGCGCCGACGGTGGCGGAGACGGGCGATGCCAGCCACATCACGGCCGCGGCGCCGCCGAGCAGGGAGACTCCGTACACCGCGAGGTAGCGGGCGCGGCCGAGCACGGGCTCGCAGTCGCGGCCGATGATGTACAGCGCGAACATGTTCACGGCGAGGTGCACGATGCCCGAGTGCAGGAAACCGCTGCCGACGACGCGCGCGTAGTCGCCGTCGGCGACCAGGATCGGCACCAGCGCGAACGACCGGAACAGCGAACTCGCCTGATTCCCGACGCCGCCCGCCTGCGCGGCGGTCAGGGCGTAGACGACGACGTTGATCGCCATCACCACGTAGGTCACGACGGGCGTCGCGACGCCGGTGCGCAGTGTGCCGCCGGCCATCGTGCGGGCCCGCGGGACCGAGGCCTCCGCGGCGGCGACGCAGTCGACGCAATGCTGACCCACCGAGGCGGCGCGCAGACACTGCGGACACGCGGGACGCCCGCAACGGGTACAGGACAGCCCGGTGGGAACGTTCGGATGACGGACGCAGCCCGGCTGGGGCGGCATCGGAGCGCCGCCCCAGCCAGGTGTGGTCATCAGGAGATGGTGACGCGCTCGATGACGACGTCGTCGACCGGACGGTCACCGCGTCCCGTGGGCGTCACGGCGATCTCGTCGACGACCTTCTGCGACGCCGGATCGACGACCTCGCCGAAGATGGAGTGGCGACGGTTCAGGTGCGGGGTCGGTCCGACGGTGATGAAGAACTGCGATCCGTTGGTGCCGGGGCCGGCGTTCGCCATCGCCAAGAGGTACGGGCGGTCGAAGGACAGTTCCGGGTGGAACTCGTCAGCGAACTTGTAGCCGGGACCGCCGGTGCCGGTACCGGTGGGGTCGCCACCCTGCAGCATGAATCCGGCGATGACGCGGTGGAAGATCGCGCCGTCGTAGAACGGGCCCTCCGACGTGCCGGCGGCGTTCTTGGTGGTGTACTCCTTGGTGCCCTGCGCGAGCCCGACGAAGTTCTCGACGGTCTTCGGCGCGTGGTTGCCGAAGAGCGCGATCTGGATGTCGCCGCGGTTGGTGTGCAGCGTCGCTGTCTGGGTCTGAAGAGGTGAAGTCACGTCGTCCATCGTGCCAGGCGTCCGATGTGCGAAGGTGAAGGCATGACGACAGCACCGGATCGTGCGACCGCGAAGAAGGCGCTGGGCATCGCCCGCGAGACGGCGACCACCCTGGCGAAGGGCCCGGCTGCCACGGGATTCGTGGTGACCCGCAAGGGTGTGCAGGTTCTGCGAGCGCGCCGCGCTCGGGCACGCGACGAGAGTGCCGCGTCGGCGCCGGTCCGCGCACCGCGGCCCGCCCGGAAGCGCCGGTCGGGTCGGTCCCGCGTGGTCCGGTGGGGTCTGCTCGGACTGGCTGCCGCCGCGGCAGCGGGCGCGGTGGCCGCCGCTCGATCGCGGCGCACGGAATTGCCGCCTCCGGCAGCCGAGCCGCCGCGTCTGGACACGCCCGTGAACGGGTCGCGCCCGACGCCGCAGCCGTAGTACCCGGGTCCTCGACGGGCGTCGTCGCTCACCACAGCCTCAGCAGGAAGCGGAGTACGTCGGCGACGTCGGTCGAGCGCGACCCCCGCACCACCTCCGTTCCTGCCACGACGGCCGCGACGTTGGACGCGGACACACTGCCCTCGTCGAGATAAGCGCCGTGCCCGACGGCTCCGTCGGTCGCCAGGACGGTCGCGGTGGGAAGTTCGCTCGGATCGGTGCCGAATCGGCCCAGATCGGCCACCGGGTCGGTCGCCACTTCCAGCACGTACGGCGCGGGAGCGTCGGGCGGCGGGTCGTTCCACCCCGGCGACCCCATGAGCACCACCGCGTCCGCCGAACCGCCGTCCCGGAGGGCCTCCGCCGCCAGGACCGTTCCGTACGAGTGCGCGACGATCGACACACGGGGACCGTCGTCGACATCGTGCCGCGGCAGGTCCAATGCCCGCAGAGCATCCGCCAGTGCGGCGGCACCGGCACGCGCCGGCCCGAGGCCGGCCACCGAGCGGGCAGGATCGACGAGTTCGGCGTTCCAGGCCGGCGCCTCGTACCCCAGCCACGTGATGCCGGCGACCGCGGAGACGGCGCGCCGCCCGGCCTCGGCCACGATTCTCGCGGTCTCCGCGTCGCGCTCGGCCAGATCTCCGCCCACCGTGGTCCCGGCACCCGGGACGAACACGGCAACGCGATCGGCCGACTCCACCGCTCCCACCGCGACGGCCACCGTGGTGCGGTGCGGCCCCTGCTCGTAGTGCACGAGTCGACGCCCGGGCAGTGCCAGCACGGCGAGCGTGGCCTCGAGAGCGGCCAGCCGATCACGGGTCTCGGCCAACCCTGCGTCGGCGTCGGTGAAGACCCCGCCGAGGAAGGACCGGTCGACCTCGGCGGCGAGATCCCGCTCGACCTCCCGGAGCGAGTCCCGGTCGGCGGCCAACCTGGCCCTCAGGACCGCATCGAGCACGTCGGCGGCATCGACCGCGACGCCGTCGTCCGGCCGCTCGGCCCGAGGCGAGCCGCCGGGGTCGACCACCGTCTGCCGCAGCGCCCCGGCGACGCGCGCATCCAGTTCGGCGAGCACGTCCGCGTCCGGTCGGCCCCACCGATCGAGCGACGCCCGCTCGTCACCCGCGTCGGTCACGACGGCTTCGACGCGGCGCAACGACGACACCGCCTCCTCGAAGCCGGCGACCAGCGTCGTCGACTCGGCGGCCGCGGCCGTCGCGGCCGCTCCGGACCACCCCGCCACGCGCGTCGTCGTCGCCACGCGATCGCGCACGGTCTCGAGGCCCACCGCCGCCACCATGAGTGCCCGCCCCCGCCGCCACATGTCCTGTGCCTGCCACACGAATCCGCCCCACCTCACCGTCTCGACGACCCCCGTACGTCCAGTGGACAGCACAGCGCCGACGACGCGAGCGGTTCATCCCCGGGGCGCGCGGTTGTCCCCGGGCAGGCGAAATTCCGACGTCGTCAGGTCAGGAAGGAGGCCGGCGAGTCACGTCGAGGGGAGCGCCGGCGTCCTCGACGACGGCCCGCGGCACGGGACGGTCCGTCCGATCCGCCCCCCGCGCCCGCTTGGCGCGGTACAGCTCGGCGTCGGCGGCGCGGTAGATCTCCGACCAGCGCCGCACCGTCGGCATGCAGACCAGGCCGACGCTCCATTCCGCGGAATGGGCGAGGCGCAGTTCGTCGAGGAGCGCGGCGGCGTCGTGCTCGGTGGTACCGGGCATGAACAGCACGAACTCGTCCCCGCCGAGTCGTCCCAGCACGTCGCCCTTGCGCAACCGCGCACGCCACGACGCGGCGACGCGCTCGAGCAGGACGTCCCCGGCGATGTGTCCGTACCGGTCGTTGACGGTCTTGAAGTTGTCCAGATCCAGCACGGCCATGCTGACGGGCAGACCCCGCGCGGCGTACGTCGGCAGCAACTTCTCCACGCGCGCCTCGAGACCCTGCCGGTTGAGCAGGCCCGTGAGGGGATCCCGGTTCGCGGAATGTCGCATTCGCCGACTGTGATTGCCGAAGAATTCCGCCGCGGCGACGATGCCCAGCGCGGTCAGCAGGTACGCGACGGCGGGCATGGTGGACGGGGACAACGCGGCGGCGACGACGCATCCGGCGAGGAGCACGACAACCCATACCCAGCCACCGCGCTCGCTCCAGTACCCGGTCAGTTGCATCGCGAGGAGCATGGCCGCCTGGGTCAGGAGCAGGTAGGCGACCGCGCCGTCGGACGTCAGGAACACCGCCCACAGGCCTCCCACCGCGACTCCCGTGGCGATTCCCAGGGTGCGGGTGGGAGTGGGGTGCGGGCCGAAGTGGACGAGGGCCGCGGCCACGGACTGCGCGACACCGACGACGATCATGACGACCGTGCCGGACGTGGTGCCGGAGAAGGCCACGGCCCCCGCCACGAAGAGGATCGACGTCAGACCGAGATACGCCACCAGGGCGGTGGACGCTTCGAGGCGTCGCGCTGTGTTCACGTGAGCCAGTATCGGGGACGGCGGGTGATCACGTCACACCGCGCACATGGTGAATAGTCGGTAACCGACCGTGAGGTCCCGGGCGAACGACCGACGGCGCGGCGTTCCGGGGGGATACGAAGAAAGTGGAGCCTAGGAGATTCGAACTCCTGACATCTGCCTTGCAAAGGCAGCGCTCTACCAACTGAGCTAAGGCCCCGTCTCGGTGTCCGGCAGCGAGTGCCAGACGCGACTCTCGCGCACGATGGCGCGGACCGCGGCCGCCGCGGCGACCACCACGAGTGCGAGGACGAACTTCATCGGTGACCTCCACACTCGTTCGTGGGCCTAGGAGGACTTGAACCTCCGACCTCTTCCTTATCAGGGAAGCGCTCTAACCGCCTGAGCTATAGGCCCGCACGTCGGCTCGGCACACGCTGCTGCGCTTTCCGAACCGAGGCACGAGATTACCGCACCGCGCGGCCAGGACCAAAACGCTTCTCGGCCCCGACCGTGCGATCGGTCAATCCCGGTCTGCCAGAGTCACTTCCAGTCCGCCGACCAGATCGGAGGACAGGTTGTAGACGAAGGATCCGATGGTGGTCAACGCGGTGAAGAGCACCACGTTGATCAGCCCGATCACCGCCGCGTAGCCGAAGATCTGACCGGCCGACACCAGCCCGGCGTCCCCGGACGACGCCACGATGTCGGAGAACGCATTGTTCAGTCGGTCCCACACACCCATGCCGTCCAGCACCAGGTAGAGCAGGCCGACGGCCACCATCCACACGAAGAAGAGCGACACCGAGATCACCAGAGACAGCTTCAGCATCGACCAGGGGTCGAGCTTGCGTACCTGCACGGTTGCCCGGAGCGGTTCCCCGGGTGCGGCAGGACGCGGAGTGGCCACCGGAGCGACCCGCTCGGTCCGGGCCGGCTCGGGCGCGGGATGCCGAACGGTGGACAGGTCCGGCATGTCCGTCGGCAAATCCTTGCGCTCGATGTTGCGCGTCGGCCCGTCGATGACCGCGGCCTTGCCGGCCGCTGCGGCGCGGTCGGGCCGACCCTGCTGGCCCGGACCACCGGCCGGTGTACCCGCCGGTCCACGATCTCCGGTGGCCGGCGGACGGGGACCGGTCGGCGTCGACCCGGCCGACGCAGGACGGCCCGTGCCCGGATGCTGAGACAGGTTCGTCTGCGGCTGCCGCTGCGGTCCCTGCTGCGGGAGTCGCTGCTGCGGACCCGACTGCTGGGGGCCCGACTGCTGGGGGCCCGGCTGGTTCGGTCCCTGCGGCCGGGAACGCTGCGGCGAGGTGCCCGGCTGGGCCGATTGCTGCGGTCCCTGCGGCCCGGAACCCTGCGAACCGGATCCCTGCGGTGCGGACGGACGAGCCGACGTCGAGTCGGACCGCTCGGTTCCCGGCGGACGCGGAGCGTCGGAACCGGTCGGCGCGGCGTCGGTCCGCGGGGAACGGCCGGTGTCGGGCGTGTCGGGACTGGTCACGGTTCTACGACTCCTTCGATCCGTCGGTGTCTCCCGTGGGGAGATCCTCCGGCTCGTCCGCGTTGCGTGCGATGGCCAACAAGGTGTCGCCGTCTCCGAGGTTCATCAGACGCACGCCCTTGGTTTGGCGCCCGGCCCGTCGAACCTGCTTCGCCGCGGTGCGGATGACACCGCCGCTCGAGGTGATGGCGTAGAGCTCGTCGTCGTCGTTCACGATGAGCGCTCCCACCAGCGTGCCACGGCGCGGGTCGAACTGGATGGTCAGCACGCCCTTGCCGCCGCGGCCCTGCGGCGGGTAATCCTCCATGGCGGTGCGCTTGGCGTAGCCGCCGGAGGTCGCGACCAGCAGGTAGGTGCCCTCCTTCACGACGTTCACCGAGAGCAACCGGTCCTCGCCGTTGAACCGCATGCCCTGGACGCCCGACGTGGCGCGACCCATCGGTCGCAGGACCTCGTCCGTGGCGGAGAACCGGATGGACTGGCCCTGCGCGGACACGAGCAGCAGATCGTCGTCGGCGCTGCACAGCACCGCACCCACCAGCTCGTCGTCACCCCGCAGGTTGACGGCGACGATGCCGCCGGACCGGTTGGAGTCGAAGTCCGACAGCTTGGACTTCTTCACCAGGCCGGCCTTGGTGGCGAGCACGAGGTACGGAGCGTCGTCGTACGTCTTGATCTGGATGATCTGCGCGATGCGCTCGTCGGGCTGGAACGCGAGCAGGTTGGCGACGTGCTGACCGCGTGCCGTGCGGTTGGCCTCGGGCAGTTCGTACGCCTTCGCCCGGTAGACGCGGCCCTTCGTGGTGAAGAACAGAATCCAGTCGTGCGTCGAGCACACGAAGAACTTGCTCACGATGTCGTCCTGCTTGAGGCCGGCGCCCTGCACACCCTTGCCGCCGCGCTTCTGCGAGCGGTACAGATCGGTGCGCGTGCGCTTGGCGTAGCCGGTCTCGGTGATGGTGACGACGACGTTCTCCCGCGCGATGAGGTCCTCGTCGCTCACGTCGCCGTCGCTGGCGATGATGCGGGTGCGTCGATCGTCACCGTGCTTCTCGACGATCTCCGCGAGCTCGCTGCGGACGATCTCGCGCTGACGCTCCGGCCGCTCGAGGATGTCCTTCAGGTCGGCGATCTCGAGCTCGATGGCGGCGAGGTCGTCGATGATCTTCTGACGTTCGAGGGCCGCCAACCGGCGCAGCTGCATCGCCAGGATGGCGTCGGCCTGGATCTGGTCCACGTCGAGCAGGTCCATCAGGCCCTGGCGCGCGACGTCGGCGTCGGCGGACCGACGGATGAGGGCGATGACCTCGTCGAGTGCGTCGAGCGCCTTGACCAGTCCGCGCAGGATGTGGGCGCGTTCCTCGGCCTTGCGCAACCGGTACCGCGTACGCCGGACGATGACGTCCAACTGATGGCTGACGTACAGCCGGATCATCTGGTCGATGCGCAGCGTGCGCGGCACGCCGTCGACGATCGAGAGCATGTTGGCGCCGAAACTCGTCTGCAGCTGGCTGTGCTTGTAGAGGTTGTTCAGCACCACCTTCGCCACCGCGTCGCGGCGCAGCTTGATGACGATGCGCATGCCGACACGGTCCGAGGACTGGTCCTCGATGTCCGAGATGCCGGCGATACGACCGTCTTTCAACTGCTCGGCGATCGAGGCGATCATGTTGTCGGGGTTGACCTGGTAGGGCAGCTCGGTGATGACGATCTGCGTCCCGCCGCGCTCACCTTCCTCGATGTCGACCACGCCGCGCATGCGGATCGACCCGCGGCCGGTGCGGTACGCGTCCTCGATGCCCTGAGATCCGACGATCAGCCCGTGCGTGGGGAAGTCGGGCCCCTTGATGCGCTCGATCATGGCCTCGAGGGCCACGTCCTCGGGGGCGTCGTAGTTGTCCAGCGTCCAGTAGACACCCTCGGCGAGTTCCCGAAGGTTGTGCGGCGGAACGTTGGTCGCCATGCCGACAGCGATACCGCCGCTGCCGTTGGCGAGCAGGTTGGGGAAGCGGCTGGGCAGGACCGTCGGCTCGAGCGTGCGACCGTCGTAGTTGGCGACGAAGTCGACGGTCTCCTCTTCGATGTCGGCCAGCATCTGCATCGCGAGCGGCGTGAGGCGACATTCGGTGTAGCGCATGGCCGCCGGGCCGTCGTTGCCGCGCGATCCGAAGTTGCCCTGACCGTCGACCAGTGGGTAACGCATCGACCACGGCTGCGCCATGCGCACCAACGTGTCGTAGATCGAGCTGTCACCGTGTGGGTGGTAGTTGCCCATCGTTTCCGCCACGGGCCGTGCGGATTTCACGTAACCGCGGTCCGGGCGGTAGCCGTTGTCGAACATCGCGTAGAGCACGCGACGGTGCACGGGCTTGAGGCCGTCGCGCACCTCGGGCAGCGCGCGCCCGACGATCACGCTCATCGCGTAGTCGATGTAGCTGTTCTGCATCTCCTGCTGGATGTCGACAGGTTCGATGCGATCCGAGGTGGGGCCGTCCCCACCGGTCGGCGGGAGGGTGGTGTCGGTCATGCTGATCTCCTTGCGCGAGACCGCATCCCGCGCGTCGGCCGACCACCCCGGAGGACGGTCACCGCGCGCGGGCGCGGAGGGTCGCTACACGTCGAGGAAACGAACGTCCTTGGCATTACGGGTGATGAAACTGCGACGAGCCTCGACGTCCTCACCCATCAGGATGGAGAACAATTCGTCGGCGGCAGCGGCGTCGTCGAGGGTGACCTGCCGCAGCACGCGCACGCTCGGATCCATCGTGGTCTCCCACAGCTCCTTGGCGTTCATCTCGCCGAGGCCCTTGTAGCGCTGGATGCCGTCGTCCTTGTTGATCTTCTTGCCCGCGGCGAGGCCGGCCTCGAGCAGACCGTCGCGCTCGCGGTCGGAGTACGCGAACTCCGGGTCGGCGCCGCGCTGCCACTTCAGCTTGTACAGCGGCGGCATCGCGAGATAGACGTAGCCGTGCTCGACGAGCGGGCGCATGAACCGGAACAGCAGGGTGAGCAGCAGCGTCGAGATGTGCTGGCCGTCCACGTCGGCGTCGGCCATGAGCACGATCTTGTGGTACCGAAGCTTGGCGATGTCGAACTCGTCGTGAATGCCCGTGCCGAACGCCGTGATGATCGACTGGACCTCGGTGTTCTTCAGCACGCGGTCGATGCGCGCCTTCTCCACGTTGATGATCTTGCCGCGCAGCGGGAGGATCGCCTGGTACATCGAGTCGCGGCCCGACTTGGCGGAGCCGCCGGCGGAATCGCCCTCCACGATGTAGATCTCGCACTTGCTCGGATCGTTGGACCGGCAGTCGGCCAGCTTGCCGGGCAGTCCACCGATGTCGGTGGCGCTCTTGCGCCGCACCAGATCTCGTGCGCGCCGCGCTGCGGTACGTGCCTGCATGGAGGCAACAGCCTTGCCGACGATCAGCTTAGCCTCGGCCGGATTCGCCTCGAACCAATGCGTCAGGTGCTCTCCGGATGCCTTCTGTACGAAGGACTTCACCTCGGTGTTGCCGAGCTTGGTCTTGGTCTGACCCTCGAACTGCGGCTCGCCGACCTTCACGGAGATGATGGCGGCCAGACCCTCGCGGATGTCGTCGCCGCTGAGCTCGCCGTCCTTCTCCTTGACGAGCTTCTTCTCCTTCGCGTACTTCTTCACCACCGTGGTCAACGCGGTACGGAAGCCCTCCTCGTGGGTGCCGCCCTCGTGGGTGTTGATGGTGTTCGCGAAGGTGTGGACCGACTCGGTGTAGGTCTGGTTCCACTGCATGGCGATCTCGAGTTCGTGGCCGGTGCCCTTGGCCCCGAAGCCGATCACCGACGGATGCTGCGCCGTCTTGGACTTGTTGATGTACCGGACGTAGTCCTCGAGACCACCGGGGTAGTGATAGGTCTTCGTCTTGATCCGCGATTCGCTGTCGCCCTCCGGCTTCGGCGCCTCGGCGAGTTCGCTGTCGGCGGTCTCGTCGGCGATGCGCTCGGCGTCGGACGCCCGCTCGTCGGTGAGAACGATGGTCAGTCCCTTGTTCAGGAAGGCCATCTCCTGCAGGCGGCGCGCCACCGTCTCGAACTTGAAGACCGTGGTCTCGAAGATGTCGGGGTCCGGCCAGAAGGAGATCGACGTACCCGTGCGGTCGGTCGGCTCGCCCTTCTTCAGCGGCCCGGGGACGGACCGGTCGTAGGTCTGCGTCCAGTGGTGACCGGCGTTGTCGACCTCGGCCAGCAGCGTCGTGGACAGGGCGTTCACCACGGAGATGCCGACGCCGTGCAGGCCGCCGGACACCGCGTAGGAATCGGAGTCGAACTTGCCGCCGGCGTGCAGCTGGGTCATCACCACCTCGATGGTGGGCATTCCCGACGCGTGCATGCCGGTGGGGATACCGCGGCCGTCGTCGACCACCCGGACGCCGCCGTCGGCGAGCAGGGTGACCTCGACGGTGGTGGCGTACCCGGCCATCGCCTCGTCGACGGAGTTGTCGACGACCTCCCAGATGAGATGGTGCAAGCCGCGCTCACCAGTGGATCCGATGTACATGCCGGGGCGCTTGCGCACCGCCTCGAGCCCCTCGAGGACGGTGATCGACGATGCGTCGTATTCCTTGGACTTGTCGCCGGGTTTGTCGCTCTTCCCCGAATTCCGGTCAGCCACGGTCAGCTGTTCTCCTTCTCGCCTCGTCCGCTCCCCCGCGCGCACCGGGACTCGGTGGCGGCGGCAGAGGACCTCGACCGAATGCGCGCGGCGCCACGACGGGGCCGCGCTCGGTGGTCTGTACCGGTCCATCCTACCGGTAACAGCACCCGAGGAGCGCACCTTGTCGCGCGAAACGCGGCCTCAGTGCCACAGAGACGGACTTTCGCGGCCTTCCGCGGGTCGGATCGTGGGTCCGTGGGGCTGCGTCCCGTGTCCGGGCGCACGCGTGACGGTCGACGCGCCGCCCGGCGGTCAGAGATCGAGGACCAGCGAGTCACCCTCGGCGCGCGAGACGCAGATCAGCATGTGGTCCTCGCGCTCGGCCGGGGAGAGGCGCCGGTCCCGGTGCTCCGGCGTTCCCTCGAGAACACGGACCCGGCACGTCCCGCAGAATCCCTGGCGGCAGGAGTACGGAATGCCCGGCCGCTGCTCGCGCAGCACGTCGAGCGCCGTGCGGTCGGCCGGCACGTCGACGGTCTCCTCGGACCGCGCGAGAGTGATCCGGAACGGCTCGCCCGCCACCACGGGCGGCGGTGAGAACCGCTCGAGATGCAGCCGGGTCGCGCCGGTCTCGGAAATGCCCTGCCGCACCAGATCCATCATCGCCGGCGGACCGCACGTGTAGACCGACCCACCGTCGGGTGCGTGGCGCAACAGATCGGCCGCCGTCGGCAGACCGTCGACGTCGTCGCTGCGGACCGTCACACGCTCCGGCTCCCAGGTGGAGATCTCGTCCAGGTACGGCGTCGCCTGCCGTGACCGACCGGTGTGGACGAGGTGCCAGTCCATGCCCACCGCGCGGGCACGCCGCACCATCGGGAGGATCGCCGTGATGCCGATGCCGCCCGCGACGAACAGGGCCGACCCCGCAGCGACGAACGGAAAAGCGTTGCGCGGACCGGTGATCACGATGCGATCGCCGACCTCGAGATCGTGCATCTCCCGCGAACCGCCGCCGCCGTCCGGGATCAGCCGCACCGCCACCGTGTAGGCATCCGACTCGAGCGGGTCACCGCACAACGAGTATTGACGTCGTCGACCGGACGGGAGTTCGACGTCGACGTGGCATCCCGGATGCCACGCGGGGACGTCCTCTCCGTCGACGCGGCGGAAGGTGAACTCGACGACGTTCTCGT
Source organism: Rhodococcus sp. PBTS 1 (assembly GCF_001620025.1). Classification (NCBI taxonomy): domain Bacteria; kingdom Bacillati; phylum Actinomycetota; class Actinomycetes; order Mycobacteriales; family Nocardiaceae; genus Rhodococcus; species Rhodococcus sp. PBTS 1. The sequence goes on from NZ_CP015219.1 coordinate 4,006,609, forward strand.
CGACGCAGACCGTGCGCCGGGCGACCAGCGTCATGTCGATCCGACGCACCACGGAGGGCGCGGCGACACCGCGGTACTCCGACAGGTCGAGCATCGCGAACACCTTGTCGAGTCCGTCGGTGATCTGCGCGAGCGCCTCGTCCTGGTCGTCGCCGCCGAACAGGTCCTTCGGAATGGTGCGGGAGGCGCGGTAGCCCCGCACCGTCTCGAGAACTCGGGCTGCCTTGCGGCGGCGGCCCGTCACCGTTCCGCGGCCCGCGCCGCGGGCGACGTCGCGAGATAGTTGACAGCCAGTGCGGTGGAACTTTCCTGCGAGGGGTGGAAGTCCTTCGCGAAGTAGCGCAGCGACGCCCGTCCGATGTCCTTGAAATTGGGGAACAGACCCGACGACATGACGCGGTAGACGTCCCGGAGCCGCGCCTTGCGCTGCGACGGCGGCAGCGTCGGATCGTTCTCCATCATGAACTTCAGGCCGCGGCCCCACATCGAGATGATCGACGGCGTCACCATGATGTAGGTGCGGACGCGGCGCCACCGACGGGTGTCGAAGTACTGCAGGACGTCGAACGCCACGGACCGGTGCTCGACCTCCTCGGCCCCGTGCCACCGGACGAGGTCGAGCATCATCGGGTCGATGTCGGCCTTGTCGAGGGCCGGCTCGGTGAGCACCCAGTGTCCGAGGAACGACGTCAGATGCTCGATCGCCGCGATCAGCGACAGTCGCTCCACCAGGCTGTTCTTGGTGTCGGTGGGACGTTTGTCCAGAGCCACCCGGAACAGGTACTCCATGTGCTGTACGTACGGAGTCGGATCCAGGCCGTTGCTGCGCAGCCAGTCGTGAATACCGGTGTGGGCCTGGGCGTGCATCGCCTCCTGGCCGATGAATCCGATGACGTCCTGCCGGAGCTTCTCGTCGTGGATCATCGGTAGCGCCTCGGTGAACACTCGCACGAACCATTCCTCGCCTTCCGGCAGGAAGAGGTGCATCACGTTCATGAGGTGTGTGGAGACGACGTTGTCGTCCATGTAGTGCATGCGCATGTCGTCCCAGCGGAACTCCACGTCGCGCGCTGTCAACGTCACAGGCCCCGGATCATCGGTCACCGACGTCATTGTTCCTCCTCTGCCCTGGTGTGCGGTAGTCGAGGGTCATGCGGTTATTCGGTCCGAGACCACCGGTCGGATCGGTACGGGGGCCGCGTCGACGACCGCGTGTCCGTCCCCGTCTCTGCACCCGACCGTACGACCGCACTCCGGAGTGATCAACAACTGTTGAGCATCGTCAGCGACTTCACCGCCGCGTGTTGTGTCCGGTCGGACACCCGTTGATCCGTACCCCCCGACCGATCAGCCGTAGGTGTCCCGAGGCCCCCGTCCCGACACGTGCCGCTCGCCCTTTCGCCAGCTCGGGGCGGCAGGACCGGTGATCCGCAGGCTCGTGACCACGCCGTGTCCGACGGCCGCGGCGATCCGTCCGAGAATCTGCGACTGCATCAGCCTCAGCTGCGTCGCCCACGCCGTCGACTCGGCCGTGACGGCCAGGACCCCGTCCCGCAGCGTGGTCGGCTGCGCGTGCGCGGCGATGTCGGATCCGACCACCGACTCCCACCGCCCGAGCACCGTGCCCTCGTCCACCTTCGTCGACCACCCGCGCGACTTGGCGAGCGACGCGGCGAGCGCACCCAGCGCCTGGGGATCACGATCGTCTGGGCGGGCCGACGACCAGGTGCGCGTCCGCCGAGGACGACGCACCACCGACGCCCGGCCGTGACCCACGGCCTTGCCGTTGGCCTTGGCGGCGGCCCGCGCGGCCTCGAGGGCCTGCCGCGCGATGTCCGACCCGCGCGGTGCCGGCGGATCCGACGGTGTCTCGCTCATCGGTCCTCCTCCGTCTCGGTCCGAGTCTGCACCCGCTCACCGACAGGATCAGCGGAGCCGCCGGCGCGCTCCGACGCGACAGCGCCCTCCGCACCGACAGCGCCCTCCGCACCGTGCCGGGTCGCCACCGACGCCCGACTCGGAACTCCGTCCGGACCGATCACCTCGTGCGCGCGGACGTCGATGCGGACGGCGTCGAGTTCGGCCGGGACGTCTTCACCCACCGCCGCGGTCACCAGGACCTGCTCGGCCGTCGCGGCCACCCGGGCGAGGGCCGTCCGACGGGCTCGGTCGAGCTCGGCGAACACGTCGTCGAGCAGCAGCACCGGATCGCTTCCCTCGCCGCGCAGCAACCCGAATGCCCCGAGCCGTAGGGCGAGAGCGAAGGACCACGATTCACCGTGACTGGCGAATCCCTTCGCCGGATCCGTACCGAGCATCAAATCCAGGTCGTCACGATGCGGCCCCACGAGGGTGGTCCCGCGCTCGATCTCTCGGGCCCGAACCACCGAGAGTTGCTGCAGGAAGGCCGCTTCGAGCACCTCGCCGTCGTCGGGTGCCTCGGGCCGAGCCAGGTCGAACATCTCCGGCGGCGCGGACTCGGCGAGGGACGAGCGGTAGGCCACGTACGCCGGCCGTGACGCGGGTGCGATGTCGCGATACGACTGCGAGACATGGGGTCCCACGTCCCGGGCGGCCCGCAGTCGGTGCAGCACGATCTCGGCACCGAACGCCGCGAGACGGCTGTCCCACACCTCGAGGGTCGCCATGGCCGACGCCCCGTCCTCGGAAGCCGCGCCGCGTCGCAGGGTGTGACCGCCGGTCTTCAGCAGTGCGGACCGCTGCCGCAGCACTTTCTCGTAATCCGCTCGCACAGCGGCCATTCGAGGCGACCGCGCGACGATCAGCTCGTCGAGGAACCGGCGTCGCTCGGTCGGTTCGCCGCGCACCATGGCCAGATCCTCGGGGGCGAACAGCACCGTGTTGAGCACACCGAGGATCTCCCGTGGACGCCGCACCGGCGTGGTGCCCAACCGTGCCCGGTTGGCACGCCCACCCGCGATGTCGAGATCGACCGTGAGCTCGCGACCGTGATTGACGACGGTCGCCCGCACCAGGGCGCGCTCCGCTCCGGTTCGCACCAACGGCGCGTCCGTGGCCACGCGGTGCGACGACAACGTCGCGACGTACCCGAGGGCCTCGAGAACATTGGTCTTGCCGTGACCGTTCGGACCGACCAGGACGGTCGCTCCCGGCGTCAGATCCAGCGAAAGCCGTTCCCAGGAACGGAAATCGACGAGCGTGGCGGAACGGACGAACACCTACGCACCGGTGGTCTCGGTGTTCGGAGGGCGCTGCACCGCGTGGCCACCGAACTGGTTCCGCAGGGCGGACACGGCCTTCATGGCCGGCGAATCCTGTTGCCGCGACGCGAATCGCGCGAAGAGCGCCGCGGAGATCACCGGAGCCGGAACCGAGTGGCGGATGGCTTCCTCGACGGTCCAGCGACCCTCACCGGAATCCTGTGTGTACCCGGAGATCTCGGAGAACGCGGGGTCTTCCTGGAGTGCCTTCACGAGGAGATCGAGCAGCCAGGAGCGCACCACGGTGCCCTTGGTCCACGCCCGCACCACACCCGTGACGTCCTCGATGAGGTCCTCGGCCGCGAGCAGCTCGTAACCCTCGGCGTAGGCGTGCATCAGGCCGTACTCGATGCCGTTGTGCACCATCTTGGCGTAGTGGCCGGCCCCGACCGGACCGGCGTGGACGAACCCGTCCGCCCGCTCGCCCTCCGGACGGAGAGCGTCGAAGATCGGCATCGCGCGGTCGACGTCGGCGGCCGCACCGCCGACCATGAGGCCGTAGCCGTTGTCCAGACCCCACACGCCGCCGGACACACCCGCGTCGAGGTAGCCGATTCCCTTCTCCGCCAACAGGTCCGCGTGCACAGCGTCGTCGGTGAAGCGGGAATTGCCGCCGTCGATCACCAGGTCGCCCTCGGCCAGCACACCGGCGAGCTCGGAGACGGTGTCGCGCGTGACCGGTCCGGACGGCACCATGACCCACACGATGCGCGGCGCGGGCAGGGCCTCGGCGAGCGCGGCGAGGGACGCCACGTCCGTCACCTCGGGCCGGGGGTCGTACCCGACGACCTCGATGTCGTGGCGGCGCAGCCGCTCACGCATGTTGAACCCCATCTTGCCGAGTCCGATCAGACCGATCTTCATCCGTGGTGTCCTTTCAGGTGGTCCCGCGTCGCCGTCGACGGCGTGGCGTTCGAATCCGTGGTAGCTCGCGTCAGCCCGGAAGACGCACGGGCATCAGCAGATACGTGTACTCGCTGCGCGGCGCCGCGAACGTTCCGCTCTCGTCGGCCGTGAGTTCCTCCTCGCCGGCCGGACGGAGCACGGCGGGACGGCTGGGGGTGGTGAAGCCGAACGACACCCGCTCCGAGTGCAACGACGTGAGACCGTCGATCAGGTAGCCGGGGTTGAACGCGATGGTGAGCGGCTCGCCCTGGAAGTGGGCTTCGATGGACTCCTCGGCGCGACCGGCGTCGTCCCCGCCGGCGGACAGCGTGACGGTGTCGGATGCGAACTCGAGTCGGACCTGCGCACCGCGCTCGGCAAGCAACGCGACACGCTTGATGGCGTCGAGCAGCGGAGCGATCGGCACCGTGGCCACGGCGGTGTGCTCGGCGGGCAGCAACTGGCGGAACTTCGGGAACTCGGCGTCGAGCAGTCGCGTCGTGGTGCGTCGACCGTCCCCCACGATGCCGAGCAGGCCGTCGTTTCCGACGTGCGATGCCGATCCGAGTGCGAGCTGGACGGCCGAATCCCCGCCCGTACCGATGCTTTTCGCGGAATCGGACAGCGTCTTCGCCGGAATCAGCACGGCTGCCGTGGTGCCCGCGGCAGCCGGACTCCACTCGAGTTCGCGGACGGCGAGGCGGAAACGATCGGTCGCGGCGAGCACCACGGCGTCGCCGTCGATCTCCATCCGGATACCGGTCAGCATCGGCAGGGTGTCGTCCTTGCCGGCGGCCACCGCGACCTGGGAAATGGCTTCGGCGAAGACCTCGACGGGCAGCGTGCCGGTCTGCGACGGCAGCTCCGGCAGGGACGGGTAGTCCTCGACAGGCATCGTCGGAAGCGAGAACTTCGCGCTACCGCAGGTGATGAGCACCTTCGTGCCGTCGACCGTGACGTCGACGGGCTTCGCGGGCAGCGAGCGGGTGATGTCGGCGAGCAACTTGCCCGACACCAGCACCTGACCGCTGCCGGCCACCTCGACCGGGACGCGGACCTGGGCGGACACCTCGTAGTCGAAGCCGGAGACGGTCAGACCGGAATCGTCGACGGCCAGGAGCACGCCACCGAGCACGGGGACGGCCGGGCGAGACGGAAGCGAGCGAGCCACCCACGCGACGGAATCGGAGAAATCGTCTCGAGCGACTCGAAACTTCACGGTGCCCAGCTCCATCGCTCGGGTGATCCTCTCGGTCGTCGCGGGTGTCGTCGCTCGGCGGCCGCTGCGGAAGCGGCGACGGACCGAGCGAGGTCGGGTGGGTCGGTACGGCACCGCTGAAGGGGCGGTGGGCACAGCACACGCTATGCGCTCGGCGGCTCGCTGGAAAGTCGGGCCTCGGTCGGACGCGTCCGAATCCCGACGCGTGGCGGGGGGTGTGCATCGATCTGTCCCCACGCTCTTTTGAAAGAAGGGTTCTTGGAAAGAACTACAAGCAACAGTCATAGGTCCTGTGGAAGCTGTGGACCGACGGTGTCCGGTGCTGGTGACACGGCGTGGCGGCTCGAGGATCGACCCGGGAGTGGATTCGGGACCCCGGCGGGCGGGGTGTGGACGGTCGGTGACCCTCGGGAGAACTCCACGTTTCATCCCCGGGGAATCCACGTTATTCACACAGTTGTCCACAGGTGTGTATCGACGTCGAGTCGAGGGAAAGACGACGGCCCCCGATCGATCCGCACGGCGGAGATCGGGGGCCGGAGGGTGTTAGGGGTCACCGAGTGGAGCGTTGCTTGATGCGCGCGGTGAGTTCCTGGACCTGATTGTAGGTCCGATGGCGCTCGGTCATCTCCTTGCGGATCTTCTTGTCGGCGTACATCACCGTGGTGTGGTCGCGACCGAAGGTCTGGCCGATCTTGGGCAGGGAGAGGTCGGTGAGCTCACGGCACAGGTACATCGCGATCTGCCGGGCCTGGGCGATCGCGCGCGCCTTGCCGGGCCCGCACAGCTCCTCGATGGTGGTGTCGAAGTACTCCGCGGTCACCGCCATGATGGTCGCGGCGTTGATCTCGACGCCCGGGGCGTCCGGGATGAGGTCGTGCAGGACCACCTCGGCGAGCTTGGTGTCGAGGGTGTGACCGTTCAGGGAGGCGAAGGCCGTCACCCGGATCAGTGCGCCCTCGAGCTCGCGGATGTTGCGCTCGATGCGGCTGGCGATCAGTTCGAGTACGTCGTGCGGCACGTCGAGCCGGTCCATCTGCGCCTTCTTGCTCAGGATCGCGATGCGGGTCTCGAGCTCGGGGGGCTGGACGTCGGTGATCAGACCCCACTCGAAGCGGGTCCGCAGCCGTTCCTCGAGGGTGGCCAGCTGCTTCGGCGGTCGGTCGGACGACACGACGATCTGCTTGTTGGCGTTGTGCAGCGTGTTGAAGGTGTGGAAGAACTCCTCCTGGATGCCTTCCTTGCCCTCGATGAACTGGATGTCGTCGACCAGCAGCACGTCTGTCTCGCGGTACCGCCGCTTGAACGCCACCTTGCGGTCGTCGCGGAGGCTGTTGATGAAGTCGTTGGTGAACTCCTCCGTGGACACGTACTTCACGCGCATCCCGGGGAACAGACGCTGCGCGTAGTGGCCGGCGGCGTGGAGCAGGTGAGTCTTGCCCAGTCCCGACGAACCCCACACGAACAGCGGGTTGTACGCCCGAGCGGGGGCTTCGGCGATGGCGACGGCGGCGGCGTGCGCGAACCGGTTGGACGCCCCGATGACGAAGGTGTCGAACGTGTACTTCGAGTTGAGGCTCGTCCCGCTCGACGCGGTCGTGCTGGTCCGCGGCGGGGCGGTGTAGGACGTCGGCCACGAGTTCTGGACGGCGGCGACGGCGTCCCGGTCGTCGTCGACTTCCTCCAGGTCACCGCCCTCGGTGTCCGAGGGGGAGCCGGAGGCCGAGTCGCCGGAGAACCGGCGGCGGTACACCGGTCCGGACGGGGCGGGCTCGTACTTGTGGTCGGGCTCGTCGTCCTCCTCGTCGTCGGAGGGCGGGGCGAGCCGGACGCCGAGCCCCTCGACGGGGACGGCCAGATGCCGGCCGAGGGCCGTGAGGATCGGCTCGCGCAGGCCACGCTCGACGGCTTCCTGAGCCAGCGGGGACGGCACCGAGAGCAGAGCGAATCCCTGCGTGAGGGTGATGGGGCGCACCAGCGCCAGCCAGGCCTTCTGTGCTCGGGAGAGTGCGGCGGACAGGTCCGAGCCGTCGGTGAGTTCGGCCACGACATCGGGCCACACTCCGGCCAACACGTCCGGATCGTCCTGCACGATGTCCCTCCCGGTCGGGCCGTGGATCATCCGCGGCCGAAGTGACACGAGCTCCGTTCGAGCCGGCGTCGACACCCGCGAATATGCCACCCGACCAGTGTTTCCACATAATTATCCACAGCTGTGGACGAACGACACGGGTGTAGCCCCGTCGCCGTCGGTGGCGTGTGCAGTCGTCCCGCCGGGGGTCGGCCCGACACCCGTCGCCAGGGCCCCGACCAGCAGCGATACCGACGACACCGGGTATCGTCGAGACCTCGCGCTCGGCGCGGATCTCGGCCCCGGCGCGGTGACCGGTCCCGGGCTGCGGGTGATGGTTCTCCCCTGCCGGGGGCGAATCGGCCCCCTCCCGGGGGAGAAATTAGCACCCCGGACGGGGCCCAACAAGACGAACGGGCCGACCGGTTCGATCCGCGGGGCTTCGTGCGTCCGATTCGGGGTTCGCGCCCGTCCGATGCGCCGTGGTCGACCGGCGGTTTGACCCGATTCCCCGGCGTCAGTACCCTCGAACGGTCACCTGCTGCGCACATGTGCGGTATGCGAATCCGCCACGGCGGCCGCGCGGGTGGCCACCCGAACTCGAGTTCACCGAACTCGCGACCATCAGCACACCATCGACGCCCCGGTGCGGGCGTCGACGTATCGAGGAGTTTCACCGTGGCCAAGGGCAAGCGGACGTTCCAGCCGAACAACCGTCGTCGTGCACGCGTGCACGGCTTCCGTCTGCGTATGCGCACTCGGGCCGGCCGCGCGATCGTGTCCGCTCGGCGCGCCAAGGGCCGCGCGTCCCTCACGGCCTGATCTCGCCTCGGCGACGCACAGGCATCCTTCTGGCGCGGTGATCGGAGGCTCGGGTGTTACCTGAGCAGCACCGCCTGCATCGTTCGGCCGACTTCCGGGCGACGACGCGCGGCGGTCGGCGGGTAGGACGGCGCGACGTGGTCGTGCACGTGGCCACCCGTCGTTCCGACGTCCGGCGGGACCCGGGAGGCCCGCGCGTCGCGCGAGTGGGATTGGTCGTCAGCAAAGCAGTGGGGCCGGCGGTGACTCGACATCGAGTCGCTCGCCGGCTTCGTCATGTCTGCGCCTCGATGGTCGCGGACCTCGATCCGAACACCGACGTCGTGGTGCGCGCGTTGGTCGGATCCGCGACCGCGTCGTCGTCCGACCTCGATCGCCAGCTGCGGTCCGCGTTGCGACGACTCGGCGCGTTCGACGAGTCGCCCGCCGTGCCGAGCGCGTTCGACGAGTCGTCCGCTGTGCCGAGCGCGTTCGACGAGTCGCCCGCTGTGCCGACGTCCGGCCGCGGGCCGTCCGACCGGTGACGCCGCCGTCCGCGGCGCCGTCGTCGCACCGTCTCCGGGCAGTGGTGTCGTTCCCCGCCCGTGCCGCGATCGCGATCATCGAGCTCTATCGCACGTACGTTTCGCCTCTGCGCCTGCCGACCTGCCGATTCACACCGACCTGCAGCGAGTACGCCGTGGAGGCGCTGCGCACGCGCGGGCTGGTGGTCGGTACGGTGCTCGGCATCGTCCGACTGCTCAAGTGCGCGCCCTGGCACCCTGGTGGGTGGGACCCGGTGCCGCAACGGCGGCGCCGGAGTGCCGCGCCGGCAGCCGAGCGGCGCGACGACGAGTCCGGTCCCGATCATCCGCACGTGGATGGAACGAACATAAGGAGTACCTAGAGTCGTGCTCGACTTCATCTATTACCCGGTATCCGGAATCCTCTGGGTCTGGCACAAGGTGTTCGGTGCCGTCCTCGGCGCGGACTCCGGTTTCGCCTGGGCCCTGTCGGTGGTGTTCCTCGTGTTCACGCTGCGACTGCTGCTGTACAAGCCGTTCGTGAAGCAGGTGCGGACGACCCGCCAGATGCAGGAGCTGCAGCCGCAGATCAAGGCGCTGCAGAAGAAGTACGGCAAGGACCGGCAGAAGCTCGCGCTCGAGATGCAGAAGCTGCAGAAGGAGCACGGCTTCAACCCGATCATGGGCTGCCTTCCCGTGCTGGCACAGGCGCCGGTGTTCATCGGCCTCTTCCACGTGCTGCGGTCCTTCAACCGCACCGGCACCGGTCTCGGACAGCTGGGTCTGAGCCCCGAGGTCAACGCCAACACTCCGAACTATTTCTTCAGCGTCGACGACGTGCAGTCGTTCCTGTCGGCCCGTCTGTTCGGTGCGCCGATCTCTGCGGCGATCACCTCGCCCGACTCCGTGCTGATCGCGTTCGAACCGTTCGGCGGCATCCCGTCGGTCTGGCCGATCGTCGCGGTGTCGGTTCCCCTCATGATCATCGCGTCCGTCGCCACGCACCTGAACTCGCGGGCGTCGGTGGCGCGGCAGTCCGAGGCCGCGGCCGCGAACCCGCAGGCCGCGATCATGAACAAGCTCGCCCTGTACGTGTTCCCGTTGGGTGTGCTCGTCGGTGGTCCGTTCCTGCCCGTCGCGATCCTGCTCTACTGGGTCAGCAACAACGTGTGGACCTACGGGCAGCAGCATTTGGTCTTCGGCCGGATCGACAAGGAAGAGGCGGCCGCCAAGGAGGCTGCCCTGGAGCGACGGAACGAGAACGCGCCGAAGCCCGGTGCGCGCCCCGAGCTCACGAAGAAGAAGCCTGCGCCCGGTGCCAAGCCGGTCCGCCCGGCGGCCTCGTCGGACGGTGACTCGACGGCAGCGTCCACCTCGTCGTCTTCCTCGTCCGGTAACGGCGGCGCGACCACACCGAAGAAGAAGAAGACCCCGCCGGGGAAGGTGCGGCCGAAGAATCAGCGACGTCGGTGATCGCGCTGATCGGCTCTCCCCCACACCACTCGGAACCACCCAGCCCGATCGGTCTGCGCACCGATCGACGATGCGAACGGAAGCTGCCACTGTGACCACCGATGCACGGACCGACCCGGCCGAGCCGACCACCGACCAGACCACCGACCCCTCGGTGGTCGCCGACTCCGACACCGACGACGGCGAGGACTACCTGGTCGAGGAAGGCGAGATCGCCGGCGATTACCTCGAGCAGTTGCTCGATGTGCTCGATTTCGACGGTGACATCGATCTGGACGTCGAGGGCGATCGCGCCGTGGTCTCCATCGACGGGGGGAAGGATCTCACCAAGCTCGTCGGCCGTAAGGGCGAGGTGCTCGATGCCCTCCAGGAGCTGACCCGGTTGGCCGTGCAGCAGAGCACGGGCGAGCGCAGCAAGCTGATGTTGGACATCGCGGGCTGGCGCGCGGCGCGTCGGCAGGAACTCACCGAGCTGGGGACCGCGGCGGCGCAGCGAGTCGCTCGCGACGGGGGCCGTGAGGCGCTCGACCCGATGACGCCGTTCGAGCGCAAGATCGTGCACGACGCCGTGGCAGCCGTCTCCGGGGTCACCAGCGAGAGCGAGGGCGCCGAGCCGCAGCGGCGGGTGGTCGTCGTCAAGGAGTGACGACGACGCGGGATCAGACGAGATCCCGGAGCTTCGAGGACGGGGTGCGACCGAGGTCGCACCCCGTTCGTCGTTCACGGACGGTCTCGGTTCGGACATGTCGTGCCCTGCCATTACAGTGCGACGGTGCGCCTTGGCGCGACGTGACGGTGAATGACACGAGTGTGATTTCACGCGCCCCGAGACGACGCGAGAGGATGTTTCACGTGGAACACGACAGCACGGACGAATCCGCGGAGTGGGTGCACGATGCCATCGAGCGCGTGTTCGGCGATCGTGCGGACCTCGCGCGCCAGTACTGGACCTCGCTCGGTACCGACGGTGTCGAGCGGGGACTCATCGGTCCTCGCGAGGTACCGCGCTTGTGGGAGCGACACTTGCTGAACTGTGCGGTGGTGGGTGAGCTCGTACCGGACGGTGCGTCGGTGGTCGACGTCGGCAGTGGGGCCGGTCTCCCCGGTATTCCCCTCGCCATCGCACGGCCGGACCTCACGGTGTTCCTCGTCGAGCCTCTCCTGCGACGGTCCGTGTATCTCGCGGAGATCGTCGACGCGCTCGGTCTGACTGCCACGGTCGTACGGGGTCGCGCCGAGCAACCCGGGGTGGTGAAGGAGGCCGGCGGCGCCGACGTCGTGACCTCCCGTGCCGTCGCGCCGCTGGAGAAGCTGGCCCGATGGTCACTTCCCCTCGTCCACGAGGGCGGTGTGATGGTGGCACTCAAGGGGAGCACAGCGCAGGACGAGATCGATCGCGATCGGACTGCACTGACCCGACTGGGGGCTGTCAACCCGGAGGTTGTGGTCTGCGGTCAGGGAGTCGTGCAGACACCCACTATCGTGGTGCGTGCGGAGCGCGCGCATCGTAGCCATCGCCCCGCACGGCGGTCCGCCGGGAACTGACGGCGCATGCGGTTTATCCGCCCGCAGTCACCAAAGCTATGAAGGAGCCTGCATGTCGGGTGAGTCGACCAACCACGTTTCACGTGAAACACCTCGTACCGTTTCACGTGAAACGTCGGCGGGGACCCGCGGTAGCGAAGGTGCCGGCGATCCGTACGGCTACTCGCCGATAACCACCGACGACACTCCCATCGGCGCCGCCGCCCAGCGCGCCAGCGAGGTCTTGCATCCGGGTGGTGCATCTCTGCCGAAGCCGGCCCGCCGCCGCGTTCTCACGATCGCCAATCAGAAGGGCGGCGTCGGTAAGACCACGACCGCGGTCAACCTCGCTGCCGCCTTGGCCCTTCAAGGTTTGTCGGTGTTGGTCGTCGATCTGGACCCGCAGGGCAACGCGTCCACGGCGCTGGGTGCTGACCACACCTCGGGCACGCCGTCGAGTTACGAGCTGTTGCTCGGTGAGATCACGGCCACGGAGGCCATCCAGCGCAACCCCAAGAACCCACGTCTCATGTGTATCCCCGCGACGATCGATCTGGCAGGTGCCGAGATCGAGCTCGTGTCGATGGTCGCGCGGGAAGGCCGTCTCAAGACTGCCCTCGCCGACAGCGCACTCGACGGTCTCGGTATCGACTTCGTCCTCATCGACTGTCCGCCGTCGCTCGGATTGCTCACCGTCAACGCGATGGTGGCGGCCTCGGAGGTACTGATCCCCATCCAGTGCGAGTACTACGCGCTCGAGGGCGTGGGGCAGCTGCTGCGCAACATCGAGCTGGTCCAGGCCCACCTGAACCCGGCGCTGCACGTCTCCACCGTCATTCTCACGATGTACGACGGCCGGACCAAGCTCGCCGATCAAGTGGCCGACGAGGTTCGCGGGCATTTCGGCAGTGCCGTTCTGAAGTCCGTGATTCCCCGCAGTGTGAAGGTGTCGGAGGCACCGGGGTACGGGATGACCGTGCTGGACTACGACCCGGGTTCACGGGGAGCGATGTCGTATCTGGATGCGGGACGTGAGATGGCGGCACGCGCCGCGGCGAACGACGGTCGGAAGGGTGAGGCATGAGCCAGACGCGCAAGGGCGGCTTGGGCCGAGGTCTCGCGGCGCTGATTCCCACCGGGCCGGGTCAGGGTTCCGGGCTGGGCACGGCGGCCGCGGACGTCGTCATCGGGGGCGATCCGACGGCAGCGTCGGCCCCGACCCCCACTCCCCCGGCCGTGATCGCCGAGGAGGATCTCGCTCCCGCCGGCGCCACCTACCGTGAGATCCCGCCGAGCGCGATCGAGCCGAACCCCAAGCAGCCGCGCACCGTCTTCGAGCGGGAGGCTCTGGACGAGCTGGTGCACTCGATCCGTGAGTTCGGGTTGATGCAGCCGATCGTGGTGCGCGACATCGGCAGCGGACGGTTCCAGCTGGTCATGGGTGAACGCCGGTGGCGCGCCAGCCAGGAGGCCGGACTCACCGCGATTCCGGCCATCGTCCGCGACACCGCCGACGACACGCTGTTGCGAGACGCACTGCTCGAGAACATTCATCGGGTGCAGTTGAACCCCCTCGAAGAGGCCGCCGCCTATCAGCAGCTGCTCGAGGAGTTCGACGTGACTCATGATCAGTTGGCGGCTCGATTGGGCCGCTCGCGTCCGGTGATCACCAACATGATCCGTCTGTTGCGACTCCCCATCGCCGTGCAGCGGCGCGTCGCGGCGGGCGTTCTGTCCGCCGGACACGCGCGTGCCCTGCTGTCCCTCGAGGCCGGTGCCGAGGCGCAGGAGGAACTGGCTGCACGCATCGTTGCGGAGGGGCTGTCTGTTCGGGCCACTGAGGAAGCCGTGACGCTGGCCAATCGAGAGGGTCCGGCCGGGCCGGCACCGGCGCCGCGCCGCAAGCCGATCCAGATGCCGGGGCTGCAGGACGTGGCCGAGCGGCTGTCCAATTCTTTCGACACCCGTGTGACGGTGAGTCTGGGCAAACGCAAGGGCAAGATCGTGGTCGAGTTCGGCTCGGTGGACGACCTCGAGCGCATCGTGGAGATGATGGAGCGTCAGAAGTCGTCCTGATCGCGACAATCCTTGGTGCCGAGACACCGGGTCGAATCGTCACTGTGACGATACGTGGTTGTGTGGGATGTAAGCCGTTGTCCCACAACGGGATCGGATGATCCGTCGCCCGTGCACGAGACAATGGGCACCATCGCCTATTCTGAAGTGCGTCACATCGGTGCGGAGCCCGTCGGCTCCGCGCGTCGGGGTACGGAGGGTGAGTCCACGCGTGTCCATCGTCGTTTCCACACTCACGCTCGGCGGGTTCGATGCGCTTCCGGCGCACGATCGGCGGTGCGCCTTCTGGACGATGGATCCGACGGCCGACGTGTCGGTCGACTCGCTCGATCCAGAGTTCGAGAAGGAAGCATGGCTGTCCATGCTGATGCTGCAGTGGGGACCGTGCGGACAGGTGGCCACCGGCGGCACCGACTCGGCGGTCCCGGCGTCGTCGGATGCGCTCGGGTGTGCGCTCTACGCGCCGCCGGACTCGGTCCCTCGGGTCACCCACTTCCCCACCGCACCGGTCAGTCCGGACGCCGTGCTCCTGACGTCCCTCTCCACCCCGCCGATCGACGACGCCGGCCACGCCGACGATGTGCGGGAGGCGTTGCTCGGTGCCGTGGTCCGCGATCTGATCAACCGCGGTGTTCGCGCGCTCGAGTCCTTCGGGCTGCGGCGTACCGAGGACGACGCGGTCGCGTCACCCGACGGCCGATCCGTCACGCCGTGTGGTCCGGCCACGTGCATGACCGACGCGGGCTACCTCGAGAAGTACGGGTTCGAGGTGATCGCCCCGCACCACCGCTACCCCCGGCTACGGCTCGAGCTCGACCGGGACCACGGGTGGAAGGAAGACGTGGAAGCAGCGCTCGACCGTCTGCTCGAGGCCGCCGCCATCACGGTGGTGGAGCAGGACGCCCGCGTGGCCGTCGGCGTGCGGTGACCGCCGCTCAGGCGCGCTCGGCCGCGGCCAACTCGTAGGCCAGCAGCTCCGCGAAGGTAAACGTGCCGGTCGGCTGATCGTCCTGACCGAGCAGGTAGAGCCGCTTCACCGCCACCAGAATTGCCTCGGCGAGGATGTCGCGCTGGCGTGGGTCGGTGAGCACCGCGACGTCGTGGTCGTTGGTGAGATAACCGAGGTCCAGCTGGACCGTCGGCATGTTGGTCAAGCGCAGCAGGTCCCATGTGCGTCCGTGAGAACGGCAGTCCTGCAACGAGGTTCGCGCCACGATCTCACGCTGGATGTACCCGGTGAGAACCTGACCGATGAGCGAGGCCGAGCCGTGGGAGTTGCCGAAGTGGAAGCTCGCGACACCCTCCGCCACGGGGCTGGTGTGAGTGCTGCAGCGCAGCGAGATCATGAGATCCGCGCCGATGGAGTTGGCCGTCTCGGCGCGCTGCGCGATGCTCGGATCCGTGCCCCGCGCCCGGGAGAGGTAGGTCTCCATCCCGGTGGCGGCCATCCGGCCCTCGAGCCGACCGGCCAGATCCCAGAGGATGGCCTCCTCGGTGGTCGTTCCGTCGGCGGTGGTGACCACGGCGCCGGTGTGGTCGCCGCCCAGGCCCGGATCGATGACGATGCGCTTGCCCGTGAGCTGAGGTCCGGAGCTGCGCACCAGCTCCTCCTCGGAGATGGCGTGCGGTGAGCCGCCCGTGACGCGCGGTCCCAGCAGTTCCAGCGCCCGCAAGGTGGCCGGCCCGCAGATGCCGTCGGCCGACAGCCCGATCTCTTCCTGGAACGACGACAGGCTCTCGTGGGTCTGCGCGCCGAAGTACCCGTCGACACGGCCGTCGTAGAAGCCGAGGTCCTGCAGGCGGCGCTGCAGGGTGGCGACGTCGTCGCCGTAGAGCGGTGCGGCGAGCTGGTAGATCAGCGTGCGCGCGCCGAGCCGGAAGGACGCTTCCTTGATGGAGCGGTAGGTGGCGGTGTCCACCTCACCAGTCACCAGCAGGCCGCGCTGCTGCTGGAACGCCCGCACGGCCTCGTCCAGCCGCACGTCGAAGGTGACGTCGGGTTCGGTCCACGCCGCGCCGGCCTGCGCATGTGCCGCGTCGACGGGAGCCAGGAAACCGAGGGTGCTCAGAATGTCCCTGATCTCCGCGACGGCCGGGCCATGATCGCCGTGACGGAGTGGTTTCATGCTGTTCGACCCTTTCCTCGTGTCCACCGGACTCTCACACCTCCGGTGTGAACCGGACTCTGCACTCTCTCCGGTGTCCACCGGACGCGGACACCGTCCGTCGTGTGCAACCGTCCGATTGTCTCAGACGATGATGCGCGTCCGACAATCGTCGGCGGCACCTAGGGCACGACGCCCGGCGTGTCGCGCACACCGGGCGTCGTCGACGAAGCAGAACGAGCAGTCAGGACAGGACGTCCTCGAGGTCGCGCAGGAGCGCGGCCTTGCCCTTGGCACCGACGATGGTCTTCACGGGCTCGCCGCCCTTGAACAGGATCATGGTCGGGATCGACATGACCTTGAAGTCCCGCGCGGCCTTCGGGTTGGCGTCGATGTCCAGCTTGGCGACGGTCAGCTTGTCACCGTGCTCACCGGCGATCTCGTCGAGGACCGGGGCGACCATCTTGCACGGGCCGCACCAGGTGGCCCAGAAGTCCACGAGCACGGGCTTCTCGCTCTGCAGGACCTCGGAGCCGAAGGTGTCGTCGCTGATGGTGACGGTGTTGGTGTCGGACATGCGCTTCTCCATCGAGGGGTCGGGTGTGCGGGGTGAGGAAGGGGTGGGACTAGACGCTCACGGCGTCGACGTCACGGTCGGCGTTCTCGACCGTGTTCTCGGTGATCTCGCCCTGCTCGGCGAGCCACCGCTCGGCGTCGATGGACGCCGAGCAGCCGGTCCCGGCGGCGGTGATCGCCTGCTGGTAGACGTGGTCCACCAGGTCACCCGCAGCGAAGACGCCGTCGATCGACGTGGCCGTGGTGGGGGCCTGAACCCGCACGTAGCCATCGTCGTCGAGGTCGACCTGTCCGCGGACGAGCTCGGAACGGGGGTCGTGGCCGATGGCGACGAAGATCCCGGTCACGTCGAGCACGCGCTCCTCGCCGGTGACGGTGTCCTTGATCTTCAGCCCGGTGATGCCGGTGTCGCCCTGCATCTCGAGCACCTCGGCGTTGGTGACGAAGGAGATCTTCTCGTTGCTCTTGGCCCGCTCGAGCATGATGCGGGAGGCGCGGAACTCCTCGCGGCGGTGCACGATGGTGACCGAGCGCGCGAACCGCGTGAGGAACGTCGCCTCCTCCATCGCGGAGTCGCCGCCGCCGATGACGGCGATGTCCTGATCGCGGAAGAAGAAGCCGTCGCAGGTGGCGCACGCGGACACACCGCGGCCGAGCAGTTCCTGCTCACCGGGAACGCCGAGGTAGCGGGCGGCGGCACCCATCGCGAGGATGACCGCGCGAGCGGAGTACACCGTGCCGTCGACGGTGACGGTCTTGACGTCGCCGGTCAGGTCGAGGGCCTCGACGTCCTCGGTCCGGATGTCGGCTCCGAAGCGCTGAGCCTGCTCACGCATCTGCTCCATGAGGTCCGGGCCCATGATGCCGTCGCGGAAGCCGGGGAAGTTCTCCACCTCGGTGGTGGTCATGAGAGCGCCACCGAACTGGGTGCCCTCGAACACCAGCGGCTTCAGCTCCGCTCGGGCCGCGTAGACCGCCGCGGTGTAGCCGGCCGGGCCGGACCCGACGATGATCAGGTCGTGGATGTCCGAAGTCGTCATCTTCGCCTTCCGTGGTGAGAGTGTCGCGTACGAGGACGCGGTCGGCAGAACACGCGGTGTACCGCCCGTGATCGCCTCAACACTAGGTCAGCGGTGATTGTTCCCCGGTCAGCCGATGTCGGCCCGCGCGACGGTGTCGGGGAATCCGGGTCCGCAGCGGGGTCCGACGGCGAGCGCGACCAGCGCACCCGGAGCCCCGCCCGGTAGCACCAACAGCGTCGCGTCCCGTCCGTCGAGCGAGATCGGGCCGGACCCCAGAACCCGGGTGTCGGCGGCGACCTCGTTGGCGGCGAGACACGCCGCGAGGGCCGACGGGTCGGCGAGCGGCCCGTCGTCACGCCGACCGATCAGCGTTGCCACGTCGGCGCGGGTGACGGACTCGGGCGCGGCTACCGTCGTCGGCGCGGGGCCGGATCGTGGCCACCACGTGAGCAGGGCACCGACGCCGATCACGAGGGCCACGGCGGCCGCGGCGGCACCGATCGCGTGGCGACGCGGGAAGCTGGGGATGGGTGCGGCGGCGAGCGCCGCGTGCACTCGCGCCTCCACCCCGGGCGGAATCGGTGCAGTGGCGGCGAGGTCACCACCGCGCTCGCGCAGGAGGCGCTGCACCTCGTCCAGGCTCTGCAGGTACTCCCTGCTCTCCCGGGAGGCCAGGAGGCGCGGGCGCAGGTGCGCGACGTCGGCGTCGGAGAGGGCGCCGGCGTGCAGGTCGGCGAGCTCGTCACGCCCGGGTGCGGAGTGCTCCGCCGGCTCGCCGAGCCGCTCGCCGTCACTGGTCATGCCCTATTGGACGCACCACCGCCGGATTCGGTTCCCGCCGACGGACGAGTCGATCCGGGACGTGCGGGGGAGAGAGTCCCGGAATCCGAGACAGCAGCGGCGCGCGGATCCTGGCCCGTACCGTCGTCCGTCCGCACCGTGCGGAGCACCTCGGCGAGCTTCTGTCGCCCGCGGGCGCAGCGGCTCTTGATCGTCCCCGGCGGCACCCCCAGCGCGGCGGCGGCATCCGCGACGGAGTAGCCCTCCATGTCGACGGCGACGATCGCGGCTCGCTGGTCGGGTGGGAGGGTGAAGAGAGCTCGCTCGACCACCATCGACAGGTCCAGATCGGCGTAGTGATCGGACGGATCCCGCGGTTCGCGCACGTCGTCGTCCAGCGGGACGGTGGGTCGGACCCGATTACGTCGGATCCGATCGAGGCAGGCATTGACCACGATGCGGTGGAGCCAGCTGCGGACGGCGGCGTCGGCCCGGAACGAGTGGGCGGTCCTATGGGCGCTGAGCAACGCGTCCTGTAAGGCGTCGGCGGCGTCCTCGGCGGAGTAGCTCGCCCGCCGCGCCGTCAGCCACAGGTGATCCTGGTGTCGGCGGACCAGGACGGCGAACGCCGTCCTGTCCCCCGCGATATGCGCCGCCAGCAGCTCGCCGTCCGTGGCGTCACCCCCGGCGACTCCCCCCATGAGTCGCACGCGCGGAGACTAGCCGAGAACCGAACCGTCCTGGCGGTACGACGATTTGCTTGTGACCGCGCACGACGCGGCGCCGACCGGTCAGCCCGCGGTGACGGTGATGTCGGCGATCGAGCTCTGGTTGCGGCCACCCTGCGTGCTGAGGTCCGTGATCCACACGAGCAGGTACTCCGTGGGCCCGTCCGGCGTGACGGCGATGTCGGTCCGGCCGTTACCCAGCGTGGCCTGTCCGATCACCTGGGTGTCGTCCAGCGTCGGTGAGGCCGACGACGCACTCCGAATCTCCACGACCGTGCCCGGCGAGGGCGAGTCGATCGACACCGAGGCGGGGGTGACGTCGCCGTCGAGCGTGGCCAGGATGCCGACACCGCTCTTGAGCGACGGGAACGGGTTGAAGTAGGAGTCCGTCTGCCAGACGGTCGCCGGATCGTTGTCGAGCACGTTGTCGACGGTCGCGGGACTGTCCGCGGTGCCCTGCGGTGAGAACACCTCCACCGAGGAAATGGCCACCGGGGTGGGCGCCGCGGGCGCCGCCGGTGCGCCCGGATCCGCGGGCGCGACCGCGGAGGTGGTCAGGCCGAAGTTCTGCTCGGTCAGCGGCTCGTCCGTCCCGCCGCCGGCGAGCAGGTTCGCGAGCCACCAGCCCACGAGCCCGAGGACCAGGACCGTGAGCGCACCGAGCCCGGCCAACACGATCAAGGTCCGGTTGGACTTCGGGTCCGGCTCGTCGGGATCGGCGAGGGCGTGCCCCGTCGCACCCGGCGGCCGCTGGCCCAGGCGCAGCGCCGGGATGTAGTCCGTCTTCTCGTTGACGACGGCCGCCTGGCCCAGGATGTGCTGCACCGTGGCGGCCGTACGGATGCCGCTGTTCTGCTCGAGGGCACGCACGGCGACGGCGGACACCTCGAACGGAATGTCGGAGCGGATCTCGCGCGGGTCGACGGGCGCGCCCGCGGCGGTGCGGTCGGCCAACGCCATGCCGCCGACCGATCCGGTCTCGCGCGGATCGCCGAGCGGCCATCGGGCGGTCACCAGCGCGTACAGCATGGCACCCAGGCCGCGGACGTCGGAGCTGGGATCGGCGTCGGCGAACGTCGCCGGGAACGCCAGCACCGCGTCGCCCTTGACGCTGATCCGCACTCGGTCGGGATGGTCGATGGACAGGGCACCGCCGCTGCGGTGGGCCTGCTCGGCGGCCGCGGCGAGGGATTTGATGGCGTTGGCCGCGCCGAGCGGCGACGGCGTGGTGTCGGCCATCTCGCGCAGCGATCGTCCCCGGGTCCATTCGGCGACGACGATGCCGCCGGAGCTGCCACGCACCACGTCGAGCACGCGGGCGAGACCCGGCGAGGAGATCCGGCCCAGTCGTAGGGTGCGGGACAGGACGGCCTGCGGGCCGTCGCCGCGGGTGTCGTCCGCACCGCCGTCGGCGCGTTGTTCGGAGTCGACGAAGGTGAGTGCCACCTCGCGGTCGAGTTTGACGTCGTGGGCCTGCCAGAACTTCAGACCGCGGGCGCCGCCGTGGGGCGCGAGCAGACGGTAGCGACCGCCCGCGACGGACGCACCCGGCACCAGCTTGGGTCCGCGCAGCGGGGCTCGCGGCGCGTCGGCCGGAGTTACGGCGGGCGGGAGCGGCGGGGATCCGGCTCCGGGGACGCCCGTCGTGGCCGCATCGAGCGGGGTCTCGGTCGTCTCGGCCTCGTCGGCCGCACCGGTCGCATCTCCCCCCGATACTGCTCCCCCCGACACGGCCGGACCCGAGTCGGTGGCGGCGGCGTCGTCGTCGTCCGGCGACGGGGATGCGGCATCGACGGTGGTCGGGGCGTCGTCCGTGCGGTCGGTCTTCACGCCGCTGTCGGGCCGGGCGGGGCCGTCGTCCCGGGTCGCCTGACCGCGGGTCGCCTCGTCGTCGGTCACGGACACTCCTTCGTCACGTCTGGTGGAACCGGTGGGGACCACCGGGAGAATCGTGGTGAGGGATTCGTCCGGGGGCACGTTCTGCACCCGTCGGACCGAACCTCGGTCACCGGCCGTCCCGGGGGCCTCACGACCCACAGGGTACGGGAGCGGTCCGCCCCGGGGCGCCGGACCGAACCCGCCGGTCGGTCGACCGACCGGCGGGAGATCGGGGCTGCCAATCGCGGGGATGAGCTCGGTCTCGGCGAACATCTGCGCATCCGCCGGGGGCGCCGGTGCTGCGCGCCCGAGGCGCCGTCGCACGGCGACGATCACGGCGTCGATCTCGGGGATCCGTGCCCGCACGAGACACAGACCGGTGACCAGCAGCATCACGGCGCCGTCGAAGAGCACGCGGAGCAACGCGGCCGGCCCGGTGAGGCGATCGAGGCCGAGGAGGGTGTCGGCCAGCACCACGGTGAGCATGCCGGCGGCCGTGGCGAGCGCGGTGACGACGACGGTGCGCCGGACGCCGTCGAGACGCAGGTCGCCGAGGGTGCGGCGCAGGAGCATCCACCCGATGATCGCGCCGGTCAGGTACCCGAGGCCGTTGGCCGCACCGAGCAGCAGCACCACGGACCGATCCGACGACGCGACGAGCGGCGCCAAGGCGGAGAGGCCGACCTTGACGGCGGTGATGCCGAGCACGATCCACGTGGGGGTCCACGCCTGCTCGCGCGCGTAGAACACCCGCAGGTGGATGAGGACCAGGGAGTACGGCACGAGCGTGAAGGCGGACCAGCTGACGGCCTCGCCGAGCCGGGCGGCGTCGGCGCTGCCGAAGTTGCCGTAGCCGTACAGCGCTTCGCCGACCTGCGGTCCGGCGACGGTGAGAAAACCGATCACCGGAACGAGGGCCAGCATGGTCAGGCGGGTGGCGACGGACAGGTCGTCGACGACGGCGGGGACGTCGCGAGCGGCGGCGTTGCGGCTCAGTCGCGGCATGATCGCGGTGAGCACGGTGACGCCGAGGACGCCGTAGGGCAGCTGCAGGAGGATCCAGGCCTGGTTGTAGATGACGGGCCCAGCGGGGTCGACGTGCGAGGAGATGCGGGTGGCGACGACCATGCCGATCTGGCTGATCACCACGTAGAGCACGATCGCGACGGCCATGCCGCCGAAGCGCCGCAGCCGATCGTCCAGACCCCACAGCGGACGGAGATCGATCCGGTTGCGGCGCAGCGCCGGGATCAGGCTGGTCGCCTGCACCACGACGCCGAGGGTGATACCGAACCCGAGGACGAGCAGTTTGGGGTCGCTGATTCGCACCGGGTCGAGCGAGATCTCCCCCGGCATCAGCAGGTACACGACCAGGACGGCGAGGACCACGAGGTTGTTGAGCACCGGCGCCCACGCCCCGGGCTTGAAGTTCTGGCGGGTGTTGAGGATCGCCGTGAACAGCGCCGACAGCCCGTAGAACAGGATCGCGGGCAGCAGCAGGAACAGCAGGGCGGTGGTGAGGGCCGTGTTCACCTGGCCGTCGTCCGAGAGGAAGACGTAGCGCGTGAGCAGCGGCGCGGCGGCCGTCGCCAGGACGGCGGCGATCACCAGCATGGTCAGTGCTGCCGTGAACAGGCGGCGGACGAACGCGCGTCCGCCGTCCGCGTCCTCGGCCTCCGCGCGGACGAGGACCGGCACCACGATCGCGGTCAGCACCGCGCCCAGCACCAGCTCGGCGATCATGTTGGGGATCAGACTGGCGACGGTGTACGAGCTGGCCACGGTGACGCCGAGGACGGTCACCAGGAGCAGCTGTTTGACGAAGCCGGTGATCCGGCTGCAGAGCGTCGCGAACGCGATCGCGCCGGTCGCGGACAGCAGTCGGGAGCCGCCGCCCCTCTCCACGGCACGCGTGTCCGCGGCGCCCTGGTCTGCGGCGCTCGTCTCGGCGGACGTGGTCCCGCTCATCGCGTCCTCACTGTTCGTCGGCGGGGTCGGGTTGCCCGCGGAACCGATGCCACAGGCGACGTCCCACCAGCAACACCAGCAGTATCCCGGCTCCGACTGTGATCAGAGCCAAGGCACGACCGTACGCATTGGACCGAACGGTCACCTCGGCCGGTTGCCCCAGCTCGACTCCGTCGCTCGTGCTGAGCGAGAACTCGACGACCATCTTGCGCGAATCGCTGACCCGCGCCGGCACCTGGAGCGAGCGGCTGCCGCGAGGCGGCAGTTGTTGCGGGCCGATGTCCTCGACCTCCATGGCCTGCGGGGCGTCGACCGTCAGGTTCACCGCGATGCCGATGGGGAGGTCGTTCCGCGCGACCAGCAGCAGCGGGCTGGCCTCCGACGCGAGGGTGAAGACGCCGCCGGGGGCGAGGATCGTCACCGCCCCGTAAGCACGGTCGATTCCGGCGACCACAGCTGCGGCGCGGACTCGCGCGGCGTCCTCGACGGCGGCCGGGTCGGTGCCGCCGCGACCGGCCGTACCGAGAGCGCGCAGCAGATCCTCCCGCAGGGGCGCGGCGAACAGGGCCGGGGTGAGCGACGAGCGGGGGTCCTGCACGAGCGCCGACTGCAGCGCGGTGATACGTCCGCCCTGCTCACGGGCGGTGTCCACGAGACTGGCGTCCGGTACCCCGTCCGATGGCGACACCAGCGTCGCGGGCTCGGCGGGTGGGGTCACCCCCAGGAGATCCGCCAGGGGCCGGGGGGTCGCGAGGCCGCTGCGCAGCAGTCCGGCCACCGTGCCGAGGACGGCCGAGGCCTCCTCCCGGTCCGGGGTCCACGTCTGCGGCGGGACCACCACGAGCGAGCGCGGCCCGCGGTCGAGCCGCGGCGTCGTGCCGGGCGCACCGGAGGGGAGCAGTGCCTCGTACTGCAGCGCACCCAGCGCGTCCTGCAGTCGCGCCGTGCGGGAGTCCGCCGTCAGGTCGAGCCGCTGGGCGTCGGGCGTGAACGCAGGGGTGACGGGGTCGGCGCCGACGCCGGCGAGGGCGCTGCTCACCTCGTCGCCGAACAGCACGGCCCGGTCGGACGCTGCCGTACCGGCGAGCAGAACGGTGTCCGGCGAGGTGCCGGCGTCCACGACGTCGACGGCGGACCGCGCGAGCAGCAACGACCGTCCCGAGTCGGTGGCTCCGGGCGCCGACGCGGGGGTCGCGGCGACCATGTCCGCCGCGGCGGTGTCGACGGTCCCGGCCGCGGGCCACACGACGTCGCGTCGCGACGAGACCCCGAGCAGCGAATCGACGACGTCCGGCGGGGACGCGACGGCGGCCTGTGCCAGGGCGGCGTCCCCCGTCGCGGCGACGGCCGAGAGGTCGGCCTGCGCGAACGGCACGGCGACGACGCACCGATCCGCGACCAGCGCGCGCAGACGATCGAGCCAGGCGACGGCGGCGTCGGTGCCCGTCCCGTCGCGGGCCGGTCCCGTCGGGTCGGCGGCGTCGACGACGAGGTAGCCGCGGGTCATCGCCGCGACGGTCACCAGCAGGTCGGGGTCGACGGCGACGCACGTGGACGCGGCGAGGGCACCGTCCGGGTCGACCGAGGGTTGGATCGCGAACTCGAGCGCGGTGAGCAGACCGTCGAGTCGTCCGCCGGTGTCGAGAGACGTCGCCAAGTCGTCGTCGATCAGGCGCACCTTCTCGTCGACGGTGCCGGGCAGTCCCGCCGCGAGTCGGGGCCGGTCGGCGAGGGGCCACAGGACGGTCGCGGCGACGGGGCGACCGGTGTCGGGGGGCAGCGGAACGCCCGTCGGTGCCGCGAGGTCGGGCACCGTGGTGTCGCGCGGGAGGCCGGCGACGGGCAGCAGGAACGTGGCGTCGTCGAGCCGGGCCTGCTGGCCGTAGTCGGGGGTGCCGTTGACGTTGACCAGCATCGGATAGATGCCGGGGCGGTCGATGCCGAGCGAGAGGGTGCCGTCGGCCGCGCGGAGCGGAAGCGACAGCGTGAACGGCAGGTCCTGCCCCTGCGCCAGGGGTTCACCGTCGGCGAGTTCGTCGAAGTTCCCGACGGTGTCGAAGACGTCTTGGTCGTCGGCGAGCGCCGAGCGCAGGCCCGCGTCGGTCCGCACGGCCGGGGCGCGTTGCAGGCGGACGCCGATGTCGGAGACGGGCCGGTCGCCGACGTTGGTGACGGTGCCGCGGACGGTGACCTCGGGCGGTGAGGTGGTGGTGACCGTGGTGGGGGTGACCTCGTCGACGGAGATACGGAGGAACGTGCCGTCGACGGAGGTGTCGGGGGGCGTGGTCGGTTGCGCGGCCGCGGGGCCCACCGCGACGGTGAGGCCGACCGCGGCCAGCGTGGCGACGAGGGCCAGGAGCAGGGCGAGAAGGCGGGTGGCGGCGGGCCTCATGCTTCGGCGATGCCGCGGCCGTCGGCCGGGAGGGTGAAGCCGGCGGGGTCCGCGGCCATCCGATCGATCATGTCCCCGGCACGCTCGGCGAGCTTGCGCTCGTCGGCGTACGCGAGCCGCGTGTGGAGCTCGGCGAGCGGGACCCAGGCGACCTCGGTGACTTCGACGTCCTCGTCGGACAGTTGGCCTCCGGTGAAGCGTAGGAGGTAGTGGTGCACGGTCTTGTGCACCCGTCGACCCTCGGTGACGAACCAGTAGTCGATGCTCCCGAGCGGGGCGAGCACGGTCCCGTTGATACCGGTCTCCTCCGCGACCTCGCGTTCGGCGGTCTGCTCGGGGGTCTCGCCGCGTTCGATGTGGCCCTTGGGCAGCGACCACAGAAGACGTCCGCGCCGGTCGGTGCGGCCGATCAGCGCAGCGCAGAGGCGCTCTCGCGGCCCGCCGAGACCGTCGACCACGAGCCCGCCGGCCGACGTCTCGCGCACGGTGCGCAGGGCGGGCCGATCGCCGGTCCGTCCGGTCGCGTCGCCGCGCCCACGCCGTCGCACACCGCGACGGGTTCGCTTGGCTCGTTCGGGACCGGACACCCGATCGATACTAGTTGCCGATCGGCGTGTCTCCCGTGTTCGTCGCCCCGGTCGGGTGGTGGGGGGACGTCGGTAGGGTGTTGCGACGTGTCCACTTCCGTTCCGGATCCCGAGAGGCGTGCGCGTCTGCTGGCGTCGGGTGCCGTGGCGCTTCGGGCGCACGACGACATTCTGCGGCCGTTGGGCGCGCTGTTCGCGACGGCCGGGTACGAGTTGTTCCTCGTCGGCGGGAGTGTGCGCGACGCGCTGCTCGGTCGGCTGAACACGGATCTGGACTTCACCACCAACGCCCTGCCGGAGCACACGCAGGCTCTCCTGGCGGGGTGGGCGGACCATCAGTGGGACACCGGCATCGAGTTCGGCACCGTGAGCGCGGTGCGGAACGGGCGGCAGATCGAGATCACGACGTTCCGCAGCGACGCGTACGACCGCGTCTCGCGCAATCCGGTGGTGCGGTACGGGTCGACCCTCGCCGAGGATCTGGTGCGGCGCGACTTCACGGTGAACGCGATGGCCGTACGGGTCGACGGCGACGGGCCGGGCGACCTGGTCGATCCGCTGGGCGGGTTCGACGCACTGCTCGAGGGGGTGTTGGACACGCCCACCGAGCCCGAGGTCTCGTTCGCCGACGATCCGCTGCGGATGCTGCGGGCGGCGCGCTTCGTGTCCCAGCTGGGCTTCACCCTGATGCCGCGGGTGCGGACGGCGGTGCGCGAGATGGCCGAGCAGATCGATCGGATCACCGTCGAGCGCATCACCGCGGAACTGGACAAGCTGATCCTCGGCGAGCACGCCGTCGACGGGGTGGAAGCGTTGTGCGACACGGGAATCGCGCAGCGCATCATCCCCGAGGTGCCGGCGATGAAGCTCGAGATCGACGAGCACCACCAGCACAAGGACGTGTACTGGCACTCGCTGACGGTGCTGCAGCAGGCGATCGACCTCGAGGAGGGCGACCCCGATCCGATCCTGCGGTGGGCGGCGTTGCTGCACGACATCGGCAAGCCGGACACCAAGCGCAACGAGCCGGGCGGCGGGGTCAGTTTCCACCACCACGAGGTGGTGGGCGCCAAGATGGTGCGCCGTCGGTTGCGTGCACTGAAGTACCCGAAGAAGGCGACGGACGACATCGCCCAGCTGGTCTTCCTGCATCTGCGCTTCCACGGGTACGGCAAGGGTCAGTGGACGGATTCGGCGGTGCGGCGCTACGTGACCGACGCCGGTGATCTGCTCCCCCGCCTGCACAAGTTGGTGCGGGCCGACTGCACGACGCGCAACAAGCGTCGCGCGGCGGCCCTGCAGGCGACCTACGACGACCTCGAGGCGCGGATCGACCGGCTGGCTGCGCAGGAGGACCTGGCGCGGGTGCGTCCGGACCTCGACGGCAACGCGATCATGGAGCTGCTCGACATCCCGGCGGGTCCCGAGGTGGGCCGGGCCTGGCGGTTCCTCAAAGAGCTCCGTCTGGATCGGGGTCCGCTGGACCGCGACGAGGCGGAGCGAGAGTTGGTGACGTGGTGGAACTCTCGTCGATCGGCGGAGCAGGCCGAGTGACGGGCGAGCTCGCGACGATCACGGCGGCGACGAGGTAGAGCGCCGCGCCGACTCCCACGGCGACGAGCGCCACGGCGCCGGACGCGGTACTCACCGGGCCGAACGCGACGGCCACGGCGGCCACCGCCGCGACGAACGCGGCGTTGAACACGGTGTCCTGCAGGGCGAACACGCGGCCTCGGCGGCGATCGTCGACGTCGGTCTGCAGGGCCGCGTCGGCGCTGAGCTTGACGGTCTGGCCGGCCACGCCGAGGACGAACGCGGCGACGACGAGCAGGTCGGGCTCCAGCGTGATCACCAGGGTTCCCTGGACGACGGCGGCAAGAATCAACGCCGAGGCCGTCAGCCGGCGGGCCCCCAGGCGGGGGCGCAGGATCGGAGTGGTGAGGGCGGCGACGAACAGTCCCGCCGCGGTCGCGGTGACGGCCAGGCCGAATCCCGCGATGCCCACCGGCAGCACGGTCGCGTCCTCGGTGGTCGCCGCGTCGCGGAGCACCAGGATCGTCACGACGGTGTCGATCCCGAAGACGACGCGGTGGGCGCCGACGCCGAGCAGCGCCGAGCGCACGGTCGGCGTCGCGACGACGGTGCGCAGACCCGTCGCGACGCCGCGTCCGACGCCGACGATGCCCCCGGCGTCGCCGCGCTCGGCGGTGCGATTCCCGGCCGGACCGAGACGACCGGCCGGGAACCGCCGGGCGAGAAGGGCGGCGACGACGGCGCCGAGAGCGGACACCCCGGTCGCGACGGCGGCCGGAACACCCGTCGGACCGGCGAGGGCGAGGACCGTGGTGGCGACGGCGGCCCCGGCGGCCGCGGTCACCGCGCCCAGGGTGACCAGCGCGGAGTTGGTCGGGACCAACGCGTCCGTCGCGACGACCCGCGGCAGCGCGGCCGACATCCCCGCGAGGACGAAGCGGCTGATCCCGACGAGGACGAGGGCGGTCACCAGGACGGCCGCGGTCGACGCGTCCACCAGCAACAACACCGTCGCCAGCACGATCAGCGCGGTCTTGGCCAGTCCGGCCCCGATCAGTACGCCGCGGCGGTCCAGGCGATCCAACGCGACGCCGGCGACGGGCCCCACCAGTGAGTACGGCAGCAACAGGACGGCGAAGCCGGCGGCGATCGTCAGGGGGTCGGCGGCCCGCGCGGGGTCGAAGAGCACGACTCCGCCCAGCGCCGCCTGCACCATGCCGTCACCGAACTGCGTCGCCAGTCGGACGAGCGCGAGGCGGCGTGCGTCGGGGTCGCGCACGACCGCTCGCACGGTGGCCGCGATCACGCTCATTCGCCCTGCCCGGTCTCGCGGCGCGGGGCGATCACCGGTGCCATGATGAGACGGTGGCACACGCAGAGGACCCGGAGGACCGGACGGCGACGCCCGACCACGCCGTGCGGCCCGGAAGCTTGCTGATCTCGTCCACGGAACTGGTCGAACCGACGTTCCGACGCACGGTCGTGTACGTGATCGAACACAACGACGCCGGCAGTCTCGGCGTGGTCCTGAACCGTCCGAGCGACACGGCGGTGCACGACGTCCTCCCGCAGTGGGCACCGCTGACCAGCGCGCCGAAGGCCCTGCACGTCGGGGGTCCGGTCAAGCGTGATTCCGCGCTGTGTCTGGCGACCCTGCGTCCGGGGGTCTCCACGGAGAACGTGCCGGGGTTGCGCCGTGTCGACGGTCGGGTGGTGATGGTGGACCTGGATTCCGACCCGTCCGTCGTCGCGTCGTCGATCGACGGCATGCGCATCTTCGCGGGTTACTCGGGGTGGACGCTCGGCCAACTCGAGGGCGAACTGGAGCGTGACGACTGGATGGTCGTCTCCGCGTTGCCGACGGATGTCGTCGGGTCCGGCCGGGTCGACCTGTGGGCGCGGGTGCTGCGCCGGCAACCGATGCCGCTCGCCATGCTGGCCACGCACCCCCTGGACACGTCCACGAACTGACTCACCGGCCCCTGCGCCGGAACGCACGCCGGTCAGTGGGCGAACGCGCGGGCGTGCGAGTGACCGTCGCGGCCCCGCAGAGATGTCACCACCTCGTCGATCGCGTCGCACAGTTGTCGGGCCAGATCCGCCGAGAAGCCCTCGCGCACCACGATTCTCAGCACCGAGACATCCTCCGCGCGAGCGGGCATCGTGTAGGCCGGGACCTGCCAGCCGCGCGCCCGCAGCTCGTGGGAGATGTCGAACACCGTGAAGCCCGGGTCGCCCCGCAGGGCGAAGGCGACCACCGGGAGGGCCACGCCGTCGCCGATGACGTCGAACGTGTCCGAGGCGGCCAGCCGGCCGGCGACGCGGGTGGCCGTCGCGCGGAGCGAGGCCATGACGTCGGTGTATCCGCGGCGTCCGAGGCGGAGGAAGTTGAAGTACTGACCCACCACCTGGTTGCCGGGACGCGAGAAGTTGAGGGTGAAGGTCGGCATGTCCCCACCGAGGTAGTTCACGTGGAACACCAGGTCGTCGGGAAGGTCCTGCGATTCGCGCCAGACCACGAAACCCAGTCCGGGATAGGTCAATCCGTACTTGTGGCCGCTGGCGTTGATCGACTTGACCCGCGGCAGCCGGAAGTCCCACAGCAGATCGGGGTCGAGGAACGGGACGACGAATCCGCCGCTGGCGGCGTCGACGTGCACGGGTACGTCCGGACCGCCCGCCGCGGCCACGTCGTCGAGCGCCTCCGTGATCTCCCTGACCGCCTCGAGCTCACCGGTGAAGGTGGTGCCGAGGATGGCGACGACGCCGATGGTGTTCTCGTCCACGGCGTCTCGGACCTGGTCGGGAGTGATGACGTACCGACCCGGTTCCATGTCGAGGTACTTCGGCTCCACGTCGAAGTACCGGCAGAACTTCTCCCAGACCACCTGAACGTTGGTGCCCAGCACCAGGTTCGGTCGGGTCGCGTCGTCTCCGGCGTCCTGACGCCGAGCGCGCCACTGCCACTTCAGCGCCAGCCCGGCGAGCATCACGGCCTCGGACGATCCGATCGTGGACACCCCGGTCGCGCTCGACGGATCGGTCGCGTCGAGGTTCGGCGCGTTCCACAGATCGGCCACCATGTTGACGCAGCGCTGCTCGATCGCGGCCGTCGCCGGGTACTCGTCCTTGTCGATCATGTTCTTGTCGAACGTCTCGGCCATGAGCTTCTCGGCCTGCGGTTCCATGTACGTGGTGACGAACGTCGCCAGGTTCAACCGCGAACTGCCGTCGAGCATCAACTCGTCGTGCACGAAGCGGTAGACCGCGTCGGGATCTGTGCGGTCGGTGGGAAGCCGAAGGGCCGGAACGGGATCGTTCGCCAGGCGGCCCGTGTACGCAGGCGCGATGGTTCCGTCGGGGTGCGTGTCCGTCACCCTCGCCACGCTACTGCGAATCGGGACGGCGCGTGGGTCACGTCAGGAGGCCGGCCGCCACGCGGAGGTCGGCGACCAAGCCGTCGAACGCCGCGTCGCGCTCGGCGTCGTCGGTCCGCAGGACGGCCGACGGATGCACGGTGGCGACGGCTTTCGCGTCCCCGAGCGCCAGGATCTCGCCGCGGCTCGCCCCGATCCGGAACGACGGGCCCATCAGGGCCTGTGCCGCCGTGGCACCCAGCAGGACCACCACCTCGGGGTCGACGGCGCGCAGTTCCGCCTGCAACCACGGGTGGCACGCCGTGACCTCCGAGCGCAGCGGCTTCTGGTGAATGCGCCGCGGGCCCGACCCCCGCGTGAACTTGAAGTGCTTCACCGCATTGGTCACGTAGGTGACCTCCCGGTCGATGTCCGCCTGCGCCAGAGCGCGATTCAGCAGGATGCCGGCGGGTCCGACGAAAGGTGCGGCCCGCCGGTCCTCCTGGTCACCGGGCTGTTCGCCGACGAGCATCATGCGCGCGCCTGCCGAACCCGCGCCGAACACCACGTGCTCGGCCGGCTCCCACAGATCGCACCCCCGGCACTCCCGCGCCGACATCGCGAGATCGTCCAGATCGAGGGTGTCGGGCACGAACGTGGCCGCGCCGGGGAACTTCGCCATGGTTCGGCGAGTACCCGGAGTGCCGATCGCCACACCCCGAGGGCGGCGTTTGCCACCGGGACCGGCCGGGCATGCGGCAGCAACGACCCGATGGAAACCACCCGTCGCCTCCGTTCCGATTCCGCCCACCACCCCCCGGTTGGAGCATTGCCGTGACCGATCAGTACACCTTCACCGACCCCGTGACGCAGTACCGGCAGGAGGGGTTCCCGGAGCAGCATCAGGACCCGCCCGGCCTCGCCGCCGATCTCGAGCCCCGTGCCGACCACGGCGAACGGTCCTACCGCGGCACCGGCCGGCTGACCGGCCGCAAGGCGTTGATCACCGGTGCCGACTCCGGCATCGGGCGTGCCGTCGCCATCGCCGTCGCCCGTGAAGGCGCCGACGTCGTCCTCAACTACCTCCCGTCCGAGGAGCAGGACGCACAGGAGGTCGCCGACCTGGTCCGCGAGGCAGGCCGGACCGCCGTCCTCGCCCCCGCCGACCTCACCGACGAGCAGGCCACCCGCGGCCTCGTCCGCACCACCGTCGACGCCTTCGGTGGCATCGACCTGCTCGTCGCCGTCGCGGGCAAGCAGCAGTACGTCGAGAAGCTCGAGGACCTCACCCCGGAGCAGTTCGACGCCACGTTCAAGACCAACGTCTACTCGTTGTTCTGGATCGTCCAGGAGGCCGTGCCGCACATGCCGGCCGGCTCGACCATCGTCACCACCAGCTCGATCCAGGCCTACACGCCGTCGCCGGGACTCGTGGACTACGCGACCACCAAGATGGCCATCAACACCATGAGCAAGGCGCTCGCCCAGCAGCTCGCGCCTCGCGGCATTCGCGTGAACGTCGTTGCGCCGGGGCCGTTCTGGACTCCGCTGCAGGCGTCGGGCGGACAGCCGACCTCGGCGCTGCCGGAGTTCGGACAGGAGACGCCGCTGGGCCGCGCGGGTCAGCCGGCCGAGCTGGCCGCCGCCTACGTCTACCTCTCGTCCGCCGAGTCGAGCTACGTCACCGGTGACACCCTCAACGTCAACGGCGGTATGCCGACGCCGTGACATCGGGCGTCGGCGGGCCGACGCCGTAGCACTCCACGCCTACCCTCGATGCCATGACCGACGACGCCACCACGCCCACCGACTCCACGCCCTCCGACCGCGAGGTGCTCGAGACGGTGGTGGCGCTCACCGCCTCTCGCCCCGCGCTGGCCGCGGTGCGGGAGGCGGCGTCGTCTCTGCTCGCGAGTCCGGAACCCGGCGTCACCGTCGACGCGGAGATCGTCGACGACCCGGTGGGCCCGCCGGTCGGAGTGGGCGTCACCGAATCCGGCCTCGCCGCGCCGGGCGCGGTGGAAGGATCGACCTGGACCGCGAACGGCGTCCCCACCTGGGACGGGGTGCGCGAGCGGGTCGAGGGACGATCGGGCTCCGCGATGGGTGCGGCCGAGCTGGACGCCGAGAGCGCCGCCGGCCGCACGGAGGCCGAGAAGTTCGCCGAGCGCGAGCGGGCCGGCAAGGCGCGGCTCGAGGAGATCAGGAAGTCGATGCGGCGTCCCTGATCGCCTGCCGTTCGTACCGCGCGGCCAGCACGGCGCACACCACCAGTTGGATCTGGTGGAAGATCAGCAGCGGCAGCACGATGATGCCGACGGGTTGTCCGGCGAACAGCACCGAGGCGATCGGCAGCCCGCTGGCCAGCGACTTCTTGGAGCCGCAGAACAGCACCACGATGCGGTCGGCGCGGTCGAAGCGACACAGCCGCCCGATCAGTACGGTCGCCCCCAGCACCACCGCGAGCAGGACGCTGCACACCGCCACCACCGCGGCGATGCGCCACGGCGAGAGCACCGACCACACGCCCTGCACGCGGGAGACGCTGAACGCGGCGTAGACGACCAGCAGAATCGACCCGCGGTCGACGAGCTTGGTGGCCGACGCGTGCCGCTGTACCCACCCCGCGATGCGTCGGCGGGCGAGTTGGCCGAGGAGGAACGGGACCAGCAGTTGGAGGAGGATGTCGCCGATCGCAGAGGCGTCGACGCTCGCCTCACCCGTCGTCGTCACCAGCAGGACGACCAGGAGCGGCGTGACGACGACGCCCAGCAGGTTGGACACCGACGCGCTGACGACGGCGCCGGCCACGTTGCCGCGGGCGATCGAGGTGAAGGCGATCGACGACTGGATGGTCGACGGGACCAGGCACAGGTAGAGCATGCCGGTGTACAGCTCGTCGGTGAGGACGGTCGGCGTGAGCACCCGCAGGACGAGTCCGAGCAGCGGGAACAGCAGGTACGTGCACCCGAGGACGACGGCGTGCAGCCGCCAGTGCGTCAGCCCGTCGAGGGCGTCGCGCGGGGAGAGCCTGGTGCCGTAGAGAAAGAAGAGCAGCGCGATCGCGGCGACGGTGACGGCGTGCAGGACGTCGGACGCGGTGCCCGACGCCGGCAGCAGGGTCGCGAGGATCGCGACGCCGAAGATCGCGAGGACGAAGCCGTCCAGAGCAGCGGCCACGCGCCGCAGCACCCCCACGTCAGGCGGGCTTGCAGGCGTCCTTGAGGCTGCAGGAGATGCAGGAATGGCCGCAGCCGCCCTGCTCGTCGGGTGCGGGCGCGGCGGCGGCTGCGGCGCGGGTGCCCATGGTGCCGCCGTACGCGGCGGAGACGAGTGCGGCCGCCGTGGTGACGGCGGCGGCGATCACGCCGAACAGACCACCAGGTGCGATCGCGGCGACCGCGCCGAGCAGCAGCATCACGGCGGCGGCCGCGGTGGTGGGCGCCGCCACCTTGTTGGCGAGGGCGAAGGACTCGTCGCTGGCCATGCTCGCCTCGGTGCGCACGCCGACCAGAGCGTTGCGACGCAGGCGCCCGCGCAGCCCGAGGGCCGCGACCACGCCGAGAGCGACGGCGGCGGCCAGGAGCAGGACGAACAGAATCACGGACACGACGATCACGACCCCCAGTTTACGGTCCGTCGGTGACCGGGCCGATCACGGCCCGGGGCACGCTTTACGCTGGTCGCGTGACTTCGCAGCCTGACACCACCGCCGAGACGACCCCCGGACACCGCTACACGGCGGACCTCGCGGGCTCCATCGAGGCGCGGTGGCAGAAGCGCTGGGCCGACGAGGGGACGTTCGCGGCGCCCAACCCGGTCGGGGACCTCGCCACCGACGGCGACCTCCCGGCGGACAAGCTGTTCGTCCAGGACATGTTCCCGTATCCGTCGGGTAGCGGCCTGCACGTCGGGCACCCGCTGGGGTACATCGCCACCGACGTGTTCGCCCGTTATCACCGCATGCGGGGGCGCAACGTGCTGCACACGCTCGGCTACGACGCCTTCGGGCTGCCGGCGGAGCAGTACGCCGTGCAGACCGGTACCCACCCGCGCACCACGACCGAGGCGAACATCGCCAACATGCGTCGCCAGCTCGGCCGTCTCGGGCTGGGCCACGACATGCGCCGGTCGGTCGCGACGACGGACGTCGACTTCTACCACTGGACACAGTGGATCTTCCTGCAGATCCACGGGGCCTGGTACGACGCCGAGGCGGGCCGCGCGCGTCCGGTCGCCGAGCTGGAGGCCGAATTCGATTCCGGGACGCGCACTCTCGACGACGGCCGCGTCTGGTCCGAGCTCACGCCCGCCGAGCGTCGTGAGGTCATCGACGGGTATCGGTTGGTGTATCAGTCGAATTCGTTGGTCAACTGGTGTCCCGGTCTGGGTACGGTGCTGGCCAACGAGGAGGTCACGGCGGACGGCCGCAGCGACCGCGGCAACTTCCCGGTGTTCCGGAAGAACCTGCGGCAGTGGATGATGCGCATCACCGCGTACTCCGACCGGCTGATCGACGACCTCGACCTGCTGGACTGGCCGGAGAAGGTCAAGACCATGCAGCGCAACTGGATCGGGCGCTCGCGCGGTGCGCAGGTGCGGTTCGACGCCCAGCTGCCGCACGGCACGGGGACCGCCGGCATCGAGGTCTTCACCACGCGTCCGGACACGCTGTACGGCGCCACCTACGTCGTGCTCGCCCCGGAACACCCTCTGGTGGACGACATCACGGCCGTCGCGTGGCCTGCGGACGTCGACGCGCGGTGGACCCTCGGGGAGGGCACTCCCCTCCAGGCGATCGGCGCGTACCGCCGCGCCATCGCCGCGAAGTCCGACCTCGAGCGGCAGGAGAACAAAGAGAAGACGGGTGTCTTCACCGGGTCCTACGCCGTCAACCCCGTCACCGGCGAGTCCGTGCCGGTGTTCGTCGCCGACTACGTGCTGACCGGCTACGGCACGGGCGCGATCATGGCGGTTCCCGCGCACGATCAGCGCGACTGGGAGTTCGCGACGGTGTTCGGTCTGCCCGTGGTGCAGGTGATCTCGGGTGGCGACGTCACCGAGTCGGCGTGGACCGGCGACGGAACACTGGTCGCGTCGGGCGATCTCGACGGGCTGACGGTCGACGAGGCCAAGACTCGGGTGATCGCGCAGCTCGAGGAGAAGGGAACGGGGCGCGGCACCATCCAGTACAAGCTGCGGGACTGGCTGTTCGCCCGGCAGCGGTACTGGGGCGAGCCCTTCCCGGTGGTCTACGACGCCGACGGCATCGCTCACGCCCTGCCCGAATCCGCACTGCCGGTGGAACTCCCGGACGTCGAGGACTACGCGCCGGTGTCGTTCGACCCCGACGACGCCAACAGCGAGCCGTCGCCGCCGCTGGCCAAGGCAACCGACTGGGTGCACGTCGACCTCGATCTCGGTGACGGTCTGAAGACCTACACGCGCGACACCAACGTCATGCCGCAGTGGGCGGGCAGCTCGTGGTACCAGCTGCGGTACATCGACCCCACCAACGCCGACACACTGTGCGCCCCGGAGAACGAGGCGTACTGGATGGGCCCGCGCCCGGACGTCCACGGCGAGACCGATCCCGGTGGTCTCGACCTGTACGTGGGCGGCGTGGAACACGCTGTGCTGCACCTCCTCTATGCACGCTTCTGGCACAAGGTGCTCTTCGACCTCGGGCACGTGAGCTCGAAGGAGCCGTACCGGCGCCTGTACAACCAGGGCTACATCCAGGCCTACGCGTTCACCGACGCTCGCGGCGTGTACGTCCCGGCCGACGAGGTGGTCGAGCGCGACGGGCAGTACTTCTTCCAGGACCAGCCGGTGACCCGCGAGTACGGGAAGATGGGCAAGTCGCTCAAGAACTCCGTTTCCCCCGACGAGATCTTCACCGAGTACGGCGCGGACACCCTCCGGGTCTACGAGATGTCGATGGGCCCGCTGGACACCTCGCGGCCCTGGGCCACCAAGGACGTCGTCGGAGCGCAGCGATTCCTGCAGCGCGTGTGGCGGCTCGTCGTCGACGAGGAGACCGGTGCGCTGCGGGTGACCGAGGACGTCCCCTCGGACGACACCCTGCGTGCGGTGAACCGGGCGATCGAGGGCGTGGACGCGGATTACGCTGCGCTGAGGGACAACACGGC
The DNA here is from genome assembly GCF_001620025.1 of Rhodococcus sp. PBTS 1. NCBI lineage: Bacteria > Bacillati > Actinomycetota > Actinomycetes > Mycobacteriales > Nocardiaceae > Rhodococcus > Rhodococcus sp. PBTS 1. The sequence goes on from NZ_CP015219.1 coordinate 4,043,501, forward strand.
CGGTGCGAAGCTGATCGAGCTGACCAACCACCTGACCAAGGAGTACCCGGCCGGCGCCCCACGCAGCGCCGTCGAACCGTTGGTGCTGATGCTCGCGCCTCTGGCGCCGCACATCGCCGAGGAACTGTGGACCTTGCTGGGCCACAGTGGATCTCTCGCGCACGGCCCCTTCCCGGTCGCCGACGAGACGTGGCTGGTCGACGACACCGTCGACTACCCCATCCAGGTCAACGGCAAGGTCCGCAGCCGGATCAGTGTGGCGGCGGACGCGTCCCGCGAGGCCGTGCAGTCGGCGGCGCTGGCCGACGAGAAGATCGTCGCGTTGCTGAACGGCGGGGAGCCCAAGAAGGTGATCGTGGTCCCCGGCCGCATGGTCAACGTGGTGCTCTGACGCGACTCACTCTGCGGCGGAGTGCATCTCCCAGATCAGGATCTCGCTCGGCGCCGTTGCCGTGATGCGGGGCGAGCCGCCGCCGGTGAGGCGGACGGCGTCGCCCTGGCGGAGCTCGACGCCGTCCATCGTCGCGTCGCCGCGCGCGAGGAAGACGTGGACGAACGGCGCGTCCGGCACGGTGATCGACTGCCCCGCAGCCGGTCTCGCGACGTGCAGGGCCGCGTCCCGGTTGCCGAGGGTGATCGCGGTGCGGTCCGCGTCGCGGGGCAGGCCGGACGCGACCACGACCAGGTCGCCGCCGGCGAGGGCGTCGGACACGTCGCGTTCCTCGTAGGACGGTGCGGTGTCCGGGGTGCTCGGCGGAATCCACATCTGCACGACGCGTAGCGGCTGTCGCGAGGTGTAGCCGTTGTCGTTGCGTTCCGAGTGCAGGACACCGGAGCCCGCACTCATCCGCTGGACCACCCCGGGCCGGAGAACACCGGTGTTGCCCACCGAATCCTCGTGGCGCAGCACCCCGTCCAGAACCCAGGTGACAATCTCCGTGTTGCGGTGGTGGTGGCGGTCGAACCCCTCGCCGGGCGCGACGGTGTCCTCGTTGTGCACCAGCAGCAGCCCGTGGGCGGCACTCGCGAGGTCGAAATTGCCGGTGACGGGGAAGGACTGCCAGGAGTCGATCGCGCCGTCCCACCAGTGCTTCCGGTCGGCGCTGCGGACGATGCGCGCGGTGGTGCCCTCGGTGGTCATGTCGAGGTGCCCTCGGTGGTCATGTCGAGCGGAACCCCAGCGCTGCGGTCGCCATTCCCGTCACCGTTCCAGCCGAAGGTCCTCCGGGCCGGTCAGCTCGATCCATGGTGTGGGCCGGGCGGCGGGAACCGGGGCGAGACGGTCCGCGTTTACGAGCAGCGGCATGGCGAGTTCGGTTGCGGCGGCGATGTCCGCGATCGGCACCTGGTAGGTGCGGTACGCCCCGAGCGCGGGGACGTCCGCGGCCCGGACGCCGCGCTCCAGAATCGGGCTCAGTGACGCCGTCTGGTCCAGCACGTACCCGGTGGCGGCGAGGTCGTCGTCCTGCGCCCACGCCGCGATCTTGAAGAACCGCCGGGGGATCGAGACACCCCGATACACCGGATCGCCCGACTCGAACAGGCACCCCGTGAACACCGAGAGCCGTTCCCCGTACTGCCGGGCGTGGTCCAACACGTAGTCCTCGAGGCCCAGCCACAGCGTCTTCGACTGATTGAGGGTCGCCGTCTGCGGGGCGCACACCGTGTAGTGGAACGTGTCGGCGTTGGCGCGCTCGGCGTTCTCACCCCACACCGGATCGCGGCGTCGAACCAGGTGACCACGATCGAGGTCGTTGGCGGAGTACAGTTCCGGACCCGCCTGCTGCGTCTCCGGCAGCCGGGGGTCGAGCCGCCAGTCGTCCCCTCGCTCGACGTCCCGCAGGTCACTGCCGTCGATGTTCACCGCGGTCACGGCGGCCAGCCGACGCCCCGTGTCCATCGACACCGCGAAGTGCGTGTAGTCGAGGGTGACCAGGCCGTCCCGCGACGGGATCGGGAGGGCGTCGGCGGTGACGAGGAAGCTCGCGTCGTAGGTCATACGACCCAGTCAGCCACACCGCGGTGACGGTGGGGTGAACTGCGCCCGCCGGACCTGCGTGGCTGCACACAGGTCGACCGCACGGGCGGGATCCCGGCGACTCGGCCGTCCTGTGTGCACGGAGGCAGGTCGGGCTCAGAGGCAAGTCGGGCTCGGAGCTCAGAGGCCGAAGGCCGCCGCGTACCGGAACCGGCCAGCCACCGGGTCGTCGGTGAGCACGAGTGCCTGGAAGTGCTGCCCCCACGAGGCGACCGGGGCCTCGATGCCGTTCCGGGATGCGGGGGCGAAGTCGAACCGTTCGTAGTACGCGTTCTCGCCGAGCAGAACCAGGGCCGGTTCGTGCCGTGCTTGCGCCGCCCCGATCAGCGCCCACATCAGCGCCGACCCCACGGCCCTCCGCTGGTGCGCCCGGGCCACGGCCAGCGGTGCGATGCCGACGGCGGGTGTGTCGCCGATGTACCCGCGGGTGCCGATCACACAGCCGGCCACGTCCCCGCTCACCACAGCAACCAGGGAGAACTCGGGAATGTACCCGGGGTCGTCGAACAGGGCTCGGGTCAGCGCCACTTCCCCGGGCTCGTCGGGGCCGCCCTCGAACGCCTCGTGCACGACGCGCAGGACATCGGGGCGGTCGGAGGGCTGCTCACGTCGTATCCGCACCGGCCGAGTGTCCCAGACCTGCCCCGCTGCACACAGGTCCGTCGAACGGGCGGGATCCCGGAGATACGACCGTCCCGTGTGCACGGAGGCAGGTCTCCCCGACGACACGCAGGCTGCCCCCGACGCAGCGCAGGCCGTCACCGACCCGCGGTGACAGCCTGCGCGCGTGAGGCCCGAGCTAGAAGTCCACCCGCCGCCGGGACCGCACCTTGGTCACCGCGGAGAACACGACCGCGATGATCATCAGCGTGTAGAGCACGACGGTGATGCCGCTGCCGATCAGGATCGTGGCGTCGCCCTCGCTGACGGCCAGGGCGCGGCGGAGCGAATCCTCCGCGAGCGGGCCGAGGATGACGGCGATCAGCACAGGCGCCAACGGAATACCGAAGCGTCGCAACATGAAACCGATGACGCCGAGTCCGAGCATGAACATCAGGTCGACCACGGAGGCGGACGAGGCGTACACACCCAGCGAGGCGAAGACGGTGATGCCGGCGTACAGGTAGTTCTTCGGGATGCGGAGCAGCTGAGCCCACAGGGGAGCGAACGGCAGGTTGAGGATCAGCAGCACCACCATGCCGACGAAGAGGCTGGCGATGAGCGCCCAGACGATCTCGCCGTTGCGGTCGAAGAGCAATGGCCCGGGCTGAATGCCGTACTGCTGGAACGCCGCCAGCAGGATCGCCGCGGTTGCCGAGGTCGGCAGACCGAGGGCGAGGAGTGCGCCCATGGCGGTGCCGGCCGTCGAGTTGCCGGCGGCCTCGGGCCCGGCCACACCGCGGATGGCGCCCTTGCCGAACATCGGGTTGGGGCGGCGACGGTCCAGTCGCCGCTCCGTGCCGTAGGCGAGGAAGCTGGGCACCTCGGCGCCGCCGGCCGGAATGACGCCGAACGGAACGCCGAAGGCGGTGCCGCGCATCCAGGCCGGCAGCGCCTCGCGGAACTCCGACCGGGTGAGGAACGGACGACCCTTCGACGGGATGAGCGTGGTGTCGTCCGGCTTGCCGATCTTCGACGCCACGTGGATCACCTCGCCGAGCGCGAGCATGGCGACAGTGATGACGACGATGTGAACTCCGTCGAAGAGCGACGGGACCTCGAACGTGAAACGCGATGCGCCGGAGGGCCCGTCGATACCGATGACGGCCAGCGTGAGACCGATGAGCAGCGCGGACAGGCCTTTGAGCACGGAGTCGGAGACCACCGCGGAGGTCGCGATGAACGCGAACACCGCGAGGGCGAAGTACTCCGCCGGACCGAAGTTCGTCGCCAACGAGGCCAGGGTCGGTGCGAAGAAGACCACCAGCGTGGTGGCGACGATGCCGCCGATGAAGGCACCGATCGCGGAGGTCGCGAGAGCCTGCGGGGCGCGGCCGTTCTTCGCCATGCGATGGCCCTCGAACGTGCCCGCGATCGCCGTGGAATTACCCGGCGTGTTCATGAGGATGCCGGAGATCGAGTCGCCGAACAGACCGCCGAAGTAGACGCCGGCGAACATGATGAGCGCGGACGTCGGTTCGAGGGTGAAGGTGACCGGCAGCAGCAGCGCCACGGCCATGGCGGATCCGAGGCCGGGGAGCACGCCGACGGCGGTGCCGAGCAGCGCGCCGACCACGACCCACACCAGGTTCATGGGCGTGAGGGCGGTGCCGAAGCCCTCGAAGAGGTTGCTCAGAGCGTCCATCAGAACACCGCCGCGAGGATGCCGCCGGGGAGGGTCAGGCCCAGCCCCCCGGAGAAGACCAGCTGGACCGCCGAGGACACGAGCAGTGCGACGGCGGCGTCGAAGACGTAGCGCCGTCCGCCGAGCCCGATCGAGACGCCCCAGAAGAGGAACGCACCCGCCAACACCCAGCCGAGCGGCTCGAGCAGCGCGATGAACAGGGCGACGGTGCCGACCGTGATGCCGACGCTGCGCCAGTTGGAGAACGTCCCGGTGTTCGGGCGTCCGTCGTCGTCCACCCCGAGGTCGACGGGCTCGGGCCGACGGATCAGCTGCACCGTGACGAGGACGGCGACGAGGAAGCAGAAGCCTGCGACGATGGCGGGGAAGACCTGCGGGCCCGGCGAGGTGGCGGTGTCCGGGACCTTCATGGTCACGGTGCCGTAGACCAGGAAGAGGCCGAGAGCCACCAGCAGCGCGGGCACCACCAGGCCGCTGCGGCCGGTGAGGGCGCCGGCCCGGGTGCCGGTGTCCGGCGGGTCGGTGGTCACGCTGTTGCTCATATCAGACCCAACTCTCGGAGGATGTCGCTGATGCGGTCCTGTTCGACCGCGAGGAACTCGCCGAACTCGTCGCCGGTCAGGAGGGATTCCTTCCACCGGTTGCGCTCGACGGCGGTGGCCCACTGCTCGGTGTCGACCATCTCGGTGACGATGTCGATCAGGGTCTGCCGGTCGGTCTCGGAGACTCCGGGCGGTGCGACGAAGCCGCGCCAATTGACCAGGTCGACGTCGTACCCCTGTTCGATGAACGTGGGCGTGTCGATGCCGGGCACCGGCTCCGGCGCGGCGACGGCGAGGGCCCGGACGTTGCCGGCCTCGATCTGGTCGCGGAAGTCGTTGTACCCGCTGACCGCGATGCCGACGGTGTTCGACAGCAACGACGTCAGGACCTCGCCGCCACCGGAGAACGCGATGTAGTTGATGGCGGCCGGATCGATGTCGGCCTGCTGCGCGAGCTGACCGGACACGATGTGGTCGATGCCGCCGAGCGAGCCGCCGCCGATGGGCAGACCGCCGGGGTTGGCCCGCCAGGCCTCGAGGAAGTCGTCGAGATCCTGGTAGGGCGAGTCGCGCGGGACGACGAACACTTCGAAGTCCTCGGCCAGCCGGGCGATGGGCACGGTGTCCTGCAGGGTGACGGGCGAGTCGTTGATCGCGATGCCGCCCAGCATCACGGTGCCGGTGACCATGACCGTCGTCGGCTGGCCGGTGAGCGTCTCGAGCTGGCTCAGCCCGATGGTGCCGCCGGCGCCGGGGACGTTCACCACCTGCGCGTTGTTGACGATGCCGTCCGATCGGAGCGCCTGCTGCGATTCGCGGGCCACGAGGTCCCAGCCGCCGCCCGCCGCGGCGGGGGCGATGAGGGTCAGCTTCGCCCGTGCGTCGGAGCCGCTGGCGCTGCCGGCGGCGTCGATACCGGCCACCGTGACGGCCGCGGCGACGGCGACGGCGCCCAGGGCGCGGGTCAGTGTGATCTGCATGAGAACGAAATTCGGGAAGTGGTGTCGGTCACAGGCATGGACGGTATGACCCAGCTGTCCGTTTGGTCCAGACAATCCGAATTGTGCGCATAGTGTGCACGGCCCGGTTCGGCGAAACGGCTACCGAATCACCCCGATTCGGGCAACCCTGGTGCCTGTCCGGCCCGGGGCGGGACCGACGACGACACCGAAAGGCACACCATGACCGTTGCAGTGGCGATGAATTCGACTCCCGAGGGTCGCGAGGCGCTCGTGAAGGGGGGCGCCGAGGCGCAACTCCGGGGGGACGCCCTGGTGGTGCTCTCGGTGCTGGACAGCGACGAGGTGACGGCGACCGACCGCGAGGCCGTCGACGCGCAGGTGCGCGAGGTGCTCGGGGACGTGGAGTTCACGGCGCGGGTCGAGCCCGACGGCGGCGACGAGGCGGGCGCGATCGTCGATCTCGCCGCCGAGGTCGGGGCCACGCTGGTGGTGATCGGATCCAAGCGTCGCAGCGCCGTCGGCAAGTTCCTCATGGGCAGCACGGTGCAGCGTGTCCTGCTCGACTGCCCGGTTCCCGTGCTGGTGGTCAAGGCCGCCGATCGCTGACCCGCGAATTCAGCGGGGGCGCAACACGATCTCGGTCGGGTGCGCGTCCGCCGGGGTGTCGATCGCCTGGCGGACCGCACGCGCGACCGTGTCGACGGACAGATACTGCGAGTCGTCGTACGACTTGCCTTCGCCCGCGACGATCGCGCGCTGCATGTCGGTGTCGATCCGGCCCGGATGCACACTGGTCACCCGGATGTCGGGCTCTTCCTGGCGGAGGGCGTCGCCGAACGCGCGCAGCGCGAACTTGCTCGCGGCGTAGGCACTCCAGCGCGGGTTTGCGCGCAGACCCGCCCCCGAATTGATCAGCACGACGTGGCCGTGTGCGCGCCGCAGGGCGGGCAGCAGGAGGCGGGTGAGTTCGGCGACCGCGAAGACGTTGGCCTCGAACGTGTGTCGCCAGTCGGCGAGCGTCAGGTCCTCGACCGTGCCGAGGTCGGCGACGCCGGCGTTGTGCACCAGGACGTCGAGAGAGTCGACGTCGGCGGTCGCCGTCCGCAGGGCGTCGGCGTCCGTGAGGTCGACGGGCCACGGCGTGGCTCCCAGCTCCTCGCTCACCGCGGCCACGGAGTCGGCCGTCGTGCCCCCGATCAGCACGTCGTGGTCGGCGGCGAGCAGACGGGCGATGCCGGCGCCGAGCCCGCGGCCGGCTCCCGTGACGAGGGCGGTGGGTGACATGGCTCGAGCCTACTGGCGGGCGTTCTTCTGAATGTGGGTCCGCATCGCGGAGTAGACCCGGCCCAACGTCTCGACGTCGTCCGGGGAGAGCACGTCGAACATCGACGCGCGGACCGCGTCGACGTGGCCGGGGCTCGATGCGGCCAGCTTCTCCATGCCGGCGTCGGTGAGCTCGGCAGACATGCCGCGACGGTCGTCCTCGCATTCCACGCGCACGACCCATCCGGCGTCGACCAGTCGCGTGATGGCGCGCGTGACGCCGCTACGAGTGGTGGTCACCGCGTCGGCGAGATCGCGCATCCGCATGCTGCGGTTCGGCGCCTCGCTGAGCTTGACCAGCAGTTCGAAGTCGGTGAAGGAGATGCCGGACTCGCGGACCAGTTGGCGGTCGAGGGTCTGCAGAAGCAACCGGGTCGAGTCGAGGTAGGCCCGCCAGGCGAGCTGTTCGTCGTCCGTCAACCAGGTCGTCATGTCATCAGTCTACGCCAGATAGTTGACGGCGCAATTATTTCCGCTACGGTGGTGTTCGTTGACGACGCAACGATCCGCGATCGGGAAGGCGACACGATGAGTATCGACAGCAACGGCCCGGCCGAAACGTCCGAGCGGGCCGCTCGCGGTGAGTCCGAGCGGGCCGAGTCCGAGCGGGCCGCTCGCGGTGAGTCCGAGCGTGAGCGTCTGCGCGGCCTGCACCTGCAGCCCGCCGAGTCGCGTCCCACCTCGTCCGCTCGCGGACTGCACCACACCGCGCTGATCAGCAGCGACGTCGAACGCACCATCGAGTTCTATCAGGGCGTCCTCGAGTTCCCGCTGACCGAACTCATCGAGAACCGGGACTACCCCGGCTCGTCGCATTTCTTCTTCGACATCGGCAACGGCAACCTGCTCGCCTTCTTCGACTTCCCCGGCCTCGACGTCGGGCCCTACGCCGAGGTGCTCGGCGGTCTCCATCACGTCGCCGTCAGTGTCGAGCAGGAACGGTGGGATCACTTGCGCGTCAAGCTGATCGACGCGGGAGTCGAACTGGTCGAGCACAGCGAGGTTTCCCTCTACTTCCGCGATCCCGACGGCGCCCGCCTCGAACTCATCGCCGATCCGCTCGGCGAGATGTACGGCCAACACGTCCTCTAGCCCCGAACCATTCTCGTCGAACACCCCGGAAAGAAAGGCACACCATGACCAAGATCGCCGTTCTCTACTACTCCGCTACCGGCCACGGCACCACGATGGCCGACATCGTCGCCAAGGCCGCCGAGGCCGCCGGCGCGGAGGTCCGCGTCCGCCACATCGCCGAGACCAAGGATCCCGCCACCTTCGCCGAGAACCCGGCCTGGACCGCCAACTACGAGGCCACCAAGGACCTGCCGGCCGCCAGCGGCGACGACATCGTGTGGGCCGACGGCGTGATCTTCGGTTCGCCCACGCGCTTCGGCAGCACCACCAGCCAGTTCCAGACGTTCATCGACTCGCTCGGCGGCCTCTGGGCGCAGGGCGCGCTCGCGAACAAGGCGTACGCCGCGTTCACCTCCAGCCAGACCGCGCACGGCGGCCAGGAGACCACCATCGTCAACCTCTACACCTCGCTGATGCACTTCGGCGGCGTGCTGGTGCCCCCGGGCTACACCGACGGCCTGAAGTTCGCCGACGGCAACCCCTACGGCGTCGGCCACGTGACCGGTCCCGAGAACAAGAACGAGATCGACGACGCCACCCGCAACGCCCTCGAGCACCTCGCGACCCGCGTCACCGGCATCGCCGCCAAGCTCGCGAGCTGACCTCGCCACCCCTGCAGCGCCTCCCCGGAAGGTCGTCATGACTGCCTCCACCTCCCCCGTGCTCGACGTGCGACGGGCCGACACCCGGCCGCACACCCGGATCGAGTGGCTGGATTCGCACCACTCGTTCTCGTTCGGGCATCACTACGATCCGGACAACACCCACCACGGGGTGCTCATGGTCAACAACGACGACATCGTCGCTCCGGGAACGGGTTTCGACACCCACCCGCACCGCGACATGGAGATCGTGACCTGGGTGCTGCAGGGGTCGCTGGTCCACCAGGACTCCATCGGCCACAACGGCGTCATCTACCCGGGCCTGGCCCAGCGGATGAGCGCCGGCACCGGGATTCTCCACTCCGAGAAGAACGACGCGTGGCGACGACAGGACGCGGCCGACTCGTCCGCCGACCCCGTGCACTTCGTCCAGATGTGGGTGGTCCCGGACGAGGCGGGCGTCACGCCGGGATACGAGCAACTCGAGATCGACGACGAGTTGCTCTCCGGCGGACTGGTTCCCGTCGCGTCGGGCATGGACGCCTACCGCGACCACTCCGCGATCCGCATCCGCAACAAGTACGCCGCGATGCACGTCGCGCGCCTGCGCGCCGACGGGGTTCCGCAGACCCTGCCCGACGCGCCCTTCCTCCACGTCTTCGTCGCGCGCGGCGAGGCGTCACTCGAGGGCGTCGGGGTTCTGCGCGAGGGTGACGCGGTGCGCGTCACCGGCGGCGGGGGTCAGCGTCTCGGCACGACGTCGGCAGCCGAGGTCATCGTGTGGGAGATGCACGCGACCATCGGGCGCTAGCGGGTGTCTCCCGGCGCCTACCCGGGGGTCGGTTCCAACCGGGACCGCCGCCGGGAGTACCCGAAGTAGAGCGCCGACGTCGCTCCGAGCCAGATCGCGAAGAGAATCCACGTCTGCACGTGGAGGGTGCTGATCAGGTAGAGGCAAGCGGCGATGGAGAGCAGCGGCAGCACCGGGTAGAACGGAACCTTGAATCCGCGGTCGATGTCCGGTTCCCGTCGCCGCAGCACGATCACCCCGGCGGAGACGACGAGGAACGCCACGAGCGTGCCCATCGACACCAGGTCGGCGAGGAAGTCGAGCGGCAGCAGCCCGGCGAGCAGGGCCACGCAGCACGCCACGATGATCGTGTTCTTCGTCGGCACGAGGCTGCGCGGCGCCACCTCGGAGAAGATCGACGGCACCATGCCGTCGCGACTCATCGCGAACAGAATGCGGGTCTGGCCGTAGAGCGTCACCAGCGTCACCGAGAAGATCGAGACCACGGCGCCCGCGGACAGCACGATCGACGGCCAGCTCGAGCCGGTGACGAACGACAGGATCTCGGCGAGGCCCGCCTCCTGGCCCTCGAACTCGGTCCACTTCTGCGCGCCGACGGCGGACAGGGTGACCAGCAGGTAGATCAGCGTGACCACCACCAGGGCGCTGATCAGCGCGATCGGCAGGGTGCGTCGGGGATTCTCGACTTCTTCCCCGGCAGTCGACACGGCGTCGAGGCCGATGAACGAGAAGAAGATCAGGCCCGACGCCGCGCCGATACCGGCCACGCCGAACGGCGCGAAGGGCTCGAGGTTGTCCAGGCTGAATCCGGTGAAGCCCACCACCGCGAACATGGCCAGAATGCCGATCTTGACGATCACCATGATCACGTTGGCGCGCGCCGATTCGCTGGTCCCGCGGATCAGCAACACCGCGCACAGGCCCACCAGCACCACGGCGGGCAAGTTGACCCCGAATCCCTCGCCCCCGCCGGGTGCGTGCGACAACACGTCGGGAATGCGAAGTCCCACGGTGCGATCGAGCAGATCGTTGAGGTACTGCGACCACAGCACCGACACCGCGGCCGTGGAGACGCCGTACTCGAGGATGAGACAGGCACCGACGAGCATCGCGACGAACTCGCCGATGATCGTGTAGGTGTACGTGTACGTCGATCCCGACGCCGGTATCGACGACGCGAGCTCGGCGTAGCAGAGCGCGGTCAGTCCGGCCGTGATCGCGGCGATGACGAACGAGAAGATCACGGCGGGTCCCGCCACCGGCACGGCCGACGAGAAGATGAAGAAGATGCCGGTGCCGACGGTCGAGCCGACGCCGATGCAGGTCAGCTGGAACGTGGTCATGGACCGTTTGAGGTCGCTCCCGCCCTGCGTCTCCAGCGCGGCGATGTCCGCCAACGGTTTACGGCGGAGCAAGCTCCGTCCGGAGCCCGAGGCACTGCGTTCGCTCATGGTGTCTCCTTCGACGAGTGCGCCGGGCGCGCGGACCCGAGGCGACTGCCCCGCGGTACCACGATCACCGGAACGGGACTGTGTCGGACGATCTTCGACGCCGTCGACCCCAAGAAGACCCGGGCGACCGGGCCGGGCCGGGACGACCCGAGGACCAGAACGTCGTCGTCCCCCAGGTCGACCGACCGGAGGACGTCCTCCCATCCTCCCCCGACGCCGACCGCGCAGGTCGGGGCGAGGGTCGGATGGCTCTCGGCAACCCGCGTCGCGGCGGCGCGCAGCAGGGCGGTGGCCTGCTCGGCCCACTGCGCGGTGACCAGGTCCTCGGCGCCGTACCCGCCCAGCGGTGGGAACGTCGTCGTGCGGCGGGGTGCGAACGCGACCAGGTGCAGGGGAATCCCCCACCGATCCGCCAGGACCGCGGCGGTGTCGACGGCGTCCTCCGACTCCTCGGTTCCGGTGTAGGCGCAGGCCAGACGGCGAAAGGGGCCACGCCGCTCGGCGTAACCGCGGGGGGCCAGGGCGAGCGGGACGCGCGACGAGTGGAGCAGGGCGTCGCTCGTGCTCCCGCTCGTGAACCTGCCGGGCGGGCCGTCGGTGGAGCCGAGCACGACGAGGTCGGTGTGGTGTGTTGCGGCGGCGCCGATGAGGCCGGCGGACTCGGCCGGGTTGTCGACGTGGAACGCCGCCGGCTCGTCGAGTTCACCGGGGTCGAGAAACTCGGTCAGGGTGTCGTGCGCGGCGCGCACCGACTCGTCGCCCCGTTCGCGCACCCAGCGGCGATAGTCGGCGTCGGCCGCGTTGGACGTGGGGAACGGCCAGGTGCGGGGCAGGACCGTGCAACAGCGCACCCGGACGACGGACTCCGCGGCGCGGGCCGTCGCGGCCGCCCGCGCCGCCCAGGCCACCGAGTCGCGCCCCGCCTCGTCCGGCAACCACCCGACCAGCACCGACGTCGTCGCCACGGCCCCTCCTTCGTTGCCTCACGATCCGTGACCGTGAGTATGCGCCAGGAGGGGCCGCGAGGGGTGACGAGTGGGTGACGTGTGGGTGCTGCGCCGATCAGACCTTCCAGACCGCCACGACGGACGGGCGCGGCTGGGAGTCACCGCCGTCGGGCCAGTGCGAGGCCGGGGCGTCGGCGCTGGCGTCGTCGAGCTCGCCCGGGTGCTGCACCGACACCACGACGCGCTGCTCCTGCACGATCGGCCCGCAGGTCTCGGCGCCCTTCGGCACGGTGAGGAACTGCTTGGTCTGCCCGCGGCGCTCGCCGTCGAGCACCACCGAGAACAGGCCGTCGTTCGATTCCAGCGCGTTGCCGTCGGTGGAGACCCACAGGTTGCCCGCCGGGTCGAACGCCAGATTGTCCGGGCAGCTGATGGGGCTGACCTGCGACTTGTCGAACCCGCCGAAGTACGTGTCGGCGGCCTCGGGGTCACCGCACACCAGGAGCAGGTTCCACGTGAAACTCGTTCCCGCGTGATCGTCGTCGAGTTCGAGGACCTGGCCGTTCTTGTTCTTGTTGCGGGGGTTGGCCTCGTCGGCAGGGGCCTTGCCCTCGGTACCGCGGTTGGAGTTGTTGGTCAGCGCCACGTACACCTTGCCCGTCACCGGATTGGGCTCGAAGTCTTCCGGCCGATCCATCTTGGTGGCGCCGACCTTGTCCCCGGCTTGGCGGGTGAACACCGCCACCTCCTCCGCCGACATGCCGTCGACGAGGGACTCCCCGCGTCCGTCCTCGCCCGTGCGCAGCAACGGGATCCACTCGCCCTTGCCGGCGAAGGTGCCCGAGGCGGGCAGCGTTCCGCTGCCGTCGATCTCGTCGGGCGAGTCACCGGTGAGCTTGGCGACGTACAGGGTGCCCGCGTCGAGCAGCGTCAGGTTGGACCGCATGGCCGCAGGTCCGGTGCCCTGCATCATCTTTCGCGACGAGACGAACTTGTACATGTAGTCGAAGCGCTCGTCGTCACCGCTGTAGGCGACCACGGTGCCGTCGTCGGTGACGTGAATGGTTGCGGCCTCGTGCTTGAACCGTCCGAGGGCGGTGTGCTTGATCGGGGTCGACGTCGGATCCCACGGGTTCACCTCGACCACCCAGCCGAAGCGGTTGACCTCGTTGGGCTCCTGGGCCAGGTCGAAGCGCTTGTCGAAACGCTCCCACTTCCGTTCGGACGCAGCACCTTCCACGCCGTACCGAGCCAGACGTGCCGCCGCCGTCGGATCGGTCACCGACTCGGCGTTGGCGAAGTACTGGTTGATGTTCTCCTCGCCGGAGAGCACCGTGCCCCACGGCGTGAGACCGCCCGAGCAGTTGTTGAACGTGCCGAGGACCGTGGTGCCCGTCGGATCGGCCGAGGTCTTGAGGAAGTCCGAACCCGCGGCCGGACCGGTGAGCACGAACTCGGTGGTGCCGGTGATGCGACGGTTGTACCGACCCATCTGCGGCGTGAGGCGTCCGGATCCGTTCTCGCCCTTCACCTCCACGACGGACAGGCCGTGGGCGGCGAGGCCGATGGCGGCCTGCTCGGCGGTGGGGTTCTCGGCGTCGTACCCCCGGAAGAGGAACGGTTCCGTCGTGTACTCGTGGTTGACCACGAGGAGGTAGTCCGTGCTGGACCCGTCGATCGGCAGGAGTCCCGCGAAGTCGTTGTTGAAGCCGAACTGCTTCTCCTGGGCCGCGGCGGTCTGATTGTCGAAGTCGAACTCCGGCGCACCCGCGACCACCGGGTCACCCCACCGGATCACGACGGCCTGCTCGTGGCCCTCGGGGATCACCACGGCGTCCTCGGTGTTGGGCGCCACCGCGGCGAACTCGAGACCGCGCGGCTCGGGGGGCAGGGTGGACGACGGATCGGCCGTCGTCGCCGTGCCGGACTCGTTTCCGCCGCCGCACGCCGCGAGGGCCGTGGTCGCGCCGACGGCCACCACGGCCATCGCCCCGCCCTTGAGAATGCCGCGTCGCGACATCGCCGTCTTCACGACGTCGCCGAAGTACTCCCCGGTCGAGGTGTTGGGTACCTCGTGGAAGCAGGCGTCGCCGCACTTGTAGCGGCAGGTGAGGTTCGAGCGCGAGGAGCGGCCGTCGTGGGCGTGCACGACGTGCAGGGACAGCGGAATCGTGGTCACCGGCAGACCGTAGGAAATCCAGGCAAAAGACAGCCGGAACGCAGGCGACGGCGGAGAACCCGACAGGTGAACGGAAAGCGAACACGTGTCACGTTTCGATGCGTCGGGTATGCGAAGGCAACGCGCTCGCAGAGCGGTAGCCGACGAAGGAGACGCCATGCCCATGCTCTCGGTGGGAGTCGAGAACGACACCCCGATCGACCTGCACTACCAGGACCGCGGCGAGGGCGCTCCCGTGGTGCTCATCCATGGCTGGCCGCTGAACGCGCGGTCCTGGGAAGCGCAGATCACCTCCTTGCTCGACGCCGGCCATCGCGTGGTGACCTACGACCGTCGCGGATTCGGCAGCTCGTCGCAGCCCGAGTCCGGCTACGACTACGACACGTTCGCGGCCGACCTGTCGGTGCTGCTCGAGACCCTCGACCTGCGGGAAGCCACCCTCGTGGGCTTCTCCATGGGTGGCGGCGAGGTGGTGCGGTACCTGGCCAAGTACGGCAGCGAGCGCGTCGCCAAGGCCGTGCTGGCCGGAGCGGTACCGCCGTACCTCTACAAGACCGACGACAACCCGGACGGCGGACTCGACGACGAGACGATCCAGGGCTTCCTCGACGGCGTGGAGAACGATCGGAACGCGTTCATCGACGGCTTCGCGACCAACTTCTTCAGCGCGAACGGCGAGCTGAAGGTCAGCGAGGAGACCCGGCAGTACGCCGTCGACATGGCTGCGGAGGCCTCCACCACCGCGATGCTCGGCTGCGTGAAGGCATTCTCCTACACCGACTTCCGCGACGATCTGCCGAAGATCGACGTTCCCACCCTCGTGATCCACGGCGACGCCGACGCGATCGTGCCCTTCGAGGTCAGCGGCAAGCGCTCGCACGAGGCGATCGCGGATTCCTCCCTCGTCGTGGTCGAGGGCGGGCCCCACGGGTTCAACGCCTCGCACCCGGACGAGTTCAACGCCGCCGTGCTGGAGTTCCTCGCGCGCTGACCTGCCTGCCTGCACACGGAACGCCCCGATCGACGGGAAACCGCCGATCGGGGCGTGCTGTGTGCGGTGGCGCAGGTGTCAGGCGGCGCCGAGCAACCCGTGCGGGTCGAGCACGAACTTGGTGGCCTCGCCGCGGTCGAAGTCGGCGTAGCCCTGCGGGGCCTGCTCGAGGCCGATGGCCCGGGCGTTGACGGCCTTCGCGATCTGCACGCGGTCGTGGAGGATCGCCATCATCAGCCCGCGGTGATATTTCATCGTGGGGCACTGGCCGGTGGTGAAGGCCAGCGACTTGGCCCAGCCGGTCCCCAGGCTCAGCGACAGGGATCCCTTCTTGGCGGCCTCGTCGGATGCACCCGGGTCGCCCGTGACGTACAGGCCGGGAATGCCGAGCGATCCGCCCGCCGCGGTGATGTCCATCAGCGAATTGAGCACGGTGGCCGGCGCCTCGGTCGCACTGCCGTCACCGTGTCCGCGGGCCTCGAAGCCGACGGCGTCCACGCCGCAGTCCACCTCGGGGACGCCGAGGAGTTGCTCGATCTGGTCCGCCGGATCACCTTTCGACACGTCGACCGTCTCGCAACCGAAGCTCCGCGCCTGTGCGAGTCGGTCCTCGTTGAGGTCGCCGACGATCACCACGGCGGCGCCGAGGAGTTGGGCGCTGGCGGCCGCGGCGAGGCCGACGGGTCCGGCGCCGGCGATGTAGACCGTCGACCCCACTCCGACACCGGCGGTGACGCACCCGTGGAACCCGGTGGGGAAGATGTCCGACAGCATGGTCAGGTCGAGGATCTTCTCCATGGCTTGATCGCGATCGGGGAACTTCAGGAGGTTCCAGTCCGCGTAGGGCACCATGACGTACTGCGCTTGACCGCCGACCCAGCCGCCCATGTCGACGTAGCCGTACGCGGCACCGGGCCGATCGGGGTTGACGTTCAGGCAGATTCCGGTCTTGCGCTCCTTGCAGTTGCGACACCGGCCGCAGGCGATGTTGAACGGCACCGAGCACAGATCGCCCACCTTCACGAACTCCACGCCCGGTCCCACCTCGACCACCTCACCGGTGATCTCGTGGCCCAGCACCAGGCCCTCCGGGGCCGTGGTCCGACCACGCACCATGTGCTGATCGCTGCCACAGATGTTGGTGGACACCACTTTCAGGATGACGCCGTGCGGGCATTCGCGGCCCACGCTCGCCGGGTTCACCCCCGGCCCGTCCTGCAGGGTGAAGCTGGGGAAGTCGATATCGATCACCTCGACCTTCCCGGCTCCGGCGTAGGCAACGGCTCTGTTGTCCGACATGGGTTCTCCCGTCTCGTCGATCACGATGGCCGGTGCAGGCATGCCTGGATGCGCATGCCGGCACCGATCTCGACGGTACGGGAGTCGGTGTGATGCCGGTCACGAACGGAGGCGGTCGACGGCCCTCGCCCGCTGACCTGCCTGGCTGCACACAACACGCCCCGATCGACGGGAAACCGCCGATCGGGGCGCGCTGTGTGCGGTGGCGCAGGTTGTCAGAGCACCTCGGAGAGGAACCGCTTGAGACGGTCGGTCTCCGGGTCGTCGAAGAGCGCGGCGGGCGGGCCCACCTCGACGGCGCTGCCGTGGTCCATGAAGAGCACGCGGTCCGACACCGAGCGGGCGAAGCCCATCTCGTGGGTGACCACGACCATCGTCATGCCGCCGGTCGCGAGGTCGGCCATGAGCGCGAGCACGCCCTTGACCAGCTCCGGGTCCAGGGCGGAGGTGGCCTCGTCGAAGAACATGACCTGCGGGGTCATGGCCAACGCCCGCGCGATGGCGACGCGCTGCTGCTGACCGCCGGAGAGGTTGCCGGGACGCGAGCCCGCCTTCTCCTTCAGCCCCACCTTGTCGAGTTGCTCCAGGGCGACCTCGCGGGCCGCCTCCTTGCTCTGCCCCTTGAGCTTCCACGGGCCCAGCGCCACGTTGTCCAGCACGGTCCGGTGCGGAAAGAGGTTGAACTGCTGGAACACCATGCCGATGCGCTGACGCAGCGCGTCGGGGTCGTCCTTCAGCACGGACTTGCCGTCCAGCAGGATGTCGCCCTGCTCCGGTTCGTGTAGGCGGTTCAGCACGCGCAGAAGCGTCGACTTCCCGGAGCCCGACGGGCCGATGACGGTGGTGGTGGACCCGGCGGCGACGTCGATGCTCACGCCCCGCAGGACCTTGTTGGCGCCGAAGGACAGATGCAGGTCGTGTCCGGCGAGGGAGACGCCGGTGAGTGTCTCGGTGGTCATGTCAGCCTCTTTCCACGACGATGGCCTGCTCGACCGGGTCGAGGGTCTTCTCCGCACGGCCCGTGCGGAGGCGCTTGTCGATGTAGTTGACCAGGTGGGTCAGCGGAACGGTCATGGCCAGGTACACCAGGCCGGCGGCCACCAGGGGTGACAGGTTGCCGGTCTGCGCGTTGAGGTCGCGGCCCACGGCGAACAGCTCGCGCTGGGTGGCGAGCAGGCCGAGGAAGTAGATCAGCGAGGAGTCCTTGATCAGCGAGATGAACTGGTTCACCAGAGCCGGCAGGACCCGTCGCACACCCTGCGGCACCACGACCAGGCGCATCGCGCCGCGGTAGCCGAAGCCGAGGGCGCGTGCCGCCTCGAGCTGACCCCGCTCGACCGACTGGATGCCGGAGCGGAAGATCTCGCCGATGTAGGCCGCCGCGAGCAGCGAGAGCGCCAGCGCGCCGAGCCAGTACGGGTTGTTACCGGTCAGGCTGCTGGTCACCGGGCCGATGCCCAGGCCGATGATCAGGATGATGACCACGGCGGGCAGGCCGCGGAAGATGTCGGTGTACACCCGCGCGGGCCAGCGCAGCCAGCGCGAGCGGGACAGACCGGCGAGGGCGAGCAGCATGCCGAGCACGGTGCCGATGACGCCCGACGCGAGCGCCAGGATCAGCGTGTTCGGCAGGCCGGTCTTCAGCAGGTCCGGGATGGCCCGCTTGTAGAGCTCCCAGTCGAAGAACGTGTCCCCGAGCTGCTGCAGCGTCGACTTGGGCGCGACGGCCCTGGCGGCCGGGGCGGCGGCGTCGTTCTCCGCCGCGATGGCCGCGAAGTCGGGGAGATCCGGCTGCGGGGCGGCCTTGCTGCCCGGCTTGAATCCCTCGGGCAGCTCGCGCGGCACCCAGTCCGAGTACAGCTGCGCCCACGTGCCGTCGGCGATCACGGCGTCGAGTCCGGAGTTCAGCGCGTCGATCAGCGGCTGGTTGTCCCGCGCGACGGCCCACCCGACGAAGTTGTTGAGCGAGAACGTGTTCTGCGTGATCGCGGTGCCGTCCTCCGGCTTCACCAGACCTTCGGCCTGCTGCGACGGAGCGACCCACGCGTCGATCTGCCCGGTGCGCAGGTTCGCGTAGGCGGTGTTGTAGTCGGGGAACTTCACCGGGTCGAGGCCGAGGGTGTTGACGACGTAGTCGTCCTGCACCGTGCCCTGCACCACGCCGATGCGGGTGGTGGGGCCGAGGTCCTCGAAGGCGGTGATGGGGCCGCCGGCCTTCGCGACGAGGGAGAAGTAGCCGAAGTCGTACCCGTTGGTGAACCCGACCGTGTTGCGACGCTCGTCGGTGGTGGTGATCGACGACGAGCCGACGTCGAACCGTCGCCCCGCCACCTGCGCGAGCAGGCCGGAGAACTCGGTGCCGGAGAACGTCACCTGCAGGCCGAGCTTCGCCGCGACCGCCTTCAGCAGCTCGTTGTCGTACCCGGTGTACGTGCCCGAGCCGTCGACGCAGATGCTCGGCGGGGCGTCGGACAGGGTGCCGACGGTGAGGGTGCCCGGCGTGATCAACCCGAGTTGCGCGGTGTCGATGCGATCGAGCGGCGTCACGGACGGCGTGGTGTACCGGTCCTCCGACGCGGCGGCGGCCGCGGCGTCGAAGTTGGTGGGCACCGACGACGCACTCTCGACGCCTGGGGGCGCGCAGAGTTCGGTGGGTGCGGAGGCGGCCGCGGTGTCGCCGTCCGACGACGACCCGCACCCGGCGAGCAGACCCGCGAGAAGAAGGACGAGAACCACGGCGACGGACGTTCGCCCCGTGCGGTGCGCGTGCATGCCGAGAACAGTAGGTCGCGTTCGCCGGAATCACCGAAACGGTGATCACGCAATGGTTCGGCTCAGTGATCTCCTGCCGTTCCTTGTCCGTGACCGGGGGTCTACTCTCCGTCGGGGCGCGGGCGACGGGTCGGAACGACGGCAGGGCCGGCGCCGGGGGACGAGAGGCGATCGTATGAACACCGGTCTCGACTATCCGGTCATGGGTTCACCGGACGCGGGCAACACGGCGTGGGTGCTGGCGAGTGCGGCGATGGTGCTGCTGATGACTCCGGGGCTCGCCTTCTTTTACGGCGGCATGGTCCGGGCGAAGAGCGTGCTCAACATGATGATGATGAGCCTGTCGGCCATCGGCGTCGTGTGGGTGCTGTGGGTTCTCTACGGCTATTCGATGGTGTTCGGCGAGAGCAGCCTCGGCGGCTGGATCGGCGACCCCCGGCAGTTCGCCGGCCTGACCGAGCTGGTCGGTGGCACCTA
The DNA here is from genome assembly GCF_001620025.1 of Rhodococcus sp. PBTS 1. Taxonomy (NCBI): domain Bacteria; kingdom Bacillati; phylum Actinomycetota; class Actinomycetes; order Mycobacteriales; family Nocardiaceae; genus Rhodococcus; species Rhodococcus sp. PBTS 1. Next base: position 4,063,334 of record NZ_CP015219.1, read on the forward strand.
CTCCGCCGGCAGCGGCCCGGTGGACATTCCCCTGGTGGGTACCGTTCCCGCGCTGGTGTTCGTGGCGTTCCAGGCCGGGTTCGCCATGGTCACCGTGGCCCTGGTGTCCGGTGCGGTGGCGGATCGGATGCGCTTCGTACCGTGGGTCGTCTTCGCGGGGGTGTGGGCGACGCTGGTGTACTTCCCGGTCGCGCACTGGGTCTTCGCCCTCGACGGTCTGACGGCGCGGACCGGCGGGTGGATCGCGAACGAGTTGAGGGCGATCGACTTCGCCGGTGGTACCGCCGTCGAGATCAACGCCGGCGCCGCCGGACTCGCGCTCGCGGTGGTCGTCGGGAAGCGGCGCGGCTGGCCGCGCGAGGCGATGCGACCGCACAACCTGCCCGCCGTGATGGTGGGCGCGGGCCTGCTGTGGTTCGGCTGGTTCGGCTTCAACGCCGGATCGTCGTTGGCGGCGGACGGTGTCGCCGCAGTGGCCTTGATCAACACGATGGGCGCGGGCGCGGTCTCGATGGTGGCCTGGCTGGTGGTGGAGAAGATTCGCGACGGGAAGGCGACGTCGTTCGGTGCCGCGTCGGGCGTCGTCGCCGGGTTGGTGGCGATCACGCCGTCGTGCACGGCCGTGACGCCGATCGGGGCGCTGGGTGTCGGCGCCGCCGCCGGCGTCGCGTGCGCCCTCGCCATCGGTCTCAAGTACCGCTTCGGTTACGACGACTCGCTCGACGTGGTCGGGGTGCACCTGGTCGGGGGCGTCGTCGGCACCCTCATGATCGGCCTCCTGGCCAGCAGTTCGATGCCGCCCGGCGTCGACGGCCTGCTCTACGGCGGCGGCCTCGCGCAACTCGGCCGTCAGGCCGTCGCGGTCGTCGTCGTCCTCACCTACTCGTTCGTGGTGACGGCGGCCATCGCCGCGGCGGTGAAGCTGACCATCGGGGTCCGAGCGGACCCGCAGCACGAGGTCGACGGGATCGACGAACACGAGCACGCGGAATCCGCGTACGAGTTCGCCTCCACGCACGGCGGCGGCGGACTGTTCGGGAAGACCGCGCCGCCGGCCTGACCCGCGGCGCTCAGCCCCGGTGCGACCGCGCCCAGGAGATCGCGCCGGTGAGCTCGGAAAGGTCGTAGTCCGGCCCGTTCACCCCGACGGTGAAGAGGGTTGCTCCGGCGTCGACGAAGTCCTGCGCGGTGTCCGCGCCCGGCCAGGCCACCGACCGTTCGATCTGCGACACGTCGCGGCCCACGGTCTCGCCGTGCTCGGCGAGGACGCCGGACTTGTGCTTCAGCGCGTCGAGGTCGGCGAAGCTGTGCCAGACGTCCGCGTACTGCGCGACCATCTTGAGCGTCTTCTTCTCGCCGCCGCCACCGATGAGGATCGGAATGTGGCGGGTGGGCGCGGGATTGCCGACGTCGAGGCGATGCGCGATACGGGCGAGGCTCTCGTTCAGCAGCGCCAGGCGGGAGCCGGCGGTGCCGAAGTCGTACCCGAAGTTGTCGTAGTCCTTCTGGTTCCAGCCGGCGCCGATGCCGAGGATCAGCCGCCCGCCGCTGATGTGGTCGACCGTCCGCGCCATGTCGGCCAGCAGGTCCGGATTGCGGTAGCCGCCGCCGGTGACGAGGGCGCCGATCTCCACGTTCGAGGTCTGCTCGGCCCAGGCGCCCAGCATGGTCCAGCACTCGAAGTGGGCGCCGTCGAGGTCGCCGTACAGCGGATAGAAGTGGTCCCAGTTGAAGACGACGTCGACGCCCGCGTCCTCGGCGCGCAGGACCGCATCGCGGATCAGCCCGTAGTCCGGGGCGTGTTGGGGTTGAAGTTGGACTCCGATGCGCACACGAGTGTCGGCCACCCGCCCGACACTAATCCGCCGCGGGCGTCGGCGTCGGAAAGTCGCGCGTCAGCATCACCGGGACCCCGTTGAAGACGGCCGTTCCCGTCACCGGGTCGACGCGGGCCGGGTCGGTGACCTCGTTGACGTTGGGGCCGCCGAGCATCGCGGCGACCGTGAGCCCGTCGCCGCGGTCACGGCCGTACCCGTGCGGGAGGCTGACCACGCCGGGCGCGAGGTCGTCGGCGGCCTCGACCTCCACCGTCACCGAACCGTGCGCCGACGTCAGGACGGCCGCGTCGCCGTCGACGAGACCGCGCGCGGCGAGATCGGCGACGTGGGCCTGGAGGCGGTGGCGCGGTGTGCCTTTCGTCAATCGGGGGAGATTGTTCATCCACGAATTGGTGCTGCGGAGGTGACGACGCCCGATCAGCAGGAGTGCGGCGGGGTCCGGCCGCGCGTCGAGTTCGCCGGCCAGGGTCCGCGCCGCGTCCCCGAAGGTGTGGGGCACCAGGCGGATCCGTCGGTCCGGTGTGCGGAGCCGGGCGGGGAGCGACGACTCCAGCGGGCCCAGGTCGACGCCGTGCGGCGCCTCCCGCAGCGTCCGCAGCGACACCCCGCGTCGCGACGCGGCGAGGAGCAGCCCCAGCGTGCGCATCGGCGTCAGCCGGAGCATGACCCCCCGTAGCCACCACCGTGGGTGGCGTGCGCGCCGCGGGGTCCGCCGTCGCAGGCCGAGGGCGAGGTCGCGATAGATCTCCCAGTCGTGCCGTTCGTCGGCGGACCGGGGAAGGATCGGCCCGTTGACCCGGACGGTGTTACGCACGGCCAGGTGGGCGTGGAAGACGTCGACCTGCTCGCGCTGGACCGCCGAGGTGGGCGGCAGGATCACGTCGGCCAGGCGGGTGGTCTCGGTCCGGTAGGGATCGACGGCGACGACGAAGTCCAGTCCGGCGACGGCGTCGCGAACCCGGTCGCCGCCGGGTGCGGACAACACGGGGTTGCCGGCGATCACCACCAGCGCGCGGATCGGCCGCTCCGGATGGGCGAGTTCCTCGGCGAGCGCGGCACTGGGGAGTTCGCCACCGAACTCCGGCAGGCCGCGGACCCGCGTGCGCCAGCGTCCCGACGCGCCGGCCTCCATGGAGTCGGTGGCCACCAGATCGGCGGCCGGGTGCGGGATCAGGGTGCCGCCCGGCCGGTCGAGGTTGCCCGTGATCGCGTTCAGGACGTGAATCGCCCACTGGCACAACCCACCCCATCGCTGCGTGGACACGCCCATCCGGCCGTGGGCGGCCGCGCGCGGGGCGGCGGCGAAGTCCCGCGCCAGGCGGACGACGGTCTCCGCCGAAACACCGCTGAGCGCCGCGACGCGGTCGGGTGCGAACGGCGCGACGACGGCGGCCAGCTCACCCAGACCGTCGACGTACGACGCGGGTGTCGCCACACCGTCGTCGAGGATCGTGCGGATCATCGCCAGCAGGACGGCCGCGTCGGTGCCCGGGCGGACGATAACGTGCTCGTCCGCGGCGGCGGCCGTCCGGGTGCGGCGCGGGTCCACCACCACGAGGCGGCCGCCCCGCGCGCGGAGGTCGCGCAGCCGCTGCGCGACGTCGGGAACGGCCATCATGCTGCCGTTCGACACCAGCGGGTTGCTCCCGAACAGCAGTAGATGGTCGGTGCGGTCGATGTCCGGAACCGGCGCCAGCAACTGATGTCCGTACAGGGCGCGGTGCACCATCAGATGCGGCCGCGAGTCGAGCGAGGTGGCGGAGAAGACGTTGCGGGTGTTCAGCTCGGGCAGCAGACCGCCGATGCCGTGGGTGAGCCCACCGAGGTTGTGCGCCACCGGGTTTCCCCAGTAGACCGCCACGGCGTCGTGGCCGTGGCGGTCGCGGATGTCGCCCAGTCGGCGGTGCACCAGGGCCAGTGCGTCGTCCCACGACGCCTCGCGCCAGGTGTCCCCCACCCGGATGAGGGGACGGCGCAGACGGTCGGGATCGGTGTGCAGATCACCGAGCGCCGTCGCCTTCGGGCACAGGTGGCCTCGGGACAGCGGATCCTCGGCATCGCCGCGCACGCTCGTGATGCGGCCCGCGGACACGGTGAACTCGAGGCCGCACATGGCCTCGCAGAGCGGGCAGGTGCCGAGGCGACGCGCGGTCTTCCCACCCCCGGCGTTCCCTGCCCCCGTCATGTGCGGTCCCGCCGTCGTCAGAGGTGGGCCATCGCGGTCAGCCGGTCGGCCCATTCGACGCGGGCGGCTCCGATGCGCCGCAACGTGCGCGTGTAGCGCGGCAGCATCTCCGCCGGTCGATACCGGGCGGCGTCGACCAGCCACTCTCCGGCGTCCTCCGCCGACAGGGTCGGAACGTCCCGGTAGCGCGCGGTCGGCTCGATCATCGGGGTACGGATCAAGGGGAAGTAGACGGTGGTGACGCCGACTCCGGTGCGCGCCAACTCGATCGCGATGCTGCGGCCGAACATCGACAACGCACTCTTCGATCCCGCGTACGCGGAGAACTTGGGCATCGCCCCGCCGGGAACACCCCAGGTGGAGACGTTGACGAAGTGCCCGCTGCCCCGCTCCACCATGGCCGGCGCGAAGCCCAGCGTCAGCTGGACCGGGGCGAAGTAGTTGATGGCCGCGGTGCGTCGGTAGTCGTGGAGCCGGTCGGTCGAGTCGAGCATGCGGCGCCGGATGGAGCGGCCCGCGTTGTTCACCACGACGTCGGGGGCACCGAACTCGGCCAGGACCTTCTCGATCAGCCGGGCGGCGTCGTCCTCGTCGGCCAGATCCGCGGTCAGCGCGACGGCCGACCCACCGGCGTCGACGATCTCGCGCCTGATCTCGTCGAGAGGCTCGGCCGACCGCGCCACCAGCAGCACCGTGGCGCCCTCCTCGCCGAACCGGCGAGCCGCCGCAGCACCGATACCGGACGACGCCCCGGTGACCAGCACCGTCGAGCCCTCGAGCGTGTGCCCACGCGCGATCAGCTCGAACACTGGACGCGGCCGCTGCAGACCGGCACGGTCGAATCGTGCGGCTCCCCGCCGATACGTGCCGGTCACGGCCCCCCACACGTCCATCGCACTTCCCTTCCACCCCGACGGCGAACCCCGTCACGTCCCGGTTCGACCGACCGAGGTTAGCCCACGCGGACGTCGTTGCGGCCGTAGATGCACCGCAGGACGAACGCCGCCTCGGGCCCCACCACCCGATCGAGAAGGTCGAGCAGCCGTGCCGTGAACTCCGGTCCGTGAGCGGCGTGGGGGGTGGTCTCCGGATCGCGATCCTCGAGGTGGTGGGCGATCTCGTGCAACACCACCAGTTCCCGCATGGCCCACGCGTGACCGGCGACGTGCAGCGGCACCGCGATGACGGCCGCGTCGTGCTCGTAGTGCGCGGCGCCCTGGCCGGCGCGGGCGCGGACCCGGCAGCGGCGCGATGCCCGGGGGTAGCGACGGCGGACGTCCTCCAGGGCGAGCACAGCGTCGACGTAGGTCTGCACCGAGTCGATCGAGGCGAACCGACGCTCGATCGGCAGGGTCACCGTCGAGCCGGCAATCTCCACCGACCGGCCCGCCTCCGCGGCGTCGGCACGATCGATCATGGTGCGCAGCAACGTTTCCGACTCGTACACACGAGCGCGTTGCGAGTCGCGGACGGGCACCGCGACTCAGCGATCGATCGCCCCGCGCGGAGATCCGAGCTCCGCGTCGGTCCCGAGCCGCGCCCGCCGTCCGGCGTGGTCCCCGGCGCGTCGAGCGGCGCGCGAGAAACTGGTGGGTGCGGCATTGCCCCGCCACCGGCCGCGTGCCGTCGACGTGCTGCGGTAGAAGTCGGTGAGGGCGAGATCCTTGTCGCGCAACGCCAGCGCCGTGCCCGTAGTGGCGTCCGCCGTCCGCACCGCCTCGGCGGTGATCTCCTCCTTCACCGCCGCGAGCCGCGCGCCGATCCGATCGGCGAACGCGGACTGGAACTCGATCCGCGCCGTGACCGCGGCGAGCGGCTTGCGTTCTACCCGCGCACGGCCGTACGCGGGCCGCACCACGCGGTCGACCGTGGCCTCGCGGTAAGCGCCGGAGGCGATGTACGCGTCGGACGCGCGGACCATCTGCACGACGAGCGACGCGTAGAGCGCCTGCGTGGTGTCGATGTCGGACGCGAAACCGTAGGCGTAGACCTGAGTGGACGTGGACAGCACGTCGCACGTGACGTCGTTGGCCGCGGCGATGGCGACGAACAGCCGCACGTAGGTCTTCAGGCCCCGCTTGCCGCGCTCCCCGATCTCGACCGTGCGCTGCACCGGACCGCTGCGCGACTGCCCCGCGGCGGTGTGCGACCGCGCGACCGCGAGATCGATCGACGCGGCGGTGGCCAGCCGCTGGGCCGCCTCCATGAACGCCTCGGCCTCGTGCGGATTGTCCGTGGACTCCGCCTGCCTGAGCAGCCCCCCGATACGGGTGAGCATCCTGTCCTGACTCACGTCGGCGACAGTACGCCCGGACGGCGACAGGCCCCCGGTCGTGGACCGGGGGCCTGTGGATGAATTCGTGGAGCCGGGAACGTCAGTCGTCGGCACCGATGATGAACGCCTCGAGCTGCGCCCGAGCGGTGTCGTCGGCCATCTGCTCCGGCGGGCTCTTCATCAGGTACGCCGAGGCCGGCAGGATCGGGCCGCCGAGGCCGCGGTCCTTGGCGATCTTCGCCGCACGCACGGCGTCGATGATGATGCCGGCGGAGTTGGGCGAGTCCCACACCTCGAGCTTGTACTCGAGGTTCAGCGGCACGTCACCGAAGGCGCGTCCCTCGAGGCGGACGTAGGCCCACTTGCGGTCGTCGAGCCACTCGACGTGGTCCGACGGGCCGATGTGCACGTTCCGGTCCGAGATCTTGTCGGCCAGCGAACCGGTGAGGTTCGAGGTGACGGCCTGGGTCTTCGAGACCTTCTTGGACTCCAGACGCTCGCGCTCGAGCATGTTCTTGAAGTCCATGTTGCCGCCGACGTTCAGCTGGTACGTGCGATCGAGAGCGACACCGCGATCCTCGAACAGCTTCGCCATCACCCGGTGGGTGATGGTGGCGCCGACCTGGCTCTTGATGTCGTCGCCGACGATCGGGACACCGGCGTCGGCGAACTTCTTCGCCCAGACGGGGTCGGAGGCGATGAAGACGGGGAGCGCGTTGACGAAGGCGACGCCCGCGTCGATGGCGGCCTGCGCGTAGAACTTGTCGGCCTCGTCCGAGCCGACCGGGAGGTAGGAGACGAGCACGTCGACCTGTGCGTCACGCAGCGCCTGCGCCACGTCGACCGGCTCGGCGTCGGAGAGCTCGATGGTCTCGGAGTAGTACTTGCCGATGCCGTCCAGGGTCGGTCCGCGCTGGACCGAGACGTCCGTCGGCGGCACGTCGGCGATCTTGATGGTGTTGTTCTCGCTGGCGAAGATGGCCTCGGAGAGGTCGAAACCGACCTTCTTCGCGTCCACGTCGAACGCGGCGACGAACTCGACGTCGCGGACGTGGTAGCGGCCGAACTTCACGTGCATGAGGCCGGGAACGGTGGCGTTCTCGTCGGCGTCCTTGTAGTACTGCACGCCCTGAACGAGGGACGACGCGCAGTTGCCCACGCCCACAATGGCCACGCGCACCGCAGTGCTGTTGTCACTCATGGTCGGGATCTCCTTTGCTTTCGTGTCGGCGGGTCGAGGTGTCGGTGGGGGCCGCATCTCGGTGCCCGGGTACCGCGACCGGGGGGTCGGTCGCGGGTGCGGACGGCGGACCCTCCGAGCTGATCGCCAGTGCCTCGGCAGCGATCAGTTCGTTGAGCCACCGCACTTCGCGCTCACTCGACTCGAGGCCGAGTTGATGCAATCCGCGCGTGTATCTGTCCACCGGCCCGGTTGCTCGGCCGATGGCGTCGCGAAGCCCTTCCCGGCGCTCCTCGACCTGACGTCGCCGACCTTCGAGAATTCGCATCCGCGCCTCGGCGGGGGTGCGTCCGAAGAAGGCCAGGTGAACGCCGAATCCATCATCGGTGTAGTTCTGCGGACCGGTGTCGGCGACGAGTTCGGTGAACCGTTCTCGGCCGGCGGGAGTGAGCTCGTAGACCCGGCGCGCCCGGCGGACGGTGCCGCCCGACGCCTGGTTCTCCACGATCAGTCCGTCCGCCTGCATGCGGCGCAGGGTCGGATAGAGCGAACCGTAGGAGAAGGCCCGGAACGCACCGAGCAGGCCGGTGAGTCGTTTCCGGAGCTCGTACCCGTGCATCGGAGAGTCGAGGAGCAGCCCGAGAACAGCCAGTTCCAGCACGGCCCGTCCCCCTTCCCGTCCGATGGTTCGTCCACCTCCGCAGTGATGACTCGTCGATCATAGCTCTCGTATGTATCGGGCCGATACATACGGGTACGCGTAACTCACCGAGACAGGAACAAGTACCCCGTCTCGCCGGAACCCAATCAGCGGTTCGGGCATGCCGGGCTGCACAGAAGTCGGCCCGATCGACGGAATCCCGTCGATCGGGCCGAGTCGTGGACGCTCACGCCCGCTCGATCAGTCCGGCAGCACCGCCACCACGGCCCCCGCCGGGTCCACCACCACGGTGCCGACGCCGTCCCCCCGCGCATCGACCACGTCGAGACGGATCTCCGGGGTGCCGAAGTTCCGCAGATTCACGGTGTCGACCACGCCGTCCGGTCGGCCGAGGGAGGTGGGTGCCCCGGCGAGGTGGCCGGCGAGAGCGTCGACGTTCAGCGTGGTCCAGTCGAGGGTGCGTTCGCTGTCGGAGGGCTCCGAGGTCGAGTCCGACGGGTCGAACCCGCCCATGACGTTGACCTGCTGCTGCCGTCCGTTCTCCACCGGACGCGTGACGGAGGCGCGTCCGTCGCCGAGGTCGACGTACATCGAGTAAATCTCCGGGGACCCGAAGCGCTGGATCCACCGCTCGCGGAAGTCGGCGAGCCCCGCGGCGGTGTCGAACACGAACGGCTGCGCGACGATCGGCGAGACGTCGGGCGGTAGGTCGGGGGCCGGTGCCACGGCGACGGGTGCGCTGGTCGGGGCGGGATCCTCGTCGCGCCCGAGCAGCCACCCGCCGACCGCGACCGCCGCGGCGGCGGCGACCACCAGGGGCCACCGCCTTCGCGGTCCACGCGTCCGCCGGGGCGTCTCGGGCTCGGGCAGCGGGACGTCCGACTGCAGGTCCGAGACGAGCGCGTGCAGGTCGCCCACCGTCCGGGCGGACCGCGCCGACGCGCTGCGCGCCCGGTGCTCGTCGAACGTCAGCTGACCGTCGGCGTACGCACGGTCGAGCGCGGTCGCCGTCACCGCCCGGTCGACGTCACGCGCCCGCAGGTCCGATCGCGGCGTGGTCATCGCTCGGCCTCCCTCACTCGTCCGGATCGAACCGGTCGACGTACACGAACGCGCCGTCCGGGCCGGCCGTGAAGTAGCCGTCCTCGTTGTCGTCGTTGCTCGCATGGAGCATCACGCGCGGGCCGGAGTCGTCGGCGCCGAGGGAGAAGTACATCGAGTCGATGCGGTCGAGATTCAGCGACTCCGACGCGCCGGCCACCAGCCCGCCGAGCACCTCCGGCCGGAACACGGCCAGGTCGACGGCGACGGTGTCCGACGATCGGTCGCCGGCGAAGCCGTCCCGCCATTCCCCGTCGCGGTAGGTGTACGAGACGTCCTTGCGCGGCGCGTCGGGATCCTGGACGTCGACGATGACGTAGTCCGGATAGAACAGCACCGAATCGACCGTCGTGGTGCCGGTCCGCGTCGGGACGGCGGCGAGCACGTCGGCGATGGCCTGCGGGGCGAGGTAGCCGGCCGACCCGTAGACCGACGTCGGATCGTCGCTGCGAACGTAGGCCCGGATGCCGGCCGCGATCCCGACGATCGTCAGGATCACCACCAGGACGGCGACGGCCACGACGACGAGGACGCCGCGTCCCGACACGGCGCCGGGCGGCAGGGCTCGGGGCAGCACGACCGGCGCGAGCCGCGAGTTGCCCTGCAGATCGTCGACGAGGTCGTGGAGGTCCCCCAGGGTCCGGGCGTCGGTGGCCAGCCCGATGCGCAGGGCATGTTCCTCGGCATCGAGTTGCCCGTCGTCGCGCGCCCGGTCGAGTTCGGCGCAGGCGTCCACGCGGTCCTGGTCGCGGGCCCTCGTACCCGCAGGTCGGCCGATCGCCACGCGGAGATACTACGACCGAGCGGCGGTCTCAGTCGAAGGTCGTGACGTCGAGATACAGCGGGAGTTCGCCGGTCCGACGCCCGGTCTCGGTGGTGGACGTGGGCACGGGTCCACCCGTGCGCTCGAGTTCCTCGATGCTGTCGTCGCCGACCACCTGACCGGTGAGGTCGAACGCGGTGAACACGAACGGCAGTCCGTTGGACGCGAGGGGGTCGGGCCCGTCCATGACGTGGAAGTGCAGGTGCGCCGACGACGAGTTGCCCGAGTTGCCGAGCTTCGCGATCGACTGTCCCCGGGTGAGCGAATCCCCCGGCTGCACCGTGATCGATCCCGGCTGCAGGTGCGCGTACAGCGCGTAGTTGCCGTTGCCGAGGTCCTGCACCACGTGGTTGCCCGCGTACTCGGTGACCTTCAGGCCGCTGGGGTTGCTGCCGGGCGTCTGTTCGGGCAGGTCGTCGACCACCGCGACCACCGGCCCGTCCCCAGCGGCGAGGATGTCGGCGCCGAAGTAGGGATAGGACTCGTTCCGTGTCGGATCTCCGACGTAGAGCTTGCCGTCGGCGTCGAGTTGCACGTAGTCGATCGCGAAGCGTTCGGCGGCCCAGAACTGCCCGGCCAGCGGACTGACGGCCCCGCGGTGCGCCGAGACCACGCAGCACCCGTTGCCGTCGAGCCACCCCGGACCGCGCACCGGCGGGGCGACCTCGATCGGGGTGCGCGTCGAGACGGCGACGGGCGCGACGGTCTCGGTGATCGTCTCGGGAAGCAGCGGGTCGGACGGCGTCTCCGGAACCACCGTCAGGACGTGCTCGAGCGACGTCGGCGCCGTCGCACCCTCGTCCAGCGCGACGTCCAGCCACAATCGGCCGGCCTGGCCGGGACCGAAGGTGGCCGTCGGCTCGGGTTGCCCGAACACCCGCATCCACTGGGGAAGCGCCTCGGCGTCCAGGGTCAGCAATTCCTCGCCGTCGGCGCGCACGACGGCCTCGCGCACCGTCATGTTCTGCGAGGTGGCGTTGGTCAGTTCCACCTCGTAGACGAGATGGGTTCGGCCGTCGGTGGCCGGGACGGGGACCGGCTCGTGCAGCACCGAGCCGACGACGGGTGTGATCGTCACCTCCGCGGCGGACGCCGCGGCCGAGGCGGTGGCCGACGACGCGGACGCGGTGGTGCTCGATGCGGTGGTGCTCGATGCGGTGGAGTTCTCGGACGGAGTGACGGACGACTCGGTCCCACAGGCGACGAGGAGAATCCCCGCCACGGCGACATACCCTGCCGCCAGAGGGTGACGACCCCTGGTGAACATGGCGAACAGTGTGCGCCACCAGCGGCGAACCCGGGTCGGAACGATCGGTCCGATCGTCGATTCATCCGGTCGACGGACGCGGACCCGGGGTCCGTCACGGACCGGCAGCGACGGGGCGCACGTACTCTGGACGTCGTGCGATTCGAACGGCAGGTGGTGGACTACGCGTTGCAGCGCAAGTCGCTGCTCGCCGAGGTGTACTCGGGTCGCACCGCCGTCGCCCAGGTCTGTGATGCGGATCCCTACCTGCTGCGTGCGGCCAAGTTCCACGGGCGCCCCTCCACGGTGGCCTGCCCGATCTGCCGCAAGGAACAGCTCACCCTCGTGTCCTGGGTGTTCGGGGAGAAGTTGGGCCAGATGAACGGCTCCGCGCGATCCGCCGAGGACCTGGGCCGACTGGCCGCCACGCAGGAGGAATTCTCCGTGCACGTGGTCGAGGTCTGCCGTACGTGCAGTTGGAACCATCTCGTCCAGTCGTATGTACTGGGCAGTGCACCGGCCCCCACCCGCCCTCGCACCCGTAGTACCGGCCGTCGCCGCACGGCCAGCGAGTGACCGGGAGAGGTGATCGGCGGTACCGTCCGCCGAGAACCGACGGGCGGGCACCCCAGCCGGGACCCGCTCGCGCTCAGCGGACAACCGACGCCGACGTCCTCGTCGTGCGTCCCGACAGTGGAGTACGTCAGTGACCACCCCCTACGACGGGTCCCGCGACGACGGGGCCGGCGCGGGTAACGACCGTCCTCGCAGCGACGGCCCGGGCTACGACGACCGCTACCGCGACGACCGCGACGACTACCGGCCGCGTCACCAGCTGCCCGACGACCAGCCGCCGCGTCCCCCGATGCCGCCCCGGCGGGGCGACGGCCCGGGGCAGTACCGCGGGTCGTACGGCCCCCCGCCGCAGGGGCGCCCGCCGCAGGGTCCGCCTCAGGGCCCGCCGCCGCAGTACCGGGCGCCGCGTCCGGCGTACGGGACCGGGGAGACACCACCGAGGTACGACGACGGCTACCGCGCGCGCCCGGCCGGCCCGCCGCGGGGGCCACGTCGGTACGACGACACCGGATACATCGCGGGCGCCGGTGCGGTGGGGGGCGCCGGTGCGGCGGGAGCCGCGTACTCGCAGGCCCGCCCGCCTCGCGACGACGCCCCGACGTCCGGTTACGGACGCGGCGAGTACGACCGTGACGACAGGGCCCCGTCCGGCCGTGACGACAGGGCCGCGTCCGGCCGTGACGAGGACAGCTCCCGGTCCGGTGGAGGACCCACCGAACCGCCATCAGGAGGTAGGACCACGAAGACCGCGAAGAAGTCCCCCTGGCGCACCGTGCGACGCACGGCCTACGCCCTGGTCGCGCTCGGACTGATCGTGCCGATCCTCGCGTTCATGGTGGCGTACGTGATCGAGGACGTCCCACGTCCCGGTGACATCAAGACCAACCAGGTGGCCACGATCCTGGCGTCCGACGGGACGTCCGTCCTCGGCACCGTGGTGCCGCCGGAGGGCAACCGCACCGACGTCGAGATCGGCCAGATCCCCGAGCACGTCCGCAACGCGGTGCTGTCCGCGGAGGACCGGGACTTCTACTCCAACCCGGGCTTCTCCGTGTCCGGCTTCGCGCGCGCCGCGCGGGACAACGTCCTGGGCCGCGACAGCGCCGGCGGCGGCTCCACCATCACCCAGCAGTACGTGAAGAACGCGCTGGTCGGGTCGGAGCGCACGCTCACCCGCAAGATGCGGGAGCTGGTCATCTCCTCGAAGATGGCCCGGCAGTGGACCAAGGACGACATCCTCGCCGCCTACCTCAACACCATCTACTTCGGTCGCGGCGCGTACGGCATCGCCGCCGCGTCCAAGGCGTACTTCGACAAGCCCGTCGAGGCGCTCAGCGTCGAGGAGGGCGCGGTGCTGGCCGCGATCATCCAGCAGCCCTCGGGTCTCGATCCGGAGAACAATCCGGTCGGTGCCCAGAGCCGATGGAACTACGTGCTCGACGGCATGGTGACCATGGGTGCGCTCGACCAGGGCGCACGGTCGGCCATGCAGTACCCCGCCACCCGGCCGCTGGCGTCCGTCAACAGCGGCGACGCCACCGACGCGGGCCCCAACGGGTTGATCAAGACGCAGGTGTTGCGCGAGCTGTCGTCGTCGGGCATCAGCGAGCAGGACCTGAACACGGCCGGGCTGCAGATCACCACCACGATCGACCCGCAGGACCAGCAGGCCGCGATCGACGCCGTGAACAGCAACATGGAGGGCGAGCCGTCGGAGTTGCGGACGGCGTCGGTGTCCATCGATCCGCGCACGGGTGCGGTGAAGTCGTACTACGGCGGGGCCGACGGCCGCGGCTTCGACTTCGCGCAGTCCGGTCTGCAGACCGGCTCGTCGTTCAAGGTGTTCGGTCTCGCCGCAGCGCTCGACCAGGGCATCCCGCTGTCGCAGATGTACGACAGCTCCCCGCTCACCGTCAACGGCATCTCCATCGGCAACGTCGAGGGCGAGTCCTGCGGTACGTGCACCATCGCCGAAGCGCTCAAGCGCTCGTTGAACACGAGCTTCTATCGCCTGCAGCTGGGTCTCGACGGCGGCCCGCAGGCCGTCGCCGACATGGCGCACCGGCTCGGTATTCCGGAAGAGGTCGAGGGCATCGGACCCACGCTCACCGAGCCGAACGGCGCCGGACCCAACAACGGCATCATCCTGGGCCAGTACCAGTCGCGCGTGATCGACATGGCCAGCGCGTACGCGACCCTGGCCGCGTCGGGCACCTACCACGCACCGCACTTCGTGCAGCGCGTCGTCACCGCCGACGGCACCGTCCTGCTCGACCGCGGCACCGAGCCCGGCGAGCAGCGGGTCGACCCGAACGTCGCGGACAACGTGACCGCCGCCATGCGGCCCATCGCCGGCTACTCCAACGGCCACAACCTCGCCGGCGGGCGGCCGTCGGCCGCCAAGACGGGCACCGCGCAGCTCGGCGACACCGGGGAGAACAAGGACGCGTGGATGGTCGGATACACCCCCTCGCTCGCGACCGCGGTCTGGGTGGGCACCGAGCAGGGCCTGCCGCTGCGCAACGTCTACGGCGGGCCGATCTACGGATCCGGTCTGCCCTCGGACATCTGGAAGGACACCCTCGACGGGTCGCTCGAGGGCACCGAGGTCGAGTCGTTCCCCGCCCCGGGAGCGATCGCCGGGCAGGCCGGTGTGCCGCAGTACTCCGCGCCGGCCCCGACGCGGGCGCCGGTGGCCACCACGTCCGAAGCGCCGTCCGCACCGCCCACGACGGAGGCTCCGCCCCCGCAGGTCGTCGTCCCCTCCCAGGTCGAGATCCTGCCGGGTATCACCATTCCGGTACCCGGACTCGCACCGGCGGCCACGACCACCGCGCCGGGTGCGGAACCGGGTGCCGGTGCCGGTGGAGGCACCGGAGCGGGTGAGGGCACAGGCGGTGGTGCCGGTGCCGGTGCGGGTGCCGAAGGTGGCGCCGGTGCCGGTGCGGGCCAACCGCCGGCCGCGTCGCCCGGCGGCTAGGGGTGACCAGTTCGGCCGGTCCGGAGGCCGGTCGTGGGGTGGCTGGGTCGGCCGGTCCGGAGGTCGAGCAGGCGTTGCTCGCGAGTGCGGGCACGTTGGCGAAGGACCGCCGCTCGGCCCGCTGGCGTGACCTGCCGAGCCGGACGGACCCGATGGTGGCGGAGTTGTCGTCGGTGGTCGGCGGCCCGGTCGGTCGGCACGCGATGGTCGGACGTCAGCGTCGGATCACGCCGCTGCGCGTGATTTTCGCGTTCACCGTGGTGTTCCTGGCGCTCGGGTGGTTCGGCAAGGCCGCGTGTATCCAGCAGGCACCGGGCGGTCCGGACGGTCAGCTCGGCCTGGACTGGAGCGGCAGTCGGCAGTACACCGCGATGTGTTACTCGGACATCGTTCCGCTGTACGGCGCGGAGCGGCTGAACGAGGGGGCGCTGCCCTACAAGAAGTCGTGGGAGGAGACGGGTCCGTACGGGACCACGATCACCCGCTACATGGAGTATCCGGTCGTCGCCGGGATGTACCAGTACGTGTCGATGCAGGTGGCGCACGCGTGGGCCGCAGTGCCGTGGCTGCCGCAGGCGCTCACGGTCGCTCTCTACTTCAACGTGGTGGCGTTCGGTGCGGCGCTGGCGTGGATCGTCACGATCTGGGCGACGACGATGCTGGCGGGTCGACGCGTGTGGGATGCCGCGCTGGCCGCCGCCTCACCGCTGGTGGCCGTTCACGTCTTCACCAATTTCGATGCTCTCGCCACGGCGTTCGCGTCGGGCGGTCTGCTGGCGTGGGCGCGTCGTCGACCGGTCCTGGCCGGGGTGTTGCTGGGATTGGGCGGGGCGACCAAGCTGTACCCGCTGTTCCTGCTCGGCCCCCTGCTGGTGCTCTGTGTGCGCACCGGGACGCTCGCCTTCTGGGCGCGTGCCACGGCGGCGGCCGCGGCCACGTGGTTCGCGGTGAATCTGCCGATCGCACTGCTGTTTCCGCGCGGGTGGGCCGAGTTCTTCCGGCTGAACTCCGATCGCGGTGCCGATCCGGATTCGATCTACAACGTGATCTCGTCGTTCACCGGGTGGTCGGGATTCGACGGTCCGCTCGGTCCGGGGGAGAAGCCGGTGATCCTCAATGCCGTGACGGCCCTGCTGTTCCTGGCGGTGTGCCTCGCGGTGGCCTACGTGGGGATGACCGCGCCGCGACGTCCGCGGGTGGCGTCGTTGTGCTTCCTCGTGGTTGCCGGGTTCCTGCTCACCAACAAGGTGTGGAGTCCGCAGTACTCGCTGTGGCTGGTGCCGCTGGCCGTGCTCGCACTGCCTCATCGCCGAATCCTGCTGGCGTGGATGACGATCGACGCTCTGGTGTGGGTGCCGCGCATGATGTACTACCTCGGGGTGAGCAACAAGGGTCTGCCCGAGCAGTACTTCACCGGGACGGTCCTGCTGCGGGATCTCGCCGTGATCGGTCTGTGCGCGATGATCGTGTGGCAGATCTACCGTCCCGCGGAGGATCTGGTGCGCCGCAGCGGTGACGACGACCCCGCCGGCGGGGTGCTCGACGAGGCGCCGGACGCCTACCCGGATCGAATTCCTGCGTGGCTGCGGCCGCGCGCCGTCACGGCACCACCGTCACGGGCCACCGCCCCAGTTTGACCAGCCGCACGGCCACCGACCCGAAGATGCGATGGCCGGCGCGTTCGCTGGTGCCCACCACGATGGCGTCGGCCCGCAGTTCGTCGGCCACGGCCGCCAGCCCGGTGGCGGGGTCGCCCCGGAACGTGCGGAACTCCCACGAGACGTGTTCCTGCTCGCCGAAGCGCAGCACGTGCTCCTTGATCTCGCCGAGCAGGTCGTCCGCGGCCTGGGTGCCCGAGTCGTACAGCACCCCGGACGCCTGGGCGAACGCTCCCGCACCGAGCGTCTGGACGTAGACCAGCACCAGCTTCGAGCGCTGTCGGCGGGCGGATCCCGCAGCGTATGCCGCTGCGCGCCAGGACGAGTCGGAGCCGTCCAGACCGACCACGATCAGCTTCGGCCCGTCCACGCCGTACTCGAACCCCGTCACGGGTCCACCCTACGACTGCAGCGGCAACGGGCGGCACCCCGATTGCGGGGCGGCGCCCCCGATCGGGGGAGCCCGATCGGAACCGAGGAGCTACTGGAGGTAGGGCGCCAGTTGCGGCAGTGCCTCCCCGGCGTGCTTCGCCTGGATCCCGTCGCCGATGGCCTGCAGCTTCCACGTCCCGTCGGCCCGATAGACCTTGGCCATGACCAGGCCCGTGTACGGCATGCCGCCCTGCAGGGTGAAGCGCGCCAGCTCGGACCCGACGGGGGCGTCGACGAGGCGGGTGAAGGCGTTGGCCACCTGCTCGAACGTCTGCCCGCGGTACGACGTCACGATGAAGACGATGGACGTCACCTGCGCAGGGACGCGGGTCAGATCGACGGTGATCACCTCGTCGTCACCCTCGCCGTCGCCGGTCAGGTTGTCGCCCGCGTGCACGATGGAGCCGTCCTTCGACCGCAGCTGCCCGAAGTAGACGACGTCGGCATGGCGGGTTCCGGCGAACATCAACGCGGAGGCGTCGAGGTCGATGTTGGCTGTGCGACCACCGAAGAATCCGCCCGACTTCTTCACCGGGTCCCACCCGAGGCCCATGCGGATCGTGGTGAGGGCGACGCCGCCGTCCTTCTTCAGGGTCACCTTCTGGCCCTTGGACAGACTGACCGGGCGAGCCTTGGTCAGGCTGACCTCGGGTGGGGTGGTGGGAGTAGGCGCAGGCGGGGTGGTGGGAGTAGGCGCAGGTGGGGAGGTGGGACTAGGCGCGGGCGGGGGTGTCGGTGCGGGCGGGGGCGTCGGCGCCGGCGGGGCCGCGGGGGCGGGTGGCGGGGTGGGCGCAGCCGGCGGGGTCGGTGTAGGCGCGTCGTCCACGCTGACTCCGTGGTCGCGCACCAGGGCCGCGAAACCGCCGGCGTAGCCCTGGCCGACGGCGCGGACCTTCCATCCGTCGCCGCGACGGTAGAGCTCGAGGGCGATGACGATGGATTCGGATGACAGTCCGTCGATGCGGTAGGCGAAGAGCTGCGCCCCGGACCCGTCGAGGACGACGGCGGTGGGGGCGTCGAACCGGCCGAAGGTGGCCGTGGCGTCGTCGAGTGTGACGACGACGCGAATCTGCGCCACGTCGGCGGGAACGTCGGTGGTGGTGACGACGACCTGCTGGCCGTCGAGCCGGACGCCCGGTCCGGTGGGTTGGTTGAAGAAGACGAAATCGGCGTCGCTGCGCACTTTTCCGGCGTCGGTGACGAGCAGCGCGGAGACGTCGGCCGGTGCGGACAGCTGCACTCCGACGCGCACGACGGGCGTGGTCAGCGGTGCGTTCTGGCCCTTGGTCAGCGGTGTGGACACGGTGCTCCTACCTCGTGACGGTGGTGGTGTCCCAGCCTACGTGGCGGCGGCCGTCGGAATCCGGTGCGCGAACCACTGCAGGATTTCCTCGGCGGCGCTCCCGCCCGACGCGGCGGTGACGCCAAGGCCGGGGCATTCCCACCCGAGCGCGTGGAGCTCGCCGTGCCGCGGCCGCACGGCTGCATCCGCGGCGCGCAGCATCTCCGCGTCGAGTGCGCCGTCACCCGCGGCGAGGATCGGGGCGGTGTCGGGCAGGGTGCCGTCGGCGATGAGGCGCGCCCGCACCTCGGCGACGGCCCGCGACTTGCACACTGCGTCGGGCATCGCGTAGATCTTCCGGCCCTGTTGCGAGACGTTCCAGCCGCGCTCGGCGCACCAGTGCCCCCAGTCCGACACGAACGACGACGGGAGGGTGGCGAGGTCCACCACCAGGTAGCAGAACAGGTCGTCCGCGGTGCGCCGCTTGAGGATCCACTCGGGGGTGCCGAGTCGGTCCAGTTCGGCACCGATGTCGGCCAGGGAGGCCGCCGAGTCCCGGACCGCCCGATCGACGCCGGCACGCCAGGCGCGGTCGGGCTCGCCGTTCGCGAGAATCGCGCCGCCGTTGCTGGTCACGGCGTAGCGCCACGGTGCCCCCGGCAGGTCGATCCGCCGGAACTGTTCGACGGTGCGCGTCGTGGTCGGGAGGACGACGGCCACCCCGGTCAGCTCCCGGAGAAGATCGGCGGCGCGAACGGTCATGTACGACAAAGGTTGTCCGTCGAGGTGCTCCACGCAGACCGTCGGAGAGTCGGGGTCCGAGCCCTCTGCCAGCGCGCCCGCGCTGTAGATCAGGGTGCGGTCCAGATCGGTGGCGACGAGGGCGGTCACGCCATCTCCTTGATCAGGCCCACGCAGGAGTAGGCGAGGTCGGGCACCACGTCCACCGGGACACCGCGAGCGTCGGCGAGCAGACGGATGTGCTGGTGTTCGGGGGCGTCGGCGTCGCGGACGAGCACCCGCCACGGCACCCGGCGGAGCAGCACCCGGGTGGTCTCGCCGACGCCGGGTTTGACGAAGTTGACGCTCGCGATTCCGTAGCGTTCCCGCACCTGCTCGACCGAGTGCCACCCGGACCACGTCGGTGTCCGGTCGCCGGCCCTCACCTCCCGCGCGCCATCCTCGACGGCATCCCGAACCTCGTCGAAGAAGTCGGAGACCGTGTCCAGCAACAGATTCGATACGTCGACGTCGGCCAGCTCGGCGTAGAACTTGGCGCCATGAAACTCACCGGGGCCGATCAGCGCGTCGTTCAACACGGTGCGGGAGACCAGGCCCGACACCGTGGAGTTGAGGCACGCGGACGCGATGAGGAAGTCGTCACGGGTTCCGTACGTCGTGACGCAGTGGCCGGGGTCCGCCAGGACGGCGAGACGGTCGTCGAAGCGGGCCCCACCCGCGGCGGCGTGCGCGTCCAGGGCGGCGGTGAGTTCGCGGGCGATGGCGCCCTTCCCCGTCCACCCGTCGACGAACACGACCGACGACGGGTCGTGGTGTCGGCTCAGGTACTCCAGTGCAGCGCTGTCGATTCCGCGGCCACGGACGATCGAGACCGTGAAGTGCGGCCAGGTCTCACGGTGCACGTGGCGGGCCCAGCGGCGGATGAGGATGCCGATCGGGGTTCCGGCGCGCGCCAGGGAGGCCAGGACCGGGTGCGGGCCACGTTCGGCGCGGATCAGCTCGGTGACGATACCGACGGCCGTCGCCAGGCGGGGTGCGGTGTCGGCGAGGACCGCGTCGAAGAGAGCGCGGTACTGCTCGTCGGGTTGATACTCCACGGGGAGCGACTCGGCGTAATGGGCTGCGCCGGACTGGATCCTGCGTTCGCGCTCGGCGGTGGGCGCCTCGAGGTCGACTCGGGACAGGTCCTGCAGCAGCCAGGACACCTCGTCGGGCGCGTAGGAGGAGAAGGCCGGCCCGTACAGCGGCGTGGTCATCGGCGCCGCTCCGCGGTGAGGTGCGCCGGGTCGACCGGAACGACGGCGATCACCACGTCGATGCCCGACGACGTCAGCGCGTCGACGACGCCGTCCGGCGCGGTGAGGTGGTCGGTGTCGGCGGGCGGGTCGAGCACGAGGACGACCGTCGCGTTCTTCCCCTGCACCGTGGCGTTGTACAGGTAGCGACGCCCGTCGCCACCTTCCGGGGGTCGGAACGACCAACCCCGACGCAGGGGGTAGCCCGGTGCGTCCAGCACGTAGGCCGGTGAGCGCGACGTGGTCTGGAACACCGCCGGAACGCCGATGCGCGCCAGCGAATCCGCCAGCCGCAACGGCAGATACATGAGTTCCTCGTGTCCGACCACGACGACGGGGCCATCCCCCACCACCGCGCGCAGCGCGCCGGCCGCCTTCTCGACCGCCCGGTCGAAGGCCGGTCGGTCGCTCGCGCGGAAACCGTGGCGCCCGCCGTCGGGCACGCCGTCCGGCCAGGGCAGATCGACTCTCGTCGCGCTCCCCCGCCGACCGGCGGGTACGGGGTCCGGCGTCGGCGGAAGGGCGGCAACCGCGTCGATCAGCCCGTCGGGCGTGGTGACCCGACCCGTCGCCAGGGCGACGGAGTCGATCCGCACCCCCAGTTCCTCGGCCGCAGCGACCATACGGGCGCGGTCCTCGTCCGAGCGCATGTCGACGAGCGACGCCACCACGTACCGGGTGCGCGGCGCGAGTGCCTGCAGCGCACGGATGGCGTCGAGCGCGGTGGCCCCGGTCGAGATCTCGTCGTCGACGAGGACAAGCGGCAGCCCGGGTGGAAGATCGACGGCGGGGTCGGAGGGCACCAGTGCGTGGTCGGTCGCGTGCGAGTGGCCCTCCTCGAATCCGCCCACCACCGGAAAGCCGGGGACGGACCGTCGAGTGGAGTGCAGGTAGCCGGACGCGTCGAGCGCCGTCGCGACGCAGTGGCCCAGACCCGTTGCCGTCTCGGCGAATCCGAAGACCGCGACGGGCCCCGGTGAGTCGGCGAGGGCGGCGGCGCACAGGTCCCCGAGCCGGACGCCGGCGTCGATCACTCGCGCCGGATCGCACGGGATGTGCTTGCCCAGCACCGTCGACACCAGCAGGTGAGCCCGCTTGGGGTTGCGGCGCAGGCCCGGTTGGACCAGCTCGTCGACACGCAGTCCGATCGGAGAGTCGACGTGGTCGACACGCAGGCCGAGTTCGGCGGTGGCCCGGGGCTCGTCGGTCATCGCTCCCCCTCCGGTGCGGCGAGGGCGCGCATCACGTCGACGAACGACACGCCGTCGGCGGTGACCCCGAAGACATGCGCGCGGCGCAGCGTGCGCTCGGCCCAGGTGCGGTGCGGCCCCGACTCGTTCATCTTGTTGCGATAGTCCGATGCTTGGACCCCGCCGCCTGCCGCGGCGGCGACGTCCCGGGCGTCGCGGTACTCCTCACGGGTGACCACCGACAGGGCGTGCACCGCGGCGACGTGCGTCGGGTGGATCACGGTCTTGCCGTACAGGCCGTTCGCGCGGTCCAGGGCGACCTCCCGGAGCAGGCCGTCGATGTCCCGACTCACCAGGTGCGTCCGGAACCGCACGGCGTCGTGCTCGGCGAAGGGCGTCTGGCGCAGCAACGGCCGGAACAGCCGTTCGTGGTCGGCGAAGTACTCCCAGACCGGGCCGGTGACCACGAAACCCGTTCCGTCCGTGCGCCCGAGGTGGTTGACGATGGCGGCGATGGTGTCCGCGACCACCCGCACGTCGTAGATGGTGAGGTCGCGGTCGCGGCGGATGCCGAACAGCCCGCTCATGTCGGTGGCGCCGATGCGCACGGCGAGGACCCGGTCCCGGTGCCGGCTCAGTACCTCGCGCAGGGCGGAGAGTTCCTCGTCGCGGGTCTCCCGGTGGACCACCTCCGGAGTCTCCACGACCGGCATGACCCCGAAGGGCACACCGAGTTCCTCGGCCCGGTCGGAGACGGCGGTGAGGAACGCGTCGCCGACGGTCGGGCGTACCTTGGGCAGAACGAATCCGGCGGGCGCCGCTGCGGCAGTGCCGATTCCGTCGCAGACCCGGTGCATGTCGTCGACGGTGCGCACGCGGACGAACACGGCGGCCTCGGGCGGATCGTCCGCCAGGTCGCGCAGCGCCCGCACGACCTGGAGGCGGGCGCCGTCGAGATCCTGGTCGGCGACGGCGTCCTCGAGGTCGAGCACCATCGAGCGTACCCCGGCCGCCGCACGGCGCCGGACGGTCGCGGCGAGGTCGTCCCGCGTCGCGGGGACGTAGAGCGTGGCGCCCAGCGCCAGCGCGCGGTCGACGATGTCGCCGGTCGCGGGCACGTCGCTCGGCGGACGGTGGAACAGCCGCGCCCGGACGTCGTCGTCCAGGTGGGAGAAATGCTGCACTCGTGGGCCTTTCGGGTCGGTGCCGGGTGGTCAGCCGCGCCGGCCGCGCACGCGGTCGATCACACCCGCGACGAAGGCGTCGATGGCGTCCAGTTCACGCAGGTACGCCCAGTAGTCGGGCCTGCCCACGGTGAGCCGTTCGCCGGCGCGCTCCAGGCGGGCGAGTTGAGCATCCAGGACCGACCCCCACTCGGCAACCCGTCCACGATCGACCACCAGCAGTTGCGCGTCGCGCAAACGGAACCGCACGCCCTGCTCGACCCGGTCGGGATGGTCACGCACCTCGCGAAGTCGGGCGAGCCGATCCGTGACGGCGTCGACGTCCTCCTCCCCGTCCGCGAGGTGCTGTCGAGCGGCGGCGATGCGGTCCAGCGCGCCTTCCGGATCGCCGCGCCGGGCCGCGACGGTCGCGTCCTCGATGTCCGCGGCCGCGGCGCGCATGTGCTGCTCGCAGCGCTCGCGGGCGCCCGTGAGGTCTGCCGATCCTGCGGCGACGAACTCGCGCAGGAGGGCCGAGTACGCCGGCGCGATGTTCTCCGCCCGCGTGCCGACGGCCTGGAGTCGCGTGCGCACCGAGGCCAACGCCTTGGTGGCGGCGTCGGCACGGCCGGGTGCGTCCGCGAGTGCGGTGCGCAGGGCGTCGGTGGCGTCGCGGGTGCGTGCCGCCGCCGCGACGACGTCGGGACCCAGCCCGGTCGCCTCGGCGCGGGCCAGCGCGTCGAGCGCGGAGTCGACGTTCCGCAGAGCCGTTCGGACGGAACGGAAGTCGTGGTAGGGCTGTGTCCCGTCGACGCGGCCGGCCACCTCTCGGGCGGCGCGCCGCGCGTCGGCGGCCAGCCGCGGAACGGCTGCGTACTCGGCGACGGCATGCTCGAGGCGACCGCGGTACGCCTCGTAGAACCGATCGACGGCGGCGCTGGCTGCACCGAGCTCGGCGATCGCCGACGCGAACGCGGACCAGGCTTCCTCGGAGACGTCGGACTCGGGCCGTTCCGTCGCGGCGAGGTAGGTGGCGCCGGCCGCGAAGCACTGTTCCTCGACTCGACGCCACTGCTCGTGCAGCGAGTCGTCGGCACGGCCGAGCTTCCGGAGCGCGTCGACGCCGCCGGCCGCGATGCTCTGCCGGGTGTCCATGTCCAGGAAGGTGCGCACGGTGTCGCCGCGAATGTCCGCGACCGCCTCCGCGCGGGCGGTCGAACGGCTGAGCCGCCCGGGCCACCGGTGAGTCACGCTCACGATCCTACGGCCGGGTGTCGGGAACGCGTGTGCGTCGTCGGTCGTTGACGGTATGAACGTGCAGAAGGTTCCACCGAGCAGAATCCGATCCAGCGAGCACGACCGAACGCATCGACGAGAGGAAGCATCATGGGCGTCAGCCTGAGCAAGGGCGGCAACGTCTCCCTGACCAAAGCGGCACCGAACCTGACCGCGGTGTCGGTGGGTCTCGGGTGGGACGTGCGGACCACCACGGGCACCGACTTCGACCTCGACGCCAGCGCCATCGCGCTCGGCACCGACAAGAAGGTCGTCAGTGACCAGCACTTCGTCTTCTTCAACAACCTGAAGAGCCCCGACGGCTCCATCGAGCACGTGGGGGACAACACCACCGGCGAGGGTGAGGGCGACGACGAGGTGATCAACGTGGATCTGTCCGCGGTGCCCCCGAACATCGACACCATCACCTTCCCGGTCTCGATCTACGACGCCGACGCCCGCTCGCAGTCCTTCGGCCAGGTGCGCAACGCCTTCATCCGGGTCGTCGACAAGTCGAACGGCACCGAGCTCGCTCGGTACGACCTCAGCGAGGACGCCTCGACGGAGACCGCCATGGTGTTCGGCGAGCTGTACCGCAACAACAGCGAGTGGAAGTTCCGCGCGGTCGGCCAGGGGTACGCGTCCGGTCTCGCCGGTATCGCCCGTGACTTCGGCGTGAACGTCTAGGTCGCCCTGCACCGGGAGTAGAGTCCAGCCACGAGCGGAGCGAACGCCCCGCTCGTCACTCTCGATCTGCCCGCCATCCGACACGGGTGGCGGGCAGTATTCGTCATCGGCTCGGCTCACAGGTGCCGACGCCGCCAGGAAGGCCAGGTCCGGTGCTCAGAATCTTCGGGTGGTCGTTCGCGATCACGGCGGTCTCGATCGTCGTCGCGTTCGTCTACGGCAGTTGGGAAGCCGTCGCCCTCGTGGTGATCCTCGGCATCCTCGAGGTGTCGCTGTCCTTCGACAACGCGGTCATCAACGCCACCGTGCTGCGGCGGATGAGCGATTTCTGGCAGAAGATCTTCCTCACCATCGGCATCGTCATCGCCGTCTTCGGCATGCGCCTGGTGTTCCCGCTGGTCATCGTCTGGGCCGCGTCCGGGTTGGGCCCGGTCGATGCCCTCCGGCTCGCGCTGAATCCGCCCGCCGACGACGCCGCGTACTTCCCGGACGGCAGCCCGTCGTACGAAACGTTGATCACCGACGCGCACCCACAGATCGCGGCGTTCGGCGGCATGTTCCTCATGATGCTGTTCCTCGGGTTCATCTTCGAGGAGCGCGAGCACACCTGGCTCTCCTGGATCGAGAAGCCACTGGCCAAGGCGGGCAAGCTGGACATGCTGCCCGTCGTCGTCGCCGGTGTCTCCCTGGTTCTCGCGGCGGAGTTCCTCGCCGAGGACGAGAAGATCTCCACCGTCATGGTCTCCGGCGTCCTGGGCATGGTCACCTACATCACGGTCAACGGCCTGGGAAATCTCTTCCACGTCCCCGGTGAGGACGAGGAGGAGTCCTCGGGCCCGTCCGACCTGGCCAAGGCGACCGGCAAGGCCGGCTTCTTCCTCTTCCTCTACCTCGAGGTGCTCGACGCGTCGTTCAGCTTCGACGGCGTCATCGGCGCGTTCGCCATCACGGCGGACCCGATCATCATCGCTCTGGGCCTGGGCTTCATCGGCGCGATGTTCGTCCGCTCGCTCACGGTCTTCCTGGTGCGCAAGGGCACGCTCGACGACTACGTGTACCTCGAGCACGGTGCGCACTGGGCCATCGGCGCGCTGGCCGCGATCCTGCTGGTGTCCATCGGCGTCCACATCAACGAGATCGTCACCGGCCTCGTCGGCGTCGTCCTGATCGGCCTGTCGTTCTTCTCCAGCGTGCGACGCAACCGTCGGCTCGCGGCCGAGGGCCATGCCGAGGACGCCAAGGTGGACGTCGCCGGCTGATTCACCAGCTGTCGACGGAGGTGAGGCCGTCCTGGATCGCACGCGCGAACAGGGCGGCCTTCGTCTGTGCCGGGCGACCCACTGCCTCGTACTTCGCCCGAACCCGCGTGATGTGGGTGTGGACGGTGCACGGGGCGATGTAGAGAGCTTT
Organism: Rhodococcus sp. PBTS 1; assembly: GCF_001620025.1. Lineage (NCBI taxonomy): Bacteria > Bacillati > Actinomycetota > Actinomycetes > Mycobacteriales > Nocardiaceae > Rhodococcus > Rhodococcus sp. PBTS 1. The sequence goes on from NZ_CP015219.1 coordinate 4,089,332, forward strand.
CGCGGTGTCGGTCTTCGAGTCGGCCGCGAACCACGCGAGAAGGACTTCGATCTCCCGGTCGCTGAGGGACGGAATCGCGGCGGGACCGGCGGGCTCGTGCATGTCCTCGATGCTCGCTTCGAGCCGGTCGCACGACCAGCCCGAGCGCGATATCCGAACGAACTCCGAACGCGTATCTGCCGCCGACCTGCGCATCTATAGTCGGCGGCATGAGCTGGGGGGCCGGGCGGGGTTTGGCGTCGGTGGAGACGAGGGAGGACTTCGCGGACGCGCTGCGAGGCCTCCGGCAGGCGAGCGGATTCACCGTCCGCGCCATCGCCGACAGTGCGGACGTCCGCCTGGCGACGGTGGGTGGCTGGTTCAGCGGCAAGCACGTTCCGACGCCGGCCAACCAGGACGCCTTCCGTCGTGTGCTCGGTGCCTGCGGGGTCACCGCCGACGACGCCGACGCGTGGTGGGCCGCGGTGATGCGAGTGCGGCGCGCGACCCAGCGCCGGGCGGCGGCGACGCCCTACCGAGGTCTGGAAGCCTTCTCCGTCGGTGACTCCCGGTGGTTCCACGGCCGGGAGGAGGAGACCGATGCGCTGCTCGACCGAGTTCGGCTGCTGACCGGAGGCGGAATTCTGGCCGTGGTCGGAGCGTCCGGCGCCGGAAAGTCCTCGCTCCTGTCGGCGGGCCTGCTGGCTCGGATCGAGCGCGGCGACCTCGGTGCGCGGACGGCCGTGCGCATCACGCCGTCGAGGCTGCGGAATCCGACGGACCTCGACCCGCGACCGGACATCGTCGTGGTCGATCAGGCCGAGGAACTGTGGGGAGAGGCGTTCGACGCCGGCGAGCGTCGACGGTATCTGGACCGCCTCGAGGGCCTGACCACCGATGGGCGCCACCCCGTGGTGGCGGTGGTCGCGCTGCGCGCGGATTTCTACGCAGTCGCCCTCACGGAGCCTATTGCGGCGGCCGCGCTCGCGTCGGATCCGCTGGTCGTCGGCCCGTTGGACGAGCAGCGGGTGCGTCGGGTGATCACCGCCCCCGCCGAGACCGCCGGTGCGCGGGTCGACCCCGCACTCGTCGAGGTGTTGCTCGCGGAGCTGGGTGTGCGATCGCAGCACGGGTTGTCGCCGTCGACACTCCCTCTGCTCTCGCATGTTCTTCTCGCGACCTGGGAGCGCGCGCGCACGTCCACGTTGTCCATCGCGGACTATCGACAGACCGGGGGGATCGCCGGCGCGGTGGAGCACACGGCGGAAGCGGTGCTCGGCACGTACGACGTGGACGACCGGGCCGTGGCCGAGCGTCTGCTCCTGCGGCTGGTGGACCTCGACGGCCCGACCGTGACGCGTCGCCTCGTGCCCCTCTCCGAAGTGGGGGCCGTCGCGTCCGAGGTGGTCGACGATCTCACCGACGCCAGATTGGTGACCGTCGACGAGCAGTTCGTGACGATCACTCACGAGTCGTTGGTGACCACGTGGCCTCGATTCGCGGAGCTGATCGACGCCCACCGGGACTGGGTGGTGCACCACCGCACGCTGACGCAGTACGCGCACGGGTGGAACGAGACGGGCCGCGACCGTGGCGAACTGTTGAGCGAGACGCGATCGGCCCTGTACGAATCCCTGCTCTCCACCGGCGGCCGACGCGAACACCTCAACGCGCTCGAGACGGAGTACCTCACCGAATCGGCAGCCGAGCATCACCGGGCGGCCGACGCGCGTCGCCGACGGGCCCGTGTGCGGGCGGCGTTGACGTCGGCTCTGGCCGTGATGACGGTGCTCGCGGTGGCCGCGGCGACATTCGCGGTGTCGGCGCGATCACGCGCGGTGTCCGAACGTAACGACGCGGTCGAGGCTCGGGCGATCGCGGACGCACGCGTCGTCCTCGCGCAGTCGCGGCGACTCCGCGACCAAGACCCGGCACTGTCGGCGCAGCTGGCGGTGGCGGCCTACGAGACGGACCCGTCGTTCGATGCCCGATCGGCGGTCCTGGACACCACGGCGTCGGCGTTCCCGACTCGCGTCGTCGGCTCGGCAGGGCCCACCCAGTCCGTTCTCGACGAGGCGGGACGTGTTCTGGCCGTGGGGTATTCCTCGGGATCGGTGGATCTGTATTCCGACGATTCGGACGATGCGAGCGCGTTCGCGCAGGCCCCGCCGGCGCGGTTGAGCACGGATGCGGGCCCCGTGCAGTCGCTCGCGGTAGACGCAGCGGGAACGCGACTGGCGATCGGCAGCGCCACGGGCGTCGCCGTGTACGACCTCGCTGCACTCGACCGGCCGCGCAGGGTCGCGACTCTGCCCCTCGACACGACGGCGCAATCGATCGCGTTCCGTCCGGGAGGTGCCGAGCTGGCGGTGGGGACCGCGGCGTCGACGGTGCTGCGGTGGGCGTACGAGACGCCCGCGTCGCCGACGCGACTCGATCTACCCGGAGCCGGAAACACCGTCGTGGCCTACACGCCCGATGGCGGCCGAGTCCTGGGTGCCGGGAACGGGCGCACGCTCGCCGTGTGGGACGCCGTCTCGGGCGCACCCCTGTTCGCGGTCCCGTTCGACGGCTCGACCTACCGCTACCTCGATCTCGACGTGTCGCCGGACGGAACGACGCTGGCGGCGGGAACCACCGGGCGGGAGGTCGCACGGTGGACTCTCGGCGGAGACGGCGCGCTCACGGCCCTCGCGCCGCTGGGGCGGTTCGACAGCTACGTCTCCTCGGTCGCCTTCGATCGGACCGGGCAGTTCCTCGCCGCGGGCAGTGCGGACGCGTCGACGGTCGTGTGGAACGCGCGCACCGACGACGAGGTGACGGAGTTTCCCGGACCCGCGATCGTCGGCAGCGTCGCGTTCGGCCGCACCGGATCGCTGATCACGTCCGATGGGAGTGGGACCACCCGGCGATGGCGTGTACCCGGCCCCGAACTCCCCGGACCGACATCGAGCGTCTACACACTGGCTCACCGGCAGGGTGGACCGTCGGTACTAGCGGGTGTCGGAGTGCGTGGCGACGGCGCCGTGGTGTGGCGGGCCGGGACCGGTGGCGTCGAGCCGACGCCGACGACGCTTCGTCCCGGCCCGGGGGTGACGTACACCGGGGCGTCGGCGCTGAGCGGGGACAGCTCGACGGCGGCGCTCGGCACGACCACCGGTGGCGTCGAGCTGTGGGATGTCTCCGACCCCGCACGGCCGGCGCGGCTCGGAGCACTCGACGGTGTGGTCCCCCTGCTGGTCGGCGGTCTCGCGTTCACCGCCGACGGCCGGCACCTGCTGCTGTCCCAGCAGGACGCACCCGACATCGCCGTCCTCGATCTGGCCGATCTCACCGCCCCTCGCGCTGTGTCGACGTTCACGGTGACCGGTCTGCCGTCGTTGACGGTCTTCCGCACGGACCGCGCGATCGCGCACGTCGCCACGTCGGCCGCCGCCGTCGAGACGTGGGACCTGACGGATCCGGGCCGCCCGGAGCGGATCGGAACGCTGACGGGACTGCCTGCCGGCGCCAACGCGGTCGCGCTGTCGGCGGACGATGCGGTGCTGGCCGTCGGGACCGCGGACGGGACGGTCACCCTCGTCGACGCGACCGATCCCGCGGAGACGAGGGTGCTGGGCAGGACCGGCGCGGACACGGAGGTGTACTCGTTGGCGTTCGACGCCGACGGCGAACGGCTGGTGGGGGGAACGTCGATCGACTCGGCGTGGATCTGGGACGTGCGCGATCCGACGACGCCTCGGCCCTACGCAGCCTTGAGCGCGATCGGGGAACGGGTGAACGACGCGGTCTTCGTCGGAGCGACATCCCTGCTGGCAGGCGGTGCGGGTGGCACGGTGCGGCAGTGGACGGTCGATCCCGAGTTCGCTGTCGAGAACCTGTGTTCGCGAGCGGGGGCGCTGGTCACCGAGCGGGAATGGGCGGATCTGCTGCCGGGCGTGAACTACGACCCGCCGTGCGACGAAGCAGCGCCTCGGGCCCCTCGCTGACCGCCGGAACGTCGGTCGATCCGCGCCTGGAGAGCCTGTCGGGCGGACCGCCAGTCGTCGTCGGTCATGGCGAACAGCGCGGTGGTGCGCCACGACCCGTCGGACCGCTGACGGTGCTTGCGGAGCAACCCCTCGAAGGTCGCACCGAGCGTGGCAATGGCGGCGCGCGACTGCGCGTTGTGCTCGTCCGTGTGCCATTCCACGCGCACCGCGCCGTGCGCGAAGGCGCGACCGAGCAGCAGCAGCTTGGCTTCCGGGTTGATCGCGGTGCCCTGCGCCGACGTCGAGAGCCACGTGTAGCCGATCGCCAGACTGCGGTGGGCGGGGTCGAGAAGGTAGTACGACGTCGTGCCGACGGGCTCGCCCGCGGCGGTGCGTTGCAGGAACGGCTGCCGCGCGGGGTCGGCGAGGGCCGCGTCGATGTACGCGGCGGCGGCGCTCCGCGTCCGGATCGGGGCGCTGGTCCATCGGAAGATGCGCTCGTCGTCCGCGGCGGCCAGCAGATCGTCGGCATGGTCGGCGGTCAGCTTCTCGAGGGTGACGTGCGTGCCGTGCAGAGTCTCGTGCTCGATCCACCCGCTCATACGGGAACCTCCTCCGATTCGAGACGGTGCATCCTCGGCCTCGTACTGCGGACGGGCGGTGTGCGGACGTCCGCCCGGGCGAAGAGCACGAGCAGGATCACCAGCAGAACGGTGCGTCCCCAGACGCCCAGCACCACCAGGGTCTCCTCGGACCGGGCGTCCTGCCCCGCGGCGAGGGCGGCGAACCAGCGGAACACGCCGACCCCGACCGCCACGTCGGTGAGGAGGTAGGCGCCGACCACCTGCCACGGCACGCGCAGCAGCACGAAGAACGGCAGGATCCAGAGGGTGTACTGCGGGGAGTGCACCTTGTGGAACAGCAGGAAGCCGGTGAGCATGACGGCGCTCGTCTGCACCCAGGGGTAGGAGCCGACGGTGGCCAGGCTGCGCCGACCGACCCACAGGGCGCCGGCGAAGGACAGCAGCACCAGGGTCGGGGACAGCAGGTCGACCGCCGACTGGAACGCGGCCTCGTCGGCGGCGCTCACCTCCGGCGTGGCACCGGGCGTCTCGAAGAGGTACCGCACACCCCAGTACCAGATCGAATTGGTGGTGATGTCCGCCTGCCGCAGGCTCTGGAACGCGAACGACGCCCGCCATCCGTCGTATCCGGCGACGGCGAACGGCACGTTGATCGCGGCGACGGTGATGCCGGCCGCGGCGAGCACGCCCAGAGCGCCGCGCACGTCCCGGCGATCCCGTTCCGTCTCGCCGTGGAGGACGTACGCCGCGAGCGGCAGCACGAACGCGCCGGGGTAGAGCTTGAGGCAGAAGCCGATGCCGAGCAGCACGGCGGCGATCACCGCCCGCACGCGGAGCGGCAACCGGGTCGCCATCACGGCGACCGCACCGACCGCCGTCGCGACCACCGGCAGTTCCCAGTTGTGGAAGGCGTACATCACCAGCGCCGGACTCGCCGACCAGATCAGGGCGACGCGCCCCGCGAGTCGTCCGAGCATCCAGGCGATGAGCGCACCGAAGGGGGCGAGCAGCACGGCGGACCACGCGAGGAAGTCCGCGTCGGTGTCGCTGGCCAGGCCGCCGAGCCACATCAGCATGCCGCTGAGCACCGGGTACTCGACCGTCCCGCCGGTCAGGGAGCCGTCGGGCGCGATGGCCCCGCCGACGTACGGGAACAGGTGGAGGTCGATGCCGCGACCCAGCCACAGGAACTGGATGTCGGAGTAGCAGACGGCGGAGTCCTTGATGCGATCGAAGACCTCGCTGCGCCCGGCGTCGTCGAACGGCGGACCCGCGCACCGCGCCTTGTTGAGATACCCGAGCGCCATCGTCACCAGTGCGACGACCGTGACCGACGCGGCCACGACGGGGCTCGCGCGGCGACGGGTCTCCATGCGGTCAGCCTAGGTGGCGGATGCGGGTGCGGGCGTCCGTCGGGGGTCGCGGATTTCTGTCGCAGCAGGTCCGACAGGTACCCTGGGCGGGTTGCTGACGCAACGACCCTCCTGTCACGGATCGTCCGTGACCGTTTCACAGTCCATAGGAGGTGATGAGGTCTCATGCGTCATTACGAACTGATGGTCATTCTCGACCCCAACCTGGACGAGCGCACCGTCGCCCCGTCGCTGGATACGTTCCTCAACGTCATCCGCAAGGACGGCGGCAAGATCGACAAGGTCGATGTGTGGGGTAAGCGCCGTCTCGCCTACGAGATCGAGAAGCACTCCGAAGGTATCTACGCCGTCATCGACATCGATGCCGAGCCTGCTTCGGTGTCCGAGCTCGATCGTCAGCTGGGCCTGAACGAGTCCGTTCTGCGCACCAAGGTTCTCCGCCGCGGCAAGTGACCTTCCTTGTCGGCGCCCGCCCCTAGGCTGGCGGCGGACACGACACTGCAGGCACTGACGAGGTACGAGAAAGAGGAATCATGGCAGGCGAAACCGTCATCACCGTCGTCGGAAACCTGACGGCCGATCCCGAACTTCGATTCACCCCCGCCGGTGCGGCGGTCGCGAACTTCACCGTCGCGTCCACTCCCCGCACCTTCGATCGCCAGACCAACGAGTGGAAGGACGGCGACGCGCTGTTCCTCCGCTGCAACATCTGGCGTGAGGCAGCGGAGAACGTCGCCGAGTCCCTGACTCGCGGCGCACGGGTGGTCGTCACGGGTCGGCTCCGGCAGCGTTCCTTCGAGACGCGTGAGGGTGAGAAGCGCACTGTCGTCGAACTCGAGGTCGACGAGGTCGGCCCTTCGCTCCGCTACGCGACGGCCAAGGTCAACAAGGTCAGTCGCGGTGGCGGCGGTGGCGGAGGCGGGTTCGGTTCCTCCGGTGGGTCGGGCGGATCGTCCCGTCCGTCGTCCGGTGGCAGCTCGCAGAACGACGATCCGTGGGGCAGCGCCCCGCAGGCATCGGGCTCGTTCGGTGGTGGCAACCGTGGCGGGGACGACGAACCGCCGTTCTGACCGGCACCCCAACACACGTTTCACATCTGATCTGGAGATCGACCATGCCCAAACCGCCGTTGCGCGACAAGGTGATCAAGAAGAAGGTCTGCACCTTCTGCAAGGAAAAGAACACGTCCATCGACTACAAGGACACGACGCTGCTGCGTAAGTACGTCAGCGATCGCGGCAAGATCCGCGCTCGTCGTGTCACCGGCAACTGCGTCCAGCACCAGCGGGACATCGCCATCGCAGTCAAGAACTCGCGTGAGGTGGCCCTGCTGCCCTACGCCGCGACTGCGCGATAAGGGGAAAGGGAAACCATGAAGCTCATCCTCACCGCTGATGTCGACAACCTCGGTGCGCCCGGCGACACCGTGGAGGTCAAGGACGGATACGGCCGGAACTACCTGCTGCCTCGCGGCCTGGCCATCGTGGCCACCCGCGGCGCGCAGAAGCAGGTCGACGGCATCCGTCGTGCGCAGGAAGCCCGCGCCGTGCGCGGTCTCGACCACGCCAACGAGCTCAAGCAGGCCATCGAGGGCCTCGATTCCGTGTCGCTGACGGTGCGTACCGCCGGCGATTCGGGCAAGCTCTTCGGCTCGGTCACCGCCGCCGACGTCGCCGCCGCGCTCAAGTCGGCCGGTGGCCCCACCGTCGACAAGCGCAGCGTCGAGCTGCCGAAGTCCCACATCAAGTCCGTCGGCAAGCACCGCATCACGGTCGCGCTGCACCCCGACGTCACCGCCGCGTTCGATCTCGAGGTCACCGCTTCCTGATCGGCGCCCAGCGCGACGCGACGCCCCGGTCCGCCTTCTCGGCGGGCCGGGGCGTTGTCGTGTCCGGACTCGGTCCCGAAAACGTGGCGCCCGCCCCGGTTCCGGGAAGTGTGAGCCCGGTCATGTTGATAACTTCGGTCCGATGCGAGGTGACACGCCCGAGTTGTCAACCCCTCGGGACACGCCGACGGCGAGTCGATCCCCAGGAAAGAAACTTCATGAACAGCCTCTGACCTGCTCATTCCACCGAAACTTTCTTGCTGTTCCCCAGGCTGTCCACAGGTGGTCAACACCGTGTCCTGCAGTTTGCACAATTCATCCCCGGGTCGGTCCACACGCGCTTTTGCGAAGCCGTATTCGAGCCCCTAACGTCCCTCCGGCACCGATCTCGAGGCCGCTGGATCGGCTCGTCGTGTCGGTGCGTCGAGGTACACAGTCTCGGGGGAGCACCCCGCGACACCGGCGGTCCGGATGCGGCCGTCGACCCGAACGAGAAGGCGGCGAATTTCTGTGGCTGTGGTGGACGATCGCGGGTCGAGCGACTACTCCGGCCCGTCCGAGCCGCCCGGTGAGGACTTCGGCCGCCAGCCACCGCAGGACATGGCGGCGGAGCAGTCCGTGCTCGGCGGCATGCTGCTGAGCAAGGACGCGATCGCCGACGTGCTCGAGATCCTGCGGCCCGGCGACTTCTACCGTCCGGCCCACCAGATGGTCTACGACGCGATCCTCGACCTCTACGGCCGCGGTGATCCGGCCGACCCGGTGACGGTGTCGGCCGAGCTCGAGCGGCGTGGGGAACTCAAGCGCATCGGTGGGCCGCCCTATCTGGTCACGCTGACGCAGACGGTGCCGACGGCGGCCAACGCCTCGTTCTACGCCGAGATCGTCGTCGAGAAGGCCATCCTGCGACGGCTGGTGGAGGCCGGCACGCGCATCGTGCAGTTCGGGTACGCCGGCGCCGACGGCCAGGACGTCTCCGAGGTGGTCGACCGCGCCCAGGCCGAGGTGTACGAGGTCACCGAGCGCCGCACGGCCGAGGACTTCGTCCAGCTCGAGGAGCTGCTGCAGCCCACGATGGACGAGATCGACTCCATCGCCAGCCGCGGTGGCATGTCCAACGGTGTCCCCACCGGCTTCACCGAGCTCGACGAGGTGACCAACGGTCTGCACCCGGGGCAGATGATCATCGTGGCGGCCCGACCTGGCGTGGGCAAATCGACCCTGGGAATGGATTTCATGCGCTCGTGCTCCATCAAGCACGGCATGGCCAGTGTCATGTTCTCTCTCGAGATGAGCCGCACCGAGATCGTGATGCGTCTGCTCTCGGCCGAGGCGAAGATCAAGCTGGGCGACATGCGCTCGGGCAAGATGACCGACGACGACTGGACGCGCCTCGCCCGCCGCATGAGCGAGATCAGCGAAGCGCCTCTGTTCGTGGACGATTCGCCGAACCTCACCATGATGGAGATCCGAGCGAAGGCCCGACGGCTCAAGCAGCGGCACGACCTCAAGCTGATCGTCATCGACTACCTGCAGCTGATGTCGTCCGGCAAGAAGGTCGAGTCGCGCCAGCAGGAGGTCTCGGACTTCTCGCGGTCGCTCAAGCTGCTGGCCAAAGAACTCATGGTTCCCGTGGTCGCGATCTGTCAGCTCAACCGTGGTCCTGAGCAGCGCACCGACAAGAAGCCGATGGTGTCCGACCTCCGTGAGTCCGGCTCCCTCGAGCAGGACGCCGACATGGTCATCCTGCTCTACCGCCCCGACGCCACCGAACGCGACGATCCGCGTGGCGGTGAAGCCGACCTGATCCTGGGCAAGCACCGTAACGGACCGACGGCCACCATCACCGTGGCCCACCAGCTGCACCTGTCGCGGTTCGTGGACATGGCGCGGGGGTAGACCGTCGAATTGTGGAATCCGCGCCCCGGAAAGCGGGGCCGAGGATCCACTATTCGAGCAGCGCTCTCACAACCCCGCGTCGAAGGTGACCACGACGTCGTCGACCACCTTCATGGCGCCGAACATCTGCGAGTAGGGCTCGATGCCGAAGTCGGTCTGGGTCACCGTGGTCTCGAAGGACGCCCGCCACTGCTCCTGCACCCGTGCCACCCGCAGGTCGACGGTGTGGGGACGCTCGGTGCCGTGGACGGTGAGCGTCCCGGTCAGCCGGTAGCCCTCGTCCGTGCCCGTCACCTCGGTGCTGACGTAGTGGATGGTCGGGAAGTCCTTGCTGTGCAACGTCTTCAGCGCGTTGGAGCGCGCCATGGCCTTCTCCGGCCCGAACATCGGCGTGACCCCGCCCTCGCCGTCGGTGACGGTCAGCGAGTCCACCTCCACCGTCACGTCCACGCCGATCAGCTCGCCGGCCTTCTCGGAGACGGTCGCGGTCCACTCCCGCATCAGCAGAGTCAACCGATGCCCCATCGACGACGCCTTGCCGGTGACGCCGGTCCGTACTTCCAGGACGTTGTCATCGGAGGCTCGAAGGGTCCGCATGTCGGTCATCTTCGGACTGTAGCCACGCGGAGCCAGGACTACTCGAGGGCGCGCGGACCCGAATCGGACGGGAAGCCGCCGGCCCGGCCGAGCAGCGCGGGCACACCCTCGCCGAGGGCCGACCCGAGCCAGCCGGCGGCGTCCACAAGCCGGGCCATGTCGACACCGGTCCGCACCCCGGACCGGTCGAGCGCGTAGATGAGGTCCTCGGAGGCAATGTTGCCCGTCGCCGCGGGGGCGAAGGGGCAGCCGCCGAACCCGCCGATCGAGGCGTCCAACGCCGCGGCTCCCGTCTCGAGCGCGGTGAGGGCGTTGGCGTAGCCGGTGTTCCGGGTGTTGTGGAAGTGCCAGCGCTGCGGAACGCCGGGTGCGTTCGCCGTCGCGACGTCGGCCAACGTGCGTACCTGAGCGGGGACGCCGACGCCGATGGTGTCGGCGATCGCGATCTCCGACGGCTCGGCCTCCGCGACCTGCGCGAGGATCCGGCCGATGTGCGCGGGATCCACCTCGCCGGAGAACGGGCAGCCGAACGACGCCGCCACGGTGACCGTGGCGAACACCCCGGCGGCTCGGGCGTCGCGCACGATGTCGACGGCCGCCGCGATGCCCTCGTCGACCGAGCACCCCTGGTTGCGACGGCTGAACTCCTCGGTGGACACCACGACCACGTTGACCTCGTCGACGACGGCGGCGAGTGCGCGGTCGAGCCCACGCCGGTTCAGCACCAGCCCGATGTACGACGCCCCCCGGTCGCGGGGGAGTCCGGCCATCACGTCCTCGGCGCCCGCCATTTGCGGGACGCGAGCGGGATTGACGAAGCTCACGGCCTCGACGCGGCGGACGCCGGCGTCGAGCGCGCGCACGATCAGCTCGACCTTCTGCTCGACCGAGAGCACGGTCCTCTCGTTCTGGAGCCCATCGCGCGGGCCGACTTCCACCAGTTCCACCGCAGTCATGCGTCGATGGTCCACCGACCATCCGTTGCATGCAATAGCGGGAGTAATTTCGCTACTTATGCGGACAAGCGTCGTCACGACCCCTACATTGTGAACAATTCACCGATCCGAAGGCGGGACCGCTCGATGACCAGGGCAGTGGACAGGGTGTACGCGCACCTGCGGGACGGCATCATCGCGGGCTCGTACGAGCCCGGGTCGCGCCTCGGAGAAGTCGAGATCGCCGAGCTCACGGCCACGTCCCGCACCCCCGTCCGGGAGGCGCTGCGCCGCCTGGAGATGGAAAGCCTGGTCGAGGTGCTCCCCCACCGCGGGGCGCGGGTGCGGTCCTGGACCGCCGACGACCTCGACGAGATCTACGACCTCCGCATGAACCTCGAGGCGATGGCGGCCTCCCGCGCGGCGCGTCGCATCGACGGCAAGGACCTCGACCGGCTCGCCGAACTCTGCGACCTCATGGAGGCCGCGGCCGCGCAGGGCGCCGAGCAGCGGCTCGATCTCATGGCTCAGCTGAACGACGAGTTCCACGCCATCGTGCGCACCGCCGCGGCAAGCAGCCGATTGCTCTCGATGCTGGGCTCGGTGATCCAGCTGCCGCTGGTGATGCGAACGTTCCACCGCTACGCGCCGGCGGACCTGGCCCGGAGCCACGCCCACCACCGCGACCTGGTGGCGGCGCTGCGCGCCCGTGACGAGACGTGGGCGGACTCGGTGATGCGTGCGCACGTCCGCGCGGCCAAACACGTTCTGCTGCAATCCCTCGCACCCCCCGAGAACCCAGACACCACCCAGGAGCCCCGACGATGACCGAACCCTCCCCCGGCCCCCTGTCCGACCTCCGCGTGGTGGAGATGGGTCAGCTCCTCGCCGGTCCGTTCTGCGGCCAGTTGCTCGCCGACTTCGGCGCCGAGGTGATCAAGCTCGAAGCCCCCGGTGTCGGTGACCCCATGCGCCAGTGGGGCCGTGAGAAGCCGCACGGTCGCTCGCTCTGGTGGCCGGTGGTGGCGCGCGGCAAGAAGTCCGTCACCTGCAACCTCCGCAGCGAGGAGGGCCAGGATCTGGCCCGCCGGATCATCGCCGACGCGGACATCGTCGTCGAGAACTTCCGCCCCGGCACGCTCGAGCGGTGGGGGCTGGGCTTCGAGCAGCTCCGGGAGATCAACCCGCGTCTGATCATGGCGCGGGTGACGGGCTACGGCCAGAACGGGCCCTACGCTCCGCGCGCCGGCTTCGGCTCCATCGGCGAGGCCATGGGCGGAATCCGCTACGTCACCGGCAATCCCGATCAACCGCCGTCGCGTGCAGGTATCTCGCTGGGGGACTCCCTGGCGGCGGTGTTCGCGACGATCGGTGTCCTGTCCGCCCTGCACCACCGGGAGCGCAGCGGGCGCGGACAACTCGTCGACTCCGCGATCTACGAGGCCGTCCTCGCGATGATGGAGTCGCTTCTGCCCGAATGGGAGATCGGCGGCTACCAGCGCGAGCGGACGGGTTCGGTGCTGCCGAACATCGCCCCCAGCAACGTCTATCCCACCGCCGGTGGCGAGATGATTCTCGTGGCGGCGAACCAGGATTCGGTGTTCTCCCGGCTCGCGACCGCCATGGGACGGACCGACCTGATCGAAGACCCGCGGTACCGCGACCACGCCTCGCGCGGAGTGAACATGGAGGAACTCGACGGCCTGATCGGGGAGTGGACCGCGGCGCAGAAGACCGACGAGGTGCTCGACATCCTCCACGAGGCCGGGGTGCCCGCCGGCCGGATCTACACCGCGCGAGACATGTTCGCTGATCCGCACTTCGCCGCGCGCGAGGCGATCGTCCGTCTCGCCCACCCCGAACTCGGCGACATTCCCATGGCCGGGGTGGTGCCGAAGCTCAGCGACACCCCCGGCTCGGTCCGTCACGCGGGACCCGAACTGGGCGAACACAATTCCGACGTCTATGGCCGCCTGCTCGGCCTGTCCGACGCCGACCGCGACGCTCTTGCCGCCCGCGGCACCATCTGACCACCCCGAGACCGGAAACCGGGAGAACCCCATGCGCTATCGACTCGGCGTCGACGTCGGCGGCACCTTCACCGACGTGCTCCTGCTCGAAGAATCCACCGGTACCACCTACCGTGCCAAGACGGCGTCGACGCCGTCGGACCAGTCCGTCGGGGTGCTCAACGGCATCGCGAAGGTCTGCGACGAGGCGGGCATCGACCCGTCCGACGTCGGCCAGGTCCTGCACGGCACCACCGTCGCGACCAACGCGATCCTCGAAGGACGCGGCGCGCGGGTGGGGCTCGTCACCACCGACGGCTTCCGTCAGGTCCTGCAGATCGCGCGGTCGTTCGTCCCGGGCGGGCTGGCCGGGTGGATCATCTGGCCCAAGCCGGAACCCCTGGCGGCCCTGGAGAACACGGTCGAGGTGGTCGGCCGCATCGCCGCGGACGGCAGCGAGGTCACCGCCCTCGACGAACAGCAGGCGCGGGCGCAGCTGCGCACCCTCGCGGGCGCCGGCATCGAGGCCCTGACCGTCTCGCTCATCAACGCCTACGCAAACGACACGCACGAGAAGCAGGTCGCGGCGTGGGCGGCGGAGGAGCTGCCGGGCATCCCCGTCTCGCTCTCCAGCCACGTCCTGCCCGAGATGCGGGAGTACGAGCGCACGCTCACCACCGTCGCCAACAGCTACGTCCAGCCCGAGGTCTCGCGCTACGTTCGCAACCTGGACACCTCGCTGCAGGACCGCGGCATCACCGCTCCCCTGTCGATCCTGCGGAGCGACGGCGGCCTCGTGCAGTCCGCCAAGGCGGCGGAAGATCCGGTCTCCCTGCTGCTCTCGGGTCCGGCGGGTGGCGTGACGGGCGCCGTGTGGTTCGCCGAGCAGGCCGGCTACACCGACTTCCTCACGTTCGACATGGGCGGGACGTCGACGGACGTCGCGCTGGTGCTCGGCGGCGAACCGCGGATCGGGCGGGAGACGAAGGTCGGTGATCTCGCGGTCCGCGCGACCAGCGTCGATGTACGCACCGTCGGTGCGGGCGGCGGATCCGTCGCCCACGTCCCGGAGCTGACGAAGGCCCTGCGCGTCGGACCGCAGTCGGCCGGTGCCGATCCCGGCCCCGCCGCGTACGGGAACGGCGGTACCGCGCCCACGGTGACCGACGCCAACGTCGTGCTGGGGTACCTGCCCGGCGCGCTCGCGGGCGGCGAGGTCGCGCTCGACGTCGAGGCCAGCCGCCGCGCCGTGGCCACCATCGCCGATGCGATGGGACTGGAGAGCCCCGAGGCGGCCGCATCGGGCATCGTCGACATCGTCAACGAGAACATGTTCGGCGCCCTGCGCCTGGTGAGCGTGCAGCAGGGCTACGACCCCCGCGACTTCGCGTTGGTGTCCTTCGGCGGGGCCGGTCCGTTGCACGCCAACGCCCTCGGCCGCCTCACCGGCTCGTGGCCGGTGATCGTGCCGCCGTCACCGGGCGTGCTCTGCGCCTACGGCGACGCGACGACGTGTGTGCGAGACGAGAGCGCGCGCACCATGATCCGGGCGTTCGCCGACCTGAGCGACGACGACCTGTCGTCCGCCCTGCGTGACCTCGCGCGAACGGCGTCGGATCGACTCTCGGCGGACGGCGTGCCGACGGATCAGCAGACGGCGAAGTATCAGGTCGACTTGCGTTATCAAGGGCAGGGTTTCGAGATCCCCGTCGATCTGGACGCCGACGCCCTCGACGGTCCGGGGTTGCTGACGACCCTCGGCGAGGCCTTCGACGCCGAACACCAGCGACTCTTCTCCTTCCTGCTGAAGAACGAGCGCGAGGTGATCAACCTCCGCGTCACGGTCAGTGGGCCGCGCCCGGACGTGACGGTGGCGCCGCTCGCGGAGGCCACCGGTGACCCGGAACCGGTGTCCACCAGCGAGGTCTGGATGGACGGCGCCGTCGTCACCGCTCCGGTGTACGACCGCGGCGACCTGCTCGCCGGTCACGTCGTCACGGGTCCCGCCGTGATCACCGAGATGGACTCGACCACCTTGGTGCTGTCCGGACACGCCGCCACCGTGCACGCCAGCGGCAGCCTTCTCCTCGCCCCGGTGGACCACGCCGGACCCGAATCGCGCTGAGTCGCAACCCGATCAGGAGCATCCACCATGGCCACCATCGTCGAGACCTCGCAGACACCGTTCACCACCGTTCCCGTCGATCCCATCACCCTCGACATCATCGAGAACGCCCTCCGCAACGCCCGGGCGGAGATGGACGAGGTGCTCTTCCGCACCGCGCTCTCCCCCGGCATCCGTGAGCAGCACGACGAGTTCCCGCTCATCGCCGACCCCAGCGGCAAGATGGTCGTCGGTCAGTTCGGATTGTCCGTCCCGGACTTCCTGGACAACTTCGACGGCACCGTCGGCGAGGGTGACATCCTCCTCACCTCGGACCCGTACGCGTGCGGCGCAGCCATCAGTCACGCCAACGACTGGCTGATCGTCATGCCGATCTTCCACAGCGGCCGGGTGGTCGGCTGGTCCTCGATGTTCGGGCACATGTCCGACGTGGGCGGCAAGACGCCGTCGTCCATGCCGACCGACGCGCACACCATCTACGAAGAGGGCGTGATCATTCCGCCGTTCAAGCTCTACAGCGGCGGCGAGATGAACGACACCGCGCTCGACATCATCCTCAACCAGGTGCGCAAGCCCGACTGGAACCGGGCGGACCTCAACGGGCTCGTGGCGGCGTGCAGCACGGCCGCCCGGCGCATCGTCGAGCTGTGCGATCGGTTCGGCGTCGACGTCTACCTCTCCGCCCTCGACGCGCTGCTCGAGCGGAACTACCAGGCGATGAAGGTGCTGCTGGCCACGCTGTTCGTCGACGGCGAGACCATCGAGTTCTCCGACTTCATCTGCGACGACGGATGTGGATACGGGCCCTACGAACTCACCATCGAGCTGACCCGGCACGGCGAGAAGATCCACCTCGACTTCTCCAAGAACGCACCGCAGGCCGTCGGGCCGATCAACTACTTCATCAACGAGAACCTCGTGCGGATGTTCTTCGGCATCTACGTGATCACCGTGGCCGATCCGCAGATTCTGTGGAACGACGGCTTCTACCCGCTGATCGACGTCACCATCCCGGAGGACTCGTTCTGGAAACCCCGGTACCCGGCGGCGCTCAACGGCCGCAACCACGGCATCGGACGCGTCTTCGACCTCTTCGGCGGGCTGCTGGGCAAGAACAATCCCAGCATCCTCAACGCGGCCGGCTTCTCGTCGTCCCCGCACTTCATGTACTCGGGTCACTACGACGGCGGTCCGCGCGACGGGGAGTGGTTCCAGCTGTACTCCATCGGATTCGGCGGCATCCCGGGCCGGCCGATGGGCGACGGTCCGGACGGGCATTCGCTGTGGCCGTCGTTCGTCAACATCCCGTGCGAGTACCTGGAGTCGTACTACCCCTTACGAATCGAGCGGTGGGAGACCATCGCCGACACCGGCGGCGCGGGCCTGCACCGCGGCGGCAACGGTGTCGACGTCGCCTACCACTTCGACGAACCGGGCACCATCGCCATCCACGACGACCGCTGGCTCACCTACCCGTGGGGCGTCAACGGCGGCAAACCCGGTGCGCGCGGGCGCAAGTGGATCGAGCGGGCGGACGGCACCACCGAGATCCTCGCCAGCAAGGTGCACGATGTCCCGGTGGGGCGCGGCGACGTCCTGCACTTCGTGACGTGGGGCGGCGGCGGGTGGGGCGACCCCACCGAACGGGACCCGGAGCTCGTCGCCCTCGAGGTGCGTCGCGGCTTGATCACGCCGGACGGCGCGGCGTCGGGCTACGGCGTCGTGTGCGACGCGGCCGGCACCGTCGACGTCGACGCGACCACGGCGCGTCGGGCCGAGCTGGTCGAGGCGCGCGGTGAGACCACGGTGTTCGACAAGGGACCGGACATCGCCGACATCCTCGCGCGCTGCGAGGAGGAAACGGGCCTGCCCGCCCCGCGCCCGCCGGTGAACGTGCGGAAAGCGGTGCGCGCGTGAGCGAGCCGATGGAGTCCTACCGCGCGTCGGGCTTCGGTGGCGAGCTCGGCCCGGGTCGACGCGCCGCGGTGCTGGTGATCGATGTCGTCCAGGCCTACCTGGTGGACTCGTCGCCGCTGCGGGCGCCGGTGGACGACGCGGTGGCCGCGGCGGCCCGCCTGGTGGAGGCGGCCCGGGCGCACGACGTGCCCGTCGTCTTCACGCGGGTGAGCTACGGCAAGGGCGGGGTCGACGGGGGTCTGTTCACCCGGAAGATCCCGTCGCTCAGCGTCTTCGAGGACGGCTCGGCGCTCGCGGACTTTCCGGCGGAACCCGCCCCGCTCCCCGGCGAGGTGGTGGTGACCAAGCAGTACGCCAGCGCCTTCTTCGGTACGTCGCTGGCCGCCACGCTGACCGCGGACGGCATCGACACGCTCTACCTCTGCGGGCTGACCACCAGCGGCTGCGTGCGGGCGAGTGCGACCGACGCGCTGCAACACGGCTTCCGTCCACGGGTCGTGGCCGACGCGTGCGGTGACCGGGCGGGCGGCATGCACGAGGCGAACCTGCTCGACCTCCGCGCCAAGTACGCCGACGTGATCGGTCTGGAGGAGGCACTCGCGGCTCTGGCCGGGTAGCGGACGTCAGGCCAGGGTCACCGCGACGACGGTGTTGCGGCCGCCGCGCTTGGCCTCGTAGAGCGCGCGGTCGGCGGTGTCGAGCAGCGGGGACACCGACGCCGGCGCCGCGGGCGCCCAGGCGAGACCGATGCTCACCGTGGCGGTGCGGGTGCTGAGCAGGTGAAGGCGTTCGTGGTCGCGGCGAATCGTGTCGGCGACGGCGGTGGCGTCCTCGTGGTCGGCCATCGGGAGCAGAACCGCGAACTCCTCGCCGCCGATGCGTCCGGCGACGGCGCCGTGGGGCAGGGCGGACAGAATGCAGCCGGCCGAGCGGACCAGGGCGATGTCGCCCGCCGCGTGTCCCATGGTGTCGTTGATCGTCTTGAAGTCGTCGAGATCGAGCATGAGCAACGCCACCGGCTGCGAGGCGTCGACGAGGGTGTTCAGGCGACGCTGGCTGCGTCGGAGGAAGGCGGCACGCGACAGGGTGCCGGTGAGGCTGTCGTACTCGAGGGCCTGGTGCAGCTTGTTCTGCACCGCCATCCGGTCGAGCGTCACCGCCGCGACGAGCAGGGGGCCGAGCGCGACCAAGGCGACGGAGAGGGTGGCGACGGGACTCTGCGTGGCCTCCCCGGCGCCGAGCACACCGACCCGTCCCGCGATCAACAGGTTCCATCCGGCCCAGCACGCGGTGAGGAGGGCCGTCCCGGAAAACGGAATTCGGGTGGCGCACCACAACAGCGCCGGCAGGGGGAGCGCGACCAGCAGCGGCCCGTCGGCGACCATCCCGGCGATCATGAGGGTGACGGCGACCAGGACCGGAACGGTCACGGTCCACCGAACCGAGTCGAAGTATCGCGGCGAGGGCGGACGCCACGGCCCGCCCGCGCGAACGGACAGCAGAATCGTCGTCAGGAGGAGATAGCTGACGAACTCTGACGAGAACCACGCCGTGGGAGACACGGCGGGCGTCACGTCGACCAGCAATCCCGACAGGCAGGTCGCGACGGTGGCCGACACGACCGAGGCCACGACGATCCCGACCGAGAGGCGGGCGAACGCGGGAGAACCGGTCAGCAGGAGCGGCTCGGGGCGGCGCCAGCGAATGGTCAGCGCTCCCGCGACGACGCCGACGGCGTTGGCGGTGTTGAGCACGGCGGCTGCGTAGGGCTCGGTTCCGCTCAGCAGATCCGCGGCCACGCACCCGACGAAGAGGGCGAACACCGACGACGCCCGGAGGTGGCGCGGCCAGCGGACGACGAGGGCGAGCGCGACGGCGTTGGCGAACCAGATCGACGCCAGGAGTCCGGGAGGGCGGGTATGGATCCCGAGGAGGGCGACCAGGAAGACGACGACCGCCACCGACGCCGGATCGAGAATCGATCGCGGTAGGGGTGGTCGCGGCACCTTCGGCACCTCCGGCGCAGACATCGGGAGTCCTTCGATCGAGAAGGAACCCCCGGTACCCGCCCGTCACTGGTGACGGGTGAATTGTTCCCAGCTCAGCCGTTGTGGTCCCGCACAGTATTCACGACTGTGCAGCACCGGTCCACTCTCGCCGGGTGGCCTGCACACGGGACCGTCGAGGACGCTGACACTGAGCGGTATGCACATCTCGACGGGGTCGTTGCCGACTCGCCTGACATTGCTGATCGTCGGTCTGTTCCTGTACGGCTTCTCGATGGCGATGATGATCGCCGGCGGGCTCGGACTGAATCCGTGGGACGTGCTGCACCAGGGTCTTGCGCACCGCACCGGCGCCAGCTTCGGCACGATCACCGCCTGCGTGGGCGCCGTCGTCCTCCTGCTGTGGGTCCCGCTGCGTCAGCGTCCGGGCGTCGGCACCGTCGCGAACATCGTGGTCATCGCCGTGTCCGTCGACCTGGCGTCCGCGTGGCTGCCCGACGACGCCTCGCTTCCGGTGCGTTCCGCTCTGCTGATCGGCGGTGTGGTGATCAACGCCGCCGCCACCGCGATGTACATCTCGGCGGGCATGGGCCCCGGGCCGCGCGACGGTCTCATGACGGGCATCGTCGGGCGCACCGGGTGGTCCGTGCGAGTCATCCGCACCGGAATCGAGGTGTCGGTGCTCGCGGTGGGGTGGCTCCTCGGCGGCACCGTCGGCGTGGGCACCGTGCTCTACGCGCTCGCGATCGGGCCCCTGGTCCAGATGTCCGTGTGGGTTCTGGCCCGTCGATCCCGTCCGGTCGGTCTCACCTCGCCACCCGTCGGAGGTCGATCCTGACCTCGTCGCGCGACGCACCGTCGCGCACCTCAGTGCAGGTGTCGGAGGTGGATGGCGACGTCGAGGGCGAGGCGATCCCACCCGTGACGCGGATCGAGTCCGGTGAGTTCTCGTGCTCGCCGTAGCCGATACCGGAGCGTCTGCGGGTGGAGGTGGAGAACGGCGGCCGCTTCCGTGGCGGTGCCGGTGGCGATGAACGCCGCGAGGCCGTCGAGGACGTGCCGTTGGGAGTGGTCGACGAGCGGTCCGAGAATGCTCGTCATCACGGCGATGGGGTCCACGCCGGGCTGTGCCGCGAGCAGAGAGAGCAGGTGGGAATCGCCGTCGCGCAGGACGGCCCGCTTGTCGAAGGCGTGGACCGGCGCTGCGGTGAGGGAGCGAGCGACGCGGCGGAAGGTCGTCGCGACGTCCGGCAGCGCGCAGGTCGCAGCGGATCCCCGGAGGCTGGCTCGTCGGCACACGTCCTCGAGGGCGTCGAGCCGCGCGACGGGCGCCGCCAGGACGACGACGGTCGTATCGCGTCGGGTGGTCAGAACGTCCGTTGTGGCGTCGGGGGCCGCGTCGACCCGCAGCGCCGCGCCGAGCGCCTCGACATCGTCGTCCGGCACCGGGCCGTCGTCTCCGGCGCGGACGAACGCGAGGAGGGAGACCGTCGCGGGGAGAGCGAGACCCAGCTCGCGCGTCCGGTCGGCGAGCGCGCCCGGTGAACTCTGACGCCCCACGAGGAGGTCGTCGAGCAGAGCGGCGCGGGCTCGACCGCGGTCGTTGGTCAGGTGATCCCGGGCGTCGGACCAGCCGCTGATGATCTGCTCGTACACGGTGTCGATGGCGGAGAGGGCGACCAGTCCCAGATCGGCGACGTCGGTCGTGTCGAGATCCGTCAGGTAGGTGTCACCGATGTGTCGGAGGAGCGACTCGACCGCCACCCGATACGCGCGCAGCACATCGGACAGGGGGCGCCCGTCGTAGGCGCGGGCGGATCCGACGGCGCGAAAATGGGCGTGATCCGCCGCGTCGACGGCAGTGTCCGGCGACACCCACAACTGCAGCAGTCGGCGGAAGGACCAGAACGCGATGCCCTCGACATCGGCGGCCTGTTCCCGACTCAACGTGCGATACGTCGGGATCACGTCCGCGATGTCCCGCACGGCGACAGCAACGATGGCGGGCAGGTCACGCTCGATGCGCAGAGCTGCGGTGTCCCGTCCGAGTGTCACCTCGGTTCCCTCCTCGCGTCGCGACCACGACTCGACGATGCCGCTGTGTCCGCACGTGGTCCCGGAGAACCGTACGGAGCCGCCGGCGCGCCCGCCGAACCGGCGTCCCGGTCAGCCGATCCGGGCGAGGGCTCGGCCGGCCTGACGGCCACCGAAGATGCACCCGCCGAGGAAGGTGCCTTCCAAGGACCGGTACCCGTGCATACCGCCTCCGCCGAAACCGGTGATCTCCCCCGCCGCCCACAGTCCCTCGATCGGTGTCCCGTCCGCGCTCAGGACGCGGCCGTCGAGGTCGGTCTGGATGCCGCCGAGCGTCTTGCGGGTGATGATGTTCAGCCGGACGGCGATCAACGGGCCGGCCTTCGGGTCGAGGATCTTGTGCGGCGTCGCGGTGCGAGCGAGGCGCTCCCCGCGTGAGCGCCGCGAGTTGTGGATCGCGGAGACCTGCAGATCCTTGGTGAACGCGTTGTCGAGCTCACGGTCGCGGGCCTCGATCTGTCGACGCAGGTCCACCGGGTCGATCAGGTCCTCGCCCGTGATGCGGTTCATGCCGGCGACCAACTCGTCGAGGGTGTCGGCGACCACGAAGTCCTCGCCGTGCTCCTTGAACGCCTCGACCGGTGCGCTCGCGCCGGGAAGGACGCGCCGCAGCACCAGCTTCCAGTCCTTGCCGGTGATGTCGGGGTTCTGCTCGGACCCCGAGAGGGCGAATTCCTTCTCCGCGATCTTCTGGGTGAGGACGAACCAGGAGTACGGGTAGCCGGTGGCCTGGATGGCTCCGAGGGTGCCGAGGGTGTCGAAGCCCGGGAAATTGGGGGCGGGAAATCGTCGACCGCGGGCGTCGAACCACATCGACGACGGACCCGGGATGATGCGGATGCCGTGGTTGGGCCAGATGGAGTTCCAGTTGCGGATGCCCTCGGTGTAGTGCCACATGCGATCTCGGTTGACCAGTCGGGCGCCGGCGGTCTCCGCGACACCGAGCATGCGGCCGTCGACGTGCTCGGGGACGCCGGAGATCATCGACGCCGGCGGGGCTCCGAGCCGCGCCGGCCAGTTCTGGCGCACCAGGTCGTGGTTGCCGCCGATACCGCCGGCGGTGACCAGCACGGCGCCGGCCCGCAGCTCGAAGTCCTCGACGGCGAGGCGGGACGTGGCCGCTCCACGCTCCGCGGCACTGGGCTCGAGGACGACGCCGCGCACTCCGTCGATGCGGCCGCCGGTGGTCGTCAGAGCGTCCACGCGATGACGAAAACCGAAGCGTACGAGTCCCGTTCGAACGCCGTCGCGCACGAGCCGAACGAACGGCGCGATCACCCCGGGGCCGGTTCCCCAGGTCAGGTGGAAGCGGGGAACGGAGTTGCCGTGGCCCTCGGCCAGGTAGCCGCCGCGTTCGGCCCACCCGACGATGGGAACCCAGCGGACCCCCCGTTCGTGCAACCAGGAACGCTTCTCGCCGGCGGCGAAGTCGAGGTAGGCCCGCGCCCAGCGGTGTCCCCAGTAGTCCTCGCCCGCCGGATCGTCGATGCCACGATCGAACGTGGCGCTGCCGAGCCAGTCCTGCCAGGCCAGCTCGGCCGAGTCCCTGATGCCCATCCGTCGCTGTTCCGGGGTGTCGACCATGAACAGCCCGCCCAGCGACCAGAACGCCTGACCACCCAGATTCTGCTCCGGCTCCTGGTCGAGCAGCAGGACCCGTCGGCCGGCGGCGATCAATTCCGCCGTGGCGACCAGGCCGGCCAGACCCGCTCCGACCACGATCACGTCTGCGTCCACGACGACCTCCTGTCGGCAGGACGACGTCCGTGCCGCCCTCGGGAGCGACAGTGGCCGACGGGGCCGACGTCGAACAACACCGTTGCGCACTGTGCGACAACACCGTTGTCGTCGGGTGACAAGGCGCACGCGAGTCGCCCCGAAACGGATCTCTCCTCGGGTCACGCTGGGCGCCGACGTGCCGGATTGGCTTTCGACCGGCCGTCCGGGGGTGCCTTCCGAAACCCCCGACACTCTCGTCGACACGTCAGGTAGGTGCACCGCATGCTGGGCAGAACCCGTTCGCTTCTGACCGTCGCCGTCCTCGGCGCCGCTCTCGTCCACGGCGGGGCGACCGCGACGGCGGAGCCGGTGCACGACCCCTTCTTCCGCTACGGCGGCACGGTCCCTCTGGAGCGGTACGCACCCGGTGACGTCCTCGCGGTCCGCACCGTGCCGTATCACCTGCTGAACGTGCCGACCCCGCTGACCGCGACACAGATCCTGTATCGCTCCACCGATGCTCGGGGGCGACCGAGCGCCAACGTCACGTCCGTGCTGCGGCCCCCCGGCGCCCGGTCGGACAGGGTGGTGTCCTACCAGTCCGCCTACGACTCGTTGAATCCCGACGACGGTCCCTCCCGCGCCATCGCCGGCAACACCCCTCTGCTCACGGCGACGCCCACCGGCGGCACTGTGGCGATCGGCGGCACCGCTGCCTCCGGCGAGGGCGCGGCACTCGCCCCGTTCCTCGCCCTCGGGTACACCGTCGTCGTCGCCGATACCCAAGGGCCGACAGCGGATTTCGCCGCCGGTCCCGAGTACGGGATGATGACCCTCGACTCGCTGCGCGCGGCGCAACGCGTCCCGGACAGCGGAGTCACCGACTCCTCGCGCATCGGTCTGTACGGCTACTCCGGTGGTGCCATTGCCACCAACTGGGCGTCGATCATGGCCCCCGATTACGCCCCCGACGTCGCCGACAATCTGATCGGTGCCGCTCAGGGCGGTCTCCTCGTCAACCCGGCCAACAACCTCCGCTACGCCGGCGGCAGTGCCGCGTGGGGCGGTGTGGTGGGCATGGCCGTCGTCGGTATCGGGCGCGCCTACGGCATCGACTTCGGTCCCTACATCAACGACTACGGCCGCGAGATCATGGCGCGATTCGACGACGCGTCCATCCTGAACGTGCTGGGTCAGTATCCGGGCCTGGAGTGGGCCGACCTGGTGAAGCCCGAATACCGCGATCCGAACACCGTCCCCGAGTACGTCGACGTGGTGAACGAGTTGAACATGGGCTCCGCGCCGGTGCCGCGCATCCCGATGTTCGTCGCCCAGGCCACCAACGGCACCGTCGAGGGCACCCGGCCGGGGCCGCCCGGGACGGGCGCCGGCGACGGCATCATGGTGGCCGGGGACGTCCGCTCACTGATGACGACATACTGCGACGCCGGCCTCACCGTGCAGTACGACGAGTACGACACCCTCAGCCACATCCCCGGCGCCGCGCTGTGGTTCCCCGGCGCGCTCGGCTGGCTCCTGGACCGGTTCGACGGCAAGCCCGCACCCGAGAACTGTGGTCGGATCGCCCCCGGGAACTCACTCGAACCCCAACAGCACGCGCCCCGCTGACGGGTGTCCGTCGCCGTGGTCAGCCGACGGCGCGCTTGTGTCGGTAGAGGTCGGCGTCGGCGTCGGCGAGCAGGTCCGCGAGGTGCGTCGGGCCCGTGCAGACCGCGACGCCGACACTGACCGTCACCTCGACGTCGTGATCGTCGTGGACGATGGGCTCACGCACGTCCGCCTCGATCGCCGCGCCGACCTTCTCCGCCGCGTCCCGAAGACCGGACGCCGGGCGGGCGAACAGGCCGACGATGAACTCGTCGCCCCCGATCCGCCCGAGCACGTCGTAGGGTCCGCAGTGCTCAGTCATCCGTTGGGCGACCGTACGCAGGACCAGGTCGCCGACGGCGTGCCCGTGGGTGTCGTTCACCGCCTTGAAGTCGTCGACGTCGACGAACAGCAGGGCTGCCGACCCCGACGACTCGGCGAGGTGGCCGGCGAGGCGTTCGAGCAACGTGGCGCGTCCGAGAACACCGGTGAGGTCGTCGTACCGGGCGCGGTCGAGAATGGAGCGGTACGAGTCGATCAACCGCGACGTCTGTTCCACCTGGTCGGTGACGTCGCGGAAGTCGAAGGCGACGTTCCCGTCGACGTGGTTCGCGGTGACCTCGACGGTGCGTCCCGGCGCGTAGAGGGACGGTGTTCGCAGCGTGGCCGGCCGGCGGGTGGTGAGCGCTCGGGAGTGCAGCTCGTCGAGGAACGACCCCTTCGTCAGCGGGAGGGCGTCGTGAACGTGTCGGCCGAGAACGTCCTCCCGGCGCACTCCCAGGTGATTCTCGCCCTGCGCATTGAGGTAGACGAGGGTCATGTCCGCGTCGAGGACGGCGAAGCCGAGCGACACCCGATCGAGGACCCGAGTCAGGACGGTGTCCGACGCGACGGCCGGGTCGACCTCGAGCACGATGGCGGTGAGCACCCCTGGCCGGT
Organism: Rhodococcus sp. PBTS 1; assembly: GCF_001620025.1. NCBI lineage: Bacteria > Bacillati > Actinomycetota > Actinomycetes > Mycobacteriales > Nocardiaceae > Rhodococcus > Rhodococcus sp. PBTS 1. Next base: position 4,114,915 of record NZ_CP015219.1, read on the forward strand.
TCGTGTAATGCCGGTCGATGAACATGCTGCGGGTCAGGACGTAGCGGGTATCACCGTCGGGGACGACGATCCGATAGAGACATTCCGCGCCCAGGGACTCGACGCAGTCCGCGTACATGGTCCCCACCAGCGCGAGATCCTCGGGATGAACACGTTGTAGCCACACCTCGAGACCGGGCCGTCCGACCGGTGCCTCGAAGATCTCGCGAGCGCGATCGTCGAACTCCAGCGTTCCGGCCTCGGGGTCGTACCGGGTCGTTCCGATGGTGGTCGGAATCACGCCGTCGATGTCGGACACCCTCGACCTGGTTCCCGACGGTCTCGGGCGCAATCCGTTCATCGAATCCAACCTTGTCGCGTGAGACGGCACGGCCCCGAAACCGTTGTCGATACCGTTTTACGCCCGTCCATCGGTCGGCGACACCATTTCGTTGCACCGTTGTCGACGAGGTCGGCGGTGTCGAGGGTGTCGGCGCCGGTCGCCGCTCAGTCCGAGGTCGGGTCGATTCCCGCCGCGAGCACGCCCACCGACACACCGTAGGGAAGGAAGCGGACCTTGCGACGCGGGTCGACGTTGTCCCGGTGCGCCCGCAACGCGTCGAGCTCGGTGGCGAAGACCTGGTCGATACCGGCCGACCCGTCGTCGTCGATCGTGTAGATCACCCACACGCCGTCGCCCTTCTCGCCCGTCGTGGTCGGTGCGGGGGCCGGGGTCGGCGTCCTCGCCGGGGCGGCGGTGAACATGCCGACGAGGTTGCCCAGCGGGTTCCCGCCGGTGTCCGCGTTTCGCATCGCCTGCCCGAAGAGGTCGCGCAGGCCCTCGCTCGCCTCGCGGGCGACGCGCTCGAAATCCTCCGGGTCGAATCCGAACTGTCCGTTGCCGCTCATGGTGCACCTCTCGGGGGGATCGGGATCTGCCGTTCTTCCCCGATCAACGTCCGTCGCCTCTTCCGCGTTCCCCGCGGCGGATTTCCGGGTATGCGATGTGCGGACCCTGCTTTTCCATTCTCGACGGATCGAGGACTTCTCTCATGACGACGTTGCTGTTCGTGGTGACCGGCGCCGACCACTGGACTTTGAAGGACGGATCGACGCACCCCACCGGCTACTGGGCGGAGGAGCTGGTCGCCTCGCATCGCACCTTCGTCGATGCCGGCTGGGACGTCGTCGTCGCCACCCCGGGCGGGGTGCGCCCGACGGTCGACCAGGGCTCGCTCGCCGTCGACGCCAACGGTGGCGACGAGGCCAAGGTCGCGGAGTTGAAGCAGTACCTCGCCGACATCGAGGACGTGCTCGCCGCACCGGCGAAGCTCGAGGAGCAGACGGCGGCGTCGTTCGACGTGGTGTTCGTGCCCGGTGGGCACGGCCCGATGGAGGACCTGGCCGTCTCCCCGGAGTTCGGGTCGTTGGTCACCGAGTTCCTCGACAGCGGCAAGGTGGTCTCGGCCGTCTGCCACGCGCCCGCCGCGCTGCTCGCCGCGACACGTGACGACGGCTCGTGGCCTTTCGCCGGCTACGAGCTCACCGGCTTCACCAACACCGAGGAGGAGCAGGCCGGTCTCGCCGACAAGGCGCCGTGGCTGCTCGAGACCCGCCTGCGGGAGGGCGGCGCGTCGTTCTCCTCCGGCGAGGCGTGGTCGCCGCACGTGGTGGTGGACCGCACCGTCTACACCGGCCAGAACCCCGCGTCGACCGCTCCGCTGGCCGAACGGGTGGTGGCTGCGCTCAGCTAGGCCTCGGCGGGCGAGTTCTCCCACACGATCACGGCGGATTTCGCGGATCCGCGAGTTCGCGGTCGATCGTGTGGCAGAACTCGCGCTTACCGTGTCGGCCTGGTCGGAAGCGTCCAGTGCGCGACGACGGCGTCGAGCGAGGCGGCGCGCTCGGCATGGTACAGCGCGTAGGGGTCGTGGATCGGGCGGTCGACGGCCCCCTCGAGCCACGCGAGATCGACTGCAGCACCGTCGGACTCGTCGTCACGACGGCTGCTGCCGGTGAGGTTGGAGCGGAAGATGCCGGCGGCGGACGCGGGCAGGAAGTCCTCGTAGACGACGGGCGTGGCGACGGCCCATCCCCCGTCGAGCAGATCGGCCACGGTGGACGGTGGTGGTCCGTCCGGGCGCTTCTCGGTGGGCGCGAGGGTGAAGTAGGCGAGGTCGGCGTCGAGCATCCCGCGCTCCGTGGCGGGAGCGGCAGCCCGCCAGTTCGCCGCTGCGTCACCGGGTTCGACGAGCAGGCGGTCGTAAAGTTCCCGTCCGCGCGGCGTCGCGGCCAGTCCTCGTGCCTCCACCTCGCCGAAGCGCACCCGCAGCGTGTCGTCGGTGATGCGGCCGTCCGGCTCGCGGAAGCGTCGTGGTTCGGCCAGGGCGCGGAAGGACGTCTGGCGGAGCAGCAGGTCCGGCCCGCCCCAGCGCGGGGGACCCTGCACGGTGTCGATCATCTCGATGCCGCGGGCCTGCATCCGCGTGTAGAGCTCGTCGATGTCGAGCACGCGCGGCGTCAGATGGTTGATGTGGGTGCTGGTGACACCGCCGATGTCGGCGGCCACCGAGGAGACGCGGGAGAGTTCGGCGTACCAGTTCCGATCGACCGGCTCGGGGGACAGGGCGAACGCGGCGGTGGCGGCGGACAGGAATGCCTCGGCGTCGTCGGCCTCCAGCCCGCCTTCCTGCGTCGCGCGGTCCGCCAGCGCGAGCAGCGACGGCGGGAACAGCGTTCTGCGGGAGAGGAACTCGCTCAGACGGGCGGCGAGATCGGGGGTGAAGAACCGGCGGTCGTCGACGACGAGCATCGAGGTGAACACCCGGAACGGATTGCGTGCCAGCTCGTCTCGATCCACCGGCCGGAACGCGGTGGAGACCACCGGCACCGCCGCGGCCGTCTCGCGCAGATCGTAGAACCCCACGGGATACATGCCGAGGGCGCCGAAGACGGTGGCCACGGCGGCGAGCTCGGCCGGAGTGCCCACCCGGATCGCCCCGTGGCGCTCGGCCGTGACCCGCTCGATCGACCCGAGCCGCTGCGCCTCCGGGCCGCGGGCGGCCAGAACGTCGGCGTTGACCTCGCGGGCGACGTCGACCAGCGTGGTGTACGCGGGCACCTCCCGCCCGTACAGCGCGGAGAGCCGGGCGGCGAACGCGGTGCGCAGCGCGCTCGCGTCGTACCGGTCGCGGTGCGGCGATCGAACGGTCATGGCCGGCAGCCTGTCACGTCGCCAGCAGTGCCGCCGCGTGATCCATCAGGTCCAGCAGCGGTTGCGGAACGACGCCGAGAAGGACGGTGACGATGGCGGCCGCGCCCACGACCACGATGACGCCCGGCCCGGCGTCGACGGTGGGCGGGGACTCCTCCGCCGGGGTGAAGAAGAGCACCACGATCACCCGCACGTAGAACGACGCGGCGACGGCGCTGGACAGGACACCGACCACCACGAGTGCGGCACCGCCCTCCGACAGCGCGGCCTCGAACACCGCGAACTTGCTGGTGAAACCGCTCGTGAGCGGGATGCCGGCGAAGGCCAGCAGAAACAGGGCGAACGCTCCGGCCAGCAGTGGCGACCGGCTGCCGAGGCCCGCCCAGCGGGAGAGGGTGGTGGCCGGGCCGCCGTCGTCGCGCACGGCGCACACCACCGCGAACGCGCCGAGCGTGCTGACGGAGTACGCCGCCAGGTAGAACAGCGTCGCGGCGATGCCCGCGTTCCCTGCGACGACGCCGGTCAGCAGGAACCCTGCGTGTGCGACGGACGAGTACGCCAGCATGCGCACCACGTCGGTCTGGGTGACGGCGACGACGGCGCCCACCACCATCGTCGCGATCGCCACCGCCCACAGCATCGGCCGGATCTGATCCTCGAGGGCGGGCGCGGCGACGACGAGGACGCGGACGAGGGCGCCGAACGCCGCCACCTTGGTGGCCGCCGCCATGAACGCGGTGACGGGAATCGGCGCGCCCTGGTACACGTCGGGAACCCACGAATGGAACGGCACCGCACCGACTTTGAACAGCAGCCCGACGGCCACGAGCCCGACGCCCATGACCCCGAGCAGTGGGTCGGTGGCGGATCCGGTCGCACTCGCCTCGGCGATGCCCGCGAGATCGACCGTCCCCGCGTACCCGTAGAGCAGGGCCACCCCGAAGAGGAAGAACGCCGACGAGAACGCCCCGAGCAGGAAGTACTTGAGCGACGCCTCCTGGGAGAGCAGCCGTCGTCGCCGCGCCAGTCCGCAGAGCAGGTAGAGAGGCAGCGAGAGCACCTCGAGGGCCACGAACATCGTCAGCAGATCGGCGGAGGCGGGCAGCACCATCATGCCGCCGGCGGCGAAGAGGGTGAGCGGATAGACCTCGGTACGGGTGAGCCGGGCGGTCACCGCGCGCGCCTCGGCGAGGCTGCCGGGGACGACGGACGCCTGCGGTGTGAACGCGTCCACCCGCTCGGCTTCCGGGTGGTCGAGGGTTCGGTGCGCGACCAGCGCGACGGCGCCGGCGGTGACGACCAGGATGATGCCCTGCAGCGCCAGCGTGACGCCGTCCACGGCGAGCGCTCCCGCGACGACGAGGTCTTCGGCTCCGGCCAGCGCGACGACGGCCGCGAGCGCCGCGGCGAGCGCACCGAGGGAGAGGACGAGTTGGGTCCGGCGCCGCGCCTCGGCCGGGACGAAGGCCTCGACGAGCACTGCGATCACCGCAGCGGCGAGCACGATGATCATGGGGGACAGGAGGGCGTACTCGACGGACGGAGTCGGAACGGTCACGGTGCTGCCACTCCTTGCTCCGCCGGCTGGACCGAGGTCCGGTCCACGGCGGGGGTGATGACGTCGAGCATCGGCTTCGGGTAGACGCCGAGTCCCACCACGAGCACGAGAAGCGGTGCGACGACGACGAGTTCACGCGGGACCAGATCGCGGATGCGGCGGTCGGCCTCGGTGGTCGGTCCCGTCATCACCCGTTGGTAGAGCCAGAGGATGTACACCGCGGACAGGACCAGCGCGACGGCGGCGACCACCGCCGCGACCTCGTACCGGGCGTACGTGCCCACCAGGACCAGGAATTCGCTGACGAACGGGGCGAGTCCCGGCAGGGACAGGGTGGCCAGGCCGGCGATCAGGAACGTGCCGGCCAGCACGGGCGCGGTGCGGCCGACCCCGCCGTAGTCGGCGATCTCGGCGGTGCCCCGACGAGCGACCAGGAAGCCGGCCACGAGGAACAGTGCGGCCGTGGCGATGCCGTGGTTGAGCATGTACAGCGTCGACCCGGCCTGGGCCTGCGCGGTGAGGGCGAAGATGCCGAGCACGATGAACCCGAAGTGCGAGATCGACGTGTAGGCGATGAGGCGCATCATGTCCGTCGAGCCGATCGCGAGGATCGCCCCGTAGACGATGCCGATCACCGCGAGCCCGACGATCCACGGTGCGAACGTGGCCGACGCGTCGGGGAAGAGCTGCAGGCAGTACCGCAGCATGCCGAACGTCCCCACCTTGTCGACGATCGCCATCATGAGAACCGCAGTGGCCGGCGTGGATTCGACGGCGGCGCCCGGCAGCCAGGTGTGCAACGGCCAGAGCGGCGCCTTGACGGCGAAGGCGACCAGGAAGCCGAGGAAGATCGCGTTGATCACGGCGGGGCTCGCGCCGAGGTCGCCGGTGGCGGCCGCGTCGGCGATCGCCCGCACGTCGAACGTCCCGGCCGAGAACGGTGATGCCTCGGCGGCGGTGACGGCGTACAGGCCGATGACGGCCGCGAGCATCACCAGACCCCCGGCGAGGTTGTAGAGCAGGAACTTCACCGCCGCTGCGCGTGCAGCACCGACGCGCGGACCGAAGCCGCCGATGAGGAAGTACATCGGCACCAGCATGGCTTCGAAGAACACGTAGAACAGCAGGATGTCGAGGGAGAGCAGGGAGACCAGCACCATCGACTCGACCACGAGGATCAGCGCCACGTAGGTGTGCGGGCGGCGTGACGCCGCGCCGCGGCCTTCGACGTCTCGCCACCCGGCGAGCAGCAGCAGCGGCACCAGAACCGTGGTCAGCAGCACCAGGGTGAGCGCGACACCGTCGACACCGAGGACGTACCCGGCGCCGAATCGCGGTATCCAGGTGGCGGATTCGACGAACTGGTAACCCATGGCGCCGGGGACGAAGCGCACGGCGACGACCACGGACAGGGCGAACGCGGCGAGGGAGGCCAGCAGCGCGACCACCCTGGCCGCGGAGGCGGACCCGCGCGGGGCGATCAGGGCGGCCACGGCGCCGAGCAGGGGCAGGACCCAGAGAGCGGTCAGCATGTCAGGACCCCGATCCGAGTGCGAGCGTGACGGCGAGGACCAGGACGGCGCCGCCGAACATCGACAGGGCGTAGGTGCGGACGAACCCGTTCTGCAGCAGTCGAAGTCGGTCCGAGGCGGAGCGCACTGTGGTCGCCACCGCACCAACCGCCCCGTCCACGCCGACCTCGTCGAGACGGACGATTCCGGCCGTGAGGCGCTGACCGGGGCGCATGGCGATCGCCTCGTTGAGGTCGTCGCCGTAGAGATCCCGTCGTGCCGCGCGGGTGAGGCGGCCTCCGGCCGGGGCCACCAGCGGCACCTCGCGTCGGGCGTACTGCCGGACGGCAAGACCGACGCCGACCGCCACGGTGGCGAGCACGACGGCCGTCACCACCCACACGGGAACGAGATGCGCGGGCTCGTGCTCGCCGACCACCGGGGCCAGCCAGCCCGAGAGCCGATCTCCTACGGCCAGAACGGCTCCCGCGCCGACCGATCCGATCGCGAGGATCACCATCGGCGCGGTCATCGACACCGGCGCCTCGTGCGGATGTACCTCGGCGGCGTCCCAGCGGGGGCGGCCACCGAAGGTGAGGATCATGACCCGCGTCATGTAGAACGCCGTGATGCCGGCGCCGAGGATGGTGGCGCCGCCGAGCAGGACGCCGCGCACCCCGCCCTCGTCCAACGCCGCCTCGATGATGCCGTCCTTCGACCAGAACCCGGCGAACGGGGGCACGCCGATGATGGCGAGGTAGGCCAGACCGAACGTGACCGCGGTGACGGGAAGTACGCGTGCGAGCCCGCCGTACCGTCGCATGTCGGTCTCGTCAGTCATCGCGTGCATCACCGAACCGGCGCCGAGGAACAGTCCTGCTTTGAAGAAGCCGTGCGTCAGCAGGTGCATGATCGCGACGGCGTACCCGGCGGGGCCGAGGCCGGCGGCGAGGACCATGTAGCCGATCTGGCTCATCGTCGACGCCGCGAGCGCCTTCTTGATGTCGTCCTTCGCGCAGCCGATGATCGCGCCGACCAGCAGCGTCACCGCGCCGACGGCCACCACGGCCGTCTGCGCCGCGGGCGCGGCCTCGAAGATCGCGCCGGACCGGACGATCAGGTAAACCCCGGCCGTCACCATCGTGGCCGCGTGGATCAGGGCGGACACCGGGGTGGGGCCCTCCATCGCGTCACCGAGCCAGGACTGCAGTGGAACCTGGGCCGACTTGCCGCACGCGGCGAGGAGCAGCAGCAACCCGAGCGCCGTCGTGGTGCCCTGGCCGAGCTCGGTGCCGGCGGCGGCGAACACCGCGTCGTAGGAGACCGACCCGACCTCGGCCACCATGATCATGAGGGCGACGGCCAGGCCGATGTCGCCGACCCGGTTGACGACGAAGGCCTTCCGCGCCGCCGTGGCCGCCGACGGCTTGTGGGACCAGAACCCGATGAGCAGGTACGACGCGAGCCCGACGCCTTCCCACCCGAGGTAGAGGCCGAGGAAGTTGTCGGCCATGACCAGGACGAGCATGGCCGCGACGAACAGGTTGAGGTAGGCGAAGAAGCGGCGTCGGTGCGGGTCGTCGCGCATGTAGGCCGTGGAGTAGACGTGGACGAGACCGCCGACCCCGGTGATGAGCAGGACGAAGCAGATCGACAGTGGGTCGAGGGCCAGGCCGAAGTCGACCGACAGCTCCGGTGCGGGGACCCAGGAGAACAGGACGGCGCCGACGCGGCGCTCGTCGACCGGTCGGTCCAGCATCGAGACGAACGCGGCCACCGCGACGCCGAAGGAGGCGAACACCAGCGCGGTGGCGAGGACGTGTCCCCACCGGTCCGTCCGACGACCGCCGAGCAGCAGCGCCGCGGCGCCGAGCAGCGGCAGGCCGGGGAGCAGAGCGAGCGTGGTGCCCACGTCAGAACTTCAGCAGACTGTCGTCGTCGACCGAGACGGATCGACGGGATCGGAAGATGGCCATGATGATCGCCAGACCCACCACCACCTCGGCGGCCGCGACCACCATGGTGAAGAAGGCGAAGACCTGACCGTCGACCTCGCTCCGGGTGCGGGCCACCGTGACGAAGGCCAGGTTGGCCGCGTTGAGCATGAGCTCCACGCACATGAACACCACGATGGCGTTGCGCCGCAACAACACTCCGGACGCCCCGATGGTGAAGAGCACTGCGGCGAGGTACAGGTAGTGGTCGGGGTTCACGGCAACCTCCCGTCGGTCTTCTCCGCCGGCGTGTCGGGGGACGTGCGGAACTGGCGTCCCACCGACATGGGAGCCGGAGCGCCGTCGGGCAGCCGCGCGGGCCGATCCACCCCGTTGTGCCGGGCGTAGACGCCGGGGCTCGGCAGGGGCGTCACGCGGTCGCCGCGTCGGAATCGCTCCTGCGACAACTGCTTCTGTGTCTTCGCAGAGCCCACCTGGTCCCGGTGCGTCAGCACCATCGCGCCGATGGTGGCGGTGATCAGCAGGGCGCCGGTCAGCTGGAACGCCCAGACGTAGCGGACGAAGATCAGCTCGGCCAGGGCTTCCACCGTGCCGGCGCCCGCCACGGCGTCCCCGGTGAACCCGGTGAACCCGGTCAACGACGCGTTGCCCAGGCCGCCGATCAGCAAGATCCCGAACCCGAGCCCGATCACCACCGCCGCGGCGCGGTGCCCGCGCAGATTCTCGGTCAACGTGTCCGAGGTGTCGACGCCCACGAGCATGAGCACGAAGAGGAACAGCATCATCACCGCGCCGGTGTAGACGACGATCTGCACCACGCCGAGGAAGACTGCGCCCTGAACGATGTAGAACACCGCGAGCATCACCATGGTCGAGGCCAGGAACAGCGCCGAGTACACCGCCTTCGCGGACGCGACCACTCCGAGCGCGGCGATCACGGTGAGGGGAGCCAGAATCCAGAAGACCACCGCCTCGCCGGTCACCGCACGGTCCCGCGGTAGTAGTCGTCGTCGGTGGCACCGTCGGCCATCGGGTGCGGCGGTGCCTCCATGCCGTCGGCGAGCGGGGCGAGGAGCTTGTCCTTGCCGTAGATCAGGTCCTCGCGGTTGTCGTCCGCCATCTCGTAGTCGTTGGTCATCGTCAACGCGCGGGTGGGGCAGGCCTCGATGCAGAGGCCGCAGCCGATGCACCGGAGGTAGTTGATCTGGTACACCCGCCCGTACCGCTCACCGGGTGAGAAGCGTTGCGCCTCGGTGTTGTCCGCGCCCTCGACGTGGATTGCATCGGCCGGACACGCCCAGGCACAGAGCTCGCACCCGATGCACTTCTCGAGTCCGTCCGCGTAGCGGTTCAGCTGGTGCCGCCCGTGATAGCGCGTGGCGGTGGGGCGCTTCTCCTCCGGGTAGGACTCGGTGTGCGCCTTCTTGAACATCGTCGAGAAGGTCACGCCGAATCCGGCGAGCGGGCCGGGTCCGTCAGGGGGCATCTGCTCGCTCCTCGGGTCGGGATGCGGTGGGTCGGGACGTGGTGGTTCGAGACGCCGTGGTTCGAGACGCCGTGGTTCGAGACGCCGGCTCACGGGCGATCCGTGAGGGCAGGGGCGGCACCGGGAAACCCCCGTCGGCGAGGTGCGTGTCCTCGACGGCGCCGGGCTCGGCCACCGTCCGGGGCAGCCGCGCCCGGCGCAGCCGCGTGCGAAGCACCAGAGCTAGGGCGAGCGTGAAGACGAGCGACACCACGACGGTCGCCGGCCGCACGTGCGGCGAGTCCACGAGCAGGACCCGCACCGCGGCGACCACCATCACCCAGAGCAGGGCGGCCGGGATGAGGACCTTCCAGCCGAAGGCCATGAACTGGTCGTAACGCAGGCGCGGAAGGGTGCTGCGCAGCCAGATGAAGACGAACAGGAACATCCAGACCTTGATCGTGAACCACAGCACCGGCCACCAGCCCTGGTTCGCCCCCTCCCACCAGCTGACGGGGAACGGCGCGCGCCACCCGCCGAGGAAGAGGGTGGTGGCCAGGGCGGAGACGGTGACCATGTTGACGTACTCGGCGAGCATGAACATCGCGAAGCGCAAGGAGGAGTACTCGGTGTGGAAGCCGCCCACCAGTTCGCCCTCCGCCTCCGGCAGGTCGAACGGGGCGCGGTTGGTCTCGCCGACCATCGACACCACGTAGATGAGGAACGACGGCAGCAGCATCACCACGAACCACAGGCGCTCCTGAGCGGAGACGATGCCGGACGTGGACATGGTGCCGGCCAGCAGGAACACCGCCGCGAAGCTCAGACCCATCGCGACCTCGTAGGAGATCACCTGCGCGGTCGAGCGCAGGGCCCCGAGCAGCGGGTAGGTCGACCCCGACGACCACCCGGCGAGCACGATGCCGTAGACCCCGATCGACGTCACCGCGAGCACGTAGAGCACCGCAACCGGCATGTCGGTCAACTGCAGCGGCGTGACATGGCCGAACACCGACACCGTCGGACCGAAGGGGATGACGGCGAACGCCATGAAGGCCGGGACCACCGAGATCACCGGCGCCAGCAGGTAGATCGGGCGATCGACGCCGGCGGGCACCAGGCCTTCCTTCAGCGCCAGTTTGATGCCGTCGGCCAGGGACTGCAGCAGCCCGAACGGCCCGGTGCGGTTGGGCCCCAACCGCATCTGCATCCACGCCATGACCTTGCGCTCGGCGAGGATACACAGCAGCGGGGTCAGCACGAGGAACACGAAGACCGCCAGCGCCTTCGCGACGATCAGCCAGATCGGGTCCGTTCCGAACAGCGCCAGGTCGGGAGCCTCGGGGGTCATCGGGCGCCTCCCGCCACCCGAACCGTCGCACCCGGGCCGACGCCGAGATGGTCCTGCAGCGCCGCCCCGGGGGCGTGCAGCGGCGCCCACACCACGCGGTCCGGCAGGTCCGCGATCTCGAGGGGGAAGGTCACCGCACCGTGATCGGTGGACAGCGTCACCGGATCGCCGTCGGCGACGCCGACCTCGGCGGCCGTGGCCTCCGACAGCCGCACGACCGGGGTGCGCGCCGTCCCGGCGAGGGCGTCCTCCCCGTCCTGCAGGCTGCCGCCGTCGAGCAGCATCCGCCACCCGTCGAGCACGGCGGTGCCGGCAGCGGCGGTCGGACGCGGGGGCGACACCGGGGCGACCATCGGCCGGTCCGTCGGATCCGACCCCAGCCGATCGAGTTCGGCGAGCGTCGTCACCGGATCGCTCGTCCCCAGCGCGTGGCCCATCGCGTCCGCCAGCGCGTCGAGCACGCGGCCGTCGGGGAGCAGCGACGCCGTGGGCAGCGCCGCGGGGAAGGTGCGCCGTCGTCCCTCCCAGTCGACGTAGGTGCCCGCTTTCCCCGTCACCGCCGCGACGGGGAAGACGACGTCGGCCCGATCGGTCAGCTCGGAGCGGCGGATGTTCAGCGCCACCACGAAGTTCGCACGATCCACCGCACCGCGGAGGGCGTCGGGATCGGGTGCGTCGACGGCGTCCACCCCGCCCACGACCAGGGCGGCGTACGACACGTCCGCCATCGCGGCGACGTCCCGGCCGGGAGCCGACGGCAGGTCCGCCACTCCCCACGCCTCGGCCACCGCTCGACGCGCGTCGTCGTCGTCGACCCGTCGCCCACCGGGCAGCAGGGTGGGCAGCGCGCCCGCGTCGAGTGCGCCGCGATCACCGGCCCGACGGGGGACCCAGGCCGACGACGCCCCGGTGGCGTCGGCCGTCTCGGCGGCCGCGGTCAGCAGGCCGGGACGGCCGGCGGCGCGCTCGCCGATCAGGATCACCGCATCCGGTGTCGCCAGCAGCGCCCGGACGTCGTCGGGAAGCGACCGCAGGGCGTCGGCCTCGGACCCGGGCACGGCCTGCACGACGTCGGCGGACAGTTTGCGCGCCCCGTCGGACCGGTGCGACGCCACGGCGACGACGCGAGTTCGGCCGGTGCGCACCGCTTTCCGCAGGCGGAGGAAGATCATCGGGCTCTCCTCCTCGGGTTCGAGTGCGAGGAGGAGGACGATCGGCGCGGCGGCGAGGTCGGCGTAGGTGACTCCGAGCCCGCGCCCCGCGACGCGGGCGGCGAGGAAGTCCGATTCCTCCTCCGAGACCGCGCGCATTCGGAAGTCGACGTCGTTGGTATCCAACGCGACCCGCGCGAACTTCGCGTACGCGTAGGCGTCCTCGACGGTGGAGCGTCCGCCCACCAGCACGCCCGCGTTGCCGCGGGCCGCGGTCAGGCCGCGTGCGGCGACGGCCAGGGCCTCGGGCCACGACGCGGGGACGAGCTCACCCTCCGGCCCGCGTATCAGCGGGGTGGTGAGACGGTCGGGCTCGGTGAGGTAGGCGAACGCCCACCGGCCCTTGTCGCAGTTCCACTCCTCGTTGACCTCGGGATCGTCGCCCGCGAGGCGACGCAGGACCACCCCGCGACGGTGGTCCGTGCGCTGCGCGCAGCCTCCGGCGCAGTGCTCGCACGCACTGGGCGTGGACACCAGATCGAACGGCCGCGCCCGGAACCGGTACGCGGTGTTGGTGAGCGCCCCGACTGGGCAGATCTGCACGGTGTTGCCCGAGAAGTAGGATCGGAACGGCTCCGCGCCGTAGATGCCGACCTGTTGCAGCGCACCGCGTTCGAGTAGATCGATGAACGGATCGCCCGCCACCTGCTCTGAGAACCGCGTGCAGCGCGCGCAGAGCACGCACCGCTCGCGGTCGAGCAGGACCTCGGTGGAGAGCGGGATCGGCTTGGGGTACGTCCGCTTGGTCTCGGTGAAGCGGGACTCCGTGCGGCCGGTCGACATCGCCTGGTTCTGCAGGGGGCACTCGCCGCCCTTGTCGCAGACCGGACAGTCCAGCGGGTGGTTGATGAGCAGGAGTTCCATCACGCCGCGCTGTGCCTTCTCGGCGACCTCGGAGCTGTGCTGGGTCCGGACGACCATGCCGTCGCTGACCGTGGTGGTGCAGGAGGCCAACGGCTTTCGCTGTCCTTCGACGTCCACGAGGCACTGTCGGCACGCCCCGACCGGGTCGAGCAGCGGGTGGTCGCAGAACCGCGGCACGGTGATGCCCAGCATCTCGGCGGCGCGGATGACGAGGGTGCCCGCGGGGACACTGATCGGGATCCCGTCGATGGTCAGGTCCACCGTCCGGGTCTCCGGCGCGGCCGTCATGCGAGCGCTCCGGCCATCAGAGTCGAGGCGTGGGGGTCGAACGGGCACCCACCGCCGCGCACGTGCTCGAGGTACTCCTCCCGGAAGAACCTCACCGACGACACGATGGGGCTGGACGCGCCGTCGCCCAACGCGCAGAACGATTTTCCGAGGATGCTGTCGGCCACGTCCAGCAGCTTCTGCAGGTCGTCCTCGGACGCCGTTCCCTCCTCCATCCGGGCGAGGATCTGCACCAGCCAGTAGGTGCCTTCCCGGCACGGAGTGCACTTGCCGCACGATTCGTGCGCGTAGAACTCGCTCCACCGACGGACCGCGCGGACGACGCAGGTGGTCTCGTCGAAGATCTGCAGTGCCTTGGTGCCCAGCATCGACCCGGCCGCGGCGACCCCTTCGTAGTCGAGCGGGACGTCGAGGTGCTCCGCGGTGAAGATCGGCGTCGACGACCCGCCGGGCGTCCAGAACTTCAACTCGTGGCCGGCGCGCACTCCCCCGGCGTAAGTCAGCAACTCGCGCAGGGTGATACCGAGCGGCGCCTCGTACTGGCCGGGCCGTTCGACGTGTCCCGAGAGGGAGTAGAGGGTGAACCCGGGCGACTTCTCGCTGCCCATCGAGCGGAACCAGTCCACGCCGTTCGCCAGGATCGACGGCACGCTCGCGATGGACTCGACGTTGTTGACCACCGTCGGTCCGGCGTACAGGCCGGCGACCGCGGGAAACGGTGGGCGCAACCTCGGCTGGCCGCGTCGACCCTCGAGCGAGTCGAGCAGCGCGGTCTCCTCACCGCAGATGTAGGCGCCCGCGCCCGCATGGACCACGAGCTCGAGATCGAACCCGGATCCGAGGACGTCGGTGCCCAGGTACCCGGCGTCGTACGCCTCCGCCACGGCGGTCTGCAGGCGACGCAGGACCGGCACCACCTCGCCGCGCAGGTACACGAACGCGCGGGCGCACCGGATGGCGTACGCCGCGATGATCATGCCCTCGACCAGTGCGTGCGGCGTCGCCATGAGCAGCGGCATGTCCTTGCAGGTCCCGGGCTCGGACTCGTCGGCGTTCACCACCAGGTAGTGGGGCACCGACTGGTCCGCCGGCGTCGGTCCGTCCTGCGGGATGAAGCTCCACTTGACGCCGGTGGGGAACCCCGCCCCGCCGCGACCCCGTAGTCCGGCGTCCTTCACGAGCCCGATCACCTCGTCGGGCGTCCGTGCGAGAGCCGCGGCCAGCCCGTCGTAGCCGCCGTGGTCGCGGTAGGTCTCGAGCGTCCAGGACCGGGGGTGGTCCCAGTACCGGCTGAGCACCGGAGTGAGCGTCATCGCGGTTCCTTCCCGGGAACGTCGGCGGACGGCGCGGGCGCCGGCTCGTCGGGAGTGGAGTCGGTCGGGACGTCGGGGACCCCGGTCGTCGTCTCCTCGGCCGAGCTCGGATCGGGTGCCGTGGAGCCGGTTTCGCGTGCGGCGCGCAGACCGGCCAGCGTCGCGTCGCCCGCCGTGGCGGCGTCGTTGGCACCCGGCCGGGGGTCCGGGAATCCGGCCAGGATGCGCGAGGTCTCGCGGAACGTGCACAGTGTGGTGCCGCGGGTGGGAGTGACCGGGTGTCCGGACCGCAGGTCGTCGACCAGGGTGCGCGCCGATTCCGGCGTCTGGTTGTCGAAGAACTCCCAGTTGACCATGACCACCGGCGCGTAGTCGCAGGCCGCGTTGCACTCGATGTGTTCGAGGGTGACCGACCCCGGATCGTCGGCCAGATGCTCGGTGAGCGCGGCGTGGATCGCGTCGCCGCCCATCACCGCACACAGGGTGTTGGTGCACACGCCCACCAGGTAGTCGCCCGTGGGCTCGCGTCGGTACATCGAGTAGAACGTGGCGACGGCGGCCACCTCGGCTCCGGTGAGATCGAGGGTGTGCGAGACGAAGTCGACGGCGGCGGGGGTGAGGTAGCCGTCCTCCGCCTGGAGAAGATGCAGGAGCGGGATGATGGCCGAGCGGGGCCGCGGGTAGCGGGCGACGACGGTGGCCGCGTCTCGTTCGAGCCGCTCCCGGACCTCGGCCGGGTACGTCCGACGAGCACCGGGCTGCACCAGCTGGACCCGCTCCTCGGGGGCCGGGCCGAACGGCACCAGCACCGGTTCGCGCGCGCTCATCGGTCCACCCCGCCCATGACGGGATCGATGCTCGCCACCGCGGCGATCACGTCGGAGACCATGCCGCCTTCGCACATGGCCGCGACCGCCTGCAGGTTGGTGAACGACGGATCGCGGAAATGCACTCGGTAGGGCCGGGTTCCGCCGTCGGACAGCAGATGTACCCCAAGCTCGCCCCGCGGTGACTCCACCGCGGAGTACACCTGGCCGGCCGGGACGCGGATGCCCTCCGTCACCAGCTTGAAGTGGTGGATCAGCGATTCCATGGAGCCGGCCATGATGGTGCGGACGTGATCGCGGGACTGACCCAGCCCGTCCGCCTCGGACACCAGGTTCGCCGGCCAGGCCATCTTGCGATCGGCGATCGTCACCGGCCCCGGGTGCAGCGCGTCCAGACACTGCTCGACGATCTTCAGCGACTCCGCCATCTCGTCGACGCGGATGAGATAGCGGGCGTAGCAGTCGGACTCGGTCTCGGTGATCACGTCGAACTCGTAGTTCTCGTAGCCGCAGTAGGGTTCCGCCCGACGCAGGTCGTGCGGCAGACCCGTCGCGCGCAGGCACGGCCCGGTGACCCCCAGCGCCACGCATCCGGTGAGGTCGAGGAAGCCGATCCCGCGGGTGCGGCCCTTCCAGATGGGGTTGTCGTCGAGCATGGCGCTCATGTCGCGGAGCCGAACCGGCAACAGCTGGAGCAGTTCTCGGATCTTCGGGACGGCGTCGCTCGGCAGGTCCATCGCGACACCGCCGGGGCGAATGTACGCGTGGTTCATGCGCAGGCCGGTGATGGTCTCGAAGATGTCGAGGATCAGCTCGCGCTCGCGGAATCCGAAGAGCATGGCCGTGACCGCGCCGAGTTCCATACCGCCCGTGGCGAGGGCGACGAGGTGCGAGGAGATCCTGTTCAGCTCCATCAACAGAACGCGGATCACCGACGCCCGCTCGGGGATGTCGTCGGTGATGCCGAGCAATTTCTCGACCCCGAGGCAGTAGGCCGTCTCGTTGAAGAACGGGGACAGATAGTCCATGCGCGTGACGAAGGTGACCGCCTGCGTCCAGGTGCGGAACTCGAGGTTCTTCTCGATACCGGTGTGCAGGTAGCCGATTCCGCACCGGGCCTCGGTCACCGTCTCGCCCTCGATCTCGAGGATCAGGCGGAGCACGCCGTGCGTGGAGGGGTGCTGCGGGCCCATGTTGACGATGATGCGTTCGTCCCCGGCGGCACTCGCAAGGTCCGCGATCTCGTCCCAGTCCTGCCCGCCCGCGGTGTAGACCCGGGGTTCGACGGGCGCGTCGGTGACCTGCTGGTGCGGTGTCATCAGGAGTAGGACCTCCGCTGGTCGGGGGGTGGAATGGTGGCGCCGTGGAACTGAACGGGGATGCCGCCCAACGGATAGTCCTTGCGCTGGGGATGCCCCTCCCAGTCGTCGGGCATCTCGATGCGGGTCAGCGACGGATGACCGTCGAACAGGATCCCGAAAAAGTCGTACGTCTCGCGCTCGTGCCAGTCGTTGGTCGGGTAGATACCGCACGACGACGGCACGTGCGGATCGGAATCCGGGACCGAGACCTCCACGCGGATCCGCCGTCCGTGGGTGAGGGAGGACAGGTGGTACACCGCGTGCAGCTCGCGACCCGTGTCGGCGGGCACGTGCACTCCGCTGACGCCGAGGCAGAGCTCGAAGCGCAGGGACTCGGTGTCCCGCAGCGCCGACAGCACCGCCGGCAGGTGGTTCCGGGCGACGTGGACGGTGAGTTCGCCGCGGTGGGTCACCACCCGTTCGACGGCGTCGGTCGTGGTGGGCCCCAGCGCGTCCTCGAGGGCGTCCATCACGGTGTCGAACGGCTCGCCGTACGGCCGGGACGCGGTGTCGGACCGGGCTATCGGTGGGGCGAAGCGGCCGTACCCGGACGTGTCGCCGGAACCGCGCACGCCGAACATGCCGCGGGGCATCGTGGGGTCGGTCGGCCCGGTCACCGCGGCACCGCCGGCAGGTCGAGGAACGTCGGGTCCGCGCTGGGCGCCGCGGTCGACACGGCGGCGCCGGGCGCCGCCAAAGCCGCAGCTTCCGCCTCCCGCACGGCACGCTCGCGGTCGACGCCCAGGGGCATGCGGGCGATCGACGCGTGCAGGGTGAGAATCGCGTTGATGAGCATCTCCGGACGCGGCGGGCAGCCGGGGAGATAGATGTCCACGGGCACCACGTGGTCGACACCCTGCACCACGGCGTAGTTGTTGAACATCCCGCCGGAGGACGCGCAGACCCCCATGGCCAGAACCCATTTCGGCTCCGCCATCTGGTCGTACACCTGCCGCAGCACCGGCGCCATCTTCTGACTGACGCGTCCGGCCACGATCATGAGGTCCGCCTGCCGCGGCGACGCGCGGAACGCCTCCATGCCGAACCGCGCGAGGTCGAACCGGCCCGAGGTGGTCGACATCATCTCGATGGCGCAGCAGGCGAGTCCGAAGGTCGCGGGCCACAGCGAGCCCTTGCGAGCGAAGCCCGCCAGCCCCTCGACGGTGGTCAGCAGAAAGCCGCTCGGCAGCTTCTCCTCGACGCCCATGCGCACCTCACCTCTCGCGGGTCGTCGGGACCCGCGTCCGGTCGATCACTCCCAGCTGAGCCCTCCGCGTCGCCACTCGTACGCGTAGGCGACGGAGACGTTGACGATGAACAGCCCCATGGCGAGCAGCCCGAACACGCCGAGCGCCTCGTAGTGCACCGCCCAGGGGTAGAGAAAGACGATCTCGATGTCGAAGATGATGAAAAGCATTGCGGTCAGGTAGAACTTGACCGGAAAGCGGCCGCCACCGGGGCGCTGCGGGGTGGGCGCGACGCCGCATTCGTACGCCTCGAGCTTCGCTCGGTTGTAGCGCCTCGGGCCCACCGCGGACGCCACGAATACCGAGAACACCGCGAACGCAACGGCTATCGCACCGAGAACCAGAATCGGAACGTATGCGTCGGCGTTCACCGCTCACTCCTGCCCGTGTCGAAGGTGGTGACCTCTTCTCACGTGATCCGAGTCACACACTAGGACGTTCCCGTCGCGGGCGGTCCGGTTTCGACACTCGGGTTCGCGGCGGTGTCGGATCGTGATCCCCGCGCGACCTCGCGGGTCAGCTGTGCTGTCGCAGGAGCGCGGTGACCGCGCGGCCGAGCTCGAACGGGTCGATGGGGTGCGAGACGATCGCGTCCGCCCGCGACCAGTCCGCCAGCCAGGCGTCCTGCGGCCGACCGGTGAGGACCAGGAGCGGCGGGCAGACCTCGACCTCGTCGCGCACCTGCTTGGCCAGGCCCATGCCGCCCACCGGGGCCGCCTCACCGTCGAGGATCGCGAGGTCCACGGTGCCGGCGTCGAGATGGCGGACCACCATGGGGCCCGTCGCGACGTCGAGATACGTCACGGGCGGCAGGTCGGGATGCGGACGGGTGCCGAGGGCGGCGTGCACGAGGGCGCGCGTGTCGGCGCGACTGCTGTAGACCAGCACCGTCACCGACTCGTCCGTCACCCGCCCGACGCTAGCGGACCGGCCGGCATTTTCGGTGCAGTTCTCCACGCTCACGGGGGATTTCTGCACCGAACCGTGATTGGATTCGTGGTGTGACGCACGAAATCTGGCCTGCGCTCGAGGTGGAGTCCTGGCAGGACACCCGTGACACCCTGCATCTCTGGACGCAGATCGTCGGCAAGGTGCGGATGGCGCTCGCGCCGCCGGTCAATCACTGGTGGGGCGTCACGCTCTACGTCGACGCCACGGGCTTGACGACGTCGCTGATGCCCTACCGGGACGGCGGCCTCGAGATCCGGTTCGACTTCGTCGAGCACGCCCTGATCGCCACGACGACGCGCGGCGACACCCACCGCGTCGATCTGCGGCCCATGTCCGTGGCCGACTTCCATCGAGAGTTCGACGCGATGCTGGGGGCACTCGACGTCCGGGTGACGTATCTGCCCGTGCCCGTCGAACTGGAGACCGCGATTCCGTTCGCCGACGACACCGTCCACGCGAGTTACGACGCCGAGGCGGCGCACCGCTTCTGGCGATCCCTGGTCTCCGCGGATCGGGTCTTCTCCCGGTTCCGCGCCGAGTTCGACGGCAAGTCCAGCCCGTCGCACTTCTTCTGGGGTGCTTTCGATCTGGCGGTCACGCGGTTCTCGGGGCGGCCGGCGCCGACCCATCCCGGCGGCATCCCGAACTGCCCCGACTGGGTGATGCACGAGGCCTACCGCGCCGAACTCTCGAGCGCCGGCTACTGGCCCGGCGGCGCGTCGGAAGGGGTGTTCTACTCCTACGCCTATCCGCAGCCCGAGGGGTTCGCCGAGGCCGCCGTGACCCCGGCCGCCGCCCACTGGGACGCGGCGCTGGGCGAGTTCGTCCTGCCCTACGCCGACGTCCGTCGGGCCGAGGATCCCGACGCACTGCTGCTGGAGTTCCTGCGCAGCACCGCGGCCGTCGCCGCGGATCTCGCCGACTGGCCTCGCGCCTGACGGGGTGGGCCCGACGATGGCGTAGGTCACCGTGACACCGGTGCCCGCCGCCTCCCCGTCGTAGCCGCGGGAGCGTTGACGTGGCGAGCCAACGCGCACTCAACGCAGACTGGGACAAATCGCCCACTTCGTCGCAGCTGTTGCCGACGTGCACCCCGTCTCGTAGCGTGTGGTCTGTACTTACCGACACGAACTGTCATCGCACGGTGATCTCGGATGCGCGCTCTTGCGCCAAGTTTCGACACATTCACCTGAGCGGACGAACCGGCTTCGATCTCGCCGTCACCGTATTCGAGTCGGGCAATGTGAGGAGATGGTGCCGTGAACCACGGTGACGAAGTGTTGTTGGCTGTCGAGTCCGTATCGAAAGCCTACAGCGGCACAACAGTTTTCGACAACGTGAGCTTCGATCTCGAGTCGGCATCGGTGACATGGCTGCGGGGCCACAACGGATCCGGGAAGTCCACGTTGCTCAACTGCATCCTCGGTGCCGACGAAGTCGACACCGGAACCATCTCGTGGAAAGGCCACCCCCGTCGCGAGACCGACGCCGCATTCCGTGGCGCGGTCTCTGCCGCGGTGGACTCCAACTCGTACTTCTCCGATGTCAGCGTCATCGAGCACCTTCGACTGATCGCCGTGTGCAACGGGGTGCGGGGCAGTGACGAGGCGGCGCTGCACTGGTGCGACCGGTCCGGTCTCGCCGCCGTCTCAGATGCCCTCCCGGGAGCGTTGTCCAGTGGCCAACGGCAACGGATGGCACTGGCGATGGCGATGATCCGACCGTTCGAGCTGCTGGTACTCGACGAACCCGAACGGCATCTCGATACCGAAGGATGTGCGTGGCTCGCGGACACCCTCGCCGAGTTCGTCGCGGCCGGACGTGCCGTCCTCGCTGCCACCCACGACAGCGCACTGGCCGACTCCATCGCCGGCACGACGATCGAGCTGGGTCAGTGATCGTCGCGTCCACCGTCGAACCCGACACGGCACCCGCGCCGACACCACCGAGCGCCGCGCTCCGACGTGCCCGCCGCCGAAGCGCGGGGCGCCCCGCGACACGGCCGCTGACGACGATCGGGGAGAACGCCGTTGTGTTCGTCGTCCTCATCGGCGTCGCGATCCAGGGGTACCGGGGCTTCGTTCATCTGATGACGCACCGCGCGGTCACCGTCGGTGTCCTTCCGGAGCTTCTCGTGCTCGCCGCACTCCTGACCGTGATGCTGACGTCGTTCGCGGTCGTCGGGCCTCTCGCCGCCAGCAAGCCGTTCTCGGATCTGATCGTCTCGACGGCCGCGGGCCGCGGCCTAGTCCTGAGGCGCCGCTTCGTCGGCTTGGTCGCTGCCGTCTTCGTTTCTACGTCGGGCCCCACCTGGCTCGCAGCGACGACTCCGCTGAGCGTCCTCGCGTCCCTGACGGCGGTAATCGTCGGCTGCGCGTCGATGATCGTCGTAGCAGCCGCGGTGATCATCCAGTCGTTGCCGGTCTCCGGCGACAGTGTCGTCAGGTGGTCGTCGATCGGGGGGTCTCTGACGACCGTGGCCGCAGCGATCGCGGCTCACCACCCGTCGCCGTTGTCCGTGCCCGCGGCAGCGGACCCCGGGGTCTGGTTGGTGAGCGTTGCGCTCGCGGTCCTGGCGCTTGCAGTGAGTGCCGTCGCAGGTTCGCGTCTGCACTGCATCACCCGCCGTGCTCTCGACGATTCGGGATCGGCTGCGGCGGCCGTAGGGGCGAGCCTGCAGTGGATGGACGGATCGCTGCTCTTCGGGGTCATCGAGGATCGGTGGTGGCGGCGGGTCGGTTGCGTCCGCAGTGTCCGGTTGCCCGAGTCCACTGCTCTTGCACTCGTGCGACTCGACCTCGCGCGGCCGCTGCGCCGACCCGGTTGGGTGTTTGGTTGGGTCATCGTCGCCGCCGGCGCCCATGCCTTGTGGTTCGGGGTCTCCCCGCTATTGGGACTGCTCGCCGCGGTCGGGTTCGGGTACACCGCCGTCTCGCCGTTCGCTCGGGGGCTCCGGCAGGTCCACACGAGCCCGGCGCTGCGCAGGTTATTCGCGCACTCGAACCGCTACCTGTATCTCGTGCATTCGGTCGTCCCCACCTTCGCCGCCATCGTCTGGGCTGCGCTCATGTGCCTGGTGACACCCATCACGGTGGGGATGGCAATGCTCATCGCGGCGGGGCTCGCGGGATCCGCGCTACGCGCCGCGACCCGGCCGCCGGTCGACTTCGGCGGCCCCGTCGTGGACAGCCCATTCGGCCTGCTACCGGTCTCGCTCATCGCAAGCGTCACCCGAGGTCTCGACCTGTGGTTGGTGACGATGGCCGTCGTCACCGCCCTGGCTCTGACGACGGGATTGGCATGAGTGAATTGCTCATCTCGAAACGGGACTCACGGCTGATCGACGAATCCAATGAGATCCTGGCGTTGCTGAACCACCTCTCGTAGAGCGGGCCTCGCGGGTCGGTGCGGCCGCGATGACCGTTGCCGGGTTCTGGCTGGGTGTTCTGCTCAATGGTCGTCCGTGCCGGACTGGAATGTGGCAAGTTCGTCCATCGGTGGGGCGTCCTGTTGTCCGAGAGCATGGAGCATCCATCGGCCGTCGCGGTGGTGCATGACCAGCGGGACGATGAAGCTCAATTGGTTCGGATGCCACACGCCGTCGGCAAGGGCGGAGGTGTCGTGCAGAAAGAGTGCTTCCAGGCTCGGTCCGAGGAGGCGGGTGTGCGCTCCGATTCCCCAGTCGTCCGGATCCGGCAGTGCGGCGCGAAAGCCGCGAACATGCACTCGCTCGAAATGAACCCAGAGTGGGTGTGCAGGGGTCGGTTCGGCCAGCGCGCGGGCGACGGCATCATGGTCCCACCCATCGGCCGTCAGGGCCGCTGCGTTGTCGTTTATCCAGCGAGTAGCCAGGGTCATCCGATAGTCGGGATCGACACTCGGCCACGCAGCACGGAGGTCGCCGTCTCTGCAGGCGGTATACAGGAAGTCCCACGCGGCGTTGACCAGGGGAATGTGCCCGAGAAAGCGGGCCCGTTCCGCCGGGTCCTTGTCGCGTAGGTGCAGGTACGCGGCACGCTGATCCTCGGGCATCGCACCGATCTGTTCGTCTGACAGTTCCGGTGGATCCGCACCGTTCTCGATACTGATTGCGGGACCGTCCGGTCGGAGCATGTCGAGTAGGGCGGCGGTGAACTGCGGCGTCTGATCCCTTAGGGAATCGATCAGCTCGACCAAGTCTCGGGGAGGTATGCGGTTGCGTTCCAACATTACGTTCAGGGCGTGAAGCACGGTGTCGGGATCCAGGTCGAGCTGGTCGCACAGAAACTCGTCAGGGCCGAGGATCTCGATGTCGAACGGGTCTGCCGCGGCGGCGGGGAAGTCGTCGAGGTTCGAGGTCACGATCACTGCGGCGTTGGCGCGCACCGCGGCGGCCAGGACGTGCCGGTCCTTGGGGTCGTTGGACATGGCTGCGATCAACTCGGTGTAGCCCCGTGTCTCCTCCTCTGCCAGTGGGAAGGCGGCGCGCATCGCTGCTACGCGGTAGGCCGCTTGCGTGGGCGTCTTCCGGAACCGGGGTCCGGAGAGGTTGCGCTCGACCTCGTCGAGGAGGTCGGGGGACCACAGCGGCCGAAACAAGTCTTCGTCGGCGATGCTGAGGAGAACATCACACAGCGTCTGCGGCAGCAGAACGCATGCATCGAGGACAACACGGAACGTCGCCATCGGTAGCGAGTCCTGAATCAGCGAGTGGTGATCGGGCCCCGGACAGCGTCCTGTGGGTCCGGTGTTGCCTGGTCTGCCATCGCGTCGAGTACCTGCCGCCGTGTCACCTTCTGGTCATCGCGGTAGGCGAGCACGTCCGCGAGTTCGACACGGCGGTGCCTCCCGGGCGTGGTGAACGGGATCCTCCCTGCATCGAGAAGCCGCACGAACGTCGGACGAGTGATGCCCAGCAGGTCCGCAGCTTCCTGCGTGGTCAGAACCGTGCGGTGAGGCTCGACAGTGACGGCGTTGCCTCGTGCCAATGCGGCCACCGCGTCGACGAGGACGGCACGCAGCTCGTCAGGGAGACGTACGCCGGCGGACTCGCCTTCTGCGGACACGTAGACCTCGTGATCGCCGGACAGTGCTACGCCGAGAGCATCGAGAACATCTCGGTCACCCGCAGGGGAGGGCAGAACGGTGCGTGTCATCAATGCGGTCATGACTCAGCATAAATCGAAAGAAACGAAAGCGGCAACCCGGGTTCAGCGTCCCGCGCGGGTGCCCGAAAGATCCCGTCCGGTGACGAGAGCTGTTCCGCCGGTGTAATCGATCGTGACGGTCACGGTCGCGTGAACAGCATGGGCACGTGGTCCATGCCCGCCTCGAGGTAGTTCTCCCCCGTCCGGACGAACCCGAAGCGCCCGTACCAACCCTCGAGGTAGGCCTGCGCGGAGATGGCGACGTCGGTCCCTGCGTGATCGAGTGCGGCCCGCACCAGGTCGGCCGCGAGACCGCGGCCGCGGGCCTGCTGCGCCGTCGCCACGCGGCCGACATGCGCCGGCACGTCGTCCTGGAGCAGTCGCAGGGTGGCCAGGACCTCCCCGTTCTCCTCCACCCAGAACAAGGTGGTGGTGTCCTCGAGGTCCCGACCGTCGATCTCCTCCTCGTCAACGATGCGCTGCTCGTGGACGAACACCTGTGTCCGCAGACGCAGAATGCGGTACAGCACAGCAGGATCGGCGTCCCGGACCGTCGCCCGGCCGATGGTGACCACGTCAGTCGGTGCCTTCGCGCGCTTCGGTCTCGGCCACCTCGGGCGCGTTCTCCCGGGTCGCCATGCCGCCGGCGCCGCCCTGGTCCGCCGGACCCGGACGGCCGCCCTTGGGTTCGGACGACGTGGGCTCGGACGACGCAGTTGAGGAAGAATTCTCGTTCTCGGCCATGACGCCAGGCTAGTCCGCGCTCACGACGCGCCGGAGAACTCGCCCGTGGCGAGGAATCGGTCGATGCGGTCGTGCTCGGCGGCGAGGTCCCACCCACGCTCGGCCACCCAGTCGTCGTCGTAGTAGGTGTGCTCGTACCGTTCTCCGCCGTCGCAGAGCAGGGTGACGATGCTGCCGCGCTCCCCCGCCGCGCGCATCTCCGAGATCAGGCGGAACGCGCCGATCAGGTTGGTTCCCGTCGACCCGCCCGCGTGCAGTCCGGTGACGCGACCGAGCATGCGCGCGGCGGCGACCGACGCGGCGTCCGGCACGCGCTCCATCCGTTCGATGACCGCGGGGACGAACGACGGCTCGACGCGCGGGCGACCGATGCCCTCGATGCGGGATCCGGTGCCGACGACGTCGCGACGGCCGGTGAGCCAGGCGTCGTGGAAGGCCGAGCCCTCGGGATCGACGACGCAGACGCGCGTCGGGACGCGGCGGTAGCGCACGTACCGGCCGATGGTGGCCGACGTGCCGCCGGTGCCCGCGCCGACCACCACCCACGACGGCACGGGGAACCGCTCCAGGGACATCTGATCGAAGATGGAGGCGGCGATGGAATTGTTGCCGCGCCAGTCGGTGACCACCGAGGCGTTGGTGAACTGATCGAGGTACAACCAGTTCTCCTGTGCGCCCAGCTCTTCCGCGACGTCGTACACCGCGCCCGAGGACTCGACCAGGCGACAGATGCCGCCGTACCGCTCTATGAGGGCGATCTTGGCGGGCGAGGTGGACGCCGGCATCACGGCGACGAACTCGAGCCCGATCAGGCGCGCGAAGTAGGCCTCGGACACCGCGGTCGACCCGGACGACGCCTCCACGAGGGTGGTGCGGGGGCCGATATCGCCGTTCGCCAGCCCGAACAGGAACAGCGAGCGCGCCAGGCGGTGCTTGAGCGAACCGGTGGGGTGCACCGACTCGTCCTTGAGGTAGAGGTCGATCCCCCACGACGCGGGCAGGGGGAACGGGTGCAGGTGGGTGTCCGCGCTGCGGTTGGCGTCGGCCTCGACGATCCGCAGCGCGTTCTCCACCCAGTCACGATCTTCGATGCGCATGCCCGCCATTGTCGCGGTGGTTGGCGATGCGGTGGGCGGGAACCCCGGTGGGGTGAGTCCCACCACCGCCTACGTCAACGCGATCTCCACCGCGGTACCCGAGTACGACGTGCACGACGACTTCGTCGAGTACGCCCAGAACTCCTTCGACGAGCGGCGCAAGCATCTGCTCTTCCGTCGGATGGCCGAGCGTGCCCAGATCTCGCACCGGTGGGCGGCGTTCCCGTCCGTCGCGAGTTTCTACGGCGACGATCCCAATGCCGTCGACACCGAGACGCGCATGATCGAGTTCGAGCGCAGCGCACCGGACCTGGCGGTGCGCGCGGTGGACGGGCTGGGACTGGGCACCGGCGCCGCGGACATTACCCACCTGATCGTGCTGACCTGTACCGGATTCTACTCTCCCGGAATCGATTTCGAGATCATGCGTCGCTGCGGCGTCCCGACCACCGTCGAGCGCACCCAGGTGGGCTTCATGGGCTGCTTCGCCGGCATCAACGGTCTCAAGCTGGCGCACCACATCGTCCGGTCCGAGCCGACCGCGCGTGTCCTGGTGGTCAGTGTGGAGCTGTGCTCGCTGCACATGCAGTCCACGCAGGACCTCGAGACGATGCTCTCGTTCCTCGTCTTCGGCGACGGCGCGGCGGCGGTGCTGGTGACGGCCGACGAGCAGGGTCTCGCCCTCGAGTCGTTCCAGGCGCTGATGATCGAGGATTCCCGCGAGCTGATCACGTGGCGGATCGGCGGGATGGGCTTCGACATGGTGCTGTCCGGCAAGGCGCCGGGCTCCCTGTCACGCGCGCTCGACGCACCCACGATGAAGACGGTGCTCGCGGGCGCGGAGCCGTCGTCGATCGACCTCTGGGCGATCCACCCCGGGGGACGGTCCATTCTCGACGCGGTGGAGGGCGCCCTGGAGCTGACACCGGACCGGTTGTCGGCGTCCCGGACGGTCCTGGACGACTACGGCAACATGTCCTCGGCCACCGTGCTCTTCGTGCTGAAGGAGATGATGGACCGCGGCGACACCGGGCGGGGGTGCGCGATGGCGTTCGGTCCCGGCCTCACGGCCGAGACCATGCTCTTCCGAGCTTGACGAGTCCCGACTACCGCGCGAACCGCTCCCGCAGCTCCACCTTGCGCACCTTGCCGGTCACGGTCATCGGGAACTCGTCGAGCACCTCGACGTACCGCGGAATCTTGTAGTGCGCCAACTTGCCTCGGCAGAACTCCCGCAGGTCGTCCGCGGTGAGGTTTGCCGCCCCGTCGCGCAGCCGCACGCAGGCCAGCAGCTCCTCGCCGTACTTCGCGTCGGGAATGCCGACCACCTGCGCGTCGAGGATGTCGGGATGGGTGTAGAGGAACTCCTCGATCTCGCGCGGGTAGATGTTCTCCCCGCCCCGGATCACCATGTCCTTGATGCGCCCGGTGACCGCGACGTAGCCGTCGTCGTCCATGACGCCGATGTCGCCGGTGTGCATCCACCGCTCGTCGTCGATGGCCTCGGCGGTCTTCTCCGGGTTGTTCCAGTAGCCGAGCATCACGGAGTAGCCGCGGGTGCACAGCTCGCCCGGCTCGCCGCGCGGCACCGTCTCCCCGGTGACGGGATCGACGATCTTCACCTCGAGGTGCGGGCCGACGCGGCCGACCGTGGACACCCGCTGCTCGAGGGTGTCGTCGGAGCGAGTCTGCAGGGAGACCGGTGACGTCTCCGTCATTCCGTACGCGATGGACACCTCGGTCATCCCGAGGACCTCGATCACCTGCTTCATCACCTCGGTGGGGCACGGCGAGCCGGCCATGATGCCGGTGCGGAGGGTGCCGAGGTCGTAGCCCGCGGCGGTGCCGCTCTCGTCCTCGGCGGCACTGTCGCCGAGGGCCGCGAGGACGGCGATGAACATGGTCGGCACGCCGTAGAGCGAGGTGCATCGCTCCGCCGACACGGCCCGCAGCACCGCCGCGGGGTCGAACGACGGGCCCGGAATCACCATGGCCGCACCGTGCGAGGTGCAGGCGAGATTGCCCATCACCATGCCGAAGCAGTGATAGAACGGCACCGGAATGCAGACGCGATCCTGCTCCGTGTAATGGCAGAGCTCACCGACGAAATAGCCGTTGTTGAGGATGTTCCGGTGGCTCAGGGTGGCGCCCTTCGGGAACCCGGTGGTGCCCGAGGTGTACTGGATGTTGATCGGGTCGTCCGCTGTCAGCTCGGCCGAGCGGGCCGCCAACTCCTCGGCCGACACCGTCTCCCCCGCCTGCGCGACCGAGGCCCAGTCGTCGGTGTCCATGAACACCACGCGGCGCAGCTCGGGGCAGTCGCCGCGGACCTCCTCGATCATCGCGGCGTAGTCACTGGACGCGTGGGCGGTGACGGCCACCAGGATCGACACCTGCGCCTGCGTCAGCACGTACTGCAGCTCTCGCGCGCGGTAGGCCGGGTTGACGGTGACCAGCACCGCGCCGATCTTGGCGGTGGCGTACTGCAGGATCGTCCACTCGGGCCGGTTGGGTGCCCAGACGGCGACGCGGTCCCCCACCGCGACCCCGTCGACCATCAGTCCGCGGGCGACGGCGTCGACGTCGCGACGCAGCTCGTCGTACGTCCAGCGGCGTCCCGACGCGACGTCGATCAGTGCGTCGTTCGACCCGACGCGGGCGACGGTGCGGTCGAAGTCGTCACCGATCGTGTCGGTGAGCAGCGGTGTGGTGGTCTCACCGGCGGACAGGGACGGCTCGGGCACGGGATCCTCCGGGGTGGGTGGGCGGTCGGTGCGCCCGACGCTAACGCAGCGCACCCCACAGCGGGCCGGTTTCGGTTAATCGTCATTCATCGAAATGCTCGTCGCGCGCCGGCCGCCTAGAGTGACCGCCGTGCCGCTCGCGAGACGACTCGGAACGTTCGACGCGGTGGCCATCGGGGTGGGATCGATGATCGGGGCGGGGATCTTCGCCGCGCTGGGTCCGGCCGCGGCGGCTGCCGGGTCCTGGTTGCTGCCCGCCCTGGCGGTTGCCGCCGTGGTGGCCTTCTGCAACGCGACGTCCACGGCCCAATTGGCCGCGCAGCATCCGACGTCGGGCGGTGTGTACGCCTACGGCCGGGCCGAACTGGACGACTGGTGGGGGTTCGCCGCGGGCTGGTGCTTCCTGGTGGGCAAGACCGCGAGCTGCGCCGCGATGGCCTGGACCGTCGGCGCCTACGCCTGGCCCGACCACGCGCGGCCGGTCGCCGTCCTGGTGGTCGTCGTGGTGACCGCCATCGACCTCGCCGGCATCACACGCACGGCCTTCGCCACACGCGTCGTGGTGGCGGTGGTGGGCGCCGTCCTGCTGGCCGCGGTGGTGGCCGGAGCGTCGTCGTCACCCGACCTGGCCGCCGTCGTCCCGACGGGCGGCCCGAGCCCCGCCGGGCTGCTGGGGGCGGCAGGGATTCTGTTCTTCGCCTTCGCGGGATACGCCCGCATCGCCACCCTCGGTGAGGAGGTGCGTGATCCGGCGCGAACCATCCCGCGGGCCGTCGTGATCGCCTTCGTGGTCGTGATCATCGCGTACACGGCCGTCGCGGTGACCGTGCTCGGCATTCTCGGGGCCGACGGTGTGGCCGGGTCCCCGGCTCCGCTCGCGGCCGCCGTCGCCGAGCTCGGCCACCCGGCGCTGGACGCGGCGGTGCGGGGCGCCGCGGTCCTCGCGTCCTCGGGTGCGTTGCTGGCGCTGCTCGCCGGACTCTCCCGGACCACCCTGGCCATGGCGCGCGAGGGCGATCTCCCGGCACGACTCGCGCGCATCGACGACGCGCGATCGACACCGCGGGCGGCCACCCTGGCGATCGCAGCGGTGATCGTGATTCTCGCGGCGACGGTCGATATTCGCGAGATGATCGGATTCTCGTCGTTCGGGGTGCTGCTCTACTACGCGGTGGCCAATATCGCTGCGGCGCGGCAACGCGGCACCGCGCGGCGGTATCCCCGCATTCTCCAGGGGGTGGGGCTGCTCGGCTGCGGTGCGCTGGTGGTGACGTTGCCGCCGGCCTCCGTCGCGACGGGCACGGCCGTGGTCACCCTCGGGCTGATCGGACGCGTCCTCGTTCTGCGGCACCGGCGGGGTCGCCGAGGTTACTGAGCCGCGTTGTAGGCCTCTTCGACGTCGGCGGGAATGCGGCCGCGTGCCGAGACGGTGTATCCGTTCTGGCTCGCCCATTCCCGGATGGCCTTGGTCTGCAACGGATCTCGGGTCGACGTGGTGGACGCCGCCTTCTTCGCGCTCGCCTTCTTCGTGCGCCCGTTCAACTTGGTGGCGTAGCCGGTCCAGTAATCGAGCTGCTTCCGGAATTCCTTGGCATTCTTGGTGCCGAGATCGATTTCGTAATCGACGCCGTCGACGGCGAATCCGATGGTTTCCCCTTTGCCTGATTTGATGGGCGAACCGTCGATGTCGTCGACCAATTCCACGTAGACCTGCTTCGCCATGACGGCCTTTCTGTTCGACGTGATGGAAACTCCCCGACCGAGACCGACCACGACGGGCCGACAGGTCGGACGGGTCGGGTGGAATACGGTTCCGACCCGGAGTTTATCCATGCTGCCCGGAACAATGCGAGAGCGGGTTTGTCGTCGGCGATTCGGGCGCGTCGGAACCGAGCGGTAGGTCCGGGGAACAACGGAGACACCCCCGCGGTTGCAACCCCGAGAAGTCGCTATCGAAAGGTGTATCGCCGTGGTCGTGTCGCTGTCCGTTCTGGATCTCGCCCATATCGCCGAGGGCCGTACGGCCGCCGACAGTTTCGCGGCCAGCGTGGCGTTGGCGCAGGCGGCGGAGGAATCGGGTTATCGCCGGGTCTGGTACGCCGAGCACCACAACATGCCCTCGATCGCCTCGTCGGCGACGTCGGTGGTCATCGCACACGTCGCCGCGTACACGTCGACCATCCGCCTGGGCGCCGGCGGTGTGATGCTGCCGAATCATTCCCCGCTGACCATCGCCGAGCAGTTCGGGACTCTGGAGACTCTGCATCCCGGCCGCATCGACCTCGGTCTCGGCCGCGCACCGGGATCGGACCAGAACACCATGCGGGCGTTGCGCCGGGATCCCTCGTCGGCCGACACCTTCCCGCAGGACGTCCTCGAACTCCAGGCGTACCTCGCGGGCACGAGCCGGGTCCCGGGCGTCGCGGCCGTCCCCGGAGCCGGGACGAACGTACCCCTCTACATCCTCGGCTCGTCGTTGTTCGGCGCGCAGCTCGCGGCTCACCTCGGCCTCCCCTACGCCAACGCGTCGCACTTCGCACCGGATTCTCTGGGCGAGGCCGTCTCGGTGTACCGGGAGACGTTCCGCCCCTCGGCGAGCCTGGCCGAGCCCTACGTCATCGCCGGCGTCAACGCCGTGGTCTCCGAGAGCGCCGCGCGGGCCCACGAGTTGCTCGAGCAGGGCATCCGCCGACGCGTGGTGCAGATGGTCGGCCGCGGGCAGACCTTCACGCCGGAGGAGGTCGACCTCATCATGGACTCGCCCGCCGGGCGGCAGATCCAGGGGATGACCAAGTTCACCGCCGTCGGTACGCCGGCCGAGGCGTCGAGCTACATCACGCAGTTCGCGGACCGCTACGGAGTGGACGAGGTCATCGTGGCCAGCGGCATCGACGACACCGAGGAGCGTCTCGCCTCGTACCGCCTGCTCGCGCAGGAGCATCTGCACGCCGCAGTGGCCTGAGACCCGGGTCCGACGGTCAGCCCGGGTAGGTGGCGGGCAGCCCGAAACGCTCGAACAGGTCGAGGTCGAAGAAGCACGTCACGTGCGCGACCTGCCCGTCGACGATCTCGAGGACGTGCAGCTGGAACGCGCGGTGGACCCCGTCCTCGCCGAGCATGTAGAGCCCGAAGGCCGGCTGACCGTTGGCGACGGTCTCGACCATGCGCATCGACTCGGGCCCCGTGGCCGGGCACTTGGTGGAGATGAGTCCGCCGATGTCGGTCGGCCCGCGGTACCAGCCCGTGAACGGCGGCATCTCCCAGACCGCCTCGGCGGCGAAGAGCTTCACGATGCCGTCGATGTCGTAGGTCTCGAAGCCCTCGACGTAGCGCTGCAGGAGTTCGCGCGTCTCCGGTGATTCCGGCTCGTCGACGTCGTCCTCGCTGGGCATGATCTGCTCGATCTGACCGCGGGCACGCTGGAGCAGGCTGTTGACCGCCGCGGTGGACGTGCCCAGCAGCTCGGCCACCTCCGCCGCCTTCCACTGCAGCACCTCGCGCAGCACCAGCACCGCGCGCTGTCGAGCCGAGAGGTGTTGCAGCGCAGCGACGAACGCCAGGCGCACGGAGTCGCGGGTGACGGCCGTCGTCGCCGGGTCGTCGTCGGAATCCCGGCTGGGGAACGGCTCGAGCCAGGCGATCTCGTGACGCTCGACCAACTCGTCCGAGGGGTCGGACGAGGGCGCGCCCAGTCCGGACGGCAGGGGACGGCGGGAGCGACCCTCGAGCGACGTCAAACAGGTGTTGGTGGCGATGCGGTACAGCCAGGTGCGTAGCGACGAGTCGCCCTTGAAGTTTCCGTACGCCTTCCACCCGCGGACGAACGTGTCCTGCACCAGATCCTCGGCGTCGTGGATCGACCCGGTCATGCGGTAGCAGTGCGCCAGCAGCTCGCGCCGGTGCGGCTCGGCGAGGGTCATGAACTCGTCGGCTCGGCCGGGTGTCGCCGCTCGCCGCGCACCGTCCTGCATCACGGTCATGCGCGAGAGACTAGTCCGGTTCGATGCCCTCCGCCGGGGGAACGGACCGCTCCGTCACCGCGGACCGGAATCGGCGCAGGCGCAGCGAATTGGTCACCACGAACACGGAACTCAGTGCCATGGCCGCACCGGCGAACATGGGATTCAACATGCCCGCCGCGGCCAGCGGAATCGCGGCGACGTTGTAGGCGAACGCCCAGAACAGGTTGGTCCTGATGGTCCGCAGGGTCGCGCGGGACAGGCGGACGGCGTCGACGGCGGTGCGCAGATCGCCGCGCACCAGCGTGAGATCCCCCGCTTCGATGGCGGCGTCGGTGCCGGTGCCCATCGACAACCCCAGATCCGCCGTCGCCAGAGCCGCCGCGTCGTTGACGCCGTCGCCGACCATCGCGACGACCCGGCCTTCGCGCTGCAGATCGGCGATCGCCGACACCTTGCCCTCCGGCAGAACCCCTGCCAGCACGCGGTCGATGCCCACGCGCGTGGCGACGTCCTGTGCGGCGGCCGCGTTGTCGCCGGTCAGCAGGATCGGCTCGAGGCCGAGATCCCGCAGTCCGCGGATCGCGTCGGCCGAGGTGTCCTTCACCGTGTCGGCCACGGCGACGACGGCCGTCGGCCGATCGTCCACCGCGACGACGACAGCCGTCGCGCCGGCGGTCTCGGCTGCGGCGACGGCGTCGGCGAGGGTCGAGGGCAGCCCGCCGACCAGGTCGGGCCGACCGACGGTGACTCGGCGACCGTCCACCGTCGCGCGGACACCGAGGCCGGGCAGGTTCTCCACGTTCGTCGCGGCCGGCACGGTCCGGGCGGCGCGCACGATCGCACGCGCCACGGGATGCTCGGAGCGCGACTCGGCTCCGGCGGCCAGGCGCAGGGCCGCCGCCGAGTCGAGGCCGAGGGAGTCGTCCGTGACCACCGACCGCACCGTCATGACGCCCGTGGTGACCGTGCCGGTCTTGTCGAGCACCACGGTGTCCACCCGGCGCGTCTGCTCGAGGACCTCCGGACCCTTGATGAGCACGCCGAGCTGGGCACCGCGCCCAGTGCCGACGAGCAGGGCGGTCGGCGTCGCCAGACCCAGGGCACACGGGCACGCGATGATCAGCACCGCGACGGCCGCGGTGAACGCGGCGGACCAGCTGCCGTCCAGCAGCATCCACCCGAGCAGCGTGGCCGCGGCGATCGCGATGACGACGGGAACGAACACGGCGGAGACCCGGTCGGCCAACCGTTGCGCGTCGGCCTTCCCGTTCTGGGCGTCCTCGACGATGCGCGCCATGTGGGCCAGGGCCGTGTCGGCTCCGACGCGGGTGGCCGTGACCTCGAGCGCGTTGCCCACGTTGACGGTGCCGCCGGTGACGGCGTCGCCGGGCTCGACCGTCACGGGGACGGACTCGCCGGTGATCGCCGACGCGTCGATCGACGACGTGCCCACCGCGACGACGCCGTCGGCCGCGATCTTCTCGCCGGGACGCACCACCAGGACGTCGCCGACCACCAGGTCGTCGGCGCGGACGGTGGTCTCGCGCCCGTCACGCAGGACGGTGGCGTTCTTGGACCCGACGTCGAGCAGGGCGCGCAGGGCCGCGCCGGCGCTGCGCTTCGAGCGCGCCTCCAGGTAGCGACCGGCGAGCAGGAAGGTGGTCACGCCCGCGGCGGCCTCGAGGTAGATGTTGCCCGCACCGTCGGACCGCTCGACGGTGAACCGGAAGGCGTGGGTCATCCCCGGCATCCCGGCGTGTCCGAGGAACAGCGCGTAGAGAGACCAGCCGAAGGCGGCGAGAGTGCCCACCGACACCAGGGTGTCCATGGTGGTGGCGCCGTGGCGGAGGTTGGTCCAGGCGGCGCGGTGGAACGGCAGGCCGCCCCACACGACGACGGGTGCGGCCAACGTCAGCGACAGCCACTGCCAGTACTCGAATTGCAGCGCGGGAACCATCGCCATGGCGACGACGGGCACGGTGAGCCAGGTGGAGACCACCAGGCGAGTCCGCAGCGGGTCGGCCGCCGGCGGGGACGCGGATTCGGACTCGGCGTCCGGCTCGGGATCGGGCGACGGCACGGTCGCCGTGTAACCGGCCTTCTCGACGGTGGCGACCAACTCGTCGGTGGTCGCGGTGGCGGTCTCGACGACGGCCTGCTCGGTGGCGTAGTTGACCGTCGCCGTCACGCCGTCGAGTCGGTTGAGCTTCTTCTCGATCCGAGCGGCGCAGGACGCGCAGGTCATGCCGCCGATGTCGAGGCGGATCACGGGCGCGACGGCCGGGGACGTCGGCGTCGTCGTCACGACGGCGCGATCTCGTACCCGGCCTCGTCGACGGCGGCGGCGAGTGCGTCGGCCGGCACGGGGGCGGCGGACTCGACGTCGACCCGGCCGGTGGCGAGATCGACGGTGACTCCGGTGACGCCGTCGAGGGCGCCGACCTCCTCGGTCACGGCGTTCACGCAGTGTTGGCAGGTCATGCCGGTGACGGTGATGCTCGTGGTGGTCATGCCTCCAGGGTACCCCCCAGGGGTATCACGTCAACCCGGCCGATCAGCGTGTGCTGAGCTGCCCCAACGCGTCCTGCACCCGCCGCAGGTGCCGGCTCATCGCGGCCGAGGCGGTGTCGGCCGACCCCGCCTCGATGGCGTCGACGATGTCGCGGTGTTCGGCGTTCGAGGCGGTCACCCGGTCGGGGAGCAGGTTGACGCGCTCGGACTGGCCCGCGAGTGCCTCGCGGATCTCGGCGAGCACGGCGGAGAAGACGTCGTTCCCGCTCGCGGTGGCGATGCGCAGGTGCAGCTCGCCGTCGAGGCGCACCCACTCCTTGGGGTCGGCCTCACGTTCCATGCGCCGCAGCAGTTCGCGCAACGCGTCGACGTCGTCGTCCGAGCGACGTTCGGCGGCCAGCGCGGCGGCGGGGATCTCGATGTGCGGGCGAGCCTCGCGCAGGGATTCGGCGGAGTGATTGCCGAAGACGGCGTCCGCCTCGACACGCGTCGAGACCACGAATGTGCCCTTGCCGGTATGGGTTTCGGTCAGCCCGAGGGCGGTGGTGGAGCGCAGTGCCTCGCGCACGACCGAGCGGCTGACGCCGAACCGGGTGGCCAGGGAGGCCTCCGACGGCAGGCGGGTGCCGACACCGAGCTCACCGCCCTCGATGGCCGAGCGCAGCTCGCGCAGCACGGCCTCGGCGGCCCCCACTCGGGTGACCGTGGCCTGTTTGCTGGCCCAACTGTCCGACAGCGTCATGGCGCCACTGTAGTCGGGGCCCCGGGGTCTGTCGGGCCGTATATCGGACTCTAGTCCTCGTCCGAGAAATAGATATATCGACCTGTGGTCTTGCCCGACCCACCGCATCGAGTCTTTAGGATGGCGTCCGTGAACGGCCCGCCCGAGCCCTGCCCCTGCACCTCGGGCCGAGCGATGTCCGCGTGCTGCGGTCCGGTCCTCGCCGACCCGCGCGCGGCACCGACGGCCAAGCGGCTCATGCGCTCACGCTTCACCGCCTTCGCGACGGGGAACGTCGCGCACCTGCTGGCGACGTGGCATCCGTCGACCCGGCCGAGAACGCTGGATCTCGACGACGGTCGGGTGTGGACGTCGCTCGACGTCCTGTCAACGACGGCCGGGGGCCCGTTCCACACCGAGGGTACGGTGCAGTTCGAGGCCGGCTTTCGCGACGGCCGGCGGACCGGCCGGCTGACGGAGACCAGTACCTTCACCCGCGTCGACGGGCGGTGGGTCTACGTCGACGGGACCTAGCGGGAGGCGAGTCTCGCCGGCGCCGCCCCGCGACCGGCGGTCGATGCGCTCTCGACACTGTCGACGAACGTGGTGGTGATGCGGGCGATGTCTCGCGGGTGGGAGAGCGGCGACCAGTGGCCGGCGTCGAGGTCCGTGCGGGAGAGGTCGCGGACCCAGAGATGGGTGTCGTCGTAATGGAACGGGCGCACGGCGGCGTCCCGCGTGTTCACGATCAGGTGGACCGGGACGTCGACGTAGCGACGCCGCGGGCGTAGCAGGCGTGGGATCAGGTTGGCGCGGTAGCGACGCAGCCCGTTCCAGGCGTCGTCGAGCAGGGTCGGTGACTCGACCGCCATCGACGCCGGCACGCCGGAGAACTCTCCGATGAACCTGGTCCAGCCCTTGCGCTTCATCCGCCACATGCGCACCCGTGCCAGCGGCGGCACGTGGAAGGTGGCCGTGTACCAGGAGGCGCGGATCTGGGCGAGGACCTGCAGGACGCCGCGGGGGCGAGGCCTGCGCAGCCGGGATCGCGTCCATCGGCCGAGGTGGTCCAGATTGGGTCCGGATACAGAGGTGTACGACGCGATGCGGGTCGGCGCGTCCGCCTCGGCCACGGCTTCCCAGGCCTCGACGGCGCCCCAGTCGTGCGCCAGGACGTGCACGGGGGCGGTCGGGGAGACGTGGTCGATCACGGCCCGGAGGTCGGCGGCGAGTTCGGGCAGGCGGAAGTCGCGCGTGCGCGTCGGGGTGGTCGACGCACCGGCGCCGCGGGCGTCGTACGTGACGACGCGGAACCGATCGGCGAGCAACGGAACGACGTGCGTCCACAACTCGTGGGTGTCCGGCCACCCGTGCATGAGGACGACGGTCGGGGCGTCGCGGCGGCCGGTGACGAACACCGCCAGGTCGACGCCGGGGCGGGAGACGGTCGATCGCTCGGTGGGCGGCATCGCGGAACCCTTCCGTGGACTGCGGGCGTCGGACTCGGTGCGTCGGACCCTCGGTCGTCGATCAATTTCTATGACAAACGGTAACAGTAATCGACCGGGCAGCGTGTGCGACTCCACAGTACGCGGGAGGACTGCACACCGAACGGAGGGGGAACACCGAAGAAAAGGTAGAGGCGGCTCGGGGGTCGGCGGAGGGGAAGGGAACCACCAGTGAGCGACATGCAGAAGCGCAGGAGCCGACAGATGCGCCCGGTGCACGCCGCCGACAATCCTCTGGTCCGGCCCGTGGACCGAGCCGAGGCCCGCGTGCACCGCACGACGCTGACGTTGTTCCTGCTGGTCGTGCCGTTCGCCGTCGTTCTCGGTGTCTTCGGCTTCGGCCAGCTGGCTCGGTCGGCCGACGCCGCCGCCGCGAACCTGCGCACCGTCGAGGCCACCACCACCGCGGAAGCGCCGTCGGCAACGACCGCAGCCGACGTCACCTCGGGCGCCTCGAGTTCGCTCGCGACGCCCGCGACGTGGACGCTCGACGGCCGCGAGCACGAGGGCACGGTCGCGGTGCCGCCCCGGACGCCGACCGGCACCGGCGTCTCCATCACGGTCGACGCCGCCGGCAACCGCGTGGCCCCGCCCCCGAGCCACGCCGACACCGTCGTCGCCGGGGCGTTCCTGACCGTGCTCGTGCTCACCGCCGCCGGCATCGTCCTTCTCACGATCCGCGGGGCCGCGACCCGCCGCTACGCCGAACGCCGAGATCGCGAGTGGGACGAGGCTCTCGCTCGACTGTTCGCCGAGGGGTGCTGAGAACTACGCCGTCGGGCTCCGAGAACTACGCCGTCAGGTTGGCGGCCGCGACGAGAGCGCGGGCCGTGGACTCCGCTGCGTCCGCTCCTGTGCCGGTGGCCCACTCCGTGCGGCGATCCTGCTGGGCGCGCAGATCGGTGACGACGCCGGCCGCCGTGGTGCGCTGGTGGAATTCGTGGATCTCGAGTCGGATACCGGCGCGGTACAGCAGTGTGGTGACGGCGTCGGCCGGCCCGTGGGTCCGCACGGTGTCCCGCAGGATGGCGTCGCCGACGGCGAGAGTCAGGGTGTAGTCGGCGCGGCCGGCGCGGCGATCGGAGATCTGCAGCGAGCCGAAACGGACGGCCGTGGGGGCGGTCGGGGCAGCCCCCGAGTGGGACGACGTGGCGAAGGCGATGCCGGGGATGTCTGCGCTGATGCTCATGGGAATCGGTTCACTTCCGAGGGAGGGAGGTGGACCGACCGGGCGCTCGTTCGACCCGCAGCGAGGGGTCGGTCCGAATCAGACCCCGCTGCGGCGGCGAACTACGAGCATGCGCGACATACCCCGATGGTAGGTGTGACGCGGGATGGACGGCAAGGGAAATTCGTCGGAACATCGTGCCGCGACGGAAGAGGGCCCACCCGTCGGCCCGGCGGCGACTGGGCCGCTTGCCGACTATCGATGGTTCTAGGACACGCGCTAGAAAGAGCGATAAAGACCTGACGAGGTTGCTACCGTCACGCCATGGACCCCGTGCGGAACCCCTACGCCCCCGGTGCCGGCCAGCGCCCGCCCGAGCTCGCCGGGCGCGGGAAGCAACTCGACGCATTCGACGTGGTGCTCGAACGCATCGCGCGGGGCCGCCCCGAACGCAGCGTGATGCTCACCGGACTGCGTGGTGTCGGAAAGACCGTGCTGCTCAACCATCTTCGGTCCGCGGCGATCTCGCGGCGGTGGGGGACGGGCAAGATCGAGGCGCGGCCGGACCAGGAGCTGCGCCGTCCGCTCTCGTCCGCGCTGCACATGGCCGTCCGGGAAATCGCCGTCGCGCATCGGGATCCGGACCGCGTCGAGCAGTTCCTCGGTGTCCTCAAGTCGTTCGCTCTGCGGGCCTCGCAGGACAAGGGCATGCGCGACAAGTGGCAGCCCGGCATCGACGCGCCGGCGGTGAAGGGGCGCGCGGACACCGGGGACATCGAGATCGACCTCGTCGAACTCCTGCTCGACGCGGCATCGCTGGCCCGGGACGTCGGCGTCGGCATCGCGATCTTCATCGACGAGATGCAGGACCTCGGCGCCGCCGACATCTCCGCCATCTGCGGCGCGTGCCACGAACTCAGTCAGGACGCGGCCCCGTTGATCGTCGTCGGGGCCGGGCTGCCGCATCTGCCCGCCGTGCTGTCGGCGTCGAAGAGCTACTCCGAGAGGCTGTTCGGGTACCACCGCATCGATCGACTCGATCGCGCGTCCGCCGATCTGGCCCTGATCGCGCCGGCCGAGCGCGAGGACGTCGAGTACACCGCGGAGGCACTCGACGCGCTCTACGCCGCGGCCGACGGCTACCCCTACTTCGTGCAGGCCTACGGCAAGGCCACCTGGGATCACGCCGCGGACAGTCCCATCACCGCCGACGACGTCCGCGTGGCCGCCCCGACCGCGGAGGACGAGCTGGCCGTCGGATTCTTCGGGTCGCGCTACGAGCGCGCGACGCCCGCCGAGCGCGAGTACATGCGGGCGATGGCCGAACTCTCCGGCGACGACGGGCCGGTGTCGACGGCGAGCATCGCCGTCGAACTCGGTCGCAAACCGGCGTCGCTGTCCCCCGCGCGCGACGGGTTGATCAAGAAGGGCCTGATCTACTCCGCCGAGCGGGGGTCCATCGGGTTCACTGTCCCGCACTTCGGCCGTTACCTGCGGGGTCAGTCGGAGGACTAGTCCCCCGGCCCGACCCCGCAGGGGGCGTCAGTTGCCGGGGACGCGGAGGATCAGGGCGTCGCCCTGGCCGCCGCCGCCGCAGAGTGCGGCCGCGCCGGTGCCGCCGCCGCGGCGCTGCAGCTCGAGGGCGAGGTGCAGGGCGATGCGGGCACCGGAGGCGCCGAGGGGGTGTCCGATGGCGATGGCGCCGCCGTTGACGTTGACCTTCTCCGGGTCGAGGCCCAGTTCGCGGGTGGAGGCGATGCCCACGGCGGCGAAGGCCTCGTTGATCTCGACGAGGTCGAGGTCGGTGGGGGCGATGCCGTCCTTGGCGCAGGCAGCGGCGATGGCGTTGGCCGGCTGGGACTGCAGCGAGGAATCGGGGCCGGCGACGACACCGTGGGCGCCGATCTCGGCGAGCCAGGTCAGGCCGAGCTCCTCGGCCTTGGCGCGGCTCATCACCACGACGGCGGCGGCGCCGTCGGAGATCTGCGAGGCGGACCCGGCGGTGATGGTCCCGTTCCGGTCGAACGACGGCTTCAGGCGCGCCAGGGACTCGGCGGAGGTGTCGGGGCGGATGCCCTCGTCCTCGGTGACGACGATCGGATCGCCCTTGCGCTGGGGGATGGTGACGGGGACGACCTCGTCGTCGAAGACGCCGTTCTTCCACGCGGCGGCCGCGCGCTGGTGCGAGGCAGCGGCGAAGGCGTCCTGGTCCTCGCGGGAGACGAACTTCTCGTCGGCGTTGCGGTCCTCGGTGAGGGCGCCCATGGCCTGGTCGGTGAAGATGTCGTGCAGTCCGTCGTAGGCCATGTGGTCGGCGAGGGTGACGTCGCCGTACTTGAAGCCGGTGCGGCTCTTGGACAGCATGTGCGGGGCCTGCGACATCGACTCCTGACCACCGGCGACGACGATGTCGAACTCGCCGGCGCGGATGAGCTGGTCGGCGAGGGCGATGGCGTCGACGCCGGACAGGCACACCTTGTTGATGGTCAGGGCAGGCACGGTGAGCGGAATGCCGCCGGCGTGGGCGGCCTGGCGGGCGGGGATCTGGCCGGCGCCGGCGGTGAGGACCTGGCCCATGATCACGTACTGCACCTGATCGCCGGAGATGCCGGCCTTCTCGAGCGCGCCCGCGATGGCGACGCCGCCGAGGTCGGACCCGGAGAGGGTGGACAGCGATCCGAGCAGCCGACCGACCGGCGTGCGGGCGCCCGCCACGATGACGGAGGTGGGGGAAGTCGGTGCGGTCATGGCGTGGTCCTCGCTTCTGATGGGGGTGGGGCGGTGGGGTGCGCGGTGGCCGGGGGCGTGGTGCCGTGCACGCCCAGGGCTGTCAACGACATGGTGGACAGGGTCTGTTCCAGGACCGGGGTCGGGACGCGACCCACGGAATGCGGGGTGGAGTTGAGCAGGCCGAACGCGGCGTGCGCGCGGATGCGGGCGTCCTCTTCGGACCGCGACGGGTCGAGGTCGCGGAGCGCGCCGACCCACGTCTCGACGTAGGCGCGCTGGAGGGAGCGCACGCGATGCCGCGCGTCGTCGGGCAGGTTGGCGAGGTCGCGGAACTGGATCTCGATCAGGCGCGGTGAGGTGAGCGCGAACTCCAGGTGGAAGTCGACGAGGGCGCGGACGCGCGCG
Source organism: Rhodococcus sp. PBTS 1 (assembly GCF_001620025.1). Lineage (NCBI taxonomy): Bacteria > Bacillati > Actinomycetota > Actinomycetes > Mycobacteriales > Nocardiaceae > Rhodococcus > Rhodococcus sp. PBTS 1. The sequence goes on from NZ_CP015219.1 coordinate 4,156,726, forward strand.
GCCGGATCGGGCTCGTCGACGGCCTGTCGGCCACCGTGGTGCAGGTACTCGGACACCCCGACCAGCAGCTCGACCAGGACGGCTTCCTTGTTGGGGAAATGGCGGTACACGGCCGGCCCGCTGATGCCGACGGCGGCGCCCAGGTCCTCGAGGCGGAGCCCGTGGTAGCCGCGGGCCGCGACCAACTCGGCGGCCGCGTCGAGCAGGTTGCTGCGGCGTTCGGCCTTGAGGCGAGAACGCTCGGTCTCGGTGCCGCCGCTCCTCTGGCCCACCCGCGTCGCCCTCTCGTTCGATGCCCGATCCGCAGCGTACCGTATTCGGTTAACGACGGTTCACCAACTTCGGTGGGGCCGATACGTGCGGAACGGGCGGTTCGTGGTGACAATGAACGAGTCGGAGGTCACGGGAAGGCAGCACTGCTCGGTGCCGGGAGGTGGTCCATGACGTCGTTCTGGTCCACACGCGTCCTGATCGGGGGCGCCGTCGTCGTGCTCTCGTACGGCCTCCTCGCCCCCGGCCCGGTGGCCAGCGCCGTCTATGCCCTCGTCGCCGCGTCGTCCGTGATCGCCGTGGTCCTCGGCATCCGGGCGGGCTTCAAGAAGGACACCACACCGTGGTGGTTCCTGGCGGCCGGGTTGACCGCCTGGACCGCGGGTGACGTCTACACCGGGATTCTCGAGAACACGCAGGGCGGTGCCCCCTTCCCGTCGTGGGCGGATGCCGGCTACGTCGTGGGGTACGTGCTGGTCGTGGCGGCGCTGCTGGTCGCGCGTGACCTGTTCGGCCGTCTCGTCGCCCCCGTCGACGTGCTCGACGCCGCCATGATGACCGCCGGCATCGGCCTCGCATCCTGGGTCGTCGTGTCGGCGCAGTTCGGGGACACTCCCACGTCGGTCTGGCTCGGGCTCTTCTACACCGAGATCGACGTCTTCGTGCTCGTCGTCGTTCTGTCGATCTTCCTGCGTCGACGAGCCACCACCGTCACCCTCGTCCTGCTCGGTGTCGGTCTGGCGATCATGGTGATCGCCGACTACGGCTCCTACGTGTGGAGCGCCGGACCGGCGCTGAACCTGGTGTTGAACATGCTGTGGCTGACGGCGTACGTGCTCTTCGCCGCCGCGGCGGTGCGGCCGGAGAGCCCTCCGCCCGAGCCCACCTTCTCGCGGCGCAGCACGGGACTGTCACGACTCGCGCTGATGACCCTCGCCGTGGCCCTCACTCCGGTCGCGATGACCGTGCAGCTCGCCCGCGGGGTACCGGCGTCGGACTGGGGCTCGGTCGCGGTGGTGGCCACCGGGATCATGGTGGCGATCGGCGCCGTGCGGGTGTGGATGTTCCTGCAGTTGCTGGGCCGCCAGGCCCAGGCCCTGCGCGAATCCGCGACCACCGACCGGGTGACGGGCCTGGCGACGCGCAACGAGCTCGAGCGGCGGCTGTCCCGCCGTCTCGCGACCGACCCGTGGGTTGGACTGGTGCTCGTCGATCTGCACGGGTTCGCCGACGTCAACGCCACGTTCGGCTACACCGACGGGGACCGCATGCTGAAGATCATCGGTGCGCGACTGTCGGACGCCGTGCCGCCCGGGTCGGTGGTCGGTCGTCTCGGTGGCGACGAGTTCGCCGTCGTCGCCGGCCCGCTCGACGAACGGTCCGCGACCCGACTCGCCGCCGTCGTGCGCGCGGCGGTGACCGCGCCGATCGAGATGCGCGACATGCGGGTCACCGTCGACTGCAGTATCGGCGTCGCACTCCGTGCGTGCGACGGGTCGGGGACCGGCGGGGCAGGAATCACAACGGCGGAGGGCATGATCCAGCGCGCGCACGCCGCGGTCGGGGAGGCGCAACGTCGACACCCGCGCGTCGCCGTGTACGACCGGACCATGGAGACCGACCAGGCCAACCGGGTCCGCCGGCTCGGCGAGCTCGAGGTGGCGATGCGGTCGGGCCAGCTCGAGTTGTTCTACCAACCGCGCCTCGATCTACGGTCGGGTCGGGTGTCGGGTCTCGAGGCGTTGCTGCGGTGGCGTCATCCGGTCGACGGCCTCCTGGGACCCGCCGATTTTCTCGCGGGGGCCGAAGCGACCTCGGTCATCGGGGTGTTGACGTCGTTCGTCCTCGACAGGGCTCTCGAGGACTGCGCGGGGTGGCGGTCGGCGGGGCTGGATGTCGACGTCGCGATCAATCTCTCCGTGCGGAACCTGGTGGATTCGACTCTGCCGGAACAGGTCTCGGAGGCCTTGGCGAGGCACGCCGTGCCGCCGTCGGCGGTGGTTCTGGAGGTAACCGAAACCTCCGCCATGACCGACCCGACGCGTTCGGTGATCACGATGACGGCTCTGCGCGCCCTCGGCGTGACGCTGTCCATCGACGACTTCGGCACCGGCTACAGCTCCCTGGCGTACCTGTCGCGGCTGCCGGTCCAGCAACTGAAACTCGACCGGTCGTTGGTGGCCTCGATCGTCGACGACGAGGTCGACCGGGCGATCGTGGCCTCCACCGTCGACCTCGCGCGGCGGATGCGTCTGCACCTGGTGGCCGAGGGCGTCGAGAACGCCGAGTCGTTGGAGATGCTGCGGCAGTGGGGATGCGACGCGGTGCAGGGCTTCTTCGTCAGCCGACCGGTCCCGGTCGACGAGGTGGTGCCGGTGGTGCGGGCGCTCGACGCGGCGCGCGTGTGACGCTCGGCACGCGTGTGGTTGTCTGAGGGCGTAGAGCAGTTCCCGACGAAAGGACCCACGGCGTGCGCGCAGTACAGGTGACCACTCTCGACGGGCCGGACGCGGTGTCCGTCGCCGACATCGCGGAACCGACCGGCGACGGCGTGCTGATCGACGTGCACGCGGCCGGCGTCGCGTTTCCCGACGCGTTGCTCACCCGGGGGCTCTACCAGTACAAGCCCGACCTGCCGTTCGTGCCCGGCAGCGAGGTGGCCGGCGTGGTCCGCTCCGCTCCGGAGGGATCCGGTCTCGCCGCGGGCGACCGCGTGGCCGCGCTCACCGGCATCGGCGGCGGCATGGCCGAGGTGGTGCTCGCGACGCCGGATCTGGTGTTCCCGCTGCCGGACCGGGTCTCGTTCGAGGCCGGCGCCGGGGTGCTCTTCAACGACCTCACCGTGCACTTCTCGCTCCGCGAGCGAGGACGTCTCGCCGAGGGCGAGACCGTGCTGGTGCACGGCGCCGCCGGCGGCATCGGCACCTCCGCGCTGCGTTTGGCCCCGGTGCTCGGTGCGTCCCGCACCATCGCCGTCGTCAGCACCGAGGAGAAGGCCGCGGTCGCGCGCGCCGCGGGAGCGACGGACGTCGTGCTCGTCGACGGGTGGCGTGACCAGGTCAAGGAGCTGACGGGTGGCCGGGGCGTCGATGTGGTGATCGACCCCGTCGGCGGCGACCGATTCACCGACAGCATCCGCTCGCTCGCCCCCGCGGGACGCCTGGTGGTCATCGGCTTCACCGGCGGCGAGATCCCGACGGTCAAGGTCAACCGCCTCCTGCTGAACAACGTCGAGGTCGTCGGCGCCGGGTGGGGTGCGTGGTGGATGTCCCGGCCGGGATACACCAAGACCCAGTGGGACGAACTGGCGCCGCTCTTCGCGGACGGCCGGCTCTCGGCGCCCGAGCCGTCGGTCCATCCACTGGAGGAGGCCGGGACGGCCATCGCGTCGCTGGAAAACCGCACCGCCATCGGGAAGGTCGTGGTCCGGCTGCGCTGACCGATCGCGTCGGTGCCCGTCGGTAGGGTCGACGCATGCGCATCGGGGCACACGTCAGGTCGGATTCACCGCTGGACGAGGCGACGTCCCTGGACGTCGATCTCGTCCAGCTTTTCGTCACCGACCCGCAGAAGTGGAACAAGCCGGTGGTCGACGAGTCCCTCGCGGCCGTGCGGGACTCGTCCGTCGACGTCGTCGTCCACTCGTCGTACGTCATCAACGTCGCCAGTCTCAACAACCGCATTCGCATTCCGTCGCGCAAGGCGTTGGCGCAGCAGGCTACCGTCGCCGCCGAGCTCGGAGCGCTGGGCATGGTGGTCCACGGCGGCCACGTCCGCGACGGCGAGGATCCGGCCGAGGGTGTGGCCAACTGGCGCAAGCTCTTCGAGCGCCAGGCCGAGACGGGCGGGTTCGAGGTGCCCATCTGGATCGAGAACACCGCAGGCGGTGACCGTGCGATGGCACGGCGCTTCGACGCCATTGCCCGGCTGTGGGACGCGGTCGGGGAGTTCGGTGCCGGATTCTGCCTGGACACCTGTCACGCGTGGGCGGGCGGCGAGGAGCTCGTCGACGTCATCGAGCGGGTCAAGGCGATCACCGGCCGCGTCGATCTGGTGCACCTCAACAACTCCCGCGACGAGTTCGACTCGGCCCGCGACCGCCACGCGAACCTCGCATCCGGATCCATCGATCCCGAGATTCTCGCGGCGGTGGCGGCCGAGTCGGGCGCCCCGATCATTCTGGAGACGCCGGGCGAGGGCATCGCCGACGACGTGGCGTACCTACGCGGTCGCTGACCCGTCGACCGGGGTCTCGGTGGCCGACGCGTCGACCACGGTCTCCGGCCGGTCGCGGTCGGGGCGGGCGTAGGCCAGCGCGGCCAAGGCAACCAGCGCACCGCCGGTCATCGTCACGGCCATGGCGGGTCCGTCGTTGCCCAGGGCGCCCACCAGCGGGGCGATCAGGGCGCCCAGCCCGAACTGTGCGGCGCCCAGCAGAGCCGCGGCCGTGCCGGCCGCCTCGCCGTGTCGGGACAGTGCCAGAGCCGGGGAGTTGGGCATGACGAAGCCCGCGGAGGCGAGCACGCAGAGCACCGGGATCATGAAGCCGACGACGCCGCCGGCTTCCGTCGTCGTGGTCACGATCAGCGCGGTCCCGGAGATCGCCATGGCCACGAGAGCCACCGTCACGATGCGGGCGGGCGAGTACCGCTGCAGCGCCAGCACGTTCAACTGCGAGGCCCCGATGAGCGCGACGGCGCCGATGCCGAACACCAGCGCGAACTGCTGCTCGCCGAGACCGTATCCGTCCTGCAGCACGAACGAGCTGCCGGAGATGTAGGCGAACAGCGCCGACATGCCCAGCCCGGCGACGAGCACGAGGACGACGAAGCTGCGGTCCCGCAGCAGGCTTCCGTAGGTTCGGAGCACCGGCACCACCTCGGGGGCGCGGCGCCGCTCGGTGGGTAGCGTTTCCCGGAGGAAGACGAGGGCGACGAGCATCAGCAGGACACCCGCAACGGCCAGACCGGCGAAGATTCCGCGCCAGGATCCCTGCAGCAGAACGATGCCGCCGAGGCTCGGGGCCACGATCGGCGCGACGCCCATCACCAGCACCAGGCGGGACAGGACGGTGGCGGCGGCGCGGCCCTCGTAGAGATCGCGCACGATGGCGAGGGCGATCACCATCGTGGCGGCGGCGCCGAAGCCCTGCAGTGCCCGCGTGACCCCGAGCACCGCGACGGACGGGGCGATCATGCAGAGCAACGACGCGACGATGTGGACGGCCGTGCCGGCGACCAACGGGCGGCGCCGGCCGAGAGCGTCGGACAGTGGGCCGATGACCAACTGGCCGACGGCGAGGCCGATGAGGGTGCCGGTGAGGGTGAACTGCACCGCGGCGTCGGTGGAGTTCAGGTCGTCGGTGATGGCGGGCAGTGCCGGCAGATAGACGTCGATGGTCAGGGGACCCAGGGCGACGAGGGCGCCGAGGACCAGGATCATGCGTAGTCGCGAGGGTGGCGACTGATCGCGGGTCGTGGTGGGGGCAGCGACCGATGCGGGTTTCGTCGTCACCCGGGCTGCAGCACCCGGGACGTCGGATCTGTTCCCGCCTCGGTGCGACATGCGGTCAGGGGGAGGTGAGCCGGGGAGGTGCGGGCACCTCCGACGAGCCGTGGTCGAGGGCGGCGATCACGGTGTCGGCCCAGCCCACGAGGCCGACAACATCCACCCCGTGTGGGGGCGCGGCGCGGTAGGGGGTGAGGCGGTCTCGCCCACGAGTGATCAGCGTCACAGCACCTGCGGCGTTGCCGCGGAGCAGGTGGGTGAGACCGACGGCCAGTTGCGCGAGGCCCTGCCAGAGTTCGCGATCGTCGCCGGTGGTCGCCTTCCACGTGCCTTCGAGGACGTCGTGAGCGTGGAACGGCATCCCGTCGTCCAGGTAGCGCTGAGCCAACGGCAGCGACTCGTGCGGGGGAAGCTGGAGATCGTCCGGCACGCGCGGAACGCCGACGGAGCCGGGCGGCAGCGGCCGCCCCAGGACGTCCCGGGGTCGGGCGTTCTGGGGTCGGCCGTCGGCGAGGCGGTCGCGCGCGGTCGGGGTTCGGTTCCCGGTGTCGACGTCGCTCGGGTCGTCTCCGTCCATACCCTCCGTTCTACTCGGGCCGGTCGACCCGGTGTCGAGGCGCCGCCCGGTCAGAACGGGGGTGGTGCGTCGTCGGGTTCGGGTGGTCGGATCCCGTTCAGGTTGTTGCGCAGTCGGTTTCGGTTGCGTTCCTGCCGGCGGCGGGCGTGTTTCTGCTCGGTGCGTGGGGCGGGTCGGGTGGGTTCGGTGCCGGGTGACGGCGGCCGGGTGGCGGGTGGGTCGCCGAAGACGATCATGTCGAGGCCGGGGTGGGTGTCGAACCCGGTGTACGCCGGGCCGAGGACGGTGCGGCCTTCGGGGATGGTGACCGTGCGGACGATGCGGCCCGGGTGGTCGGGGTCGGGGTATTGGTCGTCGACGAAGTCGCCGAACGTCTTGAGCAGGTGGTGGAACCGGCACTTGGCGCCGAGTCCGGTCGCGCTGGTCTTCCCGCCCCGCTCGGGGTGGGTGTGGTCGTATTCGGTGATGTGGTCGAGGTCGCCGTCCCACGCCGGCTTGTTGCAGCCGGGCCAGGTGCAGTACCGGTCTCGGGCGCGGATGTAGGTGTCCAGTGCCGCGGACGGTCGGTAGGGGTCGGCCGGTTGGGTCGCGGGCAACGGAGTGTCGGTGCCGTCGCCCAACGGGCGGATGATCGCGTCGGGGTCGGCGGCGAGGTCGCGGACGTGGGCTCCGGAGATGACGCCGAGTCCGGCGACGAATCCGACACCGTCGACCATCTCGGGCTCGGGCTCGGGCTCGGGCTCCGCCGTAGCCGCCTCGACCGCCGCTGCCTCCTCGGCCGCACGCTCCTCGGTAGGGACCGTCCCGGCCGCAACGGCATCGCCCGTAGTTTCCTCGGTCGTAGTCTTCTCGACCACGACCTCATCGACTACGACCTCGTCGACTACGACCTCGTCGGCGACGACCTGCTCTGCCGCAGCTGCGGCCGTGTCGACGTCTCGAGCTTGTGCGTGCGCTTCCGACTGGGCATTCTCAGCGGCGTTCTTGGCGGGGGTGGTGTTCGCGGGGACGGGTCCGGTGAGGGTGGTGGTGTCGGTGACCACGTGGATCACGATCCGCGCCGCGGTCGCCGCCACCTCGTCCGCATCGAGCACCGTGAACGCACACTCGGGGCGGCCGCAGTCGCAGCCGAACGGGGCGTGCTTGACCAACGCGAACAACGCATCGGATGCCCGCGCACCCGTGCTGCGACTGTCGTGCTTGCACACCTGCGCGGCGAGGCGTTCGACGACGCGGGCGACGATGGCGGCGCGTTCGGCGGACATCGTCGCCCCCACCGTCGCCATGCCGTCGAGACCGGCCTCGGTGAAGAAGCACCGCCCTTTCAGTGCTTCCTCGCGTCGTTCGCGGACGGCGTCGGGATCACGGCGGTAGACCATCTGGTCGCACAGGTCCCGCACGCGCGCCGTCGACCACGATCCCGGCTTCCGCAATGCGGCAGCGATGTCGGCGTCCACCTGCTCCTGGTACGGGCGACCGTGGATGAGTTCGGTGCGGGAGACGATGGTGCGAATGAAAGTCGGGGAGACCACTCCGTCGCGCAGGCACTCGAACACCCGCGGGAGCCGGTCGCGGAGGGCGACGGCGTTGTCGAGGAGTCGTTCGGCGACGTACTGCGAGACCGACAGGGCGGTGGCGATGCGGGCGGCGCACTGGGCGTACGCATCGACCGCCCGCTCGTCGCGGTCCTCCTCCGGCACCACCAACTCGGTGTGCAGGGCGGCGGCGTGCCGGTAGCGGCGCCACTCCAGACACCCCACCCCCGCAGCGAGGTCGGCCAGGGCATCGAGATGCCCATCGACGGGGAGGTCGAACGACGGAGGCAGGCCCAGAGTGGCAGGGTCACGCTCAGGCCACGGCACACCCCCCACCTGCGCCGCGCCCACCGCGCCGACCCCCCGATCGCTCATGTGTTCGATTGTAAAGAGACCCACCGACACCCGCCACGACAGCGACCGGAAACCGGGACACCGATCGAAGGGTGGGCGGCCGGAGTCTTACTCCCCGACGGCGTCCGAGGCCTTGGTGAGCCGAGCGACCTCGTCGTCCGTCAGGCTCAGGCCGGGCGCCTCGGTCAACGACGGGAGCTGCCCGATCCGGCTCGCGCTGGCGATCGGTGCGACGATGCCCGGCCGGGTCAGGAGCCAGGCGAGCGCCACGGTCGGAATGGCGGTGTCGTGGGCGTCCGCGATCTCGGCGAGCGCGTCGACGACGGCGAGCCCCGAGTCGCTCAGGTATCCCGATGCCATCTTCCCGCGCATGCTGTCCCCGAGGTCGTCCTTCGTGCGGTACTTCCCGGTGAGGAAGCCCGACGCGAGCGCGAAGTACGGGAACACGCCGAGGTGGTTCTCGGTCGCGAGCTCCTGCAGCGCGGGCTCGTAGGACTGCCGGTGCACCAGGTTGTAGTGCGGCTGCAGCGCGACGGGCTTGTCGAAGCCCTCCCGGTCGGCGATGTCGAGCCAGGCCTGCGCGCGATCGGGGGAGTAGTTCGAGATTCCGACGTAGCGGACCTTGCCGGCCTTCACGAGGGCATCGAACGCGGCGACGGTCTCCTCGAGCGGGGTGTTTTCGTCGTCGAAATGCGCGTAGTACAGGTCGATGTGGTCGCTCTGAAGACGCGCCAGCGACGCGTCAGCGGCGGCGGCGATATTCGAGGCGGACAAACCGAGGAAGTCCGGGTGCCGACTCACCTTGGTCGCGAGGACGACGTCGTCTCGCCGACCGGTTCGGGCGAACCAGTTGCCGATGACGGTCTCGGACTCCCCACCCGAATTGCCCGGTGCGAACGCCGAATACGAGTCGGCCGTGTCGATCAACGACCCGCCGGCCCCGAGGAACGCGTCGATGATGTCGTGCGAGGCGGCCTCGTCGGAGGTCCATCCGAAGGTGTTGGCGCCGAGCGCAAGCGGGAAGACGTCCAGGTCCGAGTGTCCGATGCGAGTCATACCGAGAACAACTCGTGAGCCGAGCTCACTGTTCCCGGCTCAGGCCCGCACGCTGATGCCGATGCCGCCGAGTGTGTCCGCGCCGAACCGTGCGATCTCGGCGTCGAGGTCGAGCGGACGAATGGTGGTCTTGGCCTGGAGGATCGCGTCGTCGATGCGATCGGCCGGGATCAGCCAGACGATCTCGAACTCGAGGCCGTCGGGGTCCTGCCCGTAGAGGCTCTTGGTGGTGCCGTGATCGGAAGCGCCCACGAGAGCTCCCGCCGCGGTGAGGTCGTCGCGCACCGTGGCCAGGTCGGCGAGAGTCCGCACCTCCCAGGCCAGGTGATAGAGGCCCACGGACGCGCGCCCGGCGGGGCTGGCGGCGGCCGCATCACCGATCGAGAACAGACCGAGATCGTGGTCGTTGGTGCTGTCGGGCGCCTGCAGGAAGACGGCGCGGCCACCCATTGCCATCACGACGCGGAAACCGAGCACGTCGCGGTAGAAGGCGGCGCTGCGCTCGGCGTCCCGCACGTAGAGCACGGCGTGGTTGAGGCGTGAGATGGCCATCGCGGAATCCCTTCGGGTCGGTGTTGAAGCTTCAACAACAACCTTACGCCACCTGTTCCCTCAATGGAATCGGTGATCGGTGATCGCCGTCCGCGGCCCGAACTTCGGCCGCACGGCCATCCCGCTCACTTCGAGCAGGCGCACCGCCCGGTATCGGTGCGGTCGGAGCGGCTCGAGGTACGCCACCATCTCGTCGTCCGTCATCGGGGCGCCGACGAGGCTCCACCCGATCACCGCCGCAAGGTGGTAGTCCCCGACGGACAGCGCGTCGGCGTCGCCCAGGGCTCGCTGGCACACCTCCGCCGCCGTCCACTCGCCGATACCGGGGACCAGCCGCAGGCGTCGATACGCATCGTCGTGGTTCATGCCCACGATCGGGGTGAGCTTGTCCGCGACCCGTGCGGCCTCCACGATCGTGCGCGCCCGTTTCGGATCGACGTTGGCACGGTGGAACTCCCACGACGGAATACGACGCCAGACGTCCGGTGGCGGCGACACCGCCATGCCCGACGGCGCCGGGCCGGGTGCGGGAGTGCCGAAGCGCGTCACCAGGCGACGCCACGACGCGAACGCGGCGACGCCGTGAACCTTCTGTTCGAGGACGGCGGGAACGAGCGCCTCGAACACCTGCCCCGTCCGACCGAGGTGGAGGTGGGTCAGGCGTCGGGCGGCCTCGACGAGGATGCGGTGCTCGGGTGCGAATCCCGTGGCGTCGTCCAACATTCCGATCAGTCCGGGCACCGTGGCGACGAACTCCTCCGCACCCTCGCCCCACACGTCGGCGACGACCTCGGTGCGCGACGGCTGGCGGAGTCGGTAGGTCACGGCCCCGCTCGCGAACAGCGATGTCCGCCAGATGGTTCCGTCGGGCGACGTGCGGTGCGTCGGGTCGCTCCGACCCCGTCGATGGGGCGAGAGCGTGTGGCGCAGGCTCAGTGGACGATCCGAGTGGATCGTCCGCCGCAGAACAGGACCCTCGCTACCGGACACGGACGAGCGCACGCCCGGTGTTCGCGCCGTCGCGCAGCGCGTCGATCACGCCCTGCACACCGTCCAGGCCCACCTCGGTGGTGACCTCGGCCAGTCGGCTCGGCCGCAGATCGTCGGCCAACCGTGCCCACAGCGCGCACCGGGCGTCGATCGGCCACTGGACGGAATCGATGCCCAGCAGGGCGATTCCGCGCAGGATGAACGGCAGGACGGTGGTGGACACGGCCGGTCCGCCCGTGAGTCCGCTCGCCGCCACGGCGCCGCCGTACCGGACGGTGGAGAGCACGTCGGCAAGCGTCGCGCCGCCCACGCAGTCGACCGCGCCGGCCCAGCGCGCCTTGCCGAGCGGGCGGGGCTTCGCGTCGGGGTCCTCCGGAAGCCGGCCGACGATCTCGGCGGCACCGAGGGTGCGCAGCAGATCGTGCGCCGACGACTTGCCGGTGGACGCGACCACCTCGAAACCCCTGCGGGAGAGCAGGTCCACCGCGACCGTGCCCACACCGCCGCTGGCGCCGGTGACCACGATCGGTCCGTCCTCGGGCCCGATCCCGTGCCGTTCCAGGGCCTGCACGCTCATCGCCGCCGTGAACCCGGCGGTGCCGATGGCGGCGGCGTCCGCCGTCGACAGACCATCGGCCAACGGCACCACCCATTCCGCCGGAACGCGGGCGAACTCGGCGTACCCGCCGTGGCGTCCCGTCCCGATCTCGTAGCCGTGGGCGACGACGCGGGTCCCGACGGCGACGTCCGCCGAGTCCGACTCGACCACGGTCCCGGCCAGGTCGATGCCCGGCACGATCGGGTAGTTCCGGACGACGCCACCCTTCGGTGTGACCGCCAGCGCGTCCTTGTAGTTGATCGACGAGTACTCGACGGCCACCGTGACTTCGCCGGCGGGCAGGAACGACGCGTCGACGGTCTCGTCGGCCAGCGTGATCCCGTCGTCCGTCTCGCGGGCGACGAGTGCGCGGAAGCTGTCGGTGGATGCGGTCACGGGAGTGCTCCTTCGCGGCGACGGCTGTCCCATCCGGGGACGAGGTCAGGATCGAGGGTAGGGGACCGCCGACGGGCGGCGTCGGCGCGGGAACCGGACCGTGTCGGTGGGTGCGGATACTGTCGCGGACGTGATCATCGTGAGTACGGACGGGTCCTGCCTGAAGAACCCGGGCGGCGCCATCGGCTGGGCCTGGGTCGACCACACCGGGCCCAGCGCCTCGGGTGGGGCGGCGTCCGGAACCAACCAGATTGCCGAGCTCAGAGCGCTGCTCGAGGCCGTGCTCGCACACCCGGGTGCAGAGCCGCTGCTGATCGAGGCGGACAGCCAGTACGCCATCAAGTGCGCGTCGGAATGGTTGCCCGGTTGGAAGCGCAAGGGCTGGCGGACGTCCACCGGCACCGCGGTGCGGAATCTCGACCTGGTGCGGGCCATCGATCGAGCGATCACCGAGCGGGAGGGCCCCGTGCGGTTCCGGTGGGTCCGGGGACACGTCGGCAACGAGTACAACGAGATGGCGGACCAGCTCGCCGGCGAGGCCGCGCGCGGTGTCCGGGACGGCACGTTCCCCGAATCGCCTCCCGCCGGGGCTGCGGTGGTGATGGCCGCCGCGGACCCGGTCACCCTGTTCTGACCACGACGCCGCGCTGCCGGTTCTACTCCGAGCGCGTCGTCTGCTTGTCGTCCTTGTCGCCCGGCGTGACGTCCTCGGGATCCGGGGCACCCAGCGTCTTGCCCTCGTCGACCACGGCCTCGCTACGGTCGAGGGTGTCCGGGCCGCCGGTCTCCGCGTGATGGTCGAATTCGCGGATCGCCTCGTCGCGCTCGGAGTCGGACTGCGCGGAGTCGGCGCCCGTGCCCTTGGTGGCCTCACGCGGATCGAGGCTGGTGGTGTCGACGGGAGTGTTCGCGGCATCGCTCATGAGACGGGAATGCCCGGTCGACGGGGTCGTCAACCGGGCAATCGCGTCACAGCTGGGATCAGGGCGACGGTGTCCAGGGCGGCGGTATCTAGGGCGACGGCGTGATGGTCACGGAGAGGCTCTCCTCGAAATTGCTTGTGAAGTCCTTTTGGCACTGTTCGATCTGCGCCTGGTCACCACCCGCGTTATTCACGCATTCCAACAGGTCGCGACCGCCCACCTCCTCGAAGAGGCGGAATCCGAAAAAGGTCAAAGCAGCGGCCACGACGATACTGAGCACACCGAGCACGATTCCGGCGGTCGCCATCCCCTTGTTGGTGGCCACCAGCTTCTTTACGCGACTGCGCCCGATGATGCCGAGGATCACCGCCGCGATGCCGAGCAGGATTCCGCCGAAGATGGTGAACGAGGTCAGCAGCGCCAGGATGCCGACGATCAGCGCGGCGATACCCATGCCGTTCTTGGGGCTGGCCGGGGGCTGCTGCTGGTAGCCGCCCGCGTACTGCGGGGCGGCCTCGTACTGCCCGCCGGGCGGGGGCGGGTACTGCCCGCCCTGCGGGGTGGAGCCGTACTGCCCGCCCTGCGGGGTCTGGCCGTACTGCCCGCCCTGCGGGGTCTGGCCGTACTGCCCGGGGGGTGGGTACTGGCCCGGATCACGGGGCGTGTCGTCGGGTCCGGGCTGGCCGGGGTACTGGGGACCGGTCATGGCTCTCCTCGGGGTCGAGCCGGGATCCGTCACATCTCGGCTGGTGACCGCGACTCTAATCGGACACCGGACCCCGGCGGGGAGGCGTGACCGCACCGTTATCGCGCAGCGTGATTCGGGTACGGGGTACCGATGAGCACCGTGACGGTCGGCGACGGCACCACCCTCCACTACACCGAACAGGGAGAGGGGCGACCGCTGATCCTGCTGCACGGGTGGGGATTCAGCGGCGAGTTCTTCTCCGGCGTGATGCCCGGCCTCGCCGAGCATGCCCGTGTGATCGCCGTCGACCTCCGCGCCCACGGCCGGTCGGAGGACCCGGGCCACGGCTATCGCGTGTCCCGCCTGGCCGCCGACCTGCGCGACCTGATCGTCGCCCTCGATCTGCACGACGTCACCGTGCTCGGCTGGTCGCTCGGGTGCCCGGTGATCTGGAGCTACCAGGAGTTGTTCGGCACCGACCGCCTGCGGCAGGCCGTCTACGTCGCCCAGACGCCCAAGCAGTACCGCGCACCCGACTGGACTCTCGCGCACAACTCGATCTTCGACGACGCCACTCTCGCCGCGGTGCAGGGGCGCGTCACCTACGACCGGTCCGCCTTCGATCGGGAGCAACTCGACGAGATCACCGCGACGGACCTGCCCGAGGAGCGAGCGGACGTCCTGTTCGACGAGATGTCGCGCATGGCGTCGTCGGCCCGCAACGCGGTGATGGCCGATCACACGCACCACGACTGGCGTGATCTGCTGCCCGGGCTCACCCTGCCGTCGTTGATCGTAGTGGGACGTCATGATCGCGCATTCCCCTGGGAGGCAGCACGATTCGTGGCGGATACGGTGCCAGACTCCCGGTTCGAGCTGTTCGAGAACAGTTCCCACGCCGTCTTCCTCGACGAGCCGGAGAAGTTCGTGTCGGTGGTCGTCGACTTCCTCGTCTCCTGACTCCCGCTCTCGCCCCGAGGGTTTGCCTCCGGTCCCGGGCGGACACCCGACAGGCATGAGCCAGGACCTGTACACCGCCACCGTCACCGCGACCGACGGATCCGTCGCCTCGAACGACGACGTGTTGACTCTCGACGTGCACGAGCCCACCGATCTCGGTGGTCCCGGCGGCGCCACCAACCCCGAGCAGTTGATGGCGGCCGCGCTGTCGTCCTGCCTCCTCGAATCGCTGCGGATCGCCGTCGGCACCGCGGGCGGCAGTATCGAGGGCGCCTCGGTCGAGGGAACCGTGACCCTCGCGGCCGCCGACGGTGCCGGATACGACGCGACCTACCGCCTGGCGGTCACGTTGCCGGGTGTGGACAACGCGGGCGACGTGCTCGAGCAGGCGCGGTCGATCTGCCCGTTCCTGAAGTCCGTCACCGGGGTCGACGTCGCGCTGAGCAGCTGATTCGGCGGCGTTCTTACGCCCCCAGCGAACGGGGGTCCACCGGGGAACAGCGTGGTCGGCCGCGAGGTTGAGCCGAGCACGCTGAACCCTGGAGGACCTCATGAGCGAACCCACTCGCTTGCCCGTGCTTTTCCTCGACGATCCCGTGGTGCTGCCCGGCATGGTGGTGCCCGTCGAGCTGGACGACGCCACCCGCGCCGCCATCGACGCCGCCCGCACGTCGGCGGACGGCAAGTTGCTCGTCGCGCCCCGGCTCGACGATCGCTACCCCGCGTACGGCGTCGTGGCGACCATCGTGCAGGTCGGGCGTCTCGCCACCGGGGCACCGGCGGCGGTGCTCGAAGCACGCACGCGGGCACACCTCGGCGTCGGCGTCAGCGGGCCCGGCACCGCGTTGTGGGTCGAGGCGGAGACCGTGTCCGCCGACGAGCCCACCGACGCCGTGCGTGAATCGGCCGCGGAGTACAAGAAGCTGGTGCTTGCTCTGCTCCAGCGCCGCGAGGCGTGGCAGGCCATCGACTCGGTCACCAAGCTCACCGATCCCTCCGCCCTCGCCGATACCGCCGGCTACGCGTCGTGGCTGACCGACGTGCAGAAGCGTGAACTGCTCGAAACCCCGGACGCCGCAACCCGTCTCGCCACGCTCATCCGGTGGACCACCGATCACCTCGCCGAGATGGAGGTGACCGACAAGATCGCCGGCGACGTGCGCGAGGGCATGGAGAAGACGCAGAAGGACTTCCTGCTGCGCCAACAGCTCGCCGCCATCCGCAAGGAACTGGGCGAGACCGAGCCCGACGGCGCGGACGACTACCGCACGCGCGTCGAGTCCGCACCGCTGCCGGACGCGGTGCGGTCGGCCGCGCTGCGCGAGGTGGATCGGCTGGAGCGCTCCAGCGACCCGAGTCCCGAAACCGGGTGGATCCGAACGTGGTTGGACACCGTGCTCGGTCTGCCCTGGTCGATCATCACGGACGACACCATCGACACCGAGTCCGCTCGCGCGGTGCTCGACGCGGATCATCACGGTCTCGACGACGTCAAGGACCGCATCGTCGAACACCTCGCCGTGCGGGCGCGACGCGCGTCCCGCGGGTTGTCCGTCGTCGGTGGGCGTGGTTCCGGCGCCGTGATGGTGCTGGCCGGGCCTCCCGGCGTCGGCAAGACCTCGCTGGGCGAATCCGTGGCCCGGGCTCTGGGCCGGAACTTCGTTCGTGTCGCACTCGGTGGCGTGCGCGACGAGGCCGAGATCCGTGGTCACCGCCGGACGTACGTCGGGGCCCTGCCCGGCCGCATCGTCCGCGCGATCGCGGAAGCGGGATCCATGAACCCCGTCGTCCTGCTCGACGAGATCGACAAGGTGGGGTCCGACTTCCGGGGAGACCCGGCCGCCGCCCTGCTCGAGGTACTGGATCCGGCACAGAACCACACGTTCCGTGACCACTACCTCGACCTGGATCTCGACCTGTCGGACGTGCTGTTCCTCGCGACCGCCAACGTTGTCGAGCAGATCCCGGCGGCGCTGATCGACCGCATGGAACTGGTGACGGTCGACGGCTACACCGAGGACGACAAGGTCGCCATCGCGCGCGACTACCTGGTCCCGCGTCAGCTGGACCGCGCCGCGATGACCGGCGACGACGTCGGGTTCACCGAGGTAGCGCTCCGCCGCATCGCCGCCGAGTACACCCGCGAGCCGGGCGTGCGACAGGTCGAACGTCTGGTGGCGAAGACGCTGCGCAAGATCGCCGCGGCGGGGACCGTGCCGGTCACCGTCGACGCCGACGACCTGACGGGCTACCTGGGCCGACCCCGGTTCACCCCGGAGGCGCACGAGCGCACCGAGGTGCCCGGCGTCGCGACGGGGTTGGCGGTGACAGGCCTCGGCGGCGACGTCCTCTTCGTGGAGGCGAGCAGCACCGGCACGGAGCCGGGTCTCACGCTCACCGGCCAACTGGGCGACGTCATGAAGGAGTCCGCGCAGATCGCCCTGTCCTACGTGCGGGCGCACGCCGAGCAGCTCGGGGTGAACCCCGCGGCGCTCGACCGCACAATCCACGTGCACGTGCCTGCCGGTGCGGTGCCCAAGGACGGACCGTCCGCGGGCGTCACGTTGGTCACCGCCCTGGTGTCGATGGCGACGGGACGGCCCGTGCGCTCGGACGTCGGCATGACCGGTGAGGTCTCGTTGAACGGCCGCGTGCTGCCCATCGGCGGGGTGAAGCAGAAGCTGCTCGCCGCCCAGCGCGCGGGACTGAGCACGGTGTTCGTGCCGACCCGCAACGAGCCGGATCTCGACGACGTGCCCGCGGACGTCCTCCAGGCCCTCGACGTGCGTCCGATGTCGGACGTGGCGGATATCGTCGCGGCGGCACTGGAACCGGTGCGTGTCGGGACGCGGGAGCCGGCAGCCGGGACCGCGGCGGCGTGAGCGGGTACCCGGTGCGGTCGGACGAGTCGAGGAGTGCGTCGTGAGCATGGAATCGGTGGCGTACAGCCAGATGTATCGCGGCATGCACACGCCGGAAGCGCGGCCGTTCTCCCGCGTCACCCTGCGACGGATCCTGGTGTTCGCCCGCCCACTGCGCGGACTGCTGATCGGGTTCCTGATTCTCAGCGTGGTGTCGGCGTCGCTGGCCGTGGCGACGCCGATCCTCGCGGGCCGGGTGGTCGACGGCATCGTGCGCGGGGTGGAGTTCCGGACGGTGCTGATTCTCGCCGTCGTCATCGCCCTGGTCGCGGTGCTCGACGCCGCCAGCGGGCTGGCCAACCGCTGGCTGTCGTCGCGCATCGGGGAGAACCTCATCCTCGATCTGCGTACACGGGTCTTCGATCACGTGCAGCGCATGCCCATCGCGTTCTTCACCCGTACGCGGACGGGGGCATTGGTCTCCCGACTGAACAACGACGTCATCGGTGCGCAGCGCGCGTTCAGCGGCACGTTGTCCGGCGTGGTCAGCAACGTCGTCACGCTGCTGCTGACGTTGGTCGTCATGATCGGGATCTCGTGGCAGATCACGCTGCTGGCGTTGATCCTGCTTCCGGTCTTCGTGATCCCGGCGCGGCGGATGGGCGCGAAACTCGCGACGCTGCAACGGGAGGCGGCCGGCCACAACGCGGCGATGTCGACGCAGATGACCGAACGTTTCTCCGCGCCCGGCGCCACGTTGATCAAGCTGTTCGGGCGCCCCGATCACGAGTCGCAGGAGTTCGCGACGCGGGCCGGCCGGGTGCGGGACATCGGGGTGCGCACCGCGATGGTGCAGACCACCTTCGTCACCGCCCTCACGCTGGTCTCGGCGTTGGCGCTCGCCCTCGTCTACGGACTGGGCGGCTTCTACGCCCTGCGCGGCACCCTCGACGCGGGGTCGGTGGTCACCATGTCCCTGCTGCTCACGCGGCTCTACGCGCCGTTGACCGCACTCGCGAGCGCGCGCGTCGACATCATGAGTGCGGTGGTCAGCTTCGAGCGGGTCTTCGAGATCCTCGACCTCGAACCCCTGATCGTCGACGCGCCGGACGCCCGTCCCGTCCCGGACGGGCCGGTCACGGTCGAGTTCGACGACGTCCGGTTCGCCTATCCGTCGGCCGACAAGGTGTCGCTGGCCTCGCTCGAGGACGTCGCCGTCCTCGATTCCCGCGGCGGTGAGGAAGTGCTGCACGGCATCTCGTTCCGCGCCGAGCCCGGGCACATGGTGGCGCTGGTGGGCTCGTCGGGTGCCGGGAAGTCGACCATCGCGCAGCTGGTCTCACGCCTGTACGACGTCGACGGGGGTGCGGTGCGTCTCGCCGGCGTGGACGTCCGCGACCTCACGGCCGAGTCCGTCCGCGGGACGGTGGGCATGGTGACGCAGGACGGCCACCTGTTCCATGAGACCCTGCGGGCCAACCTGACGCTGGCGCGTCCCGAGGCGACCGACGAGGAGGTCTGGTCCGCCCTCGAGCGCGCCCGCCTCGGCGACCTGGTGCGATCGCTGCCCGACGGTCTGGAGACCGTCGTCGGCGAGCGCGGTTACCGCTTCTCCGGTGGCGAGCGCCAGCGCGTGACCATCGCGCGTCTGTTGCTCGCCCGTCCGCGGGTGGTGGTGTTGGACGAGGCGACGGCGTCGCTGGACTCCACGTCGGAGGCCGCGGTGCAGGAGGCGCTGGCGGAGGCGCTGGACGGACGTACCTCGATCGTCATCGCCCACCGGCTCTCCACCATTCGCGCCGCCGATCAGATTCTGGTGATCGAGGACGGACGGGTGGTCGAGCGCGGGACCCACGTGGAGTTGCTGGCCACCTCCGGCCGCTACGCCGAGCTGTACCGCACGCAGTTCGACGAGCCCGTCCGCACCTGACCGGTCAGCAGGTACTGGGCGCGGGCAGCCCGGCGAAGCGGTCGTTCAGCCACTGCAGCGCGGCGGGCAGGCCCAGCAGAGCCGCCGACAGGTGGTCCGGGCTCGGCGTCAGCAGGGTCTGCACCGGGGTGCCGGCCGCGCAGTACCGCCGGGTCGAGTTGTCGATGGCGTCCACCGGGATCAGGACGTCGGTGGGGCTGTGCCACTCGAAGATCGGGGCCCGCGGGATGCCGGGGTAGAGCTCGAGGCTGTTCTCCTCCACCACGCGCCGACCCTCGGGATCCTGGAACACGGACCGGTTGGCGGTGATCTCCGCCGCGCTGTGGTTCGCGCCGACGGCGAGGATGTCGTTGGTGCAGGAGTTGGCGACCTGGTTCATCATCGCGGTGCCCTGCGGGGTCAGGTTCTCCGAGACCGGCATGCGGTCCGGGTACTCGCGGCCCAGGCCGATGGCGGCGGCGAGTACCAGCCCGAACGCCGGATGCGGGGTGTCCTCGCCGAGCAGGTAGCCCATCTTCACCAGGCTCATCGGCACGCCGCCCTGGGCGCTGCCCACGATGTTCAGCTCGGGGGCGTAGGACGGGGCCAGCGCCGCCGCCCAGGCGGTGGCCATGCCGCCGCCTGAGTAGCCGGCCATGGCGACCGAGCTGTTGCGGAGCTGCAGCGGGTCGAAGTTCTTGGCGGCGCGAATCCCGTCGAGGGTGAGCTGGCCACCGAGCTTGGCCGCACCGTAGGCGCTGGTGGGGCCGAGGTGATCGGTCATGGCCACCGACCAGCCCCGCTGGAACACGACGTTCAGCGCCGCCGCGTCACGGATGACGACGTTGGGGTCGGTGGAGTACAGCGCCTGAGACGGGGCGCACTTCAGCCCGAGGGCGTTGACGATCTGCTGGTAGGACAGCAGCGGCCCGTCGGGTGCCTTGACGATCGGCACGAAGACCGTGGTCACGCCGACGATGGGCTTGCCCTCGCTGGCCGTACTGCGGAACGCGAGCTGCCAGGTGTTCACCCCGAAGAAGTTGGGTGGATTGGGCACCTGCCGCGCCGCCAACACCGTGCCCGGGGCCACCCCCGAGATGTCACCGCCCGCGGAGTAGAACGGATCGGCGTTGGGGATGGGCATCTGTGCCCCCGCCGACGCCGTACCGGGTAGTCCGACGGCGACCAGCGCGGCCGCGACGGCGACGAGAAACGAACGACGAATTCTGCTCACGGTGCTACCACTCCCTACGAACCGACCGTGCGGTTGTCGGCGCCGATAGTGGCACACCCGTCTCCGGACCTGTAATCGTCCCGAAAAACCGACGCCCCCCGTGCCCTACGAGCACAGCAACCGGCACCCCGCTCCGTATCCGAACCGTAACCATGCGCGCGAGCACCGGCAATCGAATGCCGGGGTGTTGTGAAGGGTCCCGGGTAGCCCTCGTCGGGGTCAGGGCTCCCGCACCACGTCCGCGGGACTCTTGTCGTCGCGCAGCCCGCGCCAACTGGGATGACGCAGTGATCCGCCCTCGGTCCACTCGAAGAACCGCACCTCGCCGACCAGCGCGGGTTCGGTCCACGTCGCATCCTTGCGATCCACGGCCGGCAACGGACGGTCGAACGGAGAGTCGTCCCGCGCCAGCGGCCGCAGCCGATCGAGCAGGTCCGCGCGGGCGCGCTCGGTGAACCCGGTGCCGACCCGACCCACGTATCGCAGCCCGTCGCCCTCGGGCACACCGAGCAGCAGGGAACCGATGCTGCCGGCCCGCCCGCCCTTCCCGGCGCGCCAGCCGCCGATCACCACCTCCTGCGTGCGCCAGTTCTTCACCTTGATCCACGCGGTGCTGCGACGGCCGACCTCGTAGACGGAATCGCGGCGCTTGGCGACGATGCCCTCCCACCCGCGTCGTTCGCTCTCGGCCAGCGCGCCGGCCGGGGTACCGGCCATCAGGGGAGAGAGGGTGGCCGACTCGATTCCGGTGAGAAGCAGCTCGAGGATGCGACGACGGTCGGCGAACTTCTTGTTCGTCAGGTCGGTACCGTCGAGATGGAGGATGTCGAAGCAGATGTACTGCACGTCGTCGGGGTGGGCGTCCTGGAGCGCCTCGAAGCTGGTGACGCCGTCGGCGCGGTACACCACGGCCTCGCCGTCGAGGACCACGACGTGGTCGGCCAGGTCGGCCCCCAGCGCCGTGATCCCCGCGTAGCGACGGGTGAGGTCCTGTCCCGTGCGACTCTCGAGCAACGTGCGCCCGTGGTCGACGGTGGCGACGACGCGCACGCCGTCCCACTTGCCCTCGAACGACCACTGGTCGGCGTCGAGCGCGTCCAGCTCGCCGGCGGTCGCGAGCATCGGACGCACGCGCGTGGGCAGGGCCGTGTCACCCTGCGGGACGCCGGAGGCGGTGGTCTTGGTCCGCCGCACCAGCCACTGATCGCCGCCGGTCCGGATCAGGGCGTAGCGGCCGGAGACGCGTTCGCCGGTCAGGGTCACGATGACCTCGTCGTCCCGCCACTTCTCCTCGATGTAGGTGCCGTGATCCCAGACGGTGACCTCGCCGCCGCCGTACTCGCCCGCCGGAATCGTGCCCTCGAACGTGGCGTAGTCGAGGGGGTGGTCCTCGGTGTGGACGGCGAGGTGGTTCGACGTGGTGTCGGTGGGCAGGTTCTTCGGCACGGCCCACGAGACGAGAACGCCGTCGCGTTCGAGTCGGAAGTCGTAGTGCAACCGGCGCGCGTGATGTTCCTGGATGACGAACGTGGTTGCGGCGGAACGAGATTCCGGTGTCGTCCCGGTCGGGACGGGCTCGGGCGTGCGCGACGTGGTGCGCTTGCCGCGATACGGTCCCAACCGGTCGGCGGTGCCCCCGGGGACGGCGGCGTCCAGATCGGCCAGCAGGTCCCCGTCGCGGTGCAGGCGGTCGATCACCTCGGTGAACGCGAGTTGGGTCAGCCCGCCGCCCTCTATCTCTTCCCAGGTCCGCGGGGCGGCCACGGTGGGTCGGCTGCGGCCGCGCAGCGAGTAGGGCGCGATGGTGGTCTTCTTGCCGTTGTTCTGGCTCCAGTCGAGGAACACCTTGCCGGGACGCAGCGCCTTGGACATCGACGCCGTCACGAGGTCGGGCATCGTGCCCTCGAGCAGGGTGGCCACCCGCTTGGCCACGGTGGACGCCCCGGCCGAGGTGACCGGCTTCTCCAGCGGCACGTAGAGGTGAATTCCCTTGCTGCCGCTCGTGAGTGGGAACGCGGTCAGTCCGATGTCGGTGACCATGGTCCGCACCGCGCACGCGACCGTCGCGCACGTGTCGAGGTCGACGTCGTCGCCGGGATCGAGGTCGAAGACGATGCGGGTGGCCTTGCCCTGCTCGTCGCGATCGAAGGTCCACTGGGGGACGTGCGCCTCGAGGGCCGCCTGCTGCCCGAGCCACGCGAGGTCGGCGGGGCCGTGGAACACCGGGTACACCACGACGCGGTCCGAATGGTGAATGCGGCGGCGGTCCAACCAGTCCGGAGCCGATGCGGCGAGGTTCTTCTCGAAGAACGCCGGGTGGTCGACGCCGTTCGGCCACCGCTTGCGGGTGACCGGCCGACCGGCCAGATGCGGCAGCATGGCGTCGGCCACGGCGAGGTAGTAGTCGATCACCTCGGCCTTGGTGGTGCCGGTCTCCGGATACAGGACCTTGTCCGGATTGGTGAAGGCCAGCGTGTGCCCATCGATCTCGCGACGCGTCGACCCGGCGGGTGGCATGCGTACCACCCTAGGCGGGCGCGCCCCGAGAACCTCGGGACGGTTGTGGCGAGCGAAGGGTGGGTACAGATGGACCCGGACGGCCAACAGGGAGCGAGGAACCGCGTGGCGGGAGTGAACGTGTCGGTGGAGTCGACGATGACACCGGACGAGGCCTGGGCGCGGGCGTCGGACCTGTCGGGTTTCGACGAGTGGATGACCATCTTCGGCGGCTGGCGCAGCCCGATTCCCACGACGCTGCACGAGGGCGTCACGGTCGATTCGCTGATCAAGGTCAAGGGTTTCCGCAACGTCATCACCTGGACCATCGCCGAGTACGACAAGCCGCACGAGATCGCGCTGCTCGGCACCGGCAAGGGCGGGGTCAAGATCGACCTGCGGATGACGGTATCGCCGAAGAACGCGGGCTCGACCTTCACCCTGGAGGCGAACTTCCGCGGCGGACTGCTCAGCGGCCCGATCGGCACGGTGGTGGCCAAGGTGCTCGAATCCGACGTGCGGGACTCGGTGACCAACCTGGCCAAGTTGGGTTAGCTGCTCGCGCGCTCGGTGCGTCGCAGCCACCAGAGAGCGGCGATGGGCAGGACCACCGGCACGAAGAGGTAGCCGGATCCGAAGTGCGACCAGACCGTCGGCTCCGGGAACTCCTGTGGCACCACGTAACTGGCGATGGATACGGCCACCACGCCGACCAGCTCGACCACGCACGAGATCGTGGCGATCCGGCGGGAGACCACCGATGCACGGGCCAGGCAGACGGTGCCGACGATGTAGACCACGGCGGCGAACGCCGACAGCAGGAAGGCGATCGGGGCGGCGTCGAACCGCGTCGCGATCTGCACCGCCGATCGAGACGTCGCCGCCACGGAGAAGATCGCGTAGAGCGCGATGAGGATGCGCCCGGGCCCCGACCGTGTCGTGGCGGCCAAGGTCGCGCGGGTGTCGGCGGTGCGGGCGTCAGGCATGGCCGTTCCAGATCTGGGTCAGTCGCAGCACCATGACCGCGAGCGTGAGGGTGACGACGACGAGGACGGCGGTGCCGCCGCGGCTGCGGTCGCCGAGCGACCACCAGACCCCGAGGGGCAGCAGCAGCGCGAGCCCGATCAGGTAGGCGCCGAAAGTCACCGCGTGGACCTGATGGTCGGTGACCGCGAGGCTCACGAAGCCGACCACGGCCTGCACGATGACCAGCAGTTCGATGCCGACGAGGAAGCGGAAGAAGACGCGGTCGCTGCGGTGGGCCAGCAGCAGCGGCTTGTCGCGGACGATCTTCACCGTCGCCCACCCCGCGGCGACGAGGGGAAGCACGTAGAGCGCGACCGTGATGGGTGTGAGCATGGTGAACCCAGTTTATCGGCGAGCGAAGCCCGTCGGCCGTCGCGGTGACGCGAGCCACCGCGACGGCCGACCGGGCGAGCCGTCGGAGGGTGCAGAGGACGGAGTCCGACGGACGATACCGAGTCCGTCAGACGGTGCAGAGCGGACGGATCTCGTTCGACCCCTCGGTGGTGGGCGAGGTGATCACCAGGCACGCGTTGTATCCGCGGCTCTCGACCACGCGCCGGATCTCCTGCCACTTCTCCGCGGAAACCTGCGGGGAGCGCGACAGGACGAAGCCCGACGTGCGGAACGGATCGCCGACCAGCGCCAACGAGTAGTCGTCGGCGATGTCGGTGACGATGTAGTTGGTGGGGCCGTCCGGGTTGTCCTGGGTGGGGACGCCGGGGAAGCTCACGTGCAGCTGCGCCTGCGTGACGGGATCGTTGACCCGCGCGTTGCCGAGGATCTCGTTGCGGCCGCCGTCCCAGCGGGTGCAGGTGTTCTGCACCCGGACGTTCGCCGGGTCGAGCAGCTGGTAGTTCGCCTTGGTGTCCTTGGCGCAATTCAGGTTGAACGGCTGGGGGACGGCGGCGAGCTGCCACCAGTCACCGGTGTAGCGCTCGATGTCCAGCTTCTGGATCGGCTGCAGCGGCTCCCACAGCGGCTGGGCGGACGCGGCACCGCTGCCGGCGAGGACGGCTCCGGTGGCGAGGGCGAGCGCGGCGGCGGCTCGGGCGAACGTGCGACTCATCGGTGAGCTCCTTCGTGGGTGGGTGTCGGTGAGTGTTCGGATCGGGGGTCGAGCCTGGTCGGCCACCAGATGCGCGGGCCGACCGACGTGAACAGCGCGGGGATGACGATGGTGCGGACGACGAACGTGTCGAGCAGGATTCCGATGCCGACGATGATGCCCAGCTGGGTCAGCAGGATGAGCGGCAACACGCCCAGCACCGCGAACACGGCGGCCAGCACGATGCCCGCGCTGGTGATGACCGCGCCCGTCGAAGCGACCGCCCGGACGATGCCGGTGCGAGTGCCGTGCTCCGGCATCTCCTCCCGCGCGCGGGTGACCAGGAAGATCGTGTAATCGACGCCCAGGGCCACGAGGAACAGGAACGCGAAGAGCGGCACGTTGTCCCCCAGTGCGGGGAAGCCGAAGACGGTCTGGCTGGCCCAGCTGCCCACGCCCAAAGCGGCGACGGTGCTGAGGACCGTGGTGGCCACCAGGATCAGCGGCGCGGCCACGGACCGCAGCAACAGGAACAGGACGGCGAGCACGACGGCCAGGATCACCGGGATGATCACCAGCCGATCCCGCTGTGCGGCATCGGCCGTGTCCAGCGCCTCGGCGTCGCTGCCGCCCACCACTGCGTCGGCGTTCGGAACGGCGGCGAGTTCGCCGCGCACGGCCCGGACGGCGTCGAACGCGGCGTCGGACGCCGGCTCACCGTCCAGGACGACCGACCACTCGGTGAGGCCGGTGGTGGACGCTGCCGTCTCGGTGGCGGAGACGACGCCGGGGGCCGCGTCGAGCGCGTCCTGCACGGCCGGGGCGGCGTCGGTGCGCGCGATCACCACGGTGGGATCGGACTGACCGGCCGGGAAATGCTCGGCGAGCGTGTCGATTCCGCTCACGGCCTCGGCTTCGACGCGGAACTGCTCGGTCTGGGAGAGGCCGACGTTCGTCCCGATCAGGCCCAGCGCACAGACCGCGAGGGCGGCGAGGGACACGACGGCGGTGGGGCCGGGACGGCGGCTCACGCCCGACGCGATGCGGAAGAAGACGCCCCTGTCGGTCGGTTCCGGGTCACCGACGCGGGGAACGAACGGCCAGAACAGCTTCCGCCCGAACAGGGCCAGCAGCGGCGGGAGCACGAACAGCACGAAGATCGCGGCGACCACGAGGCCGGCTGCGGCCAATCCGCCGAGACTGCGTGTGCTGGGCAGGGTTCCGAGCAGAAGGGTGAGCAGTGCGAGCACCACGGTGGCGTTGCTGGCCAGGATCGCCGGACCCGCACGTCGGACCGCCAGACGCAGCGCGACACGGTGATCGGCTTCGCGGCGCAACTCCTCGCGGTAGCGGGAGATCAGCAGCAGCGCGTAGTTGGTGCCGGCGCCGAACACCAGAACGCTGGTGATGCCCGAGGTGCTGCCGTCGAACGACAGTCCGGTCAGCTCCGCGACCGCGGTGCCGACGGACGACGCCACGCGGTCGCCGAATCCGATGACCGCCAACGGAACGAGCCACAGCACGGGGGAGCGGTAGGTGACGATGAGCAGCACGGCGACCACCAGGGCCGTGACGCCGAGCAGCACGAAGTTCGCCCCCGAGAACGAGTCGGCGATGTCGGCGCCGAAGGCGGGGCCGCCGGTGACCTGGAGAACGAGGTCGTCGGGAGCACCGGTGCGGGCGGCGTCGCGGAGCTCGGTGACCGTCTCGGACAGCCCGAGGCCCGTCTCCGCAGTGGAGAGCTGGACGGGGGCGATGGCCGCCTGCCCGTCGGGCGACGGGATCACCGGGGCCGCAAGGGTATTCGCGTCGACACCGCGATCGACCCCGAGCATGCGGCCGCGTGCCTCGTCGACGGCCGTGAGGTCCTGCGGCGTCAGCGCCCCGCCGTCCGCGCGGGTGGCGACGAGGATCGTCGAGGTGACGTCGGCGTCGGGGAACTGCTCGAGCAACGCACTCGCCCTGGCCGACTCCGCGTCGGTGGGCACCGAGCTCGGGGAGCTCTCGGCGGCGTCGTTGGCCCCCACTCCGCCGACCAGGCCGATGGCCGCGATCGTGACGATCAGCGCGACGATCCACGACCGGCGCGAGGAGACGAGGGCGGAGACGCGGCTCCAGAGGGTCTGCGGGGACGCCGGGGACTGCGGCTCGGCGGGTGCGGTCGATGCGCTCACGGAAGCAACTATCTCAGTTTCTTGATGATTCAGCAACTGAGATACTTTGACGCGGGTAGTCTGACTGCGGTCGAAGGAGTGTCGATGTCAGTCCAGGACAGCCGTCCCACCGCCGGTGTACCCCACGGCGATCCTGCGGAACCGCCGTCGCACCGGGCCGAACTGGAGTCGCGCATCGCGTCGGACATGCGTGCGATGACCGCCGAGTCCGATCGTCTCGGTCGCGTGTTCGGCGCGCAGCACAGCTTGAGCGCCAACGACTTCCGCGCGTTGTTGCACATCATGGTGGCCGACGTGAGCGGTCGCCCCGTCTCGCCGGGCGAGCTCGGCTCCGTCCTCGGCCTGTCCTCGGCCGCGATGACCTACCTCGTCGAGCGCATGATCACGTCCGGCCACATCCGCCGCGAGCCGGACACCCGCGATCGACGACGGGTCATCCTGCGCTACGACGAGCCCGGCATGGAGGTGGCCCGCGAGTTCTTCGGTCCGCTCGGCGTGCACGTCCGCGACGCCATGGCCGACCTGCCCGACTCCGACCTCGACGCCGCCCACCGCGTCTTCGGCGCCCTCACCGCAGCGATGGCGGCCTACCACCGTGAAATAGCCGGCTGACGCCGGGTGAGATCGCCGGCTGACGCCGGGTGGGACAGCCGGGTGACTACTCCTTAGCGCCCGGTGTGCTCGGCGATGACCGCCTTCACCCGGTCCGCGTCCGCCGGAACCACGTCGAACTTCTGCGGCAGGTCCTCGATGCCCTCGAAGGCCGCCGGCCGCTCCGGGTCACGGCCGAGCGCTTCGCGGACGATGTCGGCGAACTTCGCCGGCAGCGCCGTCTCGAGCACGATCATCGGCACACCCGCGGTGAGGTGGTGCCGGGCAACGGTGACCCCGTCGGCGGTATGCGGGTCGATGGCGACCCCGTACCGCTCGTGGACGTCGCGGATGGTCTCGACACGGTTGCCGTGGGTGCTGCGTCCGGAGACGAACCCGAAATCGTCGGCGATACGGTCGAACTCGGGAGTGCCGGTGAAGTCGAAGCCGCCCTCGGTGTCGAGGCGGGAGAACAGCTCGCCCAGCCGGGCGGCGTCGCGATCGACCAGGTCGTAGAGGAACCGCTCGAAGTTCGAGGCCTTCGAGATGTCCATGCTCGGGCTCGACGTGTGGTGGGTCTCGGCGGCCGACCGCGGCCGGTAGACACCCGTGCGGAAGAACTCGTCGAGCACGTCGTTCTCGTTCGTGGCGACGACGAGGCGGTCGATCGGCAGACCCATGCACCGGGCGATGTGCCCCGCGCAGACGTTGCCGAAGTTGCCCGACGGGACGGAGAACGACACCCGCTGCCCCGGGCCGTCGGTGGCGAGCAGCCAACCGTGGACGTAGTAGACGACCTGCGCGACGACGCGCGCCCAGTTGATGGAGTTGACCGTGCCGATGGCGTGGTGCGCCTTGAACTCCGCGTCGCGCGAGACGGCCTTGACGATGTCCTGGCAGTCGTCGAAGTTGCCCTCGACCGCGAGGTTGACGATGTTCTCGTCCTGCAGGCTGAACATCTGCGCCCGCTGGAAGCTGCTCATGCGGCCGTGCGGGCTCAGCATGACCACACGGATGCCGCGCTTGCCGCGCATCGCGTGCTCGGCGGCGCTGCCGGTGTCTCCGGAGGTCGCGCCGAGGATGTTCAGTTCGGCGTCGTCACGGGCCAGCGTGTACTCGAAGAGGTTGCCGATCAGCTGCATCGCCATGTCCTTGAAGGCGAGCGTGGGCCCGTTGGACAGGCCCAGCAGGTGCAGCGGCGCGCCCTCCTCCTCGCCGAGGGTGCGCAGCGGGGTGATGAGCGCGGTGTCGTCGCCGGGGCGGCCGTTGCCGTAGACCTCGGCGGTGTAGGTCCGCCGGGTGATGTCGCGCAGCGCGTCCTCGGGGATGTCGTCGACGAACTTCCGCAGGACCTCGTAGGCGAGATCGGCATAGGAGAGCGACCGCCACGACTCGAGCTCGTCCGTCGTCACCTGCGGGTACTCGGCGGGCAGGTAGAGCCCGCCGTCCGGGGCCAGGCCGCCGAGCAGGATGTCCGAGAAATGCTGGGGCACGTCGTGGCCCCGCGTGGACTGATACTGCATCACTGTCTTCCTGATCGCCGGCCGGGTACGGCAGTCAACCTATCACCGCACGTCAGGGCCGGTCCGGACCCGGCTGGCAGTGCGGGCACCACCAGGTACGACGACGCTCGGGATCGCCCGGCACCTCGGCCACCACGCGGATGGTGGTGCCGCAGCGCAGGCAGGGTTTGCCGGCTCGTCCCGCCACCCAGTGTTGCCGGCCGGGACGGGTGTCGCCGGTGGTCACCTGCATCGCGCCGGGCACGGTCGCGGAATGGCGCATCGTCCTGCGGGTGAGGGCGACCAGCCGATCGGCGTCGACCTCCGACGCGGGAACCCAGGGTCCGAGTCCGCGCAGGAAGCACAGCTCGTTGGCCCACAGGTTGCCCGGCCCCGCCATGACGCGCTGGTCCAGCAGGACCGCGATCACCGGCCGCGGATCCGCGCGGACGTTCGCGGCGGCGAGCGCGGCGTCGAAGTCGTCGTGCAGGGGGTCCGGGCCGAGGTAGGCGAGGGCGCGGGCGGCGTCGGGCGTGGTCATGAGCTGCACCAGCGGCAGCGTGATGCCGTACGCCGTGGGTCCGTCGACCACACCGAGCTCCACCCGGACGTCGGGAGCCAGCCGACGCGGCAGCCGTCGGCCCGGCCGGGTCACGGTCCACGACCCGGTCATCTTCAGGTGCGTGTGCAGGGTGAGGCCGTCGTCGAAGTCCGTGAGCAGGTGCTTGCCGATCGTGCGATGCCCGAGCACCGTCCGCCCCGACAGGTCGGCGGTCGCGTGGGCAGGGACGTTCAGACGTCCGACGGCGAGCCGCTGTCCGTCGAGCGCGGGCCGGAGCCGACGCGCGAGCGCGAAGACGGTGTCCCCTTCCGGCACGGCTAGGTCCAGTAGAGCAGCTGCGCGGACGGGACCGTTCGGTCGAGCTCGGCGGTGAACCACGAGCGCATCTCGGCCATGACGTCCTTCGGATACACGTACTTGACCCCGCCGAACTTCGATCGCTTGGCGCTGCGCGCGTCCTCGTCCATCTCCAGCTTCGTGGCGGGGTACCAGCCGAGCAGCACGTCCTTGCTGGCGGGCGTGAAGCGATGCGTGATGATCTCGGCGGTGAGGTCGAGGTCGGGGACGTCCGCCACGGCGTCGGCCAGGTCGGCGAGCAGCTGCCCGTACTGCTCACGCCACCCGGGGATCGGCATGATCGGGGCGATGGTCACACCCACCGGGTACCCCGCGCGGGCCAGGGTGCGCAGCGCCGCCAGTCGCGCGGGCATCCTGGCGGTGCCGCCCTCGAACCGGTGGGCGACGTCGGCCGCGTTGACCGAGAACCGCACCCGCGTGCGCCCACCGTGGTCCAGCGTGGCCAACTCGGTGACGTCGTCGAACTTGGTGGTGAAGCGGATCGAGGCGTCGTCGCCGAACTCGCCGGCGCCGACCCGTGCGATCGCGGCGGCCAGGGACCCCGTGACCCGCTCGATGCCCAACGGGTCGGTGTAGCAGGACATCTCGAACGTCGTGCCCTCGTGTGCACGCTCGGCGGTGCCGGACGTGACCGTGCCCCGGCCGACGTGCGTGGCGATCGGGGCGAGCACCTCGTCGAGGTTCGCGTACACGCGGGTGATCGGCGGTCCCGACAGCGAGCCCGCGAGATAGCAGTACTGACAGTGCGCGGGGCAGCCCTTGGCCAGGTCGATGCGCCAGTCCGCGCTCGGCGGAATCGGCTGGGGCTTGCGGGCACTCGGCGGGGCGACGACGACGGCCAGGGTGGACTTCGCTCGGGCGTACACCTCGCGGTCCGACCCGCCCCGCAGGCCGGTGATGCGGTCGCCGGACAGCATCGTCACGTCGTCGACACCTGCGGCCTCGCACCGACGCAGGATCTCGGCGGTGTGCGGTTGCTCGGCCGCGGACGCCGTGACGACGACGTGCTTCGGTGTCCACAGGCGGGTGGGCTGCACGAGGTCGGACGCCGCGGCGGGAGTGGCCAGGGAAGAAGTCATTGCCCTGGTCAACGCCCGGAGTCGCTCGATCCTTCCCGGTCGCCGCCGTGATCACGGTTGTGCCGCAGGGCGAAGGTCCGCAGTTTGTGGAAGCCGCGTACCCGGAGCGGCCGCAGCGACTTGAGGTAGAACTCGTCGACGTCCGCCAGGGCCTCGGCCGTGTGCTCGTCGACCAGGACGGTGCCGGGATGGGCGTTGCTCGTCAGGCGCGCGGCGATGTTGACCACCGAGCCGTACAGGTCGCCGAACCGGGCCAGCGCCGGCCCCAGTGCGATGCCCACCCGCAGCGCCGGCACGTCGTCACGGTCGGCGAACGCCTCGTGCAGTCGCAGGGCGATCCGGGCCGCGTCGACCGGGTCGGCGCATTGGAACATCACCTCGTCGCCGACGTTCTTCACCACCGATCCGTGTCCGCGCGCGATGACCTCGCCGGCCACCGATTCGAACTCCTCGAGCAACGACGTCAGCTCGTCGACGTCGAGACGTCGGGTGAGCGAGGTGTAGCCGACCATGTCCGCGAACCCCACCGCGAGGGTGCGCCTGCTGTCCGGCGACCCGTCGATGTCCAGTGACCGTCCCGCGACGGCCGCCAGGTGGCGACGCCACACGTAGTTCTGCAGGGCCTCGAGTGCCGGGACGGTGTCGGCCGCCAGTTCGCGGGCGTCGTGTCGGATGCGATCCGGATCGCTCGTGCCCGCCGCGTCCTCGTCCTCGCGAATCCGCGCGGCGATATACGAGTTGACCACGCCCACTTGCCATTCCGCCAGGCGTGACATCGACTGGCCGAGCGTACGGGCGACGGCCAGCTCCATCGATTCCTCGACGACGTTCCGGTCCACCAACGTCGTGAGTGCACGCAGCGCCTCGACGTCGGCGTCGGTGTACATGACCGCGTCCGGGTCCGGATTCACGGGAAAACCCATGGCGACCCACAGGCGTCGGGCACGGTCGAGATCGACACCGGCGCGCCGGGCCACCTCCTCGCGGGTGTACGACGCCGAGGATTCGAGCAGAGCGTCCTCCACCCGGCGGCGGGTGGCGTCGGCGGTGTCGGTGTGGCTGCCGCTGTCGGTGTTATCGGACATGGCCGAGCGTCCGCTCGTAGAACTCGCGGACCTCGGCGATGTGCTCGTCGAGCGTGTCGGGGGTCCAGTCGTCCGTGGGAACCGGTGCGCCCACGGTCACCGTCACCTTGCCGGGGTGCGCCGTGAACGCGGACCGGAACATCACGTCGCCGGCGCCCTCGAGGACCAGGGGCACCACCGGCACGCCCGCCTCCATCGCCAGGTGGAAGGCACCCTTCTTGAATCGACCCAGTCGCGAGGTCGGCATCCGCGTGCCCTCCGGGGCGATGGCGACGGAGGTACCGTTCTGCAGCTTCTCGATGGCCGGTTTGATCGCGTCGCGGGCCTGCGCGCCGTTCGCCCGGTCGACGTAGGCGACGTCGAACAACGCGCCGAGCGGCGCGAACCGGGGGTCGCGCGCCAACTCCTTCTTGGCGACGGCGGTGATGTCGCGTCGCAAGACCCGGGCGACGACGATCATGTCCATCGTCGACTGGTGGTTGAAGAGGAACACCGCCGGCCGGTGCGACCAGGCGTTGGCCTCGTCGATCACCTCCACCTCGATGCCCGTCAGGGCCAACGCCAGTTCGGGCGCCACGGAATTGGTGATGTTGGCGCCCACCCGACGTGACCCGCTCAACAGCCCGAGTGTGGCACCCAGTCCGGCGCTGGCCAGCACCGAACCGAGCGCCGCGACGCTGCGCACGGTCGACGTGACGTCGACACCCGTCGTCGGTTTCTGCAGCCGGACGCGTGCCCAGCCGCGGTCGCGGGCGGTGCGGTCGAGGTCGCCG
Organism: Rhodococcus sp. PBTS 1; assembly: GCF_001620025.1. Lineage (NCBI taxonomy): Bacteria > Bacillati > Actinomycetota > Actinomycetes > Mycobacteriales > Nocardiaceae > Rhodococcus > Rhodococcus sp. PBTS 1. Next base: position 4,189,827 of record NZ_CP015219.1, read on the forward strand.
TCGGGATTGAGCGCGACGGGGATGCCGACCGTCTCGAGCATCGGCACGTCCTCGGCGCCGTTCGAGTAGCCGAAACAGCCGGCGAGATCGACCTTCTCGGCCGTCGCCCAGTCCTCGATGCCCGCTGCCTTGCGCGGACCCCACAGCGACAGACCGTCGAGCGAGCCGGTGAGCACGCCGTCGTCCCCGATCTCGGGATGGGTGCAGATGAGGGCGTCGAAACCGAGGTCCTCCGCCACCGGGGTCGCCTGGTACGGCGTGGCCGACGTCGAGAGCACGATGCGGTGCCCCCGCGCCTTGTGTGCGGCGATCAACGTGCGCACCTGCGGGAAGATCTGCGACGCGATCTCCGACCGGAACAGCAGGTAGGCCTGCTCCATCAACTCCTCGTGCGTCTTGCCGGCGAGAGCGCGCACCGCCTTGTCCATGAGGTTGTCCACCGTGGTGCCGCGCAGCCGCATCTCGACGACGGCACTGCTGATGTCCCACAGTTCGAACAGGTCGACGTCGAAGCGGCGTAGACGCTCCTTGAACACGGCCGTGGCCGAGTACCCGTCGATCACGGTGCCGTCGAAGTCGAAGAACGCGACCACCTCCGGGCCCTCGGGGGCCGCGGCGACGAGGTCGAGCAGATCGGTCAGGGACTGGGCCGGGCGAGAGGTCACCGTGATTCTCCGGATCGGTCGGCGTCGGTCGGGTGGTCGGCGAGCGGGGAGTCGGCGGCACCCTCGTGCCCGGCGAGTCTGCGGTACACCATGGCTCTGATTCGACGCGACACCCGCCCCCAGGCGGCGATCTCCACCGCGAACTGCTCGCGGCGCTCGCGCACGTCCGGTGCCTCCGAGTCTAGGATCCCCCGGTTGTCCGCCAATTGCAGTGCCGTGTCGAACAATTCGTTGGAGATGGCCTCGCTGTGATCGAGCTCCTGACGGAGCCGGCGCGAATGCGCGACGCCGAGGCACTCGGTGAGGAACGATGCCTTGTCGAACTCGGCGTTCGGGTCGGCGAGCACCAGGCGATCGGCCACCACCTGGTACGCCTCGAAGATCGGCTGCAGCACGCGATGGGCGAGGTGGAACGGCTGACGCTCGAGGGTGCTGACGGCGTAGCCCGGAGTGTCCAATCGGTCCCGCCAGCCCGGGTCGATCAGGTCGACCTCGGCTTCCAGACGCGCGCCGAACTCCCGCTTGTCACCGAAGAAGAACTCGAACTTGAGCAGGTCGCGCAGTTCGAGCGCGGACCGCCACAGATCGTCGGCCCCCGCCACACCCTGCGGGCAGTCCTCGGTGCGCAGCACCACCAGTTCGCCGATCGCGCGCATGACGAAGAAGTGGATGGTGTTGTTCCGGAAGAACGAGGCGACCAGGTGCTTGTCCTGCGCCAGCAGGTAGAGCGGCTCCGGGCCGTCGTCGAACCGCGTGACGACTCCGGCCGTCACCTGGGTGCGCAGCGCCGCGGTGACGACGGCGCGATCGGTCAGGTCCACACCGCCGGCCGTCGGCAGGCCGCGTAGGCGGATGTAGTGCGCCAGCGGATCGATCACCCCGCACATCTCGGCCATGTCGAGGGCGCGGTCCTCGGTGCCGAGCATCGCCATCGCCACCAGCGCCGCCGGCGTCACGGGGGTGGCCTCGTTGATGGCGTGCGACACCGCCAGGGCGGCCCGCTGCACCGCCACGCGCTTGTCTTCGTGCTCCTCGAGGAAGGCGCGGACGGACATGGGCGTGCCGAACCGCAGATAGACGGTGCCGCGGATCTTGCCCTGTGCCCGGACGTAGTCGATGGCCATCCTGATGCCCTCGGCCTGCTTCTGCGCGCCGTGCATCTCCGCCGTCATGGCCCCGACCTCGTGCAGGCGGTCGTAGGTGATCGACGTGGGCACCAGGTACGCGTCGGCCGCCGTGCTGGTCTCGAGGGCGTCGACCAGATAGGTGAGCAGGCCGAAGCGGGGCGGCCGCAGCTTGCCCGTCCGGGACCGACCACCCTCGATGTACCACTCGAGGTTGAACTTCTTGCTCAGCAGGAAGCTCATGTACTGGCGCAGGGTCCACTTGTAGACGTCGTCGGAGAACTTCCGCTGGATCAGCACCACCCCGCTGCGCTTGGCCAGCGGGCCGATGGGCCAGAACCCGACGTTGATGCCGCCCATGACGTGGTTCAAGGGCAGACCCTGGTCCAGCAGCGCCGGCCGCAGCACCAGCGGATCGAGGTACGACCGGTGATTGGGCAGGAAGACCAGGGGATAGGACTTGTCCAGTTCGCGCAGCGCGGCGAGAGACTCGTCGTCGATCTCCACGCGGTAGGCCCGGGAGAAGAACGCTCCGAGCTGCCCCCACAGCTCCACCGCCTGCTTGTTCTCGGTGGCGACCATCTCGTCGAGGATCTTGTGCACCCGCGCCCGGACCTCGGCCAGCGGAGTGTTCACCGACTTCGACAGCTCGGCCAGGTCGCGTCGGAACTGCGATCGCTCGGTCAACTCCTCGACCACGAACCGCGGCACCTTGTATTCGTTGCCGATGATGTCGCGCTCGGCCCGGTCGAGAGTCAGGCTGGCCTGCCGCGCCACGTACGTCGACAAGGAGCGGCCGGCCGTCGCCTCGAACCGCTGACGCAGGTCGCTCAGCGTGGCCGGTTCGCCGACGGCGACCCGGGCGTCACCCTTGCGGGGACGGATCCAGCGACGCAGGCCCCGCGACGGCGTATCCGGCTTGGTGTGAACCACCCGTACCGGGGTGACCAGCGGGTCGCCGTCGGTGAGACCGTCGAGGACGCGGTCGAGCGCGCGACCCGTCATCGGAACGGTGCGCGGATCCGGAACCCGGCTGTGCCGCTCGATCCACGCCGAGGCGATCTGGACGTCCTCGTCGGTCACCGCGTCGATCAGGAACAGTTGGTCCCGCGCCGCCGCCGTGGACGAGGACGTGTCGGACGGGGTCGTGTCCAGCGACATGGCGTGCCTTCTCCCGAGAACGAGGCGGAGCCGCCCCGTCACGAGCACCGGGGCGCAGAGAACCCGTCGAACGGTACGCGGCAGAGCGGTACGGCGGTGCCGATTTCGGAGCCTCCCGGACCGCTCACAGCTGTGTCCGCTGGAAGCGAACATCGGGGTCCGCTCCGAGCGAACGGTCCGGTCGCGTCAGGACAGGTCGACGGTGTCGTTGGTGCCCACGTCGGGGCGATCGCCGGTGATGCGGGACTTGGCGTACGCGATCAGCGTGGACACCTTCGATCCCGGGGCGGACCAGTACTCGGCGCCCTCGGCCTCCACCTTGATCAGGACGATGCCGTCGGACTCCGGCCCGTCCTGGAACCACGCGGCGACGCCCTGGCTCCACAGGTCCTTCTTCTTCGCGTCGTCCCGGACGACGGACGCGCGGCCCGAGACCGACACCCACGAGGTGCCGGACTGGAAGGAGATGCCGACGGACGGGTTCGCGCCGATGTCGGCCACCTTGCGCGAGTCGGCTGCGGCGAAGAACCAGAGATCGCCGTCGAACTCCGTCTCCTGCAGGGCCATCGGTCGGGCGATGAGGTGCCCGTCGGTGGAGGTGGTGGTGAACATGCAGAGGTTCGCGTCGGAGAGAAGCTCGACGACGTGGGCGCGGGAATCGGTGTCGGTCATGGGCGGCGCGTACCCGGGGAGATCGGCTCGCAACCACCGACGACGACGTCGGCGGAGGTGTCGGGACCTCGTGACAGACTGACGTGTCTCCCGTGTCGTCCCCGAAAGGACACTCATGGCTTCGTCCCGTCGGCGACCCCCGGCCGATGCCCTCACCCAGGACGATCTGACCGCGCTGCAGGCCGCGCTCGACGCCGGCAAGCGCGCCACCGTCTACCTCCGGGAAGCCACGCCGTCGCTGGGGCTCGACGCCGGTGCGTCCGCGCGAGTGGTGTCCATCGACGGCACCACGGTCACCGTCAGTCCCGCCGGGGTGGACGATCAGTTGCCGTACGAGGCGGAGGAGCTCCGGCGTTCGCGCACCGCGCCCGCGCCGGCGAAGGCTCCCCGTGCTGCTCGGGCACCGCGGTCGGCCCCGGCGCCCACCCCGGCTCCGGCTCCGGCGGCTCCGACCCCGGTCGCTGCTCCGAGACCCGCGCCCGCGCCGGCACCCGCGACCGCCGCGGCGTCGACACCCGCCCCCGCCCCGGCGAAGCCCCGTCGCTCGAAAACGGCTCCCGCGCCGATCGGGGTCACCGTGGCGTCGGGACCGGACGACACGTGGACCGTCACGGTGTCGCACGGCGCGCGCAAGGCGGGCAAGCCCACGGTCGTGACCGCCGATCGGGTGCTCGAGGCCGTGCGAGCACTCGGTGATCCGGCGGCGTCGGAGGCCGTGGAGGAGAAGGTCGAGGCCGCTCGGGCCGCGGCGCGCGAACGGGTCGAGGCCCTCAGCCGGGAGCTCGAGGACGCTCGCCGAGTTCTCGATCGATTGACCGAGCAGGGCAACTAGTACGGATTCACCGCCCGGGATTGCTACGGTGTGCGGGAACTCCGGAGGGGAATACATGCTGAAGAAACTCGTCGTCGCGGCTGCCGCTGCTCTCGCTCTGACCGCCGGCGTCGGCGTGGGCACCGCGTCCGCCGCACCCGTCGCCGTGTTGGGCGGTGGGTCCGGCATCCTGATCGCCGACAGCTCGGGCAAGGGCAAGTTCGACTGCACCCTGACCACCGTCGGCACCGACAACGCCGGTCGCCTGGTCGGCATCACCGCCGGTCACTGCGGCGTTCCGGGTGACCTGGTGGGTGCGGAGTATCTACCCGACGCCGGCGCGGTGGGCCGCATCGTCTCCTCGGTCGGCGGCCTCGACTACGCCGTGATCGAGTTCGATCGGAACCGTGTGGCCCCCACCAACCGCGTCGGCAACGTCACCATCACTGGTGTCGGTGAGCCCGCGACGTTCCCCGGCATCATGTGCAAGGAAGGCCGGACCACCGGCAACACCTGCGGCATCACGTACGGCGAGCTGTTCCAGAACGATCGCACCTACACCCAGATCTGCGTGCAGCAGGGTGATTCGGGTGGTCCGGTGGTCGCCGGCACCACGTTGGTGGGCATGGTGAACGCCTACCTGGGCATCCCGTGCATCGGCCCCGAGGTCGGCACCAACATCCGCGCGGTCTTCGACGACATCAACCGTGGCGGCGGCGTCGGAACGGGTTTCGTGCCCACTCCCTGATCCATCACCCACACGAGCCCCGCACCGATCTCGGTGCGGGGCTCGTGTGTGTCACGGGGCCCGTCTCGGAGCGCAGTGTGCGGCTCGGGGCGTCGGCGGACGGGAATCCGGAGGATCCGACGCCGAGCCGCACGTGCTGCTCACCTCGAGCGGGCCGTGGCCTCGGTTCTGGCCTAGGTTCCGGCCTCAGTTCTGGCCGATGCAGGCCTTCAGCGTCGTGAGGTCGCCCGCGAAGCCGGGGCCGTCGCAGGTCACGCCGCCGAGGGAGTCGACCGTGATGGTGGCGCCGGGACCGGCGATCGCGATGGACAGACCGGGGTTGAGGCCGATCGCCTCGGCGACGCTGCCCGGTCCGAAGGCAATGGCGGCGGGTGCGGCGAAGCCGACGGCGGAGGATCCGGCGACGCCGCCGTTCAGGCCGAGAGCGAGGGCGAGGGCGTTGCGGTTGGCGTCGGCGGTGGCGTTGCCGTAGGCCGCGGCGGCACTGGAGGCGTCGCTCGTGGCGGAGCACTCACCGGTGACGGCATCCCGACCGAACGGTGCCTGACACGCGTCGACCGGAGCCGCAGAGGCGGTGGCCGGCAGGAACGCCGCGACACCCAGGGCCACACCGAACGCACCTGCGATGGACTTCTTCATGATGGACATGCGTGCTGCCTCCCCAAGTTCGGGCAGCCCGGCGCTGCCCCGTCGACAGACAGAGTTCCCCCGCTACGTGACGACCGAAGCCCCACCGGATCACGACTCGATCACGGTGGGGCCTCGGGTGGGTCACGAGCGGCGTGGCTCGACGGGACTAGGTGCAGACGGCACCCTGCGACGCGGAGCCGACCAGCTTGGAGTACTTCGCCAGGACGCCGCGGGTGTAGCGCGGCGGCAGCGGTGCCCAGCCCTCGCGCCGCGACGCGAGCTCGGCCTCGTCGACCAGCAGGTCGAGCGTGCCGTTCGCGACGTCGAGACGGATCCGGTCGCCGTCGCGGACGAAGGCGATGGGCCCGCCGTCGACGGCCTCGGGCGCGATGTGACCGACACAGAGTCCGGTCGTGCCGCCGGAGAAGCGGCCGTCGGTCATGAGCAGCACGTCCTTGCCCAGGCCCGCGCCCTTGATCGCACCGGTGATGGCGAGCATCTCGCGCATGCCGGGTCCGCCCTTGGGGCCCTCGTAGCGGATGACGACGACGTCACCGGCGGTGATCGTGCCGTCCTCGAGCGCGTCCATCGCGGCGCGCTCGCGCTCGAAGACGCGGGCGGTTCCCTCGAAGACGTCGGAGTCGAAGCCGGCCGACTTCACCACGGCGCCGCCGGGGGCGAGCGATCCGGACAGGATGGTGATGCCGCCGGTGGGGTGGATCGGCTCCGACATCGCCCGCAGGACCAGGCCGTCGGGATCCGGCGGTGCGATGTCCGCCAGGTTCTCGGCGACGGTGCGGCCGGTGACGGTGAGGCAGTCCCCGTGCAGCAGACCGGCGTCCAGGAGGGCCTTCATGACCACGGGCACGCCGCCGATGCGGTCGACGTCGGTCATGACGTGCCGACCGAAGGGCTTGACGTCCGCGAGGTGCGGGACCTTCGAGCCGACTCGAACGAAGTCGTCCAGCGAGAGCTCGACGTTCGCCTCGTGCGCGATGGCCAGCAGGTGCAGCACGGCGTTGGTCGACCCGCCGAACGCCATGACGACGGCGATCGCGTTCTCGAACGCCTCCTTGGTCATGATGTCGCGCGCGGTGATGCCGCGACGGAGCAGTTCGACGACGGCCTCACCGCTGGCGCGGGCGAACCCGTCGCGGCGCTTGTCGGGTGCGGGCGGCGCGGCACTGCCGGGCAGGGACATGCCCATCGCCTCGGCCGCACTGGCCATGGTGTTCGCGGTGTACATGCCGCCGCAGGCGCCCTCACCGGGGCAGATGGCGCGCTCGATGGTGTCGACGTCCTCGCGGGACATCAGGCCGCGGGAACAGGCGCCGACGGCCTCGAAGGCGTCGATGATGGTGACCTGGTGCTCGCTGCCGTCGGACAGTGTCGCGAAGCCGGGGAGCGTCGAGCCCGCGTAGAGGAAGACGCTCGCGAGGTCCAGGCGGGCGGCGGCCATGAGCATGCCCGGGAGGGACTTGTCGCAGCCGGCCAGCAGCACGGAGCCGTCGAGGCGCTCGGCGCTGATGACGGTCTCGACCGAGTCGGCGATCACCTCGCGCGAGACGAGGGAGAAGTGCATCCCCTCGTGGCCCATCGAGATGCCGTCGGAAACGGAGATCGTGCCGAACTCCAGCGGGTAGCCGCCGCCGGTGTGCACACCCTCCTTGACGGCCTTGGCCAGGCGATCGAGCGAGAGGTTGCACGGCGTGATCTCGTTCCACGACGACGCGACGCCGATCTGCGACTTGCCCCAGTCGGCGTCACCCATGCCGACGGCGCGGAGCATGCCGCGTGCGGCGGTCTTCTCGAGGCCGTCGGTGACGTCGCGGCTGCGGGGCTTGACGTCCGGGTCGGCCGAGGTCGTGGGAGAGGTGCCGGCGGAATCGGCGTCGACGGCCTTGTTCTCGGAGGTGCTGCTGGGGGTGCTGCTCATGCCGAAAACCCTAGACCTGCGCGCCACCGCGTCGACCCGGGTGGTGCGGCGCACGTCGAGCGCCGTGACCTTTTCGTGACCGTACGGTGTCCTTATTGCGATGTGCGTGTCGCAGTACCGCCGTCGAGCGCTGGCACTGTCGAGTGCATCGAGCGCGATCCCGCGCTCCGCGGACCGAGGTGATGACCGTGAACACTCTTGTCGCACAACCCGATTCGGTAACAGTCGGGACGCGCGTCGCGTCGACCCCCGCCCGGCGTTCCGAGACCGCCACCGGTGAGCTGGTGGACCTCCTCCTCGCCGTCGGGCGCGGTGACCGGGTGGCCTTCGCGCGGTTCTACGACCTCACGTCGTCCCGCGTCTACGGCGCCGTTCTCCGCGTCCTGCGCGACCGCGGGTTCTCCGAGGAGTGCGTGCAGGACGTCTATCTCGAAGTCTGGCAGAAGGCGCCCACGTTCTCGCCGTCCCAGGGCTCCCCGGCGGCCTGGCTGGTCACCATGGCCCACCGCCGCGCGATCGACCGGGTGCGGTCCGAGCAGTCCCGGTCGGACCGCGAGTCCAAGTGGGCCATGCTCGACGCCGCCATCGGCTCCGCGGACGGCGGCGACCGCTTCCTCGACCGTCGGCCCGTGCTCGACGCCATGGCCGAGTTGTCGAGCCGGCAGCGCGAATGTCTGTTCATGGCGTTCTTCGAGGGGTTGACCTACGCGGAGGCCGCCGACCGCATGGGCGTGCCCGTCTCCACCATGAAGTCGCGCATCCGCAGCGCGCTGGCCAAGCTGCGGGTGGACCCGCAGGTCGCCTGCCTCGCCGACTGACGTCAGACGCGCGCGGGCGTCCGGACCAGCGCGAACGCCGCCGCTGCAGCGGCGAGGAGCAAGGCCACGCAGATCCACATGGCCGACGTGAAGCCCCGCCCCACCGTGTCTGCGTCCAGGGTTCCCGTGATGCCGACGAGGCCGGGCAGCGCGGCCACTGCCAGCAGTTGAGCGGTCCGCGCCACGGCGTTGTTCACCGCCGACGCCGCACCCGCGTGCTCGCTCGGCACCGATCCGATGGCCGCCGCGGTCAGCGGCGCGACCAGGATCGACAACCCCACCCCGAACACGACGACGGCCGGCAGCACCGCCCCGACGTACGTCGCGCCGGGGTGAATGCGCGTCATCAGCGCGAGCCCCAGTGCGGCCACGATCGGGCCCACCGTCATCGGAACGCGCGGGCCGATGCGGTCCGCCAGCGCACCCGTGCGCGAGGACAACAGCAGCATCGCGGCGGTGATCGGCAGCGTGGCGACGCCGGCCGTGATCGCGTCGTACCCCAGCGCGGTCTGCAGCTGCAGCAACAGCAGGAAGAACACCCCGCCCAGCGCGGCGTACGCCGCGACCGTCACCACGTTCGCGCCGACGAACGTTCGCGACGAGAACAACGCCGGGGCGACCAGGGGATGGTGGGCGCGTCGCTGCCACGCGGCGAACACACCGACGCCGACGAGCCCGAGTCCCACCGCCACCGCATTCGCGTCGATCGCGCCGAAGGTGACCGCGGCCAACGCGGCCACGACCAGAGCCGCGCCGAACCAGTCGAGACGACCCGTGGCGTCGGGATCCCGTGATTCGGGGACGTGGCGGGCGGTGACCGCCAGAACGACGACACCCAGCGGCACGTTGATCCAGAACACCGACCGCCATCCGGCGAGGTCCACCAGCCAGCCTCCGAGGACGGGTCCCACCGCGGCGGCCACCCCGCCGAGTCCCGACCACAGCCCGATCGCCGCGCCGCGGTCGCGGGGATCGAGCGACGCCGAGAGGATGGCCAGGGATCCGGGCGTCAGAAGCGCGGCGCCGATGCCCTGGGTCACGCGGGCGGCGACGAGCGCGTCGACGGTCGGGGCGAGCGCGCAGGCCACCGACGCGGCCGTGAACCAGACCGTCCCGACGGCGAAGAGGCGGGCGCGGCCGTAGCGATCACCCAGCGAGCCGCCGAGCAACACGAATGCGGCGAGGGTGAGGGTGTAGCCGGTGACCGTCCACTGCAGCCCCGAGACGGTCGCACCGAGATCGGCGGCGATGGCCGGTAGCGCGATGTTCACTACGGTGCCGTCGAGCATGGTCAGCGACGAGCCGAGCACGGTCGCGGCGACGATCCATCGCCCGCGAGGGGTGCGGAGGCGCGGGGCGTCCATCACGGTCGGTCAGGGGCTGTCGAAGCACACGACGAATTCCCGCTCGTCGTACACGTACGCGCGGTCGGTGTCGCAGTCGAACTCGTCCACGGAGTCCTGGACGATCTCGGCGACGCGGACGCCGTCGATCATCGGCTCGGAACAGTCGGCGCGGACGGGATCCTCGCCGCCGAGGTCCATGCAGCCGCCCACCACGAAGTCGATGTCGAGGCACAGCGCGCCCTGTTCGACGCCGTCGAGAGTTTCGTAGTACGTCTGGTCGACGTCGGACGGGCACCCGCTCGACGTCGGGGACGACGCCACCACGACGTAGTTCGACTCGTCCGAGCCGCACGCGGCTTCCTCGATGGTCGCGTCGTTCACCGTGCCGCCGAGGCGTACGCAGTCACCGGGCGCGACGTCGATGGACACGTCTCCGCCCGACGCCGTGGTGGTCGGGGGGACGAGGCGATCGTTCGGAATCTCGGAGGTGGAGGACGCCGCCGACGTGGTCGGCGCCGCGACCGGGGTGCCGGTGACCGTGGACGAACACCCGGCCGCCAGAAGCACCGCCGCGACCGCGCCGAGCAGCGCGGCGGTGCGCGGGCGGCGAGTCCGGAGAAGAGGCATGGCGGTCACTGTATGCCCGTGGGACGTCGGAGTCTCGTGCGAGGATGGCGGACGTGGACCTCCCCGTGATGCCGCCGCTGCAGCCCATGCTCGCCAAGGCCGCGAAGGTGGTGCCGGACCAGGGTGCTCCGGATGCACTCTGGTCCTACGAGCCCAAGTGGGACGGCTTCCGCACCATCGTCTTTCGGGACGGGGACGAGGTGGTGCTCGGATCACGCGGCGGCAAGGACCTGGCTCGATACTTCCCGGAGATGGTGGCCGCGGTGAAGGAGGAATTGCCCACCCGCTGCGTCGTCGACGGGGAGCTGGTGGTCTCCCTCGAGCGCGACGGGTCGTGGCGCCTGGACTGGGACTCGCTCTCGGAACGAATCCACCCCGCGGACAGTCGCGTTCGCATGCTGGCCGAGAAGACGCCCGCGCGCTTCGTGGCGTTCGACCTGCTCGCCCTGGGTGACGACGATCTGACGGGCCGCCCGTTCGCCGAGCGGCGGTCCACGCTCGAGGGCATCCTCGAGCCGCGGGAGTCGCCGCGGTGCCACGTCACCCGGGTGACGGACGACGCCGCACTCGCCACGGAGTGGTTCGACCGCTTCGAGGGCGCGGGTCTCGACGGGGTGGTGGCCAAGCGCCTGGACGGGGTGTATCTGCCGAACAAGCGGGAGATGGTCAAGGTCAAGCACGCCCGGACGGCCGACTGTGTGCTCATCGGTTACCGAATCCACAAGTCCGGCACCGGTATCGGGTCGATGCTGCTCGGGCTCTACAACGGTGACCGGCTGCAGATGATCGGGGGCGCGTCGGCGTTCACCGACGCCAAGCGGATCGAGTACCAGAAGGAATTGGAACCGTTGCGGCTCGGCGAGGACGTGGTCTCCGACGGCGAGCAGACCCGGTGGCGGTCCGGCGTGGACCGGACGTGGATCCCGGTGCGGCCCGAGCGCGTGCTTGAGGTGGCGTACGACCAGATGGAGAAGGACCGGCTACGGCACGCGGCGCGCTTCCTGCGGTGGCGGCCGGACCGCGATCCCCTGAGCTGCACCTACGACCAGCTCGACACCCCCGAGCGGTACGACGTCGCCGACATCCTGGCGGGTGCGTGATGGCGACACCGGCCGCGTCGGTGCGGGCGGGTGAGCGCGACGTCCGCGTCACCAGCCCCGATCGGGTGATCTACGAGGCCACCGAGGCCGGACCCGCGATCACCAAACTCCAGGTGTGCGAGTACTTCTCGGCGGTCGGGCCGGCGATGATGCGCGCGGTCGGCGATCGCCCGACGGCGATGGAACGGTGGCCGGACGGGTACCGCGACGGCATGCGCCTGGCCACCGGGCCGCAGGACAAGGGCGGCGACGGCTTCTATCAGAAGCGGCTGCCGAAGGGCGCGCCCGACTGGATCGAGACGGTCGACATCACCTTCCCGAGTCGGCGCACGGCGGCCGAGCTGTGTCCGTCGGAGCCGGCGTCGTTCGTCTGGGCCGCCCAGATGGGCACGTTGACCTTCCACCCGTGGCCCGTCCGTCGTCCCGAGGTCGACCGGCCCGACGAACTGCGTCTCGACCTCGACCCGCAGCCGGGCACGACGTTCGCCGACGCGCAGCGCGTCGCGGAGGTGACGCGCGAACTGCTCGCCGAGCTGGGTCTTCGCGGCTATCCCAAGACCAGCGGCAACCGCGGTATCCACGTCTACGTGCGGATCCGCCCGGAGTACACGTTCGAGGACGTTCGGCACGCGGCAATCGGTCTCGGGCGCGAACTCGAACGGCGTGACGACGGCGTGACCACCGCCTGGTGGAAGGAGGAGCGCGGGGAGCGCATCTTCCTCGACTACAACCAGAACAATCGGGACCGCACCATCGCGAGCGCGTGGAGCCTGCGCGCCCGGCCGGGTGCGCCCGTCAGTACCCCCATGACGTGGTCGACGTTGGCGCAGACGCGGGATCCTCGCGCCTACACGCTGCACACCGTGCCGGACTACCTCGCGGACGGCGACCCCTGGGCGGACATGGACGACGAGTCGTTCTCGCTGGACCCGCTGCTGCAGCTGTGGGAGACCCTGCCCGGCGGCGAGCTGAACTTCCCGCCCGACTATCCCAAGATGCCCGGGGAGCCCCCGCGCGTGCAGCCGTCGAAGAAGGTGGCCGAGCACTGGGACGACGACGGCAACAGGGTCCCGGATCACCGCTAGGGCAGCAGTTTCTCCAGCTCGCGGATCATCGTCGCCGTGTCGTGCGGGCCGTCGTGCCGGCGCGGGGTCTCGGAACCCCCCAGATAGAAGGCGGGTGTCCCCGGCAGTTCGCTGGTGAGCGCGTCGAGCTCGTCGTCCTCCACGCGGGTGACGAAGTCGCCGGTCCGTATGTCCTCCTCGTAGCGCTCCATGTCGAGGCCCACGGCGGCCGCGTACCCGTCGACCGCGTCGCGCTCCAGGTCGTCGCTGTGGCGGAACAGCGTGTCGTGCATCTCCCAGAACTTGCCCTGTGCCGCAGCGGCTTCCGCGGCCTGCGCGGCGTAGCGCGCGTGCGGGTGATAGTCGTCCAGCGGGTAGTGCCGGAAGACGTAGCGCACGCGGTCGCCGAAGTGTTCGCGCAGCTCCCGCGCGACGCCCGTCGCCTTGCTGCAGAAGGGGCACTCGAAGTCGCCGTACTCCACCACGGTGAGCGGCGCGTCCACCGGGCCGCGAACGTGGTCGCGTCGACCCACCGGCCGCAGCAGTTTCGTGGGCGGGCCCGCCGGCGGGGGCGCGAGCCGGGCGCCGAGGGCGAACACACCCCAGCCCAGCAGCGCCGCGATCACGGAGGCGGACAGCACGCCCACGCGCGCCTCGTCCTGGAGCAACGGGTCCTCGAGCGCGAGGTCGACGATGAAGAGCGAGATGGTGAAACCGACGCCGGACAGTGCGGCGCCGCCTGCGATCTGCGGGAAGGTCAGTCCCGGTGCCAGCGCCTGCGGCCGGATCCGGGCGAACAGCGCCGTGGCGCCGGTGATGCCGACGAACTTGCCGATCACGAGCCCGAGCACGATGCCCCACGTGAGCGGAGACGTGGCCGCCGCGGTGAGCGTCTCGCGGCTCAGCACCACGCCGGCGTTGGCGAGCGCGAAGATCGGCACCACCAGGAACGCGGTGTAGGGCTGGTAGAGCCGCATCAGGCGCTCGTTGACCGACACCGCCCGCTCGAGCCCGAGCCGAGCGGCCCGCGCGTACTCGGGGTTCGGCGACTGGCGGAACGCCCGCGTCAGCGCGGCGGCGTGCTCCACCTCCCGCCGCCGGGGCGGGTAGACGGGCAGCAGCAGGGCTATCATCACGCCGGCGAGGGTGGGGTGGACGCCGGAGAGGTACATCGCCGTCCAGGTCACGAGCGAGACGACGAGGTATCCCGCACCCCGCCACACGCGCATCCGCCGCAGGAGCAGCACCAGCGCTAGGCCGAGGAACGACACCAGGAGAGGGCCGACGCGCAGATCGTCGGTATAGACCACGGCGATGATCGCCAGGGCGCCGACGTCGTCCGCGACGGCGAGGGTCATGAGGAACACGCGCAGGCGTAGCGCGCGGGACGGCCCGACGACGGCCAGCAGACCGAGGACGAAGGCGGTGTCGGTGGAGATGACCACGCCCCAGGCCGCGGACGCCGGACCGGACGGGTTGAGCACCAGGAACAGCAGCGCCGGGACGGCCAGCCCCGCGACGGCGGCCACGATCGGCACGGCCGCACGGGAGGTGTCCCGCAGCTCGCCCATCGCGAACTCGCGTTTGACCTCGAGGCCGACGACGAAGAAGAACAACGCCATCAGCCCGTCGTTCACCCAGTGCTGGAGATCGAGTTCGATGCCGTGCGCGCCGACGGTGATCGAGAGCGGCGTGTGCCAGAAGGCCTGATAGGTCTCGCCCCACGGCGAGTTGGCCCACACCAGCGCGGCCAGCGTGGCAGCCAGGAGAAACGCGGCGGCGAGGGTCTCACTGCTGTCCCCGCGGCGGGCGTCGGCGATGCGCTCGACCCATCCGCGCACGCGCTCGCGGTGGGTGGTGATGGTCGAGTCGCTCACGCGGGCAAACTACACCGAACGCACGACAGCGCCGCACCCCGTCGGTCGGGTGCGGCGCTGCCCGTGAACGTCTCGGGTCAGCCGGCGTCGGCTGCGGCTTCCTTCTCCGAGGACGCGCCCGCGGTGGAGAGCTGACCACCGGCGTTCTCGAGATGCGCGCGAACGAACCAGTGGAAGAGCTCCAGCTGGCCGCTGTGGCCGATCAGGAGATCCTCGGTGACGGGATCGACGTCGCCGGTCTTCTCGATCGCCTCGCGGTAGTCCGAGATGACGCCGGAGTACACCAGGTCGAGGGCGCCGAGGTGCTCGATGGCCGGTGCGCGGCCGATGCTGTAGTCGTCCCACGAGCGCTGCGCGACGATGGTGCCCGGCGTGCCCTTGGGCGACCCGCCGAGGGTCGCGATGCGCTCGGCCACGTCGTCCGCGAATCCACGGACGGCCTCGACCTGCGGGTCGAGCATCTCGTGCACCGAGATGAAGTTCGGGCCCACCACGTTCCAGTGCACGTGCTTGAGGGTGAGGTGCAGATCGTTCAGCGCGTTCAGCCGATCCTGCAGGATCTCTGCCACGCGTGCGCCGTCCTCGGTGGACATGCCCGGAACCGTGTACGAAGCCGTCTTCTGCGTCGAATCAGTCATGGCCGCAGAGTTGACCGAGCCCCCCGTTCTCAAACCCTGCGCGGGCGGTTCGAGGCGCGTGTCACGACGGCTACGCTGGGTATCCGACGCTCGCCCGAACGGTGGCGTCGCTGTCGGCCGAGTCCGACGGCGTGAGGAAGGTTACCCGGAATCCATGCGAGTGTTCTTCTGCCGCAAGTGCGGTCAGCAACTGTCCTTCGAGAACTCGATCTGTCTGTCCTGCGACAGTCGGCTCGGTTTCCACCTTCCCGGCCGGAGCATCCAGGTGCTCGGCGACGATCTGACCGTCACAGTCGACGGCACCGTGTGGGGCCGCTGCGCCAACATCAAACGGGCGCGGTGCAACTGGTTGGTCGACGTGTCGTCGGGCGCCACGCTGTGCGCGTCGTGCGCCCTCACCCGGACCCGTCCCGCCGACAGCGACACCGAGGCGATGGCCGAGTTCGCCGCGGCCGAGACCGCCAAGCGCCGGGTGATCCTCGAACTCGACGAGCTGCACCTGCCCATCGAGGGGCGCGACGACAATCCGTCGGGCGGGCTCGCCTTCGACCTGCTGTCGAGCGCTCACCGCCACGTGATCACCGGCCACGCCAACGGGCTCATCACCCTCGATCTCGCCGAGAGCGACGACGCGCACCGCGAGCAACTGCGGGTGTCGATGGACGAGCCCTACCGCACCCTCGTCGGCCACTTCCGACACGAGATCGGGCACTACTACCAGACGGTGCTCGTGGGCACCGGCGAGCACCGCGGGCGGTTCGAGGAACTCTTCGGCAACCCCGACGGCGACTACCAGGCCGCTCTGGATCGGCACTACAGCGAGGGCGCGCCCGACGGGTGGCGGAAGACCCACGTCTCGTCGTACGCCACGATGCACCCGTCCGAGGACTGGGCCGAGACGTTCGCGCACTACCTGCACATCCGGGACACGCTCGACACCGCGGCGGCCTACGCTTTCGCCCCCGCCGGCTCGACGTTCGAGGCGCCGCTCGCCGGTGACGTCGGGTTCGACCGCATCATCGACTGGTGGCTCCCGCTCACCTGGGCGCTCAACCAGCTGAACCGGTCCATGGGGCACCAGGACCTGTACCCCTTCGTGCTCCCCGCGCGCGTGCTCGAGAAGATGCGATTCGTGCACAGTCTCGTCGTGCCCGAGGTCGTCTGACCCCGGTACGGCGAGTCGGCGTCAGCTCCCGCTGCGCTCGGGTGGCAGCCGGGCCACGAGCGATCGCGCGCACTCGATGGTGAGCGTCGGGTCGTGGCTGAGGACGTAGTCGAAGCGCCGGTCCATGTCCGGGCCGCCGTCGCCGAGATCGCGCGCTGCGAGCACGGCGGAGAAGTGCGGTGACAGCACCACCACGTCCCACTCCTCGCGCAACGAATCCGACGCGGGCAGCCCCGCCCCGCGGATCTTCGGCGCGGGTTCGGTGCCCATGTTCTCGGCGAGCGCGCCGACCAACGCCGCGTTCTGCGCCATCAGCTCCCACCGTCGGCCGGTGAGCGCCGTGAAGTGACGGATGTGTTGGAACGCGCCCATCATCAGGGCGGTCTGGCGGCTGTCGGTGGCCATCGACTCGAGGTTCTTGCTGATCTCGATGAGCAGGCGCTTGCTCGCCCGGCGTACGTCGAGGCCGCCGGCCGCCAGGTTGTACGGCGTGGACAACGGGGTCGCGCCCCGCGCCCGTGCGGTCCCGAACTCGAGCGGCGAGCCGACGGGACTGTCGCCGGAGAGCGACGTCGTCGATCCGTAGAGCGGCCCCTCGCCCACCCGGGCACCCATCGCCCGTGCGGCCAGCGCCGACGCCTCGTCGGTGATGCCCTCCGCCATGACGATCGCGCCGGTCCGCTCCACCTGGGCGGCGACGGCGTTGACGACGCGCGCGGTGAAGCGATTGGGGCGCGTCGCGAGCAACGTCCGATCGAGTTTGACCACGTCGGGCTCGAGGAGCGGGAGCAGGGCCAGCGATTCCGGCCGGACGCCGACGTGGTCGACGGCGATCGCCCACCCCAGTCGTCGCACCTCGGCGACGACGCGCATGAGGTGCGCCGGGCGCCGGATCAGGGCGGTCTCGTCGAACTGGAGGACCGCGCCGCCCGCGTCCTGATCGTGCAGGTCGGGCAGATCGGTGAGGGAATCGGGATCGACGGCGATGAAGAGCGGCACCTCGCGGGGCTTGTCCTCGCGAGCGGCGGCGGCGAGCGCGCCGTTCCACCGGGCGGCGTCGAGATCCGGCGTCATACCCATCGCGCGCGCGGCGGAGGCGAGGGCGGCGGGATCGGCGAACGACGAGTCCGCGGGACCGCCGACGACGGCCTCGTACCCGACGATGGCACCCGTCTGCAGATCGATGATGCGCTGGAACGAGGTGTGCAGGCTGTCCGGACCGAGCAGCGAACTCAGGCCGTTCTCCGCGCGATCGGGGAACAGTGCCGATGGCAGGTGTCGCTCGGCCGGCGCAGCCGGCAGATGTCGCTCGGCCGGCGCAGCCGGCAGGGGTCGCTGGGACTCCTGTCCCCGGTCGTCGACCACCACGGCGTCAGGCCTTTCTCTCGTGCACGCGCCCGTAGGCAGCGTTCGGTGACCCGTGACCGTCGCCGTGGCTTGACCTCGATCTCGTGTGACCCGCCACGGTACCCGACTGGCGACGATGTCCTCGTCTGTGTGTTAATGACGGAACCCGAGACAGTTCGAGACCGACAGGGATGGTTCACGCTCATGGGAGTTCGTCGTACGCCCGGTTCCGTGGTGCGAGCAGCGGTCGGTGCCGTCGTCGTCACCGCCGGCCTGATCGCCACCGCGGCTCCGGCCGCCGCTGCGCCGCTGTGGCCCGGCGGCCCCGACATCTCGCTGCCCGGCCTGCCACCGGCGCCCGAGCTGCCGACTCTGCCCGGACTGCCCGCACCGCCGTCGCTGCCGACCGTCCCGCAGCTGCCCGCCCCGCCCCAGCGCGGCCCGGCGAACTTCGCCACCCCCGCGGTGAACCCGTCGGCCGGTGAGGTGGTCGGCATCGCGCAGCCGGTGATCCTGCGGTTCTCCGCGCCGATCGCCGACCGCGCCGTCGCGGAACGCGCGATCGACGTCACCACGTCCGCGGGCGACGTCCCCGGCCGGTTCTTCTGGTTCTCCGACCGTCAGGTGCGGTGGCGGCCGGACGCCTTCTGGCCGGCCAACACCGACGTGACCGTCCGCGCGGGCGACCTCACGAGCAGGTTCACCGTCGGCGACGCGATCGTGACGACGGCCGACGACGCCACCAAGACGATCACCGTGACGCGGAACGGCGCCGTCGTGCGCACCATGCCGACGTCGATGGGCAAGCCCGGCCACGAGACCCCCAACGGCACCTACGTCATCGGCGAGCGCTACCGCGACATGTACATGGACTCGTCCACCTACGGTGTGCCCGTCGACGCCCCCGAGGGCTACCGGACGTACGTCGAGTACGCCACGCGGATGTCGAACAGCGGGATCTTCGTGCACGCGGCCCCGTGGTCGGTGGGCAGCCAGGGCGCCGAGAACGTCAGCCACGGGTGCCTGAACGTCAGCACCGAGGACGCGAAATGGTTCTACGAGACCGTCCAGAAGGGCGATCCGGTGATCGTGCAGAACACCGCCGGAGGCGTCCTGAGCGGGTACGACGGACTCGGTGACTGGCAACTGTAGAACCGCCACGGTCCGGACAGGCGCGGATCCATTCGTGTTCACCATTCGTTCGCTTTCTCTAGGCTAATGTCCCATCGGTGACCGCACTTCTCCCTCGACGGACGGCCCCCGGGGCCCCTCGGCGACCGATCGGTCGGAGCCGTCCCGTCGTGCAGCGGACGCTGCCGGAACTCCCTCCGGCGCAACGCTCTTTCCTGCGTCGACCCTGGCGGGACTACGCCCTGTTCCTCGTCCTGGTGGGGCCGAACCTGGTGCTGCTGGGAGTCTTCACCTACCGGCCGCTGGTGGACAACATCCGGCTGTCGTTCTTCGACTGGAACATCAGCTCGCCCACCTCGACGTTCATCGGGCTCGCGAACTACCGCGAGTGGTGGGGACGGAGCGACACCTGGCAGATCGTGTCCAACACCGTGATCTTCACGATCGCGGCCGTGGCGGGCAGCATGCTGTTGGGTCTCGTCCTGGCCATGCTGCTGGATCGGAAGCTCCGGGGCCGCAACGTGGTTCGCTCCGCCGTGTTCGCGCCGTTCGTCATCTCGGGCGCCGCGATCGGTGTCGCCTTCCAGTTCGTCTTCGATCCGAACTTCGGGTTGATCCAGGATCTGATGCGGCGCATCGGGTTCGAGAACGTCCCGGATTTCTACCAGAGTCCCGGCTGGGCGTTGTTCATGGTCACCGTGACCTATCTGTGGAAGAACCTGGGCTACGCCTTCGTCATCTATCTCGCTGCGCTGCAGGGCCTTCGGCAGGATCTGAGCGAGGCCGCGCAGATCGACGGTGCGAGCCGCTGGACCACCTTCCGCAAGGTCACGTTGCCGCAACTGCGGCCCACCACGTTCTTCCTGTCGATCACCGTCATGCTGAACTCGCTGCAGGTCTTCGACATCATCAACGTGATGACGCGCGGTGGCCCGCTGGGCACCGGCACCACCACGATGGTCTATCAGGTGTACGAGGAGTCGTTCCGCAACTTCCGCGCCGGATACGGGGCCACCGTCGCCACCGTCATGTTCCTGGTGTTGCTGGTCATCACCGTGTTGCAGGTTCGAGTCATGGATCGAGGTGACGCTCGATGACCACCACCGCGGTTCCGCCGGCGCAGCTCGACGCGGACCGGCGTCGGCGGCTCTCGAGCCTGTTCGGGTACGCCGCCATGGTCGTCGTCATCGTCATCATCGGGCTGCCGCTGTTCTGGATCCTCGTCACCTCGTTCAAGGAACGCGGCGACATCTACGTGCAGCCGTCCATCTGGTGGCCCAGCGTGTTCCGGCCGGAGAACTACGTCGACGCGACCTCGACGGTGCCGTTCTGGACGTTCCTGAAGAACTCGCTGATCATCACCAGCGTTCTCGCCGTCGTGAAGTTCGTCCTCGGTGTGCTCAGTGCCTACGGACTGGTGTTCCTGCGCTTTCCGGGCAAGACGATCGTGTTCCTCGTCATCATCGCCGCGCTGATGGTGCCGAACCAGATCACCGTCATCTCCAACTACGCTCTGGTCGCACAGTTGGGGTGGCGCAACACGTTCCAGGGCATCATCGTGCCGCTGGCCGGCGTCGCCTTCGGCACGTTCCTCATGCGGAATCACTTCCTGTCCATTCCGCAGGAGATCATCGAGGCCGCGCGCATGGACGCCGCCGGTCCCGTGCGATTGCTCTTCCGAGTGGTACTGCCGCTGTCCGGGCCGACCATGGTGGCGTTCGCGACGATCACCGTGGTCAACGAGTGGAACGAGTACCTCTGGCCGTTCCTGATGTCCGACGATTCCTCCGTCGCACCGCTGCCGGTGGGGCTCACCCAGCTGCAGAACAACGACGGCGTGACCAACTGGGGGCCGGTGATGGCCGGCACCGTGCTCACGATGATCCCCATCCTGATCGTGTTCCTCGCCCTCCAGCGGCACATGATCAAGGGTCTGACCTCCGGCGCCGTCAAGGGCTGACCGGCCTTCCTCTCGCGCACACCACCAACACAGGAGTCGACATGCATCTCTCTCGTCGGGGTTTCCTCGGAGCCGCCGGAGCGGCGGGCGCCGTCGCGGCGAGCGCCGCCCTCACCGCTTGTGCAGGAACGAGTTCCACGTCGTCGCCCGGCTCGGGCTCCGGTGGGGACGCGAACACGATCACCTTCTGGTCGTCGCACCCCGGTAGCTCGAAGGACGTCGAGAACGAGCTGATCTCGCGCTTCCAGGCCGCCAACCCGGACCTGACGGTCCAGATGATCGACGGTGGCAAGAACTACGAGGAGATCGCGCAGAAGTTCAACGCCGCGCTTTCCGGCGGCTCGCTGCCCGACGTCGTCCTGCTCTCGGACGTCTGGTGGTTCAACTTCGCTCTGCTGGGCGCGATCTCGCCGCTGGACGACCTGTTCTCGCAGGCGGGGGTGAACACGAGCGAGTACGTGGACTCGCTGGTGGCCGACTACAACTGGAACGACAAGACCTGGGCGCTGCCCTACGCGCGGTCGACCCCGCTGTTCTACTACAACAAGGACGTCTGGTCGGCCGCCGGACTGCCCGACCGCGGTCCCGCCACCTGGCAGGAATTCGACCAGTGGGGCCCGGAACTGCAGCGGGTGGTCGGCAACGGCAAGCTCGCGCACGGGTGGGGCAACGCCGAGGACTACCTCGGCTGGACCTACGAGGGACCGATCTGGACCTTCGGCGGCAGCTATTCCGACCAGTTCGACCTGAAGTTCACCGACGAGCGCACCATCGCCGCCGGCAACTTCCTCAAGGAGATGATCCACACCAAGAAGTACGCGGCCGTCTCCAACGACATCGCCAACGACTTCGGTGCGGGGCTGCTCGCCTCGACCATCGCCTCCACCGGCGACCTGTCCGGTATCACCGCGAACGCCAAGTTCGACTTCGGCACCGCCTTCCTGCCGGCCGAGCCCGGAACCCCCGGATGCCCCACCGGCGGAGCGGGTCTGGCGATTCCGGCGAACATTCCGGACGAGCGCAAGATCAACGCCCTCAAGTTCATCGACTTCGTCACCAACACCGAGTCGACGGTCTACTTCTCGCAGAACGTCGGCTACATGCCGGTGCGCAAGGCCGCCGCGAGCGATCCGTCCGAGGTGGCCTTCCTCGAGCAGAACCCGCGCTCGCGGACGGCGGTGGACCAGCTCTCGCGCACCCGCTCGCAGGACTACGCCCGCGTGTTCGTCCCCGGCGGCGACAAGATCATCGGGACCGGCCTCGAGCAGATCGCCCTGCAGAACGCGGACGTCGCCTCGACGTTCAGCGGCATGCAGGATCAGTTGCAGCAGATCATCGATCGCCAGATCACGCCCAAGCTGCCCAAGTAAGGAACGGGACCCACCACCATGGCTTCGGTCAACTTCGTCGGCACCACCCATCGGTACGCGGGCGCTCCGCATCCGTCGGTGGAGGGGCTGGACCTCGAGATCGCGGACGGGGAGTTCCTCGTCCTGGTCGGCCCGTCGGGATGCGGGAAGTCGACGTCCCTGCGGATGCTCGCCGGCCTCGAGGCGGTCGAGAGCGGCCGCATCGAGATCGGCGGCAAGGACGTCAGCGGCCTCGCGCCGAAGGAACGCGACGTCGCCATGGTGTTCCAGAACTACGCGCTCTATCCCAACATGACGGTGGCGGACAATATGGGGTTCGCACTCCGTAACGCGGGAATGAGCAAGGAGGACACGCGCTCTCGCGTCGAGGAGGCGGCTCGGATGCTCGAGCTCGAGCCGCTCCTCGACCGGCGGCCGGGCAAGCTCTCCGGCGGCCAGCGTCAGCGTGTGGCCATGGGCCGGGCGATCGTTCGCCGCCCCGAGGTGTTCTGCATGGACGAGCCGCTGTCGAACCTCGACGCCAAGCTGCGGGTCAGCACGCGCTCCCAGATCGCCGGGTTGCAGCGGCGCCTGGGAACAACCACGGTGTACGTCACCCACGACCAGGTCGAGGCCATGACCATGGGTGACCGCGTCGCCGTCCTGAAGGCCGGGCACCTGCAGCAGGTCGCGAGTCCCCGTGAGTTGTACGCGAATCCGGTGAACGACTTCGTGGCGTCCTTCATCGGATCGCCGGCCATGAACCTGCTCGAGGCCGACGTGCAGAACGGCCACGCCGTGCTGGGCGGGCTCCGCGTGCCGGTCCCGTCCGGGCACGGGGGCGCATCGTGGTCGGTGTGCGCCCGGAGAGCTGGGACCTGGTCGGCGAGAACGACTCCGAGTCGGTCGAGCTGGTCACCGACCTGGTGGAGGAACTCGGGGCCGAGTCCTTCGCCTACTCCACCCCGGCGGCCGACGCCGGGTGGACGGCTCGCGGTGGGCGCGTGGTGGTGCGGGTGGATCGCCGCACGGTGGTCGATCCGCGTCAGCGCCTGCGGGTCAGGCCGGCGCCGGACGAGGTGTTCTTCTTCGACGCGGAGTCCGGGGACCGCATCCGCTGAGCGCGGTGTGCGGCCCGGCGCCAAGGCCGACGGGATTCCGCCGGCGTCGACGCCGAGGCGCACGATTCGCTCAGAATCACCAGATGCGTACGCGCTCGGCCGGATCGAGATACAGAGCGTCGCCCTCGGTCACCCCGAACGCCTCGTGGAAGCTGTCGAGGTTGCGCACCACGCCGTTGCAGCGGAACTCCGGGGGCGAGTGCGGATCGATGGACAGCCGGCGCAGGGCCTCGGCGTCACGAGCCTTCGTGCGCCACACCTGCGCCCAGCCGAAGAACACCCGCTGCAGCCCCGACAGTCCGTCGATCTCCGGTGCCTCGCGGCCCTCGAGCGAGATGCGGTAGGCCTCGACCGCGATGGACAGGCCCCCGAGGTCGCCGGTGTTCTCGCCGATCGTGAACTTGCCGTTGACGTGATGGCCGGGCAGGGCCTTCGGCTCGAAAGCGTCGTACTGCTCGATCAACGCCGTGGTGCGCGTGCCGAATTCGGAACGGTCGCTGTCGGTCCACCAGTCCACCAGGTTGCCGTCCCCGTCGTACTTCGCACCCTGATCGTCGAAACCGTGGCCGATCTCGTGCCCGATCACCGCGCCGATCCCGCCGTAGTTGGCGGCGTCGTCGGCCTCGGGATCGAAGAACGGGGGCTGCAGAATCGCGGCGGGGAAGACGATCTCGTTCATGCCGGGGTTGTAGTAGGCGTTGACGGTCTGCGGGGTCATGAACCACTCCCCGCGGTCGACCGGACCGCCGAGCTTGCCCAGATCGCGTCGGTACTCGAACTCGTACCCGCGGCGGTAGTTGCCGACAGGGTCCGCGGCGTCGATCTCGAGTGCGGAGTAGTCCCGCCAGGTGTCGGGGTAGCCGATCTTCGGGGTGAAGCGGTCGAGCTTGGCCAGGGCGGCGGTGCGGGTCTCCGGGCTCATCCACTCGAGGTCGGTGATGTTGCGTCGGTACGCCTCGACCAGATTGGCCACGAGGTCCTGCATCCGCGCCTTCGACTCCGGCGGGAAGTGCCGCTCCACGTACAGTTTTCCGACGGCCTCGCCCATCAGGTCCTGCACCAGCGACACCCCGCGCTTCCACCGTTCGCGGTTCTCCTCCGTACCGGTGAGTGTGCGGCCGTAGAAGTCGAAGTTCTCGTCGACGAGGCCCGCAGTGAGATACGGCGCCCGCGAGTGGACGATGTGCCACGTGGCCCACGCCTTCCACTCGTCGAGGCTGCGATCGGACCACTCCTGCGCGAACGTGGTGACGAACGACGGCTGGCGCACCACCACCTCGGCCCACTGCTCTGTCGTGGCTCCGGTACCGGACACCCATGCGTCCCAGTCGAATCCGGGTGCTTCGGCGGTCAGGTCGGCCCATGTGCGCAGGTTGTAGGAGAGCTCGGCGTCGCGCCGCTTCACCACGTCCCAGTGCCCGGCGGCCACCGCGGTCTCCACGTCCAGCACGGTGGCGGCGTCGTAGGACACGCCGGCGAGAGAGAACATGCGGCCGATGTGGGCGACGTACTTTTCCCGCAGCTCGGCGTGCTCGTCGCCGCGGTAGTACGACTCGTCGGGCAGCCCGAGGCCGGACTGCGTCACGTGCATCAGATAGCGGTCGGACTGCTTGGAGTCGGTGTCCACGTAGTGCGCCAGTGCGCCGCCGACACCGGTGCGCGCCAGCCCGCCGAGAACCCGGGCCAGGGTCTCGCGGTCCGCGGCGTTCGCGACCGCCGCGAGCTCGTCGGCTACCGGGGAGATACCTGCGGCCTCGATCGCGTCGGCGTCCATGAAGGCGGCGTAGAGGTCACCGATCTTCGCGGCGTCGCTGCCCGGCGCCGGGTTCGATGCCGCGCACTCGGTCACGATGTCGCGGACGTGTTCCTCGGCGCGGTCGTACAGGGTGCGGAACGCACCGTCGACGGCTCGATCCGCGGGGATCTCGTACTCGGCGAGCCACCGTCCGTTGACGTGCTCGAACAGGTCGTCCTGCGCACGGGTGGACGGGTCGACCCAGGCCAGGTCGAGGCCGGACGGGCGGGATTCGCGGGTGGGGGACTCTGCCGTGGTCATGGTCCCCATCCTGCCCAAACCCGGCGGGCGCCGCACGGGGCACCGGTCGGTGTTCAGGACGAACCGGGCTCGGGGTCGCTCAGCGCATCGACCATGGCGCGCAGCATCCGGCGGGCCTCGTCGACGTCGTCCAGGCCGCTCAGCATCCGCTGCTCCACCTCGCGTACGGCAGCGCTCGCCCGGGCCAGTTTCGCGGCGCCGGCGGGAGTCAGACGGGCGGGCAGGACCTTGCCGACGGCGGCCTGGTCGGGACGGACGACCTCGCCGTCCGCCTCCATCGTGCGCAGCAGGACGTTCATCGACTGCCGCGTCACGAAGGCGCCGCGGGCGAGCTCGGAGTTCGAGAGTCCCGGTCGCTGCGACAGCAGCTCGAGGCACGAGTACCGCGTCACGGTGAGATCGAGCGGCCGCAGCACCTCCTCCATCGCGAGCCGCAGCGCGGTCGCGGCCTCCTTGAGCAGATACCCCACCGACACCTCGAGGTCGATCCCGTCGCGGCCTTGACTCATGTCAGTATTCTGACATAGTTTTCCATGTCAGATAACTGACACAGGGCGATGCAGAGGAGCACACCATGACGGTCACCGGTCTCGATTTCGTTTCCCTGCAGGTCCGCGATCTCGCGGCCTCGCAGGCGTTCTACGAGCGGTGGTTCGGGCTGCAGCGGTCACCGGCCGGCCCGCCCCACGCGGTCGTGTTCACCACCACCCCGATTGCCTTCGCCCTCCGGGAGCTGGTCCCCGGCACCGACCTCGATGCCGCGAAACCCGGACTCGGAGTGGCACTGTGGTTCCACGCCGACGACGTCCAGGCCATCCACGACGGACTGGCGGCCGACGGCGCCACCATCGTCACCGCCCCGTTCGACGGTCCCTTCGGGCGTACGTTCACCGTCGCCGATCCGGACGGTTATCACCTCACGCTTCACGACCGGGCCTGACGCCGAGTCGGGGCGGGCGTGGGTGCCCGCAGGTCGTCCGTCCGGACGGGATCCCGTCGGTCCGGCAGAGTTGCGGGCCCTCACGCCCGCGAGTTCTCCCACACGATCCGTCGAGGAACCGCGGATCCGCAGGGTTTCGCCCGATTCCGTGGCAGAACTCGCGCCCGCGGTCGAAGCTCGGGGTGCACGGGCCGGAATTTCCGGGTACAGGTTGGCCATGTCTTCCTCGACGCCGTCCGCGCCGGAACCGTCCACCCCGGCCGAGTCCGCGATCCCGGAGCCCGAGGCCACTGCTCCGGCGTCCCCCACGGACGCCGAGCTCACGGCCGCCCTGGGTTCCTGGCTCCCCGAGCAACGGTGGTTCTCGGCCAAGGGCCACACCGTGACCGGCGTGGACGTCCTCACCCGTGAAACGCTCGCGACGACGGCGGACCTCACCCTGGTGCACCTGCTGGTGGAGGTGCATCTCGAGGGCGCCGACAGTCAGGTGTTCCAGGTCCCGGTGGGGGTCCGCGCCGAGGTCGACGAGGACCTCGAGCCCGCGGTTCTGTTGCGCACGGACGGTGCGGGCGGGCAGGGCGGAGCCCGGTCGGGATGCGTGGTCTACGACGGCCTGCGGGATCCGTCGGTGATCGGTCTGCTGTCCGACCTCCTCGCGACGGGCGGGACCGGCGACGTGCGGTTCCTCGCGGTGCCCGGTGCGGATCTGCCGACGGGTCTGTCCGGCCGCGTGCTGGGCGCCGAGCAGTCCAACACGTCGGTCGTCGTGGGAGATCGATTCCTGCTCAAGCTGTTCCGCCGCGTGGCGGTCGGCGTCAACCCGGACGTCGAGTTGCATCAGGCGCTGGGCCGGGCCGAGAGCGCACACGTCGCGACACTGCGGGGGTGGATCGAAGCCGACGTGCGACACGACGAGACGACCCTCGGCATGATGCAGGACTTCGTCGCCGGGGCGTCCGAGGGCTGGACCGCCGCACTGGAGGCGGTGGACGCCGTGCTGGCCGCCGGCGATCTCGGCGCCGGGGACTTCACCGGGGAGGCGCGCTCGCTGGGGGGTGCGGTCGCCTCGGTGCACCGTGACCTGGCCCGAGTTCTCGGCACCTCGATCGCACCCGCGGCCGAGACCACGGCCGCCATCTCTGCCCGGGTCGAGTCCGCGCTGCCCGTCGTGGAGGGACTCGACGCCGCACTGCCCCGCGTCCGGGCGTTGATCGAGGCCGCGGGAGAGACCGCCGTGGACACCCAGCGCATTCACGGTGATCTGCACCTGGGGCAGGTGCTGCGGACGCCGGACCTGTGGGTACTGATCGACTTCGAGGGCGAGCCGTCGCGCAGCGTCGACGAGCGTCGCACGCCCGACAGTCCGCTCCGTGACGTCGCCGGCATGGTTCGGTCCGTGGACTACGCCGCCATGAGCCGCGTGGTCGACCTCCCCGACGACGCCGAACGAGTGGCGGCCGAGCGACTTGCGCGCGAGTGGGTCGACCGGACGGTGACCGCGTTCCTCGACGGATACGCGGAGGAAGCGGGGCGTGATCCGCGCGAGAACCTCGCGCTGCTCCGCGCGTACGAGCTGGACAAGGCCGTGTACGAAGCGGTGTACGAGGCCCGGAACCGACCGGGATGGCTGAGCATCCCGATGCACGCGATCGAGCGGCTCGCCGACGGGTGACCGAGCCCCGCGATCACGGCCACGACCGGCTCACGGCGCAGTTGCGCCGGGCGGGTTGTGTCTTCGCCGAGGACGAGGCGCGGCTGCTGCGGACCGAGGCGCCGGACGACGACGTGCTCGAGGGCTGGGTACGTCGCCGCGTGGCGGGCGAGCCGCTCGAGACGATCGTCGGCTGGGCGGAGTTCAGCGGCCACCGTGTCGTGGTCGAACCGGGGGTGTTCGTCCCCCGACGTCGCACCGAGGCGCTGGTCGACGTGGCCCGCGAACTGGTGAGGACCGGCGCCGTGGTGGTCGACCTGTGTTGTGGGTCCGGCGCGATCGGGCGCGCGATGGCCGACGTCGCGACGGTCTACGCCGCGGACGTCGACCCCGCTGCCGTCGCGTGCGCTCGCCGGAACCTGCCGCCGGACAGGGTGTTCCACGGCGATCTGTTCGACGCTCTGCCCGCCGCGCTGCGCGGCCGCATCGACGTCGTCTGCGCCAACACCCCCTACGTGCCGACGGCGGCGGTGGCGTCGATGCCGCGGGAGGCGCGCGAGCGCGAGCCGCGCGCCACCCTCGACGGAGGACCGGACGGCCTCGATCTCCAACGCCGCGTGGCCACCGAGGTGACCCGGTGGTTGACGCCCACCGGGTCACTTCTCGTCGAGACCTCCGCCGCGCAGGCCGACGCCGCAGCGGCGATCATGCAGGCGTCGGGTCTCCGTCCGCGGATCCACCACGACGACGAGCGGGACGCCATCGTGGTGATCGGCTCGGCTCAGGGCTGACCGAATCGTCCTGCCTGAAAGTCCTCGAACGCTTGCAGCACTTCGGCTTTCGTGTTCATCACGAACGGCCCGGCCATGGCGATGGGCTGACGGATCGGCTCTCCGCCGAGGAGGAAGATCTCGAGCGGCTCGGGACCGTCGGACGCGGCGACCGTGAGGGTGTCCCCGGACCCGAAGACGGTGGTCTGGCCCATGCGGGCCGGCCGACGCTCCTCGCCGACGGTGCCGGCCCCGGCCAGCACGTAGGCGATCGCGTTGTAGCGAGGATTCCACGGCACCGTCACCGACGCACCCGGAGCAACGGTGATGTGAGACAACGTGATCGGAGTGTGCGTCGAGCCCGGCCCGGCGTGCCCGTCGATCTCGCCGGCGATGACGCGGATCAGCGCGCCGCCGTCGGGACTGGACAGGAGCGCGACCTGACCGGCCGTGATGTCCTGGTAGCGCGGCGCTGCCATCTTGTTCTCCCGCGGGAGGTTGACCCACAGCTGGACTCCGTGGAAGAGCCCACCGGACATCACCAGGTGTTCCGGCGGGGCCTCGATGTGCAGGATGCCGCTGCCGGCCGTCATCCACTGCGTGTCGCCGCCGGTGATGGAACCGCCGCCACCGTGCGAGTCCTGGTGGTCCATGATCCCGTCGATCATGTAGGTGACGGTCTCGAAGCCGCGGTGCGGGTGCCAGGGGGTGCCCTTCGGCTCACCGGGGGCGTAGTTCACCTCGCCCATCTGGTCCATGTGGATGAACGGATCGAGGCGAGCCATGTCGATCCCGGCGAAGGCCCGGCGCACCGGGAATCCCTCGCCCTCGTAGCCGGTCGGGGCGGTGGTCACGGTGCGAATCGGGCGGGAGACGGCGTCCGGGCCGGGTGTGTCGAGGCGGGGGAGGGCGAGGACGTTGTCGACGGTCACGGCGGGCATGGGGTTCCTCCTGGGTTCCGATGATCCGTCATATGATTGACGAGTCAACTATATACCGCTGAACCCGGTCGCAATCGGGATTGTTCCTTCCCGAAACGCCCGGGCACGGTCACAATGAGATGACGATCGAGGTGTGATCGGCCCAGTGATGGGAAATCCTCGACGGTCGGGGAAGAGCAGGAACGCAGGAGGTCGCCATGACAACCGCCACCGAACAGTCCGTCGCGTCGAACGTCGACGCGGATCCGATCGTCGCGCCCGAGGCCGACGACGTCGACGCCACGCAGGTCTCGGAGAACGGGGACGACGTCGGCGAGGCCGGGTTGCGCGTCGGCGCTCGCGTTCGTGCGACGTCGGCTGTCTCCGACTCCGGTGACGAGACCGACACGCCGTCCGACGCCGTACTCGGCACCGTGGTCGACGATTACGCAGGGACGTTGACCGGCGACACCGGCGGCCGCACCTGGGCCGTCCCGCACCGCTGGGCAGTGGCCCTCGACGACGGGCGACTGGTGTTCCGGGACGACGCCGACCTCGAGGTCGTCGACAGCGAGTAGCCCGCTCGGGCGGTGACGAGCACCGCTGCGCTCAGGCGGTGACGAGCACCGCGACGTCCAGCGCGGCGATCGCGATGGCCGCCTGGAACGGCCGTCGGCCCGTCCCCGTCAGCGCGACGATCGCGCACACACCCACCGCGGCGAGGAACGCCAGGCCGATCGCATCGAACCCGCGCGCCCCCCACACCCCGACGATCGACGCGACCGAGAGCACGAGGGCGGCCGTCGGCGCCACCGCGGCGGGAGGCAGTCGATGCGCGAAGCCGACGACGCCCGTCGCCCGATCGTCGGCCAGGTCGGGTGCCACGTTCACCAGGTGTGCGCCGAACCCCAGCATCGCTCCCACTGCGATCATCCAGGCCGGCGGGAGCGCGTCGTCGATCGCGAGGGACACGACGGCCGGCAGGGCGCCGAACGCCACCGTGTAGGGCAGCCAGGACAGCACCGTCGACTTCACCCCGGCGTTGTACGCGAACGCCGCCCCCACCCCGAGCGCGAGGTGCAGCACCCCGGGCAGCAGGCCCAGGAGCAGCGACGCCACCGCGCAGACGATCAGAGACAGTGCGATCGCACGCCGAACGGCGTTGCGCGTCACCGTGCCTCGCGCCAGCGGCTTGTCCGCGCGTCCGACGGCGTGGTCGCGGTCGGCGTCGAGAAGGTCGTTGGTCCACCCGGTCAGCAGTTGCCCACTGGCGACGGCCACGACGAGGGTGACCAGCTGCAGGGGCGACGCGCCGAGCCGCGCGGCCAGCGCGGCGGCGATGGAGGTGACCGCCACCGCCGGGCCGGGATGGGAGGCGATCAGGAGCGACTGCGCGCGAGACGGTTCGCTCATGAACCCAGCCTAGAGTCAGCCGGCGAGCTGCTCCGGCCGCACGGGGGTCTCGCGCGCTGCGCGGGCGTCCTCGAGCGACACCAGGCGCCCGAGTGCCAGCCGCGCTTCCGTCTGCTGGTGGGTGACGGTGAGCTGAGTCCTGGTGCGGCCGAGGAAAGTCCACGCCCAGTTGCACACCGTGGTCAGGCGGCTCTTGAACCCGACGACGTACGCCACGTGGACCACCAGCCACATCAGCCAGGCGAGGAACCCCGTGATCTTCACCGGGCCCACTTGGGCGACGGCGGAGAAGCGCGACACCGTCGCCATGCTGCCCTTGTCGCGGTAGCGGAAGGGACGGCGTTCGGGAACGGGACGTCCCTCGGCCGCGGCCTTCACCTCGTCCGCGATGACGCGTGCGGCGTAGCGGCCGCCCTGGATCGCCACCTGCGCGACACCCGGCAGACCGTCGAGCGCCATCATGTCGCCGACGACGAACACGTTCGGCAGTCCCGGCACGGTCAGGTCCGGGTTCACCAGAACCCGTCCGGCACGGTCGATCTCGGCATCGGACTTCGACGCCAGCATCGCGCCGAGCGGGCTGGCCGAGACGCCGGCGGACCAGACCTTGGTGGCCGCCTCGATGCGGTGCTCGGTGCCGTCGGCGGCACGGACCACCAGGCCGTCGGTATCCACATCGGTGACCGCGGCGTTCAGGGTGACCTCGACCCCGAGGGACTCGAGGCGGCGGCGCGCGTGCTCGCCCAGGGAATCCGCGAACGGCGGCAGCACCTTCGGTGCGGCATCGAGCAGCACGATCCGGGCGTCCCGGGGGTCGATCGTGCGGAACGTGCCCGCGAGGGTCCGCTTGGACAGCTCGGCGATCTGGCCGGCCATCTCCACGCCCGTCGGCCCCGCACCGACGACGACGAAGGTCAACAGGCGGGCCCGCTCGGCGGGGTCGGTGGCGAGCTCGGCGGCGTCGAACGCGTTCATGATGCGGCCGCGGAGCTCGAGGGCGTCGTCGAGGGTCTTCATGCCGGGCGCGAACTCGGCGAACCGGTCGTTGCCGAAGTACGACTGGCCGGCGCCGGCAGCGACGATCACGCTGTCGTACGGCGTCACGGTGACGCGGCCGCGGTGCACCGACGTCACGGTGCGGGTGTCCGGGTCGATGTCGGTGACGTCTCCGATGAGCACGTTCGCGTTGCGCTGGTCGCGGAGCACGATGCGGGTCGACGGCGCGATCTCGCCCTCGGACAGGATCCCGGTGGCCACCTGGTACAGCAGCGGCTGGAACAGATGGTGGGCGGTGCGCGCGACCAGGGTGACCTCCACGTCGCTGCGGCGCAGGGCCTTGGTGGCGAAGAGGCCACCGAAGCCGGAACCGACGACCACGACGCGATGGGGGGCTGCGTTCACGGGTGCACACACCTTTCCATGTCCGAACAAAGACGGGGTCTCCGCCTGTGACCCAGACCATACACGGCTCGCTCGAAATGTCAGAACAAATCGCAGAACCAGCGACGACGCATAGGATTCGGACATGGATCGCCCCGTGGTCGCGCTGGAGAATGCCGACGCCGTCTACGACTACTACCTTTCTCACCAGCAGAATCGGCGCGTGGCGCGCCTGGCCTACGGGGCTCTCGCCGGCCGCTTCCGACCGCGGGTGCACTACGGAGTGGGTGCCCGCGAGCGGCTGCGCAGCCTGATCTACGACGACAGCCGATTGATCGTTGCGGTCAACCACGTGAGCGACACCGATCCGTACACCGTGGCCGCGGCGGCCTGGTCGAGCGCGTTGCGACCGGTGATCGGCCGCACTCGCGTCCTCGCGAAGGACGAGCTGTTCGTCGAGACCGAGCCGGGGCGCACACGTGGTCGGGCGATTGCCGAGCGGACGTCGCAGCGCCGTCGCATCGACATGATGGGCGGCATTCCGGTGTTCCGTGGCAAGGACCACGGTCTGCGTGCCGCGGCGCGCGCCGGGAATCTCATGATGGACGTCTGCGCCGAGCGCCTCCGGCGCGGCGACGACCTCGCGCTGTTCCCCGAGGGCACGTGCAACGGGGGTGACCCGACGGTGCTGCAGCACGTCGGCAGCGGCATCGGCCACATCGTCGCGCGCGCCCGGGCGAAGGGCGTCGACCCCACCCTGGTGGTGATGGGCCTGCACTACGGTCCGCCGCCCGGCCGCTACCGCGGTGCGAGTGTGCACATCGACGTGCCGGACCTGACGCTGCCGGAGAAGCCGATCACCATCGCGCGCACCGTCGCCGAGTACCTCCAGGTCGCCGTCGAACTCTCGGTGAGCGAGTACTGACGAGCCGGCTCAGCCGGCGATGTTCACCATCCAGCCGACGCCGTAGCGGTCGGTGAGCATGCCGAAGGTGTCGCCCCACGGCGCCTTCTCCAGTGGCACGCCCGGGGTGGCGCCCTCGGACAGACCGTCCCACCAGCGCCGCAGATCGGCCTCGTCGTCGCCGCTCAGCGACACGGTGCCGTTGGTGGACACCGACATCGACGACGGCGTGTCCGCGCCCATGAGCAGGAAACCGCTCGGTGTCTCGAGCTGGGCGTGCATGACCAGATCGTTCTCGGCGGGCTCGACCGGCATGCCGGATTCGCCGAACGTGGACACGGTCAGGTCTCCACCGAAGACGTCCCGGTAGAACTCCATCGCCTCGCGCGCGGTGTCGCGGAAGGACAGGTACGGGTTGAGTCGCGAGGGCATGACGAACGCCTTTCCGTCGGGGCGCGCCGGGTGCGCTGATAGAAAGAACGAGAGCCGACGCGGGTTTCGGTGCCGAACGACGAAAGGGTAGCTGTGAGCGATCAGGTCAGGACGGCAATCGTCACGGGAAGTGCGCGCGGAATCGGTGCAGCCGTGGCCAAGCGGCTCGCGGCGGACGGGTACGGCGTGGCCGTGGTCGATCTGGACGAGGCGGCGTGCGCCACCACCGTCGACGCCATCACCGCGGCCGGTGGACAGGCCATCGGGGTCGGGGCGAACGTCGCCGACGAGCAGTCGGTCGTCTCGGCCGTCGAGCGCATCGCCACCGACTTCGGCAAGCCCACGATCCTGGTCAACAACGCCGGCATCCTGCGCGACAACCTGCTGTTCAAGATGTCCGTCGACGACTGGGACGCCGTCCTGGGCGTGCACCTGCGCGGCGCCTTCCTCATGTCCCGCGAGGTGCAGAAGCACCAGGTCGAGGAGAAGTGGGGTCGCATCGTGAACCTGTCGTCGACGTCGGCGCTGGGCAACCGCGGGCAGGCCAACTACGCCGCCGCCAAGGCCGGCATGCAGGGCTTCACCAAGACCCTGGCCATCGAGCTGGGTCGGTACAACGTGACGGTCAACGCGATCGCCCCCGGGTTCATCGAGACCGAGATGACGGCCGCGACGGCGGAGCGGGTCGGCGTGCCCTTCGAGGACTTCAAGAAGGGGGCGGCGTCGCAGATCCCCGTGAACCGCGTCGGCCAGCCCGAGGACATCGCGCACACGGCGTCCTTCTTCTGCAGCGAGGGAGCCGGATTCGTCTCCGGCCAGGTGGTCTACGTGGCCGGCGGTCCGAAGGACTGACATGCAGGTGCTGCTCCTCGCCGACACCCACGTCCCCACCCGCGCGAAGGATCTGCCCGCGCCGGTGTGGGACGAGGTGGACCGCGCCGACCTGGTGATCCACGCGGGTGACTGGATGGCGGTGGAGCTGTATCACGCACTGCGAGAACGGTCCTCGGACCTCATGGCGTGCTGGGGCAACAACGACGGCGACGATCTCCGGGCGCTCATCCCGGAGGTCGATCGCCGCACCGTCGAGGGCGTCCGCGTCGCCGTCGTGCACGAGACCGGGGCGAAGACCGGACGCGAGAAGCGTGCGGACGCCGCGTATCCCGACGTCGACCTGCTGGTCTTCGGCCACAGCCACATTCCGTGGGACACGGTCACCGAGCGTGGGATGCGGTTGCTCAACCCCGGGTCGCCGACCGATCGCCGTCGTCAACCGGCGTGCACGTACATGACGCTGCGATTGCAGGACAACGGGATTCACGACGTCCGGCTGGTGTCGCTGTGACCCGCGTGGACGCCTGGACCTGGTCGGTGCGGCTGTTCAAGACCCGCTCGGCGGCGGCGTCGGCGTGCCGGGGCGGGCACGTGAAGATCAACGGCGCCACGGCCAAACCCGCGCAACCCGTGGTACCCGGGGACGAGGTGCGGGTGTGGGCGGGCGGCCGCGAGCGCATCGTGGAGGTTGCCCGGCTGGTGAGCAAGCGGGTCGGGGCGCCGGCCGCGGCGGAGTGCTACGTCGACCGCAGCCCGCCGCCCCCGCCGAAGGAGCTGTTCGCGGCGGTGCCGGTGCGGGATCGGGGGGCCGGGCGGCCGACCAAGCGGGACCGCCGGGAGATCGACCGGCTCCGCGGCCAGAACTGACCAATCCGGTGCAGTAATCGGTGCTGTACACCGATTACTGCACCGGATCGGCGACGAACGAGGGTCAGCGCAGCAGCGCGCGCGACATCACGACGCGCTGGATCTGGTTGGTGCCCTCGTAGATCTGCGTGATCTTCGCGTCGCGCATCATCCGCTCGACGGGGAAGTCGCGGGTGTAGCCGGCGCCGCCGAACAGCTGCACGGCGTCGGTGGTGACCTTCATGGCGACGTCCGAGGCGAAGCACTTCGACGCCGAGGAGATGAAGCCGAGGTTCTTCTCGCCGCGCTCGGCGCGAGCGGCGGAGGAGTACACCATCAGGCGGGCGGCCTCGATCTCCATCGCCATGTCGGCGAGCATGAACTCGACGCCCTGGAACGAGCTGATCGGCTTGCCGAACTGCTTGCGCTCCTTGACGTACGCGAGGGCGGCGTCGAGTGCGCCCTGGGCGATGCCGACGGCCTGCGCGCCGATGGTCGGGCGGGTGTGGTCGAGCGTGGCCAGCGCGGTCTTGAAGCCCGTGCCGGGCTCGCCGATGATGCGGTCGCCGGGGATGCGGCAGTTCTCGAAGTACAGCTCGCGGGTGGGGCTGCCCTTGATGCCGAGCTTGCGCTCCTTCTCGCCGACCGAGAAGCCCTCGTCGTCCTTGTGCACCATGAAGGCAGAGATGCCGTTGGCCTTCTTCTCCGGATCGGTGACGGCCATGACGGTGTACCAGCTGGACTTGCCGGCGTTGGTGATCCAGGCCTTCGTGCCGTTGAGGATCCAGTCGTCGCCGTCGGCCTTCGCGCGGGTCTTCATGCCCGCGGCGTCGGAACCGGCCTCGCGCTCGGACAGTCCGTAGGACGCCATCTCGCCCTCGGCGATGGACGGCAGCACCTTCTGCTTCAGCTCGTCGCTGCCGTTGAGGATCAGACCCATGGTGCCGAGCTTGTTCACGGCGGGAATGAGAGAGGACGAGCCGCAGACGCGGGCGACCTCTTCGATCACGATGCAGGCCGCGATGGAGTCCGCTCCCTGGCCGCCGAACTCGTCGGGCACGTGGATGGCGTTGAAGCCGGAGGCGTTGAGGGCTTTCAGGGCCTCCTCCGGGAAGCGCTCGTTCTCGTCGACCTCGGCCGCGTAGGGCGCGATCTCCTTCTCGGAGAGCGAGCGGATGGCCTCGCGGAGCTCGTTGTGCTCGTCGGGAAGCTGGAACAGGTCGAAGTCGGGATTGCCGGCCATGGGAACTCCTTCGCAGATGTGGCACTCGGTGCCGAGGGTTGACGCCGATCTTACCAGCGACTGCCCGAATCGAACCAGGCCCTGGTGGCACGCGATGCCACGTCGGCTCGATCGGTATCCTGGGACGGAAGACCGAACGTGCGAGAGGTGGTTGCATGACCGCCGACGTCGATCGGGTCTCGACCGCTCCCGCCGTGGCCCGCACCGCCGTCCACCGCACCGACCTCGACGGATTGCGTGGGCTCGCGATCGCGCTCGTGGTGGTGTTCCACATCTGGTTCGGTCGCGTGTCCGGCGGCGTCGACGTCTTTCTCGTCCTGTCCGGCTTCTTCTTCACGGCGATGGTGCTGCGGCGGGCCGAGGCCGGTGCGCTGGGCGCCGTCGTCCCCCGCACGGCCCGGCGGTTGTATCCCGCGATGGCGGTGGTTCTGCTCGCCGTCGGGGTCTGGACCGCGATCCTCCTGCCGTTCACGACGTGGGACGCGACGACGCGGCAGGTCCTGACGACCCTGGCCCAGGTTCAGAACTGGGAACTGGCCACCACCGCGTCGGACTACGCCGCCGCGGACGCGTCCGTGAGCCCGTTGCAACACCTGTGGTCGATGTCGGTGCAGGCGCAGTACTACGCGGTGGCGATCCTGCTGGTCGCCGCGATCGTGACGATCGCCCGCCGCGTCGGCCGACCGGACGCGGTGCGGCCACTGCTGATCGGGTCGCTGCTGGTGGCAACGACGGCGTCGTTCCTCTACGCGACGCGGATCGGTGCCGTGCGGCAGGGCTGGGCCTACTACGACACGGCGGCCCGCTTCTGGGAGCTCGGGGTGGGTGCACTGGCCGGCCTCCTGATCGGGCGAATCGTGGTGGCCAGCCGGGTGCGCGCCGTGCTCGGGGTCGCCGGGTTGTTCGTGGTCTGCTTCGGCGGGGCGGTGATCGACGGCGCGGCGCACTATCCCGGACCGTGGGCCCTGGTCCCGGTGGGCGCGGCGCTGGCCGTGATCCTGGCCGGCACCGATCCCGGCTCCCCGACGACGGTCACGCGGCTGCTCGGCTCCCGCCCCCTGCTGTTCCTCGGCTCGATCGCCTACCCGCTGTACCTGTGGCACTGGCCGATTCTCATCGCCGTCCTCGACGCCGGCGGGACCGTGAACCCGCTGACCGGGGCGCTGATCGTCGCGGCGTCGGTGGGCCTCGCGGTCCTAACCCGGAACGCCGTCGAGCGACGGGTTGCCGACGGGTCACGCACGGCCGTCCGTGCCGTGATCGTCGGCGTTCTGGTGCTGGCTCTCACGGCGGGCGGCTGGCAGAGTTACCTGCAGCGGACGACGGGTCCGACCGCGTCGGACCTCGACCCGAGGCTGTACCCGGGTGCCCTCGCACTGACGGACGGCGTCCCGGTGCCCGATGCGCCCATGCGCCCGTCCGTTCTCGACGCCGCGATGGACCTTCCGCAGTCCACGCTCGACGGCTGCATCGCCGACATGACCCAGCGGGACGTCGTCACGTGCACCTACGGCGACCCCAATGGCGATCGCACCCTCGCGTTGGCGGGCGGATCGCACGCCGAGCACTGGCTTCCGGCTCTCGACGAGATCGGCCGCGCCCGCGGGGTCGCCGTGGTGACCTACCTGAAGATGGGCTGCCCGCTGGACATCGGTGAACCGCTGCTGCTGGACGCCAATCCGTACCCGGACTGCCGCGACTGGTCCGAGGACGTCCTGACGCGGCTCGCCGCCGAACGGCCGGACTGGGTGGTCACGACGTCGACGAGGCCCTCGCCCACCGAGTTCGGCGACATCACCCCGACCGCGTACACCGACGTGTGGGCGCGCCTCGAGGCGGCCGGTCTGCCGGTGCTCGGTATCCGCGACACCCCATGGCTCAGCGTCGACGGTGTCCCCTATCGCGCCGCGGACTGCATCGCCGACGGAGGCGACGCCGAGTCCTGTGGTCTGCCGCGGTCGGAGGTGCTCGCGGAGGTCGATCCGGCGGTGGCCGCGTCGGCGCCGTTCCCGAACGTGGTACCCGTGGACTTCTCCGACGCGGTGTGCGGCCCCGAGCGGTGCCGGGTCGTGGAGGGAAACGTGTTGATCTACCACGATTCTCATCACCTGTCGGCATCGTACGTCCGGACCCTCGCGCCGGTGGTGGACCGCACGATCGGCGACGTCACTCGGTGGTGGTGACGGTCCCGAAGTGTCGGGTCAGGACGGCGGTGACGTCGTCCGGACGGACTCCGGGGGGCAGGATCGCCACCGTCGGTCCGGTCGACGACGACGGTGCGGCGAAGCGCGTCCGGACGGCGGCGAGTGCGGCCCGGACGTCGGCCGCGGAGACGGCCGTCGCGTCCCGGAGCCACCGGCGCAGCAGATAGTTGTGCGTGGCCGTCACCGCGGCGGCGAACTGCACGGTGATCAGCGGATCGGCGTCCGGCGTGCGGTCCCGGAGAGTGCCGACGAAGACCTGCTCGTACCGCAGCACCATCACCAGTTCCCGCTCGCGGAGCGCGGGCACGGCCTGCACGACGCGGTACCGACGACGCGTGGTGTCGGGGGTGCCGGCGAAGCGCTCGTACACCTGAGCGGCGGCGTCGCACACGGCGTCGTACGGGGGGAGTTCGCTGCGGGCGAGGGAGTCTCGGACCGCTGCGAGCGTCACGTCGTGGTCGACGAACACCACGTCGTCCTTCGAACGGAACTGGCGGAAGAAGGTCCGACGCGAGATGCCGGCCCGGTCCGCGATCTGATCGACCGTCGTGGCGTCGAACCCGCGGCTCTCGAAGAGTTCGAGCGCCGCACTCATGACGTCGAGTCGGAATCGGTCCGTTTCGCCGGACTCGTCGTGGGCGGGCACGGTCCCACGGTAGCGTTCGACCGGGAAGGCCGGAGGCCGGTCGCCTGTAACGGGAAGGCCGGAGGCCGGTCGTCTGAAACCGGGAAGGCCGGAGGCCGGTCGTCTGAAACCGGGAAGGCCGGAGGCCGGTCGTCTGAAACCGGGAAGGCCGGAGGCCGGTGACTCGAACCGGTACGGGAAAGGACGAGTCGTGGCGTTGGTGATGGGTGTCGATTCCTCCACCCAGTCCTGCAAAGTCGTTGTTCGCGATGCCGATTCCGGGGAGTTGGTGCGGCAGGGCCGCGCGCCCCATCCCGACGGCACGGAGATCGACCCCGCGCGGTGGTTCGAGGCCCTCGAGGTCGCACTCGCGGACGCGGGCGGGACGGACGGTGTCGAGGCGGTGTCCGTCGGCGCGCAGCAGCACGGCATGGTGTGCCTGGACGCCGACGGCGAGGTGGTGCGTCCGGCGTTGCTGTGGAACGACACTCGGTCGGCGGGGTCGGCTCGGGACCTGGTCGAGGAATTCGGGGGCGGCCGGGCGTGGGCCGACGCCGTCGGTGTGGTGCCGGTGGCGGCGATCACCGCGGCGAAACTGCGGTGGCTCGCCGATCACGAGCCCCGGAGCGCCGATCGCACTGCAGCGGTGTGCCTTCCGCACGACTGGTTGTCCTGGCGACTCGGCGTCGCTCACGGTCTCGAGGCCCTGGCCACCGACCGGGGCGATGCCAGCGGCACGGGGTACTTCTCGGCCGCCACCGATGAGTATCGGCGGGACCTGGTGGACCTCGCGTTCCGAGGACGCACGCCCCACCTGCCCACGGTGGCGGCCCCGTCGGCATCGATCGGGACGACGCCGGGTGGTGCGGTGATCGGACCCGGGACGGGGGACAACGCCGCTGCCGCACTGGCTCTGGGTGCGGGCGAGGGCGATCTGGTGGTGTCCGTCGGGACGTCCGGCGTGGTCTCGGCCGTGACCACGGTGGCTCCGCGCGACCCGTCGGGACTGGTGGCGGGTTTCGCCGACGCCACCGGCCGCCAACTGCCCCTGGTGTGCACCCTGAACGCGGCACGGGTGCTCGACGCGACGGCACGGTTGCTCGGGGTCGATCACGACGAACTCTCGCGGCTCGCGCTGTCGACCGACAGCGAGGGGCTGGTCATGGTGCCGTACCTCGAAGGGGAGCGGACGCCGAACAGGCCGGAGGCGACGGGTGCGATTCACGGCCTGCGACTGGGCAATTCGACCCCGGCGCACCTGGCCCGCGCGGCCGTCGACGGGTTGTTGTGCAGTCTCGCCGACGGTATCGACCATCTGCGCGCGCAGGGAGCGACGGTGTCGCGCGTCCTGCTCGTCGGTGGTGGGGCGAAGTCCGAGGCCGTTCGCCGGCTCGCGCCCGCGGTCTTCGGTCTGCCCGTCGACGTCCCGGCACCCGGCGAGTACGTGGCGGACGGAGCCGCGCGCCAGGCCGCCTGGGTGCGCTCGGGCGCGGTGGAACCGCCCGAATGGGTCTCGGCGGACGTGCCCCGGTACGAGGCCGACCCCGTTCCGGCGGTGCGGGAGCGCTACGCCGAGGTGCGGGACCTGACCGACGGTATGTGACCCGGGCCACGTCAGAGGGGCCCTATTGCCTGGATCACACCCTTAGGAATATGTTGTGCTCCGCAACATACAACCGAAGGGACGATCGATGCAGAACACCAAGCTCGCCCTCACCGCGGCGGGCGTCGGCCTCGTCATGGCACTGACGGCGTGCGGCAGCAACTCCAGCGGCGGCGACACCGGCAGCGGAGACAGCGGCGGATCGAACAACGGCGGCACCAAGGTCGGGGTCATCCTTCCCGACACCAAGTCCTCCGCGCGGTACGAGTCCCAGGACCGTCCGCTCCTGCAGAAGGCTCTCAGCGACGCGGGTCTCGACCCGATCATCCAGAACGCCGAGGGCGACACCACCAAGTTCTCGTCGATCGCCGACTCGATGATCAGTCAGGGCGCCAAGGTGATCCTGATGAGCAACCTGTCGTCGGAATCCGGTGCGGCCGTGCAGAAGAAGGCCACCGAGGCCGGCGTCGCCACCATCGACTACGACCGCCTGACACTGGGCGGCTCGGCCGACTACTACGTCTCCTTCGACAGCACCACCGTCGGCAACCTGCAGGGTCAGGGCCTGGTCGACTGCGTCGGCGCGAAGCCGGGCGCCCAGATCATCCAGATCAACGGGTCCCCGACGGACAACAACGCGACGCTGTTCAAGGCCGGTGCGCTCGAGGTGCTGCAGCCGAAGTACGACTCCGGCGAGTTCCGGCTGGCCGGTGACCAGGCCATCCCCGAGTGGGACAACCAGGTCGGTGCCACCACCTTCGAGCAGTTGCTGACCGCCAACGGCGGCCGCGTCGACGGCGTCCTTGCCGCCAACGACGGTCTGGCCGGCGCCGTGATCACCGTGCTGCAGAAGAACGGTCTGAACGGCACCGTGCCCGTCACCGGGCAGGACGCGACCGAGGACGGCCTGCGCGCCGTCTTGCGCGGCGATCAGTGCATGACCGTGTTCAAGGACGTCGCGAAGGAAGCGGCGGCCGCGGCCGAACTGGCCATCGATCTGGCCAACGGCGACACCGCCGCGGCCGACGCCAAGGCGACGGCCACGTCGGAGGACCCCGAGGGCAATCGTCAGGTGAAGTCGGTCCTGCTCGATCCGGTCACCATCACGCGCGACAACGTGAAGGTCGCCGTCGACGGCGGGGCCGTCACGGCCGACGCGCTGTGCACCGGCGACGTCGCACAGGCGTGCGCCGACGCGGGCATCTCCTGACCGGCATGGCGGACACCGCCCAGGCTCCCCCGGTGCTCGAACTGCGGGAGACCAACAAGAGTTTCGGCCCCGTGCACGTGCTGCACGACGTGGACCTGACGGTCCGCGCGGGTGAGGTCACCGCCCTGGTCGGTGACAACGGTGCGGGCAAGTCGACGCTGGTGAAGTGCATTGCCGGCATCCACGGAACCGACTCGGGCGAGGTCCGCTTCGGCGGCGAGCCCGTGTCGGTGTCCAGCCCGAAGGACGCCGCGGCGCTCGGAATCGAGGTGGTCTACCAGGACCTCGCGCTCTGCGACAACCTCGACATCGTCCAGAACATGTTCCTCGGCCGCGAACGCACGGCCAAGGGACTGCTCGACGAGGCCTCGATGGAGCAGGCGGCGCGCGACACGCTCGCGTCGCTGTCGGTCCGCACCGTGAAGTCGGTGCGGACCCCGGTGGCGGCGCTGTCCGGCGGACAGCGCCAGACCGTCGCGATCGCGAAGTCCGTGCTGTGGGAGTCGAAGGTGGTGCTGCTCGACGAGCCCACCGCGGCCCTCGGCGTCGCCCAGACCCGCCAGGTGCTCGATCTGGTTCGGCGACTGGCGGATTCGGGTGTCGGCGTCCTGCTCATCAGCCACAACATGAACGACGTGGTGGAGGTGTCGGACTCCGTCGCGGCGCTCTTCCTGGGCCGCATGGCGGCTCAGGTCCGCACGGCGGACGTGAAGGTTCCGCAGATCGTGGAACTGATCACCACCGGTCGGAGCGGCGACATCGGACTGCCGTCGGCCGAGGCGAAGGCGGTGACGATATGACCGCCGCACCGGAACAGGACCGGGCGCGCTCGGATTTCTCGATGGACACCGAGCGTCGCTCGCTCGGGCAGGCCGGGCAGGACTACGTCGCGCGTCTGCGCGGCGGCGAATTGGGCGCTCTGCCGGCTCTCGCCGGCCTGGTCGTGCTGCTCGTGGTGTTCTCCTCGTTGTCCGAGCAGTTCCTCACGCTGAACAACGTCGCCAACCTGCTCACCCAGGGTGCCGCGACCGCGTTGATCGGCATGGGTCTGGTGTTCGTGCTGCTGCTGGGCGAGATCGATCTGTCGGCCGGCACGGGATCCGGGGTGGCGGCGGCGGTGCTCGCCCTGCACTACACCGAGGGCGGAAACCTGCTCGGCGGCATGGGAACCGGGGTGTTCTACACCTTCTGCCTCGTGCTCGTGCTCGCCGGGGTGCTCGCCGGCCTCACC
The DNA here is from genome assembly GCF_001620025.1 of Rhodococcus sp. PBTS 1. Taxonomy (NCBI): domain Bacteria; kingdom Bacillati; phylum Actinomycetota; class Actinomycetes; order Mycobacteriales; family Nocardiaceae; genus Rhodococcus; species Rhodococcus sp. PBTS 1. Next base: position 4,233,379 of record NZ_CP015219.1, read on the forward strand.
CGCCTGTGGGTGGCCATCGTGCCCGCGGCGATCGCTCTGCTGATCGCGGTGCTGGGGGTCCCGGCGAACCCTTGGATCGAGATCGTCCTCGCGATCTGCGTCGGCGCGTCCATCGGCTGCCTCACCGGATTCCTGGTGTCGCGGGTCGGCATCCCGTCCTTCGTGGTCACCCTCGCGCTGTTCCTCGCGTGGGGCGGCGTGGTCCTGCAGTTGATCGGCGAGGGCGGCACGCTCGGCATCTCGGACAACCCGGTGCTGTTCGCCGTGGCCAACCGGTCGCTGCCGGTGTGGGCGAGCTGGGTGCTGTTCGTGGTGGTGGTCGGCGGGTTCGCGGCGATCAACCTCGGCCGCCAGCGCACCCGGCTGCGGAAGGGCCTCACGGCACCGCCGACGGCACTCATCCTGGTGAAGATCGGTGCCCTGGCGATCTTCGCGGCTCTGGCGACGTGGGCGATGACGGTGAACCGCAGCCCCAACCCGGCGGTGCTGTCGATCGCGGGCATCCCGTACGTGGTGCCCATCGTCCTGGCGGTGCTCGTGCTCGCGACGTTCGTGCTCGACCGCACGTCGTACGGCCGGCACGTCTACGCGGTCGGCGGCAACGCCGAGGCCTCGCGGCGTGCGGGTATCGACGTCCGTCGGATCCGGATGAGCGTGTTCGTCGTCAGCTCCACCATCGCGGCGCTCGGGGCCATCGTCGCCGCGTCGAAGGTCGGGTCGGTGGATCCGCAGGCGGGCGGCGGCAACACGTTGCTGTTCGCGGTGGGTGCGGCCGTCATCGGTGGCACCTCGCTGTTCGGCGGTCGCGGCCGCGTGCGCGACGCGGTGATCGGTGCGGCGGTGATCGCGGTGATCGACAACGGCCTGCGCCTGCAGGGTCAGTCGGCCGCCGTGGTGTCGATCGTCACCGGTCTGGTGCTCCTGCTCGCCGCCAGTGTCGACGCGCTGTCCCGGCGCCGCGCGCCGATCGCTCGGTGAGAGATCGATCCACTCGCTCCGCCCTCGTCCGTGCCGTCCACCTCGGTGGCGCACGGACGAGGGCGGAACTCGCCGAGGACCTTTCCCTCAACCGCAGCACGGTCAAGTCCCTCGTCGACGACCTCGTCGCGGACGGGCTGGTCACCGAACACCCCTCCAGCGGGGGTGGTGCGGGACGCCCGTCGCTCGTCGTCGATCCCGTCGCCTCCGCCGCGTGGGTCCTCTCGGTGGACGCGGCGGTCGACTGGGTCACCTTCTCCGCGATCGGCTGGGGCGGTACCACTCTCGCCGAGGTCGAGCACGAGAGGGGTGCCGGCCGGTCGCCCGAGGAACTCGTCGAGCGCATCGTTGCGGCGACCGCCGACCTCACTGCTCGCGTCGGGACGTCGCCGCGGGCGGTGAGCGTCGCGGTGCCGGGACTGGTGCGGTCCGCCGACGGGTCGGTGCGGGTCGCCCCCAACCTGGGGTGGCGCGACGTGCCGCTGGGGCAGTCGGTCGGTGACGCGGTCGGCCTCGCCTGCGTCGTGGCAAACGAATCCGACCTCGGTGTCGTCGCCGAGCACACCCGCGGCTGCGCACGCGGCGTCGACGACGTCGTCTACCTGTTCGCCGAGTTCGGTGTCGGCGCCGGGATCCTCAGCGCGGGAACGCTGCTGGGTGGCTCCGGTGGGTACGCCGGCGAGGTCGGGCACATGCGGGCGACCCGCCGGGGGCGGCGCTGCAGCTGCGGCAGCGACGGGTGCTGGGAACTCTCCGTCGGTCAGGAAGCGTTGCGCGACGCGCTCGGACTGGCGGGGCCGGCGCGTCCCGCCGCGCTCGCGCGGGCCATCGCCGACATCGCCGCTCGCCGCGGGACGCTCCCCGACGCGTACGTCGAGGATCTCGCCACCGGGGTGTGCACCATCGTGACGATGGTCGATCCTCGCGCCGTCGTGTTCGGCGGCCTCTTCGCGGACGTGCTCGGGGTGCCGTCGGTGATGGACCACGTCCGCGCCGCGGTGAACGACTGCCTGGTCGGCCGCCAGCAGGGCGTGGCCCTGCACGTGTCCGGTCTCGGCCGTCGCATCTCGGTCATCGGGGCGGCGGAACTGGCCTTCGCACAGCTGCTTCCGCGCCTCTGAGCGCGAGCGGGTCGATCAGGCGCGAGCAGGTCGGCCCACCAGCTCCTCGACGACGGCTCGCGCTCCGCGGCTGTGGAATCCGCCCAGCGCATCGAGGTACGCGGTGGTGAAGCGCTCGTCGTCGACCAGGTCGCCGAACAGGTCCCGGTTGCGGACGAACGCGAGCGGGTCCTCGTGCTGCGATCGCGCCACCGGCACCAGCGAGTCCTTCAGCCGGTCGACGATGTCGATGGGCTCCCCCTGCTCGTCGACCCCTTCGGCGTAGCGCGCCCAACTGGCGATCACCGCCGCGGACAGCGCCACTGGACCGCCGGAGTCGAGGTTGGCGCGCACCACGGGGACCAGCCACTTCGGAATCCGGTCGGACGACTCGGCACAGAGGCGCGCCACGGTGTCCCGGATCTCGGGGTTGGAGAAGCGCTCGATCAGCGTTCGCTTGTAGTCCGCGAGATCGATCCCGGGCACCGGCTGCAGGGTGGGCGTGGCCTCCTCGTCCATGTAGCGCAATAGGAATCGAGCGAACAGCGGGTCCTGTGTGACGTCGTGGACCAGTCGGTATCCGCTGAGGTAGCCGACGTAGCAGAGGGCCTGATGGCTCGCGTTGAGCAGCCGCAGCTTCATCAGCTCGTACGGGGTGACGTCGTCGACCACTTGCACACCGGCGTCCTCGAAGGCCGGCCGCCCGAGGGTGAACGAGTCTTCCAGCGCCCACTGGGTGAACGGTTCCGCGGCGACGGGCCAGGCGTCCTCGAGGTCGTACCGCGTGGCGAGCTCGTCGACGACGTCGGGCGTGGTGACGGGGGTGATGCGGTCCACCATCGAGTTGGGGAACTGCGCGTGGTCCGTGATCCACTGCGCCAGTGCGGGATCCTTCAGTCGAGCGAACGCGGTGAAGGTCGACCGAGCGATGTGTCCGTTCCCCTCGATGTTGTCGCACGACATGATCGTGAACGGCGCGAGACCGCGCTCCTTGCGGCGGGCCAGGGCCTCGCAGACGAGCCCGAAGGTGGTGCTCGGTACGGCACCCGCCGCCAGATCGGCTCGGATCAGGGAGTTCTCGGCATCGAACTCGCCCGTGGTGGCGGAGAAGTTGTACCCGCCCTCGGTCACGGTGAGGGAGACGATGCGGGTGTCGGGGTGAGCGAGTTTCTCGACCACCGCCTCGGGATCGTCCGGCGCGAAGAGGTACTCGACGATCGACCCGATCACGGAGGTGTCCCACGATCCGTCGGCGTGCCGCAGCGCCAGGGTGTAGAGGCAGTCCTGGGCGTCCATGACGTCCTTCATGCGGCGATCGCCCGGCAGCACACCCACGCCGCAGATGCCCCACCGCGACGCGGACTCGAAGTCGCTGCGCAGCAACCGATCCACGTACATCGCCTGGTGAGCACGGTGGAAGCCGCCGACGCCGAAGTGCACGATGCCGGTGGTGATCGCGGACCGGTCGTACCGGGGTACGTCGACGTCGTCGGGGAGCCGGTCGAGGGAGGCGGCGGACAGCTTCACGAGAGGGTCTCCTGACTGGGGGTCACGGTGACGACGGCCTTGACGGCGCCGTCGGTGCGGTCGTGGTTCAGTGCGTCCTCGACGTGATCGAGGTCGAAGCGGCCGGTGACCATGCCGTCGAGGTCGATGCGGCCGGTGCGGACCAGCTCGAGGGCGGTGGGCCAGGTGTTCGCGTAGCGGAAGACCCCGGTGACCCAGAGCTCGCGATTCTGGATCACCGACACCGGAATCGGGTATTCGTCGCCGCCCATCCCCACGAGCACCACCGTGCCCGCGGGGCGCACGGCGCGCAGCCCGTCCTGTACGGCGCGGGGTGCCCCGGACGCGTCGACGAAGGCGTCGACGTCGAGGTCGTGCACGGATTCGGCGGCGGGGTCGATCACACGGGTGGCTCCGTACCGGGCCGCTCCGGCGCGTCGGGTGGCCGAGACGTCCGACACGACGATCTCCGTGGCGCCGTAGGCCCGGGCGACCTGCGCGGTGAGCAGCCCCACGGGGCCGGCGCCTGCGATCAACACCCGCGAGCCGCCGGTGATCCCGGCCTTGCGGGCAGTCGCGACGGCCACGGAGAGAGGTTCGAACAGGGCCGCGGCGTCGTCGGACACCGAGTCCGGAACGTCGTGCGCGAACTCCGATCCGATGGTCACGTACTCGCAGAGGGCTCCGTCCACCGGCGGGGTCGCGTAGAACTCCATGTGGGGACACAGGTTGTAGTGGCCCGACCGGGTCTCGCGGCTGTGGGGATCGGGCCGCTGCGGCTCGATGGACACCCGCGATCCGACGCGCTCGGGGGAGACGCCGTCGCCGACGCCGACGATCACGCCCGATGCCTCGTGACCGAGGACGAGCGGGGCGTCGACGACGAAGTCCCCGATGCGGCCTTCCCGGTAGTAATGCGCGTCCGATCCGCAGACCCCGACGGACGCCACGCGGATCAGGACGTCGCCGCCCGCGGGGGTCGGTATCGGCCGCGTCTGCGTCTCGAGGCGTCCCGGTTCCGTGAGAACTGCGGCACGCATGGACTCGACTGTTGTGTGGATCACACCTGAATGCTAGCTTAAGTGAGCAGATGAACACCAGGTGAGCAGATGCTCACCTTAAGAGCCGGGAGCGACATCGTGACGACGCCGAGTGGCAGCGACGAGCTGAGGCTGGCGCTGCGTGCGGCGACGATGTACCACGTCGAGGGCGCGACCCAGGCCGAGATCGCCGCCAAACTGGGCGTCTCCCGCCCCACGGCGGGTCGGCTGGTCGCCCGCGCCCGGGCGAACGGGTTGGTGCGCATCGAGATCCACGTGCCCGAGGAGATCAGTGGATCGGTGCACACCGATCTCGAACGCCGACTCGAGGAGCGGTACGGCCTCGACGAGGCGATGGTGGTCACGTCGAGCATCGACGACGCCGGCGGTCGGTACGACGCGGTGGGACGCGCCGCCGCGGGCGTGCTCATCCGGCGTCTGCAGCCCGCGCACACTCTGGGCTTCACCTGGGGGCCGGAGACCGTAGCGGTGGCGCAGGCACTGCAGGGCCGCGGCACCCGGTGCGCCCGGGTGGTGCAGCTGGACGGGTCCATGAGCACGGCGGATTACCAGACCGGCGTCGACTTCGTGCTCGCACGGTGTGCCGACCAGCTGCAGGCGACGCCGATGCGCCTGAACGCCCCGCTCTACGCCGACCCGGCGACCGTCGTCGCGCTGCAGCAGGACTCGCTGATGTCCCGGGCTCTCGACGCGGGCCGGACCGCGGATCTCATGTTCTTCGGGCTCGGCCCGGTCTCGACCTCGACGACGCTGTTCGAGGGAAGCTTCCTCGACGCCGATCTGCTGGTCGAACTCGACCGCCTCGGCGCGGTCGGCGAGATCGGCGGGCGGTTCTTCGACGCCGACGGCAGGGACGTCGGCGGATCGCTGGCCGAGCGCACCGTCTCGGTCCCGCTGGACGACATTCGGAACTGCGCCACCACTCTGCTCATCTCCGGCGGCGCGCGGAAGCACGCTGCGGTCCGGGCCGCTCTGCGCGGCCGTCTGGCCACCGTCCTGGTGACCGATATCGCCTGTGCTCTCGACCTTCTCGACGAGCCCGGCAGCACCCCCACGAAGGAATCGAGGTAGTACCGACGTGACATCACGATTCGTCCCACTCGTCGCCCTCGCCGCAGCCACCGTGCTGACGGCGAGCGGCTGCGCGGGCGCGGGATCGTTCGGTGGTGACGGTGGCGGCACGACCATCACCGTGGCCATCGTCTCGAACTCGCAGATGTCCGACGCGATCTCGCTCGCGCCGGAGTTCGAGGCCGCGAACCCCGGTGTGAACCTGAAGTTCGTGTCCCTGTCCGAGAACGAGGCCCGCGCGAAGATCACGGCGTCGGTGGCCACGGGCGGCGGTGAATTCGACGTGGTCATGATCAGCAACTACGAGACGCCGCAGTGGGCCGAGAACGGGTGGCTCACCAACCTGTCCGACTACGCGCAGGCCACGCCGGGGTACGACGAGGACGACTTCATCCCGTCGCTCAAGGAGTCGTTGTCGTACGAGGGCAGCATGTACTCGGTTCCGTTCTACGGCGAGTCCTCGTTCCTCATGTACCGCAAGGACCTCGTCGAGGAAGCGGGCATCACCATGCCGGCCGAGCCCACCTGGGACCAGGTCGCGGAGGCCGCCGCGGCGCTCGACCGCCCGGGCGTGTCGGGAATCTGCCTGCGCGGCAAGCCCGGGTGGGGCGAGGTGCTCGCTCCGTTGAACACCGTGATCAACGCATTCGGCGGCCGCTGGTACGACGAGAACTGGAACGCGCAACTCGACAGTCCGCAGGTCGAGCAGGCCGTGCAGTTCTACGTCGATCTGGTGCGGGAGCACGGGCAGGCCGGCGCGGCGACGAGCGGATTCAGCGAGTGCGGAACGCAACTCGCTCAGGGCAACACGGCCATGTGGTACGACGCCACCTCCGCGGTGTCGGTTCTCGAGGACCCGACGTCGAGCACCGTCGTCGGCAAGATCGGCTACGCGAAGGCGCCGTCGGCGGTCAAGGGCGACAACGGGTGGCTGTACTCGTGGTCGCTCGGCATCCCGACGACGTCGGAGAACCCGGACGACGCCTGGAAGTTCGTCTCGTGGATGACGAACAAGGAGTACCTGCAGAAGGTCGGCACCGAACTCGGGTGGGAACGCGTGCCGCCCGGTAGTCGGTTGTCCACCTACGAGATTCCGGAGTACAAGGAGGCGTCGGCCGCGTTCGGGCAGGTGACGCTGGACTCGATCAACGGCGCCGACCCGCTCGATCCGACCGTGGACCCGGTGCCGTACACCGGAGTCCAGTTCCTCACGATTCCCGAGTTCCAGGATCTCGGCACGCGGGTCAGCCAACAGATCAGCGCCGCCGTGGCAGGACAGATCAGCGTCCAGGACGCGCTCGCGCAAGCGCAGCAGTACGCCGAGGTGGTCGGCAAGACGTACCAGGAGGATCAGTGATGACCACGACCGATGTCGGCTCGGCGAGGTCCGACGCCACCGTCGTTCCCCGCGAACGCGTGATCTCGAAGGCGGAGGGGTGGCGCCGCCGCGGGCCCCTGCTGCCCGCCATGGTGTTCGCGATCGTCGTCACGCAGATCCCGTTCCTGTTCACGCTCTACTACTCGACGCAGTCGTGGAACCTGGTGCGCCCCGGATCGCGGGAGTTCAACGGTCTGAACAACTACGTCGACGTGTTCCGCGACAGCCAGTTCCGGACGGTCGCGTTCAACACCGTGATCATGATCGTGGGCACGGTGCTCATCTCGGTGGTGCTGGGCCTGGCGCTCGCGCTGCTGCTCGACCGGAAGTTCATCGGACGCAGCCTGATTCGCACCCTGCTCATCACCCCGTTCCTCGTCACCCCGGTCGCCGGCGCGTTGATCTGGAAGACCACCATGTTCGACCCGGTCTTCGGCCTGATCAACTTCGTCCTCAGCCCGTTCGGGGTGGGTCAGATCGACTGGGTCTCGCGGTTCCCGCTCGCCGCCGTCATGACCAACTTGGTCTGGCAGTGGACCCCCTTCATGATGCTGCTGATCCTCGCGGGCCTGCAGTCCATGCCGAAGGACATCGCGGAGGCTGCGCGCGTGGACGGTGCCGGGCCGATCGCCCTGTTCCGCGAGCTGACGTTGCCGCACCTGCGGCGCTTCATCGAGCTCGGAGCGGTCCTCGGTGCGATCTACCTCATCAACACCTTCGACGCCGTCTACATGATGACCTCCGGTGGCCCGGGAGTCGCGTCGTCGAACCTGCCGTTCTACATCTATCAGCGCGCGTTCCTCGGCTTCGACATCGGACAGGCGGCGGCCATGGGCGTCGTCACCGTGGTGGCCACCATCGTCGTCAGCACCTTGGCGCTGCGACTGATCTTCACGAGCTTCAGCGGGAAAGAGGAGGCGGCCTGATGAGCACCACCACCGAGCGGGGCACCGATCGGAGCGCCCCGAGCACGACCGCCCCGGTGTCCCGGAAGCGGTCGTGGGGACCGGGGTCGATCTGGTCCCTCGTCGCCTGGATCGCAGGCATCGTCTTCTTCTTCCCGGTGCTGTGGATGGTGATCACCGGGTTCAAGCAGGAGGCGGACGCCTACACCTCCACCCCGAAGATCTTCTTCACGCCCACCCTCGATCAGTACCGCGGGGTGCTCGAGAGCGGGATCGGTACCACCCTCGCGAACTCGGCGTTCGCCACCGTGGTCTCGACGCTTCTCGTTCTGCTGCTGGGGGTTCCGGCCGCGTTCGCACTGTCGCTGCGCCCGGTGAAGAAGACGCAGGACGTGCTGTTCTTCTTCATCTCGACCAAGATGCTTCCCGTCGTGGCGGCGATCGTGCCGCTGTACGTCATCGTTGGCGACATCGGTCTGCTGGACAACATCTGGGCGCTGATCGTTCTCTACACGGCGATGAACCTGCCGATCGCGGTGTGGATGATGCGCTCGTTCTTCCTCGAGGTGCCGAGCGAGTTGCTCGAGGCCGCGAGCATGGACGGCGCCTCGCTGTTGACGTCGGTGCGGGAGGTCATCCTGCCGCTGGTCTCGCCCGGGATCGCGGCGACGTCGCTCATCTGCGTGATCTTCTCCTGGAACGAGTTCTTCTTCGCCGTGAACCTCACCGCCGTTCAGGCGCAGACCATTCCGGTCTACCTGGTCGGCTTCATCACCGGTCAGGGCCTCTACTGGGCCCAGCTCTCCGCCGCTGCGACGTTCGCAGCCCTCCCCGTCGTCCTCGCCGGATGGTTCGCGCAGAACAAGCTCGTGCGCGGCCTGTCCTTCGGCGCCATCAAGTAGGAGAAACGATCATGGCTGCAATCTCGTACAAGAACGCGTCCTGCATCTACGAGGGCGCCGATAAGCTCGCCGTCGACTCGCTCGATCTCGACATCCAGGACGGCGAATTCGTCGTCCTGGTGGGACCGTCGGGGTCCGGGAAGTCCACCGCGCTGCGCATGCTCGCCGGCCTCGAGGAGATCGACGGCGGTGCCATCGAGATCGGTGGGAAGAACATGGTCGGCGTGCCGTCCAAGGACCGCGACATCGCGATGGTGTTCCAGAACTACGCGCTCTACCCGAACAAGACCGTCGGGGAGAACATGGGGTTCGCGCTCAAGATGCGCGGCGTCGGACTGGAGGAGCGGAACCGCAAGGTGCAGGAAGCAGCGAAGCTGCTCGACCTCACCGAGTACCTGGACCGCAAGCCCGGCAAGCTCTCCGGTGGTCAGCGTCAGCGTGTCGCCATGGGCCGCGCGATCGTGCGCGAGCCGCAGGTGTTCTGCATGGACGAGCCGTTGTCGAACCTCGACGCCAAGCTCCGCGTGCAGACCCGCACGCAGATCGCCGCTCTGCAGCGTCGCCTCGGCACTACCACGGTGTACGTCACGCACGACCAGGTCGAGGCCATGACGATGGGTGATCGCGTGGCGATCCTGAAAGACGGCCGCCTGCAACAGTTCGCCTCGCCCACCGAGCTCTACGACCACCCGGTGAACGCGTTCGTGGCCGGCTTCATCGGCTCACCCGCGATGAACCTGTTCACGGTGCCCGTCGCGTCCGGCGGGGTCCGGGTGGGTGAGCGTCTCGTGGCTCTGGAGCGCGATCAGCTGACCGCCATCGCGGCGGCGGGCCTCGACGAGGTGACCCTGGGCCTGCGTCCCGAGCAGCTCGAGATCGGGAGCGCGGAAGACGACGGCCTGCTGGTGCAAGTGGACCTGGTGGAAGAGCTGGGCAACGAGAGCTACCTCTACGCGAGCTTCCCCGACCGGGAGATCCGCGCGATCGACGGCACCTCGGCCACCATCGTCGCGCGGTCCCCGCAGCGGGCCCCGGCGCGGATCGGTGAGACCGTGACGCTGCGCAAGCGCGAGGGTTCGGCCCACCTGTTCCACCCGGAGACGGGAGATCGGATCGGGGCGTAGGAGTCGCCGCGAGTTCTGCCACACGATCGCGCGCCGATCCGCGAATCCGCGGACTCCGCGCCGATCGTGTGGCGATCCTCGCGCGGTCTGGTGTACTGGCCGGCGTGAGCGTGCGCGATCCGTACCCCCTGCTCGGTCGCACCGCCGTGGTCACCGGGGTGAGCCGGCGGGTGGGGATCGGCCACGCCGTCGCCTGTCGGCTCGCGGCATTCGGGGCGAACGTGGTGTGCCATCACCACTCGCCGCACGACGCGGAGCAACCCTGGGGCGGCGACGACGTCGCGGCGGTCGTGGACAGCGTGCGCTCCCGACTGGTGGCGGGCGCTCGCGTGATGGAGGTGTCCGGCGATCTCACGGACCCCGGTGCGCCCGAGGCGATCGTCGACCGCGCCGCAGCGGAATTCGGCGCGGTCGACGTCCTCGTCTGCAACCAGGCTCTGTCCGGGTCCGACGGTCCCCTCGGCGCCCTGACCGCCGCCGATCTGGACCGACATTTCGCCGTGAACGCGCGCACGTCGATCCTGCTGGCCCAGGGCTTCTCGGCTCGCCACGTCCCGGGCCGTCCCGGATCGATCGTCTTCCTCACCTCCGGCCAACACCTCGGCCCGATGCCCGGTGAGATCGCCTACGCCGCGGCCAAAGCGGCGCTGGCCGGGGTGACGGTGACCGTCGCCGACCAGCTGGCCGACGTCGGAATCCGCGTCAACACCGTCAACCCCGGCCCCACCGACACCGGGTACCTGTCCCCGGCCGACCGCGCCGCAGTAGCGGCGCGCTTTCCGACGGGGCGCATCGGATCACCCGACGACGCCGCCCGGCTGATCGCCTGGCTCTGCACCGACGACGCCGCGTGGATCACCGGGCAGGTCATCGACTCCGAGGGCGGGTTCCGTCGATAACCGTCGTCAGCCGGCGACGGCGACGAACTCGTTGGGCGTGACGTCCAGGGTCGCGGTGGCGACGACGTCGCCGGTCGTCAGATCGAGGGCGTGGACGGTGTTCGTGGCGGGCTCGGTGACGTACGCGGTGTCGCCCACCACGGAGATCCCCGGGTGCGCGTCCTGGTACCGAGCGGGGCCGTCCCATTCTCCGATGACCGGGTAGGACGCCGTGACCGTGCGGGTGGTCGGGTCGAAGACGTGGACCGCGCCGTCGGTGCCGATCAGGTAGGCCAGATCGTTCGGGCCGCGGGTGACGCCGCGCCAGGTGTACTCGACTCCGGCGGGGAGGTCGACCACGTCGAGCGTCTTGGCCTCGGTGTCGACGACGGTCACCCGGTCCAGCAGCAGACCTTCCGCGTCGGGGTCGTCCTTGTAGTCGCCGACGACGAGGGGGCTGGTCTCGCTCACGTACGTGTTGCCCATCCGGCCGTACGGCTGGTCCGGTGCGTCGAGCTTGGTGACCTCGCCCCTGTCGTAGACCAGGGCGCCGTTCTCGCACCCGAACACGACCCGTTCGTCCTGCGCTGTGCCCTCGCCGTGGATGCCCGGGCAGCGGTCGCTCGAGGCAACGACGTCCCCGTTCTCGGACCGGGCTTCGATACCGGTGCGCCCGTTGGCGTTTCCGACGGTAGTCAGCAGAGTGCCGTCGGACAGGACCACGGAGACGCCGTGATGAGCCTCCGTGCCGGGGACGGTCTCCGTCTCGGGCATGCCGTCGGTCGTACCCAGAGCGGCGGTGTCGAGGATGGTGGTGTCGCTGGTGCCGTCGGCGTAGAGCACGGTGCGCCCGGCGTGGTGGACCACGTGGCCCGGCTTCTCGGCGGGGAACACGGTGTCGGTGAGTTCCGGGGTGTCCGCCGTGCCCGCCGCGGTGTCGAGCACCTGGAATCCGGCACTGGTGGTGACCATGACGTGACGCCCGTCGCCGGCGGCGTTCAGGCGGGTGTAGTCCTCGGACGTGAAGTCGGCGACGTCGGCGAGCGTCTCGGCGTCGAGGACGCGAAGCCCGCCCGCGTAGGACACGACGACGCGGGGTCCGGGCTCGGCGGTGGCGCCGTCGGACGTGGTCGCAGCGTCCGACGTGGTCGAGGTGTCGGCGGAGCAGGCTGTCAGAGCGACGGCGGCGGTGAGGGCGACGACCGCGGTGGTCGATCGTCGAACGGCGTTGATGCGCATGCGGTGATCCATTTCTGTGAGGGTGATTCCGGTCAGGGGGCGAGTCCGTCGGCGATGCGATCGGCGTTGGCGCGCATCATGGTCGGGTAGTCGGGGGCTCCGCCCTCGGGTTCGGTGAGGGACTCCGAGAAAAGTTCGACGACGCGCACCTCGAGATCGGCCTCGTCGGCCAGGGCGCGGACGAGTCGGTCGGGTGCGGAGGATTCGGCGAAGACGGCCGGGACCCCGGTGCGCTCGAGTGCGTCGACGAGATCGGACAGGTCGGACGCCGACGGTGCGGCGAGGGTGGTCCCGCCGGGAATCACGGTGCCGACCACGTCGAAGTCGTAGCGGTCCGCGAGGTAGCCGAACACGTGGTGGTTGGTCACGAGGGCTCGGCGATCGCGCGGAATGGCGTCGAACGTCGTCGCCATCGTGCGGTCGAGCTCGGTCAGGCGCGCGGTGTACTCGGCGGTCTGCGCGGCGATCCTGTCGGGGTCGACCCCGTCCAGGCCGGAGAGCACGGGTTCCAGCGCGGTGACCACGTCGATCATCCGCGTCGGGTCGGTCCAGAAGTGCGAGTCCGGCGTTCCCGCCGCGTCGCCGTCCCGGTAGTCGAGGACGTCGACGGCATCGCCGGCGACGAAGGTCGGAACTCGTTCTGCCGCAGCCGCGTCGAGGTGCTGTTGGAGACCTTCCTCGAGTCCCAGACCGTTGGAGACAACCAGATCGGCGGACCGCAGCAGGGCGCCGTCCTGCGCCGAGATCTCGAAGGAATGCGGGTCGGCGTTCGGCTTCATGAGGGTGACCACGCGCGCCTCGTCTCCGACGACGCTCGACACCACGTCGCCGAGGATGTTGGTGGAGACGACGACGGTGGGTCGGTCGTCGTCCGTCGCGGAACACGCTGCGGCGCCGCAGATCACCAGGGCGACCGCGGCGAGGGACAGTAACCGTCGTGTCATGTCAGCGCCCCGTCCCGGCGGTGAACACGGGTTCGGTCGCCGTGTCGAAGGTCCGGGCGATGCGTGCGTCGTCCGCGAAATCGAGTTCGTACAGGGTCTTCTCGACGGGTCCGCTCAGGTAGGCCCGCTGCTGGTCGGCGACGAGCGTCGGCGTGGCACCGGCAGCGACCGACGCCGCGACGAGGGGCGCGGTCTCGGCCAGGACCGCTCCGTCGGTGCCGCGCAGGACGAGGACGCGACCGTCGCGGGCCACCGCGAGCACGTGGTCGTCGCCGTCGTCGACCGCGGTGACGTGCACCAGCGGGGCCGGAGCCGGCAGCCGGGTCCAGGACCTGTCGCGGGTGTCGAGAAGCAGGATCTCGTCGCCGACCAGGCCGGCGACCGTCGGCCGGCCCTCTCGGTTGTCGAACTCGGCCACGGACACACCGGACAGCCCCTCGGGGTAGGGGATGCGCTGCGTCGTCACGTCGTCGTCGGTGGCCGTGGCGAGGAGGGCGCCGTCGGCGCAGCCGATCACGGCGCCGACCCGCGTGGTCCGGGTACCGCCGGCGTCGGGGCACGAGTCGACGAGTCCGGTGGGTGTCCCGTCGGCGGCACGGCCGACGACGGTGCGCGCCGCGCCGCTCCCCTCGGTGACGAGCGCGAACGAACCGACCGGGACGGTCAGGCCGGGACCCGGAGCGCCGGTGACCCGGAAGAGTTCGCGGATCTCACCGCGAGAGAGTGCCTCGGTGTCGAGCAGGACGGCGTCGCCGGACCCGGCGAAGTACAGCCCCGTCCCGCCGGACGTCGACGAGTTCGTCGTGCTCACGGTGACGTCGCCGTCCCCGGGCACCGTGCCGAGGAGGCGCGGCTGCGCCCGGTAGTAGTGGAAGTGGTCGACGTGGTCCCACGTCCACACACCGCTGTCGACTATTTCGACGCCGGAATCGTTCTGCACGAACAGGTATCGACCGTCGGTGTGCACCGCGCGGGGCGGGTCGACACGGCCGAGCTCGGTCGTCGTCTCGTCGAGAAGGTCGAGGTGGGTGACCGTCCCGGCGGCGTCGACGGACGTGAGACCGAGGCGCGGCTCGGCCAGTTCCTCGGCGCCGTCGATCGCGCCGTGGCCGTCACCGCTCGCGTCGACGGCGGTCTCGTCGGCCGCCCGATCGTCGACCGGTGCGGGCTCGGCGCTGCACCCGGACAGGGCGAGCGTGAGAAGAGCGGGCGCCAGGACGGCGCGGGTCAGTCGGTGGTGCACGGTGACCTTTCGGGGACGGGTGTCGACGCGCGTCGACGGGTGGGGAGAGCCGCGTGCGCCGCGTGCGACAGGGCGGCCGCCGCGATGGCCGTGGCCGCGATCGAGGCGCCGGCCGCGGTGGCTGCGTGCCACGAGACCAGCAGGCCGACAACGACACTGGCGACCCCGATCACGGCCGCCAGGACCATGCGGGTCGGGATGCGGTCGGTCCACGGACCGGCCGCCACGGCCGGGGCGAGCAACAGGCCGACGACCAGCAGCGAGCCGACGGCCTGGTACGACGCCACGACGGCGAGGGTGACGAGGGCGACCAGGACCGCGCGGGCCGAGCGGGGGCCGAGGTCGAGGACGGCGGCGATACGCGGGTCGATCGCGAGCGCCACGAGAGGGCGGTGGAAGGCCGTCGCGGCGGCGATTCCGACCGCCGTGGCCACGGCGAGGAGAACGAGGTCGGTCTCGTCGATCGCCAACACGTCGCCGAACAGGATCGTGGTGGCGTCGGTGGCGAAGCTTCCGGAGTGGGACACGACGATGACGCCGAGTGCGAGCATGGCCACGAACAGCAGGCCGATGCTGGTGTCGTACGACAGTCGGCCGCGACGCTGCAGCGCGGTGATACCGACGCTCATGACCGCGGCGCCGAGGGCTCCGCCCACCAGCACGGGAGCACCCAGCACGGTGGCGAGCGCGACCCCCGGCAGCATGCCGTGCGCGAGCGCTTCACCCAGAAAGGCCATGCCGCGCACCACGACCCAGGTGCCGACGACACCGCAGAGCACGGCCACCAGCGCACCGCCCAGGGCAGCGCGCTGGACGAACCCGTGGGCGAACGGGTCCATCAGCGCACCGAGTGCCGGATTCGTCACGGTCGGGAACGTAACAGTATCGAAAACGATTATCAAAACCGTCTATGGTGTGGTGATGACCCTCGTTTCGGCCCACCTCACCCGACTCCGCGTGGAATACGACGGCACCGTGGCGTTGCGCGACGTCGACCTGGACGTCCGCGCGGGCACGGTGACGGTGATCGCCGGACCCAACGGTTCCGGCAAATCGACTCTGGTGGAGACGATCGCGGGCACCGTGGTGCCGACGGCGGGTCGGCGGGTGGTGTCGGGGACGATCGCATTCGTTCCCCAGCGCACCGCCGTGTCCGACGGCCTGCCGCTCACCGTCCGGGACGTCGTGACGGTGGGTACCTGGGGTCGGCTCGGTCGGTGGCGCCCCGCGCGTGCGGGCACCCGGGCGCTGGTGGACGGCGCGCTGCGCCGCCTCGACATCGCCGATCTCGCCTCGGCGTCGTTCGCGACGGTGTCCGGCGGTCAGCGTCAGCGTGCGTTGCTCGCCCAGGGGCTCGCGCGGCGGGCGGACCTGCTGTTGCTCGACGAGCCGACCACTGGACTCGACGCCGCGAGCGCCGAGCGGATCCGGGCCGCGATGGTCGACGAGGCACGTCGCGGCGCCGCCGTGGTCTGCGTCTCGCACGACCCCGCGGTGATCGCCGCCGCCGACCGGGTGGTCCGGTTGGAGGGCGGCCGCCGGATCGAGTGACCCGGCGACGCGCCCGTCCGCGGCTCAGGCGCGACCGAGGAGGAGTTCCGCCGCGTCGCGGGGGTGGGTCCAGGGCCACCAGTGCTTCGCGTCGACCCGCACGATACGAAGATCGGGGGCCCACCGCTCCACGTCCTCGACGAGGTCGGGGGAGAGGAAACGATCCCGCCTCGGCACGACGATCGTCGTCGGCACCTCGCACCGTGGCTCGGGACCGGAGATCATCCGTCGAACGATGTTGGCGCGGTACAACTCCACCCGCGTGCCATGTTCTCGGGTGTGGCCGCGGGAGCCGGATCGTTCGGTCCGGCCTTGACGAACGCCGTCGGCACGTACTTCCCGAGCACGGGGACGTGGAAGCCCCAGATGTACCAGGACCGACCCAGCTGGCCGATCAACGACGGCCATTGCCAGGGGCGCAGGCCCGCCGGCGCGACACTGCCCGCAGGTGGTCGATGCTGGGTCCGGACACCGAGGTGTAGGAGGCGACGTCGACACGAGCGCGACTGTCGCGCAACGGCTCCCACATCTGGACCGATCCCCAGTCGTGCGCGAACACGTGGACCGGACCGTCGCGATCGGGGATGGAGTCGACCACTGCCCAGAAATCCTCGGCCAGTCGCTCGAGGGCGTAGGACGCGGTGCGGTCCGGAGTGTCGAGGAGGGTGTCACCACCGCGGGTGTCGTAGGCGACGACGCGAGCGCGGTCGCCGATAGCGGCGATCAGCGGCTCGTACATGCGGTGATCGTCCGGATATCCGTGCACGAGAACGACGGTCGTCTCCGCGTCGCGTCGGCCGTACTCGAAGACCGCGACGTCCGCTCCGGTGGACCGGACCGTCCACTGCGCGTGCGGCTCGGGTGGTTCCTGCTGGGTCAACTCGCCTCGCTTCGTCGATGCACCGAGTCGCCGCGCAACAACCGGGCCACCAGGTCCAGCCGGAGCTGCTCCTGCTCGGGTTGCGGATGCACGACGGCGGAGAGGGCCTCCCCGTCGAGGAGGAATACCACCGAGAAGAGCACGGTATCCACCTCGGCCGGGGGCAGTGACCCGGCGATGGGCAGAGTTCGGCCGAGCGCGACGATCTCTCGCGTGGTACCGCTCGGTGAAGGGCACCAGCCGCTCTCGCAATGCCTGATCGCTGCGCGCCGCGATGAGCAGTTCGTACCAGGCGCCGTTGATCGGTGCCCGGCACGCCGCGCGCAACAGGGTCAGGCAGTGTTCGACCGACGCCGATCCGAACGCCGACAGACCCGTCCGGAACTCCTCGAACTGTCGGCGGCGCACCTCGTCCGCCGCCGCCACCATCAGGTCGAGCCGAGTGGGGAAGTGCCGGAACATCGCCCCCGAGGACAGGCCCGCGCGGGTGACCACCTCGGTGACCGTCGTGGCGGCGTAGCCCTTCTCGCACAGCGAGGCGATGGCGGCGTCGACGAGCTTGCCGACGGTCGCGGTCCGGCGTTCCTCCTGGGTCCGCCTCACACTGCTGCCGGTCGGCGGTCGGCGCCCGCGGCGGCCGATCGGCGGTCTTCGCCGCAGCGGCCGCGCCCGCGGCGGGCGTGCGCACGCCGGCGCGCAGGAACTGCCCGGCGCGCTCGGAGACGCCGAACCACGAGGCGAAGCGGCCGCCGCGGTAGACCACCCGGCCGCCGACGAGCGTGGCGGTGACCGCGTCGTCGTTGCGGTTCACCATGCGGCTCAGGCCGCCGAACTCCGGCATGGTCTCCTCCCGGTACGCGTCGACCTCGTCGGTCAGGCCGGCCGGGTTCACCACGACGATGTCCGCTCGGTCCCCGATCCGCAGGTGACCGGCGTCGACGCCGTAGAAGTCCGCCAACTCGCCGCTGAGCTTGTGCGCGGCCTGCGCGACGGTGAGGAAGCCCTCCCGCGCGTCGTGCACCCGACGCAGCAGGCGAATGCCGAAGTTGTAGAACGCCATGTTCCGCAGGTGCGCGCCGGCGTCGGAGAAGCCGACCGTGACACCCGGTCGGGTGATCAGCTTGTCCATCTGCTTGCGGCGGTGATTGGCGATGGTGGTGTGCCATCGTAGCTTTCGCCCGTGTTCGACCACCAGATCGAGGAAGGCGTCGACCACGTGAATCCCGCGCTCGTCGGCCACCTCGGCGATGTTCTTGCCCACCACCGACGCGTCGGGGCACTCGGTGATCTCGGCGTCCGCGAAGTCGCGGTGCCACACCCGAGAGGAGAACTTCTTCTCGAAGTCCGCGCGAAACCACCGGCGGTAGGCCTCGTCCTGCAGCAACTCGTTGCGGCCCAGCTCTTCTCGCAGGTGCAGCGCAGCCCGGCCGGAACCGAACTCCTCGAACACCACCAGGTCGATGCCGTCGGAGTAGACGTCGAAGGTGGTGGGCAGGTGCTGCCAGCGGAAGTCGCCCCGGCCGGGTCCGTTCACCAGTGCCGCGAGGGG